>OZ240669.1:0-3757476 GCA_965198635.1 Granulicella sp. | reverse complement strand
GTCTTTGTAACCCTTGGCTCCGCGGAGCGCGAGGTCGGCCGCAGCGGCGAAGGTGGCGTCGTTAGCGGGTTTGCCGAGGAGGGCGTGTTCGGCCTCGGGCGAGTGCCACGGCTTGTGCGCGACGCCGCCTAGAGCTAAACCGGCTGACTTGATCGTGTCGCCCTCCAACTCAAGACCAGCGGCGACCGAGACTAAGGCAAAGGCATAGGACTGGCGGTCGCGCGCCTTGAGATACCACGAGTTTTTCGCAAACTTCGCCGTGTGTTCCGGAAGCGTGATGCTGACGATCAGTTCATCAGGGCGAAGATTTGAGTCCTTTGAGGGATCGTCGCCGGGCAGGCGATGGAATTCGCGAACCGGCAGCGTGCGCTTGCCCTTAGGGCCTAGCAGTTCGACTTGGGCATCGAGCGCGTAGAGCGCCACGGACATGTCCGAGGGGTTGGTCGCGATGCAGGTATGCGGCGACGTTGGGCCCTGGTCCGTCTGGCCGAGTACGGCCATGATGCGATTGAAGCCGACCACCGCGCCGCAGCCGGAGCCGGGCTTGCGTTTATTGCAGGCCGGAAAGGCAGTGTCGGTGAAGTAGTAGCAACGGGTGCGCTGCATGAGGTTGCCGCCGGTGGTGGCCATGTTGCGCAGCTGCGGGCTGGCGCCGGAGAGCAGGGCAAAGGAGAGCAGAGGGTAGTTGGCGATGATGCCGGGGTGGTTGGCAAGGTCGGAGTTGCGAACCGAGGCACCGACCGTGGCACCGCTTGCGCTGGCCTCTAGCTTGTCCATGCCGGCATGGTTTACGTCAATGAGGGCGGTGGGCTGCTCAACGCCGTCCTTCATCAGGTCGACGAGGTTGGAGCCGCCACCGAGGTAGTAGGCCCCGTGAGTGGCGCCGGCGTGGATGGCGGCCTCGGGCGAATCGGCGCGGGTGTAGGTAAACGGGATCAAGCCGCACCTCCTTGGGTGGCCACGGCGCGCACGGCAGCCACGATGTTGGGGTAAGCGCCGCAACGGCAGATGTTACCGCTCATGCGCTCACGGATCTCTTCGTCGGTGAGGGCCGGATTCTGGGTCTTGCCGCTCTCCCAGCTGACCTGTGAGAGCTCGCCTTTTTTCTGCTCGGTGATCAGGGCGACCGCCGAACAGATCTGGCCGGGGGTGCAGTAGCCGCACTGGTAGCCGTCGTGCTCGAGGAACGCAGCCTGGACTGGATGCAAGTTCTCCGGGGTGCCGAGGCCTTCGATGGTGGTGACCTCATAGCCTTGCGCGGCGACCGCGAGGGTGAGGCAGGCGTTAACGCGGCGGCCGTCCAGCAGCACGGTGCAGGCACCACACTGGCCGTGGTCGCAGCCTTTTTTGCTGCCGGTGAGGTCGAGCTGTTCGCGCAGCAGGTCCAGCAGCGAGGTGCGGGTGTCCACGGTGACGTTGCGGGATTGCTTGTTGATGGACAGCGTTAGAGGAACACTTTGCTGTGCGGCGGCAGCGTTTTGGGCGGCGGCTTCAGGCGAGAGGCCAGCGGCCAGGCCGGCGGACAGGACGCCGGAGGCAGCCAGGAACTGGCGCCGGGTGAACTGCAGATCGGCCTCGCGTTGCTCGGCGGTTTGGTCCAGATCGATATCGAGAACTTCAGAACAAGGGCTCAAGAGGGCCTCTCAGGGTCGCGTTGTGGGGTGAGGGAGGCGTCGCAACGAATGATCGCAACAGATTATGCAGACGTGCGAATAGAGCCTTTCGATGCAGCCGGCCGTCTCTCGATGCAGATCCAGCTTCAGAGCATTAAAGCCGTAGGTGGATGCGATCTGTATCACATAAATACGTCGTATCTTGCGTTCGTATTTCGGGCTGAGACTAGCATAAAGGTGAGATTCGAGGCGTCGTCAAAAATTTGATGATCGCAGGGCTGCGCTTCAAAGGCGACTAGGCAGGAGCAGCGAAGAAGCACGAGAGGGGAAGAAGCAGGTCCGCCGCTTCGTTCAGGAGGACAACTAGCGGGAAGCGCTGGTTCACGGGACCGTAACGCGGTAAGATGAGCCGTTGCGGCCCCGTGCGCGGCGTTGTCCGGTGCATGAGTTTTCGGTCGAGGACGAAGGAGTGGTGGATGGCAAAGCGTCGTGGCAATCCAAACTGGGGCAAGCCGGAGCCGATCGGCCCGGTGGTGCCGACGATTACCTCGTTTGAGCAGATTGTGAAGGAATACAAGCTGACCCCGGACCAGTATGTGCGGTCGACGCGGCTGCGGGAGTGGGCGCGGCGGAACAAGAATTCCAAATATATTCCGGAGTCGCTGCTTGAGGCCTGGGGCTTTGAGATTGAGTCGACGCTGTAAAGCAGGGCACAGGGGACTGCAGAAGGTCTGAGTCGGGATCAGGTGTCCAGATCGATCCTCTACCTGTACCGCTCAAGCACGTCCTTTGCCTGTGCCGCTGTACCCTATTTCCATGGACACCAAGAATGGGTTTGCCTCGATCGAGGAAGCTATCGCGGAGTTGCAGGCCGGGCGGTTGATCGTCGTGGTGGATGACGAGGATCGCGAAAACGAAGGCGATCTGATGGCCGCCGCGGAGTTTTGCACGCCCGAGGCGATCAATTTCATGGCCAAGTACGGCCGCGGGTTGATCTGCCTGACCCTGACGGAGGACCGTGCCGACTTTCTGCGGCTGGCGCCGATGGTGCAGGAGAACAGCTCGCGCTTTGGAACGGCGTTTACGGAGACGATCGAAGCCCGCGAGGGTGTAACGACGGGGATCTCCGCCGCCGACCGCGCGCACACGATTCAGGTGGCCATTCAACCGGGCTCCACGCCGAACGACCTGGCGCGGCCGGGGCATGTGTTTCCGCTGCGGGCGCGCAAGGGTGGCGTGCTGGTGCGCGCGGGGCAGACGGAGGCCTCGGTCGATCTGGCGCGGCTTGCGGGGCTGATTCCGGCGGGCGTGATCTGCGAGATCATGAACGAAGACGGCACCATGGCGCGGGTGCCCGACCTGCTGGAGTACTGCCGCACGCATGAGCTGAAGATGGTGACGGTGGCGGAGTTGATCCGCTACCGCATGCAGCACGAGCGGTACATTCACCGGGCGGCCGAGGGTGTGCTGCCGACGCCCTTTGGGGAGTTTCGCGCGGTGCAGTACGTGAATGAGGTCGAAGGCGGGCAGTCCCACCTGGCGCTGGTGATGGGGGATCTCGGGGCCGCGGCGGCGGCGGGCAAGCCGGTGTTGGTGCGGATGCAAACGCATTGCCTGGCGGGCGGGATCTTCGGCTCGACGCAGTGCGATTGCCGGACGACGATTGATGCGTCGCTGAAGGCGATCGCCGAGGCCGGCTGCGGGGCGCTGATTTATCTCCACCACACGCAGCGTGGGTTTGGTTTAGACCGCTCGACGGAGCCGAACCGCATGAACTTTCACCGCACGACCGGACGGGAGCGCGGCGGCGATCCGGAGCGTCCGGAGCGGAACCCCGAGCAGCGGATTCTGCGTGAGGTGGGGCTGGGCGGCCAGATCTTGTCCGACCTTGGGATCTGCCGCATCCGTCTGCTGACGAACTATCACACGCATGTGCCGGCGCTGCAGGGCTTCGGCATCGAGATTGTCGAGCGCGTGCCTGTGGGCGACGGTGTGCCGCAGGGATAGTGCGGCTGAGGTGGAGAGGAACGGCCAGAAAACGACAGCACATCCTTGCGGGATGACAATCAAGCAGCGCAGCCGGCGGATCCCCTGCTAACGTCCGGCTTGTATCGGTTGCAGCAGGTTGTCCAGACCAGCTGCCTGCATAGCGGCGAGGAATGAATCGTGGTCGAGGTAGCGGATGGCCTGCATGCCGGCGGCCTGAGCGCCGGCGATGTTGTCCTCGCGGTCGTCGATGAAGAGGATCTCCTCGGGGCGGACACCCAGACCTCTGGCAGCATGCGCGTAGATGGTTGGATCGGGCTTTGTTGTGCGCAGGCGGTGCGAAAAGGTGAGGTGGTTGAAGGCGTGGAGCCAGGGGCAACGCTCGCGCACGCCGGCCTCCAAGGCGTCGCCCAGGTTGGAGAGGATGCCGGTGAAGATGTGGGCGGCCTGAAGGCTGGCGGCCCAGTCGATCATGGGCTGGTTGGGTTGGGTCCAGAGGTCGGTGTCGGCGTTCATGAGGGCCTGGAGGGCGGCATCGGGCGGTTGGCCCAGGTCCTCGGCGATGCTCCGCCAGTAGGCCTCTCCGCTGAGGGCGCCGCTGTCATAGTCCTGGCGATAGCGCCAGTAGCCGGCGTGAAAGGGCTCTTCGCCGGCGTGGAGCAGGGACTTCATCCGCTCCCATGCGGGCGGATGGGCGGGTCCGGTCAGGACCAGGCCGTAGTCGAACAGGACGGCTTTGATCTCCGTAGGGCTCTTCTTGGCGGGTGCGCTTTGCGAAGTGCTGTCGGCGGGGGATGTTTGTGAGGGCGCGAGCATCGGTGTCATGGTACGGCAACGGTCGCCTGGGCGGGAAGACAGGTTTACACCTTTGCACCTTTGCAGCTTTGTATGCTGAGGGGTATGCGGTTTTCCGAACGAACGGCCTGGGAGACGGGTGAAGACATGTGGGCGGAGGCTGTGCGGCTGCGCCGGGCGTCCGGAGCGGAGATCGTGGACCTGACGGTCTCTAATCCGACGGCCTGTGGACTGGGACCGCGAGACGTGAACCAGCTTGCCCCGCTGGCGGCAGAGGGGGCGCTGCGGTACGTTCCGGATCCGTTGGGGATGCTGCCGGCGCGTGAGGCGGTCGCGGGGTACTATGCAGACGCCGGCGCCGCGCAGTCGGCGGAGGACCTCTGCCTGACGACCAGCACCAGTGAGGCGTACAGCTTTCTGTTCCGGCTGCTTTGCGATGCGGGCGATGAGGTGCTGATCGCACGGCCGAGCTACCCGCTCTTCGATCTGCTGGCCCGCCTGGATGATGTTGTTTTGCGGGAGTACCCGCTGTTTTATGAGCCGGGCACGCTGAGCTCTGGCGCACGGCCGGGATCGGGGCCAGGGTCGGGTTGGAGCATCGATCTGGAGGCGCTGGAGGCGGCGATCCATGCGCGGACCCGGGCGGTGGTCGTGGTGCACCCGAACAATCCGACGGGCCATTACGCCGCGGCGGCGGAGCGGAGCGCGTTGCGCGCGATCTGCGCGCGGCACGGTCTTGCGCTGATCGCGGATGAGGTCTTTTTGGATTACGCGCTGCCGTTTGCGGAAGCGGAGCCTGGACTCGTCAGGAGCTTTGCGGGCGAAGAGAGCGAGTGTCTCTGCTTTGTCCTGAGCGGGTTGAGCAAGATCTGCGCGATGCCGCAGGCGAAGCTGTCGTGGATGGCGGCGAGCGGGCCACGGTTGCTGGTCAGGGCTGCGATGGAACGGCTGGAGGTGATCTCGGATACATTTCTGTCGGTGAGCGGGCCGACGCAGTTTGCGCTGCCGCACTGGCTGGCCGGGCGTAGGCAGACGCAGACAAGGATCCGGGAGCGCCTGGTGGGGAATCTGGAGGTGCTGGATCGGCTCATCCAAGGCAGCCTGGCGGATCGCTACCTCCTGGCGGGAGGATGGACGGCTGTGCTGCGCGTGCCGGGCGTCGTGCAAGGGGCGGAGTTTGCGCTTGGGGCGGCGACCGCGGGCGTGGCTGTGCAGCCGGGAAGGTTCTACGGCTTCGCCGGAGGGCGATGCGTGGTGAGTCTGCTGACGCCGCCGGGGCTTTGGGAGCGTGGGCTGGCTTTGCTGCCGATCTGGAGCTGACGCAGGCAGGTGCCTGATGCTGTGTCGCTGCAGGGCGCAGCATCCCTACGGAATGACGACAAAGGGTTAGGTAAACCACTTAGACGGAGAAGCCGGCGCTTACATGAAAGCGCTGTTTAGCGCAGGAAGGGATTGGAGACGCGCTCGCGGCCGATTGTGGTCTCGCCGCCGTGCCCTGGAACGACGACCGTGGCATCCGGGAGCGGCAGGAGGCGTTCACGGATGCTGCCGAGTAGTTTGCTCGTATCGCCGCCGGGCAGGTCGGTGCGGCCGACGGAGCCCGCAAACAGGGTGTCACCGGCGAGCAGGAGGTTTTCCGCGGGCAGGTACACGCAGAGGCTGCCTTCGGTGTGACCGGGGGTGTGCAGCAGGTGGGCTTGCAGGTTGCCGGTGGTTAGCAGTTCGCCGTCGGCGGGGGAGTGGTCGGGCGGCGCGACCTCGGGCGTGGGCACGCCGAGCCAGCCGGCCTGGACCTCCATCATCGCGACCAGGGGCAGGTCGGCCTGATTGTAAAGAATGGGTGCGCCGGTGAGCTCTTTAAGGGCCAGCGCGCCGGCGATGTGATCGATGTGCGCGTGGGTCACGACGATCTGGCGCAGGTGTAGATTGTGTCTTGCGAGGATAGCGAGGACCCGGGCGATCTCGGCGCCCGGGTCGACCACCGTGGCGATGCCGGTCGCGTCGTCGCCGAGTACGGTGCAGTTGCACTGCAGGGGACCGACAGGTAGGGTTTCTCGGATCACGAGAGGCTCGCTGGGAGGCTGAGGCTACTTCTTGACTGGGGTCGTGGCGGCGGGCGTGCCGGAGAGGACTGAACCGCCGGTGTTTGAGCGCGTCAGCACGACCGTGAGGCCGATCGAGGTCACCATAAAGATGATGGCGGACCAGGTGGTCAGCTTTGTGAGCAGATTGGAGGCGCCGCGAGGGCCGAAGGCCGTGTTCGCGCCGGCACCCCCGAAGGCACTGGCCATATCCGCCGACTTGCCCTGCTGCAGCAGAACAACGCCGATAAGAAAGACGCAGACGATGACATGGATGATAACGAGCAGGGTAACCATGAGCGGTAGGCCTTGAGCCGACGAGCGGCGCTTGCGAGGGTCTTAGATTTTGCCGGCGAGCCGGAGGTCAGCCGGTCCGGATATGCGGCTCAATCCAAGCTAGAATTTATCACGCCGCGTAGGCCACCCGGCCGTATAGGCGACCAAATCGCTGCGGAGGCAGTCAGCCTACGCGTTGGCGCGGTGCGCTGCCCAGGCGCCCCAGATCATGGCGATCGGATGTAGGCCGGCGATGGCCCAGCCCAGCGTTGGGATACCGAGGGCAACATACAGCACGAGCATCACAATCGCGCCCACAACCGTGCTGTAGAGCATGCCGAAATGGCCAAGGAAAAAAGTAAGGACCAGTGCGAGGAGAACACTTTTACGGTTCTGCATCGGGATTCGCCTCCGGGCGTGACTGCATTGTAATCAGTTTTATTTTTGATGCTGTGATGCCGCGCCGGGCTGTGATAGCCTTTCGCTATCCTGCCGTTCCGGAGATCCTATGCGCCTACGTGCCTTACTGGTTGCGGCTGCTTTTTGTGCAGCCGGCCTTGCCCATGCCGATGTTTTCAACTTTAATGCGCAAGGCAGTGCCGGTGGGTTCAGTGGAGCGGGAACCCTGACCGCCAACTCCAATGGCGATGGATCGTACACGGTGATCGATATTACGGGACCGGGCGTTACCGGCCTGATCGCCCCGGGTCAGTTCGAATCCAACGACAACCTCCTGTTTCCGGGGCAGGCGGCACTGCTGGATAACGACGGTATTTCTTTCACGGATGTGATGGGTGATACCAGCTACGACGTCAATCTCTTCTACGATCCGTCCACGATGGATTACTTCTCCGTCTTACAGGACTCGGACGGCAACAGCCAGATCCAGACGACGACGTTCGACGTTTCGGCTGTGACGCCTGAGCCTTCAAGCTTCGTTCTTCTCGGCAGCGGACTTCTGGGACTCGCGGGTGTTGCGCGCCGGCGTTTCGTTGCGTAAAACGTCGGTCGCGGAGAGTGCAATCACGGCTCGCCGCGGTGCCGGCATTTCTTGCATGTATGCAAGGTGCCCACGATGTGGGGCTATGTGAATGACCAGAGTCCGCCGCGTTAGCATTGCGCGGCATCTGGAGATAGAGCGTCGATCTATTTTTATGAAGCGACTTCTATTGTCTTTATGAAGCGACTTTATTGTTCGATGCTCGACCTGATGCTCTCGGATGCGATCGCCGCTGGCTGATCTGTAGCAGGTGGAGATGCGCTTCTGCATTAAGCCGCGCCGGCGGGCGAGGTACGTGTCCTTTAAGCAGCCCCATGACGGGACGACCTCCGTGCGGTTCGCTGCAGCTGTTTCCGGTGCAGACTGCTGTTTGCGGAAGATGAATCTGTTGCGATTTAAAAGCTAAAGGCCAGCCGTTCAGGCTGGCCTTTCGAGGTCTCTGTTAGAACTTGGTGCGGAGGAGGGGACTTGAACCCCTATGGTGTTACCCGCTAGCACCTCAAGCTAGTGCGTCTGCCAATTTCGCCACCTCCGCTTTTGACCTGCGTAACGCAGAAGCGACGGCCAAGATTCTTGAAAAGTATAGCATCCACAAGTGGCGGTTCGGCTAGAAATGCTCGAGCAGATCGCGAAAGCCGGCGAGCTCGAGCAAGGCCTGCCCTCCTGTCGGCGGTTCGACGGTTTCGTGCTCCAGGACCCAGGTGAAGCGATGCGGGATGAAGACTGCGTTCAGACCCGCGGCCAGAGCGGGGTTCACGTCTGAGCGCGGCGAGTTGCCGATCATCCAGGTTTCGGCGGGTACCAGGCCGTGCCGAGCGAGGAGATCGCGGTACATCGGCTCATCTTTCTCTGCGGGCACCTCGACGGCAGCGAAGAGGGAGCGTAGGCCGGAGCGTTCCAGTTTGCCGGTCTGCTCCGCGCGGTCGCCCTTGGTGACCAGCAGCAGGCGATAGCGGCTGGCGAGCTGGCGCAGGGTCGGCTCCACCGCGGGCAGGAGCTCGATCTCATGGCTGGCGATCGCTTCGGTAAAGCTGACGATGCGCGTGTGGCGTTCCGGCGTGACGGGCGTCTGGCTGAGGAGCTCGAAGCAGTTGATCAGGGACCTTCGAAAGCTGTTGAGACCGTAGCCGAACTGCGCGATCGTGGCGCGTTCACAGTGGTTGAGGTGCTCGCGCACCTCCTCGCGTGTGTGGACGCGGTGATCCAGATAGGAGATGAAGGCAGCGATTGCCTGCTCGAAGTAGATGTTGTTCTCCCAGAGCGTATCGTCGGCGTCGAAGAGCAGGGTCTTGGGAGCGTGGCAGCGCTGGGCAAGCGACGGGACAGGCATAAGCGCATGGTATCCGGGAGAGACGCATAGGCTTAAACCCAATGGTGACATCGCGTCAAGGTCCAGCTGTTCTGCAACGTCCTATTGGATCTCTGGGACGAAGCGACCTGCTCAGCTGCTTTGTTATTGTGGCCCTGAGTTCGCTGTTTTTCTTTCCTACTTCAATCGCTTTGCAGGGATCCGTTCCGGTGCGGGGGAATGGAGTGGGGGCATGGCGCTGCTCTCCGGAATTCTTCCATACCGCGACTACTACACAGCAGGGCCGCCGTTCAATCAGCTGAATCGGCGGTGGAGCTTTCAGGCAAGAGAGAAGCTGGACCTGCCGTTCACGTTCGCCTTTTAGGACGAGAGGCCCGTCAGAGAGGCGACCCAAGCCTCGACAATTCCGGAGCTTCGCGGCATGCGTCTTCCCGAAAGCAGCCTCCATTTCTTGCAACAAACTGCCTGCAGTATTGCCGCGAATACGACGGCTACGGACACAATCTTTACCTATCCCGAGATGGGCTTACTTTACCCACTTACAAACCGAAGTCCGCCCACATGGGCCGGTTCGCACAAGATCGATGTCATTCCCGATGAGTTCACGCGTCGGGAAGCTGCCAGAGTGCAAGCACATCCACCCGCTATGCTGATCTACGCTCGACCTTCCGACGCAGAGCTCCGTGCCGAGGAGCGACTTTGGCGCGGAGGACAGCCCAGTGGCCAGCGAGCGATCGTGTCTGTCTTGAATGGATTGGCGGCAAGCTACAAGCTCACTGGCACGTACGTTTTGAAGCCGGGAGATGATCCGATTCGCGTATACCTGCGTCCGGACCGAGTGCGACCGATTGCCGCAAGCTCAACGGCCTGTCAGCCGTGAGGCGGCCCGTCGCGAGCTTTGTGGTAAAGTCAGTTCTGGCGACCCGGATGGAGAGATGGCCGAGTGGCTGAAGGCGCACGCTTGGAAAGCGTGTATACCGCAAGGTATCCAGGGTTCGAATCCCTGTCTCTCCGCCATTCCCTCAAATTGCCGGTACTTGCGTCGACTGCAAGGTGGTCTGCCTCTGTAGTTTGATTATCTGGGCGAGGTTGGGAACAGAGCTCCACCTGCTTTGGAATACCCGGTCATCTCCAGATACCCTGTGCCGCGCACGGCTTTTTCCGCGTGGCGCCCGGTTACATCGATAGCGCCTTCCCAATAGCTGGGACCAAAGCGACTGACAAATTCCTGGTCCTTGAGCGGAGTGGCGACGTCGATCTGCAGCTGCAGTTCAGGAACCGTGACCGACCAGCCGATGGGATAGGTGGCGCCCGTCTTTTGGCTTTTATAGGTGGCCCCGGTCTGCGTCATGCTGAAGTCGTGCAGCGTGAGGTGCAGCGCCTTGCCCTGGCTGTCCACATAGGTGCCCGAGGAGTAAGGGTCCACGCTGCCGTCGCGGTGACGCAGACGGTAAAGCATGAGCTCGCTGTGGTCATCGAGTTGCACGCTGAGCCAATCCCAACCGACCTCATCGCCGTTCGTGGAGTCGCTGAAGAACTCGTGATCCATCCAGGTATCGCCCTCGACCTGGTAGGCCGTTCCGTTAAGTTCGACGGTGCCTGCCGATGTCATGCGCGTGAAGGAGAGGTAGTGCGACGCGTGGCCGGCGCCTTCGGCTTTTTGGCTTACACCGTCTGTGCCGTGAATGACCGGCGGCTTTTGCGGGGCGACGTTCAGCTCGACCGAGAAGTTGTCACCGATGCCACGCAGCTTGTGCGCCTTTTCGCCGATGATTGTCTGCCAGTCGCCATTCCAGACCAGCTTTGAGGCCGCATCGACGCCAGCGATGCCGGGACCGGCGCGATTGAGGCGTTCCGTGGCGTAGTAGCCGCCGCCGCTTACGTCGCTCAGCGCGAGATGCGCCATGTAGAGATCGTGCACGTACCAGGGCGACGGGTTGGGCGTGCGGGAGACGCCTTGGCGAAAGAAGGTGAGCTCAAAGCCGAAACGGTGCCCATCTTTTGCGCGCAGATTGCCTGTGTAGTACCACCACTCTGTTTGGTACTCCGGGTGACTGAAGTGGTCGCGTGGAAATTCATAGTGGTATCCCGGCAGGGCAGGCGCATATTGCTGCGCCCGCATGGGAACGCACAGGACCGCGAGAAGAAGGCATAGAAGCTTAATCCTCATGCACGACCTCGATCGGGTTGAGCCTTTGCGCTACACGCGCGGGGTACAGTCCGGCCAGCACTGTGGCGATGTATACGCCGCTCAGCGCCTCCAGAAGCAGGCGGACGGGCCAATGGAACTCGATCGTCCAACCGAAGGATTGCTTGTTGATGACGAAGATCAGGACCAGGGACAGCGCTATGCCGAGCACGAGGCCGGCGATGTTGGAGAGGATGCCGATCAGCCCCGCCTCGATGAGGATGAGGCGGCGAATCTGACCTGTGGCTGCGCCCAGGTACTGCAGCAGGCCGAACTCCCGCCTGCGGTCGAAGACGATGGACATGAGCGCCCCCGCGATGCCCATGATGGCCACCATGACGGAGATGGCCTCGAGCGCGTAGGTGATGGCGAAGGTCTGGTCGAAAATCCGGATGGCCTCGTGGCGGAGCTGGCCGTTGGAGAAGATGAGGATATCCCGGTGCGCGGCGGCGCCTTGGATCTCGCGGCGAACGGTCTCAAGGTCCGCACCCGGCTTGAGGTATACGGCGAGGTTGGACGCTGCCGGATCGTCCAGATAGGAGAGCATGTTTTGCCGAGAAATGATCACGTAGCCACGCTCGTTTGCATAGTCATGGAAGACATCGACGATGCGCAGCCTCGCTATCTGCGAGCCGAGAGGAAGCATGATCACATCGCCGGCTTTTACGTGATGCTTCACGGTGAAGGGTTCACTCACCATCGCCGTTCCAGGCTCGGCCAGCTCCTTCAGGACCGCTTCCGGCGCCCGGCCGGAGACGAAGCCGGAGGTCTGGTCATAGCGGGGAATGTTCGTCTCCACCGAGGCGACGGTGATGGGCAGGCCCTGGTAGTCGATCTCATAGGCGCGGAAACGGCTTACGTAGGCGACCCCGGGCAGGCCCGTCAGCCCTTGCGCGAACTCCGGTGCAATCGTGGGGTGCCGGTTGGCCGAGGCACTGCCAGCGGGGCGCAGGTACAGGTCGGCAGGCAGCTGCGTATCCATCCAGCTGATGACGGTCTGCCGGAAGCTGCCGACCATGATCGCCACCGACGTCATCATGGCGATGGCGGTGGCGAGCGCGCAGACCAGGACGGAGGTCCGGCGCAGCGAACCGACCAGGCTGCGGGAGGCGAGCAGCGCCTCCACGCCGCCGAGGCTTCGCAGCAGCGTCGAGCTGGCCGACATTACCCCATAGACCAGCGCGGGGACGGCCAGCGCGCAGGAGGCGATCAGCAAGACCGCCGACAGATAGCCGAAGAGCGGCTTTCCGGCGATGGCCGGGGCCTGTGCCGCGGCGGCTGCGAGTGCGGCAAAGACGGCGGCCAGCAGAAGGTCGCGTCCGCGCTCGACGCGGATGGCGTACTCCCGTGCGCCGCGCGCCATGGCCTCGGTGGGGGGAACCCGAGAGGCCTCGAGCGCGGGGCTGAGCGCCGAGGCCAGCGTGACGCCGATGCCGACGAGGAAGGCCAAGGCAAGCGAGGCGAGGGTAATGGTCATCGTGCCGGGCCGGCTTGAGATGTACAGTGCGTCCACGGTGGTGGACAGCAGGCGCACCGCGCCGCTCGCCATCAGGCGCCCCAGCGGGATAGCCAGCGCCGAACCGACCAGGCCGAAGATCGCGGCCTCTAAGAGGAATGCAAAGAGCACAGCGTTCCGGCTCGCTCCCAAAGCGCGTACCGTGCCGATCTGTGCACGGCGACGCACCACGGAGACCGAGATGGTGTTGTAGATCAGAAATGCGCCGACCAGCACGGCGATGTAGCTCAGCACGCGCAGATTCCAGCGGAAGGCCGAAAGCATCTTGCGGTTGGCGCCGGTCTGGCTGCCCTGCGGCTGCAGCTGAACGCCCGCGGGCATGACCGAGCGCAGCTTTGCTTCCCACTGCTCCAGATTTTCGTGCTCGGGCAGTTTGATCAGGATGCGGTCGACGTGGCCGGCTTTGCCCGTGGCAGCCTGGGCAGCGCCGATATCCATGACGACAGCATCCGTGCCGAGCTGCGCCGTGTCCGGAATGAGTCCGCGCACCGTGTAGGGTCTGGCGGTGTCGTTGATCAGCAGGGTGATCCGGTCGCCGGTGCGCTTGCCCAGGCCGCTCGTCAGCCATACGGCATCCGGATCGTTCAGGTGCTGCAGACTGTCCCCGTCAGACAACGTTTGGACCCGTCCGCCGGTGTAGTTGTTGGTCTCCGCGATCAGATCGATGCCGATCAAGGGCACCGTCTCACCGGCTTCACCGATCGAGGCGTGATCTTCGATGCGTGGGCTGATACGGATCCGGTACGGCAGCGTGTCCAGCTTGCCGAGGAGGTTTTCGGGCACGCCGCCGGTTGCCGTGACCTCCAGGTCGTTGTCACCCGAGAGCGTCTCCATGGAGGAGCGAAACGATCCTGTGGCGGCGCCGCTCGCGAGATCGATGGCCAGCACCACAGCCACGCCCAGGGCAACGGCTATGAGGATCAGCGCCGAGCGCCCGGGTTCACGGAGCATGGGGCGAAAAATCAGTCGATAGAGCAGCGCCGCAGATCCCATATCAGTTGCGCACGATCTGTTCGATCGCGCCATCGCGCAGACGGACCACGGTATCGGTGAAGGCGGCGGCCTCCGCACTGTGCGTCGCCATCAGGATGGTGGTTTGCCGTTCGCGGCAGATCGTCTGCAGCAGTTCAAGAATGGAGTTGCCGGTGGAGGTATCTAGATTGCCGGTCGGCTCATCCGCGAGAACAAGACGTGGGCCGGCTACCAGGGCTCGCGCGATGGCTACACGCTGCATCTGGCCGCCGGAGAGCTGATGCGGCATGCGTCCGGCGAATTCACCGAGGCCGACCGCCTCCAGCTGACGGAGAGCATGGGAGCGTGTCTGTCTGCCGCCGGCCAGCAACAGGGGCAGCTCGACGTTTTCGGCCACACTCAGGGTCTGGATCAGCTGAAAGGATTGAAAGATAAAGCCTACCTTCTCCCGCCGGAGCCGTGTCAGCTCCGTGTCGTTCAGCTTTGCCGTCGCTACGCCGTCCAGCAGAACCTCGCCGCCGCTGGGAAAGTCCATCGCTCCGGCCAGATTCAGCAGCGTGGATTTGCCACAGCCGCTTCGCCCCACCAAGGCGAGAAAGCTACCGGCGGGTACGTCGAGGGTCAAGTCCTTGAGAGCGTAGACGCGTCCGCCTTCTGTCGCATATTCCTTGACGACGTTCACGAAGCGGAGCAGTGAAACACCCGATGGATCTCCCTGTCTACGCTGGGAGGTTGGCTCAGGGGTGACGGGGACATCGGCGTTGAAAGGCATTGCAGTCACAAGAATGCCACTTCGGCGCGGCGAAAACGGTCGGGATTGCGAATTTTTGAACAGGAGAACACCTAAGTCGGCGTTGTTCTCACCCCGTGACCAATGGCGGCTGCCGTTGCAGCCATGTGAAGTCCCGGAGCGCCGTGAAGTCCTGGAGCGCAGTGAAGTCCCGGAGCGGCGTGAAGTCCTGGAGCGGCGTGAAGTCCAGGAGCGGCAGGGCGGGCTAGGACTTTGCCTGCGGGAATGCGGTGACGCGCAGCTTGGCGGAGCCGTAAGGGATCAGCTGCAGCGTTTCCACCGGATTGCCGGTGGCTTGCGGACCAGCCGGCAGCGGAAGGGCTACGCCGTCCTCCGAGCGCCAGGTATCGAGTCGGCGGGCGTTCACCTGCAGCGACACGGGCGCTTCGCTTGCCGCGAAGGGCCGGCTACCGACCGCCTTCCGAGTCACCTTGAGCGTGGGCGCCGAGGCTTCATCGACCAGCAGGGCGTAGTTCCAGGGGCGGTCCGGAAAGACCTGCCAGTCGGCGGTCGGGCCGCGGTCGCGCAGCTTCACCCAGTGGCTGCCCGGGTCGAGGGAGAACACCAAGGGACCTCGCGAAAGGGCGACCGATCCGTTGAACCAGCGGGTGGCGACGGGGGTCATCGGAAGGTTCAGGTCGACGACGTCTCCGGGCGCCCACCGGCGTTCCAGGCGTGCGAAGGTTCCCGGCTTCAGATCGATCGACAAAGATTGATTGTTAACCTTGACGGAGGCGCCGTGTGCCCAGTCCGGAATGCGCAGGTGAAGGGGAAAGTTTGCCGCGGTCGCGGGCTCGACGCGAAGGCGCACGGCACCGCCGAACGGGTAGTCGGTCTCCACTTCGAGCTTCACAGGCTTGCCGAGCATGGTGGTATTGATGACGCAGGGAGCGTAGATCGTTGCGGCCAGCCCACCATCGGCGGAGCGCATCCACAGACTCGAAGTGAGTTTTGGCCAGCCCTGATGGAAGTTGGCCGTGCAGCAGCCGAAGTTCGGCTCCAGACCGTAGAGGTTCGATTCGGGGCCGTTCGTCGTCCAAGGTTTGGAGTTCAGCCCCACCTGGATCTGGTTGGGCTGCTGATCGTACTGGTGCGCCCACATGTCGTCGGTGAAGGTGCCGGGCAGGGCATTGAAGGCGATCTTTTCAAGGCGGTCGGCGAGGGCCGGATCGCCGAAGGTGGCCAGCGCGATCTCCAACGAGAACATGGTTTCGACGACCGTGCAGAGTTCGGTGCCGTGGCTGGGGTCCAGGCCGGCGAGATGCTCATCGCAGGAAAACATGCCGCTAGGCAGGCCGTGGAAACGATCTAGCTCGGCGAGTTGGCGGTTCAGGTTGGCCTGCTCGCCGGCGAGATCGCCGTTGCGGAGATAGCGAACGGCGGCTGTCTTGATCGCCTGCCCGTTGTTTACGCCGTGGGTTTCCATGCCGTCGGGCTTGTTGCCTCCGACCAAGGCGGTGTCGAGGTAAGCGCGGGTGGTGGGTCCGGTGTGGCGGAAGTTGCGGAAGCCCTCAACCCAGTCGTAGCCCTGCGCCTGTAGGAGCGCGGCCAGCTTCGGCAGCTGCGGGTCGCCGGTGCGCGCATAGAGCCATTCCACGATGAGCGCTTCGTCCTGCCAGCGATACTTGCCCCAGTCGCGCAGAGGACGATCCGGCATGGCCGCTAACTGGTGGTGAAAGTAGCGGGTGAGCACGGGGACGACGCGGGGGTCGGCGCTGGCATCGTGATACTGGGCCAGGACCTTCACCATCACCATGCGAGGCCACCAGTCGTTGTTGCCGGCGGGGCCGATCATGCCATCCGGTGCCTGGTGATCGAGGGTCCAGTTGATGAACTTCATGGCCTTGGCCTTGAGGCTTTCATCCTGGAGCTGCCAGGCGAGCGGCAGCAGGCCATCGACGAAGTAGGGTCCACGCTCCCAGCCTTCGCCGGTGCCGCCGAGCCAGCCGCTGTTCGGCCCCACATCAGGCCAGAACTCATCCAGGTGGCCGCCCATGCCCTCAGCCTGAATCTGCAATTGGCGTTTCAGCCAGCCAGCCGGCCGGACGGCTCCCAGGGGAAGCGGTTCGAAGGCCTGCCGTGCAGGGGACACGACGGAGGCCCCGGCTGCAACAGAGGCGCCGTTTCCGAGGGCAGCCGTGGCGGCGACACAGCCGGCGGATTCGAGAAAAGATCTACGTGTGAGACGGGGCATGTCGCTCCTTCACGGGGCGCCGAGGAGCGCTTCCGTAAGCGGTTACATTCTATGCCCATCTCTGCCCGTGGGGGAACATGGGGCAAGCTGATTGTCGCTTGCCGTTGTTTACGCTCGTGATCGAGGAAGGTCTGCTCAAGTTCTCGCTTACGCCGTCGGCGTGAGCAAAACGCAGAATACTTGGGGAATGACAACGAAAGGGGTGCGGTCAGCGAGCGGCTTACCCCTTATGACACATGCCCTAGAACTCTTCGATGGATTCGTCGGTTCCGTCTGCGGAGTAGCTGCCGGACTCGGGTCCATCGAGGTCCTCTTCGCGCAGGCTGAGAGCAATCACCGTCCCGGACTCGAACTCCACGGTGAGCGAATCGAGCTCCTCCAGCTTGGCTGTGCCGACCATCTCGCCGATCTGTGCGCAGAGGGCGTTGCGGTATTCCGGCTCCCCGAAGGCGACGGAGAAGTCGGAGAGCAAGACGTGAGGCCACGCGTAGAGCGTGAGCAGAGGGCCGTCGAATCGAAGGCGAACGTAGTCCGCAACGAATTCGACGGCGGTGAGTTCCTGCCCTTCCAGTGCGCTAACGTCCACGGAGCTGAAGCTCCTCTGCAAGTTCGCCTTGGAGGTGTGTGACCGGCTCGATGAGGACGGGGAAGTTGACCGAGTTGGCGATGAAGCAGCGGCGGTGCGCGTCCTCGTGCAGTGCCTGGATCCGGTTGGGGTCAAAGGCCGCGGCCACGGTGATCTCGGGGCGAAGAATCACGCGCTCGAAGCGGCCGGTTTCGGCCCCGGGCGTGGTGCGCATGGTGCCTTCAGCGCGGTCGACGTAGGCGGTGATCACGATACCGGCCACGGCTGCCAGATGCAGAACCCAGAGCTTGTGGCAGGCGGACAGGGAACCGATGAGGAGCTGTTCGGGGTTCCAACGGCCGTCGTCGCCGCGGAAGGCCGGGTCGGACGAGCCGGCGATGCCATGCTTGCCTTCCGCTTCGAGTTCAAAGGCGCGGCTGTAGTCCTTGTAGCCCGTGGTGCCTGTGCCGCGATTGCCGGTCCAGGTGACGGTGACAGCGTACTCGTGAAGATCGTTCATTGCTGGCTCCTCATTGCTTGTTTTTCGAAGGAATGCACCAGCCAATACCGTATCCCACTGCGGCGTAGATGAGGATGTTGAGGAAGAACGCCAGCGTGTCCAGCATCATGTGCCCAAACGGGCTGAAGCCGTTGAATGCTGTGGTGAACAACCGAGCGGGCCAAAGGACGGCGGTGACGACGGTGGATGAGACCACCATGACTTTGTACAGGACGATGGTCAGCAGGCCGACGAACCCGCCGATCAAGGCACCCACCTGTGCGGGTTTCATCGGGCTCCGACGAGCTCCTGCTGCGCGGGTTGTTCCGCCCTGGCCGGGATTTGTGCGGCTGGGCTCTGTGCGGAAAGGATCTGCGCGGAAAGGATCTGCGCGGCAAGATCAATCTGCGCCTTTGTGATGAGTTCGGTGGCACACCACAGGGCGGCGCTATCGCCGAGTTCGGGGTACCACTTGGCGAGCGGCAGACCGCCGATGATGTTGCGGGAGAGGAGTTCGTCATTCAGCAGCGCGGCGGGAACTTCGGTGGACAGAACGAACTCATGGAAGCGTGGAGTGCCGTCGAAGAGGGTCTTGGCCCCGGTGTCCAACATTTGCTTGCGCAGATAGGCGGCCTTGGCGAGGTTTTGTTCGGCGAGTTCGCGCAGACCCTGCTTGCCGTACACGGTCATGAAGATGGTGACCATCAGGGCGACGAGGGCCTGGTTGGTGCAGATGTTGGAGGTGGCCTTTTCGCGGCGGATGTGTTGCTCGCGGGTGCTCAAGGTGAGCACGAAGCCGCGCTTGCCGTTGACGTCCTTGGTTTCGCCGACGAGCCGGCCGGGCATCTGGCGGAGAAACTTTTCCTTGCAGGCGATCACGCCGCAGTAGGGGCCGCCGAAGCCCACGGGAACGCCGAAGCTCTGGGCTTCGAGCGAGACGATGTCGGCCTCTTTCGGCGGCTTGACCACGCCGAGCGAAACGGCCTCGGCGATGGAGACGATCAGCAGGGCGCCGCGGGCGTGGGCGAGCTCGGCGACGACGGCCACATCCTCAATGGTGCTGAAGAAGTTCGGCGATTGGATGAGCACGGCGGCGGTGTCGTCGGTGATCGAGGCCTTTAACGCTTCGAGATCGACGCGGCCGGTGGAAGGGATGTAGCCGAACTCGATGATGTCGATGCCCTGGTGCTGCGTGGAGGTGCGCATCACCTCACGGTACTCCGGATGGACGGTGCGGGCGACCACGCAGCCGGAGCGGCCGGTGACACGGCAGGCCATCAGGACGCTCTCCGCGGCGCCTGTGGAGCCGTCGTACATGCTGGCGTTGGCGATCTCCATGCCGGTGAGCTCGCAGATCATGGTCTGGAACTCGAACATGGCCTGCAGCGTGCCTTGCGCGATCTCCGGCTGATAGGGCGTGTAGCTGGTGAGGAACTCGCCGCGCTGGACCAGAGAATCGATGATCACGGGGCGGTAGTGGCGATAGGCGCCGGCGCCGAGAAAGCTCACAAATCGCTGGGAGCGCGGAAGTTTTGCAAGCTCGTTCGCGTCACCCGAGGCGAGGTTGGCGGCGTAGGCCTGAAAACGCTCCAGGACCTCGGACTCGGCGTGCTGGCGCGGGATGGCGAGATCGCGCGTGAGCCGGTACTCTTCCGGAACCGTGGTGAACAGGTCTTCGATGGAGCGGACGCCGATGGCGGCCAGCATGTCGGTGCGATCCTGGGGAGATTTCGGCAGATAGCGCAATGGATCCTCCTTGGCGGCTTCGGCGGCCTCGCGGTTCAGGCAAGCGACAGCCTAGTGGCCGGTCTCTTCGGCGACGAATTTGTCGTAGTCGGCGGCGGAGAGCAGGGCGTTGTTCTCGTCGGTGTTGGTCACGGTGAGCTTGAGGATCCAGGTGCCATTCGCGTCGGTGTTCAGCGTTTCGGGCGCGGCCTGCAGGGCTTCATTCACCTCGGTGACCTTGCCGGAGATCGGGGCATACAGATCGCTGACGGCTTTGACGCTTTCGACGGAGCCGAAGGTGGAGCCGGCCTCGATGTCCTGGCCTATCTTGGGCAGTTCGACAAAGACGATGTCGCCGAGCGAGTGCTGTGCGTAGTCGGTGATGCCGATGGTGCCGTTCTCGCCGTTCAGCTCGAGCCATTCGTGCGACTTGGCGTAGCGGTAGTTGTCGGGGTAAGCCATGCTGTTCTGGTCTCCGAGGGTCATTGTAGAGGATGTGTCCGCGGGATTGGCGGCGGTGTGTTGGCGGTGCGGAAAAGCGCAATGTACGGAGCGCAAAAGCAAACGCAGAATGCGCCGAGTTCGCTGTGCTTTGTAAGGTGGTTTCCTGTAAGCGGGTTAGGAGAGCGGGGCGGTGATGATCGGCGTAGTGATCTTTGACCGTTTATAGAACGGTGTGGGAACCACCTGCGCGCGGATGGGGAGGCCTCGGATTTCGACGGCAAGCTCCGTGCCCGGCTCAGTCAGGCTGGTAGGAACGTAGGCCAGGGCGATGTTCTTCTTCAGGAACGGTGCGGGTGAGCCGGACGTGACGTAGCCGATGCGCTCGCCGGTAGCGGAAAGCACGGGGTAGCCGTCGCGTGCGATGCCGCGGTCGAGCATATCGAGGCCTACGAGACGCTTCTGTGGGCCGCCGGCGTCGACGATGGCTTGCAGCGCCTCACGACCAACGAAGTCGACACCCTTGTCCAGCTTGCAGTAACGGCCCAGGTTCGCCTCCAAGACGTTCAGCTCGTCGGAGATCTCGTGGCCGTAGAGCGCCATCGCGGATTCGAGGCGTAGGGTGTTGCGAGAGCCCAGGCCGCAGGGAACGATGCCGAACTCGGCGCCGGCGGCGAGCAGCTCGCCCCAAACGCGGGCGCTGGTGGGCTCGTCGGCGGGGATGTAGATCTCGAAGCCGTCCTCGCCGGTGTAGCCGGTGCGGGCGATCAGGACGTTGTGGCAGCCGGCGACCTCGCCCCAGGTGAACCAGTAGTTCTTGATCGGGGTTAGATCGGTTTTTGTCAGCTTCTGCAGCGTGTCCTTGGCCTTTGGGCCCTGGATGGCGAGCTGGGTGTAGTAGTCGCTGACGTCCATCACGTGGACGCCGCCCATGTTGCCGATCACCGAGCGCACCCACTGGACGTCCTTGGTGCGGGTCCCGGCGTTGATGACGATGAGGAAGTCGTTTTCGCCGAGCTTGTGGAGGACCACGTCGTCGACGAAGGTGCCGTTGGGGTAGAGCATCGCCGAGTAGTGCGCCTGGCCGATCTGCAGCTTCGAGGCATCGTTCATCAGCAGCTTTTGCACGGCGGCGAGCGAGTTGGGGCCGCGCAGCTGGATATCACCCATGTGACTGACGTCGAAGATGCCGACGCCGGTGCGCACGGCCATGTGTTCGGCTACCAGACCGGCGTACTGCACGGGCATGTCCCAGCCGCCGAAGTCGACCATGCGGGCCTTGTGGCTGTGGTGCGTGGCGTGCAGCGAGGTGCGGCGGAGGGGGGAAAGCTGTTCGATGGTGGCCATAGATCCTGCTGTTCCTGCTGTTCCTGAACGTTTCTGGGGAAATGGCCCGATACGGGCGGTCCCCTTCAGGGTATCAAACCTGTGCAGGCGGACGCGGCAGCCCTTGGCAAGCAAAGGCAGTGGATTGCGTCAGCGGCAGATCCCGGTGAGAGATTAGCGGTGAGCGGATGCGCGGCGTTCCCGCAGATTAGCCCGGATGAAGCTGCTTACCGCGAAGTAGCCGAACAGAGCGGTGAAGCATGCGAACAGCCAGAAGCGGTGGGCGCCAGGGGATCCGGCCGCGGCGTGGAGGTCAGCACGCTGGCGCCAGGCCGCGGTACCCATCGTGCCGGCCAGGAGCGCAAAGAAAACACCGGTCACGCGCAGCCAAAGGGCGCCGGAGAAGACCGCCAACGGCTGCCAGACGGAGCGTTTCAGATGCTTTGCGCGGCCGCCGAGATCCCGGGCAGAGGCGCGGGTCGGCAGCACGCGACCCACGAGGACGGGGCGGGGTGGGGCGGCTTTGGAGGCCGGCCCGGAGCCGGACGGTGAGCCGGATGGAGGCGCCGACTGTGAGCCGGATGGGAATGCGGGCTGGGGCGCGGATGGGGAAGAACCCGCCGCTGCCGGGGAGGAAGTCTGGGGCGCGGTGGCGGCCTCAGCCACGGCGGCGACGGTCTTCGCCATGTGGCGCGTGCCGTACCCCAACGCTCGACCCAAGCGAACCCTGTCCACAACCTCAGTGTACGCATCGTGAGTGGACTTGGGGGCGGCTGATCTCGGTGTATCGCCGGTGCGCTTGGCGGCATCTTACCGTCACGAAGACGCGAGTAGCCCGCGCGCCAGATGAGGAGTGAGACAGATGAAGAAGCTGATTTGGACGATAGGCGGCCTGTGTGCGGCGGCAGCCGGGTTTTTGGTTTTGGGGCGCAAGCAACAGGCGCAGCCGGTAGAGGATCTGGCGCACCGGTTGGAAGAGGCCTGGGCCGATCACCATACCCGGGTCTAAGCGGCTGATCCGGCTGAGCCGCTCCAGCACTAAGCCGACCGGGGCATTGGCGCTCCAATTGTCAAGAGCGTAACCTTAGTTTGTAGAACCCGCCGCTGCTGTTCCCGAACCGAATCCGGTGCCAAGCTGGATGATCGATCTGACGATTTCAGAATTCGGAGGGAAGACCCAATGCGTGGGCAGACTATTTTGTCCTGAGCCGGAGGTGGCGTTGAACCAAGAGGTAAAGAATCTCATTCAGAAGTTGGGCGAGGCGATTCACGAGTCCGTCAGTGAATCCGAGCAGATCGCAGAGGTGGTGCGCGAAATCCGCGAGCAGGGGTTTGACGTTCTGCTGATGCTGGAAGCGACAATTGGTTTGAACCAGGCGGAGGATGAGGAAGAGAACGCGCCCGCCGCCGATGAGGCCGTGGAAGGTCCGTTCACGCGCAATGACCTGAGTTTCCTCAAGAGCCTGCGCATCACGACGGAGGAAAACTCGGGCACTCCCGAGGCCGAAACGACGGATTCCTCGGGGGATTTCTCCAAACGGAAGTTGCCGCCTGCACTTGGTCCCGGTGAGGAATAGAACTTTCCACCGCCGGCATGCTACAGTCGGGCGTCCAATTCACCTGCTTTTGCGTCTCAGCGGAGTGGGCTATGAGGTAGCTGCTGCATGAGAGATACGCTAGGTGTATTACTGGCAGGTGGAGCCGGGGAACGTCTCTTTCCCCTGACCCGCGACCGTGCAAAACCGGCGGTGCCTTTTGCCGGCCAATATCGCATTATCGACATCACCCTTTCCAATTGCATCAATTCCGATCTGCGCAAGGTTTACATTCTGACGCAGTACAAGGCGTTGAGCCTGAACCGGCACATTCGCGAGGGCTGGGGCTCCGTGGTGGCCAGCGAACTGGGTGAGTTCATCGAGATTCTGCCGCCCATGCAGCGCGTCTCGAAGTCCTGGTACCAGGGCACGGCCGATGCGGTGTTTCAGAATATCTACTCCATCGGAGCGGAAGAGCCGAAGTACGTGCTCATCCTCTCCGGCGATCACATCTACAAGATGAACTACGCGCTGATGATGCAGCAGCACTGCGAATCAGGCGCGGATGTAACCATCGCCACACTCCCGGTGCGGCCGGATGAGGTCTCCGCCTTTGGTGTGGTAGAGGTCGCGCGCAACGGCGAGGTCACCGGATTTGTCGAAAAGCCAAAGGAAACGGACCTGCGTTCGCCGTTCAATTCGGAGATGGTGGATGTGTCCATGGGCATCTATCTCTTCAATACGGACGTTCTGCTGCCCGAGCTGATGCGCGATGCGGAGGATCCAGATTCCAAGCACGACTTCGGCCATGACATCCTGCCGAAGCTGCTGGGTCGCTACCGTGTGCGGGCCTACAACTTCGTCGATGCCAACCAACAGCATGCCTTGTACTGGCGAGATGTGGGTACGCTGGACGCCTATTACGAGGCAAATATGGACGTGGCCGCCTTTGTGCCGACGTTCAATCTGTATGACAAAAGCTGGCCCATGCGCACGCGGCCGGTACAGTATCCGCCGGCAAAGTTTGTGTTCGGGGAGCCGGGCCGCACGGGAACCGCGATTAACTCCATTGTCTCGGCCGGATGCATCGTTTCAGGCGCGGTGGTCAGGAACTCGGTGCTGTCGCACGATGTGCGTGTGAACAGCTACGCCGATGTGGACTCCAGCGTGATCTTCGCGCATGTCAACGTCGGGCGGTACTGCCGCATTCGGCACGCGATCATCGACCGTAATGTCAACATCCCCGATGGGACGGTGATCGGCTACGATCCGACCGAGGACAAGAAGCACTACTTTGTTTCGCCCAGTGGTTTGACCGTTGTGACGCGAGATTATTCGGTATATGAGAATCCGGTCTCGCCGGAGTTCCTGGCCCAGAACTTCTAAGGTTAGGAAGTGAAGACGTGAGTAAGTGAAGAAGGCTCTTACCCCGGCGCATGCGCTGGGGTAAGAGCCTTCTTCCGTGCTCACATCTCAGTCCCTCGCTGGTGCACTCATCTCTTGCCGAAGCGGTAGACGATGCCACCGCCGATGGAGAAAAACTCACGTGTCTCCGTGCCGAAGTGCTCGAAGAGGATGTCGGGCGAGAGGCGTACAGCGAAGTGCGGACTTTGGTTAAATTCGATCGATCCGCCGGCTGCACCCCACGGGCTCGTGCTGTTGTTGTAGAGGCCGACGAGGGCGTCGGTGGGCTGCGGCGAGACGTTCTTCGGGTAGCCCGAGACCGCCGAATCGAAGGTGCCATGCGTGGCTCCGGCGAGAGCGTGGTAACGGATGGCGAAGTAGCGATTCTGGGGTCCGCGGTACTGCACGCCGCCGGAGAGGATGTTCTGGTACACCAGAACACGGTTCAGGCCAAAGCTGGCGCCCACGGGCAGGATCGGCGTGGTGCCGGCCTCGAGGCGGTAGTCGGCGGCGATGCCGAGGTGGGATCTGAAGCCGCCGTTCTGGGGCGGGGCGAGCCAATAGGTGCCCATGACCTCGCCGCCGCCCATGTTGTAGCGCTTGGGCAAGTTCTGGCCGGCTTGGCCGTTCATGAAGTTAAGGCCGCCGAATACCTCGTAGCGCTCGGTGTAGGTGGTCACACGCTGAGGTGTCAGGGCATGGGCGATGGTTTGCGACTGGATCGCTGCTGTCCCTGGGGCGGCCGTGGTGCCTGTCTGGCTGGAGCTGGACGTTTGTCCCAGGCCGGCGCCGACGAACAGGGTAGAAAGGGCCGTGATGTAAAGAAGATGGCGCGCAGCGCGAATGTGGAAAGAAGTGCGCAGTGGGCGAGTGCGGAAAAGAGCGCACGTTGCGCAGGGGGATTGACTCAAGAACTTGTGCAACATCTTCCTCGTTCTGACCAGGACCGGAGCAGTTCGGCAGCCGGACCGGCGCAAAACCAGCGCCCGTCCGTAATACGGCCAGTGCCTTCAGCATATACCGCCCAGGTTGCATGCTGCTGTATGACCCTGCCAAGATAAAATTTGCACGCAGGCGAAAACCCAGACAAGCGGCGGTGCGGGCGACGTGAGAAAATGTAGTGCTGGTTAGAAGCCACAGGCTTCGGCAGCGGGAGAGACGCCATGGGCGAACTATTTACACCGACTCACCTGATTGTTCTTGCGGTTGTTGCGATTGTGCTCTTCGGCGGCAAGAAGCTGCCGGAGTTGGGTAAAGGTCTGGGCGAGGGTCTGCGCGGCTTTAAGGAAGGCGTGAAAGGCATCACCGATGAACCCAATGCCTCGACGAAACCCGGGGAGACAGCTCACCTCGTGACGCCGAAACCGGTAGAAGAAGCACCCAAGACGACCACAACGGTCTAATCTCGTGGGATCGCGCCGCGGCGGCTGCCTGCAAGCGCCGCGAGAATCTCTGTTTGTACTGCTGTGAGTTTGTGCTGCTGTGAGTTTCAGATCCAGAGAGGCCGGGGTGAGTGGAATGAAATGGAAGTCACCTTACCTGATCAAACCGGAGAGTAAGGTTCGGCTGGCGCATCTGAGCACGGGGAGCACGGGCGACCTGAAGGACAAGGGTGCCGCGGAATCCCTGCTGAAGGACGGCCGCAAGCGGTTGGATGAGCTGCAGGAATTGCTGTACGCCTCACAGGCCAAGGCCCTCCTGATCGTGCTGCAGGGAATGGATACCGCCGGCAAGGATGGAACGATCCGGCATATCTTCTCCGGGGTCAACCCGCAGGGCTGTAACGTAGCCTCTTTCAAGGTGCCGACGACGCTGGAGGCGCGGCATGATTTTCTGTGGCGCTGCCAGCTGCAGGTGCCTCCACGGGGCATGATCGGCATCTTCAACCGATCGCACTACGAGGATGTTTTATCGCCGCGCGTGCACGGCAAACTGTCGCCCAAGCAGGCTCGTCAGCACATGGACGAGATCAACGCCTGGGAACAAACGCTGGCGAACAACGATGTTGTGATCCTCAAGTTTTTCCTGCATATCTCGCATGCGGAGCAGACAAAACGGTTGCAGGCTCGGATCGATACACCCGACAAGCACTGGAAGCTTTCTCCCTCGGACTTCGCGGAGCGGCAATATTGGGCCGATTACATGGAAGCCTACGAGGAAATTCTCGAGCGCACCAGCCACAAGCACGCTCCCTGGTTCGTAATCCCCGCCGATCACAAGCCGTACCGCGATGTTGCCATCTCGAAGCTATTGCTGGAGACGCTTGGGGATGTGAAGCTGCAGTACCCGCCGGCGACCTTTGACCCGAGCGGGATTGATCTGAATGAGGACTCCGCGAGAACGATCGCGACTGAGGTCGAAGGAATGGCCAAGAAGGCTGCTTCCAAGCTGTCCAAAAAGTAGGACTGTGTGACAGTTCATGGAAGATTGTCCTCTAAGGCTGCCAATTCATACAAGATTGGTTCTTCAGACCTACGACAAACAGCTTTAACGCGCTACCAGAGCGACCGCCACGAGTGCCAACCCCATCCCCAAGATCTGCTGTCGCGCGGGGCGTTCGTGCAGGACAAGCGCCGCCAGCAGGATCGTGGACGCTGGATACAGTGAGGCCAGCACGGCGGCGGCATCGAGCCGTCCCATCCGGGTCGACTGGATGAAGAGCAGGTTGCCGCCGGTATCGAGCACCGCGACGCCTGCGGCCCAGAGCCATGCTTTCCTCGGCAGCCAGCTCTTCGCCACATCGCCGCCGGAAAGATCTTCTGGACCCTTTCTGCGAAAAAGCAGGAGCAGCGAGCAGAGAGTCAGGCTCGCTACCCGAGCCATGGCCATGGGTGCCAGAATGCCGGCGCGGTTGGCAAAACGCAGCGCAACGAAGTACACGCCGAATCCAATGCCGCCGCCGATGGCTAGAAAGGCGGTGCGCCGGTTCATCCCGGCTCCGCCGGATGCCGGATCTGTGGGCGGAGTGGCAATCAGCCAGATTGCCAGGGCGGCGAGCATAAAGCCGAGCAGGCGCAACGGCCCGGGCGCACCCTCCAGGATGCCGGAGACCGCGGCGGGTATAGCGGCAGCCAGCAGACCGCTGATGGCGGCCGCGGCCCCCATGGCTCCCTCGGCCAGGGCAACGTAAAAGACGATGAGGCCGAGTGCGCCGGCGAGACCGGCACCGCTTCCCCAGAGAAGGGGGATCGCGGACGGCCAGACCGCGCGCGTCCACCAGAGCCCGCCGAGGAGGACGAGAAGACTCATGCCGTGGCCGGCAACAATGATTCGGAGCGCGCTGCGGATGGAGCCGCCGGCGGTCTTCACCCCCATGCCGCCGGAGAAATCGCCTCCACCCCAAAGAATTGCGGCCAACAGGGCGATGAAGGCTCCCTGGGTGCCGGCTGAAACAGCGAAGAGCATTCTAACTACGGGCGGGACGTCGTGTCTGGCGCTGCCGGTGCCGAGGTGCTCGCGGTGGAGCGTGCCGGACCGCCCATGGCCATATTGGCAGAGGGATAGTAGCCCGGCTTGGCGACTACATCGAGGTTCGGCCGCAGAACGCGCACGTCGACGGTGCGGTATTTGCCGTCCACGAAGGGTTCATGGCTGTAGTAGCCGACGGCGTACTGCGTGCGAACCTGCTCGGCCAGCTTGGCGAAGTTGTTCTGAATGGACTGCGGCCGGAACTCCGGGTCGCACTCGCCGCCCGTGGCCGCGGCGTACCGAGGCAGACCGTCATCGCGCATGGTGAGCGGCAGGTGAATGCGGTCGAGGAAGCCGGCGCCAGGAATGGCGGAGTCACCGACGAGGGTGGCATACACGCTGATGTCGTTGGTCTGAAGGAACCTGATCACTTCCTTGGATTTGGCCTGCGAGCCGTATTCCTTGCCGTCCGAGATGACGTAGATCAGGCGTCGGCGGCCCTTCCCGGCCTTCGCGACCCTTTGCGCTGCGGCCAGGATGGCGTCATTCAGGGTGTGGTACTCGCGGGGAGCGGTCTGGCCCTGTTGCAGGGTCATGTTGTTGTTGCCGTTGAGATTCGGGTCAACTCCCTGGTTATTCTTCGTGGCTGTCTGCGCCAGTGGGCCGCCGAGCGGCATGAGCGGGTCGCGGCCGGCACCCTTGGAGCGCTCGAGAGCATAGGTGATCCGGGTGCTCTGCGCTCCGCTGAAGCCGGTTCCTGTGACCTCCTTCACGCCGTTGTTATAGGTGAAGATCGCCACCTCGTCGTAGGGAGTGAAGGCTCCTTGCAATGCGCTGAGTGAGGCGTTGATCTTCTGCATTGTGTCAAAGGTGACACTTTGATCGATCACCAGAGCGACGGAAAGGGGCACGGGATCGACCGTGAAGAGCCGGATCTGCTGCTGCAGGCCGTTTTCGTAGACCCGCACATCCCGTGGGGTAAGGCCGGGTACAAGCGCGTGCCGGGAGTCCTTCACGGTGAAAGGGATCTCGACAAAATTGACTTGGACGGTGATGTCGGACCGGCGTCGTGCCGGCGGAGGCCCACTTGGGCCATCCTGCGTTGAGTTCGTGGTTGCCTCGGCTGCCGTGGAGGTAGAACTCCCCGCATTGCCGGACTCCTGAGAAGACGGCAGCGTTGCGCCCGGCATGACCCCGCCGTCCTCCGTGGCGGATGTTTCCGGCTGGGCGATTGGCGCGCTAGGCAGGGCAGAGCCGGCGGCGGGAGAGTTGGCGGCCGGAGAGCCTGGGGTGGCCGGGGCCGCCGGGGTGATGGTGTTCAGCTGCGGCAGCGTCTGCGGCCGGGGTGCGTCCGGAACGCTGTTCTGCGCGGCCGGCGTCACCTGCGCGAGACCGGCGGCAGTTGCTCCGCACATCCCGAGTCCCAGTAAGCCCGCCTCTAACGCCTTCCTTGCCAAACGCATGCCGTTTCCTTCTCCCAGGTGAGCGCACATCCAGGCCCGCGCACCGTTCCTTCAGAGTATCAGTGGCGCAAACCGAGCGTCGCTGGGCTGTCAGACGCAAGTGGCTGACCGTTCGTTGTGCCCGGCCGGGTGGTGTTCGCAGAGGCCGCCGCTTGCATCACCCTCGCAAACCGCGAATGCGTCCTCATCCTAGCTGCCTGTTCCCACGTCTAACGTTTTATGCGCGCCGCTGCTCTTTGTGCCATCGTCATGTCCACCGCCGCTCTCCTTGGAGGCGGCTCGGCTCTGCGCGCCCAGGAGGCGCCCACCCCTGACGGCCCGCCGCCGATGAGCAGTGCGCCGGCGCAGGCGCCCCGAAACATCCAGTCCGGACAGACATTAAAAGTGACTGTCAACCTGGTCGACGTCTACTTTTCGGTCCGCGATAAGAACGGCTTCGTTACCGGCCTGACGAAGGATTCCTGCCAGGTCGCCGAGGACCACGAGGCGCAGACCATCAAAAATCTGACGGCGGAGAAGAACCTGCCGCTGACCATCGGCATACTGCTCGATACCAGCGGCAGCCAGCAGCACGTTTTGCCGCTGGAGCAGGAGTCCGGTACCCGCTTTCTGCGCGAGGTGCTCACGCCCAAGGATGAGGCGTTTCTGATCTCCTTCGATGTGAACGTCGACCTGCTGGCGGATTACACCAACTCCGCCGGCGAACTGCGCCGGTCGATTGAGAAGGCCTCCATCAACACGGCCAGCTCCTCGGCCGGTGTTCCGGGGATCGGCGGCGGTCCGTTCCCGACGGGCAATCCTCGCGGCACATTGCTGTACGACGCCGTGTACCTGGCGGCGCATGACAAGCTGCAGTCGCAGACCGGCCGCAAGGTGATCGTTATGCTGACCGACGGCGGCGACCAGGGCTCGCAGGAGAATCTGAAGACCGCCGCCGAGGCCGCGCAGAAGGCGAACACGATCATCTACGTCATTATGATCGCCGACCGCGGCTTCTATGGGGGCGGGGGCATGATGTACAGCGGTGACCGGGACATGCGTCAGCTCGCCGAGCAGACGGGCGGACGCGTGATCGACGTGGGCAACAACGGCCGGCGGCTGGAGGATGCCTTCGATCAGATCCAGGATGAACTGCGCACCCAGTACCTGCTCAGCTACACCTCTACCAACAAGAAGACGGATGGCACCTACCGCAAGATCGAGATGACTTGCGGCAAGGGCAATCAGGTGCAGGCGCGCAAGGGCTACTATGCGGTGACCGGCGACGATGCGGGGTCGGAGTAGGGAAAGGGTAGATCTGGCACGACGGTAGAGTACGTGACCGGTAAGAGGGGCCAGCGTTAACAGGTTTGGGTCTGCAGCCACTTTCAGAGACACTGGGGGTGCATGCGCAAACCTCTTCTGGCGCTCACCGCAGCCGCTTTCGGGATCGGCACCTCTGAGTTCATCATCGTCGGTCTGCTGCCGACGCTCTCGCGCGACTTCGCCATCAGCATTCCCCTGGCCGGAACCCTGGTCACGGCCTATGCGCTGTCGGTGACCTTCGGGTCGCCGGTGATCGCGCTGCTGGTGGCGCGCCTGGACCGCAAGACCTCGCTGCTGGCGATGATGGGTCTGTTTACGACGGGAAACGCTCTTTGTGCGTTGGCGCCCGGATTTCATCTGCTGCTGGCGGCGCGCATCTTGACGGCGCTTTGCCATGGGGCTTTCTTCGGGATCGGGAGCGTGGTGGCCTCCAGCCTGGTGCCGAAGAACGAGCGGGCGCAGGCCATCGCCTTGATGTTTACGGGTCTGACGCTGGCCAATATTCTGGGCGTGCCGGCGGGAACAGCGCTTGGGCTGCGGTTCGGCTGGCGGGCGGCGTTCTGGGCGCTGGTACCGATCGGCCTACTGGTGATCGGGCTGCTTTGGCGGCTGCTGCCCCACCAGCCGAGTGAGCCTTTGCCGCTGCGGCATGAGCTGCGGGCGGTGCTGCGGCTCCCGGTCATGCTGGTGCTGGCGATGAGTACGCTTTCGTCGGTGTCGCTTTTTTGTGTGTTGACCTACCTGGCTCCGACCCTGGAGCAGGTCACCCATCTGCGGCCGGACACCGTGACCTGGGTGCTGGTGCTGTTTGGCGCGGGCATTACCGTAGGCAATTTGTTGGGTGGCTGGCTCAGCGACTGGCGGCAGATGACCACCGCCATTGCCGGGTATGGGACGCTGGTAGTGGTGTTGCTGGCCTTGCCGTTTGCCCTGCACAGCGCCGTTTCCGCCATGCTGGCCGTCTTTTTCTGGGGTTTGGTGCACTTTGCCTCGGGCGCGCCCTTGCAGCCGCGCATCGTGGAGAAGGCGCACGAGGCGAATCTTGCTTCGACCCTGAATCAGAGTGCATTCAACCTGGGCAACGCTCTGGGGGCGAGCCTGGGCGGCCTGTTGTTGACCCGCGGATTTCACTATGTGAACCTGCCCTATGCGGCCGCGGCAGTTGCCGGGGTCACGGTGCTGGTGGGGCTCGGGACGGCGCAGCTGGATCGGGGAAGAAGGCGTGCGGCGGAGTACGCCTAGCCGGGGTAGCACCGTCCGTCCGTTCCGTTAGCGATTCTTTTAAGAAAAGAGCGCGGTCCGTGTAGCCGGATCAAATTTTCAACGGTTATGTCTTTAAGTTGCGGTAACTAGCAGATTCACTTACCCGAACTAGGGACATCCCTAGGTGCTTCGCGGACACCTGCGCTCTACCTTCGTGCTATTGAAGTTCCACCAAAAGGTGAGGGGGAGCAAAATGGCACAGTATCAAGGAGTTGTCCGCTGGTTCAATAATGGCAAGGGTTACGGTTTTCTTGGGCGCGACGGTGGACCGGATGTCTTCGTTCACTACAGCTCCATCCAGACAGACGGCTACAGGAGCTTGAAAGAGGGCGAGCCCGTGGAGTACGACGTGATCCAGGGAGATAAGGGTCCGCAGGCGGATCAGGTAAGTCGTGTCACAAAGGATTAATTTTGTAACGGTCTGGTCTTGAGAAAGTGTTTAAAGACGTTCAGTGAAGGTGCTGAGGGACTTATCTCGTACTTCAACCCGCGAAGGGGTGACTAACCGTCACCCCTTCCTTTCTTTACCGTGTTCAGTTTCGCGGCTGTGGGCGTAGAGACGCAGGTGCCGCAGTGCTACACTGTCGGGGTTTCAGCCAGGGATCCGGCTTCTGCCGATTCTTGCTGACCCGGGGTGATTTGCGCTTGCCCCGGTACATGGCCCGGTAGCTCAGATGCATAGAGCGGCGCACTCCTAAGGCGAAGGTCGCAGGTTGGACTCCTGCCCGGGCCACCACAAGCCTTTTACACGAAGCACTTCCGCCTCGATACAGCGAGAGGCGAGCCGCGGACTGGCTTCGGTGTCTGTGCGGATCTGAACGAGGCTTCTCTTGCGGCGGTCCGGTTGTAAACTACCCTGGTGCCGAAGTATTCCATCGTCGTTCCGTTTCACAATGAGGAGCAGAGCGTCACGCAGCTCTATGACCGCATAAAGGACGTTATGGAAGCCGTGGATGAGCTATTCGAGCTGGTCTTCGTCGACGACGGCTCCCGTGACCGGACTTATCGTTTGCTGGAAGAGATCGCCGCGGTTGACTCGCGTGTCCTGTTGATCAAACTGCGGCGGAACTTTGGACAGACTTCGGCGCTGGCGGCTGGGTTTGACCATGCCACCGGCGAGTTCATCCTGGCCATGGACGGCGATCTTCAGCACGATCCTTCCGAGATACCGCTTTTCATGGAGAAGCTGGAAGAGGGCTACGACGTGGTCAGCGGCTGGCGCGCGCAGCGGGCTGACAACCTCATGCTGCGGCAGATGCCTTCACGTGCGGCCAACTGGCTGTTGCGGCGGGTGTCCGGAGTGGAGATCCACGACTTCGGCACGACGTTCAAGGCGTACCGCCGCGAGGTGATCCAGAACATTCCCCTGTATGCGGACATGCACCGGTTCATCCCGGCGCTGGCCAGCTGGTACGGGGCGACGATCTGCGAGGTGCCGATCTCGAACGCGGCGCGGGAGTCGGGCGCGAGCCACTACGGCCTGAGCCGCACCTTTCGCGTGGCTTTCGATCTGCTGACCATCCGCTTTCTGCTGAAGTACATGACCCGGCCGCTGCACCTGTTTGGCGGTATCGGTGGGCTGGCCCTAGTTTCGGGAAGCGGCATTGCGGTGTGGCTGCTGGTCTACAAGCTTTTCTCGCATCATGGTGTTTTGCTTGAGCATGGACCGTGGTTCGTGATCGCGGCGGTGCTGTTACTGGCAGGCATTCAGATGATCGGGATCGGTCTGCTGGGCGAGTTGCAGGTGAGGCATTTCTTCGCGCAGGGGCAGCGTACACCGTACGCCATTGACCGGGTAGTGCGCATGCGTCCCTCGGAAGAGCAGTTGATTCGGTGACAGGCAGGTCCGGCACGATGCGAGCGATTGAGATTCGGCAAACGGGTGGTCCTGAGGTTTTGCAGATCGTCCATCTGCCGGTACCGCGGCCTGGGCCCGGTCAGGTTCTGGTGCGGGTGCACGCCGCGGGGATCAACTTCATCGACACGTACCTGCGCGAGGGACGGTATCCCGCGGCTCTGCCCTTTATTCCCGGGCAGGAAGCGGCCGGCACCGTGGAAGCACTCGGTGCGGGCGTGGAAGGCTTTGCGCCGGGCGATCGTGTAGCGTGGAATGGCAGTCGCGGCACCTATGCGGAGTACGCGCTGGCGCCGGCGAACGATCTGCTACAGCTCCCCGAGCACATCGGCCTGGAGCAGGCAGCGGCGGTGCTGCTACAGGGACTTACGGCGCACTACCTTGCCTTCAACACCTACGCCATTCAGCGTGGGGATACGGTTCTGGTCCATGCGGGCGCGGGCGGTGTGGGGCTGCTGCTGACGCAGATTGCCAAGCGGCTGGGAGCGCGGGTACTGACGACGGTTTCCACCGAGGAGAAGGCTGAGCTCTCCCGCGAGGCGGGTGCAGACCGCGTGATTCTGTACACGCGAGAGAGCTTTGTGAACGCCGTGAAGGGAGAGACCGGAGATCATGATTTGCGGGTGGGCCTGCCGGTGGTGTACGACTCGGTCGGCAAGACGACCTTTGAGGACTCGCTGAAATGCTTGCGGCCGCGAGGACTGCTGGCGTTATACGGTGCGTCCAGCGGAGCCGTGCCGCCGTTTGACCTGATTCGGCTCTCCACCGCCGGCTCGCTGTTTGTGACGCGACCGACGTTGAAGGACTATGTGCAGACCCGAGCTGAGCTGGAGGCTCGTGCGGACGAGGTGTTCCGCTGGGTGGCAGAGGGCGAGCTGACCGTGCGCATCGGTCAGCGCTACCCGCTGGAAGGCGCGGAGGCCGCGCATCGGGATCTGGAAGGCCGGCGCACGACGGGCAAATCGCTGCTGCTTCTGTAGGGAGCGGTCTTTGGTATCCAGCGGCCTTCGGCGTGTATCCAGCGGCTTTCTGCGTGTATCCAGCGGCCTTCGGCGCCAGGAAACGGACGGCAGGGAAGTACACTGTTTGCTTACCCGTCCTGTGATGTTGCATGCCTTGCGCTCAGCCTCACCTGCCTTGAACTGCTACCACTCAGGAATGCTTTGGGAAGCGCGGTGCAAATCCGCCACTGCCCCGCAACTGTGAAGCGCGCGCGCCATTGCCTAGGCAGGGGAGCGGGCCTCATCCGGCCGATCCACTGGAAGCTGCCCACGCAAGCCGAGCGGGTGAGCTTCTGGGAAGGTGACTGCCAGCCACAGGATGGGTCTAAAAACGTGCCAGTCAGGAGACCGATTCCCGGGTGTAACCATGCCACGCTCTCGGAAGGGGAGCGGAGGAGAACGTTGATGTCTGCAAGAAAACGCCCGTTTACGGCGTATCTATTGTTCTATGTTCAACCCCCATTTTTTCATTCGCATTGGAAGCACCGAGGCTGCATGCCGGCTCGCCTGAGAATTTCCGCGACGGTTGCAGCGACGCTGGCGGTCTCCTCTGGAGCGGCGCACGCCGTGATTGTGCGAGGCCATGTGACCGATCCGCTGGGGAGAGGTGTTGGCGGCGCCAGCGTGCAACTGGTGGAAGGCGGCAGGTCTGTCGCACGTGCCGTCTCCTCGCCGGACGGTACCTACGAGATTCGCTCCGGCGACTCCGGGCGGTTCACGTTGCTGGGCTCGGCCGGAGGCTTTCTGCCTGGGATCGGCGAGGACTTCTACGGCGGCGCAAACGATGTGCTGAACCGGGATGTCGTGCTCTCGGCGACCACGGTGCGGCAGCAGATCTCCGTGAGTGCCACCGGCATCCCGACGCCGGTGCCGCAGCTGACGGCGCCGGTCTCTCTGTTGCCGGGCGAAGCCTTCGAGACGCGGCTCGGCGTGGCGAACGAGATGCGGCAGACGCTGGGATCGTTTGTTGTCCAAAGCGGACAGACCGGCAGTGTGACATCGCTGTTCATTCGCGGTGGGAACTCGACTGCGAATGAGGTGCTGGTGGATGGCGTGCCCGCGGACGATGTGGGCGGCACCTTCGATTTTGGCGATGTCAGCGCGACCGGTGTGGGCCGGATGGAGATCTATCGCGGACCGGACTCGGCGATCTACGGCACCGATGCGGGTGCCGGTGTGGTGACGATTACCAGTCCCCGGGGAACGACGCTGAAGCCGGTGCTGAACTACTCCGGCGAGGCGGGAAATCTGCACGAGTATCGCAACGAGGTCATCGGCAGCGGTACCCTTCGCAAGCTCGATTACCTGGCGGGTTTCGACTTTATCGAGACCTCCAACGCGTTGCCGAAAGACGAGTTTCACGATGCGACCTCGGTTGCGAACCTGGGCTATAACTTCAACGGCAGCACCGCTCTGCGGTTTACGATTCGCAACGGTGTTTCTGCTGTAGGGCTGCCGGGGGCGTATGACTTCTACGGTCTGTCCGCCGATGGCAAGCAGGGCGATCAGGATCTGTACTCGCAAGCGACGCTCGAACACACTTCGGAGGGGAACTGGCACAATCTGGTGCGCTACGGCATCGCACGCAAGCGGGAACAGGCGCAGTACTTTACCGATCAGGGAACGCCTATCATGTTTAACTTTGGCACAACAGCGGTGCCGAGTTACTTTACCGAGTACTTCGGCAATCTGCTGACTATTCGTGGAGCCAACGGCTACACGGCCACAGGACAGGCGGCATTTCTGCTGGGCAACGACGACATGGCGTCGAACCGTGACCAGCTGTATTTCCAGAGCGACTGGAGCCCTTCCCGGCACTTCAACGGTCTGTTCGGCTTTCGCTATGACAACGAGCGTGGTGTGTTCAACGCGGCGGAGTTCGGCGAGCACGAGGTCACGCAGCGTACGAACTTCGAGTACAACCTGCAGTTTCAGGGCGAGTTTTTCAGCCGGCTGTTCTACTCCGTCGGCGGCGCGGTCGAGAAGAACCACCTGTACGGCATCGCCGGCACGCCTCGCTTCGGGCTGACGTTTGTCCCGGTGCGGCCCGGTGCGGGCTTTCTGCGCGGAACGCGGTTGCGCGCCAACGCGGCGACGGGTGTGCAGGAACCGACGCTGGCGCTTGAGGAAAACAGCCTTTACCTTCAACTGCTGGCGGCCGGCGACACCGCGGATATTGCACGCTATGGCATCGGCAAACCGGATGCGGAGCGGTCGCGAACCTTTGATGCGGGCGTGGACCAGAACATCTTCGGCGACAAGCTAATCCTGAAGGCTGGGTACTATCACAACGTCTTTGACCGGCAGCTAGAGGGGGTCGGCGGGCCTTCGCTGGCGCAGTACTTCGGGATCAATCTGCCGGCGAGCGACGCTATTTACACGGCGTACCTGAACTCGCTGGCCTACCGTGCGCAGGGGGCAGAAGCCGAACTGGATTGGCAACCCAACCGCGCGATCTTTGTGCGCGCGGGCTATACCTACCTGATCTCTCGCGTGTTGCAGTCGTTCTCTGCCGATGCAGTTGCGGCCAACCAGGGTACGCCCACGGAGAACCCCAATCTGCCCGGGATTGCGATCGGCGCGGAGAGTCCTTTGCTGGGCGGACGTGTGTTCCGCCGACCGCCGAACAGCGGCTTCTTCGCTGCAACCTACAATCACGGCAATTTGGGACTTGCGCTGAAGGGCGCCTTCGCCGGCCGCAGCGATGATTCCACGTTTCTGGACGGCTACACGCCCAGCTTCGACAATTCATTGCTGCTGCCGAATCGTGATCTCGATTTCGGTTATCTGAAGCTGGATCTGGGGGGAACCTATGCACTTCGGCCCTGGTTGCGAGTGTTCGCTCAGTTGGAAAACCTGCTGAACGATCAACATATTGGGCCGATCGGATATCCGGGGTTGCCGCTGACCGTCCGTGCGGGATTGAAGGTTCGACTTGGCGGCGATTGAGCCTCGCGCGTTCCCAGGCTGTCCGTTGTGGTCCGCAGCCGTATTTTCCACATCTAACTCAGGTGAGGAACGACAGATGAAAAGTCTCCGCATTGCATTTCTTCCGGCCGCCTTCTCCCTGGCGGCCTTTTCTCTCCCCGCGTTCGCCCAGGAGATCCCACTGGAAGGCCCGGTTCCCACGACCGCCCTGATCAACGTGCACTCCAAGGACAATGCCCCGTTAAACACGGCGGCGTTGAAGCTGGAGGTAGATGGGCGTGCTGCCGTGATCGCCTCCGTGTCGCCGGTGCGTGCCGAAGGTGTTCAGGTGGCGGTCTTGATCGATGACGGTCTGCGTGGGAACTTCGGTGTGCAGCTCAAGGATCTGCAGAACTTCATCACCGCGTTGCCGGCGGGGACGCAGGTGCTTCTGGGATACATGCAGAATGGAACCGTGCGAGCGGAGGACGGCTTTTCTTCCGATCACGCCGCGGTTGCCGACAAAGTGCGTGTCCCTTTCAGCTCGCCCGGTATCAGCGCGAGCCCGTATTTCTGCCTGTCTGATTTTGTGAAGCACTGGCCGGGGCGGGGGCAGGCCGCGCGCATGGTGCTGATGATCACCAACGGTGTTGACCCGTACAACGGCAGTGTGTCGCCGCTGAACCAGGACAGTCCCTACGTGCAGACGGCGCAGGATGATGCCCAGCGCGCCGGGGTTGCGGTGTACTCGATTTACTACGGCGATTCGGGCATCCGCGGTGGTCTGGCCAACTTCAGCGGCCAAAGCTATCTCAATCAGGTGGCCGAAGCCACCGGTGGTGAATCCTTTTACCAGGGCCGGATCACGCCGCCTTCCCTGACGCCGTATTTCGACGAGTTCCGCAAAGCCATCGGTGAGAGCTTTCTGGTGAACTTTAATGCCGTGGCGAACCATGAGAAGTCCAACACCCTGGTGCGTATCAAGCTGAAGTCCGAGCAAAAGGGCGTGAAGGTCCATGCGCCGGATGCTGTGCATCCGGGCTTGGCTGAGTAGGCCAGCGAGTAGCCGATCGCTCGCGGTGGCTGTGGCCACGTGCGTTCACAAGGGGGGAGGGTACCCCTCTCCCCCTGTACTTTGTCTAAAGTCTTCGTAAGGTTTGAGTTAAGTCCGAGCTCTATAAGGCGTCCAGTCGTCCCGGTGTGAAAACGTGATTGAGCTGTTTCCATCGTAGCGATTCGACGAGTTCAATGTGCAAGGCCTGATGTATCTTTGCGCTTGCTTCCGGGAGATGTCGACCGGCGGGGCCAACGGATTTGCCTCTGCATCTAGCGGAGCGGGGGAAGAACATGGTAGAGAACCAGTCGCCGGTGTGGTTTATCACGGGCTGTTCCACGGGTTTTGGGAAAGAGCTTGCAACCCTGGTGTTGCAGCGGGGATGGCGGGCCGTCGTGACGGCACGCAAGCCGGAGCAGTTGCAGGAGATCGTCGCGGGCCATGAGGCGAATGCCCTGGTGCTGCCGCTGGATGTGACGGACAAGCAGCAGGTCACCGACGCGGTGCAGCAAGCGGAGGCCAGGTTTGGCCATATTGATGTTCTGGTGAACAACGCGGGGTATGGCTACCTCGCGGCGATCGAAGAAGGCGAAGATGAACCGGTTCGCGCGATGTTTGAAGCGAACTTCTTCGGGCTGCTGGCGCTGACGCAGAAGGTGCTGCCGGGCATGCGCAAGCGGCGCAGCGGCACCATCGTGAACATATCGTCGATCGGCGGGCTGACGAGCTTTGCGGCGACGGGTTTCTACCATGCTACGAAGTATGCGGTGGAAGGCCTGTCGGAGTCGCTTTCTATCGAGGTGGCGCCGCTGGGGATCAGGGTATTGATCGTCGAGCCGGGGCCATTCCGTACCGATTGGGCCGGGCGCTCACTGCTGGAGTCTAAGATCGTGATCGACGACTATGACAAGACCGCCGGCGAGCGTCGGCGGCAGAGCAAGCATCGCAGCGGTAAGCAGCAGGGTGATCCTGCACGTGGGGCCGAGGCAATCATTACGGCTGTGACGTCAGACGATCCGCCCTTGCGGCTGTTGCTGGGCAAGCCGGCGCTGGATTTGGCGCATAAGAAGATCGATGCGATGGAGCGTGACTTTGAGAGCTGGGAAGAGACGACGTTGAGTGCGGATTTTCCGGAGTTTCAGGGGAAGTAAATCAGCGTTGGTCCAACGGTATGGCTATGCGTCTACCGGGAAGTTACGCAACGGTAGCACTCAACGAATGCCCCACATTCCAGATTTTTGATGTGGGGCATTCGACACTGGCTTGGGTGCCTGTTTCCTGATCGAACGTACCCAGACAAAAGTTATCTCTGTCCTGCTTAAAGCAGGGCGGCGGATGTAATCGCGCCGATGCCGGGCAGACGTACCTTATGCAGATCAATATCGTTCGTCACGAACCAATCCACACCGGCTGCCATGGCACATGAGAGATTTAGCGCATCCGCACCTTTTATACCGGTTGCACTGCGGATGTAAGCGAAGGCATCACTGGCCGCTTCATCGAATGCAATGACCTGGCTAGATTGCTGAACTCTTCCCTTCAGATCGGCGGCTAGCGCGTGGTTGCCCGCGGCCAGCGCTTTGACCTGAGTTTCGCCGAGTACAAGCGCCGACGTTACCAATTCATGCTTCGCAAGGATCATCTGCCTACGGAGCGCAGCTACGGCAGGATAAAAGGCAGGATTAGCTTCGAATAGGTAGATGTATTGGTTTGTGTCCCAGAAGAAGTGCTGCACGTTACCAATCCTTGCGCAGTCGGGTGACATACTCGTCAGCAGGTTCGTCCGCCCACAGTTCTACCCCGATACCGATTCCACTCAGGAGCGGATCAGTGTCCAACAAATTGGTTTCTGTCGGTGTGGAGCTCTCGGGGATGAGCATGCCGGACTTGGCCAAGAGTTCTGCTTGTTGAGTCGGGGTGTCCATGACAGCATTCTACAGAGTGCGGCCAGAGCAAGGCGCGTTTAGGTGTCTGGCTTAGCGGGGGAGTGCTGGCATTTCGCAGAACCCACATCTCAGAATCGAGATGTGGGGCACCCGGCACCCGGCTCACATGCCGAAGGAGCGGACGCTCGGGTCGGATTGGACAGCAAGTTTGAGCACATCCTCAGCCGTTAGGCCGAGCGGCCAGGGAACATTCACTGTTCCGTGCTCGAACTCAATCTCAAGACGGATGTCCTGTGCCTGATCGCTGATCAGTTCTTCATAGATGTGAATGTGAGTGCGGCGTCGCTCGTCGTAGTGGTAGAGAAGACTGCTTCTTGTGCTCATGCCGTGATGGTAGTGCAGTGTGGGTCAATGGCGACTGCTGCGTGTTTGGAAAGGGTTATGCCAGTCCCCAAACTCGCTCATGCACAACGATCTGGGCACGAGTGGGGCACCGGCGAGTGCGTGACCTCTCGCAGAACCCACATCTCAGAAGCGAGATGTGGGGCACCCGGCGAAACCGGTCGCTTCCCACTCTGCATGGTGAAGTGTGTTGCCGCCCTGGGGTGAAGCTGCAAGAACCGCCGACTTCATGCGATATGACTGCAAGTGCCAGCGTGTTGCTGTACGGAGCCACTCGCTATGGAAGATTGTTGCCGTGGTGATGAGAAAGGCAGTGAACACGAGCGCCGCTTTGATGGGCTGACCTGCTTTTTGTACTACCAAGGCGGCAAAACCTAGCAGCGCGCAAGCGGTGATTGCCGCGGCTGTCCAAGGAGCGATGCCGAACAGGTCGTCGTCGAGCGTTGCGCGTAGCGTAAGCAGGAGCAGCGCACAGACGAGGGCCAATGGGATGAAGCTCGATTGTAGAATGCCTTTATTGGTCACCCACTTCGATGATGCTCTGTGCGGACCTACTGCAGGTACTTGGAACAGTTTAGCTGCGTGGTTTGAAATGCAGACTTCTTCGCTTTGCTGCCGAATGACAAAAGAGAGGGATGGATACTTTCTCTCTAGAGATCAAAAAGGGCCCCGGATTGCGCCGGGGCCTTTTCTGTTGCATTTGCGGCGAAGCCGCGTGTGCCCGTCCGGCAAGGACCTAGTACATGCCGTCCATGCCGCCGCCGCCACCGTGCTGGTGACCGCCGCCGCCGGCTTCCTTCTTCTCCGGGATTTCGGAGATCATGGCTTCGGTGGTGAGCATCAGGCCGGCGATGGAAGCCGCGTTCTGCAGGGCAGTGCGCGTTACCTTGGTCGGGTCGATGACACCGGCTGCTACCAGGTCTTCGTATTTGTTGGTTCCGGCGTTGTAGCCGAAGTTGGTGTCGGTGGACTCGTTGATCTTGTTGATCACGACCGCGCCCTCTTCGCCCGCGTTGTGGACGATCATGCGGAGCGGCTCTTCCACAGCGCGACGGATGATCTGGGCACCGATCTTCTCGTCTCCCTGCAGCGTCTGCACGAGCGCGTCGACGGCCTTGGCCGCACGGATCAGCGCTACGCCGCCGCCCGGGACAATGCCTTCTTCAACGGCTGCACGCGTGGCATGCATCGCGTCTTCGACACGGGCCTTCTTTTCCTTCATCTCGGTTTCGGTAGCCGCGCCGACCTTGATGACCGCAACGCCGCCAACCAGCTTGGCGAGGCGCTCCTGCAGCTTCTCACGGTCGTAGTCGGAGGTGGTCTTTTCGACCTGGGCGCGAATTTCCTTCACGCGGCCTTCGATCTTGGCATCTTCGCCGCCGCCATCGATGATGGTGGTGTTGTCCTTGTCGATCGTCACGCGCTTGGCGGTGCCGAGATCTTCGATCTTGACGCCTTCGAGCTTGATGCCGAGGTCTTCGGTGACGGCCTTGCCGCCGGTGAGAACAGCGATGTCCTCGAGCATGGCCTTGCGACGATCGCCAAAGCCGGGAGCCTTCACCGCAGCGACGTTCAACGTGCCACGCAGCTTATTGACCACAAGGGTGGCGAGCGCCTCACCGTCCACATCCTCGGCGATGATGACGAGGGGCTTGGCGGTGCGGGCGATCTGCTCGAGCAAGGGGAGCAGGTCCTTCATCGTGGAGATCTTCTTCTCATAGATGAGGATGTAGGGGTTCTCGAGGGCCGCTTCCATGCGCTCGGCATCGGTCACGAAGTAGGGCGAGAGATAGCCGCGATCGAACTGCATGCCTTCGACGACGTCGAGCTGCGTTTCCATCGTGCGGGACTCTTCGACGGTGATGACACCGTCCTTGCCGACCTTCTTCATCGCCGCGGCGATGATGGTGCCGATCTGCTCATCCGCGTTGGCGGAGATGGTACCGACCTGGGCGATCATGTCGCCGGTGACGGGCTTGGAGAACTCGCTCAGCGCGCCGCCGATGACAACACCCTGCTCGTTGCGCTTGCCGATGATGGCCTCAACGGCCTTGTCGATGCCGCGCTTGAGCGCCATCGGGTTGGCGCCGGCGGCCACGGTCTTGACGCCCTCGCGGAAGATGGCCTGGGCCAGAACGGTCGCGGTGGTGGTGCCGTCGCCGGCTACGTCGGAGGTCTTGGAGGCGACTTCCTTCACCATCTGCGCGCCCATGTTCTCGAGGCCCTCGGGCAGCTCAATTTCCTTGGCGACGGTGACGCCGTCCTTGGTGATGGTGGGGGAGCCGAATTTCTTTTCGATGACGACGTTGCGGCCCTTGGGGCCGAGGGTCACCTTGACTGCGTTCGCGAGCGTGTTGACGCCGCGGAGGATCGCCTGACGCGAATCCTCGCCGTGCAGAATTTGCTTTGCCATTTTGTGCTCCGTGCAGCTAAAGCTGCGTTCTAGGTTGTACGTTGTACGTTTCAGGGGCGGGTTGTGCGTTCCGGGCTTCCCGTGGCTCGCTTTTGCGGCGAACTCACGTACCACGTAGAACGTACGACCAACAAAGCTTTACGCGAGTACGCCGAGGACTTCTTCTTCACGCATGATCAGGAAGTCGTCGCCATCGAGCTTGATCTCGGTGCCGGAGTACTTGCCGAAGAGGACGGTGTCGCCGGCCTTGACGTCGAGCGGGAAGACCTTGCCTTCGTCGTTGGACTTGCCCTTGCCGACGGAGATGACCTTGCCCTGCGAGGGCTTCTCTTTGGCGCTGTCGGGGATGATGATGCCGCCGCGCATGGATTCGCCCTCTTCGAGGCGCTGAACCAGGATGCGGTCGTGCAACGGCGTGAACTTGTTGGTAGCCATAGTGCGTGTCTCCTTTGTTATATGTGTGTTACATGTGTTTGCTTGTGTTGCGTACGTTACCTGCGTTGCTGGGAAGAGCAGACCGCCGTGTGTCGCGTTGGCACTCTTCACTGCCGACTGCTAATGTAGCGCCGCGGCGGGACCGCTGTCAACGCCGTGATGTGAAACCTTAGTGAATGTCACTCATGTTTGTGCAGGGCCCGGTTCGGCGGGGGGAGATGCCGAGATCAGCACGAGCGCGGTAGAATCTCGGTTGATGGCCGATCTTCGTCTTCGCTCCTTTCGCCTGTCCGGCCTGCTCCGTCCCGGTGCTTTGCTCTTGGTCCGTCCCGGCGTTCTGCTTTCGGGTTGCGGGATTCTTTGTCTGGCCGCGGGCGCTCAGCAGGAGAAGCACGGCCGCGGCTACAAGGCGCCGCCGCCTACGGCAACGGTGCAGGTGACCGTGGAAAAGGCGGCGAACGAGAAGCCCCTGGCCAATGCGTCGGTGATCTTCCGCGCGGTGCGGAACGACGATGTATCCGCCAATCTGGAGATGAAGACGGATCCGGACGGCCATGCCAGCATCGATTTGCTGGAGGTCGGCAGCCATATCACGGTGCAGGTCATTGCCGGCGGCTATGCGACCTATGCCTCGGACTTCGATCTGTCCTCGGATGGCAAACAGATTCTGGTGAAGCTGCAGCGGCCGCGCGCGCAGATCTCCGTCTATGGTGAACACAACGATCACCCGGCGGAGGTTCAGCCGGGTATTCAGGAGCGGCCCAGAGCGGCGGCGCCCACCTCCGTGGCTCCCGCGCAGCCGTCGCCTACCGGGCCGCTGAAGACGACGCCCCCCGTGCCCACGCCGGCCACAGCCCCCGGCAGCAGCACGATGCCCTCGGCACCCTCCACTTCAGGGTCGCCGCAGTGAACGAGATGCTTGCGGACGGGATGCCTGCGAACCGGATGCCTGCGACGCCTGATGCCATTGCAAAGCCCCTAAAGGGCCGCCGGGTTCTGGTCACAGGCGCGGCGAAGCGCATCGGCCGGGTGCTGGCACTGAAGCTGGCGGAAGCGGGAGCCGATGTGGCCATCACGTACCGCGGTTCTGCCGCGGAGGCGGAGGCTACCGTCGCCGAACTGCTGCACTTCGGGGGCCAGGCCTGCGCTGTCCTGTGCGACGTTCGAGATGTCTCCAGCGTGGAGAGCGCGGTGTCACAGGCCGCGGAGCGCCTGCACGGCCTTGACCTGCTGGTGAACAACGCCGGAGCGTTTGAGACGGTGCCGCTGGAGACGATCTCCGCCGGGCAGTGGGACCTGATGTTTGAGACCAATACCCGTGGACCTTTTTTGGTGGCCAAAGCGGCGTTTCCGCACCTGAAGTCGGCCGGCGGGCGCATCGTGAACATCGGCTCCCTGGGCGGGCTGCATCCATGGCCCACGCACGGACACTACTGCACGTCCAAGGCCGCGTTGCACATGCTTTCGCAGACGATGGCCAAGGCGTGGGCGCCGGAGATCAGCGTGAACTGCATCGCGCCGGGAATGATTGTGACCTCGGGTGAAAACAGCAGCGGCTACGAGCACTTTGCGGAGAAGACGCCGATGAAGCGCAACGGCACCCCGGAGGATGTAGCCGCGGCGCTGCTGTTTTTCGCCACGGCGCCGAAGTTCATCACCGGGCAAGTGCTGGCGGTGGACGGCGGTCTGGGGTTGTAGCGAGAGGGCTGCCGAGCTGAGTGCTTGACGATCTCTTGTAGTGCTCAACGCAGATTCCCTTCGGGAATGACAACAAAGGGAGCAGCGGAAAAGGAGCACCGGACTACATACGCATCAGGCGCTGCCACCAACTGGCCGGCTTGAACTCGTCTTCTGTTTCTAGGCCCAGCATTTCATGCTCACCGAGGGGCCGGCCTTCGAAGGCGGCGAGGGGGTTGGAGCGGCAGATCAGCTGGGCGTATGCCGGGCCGTGACGTTTGGCGATCAGGTCGGCAGCCTCGCGCATGCGGGGTGCCCGCGAGGCGGTGTTGTGCGCGTCGGTTGCGATGAAGTGGACCCACCTGTTCTTCAGCATGCGCCGGGAGAAGCGTTCGGCCTCCCTGCCCATGTCTCCCAGCACTGAGCCGGCGGTGACCTGACAGAGCAGGCCATCACGCAGCCAGGGCAGTAGCCGGCCGGGATCGCGCTGCAGGGTGGGATTGCGCTCCGGGTGGGTGAGGATGGGGATCAGCCCGCGCAGGCGAAGTTCGTAGAAGGTCTCGCCGAGGTTGGGGGAGAGGCTGAAATCGGGCAGCTCAACGAGCAGGTAGTCATGCCCGTTGATGCTGTAGCGGGCCGGTTGGGCGAGCGCGTCCTGCACGTTGTCGTAGCTGAGGTGGAAGTCGCACCCCAGCCCTAGCTTGAGATGGATACCGGCCTGCTGCAGAGCGTCGCGCAGTTCGGCGGCGAGCGCGGCGTTTCTTTGCGGATCAAAGGTGTATCGGCTGTTCGCGTGGGAGGTGCAGACGACGTGCGTGATGCCCTCCGCCTCGGCGATTCTGGCCATCTCGATGGAGGTGCGGAGGTCCGGCGAGCCATCGTCCAGGCCCGGCAGGAGGTGGTGATGCAGATCTACCATCACGTTGGAGAGTAACATTGGCTGGATTCTGAAGGGGATTCCGCTTCTGGGTGATCGTGCGGCTTTAGAATGACCACAGGAGCCGAACGACGGCGATCCCGGACGAGCGTAAAGCGCTTGGATCGGGCAGAATAGGTAAGACAGCAGAACTTCGTCCTCACGAAGGGGAGCAAGAAAGTTTATTCATGGCAGAGACGACCACCAGCAGCTCCAAGCCCCGCGTACTTGTCGCGGACGATGAACAGGTGATCGCCAATACGCTCGCGATCATCCTCAACCAGGCGGGCTTCGAGGCCCGCGCGGTCTACAGCGGAGAGAAGGCGATCGACGCCCTCGATAGCTTCCGCCCGGACATGTTGATCAGCGACGTGATCATGACCGGAATGACGGGGATCGAGGCCGCGATCCAGACACGCAGCAAGCTCCCGCAGTGCAAGATTCTTCTATTTTCCGGACAGGCAGCCACGGCCGATCTACTTGAGCGCGCCCGCGCCCAGGGGCACGAGTTTGAAATCCTGGCCAAGCCGGTTCACCCCACGGATCTTCTGGCCAAGCTGCGCGCCTAAAGACCGGTTCAGGCCGGTTCACATTTGAGTTGCAGAGGTTTCTGTGCCGCGGGAGGCTGGCCGGCTTACACAGGCTGGCCGGCTCTCCGGCGCACAATTTCCCTCCGTTTTACCTCGATCAGATATTCGTAGAATGCCTGCAATGTGGCATAGGCGAGGCCGGCTCGTCCGTCCAGGATGGCGCGGCGGACGAACACCATCCCGATCCACTTGATCAACGGCCGGCCGGGCAGTTTGTAGAAGATGGCCTTCTGCGCCACACGGCGTTCGCCGAAGTCGCGGCTGAATAGCGCCTGCCGCAGGGAGGCGGCGCGGACGGCATCGCCGCTGGCCAGCAGCTGTGCCTCGCGTGTGGAGTAGTCATTGTGCTTGGCCACCCAATGGCCGATGCCCTTGGAGAAGGCGAGGTGTTCGAGCGTGCCGTCCAGCTCGCCGATTTCGCCGTTCACTTCGGCGATCTCGTTGATCTCACGGGTGTACCGCACACATTCGGGCCGCAGCAGGCGGACGTAGAACGGGGTCAGTTGGGCGTGCTTCAGCCAGGTGCCCCAGAGGTAGTCGCGGCGGCGCATGCGAAAGGCGACGCAGGTCGAGTTCGCCTTCTGCACGGCCTCGCGCATCTCCGTGCAGAGCGCGGCGGTGGGACGTTCGTCCGCATCCAGAACCAGCACCCAGCGGTGCCGAAAAGGGAGTTGCAGGGCGGCATTGCGCTGGCTGGCGTAGCCCTGAAAGGTCTGCGCGGTGACCAAAGCACCGTAGCAGCGGGCGATTTCGGCGGTGCGGTCGGTGCTTTCGGAGTCAAAGACGTGGATGTCGTCGCACCAGGCGACGGAGGCGAGGCAGGCGGGCAGGTCCTGCTCCTCGTTGCGGGTCAGGATCAGGACGGAGATCATGCCTTGGTGTCTCCGTCAGCAGCGGCGGGGATGATCCGCTGGCGGTCGCGCAGGACGACAGCCGGGTTGCCGCTGTAGACCGTCCAGGGCAGCAGGTGACGGGTGGCGACAGCGCCCAGACCGAGCACGGCGCCTTCCCCCACGTTCAACCCGGGGCCGACGGAGGCGCGGGCGCAGATCCAGGCGTAGGCGCCTACCGTCATGCGATAGGCGGTGAGCGGGAACTCCGGGTCGTTGTAGTCATGGGTGGCGCCGCAGAGATAGCTGCCCTGCGAAAGGATGACGTGGGAGCCGAGTTCGATGAGGGAGGGGTTATAAATCTCCGCCCCGTCGGCGGCGGCGACGTGGTCGGCGCAGCGCAGATTCCAGGGCGCCCATACCCGCGAGCCGGGATAGAAGTGGCAATCGGGGCCAAGTTGCGCACCGAAGCAACGGAGCAGGAGGGCGCGCCAGGCATGCAGGGGCCGCGGCGAGCAGCGGTAGAGCAGCAGCCAGCACACGCCCCACACGGCACGGCGGGCACGGTTGCCGGCAGAGAAGGCGGGACGGGTGAAGGCGTCGTCGCCGGGCGAAAAGACGAGGGCTTCGGTGGCGCGGTAGTCGGCTACCCGGGGCATCAAAGGGCCTCCAGTCGGGTGGGCTCCGGCTGCCGGCGCGAGGCTGGGGTCAGCCGCTCGAAGACCCGGAGGATGGATTCGGTATTGCGCCGCATGTCGTAGTGGGAGCGGAAGGTTATGAGCGCCTTTTCGCCCATCTCCGCGCGTTCGGCAGGGGAGAGGCTGAGCCAGCGCTCGAGGAGCCGTATCGTGCCGGTGAGGGTATCGGGTTCGGCCAGAGCGCATCCGGCGCGCGCAAGATCGGGGGCGATGTTGACGGGCTCGGCCAGGAGCACGGGTTTGCCGGAGGCGAGGGCTTCCACGGCGGCGATCCCGAAATTTTCCTGGTGCGAGGGCAGGATGAAGGCCTCGCAGGCGGCAAAGGCGCCAAATTTGGCGTCGCCGCGCAGCATGCCCGGCCAGTGCACGCGCTCGGCTACGCCGGCTGCAGCAGCTATTCGCTGCAGCGCGGGAGTCCAGTGCTTCGGGTCGGGGCCGGCGACGACGAGGTGCAGCGAGGGGTGTCTGGGAGCTACCGCGGCGAAGGCCACGAGAAGCAGATCGCAGCCTTTTTTGGGGTCGATGCGCCCGAGGAAAAGCAGAAAGCGTTTGTCTTTTATGTCCTTCACGGCGGTCACATGCCCGAAGAAAGCATGGCGGAGAGTGATCGTGTCCGGCGGGACGGCGACTGTGCCGAGCGGAACGACCAGAGGTTTCCAGCGGTGGAGGAAGAAGCTTCCCGCGGCCAGATCCCGCTCGGCGGTGGTCGTAAAGAGTACCCGCGATGCGAGACGGAGCACCCAGTACTCCGCGCCGAGCCAGAAGATCCACTTCTTGGCGTGCTTTCGCGGGAAGGCTCGCTTGAAGTAGGGATCCAGCATGCCGTGGGCGAAGACAACGTAGGGCAGGCGGCCGGCGAAGGCCAGGGTCGCCGCGAGGCCCGTGAACTGCCACAGACCATGGACCACCGCTCCATCAAAGCGATGCCGGTTGGCCGCGAGCCAGCGCAGCAGAGCGGCTGAAAACCACGGTCTTCGGGCGCTGCCGAAGGCGTGCACGGGGCAGGGCATTTCCCATAAAAACGGCGCTGCCGGATCATCCAGCGTGACGACCTCCGCGGTGTAGCCGGCCGGTGCGTGCTGTACAAGCATGCGAATGACCTCCGTCGGACCGCCGGAGGCCGGGCTGATGGAGCGGACCAGGTGCAGGATCCTCATGGCAGGGCCAGCTCCGAGAAGGCTGGTTCGGGGACGGCTGAGTTTGGAAAGGCTGGTTCCCGAAAGCTTGGAGCCTGTTCGGGACGTGCTGCGGCCTGCCGTGGCAGTTCGGCGTGGATCAGGTGTGTGGTGTGCGCCAGCGCCTGCCGCAATCCCCGGATGTCGGCTTCGAAGTCCCACTGCCGCATGCGGCGCGCGGCGCGCTCCCCCATGCAGGAGAGGCAGGTAGAGCCGTCAAAGCAGCGTGTGAGGATTTCGGTCAGGGCGGCGAGATCGCCGGCCGGAAAGGCAAAGCCCTCTGCGCCGTGGGAGACCAGGTCGGCCGCTGCGCCGACCGCGGAGGAGACCACGACGGGGCAGCCGGCGGCCATGGCCTCATTGACGATCAGTCCCCAGGGCTCGTGGCGTGAGGGCAGGATGAAGACGTCTGCGAGGGCGAAGAAGCGAGGCAGCTCGGTCTGATTGCGGAAGCCGGCGAAGCGTACGCCGTCCAGGCCGGCCTCCTCGCAAAGATGCTCGAGGTGGGCGCGCTCCTCGCCGTCGCCGACGATGACCAGGTAGGGCGGCGGCGCTGTGGTGTCGCGGTCGCAAAAGCGCCGGTAGGCTTCGAGGAGGTCGGCTGCGCCCTTGCGCTGCTGCAATTTGGAGGCGAAGAGGATGACGGGGCGATCCGAGTCGAGTCCCAGCTCCGTGCGGAGTTCCCTGAGCCGGTGACGTTCGGTCGCGGCACGTTCGGCGAAGAAGGCGTTATCTACGGCGTAGGGCACCGTGAATTGGGGAACGACGTCGCGGAAATAGGTGCGCCAATAGCCGGCATTGTGCGAACCGATCGGCAGGGTCGCCGCGATGAACGGGCGCAGCAGGCGAAGAAAGGCGGTTTTGGCCAGGAGTCTGCCTGAGCCGCGGGGGCGGTCGCCCAGCCAGCTTTCCGCACGCAGCAGAACGGGAATGCCCAGCCCGTGGGCGGCGGCGATGGCGCGGAGGGCGTTGAGGCTGGCGTAGCCATGCACCCAGAGGGCGTCAAAGGCGGGGCTGCCGTCGTCAGACCGGAGCGCGCGCAGCAGGCTGCGGCTGAACGGCGTCGTCGCGGTGACGGTTCCCGGATCGTGCAGCGCGGGCAGGAACCGGGAGCGGTAGCCCTCCAGCAGCGGGGTATCCCAGGAGACCTCCACGCCGAAGCCCTGGTCCCGATAGGCGCGGGTGGAAAGATCCGAGCCGAAGAGGACGGTGAGGTCGATATCCGGTTCCAGGGCGAGCCGGCGCAACAGCGGAGCCTGGTACTGAATGGGGTGGCTTACGACGTAGGCCAAACGCAACCGGCGGGTAATCGGCATCTTTCGCAGGAGCTCCCGGGGGCTGAAATCTTTAGCGCAGGGTGGAGATGGCGGCCAGCGCAAAGGACACGACGCCGAGTAGCGAGCCCAAACTGCCGTTGGACATGGACTCCTTCAAGGCACTGGGCGGCAGGAAGACGATGTCATTGGGCTGCATGACCGGGTCCGCGGTGCGACCGTAGAGCACATCCTTGATGTTCAGCGTGGAGACCGTTTTGCGGCCGTCGCTGGTGCGAATGATGTGCAATTTGTCGTACTTGGCGTCGTAGAGCGGTCCGCCGACGATGGCGGAGACCTGTGCCAGCGTCATGGGTCCGTAGTTGGTCAGCGGAACCACGCCTGGAGTGTGGAACTCGCCCATCACGTACACCACGCCGATGCGCGAGACGATGATCGTATCGCCGGGGAAGGTCGGTACATTGGCCGCGGCGCTGTGCAGCGGGTCGTTGCCGATATCCACGGTGAGGGGTTGCGCCTGGCCCGGGCGGAGGATCGTTACGTTCCGGCTGGCGCTGGAGGGCAGGCCGCCGGCGCTGGCGATCACGGCATAGAGACTCCGCGAGCCGACCACGGGCACCACGGCATGCATCTCGCCGGCGACGGTGATGACAGAGGTTGGCCCCTCCATGACCTGAAGCAGAACCTGTGGGCTGCGGTACATGCCAGCGGTTTCGAGCCTCTGGCCGATCAGCTGCTCGGCAGAGGTCGTGCTGAGGCCGTTGAGGCTGACGGTGCCGATCAGGGGCAGAAGAACCGTGCCGTCGGTGGCAATGCGTGTGGAGACGGCGTAGTCCGGGTCGCCGAAGAGGTGAATGGAGAGCAGGTCCCCGGGGGTGAGGAGAACCTCGGGCGTGGACGGATAGAGCAGCCGGCGTTCGCCGGTGACCGGAGCCGCGGCGCTGTTGTCGGCCGAGGTGATTGGCCCGTTGTACTGGGCGATGGCCGCTGCCGGAGGAAGCAGCAGTCCGGCGAGGGCCAGCAGAAGCCTTGCGTGGCGCAACCAGCGGCCTTGCGTCCGGCTGAAGTGGGCGGAGCCGGCGCGGTGAAGGAAGGGGGTACTCATGCGTGCGATGCTCCTTGCGATGTCGGCTGTGTTGGGTCCCCCGGCGGGCGCGGCGGGCCGCCCTGGGTCTCCCAGGCCGTGCTGTCATTGCCGCCGGAGCCGTAACCCGCATAGCCCGCATAGCCTGAGTAGCCGTAGTAGGAGTAGTACTCGGGCGAGCTGAGGTCGACCGCGTTGAGGGCCAGCCCGGCCAGGCGGCCACCGGAGCGGACCAGAAGATCGCGGGCGCGCTGCACGGCATGTTTCGTTGATTTGCCGTAGCGCACGATCAGAACCACGGCATCCGCTTCGCGCGCCAGCACCACGCTGTCGGTCACCGAAAGCAGCGGGGGCGAATCCATGACGATGTGGGTGTACACGCCGCGGGCCTGCTGCAGCAGCTGGCGCATGGTGTCGGAGCCGAGCATTTCGGTGGGGAACGGAGGGATTGGCCCGCTGGCGAGAACGTCCAGCGAGGGCAATTCTTTGACCGTCTGCACGGCATCCTTGAGCTCAAGGCTGCCGGTCAGCACGGAGGTGAGCCCGAGTTTGCCGTTCAGTCCGAAGCGATGGTGGACGGTGGGCCGGCGCAGATCGGCGTCGATCAGCAGAACGCGCACATCGCGTTGCGCCAGAACGGCGGCAAGATTGAGGGAAGCGGTCGTTTTGCCCTCAGAGGGTGTGGCACTGGTGAGCAGCAGCACCTGCGGTTCCCGGCCGGCGCTGGAGAGCAGCAGCGAGGTGCGCAGGGCGCGAAAGGCCTCGGCAAATTGGGATTTCGGGCTGGAAAGTACCGTCAGATTGCGTTGGGTCGGTGTGGCCAAAGCCGTGTCGGCCGTGCGCCGGGCTTTGGGGATGAGCGCCAGCGAGGGCAGGCCGGAGATGTTCTCGATCTCGGCAACGCTGCTGAGGCTGGTGTCCAGGCTTTCCAGGATGAAGGCAAGCACCAGGCCGAGCCCGAAGGCGACCAGGATATCGACCAGAACGATGGTGCCTTTGGGCTGCAGAGACGGACCGATCGGCGGCACGGCGTTATCGACGACGTCGACCTCCTGCGACTCAAGGCCGGCCTGCACGCCGGCGGTGCGCAGCCGTTGCAGCAGGCCTTCGTACAGCGTGCGCTGGGACTCGAACTCGCGCTGGCGTATGGTGTATTCCACGAGATCGTCGCGGAGCTTGTAGGCGTTGGATTTAGCCGATTCCAGGGCGCCGCGGGTCTGGGACTCGTTGGCTTGTGCGGCGGTGAGGTCCTCCTTTGCCTGGACCACGACGCGATGCTGTTCGTCGATGATCTGGCGGTCGAGTTCGGTGACCTGGGCGCGTAAAGCCTTTTCCCGGGGAAGGTTCGGCCCGGCGGTCGTATCGGCGGCTGCCAACTGCGCCAGCAGCGACTCGCGCTGCGCGCGCAGGCCGTTCACGTTCTGGCTGGAGGTTCCAGTGACGTTGCCGATGGAGGCGTCCACGGCATTCGGGTCCATGCCGTTCAGCGCCCGGTAGCGCGATTCCACGAGGATGCGGTTGACCTGCGCCTGGCCGGCGGCGCGGGTCAGGTCGTCGATGCTGGTGGTGATCTCGTTGTGACTGGTATCGAACCCCAGAACGCCGAGCCTCTTGCCCATGTCGATCATCTGCGCCTGGGACGTCTCGACCTGCTGTTTCAGATCCCCCAGCTGGTTCGAGAGCCAGTTGGAGACGAGCTTGGTGGCGTCATACCGGGACTGGAAGCTGCGCTGGATGTACTCCTTGACGAGCTTGTTCACGATGTCCGCGGAGAGCTTCGCGCTCAGGGTGCGGCAGGTGATGCGGACGATATCCGTCTTGGGGATCGGTGTGATTTCAAGCGAACCCTGCAGCATGCCCAGCGCCGCCTGGCGGACCGTCGGATCGTCCAGGCTGACGTGCGTGGACGGCTTTCCACCCGTGAAATCCGGATTGTTGGGCAGATCCAGATCGCGAGCGACGGTGAGCAGAAGGCTGTCGCTTTTGAGGATGGCGGTTTGTGTCGGAATGTCGTAGGTGTCTTCGGCGAGGGGCGTCGCCGCGACGCGGTACTCGGAGGCCGCGCCACTGCGAATCTCGATGTTGCCGTAGGCCTCATACATCTTCGGCTGTGTAACGGCCTTGTAATAGCCGTATAGGAAGCCGAGCGCGCAGAAGGCGAGGATCAACCACTTGCGCTTGCGAATGACGAGGAGGGAATCGGCAAGGGTCGTGTCCCCCTTTGCCTCCCGCGGGGCATTGTCATTCCAGCTGAAGTCGGGGTATCCAACTCTTGTTTCGGTGCCAGGCGAACTCATTAGCGCGAGTCTAAGCCGGATTTCTCCCGAAATGGGTCAAACTGACCCGGTCGGTGAAGCGTAATAACACTGTTGTGGCATAAAATCATGCCACCCTTCGGGGGTTAGTATTATCCCCAGGAACGAGGGAAATGGAAACAGCTAATCACATTGCAGTCGTCGGCTCCGGCTACGTGGGTCTTGTTGCGGCAATTTGCTTTGCCGAGATGGGTCATGACGTCATCTGTGTCGACAACGACGAACAAAAGGTCGCCGCTCTGCGCAATGGCGATCCCATCATTCACGAAGATCACCTGCCCGAGCTGATGAAGCGGTACTGCAATGGGCGAGTGCGTTTCACCACCGACCTGGCCGAGGCGACGCAGTCCAGCCGTGCAATTTTTATCGCGGTGGGTACACCGCAGTCGGAGACCGGCGATGCCGACCTTTCCTACGTGGAAGCGGTTGCCAGCGAAATCGCCCGTCATATCACCGACTACACCGTGATCATCGAAAAGAGCACGGTACCGGTGTACACAAATGAGTGGATTCGCCGCGTCATTGAGCGCAACGGAGTTCGTCGCGACATGTTCGATGTCGTTTCCAACCCCGAGTTCCTGCGCGAGGGTACGGCAGTGATGGACTTCCTGCATCCCGACCGCATCGTGGTGGGTGCCGACAGCCCCCGCGCCGCCAAGGCGATGCAGGCAATCTACGCGCCGCTGACGGAAGGCACCTATTACGGCAATAATGGAGCTATCGTCGGCGATTGCTCCGCCCAGGCGCCGCCACCGCTGTTGCTTACCTCTACCAAAAGCGCCGAGATCATCAAGCACGCTTCCAACGCCTTCCTGGCGTTGAAGATCAGCTTCATCAACGCCGTTTCGAACCTTTGCGAGGCTGCCGACGCCAATGTGGAGCAGGTTGCGCGCGGTATTGGACTGGATTCGCGCATCGGACCCAAGTTCCTGCGGCCGGGTATCGGCTATGGCGGTTCTTGCTTCCCGAAGGATGTAGCGGCGTTCCGTTCGGTGGCGGCGCAACTGGGTGTCGACTTCAGCCTGCTGCATGAGGTGGAGCGGATCAACGTCGCGCAGAAGAAACGCTTTCTCGGCAAGGTGCGTTCCGCTCTGTGGACGCTGCGTGGCAAACGCCTTGCGGTACTGGGGCTGGCGTTCAAGGGCGAGACCGACGATGTGCGTGAGTCGCCGGCGATCGATTTGGTGGAGATGCTTCTCGGAGAAGGCTGCAGCATCTGCGCCTACGATCCGGCGGGCATGGAACGCGCCAAGATGGAGATCCCACCCTCCGCCGCTTTGCGTTACGCGGAATCGGTGGACGATGCCGCCAAGGATGCCGATGCCTTGCTGATCCTGACGGATTGGAATGAGTTCGCGAAGCTGGATCTAACCAAGCTGCATACCCTGATGCGGTATCCGATCGTGGTGGACGGGCGGAATCTCTACGATCCGGAGGTGATGCTTCAGAATGGGTTCACCTACCTGAGCGTGGGCCGTTCCGCGGTGACCTCGGTGCGCGAACCTGCGGCGGCGGGGGCTTGATGGCGGCGGACGGTAAGACGATTCTCGTGACAGGTGCGGCCGGTTTTCTCGGTTCGCACCTGTGCGACGCCCTGTTGGCTGAGGGAAACAGGGTTATCGGGGTAGATAACCTGTGTACCGGCAACCTCGCGAATCTTACGCACCTGGATCGCGAGGACCGATTCCGGTTTGAACAACTCGACATCTGTACACCGTTCGATGTGGGCGCGGTGGACTTTGTGTTCAACTTTGCCTCGCCGGCGAGTCCGGTGGACTACATGCGGCTGGGCGTCGAGACGCTGCAGGTCGGTTCAGCGGGTACGTTGAACGCCTTGGAGATTGCGCGTCGTTACCACGCGGGTTTCCTGCAGGCTTCCACCTCCGAGTGCTATGGCGATCCGGAGGTCCATCCGCAGGTCGAGACGTATTGGGGCAACGTCAATCCGATCGGACCACGGTCGGTGTATGACGAATCCAAACGCTTTTCCGAAGCGCTGGTGGCGGCGTATCAGCGATACCACGGGGTGAATACCCACATGGTGCGCATCTTCAATACCTATGGTCCACGGCTGCAGGCCAACGACGGCCGCGTGATTTCAAACCTGATGATGCAGGCGCTGCGGGGCGACCCGCTGACGGTCTATGGGGACGGCTCGCAGACACGGTCGTTCTGTTACGTCTCGGATTTGATCGACGGCATCGTTCGGCTGTCCAAGAGCGATGAACACGATCCCACCAACATAGGTAACCCTGTGGAGTGGACGATTTTGGAGTGCGCCCGCGAGATACAAAATCTGCTCGGATCGCAGGCGGAGATCACCTTCCGTCCGCTGCCGCAGGACGATCCGAAGCAGCGCCGGCCGGATATATCGAAGGCTCGGCGGCTACTCGACTGGGAGCCAAAGGTGCCGCTCCGTGACGGCTTGCAACGGTCGCTGGCGTATTTTCAGCAGTGCGTGGACGCGGAAAGAGTCTCCGCTTAGCACCAGTGACAGAAAGGCGTAAGGGAGGGCTGTTATGCCCTCCCTTACGCTTCAGTTTCCGTTATTTTCCGTTGAGGGAGCGGCCGGTGTGCAGTTTTGGGTAGAAGGTTAGCTTGACGGCTGTGACGGTATCGGTTTGCTCATTGGCCTGGTAGATCGGGGCCGCCCAGTGTTCGTACTGAAACCAGGCGTCGAGTTCGATGTCCGGTCTCAACCGCTTCACTACGTCGATCTTGAACTGGGTCTGGGTTACGCCGAAGTAGATAAAGTCCTTGGCCGTTTTCTTGTGCATGTAGGAGGCCTGGATCCACTCGTTCGGCGAAAGGTGGTAGGTGAGCCAGGCGTTGCCGGCCTTGCCCTCGCGGCCCACCCAGTCCCCCATGATGAAGCCCTTGTTTGTATAGCCCTGCAGTTGAACCGCTTCGAAGTAGTTGAAGACGCCGTCGATGCAGCGCAGCGTAGAACAGTCCGTACTGGAGGCCTCCACGCGCAGATCCAGTTTGGGAATCCCGGGAAACTGGGACAGGTACACCCCTGGACGGTAGGCGGCGCGGCGAGGAGCGCTGATCGGAGTGACGTCATCGTGTGAAATGGAATCGGTGTAAAGCGTGACGTGTTTCCGGAGAAATGGCAGCCGCCAGGAGAAGTTGAAAGCGCTGTAGCGGGCGCCGGGATCTTGCGGTGATGCCTTCACCGCTTCTGTGGTGTCATTGAAGGAGAAAAAGCTGCGGAAAAAGGTGTTCAGGTTTACTGGCTCGTGGCCAACGCCGCCCCAGATGACGCTGCGTTGAAAGCCGAACTCGAAGTTGTCGGTCGGCTTGAACTGCACCATTTCGGAGTGGATCCACGGGTCCCGGGGATCCGTGTGCCCTTTGAGGGACCCGACGAAGAAGTCGTAACGGATACCGCCAAACAGGTAGGAGAAGTAGGGAATGTGCAGCTGTTCTACGCGATTGACACGGAACGAATAGATATTTTCGGCGTTGTTGCTCCAGGCCATGGCGCCGCCCACTCCCGGTCCGAGCCAAGCATCCGTTTTACCGCCGGAGATCTCATTGCCGAGTACATGAAACGACAGCGCGGCTTCCTGTAGTCGAAACGGATTCGCCGAGGCGATGGGGCCGCTCGGAATGGTGTCCTGCGGATCGTTGTAGCCCGAAAAGGGAATGTTGATTCTGCCCGACAGCAGCGTGGACAGGGCATTGTCATAGCCCGCGCCAGGGGGAGCGTGCTGGTATTCGCCGCGGACATACAGGGAAAAGCGTCCCCACTCGTTCAGGGTCGAAATGCCAGTCTGGTTGTTGAAACCGCTTTGGTACGGACGGCCGTAGTCATTCCAAAGTGTCTGTCCGAGTTGATAGCTGTCGCGCAGCGTCAGGCCGCTGATGCCCATCAGCCGGGTGTAGGCGGTTTCTACGCCGTATACCTGGCCGCGGGTCATCTCGCCGCTGACCGTGCCTTCGGGACCGGGTATCTCGGTGGCGAGGTAGTCCATGAGCTTGGCGTAGATGCCCTGGGCCTCTTCGTTTCCATCCGTCTGGATGGCCGCGCTCGAGCGCTCCAGGGCGTGCAGCAGGCTGCGCCGCGTCCAGGGACGCATCCCGATGAAGATCGTATCGAGGTAGCCCAAAGAGTAAAGCCGCAGCGCCATGGGATAGATCGCGTCGTCATCCGAGATGTAGGCCGAGCCGAAATGATCCTGCTTGATGAGCCGAGGAAGGTCCTCCTTGGGCGGAGAAGGCAGCGACGCAACCAGTGGCGACGGCGCCATGGTGACGGGAGCCGGTGCCTGTGGCTGATCCGTTGGCGGCGGCAGTGGTTTGTCGAGCGGGTTCTGGTATGGCTGCTGCTGCTGCCCGGAGGTCTGGCCGGGGACGCTGAGAGCGATAAGTCCCGGCAAGGGATGGGAGGCTGCAGCAGCATCGCATTGATTCGGGATCGCAGCCGTTGGTGCGTCTGGCAAGGTTTGAGCGGAGAGGAGCGAAGGGGTCCCTAGAGTGAAGGCCAGTACGGCGGCGGGCACTATAGATCGAGGGGACCGGGGAAACTGCCTGTGCAACATGCCTTTGAGTGTATGCAAGAGGTCTACGAAGCGATACAGGCCGAGCCAGCGCGGTTACCACGGCCTGCATACAAAAGTTGTAGCGATCAGGTGATCGGAATGCCGCGGGTGCGGAGATACTGCGCCAGCCGGTGGACCGGCCGCAATGTCCGGGACCGGCCTGCCAGCTCGGCGGATGTCGGTAAGGCTGCCCAAAGCACCGCGGGGCCGCCGCCGGAGCGGGCTCGCAGGATAGCTTCCTGGGCCGCGCGGTACATGGCCACGGCGTCCTCGCCGTCAATGGTGAGCACCGGCAGCTTCAGTTTTGCCGTGAGCCGCGAGACGTTTTCCCACTGCAGGAGTGCGGGAGAAGATTTGCTTTTCGCGGTGAAGATGGCGGGGCCACTGGCGTCGGTACAGACGAAGACCAGCGGCAAAAGACGCTCCTGTGACCAGGCGAGGGCGGCCTGCCAGGCTGGGTCGGCGGTGCCTGCCTGGGTGAACACAAGTGCGATCCGCTTCGTTCCGGCCCCCTGCAGCGCCGCGGCCATGGCCGTCGCGAGCAGAAGGCGCGAGGCGCCTTTGCTGTGCGCGGCTGGCAGAAGGCTTGTGTGCGCCTTTTTGCCCGGGCTCGCCGGTGCCAGTTCACTGGCGGTAGGGTCGCTCGGCTCGGCGACCAGCAAATCCCCTGGTTCGAGCTGGAGTGTAGTCGCTGCCAGGACCGCCTCTCGGCTGGCGTGGCGTTTAGACCCCCGCGAGCGCTTGACGCCGGGCTTTTCTGCGGCGGCTGCCTCCAGCGTTGTGCAGCGTTTGGTGAGAGCAAGCAGCGCCCTCAGCTCGGCATGGGGCAGCAGCGGGTTTTCGGGCATGCTTGGGATCTCGCGGCGAGGTTTCCTGGCGTAAGCGGAATCCATCGGAGGCCGAGGCCCCCGATGGGCTGGTTGACCGGTGCGCTAAGCGAAGGCCGCGTCCGGCTGGTCCGCGGAGAGGCCCAGTGCGGCAAGAGCCTGCGTGGCCTGCTCCGCCGGAATCGCCCCCCCACGAGCGAGTTTAGACAGAGCCGCCGCCACGATGGATTCAGCGTCCACTTCAAAGTGGCGGCGCAGGTGCTCGCGGTTGTCGGACCGGCCAAAGCCGTCGGTTCCCAAGGTGAGCAGCCGGTTGCCAAGCCAGGGCGAAAGACCGTCCGGAAGCGACTTGATGTAGTCGCTGGCCGCAATGATGGGACCTTTGGCTCCCTCGAGTGCAGTCAGGAGGAAGGGTGTGCGTTCCGGCAATTCCGGGTGCAGACGGTTCCAGCGCTCGGTTTCGAGGCAGTTACGGCGCAGCTCGGTGTAGCTGGTGACGCTCCAGACATCGGCGGCTATGTTGTACTTCTCCGCCAGGATCCCCTGGGCGCGGACGGCCTCGTTCAGGATCGGACCGGAGCCGAATAGATGCAGCGCGACCGAGCCCTTGTCGGCAGCCTTGAAGCGATAGAGACCGGCCAGGATGCCTTCGCGTACACCCTGTTCCGAGGGCATGGCCGGCTGGGCGTAGTCCTCGTTGTACATGGTGATGTAGAAGAAGCGGTCTTCGCCGACTTCGTACATGCGGCGGATGCCGTCCTGCAGGATCACGGCCATTTCGTAGACGTAGGCGGGATCGTAGGTGATGCAGGTGGGGATGGTGCTGGCGAGCACGTGGGAGTGGCCGTCCTGGTGCTGCAAACCTTCGCCGAGCATGGTCGTCCGGCCGGCAGTGCCGCCCATGAGAAAGCCCTTACCGCGGGAGTCCGCGAATGCCCAGGCCATGTCGCCGATGCGCTGGAAGCCGAACATGGAGTAGTAGAGGTAAAAGGGGATCATCGGCACTTTGTAGTTGGTGTAGGCGGTGCCGGCGGCGGTGAAGCTGGCCATGGAGCCCGCCTCGGTGATGCCCTCCTCGAGGATTTGGCCATCCTTCTTTTCGCTGTAGCCGAGCAGCATGTCGGCGTCGTGCGGGGTGTACTTCTGGCCCTCCGGAGCGTATATCGAGACTTGTTTCATGACCGATTCGAAGCCGAAGGTGCGGCCCTCATCGGGAATGATCGGCACGATCAGCTTGCCGATGGTGGGTGCCTTGAGCAGGGCGCGCATGATGCCGACGAAGCCGCTGGTGGTGGAAACGGCGCGGCCCTTGGAGCCCGCTAAGAACTCGTTGTAGAACTCGGGCGCGGGAGCCTTAAAGCTCAACTCGGGAACCTTGCGCTCGGGCAGGTAGCCACCCAGGACCTCGCGCCGGGCCTGCATGTAGGCAATCGCCGGGTCGTTGGGCTCGGGGCGGTAGAAGGCGGCATCCTTGGCGGCCTCATCGGGCAGCGGGATGTCGAATTGCTTCACAAACGCCATGAGGCCTTCGTCGGTGAGCTTTTTCTCCGAATGCGTGGCGTTGCGGGCCTGCGCGGAGCCGAGGCCGTAGCCTTTGACGGTCTTCGCGAGGATTACGGTGGGGCCACCCTTGTGCTCCAGGGCGCGCTTGTAGGCGTTGTAGATCTTCAGGGGATCGTGGCCGCCGCGATGCAGGCGGGCGAGCTGCTCGTCGGTCTTGTCCTCGACCAGCTTGAGCAGTTCCGGGTACTTGCCGAAGAACTCCTTGCGGAGATAGTCGCCGCCCTTGGCCTTGAAGGTCTGGAAATCACCGTCGACGCACTCTTCCATGCGCTTGAGGAGCAGACCCTGGTGGTCGCGCTCGAAGAGCTCATCCCAGTCCGAGCCCCAGATGACCTTGATGACATTCCAGCCCGCGCCGCGGAACATGCCTTCGAGCTCGTCGATGATGCGCTTGTTGCCGCGCACGGGGCCGTCGAGGCGCTGCAGGTTGCAGTTCACGACGAAGATCAGGTTGTCGAGACCTTCGCGGGTGGCGAGCGAGATGGCACCGAGGGTGTCGACCTCGTCCGTTTCACCGTCGCCGACGAAGGCCCAGACCTTGCGCGGGGTATGCGGGATCAGGCTGCGGTTTTCGAGGTACTTCATGAAGCGGGCCTGGTAGATCGCGTTCAGCGGCCCGATGCCCATCGAGACCGTGGGGAACTGCCAGAAATCCTGCATGAGCCAGGGGTGCGGATAGCTGGAGAGACCGGGCTCGCCGCGCAGTTCGTGGCGGAAGTTCTTTAAGCGCCCTTCGTCGAAGCGGCCTTCGAGGAAGGCGCGCGAGTAGACGCCGGGGGAGGCGTGGCCTTGGAAGTAGACGAAATCGCCCGGTTGGTCTTGACCACCAGCCGCGGTGCCCTTGTCGCTGGGGTATTTCGCGCGGAAGAAGTGATTAAAGCCCACCTCCAGCAGCGTGGCGAGCGAGGAATACGTGGAGATATGGCCGCCGATGCCGGGGTCGTACTTGTTCTGCTTGTGCACCATGGCCATGGCGTTCCAGCGGATCAGCGCTTCCACGCGGCGTTCAAGGTGGCGGTCGCCGGGGTAGGGGACCTCGTCGTGCTTGGGAATGGTGTTCAGGTAGGGCGTGGTGACGTCGCCGGTGGCGGGTACGCCGGCCTCGCGGGCGCGGGTGCGCAGGGCGGAGAGCACGGCCGCACCCTGTTCCCAATCGTGCGCGACCACGGCATCGAACGCCTCAATCCACTCCCCGACCTCGGCGGTCAGGTCCTGCTGTACAGCCTCATCCAGCTTCAGTGCCATCGTGTCCCCCAGCGTAGCTTCGACAACTTTACGATATACGCGGCGGGCGGTCGGGCGCTACGGTACGGTTGTGCGGTGAGATCGTTGGAGGCGGGTCGGGGTGGCGGTTGTTGGGCAACGCAACGGCGTTTCTCAAGACTTATCTGTCGGGGACTAGAGTGCCTCTGGACATCTGACCGGCCTAGTATTAGACGAGAGGCTGCTGACCATTCTTGATCTAGCGCCTTGAATCTAGGCTCGACGATTGATCGAAAGAATTTTTGATTTCTGCATCAAATCGAGTGCCCGCAGGGATGATCGCGTCTCCGCCATGAACCGTTAGACCACCCAACGGGATGATGGAAGCAAACTCAGCCTTCTTCGTGTGATCGGCTCCTTCCATAGTCTCCACTCCTAAAAGGGATACCGTCGTCCCGTCCTGTAGGCGGATAGACCGTGCTGAGAAGCTAAGGATGCCAGGCAGACCCTGCACGTGGGAGTTGTCTACCTGTGTCACCACGGCCTCAACAGGCGAGCCTTTGGGGGCGGCCAGCTTGCCTCCGAGGAACAGATCCTCGGCGAGGAGTACAGGCAATCGGTCACCAATTTTTACACCCCGCGAGGAGACCGAGGCTGAAAATATCAAGGGCAGAATGATCCCTGAAGAGAGTTGTTGGACGCGTACTGAATTGGAAGCCTGGATGACAGGCGCCATGGGCGTCGGAGTGATAGGCAGGACAGACACATAACTTCGCAGGCCGCCGGCTACGATGGCGATCGCTCGCATTGTGACCTTGCTCCGTATTGTGATCGGCCCGGCGTATCGATTCGAGGCTGCCGTTGGGGTCCAACCGTCCGTTGTATAGAAGATGGAGGCACCTCGGGACGGGTCTTCCATGTGAACAACAACGGTTCCTGGCTCCGCTCTTGTCTCCTGCCGCATCCGCGGGGAGCGCACTCCGAGTCGGTAACCTGCCAGGCTAGCATCAGCTCCGAGAGCCAGTTGCTGCTGGTTGATCAGATCAAGCTGTTGCTGAGTGAGCTGCTGCTGCAACTGTTGCTGCTGTAGCTGTTGCATTTGCTGTTGCTGCAGGATCTGCTGCGTCGCATCTTGCCCAACAACTGTGCCGCTCAGTATCAAGCTCAGAAGAAAGGGGCAAAAGCGCATTTGGTCTGCCTCTGGTACTAAATGGCCAACTTCACGAAAATCATACTCTCGCGATTGCTAGACTTTTTCTTTTGCCGTAGGTGGTGATAAGTCGCGTTCTCGGAAGTGAACTATCTCAGTCCCAAGGTGCCGGTGAGAGAAGGGTTTGCTTAGAATGGCCAGTATGGACCTGGTGGATAGCTCCACGCTAGAAAAGTCACGGCAGCACCTTGCGCTGGCACTCAAGACCTACGGCGAGCACCGCGAGGAGACGATCGGGGAGGTGCTCCGAAGCGATGTGGTGCAGAGTTTCAATGTATGTTGGGGACGGATACGTCCCGCATTGACACGCGCCCTGGTTCGGCTGGACGGCCTTGATCCCGAGGCGGTGAAGGTCATGAGTTTGGGACAGATCCTGCGGACGGCAAATGAGTACGGGTATTCCACGGTGGAATGGGCACAGTGGAAGGCCTTCCTGGACGCGCGGAATGAGTCCGCGCACACCTACAACGAAGCTGTTGCGGACTCGATCGTGGAGCAGGCGCCGAGGCTGGTCGAGGCAGCAGGGGAGATGCTGGCCGCGATCCGGCGAAAGGAGCTGCCGTGAACCAGCCGAGCTCACTTTGGGGCATGAAGCCTTTGTTTTTGGTGCCGCATTACCAGGAGTTGTTGCAAGAGCTCCTGAAACGGTATGTACCGGATCAGCCGGTTTGGGCGTTCGGGTCGCGGGCTACAGGAGGATATCTATGGCGCTTTTCAGACCTCGATTTAGCCGTGGAGCGGCGACTGGAGCTTGGGGTGCGCAGCGATTTGCTCGACGCGCTGGATCAGTCGGATCTCCCCGTCAAGGTGGATTTGGTAGAGCTGGATCGGGTGGATGGGGCCTTTGCTGCGAGGATTCGGCCGGATTTTGTTTTGGTGCAGGAAGGCGGCAGGTGCTCTGGCGCGTGAGAGGTTTGAGGCGTACCGATCATGTAAACCGTCATCTCGGCCGTATATGTGGCCAGCTGCCACGAGGATCTAGCTGGAATAGTCCGCGTTGATGGTGACGTATTCGTGAGTGAGGTCGCAGGTGATGAACCGCGACTGTCCTGCAGCCTGGCCGAGATTGATCGCGATCGTGTATTCGCGCCGGCTCATGGCGGCGTGCGTGGCGGCTTCGTCGAAGTGGGGTGAGCGAACGCCGAAGGCGAAGACCGGCAGCCCGCCTATGGACACGGTCACGGTCGCCGGGTCGAAGGGGACCCCGGCGTAGCCTGCCGCGCAGAGCAGGCGTCCCCAGTTGGGATCGGCGGAGGACCAGGCCGTTTTGCATAGGGGTGAGCGGGCGATGTTGCGCGCGATTTGTTTGGCTTCGGCGTCGTTGCGGGCGCCGGTGATCTCGAGCGTGACGACGTGGCCGACGCCTTCGCCGTCGTCGACAATTTGGTGCGCGAGGGATTCGCAGACCAGCCGCAGGGCCTCGCCAAAGGCGGAGAGCACCTTTTCGGTCGCCTGCACGCCGCTTTTGCCGCTGGCGAGCAGGAGCACCGTGTCATTTGTGGATTGATCGCCGTCGATGGAGATGGAGTTGAAACTGGTCTCCGCCGCCGGCGTGAGGACCTGCTGCAGTTGTGCCGGCGAAGCTGCGAGATCGGTAAAAAGGTAGACGAGCATGGTGGCGTGCGCCACCACCTGCGGTCCGATCATGCCGGCGCCCTTGGCACAGCCGAAGAGGTGCACAGGCCGCCCATCCTCAGCTTCGATCGTGGCGCGGGCCACCTTGCGTTTGGTGTCCGTGGTGAGAATGGCGTTGGCGAAGGAGAGGAGATGGTCGGCCGTTCCGCCCAAGGCTACCTTGGCGCGGGGTAGAGCCGCAATCAGCTTTTCGGACGGTAGCGGGACGCCGATAATCCCCGTCGAGGACGGAAAGATTTCGTCGAAGACCCCGCCAAACTGCTCGGCTAAAGCTGTGCAGCAGCGCCGGCAGACTTCGATGCCGGGCTCTCCGGTGGCGCAGTTGGCGTTGCCGGAGTTGACGAGCACCGCCGAGACACGGCCGCCGGTAGTCTGCAGGTGACGCCGGCCTACAGTCACGGGCGCGGCGACCAGCTGGTTGCTGGTGAACATCGCCGCGGCGTTCGCACCACCCTCACAAAGAGCGAGGGCGAGATCGGGTTTACCGCTGGCTTTGATACCGGCGGTGGCGGAGGCCCACTGAAAACCCCTGGGTATGCCAAGGAAGGACGACGGCGAAGAGGAGCTGCCCACAGTCATCACTTTATCAACTGTGGCGGCAGGGATGGTGCAGCGGGGACGGTGCGCTATCGATCGTGGCAGGCCTCCGCAATCGGCGGAACGCGTTTCCACTGCTCACTGCGGCCCAGGACTGGGAAGAGGATGTACCCGCGCAGATGCAGGACATCGCCTTCGGTGTGCATTTCGCCGCGGTAGATCCTGCCTGATTGAGGATCGTAGACTCGGCCGTCAATTGCCTTGTCCGGCCCCTGCGGCTGAAAGCCGGAGCCGATCTGGAGGCCGCACAGCGGTTGTGTCCGTTTGGCGGGATCCGGATTGTGCGTATCGAAATGCGGCGTATTCGGACGGAGCGTCATGACGCGCATACAAACTTGGGGCCCGCAGGAAAACACATGCAGGATGGAGCCGCCGGGTTCGCGCCAGTCGCCATCGACGTTGACGTTGACGTTCCCCGCGCGGAGCGCGGGGGCCAGGAGCGCGGGGGCCAGGATGAGGAGGAGCGCAAGGTGTTGTGAGCGGACCATGCACCCATGCTAGCGGCACCCATTGACGGCGTATACTTTGGCCAACGGCAGCCGACGCGCGGAAGACGTGCGACGCACCCGAATGGGAGATCTGGAACACATGAGCACAGTCGAGAACGGCCTGGCAGCGGCGGCGAATGGCAACGGACCGGATCACGGGACAGGTCTGCAGAACGGCCCAGACGTAGAGACCCGCTATGGCGTTCCGCAGCCCCGCAAGGACTGGGTCGTCAAGCGCAAAGAAGAGGCGGCGCGCACCGGCGATTGGAACATGAGCCAGATGCATTTTGCCCGCAAAGGCCTGATTACGGAAGAGATGGCGTTTGTCGCGCACAAGGAGAAGCTGGCCGCGGAGCTGGTGCGTGCGGAGATCGCCAAGGGAACGATGATCATCCCGGCGAACATCAATCACCCGGAGCTTGAGCCGATGTGCATCGGGGTCGAGTCGCTTTGCAAGATCAATGCCAACATTGGCAATTCGGCGCTGGTCTCGAACGTGGAAGACGAGTTGCGCAAGCTGCACACTGCCGTCCATTTCGGGGCGGATACGGTGATGGACCTGTCCACAGGCGGCGATATTCCGATGATCCGCGAGGCAATTCTGCGGCATTCGCCGGTGCCGATCGGCACCGTTCCGCTGTACGAGGCGCTTGGCCGGGTAAAGCGCGTAGAAGATTTGAACATCGACCTTTACCTCGAAGTGATCGAGGAGCAGGCGCAGCAGGGTGTGGACTACTTCACCATCCATGCCGGCGTCCTGGTGCAGTACATTCCGATGGTCTCCAAGCGGATCACGGGCATCGTCAGCCGCGGCGGCGCGATCATGGCGCAGTGGATGACGGCGCATCACAAGCAGAACTTCCTTTACGAGAACTTTGACCGCATCACGAAGATCATGGCCAAGTATGACGTCAGCTACTCGCTTGGTGACGGTTTGCGACCGGGTTCGGTGGCCGACGCCTCCGACGAGGCGCAGTTTGCGGAGTTGAAGACGCTGGGTGAACTGACGCGTCAGGCCTGGAAGGACGACGTTCAGGTGATGATCGAAGGCCCCGGCCATGTGCCCATGGACAAGATCAAAGAGCAGGTCGAGAAAGAAGTAGAGCTCTGTGACGGTGCTCCCTTTTACGTGCTCGGCCCCCTCGTTACGGATATCGCGCCAGGCTATGACCACATCACGTCGGCGATTGGCGCGGCGATGATCGGCTGGCATGGTGCGGCGATGCTTTGCTATGTCACGCCCAAGGAACACCTCGGTCTGCCGAACGAGAAAGACGTCAAGGACGGCATCATTGCCTATAAGATCTCGGCCCACGCGGCTGACATCGCGCGGCATCGGCCGGGAGCACGCGACCGTGACGATGCGATCTCGCACGCTCGCTACACCTTCGATTGGGACAAGCAGTTCGCCCTTTCGCTCGACCCGGAGACAGCCCGCGGCATGCACGATGAGACGCTCCCGGACGACTATTACAAGGAAGCGGCGTTCTGCTCCATGTGCGGTCCGAAGTTCTGTTCGATGAACTGGTCCAGTAAAGTGGATAAGTTCAACGAAGAGGTGCACGGATTGAAGAAGCCGGATCTGACCCAGATTGTGACCGAGCAGATGGCACTTCGCGGCTAAGGGGCTGAAGCGCTGTTTCCGAGTGCCGGCCACCTCGTTCAGAGGTGGCCCTCTTCTTTGCGATCAGCTTTGAGCACAGGGATCAGCCTTGAGCACAGGGATCAGCCTTCTCCTAGTGCGAGCGCTGCGTAGCGAGACTGAGGCGAGCAGGCTGGGGGCTGGGCGCAAAGCGGTTTTGACGGCGGGCTTCCTGCCAGGTAAGGATCGCGTCCAGGAGCAATGGGCAGAAGGTGAGAGCGAATATGCAGCTGATGAGAAGAAGGGTGTACATGAGATCCTCCGGCGGGATTTGATTCTCTTGCCCGCAACCCAATCATCGGCACAAACCGGAATTTCATCACTGCCACGCGCCGGGGATACACTTCCGTAACTACATCGTCGCCCTCTCCAAGACACTTGCCGCACGAGTGAGGGCCGCTGTTAAAGCATCCAATTGCGCTTGCGTTCGAGCAGAATCGCCAGCATCTATGCCCTCATTCACACCAGGGATGACCACAGCCGCATAGCCGGTGAACTCGCCCGGGGCGTAGATGGTATGTCTGAACCAGGAACGTTTTGGCAGCCCTGCCTCGTTCAATAGGGCGGTCTCAGTGTCCCGCAATGCGACATTCAGGCGGGCAAGGGCCTGTGGATTTCTCCCGTTTGCTCCCGAAGAAAGCGCGGACTGTCTCAAAAAAGTACGCTCGCCGGCGGCCTGGAAGCGGTTTGCCGCCCCGAGAGCCGGTTCGAAGTTGACGTGAACGCCGCCGGCATTCGCTCGCGCCTGCGCCGCGGTGACGTAGCCGAGCACCTCGCGCCCGTACAGGCGGTAGTCATAGGGCAGGACCTTGGCATCGGCCATGTGCAGGATTTCGAGGCCAAAGACGCGGGCCTGCTGCTGCTCGTAGACAAAGGTGGGGTCGGCGTTGCGGACGAACCAGTCGTAATCGTCGAAGGTGGAGTGGTAAACACCATACGGTCCGTCCGAGCCCATATCCGTGGAGGGAACGCCTAGATGCTGGATGAAGGGCGTGTAGTCCGACCCCGAGCCGAGATCCCCTACACGCACATCCTCCGCATTGAGGGTGGAGTTGGAGGGTGCGCTGAAAGGATTGGCGCCCGTGCCGCGGCGGCGCGGATTGCTGGCCTGGTCTTCTTTCCAGTGCTCGTACACGGTGCCGCCCTGGGGGCTGGGGACCTCGCGTGTGACGTCGCGCATGAACGGCTTGAGAGAGGGGACCGCGGAGGCGTTGAAGTTCGGTCCCGAGACGCCGACATCGGTGTTGAAGTAGGCGACGGCGTGGTGAAGTTGCGCCTCATGCGCCTCGGCCCACTCGGTGGACCCCATCAGGCCCTCCTCTTCGGCGTCCCAGCTGGCCATTACGATGGTGCGCGCCGGCTTCCAGCCCTGTTTTAGCAGCTCCCCCAAACCATGCACGGTTTCAAGCATGGCCGCCGTGCCGCTGTTCGGATCAACGGCTCCGTAGACCCAGGCGTCGCGATGGTTGCCGGCGACCACCCAGGCATCCTTCGCCGCGGGGTCGGTTCCCTCGATGGTGCCGATTACGTCCCAGATGGTGCGGAGTTTGTAGTCCTGCTCCAGGTGCATGTGGACCTTCACCGCGCCGGTGCCGCCCAGGTGATAGGCGAAGGGCAGGCCACCCTGCCATTCGTGCGGCACCGTTGCGCCGTCCAAGGCTCGCAGAATGGGGGCGGCGTCCTTGTAGCTGAGCGGGTTCACGGGGATCGACGGCTGATTCATCTTGGCCGGATCGGTGATTCGCTTCGAATCGGGCAGATCAGGCGTGGAAGCGACACCGGGCGTCTCGGGATCACCCGGATACAGCGGGAGGAACTGCACGGAGCCGCGTTGCACGGCAGATTCCGGCCGGTACGGACCCCGTGGATAGATGTCGCCACGGTCATAGCCGTCGTCCGCCGGGTCAGAAAAGATGATGACGCCGGCAGCGCCATATTGCTGGGCGATGTAGGCCTTGACCCCGCGGAAGTTCTGCCCGTAGCGGACGAGAACGATCTTGCCTTTTACGTCAACGCCCAATTTGGCGAGCTGCTTGAAGTCGTCCAGCGTGCCGTAATTGGCGTAGACCGCTTCGGCGGTGACGTCACCGGAGGCGGAAGAGCCATTGAAGGCGGGCAGAATGCGTGGATCGTCCTGAAAGGAATCGCCGCCGAAGGCCTGAGGATCCACATGCTCCGGGGTTGGTCCGGACATCAGCTGCTTGCCGTTTGCGTCGACAGCGGAGATCTCGATCTTTACCGGCTTGTTCAGCAGCACCTTGAACGGAACGATTTCTGTTTTTAGACCAGCGGCCCTGAACTTGCCGGCGACATACTCGGCGGTTGCGTAATCCTCAGGGGAACTGGCCCAGTGTGGAGCCTTGGTGAGCTCTTTGAGGTGCAGGCCCGCCAGCCGGGCATCCGGGACCGCCATAAAAGCGCGGTCCCAGTGCGCCTGCGTTGAGAAATCGCCATAACCGAAGACGTGTTGCGGCACTTCAGGCGCCTGCGAGAGAGCTACGGCCGAAGCTAAGAGAGAAACGGCCGCGGCCGTCCGACGACGCATCATGGGACCTCTACAAGGAATGGTTATACCGAGAGTGTATGGGTTACAGGCTGCGTGCAGAACTTGCAGCGGGTCGCCAGGAGTGGGATATCGCCAAGGCATTGTGGGCAAGGGCGCGTGCTGACGGGTTCCGCCTTGGGTGGATTGAAGCGTTTCAGCAGATATTGTGTGGGGACGACCAGCAGGAAGTACACGACAGCCGCAATCAGCAGGAAATTGATCACCGCTGTGACAAAGGTGCCGTACTTGATCTCGGCGCCGTTGAAGTGCACGACGAGATAGTCGAAGTTCGGTTTACCGACGATGGCACCGAGCAGCGGATTGATGATGTTTGCGGTGAGCGAGGTCACGATGGCGGTGAAAGCCGCGCCGATGATGACGGCCACTGCCAGATCCATCACATTGCCGCGCAGAATGAAGTCACGGAAGCCTTTGAGCAAGACTTTCTCCTCGTGCAGACTGAAGTGCGCTGTAGGGAAACTCCGCTGAGTATATCGCAAGGGACCGGCACGTCCGTCCTTTTAAGCAAAACGAAAAGCTCCCGCCTGCGGGAGCTTTTGTGGTGAAGGGAGCTTTTGTGGTGAAGGGAGCTCAGCGAGGGGCGTCGTCCTGTTGCGCGGTGGGCGGCGTGGGCGGTAGAGAGCTGCCTTGAAGCGGCTCTACGTACCCCGGCAGCGTGACAGGTGCCGCCCTTTGAACGAGATTGAGCAGATGACCCGGGATGATCCCCAAGGCCAGGGTGGCGACGGCCGTGCCGGCAAGTGCAAGCCAGGCGGGTACCGTGAGCTTGCGGGTGGGGGTGTATCCCAGACTGTCATTCAGCGGACGTGCATAGAGCGCCGCGAGCAGACGCAGGTAGTAGAAACAGGCCACACCCGAGTTAGCGAGTCCGATGAGCGCAAGCCACACGTAGCCGTTGCCGATGGCACCGGAGAAGGCGTAGAACTTGCCGAAGAAGCCGCCGGTGAAGGGTATGCCGATCAACGAGAGCAGGAAGAAGCTTAGCAGGGCAGAGAGTACGGGCTTGCGCTGCGCCATGCCGGTGAAGTCGTCCAGCGAGCGTGCCCCTTCGCCGTAGCCGGAGAGCTCGGTGATGACGAGAAACGCGCCCACATTCATCGCGGCGTAGGCAGCGGTGTAGAACAGCGCCCCCGCGACGGCCGTGCGTTCCGTGCCCGTGAAGGCGACCAGCAGGTAGCCCGCATGCGCGATCGAGGAGTAGGCCAGCAGGCGTTTTACATCGCGTTGCAGCAGCGCCCCGAGGTTGCCGATGGTCATGGAGGCGACGGCGAGGATGTAGATCAGCACGACCCACTCATGATGAAGCGACGGCATCGCGCCGAAGAGGAAGCGCAGCAAAACCGCGAAGGCAGCCGCTTTGGGAGCGGTCGACATGAGGGCGACGACGGGAGCCGGAGCACCTTGGTAGACGTCCGGCGTCCACACGTGGAAGGGCGCCGCGGAGACCTTGAACCCAAGGCCGATGAGCACCATGGCAATTGCCAGGATGCCCAGGCGGGGCGTGGTCGTGTGCACCATGCCGGCGGCGATGGGACCGATCGAGGTGGAGCCGGTCGCACCGAAGCACAGGGCGATGCCGTAGAGGAAGAAGGCCGTGGCGAAGGAGCCGAGCAGGAAATATTTGATCGCCGACTCGGACGCCGTGGCCTGACCCTTCCGGAAACCCGCGAGGATGTAGGTGGAGATGGAGGAGATCTCAAGGCCGATGAAGACCATGAGCAGTTCCACGGAGCAGGTCATGAACATCATGCCGGTGGCGCCGAAGATGACGAGGGCGAAGTACTCGCCGGCATGGGTTGTGGGGCCTTCGAAGTAATCGAGCGAGGCAAGTAGTACGGCGACCACGACCGCGGCGATGAGGAGGTGGAAGAACACCGAAAACTCATCGACTTGGACGGTGCGATAGAACGCGGTGAGAGGCGTACCGCCGAGACTCACGACGACGTGGTGTTGATACCAGGTCGCAACTCCGGCAGCACCGGTGCCGAGGATTGCAAGCCAGCCTAGGCCTTTGCGCGACCGATTCGGGGGCAGCACCGGCTCCAGCAGCATGATGAGGATCCCTGTCAGGGTCATCAGGATCTCGGGGAGCAAGGCGAGGAGGTTCGAAGACACTAGCGGGCCTCCTTCTCAGGCATGTGATGGGGCAGGGGTGGGGCTAACGCCGCGGCTGAACCGTAGCTTTCACTTTCCGTATGGCGGATGGGATTGGCCTCATAGCTCGCAGGTCTGTCTGCGGTTGCGGTGCCGAAGCCGTCGATGGCGCGCATCCAGAACGGTGACGCGACGCCCATGATGAGGAACAGGGCGATAAAGGGCCAGAGCTCTAGGTGCTCCCGCGGATTGAGGTCCCAGCCGCCGACCTCCTCTGACCGCAGACCGAGGCGGCCATAGAAGACGCGCTGAATCATAAGGAGCATGTAGGCCGCCGAGAAGATCACGCCGGTGGTGCCGACGACGGTCCAGAGCATATGGTGCGCCGTGAGCGAAACGCTTGTGCCGGAGAGGATCAGGAACTCACCGACAAAGCCGTTCAGCATGGGCAGACCGACGGCAGCGAGCGAGGTGATGACGAACATCGTCACAATCCAGGCATGCTTGGAGGCGAGGCCGCCATAGTCACGCATGTCATAGGTGCCGTAGCGCTCATAAAGCAGGCCCATCAGTGTGAAGAGGGCAGCAGCGATCAGTGATTCACTCAGCAGCTGAAAGATGCCGCCGTCCAGACCGGCGATCGTGAAGGCGAAGATGCCGAGGACGATAAAGGAGACGTGGCCGAGCGTGGAGAAGGCAGCGAGCTTCTTGAGGTCGTTCTGCACGAGCGCCATCAGCGAGCCGTAGACGATACCGATCGCACCCAGGGCAATCAGCAGGGGAGCGATGTGCCGCGATTGATCCGGAAAGATGCTGAAGCTAAAACGGAGGATGGAATAGAGACCGAGTTTGCCGGCAAGCACCATGACCGCGGCGGTCGGGGCCTCCTGAATCGCCTCGGAGAGCCAGCCGTGCAGCGGGAAGACGGGCACCTTGACGGCGAAGGCGACGAGGAAGGCCAGCGAGCAGAACCACAGTGCGCCCGTGTTGGGCGAGATGCGGTGCGCGGCGGCGAGGGCTTGCAGCGTGGGGAGATCGAAGGTACCCGTCTGCACGTAGAGCCAGATCATGCCGACCAACAGGATGGCGGACGGGATGAAGGCATACAGAAAGAACTTGAGCGCGGCGCGGCGGCGGTTTTCCGTGCGCCCGAAGGTGGCGATGAGCAGCGTCATCGGCACGAGCGAGAGCTCCCAGAAGCCGTAGTACAGAAACAGGTCCAGCGCCATGAAAATGCCGAGCATGGCAACCTGTTGCAGCAGGAAGAGGACGAAGAAGAGCTTGGTCCGCGAGGCGATGGCATTCCAGCTGGCAAGCACACCGATGGGCGCCAGGAAGCCGGTGAGCACGATCAGCCACATCGACAGGCCGTCCGCACCGAGGTGATAGCGGATGGAGGGTGAAGCGATCCAACCGGTGTTCTGCTGAAACTGAAAGCCGGGCAGGCTGTAGTTGAAGTAGGTCGGCAGGTGCAGCGTAAACAGCAGGGTCAGCAGCGTGACGATGAGCGCTGCGATGTGATGCGTCTTCGACCCGGGCCGTTCTGGAATGAGAGCAAGGATGCCGGCCCCGACCAGCGGCGTGAGCAGAATCGTCGTCAGAATGATGTGATTTAAGTTCATCGGCGAGGTAGAGCTCCGGTGCGGCTGATCGCTTGGGTAAGGGTCATCTGGACAGCTGTGGATTGGATCGTTTTAAAAGTAGCGTCAGTGGGCATGGCGTCAGTGGGCCAAAGGCCGGATGAAGAGCACCACGGCGATGAGCACGGCAGCGCCCAGGGCGAGCCAGCCGGCATAGGAGCGGATGTTGCCCGACTGCATGCGGCGGGTTACCCAGGACAGGCCCTCGGTGCCGGCGGCAAGACCCGAGCCTGAGCCCTGTACCACGGCTCCTTCCACGAGCCCGGCGAGCAGACCACGTGTGGCCATCAGCAGGCCCATGATGCCGACGCCGTAGATCTCATCCACCCAGTATTTGTGGTCGAGCAGGCGATAAAGGGGCTTGAGCGCGTTGGCGTAACGGGTGGCGGTGCCCGGGTTGCGATAGTAGAGCAGGTAGGCCACAAAGAAGCCGAGCAGGGCAGTGACGGTAGAGACCGCGGCTAGACCCATTTCCAGACCGTGCGAGACCTGGTCGGCATTGGTCACGTTTTCGGCATGGGTGGTGAGAGCGAAGACGGGATCGAGGAAGTGCTCGAAGTGATTGGAGCCGCCCAGCGCGGCGGGGACACCGATCCAGCCGCCAACGACGGCGAGAAGCGCAAGGATGACAAGGGGGCCGGTCATGATGGCCGGCGATTCGTGGACACCGTGGGCATGCTCGGCCTGGGCTTTGTCGTGCTCGGCGGCATGCGCTTCGTCGTGCGTGTTGTGTGTGGCGGTGGCGTTGGGCATCGGGTGTGTACTTTGGCCGTGGGCCAGGGCGTGTTCGTCAAAGCGCTCGGCTCCGAAGAAGGTCTTGAACCAGAGACGGAACATGTAGAAGCTGGTCAAGCCGGCGGTGACGAGGCCGACGAGCCAAAGCAGCTTGCCGATCGGATTCGGAGAGGAGAAGGTGCGGTAAAGGATCTCGTCCTTGGAAAAGAAGCCGGAGAGCGGTGGAATGCCCGCAATGGCGACGACACCGGCGGTCATGGTCCAGAAGGTGACGGGGATGCGTTTGCGCAGGCCGCCCATGACGCGCATGTCCTGCTCACCGGAGAGCGAGTGAATCACCGAGCCGGCAGCGAGGAACAGCAGTGCCTTGAAGAAGGCATGCGTCATCAGGTGGAAGATGCCCGCAGAGTAGGCCGCCACACCGCAGGCGAGAAACATGTAACCGAGTTGGGAGACGGTGGAGTAGGCAAGCACGCGCTTGATGTCGTGCTGCACCATGCCGATGGTGGCCGCCAACAGGGCTGTGGCCGCACCGATGATGGCGATAACGCCCAGGGAGAAGGGGGAGCGGTCAAACAGAACATGGCAGCGCGCCACGAGATAGATGCCGGCGGTGACCATGGTCGCCGCGTGAATGAGGGCGGAGACGGGTGTGGGGCCTTCCATCGCGTCGGGTAGCCAGACGTAGAGCGGAATCTGTGCGGATTTGCCGGTCGCACCGAGGACCAGCAGCAGGCAGATTGCTGTGAAGAAACCGCCTGTGATCTCCGCGGGGAAGGTGTTCACCTTGGCAAAGATCGAGGCGAAATCCAGCGTGCCAAAGTGACCGATGATCAGAAACATTCCCAGCAGGAAGCCGAAATCACCGACGCGGTTCACGACGAAAGCCTTCTTGCCGGCGTTGGCTGCGGAGTCGCGCGTGAAATAGAAGCCGATCAGCAGGTACGACGCAAGGCCCACGCCCTCCCAGCCGACAAACAACAGGAGGAAGTTGGCGGAAAGTACGAGAACGAGCATGAAAAACATGAACAGGTTCAGGTACGCAAAGAAGCGCCAGTAGCCCTCCTCGTGCGCCATGTAGCCGACGGAGTAAATGTGAATCAGGAAGCCGACGCCGGTGATGATGGCCAGCATGATCATCGTGAGGTGATCTACGTTGAAGGCGAAGTTCACCTGAAAGCCGCTGACGGCGATCCAGGGGCGGCTGCTCACGGAGAGAGCCAGCGGAGCGCCGGCAGAGAGCATCGTCGCCCAGAGCCAGGCGACGATGGCGGCCGGTGCGGCGGTGAACAAGAGAGCAATTGCGGAGACACCCGCGCGCGGCAGCCTGCGGCCCAACGTGCCGTTAAGCACGAAGCCGAGAAAGGGGAGCACGGGAATGAACCAGAGCAGAGAAGGAGGCATGAAAGGTCTAGGGCTCGCTTTCGCTAGTTCTTCATCAGGTTGATCTGATCGACGTTCAAGGTCTGCCGGGCGCGGAAGAGCGCGATGATAATGGCCAACCCGACCGCAGCCTCTGCCGCGGCGACAACCATTACGAAGAAGACAAAGATCTGGCCGGAGACCTGATGCCACATGTGCGCGAAGGCGACAAAGGTCAGGTTGACGGCGTTGAGCATGAGCTCAATCGACATGAAGATGGTGATGATGTTGCGCTTGATCAGAAAGGCAGCGATGCCGATGCAGAAGAGAATCGCAGCCAGGATCAGGTAGTAGGCGATAGGCACCATCGGCTAAAGCTCCTTCCGGGCCAGCACCACTGCGCCGAGAATGGCCACCAGAATGAGAATGGAGGTGACTTCAAAAGGAAGCAGCAGGCTGGTGAAGAGGGTGTGCGAGATTTCCACGATGTTGTTGACCGCGTTGGTGAGATAGCCGCCGAGCTGCGTGGTCCCGAGCTGCCGGCGCTCGGAGAGAAATACAAAGGTCAGCAGGCAAAGAATGACAGCGGCGCCTGGAAAGCCAGCAATGGAGGCGGCCTTTGACGCTTTGCTGCTGCGGTCCTCTTCGCCGGCGTTCAGCAGCATGATGACAAATACGAAGAGAACCATGATCGCGCCGGAGTAGACAATCACCTGGGCCGCGGCGAGAAACTCCGCACCGAGCGAGAAGTAGAGCACCGCCAAGGACATCATGACGACGATCAAGGAGAGGGCCGAGTTGATCGGATGTCGCTGCAGCAGCAAGTTCAACGCGCCAGCGACGGCGAGAAGCCCAAAGAGAATGAAGAGGAAAAGTTCCATCGTGGCGCGGAGTCCATGGGTACAAGGCTTGTTTTACAGTGCCCGCAGAGGGCGGGGTACAACGTGATCTGCCGGTGCGTAGCTGATTGTAAATGGCCGACGGAGAGGAGCGGTGGGCTTAACTACGGAAAGCCAGCACAAGGGAGGTCGCGAGAATATTCAACATGGCTACGGGCAGCAGAAACTTCCAACCGAAGCTCATCAACTGGTCATAACGGAAGCGGGGCAGTGTGGCACGGACCCAGATGTAGAGCAGGAGGAAGGAAAAGATCTTGAAGACGAACCACAGAATCGGCAGAAGGAAGCTGAAGAAGGCACCGTTCAGCAGATGATCGAAGAGGTGGCCGAAGGGTGAGCTGGCGCCACCGAAGAAGAGTAGCGTGGCGACGCAGGCCACGGTGATCATGTTGGCGTACTCGGCCATGAAGAACATGGCGAACTTCATGGAAGAGTACTCGGTGTGGTAACCGGCCACGAGCTCCGACTCTGCTTCGGGAAGATCGAAGGGAGACCGATTTGTTTCGGCGTAGGCGGCCATCAGATAGATGAAGAAGCCGACGATCTGGAAGCCTCCGGCGATGATCCAAACGCTGCCATGCGCGGTGTGTTCACGCGCCGGGCCGCCGAAGATGTTCCAGCTGAGCGCACCATGCGCGGACTGCGAGCCGACGATGTCGCGCAGCCGCAGCGAACCGGCGCGCAGCACAACGCCGACGAGGGAGAGACCGAGGGCAAGCTCGTAGCTGATGACCTGTGCTGTGGCGCGCAGGCTGCCGAAGAGCGCGAACTTGTTGTTGGAGCTCCAGCCCGAGAGCGCGATGCCGTATACGCCGATCGAGGTGACCCCGAGGATGACGAGCAGACCCACATTGGTGTCGGAGATTTCGGTGAGGGTGACGCCGCGATAGCTGACCGGTGCGCCGAACGGCACGACCGAGATGGAGATCAGCGCACAGGCAAGGGCAATGACGGGAGCGAGCACAAACAGCGGCCGGTCCACCGCAAGGGGCATCATGTCTTCCTTGAGGAAGAGCTTGATGCCGTCGGCCAGCGGCTGCAGCATGCCGAACGGACCGGTACGCGAGGGTCCCCAGCGATTCTGCATGCGGCCCAGCACCTTGCGCTCGAGCAGCACGGTGTAGGCCACGGCGGTGAGGGTGATCACCAGAACGACGGCGATCTTCAGAAGGGTGATCAGAAGAAAAACTTGGAACTCGGAGAGATGGCTCATCGTTTCAATGGGGGTACAGCTCTATCCTACGCCGTTCTCAGGGCGGCTTTTGTGACCAAATTAGCAAAAGAAGGGCCCGGGCGCGGAAAAGGCACCCGGGCTGCGGCCGGTCTAATCGCCGGCGGCGGAGGCGAAGTGATCGGCGACCTCGCGCTCCTGGTGCCGTTGGGTGGACAGCAGCATCGGGGAGTACGCGGTGAGAGAGCCGGAGGTGAACAGCGTGTCTCCGCTGGGAAGGATCAGATCCTTGCGGTTTTCGATCTGTACGAGACCACTCTGCGCCGGGGTGAGGTGCTGGTCGTTGCCCGAGAGCAGCTGCAGACGGCGCAGCTGATCGTAGCCCGGGACCACGCGCTGAATCTCATCCAGGATCGCGAAGGGATCGAAGGGCGAAAGCTTCGGCTCCAGGTTGTTGGCGGTGAGCCAGACCGCGTGGCGATCGGCTTCGCCGGCCTGTGCGCCTCGGCTTTGTCCGAGATCGGCGCGCATGCCGGTTTTGCCAGAACCGAAGGGCACCAGCGACTTGACGCGATGGCCCATCCTGTCGGCCAGGCGCACAATCAGCTCGAAGTCCGACCGTGTACCGGCTTTGTCCGCCGCCTTTTGCACCAGCTGCATGTCGCCGTAGGAGTTGGTCACCGAGCCGGCCTTTTCATATAGGTTGGAGGCAGGCAGGACCACATCGGCAAGCTGTGCGGTCTCAGTGAGGAACATGTCCTGGACGACGAGGAAGGTGTTTTTGAGCGCGGACGGATCGACCGCATAGCGCTTCACGGGGTTGGAGCCCACGACGTACAGCGCGGCCAGCTCGCCAGCCTGCGCGGCGTTGAACATGGCCAGCAGATCCAGTCCGGGCTGCGCAGGTGTGTTGAATTCGTTCGCGAGAGCGGAGCCGGCAAGCGCCTGGTAGCCAGGCAGCATGTCCGGCAGCAGGCCCATGTCCGAGGCGCCACGCGAGTTTACGTAGTCGGCGTTGCAGGCGAACTTCGCCTTCGGCAACGCGGCGATCAGCCTGGCCAGCTCACCATCGCGCAGCTCATTGCCGACGAGAACCACCAGGCCCTCTTCATTGCGGACGGCATCCCGGAAGGCTGAGAGTTGGTCGGCCTGCGCCTGCACGGAGGCTGCCGAGGCCTGCGCGTCGTCGCCGGCGAGGTAGGCCACAAAGCTGCCGTAGCCGAACGGCGCCACTTGCAGAAACGCCTTGGCTTGGCGGCGCAGCTTGATCTCGTCAGTATTGGCGACATAGAGTTTGGCGCGATTGAGACGAACGTCAGTACGGATGTTCCAGGCCGTGAGGGGCGCCTGCTCGGTAGGGTCGCCGCCGATCAACAGAAGTGCCGGGGCTTGCACGACATCGCGCTGCGAGGCGAAGCGGGTCTCACCGGGGCCGGCGGTACCCTGCAATGCGGTGGCGAGCGTGACGTAATCCGCCGTGCGGTGGTGATCGATGTTGTTGGTGCCGAGCACGGTGCGCGCAAACTTCTGCAGCAGGTAGTTTTCTTCGTTTGTGGTGCGATTGGAACCGATGACGCCGAGCGACTGGGGTCCACGGGCGTCGCGCAGCTCACGCAGCCTGTTGCCGGCAAAGGCAAGCGCATCCTCCCAGCTGACCCGGGTAAGCGGACTGCCCTTGCCGTTTTTGCGGATCATCGGTTGTGAGAGCCGTTCGGGCTGATTGGCGAAATCGAAGGCATAGCGGCCCTTGTTGCAGAGAAAATCGCCGTTGATGCCGCTCTTGTCGCGGTTATCGCCACGCATGATCTCGGAGCCCTCATTGGTGGAGCGCACACCAAGGGTGGTCTTGCAGCCGTCGCCGCAGTGCGTGCAGATGGTGGCGACGTGATTCATCTCCCAGGGCCGGGTCTTGTAGCGATATGTGCCGGAGGTCAGTGCGCCGACCGGGCAAACATCGATACACATGCCGCACTGCTCACAGTCGAGCCGCGGCAGGTCGTCGGGCGAAAGCTGCGCCGGTATATTGGGTGCGATGACCGCAGCGGAGCCGCGATTCTGGATGCCGAGCGCAAAGACATCCATGCCTTCGCCGCACATCCGCACGCAACGGTAGCAAAGGATGCAACGCGGGCGATCGAAGAAGACGACCGGGGACCACTGCTGCTCCTCGCGGTGATTCTTGGCCTCCGCGTAGAGGCTTTCACCGGCACCGTACTTGAAGGTCATGTCCTGCAGTTCGCACTGTCCTCCGGCGTCGCACACGGGGCAGTCGAGCGGATGGTTGCCGAGCAGGAGTTCCAGCGTGGATTTGCGCGCCTGGGCGATTTCAGGTGATTCCGTGACTACGACCATGCCTGCGGCCACCGGTGTGGTGCAGGCGGTCTGCAGCTTGGGCAGCTTTTCAATGCGCACAACGCACATGCGGCAGGCGGCCTGCAGTGAAAGACCGGGGTAGTAGCAGAATGCGGGGATCTCGATGCCGGCAGCCTTGCAGGCATCAATCAACAGCGTACCCGCGGGAGCGGTGAGTGTCTTGCCGTCTACGGTGAACGATACGTCTGGCATGGATTAGTCCTTACAAAACCTTGCTTGCTGAAGCCTCTACTTACTGAAAGCCTGCGGAACACCGCTCTGGATGGAGCACAGGGCGTCTGGCGGAGCGTTGCCGTTGGTACGCTGCACAATGGCGCCTGCCGGCGGCGTGCCGGCGACGGCCTGACCGCGGGTTAGAACGGGCGTCTGGGAGTGTTCGAGCTGACTTGCGTCGGGGGCGAGCACCGTGGTGATCGGCATGGAGAGATCCGCATCGGCGCCGTTGCTGGTCAGGGCACCATAGGCCGGAAACGCGGCGCCGAGGTGATGGATGAGATTGCGGCTGAGATCCTGGTCGGTATAGCCGTTTTTCGCAAGATCGGGCCAGCAGCTGCGTGCGGCGTTGAGCCAGCTATTGTCCACGGAGGCTGGCTTTCCGGGGCCGACCATGCTGCCAGCCGCGGTCTGCTTATGGTGATCGCAACCGGCCGAAGCCCAAAGCGCGGCGACACCCAGCATCAGAAGCCCTCGGGCCATTGATGCTGGGTAACGCTTCGCATTTCGGTGCCGTGCTTCCATGAATGCCAGGACCAACTGCCTTTTGTGGTGGGAAATTAGTGAGCGCCGACTAATTCGTTCTTGATCGCGCCGATGGGTTCAATGGAGATCAGCGGATTATCAACGCGGGCGCCCGCCAGGTACTCCTCGAACTCTCCGCGGAACTTCTTGATGAAGCCGATCGTGGGCATCGCCGCTGCGTCCCCGAGCGGGCAGAAGGTGCGGCCCATCATATTCTCGGCGAGGTACTGAATGTTGTCGATGTCCTTCTTCGTACCGCCGCCAGCGTGAAAGCGCGTGAGGGTCTTCTTGAGCCAGTCGGTGCCTTCGCGGCAGGGAATGCACCAGCCGCAGCTTTCATGTTGGTAGAACTTGATGGTCCGCAGGGCAAATTCGACGATGGAGACGGTCTCGTCGAGGACGACAACGCCGGCCGACCCGAGCATGGTGCCGGCCTTGGCCATCTGATCGAAGTCCATGCCGACGTCGATCTCGTCTGCGCGCAGCACGGGGCAGGATGACCCGCCGGGTACAACGGCCTTGAGCTTCTTGCCGTTGGGGATGCCGCCGGCGACCTCGTAGATGGCCTTGCGCATGGAATAGCCCATCGGTAGTTCATACACACCGGGCTTGTTGACATGGCCGGAGATGCCGAAGAGGCGTGTGCCGCCGTTGCGTTCGGTCCCAAGCTTGGCGTACGCCTCGCCGCCCATGAGCAGAATGTGCGGTGCATTGGCGATGGTTTCGACGTTATTAATCACCGTCGGTCCACCATAGAGGCCGACCACGGCGGGGAACGGAGGCTTAATGCGAGGCACACCGCGCTTGCCCTCGAGCGACTCCATCAGCGCCGACTCTTCGCCGACTTCGTAGGCGCCGGCACCGGTTTGCGTGATGATGTCGAAATCAACACCTTCGCGGCCGAAGATGTTTTTGCCGAGCACGCCCTTGGCATAGGCGTCGGCGACGGCCTTTTCCATGATCTTCAGCAGGTAACGGTACTCGCCGCGCAGGTAGATGAAGCCCGTCTTTGCGCCGATGGCGAGGCCGGCGATCATGGTGCCTTCGATGATCGCGTGCGGATCGTTCAGGAAGATGACGTGATCCTTGCAGGTGCCGGGCTCGGACTCATCCCCGTTGACAAGCACGTATTTCGGCTTTTCTGATTGCTTCGGGACGAAACTCCACTTCATGCCGGTCGGGAAACCCGCCCCGCCGCGGCCGCGCAGGCCAGAGGCCTTCATCTCATTGATGATCCACTCGGGACCTTTGTCTATGGCTAACTGGGCGGCCTTGTAGCCGTCGAGCTCGATGTATTTGTCGATGTTCGTGGCGCCCTGGCCAAAGCGGCGCTTGAGGACGATCACTTCATCAGGATGCGTGACGGCGTTTGGCATGAACCAATTATAAAGCTGGGTCTTACGCTACCGGTACGGTTCCGGCCATCTATCGTCTGAGAACGGTGCTTCTATGGAAAGGTAGAGTGTTACCTTTAAGGGACCGTTGAAATGAGCCGTTCCGGAGGCGCCAGGGTGTCAAAACTGATCCTTAGCTTTTGGCAGTTGCTCGGTCGCCGCGCCAACGTCTATGTCTGCCTGGCCCTTGTGTTTGAGGCGTGTGCCGCCATCGTAATCGGCCGGGGACATCCTCTGGATGTCGCCTTCCTCTAGTTCAATCTCGGTGCTCAGCAGATCCTGGCGACACACCATATCCAGTCCACTTTTCTACCGATCGGCTATAGGGCCTTCTTCGGTTATCTGGAGCTGCTGGGGGCGCACCTGGGATCCGTGGGTGCGGCCACGACGGTCTTCGCCGCGCAGATAGGTGTTCTGTTCGCGGTCCTGCTCTTTGCCAGAGCGATCCTCGTGCATTCCACGACGCCCCGCTTTGCGACCACTGCCGCACTCCTGGTGGCTCTGGAGCCGGCCCTGCTCTACAACGCCAAACGCATCACGGACGCCGATATCACCCTTGCACTTCTGTTGGGTTTTCTGGTTTGCCTGCTGCGACTTCAGCTGCAGCGCAGCTTGGGCAACGCGGTTCTTTGCGGCCTTGCTTTGGCCGTCGCCGTCCTTGTACGGCCCAATCTGCTGCTACTGGCGCTGTTGCTGATAGGCGTCTTGGACTGGGACCGGTGGGCGAGAGCACTCGGGCTGTTGGCCACGGTCGGCACCGTGGCCGTGTTGGGCTACGTTGGGGTGACGACAATCGTCCACGGCACGCCGTTCCTCCCGCAGAACGGACCGTACAACCTGTATGCGGGCTTCAATCCAGAGACAAAACGGGCCTTGCTTATGAAGGTGAATGGGGAAGTGTCCATCGTGCCCGCGATGAATGATCTCGGCCTGCATCCCACGCTGGACTGGCACCGGCAGTCTGACGTTGTCGGTGTGGACGATGTCCGGGACGAGCGTTACATCCCGATTTACAACGGGGAAAGCAGACTGTTCCTACGCCAGCACCCGGGGAGGTCCGCTTGGCTGGTGGTGATCAAATTTTTCACGTTCATGCGCCCCGTACACGAGAACGTCGACAACAGCAGTGGTGCATTTCACATCCTGCGATCGACGATCAAGACCTTCACCCTCCTTTTCATCGTGATCTGGCTTGGCGTGCTGCTTCATAACCGGATCAAGAGACTTGGAATGGCGAGTCCACTAACGATCTGGGCCGCCGTGCTCTATACCTTGCCATTTGTCTTGATCAACGCCGACCCGCGCTTTCGCACCGCGCTTGAAGGGCTGGTGTGCGTCGACCTGGCTCGCATGCTTTACCTCATGCGCGCGAGAGCTCAGGAGAGGCGCCCAGCGTTGGCAAGCTAAGCGCGCACTCACTTCATGGTCCCGGTTCGGAGGTGGTTAGAGACTACTTGATGTCCTGTGGAACGGTTGGGTAGCGGCCTTCGGCGTAGTCGGCGAGCACGGCGTCCATCTTGGCGGGCGTCAGGAACTCATGAAAGTCGTAGTTGACCTGCACGGCCGGGGCCCAGCAGCAGGCGCCGATGCATTCGACCTCTTCGAGGGAAAATAGGCCGTCCGGCGTGACGCCCTTGTGAGCGATTCCGAGGGTTTTCTTGCAATGATCCAGCAGTTCATAGCCGCCGCGCAGCATGCAGCTGATATTGGTGCAGACCTGCACGTTGTACTTGCCGGCCGGCACGGTGCGGAGCATGGAATAGTAGCTGAGCACGTTGCGGACGTCGAGCTCGAGCAGATCCAGACGTTGGGCTAGCTCGGCGACGACGGCATCGGAGATATAGCCGACCTCATCCTGCGCGTAGAGCAGCATGGGGACAAGGGCGGAGCGCTTGACGGGGTAGAGCGTTTCCAGCCGGTCGAAGCGGGCGGCCAGTTCGGGCGAGAAGAGGGTGTTGGCAATGGCGGCCATGTGTTCCTATCTTACGGCAAGCGGGCAGAGAAGTTTCTGCCGAGAAGGATGCTTGTGCGACCGAAGAACGAGCTGATTTGCTCTTTGCTGTCCGGTGAGAAATCCGGCGGCAGTCGGAAGCGAATGGCGGGTGTGGGTCTAGGCGAGGAGTTCACGGGCGAAGCGCTCGGCAGTGACGTCCATCTCTTCGGGTGCGTTGTCGCCAAGTGTGACGGTGCCATCTTCGTTAAGGTGGAACGGCGTGGTGGAACCGTGGCCGGCATCGAGCGAGGTAGGGGTGAAGCGGAGCCAGTTCGGACCGACGCGCAGGATGATCTCGGCGGCGGAGACCTCGACGACGGCGTGTTGCGGGGCGTTGAGGCCATGGGCGGCAGCGTAGGAGCGGAGCAGGGAGGCCCAAGAGGTCCAGAGTTCGGTGTGGAGAGCTTGATCGAGAGGCATCTAGGGTCATTGTGCCTGAGACCGGCTGACCAGGTCTTTTGAAGACAAGGAGGGCACGGCTTTCGCCGTGCCCATACCCATTTGCGCCTTTCAGGTTTTACCGATGCTGAAAATCTTTACCGGTCGATCTCACCGAGGACAATGTCGATGGAGCCGATGACGGCGACTACGTCGGCCAACTGGCGGCCTTTGCACATGGTTTCGAGCGCCTGCAGGGTGGCAAAATCGGGGTTGCGCATGTGGACGCGGTAGGGTTTGGCGGTGCCGTCGGAGACGACGTAGTAGTTCATCATGCCGTGCGGGGCTTCGATGGAGCTGGTAACCTCGCCAGCCGGGACAGCGAAGCCTTCGGTGACGATCTTGAAGTGATGAATGAGCGATTCCATCTGGGTCTTCATCTGTTCGCGGTCCGGGAGAATGATTTTGGGGGCGTCGGCGGTGATGCGACCCTCTGGCAGGCCCTCGAGAGCCTGCTTGGCAATCTTGACGGACTCGCGCATCTCTTGAATACGCAGGACATAGCGAGCCCACACGTCGCAGTCCGTGGAGACGGGCACCTTGAAATCAAACTTTTCGTAGCCGGAATAGGGCATGTCGCGGCGCACGTCAAAGTCCACACCGGAGGCGCGCAGCGGCGGGCCAGTTACACCCAAGGCAATGGCATCTTCGGCGGAGAGAAGACCCACGCCTTTTAGACGGCCGCGCCAGATGGGATTGCCGGTGAGCAAACCTTCGTATTCGTCAATCTTGGAAGGGAAGTAGTTGAGGAAGTCGCGAATCATCGCATAGAGATCGAGCGGCGGTTCGAGCGAAACGCCGCCGATGCGAATGTAGCTGGTCATCATGCGCTGACCGCTGACGGACTCAAAGATGCGCTGGACCTGCTCACGTTCGCGGAAGCAGTAGAGGAACACCGTCATGGCGCCGATATCGAGGGCGTGGGTGCCGAGCCAGACCAGGTGCGAGTTGATGCGGGTGAGCTCCTGGAACATGACGCGGAGATACTGGGCGCGCTCCGGAATCTCCAGCTGCAGGAGCTTTTCGACGGCGAGGGCGTAGGCCATGTTGTTGGCCATGGGCGCCAGATAGTCGATGCGGTCGGTGAGCGGCGTGACCTGGGCGTAGAACTTGGCCTCGCAGGTTTTCTCGATGCCAGTATGGAGATAGCCGATGTCGGGGGCCAGAGAGACGACGGTTTCACCGTCGATCTCGAGCACGAGACGGAGCACACCGTGGGTGGACGGGTGCTGCGGGCCCATGTTGAGGACCATGTGCTGGTCGGCGATCGGATCCTTGTCGGTAGGGGTGTGATGGAGTGCGCTGTTGACGACATCTTCTACGCCCGGGACGAAATTTTCGGCGGAGCGCATCCCGGCGAGCGTGGCGCCGGTCTGTTCGTTTGTGCCCGTGTGCGGATAGCGGGTGTCGGCTTGCTCTTTTTCCAGTTCGGCTACGGGGCTCATTGCGATTCTCCTGAGGTGGGCAGTCCTCCAGCAGATCGGCACTATCTAAATGCAGATTTCTGCGGAGTGGCAGTAAGAGGAAGTAGTGTCGAACTAGCGGTAGCCTTCCACGGGGTAATCCTTGCGCAGCGGGTGGCCTTCCCAGTTGTCGGGCATCATGATGCGAGTAAGGCGGGGGTGGCCGGCGAAGGTGACGCCGAAGAGATCGAAGACCTCGCGTTCATAGAAGTTCGCGGAGGGCCAGACGCCGGTGATGGAATCGATGACGGCGTTGTCGCCGTGGAGGCGGGCGACGATCCGGACGCGCTGCTTATATTTGTGAGAGAGCAGGGAGTAGCTCACCTGAAAGCGGGGCTCGCTGGGGTACCAATCGACGCAGGTAACGTCCTCCATGAAGTTAAAGCCCGCGGCTTTGGCGGCGTTCATGGCGGCGACAACGGTTTCGGCGGCTACGGTTAGGGTGAGCTCCTGGCGATCCCATTTTGCGTCGACGATGAGGTCGCCGAGACCCTGGATGGCCACGTGGCCGGCGAGCGCAGCGGCTACGGCGTCCTTGCCGAAGACCGCGTCACGGGTAGCGGTGCCGTCAAAGGAGCCCATGGCCTGTTGCGGGTTAGCGGTGTTCGGAGAGTCGGGCATCGGAACCTTTCAGGAGGCGCAGGGCGGCCGGGTCAGAATGAGGACTAGAGGTCAGCCTTGTCATTGACAAAGGTGAGAATGCCTTTTTTCCAGACGTAGAATAGGCCCACGGCGACGAAGCCGAGGTAGACGAACATCTCCCAGAAGCCGAAGAAGCGGGAGCCGGTGATGGCGGGCAGCTGGCGATAAATAACCGCCCAAGGCAGCATGAAGACGGCTTCCACGTCAAACAAGATGAACAACATGGCAACCATGTAGAAGCGGACGCTGAAGCGTCCGCGGGCGTCCCCGATGGGGTCCATACCGCACTCGTAGGCGCTCAACTTGGTCCGCGAGCGCTTGTGCTTGCCGATGAAGAAGGAGCCGGCCACCATGCCGCCGGCGAGGCCGACAGCGACCAGGATCTGCAGTGCGAGAGGAAGGTATTGCCAGATATACGGTGTCATGGCCAGCCTCCAGACTAGAAGTGGGGGTGCGGAGTGTCAAGGTTACGGTTGGGGCGCCGAGTGCCGGATTTCTGGTGGGGCAACAAGCGGGTGCTTCGCTTCGCTCAGGATGACAACATCTCGTCAGATGACAAGGTTTGCCGGCTGACCATGTTGCCTTAAAGCAGGCCTTTGTACCAGGCGAGGACGGCTTCGCCGAGCAGGGCGGTGGCGAGGCCGCCGGCGGCCAGGAAGCTGCCCAGCGGCAGGCGCGTGGTGGCGGTGGCGCGGCCGCGGGCGAGCAGGAGGACGGCGTAGGCGGCGCAGGCGATCATGCCGAGAAAAAAGCTGAGCATGGCATCGCCAAAGCCCAAGAAGGCGGCGATCATGGCGAGAAGTTTGGCATCGCCCAGACCCATGCCGTCGCGATGCCGCAGCGCCTTGTAGACGGCGCGAATGAGCAGGAGCATGCCGCCGGCGGCGAGGATGGCGGCGACACGACCGAGGACCAGGGCCTCGGTGCCGGTGAGAAAGACGTCGCCGCGGGCCACAAAGGAGCCGGGACTTGAAAGGCGCATGCTGTTGCGCGGGGTGAAGTGGATGTCGCCCTGACCCATGGGTAGGAGTGCGGCTTGGATGAAGGCGAGGACTAGGCCTACCGCAGTGCCGGAGAGCGTAAAGCCGTCCGGAAGCGTGTGGGTTTGCCAGTCCATGACGGCGAGGCCGATGAGCAGGAAGCCGAGAGCGGCGATGGCGACCGCGGAGAGCACCAGGGAGGCGGCACCCGGCTGAGTGGCGGTCGACGGGAGGCCAAGGGCATGGAACAGCAGGCCGGCAGTGACGGTGAACCAAAGGGCTGTGCCGAGTTCAACCGCCGGATAACGCCAGCTTATCGAAGTGTGGCAATGACGGCACTTGGCCCGGAGTAGAAGCCAGCTGAGCAGGGGGATGTTGTCCCATGCCGCAATGGGCTGGCGACAGCTTCCGCAACGAGAGCGAGGACGGACGATGCTCTCACCCTGCGGCAGGCGGGCGATGCAGACGTTGAGAAAGCTGCCGAGGAGCAGGCCGAGAAGAAAGGCGGCGAGCTCAAGGGGGAACGCAGACGGCATACGGCTGAGTATAGGGCGCTTAGAAGGGCAGCAAGAGCAGGGGAACGGCGATTCCGGCGAGAAGCAGGGCGGAGACCAGCAGCTTTCCGCGCTCATACCGGTAGGCCATGAAGATGCCGGTGATCGTCGAAATGAAAAGCCCGAGACTGACAAGCAGGAAGAAGATCTTTTCGGGCAGGTGCTGCCGTTGCTTGGTAGAGAGCGATATCGGCGCCTTGGGTGGGGCTGCGGCCGATGCGGCCGGCTGGCCAGGCAGAGCGGAGACCGCAGCTCTCTCAGCGCTCCTCGATCCGGCGTCAGGAACCGTGGGCCGCGGCTTGCGTGGGACGATGTTCTGGTTTTTGTGCAACTGGCCCAGACGGGCCAGCCAAGTCGGCGGCGTGTACGTGGAGCCGGCCGATTCATGCAGGCTGAGCGTCTGTACGGCACCCGTGAAGGCAAAAAACAGCAAGGCCGGCGCGATGAGTAGACCAAGGTAGAGGTGCATTCTACGGATGATCTTCAGAACAGCGGCGTTCGGAAAAGCTCTCCGTGCGTTCAGAGGTTTGTTGTACGCTGCCTGTGTCGCCATGACCTTATCCACTCCGATTTGTCTGCTTCAGGAGATTTTCGCTGCTGCCTGCGTTAGAGCGGCCGGGGCGGGCAGCGTCGTTTCCACACCGCCTGACACTCTCTCACCAGCGTAAAGCGGATGATGTGGACGGAAACGCAGTCCGGTAGTTCTGAATACCACAAAGAAATGTCTAAAAATCGACGTGGGTGCGCACGCTGAACACCGCAAGGGGGCCTCGGTCCCCGTTGTAGCCGGGATGGGCGATGAGCTGGGTGTCAAAGGCGGTGAAGAGGCCGCGCCAGTTGTGGGCGGTGTAGTAGGCCTCGAGGATGTCTTCGCGGGCGTAGGTGAGACGGCCATCGCCGAGAAGGAAGCCGTAGCCGCCCAGGGCTAGGTAGGCCTGGTGGTCACGTTTGATGGCATTCGAGATGCCGGTGACGCCAAAGCGGTCGTTGGGCCGGCGCCAGCGGGAGCCGGCCATGTCGGCACCTGCGGCGAAGGTCTGGTCGACCTCGGTGTAGCAGAAGCTTTCGTGCTGGCCCTCATTCCAGCCGAAGCGGGTGTAGACGCGGATGTCAGACGTGAGCTGCTGCTCAGTATTGAGGCCGAAGCCGTATTTGACCGTCGTGCCTGGGGCGTGGGAGCTGATGACCGGGGTGGCGCCGGGCTGGTTGAGGGTGCGTTCGGTGAGCGCTGTGACGTTTGCCTGACGATAGACGCCCATGTCGCCATAGTTGACGAAGCTGAGGGCGCGGATGACGCCGAGGCGGGGCTGGTTGGCTTTTCGGGAGAGCAAGCGGGCGAGCGGCGGACGACGGTACTCGGCTTCGAAGTTTTCGCCGCGGGCGCGATGCAGGTTCCAATCGAGATCGATGCCGTTGGCGACGGTGGGCATGAGGGCGATGGCGGTGCGGGCGGACCAGCTGCGGTCGTCGTATTCGGCCAAGAGGGCGTAGGTGTAGCCGCGGGTATCGGCGGCGTAGTCCCAGGCACCGTTGTTGTCGGAGGTCCAGTTCATGAACTGAAGGTGGGAGTCGGAGCCGACGCTGTTGAGGTCGAGGAGGTCAGGGAGGCTCATCTTGCCGGCGCGGAGTTCGAGGCGGCGGGCGGAGAGTTTCGTGGGCAGCGAGAACGGTGTGCGGGCGCCGTCGACGAGCTCGGAGCTGAAGCCAAAGACCTGATGGAGTTGTACGCGGGCGATGTAGGGCACCGAGCCGAGATTTGGGTTGCGGACGACATCGAGGTTGGTGAAGCCGGCGAGTCCGAGGGCTTGGGAGAGGCCGCGACCGCCGGCGGATTCGAGGTCGAAGAGGATGTCGGTGGCGAAGCGGGGTTCGCGCTTGAGCTGAAAGCCGGTGAAGAGTGTGCCGACGAGGGAGGTTTTGTACTCGCCGCGACCGACGAAGGAGTTTTGGGCTTCATAGGGGGAGTGGAAGGCCGGGTTGGACTGGAAGATGATGTTGGCTTGGCCGGAGACGAGGTACCGCGCGGTTTCGGAGTGCGGAAACAGCGTAGTGGGCACGGTGGCGGGGGTGCCGGGTTCGTTGACCGGCTGGGCAGTCGCGATACGGTTCGGGTCTGCGGTCGGGGCGTCCACGGGCTGCTGTGATTCGGCGCAGGCAGAGCAGAGCACAAGTAGGGTGACAAGGTGCGAAAAATGCATGCAGGCTTGATCTTACGATGCCGTCGAAAGATCAACATCATGTTGCAGTCGGGGGATTTGACAGCCGGTGCCAATCGTTTTATTTTTGAAACACACGGGAAAGGAGGATGGTCCAGCCTATGAAATCTGATTGTTCCAGTTGTTGCTTTACTATACGTGAGGTGACTGAGGCTTAGAGCTCCATGCTCTAGACCTGACGGTCTGTTTGTAGTTCTCTGAAAGACTCGTCGAGGCCCATCCGGGTATGGATGCCCTCAAGTCAATCCCACCAGTCCACCGCATAACGGCTCACCCCTCGGGGTGGGCCGTTTGTGTTTTGTGGCGGAACCTTTTCAGGCGGAAAAGCGAAACGCGGAGTACGCGAAGGGCACGCGGAGATTGCAGAGGGCAGCGGGCGTAGAATTTTCTTATGGCGGAGATGGTTTTAGATCGGGATGAGACGGTTGTTCCGGACGCGGATGGGGCTCGGGATGAGCTGGTGATTGCGGGTCGGCGGTTTCGCTCGCGGCTGATCGTGGGGACGGGAAAGTATAAGGACGGGCCGGAGACCAAAGCGGCGATCGAGGCCTCCGGGGCGGAGATGGTCACGGTCGCGGTCCGGCGGGTGAATCTGGACCGTGCGGGTGAGTTTGGCTCGAGTCTGCTGGACTTTATCGATCCGAGCCGGTATTTTTTGCTGCCGAATACGGCTGGGTGCTACACGGCCGAAGAGGCGATCCGGGCGGCGCGACTGGCGCGTGAGGTGGGGCTGTCGGACTGGGTGAAGATCGAGGTGATCGGGGATCAGGCGACCTTGTACCCGGATGTGCAGGCGACGGTAGAGGCGACCCGGGTACTTGTGAAAGAAGGGTTTACGGTTTTGCCGTATACCACTGACGACATTGTGTTTGCGAAGCGACTGATCGACGTGGGCGCGGCGGCGGTGATGCCCCTGGGAGCGCCTATCGGGACGGGTTTGGGGATAGCGAACACGTACACGCTGCGCATGATGCGCGAGCTGATCCACGAGGTGCCGTTGGTGGTCGATGCCGGTTTAGGCACGGCGAGCGATGCGGCGTTGGCGATGGAGTTGGGCTTCGATGCGGTGCTGCTGAACACGGCAATGGCGGGTTCGAAGAACCCGGTGCTGATGAGTTCGGCGATGCGCAAGGGGACCGAGGCCGGGCGGGAGGCGTTTTTGGCGGGACGGATGCCGAAGAAGCTGTATGCGACGGCGAGTTCGCCGTTGGAGGGGATTTCGCGGTAGGGGGATTGAATATGGGCCTGAATCGGACGCTCCCCTTTGTGGGGGATGTCGTAGTTCGGCTCATACTTCCTGAGTTCTTCGCGAGATTACGTGGAGTAGACAAGTGGCCCAACACGACGGCGACGGTCACTGCGTTTGAGCTAGTGACAACCCCGCGAGCGGGAAACTGGAACAACTTTAGCTTCTGCTACCGTCTTGATGGCTCTGAGATTCAGAGCGGCAGCCTCAAAGCGGATAGCCTCACCTCGATTTGCTCATTGGGAGTAGGTGACGGGCTTTGAGATTCAATAATCCGAAGCGTCCCAGTCGTTTCTACTGTAAAGAAGTTAATTCGTTCACCCGAACCTTCAGCACGATCATGGCTCCCTGGTCATCCTCTCTTTCATCGCGCTCATCATCTCCGAGATTTTGAGCGTTCTCAGGCATTCGAAATAGATCACGTCTTTACCCACGACAATGCCGGTTATCGGGGGCCCGTGAGCTATCAGTCAAGTGAGGCGAAGGCTTCGGTCAGGTCCAGGTGGATCGGTGTGTTGGGGACGGTGAGGCGGGTTGGGTCGGCTTCCTGGAGGCTGTTGGCGGTGAAGGTCCACGCGGCTCGGTAAATGGGGTCGACGAGCCAGATATTCTCTACGCCCATGGCGAGATAGTCAGCCAAGACGAGCTTTGCGCGGGACAGACGGTCCTCTGGAGAGAGGATCTCGATGCAGACGAGGGGTGGAGTGACGGTCACACTTTCACGCGGGGTCTCGGCACGCAAGATGACTACGTCGCAAATGCGGACACGATTTGACGAGACCCTGATTCGCTGCTCTACAACGGCGTCGGTGCCCCAGGCTTTTGCATTCAGGGTGAAGAGAAAGGCGATGAGGGTCTGGACTTTGTTGTGTTCGTATTCGCCCATGTGCCGTTCCTGCAACTCACCTTCGATGAAATCGACGTCCGGCTTAAAGCTGGCGTGAAGGTACTCATCGATCGACAAGAATGCTGGAGATGTCGCCATCATGCTCAATCCCTCGCGATGCCCTGGCCTTCGGCGTGCTGACCCTAATCTAGCGCATACATCGCCAGACCACTTAGCAGTTTGGGGTAGAAGTCGGTCGATTTCTGGGGCATGACTTCGAGGCGGAGCGAGATGTCCTTCATCTGGGCGAGGGTGACGGGCTTGATGAGGAAGGCGACGTCGGCGTTGCCGCTGCCTACCTGTTGGAGGGCTTCAGTGGCCTCGCGGAGGTAGCGCACGTTTTCGCCGGCGCGGACGGCCTCTTCGTCGAGGCCGAGGAGCTCGTGAAGGACGAGTTTGTGGAGCTGGACGACGTCGAGCCGGGCCTGGCGGGGGCTGGAGCTGGCAAGGGCTGCGGCGGCGACTTCGGGTTTGGGGGTGAGCAGGTAGTCGCCGTCGCGGGTGGCGGCGATGAAGGCGGTGCCGGGGGCGTCGTGAAGGCGTTTGAGGAGGTTGGGAGCGCCGAGGAAATGGCCGTCGGGAGTGTTGGGGAGCTCTTCGACGCTAAAGAGGCGCTCGGCGGCCTCCGCGAAGGTGCGGCCGTTGAAGTGGGGAAGGCCGAAGACGACGCGATGGGTGGGCAGGATGGTGATGCCGGGGGCGTCCATGTTGACGAAGGTCATCATCATGGCGGCTTCGGGGAAGGCCGGGGTGGGGAGGGTGGCGTCCGGGCCGGAAGAAGCAGATCCCTCCGCTGCGCTAGGGGATGACAGGTGTGAAGGTGGTTCGACCTCACTTGAAGGATCGGAAAGGCCCAACTCGGCGGCGCGCTCGTGCCTGTAGGCGACGGAGGTTTCGTAGCGATGATGGCCGTCGGCGATGATGAGCTGCTTGTCCCGCATGGCGGCGAGGACCTCCCGGATGCGAGAGGGGTCGGCGAGCTTCCAGAGGCGATGGGTTACGCCGTATTCGTCGGTAATTTCGAGGTCGGCCGGACGCGGCTGGGCGCTGGGGGCCGGTGCCGCGGGATTCTGAAAGATCAGCTGTTCGGCGGTGAAGGTGGGGTCGGAGTAGAGCATGTAGATCTGCTCGGGGTAGGCGCGCAGGGCTTTGAAGAGGGCGAGGCGGTCGGACTTGTGTTTGGGGAAGGTCTGCTCGTGGCGGAAGACGACCTGCTCGGCGTAGTCGTAGAGCTGGCCGAGGGCGATGAAGCCGCGGCGTTCCTGGACGACCGGGTCTGTTCCGGCCGCGGCGCCTGTTCCGGGTACGGTGTAGGTCTGGGAGTAGCCGTAGAGGGCCGGCTCGGTCTCCTGCTGCAGGATGCCTTCGGCGCGCCAGGCGCGGAGGTCGGCGGCGGCGCGAGTGTAGACGCTGTCGGTGTCCGTGTCGCCGGGTTCGCGCTTGCCGAGGACGATCCGTATCAGGTTATACGGGCTCTTCGCGTAGTACCGATCCTGCATGGCGGGGGTGATCTTGTCGTAGGGCTGGGTGACGACGTCGGCCATATTGACGAGGTCGATGTTGTAGCGAAGAGCGCGGAACGGATACAGGCGGGCCATTGTGATTATTGTACGGAGGTGAGCGGCGGTGTGAGCGGCTGCATTCGCAGCGGCTGCGACGGCACAAAGGTGGGCGGTGGGCGCTCGGTGTTGCGGCTCAATTTCGCCGCTTGTTTTCAAGGCTGGCGCGTGTAGGCATCGAAGCGGCCGTGATGTGCGGTGAGGCGGTACCGGCTCCAGAGGGTGCGGAAGGCGGGATCGCGCTCAGACCAGGCGAGTAGGTTGTCGTGACGGGATTCGAGAATTTGGCATTCGACCGCTGGATCCTGGCAACGTTCGATGAGGACCAGGGACGGTTGCCAGCGGATCAGATCTTCGACCATCCAGCGATGCTGGAGGTTGTCGAGCTGGACGATAGCCGCAGGGGAGAGCTGGCGCTTCGGCTGCTGGCCTGGCGTGGGTGCCTCGCTGAAGAGGATGGCCGGCAGGAGCCAGAGATTACTGGTGCGCTGTGCCCAGCGGAGGTGGAACTGCTCGACCGGCATCATGGCTTCGTCGACAGAGGTGGTGAGGATGGCGACGGCGGTACCGGGCGCCAGTGCCTGAAAGAAGGCGGGATCCGGAGAGGTGAGCGCGGAGCACGGCAAGGGCATCCCGTCGGCCGAGGTCGCGAGCCGGAAGAACGAAAAAGAGCACGAGGAAGGCGAAGAGGAGGGCGGCTGGTTCGCCCGCTAACAGAGGCCGCCGAACCTGGCGTAGCAGGTGAAGGCTGAACCAGGCGATGAGGATGCCGAGGGCTAGAACCAGGGATTTTGCGGCAAGTGTTGTCTCAATATGGGACAGCGCTGCTGCTTTTATGCAAATGGCCGACAACCAGACTATGAGTGGCGGGTTGGAGTCAAAGATCTCGGGACCGTAGAGGGTCGCGCCGTGCAGCCAGCGAGAGGCCATCAGCAGGAACCAGAGCTGGTCATGTCCGGCGGCCGGCGAAAAGCCGAGCAGCGCCGCCATGGCGGCCGCAGCGAAGCAGAGAAGGATAAAACAGCGACGGAGGACATCTGCCATGCGAGAAGTGAGACGGATTGAACGCGGCAGAGGCCGTATGTGGGGGAGCAAAAGCGAAAGCTTCGGGGAATAGACGGCGAAGACCGCGTGAGATAGTCTAGCCGCACGCGAAAGGAACGACGCGAGGGATGTCCGTGGGGAGCAGTGCGATGAGTCGTCGGAGATGGGAGAACGGGAGGTTTGCTGTCGCAGGCCTCGGCCCTTTCTGGCCGCTGATGGCCTGTCTCGCACTTCTGCTCTGTCCGGGGGGCGCGCTCCGCTCGCAGGAGAGCCCGCTGGATGCGGTGCACACCGCGACTCCCGCGCCTGCGCCCGCCCCCAAAAATCCTCAACCCGTGGTGTCCGGGAGTGCCAATGTAGCAGTGAAGGCGACTTCGAATGGGCACTCGTCGCTGTTGGTGAATGCGGACCTGGTGCTGGTGCCGCTCACCGTGACCGATCCGCAGAACCGGCTGGTTACGGGGCTGGAACGGCAGAATTTCGCGCTTTTTGACAGTAACGTGCCGCAGACAATCAAGAGTTTTGCGACGGAGGATGCGCCGTTATCGATCGGGATCGTGTTCGACCTGAGCGGGAGCATGCAGAGCAAGTTTGTGCGGGCGCGCAAGGCCCTGAGCGAGTTTCTGCGCACCTCGAATCCTTTGGATGAATTTTTTGTCGTCGGGTTCAATGACCGGCCCGCCGTACTGGTGGATTACACGTCGGACGTGGAGGACGTGGAGGCGCGCATGGTGATGCTGCGGCCGGAAAACCGGACCGCATTGATCGACGCGGTTTATTTAGGCGTGAACAAGCTGCGAGATGCGAAGTACACCCGCAAGGCCTTGCTTGTGGTGTCAGATGGCGGCGATAACCGCAGCCGCTATACCGAGGGTGAACTGAACAGGATTGTTCGCGAGAGCGAGGTGCAGATTTACTCGATCGGCATCTTCGACACCTATGCGCCGACGGTAGAGGAACAGAATGGACCGCAGCTGCTGCATGAGCTGTCGGAGGCCACGGGTGGCCGGCTCTTTCAGGTGCGCGATGTGCAGGATCTGAGCGACATCGCCGAGCGTATCAGTGAAGAGTTGCGGAATGAGTATGTGCTCGGGTACACCCCGACGGACCGCCGGCACAACGGCGTTTATCGTAAATTGAATGTGCGCTTGTTGCCGCCGCCGGGTCTGCCGGATCTTACGGTGCACAACCGCGAGGGCTACTATGCGCCGTCGCAGTAAGGCAGGATCGACCCGGGCTCTACAGGCCGTGATGTTTCTTGCATTGGTTTCGCCGTTTACGTGGGGACAGAGCGTTCCCCAGCAGGGTGCACCCGCCCCGACCACGAATCCGCAGGTTCCCCCTGCGGTGGACAGCGATCCGGTGCCCGCCCCGGAGCAGACCTTGCCCCCCGGGTCCCCGACGGGAGCAGGGGCCGGAACCGCCGGGCAAAATGCCCCAGCGGGTGTGGTGACGGAGCGGAATGGACGATACACGCTCCAAACCGAAGCCTATGAGGTGCGATTGAACGCATCTGTTGTGGATGGCTCCGGAAGAAATATCGATAACCTGACCCAATCGGCGTTTCACGTCTATGAGGATGGAACGCCGCAGACGATCATCGGTTTCCGTCATGAGGATGTGCCGGTGTCGCTCGGCATTCTGATTGACAGCTCCGGTTCGATGTACGACAAACGTGCCGCGGTGGATGCGGCTTCGCTGGATCTGGTGCGGCTATCGAACCCGCAGGACGAGGCGTTTCTAGTGGATTTCAGCTCAGAGGCGTACATCGACCAGGATTTCACCAACAGCATCGACAAGTTGCAGCAGGGGCTCAGCTACGTCAAGTCCAGCGGCGGAACGGCGCTGTATGACGCGGTCATAGCCTCGGCGGATTACCTCGCGAAAAACAGCAAGCGCTCTAAGCAGGTGCTGCTGATTGTGACGGACGGTGACGACAATGCCTCGAGTGCAAGCCTGGAGCAGGCGATCCGGCGGGTGCAGGAGCTGGATGGACCGGCGGTGTACTGTGTCGGCCTGTTGTTCGGCGAGGATGTGAGCCGGAGTGAGTCGCGGCACTCGCGTGAGGTGCTGAGCGAGCTTTCCGAGCAGACCGGCGGGCAGGCCTACTTCCCGCACGCATTGAAAGACGTGGACGGGATCGCCCGGGAGGTGGCGCAGGACATTCGCCAGCAGTACACGATCGACTACCGCAGCACGAAGTCGCCCTCGATCGGCGGCTACCGGCAGATCCACGTCGAAGCCAAGGAGAAAGGATTCGGCAGGCTGCAGGTACGGACGCGGGCGGGGTACTACCCGCGAGTGGCTTCGGCAAAGGCGGGATCGAGCGCCGGAACGGGCCAGTAGAGCGGGCAGCAAATGCCCCCCACCGTTTTCGAAGCGCATTGTTAGTTAAGCCATGCCGTGGGCGTTGAGCCCGGGGCTTCAGTGTGCATCCAACGAATACGAATAAGGGCTATCGGTACGAAGGAGCAGGTACGCATGTTAGAACTCTCGACCCTGAACGATGTGTTTGAAGTTGTGGCTGCGCGCGGAGACGAGACCGTCGCCCAGTGGAAGACCGGGGGCGAATGGAAGCCCATCACCGCCAAGCAGATGTATGGCCGCGTGCGCGCGGTAGCGGAAAAGCTCCAGAGCTGGGGTGTGGGTAAGGGCGACCGTGTGGCGCTGGTGGGAGAGAACCGCTGGGAATGGCCGGTAATTGACTTCGCCGTGCTGGCCGTCGGAGCGGCGGATGTACCGCTGTACCAGACGCTGACGCCGGAGCAGATGGGCTACATCCTGAATAACTCCGGGGCAAAGGTGATCTTTCTTTCGAGCAAGGATCAGTATGAGAAGCTCACCAAGGCGGGCGATCTCACCTCCATTGAGCATGTGGTGGTCTGGGATGACGGCCAGTTCGAGAATGCGGAAAATCTGTCAGAGCTCCTCAAGCGAGCTCCGGAGCTGGAAAACCGCGATCCGAAGTTCGACGCGATGTTGAAGGCGGTGAAGCCGGAGGATTTGGCTTCGATCATCTACACGTCGGGAACGACGGGCGACCCGAAGGGCGTGGTCTTAACGCATGAGAATATGGCGTCGAACTTGCTTCACTCGACCGATGACCTGCACATCGTCAAGGGCGACAGCTCACTTTCGTTCCTGCCGCTGAGCCATGCGCTGGCGCGGCATCTGGACTACGCGATGTTTGCGCATGGATCGACGATCTCGTATCTCCCGAAGTTCGACGATCTACCCAAGGCGATGGCGGCGGTGAAGCCGACGATCTTTCTGGCGGTGCCGCGTGTATTCGAGAAGGTTCGGCAGGCCGTAGAAGGCAGAGCAAAAGGTTTTCAGCAGAAGGTGTTGCGCTGGGCGTTGGGCACTGGGGCAAAGTACAAGGACACGATCGCGGCAGGTAAGAAGCCGTCTTCATTGACGTGGACCCTTGCGGACAACCTGGTGTATTCCAAAGTACGCGCGGCGTTCGGTGGCAACGTAAAGCTGTATGTGTCTGGCGGCGCTCCGCTGGGCAAGGAAACAACAGACTGGTTTCTGAGTGTGGGAATCCGGATCATCGAGGGGTATGGCATGACGGAGACCTCGCCGGTAATTGCGCGCAGTACGTTCAGGGATTACCGCGCGAACACGGTCGGGAAGGTGATCCCGAATATGGAGGCGCGGCTGGCCGGCGATGGCGAGCTGGAGGTACGCGGCAGCTCGGTCTTCAAGGGCTACTGGCAGAATGAGGAGGCGACGAAGAAGGAGTACACCGAGGATGGCTGGTTTAAGACCGGCGATATCGGCAAATTTGATGATGGATTTCTGGCGATTACGGATCGAAAGAAAGAGCTGATGAAAACCTCGGGCGGCAAGTACATCGCGCCGCAACCGATCGAAAGCAAGCTCAAGTCGGATGGCCTGGTGGAGCAGGCTGCGTTAATCGGGGACAACAAGAAATTCGTGAGCGTGCTGATCTCACCAAACTTCAAGGCCCTGGAAGATTGGGCGAAGCAGAACGGTGTCAACGCGAGCGATCACGCTAAATTGGCCAGCGACCCCAAGGTACAGAAACTGTACGAGGGCATGATTCAGAAGGTAAACAGCGGATTGGCGCACTACGAAACCATCAAGAAGGTGACCGTGGTGCCAGATGCCTGGAGCGTCGAGGAGGGTGAGTTGACGCCGAGTCTAAAACTGAAGCGGCGCGTCATCGTCGATAAGTACAAGGATCAGATCGCCAATATGTATAAGGAAGGTAAGGGCGATTAGGCTGCGACGCTTGAGCGTAAGAGGCTAGTTGGAGTGATCTCCAACTAGCCTCTTACGTCGATTTCGCATTACGTCGATCTTGCAGATTAGCGACGGAAGAAATCTTTCACTTGCTGCACGAAGACGTCGCGCCCCATGTCTGAGATGGCCTCGGTGAGGGGGAGTTGCTTGGGGCAGGCCTGGACGCAGTTCTGGGCGAAGGAGCACTCTTGCACACCGCCGTCGCCGGCGAGGGCCCGAAGGCGCTCGGCGGAGAGGACGGAGCCGGCCGGGTCCATGTTGAAGAGCTTGGCTTGCGCGATGGTGGCGGCACCGACGAAGCCGGTGGCGTCATTGAACTGCGGGCAGACCTCCATGCAGATGGTGCAGGAGATGCAGTTGGAGAGCGGGTAGCGCTGCTCCTGGATTTGCGGAGCCTGACGTGGAGCGGGGCCTAGATCGTAGGAGCCGTCGATGGGCACCCAGGCCTTGACGCGCTTGAGGTTTTCGAAGAGGACGGAGCGGTCGACGGCGAGATCGCGGACGACGGGGAACTTGGAGAGCGGGGCAAGGGTGATGGTGTCGTCGGGGCCGAGCAGTTTGTCGACCAGGGCGGAGCACGCCATCATGGCCTTGCCGTTGATGCGCATGGCGCAGGAGCCGCAGATCTCTTCGAGGCAGTTGGCGTCGTAGGCTATGGCGGTGGATTCGGCGCCGTCCGTGGTGGTGGGGTTGAGCGCGATCTCACCGAGCACGGAGGTGATGTTCATGCCCTTGCGGTAAGGGATTGCGAAGGTTTCGGTGCGCACTTCGGCATCGGGCGTAGCTTGGCGCTGAACCTTGACAGTAAAGGTGCGCGCCGAAGCCGGGTGATGTGGAGAGGTAACCTCGGCGACGCGCGGTGGAGCTTGTGGGGACTGCATTTCAACTACCGTTGCTGCCATTTCGCTTCTCCTCTTCGAGGGCGTGCACCGCGCCCGTGGCCTCCGTTACCGGATGCAGACCTTGATCTCGGACGTCCTGGCGACGGCCGTCGATCCAAGCGCCGTACAGCACAAATGCGCCGTATAAAACTCCCGCGCCCACGACAAGCATAAGGGTCAAAGCGGTCATGCTGACGTGTCCTGCGGTCACGAAACACCTTCTTGCGCCGGGCTTGCTACTCCTGGCGGCGTCCCGGCTTGGACGCAAGCTGTGCCGCCATGATGCCCGCTTCATGGCTGCGGAAGGGCTGGCCCTTGGGCGCGAGAGCTTTCTGGCGAGCTTTGGCACGCATGTTGTAGACAACCATGTAGCTCATAACCGAGACAAAGGAGACGACCAGAATGACGTACACGATGTGCGTTAACGTTTCGGGGCTCATAATGTGTGTGATGACGGCGAACCGTGTCGGAGATAGCTCCTCCTAGGCGGCGGCGTCATATCTCCTTGCGCGGGGAGTGATGTGCTGGGTATCGACTTCTTCCCAGGTGATCTTGGGGGCGTCGTCTTCGAAAAAGACTTTGGTGGTTTTGAGGAACTGCTCGTCGTTGCGCTCGGGGAAGTCGGGCTTGTAGTGCGCGCCGCGGCTCTCGTCGCGGGCGGCCGCACCCTGCACCACGACGCGGCTGAGGTGGAGCATGTTCCAGAGCTGGCGGGCGAAGGCGAAGCTGGTATTGGCCCACTGGCTCTTGTCGGAGAGGTTGATGTTGCGGAAGCGGTCGAGCAGCTCGACGATCTTGGCGTCAGCCTCTGCCAGGCCGCTGTTGTAGCGGATGATGGTGGCGTGGCGGGTCATGGTTTCGCCGAGCTCGCGCCAGAGGCGGAAGGGGTTTTCCGTGCCCTGGTTATGGAGCAGGACGTCGTTGTATTCGCGCTGACGCTGCTTTTCGGCAGCATGACCACCGTCGCCGACCTGGGTGGGGAGGTTTTTCGCGTATTCGAGCGCGCAGGGGCCGGCGACGAAGCCGCCATAGATGCAGCTAAGCAGGGAGTTGGCACCGAGGCGGTTGGCGCCGTGGATCGAGTAGTCGGCCTCACCGGCGGCGAAGATGCCGGGGATGTTGGTCATCTGGTGGAAGTCTACCCAGAGACCGCCCATGGTGTAGTGGACGCCGGGGAAGATCTTCATGGGGACTTCGCGCGGATCGTCGCCGACGAACTTCTCGTAGATCTCGAGAATGCCCTCGATTTTGCGGTTGAGGGTTTCCTTGTCGATGTGCGTGACGTCGAGGTAGACCATGGGCTGGCCGTCGATGCCGAGATTTTCCTGGTAGACGATGCGATGAATCGCTCGCGTGGCGATATCGCGGGGCACGAGGTTGCCGTACTTGGGGTACCACTCCTCGAGGAAGTAGAAACGGTCGGCCTCGGGGATGGTCTTGGCAGGGCGTGGGTCGCTGGGCTTACGAGGGACCCAGACGCGGCCGCCTTCGCCGCGGGCGGATTCCGACATGAGGCGGAGCTTATCTTCGCCGGGGATGGCGGTGGGGTGCACCTGGATGAATTCGCCGTTGGCGTAGGCCGCGCCCTGCTGGTAGACGGCGGATTGCGCGGAGCCGGTGCAGACGACGGAGTTGGTGGATTTGCCGAAGAGCGCGCCGTTGCCGCCGGTGCAGAGAATGATGGCGTTGGCGGGGAAGGTGCGGACTTCCATGGAGCGGAGATCCATGGCGCAGATGCCGCGGCAGACGCCGGCGTCGTCGAGGACGGAGGAGAGGAACTCCCAACCCTCGTACTTCTGCACCTTGCCTTCGGATTCGAAGCGGCGCACCTGCTCGTCGAGCGCATAGAGCAGCTGTTGGCCTGTTGTTGCTCCCGCGAACGCCGTACGGTGATATAACGTCCCGCCGAAGCGTCGGAAGTCTAACAGGCCTTCGGGGGTGCGGTTGAAGGGAACGCCCATGCGGTCGAGCAGATCGACGATGGCGGGGCCCTGGGCGGTCATGTTCTTAACGGGGGTCTGGTTGGCGAGGAAGTCGCCACCGTAGACCGTGTCGTCGAAGTGCTTTAAGACGGTGTCGCCTTCGCCCTTGGTGTTTTTAGCGGCGTTGATGCCGCCCTGGGCGCAGACCGAGTGCGAGCGCTTGACCGGGACGATGGAGAAGAGGTCGACCTTGCCGCCGGCTTCGGCGATCTTGATGACGGAGGAGAGGCCTGCGAGGCCGCCGCCTACGACGATGATGCGGGGTGTGGTTGCTACTGCCATTGCTTGGTCCTTTACTGTCCCTAAACGAAAAAGCCAACAAGAATCACGAGCATGCCCACCAGACTTAAGATCCGGCCGAATCTCACCGACAGTAGCTCACTCCCATGCGGCTGCTCGGCGCGGTATTTTCGGAGGGCGTCCCAGCGTTTTCCCTGGATACTGCCAGAGCCAATTTCCTCACCGGTCGAGAACATACTGCCTTGAGCCTTGGCTCTTTGAGTCATTTCGTCCCATATCCGGTTCGCAGCCATGTTGCCGCGGACAACCCCCGTTGCGGCAACGATACAGCCGACAATGATCATGGTGACTGTCACTGAACCTTACCCGGCTGCGTTGGATGTGTGGTGCCTGGTGCCGGTGTGGATGGCGCAGGGAGGACGACCCCGGCAGGCTGCGCGGCCATGACGTCGGCGGGGGCATTGGGGTACTTCCAGACTACGGCGTACATGCTGATGAAGCCGAGGACGCAAAGTGCGACACCGAGGGCACCCCAGACGTAGCCGCTCTTGCGGCGGGCGCCCACGCCGGGCGTGATGCCCCACTTGGCGCAGAAGAGCCAGCCGCCGTACGCGAAATGCCAGCACGTCGCGAGCATGGCGATGGCGTAGACGGCGAACATCCACGGGTTGGAGAGCTCGTGCTGGACCTTGGCGAAGGCCGCGCCGGGGTGTTCGGGGAGTGAGGTGCCGAGGAAGCGCTGCCGGATGACGTGCTGGATGATGTAGGCGAGCGCGATGATGCCGGTGACGCGCTGCGTGATGTAGGCCCAGTTACCGGCCCAGGGATAGACGTTGACGTTGACGCGGCCGCGGAAGGTGATCCAGACGCCGTAACCGGCGTGGAAGGCGAGCGGGATGAAGATGAGCGTCCACTCGAGGATGCGGACCAGCGGAAGGCCGTTGAGGAATTTGACCTGCTGCGCGTAGGCTAGGGGGCCGTTCCAGGTTTCGAAGTTGGAGACGATGTGCTCGACCAGAAAGGCGCCGATGGGAATGATGCCGGAGAGGGAATGGAGCCGGCGCCACAGGTAGCTGTGGCCCTCGCCGGCGCGGAGAGGTTGGACCGATTTCTGGCCGCGGGCGCTTCGGCGTTCGTGGCCGCCGGAGGCGGAACCACCGGCCTGGGCGTTGTCAGGGGGTGCCATGGGAGCGGCTGCGGCCATCGGGGGAACTCCTTACGTCAGTTGCACCGTGGACGGGCGAGCGAAGCGCTACACACTCAGGGCAAACTCAATTATTTAGCTGCAAAAAAAGGGCGTCAAGCAACCAACGGGCTATACGTTCGCTTACCGCTCAAGTTGTGCGAAATGCAGGCGGCAGGAAGGCCTGGTTACGCAATGTGATCAAAAGGGTCCGGAAGGCGTGGCCACGGTGGCTGCCGGCCCACTTGGCTGCGGGGTCGAGTTCGGCCATGGTTTGCCCGGCGGAGGGGATGAAGAACAGGGGATCGTAGCCGAAGCCATAGGAGCCACGGGGGGTGTCGAGGATTTCACCTTCCACCGTGCCTGTGGCGCGCTGCAGGACGATCCCATCCTGGGCCAGGGCGAGTTCGCAGATGAAGCGGGCTTGGCGGCCGGCGTCGGTCTTCCGGAGGAGGGAGACGAGGCAGCGATTGTTGCGCTCGTCTTTGGTGAGACCACGGCCAAGCTCGAAGCCGAGGTCGTCGGCGAAGCGGGCGGAACGGACGCCGGGCCGACCGTTGAGGGCGTCGACCTCGAGGCCGGAGTCGTCGGCGAGGACCAGCAGGCCGGGCGCGAGGCGGGAGTAGGCGATGGCCTTCAGGGCGGCGTTGCCGGCGAAGTCGGGGGCGTCTTCGACCGGTTCCGGCATGGCGGCGAGGCCCGGCAACGGGAGGATTTGGATACCTTCGGAGGCGGCGCTTTGGGCGAAGTCGCGGAGCTTGCCGGGGTTGGAGGTGGCCGCGTAGATCTGCATGATTCAAGGTACGCTGTAGCCTCTGAGGCTTTCAATTCCCTTGCTCTCAGCCATGACCTCATGCAACGTATACCTAGCAGGGAACCTCTAAAAAGCTTTTCTTAAAGCACTTACGCAGAAAGAGACGGCAAACATGCAAAATCCTTCGATCTCGGCACTCTCGCCTTTTGCACGAGAATCGGTGCTCGAAACCTCTAGGTTTTACATGGGCAACCTCATCACGTTTCTCGTGAAGAGCAGCGAAACCAATGGCAGGTACGCTCTGGTTAAGGATTCAGCCAAGGTCGGCAATGAGCCGCCTCCGCACTATCACCAATGGGAGAACGAAACCTGGTACGTGGTGGAGGGTCTGCTGGAGTTTTTCTGGGAGGGTCAGGAGAAAAGCGTCATGGTGCGCGCGGGGGAGTCCGTGTTTCTGCCCCGGGGTGTCGCCCATGGCGTGTACTACCGCTCCCCAACGCTACAGGTACTACTCATCGCACAGGCCGACGGTGAGCATGCGGTCGGGATGGACATCTACTTCGAGCAGATGTCCGAGCCGGCGAAGAGTATGGAACTTCCAAAGGACACCATGACCTATGTCGGGGACGATCCGGAACACGCGATGAACATGGGCGTTGCGAACGGAATCATCATGCTCTCACCCGAGGAGACGGCACAAAGGTTGCCGCACTATCCTGGGTTTGGCGCCAATCTGCGGCAAGGCGATTCGGAGGGAAAAGCTGATTCGTAATTAACCTTCCCCTCCAGAGGGAGGTGCCTGTCTCCGCCCGGCGTCAGCCGCGAGGGAGTGTCGCAAGCAGGGCGTGGAGATCAAGTGGGCGCGTGTACATGGTGAGTTCGCCGTTTGTTTTGCGCGGCCAATCAGTTTCGGGGCGGTCCCAGTAGAGCTCGACGCCGTTGCCGTCGGGATCGTGAAGGTAGAGAGCTTCGCTGACGCCGTGGTCGGCAGCTCCGTCGAGCGAGATGTTCGCGCGCAGGAGCCGCTGCAGGGCGTCGGCGAGTGCGGCGCGGGTGGGATAGAGCAGCGCCAGGTGGTAGAGGCCCGTGGAACCGGGCGGCGGTGGCGAGCCGCCGAGGCTTTCCCAGGTGTTCAGGCCGATGTGATGGTGGTAGCCACCCGCAGAGAGAAACGCGGCCGAGTTGCCGACGCGCAGGGTGACCTCAAAGCCGAGGACGCCGTGGTAGAAGGCCAAGGCACGCTCGAGATCGGCCACGCGAAGATGGACGTGCCCGACGCGGGCCTGGGGGTGAACTGGCGTGGTCATAGGCGATAGATGTTCGGAGCCGGGCTGGCGTTTCGCGTGGCTCTGCCGTTTCAGGTGAGGGTGTTCGGTTTAGCGAGCGGCGGTGGATTTTGCCGAGGCGAGGGCATCGGGGCGGAGCAGGCCGATGCGGCCATGCGGGCCGACCACGAAGGGAAGCGAGAGGGCGTTCCAGTGCTGGTCGGCGTCGGGGCTGTCGTTGGCGGCGGAATCGGGTTTTAAGGGGCGCCAATTGCGGCCGTCGTCGGTGGAGAGGTCGGTGCCGTTCGGGCCTACGGTGATCCAGGTGTTGGTCTTTGGATCGTAGGCTACGGCGCTGCGATAGCCGCCGGGTGGGATTGTTGAGGCAGTCCAGTCAGCGCCGCCGTCGGTGCTGAAGGCCGCGGTGCCAGTGGGGTCAATTGGCTTTTCGTAGTTTCCGCCAACTGCAACGATCACGGCGGATGTTCTTCCGCTAGCATCGGCCGCGAGGTGACCGGCCAGGGAAAAGACGCCTGAAGCGGCAGCGCCGTGGGCCAGAGGCGTTGGGAAAGCCTGCCAGGAGAGATTGCAGGCACCGGTTTTTGCGTCGCACTGGGGCTTCATGCGGTACGCCGCAGCCTGTGGACCACCCGATCCGAAGACGAGGTTGGTTCCAAAGCTGAGGAAAGACGAGTTGCTGGCGGCAAAGGCTCCGGCGCCCGCCGGAGCGTCCAGGCCGGGATCGTCCGCGATGTACCAGGTGATGCCGGCGTCGCGTGAGGTAAACATGCTGAACTTGCCATTGACGGGGTCGCCCAGAACGAAGAGCTGCTTGTCGGTGACGCGGCGAATCGCGTCGAAGAAGCCGGTGTCGTCCGGGTCAGAGAACACCAGCGTCCACGTCTTGCAGGCGTCGGTGGTCCTGTAAAGGCGGGAGAGGTCGCCTTTGCCGCTGGACATGACGAGGGCGGTGTCCTTGTCGAAGGCCTGGATGCCGCGGAAGTCCAGTTTTGCGGCGTCGGGCGGAGTGGCGCAGTGTTGCCAGGTCTTGCCCATGTCTTCGGTGCGGAGGACTGTGCCTTGTGAGCCGGAGGCCCAGGCTACGCCGTCGCCGAGGGAGTCGATGCCGCGGAGATCGGCGGTGGTGTTGGCATTTTGGAGCTGCCACTGGGCCTGGGTCGGGGCTGCAACGAAGGCGAGCATGGCCGAGAGGAGAAGGAGGCGCATGGAGGCAGTTTAGTGGCACGAGCCCACGTTCGCGACGATGAAGCTGTCGCGAAGATGGGCACCCATGCAGAAAACGAGGTTCCCCTTGGGAATGACAAAGCAGAAGGAGAGTCACGCGTGTGCAATTACTTTGTGATGCTTTGGACGATGCCCTTGGCCCGGAGGCCGGCTTCGGCGTCGCCGAAGTAATCTTTCACCGTGCCCTGGGTTTTGATCCATTCAAGGTAGCGGCCTATGCCTTCCTCGATGGTGACGGAGGGAGCGTAACCGACGGTCTGGATGCGGCTGATGTCGGAGATGAGGGAGCGGATCTCGCCGGGGCGGAACTCGCCGCGGGCCAGCGGGGTCAGGTCGATGCCGAGCTGGCCGGCGATGATGTTGGCGAGGTCGCGGACGCTGGTGGCGCGGCCGGAGCCGACGTTGACCGGGAGGCCGTCGAGCTTGTCGGACTCCATGACGAGCAGGTTGGCGCGGGCGATGTCTTCGACGAAGCAGAGATCGCGGGTCTGGCCGCCATCCTCATACATGACCGGCTGCTGATTGGTAAGCAGACGGGTGCAGAAGATGGCGATGACGCCGGTGTAGGGGTTGAAAAGGGATTGCCGGGGACCGTACGTACAGCTGTAGCGCAGCGCGACGGTGGGGATGCCGGTCTGTTTGCCCCAGAGGAGCACGAGCTTTTCCTGGTCGACCTTGGTGAGGGCGTAGACGGTTTCGCCGCCGCCCGGGGTGGCTTCGGGGGTGGGAGTGGAAACTGTGGACTTGCCGCAGACTTTGCCGTCGGGCAGCACAACGGGGCAGTGGACGGCGAAGTCGCCGGCGCGGAGCTGCTCTACCGGGCGGATCAGCGGGACGACGTGGCCGTGTTCAGGGCAGAGCGCGGCGCCTTCGGAGTACACGGCCTGGGAGCTGGCGACAACGACCTTTTTGATGGGCAGCTTGTGGTCGCGGATGATTTCGAGCAGCTGCGCTGTGCCGAAACTGTTGACCAGGACGTATTTGGAGATTTCGGGCATGTAGCCGCCGTAGGCCGCCTCGTGAAAGACGACGTCGATGTCTTCCAGCGCGGACTTCATGGTGGCGTAGTCCTGCACCTCGCCGAGGCGGAACTCGGCCCGCGGGTTCACCCAGGCGGGTTTGCCCTGTTTGTGGGTGTTGGGCTCGAGATTGTCGAGGATACGGACTGTGTAGCCGTTCGCGATCAGGAGATCGACGATGTGGGAGCCGATCAGGCCCGCGCCGCCGGTGACCAGGGCGCGCTTTCCTTGAGAGTTCATTACCCCCGATGGTAAAGGGTGAAGCGGGACTATGCCCACCTCACCCTCCTTTGCTGCCGTGTCGGCGGCATTACATGGCGTGCTTGGGCGGGAACTTGTAGAACATTTCGTCAATGGCCTTCTGCAGCTTGCCGGAGTTCTTGTTCATGTTGTCCGAGTCCGTCTCGTGCGAGGTTCCGCGCCAGACTAGGTTGTGGGTGTGCGAGTCGTACATGTCGACGACCAGGGTGCCGATGGGGATCTGGCGCACGGTGGTGGTGTTGTCACCGAAGCCGCCACCGCCGAAACCGCCGCCCCAGCCACCGCCAAAGCCGCCCCAACCGAAGCCGGGTCCAAGGCCGTTATAGAAGCTCTGGTACTGCGTCGCTTCCTTTTGGGCGCCGATGGCAGTGATGACGACGTCGCCACCCTGCGGCACCTCCTGCAGATGATGAAACTGCAGATCCTTGCGGATTTCGCTGCGCAGGACATCCTGATCGAGCGGGTTCACCGTCTGGATCTTGGCGATCGAGAAGGTGTGGTAATCGGTCAAGGGAGCTTTGTGGTCATAGTCGGTCTGCACGTGCTGGGCCTGGATGGCCGGAACGGCGAGCGCGAGAGCCAACGCTCCGAATGTCAATTTGCTGTTCATTATGCCTGAACCTCCGGGAGCGTTCTGCTCCACCAAACGATTAGACGCGGATTTCACCCAGGAGATGGAGATACCCGCGGCGCGACCCTGTCGCTTAGCATGAAGCCATGAAGGTTCATACCGAGTACCTGACGTTCAACACGCGCAAGCAGTACGAGATGGTGCACATCACCGACCAGGTGGAGGCGATCGTGCGCCAATCGGGTGTGGATGATGGGTTATGTTTCGTCTCTCCCATGCACATCACCGCGGCAATTTATGTGAATGACCACGAAAGCGGCCTAATCGAGGACATCAGCGTTTGGCTGGAGAAGCTAGCGCCGCGGTGGCCGGGATACAAGCACCACCAGACCGGCGAGGACAACGCCGATGCGCACCTTAAGGCCCTGCTGCTACACCACGAGACGACGCTGCCGGTCACGCGCGGCAGGCTGGATCTGGGGACATGGCAGAGAGTGTTTTATGCAGAATTCGATGGGCAGCGGTCAAAGCGGGTGATTGTGAAGGTGATGGGGAAGGGGAAAGACGAGTTGTAGGTTGTAGGTTGTAAGTTGTAAGTTGTAAGTTGTAAGTTGTAAGTTCTAGGTTGTAGGTTCTAAGTTGTAGGTTGTAGGTGAAATGTAGCTTTGGACGGGTGCTGAGTTCCGCAGTACTCTCCTGTAGGTGCAGAGGAGCCGCGAGAAGAATACAGAGCTCCTTCACTATGCTCAGGATGACGGCCAACTTGGAACCTACAACTTACAACGTATTTACACTGCCTCGAGGATCTCTTCTTCGAGGCTTTGTTTTTCGACCAGCTCGGCGTAGTAGCCGCCCCGTGCCACGAGTTCGTCGTGAGTACCAATTTCAGTGATGCGTCCGCCGTTGAGGACGGCGATGCGGTCGGCGTTGCGGGCAGTGGAGGCGCGGTGCGCGATGAGCAGCGTGGTGCGGCCGTGCATGGCCTGGCGCAGGCCGGCGAGGATCTGCTCTTCCGTGTAGGTGTCCACAGAGGCGAGGGCATCGTCGAGAATCAGGATGCGGGGCTGACGGAGCAGGGCTCTGGCAATGGCGGAACGCTGCTTCTGGCCGCCGGAGAGGGTGAGGCCGCGTTCGCCGACGACGGTATCGAAACCCAGGGGAAACTCTTGAATTTCCCGGCCTATGTGGGCGGTCTGGGCCGCAGCGAGAACCTGGTCGGCAGTTGCGTCGGGCTCGCCAAAGGCGATGTTGTCGCGGACCGTAGTGGAGAACAGAAAGGTCTCCTGCGGGACGAAGCCGATGGCGGCACGGAGCTGGGCGAGCGTGTAGTCGCGGATGGGGCGGCCGTCGAGAAGAACTTCGCCGGGCGCGGCGTCGTGCAGGCGCGGGATGAGCGAGACCAGGGTGGATTTACCGGAGCCGGTGGGCCCCACGACTGCAAGTGAGGTACCGGCGGGGATATGCAGGCTGATGTCGTGGAGGACCTCGGGGCCGGTGGGATACGCGAAGCTGAGATGGCGGAATTCTATGGCGCCGTGGAGTTGGTGGGTTGCTTGTGAATGGGCGGGAGCAGAAGAAGGTCTCTTCGCTATGGCGCCGTCCGCCTCCGGTCGAGATGACAATTCGACCGGGGACACGGTCGCTGGCTGAAGGGCCGGGTCGTCGGCGATGGCGGGGGCTTCCTTGAGCAGGACATCGATGCGGGTGACGGAGGCGGTACCGCGCTGGACGAGGTTGACGACCCAGCCGATGGCGATCATGGGCCAGGTGAGCTGCACCATGTAGACCATGTAGCTGGTGAACTGGCCGACGGTGAGGGCGTGAGAGACGACCTCGTGGCCACCGACGAGGAGGGTGATCATCAGCGAGATGCCGAGGACGAGTTCCAATGTGGGCCAGAGCATGGCCATGAGGCGCGCTAGCAGGAGGGAGCGGCGAATGTACTCGCGGTTGGAGGTCTCGAAGGCGTCGATCTGGGCCTGTTCCTGGGCGAAGGCGCGTATGAGTCGGGCGCCGGAGAAGTTCTCCTCGGCTTGGGCGGAGATGTCCGAGAACATGGCCTGAATGCGTTCAAAGCGCGTGTGAATGCGCGCACCGAAGTACTGGACCAGGATGGAGGCGAGCGGAAGCGGGAGAAAGGCGAACAGGGTCAGCCGGGGACTCATGCGGAGCATGAACGGCAGGGCCGCGGCGGTAAAGACGATCGTGTTGGCCGAATACATGATGGCCGGGCCGAGGAGCTGGCGAACCGCCGAGAGGTCATTGGTGGAGCGTGCCATGATGTCGCCGGTGCGGTTGCGTTGATAGAAAGCGGGCGGCTGGCGTTCGAGGTGGGCGAAGAGGTCGTTGCGGAGGTCGAACTCGATCTCGCGGGAGGCGCCGATGATGATCTGGCGCGTGAGATAGAGACAAACGGCGGAGAGCGCGGCGATGCCCAGGATGGCGAGCGCGTGCTGCCAGACGGCGGCGGCGTGGATGTCTCGGCGCATATCGTCGACGGTGCTGCCGACGAGCAGGGGAATGGTGGCTTTGGCGCAATTATAGATGACCAGCGCCAGGCCGCCCCAGGCGAAGCTTCGCCAATAACGGCGGAGGTACGGAAAGAGCGGGCTGAGGCGCTTGATCATCGGTGAGCGTCGGCTTCGGTGTTGCGGCTAGAGCGCGCCCTGGGGCGGCTGCTTCGCGGTTGGGGGCGTTGTGGTGGAGGGGCTCGAGGGAGCGCCGGGCGTGGGCGGGGCCGGCTTGACGTCCGGTCCGGTCTGCGGACGGGCTGAGGGAGCCGGCGGGGCAGCAGGGTCTGGGTTCACGGTCGGCGGGTTGCCCTGGATCGGGCTCGCGGAAGGCGTTCCCGGGCCTGCGGGTGGAGTTGGAGGCGGGGTCGGCGGGGCATCCGGATCGGTCGGGCTCTGGGAAACGAGCTCCATATCAAAGATGAGCTCGGCGTTGCCCGGGATCACGGGTGGGCTTCCACGCTCGCGGTACCCAAGCTGCGGCGGGATGAAGAGGCGGCGTTTTCCACCAAGACGCATGCCTTCGAAGCCTAGATCCCAGCCGGGAATGACGCGGTGCGCGCCGTAGGGGAAGGAGAGCGGCTTGGCACCGGGGTGGTCAGCGGAGGAGTCAAACTTGGTCCCATCGGTCAGGTAGCCCGTATAGCGGACGGTGTAATACATGTGCGGCTGGGCGGGGGCGCCGGTACCGATAACCTGATCCACGTAGGCGAGGGTGAAGCTGGAATCGAGATTGGTGAAGCCTTGACGGATTAGGGGGCCGATCAGCGGAGAAAGCTCGACCTTTTCACTGACCGTGATCATGGATTTCGGACAGGATAAGCCGGCGGGCAGCGCGGGAATCTTTGGCGAAAGCTGAGGAACAGTCACGCAATCAGACTTCGGGACAGGACGATGCGCGGTTGCGGTATGGTGCGTCGCTGTCGCGTGATGTGTGGTGGCGGTTTGGGCAGCGGCCAAGATGCCGGCCAAGGCAGTGGCCGCCGTGGTGCCGGCTAGAAGGAACAGGCGAACGTTTGCATTCGTCATCTCACAGCCAGTCTATTGCATCGCGTGCATCACGACGACTGCATCACGTGCATCACGACGAGGTTGGGGTGACAGGTTGGCGAATGTGGGACACAACGCGATCGGGTGGATCGGGGTGGATCGAGGCGCTCGGGGCGATACGGCAGAAGCGAATGCGGAGGGCGCTCGGTCTCGCCAGGGCGCGCGCGGAGTAGGCCGGGGCAGCGAGATTTGGACAAGTCGGACTCAGGTGGGGCTGCGGAGCAGGAGGTAGGAGCCGGCCATGGCAAAAAGAAGGTCCGGGGACCATGCCGCGAGAGCCGCAGGAAGTGAGTTGACGTCGCCAAGATTTTCAAAGATGCCGGCGACCACCCAATAGGCGATGGCGACGCCGACGGCTGCACCCAGGCCGGCGATGTTGCCACGTTTGCCAGTGGATAGCGCAAAGGGTACGGCCAGGATGGCCATAACCAGCGTGATCAGCGGGTAGGCGAGCTTGCGGTTGAGTTGTACACGCAGGCGCGTGGTGTCAAACCCGCTTTGCTGCAGATCGCCGATGTAGTGGTTCAATTCGTCGTAGCTCATCTCCTGAGAGGGGCGCTCCTGCTTTTTGAAGTAGGCGGGCTGCTCATGAATTTCAGGGAAGGATGCGGTGTTGAAGGTGCTGTACCTATCCACCGTTTCGCCGGAGAAGGTGCGTTGCCAGCCTTCGCTCAGCGCCCAGTTCTTTTTGTCGGGATCCCAGCGAGCGCTGCCGGCGTAGATTCGGCGCGTGAGGGCGAAGGTTTTGGGCTGGAACTCGAAGACGGTGAGGTTGGCGAAGACGTCGCGGTCGGGGTCGAAGAACTGGTAATAGAAGATGCGTTTGGGGTCGCCTGAGCCGTTCGACTGACCGGAGATCCATTTGCGGTCGGGGCGCAGAAAGGTTTGCGAGGGTTTGCCCTTGATGGAGGAGAGCAGGGCCTCCTGGCGGCGGTTGGCGGTGGGCAGATAGAACTCGTCAAAGGCGAAGAGCGCGAGGGAGAGCATTGCGGCGATGACGAGGATGGGCGTAACGATGCGATAAAGGCTGACGCCGGTGGCCTTCATCGCGGTGAGCTCGCTGGAACGGCTGAGGGCGCCGAAGGTGATGAGCACGGCGACGAGCGAGCAGAGCGGCGTCATGGTGTAGAGCACGAAGGGGATGAGGTTGAGCAGGTAGTCGCCGACCGTGACCAGCGGGGTGCGGTAGCGGACGATATCGCCCATGAGCTCGAAGAAGGTAAAGATGAGGAACAGGATCGTGATGCCGGCGAGGACGAGGGCGAAGTTGCGGAGAAAGCTGCCCATGACGTACTCGTCCAGAATGAGCGGGAAGCGGCTGTGCAGGGTGAGGCGAAGGCGCTGCAACGGGGTGACCGAGGCGTCGCGGCCCGTGCGGACGTCGGCGGGGCTGTCGTCTTTGGGGGCGGAGGCGCGCCGAAGGGCGGGGCCGAGCGAGGCGATGTAGGACAAAACGGCGCCACCCGTGGAGATCTGCTGGATCAGCACGATTCCGAGGAGGGAAAAGAGCAGATTCGCGGCCCAGACCCCGATGCCGGCGGGCAGGCGGCCATCGCGGGCGAGCGCCGTACCCATGAGGGAGGCGAAGTAGTAGAGAAAAACCAGCAGCAAAGTGAGGACAAAGGCGGCGCCTTTGCCGCCCCGCTTAGAGCTGAGGCCGAGGGGGACGCCGACGAGCATGAGCACCAGGCAGGCGGTCGGAAAGGCCAGGCGGCGCTGAAACTCGATGCGGAAGGTTTGGCCGTGCCGGCGATCGGCGAGCCTCCCGTAGGCGCGGTCCCAGAGCGCGGGAGTGTCCATGGCCTGCAGGGGGGTGTCGCGCCGGGTGATGTGCTGGGTGTCTTCGGCCTGGCCGCTTTGGACGGGCAGATCGGTGGAGTTGAAGGTAGAGATGTCGTACTGGCCGGGGTCTTTGGCGGCCATGTCGTGACGGGCGCCGTCGGCCAGCTCGAGATGCAGGGTCTGGCCGCCGCCACCGAGAACGACGGCTTCCTTCGCCGTAATGACGTGGGGGGAGGCAGGCTGCGAGAGATCGGCGAGGAAAACGTTCTTCCATAGGGCCGTGCCGTTGGAACCCGGCATCACGTCCTGCACATAGAGAACGTAGTTCTTCAGGTCTTCGTAGAAGACACGCGGCTGGACCTCAAGGGTAGCCTGCGAGGTCTTGCTGGCTTCTTCGTAGCGGAGCAGGTCGGCAGAGGCGCGCGGGGCGACGTAGAGGGCATTGGCCAAGCCGCCGATCCAGCAAAAAATGGCAAGGATGCTGACGATGCGCAAGAAAGCGACGACACCGACGCCGCTGGCCCGCATGGCCGTGATCTCGCTGTCCCCGGCGAGGCGGCTAAGACCGAGAAGAATGCCGACGAGGACGGCCATGGGCAGCGTGAGCGTAAGGGAGTTGGCGAAGAGCCAGGAGAGCAGTCGCAGGAGATCGTAGGAGGACGCAACGCCGCGCACAAACAGCTCCAGCAGCGGGAGCAGGTAGCGCATGAGCAGCACGAACGTGAAGAGAAGCCCGCCAAGGAGGGCGTAGGCAATGACCTCGCGAAGGATGTAGCGGGTGAAGATGCGCACGGGCGAACGACTCAGGCAGTCAGGCCTGAGTTTACCGTAACGGCTGCCTTCCCGACGGGGCGGTGTCCGCCGGGATGCGCCAGCCGGCCGGCAGACGGGTGAGGCGGAGGGCGTTTAGCAAGACACTGACCGAGCTGAGCGCCATGGCGGCGCTGGCGAGCGCGGGGCTGAGGGCGATGCCGAACGCCGGCAGCAGCAAGCCGGCAGCGATGGGGATCCCGATTAGGTTGTACACCACGGCCCAGGCCAGGTTCTGGCGCATGAGGCGCCGGGTTTTGCGGGCGAGGCGGACGGCTAGCGGGATCAGGCGGAGGTCATGGTGCAGAAGGAGGACATGCCCGGCGTCGCGGGCCAAGTCGGTGCCGGAGGCGACGGCGATGCCGGCGTCGGCCTGAGCCAGGGCGGCGGCATCGTTTAGGCCGTCGCCAGCCATGGCAACGCGGGCACCTTCTTTTTGCAGCATCTCGATGGCGAGGACCTTCTGCTCGGGGAGAAGTTTGGCGCGGATGTCAGTGATACCGGCTTCGGCGGCAATGGGGCTGGCAGCTTCAGCCGTATCCCCGGTGAGCAGGACGCTGCGGAGGCCCAGCTTTGCCATGGCGGGGGCCAGACCGGCGGCCGAGGGGCGAAGGGCATCGACCGCGTAGAAGGTGGCCTCGTGGTGGCCGTCGACGAGGAGGTACATGGGGGTGGCTTGGCGGAGTGCTTCGGGCGCTGCGGGGATTTGGCTTTCCCCTGCGGGAGTTTTTGTTGAGTCTGCCAGGAGTGCGGCATTGCCGACGGCTACATGGTGGCCGTCGACCGTGGCTTCGGCACCGGTGCCGGGAAGGATCTGACCGCCGCTGATGCTGGATGGCTTGGGCTTGGGCTTGGGCTTGGGCTGCCCGGCGCTGGCGAAGGCGCAGACGGCGGTCGCCAGCGGGTGCGTGGAGAGCCCTTCGACGGCATTGGCCCAGGCCAGAAGGGTGCTCTCCGGGTACATCGAGGCCGCGGTGCGGGTGAAGGCCTGGATGCGGGGGCGGCCTTCCGTAAGGGTGCCGGTCTTGTCAAAGGCGATCAACTGGGCGCCAGCAAGACGTTCGATCGCTTCGCCGTCTTTGAAGAGCAGACCGGCGCGGGCAGCCGTGCCCAGACCCACCGCGACCGTGGCCGGGACGGCGAGGCCCATGGCACAGGGGCAGGCGATGACCAGGACGGAGATGGCGAGCGAGATAGCCCGGCCAAAGCCGTTGCCGTGGGTTCCGGTGTTGTCCACGATGGCCCAGACGGTAAAGGTGAGGGCGGCGAGACAGAGGACCGTAGGGACGAAGATGGCGCTGGCGCGGTCGGCCAAGAGCTGCAATGGAGCCCGGGTGGTGCGGGCGCGTTCGAGCAGTCGGCTCATCTGGGCGAGGGTGGAGTCGACGCCGAGGGCCGTGGCGCGAAGGATAAGCGCGCCGTCCAGGTTGAGGGTGCCGCCGAGCAGACGATCGCCGGGGACGCGGGTGATGGGCAGGGGCTCGCCGGTGAGCATGGACTCGTCGACGGAGCTGCGGCCTGCGAGGATTTCGGCGTCGAGCGGGATACGGTCGCCGGGGAGGACGCGGAGGATGTCGCCGACCACTAGAGCGTCCACTGGAAGGAGAGTTTCGGGGGTGCTGAGTAGGTTTTCGGGGTCGGCAGGGGCAGTATCCGCGAGCCAGCGGGCCTGTGCGGTGTTGATCTGGGCAAAACTGCCGACATCCTGCATGGCGCGGCGGCGGGCGCGGCCCTCCAGCCAACGCCCGGCCAGGAGGAAGCCGAGGATGAGCACGACGGCTTCGTAATAGACGTCGCCGAAGAGCGGTAGCGGGTGGTGCAGGGCATCGGCAACCGTGACGGTGAGGGAAACGGCAAAGGCAGACAGGGTGCCGAGAGCCACGAGGGTGTTCATGTTGGTGGCGCGGTGGCGGGCGGCGCGCCAAGCGGCGGCGTAGATCTCCGGCGCGGCAAACAGTATGGCGCCTAGGGCGAGGGCGCAGAGGATCCAGCGGACGGGTTCAGCGGGAAGGGCCATAAGGCTGGCCGGCATGAGAGGCGCGGTGAGATGGACGAGCCAGCGATTGAGCGGGTCGGCAGAGGCGGCGGCATGCGTGCCCCTCCTCTGCATAGAGGAGGGCGTAGAGAGCGGCATGGAAAGCACCATGGCAACGGCGCCGGCCACCAGGGTGAGTGCCGCGCGGGCACCGAGTGGAACACGGGGAGCGTCTTCGTCCCCCGTTTCGTTTGCCGTGCCCGCCGTGTGGGATGCGGTGCTGCCGACGTCGTAGCCCGCTTTTCGAACCGCGGTGGCCAGGGTTTCAGGGTCGATGGCTGCCGGGCCGGAGACGCGGGCCTTGTGGCCGAGCAGATCGACGGACACCGTCTCGACGCCGGGAACGGCTTCGAGCGCCCGCTGCACGTGGATTTGACACGCAGCGCACGTCATGCCACGGATGCCGAGGCTCTGTTCTACGGGTTCAGGTACCGCGGTGGAGGCCGGCACGGATCAGGCGGAGGCCTGGGCGGGAAAGCCGGCGGTTTCGAGGGCCTGTAGGAGATCGCTGGTGGGAGCTTCGGTGGTGACGCGAGCGGAGCCGATGGTCACCTCGTCGGCGTGGGTGCCGGGGACGGCGTTGAGGGTCTGGGTGACGCGCCGGACGCAGGCGCCGCAGTGCATCTTTTCGATCTGGAGCGCGATCTTGGCCATGCCTGTTGGATGCGGGAAGGGCAGGAGGGGCGCGGGTAGGAGCGACACCGCGGGTCTCTCCGCTTCGGCTTCGCCTCCGGGCGAGACGACAGAAGTGGCGTTCTGTCGTATGGAATTTTGTAGGTCGAATTAAATACCCAGCACTCTGTTTGCCGCGAAACGCAGATTCCCTTCGGGAATGACAACAACGGTTCCAACATTGGCCATGAGTGAAGTAATCAAGGTTAAGTAATTAAGTCGATGGGCCCACGAAGCGATAGCCCACGCCGCGGACGGTGAGCAGGTGGACCGGGTTGGCGGGTTCGGGTTCTAGGTAGCGGCGGAGGCGGACGATGAAGTTGTCGATGGGGCGGGTGTCGGTGTCGCCTTGGACGCGCCAGACCTCTTCGAGAACCTCTTTGCGGGAGACTACCTGGTTGGGCCGCTCGACGAGGTAGCGGAGCAGGTCGGCTTCCATGACGGTGAGGCGAATGGGGGCGTCGCCGCCACGGATTTCGAGGTTGTCGAAGTCGACGGTGCGGCTGCCCAACTGGAGCAGGTGGCGTTTGGGGGCCCCAGCGGTTGGTGCTGCCGATGAGGTGGAAGCCGGTTCGGCTGGGGACTCGCCGATCCACTGTTTGCGGCGCAGAAGGCTGCCCAGGCGGGCGAGCAGGACGTTGAGGTCGAAGGGTTTGGGGAGGTAGTCGTCGGCGCCGGCCTCGAAACCTTCAAGGATATCCTCGGTGCGGCCGCGGGCGGTGAGCAGCAGGATGGGCACGAAGCATTTGGCCTCGCGAAGGGCACGGGTGATGGTGAAGCCGTCGGCGCCGGGCAGCATGACGTCGAGGAGAACGGCCGCGGGGCGGGACTCGGGGGCGAGCAGCCAGGCGAGTGCAGAGGTGCCATCGGCCTCGTGATGGGTGCTGTAGCCTTCGGCGCGCAGGTTGAAGACCAGACCCTGGGCGAGGTGCTCTTCGTCCTCGATGACGGCGATCAGGGGGGCATTTGTCATGGTTGTGCAAGTAGTGCTGGCGTTACTTGGTGGTGTTCAACTTCGCGATCCACTGCCGAACTGATGACTGAGTCGGACAAAAAGCAGGTCCTTCGCTTCGCTCAGGATGACAATCCGTAAAGGTGTACCGAAACCTGACCAGGTCAGGTGTGTTTCGCTACAGGCCAAGTGTTTCGCTAGGTGAGGGCGAGAGGTAGCTTCAGCAGCATGGTGACGCCTTTGCCGGGACCTTCGCTGAGGGCGCGAATCGTACCGCCGTGCTGGCGGGCGATGGTGTGGACGAGGAACAGGCCCAGGCCAGTGCCCTTGATTTTGGCTCGGTCGGAGGCGTCGGCGCGGTAAAAGCGGCGGAAGATGCGTTTGAGTTCGTTCGAGGGCAGTCCAAGGCCGGTGTCGGTGATGGCAAGCACGGCGAAGGTGTAGCGTTCGATGGAAAGACGGCAGCGGATGTGGACGCCGTGAGGGGAGTACTTCACGGCGTTGTCGAGCAGGTTCAGAATCGCGGTGCGGAGATCTTCGATGTGACCGAGGACGAAGAGGCGGACGTCACCTGGGGTTTTCTCCTGCACAATGGCCTCATTTTCAAGGTGATGACGGTCGAGCGTGGTGGTGATGCATTCGGCGAGCAGCGGCTGCAATTCCAGGCGAGAGCGCTCGCCGGTGCGGGCGCGCTGGCCGAGTTCGCCGGCCTTGAGCACCTGTTCGACGGTGCTGAGGAGGCGGTCGGTGTCGGCGCGCATGATGCGGTAAAAGGCCTGGCGCTGATCCTCGGCGACGGGGCGGCGTTCGAGGGTGTCGAGGTAGAGGCGGAGGCTGGCGATGGGAGTCTTGAGTTCGTGGGTGACGGTGTTGAGGAAGCTGTCCTGGCGCTCGTTGCGGCGGATCTCGCGGAGCAGAAAGACGGTGTTGAGCACGACGCCGGCGATAAGAATCGCAAAGAGCAGCACGCCGAGTAGATCGATCGCGAGCCGGCGGCCGTTGTGCATCACCCAGGTCACGTTGAGGGCGACCGCGAGGCAGATCAGGCACACGCCGAGCGTGGTGAAGAAGGCCTGGCTGGCGCGGCGGCGGGTGAGGTTCATGGGCTTCGAGGGAAGTATAGCGGCTGGGACAGGCATGAAAACAGCAAGGGCCGCCATCGTGGATGGCAGCCCCTGCTGTTTGTGCGTAGGAACTTTAGTTTGCGCCGGCGGGACGGGGGTCCTTGGGGTCGAATTTGGCGATCTGGACCTTCTTGGCCAGACCAGCCTTCTCCAGCAGCCAGATGCCGTAGTAGTTGATATCGAACTCATACCAGGCGAGGCCGTGGCGGGCGCTGACCGGGTGGGCGTGGTGGTTATTGTGCCAGCCTTCGCCGCCGGTGATCAGGGCAACCCACCAGTTGTTGCGGGAATCGTCGCGAGTTTCAAAGCGGCGTGCTCCCCAGAGATGCGTCGCCGAGTTGACCAGCCAGGTGGCGTGCAGGCCGAGCGTGGTGCGCAGAAACGTTCCCCAGAGCATCATGCCGATGGCGCCGACGATGCGGTGACCCGGATGAGCCAGTGCTGCACCAATGGCGAGTTGCAGGGAGCCGGCGACCGTCAGCGGCAGCCAATGGTAGCGCGAGAGCCACACGTGGACCTTATCGCGGGTCAGATCGGGGGCGTAGCGGCCGAGCAGGGCGGTCTCCGAGTGAAGCGCACGGCCGGAGAGGATCCAGCCGGCGTGAGCCCACCAGGTGCCGTCGTGCGGGCTGTGCGGATCGCCTTCGTGATCGGAATATTGGTGGTGCACGCGGTGCGTAGCCACCCAGAAAATCGGTCCACCCTCAAGCGCCATGGTGCCGCAGCCGGCGAGGAAGTACTCCAGCCACTTGGGCACACGGTAGCCGCGGTGGGTCAGCAGGCGGTGGTAGCTCATGCCGATACCGACGTTGATCGCCAGGAAGTACATGACGACCGCGGCGGCCAGGTTCTTCCACGAAAAGAAGAAAAGTGCGGCGATGGCCAGGGCGTGAAAGACGCCCATGAAGATGCTGGTAAGCCAGTTGATGCGGCCTTCCTGATGCTCACGGCCCATACGCAGATCCTGCTTGATCTTTTCCGTGGTTTCCTGCACGGCCGACATGCGATCCCCATCGGGATTGGGTGAGGCGGGGGAGGGTTCCGGGTGAAGAATGGCTGAGCTCATGAAGGTGGTGTTTCTCCTCAACTTCGACAATACAGAGCACCGCCGGGGAGCGGTGTAAGACTTCTGTAAGCGAAGACCAGCCCTGCGATGCAGAGGTGTGTCGCCCCGCGGCCAGCCATACAAGACTCGGCTCCCGAGTAAACTTTAGCGGAACTGTTCCAGGGCCAGACGCCGCACACCATGTTCGGCACGGCCTTCCGCCGTTGCGACATGAGAAGATTGGGCAGATGAGATTCGGTTTTTTTGGCCGGCGCATGCCTTTTGCGGCGGTAGTTTGGGTGGCTGTGGCGATCAGCCTGGCCGTTTGGACGCAGATTCCCTCCTATGTCGTGGGTTGGGACCTGCGCATTTATAGGAACGCGATCGACTCGCTCCGTGCGGGTCACGATCCGTATCTCGACGGAATGGCGGTGCAGCGCGTTTTTCACGCACACCTCGCCATGCACGGAAACGAATCTCCTCCTTATACCTACGTCTACTCCCCGATTACCCTTCCGTTTCTGCGTGGGGTAGCGCAATGGCCTTCTAGTTTGAGCGACCTCGTGTACTGGATCGTTTATGGGGCATCCGCGTTGATTACGATTTGCGTGGGCTTGTCTGCCGCAGAGGGAAAGCAGAGGGGCCTATTCCGGGTGCTCGCACCCCTTTCAATGTTCTTTCCGGGTTTGCTGCATCAGGATACGATCCTGAGCGGAAACGTGGCGTTCATCCTTTACGGCTGCGCGTTTGGAGCGGCCTGGTGGGGGTGGCGGAAGGGTTCCTGGAGCCCGTTCTACGTTGCCGTGGTCGTGGCGTCGTGCTTCAAGGCACCCTTGCTGAGCCTGCTAGCGATTCCGCTGTTTTCCGCGCGCCGCCGCCAATGGGTTCCGGCCGGGGTGGCGGCGATCGTCGGCATCGCCCTGTTTGCTGTGCAGCCAAGAATTTGGCCTGCGGCCTTCGCGCACTTTCTGCAAGCCGTGGAACTACAGTTCAGCTATAACCGGGATTTCAGCAGCAGTCCGGCGGGGGTTGCTGCCAACCTGCTGTACAGTTTCGTTCCCTACCAGATCACTAGCTTGTGCGTCTACATGGCCTATGCACTGCCGGTGTGCTGGGTGCTTTGGAAGCTCGGCCTGGGTTTCTTGGACGGACATCTACGTTTGACACAATGGATGCCAGTACTTTTTCTGGGGACGATCCTGCTGAATCCACGCATCATGGAATACGACCTTGCGCCCGTGGCTTTGCCCATGGGGCTGATCGTGTGGCGCTGGTTTCGGCGCCGGAACGGCGGGAGGCACACGATGTTACGAGCGGGCTTGTTTCTTGTGGCCGTTAACGTCCTCGCCAGCTTCGCTTGGAAGCCGACCGAGTCGGGGTTGTTGCTCGGAATCTTTATCGCGGGCTGCGTGGATCTGTTTACGGACGTGCGGGGCGGACGGCGACGCGAGGAGGCCTCGGGATCCACCGTATTCGAACCGCCTCTCATGGCCTCGGCTGGGGCCCTGTAACGGAGGGAGAGCCGGGCCGTGGTCGTCGCAACCTGCGATTTACCGGTGTGTTGGCTGGATCAGTGAACATCCAGGTCGCAGGCGGTGGGAGCGGCAAGGCTCCCAGCCGAACTCTCATCGCGCGGTGTCTGCCAGGTGAACAGGTTCACCATCGAAAAGTTCCACACCGAGCTAAGCACGATGCCCGCGACCGCAGCGAGGTACCATGCCGCGCCCTCCTGCAGAAGGGCACGCGCGAAAAGAATGTTGGCCCAGGCACCGAAAGAGCACACCAGCCAGAATGAAGCCAGACCGGTGAGAAGACGCAAGCCGCGAAGACTGCGATCGCGCCAGGTAATCAGGTTGTTGAGGAAAAAGTTTTCCGTCATCGCGGCATAGGTTGCGACGGCCTGGGCGGGCAGAAAGCGCCAGTGGGCGCCGTCCACAAGGACCGTCATGAGCAACAAATGGCTGAGGACGCCGACCGTTCCCACCAGCGCGAACGCGGCGAAGCGGACGGGAATGGCACCACCCGTCAGCTTGTGAATGATGAGCAGAAGGTACTCGATGCCGGTGTTGACATCGAGTTTGCTTTCGCCATGCCGTCGGTTGCCGAAGGTATAGCCCACTTCGGCCAGACGCACGGGGCGATCGGCCGAGGAAAGCATGTCGACGAGAATTTTGAAGCCGCCCCCATGGAGTTTGTGGGCGATTTCGAGAAAAAATGCACGGTTCACGATGAGAAATCCACTCATCGGGTCGCTGACCGGGCAATGGCAGACGGTCTGGCTTAGGCGCCGGCCCAGACGGCTGAGGCGTTGGCGACTTTGACCGAACTGACCCATGCTCCCGCCCTCCGCATTGCGTGTGCCGACCACCAGATCGAGACCTCCGCTATGCACGCGGGCAAGCATGGCGGGCAGGATGGTCTCGTCATGTTGCATGTCGGCATCCATCACGGCGATAAACGGGGCTGTAGTCGCCAGAATGCCCTCGATGCAGGCCGACGAGAGGCCGCGACGGCCAATGCGATGGAGGAGGCGGATACGCGGATCGCTGCGGGCATGGCTGGCGATCAGGGCGGCTGTATCGTCGGGGGAGTCGTCATCGACGAAGAGAAGTTCATAGGCAATGCCGTCGAGGGCCGTGTCTAACCGGCCAAGCAGTTCGGCGATATTAGCGCGTTCATTGTAGGTAGGAAGCACCACGGCGAGGAGCGGGGAACCGCCATCAGCCGCCCGCCGTCCAGCGGAGGGCGCAGCCGGACGATCGGCGCGGAAGGGCGATGGGTAGTCGAAACTCTCTTCCCCGGACGGGGAGATCGCGAATGTTCTGGACATCATGCTTGGGGAACTCCAGCGGCTGCTACGAACGGGATGAGCCTCCAGCAACAATGTGCCCTGCGTTCCATTGGCAAATATATGCTGGCGGCCTACCGTTTGCCCGGATCGACGCGCAATCCTTCGACTCTCACGGCAGTCATATTGTGTCATTGTGCCTTGGGAAATGCGAACGGTGGTGCGCACCACCTTCGCCTTCGTTAGACGAGACAAAGATCGCGGGGGACCACATCTCCGCACAGCCGATGATAAAGAAACCTAGCGCAGAAAAACGCTCAACTCGGACGCGGCGGCGCGCAGAGGCTGCAAAAACTTTGTTTGCATGTCCAGCATCGGCATGCGGGGGGCATTGCCACTGAGGTTTACCGTGGCGACGACCCGTCCGTTGGGAGCCGTGACGGGAACGGCCAGCGAACGGAGACCGATCTCAAACTCCTGATCGCAGAGCGCGTAGCCGTTGCGGCGCACATTCCGCAGGGCGAGGCGGAGTTTTTCGACCGAGTTGACGGTGCGCGGCGTATAAAGCGTGAGCACGACCCGCGCCAGGTATTGCTCCAGCTGATCCTGCGGCAGGTAGGCGAGTAGCACGCGGCCCATGCTGGTGCAAAAGGCGGGCAGTCGCGAACCGATGTGCAGATCTACGGACATGACGCGGTTGAGCGAGGAGCGGCCGATGTAGACGATATCGTCGCCATCGAGCGTGGCGACGGAGAAGCTCTCATGATGCACGGCGGACATGCGCTCGAGAATGGGTTGCGCGGCGCTGGCGAGGGTGCTCGAGGCGGTGTAGGTGTTGGCCAGGGTGAGCATCTTGGGCCGAAGGGAGTAGCGCTGCGCCTCGTCGACCCCGGCAAAGCCGAGCTTGACCAAGGTATAAAGGCAGCGGCGGACGGCGGCGCGGGAGAGGCCGGTGCGCAGGCTGAGCTGCGAGATGGTCATTTGCGGCATCTGCGGCGTGAAAGCCTGGATGACGACCAGCCCGCGCGCGAGTGAGGCCATGAAGTTGGGGTCGCCGGTGTAGGCGTCCAGGGCGACGCCGGGAAGCTGACGCGCTCGGGCTGTACCGGCTCCGGCGGCGGCGGAAACGGGCGCGTTGGCGAGAGCTAGGTAAGTCGATAGCACAGGAGATCCTCCGGAGACGACGCAGGCGTTTTGAAGCTCTGTTCGATTGCCGTCCTGCGTATACGATAAACGCACCGTTTGGAGACGGCAACAGCTGCGGTGGCTCCCGCTTGACGGCAACAAAAAAGGTGCGGAGTTTTGGGCTCCGCACCACTGTCCGCACCACTGATGGATGCGATGTTTCCTTGCAGATTTACTTGCTGGAGCGGTAGCGCTGGATGAGGTTGTTGGTGGAGCTGTCGTGTTTGAGTTCGGCTGTGCCTTCGATCTCGGCGGCGATCTTTTGCGCCAGGACCTTGCCGAGTTCGACCCCCCATTGATCGAAGGAGTCGATGTTCCAGACCACGCCCTGCGTGAAGACCGAGTGCTCGTAGAGCGCTACGAGCTTGCCGAGCATGTTGGGGGTGAGTTCTTCGGCGAGGATGGTGTTGGAGGGCCGATTGCCCTCAAAGACACGGTGCGGGACGAGGTTGTCGGCGGTGCCTTCAGCCTTGACCTGCTCGGCGGTTTTGCCGAAGGCGAGGGCTTCGGTCTGAGCAAAGACGTTGGCCATCAGCAGATCGTGGTGTTCGCCCAGCGGGTTGAGTGACTTGAAGAAGCCGATGAAGTCGCAGGGAATCAGGCGTGTTCCCTGATGGATGAGCTGGTAGAAGCTGTGCTGGCCGTTGGTGCCGGGCTCGCCCCAGTAGATCGGGCCGGTTTCAACCTGTACATGCTCGCCGGTGAGGGTGACGTGCTTGCCGTTGGACTCCATGGTGAGCTGTTGCAGGTAGGCCGGGAAGCGCTTGAGGTATTGCTCGTAAGGCAGCACGGCGACGGTTTCAGCGCCGAAAAAGTCGGTGTACCAGACGGTGAGCAGGCCGAGCAGCGCGGGCAGGTTTTTCTCAACCGGCGTGGTGCGGAAGTGCACGTCCATGGCATGGAAGCCGGCGAGCATGTCGCGGAAGCCGTCCGGGCCGATCGCGATCATGGTGGAGAGCCCGATGGCGGAGTCCATGGAGTAGCGGCCGCCGACCCAGTCCCAGAAGCCGAACATATTTTCGGTGTCGATGCCGAATTTAGCGACCTCTTTGGCATTGGTGGAGATGGCCACGAAGTGCTTGGCGATGGCTGACTCGTCGCCGCCGAGGCCTTTGAGCGTCCACTCGCGGGCGGAGCGGGCGTTGGTCATCGTTTCAAGCGTGGTGAAGGTCTTGGAGGCGACGAGGAAGAGGGTTTCCTCGGGCTGCAGATCCTGAACGGCTTCGACGAAGTCGGTGCCATCGACGTTGGAGACGAAGCGGAAGGTGAGCGAGCGGTCGGAGTAGTGCTTGAGAGCCTCGTACGCCATGACCGGGCCGAGATCGGAGCCGCCGATGCCGATGTTGACGATATTTTTAATGCGCTTGCCAGTGTGGCCGAGCCACTGGCCGGAACGGACGCGGTCGGCGAAGCCGCTCATCTTGTCGAGTACCTTGTGGACCTCGGGCACGACATCCTCGCCGTCGACGACGATCTTTTCGTCCTTCGGTGCGCGCAGAGCAACGTGCAGGACAGCGCGGTTTTCCGTGATGTTAATCTTCTGGCCGGTGAACATCGCCTCCGTGCGGCCTTTGAGATCGACGGCTTCGGCAAGGGCGGCGAAGAGCTGCAGCGTTGTGTCATCGATGCGGTTTTTTGAATAGTCGAGCAGCAGGCCTTCGGCTTCCAGGGTGAGCTTGGGACCGCGCTGGGGGTCCTGGGCGAAGAGGTCCTTGATAGCGGTGTTCTTCATTTCGGAGGCGTGGGCCTGAAGATCCTTCCAGGCCTGGAGGTCCGTGAGTGGTTTGGCGTTGGGGCTGAAGGTCTGTGTATCGCTTTGGGGCATGTGCGTGGTCTCCCGTTGGGTCTGTCCTCCCCGAGGGTAAACCAGGGTGAGGACAGGGGAAAGACAGCGTGGGCGTACCCTGCCGGAGTGCAGGTTGAGTGAGTGCGGACGTAACCGGATGCCTTGTACCTCGCGTCTCAAGGCGGAGAGGCATGCATGCTACGAAGCAACGTTGGTACGGCAGAACCTGCCGCGGCGGTGAGCACGGGCTACTCTCGCCGTTATGTCCTCGCGGGCACGCTTTCTGTGGGTATCGTGAGCATTGCCGGCTGTGACGGTTTCTTTATCAGCAGCACGACGACCACGACGCTGACGAGTTCGGCGACGACGGCTACTTCCGGCACCTCGATCGTATTGACGGCAAAGGTGGTCAGCGCCGCGGCGACCGGGACTGTAACGTTCTATGACGGCACCACGGAACTCGGAACAGCGACGGTGAGCTCAGGCTCCGCCGCGTACACGACATCCACGCTGGCGGACGGAACGCACACGCTTACGGCCGTCTACGGTGGGAATACCACGTTCAATAGCAGTACCTCGGCGGTGTTGACCGTCGTGGTGAACGCGGCGCTGGTACCGACGACGACCTCGCTCGCTTCCTCGACGACCGGCGCAAGTGTCGGCATGTCTGTGTCGCTGACGGCCACCGTGTCAGCCACTGCGGCGACGGGAACGGTGCAGTTCTACGACGGTTCCACGCTGTTGGGGACAGGAGTCGTGAGTGCGGGTATGGCAACCTACATGACCACAACCCTTGCCGTGGGTACCCACACTCTGCTGGCGACCTATGTGGGAGATAGCAGCTACGGTACGAGCACGTCGGTGTCGATTACGGTCACGATTACCTAAACGGTGCTGCTCTGCCGTTCATAAGAACGGCGTCGCTTGTCTGGGCGACGCCGCTGTTGGGAACTCACTCAATAGTCACCGTTTGGGCATCATTCTCGGGGTTGTTGTGGACTAAAGGCTACCGGCGTTGCGCAGCATGCCGCCATCGATGAAGTGAGTGCTGCCGGTGACGTAGCCGGCATCATCGGAGGCGAGATAGACGGCCAGTTGGCCTACTTCTTCCGGTTTACCCCAGCGACCCATCGGAATTTCGGCCAAAATTTGGTCGTTCAGCTTGGCGTTTTCCTCAACGTCCTTGTCTATGGGCGTGTAGATTGCGCCGGGACCTATGTTGTTCACCGTGATGTTGTGGGGAGCGAGTTCAACGGCGATGGTGCGCATCAGCATCCGCAGTGCGCCCTTGCTGGCGCAGTAGGGCGCGTTGGTCGGCATGGGCAGGTCCTCGTGAATTGAGGAGATGTTGATGATGCGGCCGCCTTTGCCCTGCGCGATCATCTGTTTGGCCGCTGCCTGTGAGCAGAGGAAGGGGCCTGTCGCGTTTATCGCGATGATCCTATTCCACTCGTCGAGCGGGAAATCAACGAAGGCGAACTTTTTCTCGATGCCGGCGTTATTAACAAAGATGTCGAGCTTGCCGAAGGCCTGTACTGTCTGTTGAATCAGGCTGTCGACATCTGTAGGGTTGGAGATGTCGGCGTCGACGCCCAGACCGCGGCCGCCCATGGCCTTGATCTTGTCCAGACTGTCCTGCGCGATGGAGGCGTTGCCAACGTAGTCGACGGTGACCGCGGCACCTTCCTTCGCTAATGCCAGGGCAATGCCCTGACCGATGCCGGTCCCTGCTCCTGTGACGATGGCTACCTTACCTTCAAGTCTCACGGCTAAATTCCTCCGACTTTGAGATGCAGAAGGCAATGAGACTGGGCGGGAATAGGTGCATTTTCACGCGAAGCTTTGGAAGGGCGCTACCGTAGCCGCATGGCAAAGTGCTCGCGGACATGCTGGTTAATGTAGGTGGCCAGCTTCTGTCCCTCAGAGGCCAGCTGCTTCATGGCCTTCACGTGCTCCGCCCCCGGTACCTGATACGTATAGCGGTAGCGCGCCCCGTCACGAAATTGGACGTCAATATAGTCAAGGCCTGACTCGTATGCTGTCACGCCGGAGTTGCCGCGAGGATCTTTGTAAGGCTGCATGGGCATCCGGTTCATTGGACGCGAGAGCCTTAGCCGAAGGAGTCCGGCGGGATAAGCCAGGGAGGTTGGAAACCGGCCTTGGATCGAAAAAGGCGCTTGGCGCGGCGACCCAACGAGTGCTACACTAAACGAGATCGTAGGGTTCTGATCTGGTCTTCTTGCAAGCGTCGGCTGTACGCACACCTCGCAAACAACACCATATTGCGTCCGACCGGTACATTTTGCTTTAAGAGGAATCAGTATATGGAACAGGGAACAGTTAAGTGGTTCAACGACACCAAGGGTTTTGGATTTATCAGCCGTCAGAGCGGTGAGGATGTTTTCGTTCATCACTCTGCCATCCAGAGCAATGGCTTCCGTTCGTTGCAGGAAGGCCAGCAGGTTCAGTTCGACGTAGTCAAGGGCCCCAAAGGCTGGCAGGCAGAGCGCGTTCAGGTCCTGTAGCTTTACGGAATTCTGGAGAGGGGCAGCGATACGTTCGCTGCCCCTCTCTTATTGAGCCGGGGCCTTTTCAGGTTGGTCACCGGTCAACTTATTTGATCGATCTGCCCTGACGACCGGAGGTTCCATGGCTACACCTACTCCCGATAAATATTACCTGCGGACGCTTCACCAAGAGATCGACCTGTTCGACCGTAAGCTCGCTCATATGTTGAAATACGACACCTTTGCGACGGAGGCGGAACGGGCGACCTCGGCGACCAAAATGAAGGCCAAGCGGGATCTGCTGGTCCTAACCGCTAAGGACTTGGTAGGCCAGGGAATCGAGTTCAAGCCCTCGGAACTACCCCGCTCCCTACGTACTGCCGCCGAACTAATCGAATCCAGTGCCGCTCCCGTCGCGGTCGTGGAGGCAGTGGCGCCCAGCCTGCCACGTGCGGCCGCGCAGCCACGACACTTCGCTTCACCTTTTGCCGGCGGTGTCCTGGACGGTCAAGCCATCATGCAGAACTACAAAAAGAGCCGCTCGAAGGCACCTGTACCCCAAGCATAGACTTCTAAAACCAGAGCATAACTGTTCGCAAAATCAATGTCATAGGCCTGTCTCTTATAATGAGCCAGGCCTATGTCCATTACCACTTACAGCGTTCTAAAGGGCCATCCCACCGCAGGGAAAGTCGTCTCCGGAGCCAGCGCTCATTATCAGATCACAGTGGACGCGCTGGACAGCGCGGGTCACCCTTTCACCGTTGCGGTCAACATCCAGAGCATCGACGGGAGTGAGGTGCTGTACGTCATCAACTCGTCGTTTACGCCTCCCGATCCGGCAGGTTTGGCTGCACTGAACGCCGGCATTACACCTCTGCCCAGCCAACCGGGTGGTCTGGCCTTAGACTTCGTGCGCGAAATGATCGCCGGTCAGCCTATGGTTACCCGGGCAGAGATGTCACTGCTGCCAATTGAGGCAAATACGGCACGCTTCCTGGCGAAGCAGCCGGCTGGTCACAAAGCTGACAGCGAAGATCTGACCCACGCTCTTGAGAATGCCGTGGTGACGCTCCTGAATCAGGCGGTGGCGGATGCGGATTCGGTACTGTACGTCTTCGGGAGCGCATATGCCGATGGCGGGGTCGTCGATGGCATTCATGATATTCACATGAACCAGGGCAATCCGTTGAACGACCACGCCAACGAAAACGGTATCTGGCAGGATGGTGCTGTCTTTGTAAGTCTGCCGTCACAAGGAACTTGGACGGCGCTGTTCCTGGCCTTCCAAACCGAGAGCTGGACGACGGACGGCTCTGGCAATCCCGTGTAGTTCCGTCGCCGGGACATGGTGTTCGTGACTCCGCAAGGTGATAGCACTCAGATTGACGATGTCCCGCAGCTAAGCTCCTAGGGAAACGTTACGTCGGTGTGCACTGCCGGACAGCTTTTATCGAGTGAGGGCTAGCGGCTGCAACGTCCGTGGTATTGCGAAGATTAGAATGGCATTCTATGTGGAATACCAGGTCTGGTACTTTCGGGCGGCAGCTGCTGGGGTTTGGACCATCGGCCATCGTTGCCGGGGGGGGCATCGCACTCCTGGTGCTGGTGGGGCTTGGCTCGGCGAGCCTGTATGAGCGACGGCATATCAGTGCGGATCTACGGCAGACGCTGCTGGCGGCCTTGGCTCCCGGTGCTCCGGATACTGCGGTGGTCGGATCACTGCACCGCGCGGAGGCGCATTTGCATACTTGGCACGACCGCCAAGAATACAACAAGCTGCAACGTGCGGTGGAGCTGACGGCGGCGGCTCGCGGCAGCGAGGCGCAGCTGGTCGGCCAACTGAAGCAGGCGCAGGCGGAGCTCGATACGGAGATCCACAGCGAGCGGCTGATGATCGTGACGGAGCGCGCTTATCTGAACAGCCATCAGGCGATGCCGGCGGGGCTGGCCGCTGATGTTGCCGGCGAGCAGTTGCGCCGGGAACGGGCTCGGGATCAGCAGCGCAGAGCCGAGGAGAGTGCATGGTTGGATCTGCTGCAGCAACGGCTGGATGCGCAGGTGCTGATCCAAGAGGTGCGTGTCGATCTGGGTTTGGCCAAGTCTGCGCCACGGCCCTAGGTACCTCCCCCCGTACTTTTCTTGTAAAGTTTTGACGACAAATGGGTTAGGTGGGCTTCTTTCGGGGCGGGGGACCGAGTGCCGGATGGCCCGGCTCGCAGTTGTGTGTTTCGCTTGAAGTCATGCTTTGGCTTAGGGTCACTGTTCCATTGTAGGAAGCCACGTTCGGGAATGTGCAAGGTGGACTCAGGGGTTGGTGCGTTACCAGCAGACGGGCGATCTGCATTTGGTCACCTTCAGCTGTTTTCACCGTCGCCCGTATTTAGGAACAGCGGAGGCTCGCGATGTCTTCGAGCGTGCGTTGGAGACGATGCGGGTGCGGTACGACTTCTTTGTTATCGGCTATGTGGCGATGCCGGAGCATGTGCATTTGTTGGTGAGTGAGGCTCGGGAGGTGCTTTTAGCCAAGGCGCTGCAGGCGCTGAAGCTATCCGTGGCGGTGAAGCGGGAGGAGCGCCCGTTTTGGCAGGCCCGGTATTACGACTTCAACGTGTTTACGGCGGCGAAGCGGGTGGAGAAGCTGAACTACATGCATGAGAACCCGGTGACGCGTGGATTGGTCGGGTTCCCGGAGAACTGGGCGTGGTCGAGTGCGCGGCACTGGTTGACGGGTGTTCCCGGGGTGATGGAGGTGGAGTCGAGTTGGACGGCTGCGCGTCGGGAGCGTGCTGGTGTGGAGACCCAGGTCTCAGAAGCGAGACCTGGGGCATCCGATGTGTCGGACGGGTGAGATGTGGGCCACCCGCCCACCCGATGTGTCGGATGGGTGAGATGTGGGCCACCTCCTGGTCACTCCCGTGCTCAGCAAATGCACCAGATAGCGGACTTGCCGTACTCAGGCGCGGTGATGTATGTTGTTTCTGTTCGCTTTTTCATCGCTCGGGAGGTCATTATGGCCATGCACGATCAAGTTGGCAAACAGGAGTTTGTGAAGGCTAGCCTCAATACACTGTTGGAACACTTCCGCAGCAACGATGATGTCATTAAGAAAGCTGTCGCAGACAGTCTTGGTTCTCAGGACGCGGTAGCAATCGAGAGTGAACGTCAACGTCTGATCGAGCAGTTTGTGCAAGCGAAGACGGCTGCTGATTCAGAGCAGCCGATGGAGTATGTGCACTATGCATCGAGGAACGGCCTGGTTGGACTGTATCAATCCATTCTGTCCAAGCTCTTCACCGACATCCCTCAACTTCAAGGTTATGGTGATCGCAATCCGATCTGGGTAGTGACTTGGATAGAGGAAGCTTGCTACGCGTCCAAAGCATTCTTCGGCCATGTCTACGAAGACGTGCACGGGCGGAAGAGGCCCCTTATAGCTTCACTTTTAGAGGCTTGGAAGGAACTGCGTTTTGAGCGGGCGCCCTATCCTGAAGGAAAACCTGCTGTAATAACATTTCCTGATGAATGTAACGTAGCGTTGCTGGCGGATTGGGGAGGAGATAATCCTGCCGCTCGTCGTGTCGCAAGTGTTGTTCAGCGATCAAATCCGGAAGTCGTGATTCACTTGGGGGATATCTATTACGGAGGAGTCAAACAGGAATGCGAAGCCTTCGTGGCAAATTGGCCCACGCGGAGAGACGGCGACGCGATGCGCGCGAACGCAAACTTCGCGTTGAATGGCAACCATGAAATGTATAGCGGGGGTGAGTCGTATTTCGGTGTCGTCCTTAAAGCATTCGGGCAGCAACAACCATTCTTCTGTTTGGAAAATACAAATTGGCGATTGATTGGCCTCGACACGGCATATGCGGAAGGTCGTTTGAAGCCCAGTGGACCGGGTGATCCTCTGAATGCGCAATGGGACTGGTTGATTGACGTCTTAAAGAATCGGCCTAAGAAGGCCACCATCTTGCTTACACACCATCAACCAGTTTCTGCACACCGTAGCGAGTTTGAGGCTTCGGCTCCTCTGCGACAGGACGTCGACGATCTCTTAAAACAGGATGGTATTGGTGAGCATGCGATCTTTGCTTGGTTCTTTGGGCACGAACACAGGTGCACGATTTACGACGACATTGCTACTCCGTACATGGCGAGACTTATCGGAAGTGGATGTATTCCCCACACAGCTCAACGCGAAACGACGAGTGACCCAGGATGCACTCCTGCCAAGTGGTTCAATAAGCGGGAGACCCAGCCTGGGTCCAACAGCGCTATCTCAATGTATGCCGAGTTGCGTTTCCAGCGCGACAACCTGTATGTCGTATATACAGATGAGGATGGGACGGCGTGGGGGTCTGAGGTTTGGCAGTCTGATCCGGGGCGCATGGTTGCAACCGGCTTTGTAGAGGCAGATGGGTTTGAGTTGAAATGAGCGCTCTATCTTGCGGTGGATAGAGGCGTTACTTGCATTAGGTTTTTTTCTAAAAAGCGGTAAGAAGGTTAATCGGGAGAACGCGATGGCAGATTCTGTAAATCAAGGATCGGAACAGGCCAAACAAAAAGGCGCTGCAATTTGTGGGATTGTGATGCCGATCGCGGCGATGGATGGGTACACCGAGGCCCATTGGGCCGAGGTCCTTGGAATTGTTAAAGATGTAGTGAAGGAGGCTGGCATGACGGGTGACCTCGTGAGTTACGCTGAAGAATCTAGCCTCATACACAGCACAATCGTGCAGAACCTCTTCGACAGTGATGTGGTTATTTGCGATGTGAGCGGGAAGAATCCTAATGTGATGTTTGAACTTGGCATGCGCCTTGCTTTCGACAAACCGACGCTGATCATCAAAGACAGCGAGACGACCTATTCCTTTGATACAGCTCCGGTTGAGCACATCCCTTACCCACGCGATCTTAGATATCCTCGAATCGTTGATTTCAAAGCTAAGTTGAAGAGTAAGTTAGTCGCAACAGCCGAACGAGCTGCTGCCGATCCCAGCTACAGCACGTTCCTCAAGCATTTTCAACGTATAACTGTTGCGAAACTTGACGATAAGGAGGTTTCCGCACAGGAATACATTCTTCGGGAACTTAAGAGTATTAAGCAACAAGTTGCTGATGGACAACGAAGTTCTGCTGCGACGGGACGAGCGGGATCTGTAGAGAGCGTATCTGTAAAGATTTATAACGTTGAAAGCATGTCGAAAGATGACGCCGAGGAGTTAGTCCAACAACTTCAAAACAGTCCAGAGGTAAGAGATTGCCAACTGACTTACGGCAGAAATCTCAAGCTCCTGAGAGTAGCGTTTGAGGGGGATGCTCCTAAATTGGCCATTGACACGTTAAATGCCGAGATTCGGAACACAATTAACAATTCAACACCATTCTAGGTCGTCATCGATGAACTAACGAATAGGCTCAGTCCTACCCCAAGCTCTAGCTAGCGTCCGAACTTTTGCATGCCGCCCATCTGGCTCATGAGGCGTTGTTGCATTTTTTGCATGCCTCCGCCGGAGCCCATCATTTTCATCATTTTGCTCATTTGGGCGTGTTGTTTGAGGAGGTTGTTTACCTCCTGGACGGAGGTGCCGGAGCCGGCGGCTATGCGTTTGCGGCGGCTGCCATTGATGATGGAGGCGTTGCGGCGCTCCTTGTTGGTCATGGAGTCGATGATGGCTTCTACGCGGCCGAACTGTTTTTCGTCGACCTGGCCGGCGGCCTGCTGCAGGCCCTGGAAGGGGCCTACGGAGGGGAGCATCTTGAGGATCGACTGCATGGAGCCGAGTTTTTTGATCTGGCGTAGCTGTTCGCGGAAGTCTTCCAGGGAGAAGCCTTCGCCGGAGAGGGCCTTGCGGGCGAAGGATTCGGCCTTGGATTTGTCGAGCTTTTCTTCGGCGCGTTCGAGGAGGGTGGCGATGTCGCCCATGCCGAGGATGCGGCCCACGATGCGGTCGGGGTGGAAGGCCTCGAAGGCGTCGGATTTTTCGCCGGTGCCGAGGAATTTGATGGGCGCGCCGGTGAGTTTGCGGATGGAGAGGGCGGCGCCGCCGCGGGAGTCGCCGTCCATCTTGGTGAGGATGGCGCCGGTGATGGCGAGGCGGTCGTTGAAGGCCTTGGCGGAGTTGACGGCGTCCTGGCCGGTCATGGCGTCGGCGACGAAGAGGATTTCGGTGGGGTTGAGCTCGCGTTTGAGCTGCGCCATTTCGTCCATGAGGGCTTCGTCGATGCCGAGGCGGCCGGCGGTGTCGACGATGAGGATGTCGTTGCCGAAGTTGCGGGCTTCGCGGAGGGCTTCTTTGGCTAGGCGGAGGACGTCCGCCGTTCCGGCGGGGGTTGTAGGTTCTAGGTTGTTGGTTGTAGGTGAGGTGGGGTCCAGTTTGCCCTTGTAGATTTGGGCGCCTATGGCTTTAGCTACTACGTCCAGTTGCTCGCGGGCGGCGGGGCGGTAGACGTCTACGGAGACGAGCAGGGGGCGGTGGCCGCCTTTTTTGAGCCACTGGGCGAGTTTGCCGGCGGTGGTCGTCTTTCCGGAGCCCTGGAGGCCGGCCATGAGGATGACGGTGGGGGGCTGGGAGGCGAATTTGAACTTGGCGGTGTCGTGACCTAGGACGTCCATGAGCTCGTCTCGGACGATTTTGACGATCTGTTCGGAGGGATTGAGGGCGGTGGCGACTTCGGAGCCGAGGGCCTTGGCGCGGATGTGCTCGACGACCTCGCGGGCGATGTCGAGGTTGACGTCGGCTTCGAGGAGCGCGGTGCGGATCCCGCGGAGGGCGTCGTTGATGTTCTCGTCGGTGAGGGTGCCCTGGCCGCGGAGGTCTTTGAAGGCGCGCTGCAGCTTGTCGCTTAGGTTCTCAAACATGGCTAGGACTAGTTTAGCGCGGGGGCGATGGCTCCGCGGGTACGTGGGAGTGGTGAGCGGGGGCGGTGTGGCGGAAGATAGTGGTGTGGGCGAGCCGGGGCAGAGCGAGCGCGAGTTGTTGCGGGAGTACCTGGCGTATCTGCGGGTGGAGAAGGGGCTGCGGCCGTTGACGTGTGAGGCGTATGCAGGGGATTTGCGAGTGTTTGCGGAGTTTTGTGGGGGCAGGGATGGGGTAGGGACGCTGTTGACGGCGGATGCGGGGGCGGTGCGGGGATTTCTGGAGCATCTGCGGGCGCATGGGGTGGAGGGGCGTACGGTGGCTCGGAAGCTGAGTTGTCTGCGGGGGTTTTACCGGTGGCTGCTGCTGGATAAGCGAGTGACGGCGGATCCTACGGTGAATCTGGAGTCGGCGAAGAGCTGGCGGGTGCTGCCGAAGAGCCTGCCGCGGGCGGAGGTGGAGCGGATGCTGGAGACGGCGCGGGCAGCGGCGGGGGCGGCGGCGCGGGTGGGGACGGCCGGCGGGGCCGGGTCGGCGGTGGCGCTGGCGGTTGCGTTGAGGGATCATGCGCTGTTGGAGCTGTTGTATGCCGCGGGGTTGCGGGTGGGTGAGGCGGTGACGCTGCGGGTGGAGGATCTGCGGCTGGACGTGGGCAGCGTGCAGGTGCGGGGTAAGGGCGATAAGGAGCGCGTGGTGCCGATCGGGGTGCCGGCGGTGCGGGCGCTGGAGGTGTATCTGGCGCGGGGGCGGGAGGCGCTGCTGCGGCGGGGTTCCGAGGCCGGGGGGAATGTGGGGCGGCGGCGGTTGTTTGTGTCGCGGCGGGGTGGGGCGATGACGGCGCTGGCGGTTTGGAGGCTGGTGAAGACAGCGGGTGCGTGCTTTCCAACCGGGGCGAGCCCGCACAAGCTACGGCACAGCTGCGCGACGCACATGGTGGAGGGCGGGGCGGATCTGCGGACGGTACAGACGATTTTGGGGCATGCGGATATTGCAACGACGCAGGTGTACACGCATGTGGCGATCGATCGGCTGAAGCAGGTGCATCGGAGCTGTCATCCGCGGGCTAAGCGGGTGGGGGCGGCGTGACGGGTTCTGGCGAGCCGGTGGAGATTTCGGGTGGCGCGACAGGGATTCGGACCCTGGCTGAGCGGTTTCTGACGGCGCTGCGGGATGAGCGTGGGGCGAGTGAGCACACGTTGCGGGCCTACCGGCGGGAGGTTAGAAACTTTTTAGAATTTTTGATCAAGGATTTTCCTGAGACTGCCGTTATAGGAGATGTGAGCCATACGCAGATCCGGGCGTACTTGGGTGTGCTGTTTGAGAAGGGATTGGACAAGCCCAGCGTGGCGCGGGCGCTGGCGGCGGTGCGGAGCTGGTTCAAGTGGATGGCGAAGGAAGGGCTCGTGCAGAGCAATCCGGCGTCGTTGGTGAGTACACCGAAGCTGGCGCAGCACCTGCCGCGGGTGCCTTCGGTGGAGGAGATGAATCGGGTGCTGGATTCGCTCGGGATAGAGTCGGTGGCGCGGGAGCGAACGGCGAACGCGGAGGGCGCTGAGTACAAGCATGCGGAGGGCGAGCATGCGGAGGGCGCTGAGGGGGGGCGAACGTCCGTTTGGCCGGGGCGGGACCGGGTGATCTTTGAGCTGTTGTATGGGTGCGGGATACGGAATGCGGAGCTAGTGGGGTTGGACCTGAGCAGCGTGTTGTGGGGCGATGATGCTGTTCGGGTGTTTGGCAAGGGGAGCAAGGAGCGGATTGTGCCTCTAGGCGATGCAGCGGCGGCGGCGATACGGGCGTACCTGCCGGAGCGAGCGGATCGGCTGAGGGCGGCGGGGAAGGGTCGGTTTGCCGCCGCGGGGCCGCTGTTGTGCAATGCGCGCATGCAGGGAACGTGCCGGTTGACGACACGGAGTGTGGGGCGGATCGTGAAGGCGGTGGCGCAGAGCCGAGGGCTGGCGGCGGATGTGCATCCGCACACGCTGCGGCATGCGTTTGGGACGCACATGCTGGAGGAGGGTGCGGACCTGCGGGCGATCCAGGAGATGCTGGGGCATGAGCGGTTGTCGACCACGCAGCGGTACACGCAGTTGTCAGGGACGCAGGTGCAGAGGGTCTACGACGACTCTCATCCGCGGGCCAAGTGAGAGGCCTGGTATTCAGGTGCGTCGGGCAAGTACCGTTGCGGCTCGGGTGGAGGAGATCGGTCCTTCATTTCTTCGAGGTAGACCTTGTTCAGCGACGAGTTGTGAGCACTCGAGCGGTGAGGCTGGCCAAGGCTGACGTTTTGTCGGTTCAAGGACTGTCGCTGTTTTCCTGATGATATGGAGTTCGCGAATAGACAGCAGGTCCTTCGCTACGCTCAGGATGACAATTCGTAAGTCAGGGTAAGAAGTTGTAGCTCAGGATGACAATTTGTAGCTCAGGATGACGATTCGCAGCTCCGGATGACAATTTGTAGCTCAGGATGACGGTTTGCAGCTCGGGATGACAATTTGTAGCTCAGGATGGGAGTTCGTAGAGATTAGCCCTCTACACCTAGAACAAACAGCTATAGAACGGCTTTGAGGGCTCGGAGGAGTTGCACTTCCACGGTCAGATTGTTTGCTGGATACGTGAGTCCTTGCCGAGGAAGCGGCGAGTCAAGGCAGCGCGCAGGGGTTCGTCGTAGAACTTCAGGCAGAGCCAGGCGATGGCGATCGCGGTAAGAAGAAGCAGGGCACCGAAAAGCGTGCCTTCGCGTACAGGGATCTTGTCGCGCGTGACCCAGGCTGTGTAGAGGTAGATGAGCGGGTAGTGCGTAATGTAGAGCGGGTAGGAGAGGCCGCCGAGGAACTTGCACGCCCTGAGCGAGGCAGGGCCGGAGACGCCTTCGCCCGCGCCCATGGCGACGATCAGCGGAAAGAGCACGATGATCGCAATGGACTCGTAGAGGCCGTTCATCCAGAGGTGGGCAGGGCCGCCGAAACGAGGAAGCGCAAAGATCACGATGAGCAGAACGCTGCAAAGGGCGAAGGCGCCCCGGACGTGGATGCGTTTGCCTAAACGCATGAGCAGGATGCCGGCGAAGAAGGGGTATAGCAGGCGGGTGAAGCCGACGTTGAGCTCGGTGGCATCGACGGACCAGCCACCGATGATGTCGCCGCGCGGACCCCAGACCAGGAGGTGAATCAGAAGGCCCGCGAAGAGGAAGACCAGAATACCGAGTGCCTTGTTGGACAGTTTGCGCAGACCGGCGGCGTAGAGGATGTTGGCGATGTACTCGAAGAAGAGCGACCAGGCGGGGCCGTTGAGCGGGTGCATCTCCCCCCAGCCGCGGATGTCCATGGAGGGCAGAAGGGGGATGAGGGTAAAGCCGACCAGCATGACCAGAAAAACCTTCCAGACGGGTGTGGCGGCGACGAGCGGAAAGATAGGTGCGGCCTGGAAATAGAAGAGGGCCGCGCCGATGATGTTGCCCATGATGACCATGGGTTGCAGGCGGATCAGGCGGCGCTTGTAGAAGTCCCAGGCCGTGATGCGTTCCCAGCGGTCGTCATAGGCGTAGGCGATGACGAAGCCGGAGAGCAGAAAGAAGAAGTCGACGGCGAGGTAGCCGTGATTGATGACCTGCCGGAAACGATTGCCGTTGGCGTAGGCCTCGCAGGTGTGAAACATGACGACCATGATGGCCGCGACGCCACGGAGGCCGTCGAGAATCTCGTAATGGCTCTTGGGCCGGATGATGGCGGGCGCGGCTTTCATGGGTGATGATGAATGTACATCGAGCACGCCACGATGTGCACCCGAGACGAGCCACGCCGCGCGGGAAGCGGAGGTGCAGACCAGCTACTCGGGGGTGCCCAGTAGCCGGCGTTTCGTAGAGCGGGACCTGGTAGCTGTTTTCTGATGCCGTTGAGTTTTCGGACAGAAAGCAGGTCCTTCGCCACGCTCAGGATGACAACTCGTGGGAGTAGGAATACAACCCATGAAAGACAGAGTGACAACCCATTGAAGATTGCCCGCTCCACCTACAGCAGAACAGCTCTAGTAGCGCGGGATCTTTGGATCGATGGCCCGAGACCAGTGGTCAATGCCGCCGGCTACGGATTGGGCCTTGCTGAAGCCCTGCTGCTGCAGCCAGTTGGCGACGGAGAGCGAACGGCTGCCGTGGTGACACAGGACGGCGATGGGCTGGTCTTCGTCCAGTTCGATGAAGGCCTTGCCGGGAACGTCATTCATGGGCATGAGTTTTGCGCCTTCGATGTGAGCGGTGGCGTATTCCCAAGGTTCTCGGACGTCGAGCAGGAGCGGCGGGCGCTCGCTGGCTAGCTGCTGCTTCAGTTGGTCTACGGTGATTTCGAGGTCCATGGATGGAGGATAGCCGAGCTTGAGCTCTGCGGGGTTCCCGCGAGACGGGGAGATGACAGAGTAGGGACTGATTGAAAGGCCAGCTTCAGGGCTATGTGACTTTGGAAAGACCTGATTTCCGGCTTGGCGTCTTGGGTGCGCCGTGCAGAAAGCAGGTCCTTCGCTTTGCTCAGGATGACAAGAAGGGAAGGTTACTTGGTGATCTTGTCTGATTCATCCATTGTGACGGCTGCGGGGGCGGTGGCGGCTTCGTGGATAGGTTGCGAGTTGGGTGGCTGGCTGGGGTAGGTTTCGGTGACCGGCTGTTCCTGCGTGCGCAGATTCGGCTGTTGTTGTTGCGGTTGCTGTCCGTAGCCCATGCCGGGGACTTGGAGGGTGCTGCTCATGAAGCGAGGGGACACGGAACGCTGCTGGGGCTGGTTGCGGCGCTGGCGCTGGCCGTTGCCGCTGGCCTGGGGCGGGAGTTGGCGTGCGGCGGCTTGCTGGGCGTCGAGCGCCTGCTGCTGGGCCGCGACAGCCTGCTGCTGCTGGGCGAAGGCGGCGGCGGCGGCTTGCAACTGGTCGAGCTGCTCGCGGGTTTCGATGGGGGTGCCGTCGGGGCCGAGGATCTGCATGCGGAACAGGTTGCGGGAGGTGTCCTCCTGGAACTTGGTCATCATGGCCTCAAACATGTCGTAGGATTCCTTTTTGTAGGCGACGAGCGGGTCCTGCTGCGCGTAGCCGCGGAGGCCGATGCCCTCCTTGAGGTGATCCATGGAGAGGAGGTGTTCCTTCCAGAGGCCGTCGAGTACGGAGAGCATGACGACGCGCTCGTGGTAGCGGAGGTTCGGCGGGCCGAGGATCTGTTCCTTGACCTCGTAACGCTCGCGGAGCTTGGCGAAGATGGCGTCGCCGAGCTCGGTGCGGTTGAGTTCCTGGGCGTTGATGGCCTCAGCGTCGGAGGCGCCGTTTTCTTTCGACAGCTGCAGCCCGAAGACGTCGTAGATCGCGGTGTAGAGGGCCTCGGTGTTCCATTGGTCGGGGTGGGCTTTTTCGGGGGCGTTGGCGTCGAGGAGGTTGCCGAGGATATGGGTGGTGTAGTCCTCGGTGATGAGCTCCTTCTGGTCGATGCCCTCGATCAGGCCGCGGCGGAGGCCGTAGACGGCTTCGCGCTGCTTGTTCATGACGTCGTCGTACTCAAGGACGTGCTTGCGGGATTCGAAGTTCTGCGATTCGACGGCCTTTTGTGCGGCTTCGATGCGCTTGGTGATCATGCGGCTTTCGATGGGCACGCCCTCTTCCATGCCGAGCGACTGCAGCAGACCGGAGACCCATTCGCGGGCGAAGATGCGCATAAGGTCGTCTTCAAGGGAGAGATAGAAGCGGCTGGCGCCGGGGTCGCCCTGGCGGCCGGCGCGGCCGCGGAGCTGGTTATCGACGCGGCGGGATTCATGGCGCTCGGTGCCGATGATGTGGAGGCCGCCGGCTTCGATGACGGCGTCGTGGTCGGCCTTGACGGCGGCGAGATGGTGGGCCGTGGCCTTGTCCCAGTTTTCCTGGGTGGTTTCAAATTCCTGGGACTGGTAATAGAAGCGGACCATGCCGGGGCCGGCGAGGGGGTGGATCTGGCCTTCGGCGGCTTCGATGGCGCGCGCGGTGCCGCTGCCGCGTTTGACGAGGTCCTGGCGGGCCATGAAGTCGGCGTTGCCGCCAAGCAGGATGTCGGTACCGCGGCCGGCCATGTTGGTGGCGATGGTGACCATACCGAGACGGCCGGCCTGGGCGACGATTTCGGCCTCTTTTTCGTGGAACTTGGCGTTGAGCACGACGTGGCGGACGTTTTTTCGCTTCAGGATGTCGGAGAGCAGTTCGGATTTTTCGATAGAGGTGGTGCCGACGAGGACGGGCTGCTTGGCGGCGTGGAGGCGTTCGATCTCGTCGGCGACGGCGAAGTATTTTTCCTTCGCGGTGCGGTAGACGACGTCCTGATTTTCGATGCGCAGCATCTGGCGATTAGTGGGGATGACGACGATTTCGAGCTTGTAGATGTTGTCGAACTCGGTGGCTTCGGTTTCGGCGGTGCCGGTCATGCCGGAGAGCTTTTTATAGAGGCGGAAGTAGTTCTGGAAGGTGATGGTCGCGAGCGTCTGATCTTCCTTGCGGATGGTGACCTTTTCCTTGGCTTCGATGGCCTGGTGCAGGCCATCGGACCAGCGGCGGCCGGGCATGAGGCGGCCGGTGAACTCGTCGACGATGACGATTTCGTCGTTCTTGACGACGTAGCCGACGTCGCGGCGATAGAGGGCGTGGGCCTTGATGCCGACCTCGATGTGGTGCTTCATGTCCCAGTTGTCGGGGTCGGCGATGTTGTCGATGCCGAGGAGTTTTTCTACCTTTTCCCAGCCCTCGTCGGTGACGGTGATGGCGCGGGCCTTTTCGTCGACGACGTAGTCGCCGGACCAGGTTTTCTGGTCGACGGTTTCGATGAGCTCGCCGAGCTCGAGCTGCGGGATGAGCTTGTCGGCGATGGCGTATTTATCGGTGGTCTTGTCGGTAGGGCCGGAGATGATGAGCGGGGTGCGGGCCTCGTCGATGAGGATGGAATCGACTTCGTCGACGATGCAGTAGTAGTGGCCGCGCTGGACGCACTCGGCGAGATCGAACTTCATGTTGTCGCGGAGGTAATCGAAACCAAATTCGTTATTAGTCCCGTAGGTGATGTCGGCGGCGTAGGCGGCGCGGCGCTGCTCGTCGGACAGATCGTGGACGATGACGCCGACGGTGAGGCCGAGAAAGCCGTAGATCTTGCCCATCCATTCGGCGTCGCGCTTGGCGAGGTAGTCGTTGACGGTGACGACGTGAACGCCCTTGCCGGCGAGTGCGTTCAGGTAGCAGGGCAGGGTGGCGACGAGGGTTTTGCCTTCGCCGGTCTTCATTTCGCCGATCTTGCCGGCGTGGAGCACGGTGCCGCCGATCATCTGGACGTCGAAGTGGCGCATGCCGACGACGCGGCGGCCGGCTTCGCGGACGGTGGCGAAGGCTTCGGGGAGGAGATCGTCGAGGGCGGCCTTTTCGGTGACCTTGATCTGTTCGGGGTCGGTGAGGCCTTCGAGGGCTTTGGCGATGCGGGCCTTGAACTCGAGGGTTTTGGCGGCGAGCTGCTCGTCGGTGAGGGCCTTAAGGGCGTCCTCATGCGAGGCGATGGCGGCGAGGGTGGGGAGGAGGCGCTTGACGGCGCGTTCATTGGCGGTGCCGAAGACCTTGGCGAGGACGGAGTTGATCACGATGAATTCCTTGGGGAGCAGGTGGACGGTGGTCGTCCGAAGAGTTAGGAATGTAGCTGAGAGCAGCCGGGGTCAGGCGCGGGCGAGGCGTTGAGGCGGTCCCTGCGGCTGATAGGCGCCTTCGACGAAGCCGAAGCGGGCGCGGTAGGCCTTGCGATTGCCATTGCGGCGGCAAAGGCTTATGGAGGCGCGAACTCGCTGCAAGCCGGCCGGCAAGGATGCCTTCCAGGCCCGGGCGGGGTGCCGCCGAGCGGACTGATTCTGCGTGAAGGTGATCCGTTGCCGTGGCTTGGCGCCGTCGCTGACGTTGCCCAGGATGGCCTTGATCAGAGCTGTCGCGGAGCTGCGGCTATCGCCGGGACGCATGGGGGAGCCAACGCCTGAGAGCAGCAGCAAGAGAGCCGTGATGGGGAACAGGGCGAGGTTCACGAGAGCGTAACGAACGATACCTCCCTTGAGTTTAGACGAAGTCTGCACCGGTGCGCGGCTTGCGGCCAGACGAACGGGGTAGAAGCGCCGAGGGCTGGCTGGCCGCGAGCGAGGCGGCTATGCTGGCAGGGTAGCTGCGAGGCGCAGATGTATGCGGTTTGGAGCGGCGGCAAAGGTTTTGGAGCGGCGGAAGAGACGGGGGAGCGCTTGGAGACAGGTCAGGGGTCGGCGGCGGTGGGCTATGCGCGGAAGAATGGGCAGCGGTTTGTGGAGGAGTTGAAGGACCTGCTGCGTATTCCTTCAATTTCAACTGATCCGGAGCACGCGGGCGATGTGCGCCGGGCGGCGGAGTTTGTGGCCGAGGGCCTGCGCGCGGCGGGGCTGGAGGGGGTGCGGCTGATCGAGACGGCAACGGCTGCGCACAAGGGCGGCCATCCGCTGGTGTACGGCGAGTGGTTGAAGGCAGCGCCGGCGGCGGATGGAATGCCTAAGCCGACGGTGCTGCTGTATGGGCACTATGATGTGCAGCCGGCGGAGCCGCTGGAGGAGTGGAAGTCGCCACCCTTTGAGCCGACCGAGCGCGACGGGAACCTGTATGCGCGGGGCGCCGTCGACGACAAGGGCCAGATGTGGATGCATGTGAAGGCGTTGGAGAGCCTGATGCGGGCCGACGGTGGGCTGCCGGTGAACGTGCGGGTGATCGTCGAGGGGGAGGAAGAGGTCGGCGGCGAGGGGATTGCGGCCTTTGTGCGCGAGCATGGCGAGCAGTTGAAGGCCGATTGCGCGCTGGTGAGCGATACGGAGATGTTTGCGCCGGGGCTGCCGACCTTGTGCGTGGGGCTGCGCGGGATGATCTATACGGAGCTGGAGGTGCGCGGGGCGCGGACGGATCTGCACTCCGGCATGTACGGCGGAGCGGCGCCGAACCCGTTTGTGGCGCTGGCGGGGATGATCGCGTTGCTGAAGCGCGGGGACGGGCATATCGCGATTCCGGGGTTTTACGACGGGATCGAGGAGCCAACGAAGGCGGAGTTGGAGGCGTGGCGGTCGCTGCCGTTTAATGAGGAGGCCTATCGCGAGCACGAGGTAGGGTCGCCGGAGCTGACCGGAGAGCGGATGTTCAGCGTGCTGGAGCGAACGTGGTCGCGGCCGACGATGGATGTGCACGGGATGCCGGGCGGGTTCACCGGCGCGGGGGCAAAGACGGTGATTCCAGCCAAGGCGACGGCGAAGATCAGCTTCCGGCTGGTGCCGGGGATGAAGCCGGAGGCGACGTTCGCCAAGTACAAGGCCTTTGTGGAGGAGATTACGCCGCGTGGTGTGACGACGGAGGTGCGGCTGATTCATGCGGGCGAACCCATCGTGGTGAGTACGGATAACTCTTTTGTGCACGCGGCGACCGAAGCGATGGGGGCGGTGTTCGGAAAGGAGACAGTTTTCGTGCGCGGAGGCGGGTCAATCCCCATCGTGGCGGACTTTGTGCGCGAATTAGGCATCCCGACGGTGCTGATGGGTTTTGGGTTGCCGGACGATAATCTCCATGCGCCCAATGAGAAGTTTCATTTGGCGAACTTTCACCGGGGGATCGAGTCAATTGTCGGCTTTCTGGAGCGCGTGGGCGGAGGCCGGGTGTGAGGGCGGGCGGGACCTCGCTGCCGGGCGGAGACACAGCGCTGCCGGTGCACGGTTTTGTGCTGGCGGGCGGACAGAGCTCGCGGATGGGGCGGGACAAAGCGCTCTTGCGGCTGAACGGGGTGGCCCTGGTCGAGATAGCTGTGAAGCGGCTGCGGGATTTCTGCGCCGACGTGAGCCTTGTGGGCAATCGGGAGGATCTGGCGGGATTCGCGCCTGTGATTCCGGAGAAGAGGCTGGGCACCGGACCGGGCGCGGGCATCGAGGCGGGGCTGGCGGCCGCGATGCAGAGCTGGGTGTTGTTCACCCCGGTGGACGTGCCGTTTGTTCCAGCTCCGTTGCTACGCGGATGGACCACGGCGGTGCTGGCACGTGCGGGGACGGGATGTCAGGCGAGTTTTCTGCGGGTGGGGGAGGACCGTCAGCCGGCGTTTGCGCTGGTTAAGAAAGGTGGGCGGGCGACGTTGTCGGAGGCGCTGGATGCGGGAGAGCGAAGGGTGGCAGCGCTGCTGGGAGCGGTTGGTTCGGCGGCAGGGGGCGATGTTTGGGTGCCGGATGCGGCGCTTTTTGCGGGCGGCGCCGGCGAGCCGGAGCTCCGCGGCTGGTTTCGCAACCTGAATACGCCGGGAGACTTCGCCGCTGCGGAAGGGGAGCTGTCCCGGTGACACGAAGGTGGGTTGATTCACGGCGACGAGGGCGACGCGCAGGCATTTGCCATACTGGGGGGCATGACGGACACCAAAGTTGACGATTCGCCGTTGCCGCCGAAGGGAGAGGGACAGGGCGGGTACGGTTCGCCGCGCTCGGAGCGGAGCGTGTCGGCGCAGGCCCCGGTCAAAGAGGGAGTCGAGCAGCCGTTGCTGGCGGAGGTTTCGCCGGAGGTGGCGGACGCCGTGGGCGAGTTCATGGCGGAGACCGCCGAGGCAAATGAGGCCGAAGATTCTGCGCTGGCGCACACGGAGGAACCGGAGTCCGGGCGGATCGGCCTACCCTATATCGCCTTTGAAGGGGTCTCGAAGAGCTTCGGATCATTTGTGGTGCTTGAAGACGTGAGCTTCCACGTCAACCCCGGGGAGACGCTTTGCATTCTGGGGCGCAGCGGCGTGGGAAAGTCCGTTTCGCTGCAGATATTGATGGGTTTTCTAAAGCCGGACAGCGGCGCGGTGACCGTGGCTGGACAGAATATCGTGGGCCTGACCGAACGGGAGTTACAAGAGATACGCCGCAAGGTGACCATGGTTTTCCAGAACGGCGCACTTTTTGACTCCGTAACTGTCGGCGAGAATGTAGCCTTTGCCTTGAGGGAACGCGGCGGTATGAGCGAGGACCAGATCTTGCAGGTGGTGAAGGGTTTGCTGGAGATGGTGGGTGTAGCCGGGATGGAGGACCTGTTGCCGAGCGATCTTTCGACCGGTATGCGGCGATCCGTGGCGATTGCGAGAGCCTTGGCGGCGCAGCCCTCCGCGGTGCTCTATGACGAGCCGACGACGATGGTGGATCCGTTGATGGCGAATCTGCTGGGAAGCCTGATCCACCGGTTGAAGGCGCAGCTGCATTTGACAAGCATCGTGGTGACCCACGATATGCGCTTTGCGGAGCGACTGGCGGACAGTGTGTTGTTTCTGCATGAGGGCAAGGCCCGCTTTTTCGGCACGATGGAGGCCATGAAGGCGAGCGCGGACGAGGTGCTGCGGGAGTTCCTGGAGCGGGACAAGCTGGTGCTTCCGATTTAGGGCGTACCACCAACGCGCACCTCCCGGTGCATAGGGCGATGCTAGAGTAGGCTTGGCATTCCTACCCACGAGGATCGCAAGACACAGAACGTACGCCGGCAGGCGTAGTAGTGACTCCGTAGTAGTGATTCATAGTAGTGATTCATAGAGGCGTTGTTGCATGACCAGACCCGAGTATCTTGATCAAGTCGTGATCTCCAATCGCTCCCCGAATCGGGCTGGGGCGGCGGGTCGTGCGGGACGGCCGAGGCCCTCGTTTGCCAGCGTGTTCTGGGCGGTTCTGGACATTTTGAGCGCACTGGCGGCCGGTCTGCTGGCGTTCGATCTGCGTTATCGCTGGCACATGAACCATGCGACCACGGCCAAAGGGGTGTTCTGGCATACGGCGCCGATACATACCTGGGTCACCCTGCTGATCTTCGGTCTGTACCTTGTGCTGTTTTCGCGCCTCTTCGGGCTGTACCGCTCCAGTGAGAGCTCCAGCGGTTTGCACGAACAGCGCATGACTGTGCAGGCGTGTCTGACCGCGAGTCTGCTGCTCTGTGGAACTCTTTTTCTGGCGCGCGACTATGCCATTTCGCGCTTCGTCGTAGCGCTGACGATGGTGCTGACGTGCATGATCCTGATGACACGGCGTGCGCTTTGGCGGCGGCTGCGCCACAACCGCCACCTGCGCGGCCTGGAGGTGCGCAATGTACTGATTGTGGGCGACGGCCGCGTCGGTCATGCGTTGCGCAATCACCTGGAAGCGCTGCCGCACCTGGGATTCCGGTTCAAGGGTTTCATTTCCATGAATCCGGTGGAGGACAGCTCTGCGCATGCTAACCCCAACATCGTTGGCGATTTGCGCAACTGCGTGGCTGTGGCACGGTCCCTTTTTGTGGACGAGATTTACTTTTCGACGCCGGCGGACAAGCAGACCGTGATCACGGTCGTTGAAGAGGCGCGGGCGATGGGCATCGACGTGCGCGTGGTGCCGGATCTGTACGACGGTCTGGCCTGGCATGCGCCGGTGGAGTATATCGGCCAGTTTCCGACGATTCCGTTGCACCGCCGCGAGTTTCCGCGCGGGGCTTTCCTGATGAAACGTGCGCTGGATATGGTGCTGGCGTCGATTGTGCTCGTGCTGGTGTCGCCGATCATGCTGGTGATCGCCGTGCTGATCCGTCTGGACTCGCCGGGAACGATCCTGTACGGCGCCGAGCGGATCGGGCGCAAGGGCAGGGTGTTTAAGTGCTACAAGTTCCGGACCATGGTCCCGAATGCGGAGCGCCTGAAGAAGCAGCTGGCGCACCTGAACGAGCGCGAAGGCATTCTGTTCAAGATGACCAACGATCCCCGCATCACACAAATCGGGGTGAAGCTACGCAAGTATTCCCTGGATGAACTGCCGCAGCTGTTCAACGTAATCAAAGGCGATATGAGCCTGGTGGGGCCGCGGCCGCCGTTGGCCGTTGAAGTCGAGAAGTACCACCTGTCGCACCTGCGCCGGCTGGATGTGCTGCCGGGCATCACAGGACTGTGGCAGGTGGAGGCACGGCAGGATCCCTCGTTCGACAGCTATATCTCACTCGATACGGCGTACGTGGAGAACTGGACGCTGTTGTTGGACCTGCGTATTCTGGCGCGGACGGTGGGCGTGGTTGTGGGTGGGACGGGTAGCTAGACCGTGTTTACGTGTCTTGGTGCCGTTTCTAGCCAAAGTGACGCGAGATGTTGTGATGGGAAGGCACGGCTTTGCCGCGCCTCATGCGGATCATGTGGTGTTGCGAATTAGAGCTGTTTTCTGACGATGAGTCCCCGAACAAACAGCAGGTCCTTCGCTACGCTCAGGAGGACAACTCAGGAAGATTAGCTCAGGGAAGATCGGCTCAGGGAGATTGATTTTAGCGACTAGAACAATCATCTTTAGCCGCTGAGGAAGGTTGGGTCAAGACCCTCAGGGCTTGAAGCCGTTTGGCTCCTGCGCGCTTACGACACCGCTGAAGCCGTGCCCTTCCGTGTGTGTCGCTATGACACAGAGCGGTGCAAGCCGCGATCGTTCTGTAACAAAGAGCACTGTAGAATGAGTGGGTGCGCATAGCCCTCGCCCAGATCAATCCCACGGTCGGCGACTTTTCGGGAAACTTTGAAAAGATCGCTGCCTGCATCGAGCGAGCCTCCGTAAGTGGAGCCGAGCTGGTGGTTCTTCCGGAACTGGCGACCTCCGGGTATCCGCCAGCGGACCTTCTGGAGAAGGAATCCTTTGTTCAGCGGGCGGAGGAGTCGCTGGAGCGAATCGCGGCGTTGACCCGCGGCGCCGGCCGGCCGGCGGTGCTCTGCGGATCGCCGATGCGTTGCGAGGCGGCGGGCAGAAAGCCCCTGCGCAACGTAGCTGCCGTGCTCGAAGACGGAGAGCTGCGGTTTGTCCAAGGGAAGATGCTGTTGCCGTTTTACGACGTCTTCGATGAACAGCGTTACTTCGAGCCGGCGGAACACCAGACGCTGACCACGATCAAGGGCCGGCCGGTGGCGATTACGGTCTGCGAGGACGCCTGGAACGACAAGATGTTCTGGCCGCGGCAGAATTACCCGGTGGATCCGGTGGAGGAGCTGATGCGGCAGTGGGGGACGCTGCCGCAGACCCTGGGTGGAGAGCGGCTGATTCTGAACATCAGTGCGTCACCCTACTGGCACGGCAAGCCGGAGACGCGGCGGCGCATGATCGGCGCGCTGGCGCACCGGCACAGGGCGACGGTGGTGATGGTGAATCAGGTTGGGGGTAATGACAGCCTGGTCTTTGACGGGGATTCATTTGCGATGAGTGCCGAAGGCAAGGTGATTGCCCAGGCAAAGGCGTTTGCCGAGGATCTGGTGGTCTTCGATACGGCGGAGGCCGAGAGCTTGCCGGGTGAGCAGGATGCCCCGGGGGCGACCGAGGTGCTCCATGTGGGCCGTGCCCATGAGTTGGAACGGACCTGGCAGGCGCTGGTGCTAGGGACGCGGGATTACCTGCGCAAGTGCGGTTTTCGCAAGGCGCTGGTAGGTCTGAGCGGAGGGATTGACTCGGCGCTGGTGGCGGCGATTGCGGTCGAGGCGCTGGGGGCGGAGAACGTGCAGGGAATCGGGATGCCGAGTGAATTTTCTTCAAGCGGCTCGGTGACGGACGCAGAGTCGCTGGCGCGCAATCTGGGGATTGGGTTCCAGGTGCTGCCGATTCGTGACATTTACGACAACTTTTCGGAGCGGCTGGAGCCTTTTTTCGCCGGCACGGCGTTCGGTCTGGCCGAGGAGAATGTGCAGCCGCGCATCCGGGGAACGCTGTTGATGGCGATCTCGAACAAAACGGGAGCGCTGGTGTTGACCACGGGGAACAAGAGCGAGATGGCCACCGGGTACTGCACCCTCTACGGAGATATGGTGGGGGCGTTGGCTGTCATCGCGGATCTGTACAAGACCGAGGTCTACGCCCTGAGCCGGTGGGTGAACCGCCAACGCGAGATGATTCCGTGGGATACGATCACGAAGCCACCCTCGGCGGAACTCCGGCACGGGCAAAGGGATACGGATTCGCTGCCGGAGTATGAGGTGCTGGATCCGATGCTGCGGGCGTACATCGAGGAGTACCGGCCGGCGGAGGACATTGCCGCCACCCAGGGCGTGGACCTGGCGCTGGTGCGCCGAGTGATTCGCCTGGTGGAGACCGCGGAGTACAAGCGGCAGCAGGCGGCCCCGGTGCTGAAGGTATCAAAGAAGGCGTTTGGCAGCGGGCGGCGGTTTCCGATCGCGGCCCGGCGCGCGGTGTAGGGCAGAGAGTTGCGGGTGGGAGAGGACATGGGTTTCGGAATGAGGTTCGATGTGTGGAAGCGACAAGGGTTGGGTATGACGGCGTTGGGTCTTTTGGCGGTGCTGCCGTCCGGTGTGCTGCAGGCAGGAGCGCAGGCGACGGCGCCTTCGCCAGCAGTGCCCTCAGCAGCGGTGCCGTCAGCAGCGGCGCCGTCTTCAGCGGCGCCGTCTTCAGCGGTTCAGTCGCCCACGGCCCCGGTTGAGCGGCGGCCCTTGACGGCGGGTGCGGGTCCCACGTCGCCGGCGGCCGGATTTCCGGCGCCGGACCCACGCAACTTCACGGCGACCTCGCCGAGCGTGGACACGGTAAACAGCTTCCTGCATGCGCTTTGGGGCTTTGACGAGAACCGCATCTGGAGTGTGGCGGCGATACAGCCGACGCAGGCGCCCGGCGTCGTGGCGGTGCATGTGTTTGTGTCGGAGAAGACGCAGCCTGCACGCGTGGCGCAGACCACCATGTTCATCACGCCGGATGGCCAGCACGCCATTGCAGGCGATGTGATCCGGTTTGGGGCGCAACCGTTTGCGGAGCCGAAGGCCTTGCTGGCGAGGTCAGCCAACGGACCCTCGCGCGGGGCCGCGGACAAGCAACTGGAGATTGTGGAGTTTACCGATCTGCAGTGCACGGCGTGCAAGACGGCCCAGGCCACGTTGGATGGGCTGCAGCAGCAGTTTCCGCAGGCTCACATCGTGGTGGAGGACATGCCGTTGACGCGTTCGCACCCGTTCGCCTACCAGGCGGCGACGGTGGGGTACTGCGTGCGCCAGGCCAAGGGCGATGCGGGGTACTTCACGTATGCGGGGAACGTGATGGCCAATCAGGCGGATCTGACCGCCCCCAAGGTGCAGGCGACGTTGAGTGCGGCCGTGAAGGCGGCGGGCGCTGATCCGGCGGCCGCGATGACCTGTGCGGCGACACCGGCGGCCAAGGCGGCCGTGGATGCTGTCATCCAGCTGGGGACCCAGGTTGGTGTGAGTGACGTGCCGGCTCTGTTTGTGAACGGCCGTGGCCTGCCGCTAGCCCAGGTACCGGTGCAGACGCTGAACCGGATCGTCGTGTTTCAGGGCCAGCTGGACGGACTTGCCGTGCAGCAGCAGCCCTCGTTGAGCACGTTGAAGTAACTTGTTGATCTGGAAGCCGGACGAAGAAGAGGCGGGATCACCGGAGAGACCGGGCGGTTTTCGAGCGCTCTGCCGTCCGCGCCCACCCTTCTTTGGTAATCTGGCATAGTAACGCAAACGCTCTGCGGGAGACCAGCCCCACGTGCGTAGAGGGTCTAGATCGTGTCCAACGACCACGCCCAGCTCAGGAGATTGTCATGCTAGCCGATGTGTCGGTTTTCTCCCACGTGAACTCGCTTGCCACCCTGGCGGCCGGCCTTCACTGGACTTCGATGGCCGGCCTTCACTGGACTTCGATGGCCGGCCTGCACTGGACTTCGCCGACGACCACATTCTCGACGGCCTCCACGCCTGCCAAAGAGGTCCATTCGCTTGCCCTGTTTGTCCTTTTGATCACAGGGCTGATCTTTCTTACGGTCAGCGTTCTGCTGGCGTATGCGGTATGGAAGTTTCGGGCCAAGCCGGGCGATGAGGTGGAGCCAGCACAGGTCTTCGGCAGTACCCAAATCGAACTCGCGTGGACCATCATCCCGATCCTGATCATTGTGGTGTTGTTTCTAGGAACGGCGCGTGTCATCTTTGCGATCGAGGATGCCCGGAAGCCGCCTTCGGCCATCGATGTGGTGATCGTGGGTCATCAGTTCTGGTGGGAGTTCCGGTATCCGAAGTACAACTTGGTCACGGCCAATGAGCTGCATGTGCCCATGAGCGATCCGAAGAACCCGACCCCGACTTTTATGAAGCTGACCTCAGCAGACGTGATGCACAGCTTCTGGGTACCGCGGCTGGCGGGCAAGACGGACCTGGTGCCGAATCGCGTGAACGAGATGTGGATCGATCCGTATCAGCCGGGCATGTATGAGGGGCAGTGTGCGCAGTTCTGCGGTCCCGAGCACGCCAAGATGTTGATCCGCGTCTTTGTGGATACGCCGGAGCAGTTTAAAGCGTGGGTCGCCAATCAGCAAAAAGCCCAGGAGAGCGCAACGAACTCAGACCAGCCGGCGGCCAATGGGCCGAATGTCGGTAATATGGCCATCGTCGGGTTGCAGGGACCGTCGAGTGTCGCCGCGGCAGAGGCGGGTGTAGCACCCAATTCGCCTGCGACCCGGGGCGACATCGCGCAGATACACCAGGTAGCGATGAAGGAAGCCGATGAGACGCAGATCAACCCGCAGCAAGGCCGGCGGGTATTTGAAGAGCAGGCCTGCATCAATTGTCATGCCGTGAAGGGGACCGTGGCGGACGGACGGTTCGGGCCGGATCTGACTCACCTTGCAAGCCGCTCCACGATCGCTGCGGGCGCGGCCGAGAATACGCCGGATAGCCTTGTACGATGGTTGGCTGACCCCAATGACATCAAGGAAGGCACGCTGATGCCGGCGATGCACTTGACTGATTTACAGAATAGACAGATCACCGCCTATCTGGACACGCTGCACTAACTCAACGGACGAATCGTCAAAGCAACCACAAACGAGTACGGCGCGCGAGCCAATCGCGAGCAAAAGAAGTACGGCAGGGAGAGACCCATGGCCACACCAAGTATGCCGATCCCGAAGGGGATTGAAGGAGCACTGGATACCACGATTCCAGCGCCTCCGCGTCCACAGTATCTCGAGACCATCCATGATTGGGTGACGACCACCGATCATAAGAAGATCGGCATTCTGTATATCTGCTTTGCGCTGTTCTTCCTGTTGGTCGCCGGGCTGGAAGCGATGGTGATCCGTATTCAGCTGGCAATCCCGCTGAATACGTTCGTCTCGCCGCAGACCTACAACCGCGTGTTCACAATGCATGGCACCACCATGGTGTTCCTGGTGGGCATGCCGATCCTGTTCGGGTTCGGCAACTACCTGGTGCCGCTGATGCTGGGTGCGCGGGATATGGCGTTTCCGCGGCTGAATGCCTTCAGTTTCTGGATTGCGGCCTTCGCCGGCATTTTCCTGTATTTCAGTTTCATCGGCGGGCTGGGCCTGGGCGGCACGGGAACGGCGCCGGATGCGGCGTGGTTTGCCTACGCGCCGCTGACCGAAAAGGCCTTCTCGCCAGGCCACACGATGGACTACTGGGCGCTGGGGCTGATCGCAAGCGGCATCGGTTCCATCGGCACCTCGATCAACTTCTTGGCGACGATTATCTCCATGCGCTGCAAAGGCATGACGATGATGCGCATGCCCCTACTGGCCTGGATCTACGCCACAGTGGCCTTTCTGGTGCTGGTCGCGGTCAGCCCGTTGACGGCGGCGCAGATCATGCTGCTGGTGGACCGCTACCTGGGTGGGCATTTCTTTGACACGCAGATGGGCGGCTCCTCGATCCTGTGGGCGCATTTCTTCTGGATCTTCGGCCACCCTGAGGTGTACGTTCTGGTGTTGCCGGCCTTTGGCTTCGCGAACGAAATCATTCCGGTGTTTTCGCGTAAGGCCATTTTTGGCTATCCCGCCATGGCGGCCGCTACCGTGGCCATTGCGTTTATCAGCCTCGGCGTGTGGGCCCACCATATGTTTACGATCGGCATGACGTCGTTCGGCAACACGTTCTTCACGCTTTCCACGATGCTGGTGTCGATTCCGACGGGCATCAAGACATTCAACTGGCTGGCCACGATCTGGGGCGGCAAGATCCGCATGACGGTAGCGATGCTGTTCTCAATCGGCTTCCTGTTCCAGTGGGTGATTGCCGGCCTGACGGGCATCATGCTTTCGGTGTCGGCGTGGGACTGGCAGCTGCACAACAGCTACTTCGTGGTGGCGCACTTCCACTACGTGTTGGTCGGTTCGATCCTGTTCATGATCTTCGCGGCCTTCTACTACTGGTACCCAAAGGCCACCGGCCGCATGTTGAGCGAGCGGCTGGGCAAGTGGCATTTCTGGCTGATGGTGATCGGGTTCCACCTGACCTTTGACTTCATGCACATCCCCGGCCTGCTGGGCATGCCTCGGCAGATCTACACCTACGAGCCGGATCGCGGATGGACGGGATGGAACATGATTATCACGGTGGGCGCCTTTATTCAGTCGATCGCGACCATGGTCTTTGTATACAACCTGGTGCACTCGTACTTCCGCGGCGACATTGCCGGGCCGGATCCGTGGGATGCGTGGACGCTGGAATGGGCCACACAGTCACCGCCACCGGCGTACAACTTCGCGGTGGATCCTGTGGTGGCCAGCCGCCGTCCCCTTTGGGATTTGAAGCATCCCGACGATCCGGATTCGGCTTTTGAATAGTCTGATTCGGCCTTCCATTACTTTGCCTCGGTCCCTGAGTAAACAAACATGATGACTGCTATACCGTTGGAACATATCGAGGACGAAGCCGCGTGGACCCTGCCGTCCAAGGGCCGCGTCGGCATGTTCGCGTTGATCATCGCGGAGACGGCGGTGTTTGCCATCTTTGTGGTGGCTTACATCTACTACATGGGCCGTGACGTCCATGGGCCAACACCGCGCGAGGTCCTCTCGCTGCCGATCTTCGGCACGATCTTTCTGCTGTCGTCCAGCCTCTTTATTTGGCTGGCCGAGCGGGCGATCGAGCATGGGCAGATGGAGAAGTTCAAGCTTTTCTGGTCGATCACGGTCGCCGAAGGGCTCTTCTTTCTGGCCGACACGGGCCTGGAGTGGAACAAGCTGATCAACCACGACCATTTGACGGTCAGTACGAACCTGTTTGGCACGACATACTACTGCCTGGTCGGTTTGCACGCGACACACGTCATTGTGGGCTTGCTGATGCTGATTCTGGTATTGGTGCTGGCGTTTATGGGGCGGTTAAAGCAGGCACATGCGGAACGGGTGCAGGTGCTGGGGCTGTACTGGCATTTTGTGGATGCGGTGTGGGTAGTGGTATTTACGGTGGTTTATGTGGTGAGCCGATGATGACTGAGACACCGATTGCGATTGATCGCAGCACGGCCCGGGATGAGAAGCACAGCATTCACCTGCCGGCACCGACGCCTTGGCCAATGGTCCTGGCCCTGGGCCTGGTTCTACTGGTAGGGTCCCTGGTGCTGGATGAGGCGGTTGGTGCACTGGGGCTGTTCCTGGCTGTATGGGGTGCCGTGGGATGGTTCCGTGAGGTGCTGCCGCAGGAGAAGGTGGAGCATATCACCGTCACCGATGAGGTGGTGAAGATCCTGCCTTCGCGCGGACGAGTGACGCGGATCGAGGTGGGCGAGACCCACCGTGCACAGCTGCCGCTGCGAACCTTTCCAATCGCTAGCGGCATCAAAGGCGGCATCGCCGGCGGAATTGCGATGGTGATCCCGGCCGAAATTTACGGCGTCTTGCGTTACCACAGCATTTGGTATGTGGTGAATTTGCTTGGTGGCGCGGGTGTGGGTAATTGGATAAACCCGACGCATGAGCAGCTGATGCACTTCCGCCTGAGTGCGTTTGTGACGGCCAATGTCATTCAGGGGGCGACGACTCTGCTGGTCGGGCTGCTGTATGGAGCTCTGCTGCCGGTTTGGCCGAAGCGGCCCGTGCTGCTGGGAGGCATCCTGGCGCCACTGTTGTGGACGGGCCTTTTGCATAGCGTGCTGGGGATTGTGAATCCATTCCTGGCAGAGCGTATTGACTGGTGGTCGTTTGCGGCCTCGCAGGTGGTGTTTGGAGTCGTGGCCGGCTTTACGGTGGCGCGGCTGGGTGGTTTGAAGCGGCTGGCGCAGGTGCCTCTCGCGGTGCGGCTGGGCGTAGAGTCTCCTGGCTTGCATGGCGATAGTCACGGAAAAGAGCCGCAGGAGTGAAGATGCGTAGCGCTGTTGTGTGGAGTGTGGCTTTGATGAGTGCAGGCCTGGCCGGTTGTAACCTGCCGGGCCGCCCCAAAGAGGCTGTCGATGTACCTAGACCGCAGGAGGTGGTGTCGTTTAAGGAGCTCTACGCCTCCAACTGCGCCGGCTGCCATGGGGCGAATGGACAGAATGGAGCGGCGAACAACCTGCACAACCCTGAGTACCAGGCCTGGATCGACGATGTGAGCCTGCGCAGCGTCATCGCGAACGGGGAAAAGGGTGCCTTGATGCCGGGCTTCGGCAAGGCTGCAGGGGGCGACCTCACCGACCAGCAGATTGACGTCCTGGTACGGGGAGAGCGGGAGAACTGGGGCAAGCCGAACGCTTTTGGGGGCGATACGCCTCCGCCGTACCACCCTGTGCATCCAGGCGATCCAGGGAAGGGTCAGGCCGTTTATGTGGCTGCATGCGCATCGTGTCACGGTGCGTCGGCTGAACACCCAGGGCCTTCGGGCTCGATTCTTGATGGGTCCTATTTGGCTCTAATCAATGAACAGACGGTGCGGACGACGATCGTTCCGGGACGGCCCGATGTCGGGCAGCCAGATTGGCGGCACATGATTCCGGGGCGTGCAATGACCGACGCCGAGGTGACCGATGTAAGCGCTTGGCTGATCAGCCAGACGCCCAATCGGCCGGGTCATCCGTATCCGAGTTTGCAGCCCAACGTGGAGCGGCCGGGTGAAGTGCCTCCGCTCTCGTCGGTGAAGCAGTAAGCAAGTCTGAAAGTTGTAGAGGCGCAGCGAAGTGCTGATGCCAGGAGTGCTGGAGATGAATCATGGATGAGTATCTGCCGCCGCCAAATCCCGAGGAACGTGAGCAGCGGCTCGAGAAGGAGCGGGTTAGTCGGCGTACCTTTCTCATGAACGTCGGCATTGGGCTGAACGTGATTGTGGGCTTGGCCATCGCCGCGCCCGTGGTGGCCTATGTGCTGGGGCCGGTGATCAAGCGCCGCACCTATTTGCAGTGGGTGGATCTAGGCGAGGTAAGCAAATTTCCGGCTGGGGAGACAACGCTGATCAGCTACCGTAATCCGTTCACGACTATGTGGGATGGAGAGACGGGCACCCTGCCGGCCTATGTAAAGGCCGAGCTAGGCGGCAAGGTCACTGTCTTTGCGATTAACTGCGCCCATCTTGGGTGCCCGGTGCGTTGGTTTTCAGAGTCGCAGCTATTCATGTGCCCATGCCATGGCGGGGTCTATTACGCCGACGGCAGCCGGGCGGCGGGACCGCCAGAACGCGGTTTATTCACCTACCCAACCAAGATTGAGAACGGCCGGCTGAAGATTGATGCGGGCCAGATGCCTACGCTTTCCAACCAGGCGAGCAATAAACCGTGTTCGCCGCTGAATGACACAACGCAACAACCTGCGCTTGTGACGAGGATAGAGCCATGGTCAAGTACGAAGCTGTCTACAATTGGCTAGAGAGACGCGTGCAGCTGGAGGGGCCTGTCAAGGAGGCCGCCCTCCATTATGTACCCAAGAGCACGGCGAGTTGGTGGTACGTATTCGGTAGTGCCAGTCTTACTTTGCTGATTCTGCAGATTGTGACCGGCATTATGCTGGCGCTGGTGTACTCACCATCGGCCGGGCAAGCCTGGAACATGCTGCAGTACCTGAACCACGAACTACCTCTGGGCTGGTTCCTACGTGCGATGCACGGCTGGGGCTCCAGTTTCATGGTGGCGGTGGTGCTGATTCATATGGCCCAAGTGTTTCTGTTCGGTGCCTACAAGTTTCCGCGCGAGCTGACCTGGGTTGTGGGCGTGTTCATGCTGCTGATGACGTTGGGCATGGCTTTTACGGGCCAGGTTCTGCGGTTCGATCAGGACGCCTACTGGGGTCTGGGTATCGGCGCTTCGATCATGGGGCGTGTACCTTTGATCGGTGGCCAACTGGTGCACATCATGCTCGGGGGACCGATCATCGGCGGTGCCACGCTTTCGCGATTCTTTGCGTTGCACGTCTTTGTCATTCCCGGAGCTCTGCTGGCCTTTACGGGACTGCACGTGTGGATGGTGCTGAAGCTGGGTGTAAACGAGTGGCCGGTTCCAGGCCGCCTCGTGAACAAGGATACCTACATCAAGGAGTACAACCAGCTAGCCCATGATGATGGTCTGCCGTTTGTTCCGGGTGCGGTTTGGAAGGACCTGGTTTTTGCTGCGGCGATTCTGTTGGCGGTTGTCGTATCAGCCGCGGTGTTTGGACCTGCCGGGCCGGCAGGTACGCCGGACCCGACGATCATTCAGACAGCTCCCAAGCCGGACTTCTTCTTCCTTTGGATCTATACGGTTCTCTCGTATATTCCGCCCTCGATCGAGACGCCTATTATGCTGGTAGCCCCGGTGATCGGGATCGGTGTCATGGTAGCTCTGCCGTTCGTAGCGGGTGTCGGCGAGAAGAGCTGGTGGCGTCGTCCCGCTGCGGTGTTCACGCTGATGTTTCTGGCGGTTTGCTGGGCGGGCTTCACGAAGCTGGGTACGTATACGCCCTGGAGCCCACATATGGAAGCGTGGAGTGGTGCCGTCGTTCCGGCATCCTACCTGGAGAATCGGACACCGCTGGAGCGCATGGGAGCAAACGTGTTCCAAGAGAAGCAATGCCGCAACTGCCATTCGATCGGTGGCGTGGGTGGGCAGCGTGGACCGGCGCTGGACAGCGTGGCGACTCGCCTGACGGGGGATCAGATGATCCGGCAGGTGTTGCTCGGCGGTGGCAATATGCCCGCTTATGGCAGTACGCTATCGCCGGCGGAGACGACGGCGCTGGTGCACTACCTGGACACGATGCACCCGCGGGATGAGCGCGCAGCGACGGATGCATCGCGGCAGGTCATCGAGAGTGACGGTGTTCCGGATAATTCGACGGTGGAGCACGGTCACGGGCAGCTGAAGCAGTTGCAGTAAGCAGGGAAGCTGTTGGTCGATGTAGCTGCAATAGCGTGGATGGAGGCCGGTTCGGCTGCCGATTTGGCAGGCGACGGCCTCCTTCGTGCGTGGTCCTGGCCGATTTTGCCGATGGTCGGCATTCTGGTGACGACCGCCATTTATTTACGTGGATGGGTGCTGGCGCGGCGGACGCGGCCGGAGGAATTGCCGGGATGGCGGGCGCTGAGCTTTTGCGGCGGCATGCTGGCTATTTGGATCGCGCTCGCTTCGCCAATCGATGCGTTGGATGACTTTTTGCTGACGGCGCACATGATCCAGCACTTCATCCTGATGTCGGTGGCACCGCCGCTGATCGTACTGGGTTCGCCGACGGTGCCGATGTTGCGCGGGTTGCCGCGCTCGGTGATCAAAGGTCCCCTGCATCCGCTGTTTGCAAGCCGTGGCATGCAGCATGTCATTCATGCCGTGAGCAACCCGATACTGATCTGGCTGGCGATGAACGGCGCCTACCTGGGATGGCATGTGCCGGCGGCCTTCGAGCTGACCTTCCGATCAGCGAACTGGCACGAGACCGAGCACATGTGCTTTCTGGTGACCAACATCGCGTTCTGGTGGGTGGTCTTTCAGCCGTGGCCGACAAAGCCGCGCTGGCCAGCCTGGGCGGCAATCCCGTTCCTTCTGACTGCGGATCTTGTGAATACGATGATCTCGGCCCTGCTGACATTTTCGGGCAAGGTGCTGTATCCGTCGTATGCGGCGGCTCCGCGTGTGTCCGAATTGACGGCGCTGCAGGACCAGGTGGCAGCCGGCTCAGAGATGTGGATTCTGAACTCGTTGGTGTTTCTGATCCCTGCGGTCGCGATTACTATGCAGGTCCTGGCGCCCAAGCGTCTGCGGCCGAAGGGCGGCCCGGGAGGGCATGCTCGTCCTGTGCAGGCCTCGGCTCGCATCCGCTAGGTAGGCGTTTGATGCAGGCGCGGGTCTGACCACGGGGCAGCAGGCAATATCTTCCCGACCCTGCAGAGGCGCCGGGGACAGATGAAGACTTTGTGACAGAACGGAAGCCGCTAGGGGGTGGACGGGAGCAGATGCACGCCCTATGGAGCCATTCCCGACCAGCACCCGCACCGTGCCGAACGGACCACAGCTCGGAAGCTATGTTCTCACGACAGGTAACCAAACTAGCAGCCGCATGATCCTGCAGGCGGTTACCAACGTGTGGCAGAGACTGGTTGAGCCACTACAACTTTGGTGTATGTTCCAAGCATTGGACGAGAGGTGTGGGTGTGGCTGGCTTGGAAGGCAGGAGGCTGCCGCGGCGGTTTGGGTTGCCGTGGCTCGTGTTCGCTGTGTTGGTGACGGCAGGCTGGCCTGCGTTTCGCGCGCAGGCACAGGCCTCGTACACAGCAACGCGGGCGGGCGATCTGCAGGTTGGAGCAGGGGTTACGTTCGGCAAGTCAAATTACAAGTCGCCGGCGCTAGGTGGGAGCGGCGAAAGCCTGCGCGGTGTCGACATTTACAGCACGTTCGACTTCAAACCGCACTTCGGGGTTGAGGCGAACTTCCGGCAAACCAAGCCGAGCTATGGCGAGCAGGTGTATGAGCGCACCTATGAGATCGGTGGGCGGTATGTGTATCCGTTTTACCGGCTGAATCCCTATGTCAAGGTGATGTACGGGCGCGGGGTCTTCAATTATCCGGAGAACATCGCCAACCTGGCTTACAACCTGTACAGCCTCGGTGCGGGTACCGACTTCCGGCTGCTGGCTAACGTCAATCTTCGGGCGGAGTACGAGCACCAGCACTGGTTCGGCTTTCCGCTGGCACCGCTTACGCCCGATATGGGGACCATCGGCGTGGCGTATCACTTCGGCAGTGAAGGAAAGTGTCTGTTATGCGCGAATCGGCGGCGATAGCGTGATGATGCAAGAGGTGGAACCTGGGGCTTCACCGCTTGTGAGTTTGCGAGCGATTTATAGCGGGTTCTCCTGCTGATGTAGAAGTTTCGATGGAACAGTAGACCGTAGCTATGCTCAGGATGACAACTCAGGGAAGACTGGCTCGCCAGACTTAGAGCAAAGCAGCTCTAGTATTTCGGGAGTGAGGTGTCGATCCTCTCGGCCCAGGCTGCGATGCCGCCGGCTAGGTTACTGACGTGGGTGTAGCCGTTGGCCTTGAGTTCCTGGGCTGCCTTCTGGCTGCGGCCTCCGGTCTTGCAGTGGACGACGATCTCCATGGCTTTGTCCTGCGGCAGTTCGCTGAGACGACCGCCGATTTGGCCGGCGGGGATGAGCGGCGCGCCGAGGTTGACGATGGCGTACTCGTGTGGCTCGCGGACGTCGAGGATGAAGGGCCGATCGCCGGTGTCGAGGCGAGATTTTAGCTGCTCGACGGAGAGCTGCGGGATGCCTTCGATCTCGGGCGCGCCCTGGGGCGTGATGCCGTGGGAGCTAACCTCGAGCGGACCGTTGCCGCTGGGCGGGGTGATGCCGCAGAACTGGTCGTAGTCGATCAGTTCTTGGATCTCATGGGTGCCGCAGGCGGGGCAGTCCGGGTTTTTGCGGAGCTTGAGGGTGCGGAACTGCATGCCGAGGGCGTCGACGAGGAGTAAACGGCCGATGAGGGGCTCCCCGATGCCGAGAATGAGTTTGATGACCTCGGTCGCCTGGATGACGCCGACGAGGCCGGGGAGGATGCCGAGGACGCCGCCTTCGGCGCAGCTGGGAACGAGACCGGGCGGTGGAGGTTCGGGGTAGAGGCAGCGGTAGCAGGGACCCTCCTCGGTGGCGAAGACCGAAGCCTGGCCTTCGAAACGGAAGATGCTGCCGTAGGCGTTGGGCTTGCCGGTGAGCACGCAGGCGTCGTTGACGAGGTAGCGGGTCTGGAAGTTGTCGGTGCCGTCGGCGATGACATCGTAGTCGCGGAAGATCCCGAGCGCGTTGGCGCTGGTGAGCATGGTGTTGTGCTTGACGATGTTCGTGTTCTTGTTCAGGCCTTTGAGCATGACCTCGGCAGAGTCGACTTTGAGCATGCCGACGGTGGACTGCGAGTGGATGATCTGGCGCTGCAGGTTGGATTCGTCGACGGTGTCGAAGTCGACCAGGCCGATGGTGCCGACGCCGGCAGCGGCGAGGTAGAGCGCGAGCGGCGCGCCGAGGCCGCCGGTGCCGACGCAGAGGACCTTGGCGGCCTTGAGCTTCTGCTGGCCCTCCATGCCGACCTCGGGGAGGATGAGGTGGCGGGAGTAGCGGGCGATCTCTTCGTTGGAGAGCTTGGGTAGTTCGGCGGGTGCTTCTGCAGTGACTGCCATAGGGTTCACCCAAGGGAGATGCGTGCAGCGGCGCAGAGGATTCGTTTGCGGTTGACGGATAACCTATTTGGCTGGACGGCGGGAGCGACTTGGGATCATTGCGGGTGGTAGAGTGCTTCGGATGAGAGGGTTGGCCTTCTGAATATGATGATTGAACGACACTTTGCCGCATTTTCCTTTTTGCTATGCGCGCTGCTGCCGGGTTTGCCGGCTGCTGCACAGACGCCCGCCGCCCGTCCGCCCATGGGCTGGAATAGCTGGAACCATTTTGCGAGCAAGGTGACCGATGCCGATGTGCGTTCCGCGGCCGACCAGATGGTCAGCACGGGGATGCGCGAGGCAGGGTACGTGTATGTGAATCTCGACGACACGTGGGAGGGGCAGCGGGATGCCGCGGGGGTGTTGCATACCAACAGCCGCTTTCCGGACATGAAGGCGCTGGCGGACTACGTTCACTCCAAGGGGCTGAAGTTTGGGATCTACTCCTCCCCCGGGCGCAAGACCTGCGGCGGGTATGAGGGCAGCTTCGGGCATGAGGCGCAGGATGCGCGGATGTATGCGCAGTGGGGCGTGGACTTTGTGAAGTATGACCTTTGCTCGTTTGACGACAACATGGCGCAGGCGAAACAGCAGCATCCGGAAGACCCGATGGCGCAGTACAAGCTGATGGTGGCGGCCTACCGCAAGATGGGCGATGCGCTGAAGGCGACAGGACGACCGATCGTGTACAGCCTGTGCGAGTACGGCGTGGATGAGCCCTGGAAGTTCGGCCCCGGCGTGGAGGCGCAGATGTGGCGCACCACCGACGACATCAACGACACCTACAACCGCATGATGGAGATCGCGTACGGGCAGGCGGGACTGGAACGGTTCGCCGGACCGGGTCACTGGAACGATCCGGACATGCTGGAGATCGGCAACGGCGGCATGAACTATGACGAATACCGGACGCACATGAGCCTGTGGGCGCTGCTCGCGGCGCCGTTGCTGGCGGGCAACGACCTGAGCAAGATGTCCCCTGAGGACCGGGATCTGCTGACAAATCGGGAGGTTATCGCAATCGATCAGGATCCGCTGGGCAAGCAGGCCGAACGCATCCGGCAGGATGGGGATTTCAGCATCTGGCGTAAGCCCCTAAGCGGCGGCCGAACGGCCATCGGGCTGGTGAATGCGCAGTGGCAGCGCCGCGACGTTCCCGTGGACCTGGCGGCGATAGGCTTTCCGCAGGGAGCTCAGGTGAGAGATGTATGGGCGGGTAAAGACCTGGGACATCTGGCGGGCGCGCAGGTGATCAGCGTACCGCGGCATGGGGTGCAACTTTATATCTTCAGCAAGTAGGGGCTTTGAGTGACGGCCGAGCCCATGGCCTCAACAGCCGCCGGCGATGGAGGGAATGATGGTGATCTCGGCGGCGTCGGCTACCGGCGTCTCTTCCTTTTCAGGGAGGTAGCGCATGTCTTCGTCACCGATATAGATGTTGACGAAGGAGCGGAGCTTGCCTTCGGGGGTGAAGAGGTGCTGCTTAAGGGCAGGGTAGGCGTGGGTGAGGCTTTCCAGGCCGCCGGCGAGGGTGGTGCCGGTGACGTCTACGGTTTCCTTCTGGTCTGTATAGGCGCGTAGCGGGGTGGGGATGTGGATCTTCATGGCTTTTTCCTTGAGCTCGAGGGTAGCCGCTAGGGCTAGTGCTTCGATGCTAGCTGACGGAGATCGGCTGCGGCTGAAAGGCCTTGTCTTCCTCGCCTGTTCCGGTGAGCAGGAAGCTGTTGGTGATCTTCGCCTGACCGATCGTTTTGTCGCCTTCGACGGCGGTGATGAGGTAGGCGCAGCCGAACCAGTGGGCTTCGGCGAAGTCGGTGGAGGACCACTGGGCGGGATGGTCGGGGTGGGAGTGGTAGAAGCCGACGATGTCCAAGCCTAATTTGCGGCCTTCGCGCTGGGCGGCGATTAGCTCGCGCGGGTCGATGTGGTAGCGGTTGTGGGCGGAGTCGGTGCGGGTGTTGCCGGCACGCATGAGGTCGGCTACGTCGATGCCGGCGGGCGTGGAGCGGCCTAGCAGGATGCCGCAGCACTCGTGCGGGTAGGTTTCTTCGCCGTGGGCGCGGAGCTGGTCGTGGAGGGCTTGGGAGATGTTCAGGGTCATGGTGGTTTTGAAGAACGTGCAAGAGCAAAGGCGAACGCAGAGTACGCGGAGGAGAGCGCAGAGTGACGCGGAGGAGAGCGCAGAGTGACGCGGAAGGGCCGTTTAGGCGTTTTGGCCGGCGAACTGGGGAGTGTCTACGGCGTCATGTGCGGCTTCTTCGGGGGTGGGCTCGGTCCAGAAGCGTTCAGAGAGGTATTTGTCGGCGGAATCGCAAAGGACGGTGACGATGACGGCTTCGCGGCCAGCGCGCGCCTCCTCCGTCGCTACATCGAGGCTGGCGACGACATTGGCTGCGGCGGAGACGCCGATGAGCAGGCCCTGGGTGGTGGCGAGGCGTTTGGCCATGCGGTAGGCGCGCTCGGTGGGCATCTCGATATTGCGCTCGGCGAGATGCTCGTCGTAGATGGGCGGGACGATGGCGGTGGCCATGTGCTTGAGGCCTTCGAGGCCGTTGAAGGGTGAGTCGGGCTGCATGGAGTAGCAGTGGATGGCGGGGTTGAGCTCGCGCAGGCGGCGCGTGGTGCCCATGAAGGTGCCGCTGGTGCCGAGGCCGGCGATGAAGTGCGTGATGCGGCCTTCGGTCTGCGCCCAGATCTCGTTGGCGGTGCCGTAGTAGTGGGCGCGCCAGTTGTTTTCGTTGCCGTACTGGTCGGCGTAGAAATAGAGGTCGGGCTGTGCCGCCGCGAGTTTGCGGGCCATGCGGATGGCGCCGTCGGAACCTTCGCCGGGGTCCGTATAGACGATCTCGGCGCCATAAGCGGCGAGGATCTGCTTGCGCTCGGGGCTGACGTTTAAGGGCATGCAGAGCGTGACAGGGAAGCCCAGGGCCGAGCCGAGCATGGCGTAGGCGATGCCGGTGTTGCCGCTGGTGGCGTCCAGCAGGCGCATACCGGGGCGGAGCTGGCCCTTGCGGCGGGCGTCGGCGACGATGGCCGAGGCCGCACGGTCTTTTACGCTACCGCCGGGGTTGGCCCACTCGGCTTTGCCGAGGATCTGGACGCGACCGGGTATGCCGGGGAGGCTATCGGTAAGCTTGTCGAGGCGGATCAGGGGGGTCTTGCCGACGCGATCCTGCAAGGACGTGCCGAGGAGGTTGCCTCCGGAGGATGACAGGGAAGCGGAGGTGGAGTTCGCGGGGTCCATCATGCGTTTTGCCATCCTTGGTAGCCGCGGCGGCGGACTGGTGATTGAAGCCGTGCGCGGCAGTGTGCGAAAGTTTAGATGCGAGTCCAGCCGAGCGGCTTCGTCCACCAGCCAATCAGATCCGTACGTTTCGGATTGGCGAGTGGGAAGCAGCGAGCTGGACGGAAGTCTGGAGCCTATGCCCAAGCAGAAGATCAAGCTGTTGACGTTTGACGAGGTACTTTCCACCCTCGGCAATGAACGATTCGATGTTTCCTCCGCCTCGGGCGGTGCAAAGGGTGTGAGTGGGGCGCGGCGGGTGTCGAAGTACGGCTGCGCCGCGGAGATTGCGCCGAGCGATCTGAAGGAGTCACCGTTGAAGCTGCTGACCAAGGGCGGATGGGTGCTGAACGGCGAGATCGCGCACATCCTGGACAAGGGATACCAGAAGTTTCTGGCGACCTCGACGGTGCAGGTCCCGGCGACGGCGGACCATCTGCGGGCGATTCACCGCTTTGATGAGGAGTTCAAGGAGGCCGCGGGGCCCTTTCGCTCTATAACCAGGCGATGGGAACGACCAGCGATGTGTATGTGTATGACCGGGTGAAGGGGCGCGAGACGGTTTAGCCGTCCGCGGCTGGAGCGCGCGGCTGGAGCGCGTGTCTGGAGCGCGTGTCAGCGGGAGCGGTGCCGCTGCCATTCGCGGTAGGCTTCGCTTTTGCCGAGTCCACGGGCTTTGGCTACCTGTTTCAGGGCGTCCTTCTCGGTCAAACCGTCCGTTTTGATGAGGCCGGAGACGGCCTGCGCGAGTGAGATCCCTTGCGCGGCGCCGGTTCCTGCCGGCTCTTGCGGCAGGGTGCCTTCGAGCAAGAGGACGAACTCGCCCCGAATGACCGGGCGGGCTTCCAGGACAGAAAGCAAATCTTTCACGGTGCCGCGCAGGAATTCTTCGTGGAGCTTGGTGAGTTCGCGGGCGAGGACCAGCGGCTGGGCGGGCCCGAAGACGGCGAGGATGTCAGCGAGTGCACCCAGGATGCGGTGCGGGGTTTCATAGAAGATCTGCGTGCCGGGAAGCGTGCGCTGTGGGCCGGCGCGAAGCGTGTCCCGCAGCGTGGCCCGCAGCGTCTCCAGGGCGGTGCGGCGCTGGCCCTCTTTGGCGGGTAGGAAGCCGTGGAAGGTGAAGCGCTCGGTAGGCAGACCGCTGGCGATGAGGGCGTTCAGGGCGGCGTTCGCGCCCGGGACCGGGAAGACGGTGACGCCGGCGGCGATGGCCTCGCGCACGAGAGCCTCGCCGGGGTCGGCGATGGCCGGGGTGCCGGCGTCGCTGACGACGGCCAAGCGACCGCCGGCTTTGAGTTCGGCGATGAGTTCGCCGGCACGACCGCCCTCGTTGTGCAGATGGAAGCTGACGGTGGGTTTGCGGATGCCGAAGTGATTGAGGAGTTTTTGGGTCTGGCGGGTGTCTTCGCAGGCGATGCGGTCCACCGAGCGGAGAATGCGCAGAGCGCGCAGGGTAATGTCTTCGAGGTTGCCGATGGGGGTGGCGACGAGATAAAGACCGGGGGCTAGCGGGGGCTGCTGCGGGCCGGTCTCCCCCGCGATTGCGTTGGTCTCGCCCTCTGCAATGGTTTCGTTGGCGATGGCGGGTGCGCGGTCGCTCAAGCGTCTCTCCGGTCGGGAACCGGGAGGTGCGTGAGGCGGATCTGGCTCATGGCGCGCTCGAGGCCGGCGGGGGTGAGAATGCCGACCATCGCACCGTCTTCGACGACGGGGATGAACTCGCTGGCGCCCAGTGTGGCGGCTCGGCGAAGTGCGTCGGGAAGCTTTTCGCCGGGTTCGGCCAGCTGTAGGGAGCGGCCCATGGCGCCCTGGAGATAGCTGTCGCCTTCGGTTTGGAGACGCGTGGCGAGGGCGGTGCGTGAGATCCAGCCGACGAGGCGGTCGCCGCGCACGACGGGGAAGGTGTCCTGGAGGGTGTGGGTGGTGCGCAGGAGAGCATCGCGCAGGGTGCCGGAGGCGGGCAGTGGGAGGTACTCGGTGAGCATGACGTCGCGCACGGTGAGGGCGGTGGCATCGGCGGCACCCACGGCGGCGACCTTGGTGACGTAGTTCATGAAGAGCAGCGTGAGGCCAACGAGCACGGGCCACACCAGACCGAGAAAGATGCCCACAGCCAGCAAGGCGGCGGCGATCGCGGTGCCTACGCCGAAGGCCGGCCGTTTGCCGAGCCTGCCCGCCAGTTCGCTACCAAGTCCGCTGGCGGGCCGGGCAGCACCTCCGGCGTTCGGGACATTGCCGCTGGAGGCCGTCGGGTCCTCACCCGGTGTCTTCGCGGCTAACTTCGACAGCTTTGACATTTTGGGCATCGCGGCGGCGAAGAATTTCTGCGCCGCGAGGCGTTTGGTGGGCAAAAGGTTCACGACGCCGAGCGCGACCTGGAGCCAGACCGCGCTGCGCAGGATGTGTTCGACGCTGATCCAGGGCTGGCGGAAGAGCGTCACGCCCGGAGCGACACCGTAAGCGAAGCCCAGCAGCAAAAGCGCGGCGAGGAGGTTGGCGCCGGATCCTGTCCAGGCGATGAGGCGTTGGCTGGCTTTGGGCAGACCCCCGCTGCGCGGTTCAAGGACCATCACCGCGCCGAAGGGGAGCAGAAAGAGGGCTCGGACGGGCGCCCCGGTGTAGGCGGCGGCGATCGCCCGGGCGATCTCACGGACGATGATAGCGGCCAGAAGGACGAGCCAGAGGCCGACGCCACGCGTGATGCCGCCGGTGGCGATCTCGGAGTAGCCGGCCGCCAAGGCCAGCAGGAGGACGAGCGATAGGTGCATTCGGACGTGGACGCCCAACCAGCGCCCGAACGGGATAGCCATGTGCAGCACGTCTTTGATTGTAGAGGGGATTGTAGAGGGGATTGTAGAGGGGGATTGTAGAGCGTCGGAGTTGGCGACCCCGCGTCGTGCGGCGGACGGTTGGGGAAGGCTATGCTTTGGACACGTATGAGAGTGATTGGGGGAGAGTTCCGGTCGAGGCGGCTACAGACGCCGCCCGGTAATGCCACCCGGCCGACGAGCGACCGGCTGCGGGAGACGCTGTTCAATGTGCTGGGGCCGGCGGTGGACGGGGCGCGATTTCTAGATTTGTATGCCGGCTCGGGGGCGGTGGGCGTGGAGGCGCTGAGCCGGGGTGCGGTGTTTGCGGGTTTCGTGGAGCAGGGGCCGGCGGCGCTGGGGGCGATTCGGGCGAATCTGGCGGCTTTGGGGCTGGGGTCCAGCTCCAGTGTAGAGAGCCGGACGGTGACGGCGGCGCTGGGACGCCTGCTGGAGGCGCAGGAGAGTTTCGATTTCGTGTTTCTGGATCCGCCGTACGAGGCGGTGAGCGAGTACACGGAGACGCTAGGACTGCTGGGCCGCGAGTCGGCCCGGTTGCTGCGTCCCGAGGCTGTGGTGATTGCCGAGCATGCGCGACGGCAGGCGTTGCCGGAGCAGTTCGGGGCATTGCGGCGGCGGAGATTGCTGGAACAAGGCGATGCGGCGCTTAGCTTCTATGCGGCGGTTTCCGAGGAAGTTTAGCGAGCTGAACCGCTCGGCGTGCTCCCGGCCCTTATCGCTGTTTTGAGGGTGACTTGTTGAACAAACAGCAGGTCCTTCGCTGCGCTGAGGATGACAATTCGTAGAAGTTCGGCCCTTTGTTTATAGAAGATTTGGCTCTCTACACCTGCAACAAACAGCTGCAGCCTGTACGGTTGGGCTACCTCAAGGTGTAGCCTCCGCCTTCGTGGCCGCCGGTCCGCAGATCTACGCGGAAGGGCAGGTCGCGGTCGGAGAACATGTCCCAGCCGGTGCCGTGGAGGGTGCCGTCGCGGACTTCGCCGAGCGTGACGCCCTCCCAGCTGAGGCGGGCGGTCTGCCACCGGATGCCCTGTGGGCCGACGGCGAGGACGGTGTGGAAGCCGGCCAGGAGTAGAAGGTCTTCCTGCGGGGCGGGTAAGACGGCGCAGACGGGGCGCAGGGGGAGGAAGTCTGCCGCACCGGGGGTGGCCGTGTGAATGAGATAACCGTAGCCTCCGGCGACGGCTAGTAGATCATCGGGGACCGGGCAGGACCAAAGGCCTGAAGGCAGGGTGGATTCCCGAAATCCCAGGGCACAGGTGGCGAGAAAGGCGCCGCCGTCGGCAGGTTTGACTTCGACCAGCAGAGCGCCGCGGTTCAGGGCGTCTTCTTCGCCGGGGACGTTCTGCGGAAAGGTGAATCGGCGTGCGGGCAGGATGAGTGGGAGCTGATGCAGGATCCGTGCTGTCCAGGTGTGGGGGAAGGCTGCGGTGTGGATTTGGGCTTGATTTGGGGGGATCATGCGGCTCATGGGAATCAACGGAGGTGCTCCCAGCCGCCGGGTTGGAGTGCGGTGCGGGTGCCGTCGGCGGCGATGGCGGTGACGCGGGGTTGGCCGGGTGCTTGTTTCGTGAAGCGTCCAATCTCGGTGAGGTGCACGCCCGCGAGTGTGGAGGGGATGCGTTTGCCGGGGTCCGCTGCGAAGAGGAGTTCGTAGTCTTCGCCGCCGTTCAGGGCCAGATCGAAGGCTGTTTCGGGGCCGAGAGCGGTGGCAAGAGGGTGCAGCGGCAGGTCCGGGAGATAGATTTCGGCCGCAAGGTTCGAGGCCTCCGAGAGGTGGCGGAGGTCGGTGGAGAGGCCGTCGCTGAGGTCCATGGCGGCGGTGGCGAGACCTCGCCGCACCAGGGCCAGGCCGGGACGCAGGCGCGGCTCCGGGAAGAGCTGGGGATGTGGGTTTTCGGCGGCGAATGTCGTTTGCGGGTTGGATCTTTTCGCGCTGGGGACCAGTTTGTTCTGCAACAGGCGAAGTTCGGCGGCGGCCCCGCCGAGAGTGCCGGTGCAGAAGAGGCGGTCGCCGGCGCGGGCGCCGCCGCGGCGGAGGGCGCGGCCGGTGGGAACAGCGCCGAGGAGCACGATGTCGGCGAGGATTTCGGCCCCGGGGGCCTGCGAGGTGTCGCCACCGGAGAGGGTGACCTTTGCCTTGGCGGCGAGGTTCAGGAGACCGTCAAGGAAGCCGTGGAGCCAGGTGGGGTCGGCGGCAACATCCTTTGGCAGGGCGAGGGAGAGGAAGGCGGCGACGGGACGGGCGCCCATGGCGGCGAGGTCGCTGAGGCCGCGGGTGAGGGTGCGGTGGCCGACGGAGGCGGGCGAGTGCCAGTCACGGCGGAAGTGGCGGCCTTCGAGGCAGAGATCGGTGGTGACGACGATCTCTTCGCCGGGGCGGGGACGTAGGATGGCGCAGTCGTCGCCGATGCCCAGCCGGATCTCGCGATTGCGAACCTTGCCGGCTCGCTGGCGGATCAGATCGATCAAGGCCAGCTCTCCCAGAGGATGGCCGGCTTCCGAGGAAACGGCTTTTCCGGGGTACTTCATCGCTTGAGCATAGCCCGTTTCTTCCCGGGCAATGTCCGAAGGCCTTTGTTCCTTTGGTTGTGCTCTTTGGGTTGTGTTCTTTGCGTCGTGTCATTTGGGTTGTGCCGATGCGGTAGGTCCGTTACCATTGGGGCAATGGACGTTACCGGTGGTGTGGCCTGAGTTTCAATGCCGCGCCGGTAGGTGTGGCGGCTTCCGCCGAAGTTTCCTCCGCTTGGTTCGCTTTTTAGTGGACAGGCAGCGGAGCAGCAAGTTCCTCCCGGATTGCAAGCATGAGCCAACGTTCGATTGTTTACGTCACGCGAGATGAGAGCGGGGAGACCGATCGCGTGTCGATCCCCATGCGCTACGTGTATCTATTTGCGACTTCAGCGCTGGTAGGCATGTTTACGCTGGCGGGTATGGCGGGCAGCTACGGCCGCATGCTGGTGAAGGTGGAGTCCGTAAACCGGTTGCGGGCGGAGTTGGCTACCAGCCGCCGGGACTATCAGCACCTGGCGCAGACGGCGCATGAGCGCGATGTGCAGGCGGCGAGTCTGAGTTCGCTGGCAGGTGAAGTTTCGGCCATCTACGGGCTGACCGCGGGCAAGTTGACGCTGGCGCATGGGCACTCATTGAAGGTGGGCAAGGCAGCGGTGGCGCAGTTGGGCAAGGCGCCGCTGAAGGATGAGCTGGCCTACAACGACGACAGCTACTACAAGTCTCTGGACACCTTTTATGCCCTGCGGAACACGGCTGCGGGAGGCATTGCGCCGCCCTCGCCGGGGCTGAACCCCAGCCTTGGATCGAGCGGAACGCTGGGCGATCTGGCGGCTGGCGTGGACCTGGGAGCGGGTCTGGGCGGAAGCAATGTACCGGATATGTGGCCGATCCTCGGGCCGATCAACTCGGGCTTCGGCGAGCGTGTGGATCCGATTCTGGGCGTGGGCAACGGGGAGTTTCATAAGGGTGTGGACATCGGTTCGCCGGATGGAACGCCGGTGCATGCGCCGGCTTCGGGCCGTGTGCTTAAGGCTGGGATGGGCACAGGCTATGGGCGCGAGATCCAGATCGACCATGGCAACGGCATCGTGACGGTCTACGGGCATCTGCAGGGGTGGAATGTGACCGCCGGGCAAGAGGTGGTGAAGGGCGAGGTGATCGGATTTGTGGGTCACTCGGGCCGCACGACGGGCTCGCACCTGCACTACGAGGTACAGGTGCGCGGCACGGCGGTGAACCCGCACAAGTACCTGCGGACGACGATGGCGCAGCTCGGCAGCGGGTCGGCCAACGGCATGTAGTGCGCTGCGGGGCTTCCGCAGGCGACTGTTCTGATTTCCCGAAGGTGACGCTACAATCCTTGCATATGGCCTTCTTTGAACAACCGCTGGGCAAAAATGTCCGCTTCCTTTTGCCTTCGCTGAAGTTGAAGCAGCCCTGTGAAGGCGGAATCACGGTGGAGCAGTCGGTCCACGAATTTCTGATGGCCAACTTCGGCGGTTATACGGCGACGGCGGCCAACCTGTTCGGCTACTGGAAGGACGATGACGGCAAGTTCAGTTACGGCGAACACCGTGAGTTCACCGTGGCGCTGACCGGCGAGCGCGGCCTGACGGAGCTGAAGCAGTTTCTAGGAGAGACGGCTCGCACGCTCGAAGAAAAATGCCTGTATGTGGATATCGCCGGGGTAGCGCTGCTGCTTTACGGCGACGTGACGCATGCGAAGATCACGGTCGGCCTGAATGGCCAGCCGACCGTGACGCAATAGATCGGGCAGTTCCGGTCGTTCTGTGTTGCCGTGGTGAGTGTCGCGGTTTGGCTGAGCGAAGCGGGTCCTTCGCTTCGCTCAGGATGACAAGTTTGTGGAGATGACGAGTTTATGGAGAAGGCAAGTAGTGTGAGCTAGCCCTCGGCGAGGACGCGTTCGAAGACGGCGTCTATGTTTTTCAGTTGGCGGCTGTAGTCGAAGGCGTGGTCGATCTGCCCGCGGCTGAGCAGGGCGGTGATGCGGGGTTCGGCAGCGATGCGTTCGCGGTAGTTTTGGGCGTTCGGGTCTTCGTCGGTCCAGGCTGCCATGGCGTGGCCTTGCACGAGGCGGTAGGCGTCTTCGCGGCTCATGCCGGCTTCGGCGAGATCGAGCAGAAGCTGGCCGGAGAAGACGAGGCCGCCGGTGAGTTCGAGGTTTCGCAACATGCGCTTGGGATAGACGAGCAGGCGATCGATCAGCGTGGCCGTTTTGTCGAGCAGGTAGTCGGCGAGGATTGTGGTGTCGGGCAGGATGACGCGTTCGGCGGAGCTGTGCGAGATGTCGCGCTCGTGCCAGAGGGCGACGTCTTCGAGCGCGGTCTGCGCGTTGCCGCGAACGACACGGGCGAGACCGCAGATCTGCTCGCTGGTGATGGGATTGCGCTTGTGCGGCATGGCGCTCGATCCCTTTTGCTTGGCGGAAAAGAACTCTTCGGCTTCGCGGACCTCGGTACGCTGCAGATGGCGGATCTCAGTGGCGATCTTGTCGAGCGTGGAGCACATGACGGCCAATGTGGTGATGTAGGCGGCGTGACGATCGCGCTGCAGGACCTGGGTGGAGACCGCGGCCGCATTGAGGCCGAGACCGGCAAGGATGGCGGCTTCGTGCTCCGGCTTGAGGTGGCCGAAGCTGCCGACGGCGCCGGAGATCTTGCCGACGCGGAGGTCTTCGGCGGCGGCATCGAAGCGGCGCAGGTTGCGGCCCATCTCGGAGTACCAGAGCAGGAGCTTCATGCCGAAGGTGGTGGGTTCGGCGTGGATGCCGTGGGTGCGGCCGATGGCGGGGGTGTGCTGGAACTCGAGGGCGCGGCGTTTGAGGACCTCGCGCAGGCGCAGGATGCCGTTGCGGATGAGGACGGAGGCTTCGGTGAGGGCCAGGGCCTGGGAGGTGTCGACGACGTCGGTGGAGGTGAGGCCGTAGTGGAGCCAGCGGGCCTCATCGCCGCCGGCGCGACCGATGGTCTCGGAGACGGCGGTGGTGAAGGCGAGGACATCGTGGCGCAGATCGCGCTCGAGTTCATCGATGCGCTCGACGGAGAAGCCCGCGCGCTCGCGGATGGCGGCGGCTGCGGCGGTGGGTACGACTCCGGCTTGGGCGAGAGCGTCGGTGGCGGCGAGCTCGACGCGGAGCCAGCGCTCAAACTTGCTGCGATCGGTCCAAAGGGCGGCCATCTCCGGCCGGGAGTAACGCGCAATCATTCAGGAATCCTTCCAGAGGAGAACTAGGCTGAGGGAGAACCGGGTTTGGGGAAAACTGGGCTGAGCAGAGACTTGCCCTCTTGTTCGCTTGCCTTCATCATAGGGCGTACCGTTTGCAGGCACGGCCAGACCCCAGATTTGCAGGTATGCAGGACACAGGATTGCTTCCGAATCTGGTGGGACGACATCCCGGAGGCACGTTGGAAGACCAATCGACAGCAAGACTGGACCGTACGCGGCTGGACCGCCTGGCGGAGTTCCGCTATCAGCTCAGGAGGTTTTTGAGCTTCAGCGAGACGGAGGCGGAGCGGTTTGGCATCGCCACGCAGCAGTATCAGCTAATGCAAGTGATTGGGGCGCTCCCGCCGGGTGAGTCGGCGTCGATCAGCTTTCTGGCGGAGCGGATGATTCTGCGCCACAACAGCACGGTGGAACTGGTGGACCGGGCGGAGCGGGCGAGCCTGGTGAAGCGCGTTTCCGACACGCGGGATCTGCGACGCTCGCTGGTGGTGTTGACGCCCCATGGCGAGAACGTGCTGGCACGGATGGTGGCCTCGCATCTGGAGGAGCTGGAGAGCTCGCTGGGGGAGAACATATTGCTCGCCTTGCGGGAGTTGCGGACCCTGGAAGGCGAGCGGCGTCGGCTCTAATGGGCGCTACGCCCTTCGTAGAAAGTTCCAAGACTTGACTTTAGTTGCGCCAGGTACGGCACGGCTCTAGGCTGTACGACAGATGACTGAGGGCTTTGCGAGATCTGGCCTAGGGCTGCGTCAGATCTCGCTCAAGGCTGTTCTACGCCTAGGAGAACGCTCATTTCCTCGTAGAGGAAACCGCGGCCGGGCTTGTAGGGCTGCACCCATTTGCCGTCGAGCACGAATTGTGGGATGGCGCGCTTGCCAGTTTGGGCAATCACCTCGTCAGCGGCTCCGGGGGTGCGTTCAATATCGATCTCGCGGAAGGCGATGGCGTGCTGGTTCAGAAAGCGCTTGGCTTCGCGGCAGTCGCGGCACCAGTCAGCGGTGTAGACGAGTAGTTCCATGCGGGTAATCTCTTTCATTGGCTGCCTGTGGAAGGGTGCCGCACCTGGCGGGCACGGGAAAACTTTGCTGTCTTACTGCTCGTGATAGTTGCGCATTAAACCGCCATCAATGCAATACGTAGAACCTGTGACGTAAGCCGCCTCGTCGGAGGCGAGAAATGCTACCAAGCCGGCGACCTCTTCCGAGGTGCCCATGCGGCCGAGGGGTATGTTGCGGAGAAGCGGATCGAGCTTGCCGTGGTCGTCCAGAAGGCCCTTGTTGATCGGCGTGACGATGGCGCCGGGAGCGACGTTGTTGACGGTGATGCCGAGTGGACCGAGTTCGACGGCCAGATCGCGCATCAGCATGCGCATACCGCCTTTGGCCGCGCAGTAGCTGGCGAAGTGCGGAAACACCATATCCTCATGCACCGAGGAGATATTGACGACGCGACCGGGCTTTTTGGCATCGCGGAGGTGGCGGACGAAGGCCTGGGTGATGAAGAAGGCACCCTTGAGATTGAGATTTAGTACGAGATCGTAGTCGGCCTCGGTGGCGTCCCAGAAGTCGGCTCCTCTTTCCACACCGGCGTTGTTGACCAGGATGTCGCAGCCGCCAAGCTGATCCACCGCCGTGGAGATCAGAGTCTGACCGCCGGCTACGGTGGAGACATCGGCCTGAACGATGATCGACTTGCCTCCACCCTTTGCGGCGATCTGCTTTTGGGTGTTTTCAGCGCCCTCTTGATGGCTGTGGTAGTCGATCACGATCGAAGCGCCCTCGCCGGCAAGGCGGACCGCAATGGCCTGCCCGATGCCTGAGGAAGATCCTGTGACGACCGCTACCTTGTCTGTGAACCGACCTGCCATGCGTGGGTCTCCCAAAACCTTCCAAAAGAGTGTTCCGTTGAATGTGTCCACTACATTTTGTTCTTGTTCTGATGCAGGAAAGCGGGTTTCGACTTCCCGCTTTCGAAGGTGGGGCTGCGGCCGGAGGCCTGTTCCTCACGTCGGCGGCGGAAAAAGCCACTCAGCATTGCGCTGCACTCGGCGGCTAAGACCCCCTCGGTGATCGCCACCGTGTGATTCAGGGCAGCGTGATTCATGACCTCCAGCACGGAGCCGCAGGCACCCGCTTTGGGATCGCGAGAGGCGAAGATCAGCCGGCCAACCCGGGCATGGAGCAGGGCACCGGCGCACATGGCGCAGGGCTCCAGGGTGCAAATGAGGAGGCAGTCCAAGAGGCGGTAGTTTCCGAGGGCGGCGCCGGCAGAGCGTAGGGCGAGGATTTCGGCGTGAGCGGAGGGATCGTGTGTGCGCAGGACACTGTTGTTGCCGCGGCCGAGGATCTCCCCTGCCGAAGAGAGCACCACGGCGCCGACAGGCACCTCCCCGGCTGCCTCGGCAAGTTGCGCTTCGCAGATGGCAAGCCGCATCCATGCTTCGGCCTGCGCCAGGGAGACGCCCTGTGCTATGGGGACTGCCGTGGTTTGAGGAGGGGGCCAAGCCATGCGGGGAGTTTAGCCGAGGTGCTCGCCGGCTTCGTCTTGAAGCGCCGCGAGCAGAGAGGAGAGAACGGCGCGGCGCGGCTCGGCGAGTTCGCGGGCGGCAGGCAGGCGAAGCCGGCCCGGAAGCTCCTGCACGGCGCGGCGGAGGGATCGATCCACATCGGCGAAGAGGTGAAAGCGGGTGTCGCTGCCGATCTTTGAGGCGGTGCGCAGCAGACCGATGACGCCGAGCTGTTCGAGGATATCGGCGTCGCGCAGCAGCATCGCCTCCGGGGTAGTGGGCTCGTCCTGCGGCTGGTGCTCGCGGATGGCGGTCAGCACGCCGGGAATTTTTGCGGCGGGAAAGCCGAACTGGCCGAGTAGATCGGGCGCCTTGGCGCAGACGTACGCGACGTGGTCCCAGGAGGTAAGCTGTGCGGAATCGTCCGGGCGGTGGCCAACGAAGACGCCGAGATCGTGCAGGAACGCCGCCGCATACACGACGTCGTCGTCGTAGCGGAGATCGGGGGAACGGGCCGCAATCGCCTGCGTCAGGGCGTACAGACGCGGCTGGTGGCCGTATTTGTGCGGCGGATGCGCCTCACGATAGAGGTAATCTGCCACCTGCGTGCGCCAGGAGTTGTTGGCTTGGGTCATGCGCCGCGGACCTGGGGCTGAGCGGACGGGCCGAAGAAGCGTTCGATCTGGCCGGCAAGCGCGAGCAGCTTCGGCCGGCGCTGGGCGAGATCGGCGGGGCCAAGCTGAAAGCTGCTTTGCCAGATGCCTTCGAGGATGGGCAGCAGCCGGGTGCCGAGGAGCTCCGCCGTGCTGAACCCCTGAATTTGTGCAAAGAGGGCTTCCGCTTCGGTTTCGTACTCGTCCGCTGGAGCGCCGCCGGCTATGAAACCGTCTACGTCGGCGGTAGCGACGAGCTCCTGGATGGAGTGCAGGTCAGGGGGCGGCGGCCAAGGTTTGCTGCTGGTGATTGCGCTCATGCTGAGGCCAGTTTACGCGGGCTCCTGCTGGGTCATGCAATGCAGCGCGCCGAGCCCCCAGATGAAGTCCGTGCAATGGATGCCGGTCACGGTGCGGTCCGGGAAGCAGTCCGCCAGGATGTTGAGCGCGACGCGGTCATTAGGGTCGTTAAAGGTGGGCACGAGCACGAGACCGTTGCAGATGTAGAAGTTGGCGTAGCTGGCCGGTAAACGCTGGCCTTCGAAGAGGACCGGCGCGGGCATGGGCAGGGTCTTGATCTCGAACGGCCGGCCTTCGAGGTTGCGGGCTGTGCGCAGGCGTTCGAGGTTCTCCGCGAGCGGGAGGTGGTTCTCGTCGGCGGTGTCGGTTTCGACGGCGGTGAGGATCGTGTTCGGGCCGACGAAGCGGGTGATGTCGTCGACGTGGCCGTGGGTGTCGTCGCCGGCGCAGCCGCGGTTGAGCCAAAGGACCTGCTCGATGCCAAGGTATTCGCGGAAGGCGGCCTCGAGCTGCCCTTTGCCGACGCCGGGATTGCGCGCCTGGATATCGGAGAGCAGGCACTCCTCGGTGGTGAGGAGGATGCCGGCGCCGTTGGTATCGATGCTGCCGCCTTCGAGCACGAGGCGGCGCTCGGAGCCGTCTGCGAGGTGAAGCATGGGTTGGATGGAAGGCATGGCATAGAGCTCGGCGACCTGGCGGGGAATGAGGTCGTCGTTGCGCCAGTTGTCGTATTTGGCCCAGGCGTTAAAGTGCCAGTCAGTGAGTGAAACCTGGCCGGCTTCGTCTTGAGTATCGCTCTGGCGCTTGACGAAGATGGGGCCGGAGTCGCGCAGCCAGATGCGGTCGGTGCGCCAGTGGTGGAAGTGCAGGCGCGCGAGGTTGGCCCCCTGCCGGCGGAGCATCTGGGTGGCACGCTTTTCGGCGGCGAGATCGTTGACGAGGATGTGCACATCCTCGGCGCCGGAAAGCCAACGGACGATCTCACAGTAGACCCAGGGGATGAGCTGAAATTTGCCTGGCCAGTCCTCCGGATTATGGGGCCAGGCGATCCAGGTAGCGGCATGGGGCTCCCACTCGGCGGGCATGCGAAGGCGGGGCGGGTTGCTGGCGGCGGCTTGCACCCCGCTATGCTACACGGGCCTGGATGGCAGCCTGGACCGGACGACTTTCTCGCTGTATGGGTTCGGTCCCGCAAGAGGCCGCTGCGCATCAATCGTCTGAGGCTCAAGGGCCGCGCGCACGAGTTGGCGGCAGAGGCCAAGAGGTAAAAGATCAGGCCGAGATGATATCCGCGCGGCCAGCAGGAGCAGATGCTCTGAACGGAGGCCGTTTAGACCCCTCTTAGGATCGGTTTTCAGACAGCCTTCGCAGGCCGCGCCAAGCCCCGGAGAACGCAGCCACCGCTGTCACCGTCAGAAGCGGATCGCATGGGAAGCGGAACCGTGGTTTGACGATGGTGGTTGCCGAGCTGAGCACAACCAGGGCCAGCGCCGCCGATGTGAAGATCACTTCAGGATCTTTTCGGCATAGGAAGAGTCCGACTATTCCTGCGATCGTGAGAGGAAACAGCGCCCAGCCTATAACGCGAGATGCCAGATTTGAAGAAACGCCGGCTGTCTTCGGCCTTCCGACCGAATCTGCCACGAGAGCGCCCCGGGCCAACCAGAGCTTAATCCAACGCCAGCGGTGGGTGAGAATCCAGTCCCGAGCCCGAGCACCCAGAACCCGATCTCTTGCGAGCTCTCCACCCTGGACGGGGGGCTCCGTCACCCAGTTACCGGAGCGGGGCGTGGCTTCGTCGTTGGCGCCCAGATAGAGATTCATCCCACCGTTAGTAGCTAGCGTCCATGTATGCAGGACGATCTTATTGCGAAACACCCAGACGGCGGAGGGTAACAAGCCCAGAAGGATCAATACGGTTGCCAGTCTGGCCTGACGCTTCCATAGTAAATAGAGGGAAATCAGTGCGGGAAGAGGTACGAAAACAGTTGTGAAAAGGCCGGCGAATCCCAAACTGAGGGCGCACCCCGTTGCTTTGGTGAGAGAGTTGAGCCGCGTCGCAGCTCCTGCAATTACCACACCCACGGTCAGCAAAACTGCGGTCAGAGCGGTCGGGTATACCGTGGCGGTTGCGTATGCCAGGCCAGGGTTAAAGGCCACCAGAAGTGCAGCCACATTCGCCTGCAATAAGGAAAAGCCAAGTGTCTTGGCCATGCGCCAGCAGAGCCAGGGCAGGCAGGTGAGTGCGAGTTCCTGAATGATCTTTACCACGAGGAGATAGGGACCGGCCACGGCGTACACGGCTGCGATCACCAGGGGTTCCCCCATCGGTCTGAAAGCGCTTATCCAGCCCTTCAGGAAGACCTCGTGTTTGTGGATCATCGAAACCGCAATGTCCTGATAATCCGTCTCGTCCGCGAAGGGGGGGTTGTGCCGGGTCATGATCATGAGCAACAACCGGACAACGAGGCCCAGGATGGTGATTGTGAGCAGGAAGTTCGGGTTTTCCAGATTACGTAGCAGCAGGCCAGGGGATTTGCCGGTGCCCGCGACTCCGCCTATGCCGAGCAGAATGTCATTGGGCAACGTCGATTCAAGGCGCTCGTCTGGATTGAACATTAAGTCCTCCACGTACGTTTCGTCGTAGAGGATCGATTTACCTGCGTAGGTGCGTGCGACAAGCTTCCGGACAGCTGAAGTTCCATGGAGATTCCACCAAGCGGCTGCTACTAGTGAGGTTGATTTCAAGAACTCGCCTGATCTTAAACTGTACCGGTGGATTGAAGAGGCGGAAGGAGAAGAAACTTTAGTAATGGGAACGGGGCTCGAGAGCTGGGTGGTGTGTACGGGCTCTCGCTGACCGTCTTTTCCGGAAAGAGCCATACTTGCGCCTCCGAAGGCCGCCGCCTGCTAGAATCCCGATGAATAGCAGCTGATTCGATCGGGTGGTTTGACGCAGACATGAGGACACAGGCAAGCCAACCAGTACTGCAAGCACAGTTTGCCAGGCTGATTCAAGGTATAACACTGCGGCGGTTTGCTCTGGGTGTTGTCCTTACGATGAGCCTTAGGGCCTTTACCTTCTTTCCAGGAGTGAGACCCCTGGAGGAGTTATGGTTCGGTGTTTGCTTGATCGGCTTCGTTATCCTGTATCCCCTGCTGAAGATCCAATCTGATTGGACCTTCACGCCATGGGAGCTTTACCTGTGCTTCGTCATTCCCATACTTGTCATTTTACCGGCAGTTACAGCGCACAACGAGTTTGGGCAGCCGCTTTCCTATGGCCTTCTTGCCCGGCGTTCGGTCGCTCTGGATACCACGTGGCTTGTCTTCATGGGAGCGTGGCGGCGTCGGTGGATTACTTCCAAAGACGTTGAGGTTGTTCTCTTGTCTTTAGCATGGGCCAGCTTCTTCATTTATAGCTTTATGAGCTTGTTTCTCAATCCAGCCAGCTTTGCCTCGGCGCCTCCGGGTTTCATCCTGGGCTCGGGGACAGCGGATGCCGCCTTTGCCGTTCCAGGCTGTTTCATGGTTTTTGGCGTCCTGTATTATGCGTTAAAAGGTTTACGCCTGGAAAAATCGAGGTATTACCTTTTTGCTCTTATTTTGTTTGTGACTTCTATCGGGAAATCAGGGCGCTTTCTCACTGTGGCTCTATTTGCGACTGTAGGCTACTTCTTGTTTCGATGGAGGCCCTTGGGACAGGTAATTTCTACCCTTTTCAAGTTTGCGGCGGTAGCGGTACTAATGTTCGGCCTTGCGTTCAGCGTATCTCCCGATCTGGTGCGAGACCGTGTAGTCCGTTTCGGCGAAGCATTTCAGGTCGTTTCAGGTGGTCAGGGACAAGATGCCTCGGCAAATGCAAGGATCATTGAAACAGCTATCGCCCTGCCGTACATCAAGGAACATCCTCTTGTGGGTGTCGGTGTACTTAGCAATCAATGGATAGGTGCAGCAGATGCGATCGCAACCTACTTCTTCACCGATGATATTGGTTTTGTCGGAATCATCTTCAATTACGGGGCTCTAGGGCTGGGCCTGCTACTGTTACAGTACATCTTTGCGATCTCTGCGGGACTCCGCATTCCAGTGACGGACAGCGATCATTTGAAGGACAGTGCGAAGGCTTTCGTGTTGTACACCGTAATCTACTCAGGCACGACCGGGTTATTCGTCTTCAGCTTCGAACAGTCTTCGTTTTTTATCACTCTATTAATTCTCTTATCGCAACAGCATCCAGCCATGCTTACCGACCGTGATTCGCACGCACTACTTTCACCCACAGCGCGGCCCGAACGTAGTAACTATTCCGTGCAATGACTTCAAGGTATTGCTGTCGGGCGGTTTAGATCGGTTGCGTCTGATCCTGTCGCCACTGGCTCCTCCAGGGAGTTTGTGAGGGTGTAGTTCTGCAGGGCCAGAGCAGCGCTCCACTCCCCGTCCAGAGCATGAAGGTACTTCAGCTGCAGGCTGAACAGCATGCCCTGGGAGTGCAGAACGGCAGGGTAGATTTGTGCCATCTGCTGGTATTTCATCACCTCGAGCTGATAGGCGCGGCGGGCACGCGGAAGAATGGCGGTGCGGTAGCGTTCGGCGGAGGACCGAGAGGTGGCGTATTGCTGGGCGAGCGGTTCGGCCTGACCGCGCGTCATCAGCTGGACACGAAGAACATTCTTCTCGGCGCGTTCGAGCTCGGCCCTGGCGGCTGCCACGTTGCCCTGGTTGCGATTCCAGAGCGGCAACTGCACGGCAGCCTCGGCGAAGCCCATGGGACCGGCCTTGATGTCCGTAGCGCCGAGCGTCTCTCCGGAGTACCACTCGCCGGCCTTGAGGTTGAGGTCGGGGACCGACTCCCGCTTTGCGGATTTTAGGCGTGCCTCGGCGACCGTCACCTGTGCTTGAGCAAGTTTCACGGACGGGCTTTCGGCGAGGTCTGCAACAGCCAGTGCTTCGGCTTCGATCGCTGGGGGATCGACCAGAGGCCCGGTCAGGGGCTGGGGGGGCAGAGCAAGTTGCCCGGCTACGGTCGCGAGCTGGGTGAAGGCGGCCAGAAAGCTGCGTTGGGCGTCTTCGAAGTCGAGCTTGGACTGTTCGGCGGTGACCTCCGCTTCAAGAACAGCCGAGGCGTCGGCCTGGCCTACGCGCTCCAGCTCATGGGCGTTGGTTTCCGCGTCGAGAGCAACGCCGAGCAGCCGGTCCTGGAGGGTGACCGCCTGCTGTGTGGCGAGTGCATGGATGAAGGCGCGGGCGACATCGTCACGGATGCGAGCACGCTGAATTTCTACCGCGAACTCGTTGCTCCGGCCTTCGGCGCGGTAGACGTCGCGGCGCAAAGCGAGTTTGCGGCCGAGGACGAAGTCCTGCGAAAAGAAGGCGCCTTCCTCACCGCCATGGTAGCTGCCGCCACGGATATGTTCGCCGGAGTAGCCGACGGTGGGGTCGGGTGGAAGCCCTGCCTGGCGCGCCTGCTGCCTGGCACGCTCCACGTTCCGCTGCGCTTCGGCGAGCGTGGGATTGTTTTGTTCGGCCAGAGCAAGGAACTGTTCCAGAGTCATCGGCGGGCGGTGGGCGACGTCGCGCAGGAGTTCGGGTGCGGGCAGGTTCGAGCCGGTGCGCAGGTTTGCGGCCTCGGGTTCTTGGAGCGAATCGAATGGGAGTGCGAGGGAGTCCAGGTCGCTACTGCGCGAAGGCTTGGTTACGGCCTGAGTGGTTTGCTGGGCAACCGAATTTTCTTCGCTCGCGGCAGCTGATTTTGCTTTGCGGTCTTTGGTGTCGAGGCCCATGCCTTGCATGTCCTGTGGCATTGAATCCGGCTGCGGTTTGGTGCGGTTTGGCTTTGCCGTTGCGTGGGTCTGGGATTTTGTTTGGGGCGGAGTCGAGGTCGCGGGCATGTCCATGCCGGGCATGGACTGCTGCGCGGGGAGCGACCCGGCCAGGACGCTTACCGTAAGACCGAGGGCAAAGCGAAGAAATCTCATCGTTAACTCCGATCAAGAGAATCTAGGGCGTTGGGCGTTCGAAGGCAGCCCGGGGAAGGGCACTGCGGACTTCAGCGATGAGGGCTTCAGCCCCGTGCTGTGACTCGGGGAGCTGGATAGAGCGAAGCGTACGGATCGCCGGGGCGATTTGCCGTACGCATGGCGGCGAGGACCTCGTCGTACTGCGTGGGCGGAAGGACGCGGATGAAGGTCATCATGCCCTGCATCCATCGGCTCCAATCCGGGCGCAGACCGAGATTTTCCGGCTGGTTCACGAGGCTGTCCATGTTCATCATGGGGCCTTCCATGTAGGCGTCCTGCGGGAAGTTCGGGACGCTGTCGGCGTTCGGAGCGAGTTCGACGGTTTGCTGCTTCATGCTGCCTGACCCCATGTCGAAGGCGTCTAGATTGTGCTGTTGCAGCGGGCTCATCGCAGGAGTGTTGTGGGTCTGTTCGCTGGCGGCGCCCATCATGCCGGGGTCCAGCTGCGTATTGGCGAGCGGGCCGTCGGGTGCGGTGGCTTGGATCCCTGCGCCCAGGACCGGCGAAGGAATCTTGTCGGTATTCGAGGCGCTGGAGGCCGTGGGCTGGCCCATGTCCATGCCAGGCATGGACGGCATCGTGTTTGAGCCCGGCATCTGCGTCATCTGCATGGTGGGCATCGGTCGCGTCATGGGTCCGACCTGCGAGGCCATCTGGTTCATCATGTGGTGGGGCAGGTGGCAGTGCAGCATCCAGTCGCCTGGGTTGTCGGCGACAAATTCGATCGCGCGGGCCTGAGCGACGCCGACCAGGACGGTGTTGCCGGGCCACCAGGCGGTTTCCGGGATGCGGCCGCCCTCTGTGCCCGTGACGTAGAAGGTGTGGCCGTGAAGGTGCATGGGATGGTGGTCCATGCCGAGATTGATGAAGCGGACCCGGACACGATCGCCCTGGCGCACGATAAGGGGCGTGGTCGCGGGACCGGCCTTGCCGTTCAGCAGCAGCCAGTTGAACTCCATCATCATGGTGTTAGGGACGGTGGAGTTCGGCAGAACGGCGTACTCCTGCAGGTGGAGGACGAAGTCCTTGTCGCAGTGCGGGCGATAGGGAACGCGGGGATGCATGATCACGGCGCCGAGCATGCCGGTGAGCTCCTGCATGGCCATATGCGAGTGATAAAAGAACGTGCCTTCCTGATGAATGGTGAAGTTGTAGGTGAAGCTTTCGCCGGGTTGGACGGGCTCCTGGCTGATGCCGGGCATGCCGTCGTTGCCGATGCGGTCCTCAAAGCCGTGCCAATGGAGCGAGCTGGGTTCGGGTAGCTCGTTTTGGAAGATGACGCGGATCTTGTCACCCTGGGTGACCTGGAGGGTGGGGCCGGGAGCGGAGCCGTTGAACCCCCAGACGTCGATGGTCTTGTTGGGAGCGATCTGGCGTTTGAAGACGTGAGCCGTGAGGCGAAAGACCTTGGTGTCGCCGTCCAGTTCAAAGGGAAGATCGCCGACGTCGGTGGTGATGACAGGCGTGTTGCTCACGGGACCGGGATGCGTGTCCAGCTTGGAGAGCGAACCGCTGGCGGTGCCGAGATAGCCGCCTCGGGCGGCGACCTGTTGTGTCGGGTTTAGCGAATGGGGAGTGCCTTCGGCGGCAATGGCCTGCTGCGAGGCGAAGAGGCCGGCGCCCAACGCGGCGGCACGCTGCAGAAAAGATCTGCGGTCAGACATGATTTGTCCTTGAAGGGTGAAACTGGCAAGGTGCTCTAAGACTGCCGGCGTTCGACACGCATAACAGCCGTCCCCGGGGGCAAAGCCGAATTCAAATCCGCAGAGCGGACGACCTCTTGAAGCGCAGGGCTGCCTGTGGCGAACCACGTTGCGGCGATCCGATGGGTGGAGCGGTCAGGGCGAGCATGCGAAAGGAGGTGAACCTCATCTGCGTCAGCCGGTCGGCGGGCGTGAGAGGGGCGTTGCTCCTGTGCGTGAGGGCCCGTGACCAGGCGGGTAAGGCGTCCGCGGAGACAAGCTTTACTGTCGAGCACGTGGCTACGCCAGGCTGCTTACAGGAAGGGTGGGTCTGGTGGACGTGGGTCTGGTTGACATGGGTCTGGCTGACCTGAGCGTCGCTGATCTGGGTTGGCCTTTGTGCGGAGGCGCCGTGCTTACAACCCGACTCTGCAGCCGACTCGGATACCTGCCCTGCTGCCCGGTGTGAAGCCGAAGATGGGCAGCAATCACCGCAGCGCATGGAGCATACCTGCATTCCCGTGATGCCCAGAAAGAGCAGCAAGGTGGTAAGCAGGCGGCCATGCGAGAAGAAGGGCATCAGAGACAGCATACCGGGTGTTGACGGTCCTTTGCGGATAATGTGTTCGGCCCGTTAAGGTCGATGTCCTATATCGGCACACCGTTGATCAGATGGCTACCCAAGTGTGGGATTGGCAGCCCTGTAGCGTGACGGGGATGATCATGCCAACCTTCCGTGGAACGTTGACGGTGAGTGCGGTTGAGTGGGCGAAGAGTCCGCGAGTGCCGTGCGCATCAGGTTTGGTTCCTGGATTGTATTCACGGGGTGTGTAAGGGTCGCGTATGTTGTTGCAGTTGATCGTTGCAAAGCTCGATGCGGAGCTCAACCGTCTTCAGGAACTCCGGCGCATCGTCAACGGGATCTCCTCTACCTCGCCATTGGATGGCTTACCTATGAAATTAGATCAGTTGCAGGAGATGACGCCGATGCTCCTGCTAGCGCACGAAACAGTCAGTCAGGGAGGCCCTGCGGGTCTTCGGCCGGTTACGGCACCGAAGAGCCGCACGCGCAGCAAGCATCCGGAGAGCCGGGCGCTTGCCAGCACTATCCCAGCCACGCCGGTCGTGGTGTATGCGGCGCAGGTGGCGAGTGAACGCCAGCGTCGTACTCCTGCACGTCCTACCGCCGCCGGCAAGAACAAGGCTATGGCGTTCATGGCCAAGCCCCGGCCTGAGATGATGCCCAGTGTGGAAGCGCTGCGAAATCGCTGGCTCGCGGAGGGCTGATCGGCATGGCAATCGGAGTTCCGGCGAGAATGCAGGAGCGCTGAGCACCTCACCGCCGTGCGAACATGAGCTGGTGCGAACCTTCGCGATACTTCTGGGTTGCCTTGCGTGGGTTTTGTCGTGTTTTGACGCGGTGAGCTACTACCGTGCGGGCATTGAGCAGAAGACTCTGGACGTCCGGCTGAAAACCGCGACGACCCGGGCTGCTTCCGCCGAGGCCTACGCGGGACAGGATAGCGCGCAGCTAAGTGTGCGCATGCTGCAGGATCAGGCTGCGATCGACAACGATCAGCTGGCGCTTCAACGAGATCAGAAGCTGAGCTTGAGCGACGCCCGGGACCGGCAGACGCTGGCCGCGAACCAGGCCGCGCTGCAGGCGGACCGCATGATGCAGTACACGGTGGAGAGCTTTGCGCGAACGGATCCGAATCCGCAGGTGGTGATTGCGGAGAACAAGCTGGATCTGGACCAGAAGCTGCAGGCGGAGACCGTGGTAACCCGGGAGCGGGACCTGAAGCTGTCGCACCTGTTGGTTGCGCTTTGGGCGCTAGTGGCAGGAACGACGCTGATCGCTTTTCGGAGGAGACCTGGGGAGGGACTGGCCGATGAGGCCCAGGAAGAGGACAAGGCCGACGTCGAGAGCGAATTGGCGGCCGCTGAGGATACCGACGGCTGAAGTGACGACCGTCTTTGCGTTGATGCGGCGGCAAAGAGGCGTCCACACCGTGAGCGCGTGCAGTGGCGGCTTGAAAGGCTCGCGGCAAGGCGCGAAGCTTGAGGGATGACACGTTTTTCCCAGCAGGTGCGGCGGTTCGAGCCGACCCACGAAGAAGCCCGCGCGCGACGTTGGATCTATGTGCCGTATGACCGGCTGCACGACGGCGTCGGCCCTCTGAGCGAGACGCCGCCGGAAGAGACCGTTGTCGTGATGATGGAGTCGCGGGCCAAGGGAACACGGCGGGATTACCACAAAAAGAAGCTGACTTTGGTGCTGAGCGCGATGCGGCACTTTGCGCTGGAGCAGGGGATGCGCGGCTGCCGGGTGGTCTACGGGGCGTCGCCGACGAGCTTCAGCGATGGGCTGATGGCTTTGCAGGAGCGCTGGGGGTGGGAAGAGATCGTGGTGAACCGGCCGGCGGAGCGCGAACTGCGGGTGGAGCTGCGCGAGGCGAAGGAGGCCGGGCTGCGCATTCGCGCGGTGAAGGATACGGCCTGGCTGAGTACGACGGAGGACTTCGAGGCGGTCTTCGGTAGGCCTGAAGCTGGAGGAGACGAGCGGAATACGCAAAGGGTGAGCGGCCAACGGCAGTATCTGATGGATCGGTTCTACCGCTACATGCGCCGCAAGACGGGTTTTCTGATGGAAGGCGCGCAGCCGGTCGGCGGAAGCTGGACCTATGACGCAGAAAACCGGAAGCCCTATCGCGGCGAGGTGCCGGTGCCCGAACGTCCGTCGTTTCCGCCGGACGAGATCACGCGGGAGGTGATGGCGCTGATCGAGAAGAGGTTTCCGGAGCACTTCGGCAGCACCGAAGGGTTTGAGATGCCGGTAACGCGGGCCGATGCGGAGCGCGCATGGCAGTTTGCGCTCGAGCAGATGCTGCCGCACTTCGGGCCATGGGAGGATGCGATGAGCGCGGCGCATCCTGACCTGTTTCACTCGCTGACCTCGGCGCCGTTGAACCTTACGCTGCTGCGGCCGATAGATGTGGTGCGGGACACCGTGGCGGCGTTCGAAGCGGGGAAGATTCCGCTCGCAAGTACCGAGGGGTTTGTGCGGCAGCTGCTGGGCTGGCGCGAGTTCATGCGGCACATTCACGAGGCGACGGACGGCTACCGCACGGTGCAGAAGGACGGCGCGCCGTCGTTTCTGGATGCGCACCGCAAGCTGCCGCCGGTGTACTGGGGCACGAAGAGCGGGATGCGCTGCATGGATACGGTGGTGGCGCAGGTGATCGATAAGGGCTGGTCGCACCACATCACGCGGCTGATGGTGCTGAGTAATCTGGCGACGCTGTGCGGCTTTTCACCGCGCGCGCTGTGCGACTGGTTCTGGTTTGCGTATGTGGACGCGTATGACTGGGTCGTGGAGCCGAATGTGATCGGGATGTCGACCTTCGGCGACGGTGGGCTGACGGCGACCAAACCCTATGTGAGCGGAGCGGCGTACATCAACCGCATGAGCGATTACTGCGGTAAGTGTGCGCTCGATCCGCGCAAGGCGCTAGGGCCGGGATCGTGTCCGTTTACGGCGCTGTACTGGAGTTTTCTGGAGCGGAACGAGGCAAAGCTGGCCGATAACTTTCGCATGCGGATGCCGCTGAACACGATGCTGAAGAAGCCGGCGAAGGAGCGGGAGGCGCTGCGGGAGCGAGCAGAGGAGGCGATCGGGATGCTGGAGCGGGGTGAGGTGGTGCGGTGAACCGATGTCACTGACCTCCTCTGCGGTATCCTCTCCCCGTACTTTTCCTCCAAAGTCTTGTCAGTAAAAGTTTTAGGTGTGTACCTGAAGGGGTGCGGACGCCGCTTCAGGCCGGTGTCCGGTAGACGTGTGGAATTTACTTAGCTTTGGGCATGACGCGTAGCAGCCACAACAGAAGATTCCCTGCGGGAACGATCGAAAAAAGCAAGAGGCCTCCAGGCCATCAGGAGAATAGCTCTACTGTACCCAGAATGACGCTAATCCTGTGCAATGGATTATGCCGGCTAGACCATGCCGATACGGAGCAGCAGGAGTCCGTCTTTCGTCGATGCCCCGATGTGGATTTTGGACAGCCTGCAACAGTTCCTCGGTCAAAAGGCCGAGGGATCGTCGGATCGTTCGGTTGAATGAACACAAGCGCGTTTCCAGGGACTCATCTGCATAAGTAAGACCAGACGGGCGGACGTTCCACCGAGGACGATCACCGTGCGATGATCGGGCGATTCGAAGGCACTCCTCAACTCGTCTTCGTCAGACTCATCAACAGCCCCGGCCCGACCGGTTTCCAGCCGAGCGTCTTCCGCGTCCACTCGCTTGAAGCCGGCAGGTCCAATGCCGCAACTTGTCCCAGGAATGGCCCGAAGTGCTTGAGGGCATCCTCAGCAGTGATCGAGATCGCCGGCACCTTCAGCGCCTCACCGAGTGTCTCCGCGATGTCCCGTAGCGATACGCCTTCTTCCTGCACTGCGTGATAGACAGTGATGCCCGAAGCTGTCTTCTCGACCGCCAGCCGATACAGGTGCTTGACGTCCATAAGCGGAGCGGCAGACCAGCGGTTCGCCCCACTGCCTATATATGCCGAAACACCCTTCTCGCGAGCCACCTGGTTCAGAATGGTCACCAGTCCCTGCTTGCGAGTGTCATGTACTTGCGGCAGAAGGACAATCGCCACGTGCACCCCATTTGCTGCCACGGCCTGCGCCGCTTGTTCCGGCCTGCGCGGAACCGTATTCGATTCTGCCGGAGGATCGTTTTCCCTCCGCATATGGCCCGGCATACCACGCAGAAGCCCGGCCGTGACCACCAGAAGCCTGCCCGGGGCCAGAGCCGAACCCAGCGCCTCAATCGCCTTCATCTCATCCTGCGCGTTCTGCGCATACGTCGAAAAGTCATGGTTGAAAGCTAGGTTCACTACGGCATCCATACCCTTTGCGCCGCTGCGAAGACTGTCGAGATCGGTAAGGTCGCCGCGATGAATCTCAGCGCCCATGGCCCTCAACTGTTCCGCGCCGCCGTTGCTGCGCGTAAGCCCGCGCACCTGATGTCCGGCCTCCATCAGTTCCTTCACCAGTTCCGTGCCGATGAATCCTGTCGCTCCCGTTACGAATATGCGCATCGTCGCTCCTTCCGTCCGCGCAACTTCTGAGAAGCCGCGTCGAATGTAAAATAACAGGGGACGATCCCCGTTTGCACCAGGTCCTGCCGTTGCTTGCATGCCGAACAAAAAGCTGCCACTTCCGCCGCCAGCCCGCAAGCCCCGCGCCGATGCGGAGCGCAATCGAGAGCGCATTCTCGAGGTAGCCAAAGACGTTTTCACACGCGACGGAGCGGCTGCAAGCCTCGACGACATCGCTCGCCGATCCGGCATCGGCAATGCCACCCTTTACCGTCACTTTCCCACGCGCGACGATCTGATCGCCGCCGTGTACCGCAGCGAAGTTGAAAAGCTTGCCGCAGCGGAACAGCGCTTCGCCGCCACCATGCCGCCCCTTGATGCTCTCCGTGCCTGGATGTTTCTCTTCATCGACTGCACGGCTAGGAAAAGGCTCATCGTTCCGGCTATGGAGACCGTAGCCGGCGGCTCGATGCGACTCGTCGAAGGCTCCCGCCCACTCATTCGTACGGCGTTCCTCGCTGCGGTCCGGCGCGCCATCGACAGCGGCGATCTCCGCTCCAACACCGAGCCCAACGACTTTGTACGTGCATTGGTCGGCGTCTTCCACACCGCGGCGATGCCAGGCTGGGAGCCCAGCGCCCGCCGGCTCGTCGACATCCTCATCGCCGGTTCGCGAGCTTGTGATTGAACTCGGCCGGCTCAGCTGGTCTGAGTGCAATTCGGGCACAGGGACGCGTCCTCGTTAACTTGAGGATTGATCATCGAAGCCGCATGGGGTTGCGTTGCAAACTTGACAAGCGGCGGGGTCGCGCGTGAGGTAGAAGTATGCCTGAGAGCCTGTTGCAGCCTGCCGATGCCGTTTCCGAGGATCCTCGAGAGCCGATGACCTCCGAAGAGGTCGTGCGGATTACGCGGGAAACCAATTATGGAACCTGGCGCTTTCAGAAGGGCTGGACGCCGATACACATCGTCGACTCGGACGGCTGCTACATCACGGATGCGAACGGCAAGCGATATCTGGACTTCAGCGCGCAGCTGATGTGCATGAACCTGGGGCATAAGAACCAGGCGGTGATCGAGGCGATCCAGCAGCAGGCGCAGGAGCTGGCGTATGCGATGCCGGGGTATGCGACGAATGCGCGGGCGGAGCTGAGCAAGCTGTTGCTGGAGGTGCTGCCGAAGGGGTTGAACAAGTTTTTCTTTACGACCTCGGGCACGGATGCCAATGAGGCGGCGTTCAAGATTGCACGGATGTATACGGGTAAAACGAAGATCATTGCGCGGTACCGGTCGTACCATGGGTCGACGGCGGGTTCGATTGCGGCTACGGGTGATCCGCGACGCTGGCCGATGGAGCCGCGCGGCAAGGGCCAGGGCGTGATCTTCGGGCCGGAGGTGCACTGCTACAAGTGCCCGATCCGGCATACGTATCCGGGCTGCGGGATCGCCTGCGCGGACTATATCGAGCACATGATCCGCAATGAGAGCGATGTGGCGGCGGTGCTGGTGGAGCCGATCGTGGGCACCAACGGCGTGATCGTGCCGCCGCAGGAGTACATGGCCAAGATCCGGCGGATCTGCGACGAGAATGGTGTGCTGATGATCGCCGACGAGGTGATGAGCGGGTGGGGGCGCGCCGGCGCGTGGTTTGCGATGGATCTTTGGGGCGTGACGCCGGACATACTCACGACGGCGAAGGGCATTACGTCGGCGTATGTGCCGCTGGGGCTGTGCGCCACGAGTGAGAAGATCGGCGACTACTTCCAGGATCACTACTTTGCGCATGGGCACACCTATGAGGCGCATCCGATGACGCTGCTGCCGGCGGTGGCGACCATCCGCGAGATGCAACGGTTGCGGCTGGTGGAGCGGGCCAAGGAGCTGGAGCCCTTTGTTTATGAAAGGCTGCTGGCATTGAAGGCGAAGCATCCGAGCGTGGGCGATGTGCGCGGCAAAGGCCTGTTCTGGGCGGTGGATCTGGTGAAGGATCCCCTTACCAAGGAGCCGTTCAACACCTACGCGGACAAGATCGGCGGAAAACCGTTGCTGGTGGACCAGATTGCAGCCAAGACGATGGGTGATGGGGTGATCATCCAGGCGTGGGTATCGCACTTCGTAATTGCGCCGCCGCTGATTGTGACGGAAGAGGAGATCGAGCGGGGACTCGACACGCTGGACCGCTGGTTACATTTGGCGGACGAGCACTGCCTGCCGGTGACGCCGCGCGTGACCTCCGACGCATGACGGCCGGTGAAATTGGGCGGGAACGAATAAGGCCGCCCGAGCGGGCGGCCTTATTTGAAATAGAGAGTAATTAGATGACAGGCGGCGCAGGAGCTCGCTTGAGCATGCGACGAGCTTCGCCGTGCTCGGCGTCAAAGCTGATGATGAGGGCTCTTGCGGCGGTGGTGCCGGCACAGCGATAGCTGCGCTCAGTTTCGCCGGAGACGTACATCACGTCCTTGGGGCCGAGTTGGTGGTTTTCCCCGTTGCGTTGTACGGCGATCGCGCCGTCCAGCACGTAGACCATCTCCACGCCGGGGTACTGCTGCGGGAAGAACGGCGATTTCGCCTCACCGGGCAGGAACTCGGCCATACAGGGGCGGAGGCCGCCTTCGGGAATCAGGATGCCGAAGCTTTCAGCGATGTAATTGGGCTCAGGCGAGCCCATGGGGAGGCGGACACGGTCTTTACCACGCTGGACGCGGAAGACGCCGTTTTCGCCGGAATCGAAGAAGTAGGAGAGATCCTTGCCGAAGACCAGAGCCACGCGCGCGAGATTGCGCAGCGTCGGCACGACACGACCGGTTTCGAGCTGCGAGAGGAAGCTGGCAGAGAGCCCGGTCTGTTTGCCGAGCTCCACCAGACCCATGGAGCGCTTCAGGCGCAGACGCTTGATGCGCTGACCGAGGTGGGCCTCGGCGAGGAGATCTTCAGCGGCGTCCGGATCGACGGAGTGGCGGTGCAAATCTTCGGAAAGCTTCTCTGCTTCGAGCGCGATGCCGGTTTCTTGGCTCATAGGCTTATCTGATGCGGTTCCGCGGCACGATCGGCCGGCAGACGGACAATTTCTTCGTCACGCTATAAAGAACGAACCAATTTGGGATTCAGACTTTGCTTGAGTGTCAGCAGGCGCTTCCAGGGGTCGCGCGTGAGACGGATTTTCCAGGAATCGAAGTTTGTTACGGAGAATAGCGGCCGCTCGCCGGTGTCCAGCTCCTTCCAATCGAGGGGCACGGAGACGTTGACGCCGGGGCGGGCGCGCGGGGAGAACGGGGCGACGGCGGTGGCACCGCGCTCATTGCGGAGGTAATCGAGGTAGATTTTCCCGGTGCGCGCGGCTTTGGTCATTTTGGTGAGGTAGAGGCGCGGGTCGCTGCGCTCCATGCCGAGGACGAAGTCGTGTGCGGTGGCTTTGAGCTCGGCGAAGTCGAGCTCCGGCAGGATGGGCACCACGATGTGCAGGCCTTTACCGCCGGTGGTCTTGAGGAAGCTTTCGAGGTGGAGGCGCTTCAACCGGGCACGGATCTCGCGGGCGGCTAGGGCGACGGCGGTCCAGGGGAGATTTTCATCCGGGTCGAGATCGAAGATGAGGCGGTCGGGGTGTTCGAGATCGTCGTTGTGCGAGCCCCAGGGGTGGATTTCGAGCACGCCCATCTGGGCGAGGCCGGCGAGGGCTTCGGGTGTGGCGAGGGTGATGTAGGGCTCGATTGCGCCGGTCTTTTTGTCAGGAACGTCGACGGAACCGACGCCGGGAGGGAGCATGTGGTTGACGTGCTTTTGGTAGAAGCAGGGCTTGTCGGCGCCGTCAGGGCAGCGCACCAGGCTGAGCGGACGGTTGGCGATGTGGGGCAACATGCGGGCGGCGACGGCCCAGTAGAACTCGGCCAGTTGGCGTTTGGTGAGGCCGCCGGCGGGGTCGAGGACCTTGTCAGGATGGGTGAGGCGGAGGGAGGAGGGCAGAGTGGAGAGCTTTGCGGGAGCTGATTTTGCGGCAGGCTTTATTGCGATTTTTTTCAGGGGGCGCGCGGGTGCCGGCTCGTTCGCGGCGGCGGCGGGGGCCTTGGTGCGGGCATGGCCGCTGCCTTTGGGCTGCGGCGGAGCGGCGGCCTGCTCGCGGACGACGTCGGTGGGGAGCTTGTCCTCGCGCAGCCCGAGGAAGGCTGCCTGCCGGACTAGGTCTTCGGCGGTCCAGGTGGCAAAGCGGACCTGCGCGACCAGCTCCGGCCGGAGCCACAGGGCGCCGCGGCGGGCCTCGGCGGGAACGGTCCGGAAGGGGGCCGATTTGGTCTCAAGCGGTGTGACCCGGGCGCGCAGATCGCGGCGCATGCGCTGGGTGAAGCCGGTGCCGGTGCGGCCGGCGTAGATCAGCTGGCCATCACGGTAGTAGCCGAGCAGGAGAGAACCGACGCTGTCCGGGCCGTTGGAGGAGAGTGTGAAGCCGCCGACGACGAACTCCTGCTCATGCAGGCACTTGGCTTTGAGCCAATCGCCGTTGCGGCCGGCGCGGTACGGAGTATCGGCGCGCTTGGAAACGATGCCTTCGGCGTGGAGCTCGCAGGCTTGGTGGAACATGGCGGCGCCGTTGGTTTCGAGGTGCTCGCTGAGGCGAACGATGGCGTTTTCTTCCGATGGGTCCGAGGGCAGGAGCGAGGCGAGCAGTTGCTTGCGTTCGCGAAGCGGCAGGTTGCGTGGGTTGTGGCCTTCGAGGTGCAGCAGATCGAAGCAGAAAAAGGTCAGCGGGTTGTCGGCGCCTTGCTGAAAGGAGGCCTGCAGATCGGCGAAGTTGGAGGTGCCGTCGGGGGCGAGGACGACGACCTCGCCGTCCAGCGTGAGGCTCTTCGCCGGCAGACGGGCGACGGCGTCGGCGACGGAGGGCACACGGTAGGTCCAGTCCAGGCCGCTGCGGGTGAGCATCTGCACGCCACGGCCGCTCTTGCGGGCCTGCATGCGGTAGCCGTCGAGCTTCAACTCATGAAGCCAGCCGCTGCCTTCGGGGGGAGCTTCGGTCTCCTGGGCGAGTTGGGGTTCGAGAAACTCGGGCTGGGTCTCTTTAGGGAGCTGTTGCAGGTTCGGCAGCTCGGTCGGGTTGGGCGGCTTCGTGGAGATCGGTGAGGATTTGGGGGCGGCAGGCGGGTCGGCGGGGGGCGGTGTTTCGTCCCCGGGCCTGGCGTCCTGCCGGAACCAGGCCTGACCGATGCCGGCGGTCTCCCTCGAGTTCCAGACGTGGTCTTCCTGCCGGGCAATCTCCTCCAGGGTGCGCCCGGTGAGCGCGGAGCGGGGCTGTTCTTCGGTGACCGGAGGCGCGGACTCCGGGCGTTCGAACTCGTCGTGCTCCTTGATCAGCAGCCAGTTGGGCTTGTCGGACTTGCTCCAGCGGCCTTTGCCGTTTCCACTGCCCGCGTGTTCGTCCATGCGCACGAGCGTCCATTTGCCGCGCATTTTGGTGCCGTGCATTTCAAACTTGAGGCTACCGGAGCGCAGGCCGGCATCGATATCTTCATGGCCTTGCTGCGGCAACCAAGTGCCCTGGTCCCAGACCATGACGGTGCCGCCGCCGTATTGGCCTTTGGGGATGATGCCTTCGAAGCCGCCGTACTCGATGGGGTGATCTTCCACCTGCACGGCGAGGCGGCGGTCGCCGGTGTAGTAGCTGGGGCCCTTGGCGCAGGCCCAGCTTTTGAGAACACCGCTCCAGCCGAGGCGGAAGTCGTAGTGCAGGTGGCTGGCGGCGTGCTTCTGAATGACGAAGGGGAGACCGGTTGTCGGCCTGGTGCTGGTGGGGGAAGCGGCCTGGAGATCGGGCGTTCCAGAGGTTTGGCCGGAGCCGCTGGGTTCTGCCGTGACGCCGAAGTCGCGCATGTCGCGGTAGCGGGCGAGCTGCTGGTCTACAAGTTCGGACGAGGTTTCCGCAGGAGCTGCTCCGGCGGCGATTTCTGCAGAAGGTGAAGTGTGCCCGGCTTTTGCTTCACCCGTCGTGGGTCTTGATCTTTGTGAAGGTGATTTGGTCTTGACGAGGGGATTCGTAGCCCTTGCGGCCTTTGGTTTAGGGGCGGATGCGCTCTTGTCTGCAGATTGCGCCTTGGGAGCAGGAGGTGTCTTCTTCGCCGGCATAGAACGGATCCCTAGGCGCTACGGCGCTTCGAGGAGGCGCTTTTTGCCGCTGTTTTTGCCTCCCGTTTCGCGGGAGTCTTGGCGGCTGATTTCGCGGCCGAGCCCTTCACCAGGGAGATCCCGGCCTTTTCGGTGCCCGCGGCCGCTTCCGAGTGACGTGCGGCCGGCTTTTTCGCCGTGGACGGCTTGGCGGGGGCTTCGTCCTCTGCAGCGCCGGCACCGCCCACGCTCTTGCGCAGGGCATCCATGAGATGGACGACCTTGCCGCGTGCGGGGGCGGGCGCGGCATCCTGCGGCACGGGAGCGTGGTTGAGCTTGGCGTCCACGAGCTCCTTGACCGCGACCTCGTAGCCGTCGACGAACTGGCTGGGGTCGAAGGCGGTCTCCTTGCGCTTGATCAACATCTTCGCGAGTTCCAGCGAGTCGGCGCTGACCTCGACGGGCTTGATGTCGCGGAAGTAATCGGCGGCATCGCGGAGTTCGGCGGCATAGCGCATGGTGTAGGCCATCATGCCGCCGTTGGCCGAGTTGCCGGCGGGCGCAATGGCGACGACATGCTCACGTCCACCGAAGGCGATCTTGGTGAGTGCGATCTTTTTGGTGTCGATCAGCGCTTGGCGCACGGTGGCGAAGGCCTCGGTTTGGGCTTCGTTTTCGGGGAGGACGAAGTAGGGTTTTTCGTAGTATTCGGGCGAGATCTGCGCCTCATCGACGAATTGGAGGATCTCCATCGCATGCTTGGAGGGCACACGGAGATGGGCGAGCTCTTCGGGTTCGATGGTGACGTACTGCCCCTTGGCGTACTCGTACCCTTTGACGATCTGGCTCTGCTGTACCGGCGCGGGTGCGGGTTCATCCTCTTCGGCGGGTGGATTTTCCACGGCGCTGGCGACCATCTTCTGGTAGCGGACGCGCTCGCCGCTGGCGCGGTCGATCTGGTGGAACTGGATTTGGCTTTTCGCCTCGGTTGCTACAAACAGTTTTACGCCGAAGCTCACCAGCGATATCGTGATCTGCCCGCTCCAGTAGGGTCGCGCCATGCTTCACCTCGAGTGCCTTGCCAAAGCACTTGGAGTGCAAGAAGGCAGCACAGGATGTACCCCGAAAGGAACGCCGTAGCACTTTCTGCAACGCACGCCTGGTGGTGTTTGCATCGAAGTAACCCCCGTAACTCTTTCGATAACCGCCGTTGCGAAACACCCGGCCTGGGTAGTCAAGTCGACGCCTACCGGGCGAAGCGCAGAGCTCCCCTTCTAGGCAAAGCGCAGAGCGGCCAATCTAGGCAAAACAAAGAGCGGCCTTCTAGGCAAAGCGAAGATCGACCCGGCCGACTGCAGAGAACTCTGCCATCACCGGTGAGGTGCTGTCGGCGGGTGTGTTGCCTGTCCAGGAGCCGGTGGTAATCCATTGGCCCTTGCGGAGTCCGCCGGTGCGGGCGGAACCTTTGTTCGCGAGCCAGGGGATGAGTTTGAGCAGGTCGCCGCAGGTGTTCGAGCCCGTGCGCTGGACGCGCACGACACCATCGACGGCGAGGTAGACGGACTCCTCCTTGAAGTCGAGGCCGCGCCAGCCTTAGAAGGCGGCGCCGTAGATGAAGCCGCCGTGCAGCTGGAGGTCGGCGAGAACCGCCTCGCGGGGCACGGTGGCGGGGTGGGCGAAGGCGGTCTCCAGGATCTCAATGGCCGGATGGCAGGAGGCCATGGCGGCGAGTGCTTCCTCGCGGGTGTAGGGCGCGGAGCGCGGCGGCAGATCCTGGCCGACGAGAAAGGCGATCTCGGCTTCGAGACCGCGGTAACGCCAGTGATCGCCGGTCAGCAGAGCGTCGGTCGGGGCTATCCAGGCGAGCGGCATGGGGGCGAAGGTGGGCACGGCTTCGGCGTCGGGTGCGCCGACCTTCCAACCGCCGGTGTCGCCGAAGCTGGCGGCGACGTGATCCTGCACGAAGTAGATCTCCGTCATATCGGTCGGCTGAAGGTCGGCCGGCAGGTTGCCGATCGGCTGGCAGCTGCGGCGGGCTTCGAGCAGCCGGCCGACGGTTTTCATCAGGAGATGTTGGCGTTCTTCGGTCATGGAGGTGTCTGAATGATCTTTCGCTGCTCTTTATAGTCTTTCGCTGCTCTTTATAGTCTTTCGCTGCTCTTTATAGTCTTTCGCTGCTCTTTATAGTCTTTCGCTGCTCTTTATAGTCTTTCGCTGCTCTTTATAGTCTTTCGCTGCTTTTCGAGAACTGTCGGTGTTGAAGAAGTAGGCGGTTGGATGCTATTCGCCTGCCTTACTCGCCGAGTAGAAAGCGGCGGATCGAAGAAGCGCGGCCGGTTTCTCCGTCGCACTCGATCAGCGTGGCGGCGAGCTTGGGGTTGCCGCGGGCGGCTTCGAACTTGCCGGGCATGCCGGTGAGGAAGCGTTTGAGGACGAGCTCGGTTTCGACGCCAATGACTGAGTCGTAGGGGCCGCTCATGCCGACGTCGGTTTGGTAGGCCGTGCCGTTGAGGAGGATGCGCTCGTCGGCGGTGGGGATGTGGGTGTGGGTGCCGAGGACGGCGGTGACGCGGCCGTCGAGGTACCAGCCGAGGGCGACCTTTTCACTGGTGGCCTCGGCGTGGATGTCGAGGAGGATGACCTTGGCGGTGATGCCGGCGAGCAGATCGTCGGCCTTGCGGAAGGGGTCGTCGCAGGAGCTCATGAAGACGCGGCCCTGAAGGTTCATTACGGCGTAGGCAGTGGCTGGGCTTCCGTTTTTTGGGGGGAGCTGGCCCTGATAGACGCCGAAACCGGGGGTGCCGACGGCGTAGTTGGCGGGGCGGAGGATGCGGCGGCCGCGCTCGTGTGAGGCGGCGGGGACGGTCATGTAGTCGAAGATCTCGCGCTTATCCCAGATGTGGTTGCCGGTAGTGATGACGTGCGCGCCCAGGTCGAAGAGCTCTTCGGCGAGCGCGGGCGTGATGCCGAAGCCGCCGGCCGCGTTTTCGCCGTTGATGACGAGGAGATCGACGGCGTGGGTTTCGATGAGCTGGGGGAGATGTTCTTTCACGATATGGCGACCGGCGGAGCCGAAGACGTCGCCGACAAAGAGGATCTTCACCCGGGTGAGGGTAGCATGGCAGGTTTGGTGTGGCGGTAGTGAAGGCTTGCTTAGACTGAAGGCATGATCGAGATGCAGTACAACTTTCCCTTGCTGCCGGGGCTTTCCAAACAGTGGCGTGAGCGGCTGCGGCAGACCGTGGATGCGGTTTCGGACGAGGACTTTGCGGCGATGCGGCCGACCTTTCGGCAGGACCTCAGCAGGTTGACCGAGGTCGCGGCGGAGTGGCTTGGGATGCCTGCGGAGCGGACGGTGATTACCGAAGGAGCGCACCAGGGGAGCCTGCTTTCGCTGATGGCGGCGGGGCTGGCGGGTAAACCGATCGCCGTGGATGCGGCGGCGTACGCCGGCATCCTGGACCAGGCGCGGGCGCTTCGTTGCCCGGTGGTGGGGTGTGCGATCGATGCGGAAGGGATGTTGCCGGAGAGCCTGCGGGCGCAGTGCGAGCGGGCCGTTGCAGCTGGAAGGCCGGTCGCCGGGCTGTTTCTTACGGTCACGGTGCACAATCCTCTGGGGTTTGTGGCTTCGGAGCAGCGGCGGCAGCAGCTGGTTGAGGTCGCGCGCGCGTTCCAGCTGTTAGTTCTGGAGGACGATACGTACGGCTTCATGGCACCGGCGGCGCCGGATCGTATGGCCGCGCTGGCGCCGGAGCGGACGTTCTACCTTACGAGCCTGAGCAAGATTTATGCGCCGGCGACGCGGACGGGGTTTCTTGTCGCACCGGAGGGGTATGTGGATAAGGTGCGGGCGGCGTTGAAGAGCACGACGACGGGAACCTCCTCGGTGCACAACGCGGCGGCGATTTCGTTGATCGCGGACGGCAGCATGGACCGGGTTCTGCAGGCCAAGTTGGATGAGGGACTGCGACGTAACACGGCGGCCCGGGGGCTGCTGCCGGTGGGGGCGTGCTGGCCGGGAGCCGCGGCCGCGTGGCACCTGTGGGTTCGGCTGCCGGACGGGGTCACGCCCGAAAGTTTTGAGCGACGGATGGCGGAGCGGGGCGTGGCGGTGAGTGGGGGGAACTGGTTTGCGGCGGGGCCGGCGGCGCCGAACGGGTTTCGGATCGCGCTGGGGGGCGAGATGGATGCTGCGGTGACGCAGCGCGGGGTGGAGCTGGTGGCGGAGGCGTTGGCCAAGCTATAGCCCGCTGGTACAGGACACAGTGGCCTGCTTGTCGTTCGTGCGCTGCCTGTTCGTGCGCCGCCTGTTCGTGCGCCGCCTGTTCGTGCGCCGCCTGTTCGTGCGGTCGAGATGACGCTTTGGTGATGGGTTAGCGCTAGCTGGGCGAGGGGACGGTGGCGGTGGACGGCGTCTCCTCGGGCGTGGTGGTGCGGGGGCGCATGAGGGGGAAGAGGATGACGTCGCGGATGCTGCGGGAACCTGTGAGGATCATGGTGAGGCGGTCGATGCCTATGCCTTCGCCGGCGGTGGGCGGGAGGCCGTAGCCGAGGGCGCGGACGTAATCTTCGTCGACTTCGGCCATGGATTCGGGGTCCTTGTCGGCTACCTGGGACTCGAAGCGGTTGCGCTGGTCGATGGGGTCGTTGAGCTCGGAGAAGGCGTTGCCGACTTCGAAGCCGCCGATGTAGAACTCGAAGCGTTCTACCCAGTCGGGTTCGTCGGGTTTGACTTTGCTGAGGGGGGAGACGGCTAGGGGGAAATCGTAGATGATGGTGGGCTGGATTAGGTGGGGTTCGGCGACAGTCTCAAAGACTTCTGCTATCGCTCTTCCCGTGACTCCCGCCAACGCTTGCCTGCGCTCTTCAGCTGAACTTCCAAGGCGAGTCTTGGCTTCTCCGAATGCCTGCCGTGCTCGATCGAGCACCGGAAGCAACATCGCTGCTGAAAGTTTCGTCTCCTTAGTGTCACTCGAATCGGAAACTTCGATTACACCTACCTCTATTAGCGCCATCATGGCGGGATGAATGAACTCCTCAAAGCGAGCAGAATCAGACAAGATTTCGAATGTAGGCTGCGGTCCAGAGTAAGAAGGCCACCATTTCTCAATGGCGCCACGCATGCTCAGCATTTGCCACTGGCTGAGGTCGATGTCATAACCGTTGAAGTGGGTCTTGGTGGTGCCGTTTACTTCCATGGCTACGAACTGGATGAGTTCCTGGGTTAGCTCCATCAGGTCGTGGTAGTTGGCGTAGGCCTGGTAGAACTCGAGCATGGTGAACTCGGGGTTGTGGCGGGTGCTTACGCCTTCGTTGCGGAAGTTGCGATTGATCTCGTAGACGCGGTCGAGGCCGCCGACGACGAGGCGCTTGAGGAAGAGCTCGGGAGCGATGCGGAGATTTAGCGGGATGTCTAGCGCGTTGTGGTGGGTGGTGAAGGGTTTGGCCGCGGCACCGCCGGCTACGGTGTGCAGCATCGGGGTTTCTACCTCGATGTAGCCGCGGCTGTCGAAGAATCTGCGGAGCGCCTTCAGCACTTTCGCGCGCTTTTCGAAGACTTCGCGGACGTTGAGCGGGGTGTCGTTGGGTTCTTCGTTGGGGAGTGCGGTGTCGGTGACGGTGCTGGTGCCTGGGGGGAGTTCCATCGCCGCGTCACCCACCCTCACCGGCGATGAGGCTGCCGGTGAGGATGGGGCACCCGGACTTCCCTGTGGCTCGGCTTTGATTAGGGTGCCGGAGTTCATGATGAGGTCGACGTAGCGCTGCCGGTAGCGGAGCTCCACGTCCTCGAGGCCGTGGTACTTGTCGGGCAGGGCGAGCATGGCCTTGGTGAGGAAGCTGAGGGCGGGCCGTAGCTGGCCTTCGTTGTCCGGCAGCGGCGTGGCTTTGAGGGTGAGTTCGCCGGTGCGTGTGCGCATGAGGTGGCCGCGGACGCCGATGTGGTCGCCGAGATCGAGCAGTTTGTAGAGGGCGAAGACGGTTTCACCGACGTCGTCCTTGCGAACGTAGATCTGGAGGCGTTTGCCGCCGCCTTGCAGGTGGGCGAAGCCGGCTTTTCCCTGGACGCGGAGGCTCATGAGGCGGCCGGCGACGGCGACCTCGGTTTGCCCCGCTTCCAGAAGCTCGGCGGAGATGGGGGTGTTGGGGTTGTCGAAGTGCTCGAGCAGGTCGGGGATGTGGCTGAGTTGTATGGGCTCGTCGGCGGCGGGGAAGCGGTTGGGGTAGACGGCTTCGGCGGCGGTGAGGCCTAGCTGTAGGCCGAGCGCGCGGATGGCCTCGAGCTTTTCCTGTCGCTGGGCGTACAGCTTTTCTTCAAACTGGCTTTCAAACTGTTCAGACTGGGACAAAAGTGGGGGGCTCGCTGGGTGGATTCGGGCGAAGACAGGCGAGGCGGGTGCGCGGAGCCTGCGACGCGACACCTCAGTATAGCGAGCGGGGTCACGGGCGGGAGGTCTGTGGCGCTTGGTGGAATATAGGAGTCTCTCCGCTGCGGGGTTCGCCTCCGGTCGAGAGGACAACCGAGTTGTCGTTGGCTTCGCGCGACAGGGGTGGTAGTGTTTGGCGATGGCTCCGAACGACCCGGTCCGCGACGAGAACAACGCCCCGCCTGCGAGCAATCCGGAGAGCGGCGGCGTGCTGGGCTCGCTGGTGAAGGTGGAGAGCTTTGTGCAGCTGGCGATCGCGTTGCCGGCGGGGTGCCTGATCGGGTGGTTTGCCGGGTCGGCGCTGGATCGGCATTTTCACCAGCAGTGGATCGGGGTGGTGGGCATTTTGCTGGGCGCGGTGGGTGGGTTTATCCAGATTTTTACGACGGCTTCGCGCTATCTGAAACGGGACGAATAGATGGCCGAACCGGCCGAGGTACGCGACTTCACCGACCGCGACTTCCGCAAGGTGGTGCTGCGGGCGCTGCGGCTGCTGACGGTGGTCACGCTGGTGGCGCTGCCGCTGGTGTGGTGGCGGATGGGCGGTTGGCGCAGCGCGACGATGCTGCTGGTGGGCGCGCTGATTTCGGGGTCGGGACTGTGGGAGTGGCTGCGGCTGCTGACCGCGCTGCTGCCGCGGCTGGAGGGCGGCGGCAAGGCGAGCCCGATGGGTCTGCTGCTGGCGGGTTTCTTTCTACGACTTGCGATCGTGCTGATGGTGCTCTATGGTACTCTCAGATTTCTGAGAGGCTCTGACATCGCACTGGCCGTGGGTCTCGGTTTGGGCATTTTCGCGCTCACAATCGAGGGTGTACGGCTGGCGAAGGCCTGGACGGTCTAGTCCAACTGTTTAACTGTTTAATAGACCGTTCGGGTGGTTGCGTTGCGGAGTGCCTTCAGCCGACGCCCCATGCCGACACAGCTGCTTTTTACCCGATCTCTGAATCAACTGCTTGCCAGGCCGGTTGACGGCCTTCTGCACGCCCTGCACGTGACACCGGCCTATCCGCGCGCACCCATCCCTAACGCGGTTTCGATGGAGCTGCTGGTCTTCGTGGTGCTGATTGCCTATTTCCTGCTGGTGCGGGCGAGTCTGAGCGTGGAGACGCCGGGCGGCGTGCAACACCTGGCGGAGATGACGCACGAGTTTGTGTCCGAGCAGGGACAGCAAATTATAGGGGACGGATTCGAGCGTTTCACGGGTTACCTGACGGCGCTGCTGCTGTTCATCCTGCTGTGCAACCTGGTCGGGCTGATCCCGGGGCTGGAGTCGCCAACGGCCGACGTGAGGGTGCCCCTGGGGTTTGCGCTTGTCACGTTTGTGTACTACCACTTCCATGGCCTGCGGGTGAACGGCGCGGGGTACATCAAGCAGTTTTTGGGACCGCTGCCGCTGCTGGCGCCGCTGTTGCTGCCCATCGAGATCATCTCGCACCTGGCGCGTGTGCTTTCGCTGACGGTCCGTTTGTATGCCAACATCTTTGCGGGCGACCTGCTGACGCTGGCGTTCTTTTCGCTGATTCCGATCGGGATTCCGCTGTTGTTCATGGGGCTGCATCTGGGCGTTGCCGTGATCCAGGCCTATGTTTTCATGCTGCTGGCGGCCATTTACCTTTCGCTGGCGGTTTCGCACGAGCATTAGAGTTTTCATGAGATTCCCACGCGGGGGTGCTCCCTCTGTGTGGTGGGTACTACCGCCGCATAGCGTGAGGGGGCCAGCACGGTGAGCCTCAACCACCCACTGGCGGCGAGATAACGGGGGCAGGGAGTTTTACATGTACAAGCTGTTGGGAACGATGAAGTATCTTTTCGCCATCATGGCTGCGCTGCTGATCGCCGCGCCGGCCTTTGCGCAGGGCGCCGCCGGCAACCCGGCCGCCGTGTATGTCCCGCTCGGCGCGGGTCTGGGCATGGCCCTGGCGGCCGGTCTTTGCGGACTGGGGCAGGGCCGGGCGACGGCTTCGGCTTGCGAGGCCCTAGCGCGTAATCCGGGCGCGCGGCCTGGCATCTTCACCTTTCTGATCCTGGGTCTGGCGTTTATTGAGTCGCTGGCCCTGTTCACGTTCGTAATCATCTTCATCGTTGTCCGGGTGTAAGTCGTCCGGGTTGTCGTTCGTGGGGGCCTCCGCTGCTGGCGGGGGCCTTTTGCGTCGGTTCTTGGCCTCGTGACGATTTTGTATGGGCACCGCGAGGTGCGTGCGTCGAGCGCTCGGGCGCGTCAAAGAGCTATGAGGATTCGGGTGCTTTCGTTTGGGCCGTGGAGGTCGCTGTTGCCGGCCGGCGGGGAGTGGCGCGAGGTGCGGGCGGGGGAGTCGGTGGGGAGCCTGCTGGCGGAGCTCGCAGGCGAGGGACGGTTTGCGTCGGCGGCGCTGCGTGGGGCGGCCGTGGCGGTGAATCAGGAGTATGCGCAGGCGGGGCAGGTGCTGGTGGAAGGCGACGAGGTGGCGATTCTGCCGCCGGTGAGTGGCGGAAGCGGAACCGGCATAGAAATTCCGGAGCTGGTCGCCATTGTGCGGGAGCGGATTGCGACCGAAGCGATCCTGGAGGCGGTGAAGGCGGGCGGGGATGGCGCGGTGTGCCTGTTTGACGGGATCGTGCGGGATAACACGCGCGGACGGAAGACGCTGCACCTGGACTACGAGGCCTATGAGGAGATGGCGCTAAAGCAGATGCACGGTCTGCGGACGGAGGCGATGGAGCGGTTCAAGGTACGCGAGGTGGCCGTGGTGCACCGGCTGGGACGGCTGGGGATCGGCGAGACGAGTGTGTTGATTGCGGTGGCGTCGGCGCACCGGGGCGCGGGGTTTGAGGCGTGCCGGTGGGTGATCGATACGCTCAAGAAGACGGTGCCGATCTGGAAGAAAGAGCAGTTTGCCGACGGAGCGGTGTGGACGGATGGAGAGCCGTTTCCGGAGGAGTTGACGGGCTTGACGGAGAAGGCAGGAGCGCAGGGGTGAAGCTTCGTCGCGGTGGACTGGTCGGTTCGGTGGGGCTATGGATGGTGGGTGCGGCGCTGGCGCAGGGCGCGGCTCCGGTGGAGCGGCGGCCGCCCCAGAATGACGGGAATCAGCAGTTGCCCACGACGACGATCCGGGTGCAGAGCCGCTTTGTGAATGTGGCGCTGAACGTGGTGGACGCGGCGGGCGCGCCGGTGGGCGGGCTCTCGGTGGGGGCCTTCGAGCTGACCGAGGACGGCAAGCCGCAGAGGATTGCGGTGTTCGAGAAGGAATCGACGACACCGCTGAGCATTGTGCTGGCGCTGGACGCGAGCGAGAGCGTGTTCAGCGATCGCGGGCTGGAGCGCGAGGCGGCGAAGGGGTTCCTGAAGGGGCTGGTGCGGCCGCAGGACCGCGTGGACCTGATGGGGTTTTCCGACAGCGTGGATGAGGTGGTGTCATTCACCAACGACGTGCGGGCGGTGGACAGCGGCATCGGGCGCATTCAGCGGGGGGCGTCGACGGCGCTCTATGACGCCATTTATCTGGCGAGTCAGCGGTTGGGGCAGGCGCCGGCCGTGGTTGGGGAACGGCGGGTGATCGTGCTGATCACCGATGGGGAGAACACCACGCCGCACGGCAGCTACGACGCGGCGATCGAGCAGGCCGAGCGGGCGGGCGCGATGATCTATGCGTTGATCGTGGTGCCGGTGGCGGCGGATGCGGGGCGGAACGAGGGCGGCGAGCATGCGTTGATCCAGATGGCGCATGACACGGGCGGCAAATACTACTATGTCGAGGATAAGCGGGACCTGGCGCCGGCATTTGCGCATGTGTCGGAGGATCTGCGGACGCAGTACACGGTGGGTTACTATGCGCCGCAGCGAACGCTGAACGATGCGGGATTGCGGCAGATCGGGCTGAAGCTGAAGGATCCGGCGCTGGCGGCGAAGTACACGCTGCGGTACCGGACGGCATATTTCGCCAAGCCTTGAGCCATGTCAGGTGGGTCCCCTGACGGACGCGCCTTACAATCGTCATCTATGGCAACGAAGAAACGGTACGGCAAGGGCGTGCCTTCGGGTGAGACCGGGCAGGAGGCGCTGTACCTGAAATCGCTGAGCGAGCGCCAGGTGCAGGTCGCGGTGAAGCTGCGGGACGGCGAGGTTGTGAGCGGCTGGATCGAGTACTTCGACGACATGATGCTGCGATTGACGCGCGAGGGCAAGCCGAACCTTTTCATCTACAAGGCGCAGATCCGGATGATCACGGAGACGACGTCGGCGGTGCGGCGCGCGGCCGGCCGCGACGAGGTTGCGGGGCACTGAGCATGGGTTGGAGCGTCGGGACAGAGGAAAGCGAGGGGCTGTGAAAGAGTTTGTTGCTGGAGACCTGGTTACGGGAGCTGAAGCGATTGCGCGGGAGGCCGGTGCGCTGCTGCGTGAGTATCACGGGCGGGGCGTGCGTACGGAGTACAAGGGCGATGTCGACATTGTGACCGAGGCGGACCGGGCGAGCGAAAAGCTGATTACGGAACGGCTGGCCGCGGCGTTTCCGGACCACGGTGTCTACGGTGAAGAGGGTACGCGGGACGGGCTGGAGCGGGAGTTCCGGTGGTATGTCGATCCGCTGGATGGGACGACGAACTTCGCGCACGGGTTTCCGGTGTTCTGCGTGGTGCTGGGGTGTGAGCGCCGGCGGCCGGGGTTGGCGGCGGACCAGGACGGCGAGATGGTGGCCGGGGTGATCTACGATCCGCTGCGGGATGAGATGTTTTCGGCGGCGCGGGGCGAGGGCGCGCGGCTGAATGGGGTGCCGATCCATGTGTCAAAGACGCGCAGGCTGGCGGAGTCGTTGATCGCGACGGGGTTTCCGAGCCAGAAGCGGCACAAGAGCCCGAACATTCACTTTTACCAGGAGTTCACGCTGCGCTCGCACGGGGTACGGCGGGCGGGGTCTGCGGCGTTGGACCTGGCGTACGTGGCGGCCGGGCGGATGGACGGCTATTGGGAGTTCAAGCTGAATCCCTGGGATACGAGCGCGGGGTATCTGCTGGTGGAAGAGGCCGGCGGGCGGGTGACGCACTTCGATGGGGGTAAGTTCACGCTGGACAGCCGGGAGGTGTTTGCGACCAACGGGCTGATCCATGAGGAGATGGGTGCGCTGTTTGCGGATATGTTCGCGGGGCGCGGCTTGGAGCGGATTCCGACGCCGCTGCGGCGGTCGGCGCGGGTGTTTTTGTTCGACCCGAGTGGGGAAGTGCTGCTGATCCGCTTTGTTGCGGAGTTGGACGGGGCGCCGTTTGTGTTTTGGGTGACGCCGGGCGGCGAGGTGGAAGCGGGCGAGGGCGACCGGCAGGCGGCGGAGCGGGAGCTGTTGGAGGAGCTTGGGCTGCGGTTGCCGCTGGTGGGACCGGTGCACGAGGAGTCGGGTGGGCAGTACACGCATCTGGGCGAGACGGTGCGGAACTTCGATGTGTTTTTTGCGGCTCGGTGCGCGCGGGAGACGCCTAGGCTGCAGGGCGTGACCGCGGACGAGATTCGGCTGATGCGGGAGGCGCGGTGGTGGAGCGTTGAAGAGCTGGAGCGGACGTCGGAGCGGGTGTTTCCTTCCGGTATGGCCACTGTCCTTCGCCGGATTTGGGGCGAGGTGAAAAGCACGGCGGCAGGGCCGGGTTAGAGCTCGGTTGACAAAGCCCGGCGGTTGGGCCTGCGGCGAATTCTTGGTATGATCGAGGGGTTCAACAGACCTGAGTTGAGGGACACGGGGCTGAACCTTCACCCTGGCTACGTTTCACCCTTGTTTCACCCCTTTTAGAGGAGAGTCGGATTTTATGGCATACGTAATTGCAGAACCCTGCATTGGCACCAAAGACCGGGCGTGTGTGGATGCCTGCCCGGTGGACTGCATTCACCCGAAGGGCGATGAGCCCGGGTATGACACCGTGGATCAGCTGTTCATCGATCCGGTGGAGTGCATCGATTGCGGCGCGTGCGTGCCGGTGTGCCCGGTTTCGGCGATCTACGCGGGCGACGACCTGCCCGACAAATGGGCGGATTTTGCACCCAAGAATGCGGCGCACTTCGGACGCTAAAAGTGTTGCAGGTTGTAGGTTCTACGTTGTAGGTAAAAGCGGTTTGGCGGCGCGCGACTCCGGTTGCGCGCCGTTTGTTGTGCGAGGGAGTGCAGGGGAGTCTTGGCGCAGGGACGGCAGATACCGCATCACGGCGAGGCGATTGTGCTGCGGACGTGGCCGTTCCATGAGGCGGACCTGCTGGTGAGCCTGTTTACCCGTGACCAGGGCGTGGTGAAGGGCGTGGCCCGGCATGCGCTGCGGAGCCGGCGGCGGTTTGGCGGGGCGCTGGAACCGGGCACGCATGTGACGGCGCACTACACGGAGCGGCCGCGTGAGGAGCTGGTGCGGCTGGACAGCCTTGAGATCCTGTGGTCGCCGTTGACGGCGCCGGTGGACGCGCTGCGGCTGGCCGGCATGCAGCTGGTAACCGAGGTGCTGGAGCAGACGCTGCCGGAGCTGGCGCCCGAGGACAACCTGTTCCGGCTGGCGCTGGCCGTGCTGCGGGCGATGGAGCGCGACCCTGTTTGGCTGCCGGTGACGTATTTCTGCCTGTGGATGAACCGGCTGATGGGCTGGTTGCCGGAGCTGGGGCACTGTGCCGTTTGTGGGCTGGATCTGCGTGGAGCAGAGGCTTGGTGGTCGCCGGCGGGGGATGGGGTGACGTGCCCGGACGATCGCCGCCCGGGCAGCCGTGGGCTTTCTCCGGAGTCGGTTGCGGAGAGCTACCGGATGGCGCGGCATGGTTTGCCGCAGCTGCTGGCGGAGGATACGTGGCCACGCGAGCGGGCGGCGGATCTGCGGGAGTTTGCGATTGGGCTGCTGGAACGGCACCTGGAACGGCGGATTCGGAGTGCCGTGATGCTGGGATGAAGCGGCCCGGCACTCAGGGCACGAACTAGCGTTCCAGCGGGGACGCCACTTTGGCGTTTTCGTCCAGATCGAACTGGCGCATGGCTTCTTCGTAGGCTGCCCGTGCCTCGGCGGCCTTTTTCGCTTTGCGCCCGTGACGGCGCATGGAGCTGACCGTCAGCATAAGCACGGAGATGGCGATGACGAAGAGAAGGAGACCGAGGTAGGCTCCGGCGGCCCAAAGGACGGTTTTGGGGTCGGAGGGGGTCTCGGGGGCGAGCGGGCCGTGGGCGTAGGTGTGCGCCGAGCAGCCGTAGGCGCAGACGCCGGTCAGCAGAAGTGTGAATGCGCAGAGGAGGGCGCAGGTGCGGAGGGTGCGTTGTACGGGTGTTGCCGGCATCGTGCTCCTTCGGCCTCCTGTACGGGCTTGGGTGCGGTTCTCTTTACGAAGGTAAACTGTACGGCATACGAGATGGAGACCATGGCAAAAGGATCTGCACTTACGTTTCAGGAGCTGCTGTTTCGGCTGCAGCAGTTTTGGTCTGACCGGGGCTGCGTGCTGCAGCAGCCGTACGACCTGGAGGTGGGGGCGGGGACGATGTCGCCGGACACGTTTTTGCGGGTGCTGGGGCCGAAGCCGGTGCGCATTGCGTATGCGCAGCCCTCGCGGCGGCCGGCGGACGGGCGGTACGGGGAAAATCCGAATCGGCTGTTCCGGCACACGCAATTCCAGGTGATTCTGAAGCCGCCGCCGGAGCGGGTGCAGGAGGTGTATCTCGAGTCCTTGGAGGCGATTGGGATCAATCTGCTCGAGCACGACATTAAGTTTGAAGAGGACAACTGGGAGTGGCCGGTGGGCGGTGCCTGGGGCGTGGGCTGGCAGGTGATGCTGGACGGTCAAGAGATCACGCAGTTTACGTATTTTCAGCAGTGCGGCGGGATGGATCTGGATCCGATTTCAGGCGAGATCACGTATGGGCTGGAGCGGCTGGCGCAGTTTGTGCAGGATAAGGATTCGATCTTCGACATCGTGTGGTCGCGCGATGCTTTGACCGGGGCCGAAGTTACCTATGGGGACATTCGGCTGAGAGAAGAGCGGCAGTTTTCGGCGTATGCGTTCGATTACGCGGACGTGGACCGGCTTTGGGAGCACCTGCGGCTGTATGAGGCGGAGTGTCTGGAGCTGTTGGAGCGGGCGAAGGGCGTGGTTGTCGAGGAGCGTTCAGAGTCCTCGGAGGCGCTGACGGTGGCGCGGTACCCGACGATGGGGGCCTATGAGCTGGCGTTGAAGTGCTCGCACTGCTTTAACTTGCTGGATGCGCGGGGGGCGATCAGCGTGACGGAGCGCGTGGGGGTGATGGCGCGGATCCGGACGCTGGTTGTGGGTGTGGCGCGGTTGTATGCGGAGCAGGAGCGGGTTGTGGCGGCGGTGTAGGTCCGTGGCGCTGCGGGTGAAGCAGGTTCCCCTTGGCAATGACAGAACAAAAGCAAGGGCAACAGCAGCGACAGGGGCAGCAGCAGCGGGAAACGCAGATTCCCTTCGGGAATGACAATTAAGAGAAGCGATGGCGGATACTGCGGGGGGAAAGAGAACGGAATGCCTGATTTTTTGTTGGAGATTGGTTTGGAGGAGGTTCCGGCGCGGATGATCGCGGGGGCAGAGGCCGAGTTGTTGCGGCGGGTCACTACGTTGTTGGTTCAACGTAGTCTGCTGTCGAAGTCCGACGTGCAAAGCGCAAGGTCTTTTTCGACGCCGCGAAGGCTTGCCGTGTTTGTGTCCAACATGTTGGAGAAGCAAGCTGATTTCCAGGCCACGGTCGTGGGGCCTTCCGTTCAGGTGGCTTACAAGGACGGGCAACCGACGCCTGCAGCGATGGCGTTTGCGAAGAAGAACGGGCTTGCCGTCCAGGATCTCGGACGGACGACGACCGAGAAGGGCGAGTACGTCGTTGCGACGAGCTCGGTGAGAGGCCGCTCCGCGGCGGAGGTGATCGGCGACGAGCTGCCGAAGGAGATTGCGGCCATTTACTGGGCCAAGAACATGTACTGGCGCGCCGGCAAGCCGGAGCGGTTTGTGCGGCCGGTGGAGTGGCTGCTTTGCCTGCTGGGGGAGGAGGTGGTGCCGGTGGCCTTTGGTGGGCGCGCGGGGCACTCCTGGACCTATGGTCATCGCCAGCTTTCGAGCGGCGAGCCGATGCAGATTGTGGTGCCGGAGAGCTACGCGGCGCAGCTGGAGGGTGAGTATGTGCTGGTGGATGCCGAGGCGCGGCGGCAGCGAATTCGCAAGGGTCTGGACCGGGTGATGCGGACCGTGCCGGGGGCTCGTTGGCGCGAGGACGAGGCGCTGGTGGATGCGGTGACGCACCTGACGGAGTGGCCGGACGTGCTGCTGGGGCGCTTTGGCGAGGAGTTTCTGGAGCTGCCCGAGGAGGTGCTGGTGACCGTGATGCGGGATCATCAGAAGTACTTTGCCGTGGAGGACCGTGACGGCAGGCTGCTGCCGTACTTTCTGACGGTGGTGAATACGGAGTTGAACGAGGGGAATGCCGCGATCATCCGGCAGGGCAATGAGCGGGTGCTGCGGGCGCGGTTCAACGATGCGCGCTTTTTCTGGCAGGTGGATCGGCGTTTGTCGCTGATCGACCGTGCGAGTGCGCTCGAAAAGGTGACGTTTCACAAGGATCTGGGCAGCTATGCGGCCAAGACGGCGCGGGTGCTGCCTTTGGCGGAGCGGCTGGCGGATGCCGTTGTGAAGGCGGGTGTCGCCGTGGACCGGCCGGCGCTGGAAGAGGCCGTGATGTTGGCCAAGAGCGATCTGACGACGGAGCTGGTGAAGGAGTTCACGGAGCTGCAGGGGATGATCGGCGGGCTTTATGCGCAGCGCGAGGGCAAGGCGGAGCTTGTGTGGCAGGCGGTGTACGACCAGTACCTGCCGGCGTCGCCGGAGGACCGGGTGCCGCGGTCGGTGGAGGGGGCGCTGCTGGGGATTGCGGACCGGGCGGACACCCTGGCGGGGTTGTTTGCGCTGGGGCTGGAGCCTACGGGGTCCAAGGATCCGTTTGCCTTGCGGCGGGCGGCGAATGCGGTGGTGAAGATCCTTGCCGAGGTGGAGTTGCCGCTGACGATAGACGAGGTTCTGCGGCATGCGGCGGACACGGAGGCCACCGCGGCGCGGCTGCGGCTGTTTTTTGCGGAGCGGCTGAGCTTTTATCTGCGCGAGGTGCGCGGGTTTGCGTATGACGTCGTGACCGCCGTGCTGGTGGCGGAGGCCACCGATGTCCGCAATGCGGTGGCGCGGGCGGAGGCCGTGAGCGCGATGCGGGGCAGCCCGGATTTCCTGGCCGTGAGTGCGGCGTTCAAGCGGATGAAGAACATCCTGGAGCAGGCGGAGACCAGGGGCGAGTCGTTCGACGGCGGTGAGGCGGCGGCGAGCGAGGTTCCGGAGCAGCGGGAGCTGGCGCGGACGGCGGTGGAGCTGCAGGGACGGGTGCAGGCGCTGGTGGCGGAGCGGCGTTACGGCGAGGCGCTGGAGGGTATGGCGGCGCTGCGGCCGGCGGTGGATGCGTTCTTCGACAAGGTAATGGTGATGGATCCCGACCCGGCGGTACGGTCCGGACGGCTGCATCTGCTGGCGACGATTCTGCGGATCTTTTCGGGTATTGCGGATTTTTCGGAGATTGTGACGGCGGGGTAGCTAGGAAGCGTTGTGGCGCGCCGGCGGAATACAGGGGTTTCTTGCTGCGGCGCGATGCGCCTCCGGTCGAGATGACAGGTGGGGTTTGGTCGAGATGTGGGGTTGAGTCGGGTGCGACGGCGGCTGGTGCGACTCGTTCCGGCTCTTAGACTCGTTCCGGCTCTGCGTGGAGTCCTGTCACGACGCCGGGGCATCTAGTTTTCGTGCGCCGGGCGGTGGGCGCCGGGAGATTTGCTGGATGGCTACTTTGCTGGATCCGATCACGGTCGGGAATCTTTTGCTGCCGAACCGCGTCGTTATGGCGCCGTTGACCCGTTTGCGCGGTACGCCGGACCACATTCCGACGCCGGTGATGATTGAGTACTACACGCAACGCGCCTCGGCGGGGCTGATCATTTCAGAGGGCGTGCCGGTGAGTCCGCAGGGCGTGGGGTATGCGCAGGTGCCGGGCATCTGGAGCGAGGAGCAGATTGCGCAGTGGACACCGGTGACCGAGGCCGTGCACAGGGCCGGTGGACGGATCTTCGCGCAGATCTGGCATGTGGGGCGGATCAGCGATCCGTTGTTTCTGAAGGGTGAGGTCCCGGTGGGACCGAGCGCGGTGCGGGCGCCGGGCCATGTGAGCCTGGTGCGGCCGGAGAAGCCGTTTGAGACGCCGCGGGCGCTCGATGCAAGCGAGATCCCCGGGATCATCGGCGAATATAAACAGGGCGCCGCGAATGCCAAGATTGCGGGGTTCGATGGCGTGGAGATCCATGGAGCAAATGGCTACCTGCTGGACCAATTTCTGCAGGATGGGACCAATCATCGGACCGACGCCTACGGCGGCACGTTGGAAAAGCGGGCGCGGTTGATGCTGGAGGTGGCCGATGCCGTGGCCGAGGTGTGGGGACCGGAGCGGGTGGGCATGCACCTGGCGCCGCGCAGCGATACGCATGGGACCAGCGATTCCAACCTGCCGGAGACCTTTGGGTACGTGGCGCGGGAGCTGGGCAAGCGCAAGCTGGCGTTTCTATGCTCGCGGGAGTACGAGGCGCCGGGGTGGCTGGGGCCGCAGCTGAAGCAGCAGTTTGGCGGAGTGTATGTCGCGAACGAGAAATTCACGCTGGAGAGCGGGAATGCGGCGATCGGACGCGGAGATTGCGATGCGGTGGCATTTGGGAAGCTGTTTATCGCAAACCCAGATCTGGTGGAGCGATTCGGGGAGCGGGCCGCGCTGAACGAGCCGGATGGGACGACGTTCTACACGCACGAGGCGCATGGGTATGTGGATTACCCGGTACTGGTGGGAACTGCGGTGTAGCTGGACCGCGTTGAAGGCGAACGCGGAGTACGCGGCGTTTTGGATGTGTGTAGCGGCGGTACCTAGTTCAGGCGTTGCAGGCGGGCGATGAGCTTTTCGGCGAGAGGTTCGCCGCTTTCGGTCCAGAGGAGGCGGCTGGAGATGCCGCAGTTCTTTTCCACGAGGAGTGTGAAGGCCAGGAGTTTTTCCACATTTTGTTTCACCCGAAGGGCGGCGGCCTTGCTTAAGGGCGTTTCTTCCTCGTCGTCTTGGTCTTCGAGGGTGAAGGGGGTGTCGAGACCGAAGTCCACGCGGAGGTGGCCGTTGGCTTCGTAGGTGCCGTTGTCGAACTCGGGGCCGAAGCCGAGGATGCGGACGCGGGTGGGCTCGAGCTGCCAGGAGGCGTCTAGGCGGGCATCTTCTGAGTCTTCAGCGAAGTCGTCGTTGTCTTCGAGACCGGGAGCGTCCTCCAGGCCGCGTTCGGGGACCCAGAGGCCCCAGCGCATTTCGAATTCGTAGGCGCTGTCTTCATGGAGCAGTTCGGTGGCTTCGCGGACGGCGTTTTCGATGATGGAGGCTTCGGTATCGCCGGATTCGGCGGCGCGGGGATCGTTGACGTAGACGCGCTGGAAGACGGGGGACTCGGTCCAGTTGATGGGGTAGGAGCTGGCGGCGGCGACGCGCTTGTACTGAGCCTCACCGGCGCCGCCGGCGGAGGCCACGGTGGCGAACTGGCGCAGCACGGCGATCAGGGCCGCGGGCAGGTTGGCGAAGCGGAAGTTGGGGTACCAAAGGCTGAGGTAAAGCTGGTCTGCCATCGGTTCTATTGTAGTGAAGAACAGGGCACAGGGGACTGGCCACAGGGGGTTGGAGTGGGGTGGATGGGTTGGCCTCGTGGCCTGCGGTGTGGGAGGTGAGAGGATAGAAGCGGTTCGCATGGGGTGGTCGGCAAAGCAGTTCCGGTGGTTGGCTCTGGGTGGGGCGCTGTTGCTCGCTGGGGTGTTGGCGGCCCTGCTGGGGCTGTCGAAGTACCGTGCGGGCAAGATCTGGCAGCAGATCCTGAGGCGCAACGGCGTGAACCTGGTGCAGGAGAGCAACGGGATTACGTGGTCGCAGTCGGTGAAGGGGAGGACTGTTTTTACCCTGCATGCGGAGAAGTCGACGCCGCATGGCAATGGGGTGTACAGCCTGCACAATGGGGTGCTGATCCTGTACGGCAAGGACGGCCGCGACGACCGGATCCATGGCAATGAGTTTGAGTACGACCAGAATCAAGGGATTCTGAAGGCGATCGGCGAGGTTCGCATGGACCTGCAGGCACCGGAGCCGGCCGGCAGCGGGAAGATGCATGCGCCGTTGAAGAGCTTCAGCTTTCTGCCCGATGACGAGGCCGCCGCCGATCCCAGCGTCATCCATGTGCGGACGAGCGGGCTGGTATTCCTGCGCAAGCTGGAGGTGGCCGCGACCACGGAGCCGGTGGAGTTCAGCTATCGCGGCATGCGCTGCGATTCCGTGGGGGCGGAGTTCGAGTCGGGGCAGGGCGTGTTGCATCTGCTGGCGCAGGTGAAGCTGGAGGGCACGCTGCGGGATGCGCCGTTCACGCTGACGGCGGCACGGGCTGATCTGGACCGAACAGCGAATACGGTGGCGCTGGCGTCAGCGGATTGGGCCTCCGGGGAGCGTGCGGCGCGGGCCGACCGGGCGCTGCTGTACCTGCGCAAGGACGGCTCGCTGGAAAAGGGTGACGGCGCAGGCAATGTGGTGCTGCGCGCCGACACGCGGACACTGAGCGCGCCACAGGCGCACGCCGAGTTCGGTGCGGAGAACAAGCCGGAGCGGGCGGTCTTCACGGGGGGCGTGCAGTTTACCGATCATGCGCCGAACATGATGGAGCGGGGAGCTTCGGCGAGTCTGACGCTGACGGCGGATGCCCAGGGCGTGTTGAACAATGCGGTGGCGGACGGCAACGTTCAGCTGCATACGGAGCAGACGACGCAAGCGGAGCCGAGGGCCCCGGCGCGGAGCGCTGCTGGACGGGGTGTTACGGGAACGCGCGACCTGAAGGCGCAGCGTGCCACGGCGAGCTTCGGCGCGGTGCCGGCGGGCAAGCAGCCGCTGTTGACGAAGCTGCACTTGCAGGGCGGGGCGCAGCTTGTGACGGTTTCGGCAGGCGGGGCGGGGAATGGAGCGATGGGGATCGGAGCAACGGGGACCGGTGAGACGGGGACCGGTGAGACGCGTACGGCGGTGCGTGCGGATGACCTGACCACGGGGTTTGTTCCCGATGCGCGCCACCAGCCGGAGCCGAAGACGATGACCGGGGTGGGGCACACGATTTTGGAGCAGAGTGCGGCGGATGGGGCGCGGCAGGTGAGCGAAGGCGAGCGTCTGGAGGCGCAGTTCGCGCCGCGGGCCGGTGGCCGCGCGACCGGACAACAAGGGACAGGAGCAGGGGCAGAGACGGTTGAGGTTTCAGCGGCGGTGCAGACCGGCCACGTGGTGCTGCATGCGTGGCCGGCGGCAAAGGGCTCCGCGGGACAGGGGACGGCGGCTGCGGCGGCGGAGCCCTCCGTGGGGCGTGCCGAGCGGGCTGTTTACGAGGCGGCAAACGGCACATTGACCCTGACGGCGGGGGCGGACGGACGTGCTGAGGTGAACGACGGCAGCACGCAGCTTTCGGCGCCGGAGATCGTGCTGCACCAGGGCAGCGGGGACGGCGAGGCGAGCGGGGGCGTGGCCCTGACGAGCGTGGGGCAGCCGGGAACGCCGGCCACGCATGTGTTGGCGGCGCGGGCGAAGCTGCTGCACGCGATCGACGTGGCGCAGTTCTACGGGTCGGACCGGGAGCCGGCGCAGATGTGGCAGGGGAGCTCACAGGTGAGCGCGGCGAACCTGCTGCTGGATGGCCGGCGGCATACGCTGATGGCACGGCCGGCAGCGGCGGGCGCGCTGGTGCATGGCGTGTTTGCGACCGAACGTGCAGGCGCGAGTGGAAAGATGTTGCCGGCCAGCGGCGGAGCGCAGGGTGTGGGCTCAGGGACGGCAGCGTCGTCAGCGACGACAGCGACGTCAGGGTCCACCGCGGGGAGCGTGTTTGGCAAGGCGGGATCGGCGCAAGTATTGGCCAATCAGCGGCAGACCGAGGCGAGCGGCGATGCGGTGCGGGTGGCCGCGGAGGCGCTGGATTACAGCGATCCGGACCATGAGGCGACCTTTCAAGGCCATGTGACGGTGCGGGGAGCGGAAGGTGTGTTGAGCGGAGATCGCGGTGTGGTGTTTTTGCAGAACCCCGGCCCGGGGAACCAAAAGGCTGGAACGAAGCCGGCGCCGACGGCCGGGATGGCCGGCCTGGGCGCGGCGGGAGGGATGGCCGGCCTAGGCGCGGCGGGAGGGATGGCCGGCCTAGGCGCGGCCGGGGGGATGGGGGGCCGCCTGGAACGCTTTGTGCTGCTGGGGGATGTAGGCTTGTTGCAGCCGGGGCGTTCGGGACAGGGACAGCAGTTGACCTATACGGCGGCCACGGACCGCTTCGTCTTGACAGGAGCGCCCGGGGTGTTGCCGCGGGTGACCGATGCGCAGCAGGGCGTGGTGACGGGGGAGACGTTGGTGTTTGGGTCGGCGGACAAGTCGGTGGTGGTGGTGGGTGAGCCGGGGACAGGGCACGCGGACCACCCGGCGGCAGGACGACGCGTACACACGGAAACGGAGATCAAGCGGTAAGCGCCATGCGAACGCTCCAGACGGAAGAGATCGGCAAGACCTACGGCGGGCGGCAGGTGGTGCGCGGGGTGAGCCTACAGATTCAGCAGGGCGAGGTGGTGGGTCTGCTGGGGCCGAACGGCGCGGGCAAGACGACCAGCTTTTACATGATCGTGGGCCTGGTGCGGCCGGATACAGGGCGCATCCTGACCGACGGGATCGATATTACGCAGACACCGATGTACCTGCGGGCTCGCCAGCACGGCATCAGCTACCTGCCGCAGGAGCCTTCGGTGTTTCGCAAGCTGAGCGTGGAGGAGAACATCCTGGCTGTGATGGAGACCCAGCACGGCACCTCGCAGGACCGGCGGCAGCGGACCGAGGAGCTGATCTCGCAGCTGAGCCTGGGGCATGTGCGTAAGACGCAGGGGTTTGCGCTTTCGGGCGGCGAGCGGCGAAGGGTGGAGATTGCGCGCTGCCTGGCGATCAATCCGGCCTTTATTTTGCTGGACGAGCCATTTTCGGGCATCGATCCGATCGCGGTGCTGGAGATTCAACAGATCATCTATAATCTAAAGGCGCAGGGGATCGGCATCCTGATCACGGATCACAACGTGCGCGAGACGCTGAGTGTGACGGACAGGACGTACATCCTCATCGAGGGACGAATTTTCCGCACGGGAACGCCTGGGGAGCTGGGTCGTGACCCGGAGGTGAAACGTCTGTATCTGGGTGAGAACTTTTCCTTTGGGGATGGAGCGAATCCGGTCTGAACCAGAGCTCTGCTTTGTCTTTTCCGCCATGGAGGTCCATACCTTTGTGCCAGTGGCGGGTCCATCGCGACGGAGTAGAGTGTAGGCAACGCAGGCTCGCTTTTTCGGGCGGAAGCGCCCTTAAAGCTTAAAACCCACACTTCCTTGTGACCTGGAGTTCGCACCGTTGTTGCAGCAAAAGTTGAACGTCAAGATCGCTCAACGTCAGGTCCTGACCCCCGGACTTGTGCAGATGGTGGGCGTTCTTGCGCTGAATAATCTTGAGCTGCGGGAGATGATCAACAACGAGTTGGTCGAAAATCCGGTGCTCGAGGAGATTGAAGCGGCGCAGGAGACGCTGGAGCAGCGATCTGCGCGCGAGGGCGACCGGGAGCGCAGCGCGGAGGAGGTAGCCGGTGAGGCGGAGCGTCCCAAGGGCGATCCGTTCGATGAGGTGGACTTCGGCAGCTACTTTCAGGAGTATCTGGATCCCGGCTTTCGGACGCCCTCCACATTTGAGGAGTACGACAAGCCCTCCTTTGAGCAGTTTCTGACCAAGCCCAGCACCCTGAGTGACCACTTGCTGTGGCAGTCAGGGGCGATGACGCTGTTGCCGTCCGTGCGTTCGACGGTGGAGCTGCTGATCGGCAACCTGAATCAGGATGGCTACCTGACCGCGAGCGACGAGGAGATCCTGGCACTGGGCGGAGAGTACCTCTGGGTTACGGAGGCTGAGGGTTGGGCTTGCCTCGCCGAGGCGCGGCGGGTGCTGTGCGCGCTGGACCCGGTGGGCATCGGCGCCAGGGATCTGGCGGAGTGTCTGCTGTTACAGATTGCCGCGGTGCGGCCGCCGGTCGGGCCGGCGCGGGAGACGGCGCATGAGGCACCCCCGTGGGATTTGGCCGAGGCCGTCGTGCGGGAGCATCTGCCGCTGCTGCAGCGGAGGGACTTGCGCGAGCTGGCGCGGCTGTGCCGGCGATCCGTGGAGGATCTGCAGCGGGCGGTGGACGCGATTCGGCAGCTGGACCCCAGGCCTGGCCAGCGGTTCCACCAAGCGGAGACGCGGCTGATTGAGCCGGATGTGGCCTTTGTGAAGCGCGGCGACGAGTTTGCCGTGGTGATGAACGATGAGGGGCTGCCGTCGTTGCGGCTGAACCAGGGCTACCGGCGCATGATGAAGGCGGGCGCGGCGGAGCGAGAGGTGCGCGATTACGTGAAGGAGCGATACCGCTCGGCGATCCAGCTGCTGCGTAATTTGGAGCAGCGCAAGAATACGATCCTGCGCACCTGCGAGGTGATCGTGCAGCGGCAGGGAGACTTCCTGGAGCGCGGCGTGGAAGGGCTGCGGCCGATGATGATCAAGGAGGTCGCCGAAGAGATCGGTGTGCACCCTTCCACGGTGAGCCGGGCGGTGGCGAACAAGTATGTGCACACGCAGCAGGGGGTGTACGAGCTGCGGTTTTTCTTCTCCGAGGGCGTGAATGGGCCGGAGGGCGGCGACCTGCCGCTGCCGCTGCTGAAGCGCAAGGTAAAGAAGCTGATCGAGGACGAAGACGCACGCAAGCCGCTGACCGATGACGCGCTGACGGCGGAGCTGCAGCGGCAGGGCATCCAGGTGACGCGGCGTACGGTGGCCAAGTACAGGGAGGACATGGGCATTCCGAGTACCCATCAACGCCGCCGGCGTTAACGGCATCGTACCGTGGGAAGGAGTTTCGTATGCATATTGAATTTGTGGGTCGGCATTTTGAAGTTACGGCCAAGCTTAGGGCGCAGGCTACGGAGTACCTTGAGCGCATCGTGCAGATTGCCCCGAATGCAACCACCGCGCGCGTGATCCTGACCGAGGACAAATACCGCCGCATCGCCGAGGTGGAGCTGCTGATTCCGGGAGGCGACCTGGTGGCCAAGTGCGAAGAGAAAGAGATGGAACAGGCGCTGCACGATGCGCTGCGCCGCGTGGAGCAGCAGGTGGTGAAACATAAGCAGCGCGACCAGACGATTCGCGATCACACGAAACCGCAGGTGGATGAGGACGGCAATATCCGCGGTGTGGCTGAGGCGCTCAGCACCAATTAGTGAATTCAGTCGGTCGCGAAAGGCCCGGTGCGCCGGGCCTTTTCACGTGTTGTAGAGCGTGGAAGCGGCGAATGCTAGGATGCAGGCATGGCACCGCGCCGCACCCCCAAGAACGAAGAGCCAGCGGCCAAACCGGTGGACGATGGGACCGAACGGGAGCTTGTGATCCTGACCGGCATGTCCGGTTCAGGCAAAGCCTCTGCCCTGAAGACGTTTGAGGACCTGGGCTACTACTCGGTCGATAACCTGCCGCTGGAGCTGATTCCGCGCTTTGCGGACCTGGTAGCGAAGTCCGCGGAGATTACGCGGGCGGCGCTGGTGATCGATGTGCGCGAGGGGATCCGGCTGGAGCGGTTTCCGTCGATCCTGAAGGATGTGCGCAAGGTTTTATCGACGCGGGTCGTCTTCCTGGAGGCAGCCGACGATGTCCTGGTTCGGCGATTTTCCGAGACGCGGCGGCCGCATCCGCTGAGCCGCACCGAGACGGTGGTGGATTCGATCCGCGCCGAACGCAAGCGGCTGGATCCGGTGCGCAATGTCGCGGATATTCTGCTGGACACGTCAAAGTTCAACGTGCACGAGCTGCGTGCTCACCTAAACGTGCAGTTCGATCGCGCGGACGGGCCGAGCGATCGCAACCTGACGCTTTCAATCACGAGCTTTGGGTTCAAGAACGGTGTACCGACGGATGCGGACCTGGTCTTTGATGTGCGTTTTCTGCCGAATCCGCACTTTGTGCCGGAGTTCCGCAAGCTGACCGGGAAGCATCCCAAGGTGGCCAAGTACATCCGCCAGTTTCCGCAGACCAAGGAGTTCCTGGACAAGGCGACGGACATGCTGACGTTTCTGCTGCCGCACTACATTAAGGAAGGCAAGAGCTACCTGACGATCGGGATCGGGTGCACGGGGGGACAGCACCGGTCGGTGCTGATCACCGAAGAGCTGAAGAAGCGGCTGGCGGCCGCGGGCTACCGGGCGAAGTCGTCGCATCGCGACATGCCGAGAAAGGCCTAGCTTTGCCGCCGTTCCGGTTGCCGTCCCTGTATGCCATCGCGGATATGGAAACGCTGTCCCGGCGTGAGATGGGGCTGACGGAGTTTTTGCGGGAGCTGCTGGGCGGGGGCGTGGAAATCGCGCAGCTGCGGAACAAGCTGGGATCGCCGCAGGAGGTGTTGCGGCAGGCGGCGGAGATGACCGCGGCGCTGGACGGCAGCAAGTGTCTGCCGGTGATGAATGACCGGGCAGATCTGGCCGTGCTGGCGGGGTGGCAGGCGGTGCATGTGGGGCATACGGATATGCCCCCCGAGGCGGTGCGGCTCGTGTTTCCGGAGGCGCAGCGGGTACGGGCGATCGTGGGTGTCTCCACGCACGACGAGGAGCAGGTGCGGGCGGCCGATGCCGGAGAGGCGGACTACATCGCCGTGGGACCGGTGTTCCCGACGGGAACCAAGGCCGATGCGGAGCCGGTGGTGGGGCTGGAGGGTGTGCGGAGGGCACGGGCGCTGACGCGGAAGCCTCTTGTGGCCATCGGCGGGATCACGCTGGAGAATGCCCGGGCGGTGCAGGAGGCCGGGGCGGATTCGGTAGCGGTGATCGGGGGGTTGTTTCGGCCGGGCCGGCGTGTGGGGGAGACGGCGGCTGCCTTGCTGCGGGTGCTGGGGCGCTGACGATCTCGCGTCCTTTCGCCTGGTTGACATTTCGCCTGGTTACCGTTGTGCGGGCTGCCCTGTGTGAAGAAGCCGTGAAGAGTGTTGTATTGTTGCGTTACATGCCTCAGATCACAAGGGTTGCCTGCAGCTTCGCGGCCCACAAACAGCGTCTGCGCTTTCGCGAGCGGGCCGGCTGAGGCGTAAGGAGACCGACGGGCGAATGGCCACACTCTTTGCGAAGAAGTCCATGAACGTGTTGCTTGCCGAGGCCAACGCCGTAGGGGAAGGCACGCTGCAGCGCTCTTTGGGAGCTTTCCAGCTGACCGCATTGGGCATCGGGGCGGTCATCGGAGCAGGTATCTTTGTGCTGGCGGGCCTGGGAGCGCACTACGCCGGGCCGGGCCTGATGCTGTCGTTTGTGCTGAGCGGCCTGGGTTGCGCCTTTGCCGGCCTGTGCTACGCCGAGTTTGCGGCGATGATTCCATTGGCTGGGTCTGCCTACACCTATGCGTATGCGACGCTGGGCGAGCTGATTGCCTGGATCATCGGCTGGGATCTGACGCTGGAGTACGCGATGGGCGCCAGTACCGTCAGCTCCGGGTGGTCCAACCACTTCGTGGAGCTGATGGAGATCTTCCATATCCAGTTTCCGCTGTGGCTGGCTTACGATCACTGGACGGCGCTGGGCGTGGCCGTTGAGAACGTGGCTCGGCAGGTGATGGCGGCCAAGTTTCCGCAGCTGACGCTGGGGTCGCAGGCGTACCTGCTGCAGCTTGGGGCCTTGAAGGCGGCGCCGAGTCCGGAGATGCTGGTGAAGGCCCACGCGCTGCTGAATGCACCGGTAGTCTTTGGGCACGAGATTGGATTCAACCTGCCGGCGCTGCTGATTGCGCTGTTGGTGACGTCGATCCTGGCGATCGGCATCCAGGAGTCGGCGAAGTTCAACTCCGTGATCGTCGTGGTGAAGGTTGCGGTGGTGCTGTTCGTGCTGGCGCTCGGGTCGCACTACGTGGACCGCGCGAACTGGGGGCAGTCCTGGCACCAATTCGCCCCGTTCGGGTTCAGCGGTATCGGTGCGGGCGCGGCGTATATCTTTTTTGCCTACATCGGCTTTGACGCGGTATCGACGACGGCGCAGGAGGCCAAGAACCCGCAGCGGGATCTGCCGATCGGCATCATTCTTTCGCTGATCATCTGCACCGTTTTGTACATCGGCGTGGCGGCGGTGCTGACGGGCATGGTGCCGTGGCAGCAGGTGAACATCGAGGCGCCGATTGCGCGGGCGTTCCTGGACCGCAACCTGGTTTGGGCCAGCGACATCATTACCGCCGGCGCGCTCGCCGGGCTGACCAGCGTGATGCTGGTGATGCTGCTGGGGCAGACCCGTGTTCTATACGCCATGGCGAACGACGGCCTGCTGCCCAGGAAGTTCTTTGCCGAGGTGCATCCGCGGTTTCGGACGCCCTTCAAGAACACCTACCTGGTGGGCTCGATTGCGGGGATCGTGGGTGCTTTGACGCCGATCGACGATATCGGCAAGATGGTGAACATCGGAACGCTGCTGGCGTTTGTGATCGTCTGCATCGCCATCATGGTGCTGCGGGTGCGCGAGCCGGGAAGACAGCGGCCGTTTCGCACGCCGCTGGCCTGGCCGGTGCCGGTTATCCCGGTGCTGGGCATCCTGTTCAACGGCTACATGATGATCAAGCTGGGCTGGCTGAACTGGGCGCGACTGATCGTCTGGCTGCTGATCGGACTGGTGGTGTACTTCACCTATGGACGCAAACACAGCCGTGTGCAGCTCGGGCTTCAGGCGGGCGAACTCGAAGCGGAAAACGCCACTGGGGCGCCGGTGGTTCGGTCGCATTAGAGCCGTGGGAATGAAACGTGCGCTTCCGTATAGGGCAGGCTGTGTGGCTTGAACGGCCGCTTGGGAGCGGTGCCCGCAGAGGTTTGTCTCGGATAATCGGGCTGGAGCGGGTGAGTCGAATCTGTGGAGACAGCAGCGAGCGGAAGCTGTCTCTCGATGATGTAGTCGCCGAACAGACAGCAGGTCCTTCGCTACGCTCAGGATGACAAGTTGTACGGGATGACGAGTTGTGGAGCACTGGCGCTCGGCACCTGCAACGAAATAGGGCTAGTGGGGTGGGATCGCGGAGGCGCTGTGCGTGTGGCCCGTGCCGGACTGGGCCGGTACGGTGGTGGCCGGTATGGTCGCGCTGTCGATTGGGGTTGGATCGTCGCGTAGCTTCAGGAACAGGGTGCCCGAGGAGCCGGCCGGGTGCGGCACCTGCAGCGTGGTGCCGGTATAGCCGTCCGGAACGCGATCGGGCTGGGCAAAGCCGGGATCCGCGCTGACGGCCTGCAGAAGATACAGGCTGGTTCCGGAGAGGCTGCATGAGCTCGTCGGATCGGATGTGCATTGCAGATGGGTCAGCACGGGCAGGCGAACGAGGGTGCCCAGCGGCAGCCAGTCGCTGACCGCCAGCGGATCCTGCTCCGTCTCGTCGGTTGCGGCGGCGCGAGCGTCCGCGTTCGGCGCCGCGTCCTCCGTGTGTTTCGGCTTGCTGTGCGCCGCCGTGGGGAAGATGACGCGGACGCGCAGGGCGCCGAAGGCGCTGGGGCCAAAGGAACGCAGGGGATCGAGCGAGGCGAAAACTGTGTGGGGATCCTGCAGGATCAGCCCCCCGGACGGAGCCAATGTGAGCACGGCGCGCAGGGTGCCGTCCAGGGTTTCGATCTCCACTTCACTGTTGCGGGGAAAGTTCGTCTGGGCCTTCAGCGTGAAGTCCACGTGGGCGTCGAGCGGCAGATCCTGTGAGTTGGAGAGGCTTACCACGGAGCCCGCCACAGGCACAAAGGTCCGGCTCAGGAGCGAGACGGAGGGTCTGGCCGATCCCACGGTGACGGAGATGGGGAGTTCGCGGCCGTCGTTCAGGGTCACACTTGCCTTTAGATGGTCGCCGGTGTGGGTTGGGGGGGCGGGTGCGTCGGCGGGAAGGCTGAGGCGCAGGGAGTCCGCGGGCTGTGAGCCCTCGGTGCCGGCCGCGGAAGGATCGGGACGGAAGACGAGGTCGCCAAGCGTGAGCTTTGTGACGCTGCCGAGATTGGTGCCGCCTAGGAGTAACGAACGGTCTCCGGCAGCGACCTGCACGGTCGCGATATGGGCCGGGTCGGCGAAGGTGCGGGCCTGGACGGTGTCGGGCTGGGGCTGACCGTACTGCTGGATAGCCAGATGGAGGCTGCCCGGGCTGATCTCGTGGCCGGAGGGTAGGGAGACGGCGATCCGATTGAGGTGGTCGGCGTCCTTGCTGGGCTTGAACTCGAGCGGGAGCTGATCCTGGCTGCCGGCGGGCTGCTCGGTGATGGTGTGGAGGCAGGCGCTGCCGGTGGAGGTCACGAACAACTCGGAGGTCTTGCCGACGATGACCTCGGGATTGGCGCCGTCAGCGCCGACGACGTGCCAGTCACTGCCGGGCAGCTGCTGCAGCCTGAGGGTGGGACCGGTAAAGGGGTCAAACCCCCAACGGCCCTGCACCGTGCCGGTAAGTTCCACGGGTTTTGAGCGAGTGGGGATGTTGCTTTTGATTTCCGGCACGGGGGATGAGGCTGGACGAGCCGGGTCGAGCGGCTGGCGAACCTCGGTGATCTGAACGTGGTGCTCGGGCTTCTGCTCCAGCCGCAGACCGCCTTCGAAGGCATCGGCTGCGAGCGGAATGTCGGGCTCCGTTGGAGCTCCCGGCGGTGTGTTCAGGTGCAGAACCAACTCCGTCGCGAAATCGGTGGAGAAGACCAGCGGTGCGCCCTCAAGGGGAAGCACGACGGCCGGCTTAAGCAGGCAGGCGATGTAGTTTGGGTCTGCCGGCTGCAGGGGAGGCTTGCTGGCGTCCTGAATGCTGGGCAGGCCGATGACGAGAACGGACTTGGGATTGTGGAACGAGGGCGGTGTATTCAGGCGGAGGTTGAGCGCCTCCCCCTGCGGAGAGGCGATCGCGGGAATGTATTGGTATTGCGCCGTGTGCAGGTTCCCCATGATGCGGAGGAGATCGACGACCGCGCCGACGTAGGCGGAGTAGCTTCCGGCACCCGCCAGCTGGGTGTAGCTGGCCTGGCTGATGAAGTCCGAGCTGGAGCCGTTGGAGAGGGAGGCGACGACATTCTGCGCGTGGCCGTCGTCGAGCAGCAGCTGTGAGCCGGTCTGGGTTAGGCACGCAAACTGCTGATCGACCGGGCGCTTGAAGCATTCCGGATTGGGTTTCAGGTTCAGGGTGCGGGCGAGCAGGTCGGAGTGCTTCTGCAGGTCGGCGACGTCGGAGGGGGGCACACGACGGATGTCGGCGAGGTAGCGTTCGATACGCGCCTGCTCGAAGCCGGCTTCGGAGAGGTCCTGCGAGGCGCGCACGAAGACGCCGGGGCGGCCGCGTACCGCGGACTTCAATGTGGCGAAGTCGCCGCCGGTTTCGGGCGCCATAAAGAGAACAGCCTGCTGGGCTTCTGCGGGGACGGTGATGAAGGTGCCTTCCTGCTGCACCTTTTTGTTCCAGGTCTCGATGCGATAAAACCAGTCGTCCGGGGGCGGATTGGTGGTGCCGCGCAGAAACACGCAGATCAGCAGATATTTGACCGACTGCGAGGACGGCAGATCGGGGTGCAGCCAAAGGCGGTCGCCGGGCTGCAGATTCGGGACGGAGGCGATGGGCAGGGTGTCCTGCCCGCGGGTGATGCGGACGTCGATCTTGGGGCCGAGCAGGTCAAAGCGGCCGTCGGCGGCCGACGCCGAAGAGGCGGCGCCGAACCAGACAGCCAGAACGATGAAACACTGAATCGATTTTTTCCACATTTTGTCCGACAATCGGTCCCGCACCTGGGCGATTAGATGCTCAGGTTGCGGCAAATTATGCGTCTTGTCTATGGCACGAACGTCTCGAATCAGCCCAACCGCCGGCTGGGTTTGTCGCTTTCGACGGAGCCGTCGCGGATGGAGATGACCCGATGCGCGAAGTCGGCGATATCGGGCTCATGGGTGACGAGCACGATGGTGTTGCCGCGCGCCTGAAGTTCGTCGAAGAGGGCCATGATCTCGACGGAGGTTTTGGAGTCGAGATTGCCGGTGGGCTCGTCGGCGAGGATGATGCTGGGGCTGTTGACCAGGGCGCGGGCGATGGCCACGCGCTGCCGCTGACCGCCGGAGAGCTCATTGGGTTTGTGGTGCATGCGCGAGCCAAGATTGACGCTTTCGAGCACCGCCTTGGCGCGCTCGGTGCGCTGCGCCGCGGGCGTGCCGTTGTAAATAAGGGGAAGTTCGACGTTATGCAGGGCGGTAGCACGGGCGAGCAGGTTAAAGGTTTGAAACACGAACCCGATCTCCTTGTTGCGGATGCGGGCAAGCTGGTCGTCGTTCAGCTCGGAGACGTCGTGCTCATTGAGCCAGTAACGGCCGGTGGTGGGCGAATCGAGGCAGCCGATGAGGTTCATCAAGGTGGACTTGCCGGAGCCCGACGGACCCATGATCGCGACGTACTCGTTGTGACGAATGCGGATGTCGACGCCGCGCAAGGCGTGAACCTCCTGGTCGCCCATCTTGTAGGTCTTCCACAGATTGTTCGTGACGATGACGTCACCGGGCCGGGGACCGTCCGCGTTGGAGCCGATGCGTTCTTCGGCTTCGGTGACGGGCATTGCGGTTGAAGAAGCCATGTGTTTCCTCCGGTCACGTTCACAAGCGCGGGTAGAATACGGTTGGCCGATCTGGGCCGCGACACCGCATCGTTAGCTGGTCGAGCTGTCCGCGGCTACAGGCTGATTATCGGCTTTCACGGGAACGCCGCTTTTGAGGGTACGAAGCACCTTGAAGCGGCCCGTGGCGACGGTTTCGCCCGAAGAGAGCCCAGTGAGGATCTCGATCTCGGTGGCGCCGGAGATGCCGGTGGTTACGGGGGTGAATCTGGCCCGCAGTTTGCTGCCCTCGGTGACCAGCTGGTAGACGCCTTCGGTAGTTTGCTGGCGCGTGGCGGCCGAGACCGTGCTGCCGGAGGATGTGCCGTGATTGCGAAAGAGCTCGGCTTCCACGGCGGGGTCGCGCTCCACCAGGGACTGAATGGGAACGGTAAGAACATTCGTCTTGTGCGCGGTGGTGATCTTGGCGGCGGCGGAGAGACCGGGACGCAGGTCGGGATTGTTGCCGTCCAGCGTAACGACGACTTTGAAGTCCTTTGCCTCTTCGGTGCCGGTCACGGACTGCGAGGTGGCGACCCCGGTGGTGCGCAGCAGGGCTTGATCGCCAACCTCGGTCACATGGCCTGGAAAGGTGCGGCCGGGGAAGGCGTCGACGGTGATTTCGGCGGGCTGACCGAGCGCGACGTTGACGATGTCGGTCTCGTCCACCTTAATTTCGGCGGTGATAACGCTCATGTCGGCGAGGGTCATCAGCGTTGAACCGCCGGCGTTCTGGATGCCGACGACGACGGTCTCACCCTCGCGGACGGGAACGTTGGTCACCAGGCCGTCGAAGGGAGCCCGGCTGACGGTTTTGTCGAGCGAGTCGTAGTTGGAGCGCTGCGTGGCCAGGGCCTGAGAGACGTGACCGCGGGCGGAGGCAGTCTGTGCCCTTGATTGTGCGAGTGCGGCTTGCCGTTCCTGCAGCGTGGCGACCGACATGTCATAGGCGGCTTTTTTGCTGTCAAAGTCTTGCCGGGCGATAAGTTTGCCGTCGTAGAGCTGCTGGGCGCGGCCATAGTCAAGCTGCTTCTGCTCTAGATCGGCCTTGGCCTCTGCGACGTTGGCCGAGGCTGTCCCCTCGGCGGCCTGGTTGGAGCTGACATCGGTGCGGCTGCTGTCGATGGTGGCCTGCTGGGCGGCGACCGTGGCTGTCGGCTGCACATTTTCCACGGTGGCGAGGATGGCACCCTGCCGCACGTGATCGCCCTCCTTCACGTAGAGGTGGGTGATGCGGCCGAAGGAGGTAGCGCCGACGTTGACATAGGTCTTGGGCTTGACCTGGCCGGTCCCGCTGATGGTGGCGGTGAGGTCTTCACGCTGCACCTTGGCGGTGGTGACTGCGGCAACGTTGGCGCGGCTGTGAAGCACGGTGCCGATCACGATGCCGGCCACCAGCAGAACCGCCAGAGCGAAGAAGATACCCTTTTTCAAACTCATCTCGTCCCCATCTCACCCTGGCAGCAGGTTCTTATGCATCGCCATGCTTTCAGACCGGATCCCGTTGGCCTTCCTTATAGCTTTGACTGGATCCGGGGCGAAAGGCTCCGCGCGAATCCGTCCGGCCTTGCGTTCCTGATCCCGGGCGCCGCTACCGCAGACCAGCCAGACTGGCCCCAGCATACCAAGTCTCCTCCATCGCTTGTGCCTTCTATCAAAAGGGACGTAAACTGGGGTGGCTTTCTCTGCAGGGGTACGGCTATATGCGCTATCGCGGACTTTTGATTCTGATCACATCACTTTTTCTGTTGGATGCAGGAACTCGCCTGCATGCGCAGGCAGCTCCGGACAACGGGGGTGTGACCAAGGATCAACCGACAGAGGAGAAGCCGGATCCCTTGAAGCGCCGGTTGAGTGACCATGAGGAGTTCCAGCGGCGCAAAGCGATTCGCAACGAGCTCAGCCCGGAAGACAAGAAGTGGCTGAATGAAGATGTGCGCTGGATTATCACGGATGAAGAAGCTCGCGCCTTTAAGAATCTGGCCAATGCCGAAGAGCGGCAGCAGTTCATCGAGATGTTCTGGCAGCGGCGGAATCCGAACCCGGACAGCCCGGAGAATGAGTTTCGCGATGAGCATTACGCCCGAATCGCTTATGCGAACGAGCATTTTGCGGCGGGTAAGCCGGGCTGGCTGACGGACCGCGGCCATATCTACATCGCTTTCGGCAAGCCCGACAGCATCGATTCACATCCCTCCGGCGGTAACTATGAGCGGCCGATGGAAGAGGGCGGTGGAAGCACCTCCACGTTCCCGTTTGAGACCTGGCACTACCGTTACCTGGCCAGCGTGGGCGACAATATCGACATTGAATTCGTGGACAGCTGCATGTGCGGCGATTACCACGCCACCATCGACCGTTCTGAAAAAGACGCCTTGAAACATACGCCGGGCGCGGGCCAAACCTTATACGAGAGCATGGGCCAGGCCAAGCAGGCGGACCGCTTCTCCTCCGGTGGATTGGAGCAGCTGGGTCCTGGGCCGATGTCCTCGTCGCAGCAGAGCAAGCAGTTCGACCGCCTGGATACGTTTGCGAAGCTGATGGCGCCGCCGGCGGTAAAGTTTGCCGACCTGGACCAGTTTCTCGGCTCGGAGAAGATCCTGACAGGACCGCCGTTCAACTTCGACGTGCGGACGGATTATGTAAAGCTGACGAACGATACGGTCCTGGTGCCGGTCACGCTGCAGCTGCACAATGGCGATATCACCTATAAGACCAAGGACGGCGACGCCAGCGGCACGGTCAATATTCTAGGCCGGGTGAGCAATATCAATCACCACGTGGTGCGGACGTTTGAGGACACGGTGAGGGTGGAAACGCCTTCCGATCTGCTGGACCGCACCAAGACCAACAGCTCCGTGTATTGGACTGCGCTGGATCTTGCGCCGGGACGCTACAAGCTCGAGATCGCTATTAAGGACGTAAACCGACCGGATCATGTAGGCACCTGGAAGCGCAGTGTGGATGTGCCCAAGTTCGATGACGACCGCCTTGGACACTCCTCGTTGATCCTGGCCGGTTCCATGGAGCGAGTCCCGTCGAAGGAGATTGGGGCGGGCCATTTTGTGATCGGCAACACGAAGATCGTACCCCGTGTGCCGGCCACTATCTCCACGCCGGTGGTATTTCATCGCGCCCAGAATCTGAACTTCTGGATGCAGGTTTATAACCTGGGTATCGGCGACAACAAGCGGAACGACGCGACGATTGAGTACCAGGTGCTGAACCTGGCGACGAGCAAACAAATTCTGGCCTCTGAGGAATCGGCGGCCAAGCTGAATCCGAACGCCGACCAATTGACGCTGGAAAAGACGATGCCGCTCAGTGGCTTGGAGCCGGGCCGGTACCAGGTGTTGATCAAGGTCAATGACGGCGTCTCCAAGCAGCAGATTGCCGAGAGTGCGCCTTTCATCGTGGAGCAGTAGTCGAGTAGCAGTCGCTACAGACGATGGCCTGGACGGGAATGACTGCCGGCCAGATGACGTCGGATCAGGAAGAGGAGGTGCGGTGAGGCGTGTCGACTCGAGCATAGCGGCCATGTTGCTTTTGCTTTCGACGGCTATGGGCCGTGCCTTCGCGCAGGAGCAGGCGGCGGTCAGGGGCGTGGTACGCGACCTGCACGGGATTCCGCAACTCGGCGCGTTGGTCGAGCTGCTTGGGCCGGGTTCGTCTGTGCTCGCGCACACGTACACGGACGATCACGGCCGCTACCTGCTCGCGGCGCCGCAGCCGGGTAGCTACCAGCTGCGGACGTCGGCGGCTTTCCTGCTTCCTGTCCTGCGGCGTAACCTGCGGGTCGTGCCTGGCGGCAAGACGCTGGCCAATGTGACTATGAGTGCGCTCTTCGAGGTGGGGGACTGGTTTCCCGTCGAGAGACGTGGCAAGACCGAGCCGGCAGACGATTGGCGATGGACGCTGCGATCCAGCGCGGAGCGGCCGTTGCTGCGGCTGGCAGGCTCCCTGGAGATTGAGCACTCCATGGAGGATGAGCAAAGCGGTGGGGCGGACGAGGCAAAAACCGACGTGGCGTCCAGTCTGCCGGCCGTCTCCGATTTTGAGTCCGGCGGCGAGCAGGGTTCATCTTCGGTGCGACAACATCAGGAGCTAAATTTTCTTTCAGGATCGTCCGGGGTTACGGGGGACGGTCTGCAGCAGAGCTGGCGCGCGGAGCGGGAGACTGTACGTGGAGGCATCCTCTCGGTACGGACTTCTGTGGGCGGTCACTCCGAAGGCGAGGGCGCTCCGGCGATCTCGCTGAGCATGGGCTATCAGCAGGGAAACTCCTTTACCCATAGCCAGTACCGGGTGGTTGCCGGCTTCTCCTCTTTGCCGGAGGTGGTGGGGATTGGCGGTGCCGGCTATCAGGCGGCTACGCTTGCGACGGGTGAACGGATCGTCCTGGGCGATCTTGTGACCATCGATGCGGGAACGCTGCTGTCGGCGGAGCGACTGGTTTCTAGCCGTGTGAGTACGGCGCCCTTTCTGCGCCTCCTTGTCCATCCGGCCGGCGATCTTGCCGTGATGTACCGGTATGCCGGCTCTCGTGAGGCACAAAGTCTGGATGATCTTGACGCCGTGCCGATGAGGAGAACGCCCCTGAGTGACGCACAAGGGCGGCCGATCGGCAGAGCGGCCAGCCACCAGGAACTGGCTTTGTCTCGATCCACGGATTTCGATGTTGCCACCCTGGCGGTCTACCGGGACGCCTTTGCGGCTGGAGCCGTTGAGGGAGGCGGAGCCACTTCAGCGGACGGCTTCGCCAATATGCCTGTCTTGGCCAATCGTGGCAGCGGCCAGTTCGTGGTAGCCCTGGACGGCTATACAGCGCAAGGTGTGAGCGCCTCCTGGACGCATAGCTTTTCCGCCGATCTGAAGGCCACGTTGGAGGCCGATTTCGGTACGACACTCGCTGTACAGGGAAGCAAAGTCACCACTTTGCGATCGTTGCAGGAGAGTATTGCGGGTTGCAGCCGGCCGGCACTGACCGCGGACGTTGTGGGGCAGGTCCCGAAGACGGCGACCACGTTTGAAGTCAGGTATCACTGGCAGCCCAGGTACACGATGACCGTCATCAATGCTTTTAACGCGGCGTCCGACGAGGCTTACGCCAGTGTGCTGCTCAAGCAGCGCCTATGGCGAGGACGCAAGCTTCGCAGCGTAAGCGCGGTGCTGGAAGCTTCAAACCTGCTGGAGGAGGGCTACCAACCTGTGATCGGGCCGGACGGCGAGACCCTCTTTTTGGCCCAGGTTCCGCGCAGGGTGCAGGCAGGGCTGACGTTTAGCTTCTAGTCGGTCGATCAGCTTCATTGAAGCGTGGGGCTGCGGGGCGACAACCCGACGGACTGCTTTGCCATTGCGACCCCTACAAGCATTTCGCCGTGCACCGCGGATCGGCACCCAGTCGTTAATGCGCCGATGTTAACGTCAGCAAGCCAAAACTTATCTGTGCGGGCCTTCGTCATCCGAAGACACGCGTAGTACCCCCCGTAACGAACACCAAGCCGGCTTTCTCAGAGATTTGCTCCTTATTGGAGACCCAGGATCCATCGCGGTCACAGAGACCGAGATAGCAGCGATATACGACGGAATGCTTCACATGCTTCTTTGGCAACTGTTGCCCTTGCGGTTTCCTCCAACCGGAGCGATTCCAGTGTTGTCAGTCGACTTGCAAATCGTTCAGGTGTCTCAGGGCGAGAGTAGTTCCGGTAAACGACTACGATGCAGGGCGACGGGGTCAGTGTCCAAGAGCAGCGCAACTGTGCAGAGATTGTCGCTCGCAGCAGAGATTGTCGCTCGCAGCCGGGTAGAACACGTGGCCCTTGCCGAAAGGCAAGTCTTCGGTCTGCACGCGGGAAGGACTGCTATGGAAGAAGGTATCCGGGGTCGGTGGCCGGGCATTGGTTAGTAGAGTGCGTGATAAGCTTCAGCTCCAAGTGTTGGGCAGCACCACCGGTGGTTTCTATACCTGTAATCTCGGCTTTGGTCCGATTGTCTTCGCAGAAGGACAAGCAATTGACGCCTTTGTTTTCGAAAGAACCCAGATATCCAGATAGGCTGCGAGATTGCGGCCAGGGTCTTGAAGCAAAACTTCCTGCAGCCCGGCCGCGCAATCGTAAGGCAGCGGTGGCGAGCAGCGTTGCGGGGCTACAGCCGCGAAACGCGGTGCTTCGGGGCACTTGCCTTCGTATGCTGGTGACGTCTCTAAGTGCCCTGTACAGCTCGCTCATTTAGGTGCAACTTTGCAACGCAAGTGACAAAACGCAAGAGAAACTCTCACTCGGATACAGATCTGCGCGTTGCGAAATATCCGTCTGAGTCTAGCCCCAGAAGCTAAGGCCAATGAACGGCAGTCTTGCTTGTGTCGAGGGGGAAAGTAGCGGTCCTGAGAGCAGTTGACGCTGGCAAACGCGGATTTGCCAAAAAAGTGTGCCAAACCCTCTTGGCACACCTCGGCGCAAACTCGAACGGTACGGACGAAATGTGGAACTCCACGTACGCATCGCACATGAAGTTAACCATGTGATTTTTCAAGACATTAAATGGTGGACGCGGAAGGAATCGAACCTTCAACCTGTCGATTAAGAGTCGAATGCTCTGCCAGTTGAGCTACGCGTCCGGATTGCGCATCCAGGGACTGACCTTTGAGCAAAGGCCGGCCCTACCCGCAATAGGATGATCATACCATACGATTTCGACCTGTTTGGCCGAGGTGTGGATTGTAGGCTAGCCTAGCTGCAGCTGGAAGTCAGTCTACAAAATCCACTTCGGAGCGATGGGGGATGATGCCACGCTCATAACCCATGGAAAGCAGACGTTGGATGGCCTCCCGGCCGTCCGTGCCATAGTCAATGGTGCGCTCGTTGACGTACATGCCGACGAAGCGATTAGCCAGCGACGGATCTAGGTCGCGGGCAAACTGCATTGCGTACTCGAGCGCCTCGGCACGATGATCGAGGGCGTGCTGAATACTTTCGCGGAGCGCCTCGGTCACAATATGCTGGGTCTCTGGGGTGAGTGAGCGCCGAATGGCGTTGCCCCCCAGAGGTAACGGTAAGCCGGTTTGCTCCTGCCACCAGACGCCGAGATCGATGATCTTTTTGAGGCCGTCGCGTGCGTAGGTGAGTTGGCCTTCATGGATGATGAGCCCGGCTTCATACTCTCCGGCGAGTACGGCGGGAATGATCTGATCAAACGGTACGCTTACCGTCTCAATCTCCGGGGCGAACAGCTTCAAGGTGAGGTAAGCGGTCGTGAGGGTGCCAGGTACCGCGACCCGAACACCCTTTAGTTGATCCAGCGTCAGCGCACGTGGCGCGATGACCATGGGACCGTAGTTTTCGCCCATGGACCCGCCGCAGGCCATGATGGCGTAATTTTCCTGAATGTACGGATAGGCATGAAAGCTCACCGCGGTGACGTCGTAGGTCTGTTCGTTCTGGGCCTTGCGATTCAGCGTTTCGATATCGGTGAGCGTGTGGGTGAAACGAAATCCGGGCACGCGCACCTTATTGGTCGCCAAGCCGTAAAACATGAAGGCGTCGTCCGAGTCGGGGCTGTGCGCAATGCTGATTTCCTGAACCTGCGAAGGTGTTGCCAACATGATCAATTCCGTTTCCGGCGCTAGCGAGTGCGCAATGTTGAAGAGGATGGGCCCAGAGCGCGGAAGGTTCCGGCGGCCGCCAAGATCTTGACGGCTTCTCCTGGCAGGAAGGGCAGGACGGCAGCAAACATTACCTGCCGCAGTGTGAGATGGGCCTCGACCGCAAGCCACGCGGAACCGGCGGCGAATAAACACAGAGTCGCGATGGTGCAACCGAGGAGTGCTGCCGCAAAGCAGGATAGGCGACGGACGAAATAGCGAGTCAGCCCGCTGCAAATAAGCGCCACGGCGGGGTAGGCGAGTAAGAAGCCACCGCTTGCGCCGAAGAGTTGTGCCAGTCCACCCGGACCTGTCGGACTAAAAACCGGGGCACCCAGCGCACCCTCGAGTAAATACAGGCATAAAGCGAAAGCCGCGTCCCACGGTCCGAGAGCGAGCCCTACGCCCAAGACAGCCAGGGGCTGCAAGGTGAAGGGGATCGGTGTAAATGGCAGCGGAAAAGCGATGTGCGCCGCCAACGCCACAACCAGAGAAGCAAAGGCGGCCAGTGCGAACCGGCGTAGAGCAACCGGCAAGGCTGATGCGGTCTCGGTCGCGGTCTCTGGAGCGATGTGGCTAATCATGCGTCGTACCTCTAGAAAGCGCCGTATTATCTGCAAAAGCCCGTGTTACCGTGGTGCAGGTCTGCAACGCGGATTGGATCACAACATTATTTTACCTGGGAAGCGATGCTGAAGGTCGATCACCGAGGCGAGGATGTGGACGCTTTCGGTGTACGAAAGAAATGAACGGCTAAGAGTCTGCCGTTGTGACCTTCGCCAAAGAGGCAGAGATTGGCTGGCGGGGTCCTGAAGGAAGGTACGTCGCGACGTACCTTCGATGATCGCCTGACCAGTGCCCCTGCTCTCGGGGTGTCAGAGGCGATACCGCAACCCGGCGGTGCTCCACCTGAATGACTTCTCTTTGCTCCATAATGCTCTCAGAGGATTTGTCTGTGCACACCACACCAAGCAGCTTGCGCCGGGGACGCAAACCCCAGTCGCTCGCTGGTTCACGCCTACCCTCGCCGATATGGCGTCGCCGCGCAGCCACCTTGATGGCCGGTCTGCTTGCCTTGATGATGGCCTACGGCGTCGTCTTCGGACACAACGGCCTGACTGCCTACGCGAATAAGCGGAGTGAATCTCGTGTGCTGTTGCTCCAAAGTCAGCAACTCGAGCTAGAAAACAGTCGTTTGCAGGGGCATGTCGACCGGCTTCAAAGCGATCCTGGTTCGATTGAGCATCAGGCTCGCGAAGAGCTTCACTACACGCGGGCAGGCGAGGTCATCTACACGTTGCCAGACTCCGATATCACGGTTCCAACAACACAGGATCGTAAATAGAAGTCAGAGCAAGAGCACATCGACCCACTCTGACGGATGGGTGGACCAGAGGTCCGGGGCGGCGGCCCTCAAAGCTTCGGGAGCCAGTCCGTAGCTGCAGCCAAGGCTGCGAACACCGCACCGTCTGGCCGTCTGGATATCCACATCCGAATCGCCGATCATGACGACGGACTCGGGCAGGACCTTCCGACAGTCTGAAGAGCTTTGGCCGAAGCGTGCGTTTGCCTCCTGGATGATGGCCAGCAGACCCTCTGGGTCGGGTTTTTTGGCGAAAGAGTCACCACCATATATGGCGAAGAAAAAGGGCTTCAGTCCAAGCGCGGCGCAGATCTCCAAAGAGGGGCAAACCGGTTTGTTTGTCAGCACCGCCATCGGCAGGTGCGGGTGCCGAGAACGAAGATGCTGTAGGGCCTCGATGACGCCGGGGTAGGCCCTTGTGTTGTCGAGTTTGTGGTCCCGGTAGTATTCGAGAAAGTACTGGAAAACCCGATCAAACAGATCCTCCGCCTTCGCTGCCTCTGGCGAGGCGACGTCGAAGCTTGCGGCCAAGGCGCGGCGCATGAGTGTTGCCGCGCCTTGGCCGATAAAGCTCGTGATCTGGCGAGGCGAGAGTTGCCCACGCTCTGCCCACATCAAAGCTGCATTAACGGCGTTACACAGGTCCGTTGAAGAATCGATCAGTGTGCCGTCCAGGTCAAAGACCAAGAGACGCACCGGTGCCGAGCGTGATTCCAGATTGGGCGTGGTCTCTTCTGCCGGCGACTCCTTAATGGCGGTGCTTGCGGTCATGCATATTTCCGCAGCATCCCTAAAACACGACCCTGAATGCTCACATTTGCCGCAGGTGCGTAGATGGGCGCCATTTCGGCGTTGGAGGGTTGTAGCCGCACAAGCCCGCCCTCGCGGTAAAAACGTTTAAGGGTCGCGTCGGCACCGTCTACGAGAGCTACGACGATTTCACCCTCACGCGCAGTGCGTGTACGCTCTACCAACACGAAATCGCCCGAGACAATATGTTCGTCCCGCATGGAATCGCCCCGTACCTCCAGTGCAAACACTTCACGTGCGCCAATGATGTCGCCCAGCGAGATCGTCTCTGCCGTCTCGATGGCTTCAACAGGACGCCCGGCAGCAATGCGTCCGAGTAGGGGAAGACGATCCCCGCCGCCCCCGCTGCGACGGGTGTTTCGCTGGGGAAGAACGTCGATCGATCGGCTTCGGTTGTGAGCGCGTTGCAGCAGTCCCTTTTCCTGCAGATTCGTGATGTGTTTGTGCACGGTGGCAAGGGAGTTGAGGCCCAGCCCGGTTGCGATTTCCTCGTAAGACGGGGAGTAGCCGTTGCTTGTGGTGAAGCCGGAGAGAAAGTCCAGCACCTCTTTCTGCCTGCGCGTGATAGCCATTTCGCGATTGTAGCGAATAAAAAGCGAACTGCAAGGGAGAAGTTGATCAGTTTGGTTCTTTAGAGTTCCCAAATCCGACCTGGCTTTTTTGCTCCCGTTTTGGGCCAGGAAAATGATGCGTAATCGCAGAAAAGCGGCTCAAACATCGCTGGATTGGTGAATCCTTAGAAAGAAATCGACTGGATGGCACCCCTCCAGAGAAACGTGGGTACGCCGGAGTGAGCATATGAGAGTTCTCATCGTGGAAGACGACCAGGCACTAGGCAAGTTTCTGTGCAAGGGACTAACGGTACAGGGCCACAACACGGAGTGGGTGAGTGACGGTGAAGCGGCGCTTGAAGCGGCGCGCCGGCAAGACCCCGATCTGCTCGTTCTGGATCTGAGCCTGCCGAAGAAAGATGGCATCGAGGTGCTGGAGGAACTTCGCACCTGGCCCACTTCGATGGCGATCGTGATTCTTACCGGCCGCAATAATGTGGAAGAGCGTGTCCGCTGTCTCAATCTCGGCGCGGATGACTGCCTGCTGAAGCCGTTCAGCTTCCATGAGTTGATCGCCCGCTGCAATGCCGTTGCGCGCCGGCGCGGGATGGGTATGGTGTTCCGGTTGAACCATGGACCCATCGCAATGGATCTGCTCAGCCGAAAGGTATGGCGCGATGGCAGGCCGATCGAGCTAACCGGCAAGGAGTTCGCCCTTTTAGAATATATGGTTCGACGTGGAGGCGAATGTTGCTCACGCGAGGACCTGCTGCGGGATCTGTGGCAAGTGAGGGCGGAAGCCGTGACGAATGTTGTTGATGTGTACGTGAACTATCTGCGCAAGAAACTTACGCCGGCATTGCCCGAGGACGGTGTGAAGGCACCGCTGATTGAGACGGTGCGAGGCGCGGGGTATAGGCTCGCAAGCCTGAAGCAATACGCAGCGTAGACGTCGGCCCCCACGCAGAGCAGTACGAGGAGGACAGATGGTGAATGATCGAACCGACGGAATGCAAAAGACGTGTGCTTTGTTGGAAGAGGAGCTCCATGGCCTTGCCCAACCCCTGAGTAGCCTCCAATGTCGCCTGGAAATTGGCCTTTTACTGGGCGATGAGGTCTCCGTACGCGAGGCCCTGGAAGAAGGTCTGCAGGAGCTGAAACGTGTGCTCGGGGCTGTTTCGCGCATGAGAACTTTCTTGGGGCTGCACTCCCCTGCAAGGCCATCGGCCTGAATGGAGACTTGCGATCACGTGGTTGTAGTGGCCTCTGCCGACATGAATCTGCGCCAGAGCCTTTGCCGGAGTCTGCAACAGATGCGGTGGGAGGTCCGGGAAGCAGCCGGAGGCGCGGCGGCTATCGCGTTTTTGGAGGAGTGTCAGCCTGAGGCGCTGCTTCTGGATAGCTGTTTGCCTGATCTTGAAATTGGTGCGCTTGTAGATATCGTGCAGCAGCTCTATCCGAGCATTGACCTTATTCGTTTAGATTGCCTGCCGGCTGTGCAATCGCTCAAGAATGGAAGAAAGCATGAGCTGTTGCATGCTATTCGCGAGGCGGGGTCATCCAGGACCATGAACGGAGTCATTTGGAGCCAGCGCGAGGGGATTACGAGCAAGGCGAAAGACTCTTCCGGTTCTCCATCGCCGGTTGGTATTCCTAGTTCACCTGCTGACCAAGAGTCTGACGCACCACGGAGCGTCAGTCTCTTGCCGGGCATGGTGGGCGACAGCGAAGCCATGCGGGAGCTCGCTCGCCTGGTCCGTTTAGTGGCCCCACATGCAGCACGCGTGTTGATCGAAGGTGAGACCGGGGCCGGCAAGGAGCTTGTCGCCCGTGCGGTGCACACGCTGAGTGAGCGTGAGTCTAAGCCATTTGTGGCGCTGAACTGTGCGGCGATCCCTGAGACCCTCTTGGAGGCCGAGCTTTTCGGTCATACTCGTGGAGCGTTCACAGGGGCGGTGCAGTCGCGGCTGGGCCGTATCGAAGCGGCGAACGGCGGAACGCTCTTTCTGGATGAGATCGGCGAGCTGCCGCTAGTTCTGCAGGCCAAACTCCTACGCTTCCTGGAGAATGGCGAGATACAACGCATCGGGGGCAACGATACGGTGCACGTGGATGTGCGGGTTGTGTCTGCTACCCACCAAGCGCTGGAGGATCGTGTAAAAAATGGGACATTCCGCCTGGACCTCTACCATCGTCTCGCGGTCTTCCCGGTGCAGGTTCCGCCACTGCGGGAGCGGTTGGAGGACCTTTCCATGCTTGTGGAAGAGGTGCTGCGGAATTTGGGGCGGCAGGCGCCCCGCAAGCGCATCAGCTCACTTGCCTTGCAGTGTCTTACCGAGCATCCGTGGCCTGGCAATGTGCGTGAGCTGCAAAACGTGCTGCAACGAGCGGTTATCCTCGCGGACGCTCGTACAGAGATCGGTGTGAGTGACCTCATGTTTGGCCGCGTGAGGCGAAGCTAATACGAATCGCGAAAGGAGCGGTCGTGTCAAGCGAAGCCTCAGCTGCTAGATGGCGACTGATCAAGAATAGAGCTAAATATTGCATTCTTTGAGAAATCCGGATGTGAGCTGCAGCTAAAGTCTTCGCCTTCTGTTTGCTTAAATTTTTTTTAGATTGAATGTCCAAGTTTGGCATGACGTTTGCTTTTTCTTCGTGTGTAGGTGGTTAGGAGAGTGGTTCGTACCCCTTGGGGGCGACGCTCCCAAAAGCTACCGCCCAGCGAGGAAGAGTAATCATGCTGAATGCAACTTTGACCAGCCATCGCAGTGCTTCAACGTTCGTAGAGCTTCCTGTTTACCTATGGAGCTCCCTTCCTGCTGCGACGCCCACAAGCGACACCAATAGCCCATTGCCGAGCGCAGCCCCCTTTGTGCGGGAGAGCGCCACGGAGGAGAATCTTTCTCTGGTCCGCTTTCTTGCGCGGCAACTTCATGCGCGCCTTCCCCAGCACGTCGAGCTCGAGGATCTTGTTTCAGCCGGCACGATGGGGTTACTGGACGCTGTGGAGCGGTTTGACGGTGAGAAGAAGACGCAATTTAGAAGCTACGCACAGTACCGTATCCGAGGCGCGATGATGGATTCGCTGCGGGCCGCGGATTGGAGTCCGCGCACGCTACGCCGGCAAGGACGCCTTATTGAACAAGCAAAGCAGACGCTGGCGGCCGAGGGGCTTCAAGCACCGAACGACCAGCAGATCGCCGATCACATGGGTGTTCCTTTGGCTACTTATCAGCACATGGTGGGCGATCTGAAGCGGCTCGAGTTGGGGAGCCTGCAGATGGAGCGCCATGAGGAGGCAGGAGAACAGGCGATTGACTCGGTTCCTGGGCCGGCCAGCGAGGATCCGCTTTTCCTTTGTCTACAGGGGGAGGTCCGGGAAACTTTGAAGGCTGCAATTGAGGAGCTGCCTGAAAAGGAGCGGCTTGTACTTAACCTCTACTATTACGAGGAACTGACGATGAAGGAGATCTCGGAGGTTCTGGGCGTGGTGGGGTCCCGTGTGTCGCAACTGCATGCCTCGGCCGTTCTGAGACTGAAGGGTTCTTTTCGCGCTGGTAACCAGCTATCCGGGCGCAAGGCGTGAGTGGATCGCTTTCTTTGCTCGGCGATTTGACCCGATCTAAACTGCAGAAGAAAAATTGATCAAACCGCTAATCTTTTCGTGAGCGTGGCCGTTGATATAGGGAGAGAGGCCGAATGAAAGAAGCTCCGCTGAAGCCGAAAAAGAAGGTAGAGATGGCCTTGGAGACGCGCGAGCATCGGTGCAGGCGGGTTGCGGAGTTGAAGGAGCGAGTGCAGCAGGGACTCTACAACGTACCCTCGCAGGAGCTTGCCGAAAAGTTACTGCGCACTGTGCTGCAGGAGTTCCGGCCGACGATTTGATCTAGTGCAGGGAACGGGGATCTACGCGGACGGCGAGTCGGGCGGTGAGGGCCTGGCGGCTGGCCCGGCATCTTCGGATTGAGACTGCTCCGGAGTCGGATTCGGCCGAAAAGCCGGCGGTCGTACGTGATAGTCTGATTGCTGGACACTGAGAGAAGTGACTAGCATATAGAAACAGGAGCAATAAGCGCTGTGTTGGCACCTGCAAAGAAAATCGACATTATCAGTAAATTTCGCACCCATGACTCGGACACTGGAAGTCCAGAGGTGCAGATTGCGATTCTCAGTGAGCGTATTGGCGAACTGACGGAACATTTTAAGACTCACAAGAAGGATCACGGTTCGCGTCGCGGGCTTTTGATGCTGGTGTCCAAGCGCCGGCGCCTTCTGGATTACCTCAAGACGACAGACGGCGATCGCTATCGTGAAGTGATCGGCAAGCTAGGCATTCGTAAGTAGTGCAAAGGTCAGCGGCATGGCTTACTGGCGCAGGAGTGCGGGATATTTCAACACCTTCAGCTTCGCAAACGGATTTGGCCAGGTACAGGGTCTTTTGTGTTTGCCGCTTGACCGGTTTGGTTGAAGATCCGAGCGTCTGTACAAGAGGTCTCGCACCTAACCCCGCCCGGCTATGGCCTGCGGGGTTTTGGCGTTCAGCATTGCCAGGATTTGGCGACTGAGCACGCAAGATCGCAACAAGCACAGGTTTGAGACAAAAGATCGTAAAGGAAGATTTTATGCAAGATGTAACCGTCGAGCTTGCCGGTGGCAAGCAGATCAAATTCGAGACGGGGCGCTTGGCAAAACAGGCCTCAGGAGCAGCGTTCACAACCAGCGGCGACAACGCCGTTCTCGCAACCGCCGTTGCCTCGCCGGAGCCGAAGGAAGGCATCGATTTCTTTCCTTTGACTGTGGAATATCGCGAATTTACGTACGCGGGTGGACGCATCCCGGGTGGGTTTATCAAACGGGAGGGCCGTCCGAGCGAGAAGGAGATCCTGACGAGCCGTCAGATCGATCGTCCTATCCGTCCGCTCTTCCCGGAGACCTTCCGGAACGAGACCCAAGTAGTGGCGTTTGTGTATTCGGCCGATAAGGCGAATGATCCTGATGTGCTGGGTATCAACGGCGCGAGCTGCGCCTTGGCGCTGAGTGACATTCCGTTTCACGGCCCGGTTGGCGCGGTGCGCGTCGGGATTGTGGACGGTGCATTCGTCGTGAACCCGACGTATGCGGAACGCCTGGCCGGCACGCTCAACATTATGGTGGTCGGCACCGAGGCCGGAATCACGATGATCGAGTCGGGCGCGCGTGAGATCTCGGAGGAGCGCGTTGTCGAGGCGATCGAGTTTGCCCATACCGAGATCAAAAAGATCGTGGCCGCGATCAAAGACCTGGCCGGCCGTGCGGGCAAGCAAAAGCGCCAAGTCTCCGAGATCGAGTTAGATCAGGCCTACGCGGATGAGCTGCAAGCCAAAGTGGGCGACCGGCTGAAGGATGCGCTGAACACGGAGAAGTATCCGAAGTTCGAGAGCTATGCCAAGGTGAAGGAGCTGAAGGACGAGCTCAAGAAGGGGCTGCCGGAGGGTGATGCCGCGGCCGGCAAGAAGCTTTCGAAGTACTACGAGCTGTTGCGCGAGCGCATCTTCCGCGAGCAGGTGCTGAATGAGCGTATTCGGCCGGATCATCGTGCGTTCGACCAGATTCGCAAGGTGACAATCGAGACCGGCGTGCTGCCGCGGGTGCATGGATCGGCCCTGTTTACCCGTGGTGAGACGCAGGCGCTGGTTGCGGCGACTCTCGGCACCACCGATGACGCTCAACGTATGGAGAGCTACGAGGGCGAACAAAAGCGCCGCTTCATGCTGCATTACAACTTTCCCCCGTTCTCAGTGGGCGAGGTGGGGCGCATGACCGGCGTCGGCCGTCGTGAGATCGGCCATGGAGCGCTGGCCTGGCGGGCGATCGAGGCGGTTCTGCCCAGCGAGGGTGAGTCTCCCTATACGTTGCGGGTAGTTTCGGACATTCTGGAGTCGAACGGTTCGTCGTCGATGGCGACGGTTTGCGGCGCCTCGCTGGCCCTGATGCAGGCGGGTATTCCGCTGAAGGGATCGGTCGCCGGCGTGGCGATGGGCCTGGTCAAGGAAGGCGATAAATACGCCATTCTGAGCGATATCGCCGGTGCGGAAGATCATTACGGCGATATGGACTTCAAGGTTGCCGGAACCCGGAATGGTATTACCGCGCTGCAGATGGATATCAAGATTATGGGCATCACCGCCCAGATCATGCGGGAGGCCCTGGAGCAAGCACGTCAGGGACGCCTGTTCCTGCTGGATACGATGGACGCGGTGATTTCCGGGGCAAACCAGGAGACGTCGCAGTTCGCTCCACGCATTCACACACTGCAGATCCCGACGGATAAGATTCGCGATCTGATCGGACCTGGCGGCAAGACCATTCGCGGGATCATCGACGCGACTGGCGTCAAGATCGATGTTGAGGACTCAGGGCGCGTCAATGTGGCTTCGAGCGATGCAGATGGTCTGGCCAAAGCTATTCAGATGATCAGCGATCTGACGGCAGTTCCCGAGGTCGGCAGAACCTACCTGGGCAAGGTAGTCCGGTTGGCCGAGTTTGGCGCCTTTGTGGAGATTTTCCCGGGAACAGATGGACTTCTGCACGTGTCCGAGATCGCGGAGCATCGCGTGAAGGATGTGAAGGACGAACTTCGCGAGGGTGATCAGGTTTTGGTCAAGGTGCTCGCGATCGAGGGTAACCGCATCAAGCTGAGCCGCAAGGCTGTGCTGCTCGAGCAGCGTGCGAAGCTGAGGCTGCCCGAGGTACCGGAGGCTGGTTCCGACGGAGGCCGTGGCCGTTCCGAACGCAATGGCGCGGAACGTAGCGACCGGCCGGAGGCGCCGAAACCGCAGGACACGATCACCATCGAGGGCGGCGACGACTTCGATGACGACGAGGAAGACGACGACGAGTTGGATCTGGATGCCGAGGGAGACGAGGAGACACCCGAAGACGGGAATCCTGTTCCTGCCCAAGGTGGCCAGGGAAACCCGGCTCAGGGTGGAGACCGTGCGGCTGGAACGAACCCGCGCCGTCGCCGTCGCCGTGGGCGTCGTTCAGGGACCGGCGGTGCTGCTCCTCAGGGCGGAGCGGCGTAGGTACGTTGAACGGGAGGAGAGGACCGTGCCGTTTCCCGGCTCGGTCCTCTTTTTTGTAGGGGCATGAGAGCCACAGTCACAGAACGAGCACATGAGCAGGCAGGCCCCGGCTTCTGGGTGCGCTGCTGGCCCCTGGGATTGCTTTGCCTTCTCGGCGGCAGCCGTTGGTTGCTGGAGGAGTCTCTGCCCGCAGCCCGTCCGACGCTGCTTTCCCCCGCAGTAGGTTGTGCAATGGCTGCTGTCGTCATGTTTGTCTGGAGAAGGCTGCGGAGTCGGCGAGATCGGTCCTTGGAGGCCGTCCGGCATGAGCGTGGGCTGTGGCGATGGTCCATCGCTGCGGCTTTCGTGGTCACAGGCCCGGCGCTCAGCGGAGCAATTTCCGACCGGCATGTGAATGCGAGCGCGGCGACGATCGCGCTAGCCCTGACACCCGTGGTGGTTGCCGTGGCAGCGGCCGCTTATAGCACCAATGATGAGCTCGCGGGGCGACTTTGGCCGGGGCTGGCCGGTCTTGCGGGCCTGCTCTTGCTGCTACCCGAGCCGACTCTTTCGTCGTGGCGAACGGACGTTGCCTTGGCAACGATGCCCCTGCTTTCAGGGGTTCTAGCTGCTTTGCTGACCTTTGGCGATGCGGCATTCCATGAAAAGCGGAGCGATACAGCCAGTCGGCACAGCGGTTGGCTGGAGCGCGGCTTGCTGCTGGCGGCGGTGCTGTTTGGTCTGGTTGTGCTGCCGGGACTGCGGATGCACTCGGAGATAGAATTCTCCTGGGCTGCCAGCGCCACGGATGGCTTTGTCTCGCTGCTAACACTGTGGACCCTGGAGCGTGTGGGAGCGGTGCAGTGGTCAGCGCAATTTTTGCTTACACCGCTTGTGACACTTCTGGAGGGTGTAGCCCTGCTGCGACCGGCGTTGACGACCCGTTCCTGGATCGGTCTCTTTTTGCTCCTGCTAGGCGGGGGCTATCTGCTCACGCCACGATCCGAGGGCTGAGAAACGGGGCTGCGGTCGGTCAGGGAAAAATCACGCGGGGAACCTGCCTGGTGGCGCGGGCTAGGGAAGTGCTTCTGTACACTCCATCCATGGCCGCTTCCATGTACATCGTCGTCGAGGGCGAGGATCCGGGATTTGACATCTACGTGAATGGGCGGGCGTTGGCGCGGCAGGAGGCGGCGCTAGAGCGCCTGGCGCACACTCTGGGCGTGCCACCGCTGCTGGAGTTTTTTTCCGCAGATGAAAACTCCATGGCGTTGCTGATTCAGGAGGGCGCGGGCAATCCGGAGCTGCTCGCTCGTCTGCCGCCGCCCCAGTGGTTTCAGCCCGCGGACGGGCTGGTGACGATTCGGGAGCTGATCCTGGCGCTGCAAATGGAGCCCCGGCGTATCGGCAAGGAAAGTGCCAGTGTTCTTAGCGAATTGATCGAGTATGAGGGAGTCTTGCGAAAGGCCGAGGAGCGCGGCATGCGTTGGCATCTGGCGTTCAGCTGGCGCTAGGCCCGAGATCCGGCAGGTGCCTTCGGTCGAATGGCTTGTAGCTTTCTGGTGATGATGTAGAGTCCCACGAACAGACAGCAGGACCCTCGCTGCACTCAGTATGAAGTCCGAAACGATAGGCTTTCTGTATCCAGGTCCACTTCGATAGCAAAGCGGAGCTAGAGGATTGAACCTAATTGAAGCTTTGGGTCTCCGGCGAGGTAGCCGCAGAGGAGGCTACGGCCGTATTGTTTGGCCCCAGACCTAGTTTGATCAGCGCACGGGAGTCCGGGACGAGCTTGGTCTGCCAGCCATTATCACTCTGCAACTTCTGCATGGCGGCGTAGCTTGCGGAATCCCAGGTGCCCGTGGGCTCACCGAAGAGGTATCCACGCTGGATGAGAGCGGACTGGATCTCGGTGGCTCGTTCGGAGCTCATGCTTGGAAGCGCAGCACGCTCAACGTGGTGCGTGCGGGAGGCGACCGCGTGGTGGAGAACGGCGTGCGAAGTTGCGTGATGGTGGGGATGAACCGCAGCGAAACCAGCAGTAGTGCAGAGCAGAAGACCGGCCGCAAGGAGCGGAGAGCAGTGCAGCAAACGCATTCATGTACCTCTCACAATTGGCTGGGCGGTTATAAGCCCTTGCAACGAAGTCGAGGTTACTCCATTCAAGGAGGGACGACAAGTAGGCGGGGGTTGCATGAAGTGAGACAAAAGAGGACCCCGGCTGGGTCGCCGGGGTCGCTTTTGAGGCACGAGGAGGCTACTGCAGGGTGCCGCCACGGTAAGTATCACCACCGATCGGGTCATGCGGGTTGCGTACGACGAACACGACGTCGTCGCCCGGCTTGAGGGCCGAGACGATAGCGCGGTACTCGGCTTCGCTGGTGACCGGTTTACGGTTGATTTCGACAATCACATCCCCGGGCTGCAAGGAGATTTGCTCGGCGAAAGAGCCTGGGCGAACTGCGGTAACTGTGACGGCTCCGTGGATGCCGAGCTTGGAAAGGGCGTCCGGCTTGGTCGGCTGCTCAGTGAGGCCGAGTTTGACCTGACCGGCATCGGCCTGGGTAGGCGGTGCGTTCTCGTCATCGTTTGCCGTCTGGGTAAAGAGCTTGGAGCGATCCATGACAGCAACCTCGACCGATTCCTTTTTGCCGTCCCGCAGGTAGCCGATGTTGATACGAGTGCCCGGTGCCTTGGCAGAGACGATCGAGATGAGCGTATCGCCATCCTTGATGGGCTGGCCATCGATGGAGACAATGACGTCCTTGGGCTGCAGACCGGCCTTTGCCGCCGGACCGTTCGGTGTGATGAGGCTGATGATGACACCACCGCCGGAGAAGCCGTACATGCGGCTGACCGCAGAGGACTGCGCGGCTTGAAACTGAATACCGATGGAGCCCCGCGTGACCATGTGGGTGGGCGAGATGAGTTGGTTATAGACGGTGATGAGGAGATTGGACGGCAGGGCAAAACCGACGCCTTCAGAGCCGGCGGATTGCGTATAGATTGCCGTATTCATGCCGATAACTTCGCCGGCCATGTCGACCAGCGGACCGCCGGAGTTGCCGGGGTTGATGGCGGCGTCGGTCTGGATGAAGTGCTGGAAGGTGGACTGGTCGATGCCGCCGGCGCCCTGCTCCAGATCGGAACCGGCGCGGTTGATGGCGGAGACGATGCCGGCGGAGACGGTCTTGGAGAGGCCGAACGGACTGCCGATGGCGAGAACCCAATCGCCGACCTGGGCGCTTGTGGAGTTACCCAGCTTGATCGTCGGCAAGGGTTCCTTGGCGTCGATCTTGATGACGGCGATGTCCGTGGACGGGTCAGCACCCACGACGTGGGCGGGACGGCCCTGGTCCATGCTGTCGTCCGGATCGGTCGACAACTTCACGTAGATATGGTCGGCCTTGTCGATGACGTGATTGTTGGTGATGATGTAGCCGCGCGGATCGACGATGAAGCCGGATCCCAGGGCGCGGCGGGTGCTCATATCCGGCTGACCGCCACCCTGACCACCGAAGAAGTGGTTGAAGAAATCCTGCATATTGTTACCGTTATTGCCGCCGTTGCCGCCGTTTACACCGTTGTCGTCGTCATCGCCGCCACCGTTGGGGGCGCCGGGCTGTCCCTCCGGCAGACCACGACGGTTGCGGCGTCCGGGGGCCTGCTGCTTGGGGGTGGATTCGGTGTTGATGTTCACAACGGCGGGTCCGACCTGCTTGGCGATCGCGGAGAAACCGTTGGAAAGGCTAACGGGCGATGGAATGACCAGCTGGTGGGCGTCGCTGGAGTCGACCCGCTGTGCCTCCTTGCCACTTACCTTGCTCGTGAGCAAAGACCCCGCGAGAATCAGGGCCGAGCAGGCCCCTAGGGCGGTGAAGGTGGTGGCCGGAGTGAGGCGGCGACGGGAGCGTAGCGGGGAATCGCCTTCAGGGTTGTGCTGGGATGCCATGGTCTGTTCTTTCCTCTGGGCTTTCGTTTTCCGGGTTCTTGGACGTGCCGTGAAGAGAGCTTTTGCGATACGTCTTTTCCGGTAAATCTAGAAGCAACGGATACATAGACGCGTTTTTGGGACAAAGGTCGCTCCAAAGACGCGGGTATCAAGGCTCCATCGGTAGGATACCCGCCTGGATCACTGCGGTTGGCCCGAGTTCGGCGAGGAGAATGCCGCTCAGTATCAAAATGGCACCGATTATGCCGCGCGGTCCAAGATGCTCGCCGAGAAAGAGGAGCGAGGCGAGACCGGCAAAGACGGGCTCCAGCGTAAAGATGAGCGCGGTGTGGGTGGGCGGTACGTGGGCCTGCGCCCAGCTTTGGATGGTGAAGGCCGCGGCGGTGGCAAAGACGGAGGTGATGCCGAGCGCCCAGAGCACCGTCGGGGTGGTGTTTAGAAAGGGATGCCGCTCGAGCGGCAAGAGGAAGAGCATGACAGCGGCGGCGACGGCGATCTGCAGCGTGCCGAGGACGCGGGCGTCCACCGTGCCGGCCGCGCGGGCCAGCAGCATCAGGTGAAAGGCAAAGGCGAAGGCACAGGCCAGCGTGAGCCACTCCCCGGCGTGCATACCGGCGAGCAGAGCCCAGCCGGCGCCAGGTTGGCTGGTGAGCAGAACGAGGCCGGCGAAGGCGAGGATGGCTCCGACGAAGGCAAGCCGGTGCGGTCGGGGCGTACCCGGGCCACGGACGCCGGGCAGCGCGCTCAGCAGCGGGACGAGAACGACGACCAGGCCGGTAAGAAAAGCGGATTTCGAGGGGGTGGTGCGGGCGAGGCCGGCGGTCTGGAACTCATAGCCGAGCGAGAGCAGGACGCCGGCGGCGGCACAGAGCTTCCACTGGGAACGGGTGAGGCCTCCGAGCCGGCGGCTGTTGACGGCGAAGAGAATCGCCGCGGCAAGACTCATGCGGACGAGATTGAAGAGCAGAGGGGAGGCCTGGCTGAGGGCGGCTTTCGCGAGCGGAAATGTTGTGCCCCACAGGATGGCCACGGCGATCAGCAGCAGATGCGCGGTGCGGCTTTGGGCTTTTGTGGTGATTGGGATGGCTGCGCCCGGCATGAGCTATTCGTCCGCTCCGGCGGGAGGCGGCGGGTTGAGCAGAACCGCCGTGGAGGAACCCGCCTGGAAACGGGTGACGCCGCCGACCACCGTGCGGAGTACACGCGTCCCGAGCAGAGTCTGCGGCGTGGCTTTTGTGATGTCGCGATCGAGAACGATCAGGTCGGCGAGGTAGCCGGGTTCGAGCCGCCCCTTGATCCCCTCCCGGAACTCGGCGAAGGCTGATGCCTGCGTGTAGGCATAGAGGGCTTCGTCCAGCGTGATCTTCTGCTCGGGATGGAAGGTCTGGGTGCCGGTTTCGTTCTGGCGCGTGATCGCGGCGTAGAGGCCACGGAAGGGCGAGATGGACTCGACGGGGTAATCGGTCCCGAAGGCGAGAGTGACGCCGTGGTCGAGGAAGGAACGCCAGGCGTAGGCGCGAGCCGAGCGTTCGGGACCGAGCCGCCCGCCGGCCCAGGCCATGTCGGTAAGCAGATGGCTGGGCTGCATGGAGGCGATCACGCCTAGGGCATGGAAGCGGTCAAAGGCGCCCGGGGAGACGACCTGGGCGTGCTCGATGCGGAAGCGGAAGTCTTTCGCAGCATACGGTCCGTCCACGCAAGCGTATTCCGTGCTTCCCGGCGAATTGGCTTTGTGAACGGCCGTCGTGTGGGCATCGTTGTCTTCGCATCGGTATGCGGGAACCGGCGTGCCGACCTGCTCGGCGGACTCGAAGGCGTCGAGAGCGATGTCGTTGGCGCGGTCGCCGATGGCGTGGAAGCCGAGTTGGAAGCCGGCGGCGGCGCGCTCGGCGGACCACTGGTTTACCTTTTCGGGATCAAGACGCGGGAGGCCGGAGTTGTCGGGGTCGTCGCTATACGGGTCGTTCAGAGCGGCGGTGCGGGAGCCTAAAGAGCCGTCCATGAAGGCTTTGAGCTGGGTGAGATGAAGTAAGGGGTCAAGTGCGGGGTGAGAGCTACGGCGTTCTTCGAGGATCGGCAGAGGGAGGGTGAAGTCGATCCACTCGGCGAAGCGCAGGGGGAGCTTGCCGGTGTGTTCCCAACTTTCGAGCACGAGCCAGTCCTCCCAGTCGGAGAAGTCCTGCACGCTGGTGACGCCATGGGCGAGGGCGTCCTGGATGGAGAGCGTGAGGGCGCGTTTGCGGGTTTCGATGTCGGGTTTCGGGATGTGGTTCTGGATCAGCAGAAGGGCAGGTGTCTCGCGAACGATGCCGGTGAGTTGGCCGTTGCTGTCGCGGTCGAGCTTGCCGCCTTTCGGGTCGGAGATTGCAGCGGTGAGGCCTGCCTGCTGCAGGGCGGCGGTATTGGCCACGGCGATGTGGCCGTCGACGCGGACCAGCAGTGCCGGATGGCCGCCGGTGACGACGTCGAGATCCCCGCGAGAGGGAAGCGTGTGCGAGGGCCAGAGGGTGTGGTCCCAGCCGCCGCCGAGGAGCCATTGACCGGGTTTGGCGGTCGCGACGTAGGTGCGAATGCGGGATTGCGCGTCGGCAAGAGAGGTGGAACCGACGAGATCGACGCCCAGGCGTTGCCGGCCGGCCATGGCCATGTGGGTGTGGGCGTCGTTGAAGCCGGGCATGGCGAAGGCGCCCCCGAGGTCAACGACAACAGTTCCAGGGCCTTTGAGGGCGAGGATCGTGGCATCGCTGCCGACGGCAGTGATCCTCCCCTGACGGATCGCGACGGCGGTGACGCGGCCGGGCACGGGATCGGGGTCGCCGGCGCGGAGGCGGGTGCCGGTGAGGATGTTGCCGTGAACGAAAAGGGTGTCAGGACTGCTGCTTGAGGCGGGAGACGGCTGGGCGGGGTTCTGGGAGCGTGAAGGGCTGGCGCTCAGCGCGAGGGCGCAGAGCAGGGCTGCCGTCAACGCGGCTGGCCGCGGAGATCTGGTGAGGAATTCAGGCACGCCCCCAGTTTATCGGACCGCCGGAAAGGGTTCCGTTTTGCTTGGTCTGTCCGGCTTAGCTGGAGCGGGCGTGATCGTCGGCTATCGAGACGGCCGGATCGCACGCAGGCCGTGTGAGTTGCCCGCAGGTGTCCAGCAGTAGAAGGAGAATGCGACGCAGGGCGAGCTCCCGGCCTGTGGGGTCGTACCACTCGCCGAGGGTGTGCAGACCGCCGCCGCGGCCGCCGGCGCCGATCGCGAGCGCGGGAACGCCGAGCGAGAGCGGCAGATTGGCGTCGGTGGAGCCTATGCGGCTTTCGGTGGCGATGCCGAGATGGCGGTCCACGGCGCGGAGGCTGCGCAGGAGGGTGGCGTCGGCGGGGAGAGTGCCGCCGATGCGGTGGCCGGTGCGTTCGATCCGCAGCTGGAGGCGGTCGGCGGCGGAGCGCGGCTGGATCTCGGCCTCGATTTCGGCGGAGAGGCGGGTGAGGACGGTGAGTTCGAGGCGGTCGAGCTCCATCTCGGAGGTGGAGCGCAGGTCGATGTCGGCGGATGCGGAGGAGGGGATGGAGTTGACCGAGGTGCCGCCGTGCAGGGTGCCGACGTTCAGCGTGGTGCGTGGTTTGGTGGGGAGCGGCAGGCGCGAGATGGCGACCAGAGCGGCGCCGAGCGCGAGGATCGGGTTGGGGCGGCCGGCGTCGGCCCAGGAGTGGCCGCCGGGGCCGGTGACGGTGGCGCGGAGGCGGCGGCTGCCGAGAGCGCGGTCGACGACCAGGCCATCGCCTGCGCCTTCCAGAGCTATGGCGGCGTCGATGCGGGCGCCGAAGGGCGGATGCGCGAAGAGGTGGCGCATGCCGCGGAGATCGCCTTCGCCCTCTTCGCCGACGTTGGCCGCGAAGAGCACGGGGCAGGCGGGTTGCAGACCGGCGTGCCGGAGGGCGGCGGCGATGGCCAGCAGCGCAGTGAGGCCGGCACCGTTGTCGCAGGCGCCGGGGGCGCGGATGAGGGCATCATCCTCAATAGGGGTGCAGTCGGTTCCGGTGGGGAAGACGGTGTCGAGGTGAGCGGAGAGCAGAACGGTGCGGGCCGCAGGGGGGGCACCCCCGGGATCCAGCAGCGCCAGGGCGTTGCCTTCGTCATCGATGTGCGGGTCGGCGAGGCCGAGCTCCCGGAAACGATCGCAGAACCAGGCGGCACGGGCGCTCTCTGCAAAGGGTGGCGCGGCGATCGGCAAAAAGGCGAGCTGCCAACGCCGCAGTTGGAGTTCATGCAGGTGAAGCCAGCCGAAGGCGCGGTGGACGGCGCCGGCGCTGGCCAGCTCGGGGATACGGCGGGTGTCGAAGGAGCTCAATGCGAGGGACCCGATCCAAATTCCGCCATCGCCGGCTGGATATTCTCGAAATTGTCTTGAGTGTCGAAATTGTTTTGAGTGTCTTGGATGTTGGCTTCGCTGGTGGGTTCGTACTCGACGGCGCGGAGGTAGAGGCCGCCGGCGGGGGCGGTGGGACCGGCGTTGGAGCGATTTTTGCCGGCGAGAATGTTGGGCAGGTCCTCAACAGCGAGGCTGCCGCGGCCTACCTCAACCATGGTGCCGACCAGGTTGCGCACCATGTGGTGCAGAAAGCCGTTGCCGCAGATGTTGAACAGGAGCAATCCTTCGGCGCGGGTCCATGCCGCGCTGTAGATCGTCTTGACGGGGTTGGGTTGGCCGGCCGGACCGATTTCGTTGGCCCGGCCGTCGCGTTGGGAGAGTTCGCGGCGGGCGGCGGCCATGGCGGTGAAGTCCTGGGTGCCGAGGAGGAGATCGGCCGCTCCCTGCAGGGGTTCCAGCTGCAGGGGCCAGCGGCAGTCCCAGACGAAGGGGGCGAGAAACGGCGAGCAGATGCGGTCCGTGAGCGAATCGGCGAGGCGGCGCTCGAAGATGCGGTACTGGTAATGTTTGCGGCGGGCCGAATGCCGGGCATGGAAGCTTTGTGAGACCGTCTCCGCGGCGATCACGCGCAGACTGACGGGCAGGATGCGGTTCAGGGCGCGCTGCAGGTTGGCGGGCGGAAGGCGGACGGGCAGGCTGAAGGAGGCGACCTGCGCGAGGGCGTGCACGCCGGCGTCGGTACGGCCGGAGCCCTGCGGCAGGACGGGAACACCCGTGATGTCCGCCAGTGCCGCGGCGAGGGTGCCCTGCACGGTGACCAGGCCGGGCTGTACCTGCCAGCCGTGAAAGCCGGAGCCGTTGTAGCTGAGGGTCAGCTTCCAGTGGCTCGCCGCTGCCGGTTCCCGAGTTCGATTGGCCTGCATGCTCCCCCATTATCGCTTTGCCGGGCAGGTGATTGCGGTGAAACCGGCGCAGAAGCAGGAAGCTTGAGGGGACTATACTGGGCCTCGACTGAGCTAAACGGTGGACGCGTAGGATCATCCGGCCCCCAGCCGGGAACTCTTCGCGTTTGAAGGGAAGGAAGCGGTTGCGGGAAGTTCCAAGTTGGTCGCGAAGGTACCGGCGCGTGCGAGCGTTGCCGGCAGGTTCCTTGCGTCTTGGCGTGGTGCTGTGGACGGTGGCGGTGCAGCCCTGCCTGGCCGAAGGCGCCGGGCAGGCTTCGACACCGCAAGCAGCGACATCGCAAACAACGACATCGCAAGCTGCGACATCGCCGACCAGTGCTGCGACGCCGCAAGGGAGCCCCACGGTGGCCCCCCCGCCGCAGCCCGTGCAGAACGATACGACGGGAACGCCGGGGATGCCGCAGGCACCGACGCCCACCCGGACGCAGCCGCTGTTTCTACGGCCGACCTCGCACGATTACGCGCGGGGCAATCCGTTCTTCCCGGATCCGCTGGCAATTTATTCGGCGAAGAACTACCCGCAGCCGCAGCTGAGCAATGCGCCCAAACTCGACGACCTGCTGCGTGAGGGCAAGATCTACCTGAGCCTGGCGGATGCGGTGACGCTGGCGCTTGAAGACAACTACGACATTGCGATTGCGCGCATCAACCTGGATATTGCGGACACGGATCTGCTGCGTGCGGAGGCTGGGTCTACGCTTCGCGGAGTGCCGACGGGGCTGATCACGAACACGCTGGGTGGATCGACGACGACGATTACGGGCGGGGGCGGGCCGGCGGGGTCGACCTCGACGGCCTCGGCGAGCGCGGGCAGCTCCGGGCTGGTGCTTTCCACCAACGGCGGCGGACCGGTGCCGGAAAATTTCGATCCCTTCCTGACCGGCACAATCCAGTACGAGAGCGCACGTATTCCGCAGACGATTACGCTGCTGACCGGCACGGAGAATCTGCAGACGAACACGACGACCTACAACTTCGAATACCAGCAGGGGTTTGCGTCGGGTACGTCGCTGGCGGTGACGTACAACAACACGCGGCAGACGACCAACAGCGAGGGCGTGGTCTATAACCCGGCGCTGAACTCAACCTTTCGGGCGCTCGGCACGCAACATCTGCTGCAGGGTTTCGGACCCTGGATCAACAAGCGATTTATCGTGCAGGCCAAGAACAATCGCCGGTATGCGGATTCGGCGTTCCGGCAACAGGTGATCTACACGGTCACGCAGGTGGAGAGCATCTACTGGGCGCTGGTGAGCGCGTACGAGGATGAGCAGGCCAAGACGCGGGCACTGGCGCAATCGACGCAGCTGGCTGCCGATGACCGCCGGCAGGTGGAGATTGGGACGCTGGCGCCGCTGGATGTGGTGAATGCGGACTCCTCGGTGGCCTCCGACAAGCAGGCGCTGATCAGCTCGCAGAACAACCTGGAGTATCAGCAACTGCTGATGAAGCAGGCAATCGCGCGCACGCTGGGCGACCCGAAGATCGCCAATGCGCCGGTGGTGCCGACCGACCGGGTGGGTCTGGACCGGCTGCCGGAGGAGGATGAAAAGATCGAGGACCTCGTCAGCCAGGCGTTCCGGGACAATCCGCAGGTGGAGCAGGCCGTGCTTTCGATGGAGAACAACAAGATCACCATCCGGGCGGAGAAGAATGGTCTGCTGCCGGTGGTGGATGCGTTCGGGTTCTACGGAGCGAACGCGCTGGGGGGACGACAGAATCCCCTGCTGAACTGCGCGACGGGTGTCTCCGGGCTCGGTTCGACAAATACCGCGTTCACGCCATGCCCGCCTGGTCTGGTGCAGGCGCAGGGGTTCGGGTCGACGCTGGAAAATTTGGTGAACAACAACTATCCGGATTACGGCGTGGGCGTGAATGTGACCATTCCGCTGCGCAACCGCACGGCGCAGGCCGACCAGGTGCGGTCGCAGATGGAATACCGGCAGGCGGAGATGCGGCTGCAGCAGATCTACACCCAGCTGCGGATTCAGCTGGTGAATGCGTTGTATGCGTTGAGCAATGACCGGGCGGGTGTGGTGGCGGCGCAGGCGGCGCGGGAGTATGCGGCGCAGTCGCTGGCGGCGGAGACGAAGAAGCTGAGTCTGGGGGCCTCGACGACGGCCAATGTACTGCAGCAGGGTCGCAATCTGGCGGGTTCGGATAACTCGCTGAACTCGGCGGATGCGGCCTATGCGCGGGACCGTTCGGCGCTCAGCCAGATTCTTTCCAACACGCTGGACCGCTACGGCATCACGCTGGGCGAGGCGGTGAAGGGCGAGGTGACGCAGAGCCCACATGTGCCGGGACTGATGCCGCCCCAGCCGCCTGCGCCGCCCCAGCCGCTGGGAACCGCTGCACTGCCGCCGGGTGCGTCGACAGCTACTGGGCCGCGATAGCAGGGCCGACAGCTCGGGTGGGCTAAGGGCCTTGCGGGTAGGCTGAGGGCAGGGGCAGGCCATGGAAGAGGCAAAGGAGCAGGCCTTAGAACAGGCAAAGGGAATAGGCCATGGAAGAGGCAACGGAAAATCGTCTGGCGCAGGCTGCGTCCGCCTACCTGCGATCCGCGCGGCACCAGCCGGTAGACTGGCACGAGTGGGGCGAGGAGGCCTTTGCGGAAGCGCAGCGGTTGAACAAGCCGGTTCTGCTGGACATCGGCGCGGTGTGGTGCCACTGGTGCCATGTGATGGATCGCGAGAGCTACGAAACCCCCGAACTGGCCGGGCTGATCAACGAGCTGTTTGTCGCCGTCAAGGTGGATCGCGACGAGCGGCCGGATGTGGATAGCCGCTACCAAGCGGCGGTGGCTTCGATCAGCGGGCAAAGCGGATGGCCCCTCACCGCGTTTCTGACGCCCGAGGGCAAACCCTTCTTCGGCGGAACCTATTTCCCGCCGGAGGATCGTTACGGCCGGCCGGGCTTTCCGCGGGTGCTGCGCAGCATGGCCGAGGCGTATCGCAGCCGGCTGGACGAGGTGAACGAGTCCGCCGAGAGCGTGCAGCAGGCCATTGAGCACAATGAGACCTTCGCGGGGCGGGCCGGCGAGCCGGGGCAGCAGTTGCTCGACAAGATTCTTGCGTCGATGTTGCGGCAGTTCGATCCGCGCAACGGCGGGTTCGGCTCGCAGCCGAAGTTCCCGCACCCCGCGGCGCTGGATTTGCTGATCGATGCGGCGACACGGCCCGGTCCTTTGGCCGAGCGCGCCCGCGAGGTGGTGCTGCTGACACTGGGCAAGATGGCGGCCGGCGGCGTGCACGATCAGCTGGCGGGTGGATTCCACCGGTACTCCGTGGATGAGCGATGGATCGTGCCGCACTTTGAGAAGATGGCCTATGACAACAGCGAGCTGCTGCGGACCTATACGCACGCGTTTCAGAGCTTTGCGGATCCGCGGCTGGCGCGGGTGGCCGGCTCGACGCTCCGCTGGATGGACGAGTGGCTGAGCGATCGCGAGCGGGGCGGCTTCTATGCGTCGCAGGACGCGGACGATTCGCTGGATGATGATGGCGACCACTTTACCTGGAGCCGGGCGGAGGCCGAGGCTGTGCTCTCAGCCGAGGAGTTCGAGGTCGCAGCGGCGTACTTTAACCTGCGCGCGGTCGGCGACATGCACCACAACCCGGCGAAGAATGTGCTGCACGTGGTGACGGAGGTGCCGGCGCTGGCGGCGCGGCTCGGCCGAGGTGAAGAGGCAGTGGCGGCGCTGTTGCAGCAAGCCCGCAAGAAGCTCTACCAGGCGCGGCTGGAGCGGCGCACGCCGTTTGTGGACCGGACAATCTATACGGGGTGGAACGGGCTTTGCGCTTCAGCATATCTGGCGGCTGGGAGGGCATTGGAGTTGCCCGATGCCGTGCGCTTCGCGCTGAAGACGCTGGATCGTGTGTTGGCGACGGCATGGGACCCGGCAATCGGGTTGGCGCGGGTGGCAGCCTATGGGGAGGCGCATGGGGTGGCGAGCCGGATCCCCGCCGTCCTGGACGACTATGCCTTTCTGGGCAATGCAGCCTTGGATGCCTGGGAGGTCACAGGTGAGATGCGTTACTTCGCCGCCGCCGACGGCATGGCGAAGGTGTTGCTGAGCCGCTTCTACGATGCCGCCGAGGGTGGTTTTTTCGATACGGACCAGACCGGCACGGGGCAGGCTTTGGGCGTGCTGGGGGCGCGGCGGAAACCAGTGCAGGATGCCCCCACGCCTGCCGGCAATCCGGCCAGTGCCACGCTTCTGCTGCGGCTGCACGCTTTGACGGACGAGGAGGTGTACCGGAGGCGCGCCGTCGAGACGCTGGAGGCATTCGCGGGCATCGTGGAGCACTTTGGGCTGTACGCGGCCAGCTACGGGCTGGCGCTGCGGCGGGCGATTACGCCTCCGATGCAGGTTTGTGTGATCGGTGAGGACCTGCTCGCAGACGAGCTTGCGGCGGCAGCCACGGCACGTTTTCTGGTGAACAAAAGTGCCGTGCGGCTCCGGCGAGAGCAGCTGGGGGCCTTGCCGCCGGCGTTGGCGCAGACCCTGCCGCACGTGACGGCTTTGGAGACGGGCAGTGTGGCGATTGTTTGTAAGGGGAGCGTATGCCTGCCGCCTATCAACGACCCGCAGCGGCTCTTTGAACTGCTGCGGGGCGGCGACTGAGGCAGAGCTTTGGCTCAGGCACGGGCGATGAACCAGGCATCGAGCTATGAGCGGTTGGACTGTGAGTTCAAGTGGTTGATGCCTCAGCCGGCGTAGGTTCCGATCGCCTGGGCAGAGCCGACTCGGTGCGCACCACGGTGCTGGTAAGGGCGCCGAATTCGAGGCCTTCGCGGGTGAAGGTGACGAGGATGCGCTGACGCAGCGCGCGCAGGACGCCGTCACGCTGATTGGCGCGAACGCGCACGTTTACCGGGTAGAGGACCTCGGCGCCCGAGACGCGATCGACGCCGGGAACCTCGGGGTCGGCCAGAATGACCTCTTGGAAGGCTTCGTCGGCGCGGACTTCGGCGGCGAGTTGGCGAAGGATGGCGACGATGCGGACGGGGTCTTCGCGCGGGCTAACGCTGAGCGAGAGCGTCGCGACCGAGTAGTCGCGGGACATGTTGGAGACCGTGGCAATGCCGCTGTTGGGTACGATGTGCAGGGTCCCGTCACCGTCGCGGAGCTTGGTGCAGCGCAGGGTGAGGTCTTCGACGGTGCCGGTCAGGGTGGCGACTTTGACGACATCGCCGACGCTGTATTGGTCCTCGACGAGGATGAGGAGACCATTGAGTATGTCCTTGAAGAGACTCTGCGCGCCGAAGCTGATGCCCAGGCCGATGACGCCGGCCGAGGCGATGAAGGGGCCGAGCGAGACGCCGATGGCGCTGAGCAACTGCAGAAAAAGGGAGAAGCCGATCAAGGCCGAAGCGCTGGCCCGGAGGATGCCGGCGACGGTGCGCAGCTGGGCCGCGCGCCGGCTGTTGCCGATCAGGCTGTCGGCGCGGCGGCGCATGCGGTCTACGAAGAAGCCGACCAGCCACCAGGCAAGAGCCGCGATGACCACGGCGGCGGCGATCTTCGGCAGACCGGTCTGAAGAAAGTTGATGAAATCAACGTGCCAACCATGCTCGACCGAGAGCAGGGATTGTTCCTCTTGTGGCACGACGTTGGGGAGGTTCATCATAGGGCTGTTCGCGGGCTTGTTCGCCGTTTTTACGCGGGCAAGGCCACCTGCAAGCATACTGAAAGCGTTCTGTGAGTTGAACCCGCCGAAATGCGCCTGGGTGCTGCGATTCAGCCGGTCTGTGCAAAGGAGTTTTATGGAAGCTCGTTGGTCGTGGAGGTGGGTGTCCCGCTCGAAGGCCGGTCCGGTTCTGCTTCTGCTGCTGGCGGGTGCGGTCACCGGGGCGGCGGCAACGCAGATTGCGCCGCAGGTGCCTGCCGGAACCGTAAACCGTCCGGCGCAGCCGGGCTTTGGAGACCCACACGATCCATTCTCCGAGCAGACGGCGTCGAAGATGACGCACCTGCGCGAGGACGAACGACGCAAACGGCTGATGGCGGACACGGCGAAGCTGGTGGCGCTGACCAATGAGCTGAAAGCCGAGGTGGACAATACCTCTCGCGACGAGCTTTCGCTCGACGTCATTCGGAAGGCGACGGAGATCGAAAAGCTGGCGCATGACGTGCGGGAACGCATGAAGAACTGACCCGACTGCGGCAGCGGAGAGGCTCCGTACCGTCCTGAATTGGGGACACAACGGAGACGGGTGCTACGCGTACAATCGCACTGTCAGATTTTGGGTGTGGAAGGAGTGCGGCCGGGGTGGCAGGCAAGAAGCGGACGGAGAAGGAAGCCGTGGTGAGCGTCACCGAGCCGGCGAGCCCACCGCTCGCGGAGACAGCGGTACTGGAGGCAGGGCTTAGCCGTACGCAGGTGCTGGAATTTTACCGGCTGATGGTGCTTTCGCGGCGCACCGATGACCGCGAGATTCTGCTGAAGCGGCAACAGAAAATCTTCTTCCAGATCTCCTGCGCGGGGCACGAGGCCCTGTTGGTGGCTGCCGGGATGGCTCTGCGACCGGGCTACGACTGGTTTTTCCCCTACTATCGCGACCGGGCGCTGTGCCTGGCGCTGGGCAACACCGTGGAGGAGCAGCTGCTGCAAGCCGTAGGCGCGGCGAGCGATCCGGCCTCGGGTGGGCGGCAAATGCCGTCGCATTGGACGAGCAAACGGCTGAATATCGTATCGCCGTCATCCTCCACCGCGACGCAGTGCCTGCATGCGGTGGGCTGCGCGGAGGCGGGCCGGTACTTCAGCCGTCATCCGGAGGCCGCAGCCAAGGTTTCCGGCGATTATCGCGAGTATAAGGATGTGGCCTTTCACCCGGACGAGGTGGTGTATGTCTCGATAGGGGAGGGCTCGACGAGCCAGGGTGAGTTCTGGGAGTCGCTGAATTCAGCCTCGAACCTGAAGCTGCCGGTGCTGTATGTCGTTGAAGACAATGGCTATGCAATTTCGACGCCGGTGGAGGCCAATACGCCGGGCGGGAACATTTCGCGGCTGATTGCCAATTTCCCGAACTTCCACTTTGCCGAGGTAGACGGCACGGATTTTCTCTCCAGCTATCAGGCGATGACGGAGGCGGTGGCCTACTGCCGCGCGGGACACGGGCCGGCGCTGGTGCACGGGCACGTGATCCGGCCGTATTCGCACTCGCTTAGCGACGATGAGACGCAGTATCGCTCGGCGGAGGAACTGGACGCCGATGCGCTGCGGGATCCGATCGCCCGGATGAGCGCGTGGCTGGTTTCAAACGGTGTCGCCGACGCCGAGCAGCTGCACGCGCTGGAGCTGGCGGTAGAGGTCGAGGTGCAAGCGGCCAGCGACCGGGCTTTGGCCGCCGCGCCGCCGGAGGTTGCGTCGATTCTGCGCGAGGTGTACTCGGAGGTTCTGCCGGCCACGGCGAAGAGCTTCGCTTCGGCGCCGAGTGAAGCGGTGGAGGGCGCGCCCGACCGGACGATGCTGGACGGCATCAACGCCTGCCTACGCGACGAGATGCGCCGCGATGAACGCATCGTGGTCTTTGGCGAAGATGTCGCCGATGCCACGCGCGACCGCGAGCTGCTGGAAGGCAAGTTGAAGGGCAAGGGCGGCGTGTTCAAGGTCACCGCCGGGCTGCAGCGCGAGTTCGGCAGCGAGCGCGTCTGGAATGCGCCGCTGGCAGAGGCCAACATCACCGGCCGGGCGATCGGCATGGCGGTGCGCGGTTTGAAGCCGGTGGTGGAAATTCAATTCTTTGATTACATCTGGCCGGCTATGCACCAGATGCGCAATGAGTTAGCGGTTATGCGCTGGAGGTCAAACGGGACCTTCACGGCACCGCTGGTGATGCGGGTACCGATCGGCGGGTATCTCACGGGCGGATCGATCTACCACTCGCAATCAGGTGAAAGCATCTTTACGCACACGCCGGGGATGCGGGTCGTGATGCCCTCAAACACCCTGGATGCGGTGGGTCTGCTGCGCACGGCGATACGCTGCGACGACCCGGTGCTTTTTCTGGAGCACAAGAATCTGTATCGCGCGACGCTCGGACGGGCGCCGTATCCGGGCTCGGAGTACAGCATTCCATTCGGTAAAGCCCACACCGTCCGCCAGGGCAAAGACCTGTCCGTGATCACCTACGGCGCGGTGGTGCCGCGGGCACTGCAGGCGGCGCAGCGGCTGGAACGCGAGCATGGTTTGGATATCGAAGTGATCGACCTGCGCAGCCTGGCGCCCTATGATTGGGACGCGATCGCGGTCTCGGTGCGCAAGACGAGCAAGGTCCTGGTAGCACACGAGGACATGCTCAGCTGGGGATACGGGGCTGAACTGGCGGCGCGGATCGGGGACGAACTCTTCCACGACCTGGACGCGCCGGTGCGGCGGGTGGGCGGCATGGACACCTTTGTGGCCTACCAACCTTTGCTGGAGGACGTCATCCTGCCACAGGCGGACCGGCTCTTTGCGGCGATGCTGGAATTGAGCCGCTTTTGAGCTCTGAGCTGCGAAGAAGGCCTTTTCGTCACATCAGACAACTTTTGGAACCGTAGTGCGTTTGAAGGGGCAGCTGATCCAGATCGTCCCAAGAGGTGACCCGTGGCCAAGAAATGTTCCTTCACCGATGCCAGCGAGTGGGGCTGCGACATGCACGGGCGCGATTTAGCCCGGCGCGGCAGCGTGACGCGACGCGGTTTTCTGCGCAACGGTGCCCTGGCCCTGGTGGGGACCTCTGCGATTCCGGCGTTCCTGACGCGGTCGGTCTACGCACAGATGGGGACGGCGGCAGCCTCGGGCAGGAAGCTGGTCGTTATCTTTCAGCGCGGCGCCTGCGATGGTCTCAACGTGGTGGTGCCCTATGCGGAGCCGAATTACTACGCGATGCGGCCCACGATCGCGGTGAAGCAGAAGGAGGTGCTGGACCTGAACGGATTTTTCGGTCTGCACCCGGCGATGGCCTCCCTGAAAGGTCTGTACGACGGAGGTCACCTGGCGATTGTGCACGCCGCCGGCTCGCCGGACCCGACGCGCTCGCACTTTGACGCGCAGGACTACATGGAATCAGGCACGCCGGGGCAGAAGAGTACACCGGACGGCTGGCTGAACCGGGCGCTCGCGTCTGAGCCGGTGGGTAAGGCATCGGCATTCCGAGCCGTGGCTCTGGGTACACAGGTCCCGCGTACCCTGCAGGGCCGGTTGCCGACGGTGGCGGTGAACAACCTGCAGGACTTTTCGGTCGCCGGGCGCGGACCGGAGACCTCCCAGCTTTCCAACGCATTCCAATCGATGTACGACCAGAGCTCCGACACCATGCTCCATGGAACCGGGCAGGAGACCTTTGAGGCTGTACGTATGTTGAAGGCCGCGAATCTTTTCCAGTACCGGGCCGCCGGCGGAGCAACGTATCCCAACACGCCGTTTGGCAACAGCATGAAGCAGATCGCCCAGCTGCTGAAGGCCAATCTTGGGGTGGAAGCGGCGTTTGCGGACATCGGCGGTTGGGATACGCACCGTGACCAGGGCGGCGCCAACGGGCAGTTGGCGAACCGGCTGCGAGAATTTTCAGATGCCCTGGCGGCCTTCTGGCGCGATCTGGGCGACGGCGCCGAGCAGGTTACCGTGGTGACGATGTCGGAGTTTGGCCGCACGGCACACCAGAACGGAACCGGCGGCACGGATCACGGGCATGCCAATGTGATGTTCGTGCTGGGTGGACCGGTTCGCGGCGGCCAGGTCTACGGCCGCTGGCCGGGGCTGGCGAATGAACAGCTGAACGAGGGACGAGATCTGGTGGTCACCACGGACTTCCGTCACGTGCTCGGAGAGGCCGTGTACAAGACGCTGGGAGCAACGCGCCTGGATGAGGTTTTCCCGACCGCTCATGTCCGCCACGGGGATTTTCTGAACTTTACCGCCTAAGAATTTGCCCTGTTGTTGAGGCAGGTTCACTTTTCTGTAGATTCGCGAAAGAAAGATGTGGAATTCGGAAGAACCTTTTGGGAGAATAGGCGTCTACACAGATGTAGCAACTGCCGGACTAGCAGTTCCCTCGGTCACCGGCCTCCCCTATCCGCAGCACCCCTCCCCCACCTGATACCAAGGCTCCCAGAACACCGGGAGCCTTCACGCCTTGGTGCGGCGTTCATGAAGCGCTAAGTTATAGCAGAGGCGAGGGATGCGCTACGTAGGTGTCCAGGAATCGGAGGATCACCCTGGTCATGTCCGTGGCACCGGCGCTTCTGGGGAACTCGGCTGTCAGCTTGGGGTCAGCCGCGCGCCGGACCTCCTCGGGCGGTGGGCCGTCGGTAAAGCTGATGAGCAATTTGGGCGTTTTCAGGTTGTGGAGAGCGTCGGCCAATGGAAAGCGTTGATGAAAAAGCAGATTCACAGGGAAGATCCGGGTGCGGGTGTCCCGGCTGACGCGCGTGGCGGTGTCGCCATCGGCGGACTGCAGGATCAGGGCAGAAATTTGTGGGTGCTGTTCACATAGAGCGACGGCCAGCGAGGCACCCAGGTGTGCCCCGTAGAGGACGAGGCTGCCGGGGGAGAGGCGGCGCGTCTGCGTGAGGTAATACAAGGCCGCGTCGGCGTCCTGGCGCATGCGCTGCTGGGTGGGGTGCTTGCCGCCGCTGGCTCCGTAGCCGCGGTAGTCGAAGAGCAGAACATTGAGGCGGGCGTTGTGCAGAGCCAGGGCCGCGGGCAAGGCGTCGCTCATGGTTCCGGTTTCACCATGAAGGATGAGAACGGTGGGGTCGCTGGGGAGATCGCCGGGGATCCACCAGCCGGTGAGTTGCGGCTGGCCGGAGCTGTCATCGCCGAAGCGTACGGGTTCAAAGGCGAGGCCTTCGCTTGCGGGGCTTTGGCTGACGATGCGGGACGGATGCAGGACGAGCTGCCATTGCTGTACGTAGAACAGCCCGCAGACCGTGAGGTAGGCGCAGAGGAGGCCGATCGACATGACTGCGAGGGCGCCTTTTACCAGCCACAGGGGATCGACGCTGTTCTGTGGCCTGGCTTTCGGCGGAACGCGGAACGATTTAGGAGACTTCGGGAATTCAGGCGAGGGACGCGCGGGAGCCATAGTGTAGGTGTCTTCTGCATCTTACGGCTGCGAGAAGGAGGTGGGGGATTTGGCGGACTGGAAGGGTTTATGCGCGGAGACAGAGGCGCCCGCGAAGGATGAGGTGCGGGAGGTGGAGTTGGACGGGCAGATGTTTTGTTTGGCCAACATAGGCGGGCAATTGCACGTCCTCGACAACTGGTGCCCGCACCGTCAGGGCCCGCTGGGACAGGGCTGGATCGAAGGGGAGACGGTGGTTTGTCCGTGGCATGCATGGGCCTTTGATTGCAGAACGGGCATCGCCGCCGAGCCGGAGCAGGCGAAGATCAAGGTGTTTCCCGCCCAGATCCAAAATGGGACGGTGGAGGTGGACCTTTCGTGATTCCCCATAATTAGGTGATGAGAAAACCTCTGTGCAGGCGCTATGCTCTCACCATCGACGGCGGGTGTTCTAAACTGCCGGTGATCGAGGAGAGATTACGATGTTGAAGCGAGCGATGCTTTCTGTTTTTGGTCTTGCCGTGTTGTTTGGCAGCTTTGCCCCTGCGGAAGCGCAGTACCATCACCGCCACTGTTTTTACCGTCACCATCACCGTGTTTGCCGCTACTAGTCGCAGCGGCGCAGGTTTTCGAATCACCCGACCCGGCCATGGCCGGGTCTTTTCTTTTTCCGGGAAGGGGCCGAGGCACCTGGCGCAGCCCTGCTAAACTTAAGTGATCGCCTTACAAAGAGGGAGAGATCATGCAGGCTATTCTCGCCCTGGAAGACGGGCGTGTGTTCAGGGGCCGGAGCTTTGGCGCGCCGGTGGAGCGTGTGGGTGAGGTGGTGTTCAACACCTCGCTGACCGGGTATCAGGAGATCTTCACCGATCCGTCTTATGCGGGGCAGATCGTGGTGCTGACCAATCCGCAGATCGGCAATTATGGCACCTCGCCGTCGGACGCGGAGTCGGCCAAGCCGTATATTGAGGGCCTGGTGGTGCGGGAGTTCTCGCCAATCAGTTCGAACTGGCGTTCGACCGAGGTTACGGACGAGTACCTTGAGCGCAACGGCATTCCGGTGATTGCGGACATTGACACGCGAGCGGTGGTTCGGCATTTGCGGGCCAATGGCGTGATGCGCGGCTGCCTGTCGACTGCTGTAGTGGACGTCGAAGCGGTGGTGGCCAAGGCACGGGCACATCGCAAGATGGACGGCACCGATCTGGCCAGCGTGGTGTCGACCAAAGAGACGTACAGCTGGGGCAGCGATGAGCCGCTCAACAGCACGGGTGACAAGTATCTGCCGAACATGAACGCCGCCGCCGAAGAGCAGATGCACGTGGTGGCGTATGACTTCGGCATCAAGCAGAATATCCTGCGCATGCTGACGCGCGAAAACTGCCGTGTGACGGTGGTGCCGGCCAGGACGCCCGCCGCCGACGTGCTGGCGATGAACCCCGATGGAATTTTCTTTTCGAATGGACCCGGAGATCCGGAGCCGCTGGACTATGCGCAGCAGAATATTCGCGACCTGCAGGGCAAGGCGCCGCTTTTCGGAATCTGCCTGGGGCACCAGCTGTTCGGGCTGGCCCTGGGCGGCAAAACCTACAAGCTGAAGTTTGGGCACCACGGCGGCAATCACCCCATCAAGAATCTTGAGACGGGCAAGGTGGAGATCACGGCGCAGAACCATAATTTCAACGTGGATCCCGAGAGTTTGCCGGACGACGTTGCGGTAACGCACATAAATCTGAACGACAACACGTTGGCTGGCCTGAAGCACAAGACCGACCCGATGTTCAGCGTGCAGTACCACCCCGAAGCTTCACCGGGTCCGCACGATTCACAGTACCTCTTCCGCGACTTTCGCCGGATGATGGAGGAGTGGAAGAAGTAAATGCCGCGTAGACAAGACATTGCCAAGATTCTCGTGATCGGCTCCGGGCCGATTGTGATCGGCCAATCGGCCGAGTTTGACTATTCCGGAACGCAGGCCTGCAAGGCACTCAAGGCCGAGGGCTATGAGGTTGTGCTGGTGAACTCCAACCCGGCGTCCATCATGACGGACCCGGAGATCGCCGATCGCACCTACATCGAGCCGCTGACGGAGGCGTACCTCGAGAAGATTCTCGAGCTGGAATTGGACCGCATGGGGCCGAACCCCGCAGGCAAGTTCGCCGTGCTGCCGACCGTGGGTGGGCAAACCGCATTGAATCTGGCGGTGGATCTGGCGGATAAGGGCGTGCTGGACCGGTTGGGCATCGAGCTGATCGGCGCCAAGCTCGAAGCCATCAAGAAGGCGGAAGACCGGCTTCTCTTTAAGGACGCGATGAAAAAGATCGGGCTGGATATGCCGCGGTCGATGCTCGTGAACAACTTGAGGGATGGGCTGGAATTCGCCGTAAAGCTTGGATTTCCGGTCGTCATCCGGCCGAGCTTTACGTTGGGTGGCTCGGGCGGCGGCATTGCCTACAACCGCGAAGAGCTGATGGAGATCCTGTCGCGGGGCATCGATCTTTCGCCTGTGCATGAGTGCCTGCTCGAAGAATCCGTACTCGGCTGGAAGGAGTATGAGCTGGAGGTAGTGCGCGACCTGAACGACAACGTCGTGATCATCTGCTCGATCGAGAACTTCGATCCCATGGGCGTGCACACGGGCGATTCAATCACCGTGGCGCCGGCGCAGACGCTGTCCGACCGCGAGTACCAGCGGATGCGCGATGCGGCCATTGCTGTGATTCGCGAGATTGGTGTGGAGACGGGTGGATCGAACGTGCAGTTCGCGGTCGACCCGCAGACCGGACGTATGACGGTGATCGAGATGAATCCGCGCGTGTCGCGGTCGTCGGCGCTGGCGTCCAAGGCAACGGGGTTTCCGATTGCGAAGATCGCGGCGCGGCTGGCCGTGGGGTACACGCTGGACGAATTGCAGAACGACATCACGAAGGCGACCCCGGCCTGCTTTGAGCCGACGATTGACTACGTCGTGGTGAAGATTCCGAAGTGGCAGTTTGAGAAATTTCCGGGAGCCAATGAGGTGCTCGGGCCGCAGATGAAGTCGGTGGGCGAGGTGATGGCAATTGGCCGGACCTTCAAAGAAGCCCTGATGAAGGCGGTGCGGTCGCTTGAAACCGGCAAGAAGAGCGGGTCGGAGACGATCGATCCGCGGCGGCAGACGCAGCGTCTAGTGACGCCACACCCGGAGCGGCTGCAGTACCTTCGCTACGCGTTTGACAATGGTATGGCCGTGCGCGAGGCCGCGCGGCTGACCGGCATGGACCCCTGGTTCCTGCACCAGATGAAGCTGATCGCGGACGAGCAGAGATCGTTGGCCGAGCGTGGTCTGGAGTCGCTGGAAGGCTTCGATCTACAGCTGGCCAAGCGCATGGGTCTTTCCGATGAGCGGCTGGCCGGCATCTTTGGATTCGAAGGCAAGGACGGCGCGGAGCACGTGAAGACCACGCGCGAACGGCTGGGGGTAAAGCCGGTTTTCAAGCTGGTGGACACCTGCGCTGCTGAGTTTGAGAGCTTTACGCCCTATCTTTACTCCTGCTACGACGAGGAGGATGAGGCCGCCCCGACAGCGCACAAGAAGGTGATCATTTTAGGCTCGGGGCCGAATCGCATCGGGCAGGGCATCGAGTTCGACTACTGCTGCTGCCACGCTGCCTTCGCGCTGCGCGAGGATGGTTTTGAGACCATCATGATCAATTGCAATCCGGAGACGGTTTCAACCGACTACGACACCTCCGATCGGCTGTACTTCGAGCCGCTGACCTATGAGGACGTGCTCGCGGTGTATGAGCACGAGGCCTCAGCGGGCGCGGAGATCGGGATGATCGTGCAGTTTGGCGGGCAGACGCCGCTGAATCTGTCGCTGCCGTTGAAGGCCGCCGGGGTGCCGATCATCGGCACATCGCCGGAGTCGATCGATCTGGCGGAAGATCGGAAGCGCTTCGGCAAGCTGCTGGAAGAGTTGGAGATTCCGCAGCCACCGGCGGCGATGGCGACCTCTGTCGAAGAAGCGCTGGCCGGCGCGCGGCGCGTGACGTATCCCGTGCTGGTGAGGCCGTCCTATGTGCTGGGCGGGCGGGCGATGGTGATTGCGTACAACGATGATGCCGTGCGGCGCTACATGGCCACGGCGATCGAGTACTCGCAGGAGCGGCCGGTGCTGATCGATCACTTTCTGGAAGACGCGCAGGAGGTCGATGTCGATGCGCTTTGCGACGGCTCCGATGTGGTGATTGCCGGAATCATGCAGCATATCGAGGAGGCCGGGGTGCATTCGGGTGATTCCTCCTGCGTGCTGCCGGCGGTGGATCTTTCTGCCGAGGTGCTGGATGTCATTCGCAGCTACACGCGCAAATTGGCGTTGGCGCTCAACGTGATCGGTCTGGTGAACCTGCAGTTTGCGGTGCAGCGCGGCAAGGTGTTTGTAATTGAGGTAAACCCGCGGGCCTCGCGTACGGTGCCGTATGTGTCCAAGGCCACGGGCGTGCAGTTGGCGAAGATCGCCTCACGCCTGATGACCGGGCAGAGGCTGCGCGATCTGCTGCCGGAGCCGGTGGCGAGCGGCAAGGACCTGGACACGGGAGATCACTACTTTGTGAAGTCGCCGGTGTTTCCGTGGGCAAAGTTTCAGGGGGTCGACCCTGTGCTGGGGCCGGAGATGCGCTCGACGGGCGAGGTGATGGGCATAGGGCGAAGCTTTGGTGAGGCCTTTGCCAAGGCGCAGACCGCGGCCGGACTGATCCTTCCCACGAAGGGGACCCTGTTCCTGAGTGTGACCGCGCGTGATCGCCAAGGCGTGGTGCCCCTGGCCAAGAAGTTCGCGAATGCGGGATTCCATATCGTGGCCACGCATGGAACGGCGGCGGTGCTGGAGACTGCGGGTTTGCAGGTGGAACGGGTGTACAAGGTGGATGAGGGGCGACCGAACGTGGTCGATCTGATCAAGAGCGAGCGCATTCACCTGATTGTCAACACGCCGACGGGACAGGGTGCGGTATTCGATGAACAGGCGCTGCGTCGGGCGGCGGTAGCCGCGCGTGTGCCCATGATCACCACGCTGGCGGCGGCGCGCGCCGCGGTGGAGGGCATTGAGGCGTTGCAATCCGGCAGGAGCAGCATCGAATGTCTGCAGGAGTTGCACGCGGCGTACGCCCAACCACTTTCGCTGGTTTAACGGGCTGCCGCGTCGTCGCGAACGGCCCCTACTCTCTGGATTGGATCTGTCGCATGTTGCTACAAGGCCTCTTTGTCCCGCTGACGTGTCCGTTTTATCGTGACGGCGGCAGCTACCTACGCAAGATGGAGCACAACGTGCGCCGCTACTCGCTGGGACCGGCGAGCGGTCTGGTCGCTTTACCTCCGGAGGGAGAGGCTTCCGGACTGACCGATGCCGAGACGCACGACCTGCTAAAGGCTGTGGCGGAAACTGCCGGGAAAGAGAAGGTTCTGGTCGCGGGGGTGGAGCGTTCCAGCGTAAGGGCCGCGGTGGAGTTGGCGGAGGTGGCCGCGACCTCCGGCTTCGATGCCGTGTTGCTGTCGCCGCCGGCGAATTGGGCCCGATTGATCCACGGAGCGGATGGCCGTGAGGTTCCGCTGTATTACCAGGCGATCGCGGATGCGTCGCCGTTGCCGGTGGTGCTTTGGAACGACCCTTCGATCGCGGCGCTCCGACTGCCGCTGGATGTCCTAGTCGAACTGGCGCATACGCCCAACATCATCGGGCTGATCGATGGTGCATTAACGGTCGAGGTGCTGGGTGCTCTGCGGGAGGCGACTGCCGACGTGAAGCGCGAGGTGGCCACCACCACCGTCTTTGAGGCGGTAACTCAGCGAATGCTGACGGCTTCGATGGCTCCCGTGCTCGCGCCGCAGACGTTGGTGACGATTGGAGCGCCGGCCGGAGGCACGGCTGTCGAGTTGCCGACGGTACCCACAGGGCCCACGCTCAAGACGCGCACGCGCACGGTCGGCTTTCAGATACTCTCCGCCGGACCGGCGCACGGTATGCTGCCGCTGCTGATCGGCGGAGCGGCCGGTGTTATGCCGCCGCTGGCGGCGTGTGCTCCCCAGGGCTGCCATGAGGTGTACGCTGCCTGGAAGGACGGCGACGAGCGGCTTTCCGCGGAGCGCGCACAACGTCTGGCCGCGGCGGACGAGCTAATGGACAAGCTGGGACCGGCGGGAATTAAGTACGGCTGCGATTGGAACGGCTACTACGGCGGCCAGCCGCGGCTACCGCGCGTTTCGCTGACCGCGGAGCAACGTACGGCCGTGGAGCGGGCGTTGGGTGAGGTTCGGAACTGACGGCGGGTGCCTGTTTTTGCGTTGCCGCAGCGACGAATGCAGATTGCCTGCTGAAAGAACAGCTAAAAGCGAAACAGATCCCGGGATGAGAACCAAAGGACCGTAAGGAGGCGATGCTAGCGGCGGGCCAGACTGCTGAGCCGAAGCTTGGCCTGGGCGGCCTCGGGTGAATTGGGATAGCGCTGCACGAGAGCGCGGAGCTCGCGCATGCCGGCGTCGGTCTGCTTCAGCGCGATCAGGGCTTCGCCCTTATGCAGGTGGGCCGCAGGGATCTTTGGATTATCCGGATAGCGTTCCAGCACCTGATCGTAGTTTTTTACCGCCGCCGTGGGTTTCTCGTTGCGGTTGTCGATCTCCCCCTTGTAGAAGAAGGCATTGCCGGCGAGATTGTCGTCAGGGTGCGCCTTGATCAGGTCGTTGAACTCCGAGGTAGCCAGGGGGTAGCGGCCGGCCATGTAGTCATTGTAGGCGGCACGGTACATGGCCGCCACGGGTACGCCGGTATCGGGTGGTGCGGCGTTGCCGGCCGAGGGAGGTGCGGCCGAGCCGCCGGGTGGCGGCGTCACTGGAGCGGGGGCTGGGAGAGGTGAACCGGCCGGCGGAGCGGCTGCACCGGCACCCCCATTTGCACCGGGCAAGGACGTGACGACGGCGTTGGTGGACTGGGTCTGGCTTTGGATGTCGTTCAGAGATTTTTCCATCCGCAGCATGCGGGCTTTTAGCTCATCGAGCGAGTCGTTCAGGGACTGCACCTGGCCGGAGAGCTGATCGCTCTTGGCACCCTGCGCGTCGGCCTGGTTCTGGAGCTTCAGCTGCATGCCGTTGACGGTGACGGTCATCTTGTTGACCGAGTCGACGGTCTGCTGCACGAGATCCTTCAGCACACCCATCTGCTGGTCGTTGGAACTCTGCAGGCGCGCAAGGGAGTCAATCAGCTGCTGGACCTGGGTTTGCAGCTGAATCATGTCCTTGCTGGCCGCGTGCGCCGGCGTGGCGTTCAGGGTGGCAAAGAGGACGAGGGCGGGCGCGAAACGGCGGCAGCGGTGGACGAGATTCATTGCCGGAGACTCCTGGCGAGAAGTGTAAACAGAAACCGCGCCGTCTGGCCGCCGAGAAGGGACCAAGCCGATCCGGCGCGGGTGCCGTTGAGCAGGCTATGCGGGATTAGCGATCTTAACGAGCTTAATAAGCCTAACGATCAACGCTGAACTGATCGCGGCGGTTCTGCTGCCAGCAGGCATCGGTATCTTCGGTGCAGAACTGGCGCTCCTTGCCGTAGCTGACGACGCGGATGCGCTCCGGCGAGATGCCGGCGTTTACCAGAGCGGATTTTGCAGAGTTGGCGCGGTTTTCACCGAGGGTGATGTTGTACTCGGCTGAGCCACGATCGTCGCAGTAGCCGCCGACCACGATGCGGATCGCCGGATGCTGCTGCAGATATTGTGCGGCCTGTGAGATCACGCCCTGGGTGTCGGCTTCAATCGTGTAGCTGTCGTAGCCGAAGAAGATGTCCTTCACGTTTGCGTGAAATTGGGCGTCGCTGCCCATGTCGCCTTCGGTGCCGTTGCCGCCGTTCCCGCCCCCGGGAATCTGAGCCACGCGCACGGTGACGCGGACGCTGGCGTCAGTGGTGCCGCCGTCGCCCTTGACCACCAGGTGGAAGTTGGTGGAATTTGCCGGAGAGACGGTTTGGGTGCCATTGACGGGCACGTCGCCGATGCCGTCAATGCTGGCGCTGTTGGCGTTTGTCGTGCGCCAGTTCAGAACGACGGATTGGCCGGCGTCGATCGCCGACGGATCAGCCGTAATGTTCGCGGTCGGCACGGGGCCGCCGGTCGAAGGCGGGAGGGCGTTCGAGGGCACAGTCGAAGGCTTCTTATGGCAGCCGGCGAAAGTTAGCAGCGCCAAGCTCAGCGGCAGCACCACACGCGACAGTTGGGAGGATCTTGCTTGTACGTTCATTGATTTCTCCGTTCGACAGCCTTGGGCCTAGTAAGTGTATCGAGTTCCGACGTGTTGTTTCGTTCGCGATTAGCGGAAGCTCCAGTTCGGCATGTCCGAACCTGACGTGGTGAGAGCGTGCTGCCCCGTTCCGTCGGCGAGCATGGTCATGATGCGGGAGTTGCGGTCGCGCCCGCCGGGGTTGTTGGCGAAGACGATGTGGCGACCGTCGGGCGACCAGGAAGGGAAGTCGCAACGGCCGATGTCCTGGGTTAGCTGGATCCAGCGTTTGCTGGCGACCTCCATCACGTAGATATCCTGACCGCCTGGGGCGCCCGGACCATATTTACGGTTCCAGGCAAAGACGATGAACTGGCCGTTGGGGGACCAAGAGGGCGAGGTGGCGTAACCGGTATCCGTCATGCGCGTGACACCGGAGCCGTCCGCATCCATGATGTAGAGCTGCGGTAGACCGGTGCGGCCGCTGATCCAGGCGATCTGCGCCCCGGTTTTGGGATTCCAGGTGGGCGAAACGTCGTTTTTGTAGGTGGTGATGCGGTGCGCCGAGGCGCCCTGCGGGTCGGAGATCCAGATCTGCGAGTCACCGGAGCGCGCCGAGGAGAACGCCAGTTGCTGGCCGTTGGGCGCCCAGGCAGGCGAGATGTTCGCGCCGCCCGGCGAGTAGAAGTTCACGGGGCGGCCCAGCAGAAGCGAGTACATCTTGATCTGGAAGCCGTCACGGCCGAGCGCGCTAAAGGCGATGCGTGAGTTGTCAGGCGACACCCGCGGCGAGAGAGCGATTTCACCTAGATGCGTGATGGCGTGCTGGTTGGCGCCGTCGTAATCCATCGCCCAGATCTCTTTGTTGCCGTCGCCGGTGAAATGGACGTAGTAGATCTTGGTTTCGGCGATGCCCTGGATGCCGCCGCCCAGCCGGAAGATGATCTCGTCCGCGAACCGGTGCGCGATCTGACGAGCGCCATTGACGTCGGCGGCGTCGGTGTACTGCTTGGCGAAGACCTGCGGGAACTGGGCGTTGTGGGTGTCGTCCAGGAAGCCCTTTACCTGCGTCTGACCGTTGGCCACGGCCAGTGAGCCGAAGGCGACCATGCCGGCACCCGTGGGCGCGGCGGACCACTGGCCGAGATTGATCTCGGCGGGCGAGCCTGGGGTTCCCTGCGGCTCCATGCTCTTGGAAACCAGATCGAAGATGCCCGCGTTGGCGAGATCACTCTGCAGCGTTGTATTGAAGGCCGTGACGAGTTCGCCGGTGCCGTTCTCGGCCCCCCCGGGCTTGAAGTTGGCTGCGGCAAGCCGCAGCTTTTCTGCGCCGGTGCTGGTTTCCAGATGAAAGGGATCCTGCGCGTGCAGGCCTGCCCACGGGGCCAGAGCAAGGAGAGAGAGGCTGGCACACCAGGCCAACGCATGCCGAGATGGATGGAGCCACCTACAGACTTTTTCACGAACAGTCATACAAACACTCTAGATGCAATGCGAGGTCTGCGCGGGTTGAAGGGGATGGAGGGAGGTTCCCTGGGCGGGCTTCCGTACTTCCGGGTTACGGTGCCTTGTAGTCAAAGCTGAACTTGATGGTGATCTTGTTGCCGGCGGGCAGCGGGCCGAAGCTGTCGATGCGCTGCACCGCATGCAGGGCGGACTGGTCCAGCGACGGCGAGGCGCTGCGGGTTTCCACGCGAACGTCCTCTGGCGTGCCGTCGTGGTCGATATCGAAGAGCAGCGTGACGCGCTTGCCTTGCGAAGAGCGCGGATCGGCTTCGCTGGCCACCCAATTTTGAGAGACCTTCTGGCTGACCAGGCGCAGATAGTAGGCGTAGCGGGCACCGAAGGCGCGGTCCTGCACGGTGGCCGTGGCGGTGCCGTTCTTGAGCTGCGAGACGGCCTGCGGCAGCTGCGTGGCCGTCGTTTCGCCGGTCTGCGCCTTGGGCGTGGGTGGCGTCGGCAGCGGGCGCCTGGCCGGCTTGGCTTCGGAGGGAGTTGGGTGCGGCTCCGGTCTTGGTGGGGCCTCAGTGTGCACAGGCGCCGGTTTTTTCGGTGGAGTTTTGGCCTTGATCAGGATGTCGGTCGGCTTGGGCGGCGGTTCGGCTGCCTCTTTGGGCGGCGGGACCGGCGCCTGGTTCTCGTCTTCGGAGGCAAGGACCTGTTTTTCGACTGGCTTCGTATGGGATGGCAGCGGGATCGCGGAGACCATCGAGGCCTGAATGGCGCCGACCGAGGCCTGGCGTTCGCCCCAATGCTCCGGTGTATTGCGGCCAAGGTAGGCGGAGGCGATCAAGGCGGCGGCCACAAGCACGTGCAGCCCCAGCGCCCCGGCCAGGCCGTCGCCGAAACGGACGGGTTCGTCGTAGACGCCGGCCGAGGCGTAGGGCTTGGCGTTGCCGGCGCGGGATGTGAGGGGGGAGTGCATGCGTTCGAGGGTTGGCGTGTTTGGGGTGATCTAGCGCAACGGCTGGGTCACGATGCTGATGTTCGTAATACCGGCCTGCTTGACCTCATCCATCACGGAGGCGAAGGCGCCGAAGGGCACACGCCCATCGGCCCTGACATACACCGTCTTACCGGCCGAACCGCCCCGGGCAAGCAGGGCGGGGAGGTCGTGGATGTTGATCGGTTTGTCATCCAGAAAGACGTTCTGGTCCTTGTCGACGGTGACCACGCGATGCTGCTCGGTGAGTTGGTTCACGGTGCGGGTCTGGGGTACGGCGACCTCGACGCCGCTTTGCAGTACCGGCGCGGTGACCATGAAGATGAGCAGCAGCACGAGCACCACGTCCACGAGCGGGGTGATGTTGATGCCTTCGAGCGAGGTCTGCGTGCGTCCTTTGCTGGTGGTGAAGGCCATGGCGCTAGACGGTCCTTCGCCGGTCGTCGTCAGGGAGCGGCAGCGATTGGGAAGCGGCTGCCTGTCCGACGGGGTTGCCGGTGACCAGCGCGGCGTTCTCAATGGCGTTGAGGAGTTCGCGGCCGAAGTCGTCCATGCGGGCGCCGAACTCACGCAGTTGCGCGGTGAGCTGGTTATAGCCGACCACGGCGGGAACCGCGACGATCAGACCGGCGGCCGTGGTGATCAAGGCTTCCGAAATACCGGGAGCAACGGCGCGCAGGGTGGCGGCACCGGCGGTCCCGAGGCCGTGGAAGGCGTCAATGATGCCCATGACCGTGCCGAAAAGACCGATAAAGGGAGCGATCTGTGCGATGGTGGCAAGCCAGGTCATGCGGCGTTCCATCAGCGTGAGCGATTCGCTCGCGGCGGTCTGGGCGGCGCGTTCGAGCGCCTGCGGATTGGGTGGCGTGCCGCGGCCGCCGGATTGGCGCTGGTATTCGTCATGAATCTCATGGAAGACGGCTACCAGCGGGCTGGGGCGGAACTGCTCGGCGACGGCGGCGACCTCGCTCAGGCGACCGGATTTGCGGAAGGCGCGGACGAACTTGCGATTCTGGGCGTCGGCCTCGCGAAAGCTGCGCCATTTGGAGATCATGATCGTCCAGGAGAAGATGCTGGTGATCAGCAGCAAGGCCAGCACGGTCAACGCCGTGGGGCCGCTATTGTGCAGCATGTCGGCGAGTGCGCCAGAGTGCGAGGCGGCGCCCGAGACGTCTGTCGGGGTTGCCGGCAGGTCCTGTAGCCAAAGAGCAAGAGAAAGGGCTGTCATACGCTGCCTTCGAGTGTACTGCCCGGTGTGGCGGGGACGGCGGCAGGGGACTCAAGCTAGGCTAGTGTGCTGGGGCCGGGAAACAGGGGCAGCCGTGCTACGCTGGCGAGGCGAAGCCATGGCGAAGGTTAGGATTGCATGCTGCTGGAATTGAGAGCGGAAAACTTCGCGGTGATCGATGCCACGGTCGCCGAGTTTGGGCCGGGACTGAATCTGCTCACCGGCGAGACGGGCGCGGGAAAATCCATTCTGATCGATGCGCTGGTCATGCTGCTGGGCGGTAAGGCGTCGAGCGATCTGGTGCGGCATGGGGCCGAAAAAGCAGTGCTGAGCTGCGTTTTCGAGTCCACGCCCGGGACGGAAGCCGTACTCGAGGCCAACGGGCTGGACGCCGCCGGAGATCAGGTGCTGCTGCGGCGCGAGGTGGGCGCCAACGGCAAGGGCAGGGTTTTTGTGAACAACCAGCCGGCCACGGTAGGCGCCTTGCGGCAGCTTGCGCCGGAGCTGGCGCTGGTGCATGCGCAATCGGAGACGATGATCGCCTTCGATGCGACGCAACAGCAGATCCTGCTGGATCGCTCGGCGCAGATCAGTACCGAGGCCACGGCGGCGGCGTACCGGCAATGGCGCGCCCTGCGCGCGGAGCTCGAGGAGCTGCAGAGCGCGGAGGGCGAAAGGCTGCGCCAGATCGATCTTTGGAGCTTTCAGGCGCGGGAGATTGAGTCGGCGGGGATTGCAGACGCCGAGGAGGATATCCGGCTGGAGTCGGAAAAACGTCTGCTGGTGAATGCGGAGCGGCTTTTTTCGGGCGCGAACGCGGCGCTGCAGCTGCTGTATGAGGACGAGGTCTCGGCCGAAGGTCTTCTCGGCGGCGCGCTTCGGCACGTCGAGGACCTGGCGCGCTTTCAGCCGGCTTTTGCCGAGACGGCGCAGCAGCTGCGCACGGCCCAGGCGGCGATCGAGGATGTGGCGGCGAGTTTGCGCGATTTTACCGACAAAGTAACGGCTTCGCCCGAGCGGCAGGCTGAGGTGGAAGACAGGCTGGCGCTGCTGGATCGTCTGAAGCGGAAGTATGGACCGACGTTGGCGCAGGTGGTGGCGTTTGGGAGCGCGGCGGCGGAAAAGCTGAGCGATCTGGAGAACCGCGATGCGCGCTCGGCGGAGCTGGCGGGGCAAATGGTTGCGGCGGCTGCCAGCTATCGAGAGGCGGCCCAGGCACTCACTGCCAAACGCCAGGCGGCGGCCGCGAAACTGGCATCGCGGGCGGAGCGGCAGATCAACGAGCTGGCGATGAAGGCAAAGTTCACCATCGAGGTCAGTCCCCAGACACACGAGGCTGGGTGGAGCCCGGCGGGATGGGATGCCGTGGCCTACCGGATTGCGACCAATTCTGGGGAGCCGCTGAAGCCGCTCACAGAGATCGCCTCCGGCGGGGAGATGTCGCGCGTGATGCTGGCGTTGAAGGTGGCCGTCGAGGAGCAGGCCGCCGGACTGGCCCGGAAACGAGGCGTGGCGTTGCCGCGCACGCTGGTTTTTGACGAAATCGATATCGGCATCGGCGGCCGGGCGGCGGAGGCCGTGGGACAGAAGCTGAAGGCGCTCGCGCGCACGCAGCAGGTGCTCTGCATAACGCATTTGCCTCAAATTGCCGCGTTTGCGGATCGGCACCTGCTGATCGAAAAGAGCGAACGCGCAGGCCGGACGCGTACCGGCGTACGTGTGGCTTCAGACGGCGAGAGCGTGGAGGAGATTGCGCGGATGCTCTCCGGAGCCAGCCTTACCGAGGCTTCCAGGCTGCATGCAAAACAAATGGTGGAAGCTAGCCGCTAAAGCTGGCCGGGAGGCAACACGAGGCCGGCTCCGATCACTCCTAAGAGGCTTAGGTATAAGGAGAAGATTGATGGCCGAGACGAAGAAGTGCGCGCACCCGCTTTGCAGTTGCATGGTGAACGACAAGAAATATTGTTCACAGATGTGTGAAGACTCTGACGGAACGACCACCCTGGGTTGTGACTGCCAGCACCCAGGATGCGCGGGCGGTATCTAGCCTGGGCTTGTTCCGCTGCCGAGTGAAGGTTCCTGCGGAGTTCTTGAGTGAGCTCCGCGGGACCTTAAGCCTCTAAACCGTCGTGTATTTAGAGGTATACTGGTCGATGTGACGACCTCCATCCTCCAGCCCGTCGATGTGCAGCCGGAAGCTGGCTCTGCACCCCGCACCAAGCGCGTTCTGTTGCTGAAGCCGCGTGGCTTTTGTGCCGGTGTTGTGCGGGCCATTGATATTGTCCGCATCGCCCTGGATACCTTTGGCGCGCCGATCTACGTACGTAAAGAGATTGTTCATAACTCGTATGTTGTGAATGACCTGGCCCAGAAAGGCGCGATCTTCGTCAATGAGTTGGACGAGGTTCCTGCCGGCGCCCGCGTGATCTATTCCGCCCATGGTGTCTCGCCGGCGGTTCGTCAGCGCGCCAAGGAGCGTGGCCTAAAGGTGATCGATGCGACCTGCCCTCTGGTAACGAAGGTTCATGTGGAGGCCATCAAGTTTGCCAAGCAGGGATATTCGCTTGTGCTGGTAGGCCACCGCGACCACGAAGAGGTGGAAGGCACGCAGGGAGAGGCCCCGGACGTAACGCAGGTGGTTTCTACACCGGAAGAGGTCGCCGAGTTGGTGGTGCCCGATCCGAGCAAGGTCGCTTACCTGACGCAAACCACACTTTCGCTCGATGAAGCGAGCACGATGATCCAGGCGCTCAAGGAGCGATTTCCGAGCATCGCCGGTCCGCACGCGCAGGACATCTGTTACGCGACGGAGAACCGCCAGACTGCCGTGAAGAACGTAGCGCACGGGGCCGATCTGATGCTGGTGGTTGGATCGCGCAACAGCTCCAACTCCAATCGCCTGGTGGAGGTCTCCCAAAATCTGGGAACCGGCTCCTACCTGATCGATAAGGCAGAGGATATCCGGCCCGAGTGGCTGGAGTCGGTCTCCACCGTGGCGATCACGGCGGGGGCCTCCGCGCCAGAGATTCTTGTGCAGCAGGTCGTGATTTTTCTGCAAAGCCGTGGTTTCTCCTCTGTGGAGGAGGTGGAGGTGATGCCGGAAAACGTGCGTTTCGGCCTTCCACCTGAGATTGTCCAGGCCATCGCATCAGCTCCCCCGATTCACCCAGCACCCTAGCTCATCCAATGCTGCTGGCAGGTTCGGTTCTTCAGGCCGGGCCAACGCTGGAATTGGGTGTTTTTCGCAGACGAGAGTACATGAATTCAATGGATGCACGCGCTCAAGGAACGAAGCAGCCCCGGTTTGGGCGGCTCGACCTGGGAATGGATCAGGTCAAGAAGGCCATCGATCAGTCGGTGACCTGGCTGCTCGGCCAGCAGGATGAGCAAGGCTACTGGTGCGGCGAGCTTGAGGCCGACAGCATGCTTGAGGCTGACTACATCTTTCTGCATACCCTTTTGGGTACAGGGGATCGTGGCCGGATGGAACGCTGCGCCAACGAGATCCTCCGGCACCAGAATGACGATGGCGGCTGGAGCATCTATCCCGGCGGCCCTTCCAATGTCAGCTACGGAGTGAAGTGTTACCTGGCCCTGAAGCTGATGAGGCGCACCATCGACGATCCGTTGATGGTGCGGGCGCGAGCCAACGTGCTCTCTCTCGGCGGCGTGGTGGAATGTAATACTTTCACCAAGATCTACCTTTGCACCCTGGGGCAATACGACTACGACGCCGTGCCGGCCATACCGCCCGAGATCGTGCTGTTCCCGAACTGGTTTTATTTCAACATCTACGAGATCAGTTCGTGGTCACGCGGCATTCTGGTGCCGTTGTCGATCCTGTATGCGAAGAAACCACTGAGGCAATTGACACCGGAGCAGGGCATCGACGAACTCTTCGTCGGCGGCCGCGCGAGCTCCAAGCTGCATCTGCGCTGGGACCGCAAACCAGTCTCATGGCGAAACTTCTTTTTGTTTTTCGATCGCCTGACGCATTGGGCGGAGCGGTTTCATATCCGTCCGTTGCGCCGCCTGGCGCTGCAGCGGGCCGAGCAGTGGATGCTGGACCGGTTCGAGCGTTCGGACGGTCTGGGTGCGATCTACCCGGCGATGTTGAACTCGATTGTTGCCTTGCACAACCTCGGCTACTCGCAGGACGATCCGCACTTCATTCGCGCGATGGACGAGTTTGAGAAGCTGGCCATCGATGAGCCCGAGGGCACGCCCGAGTACCCGATTCCAACGCTGCGGATGCAACCCTGTTTTTCCCCGGTGTGGGACACGGCGCAGGTGATGACGGTGCTGGGTGAGGCAGGCCTCGCAAAGACGGATCCTTGCCTGCTGAAGGCAGCCGACTGGATCCTGGCGCGCGAGGTGCGGCACAAGGGCGACTGGGCCGAAAAGGTCAAAAACGTGGAGCCGGGTGGATGGTACTTCGAATTCAGCAATGAATATTACCCGGATGTCGATGATACGGGACAGGTTCTGCTCGGCCTGAAGGCAGTTGACAACCCCCGCGAGCGCTACCAGCACGAGGTGGAGCAGCGTGCGGTGAATTGGGTGATGGCGATGCAGTGCCGTGAGGGCGGTTGGGCCGCCTTCGACAAGGACAACACCAAGAGCATCTTCCAGTACATCCCCTTCGCCGATCACAATGCGATGCTCGATCCGCCGACGGTGGACGTCACCGGGCGCATTTTGGAGATGCTGGCGGCCTATGGCTACACCCGGCGCGATCCGCGTGTGGAAAAGGCGGTGCAGTTCGTTCTACGGGAGCAGGAGTCGGACGGCTCGTGGTTCGGCCGCTGGGGTGTGAACTACCTGTACGGCACGTTTCTGGTGCTGCGCGGTCTGCAGGCAATGGAGTACTCGTACCTGGAGACGCCGGTGCAGCAGGCGGCTGAATGGATTCGCATGGTGCAGAATCCGGACGGGGGCTGGGGGGAAAGCTGCGGCACCTATGACGATTCCACGGCAAAAGGCGTGGGACCTTCCACTCCTTCACAGACCGCATGGGCTCTACTTGGGTTGTTGGCTGCGAGCGACACCCGGTCGGACTCCGTGGCCAAGGGTGTCCGTTGGCTGACCGAACGGCAGCATGAGGATGGCAGCTGGGATGAACTGATTCCGGGACGTAACGGCGAAAGCTACTACACTGGTACGGGTTTCCCACGGGTGTTCTATCTTGGCTATCATCTTTACAAGCAATATTTTCCGCTTTTGGCTCTGACGACCTATCGCAAGGCATTGGAGCGCGAGGCAGCCGAAGCGTAGCGCTTCTGTGCTTCATCTCATACCGGGCAGAGGCTGGGCCCGGGGCAGTGCAAAAGGAGTTTCCGGATGGCCGTTCCCGTATCGCAGGCGTTCACCGTCGCGAGTTATGTGTTGAAGCAGAAGTTCAAGGGGCGCAAGCGGTATCCGCTGGTGCTGATGCTGGAGCCGCTGTTTCGCTGCAACCTCGCCTGCGCCGGTTGCGGCAAGATCCAGTACCCCGCACACATTCTGAAGGCGGAGTTGACGCCGGAGGACTGCTTCCGCGCGGCTGAGGAGTGCGGTACGCCGATGGTGGCGATCCCGGGCGGCGAACCGCTGCTGCACCCGCGCATGCCGGAGATTGTGGCCGGCCTGGTGGAGCGCAAGAAGTACGTCTATATGTGTACGAACGCTCTGCTTCTGAAGGAAAAGCTTCATCTTTTCAAGCCGAGCAAGTACCTGAGCTTTTCCGTGCACGTGGACGGTGAGCGAGAGCACCACGACTTCGGCGTGTGCCGTGAGGGTGGGTACGATATCGCTCTAGAGGGCGTTCGGGCGGCGGTGGACGCGGGCTTCCGTGTGACGACAAATACGACGCTGTTCGATGGAGCGGATCCGAACTCGGTGCGGCGGCACTTCGATCAAATGATGGAGGCCGGGGTCGAGTCGATGATGGTCTCGCCCGGCTATACCTACGACAAGGCGCCGGATCAGAATCATTTCCTGGGCCGTGCCAAGAGCCGTAAACTCTTTCGGGCGATCCTTTCCAATCGCAAGAAGAGCTGGGAGTTCAACGCCTCACCCATATTTATGGAGTTCCTGATGGGCCATAAGGAGCTTCGCTGCACGCCGTGGGGCATGCCGACGTACTCCATCTTCGGCTGGCAGAAGCCCTGCTATCTTCTGCAGGACGGCTATGCCGACACTTTTCAGGAGCTGATGGACGAGGTCGAATGGTCCAACTACGGCACCGAGAGCGGCAATCCGCGTTGCGCGAACTGCATGGTGCACTCCGGGTACGAGGCTTCAGGCGTGAACTACACCTTTGGTTCGCTGAAGGGCTTCTATCAAACGGCGAAAGCGTTTCTCTCCAGCAGCTACGATGATCCTGGCGCGCAGAAATTATTGAACGACTGGAAGCCGGAGGGGCATCTTCCCCTCGTGCAGATTTCGCCTGGTGGTGTCGCGAAGCCGACGCCGGTGGTGGTGACGACCTCGGTCGACAGCTCCTTGACCGGTGTGGCGGGAGACTAACGATGGCAACATTGGGACAGGAACACCTAAAAGTTGAACAGCTGGAGCATGCCAGCCCGGATGAGCTGGAACACGCCGCCGGCCGCGAGCGGGAGAACCTGGAGGGTTGGATCCCGGCTCTAGCCTCGGAAGCCGAGATCCGCGAGGCGCTGGAGAAGGCCTTCGACTACCGTGGCAATGTTACGGTGACGCGCAAGGACGGCAGCGTGGTCGAAGGCTACCTTTATGACCGCCGTACCGGTGCTACGCTTGCGGATTCAATGGTCCGCATCATTCCCTCGCCGCCCAAGGGCGTATCCGCGGATACTACCGTGCAGCGACTGATGATTCCGTATGCCGAGGTGGCCGCGCTGCAGTTCTCCGGCCGCGATACGGCGGCAGGCAAGACCTTCGAGGCGTGGGTTCGCAAGTATTGGGAGAAGAAAGCGGCGGGCGAGAAAGACATCCAGATTACCCCTGAAGCGCTGGATTAGCTGTGCGGCTGTTTCTTACGGGAGCGACGGGATTTGTCGGTGCCCACGTGGCACGGTTGGCGGAGGAGCAGGGGGCGGTCTTACGGTTGCTGGTTCGGCCTTCGTCGAACCGGTCGTTCCTGCCTGCCTCGGCGGATCTGGTGACCGGCGATTTACGGGATCCCGATACCTTTGCTTCTGCGTTGCAGGGTTGCGATGCGGTGATCCATGTGGCTGCGGATTACCGTCTGTGGGTTCCCGATCCGGCCGAGATGTACCAAGCCAACGTGGAAGGTACCCGGCGCTTGCTGCAATTGGCTCAAGAGGCGGGCGTGCCCAGGGTGGTGTACACCTCAAGCGTGGCGACGATGGGTTTTCACAGAGATGGAACCGTCGTCGATGAAGCCGCCCCGGTGACGGAAGCCGACATGATCGGTCACTACAAGCGCTCAAAGTGGATGGCGGAACAGGTGGCTTTGCAAGCGGGAAGGCTGGGGCAGCAGGTGATCGTGCTGAATCCGACGACGCCGATCGGATCACTCGACGCGAAGCCTACGCCCACCGGACGCATTGTGGTGGACTTCCTGAACCGCAACTTTCCGGCTTACGTGAAGACTGGGTTGAACCTTGTGGACGTGCGCGAGATCGCGCGCATGCACCTGCAAGCCCTGCAAGCTGGCCGGCCCGGCGAGCGCTACATTTTGGGTGGGGAAAATCTGACCCTGAAACAAATCCTGGACAGGCTGGCAAAGCTCACGGGACTGCCTTCGCCCAAGGTGCGGGTGCCGCATGCGGTGGCGATGGCCTTTGCGTTCTTCGAAGAGACGATTACCGGCAAGCTGCGGGGCAAGGAGCCGCGGGCCACGGTCGAAGCGGTGCGGATGGGACGCAAGATGATGTTTGCGAGCTCGGCGAAGGCGGAACGGGAGCTGGATTTTCAGGTATTGCCAGTGGAGGAGGCTCTTGGCGAGGCGTGCCGGTGGTTTGTTGCGAATGGGTATGCCCCCGCGCCGCCGCGGCGACCATGAGGATTCCGATCCCGTTTGCGATCGTCGCTGCGCTGCCGCGTGAGGTGCGGGGCCTGGTCGGGCGAACGCGCCCTGAACCGACGCTGTTGGGTTCGGGAGTTCACCTGTACCGTCTTCCGACTGCGGTGGTGGTGACGGCCGGCATGGGCGCCTCACGTGCGGCGATAGCGTTTGCCTCCGTTCTCGAGGCGTTTCAGCCTGCCTGCGTCATCTCAGCCGGACTGGCCGGCGGTTGCGGCGTTTCGGCGGTTGCAGGGGCAGTGTACGAGGCGGGCATGGTGGTCAGCGCGCAAACAGGGGAGCGGTTTCGAGCGGGCGGGAACGAGGCATCGCAGGTGCTGGTCACGACGGGTACCATCGCCGGCGTACGTGAGAAGGCCCGGCTCGCCGCAACGTATGCCGCGACCATGGTCGATATGGAGGCGGCGACGGTGGCGCGGCTTTCGGCGGCCAATCGGCTGAGCTTCCGGGCGGTAAAGGCGATCTCCGACCCGCATGACTTTGAACTTGCGTCGCTGTCACGCTTCGCGGGGACGCATGGACAGTTCCGGACAGCGGCCTTTGCCGTGCATACGGTGCTTCGACCGCATCACTGGCGGCACGCGGCGCGGCTGGGCAGGGTCAGCAATCGTGCACTGAAGGCGATGCATGCCCGGCTTTCCGAGATGATCGCGCAGACGTGAGCGATGCAGGCCGCGTCTTACGCTTGGTGTGGGGTGGAGCTGTGGCTTGGTTCGCATTTTTGATCGCTCTCCTGGCAGGGGCTGCAAATCCCTTCCAATCGGCTACAAACGGACAGCTGAACAAGCAGTTTCAACAGCCGGTGTGGGCGGGCATCGCGGTGTATGCCACGGGACTGGTGGGGATGCTGATTGTGCAGGCTTTTGTGCGGCAGCCCCTGCCGGCGTTGCACCTCGGCTCCGTGAGTTGGTGGGCCTGGCTGGGAGGTCTGATCAGCATCGCCTCAACTATGGCAGGACTGACCCTGGTCCAGAAGATGGGTGCAGGAACCTTCACGTGCCTCAGCATTAGCGCGGCTCTGGTCATTTCGGTGGTGTTGGACCAGTTTGGGTTGGTGGGCCTGAAGCAGCATACGGCCTCGTCGGGACGGCTGATTGGGTGTGCGCTGCTGGTTGCCGGTGTATGGCTGGTGAACCGGTCTTGATGAAGCAGGCTGGAAGAGGCCCGATACACTGAAGAGGATTATGTCTGACCCACTTCCCAGCACCATGCGCGCGGCTGTATACCGCGCGCCCAATGAGGTCGTTACTGAAACCCTGGAGCTGCCCGAGATCGGTCGAGGCGAGGTGCTGGTGCGCCTTGCGGCCTGCGGTATTTGCGGGACGGATCTGAAGAAGATTCATACGGGGTCGCACCCCGGTCCGCGGGTATTTGGCCATGAGATGGCCGGCACGGTCGTGGCGATGGGTGAAGGCGTGCGGGGTTTCACAGTTGGCGACCGCGTGATGGCGTTTCACCATGTTCCCTGCGGAGAATGTTTCTACTGCCGTAAACAGACGTTTGCGCAATGCGAGCAGTACAAGAAAGTCGGCACGACGGCGGGGCTTGGACCGGCAGCGGGGGGTGGATTTGCGGAGTATATCCGCGTGATGGACTGGATCGTCGGGGATGGGACCACGCCCGCCGGATTGATTCATGTGCCGGAAGACATTCCGTTTGAGCAGGCGGCCTTCATCGAGCCAGTCAATACGTGCTTCAAGGCGATTCGGCTGTTGGCGCTGGAGCCGGACGAGACGGTTTTAGTCGTGGGACAGGGAAGCATTGGGATTATCCTGGCGGCGTTGGCGCGGCACACCGGAGCGACTGTGCTGACGTCGGACCTGTATCCGGAGCGTCATGCCGTGGCGGCCGGATTTGGGCTGGAGCACCCGCTGGATGCGCGCGGCGATGTGATTGGCGCCTGCAAGGCCGCGACGGAAGGCCGTGGCGTGGATGTGGCCTTGGTGGCCGTCGGCTCGGATGCGCTGATCGGGATGGCGATGGAGGCCATTCGGCCAGGAGGGCGCGTGATGCTGTTCGCGAGTACGCAACATGGGACCGCGCCGTTCGATCCGGCCGCGGTTTGTATGGACGAAAAAACGTTGATGGGGTCCTACTCGGCCTCGGTGGCGATCCAGCAAGAGGGGATCGATCTGGTGTTTGAGGGCTATCGCAGTGGAGAGCTGGATTTTACCCGGCTGATCTCGCACCGCTTTTCGGTGGAGCGAGCGGCAGAGGCTGTGCGACTGGCCTCGAACCCGCAGCCGGACTCCCTAAAGATTATGTTGCAGCTGTAGGCACGCGTTGCTATCAATTAGCGGGATCGGCGAAGCAACAGTGTACCGGCGATGAAGAGGGTTCCGGCAGCTCCCCCGAGCAGAAAGATGGCGTGGCGGTAGGCAGCCTGTACCTGCGGCGGGGTCGCGCGGGTGCTGTCCAGGCACTGAGCGCAACCCTGTCCCAAGGAGTCGGAAGGCATGGCGGGTAACAACAGGACCACCGCTGCAAGCATTCGCCAGGCGCAAGGCTTCATTGTGCGTATTCGAGCAGGGCGAAGAGGAAGAGCCACAGGACGCCCATCACGTGCCAGTACCAGACGATGGAGTCGACGACCACCTGCCTCGTCGCCATCTGGCGGGAGTAGACCAGAAGCCACAACGCCCAAATGAGACCGCCGATACCGAGGAAGAGGTGGGCGGCGTGAGTGAAGGTGATCAGGTAAAAGAAGTGGCTGCTCGGGTTGGAGCCGAAGTACACGTGCGCCGCGGCCAGCTGGTTCCAGGCAATCCATTGGCCACCGAGGAAGACCAGGCCGAGGACGAGGGTGATCGAGAGCCAGATCATGGCGCGGGTTGAGGTGGGGCGGCCGTAGCCGAACCACTCGTCCATGACGTGGTGCTCGTGGAACATCACGCGGCGGGCGGCTTCGGCCGTGGCGGAGCTGACGATGATCACGGCGGTGTTGAGCCAGAGAATCGAGGGAATGGCCGTGGGCAGCCACTCATTGATGTAGCGGTCGTAGGCATCGAAATGGCCGTTGGCTTTGGTCACGAAGAAGACGCTGACGAGTGCCACAAAGAACATGAGGTCGCCGCCGAGAGCGAAGAACATGCCGACGCGGGCCTGGGCCAGGCGTTCGCGGGGGCCGCGACGGCCGCTGGGACGGTCATTCCAATTCTCATTGTCGCCGTTGCCGCCGGTACGCTTGTCGGTGGGCGGGCGACGGCCGGAGCCGTTGTCTCCTTCACCGGTGTGGTGTCGGCGGTCGATCTCCGGGGGCGTGAGAGTCGTCGGCATGAGTTGCCTTTGTGGCGCGGTAGGGTGCGTTCAGAGACAGATTACTCCCGTTGCGGGGGGATGTCGTGCTCGATGATGGCATCCGGTGTCCACTGGGGTGAAAAGGTGTTGTCGGAAAGGCTGTAGGAGCAAGGTTGACGGTAAACGATGGGCAGGGCGGCGGGGTTTTCGGGCGCCAGCGCTGCTGGTGCCCATTCGAGGGTGGTCGCCTGCCAGGGATTTTCGCTGGTTTCACGGGGCCGGCGAAGCGACAGTGCAACGTTGATCAGAAAGGGCAGCTGGAAGAGGGCCAGGCCGATTGCCGAGACGCTGATGTGGCGTTGCAGGCCCATGGTGCCCGCGAGCAGGTCCGTGGCCGGGCCTGGGATGGAGGCGAGCTGAGCGTAGTGGCGTGGCTCACTGGTGAGGCCGGTGAGGTGCATGGGGAGGAATGTGCTGTACGAGAACAGAATTGTTCCCCAGAAGTGAACCTTGCCGAGGCCTTCCGAGAGGCGACGGTGGAAGAGGATCGGCGCCCAGTAGTAAAGCCCGCAGAAAAGGCCGAAGACGCCAGCCATCGCCATGATGAGGTGGAAGTGAGCCACGACAAAGAAGGTGTTGTGCAGGTATTCGTCCAGGATGGGCTGCGCGAGAATGGGGCCGGAGAGGCCGCCGGCCACAAAGAGCGAAACGAAGCCGAGGGCGAAGAGCATAGGCGTGGTGAAGCGCGGACGCGACCGCCAGACGGTGGCCAGCCAGCTTAGTACCTTCGCCGTGGCGGGGATGGCGATAGCGATGGAGGACACGCTGAAGACCGTACCGGCGAAGGGATTCATACCGGAGACGAACATGTGATGGCCCCAGACGAGGATGCCGAGAAATCCGATGAGCAGGGTCGTCGCGATCATGAGGCGGTAGGCAAAGACAGGGCGGCGGGCGAAGTTGGCCAGGACCATCGACGTGAGGCCCATGCCAGGGAGAATGGCGATGTAGACCTCGGGGTGACCGAAGAACCAGAAGAGGTGCAGCCAGAGGAGTGGGGAGCCGTCGCCGGTGTGCCGTAACAGGACACCATTCACTAAATCCTGTGAAGGGACGTAAAAGCCTGTATAGAGGTGGCGGTCGCAGAAGAGCAGAAGGATGGCGGCGAGCAGGACGGAGAAGGCGAGAAGGGCGAGCAGGGCGGTGGTGAACCAGGCCCAGACGGTGAGTGGAAGCCGTTGCCACGTCATGCCTTGGCAGCGCAGGCCGATGACGGTGGTGAGGGTATTGACGGAGCCCATGGTGGAGGCAATCGCGAAGACGACTAGGCTGGCGAGCCAGAGATCGAGCCCGACACCCTGGCCGGGGCCGGCGAGCGGTGTGGCAGAGAGCGGTGGATACGCCGTCCAGCCGGAGATGGGGGAGCCGCCGGGAACGAAGAAGGCGGAGCAGAGGATGAACAGCGCAAGGGCCGTCAGCCACATGCCCAGCGCGTTCAGGCGTGGGAAGGCCATGCGGGCGGAGCCGATTTGTGACGGCAGGATGAGGTTGCCGAAGCCGGACTGTGGGGCGACCGTCATGACGTAGAAGAGCATGAGCGTGCCGTGCATGGTGACGAGGGCGAGATATTCCTCGGGCAGAATGGGGCCGTGGAGGGGCAAATCCCATTGCGGCCAGGCGAGATGCAGGCGCATGAGCAGAGAGAGGATGGTGCCGATGACCACGGCGACGGTGGCGATGAGGAGATAGCCGATGCCGACGGTGCGGTGGTGGGTGGAGAAGATGTTGCTTCCCGTAGCTTTAACCCACCTCCATGCGATGGAGCCGCGCGAAGACGGGGCACCCGACGTCTGGGCGGGGGTGGAAATCTTCATGACGGCGCTCCCGTGTGGGCTGGATGCAGAGTGGCCGCTTTGGCGGCTTCGCGGGTGGCGAGCCAGGTCTCGAAGGCGGGTTCAGGGAGGACGCGAAGGACGGCGTGCATGCGGTAATGGCCGAGACCGCAGACCTGAGTGCAGAGAATGGCGTAGGTGCCGGGGATCTCCGGGGTGAAGTGGATGTGGTTGTCGAGGCCGGGGACGGCGTTCTGCTTCACCCGCATCTCCGGGACGGCGAAGCCATGGATGACGTCCTGGGCGCGCAGGGTGAGATCGACCTCACGGCCGGCCGGCAGGACCAACTCACCGCCGACCAGGTCGTCGCGGCTGTAGGCATCGTGCGGGTCGAGACCGAGGGGATTGCCGGCACCGGGATCGGCGAGGGCAAGCGAGGTGTGGCCGAAGGCGCGGTCGTGGCCGGGATAGCGGAAGTACCAGACGAACTGCATGCCCGTGACTTCAACCTGCATGGCGGAGGGGCTGGGGCCAGTGTAACGCTGCTCGGCCCACAGCTGCTGGGCACGGAGGCCCAGCCAGGCGAAGAGGATAGTGAAGAGCGCGAGGGGAATGTATTCAAGGGTGAGTTTGTGGATCGGGCGCGGGGCGCGGCGGCAAAAGGCAAGGCCAGCGAAGAGCAGAACGTGCATGAGCGCGAGGAGGGCGAGGGCGATCCAGAGATTCAGGAGCAGGTGTGCGTCAAGCGCGGGGCCGTGGCGCGCGGCGTCGGCCGGCAGATGCCAGAAGCGGAGGCTCGCGGACGGCTGCGGTGCGGAGAGCACAACTTTATTGTAGGGCGGCTCTACTGCCGGGTGCCCTGGTGAAAGCGCATGCGCCAGGAATCCTGTTCGAGTGTCCAGATGGAGCTTCGCAGGGATGAAATTCTATCCCCCGTTTCCAGGGTGCGATGCGCACGGTAGGTGACGAGCGCAACGTTGTGCGCCAGCAAGTCACAGCAGAAATCAGAGAGGATAAGTGAGGACGGAACTTCTTCGGTGAGCATCGTGAGCGTAGCCGCTTTGTCGCAGATGCGGCCTGAGCTGCCGAATTCTACGAAATTGTCGGCCAGCAGCAGGCTTACGGCTTCGTGATTCCGGCGAACTTTGGGGTCGAGAAGACTTTGCTCGAAGGCCTGAAGCTGCGCGATAAGAGAAGGCGCCGGTTGTGTCATGGAGGCTCTCCGCTGCAGGTCCTAGTCTGTAGCTATTTTCCTAATGGCATAACGCTTTCGAACAAACAGCAGGTCCTTCGCTGTGCTCAGGATGACAACTCATGGATAATCGGTCATCCAGAGCCAAAACAAACAGTTTTGTAGCTAGCTTAAGCCGCCGGTGACCATGTCGAGGAAGAACTGGTGTACGCGGCGATCCTGGCTGAGTTCAGGGTGGAAGGTGGCAGCGAGGATTCGGCCCTGGCGAACGAGGGTGGGCGAGTTGTCCCGGCTGGCGAGGACCACGACCTCGGGGCCGAGGGCGCTGAGGCGAGGGGCGCGAATGTAGACGGCCTCAAGCGGGCCGCCGGGGAGCACGGTTTCCTCGGTGCGGATGGCAGAGTCATTTTGGCGGCCGTAGGCGTTGCGCTCGACGGTAGCATCGAGGACGCCGAAGCTGCGCTGGGGCGGGTTGGTGACCTCGCGGGCGAGCAGAATGCAGCCGGCACAGGTGCCGAAGACGGGTTTTGTGTGACAGAAGTCGTTGAGGATGTCGTAGAAGCCGGCGCGCTCGAGATGTTTCAGGAAGGCCGTAGATTCACCGCCGGGAATGACGAGGGCGTCAAGTTCGGCGAGCTCGTCGGGCCTGCGTACGAGGCGGGTTACGGCACCGAGTTCGGCAAGACGCTGGGCGTGGACGTCGAAAGCGCCCTGAAGGGCGAGGACGCCGATGATGGGGGTTAACTCGGGCACGATGTGATGAGGATAGCTTGTTGGGTGCTTACCCGGATGTGGTCTAGGTTGTCGCCCGGAACAAGCACAAAAGCCGAGGAGCCTTTGCAGGCTCCTCGGCTGCTTCTACGGTACCCTCTTGCCGGAGGCTGGCTACCAGCCGCGGGTCTGCATGAGGTGCTGCTCTTCAATGGCGGCGGCGGCGAGGCCCTTCATCGCCCCGGTGACTGCCTCGGAGGCCTCTGCGACGATCTTCGGGTCGTTGAAGTGGGTGGCGGCCAAGACGATCGCCTTGGCACGATTGGAGGCCTCGTCATAATCCTCGGGATGACGCGGATTGCCGATACTTTCCTTGCTGCAGAGGCCGATCTCTGCGTCGGCAGCGGTCCAGGCACGCACGTCCAGAGGGGTGGCACCGTCCTTCATAAAGATGGCGGAGCCTACGAAGACGGTTTCGGCGCCGAGCTGCATCATGAGCGCGGCGTCGGCTGGAGTGGCGATGCCGCCGGCGGAGAAGTTGGGTACCGGAAGTTTGCCGCTCTTTGCGACCATGCGGACGAGCTCGTAAGGGGCCTGCAGGTTCTTGGCCGCGGCGAAAAGTTCGGCGTCATCGAGCACGGTCAGCGCCTTGATCTCGCGGACGATGGTGCGCATGTGGGTGACGGCATGCACGACGTCCCCGGTACCGGGCTCGCCTTTGGTGCGGATCATGGCCGCGCCTTCGGCGATGCGGCGCAGGGCCTCGCCTAGGTTTTTGGCGCCGCAGACGAAGGGTGTGGTGAAGGCGTGCTTGTCGATGTGGTGGGACTCATCGGCGGGGGTGAGGACCTCGCTCTCGTCGATGAAGTCGACGCCGAGCTGCTGCAGAACCTGGGCTTCGGCAAAGTGGCCGATCCGCGCCTTGGCCATGACCGGGATGGTGGAGACGGCCATGATCTCTTTGATCAGCTTGGGGTTTGCCATGCGGGCGACACCGCCTTCGGCGCGAATCATGGCAGGCACCCGCTCGAGCGCCATCACAGCGACCGCACCGGCCTGCTCGGAGATGCGGGCTTGCTCGACGCTCATGACATCCATGATGACGCCGCCCTTGAGCATCTCGGCCAGTCCGGTTTTGAGGCGCAGACTGGTGGAAGCCGATGCTCCATTGGCTTCGTTGCCGGTGCCGGTGCCGTTCGCGTTTCTGTCCAGGGGGTACTGTGCCATGCGCGTCTCCTTAAAGCCTTCGGTGAACAGGGCGAACTCGCCTGTTGGGGACCTCCAGTTTATCCCACAAGCAGCCGCGCCAGCGCTTCGGGAGAGAGTTCGTGCCTACGCGACCAAAACGATCGGCTCGCCCGGTTCCAGCCATCAACTTGATGGCTGGCTTTAACGGTGGGTTGGACCTAAGCCGGATCCGGCTCGGGATCCTGAATCGTTTCCTGGACCGGTTCCGTCGAGATGGGGGTCGAGCGGAGATCGTGCGTCCTGGACTGCAGCATGAACCAGTCCTGAGCGCTGAGCAGAACTTTGCCGTCTTCCTTGACGGTTTTTCGGGACGGAACCGTGTAGGTTCCGTCCGCTTGCAGCAGTCTCGACTTGAGGGTGTCGCGGAGATAGGCTTCCAGGATCTCGTCACGCAACCGTGCGGCGGCTGCCGGCGCGGAGACGGGATAGACGACCTCGCAACGCTCGTAAAGGTTGCGCGGCATCCAATCGGCGCTGCCGGCAAAGACCTCGGCCTTGCCGTCGTTGGCAAACCAGAAGATGCGGCTGTGTTCCAGGTAGCGGCCAATGATCGAGCGCACACAGATTCGTTCGCTCAGGCCGGCGACGCCGGGCCGCAGGGCGCACATGCCGCGGACGATGAGATCGATTTCCACGCCGGCGGTGGAGGCCTCATACAGTGCCTCGATGGTTTTGCCATCGAGAAGCGCGTTCATCTTGGCGATGACGCGCGCGGGGCGGCCAGCGCGGGCGTGTTCGGTCTCGCGGCCGATCAGGCCGAGAACGTCCGTCGCCAGCGAGATGGGCGAGACCAGCAGGGGACGGTAGGCGTCGGGTGTTGCATCCCAATCGGCGGTGAGACGACGGAAGACGTTCTGCACCGCCGCGGTGATCTCCGGGCGTGCGGTCAGAAGGCTGATGTCGGTATAGAAGCGTGCGGTGACCGGGTTATAGTTGCCGGTGCCGAGGTGCGCGTAGGAACGGATGACGCCATCGCTGTCGCGCCGTGCGATCAATGCCAGCTTGCAGTGCGTTTTCTGGCCGAGCATACCGTGAAAGACCTGCACCCCGGCGTCTTCGAGTTCGCGTGCCCAGCGAATATTGCTGGCTTCGTCGAACCGCGCCATGAGCTCCACGACAACGGTGGCTTCCTTGGTTTGGGCGGCCTCTTTCAGCGCGCGGAAGATGGGTGAGTTGGCGCTGGTTCGATAGAGGGTCTGCTTAATGGAGATCACCTGCGCATCGGTCTGGCCGGCTTCAACGAAGGTCTCCACGGTGGTGTAGCTGTCAAAAGGATGGTGCAGCAGAACGTCATTGCCCCGTAGTTCATCGAAGACATCCTTGTTCCCCGGCGAAAACTTCAGGCACCGGCCATGAAACTCGGGAAATTTCAGCTCGGGCCGCTGCACGGCGGAGTAAAGATCCATCAGCCGGGAAAGGTTCACGAGAGCGTCGGTGGGAAAGACCTGCCAACGCTCGAGCTCGAAGTTGGCCTGTAGGCGGTCCACGATGTCTTCGTCCGCGGAAGCTTCGATTTCGAGCCGGACGACGTCGCCCTTTCGCCGGTTATGGAGCTCCTCGCGCACACTTTCCAGCAGGGAACGGCTTTCCTCATCCTGCATATACAGATTGCTGTTGCGAGTGACGCGAAAGGTCGCGCGGCTGAGGATGCGATACCCGCGGAATAGGGTGTCCGCCTGGGCTGCGATCAGTTGATCGAGGGGCAGAAAGCTGCGGCGCTCCTCGCGTTGCGGCAGCTCCAGAAAGGCCGGCAGCGTGCGTGGAATGGTGAGGATGCCGAAGATGTTGTGGGTGCGCGTGGTAGCGGCGCGGCGCTTGGTGCGAAGCAGCAGGGCAATGCAGAGCGCCTTGTTGAGCACACGCGGAAAGGGGTGGGTTGGGTCCAGGGTAACCGGCGTGAGCAGCGGGTCGATTTGCTCCTGAAAGAAGCGGATGGCAAATTCGCGCTCCGCGGTGCGCAGATCCTTCCAGCGCAGAATTTGCACATTCGCTTTGCTGAGGGTGGGTTTCACTAGATCGTTCCAGCACGCGGCCTGCAGATTCGAAAAGCTGTGAAGCTCCTGGCCGAGGTGGTCGAGCCGTTCGAGAATAGTCAGGCCGCCCTCGTCCGTAGAGCTGACTACCTCTTCACGGTCCTCGAGCTGTTGGAGGTAGCCGGCGACGCGGATCTCGATGAACTCGTCTAGGTTGCTTGCCGTGATGGCGAGAAACTTGGCACGCTCGAGGGGCGGATTGGCTGTGTCCTGGGCCTCTTCAAGCACCCTCCGATTAAAGAGCAGCCAGCTTTCTTCACGATTGAAGTAGCGGCTGAACACCGGTGGGGGCTGGACTTTGCTCGCGCGCGGCGAGCGGCGCGGCCGGCTTTCCGCTGCAAGATCCGCATTTGCTTTTCGTTGCGTGGCCACACAGTGAGCTTAATGCAGGGGAGTGCACCGGAGTGTGAAGAGAACCATGCTTCACAAAGGATCGGGACTCGGCCAGGATGGCCCAAAGGTGTTAAGGAAGGCAGACCAAAGTACCATGAACGCGGCCCTTTTCGCCTCAAAAGGGGGTGACTGATGGTGTAACCTACAGGAGATTTTCCAGGATCGGAGCATTTGATGGCAGCGGGGCAACGTACGCGCAGGTCACGTCGGACGAAAAGCGCACGATGGATTGTTGCCTCGATCGTGGTGTTTTCCGGTATGAGCTGCATAGCTCCGGTGCTGTACGCCTCTACGGATTGCAGCCGCTGGCTCGCTGAATATAAGCAGGGCATCCTGCAGCGCAAAGCCGCGCGGCGCTTACGTTCGGCGAAGCTGCGGCTGACGGCCATCGTGCATCCTCCATCCCCACCCCACGTACTGCCCGCCCGGCATAGGATGAGTCCTCTCGAATCGCTACGGCGTTTCCAGATTGATTGCGGCGACCTCGAGGAGCCAGATACGCCGTTGAACGCCGCGGTACTTCCGCCGGCTGGGCCCGTTTTGCCGGAACCCAGGTTCGCGATGATCGATTTTGGAGAGCCCGTGCCGGATCTGCCGCCGCCCAGCACACCCCTGGTGGCAGAGGCAACGGTTCCACCGCTGCTGGAGGTACCCGTCACCCCGGTGATTGGAGCTGCTCTTCCGCCGACCGTTACGCCGGAGCCCGGCACCTTTCTGCTGGTACTCACCGGGGCCGGTGCGTTTGTCTATTTTGTCCGGCGTAAGCGGGTCGAAGACGGCCACCAGGCGGCAAAAGTCGCGTAGCGAAGGCGCAACGCCTTGTTTGACGGTTTTGTGTGTCGCTGTCGTCCGCTCCTAAATCGCACATGCAGAGATGGCCGGCTTGCTCACAAGCAAAGGCCGGCCCTCTTCCCTAATGGCGTCCCGGATCGATGTGCCGTTTGTCGGGAGGGTCTGTAGCGGTCTTCTGAGGGTGCGGAGTGCTCGAAGCGCAGCAGGTCCTTTGCTCCGCTCAGGATGACAAACTTGAACAGCAGGTCCTCCGCTATGCTCAGGATGACAGCTTAGACAGCACCTTCGCTCCGCTCAGGATGACAGCTGGTAGAGGGTTTGCCCTCTGCCAGCTATAACAATTAACTCTAGATGCCGAAGCCGGAAGAAGCCTGTCGGGTTGGGGTCGTAGCGGGATCGTTGCTGGCGTTCAGCGTTTCATGCCAGGCGCTTACCTGCGCTTCGATCACGCGCTCGTCATGGGTGTTCAGCTTGATCGAGGCGAGCTCATGGGCCACGACGCGCTGCAACTCGTGCGTCTGCGGCGCCCGCATCCGGGACTCACGCAGGTAGGTGACATGCTGGTCGAGATCTGTATCGGCGGCTGAATCGTCCAGAGCAACCTCGCCGCGCTGCGCCACGGCCGTGTAATCCTTCCAGCCCTGCTCGCCGCAAACGATGACGAAGTGCCAATCCTCGGGGGCGTGCAGACGTGTGGCCGTGGCCTTGACCATTTCTTTCGCGGCATTGCAGGAGGCACGCTCAGGCGCGCTCAGAGCCGACAGATCTCCGCCGATGCAATACCGTGTTTGAGCTACGGCAGGGAGGCAAACCATGGAGGTGATCAGAGCGGATCCAAGAGCTTTGAGTGAGAAGGTCATCATATTACCTCAGGCGAATGCTTTCGACAGAGCCAACTCTAGCAACCGTACCTAGCTGGTCACTTAGCACTAACGGGTCAACGGCGCTCTGCCCGGGTAAGTTTGCGGAAAAAGTGTTTCAAAACGGGGCAACCCTGTTTTGGACATGACCCAAAAAGGGAATCGCTCCTTAGGCAACCTATCGTTCGATGCCGATCTTCGCGGCTTGTCCGTCTGCAAAAGTAAAGGGACGGCTTTAAGCCGTCCCTTTACTTTTACCTACTTCAAAAAGCTTGTACCCGTGTAGCGACTAGCAGCGCACGAGATGCGGCGCAATTATGCCCTTGGTCGCATTTCTTGTATCCACCACCAGCTGTGATTGCTGCACAATGTTCTTGTAGTCATAGTCGGTGTGGTCCGTAACAATAAGCACGCAGTCATACTGCCCGAGGTCGTCCAGCGGCGTGGACGTCATGTTTAAGCTGTAATGGCGGCCGTGACCGACCTTTGGGTGATACGGGTCGTTGTACACGACCTCGGCGCCCTCGTGGCGCAGAAGTTCGATGATGGTGAGCGAAGGCGACTCGCGCAGGTCATCGATATCCTTCTTGTACGACATTCCGAGCATCAGGATGCGCGAGCCATTCAGGGGTTTTTTCTGGCCGTTGAGAGCGCGCGCGACCTGGGAGACAACGAATTCGGGCATGGCTTCGTTGATCTCGCCGGCGAGCTCGATGAAGCGAGTGTTGAAGTCGTACTCCTTGGCCTTCCAGGAAAGATAGAAGGGGTCGATAGGAATGCAGTGGCCGCCGAGGCCGGGGCCCGGATAGAAGGGCTGGAAGCCGAACGGTTTGGTGGCAGCAGCATCGATGACCTCCCAGATGTCGATGCCCATGCGAAGCGACAGCACCTTGAGCTCGTTGACGAGCGCGATGTTTACGCAGCGATAGATGTTTTCGAGCAGCTTGGTCATCTCCGCGGAGCGCGTGGTGGAGACGCGGACGGCGCGGGTGAAGATGGATTCGTAGAGCTTCGCGGCCAGTTCCGTGGCGACGGCGTCATGACCGCCGACGACCTTGGGAATATCACGGCGCGCCACGATGGTGTTGCCCGGATCTTCGCGCTCGGGGGAGAAGGCCACGTAGAAGCCAGTGCCGGCGCCGCCATTGGTGTGCGCTTTGAGCGAGCCGGGGCTGCCGGCGTCGAGCAGGGGAATCAGAACATCTTCTGTCGTGCCGGGGTAGGTGGTGCTCTCGAGCACGATGAGTTGGCCGTCCCGCAGCCAGGGCGCGATGGCCTCGGCGGTTTTGGTGATGAAGCTCAGATCCGGTTCGCGATGCGTGGTGAGCGGTGTGGGAACGCAAAGGAGGATGGCGTCCTGCTCGGTAAGCTGCGAGAACTCCGCAGTGGCTTTGAAGCCGTGCGAACGAGCCGACTCAATCTCGGCGGCTTCAATACGCAGGATGTAGGAGCGGCCCTCGTTGAGTGCCGTGACCTTGTTCGCGTCGATGTCGAAGCCGGTAACGGGGAAGCCGGCCTCCGCCAACAGGAGCGAAAGAGGCAGCCCAACGTAGCCGAGGCCGATGACACCAATGCGCGCCGTCTTTGTCTGGAATCGGTTCATCAACTCGTCTACAGGCACAGGCTCCTGCCGAGCGGAGCTCCGTGGCTCGTGTTGGTTGGTGTTTTCAATCATCGTCGCGTTACCGGTCGTCATAGACTTAAGGTGTCCTTTCTGCGAGGATAGCGTAAACCGTACCTCCAGCAGCCGTCGATGAACATAAGTAGCATTGACCGTTCGTTCCAGCTTGTCGTGAGCTATAGAGGGGATAGCCGAACCGGCCTCGACCGGCCCTACCCAGAAGATGGAGTGTATATCGGTGGCAAAGTATCTGATCACGGGCATCGCGGGCTTTATCGGTTCTACCCTCGCAAGGGCTCTTCTGGAGCAGGGGCATGCGGTGCGGGGCATCGACAATCTGTCCACGGGACGAATGGAAAATCTTACCGAGATTCTGCCCTCGATTCAGTTTGAAGTAGCCGATTTACGTGACGATGCGGCGATGCGGGCGGCTTGCCAAGGCGTTGATTTCATTCTGCATCAGGCTGCGATGGCCTCCGTGCCGCGTTCAGTGCGCGATCCGCTGAATACGCATGACAACAACGTGAACGGCACGCTTTGTCTGTTGCTGGCGGCGCGGGACGCGGGTGTGAAACGGATCGTGTACGCGGCCTCATCTTCCGCCTACGGCGACCAGGAGGGGCAGGCCAAGCAGGAGGAGATGACGCCGCGGCCGCTCTCCCCGTACGCGGTGCAGAAGTTGACCGGCGAGCACTACCTGCAAGCCTTTTGCCGGGTGTACGGGATGGAGGCTGTTTGCCTCCGGTACTTCAACATTTTCGGACCGCGGCAGGCGGCGGATTCGCCGTACTCGGGCGTGATCGCGCAGTTTATCTACAAGATGCTCGCCGGCCAGACGCCCACCATCAACGGCGACGGCATGGTGAGCCGCGATTTCACCTACGTCGACAATGCGGTGCAGGCAAACCTGCTCGCCTGTACGGCTCCGAGCCAGGTGGCAACGGGTCGTGTGATCAATGTGGGTACGGGTGAGACGCATACGTTGAACGATCTTTACGCCGGTCTGGCGGAGATTCTGCAATTTCGCGAGAAACCGGTGTACGGGTCCACACGGCCGGGCGACATTCTGCACTCGCAGGCTGACATCACGCGGGCGCGGCAGGAGCTGGGCTATGCACCGACGGTGGGTTTTCGCGGCGGCTTGGAGCGAACGGTCGCCTGGTACGCGTCCGTCGCGGAGCAAATGGCGACTGCTTAAGGCGACTGCTTAAGCTGCGTACGTCGCGGATTCCGTTCAAGCTGCAAAGGGGCTTTGTGGGATCCTCACCCACATGGTCCCTTTTCAGTCTGTAGGCCAGGTGCAATCTCCGGAGCGGATTTACAGGTAGTTGAAGTACGGGCAAAAGAGAAACAGACAGCAGATCCCGACGGGGATGACAACAGGAGGGCGAAGGCTGAGACTACTGTGCGCCGCGTCTTCTTAGAATCGTCTTGATGGTCTCAAACATGATCAGCAGGTCGAGGCCGAGTGACATGTGCTTGACGTAGTAGAGGTCGTACTCTAGTTTTTCACGGTTCTCCGCCATCGTCGCACCGTAGCCAAAGCGCACCTGGGCCCATCCGGTAAGGCCGGGACGAATCAGGTGCCGGAGGTAGTAGAAGGGCATCTCCGCGCTGAGCATCGGGACGAATTCGGGCCGCTCCGGGCGCGGGCCGACGAAGCCCATGTCGCCGCGCAAGACGTTCCAGAGCTGCGGAATTTCATCGATGCGGGTCTTGCGCATGAACATGCCGAATTTTGTGACGCGCGGGTCATTCTTGGTCGCCCACTTGGCTCCACCGGCTTCGGCGTCCGTGAACATCGACCGGAACTTATAGACGGAGAAATTTTTGCCGCCGAGACCCACGCGCGTCTGGCGAAAGAAGATGGGTCCTTTGGAGGTAAGGCGGATCAGAAGGACCACAATCGGGAAGAAAGGGACAAAGAGCAGAAGTCCGAGCGTGGCGGCAATCATGGACACGATCTGCCGGATGACTTGTTGCGAGCGATTGATGCGAAAGCCTTCGCTGTAGAGGAAATTGCTTGGACGAATGCCGTTCAGCTGGATCTTGCCGGAGAGGCGTTCGTGCAGATTGGTCGCGCTTTCGACGGCAATGCCGGTGAAACGAAGATTCAGCAGCTCCTGAACCGGCAGTTCGTCCCGCGCGTCCTCAACGGCGACAATGATGCGATGGACGGCCGGTTGTCGCTCGGCGATCCTCTGCAGCTCCTCGATCCAAATTCTTTTGCGGGCGGGCTTATCGAGCTGAGAGATGTCCTGCCAGTCGGAGACCTCCATGCCCAGTTCGCGACGGGTGCGGAGGGCGTTCACGATAGCCCCGGCGTAGTTGCCGGCCCCTAACACGTAGACGCGCTCGCGCAGCAGCGGCTTGCCCAGAATCCACTCATACAGCCGGCGCCAGCAGAGCAAGGCGGGGGTGAGCAGAAAGAATGCCAAGGGGTAGACGTAGCGAGTGATGGAGACGCTAGGGAAGAACAGTATCAGCGCAGAGAGGAGAAAACAGTCGAAGCCCAGCACCAGCAGAATACGAAAGTAGATCTCCAGCGGCGCGGAGACGATCTGCGGCTCGTAGAGATCGAAGTAATAGGACAGCATCAGGCTGGCGACCGTGATGCCGGCGATCTTCAAATAGCCCTGCTCGTAGTTCAGGGCGAGATAAGCGTCGGCCGGGCCGTCCAAAGCAACCGTCGCGATGAGAAAGCAGCCACAGACGATGATTGCTTCGCAAAGGAGCAAAATCACTGTGCGAGTTGGGTAGTAAACCCCTAAAAGTCGAAGCATTCGTTCTATGTTGTCCCGGTGTAGGCTTCCGCCTTATAGCCTTCGTAGCTGCCGTAGTAATCAGATTTCGCCGGCAGCTTATGAACAGCATTGAGAACAAAGCCGAGAATATTCGAAGTTTTGAATTGCAGCTGGGCCTGCTGCGCCGTCTTGAACTTGGTGACGCCTTCACGGCCTACGAGCAGAACGCCATCGCAGGAATGGGAGAGATTCACGGCATCGGACACAAGATTGGCAGGGGAGGAGTCCACGAGGATCCAGTCGAACGTGTTTTTGGCTTGCTCGATCAGCTCGCCGAAGCGGCTGGAAGCGGCCAGATCGCCGGCCTTGGCGCCTTCTCTGCCGCCACCGATGAAGACGAGGGAGGACATGCCGGCAGGAAGGCTGGAGGCACCCGTGATCTGCGGCCGCTGCATGACCTCGGTGAGGGACATGGCACCGGAGAGAAACTCGGTCAAACCGGGTTCGGGGGTCGTCCCGAGAATCTGGTGCAGGGAGCTGCGGCGCATGTCGCCGTCGATCAACAGAACACGGTTGCCCTTATGGCGGGCAAAGGCGAGCGCTACATTCGCGGCCACAAAGCTCTTTCCCTCCCCGGGGAGGCCGCTGCTGACGAGCACGGTTTTCACCGAACCCTGCTCACGAAACTCGGCGATGCGGGAGCGCAAAATGCGGAACTGTTCGACACCCTCACCGTGCTCGGCAAGGGCGGGCAGAGCGGCAACCAGAGGACGCCAGATCCTGGTAGGAACGAGGGAAAGATCGAGCGCGCCGTGGAGATTGACGACGGGAGCCGGGGAGTCAAGACCGCCCGCAAAATGTTCGCGGATTAACTCGTCTTCCTTTTCCTTTTCGAGCTGCGGGAAGGGTTTTTCCACGGCCGGCGCAAGCAGAGTGTCCATGGAAAGGGCTTCCGACGGTGCAGGCGCATCCCCGTTGGTGGCCCGCTCCAACTCAGCTCGCAAAAGTGCTTCGTAGATCTTGCTCATAGTGGGTGATCTCTCGCCTAATCTGTCAGGCAATACCGGGGATGGGTAACCGGCAGTTCACTTGGAAACCAGAATGGATGAAGGGAACTGCTCGGACTCATCTATCCCTAGATCGTGTATCACAGCTGTAACCATGGACGGTATAACCCTTTTGGACTGCTCGGCATACGCGGTGAGGAGACAGTTTTCACAGATCAGGTTGATGATGCGTGGGATGCCGCCGCTCGCCTGGTGTATCAGTTCCACGGATGCGGGGTCGAAAATTTCCTCTTTTGTACCTGCGATTTCCAGGCGGGTCACGATATAACTCCTGGTTTGTGCAAGTTCGAGCAAGGCCGTTCGGCACCAAAACGCGATGCGTTGCCGAAGCTGGCGGACATCGGGCCGCTTGAGTCTGTCTTCGAGCTCCGTCTGGCCGGACAGGATAATCTGCACAAGCTTTTCAGAGGAGGTTTCAAGGTTGGTGAGCAGGCGGATTTCTTCGAGCATGTCGGTGGAGAGATGCTGCGCCTCGTCGACGACGATGACACAGATTTCTTTTCGGCTGAACCGTTCAATCAGCCAGCGGTTTAGCTGGATGAGCATGGAGGCCTTGGTGCGCTGGGCGGGCACCAGGCCGAAATCGTTCAGGATGAACTCGAGAAACTCCAGGGCGTCGAGCCGGGGATTGAAGACAAACGAGGTATGGACGCGTGTCTTATGAAGGGCGTCGAGGGTGCGGCGCAGCAGCGTCGTTTTGCCCGTGCCCACCTCGCCGGTAAGCACCATAAAGCCGCGACGCGACGTGATGCCGTACTGGAGCGCGGCGAGCACCTCCCGCGTCTCCGGCATCATGTAGAGGAAGCTGGGGTCCGGATTGATGGTGAAGGCATCCCGCTTCAGTTCGAAATACTTTTCATACATGGCTTAGCCCTGGGCGCTTGCTACCTGATTGGAGCGCCGGAATGGCAAGCGCAGGCGGCGTTTCACCCCCGGTCGAGCATCCTGCGCCTGTTGCGAGAACCCCACCATGCCGAGGGTAGGAAGCTTGGTGAAATGCCAAACGTCCCGCTCGGACCGGAGTGTGGTGTCGCGGAACTCAATCAGGCCAGCGATGGCGAGACCCAGAGCCAGGCCGAAGGCGGCGCCACTGCCGAGAAAGAGGCCGCGTTTGGGAGAGAACGGTGCGTCCGGCAGATTGGCTTCGTCCATGATGCGGAACTGCTCGCCCTGCTGCCGCTTTTCAAGGTCGGTCGCCATGTTGGCCTGATTCATCTTGCCGAGGAGATCGTCATAAAAACCCTGTGCTGTTTGATAGTCGCGGGTTAGCTGCTTGTACTGCTCCTCGACGGCGGGACTGGACTCCACGCGAGCCTGGTAGTTGCCGATTTGTGCCTGGATCTGCGCCTGCTGCTTGCGCCGCTCGTCTAGGCCTACATCGGCCGCACGCAGCTGGGCGCGCAGCTGCTGCACGCCGGCGGACTCCCGGCTGGGCGCCATGACGGGCGAGGTAGCGGAGCTGACCGTGGTTCTGGGCGCCTGCGCGAGCCGTGTCTTGGCCTCGGCGATCTTCTTGCGGATGGCAATCACGTCCGGGTAGTCACTGGTGTAATGCGACGATAGATCGGCTTCCTGGGCCTGCAAAACCTGGAGTTCGCTCTGGGCTTCCTGCTGCGCGGCGCTGGGAACAGAGGTGTAGGTTGTTGTGCCGTTGGAGCTGGAAAGCGGCGTGGCCTGGCCCTGCTGCGCGAGCATGGCCTGCATGTAGCTCTTGTCCTGCTCGGCGCGGGCAATCTGCTGAGTGACGGCCTCCAGCTGCGTATTCAGGCTGCTAAGCATGTCCGAGTTCGAGGCTGCTTGGCCGGGCAGACGGCCGATGTACTGGCGTTCAAAGGCGGCGAGTTTGGCGTCCTGTTCGTCGAGGCTGTGCTTGGCGTCGTTGAGCTGGCCTTTGATGAAGTCGGTGGTGCCTTCGGCGGATTGCTCGCGCAGACGCAGATTTTCATTCAGGAATAGAGAGGTGATATCACCGCAGACGAGCTGGGCGGTGTGTGCGTCATCGGCCTTGAAGGTGATGAAGAAGCCGGGCAGGCCGCCAGCGTGAGCCACCTCGGAATGGATGGGCTTGATCTCGATATCCTTGCGCACCATGTCAATGCGGTCATCGAGATCGGTGTGCTGACTGCCGTACAGGTTATAGCGCTCGATGATCGGCTGCAGATGGGAACGGCTGAGGATCTGCTCCTTCATGGAGGCAAGACGGCTGTCTAGATCGGTTGAAACGACCGAGCGCACATAGCTGTCCGGGACCTTCTGGCCTTCGATCAGGACCAGCGTCTGCGACATGTAGCGCGGCGGGATGAGGTAGCTGAAGGCATAGCTGACCATCGGCAGGATCAGCAGGGGGATCAGGATGATCCACCAACGACGCTTGAGGATGCCGAGATAATCCTCCGGGACGAGGGGGCGATGGCCGATCATCTTGAGTTGCTCCTTCTATTTGCCGAAGAGGAAGTTGCGCGGAGAGTAGCTCACCCCCACCGCGAAGATCTGGTAAACGCCGTTGAACGCGTTGGCTGCAGGGCCGATGTTCTGCCCAAAGGATTGCTCCTCAACGGTATAGGAGGCGTACCCGTAGAAGCGGCGGCTGAGAGCACGCGCCACCTGCCCGCTGGCGGTCACGCCCTGGCTGGAGAACACGAACGCCTGAAAACCCGGCAGCGAGGACACCTTCGAGTAGCCGAGGTTGCCGGCGACGTTGTAGACCCGTAGAAAAACACGTGACACGCCCGCGCTGACCTGATTGGAGAACGAGCCAGGGATGACTCCGGAGCCATTGTTGGTGCCGCGTGAGAAGTTCAGGGTGTAGAAGGTGTTTCGGCTCACATAGGAGGCGCTGGCGCCGGCGGCGATCTGGGTTGTGGACGCAAACAGGCCTGAACTGGAGGACTCAAACTGTGGCCCCACGTAAGCGGAGGTGGAAAAGCGCCGGGTCCACTGGCGGGCGTAGCCGACGGTGACGCCCTGCGCAATGAAGGTGCCGTAGGCTGTCCCAAAGCTGAAACGCGAGTAGTTGTAGTTGCCGAACAGGCTGTCACGCTGGTCGAAACGGTAGGTAAGACCGGCGGACCCGCCTTCTCCCGAGTTGTTCAAGCCCTGGTCCGAGTTATCGCCGATGAACTCCTGCACGTCCTCGTAGCCGCTTACCTGCGCGGAGAGGTGTGGGGTGATGAATCGGCTGGCAGATCCGGTGATGGTATTGCTGACGCGTGGACCGTACGTGGTGAGAATGCCGATGCCGGCCTGGGGTCCGATGGGTACCGGCGAGATGCCGAGATCTCCCACGCCCGGAATGCCGGAGAGGCCGGAGACGGGACTTTCCGGAAGATAGTTGACGGAGTCCTGCACGTTGAAATTCCAGTTCTTGGTGCGAAGGCTTTGGGACAAGGACAGGCTCTGATAGCTCGTGGTCGGCTGGCCGGAGTTCTCGAACAGAACGCCGCCGGTGTACACAAGATTGAACGGATGGGAGCTGCTTTTGGTTTGGTATACCGCGGTGCCGGAGAGGTTGGTGGTGAGGTCAACCCCACTGCCGTAGTAGCCGGAAGAGATGAGCTCCGACGCATTAACGGAGTAGTTGAAGCTGCCGGCGAGCGGCCTGGCGCCGAATCCGGTCGTGGGGGATGAGCCGATGGTTGGGGCAGAGCCTACGGTAGCCGGGATCGACTGAGCACGGCAGAACAGGGACGGCGTGGTGACGGCGACCAAAGAAAATAGAACGGATTTAGAGAATCTCTTCATGGGACCACGATCGTATCTCCCGCAACGAGAGTAACGCCTTGCAGGTTACCGTCTTTGATCGCCTTTTTGTAATCAAAAGCGATCTTCTGCGTCTTTCCTCCGGCCGTTCGTAAGATGTAGATGCGACGGGAGTTTGCGTAGGCCGTTAAACCGCCGGACGAGGCAATGGCCTGCAGGGGTGTCATACCCGGCGAGAGGGGAAGCTCTCCTGGTTTGAGGATCTCGCCCAGCAGGAAGATTTTTTTGCTGTTGACGGCAAGAACCGTCACCGTGACCAGGGGACTGTTGATGTACTGCTTCAGGCGCGCGGCGACAGCCGTGCTCAGCTGCATGGGTGTGAGCCCGGCGGCTTGGAGATCGCCGATCAGTGACATCGAAATCATGCCGTCAGGACGCACGGGTTGCGGTCCGGAGAGGGTCGGCTCCTTCCACACGTTGATCTCCAGCGAGTCATTGGGCCCGATGGAGTAATCTGGCGCGACATTGGCACCGGCCGGCGGGGAAGGGGGCGCCACTGCCTGAGCGGCGGCATCCGCTCGCGCCGGCGGGGTCGTTGATGTCCGGATCGCTGGTGTCTGGCCCGCCGGTGTCTGGGCCGCTGGTGTCTGGGCCGTCTGCCTGGTGACCGGCGCCGTGCCCAATCGCGCAGCATGAGCGGTAAGAGGAAGGCCCGCAAGAGGAAGGCTGGGTACAGCCAAAATTAGCATTGCCGTGAACAGACGTAATTTCATACCATCCCGTGAGCGGGCCACTCCTGTTGCGAACGGTAAGCTGCCCGCGTTCTTGCCTATGACGACGTGATATCAGTGTCTCTTGCCGCGAAGCTCGAAGCAAGAGTGAAGGCCATCGTCGAGGGCCTTTGTGCGCCCATTCTCTTGAACACGGAATGGTGGACAAATTCCTCTAAAGGACCAGAGAAGTTTTAATTAAAGCCCTGTATGGTGGTAGGGAACTCGTGCGCCTCTTCTCTCAAACAGCGACGACGGACTACTCCGCGGCATCAGCGGCGTCCATGCCGATGGTTCGCACCGGGAATTCGGACGACGCGGGTGGCGGCGTTCCAGGACGAATGGACCTGAGCCAGACCTACCTGATGGTAGCCCTGCTCGCCCTGCTGGTGGCGGTTCTGTACCGCAGCATCGGCGTCAAGCTGGTAACCGATTGGTATGAGCTGCCGGACTTTTCCCACGGTTTTCTCATTCCATTCTTTGTCGCCTACATCCTGTGGGACAAGCGCACGGCGCTGGCGAGCACCCCTGTACGGCCCAGTTGGGCAGGCTTGCCGGTCGTGCTGGTTGGACTCTTCTTCCTGCTGGTCGGTGTGTTCGGAGCCGATCTCTTCTTCTCTCGCATCTCGTTTGTGATCCTGGTGTGCGGCATCGTGTGGACGTTGTCGGGCCTGCCCATGCTGCGGCAGGTCCGGTTCAGCCTCTTCGTTCTGGTCTTGGCGATCCCGCTGCCGACGCTGATCTTCAACAAGATCACCTTTCCGCTGCAGCTCTTCGCCTCCCGTCTCTCCAGCATGGTGCTGCCTATGCTGGGAGTGCCGGTCCTGCAGGACGGCAACGTGATTCAGCTGCCGACGATGCAGCTGGAGGTGGCCGAGGCCTGCAGCGGCATTCGCTCCTTGCTGAGCCTCTTCACGCTGGCGGTCATCTACGGCTATCTGCTGGAGAAAAGTCCACGGAAGCGCGTGATTCTGGCACTTTCAAGCATCCCGATCGCCGTTGCCGCGAATGTGGCGCGGATCGTGGGAACGGGTTTGTGCGTGCAGTACTGGAATCCGGATAAGGCCGTCGGATTCTTTCACGAATTTTCCGGGTGGCTGATGTTTCTTGTCTCGCTTACCTTGTTGTACGCGGTCCACCAGCTTTTGCAGATCGGCACGAAGCACCGGGAGGCGATAACCCCATGAAGTCGCCCCAGTTCTGGTCAGTCTTTGTTCTGCTGATCGCGACGATGTTTCTGTTGCACGCGCGGGGCGATGTCGATCGTGTGCCGCCCAGCGCTCCCCTGAATGGGGTGCCGGACATCTTCGGTCATTGGGTCGGACAGGACATTCCCATCAGCGCGGAGACGCTGGAGATCCTGGGCAAGGGAGACTTCCTGAACCGGGTATACACGTTCGACGGCGCCGGGAAGTCGACGGCGGCTACGGCCGCCGCCGGCGCGAGCGCGGTGCCTGCGGTACAGCTGTTCATCGCCTATTTTCCCACGCAGCGGACGGGGCAGGCGATCCATTCGCCGCAAAATTGCTTGCCGGGATCCGGCTGGACATTTCTATCTTCCGGTGTAACAAACTTTACAGATGAGACGGGTAAGGACTACAAGGTTGGCGATTACATCATCTCTGACGGACGGTTTAAGCAAGAGGTCTTGTACTGGTACCAGACCCATGGCAACAGCATTGCGAGCGATTACTCGGCCAAGGCACATATGCTGATCGATTCCATTCGTCTGGGCCGCACCGATGCCGCGCTGGTCCGGGTAATCACCGCCATTCCACCCAACGAAAGCAACGCCGAGGCGCACGCGCGCCTGTTGACGTTCACCAAGCATGTGACGCCCTTGCTTCCGGCGTATGTTCCCAATTAATGCTTTTTGCAGTCCAACAGCATCATCTCTGAAGATCTGAAAGAGAGAACAGGAAGTATGTTTCTGATGCACCCTGAACAGCAGAAGCGGCTCCGCATCGCTGCCCTGACACTTACCACGATCTGTAGCCTGGCCGGCTGTAAGCACGACCCGAACGTCCAGAAACAGAAGTATCTTGAGAGTGGCAAGCGTTATGAAAAAGAGGGCAAGTACCGCGAAGCGACCATTCAGTTTTCGAACGCGCTGAAGGTGGACCGTAACTTTGCTCCGGCGCACTATGAGCTGGCAAAGACCTACATGCAGCTGGGCTCCATGATTGCGGCCTACCAGGAGCTGCAACGGACGGTGAGCCTGAATCCCGCTAACATTCCCGCCCGCGTTGATCTGGGCAACATGCTGCTCGCCGGTGGGCTGCCGGACCGGGCCAAGGAGCAGGCAAACACCATTCTTGCCGCACAGCCGAACAATGCGGACGCGTATGCGCTGCTCTCGCATGTGGCACAAAAGCAGGGCGATACGACGCAGGCCCTGGCCACCATTCAGAAGGCGATCTCGCTCGATCCGCAAAACAGCAGTTACCACACCTCACTCGGTGTCCTGCAGGCGACCACGCCGGGCAGTGACAAGAGCGGTGAAGGGGAGCTGGAGCAGGCGATCTCCTTGAACGCGAAGGACCCGTCGGCGCGTATTGCCTTTGCCGAGGTGTTGGCGAAGAAGGGCGACCTGAACGGTGCGGAGCAGCAGATGCAGGCCGCGGTGCAGGCCAAACCGGACGATCTTCAGGCACGTGCCCTGCTGGCCGCGTTGTATCTGAAAGAAAACAACCAAGCCAAAGCCGAGCAGACGCTGATAGAAGCGACGAAAGACATGCCGGACAAGGATCAGCCGTCGGCTCTGCTGCTGAGTTACTACGGGCATAACCATCAGCTCGGACAGGCGGAGAGTACCTTTGCCAACCTGCACGGCAGCCTTTCCAAGAGCATCCCGATCGGCACGGAATATGCGCAGGTCCTGCTGCTGGAAGGTAAATTCGACCAGGCGCGGAATGTGCTCAAGGACGTGAGCAAGACCTCCGCCAACAAACCGCAGGTGGAACGCCTGAATGCCGATCTGCTGCTGCACGACGACAAAGCAAACGATGCGTTTACGCTCTTGCAGAAAGCGGTGGGCGGCGCTCCGGATGACGTGAGGCTGCGGCTGATGCTTGCGCAGGTGGCCGCTAACCTGGGCAAGACCGGCGTCGCAGAGACAAATCTGCGCGAGGCAGCTCGGCTGGAACCGCGCAACCTGGATGCGGCGCGTGGTCTGGCGGCGATCGCCTTCGCGCACGCCGATATGGGGCAGCTGAGCCAGTTGGCAACGCAGACCATCGCCTATCACCCGGACGTAGCGGAAGGCTACCTTTGGCGCGGCGCCTCGGAGGCAAAGCAGCAGCAGCTCGACCAGGCCAACGACGACTTTGAGACGGCGTTGAAGAAAGATCCCAACAACGAAACGGCCTTGTTGGACATGGGTGAACTGCGCCTTGCGCAGAAGAAGACTGCCGAGGGCAGAGCGCAGCTGGAACAGGTGCTTACGCGGGACCCCAACCAAATGACGGCGCTGAACCTCCTGGTCTCGGCGGATTTGCAGGAGAAACAGCCTGAGAAGGCGATGGCGCTGATCCAGGCGCAGATCGCGAAGTCGCCCAACAATCCGGCACTCTATGCCGATCTCAGTGCGTTGCAGCTGCAGCTGAAAAACTTCCCGGCGGCGCAGGACAGTGCACAGAAGGCGCTTGCGATCAATAAGTCTTACCAACCGGCCATGCAGGTGTACGCGCAGGCGCAGGTGGCGCAGGGGAATACGGATGGCGCCATCTCTACCTGGCAGCAGTGGTTTACCGCGCACCCGGACGACGCACGGGCGGCAATGTTGCTCGGTACCCTGGAAGAGACGAAGGGCGACCTGAACAAAGCGATCGATTACGACAAAAAGGCGCTGCAGCTCGACCCTTCGCAGGCGGTGGCTGCGAATAATCTGGCGTATCTCATGGTGGAAACAAATGGGAACTCAGACGTGGCGCTGAGTTATGCAGAGACAGCACGCCGCTTGCTGCCGAACTCCCCGGATACGGCCGATACATTGGCGTGGGTCTATTACCACAAGGGAACGTACTCGCTGGCAAGGGATCTGCTGGAGGATGCCGCCAAGCTTGAGCCAGCAAACGCATCGATTCATTACCATCTTGGGATGACCTACAGCAAACTGGGCAACAAGGCGGATGCGGCGACGCAGCTGAAGAAGGCAGCTGAGCTCGCTCCGGCTACCCAGATGGGCAAGGACGCCAATACCGCATTGGGTCAGCTTGGCTGAAGAAAGAGCTTGACGACCACCCATACGCGCCGCTGGATAACCTCCGGCGCGCGGTCGGGCATCGCATCGTACCAGATAAGGGCTGGCCTGCGAGCCGGTCCTTTCTTCTGTTCTAGCTGAGGTGCGTGACGCGAAGGAGAAGCTCGGGATACGGGGGAGAGTTGTTGCGAAAACGTCTTGTCAGTTGAGGGGCTGAAGGCCGGAGACAACCTCCCGGACACATGAAAGCCGGCCCGAGGGCCGGCTTTCATGTGAAACGGTAAACCCACTACGCGATATTGGAGGCGTTGCGGCGACGCGATACAAGCAAGCCTGCAGCACCGAGCAGGCCGGTGCCCATCAGCAGGAGGCTGTTCGGCTCGGGAGTGGCAGCCACGGCGAAGTTGGTATCCGAAAAGCTGATTGTCGGCGAGATGCCGCTTTGACTGTTGAGGTCGAAGGTTGCGGCGGTCTGGTCGAAGCCGGTAAGCGTAAAGTAGCCCGTACCGATGATCGTGAGATTGCTGATGTTATTACCGAACGATTGATCGGAGCTGAAGCTGATCGAGTTCAGGTAGTAGGACAGAGTGCTGCCGGCCTCGGTGGAGGTGAACACCCGAATCGGGGTCGTTAGGGTTGCCGGGGCATAGTTAAAACCGCTCACCGTGGCCACGGGATTGTTTAGCGTGAACATGGACAGATCGTCCGTGGCTGTGCCAACCTGGCCGGTACCCGGCACGAAGCTGATGGAAGAGGTATTAAAGGTGTCGTTGCCCGTGATGGTGATTTGACCATTGATCGGGGTAGCAAACGCAAGAGGCGCCGACGCGGCGAGAACCGCACCGAGAGCAGCAAATTTAGCAAAGTTGTTCATAAAGCTCCTTTAAGTGCCGCCGCAGCGGGTGGACCGAACTCCCGGTAATTGCAGATCCGGGTGAAGACCTTCTCCTCGGTTCGCTTAGGAGCACCTGTATATACAGTGCCCTGCATCCCCTACTAGTGTCCCTGTTGCGAACGGTTTGATCATACCCCAACCAAAGTGGTAGGCAACATAATTCTGTTTATCTTTGGTAACCACGAAGTGTGACCTATCTTGGCCTCAGCACATCCTTATACGAGTAACTTATCTTCCGCATCATGGCCTCGGCGGAGAAGACGCTTTTCGCCCGTTCTCGGGCGCAAACTCCCAAAAGGCGGCGTTTCTCCGGTGACAACAAGAGGGAAAACATCGCGGCGGCGAGTGCTACGTAATCTTCGGAAGCAACGATGATTCCTGTTTTGTCCTGTTCTACCGCCTCCGCATTGCCGCCGACCTGTGTCGCAATGACGGGCAGTCCGCAGGCCATGGCCTCGATAAGGGAGTTTGAAAAGCCTTCACTGCGCGAGGGCAGGACGAACACGTCGGCAGCGTTTAGCTGGAGCGGAAGATTGCTCACCCCGCCAAGAAAGTGAAAGGTATCCTGCAATCCGAGGGAGATTACCAGAGACTGAAGCTCCTCAAAAAAGGGGGGCTCGAGGACATCGCCGGCGACGTAAAAGCGGACATCTGGCAGTTTTGCGTGGACGAGCGCGGCTGCCCTCACGAAGACATCGTGACCTTTCACGCGGCGGATGTTGCCGATCGTGAGCACGACGAGAGGTTTGGCGGGTGTGTCCGCGGGCGTTTGCTCCGGGCCTTCGAGATCCAGGCCTTCAGGATCCAGGCCTTCGAGATCCAGGCTTTCGAGATCAAGGCCGTTGTGAATGGTCACGATGCGCTCCGGCGGGATGCCGTCGACCTCCATGGCGTGGGAGCGTACCTGCTCTGAAACCGCGTGAACACCGTGAGGCAGGTGACGGAGCAGGCGATAGGCGGCGGCATGCTTGCGGCCGCGCAGGATGCCCATGTCGCGCCGACTCCAGATCAGCCTCGCCGGTGTGAGCAGTCGGGTGACCAGCCCTGCCCACAGGTCGGAGCTCTCAAAGAAAGTCTGCACAATCTGGATCTGTTCGCGGCGAATGAGTCGGCATAAGGCGAGGGCGCCACGCCAGGCCTCCAGGTTGTAGGTCTTGGTGAGGGGCAGCAGGTACAGGGGGCAGGGGCTCGCTTCGGGCTGGAAGCTGCCCTGCGGGTCGAGGGAGAAGGTGAGGATGGAGGCGCGGAAACCGTAGGCCGGCAGCAGCGCGCCGAGTCGCAGGACGACGCGCTCTCCTCCGCCGAGGGAGCGGGGGAAGCCGTCGACGACCAGCAATACGTGCGGGAGCGCGAGATCGGGCGGCTGCGCGATACCGTTGGAAAGCAAATGCAGATGGCCCGCGCTGTTGGCGGGTTGGGAGTCAGCCGGCATAGATGTACTGTGCCGGCATGTCGAGGGTGGTGGGCGAGGCTTCCGTGGGGAGGGCTTCGCGGGCCAATTGGTCCGCGCGTGTGGCCGCACCCATCAGGACCCACAAAAGCCCGTTGATTTCGATATAGGTCCAACGGTCGCCGAAGAAGTTGGTCACGGCGAGAGAACAGCAGCAGACGAGCAGGCCCAGCCCGAAACCACGGTACATGGGATCGCCGCCGCGCCGGAAGAGGCTGATGCTGAGACCGAACATCGCCTGCAGAAGAAAGAGAGCGATGATCAGACCCACGATGCCGGTTTCGACCACGACCTTGACGTACCAGTTGTGCGTGTCCTTCAAGTTGGCGACGTGTTCGCCGTACATAAAGGTGGCAAAGCCGGTGCCGAGGAGCGGGTAGTGGATGAAGGTCTGTTCCGCATCGGTCCAGAGGTCGACCCGTTCCTGCGCGGAGGCTTCGAGTTGGCCGTCTTCGGTGTGGGTCATGTTGACCCGCTCGGTCACGGCCGTGGGCACGATGGCCTGCCAGGTGAAGAGAAAGACCGCGGCTAGGATGAGCAGCTTGCGATCCTTCACAATGCCAAGAACGATCACGCTGACGATGACGGCAAGATAGGCGCCGCGCGAAAAGCAATACATGGTGGCGAGCAGCGTGAAGCCGATGATGCCGTAGCTGATGAGGAGCAGCTTTTTGCGCTTCAGAAAGCGGGAGAACCCCCAGAAGAACAGAGCGAACTGCGCCAGGAAGGCAGCGGTCTGGTTGGAACCGTAACCTAGGGGGCCGCCGCTGCGCTTATCTTCGTTGAAGCTGGTCCAACTGTGGGAGAGGCTTTCCATCAGGGAGCTGCGGTCGATCATGACGACAGCGAACGCTGTCAGCATGATGGCGATGCGGATGGATTTGCGGTCTTCGAGGGTGAGCCCGGCTGCCGCAAAGATCAGCGGCATCAGCATGTAGTCTTTCCATGCATCGAAGTTGGCCTGTCCGAGCCAGAGAGGCGCGGGCGCCGCGGTCAAGGCCGATCCCATCCACATGGAAAGATACAGGTAGAGGCCGAAGATCAGCCAGATGAGGTACATGCGATTTTTCGGCAGGCGTTTACCCCGTATCACGGCGCCGAGCAGCGTGGCCAGCACAAGGATCGTCAGCACATTGCCGCCGAGAGGCCAATCGAGAAAGTGATCCCGCATAGTCCGGTAGGGCAGGAACGGGATCATGTAATACAGGCCCCAGACGGGCTTTTTGAAGATCGCAAGCAGGCTCACCACCCAGAAACCCAGGTAGGCGATCAGCGGGATGTAATGGCCGATTCCCGTTCCCATGGCGATGTGCTGCAGCTTAGGCGATCAGGCCCAGCGTGCGCGGCCTCCCACGAAATTGTAGAACGCCATCGCCGCTGCCGCGTTGAGCATGCAAAAGGTATACGGAATGCCCACGGCGCGGCGCCGGCGGGCTTTGGGCCGCAGCAGGCCAACTACAGCCAACACATAGAAGAGCACCTGCAGGGCAAAGAAGAGTTCATAGAGCGGCGGCTGAGCCAAAGCCGAGCTGAGGAGCAGAACGACCAGGAAGAGCGGAACCATCAGGCGCAGGAGCTTGTGGCTGATTAGGCGAAAGAGCAGTGGGTTCGCCGCGCTGAGGAGCCAGGGAGCGAGTTGCAGCATCTGGTAGTTGCCCGTGAGGGTGCGGACCTTGCGGCCGAACTCCTTGCCGCGATCGGCGAAGATACGGTCGCGGGCGATGGCGCCGGAGTGGAAGATGACGCGCTTGCCGGCGCGGGCGACCTGCATGGGGATCAGGACGTCATCCAGCAGGGTGCCTTTGGGGATCGGTCGAAACAGTTCACGGCGTATCGCGTAGATCGCCCCGGTCACACCGACGACTGAGCCGGTTGCGGATTCGAGCTTGCGGGTAATTTTTTCAATCTTCCAGTAGATCCCGAGACCGTCAGATGAAGGGGCACCGGTGGCATCTTCGAGCAATAGTTCGCCGCTGACGGCGCCGACGTCCGGGTCCGCGAGGCAGCGTACGAGTTGCTGGACGGCGTCGGGATCAAGGGTCTGTCTCACATCGAGACAGACCAGCACCTCGCCGGTGGCACGCCGTACGGCCTGGTTGACGGCCTCCGCCTTACCCACGGACGGGTATAGGACGACGGGAACGACGTCCGGAGCCTGCTGGAGGATCTGTTCCGTGGCGTCTGTGGAGCCGTCCGAGGCGATCACGATTTCGATACGATCAGGCGGGTAGTGCAAGGCGCGAAGGGAAGCCAGCTTCCGCGGCAGGTTGGCTGCTTCGTTCTTTGCGGCGAGAATGATGGAAACCGTCGGTGTGTAAGGGCCCTGAACGATGGGCTTCCTGGTGCCGAAGAGCCGTAAAAGGATGGGATAACCGGCGTAGGTGTAGAGGATGCCAGCGACCGAGATCCAGAAAAGAAGCTGCATGGGGCTGTTTCGTCCACGAGTCAGAGACTGGTCCAGGGCTGGGGCTTTTTGCCCCAAAAGCCCTCTAGCCAGATCTGACGAGACCTGATGATAGCGCAGGAGGAGGTGCACTTCCGTGTTAGGCCGGCGACCGAGGAAGGACTGCCCGCGTCCAGCGGTGCCACTATACTGACGACGGCTGCGCAACAGCACTAACAACCGCTGCGCAACGGCTCGGGATTCCCTGCCATGAGCCCATGTCGTGAGTCGAAGCAGCTTTGGGTTGTCGATAGAGAAAGAAGGGGAGAAGGCTTGCAGCTTCGGTTCCGTCACATCGCGCGCAACGTCTTTTCCAACTGGCTTGCCACCGCCGCCAACATGGGCGTCGGCTTTTTTCTATCGCCTTTTATCGTCCATCGGCTCGGGAACGAAGCGTACGGCATCTGGGTGCTGGCCATCTCGTCGATCGGGTACCTGGGGTTGCTCGATCTGGGTATGCGCAGCTCCGTGCTGCGCTTTGTCTCCAAAGGGCACACCAAGGGCGATCACCAGGGGGCCTCCGAGGCGCTCTCCGCGGCGCTTTGGGTGCGGCTGCAGATCAGTGGCGTGATTCTGCTGGCTTCGGCGGTTCTGGCGTACGTGTTTCCGCTGTTCTTCAAGGTGCCTGCGCGGCTGGCCATCGATGCGCGCTGGGCGGTGATGATCATCGGGCTGAATCTGGCGATTACGATGTCGATGGGTGTGTTCGGCGGGGTGATCTCCGCCTTGAACCGCTACGATCTGCAGACCCGTGTCACGCTGCTGCAGCTGGTTATCCGGGTGACAGGTGTCGTGTTTGTACTGCGGCACGGGTATGGCATCGTGGCCATTGCCCTGTGCGAGCTGGCGGCGGCTCTGCTGGGCAACGTGGTGCTGGTGAACATGGCGCGACGGCTCTATCCGCAGCTGCAGCTGCTGTGGAAGCGGCCGGACCGTGAGATTCTGCGCGCGCTGTGGTCCTACAGTGTGTACGCCTTTATGACGTCGGTGGCTATTCAGCTGGTATACCAGACGGACAATTTGGTCGTCGGGGGCTTCATTTCCACGTCGGCTGTCGCGTTCTATTCAATCGGCAACGCGCTCTGCCGGTACACGGATCAGCTTACCGGTGCAATGACCATGAGCTTTGTGCCCGCAGCGAGCACCTACGAGGCGGCCGGCGACGTCTCGAAGCTGCGGTCCCTGTACCAGATCGGTACACGGGCGATCATGGCGCTGTCGTTGCCGGTTATCACGACGCTGCTGGTGCGGGGGCGAACGTTCATCGGCCTCTGGATAGGACCGCAGTACAGCCAACGGTCGGGAACCGTGCTGATCATCCTTGCCGTGGCACTGATCTTTTCGCAGGCCAATAATACAGCCTTTGCGATCGCCTTCGGCACGGAGCGGCACAAGGTGACGGCAAGGTGGGCCGTGATCGAAGGCGTATCCAACTTGGTGCTGAGTGTCACGTTGGTGCACTTCATCGGAATCAACGGCGTGGCCGTTGGCACGTTGCTGCCGAGTCTGTTCTTTCAGGTGGTCATGTGGCCGCGGTACATCGGCAAGATGCTGGACTTCAGTCCCTGGGCCGTGATCTTCAAGGTATGGGCGCCGATGCTGCTGTGCGTGGTGCCGTTTGGCGTGGCTTCGTATTTATTGAACGCCTATATGCCGCCGCATGGAATTGTAGTGCCCGCAGTAATAGACGGGGTGGCCGCTGTGACTCTGCCTCCGATTGTGATGTTTCTGCTGCAGACGGTTGCACTGTTGCCGGTATTTCTGGTGGTGGTGGCCGCCGTCTTTCGCGAGGAGGTCAGGCTCCGGGTGTTGCCGGCGGCTCGAAGCTTCTGGCAAAACCGGGTCGGTGCTCCTGCTCATGGAAAAGCTCATTGAAAGATCGCTGGATAGATCGCGAACGGGTCGGGCCTGCGGCCGCTTGCTGAGGAGCTAGACCTTCTTCTCGCGGTAGAAGGATTCCATTCGAGCGAAGTGACGGCCATAGATGAAGCCGGCGAGTTCACACACGGCGAGAACTCCGGAAAAGGCCTCGCCCGCACTGCGCTTGAGCCAGCGGAGACGAGGGTAGTCCACCAGACCGCGAAGCGCGCGGCCAATGCGGTAGCGGGGAACGCCGCCAAGCTGCCGAACCGGCTCGGGCGCCTGGCGTGCCTGCGAACCCAGTGAGACGGCTCTCCAGTAGACCCAGCGGCGGTAATACTGCTTGGTGAGCCGTTCCGGCGCGATGTAGTGGTGAATCGCCAGATCCGGGACATAGAGGCCTTGCAGGCCGGCCCGGCGCACACGGCCGAAAAACTCCGCATCTTCGTCCGAGAGAAGACCCTTGTCGCTGCGTCCGAGGTAGGGGTCGTACATGCCCACGCGCTCGAAGACGGACCGGCGCAGGGCGCAGTTGCCGCCCATGAGATTGCCCCCAAAGGAATCGTCAATCACCGCGCGCGGCTTGGGGGGGACGGCCCCGATCACGGCATTGTACCCGGCCGGCATCCAGTGGGGGGCGGCGCAGGTCCAATTTGGCAAATAGGGGCCGCCGATGAAGAAAACCTCCGGGGAGACAAACTCGCGCAGCAGGACGCGGTACCATTCGCTGTCGATTTCCTCGTCGTCATCGATAAAGGCGACCACGTCGCCCGCGCCGGCCAGGATCCCGGCGTTTCTTGCCGCGGAGGACCCCTGCAGGGTCGCCAGAACATAGACGATCGGGAGCGAGGCGATCTTTCGTTTTCCTTCAACGAGTGCCCGGGTGTCGTCCGTGCTGTTATTGTCAGCGACGTAGAGGCGGACCTGGAGGCCCGGCGGAACCGGTGCTCTCAGAAGGCTGTCCAGCGCGAGAGAAAGCAGACGGCTGCGGTTGTAGGTGGGGATCACGACGTCAAGCTTGAGGAACTCCGGCACTTTGTTGCTGCTCCTTCCTTCAGTCAGCGTACAGTCAGCGCCGTTCGTGGACTGTCCTGGATCTTGCGGTCTCCCCCGAAAGGGTCAAATTACCCGCTCTCCAGCATGAACTGAGACAAAGTCCCTCGTCAGTGAAACCTTTGTGTGACTTCTACACTAGCCCTGACACTGTACCCTGGGAGGAACGCATGAGTCGCTTTGGGGAGGACATGGCGCGGTACCGGGAGCGGGGATACGCGGGCAAAGGCCTGTGGCTGAACCCTGCGGTCTGGTCGATCGCGTGTTACCGGTTGGGCCACTGGGTTCACGTGGAGAAGCCCAACGCGTTGCTGCGCCTTCCGCTCAAGATCGTGTCGTTTGTCTTCACGTTCTTCTGTGTAGTGTTCATGGAGATGGACATCGACCCGCAGGCGGAGATTGGCGGTGGTCTGTACATCGGGCATATCGGCGGAGTGCACATCAATCCCGGCGCCGTTCTGGGCCGGAACTGCGATCTGGCGCACCGGGTGACGATCGGGGCTTCCGCAATGGGGCGCAAGGGGTTGCCGGTGCTGGGCGACGATGTGTATGTCGGGACCGGGGCGACGGTTGTGGGCAAGATCAAGGTGGGAAGTGGGGCGAAGATCGCCGCGAACACACTGGTGATGACCAATGTGCCGGAAGGAGCGACCGTGATGGGTGTGCCGGGCCGGATTGTGATGCGGCCCCGGCCGGCTGCAGTGGCCGTTGCACCATCGGCGGCACCGCCCGCAACGGAAAGGACGCTGGCCCATGCTGACTGAAATGCAACGCAGCGAGATGCGGGAGCGCATCACCCAATTGACAGGGGAGGGCAAGGCCGCGGCCGCTCTCTCCGCCGTCGGACTTTTGTTGCGGGAGACGCACAAACCCGGCGCTGATGCGAGTTTTTGCCTTTCCGCCCTGACACGGGTGGCCGAGGCGCTCACCACGGCAGGGAGTTTGCGCCGGTTGCGGACCTTTGTGGTGCGATCCGTGACCCTGGAGCCGATGTTGCCGATGCTTCGGGTGGAGGCGGCGCTGCAGGGGCTATGGCTGGAGTTACAGCTGGGCGAGTACGGTTCCTACCTGGACGATCCGACCAACCCGGCCGGCGCGCTGGCGCAGTACGATCCCGATCTTGTGCTTGTGGTTCTGGATCTGGACGATATCGCTGCTGACCTTGTACAGCGGAGCGCAGCGGGCTCGGGCCAGGGCGTGGATGAGGCGGTTGCTGCCGCTTTCAGCCTCCTGGAACAGCTGCTGCGAGGCTTGCGGCGCTTTTCCAAAGCGCGCGTGGTGTGGCAGGGTTTTGAGGCCCCTGACCTTACTTCAACCGGCGACGTAGCCGATGCCAATCTGACGGCGAGCTTGCCGCGGGCTGTGGCGGAGCTAAACGGACGATTGGCCGGCCTGTGCCGGGAGCTGCCGGACTGCGTTTTTTTTGACGTGGATCGGGTGGCGGCGCGATTTGGCCGGGGCGCCTGGCGCGACAACCGCCTGTTTCTGGCGACGCGACTGGCCGTCTCCACGGCCGCGCAGGGGGTGTATGCACGTGCATTGGTGCGTTCGGCGGCGGCGCTGTACCGAGCGCCGCGCAAGGTGCTTTGCACGGATCTGGACAACACCCTGTGGGGCGGTGTGCTGGGCGAAGAGGGATGGGCGGGGATCGCAACCGGCACGGCTTTTCCGGGGAGCTGCTTCCAGGCCTACCAGCGTTATCTGAAGCAGCTGGCCGCGCGGGGGATCCTGCTGGTGGCGGTATCGAAGAACAACCCTGGGGATGTGGAGGAGGCCTTTGCGAAACGAGCGCCAGACCTTTTACTGACCCTGGACGACTTTGCCGCACGGAAGATCGGCTGGTCCGACAAGACGGACGCGCTGCGTGAGCTGGCTGTTGAGTTGTCGCTAGGCCTGGATTCTTTCGTGTTTGTCGATGACCATCCGGTGGAGTGCGAGGCGATGCGCCAGCAGCTGCCGGAGGTGGCCACGGTGTGCCTTCCGGCCGATCAACCGTGGCGCTATGTCGAGCTATTGGCGGCTGAGCCGTTCTTCGATACGCTGGCGGTCACCAAAGCGGACGCGCAGCGCACGGAGGAGTACAGGGCGCAGGCGAAGCGCTCGCAGCTGGCGAGCCACGCCGGGAGCCGCGAGGAGTTCCTGGCCTCGCTGGGGATTGTCTGCACCGTGTTGCCGGTGGCCGAGGCGCCTCTGACGCGAGCCGTGCAGCTGCTCGGCAAGACCAATCAATTTAACTTGACGACGCGCCGGCACGGAGCCGCCGAGGTGCAACAGTTTGCCGCGGATGGCGTCGCGCTCGCCGTGCGGGTACGCGATCGATTCGGCGACGCCGGGGTTGTGGGCCTGGCGCTTGTAAAGGCGGGGCCCGGCGAGGCTGCCTGGTGCATCGATTCGTTTCTGCTTTCCTGCCGGGTAATCGGCCGCGGCATTGAAGCGGCGATGCTGGCGGAGATCGCGTCGCTGGCTCGCAAGGCCGGAGTACGCCGGCTGCTGGGCGAGTACGTGCCGAGCGCGAAAAATGCGCTTTGCGCCAATTTCTACGCCGACCACGGCTTTTCGCTTGAGCCCGCGCCGGGGGAGGACGATAGGATCGTGCGGTATGGTCTGACTCTGCGGGACGATTCACTGCCGGTCCCCAGCTGGATTCAACAGCAACACACAACGGAGGAAACCCTAGACCGTGAGCCAATCGCTGCCGAACACATTGCGTGACACCCTTGCTGACATCCTGGAGATCGAGCCGGCGAAGGTGACCCCTGAACTGAGCGCCACGAGCGTTGAGTCGTGGGATTCGTTCCGACACCTGCAGCTAATTCTTGCCCTGGAGGGCGAATACGGCGTGCAGTTCGACCCCGGGGCAATTCCTGAGCTCACCTCCGTGCGCAAGCTGTGTGAGGCGCTCGAGGCCAAGGGAGTGAACCTTGGTGGAAACTGAGGGCAACGGCGGCGCTGCCCTTCCGGCGGGGCCGGACTCCGTAGCGGAGCGCTTCGGTTTCCGGCTCCTACATGTGGGAGTGGCGGTGCCAAAGCTTGAGAAAGCAGCGCAGACGCTGGAAAAGCTGTTCGGGTACAAGACCGTCTCAGGCCCGTTCGATGATCCGATTCAACGGGTGACTGTCAGCTTTCTGCGGCAAGATTTGGCGGATGCGGCGGAGATCGAGCTGATTGCTCCTTTGACCGAGGATGCGCCCATTCGCGCCATGCTGGCCAAGGACATCGGCGCCTACCATTTTTGCTTTGAAACAACGGACCTGGACGGAGCCCTGGTGCATGTGAAACGGGGGGGCTGCATGGTAATCAGCGGACCTTCGCCGGCGGTGGCCTTCGGTGGGCGGCGCATCGCCTGGCTGTATGCTCCGACGCGGCAGCTATTCGAGCTGGTTGAAGCCGAAGATTGTAGGGCGTCTACCTCCACGCCGGAGGGTGCTGTCCCCGGCGCCTGAACGCGGTCTGGACCTGCTCTCATGCAACGACTTTACTTCCTGTACCACGAACTGCGACCGGAGCCGAGCCAGTACTCGTACGTGGTCTCCTGCGCGGAGTTCGAGGGGCATCTGCGGCTGTATGCGGCGATGCAGTCAGGGGAACGAAGCGGACGGCTGCGACCGGAGATTTCATTCGATGACGGGAATCTTTCGGACTGGCGCTACGCCTTGCCGCTGCTGCAAAAGGCTGGCCTGCGTGCACACTTTTTCATCACCGCCGGATGGACGGGGCAGCGGGCCGGTTTCATGGCCGACGCGGAGCTGCGCGCGCTGCACGAGGCGGGGATGGCGGTGGGCGCGCACGGGTGGAGCCACAAGCTGCTGACGGCGTGCTCGGATGCGGAGCTGCGGGTTGAGCTGGTCGATGCAAAAGCGCGGTTGGAGGACGCATTGGGGGCTCCGATCGAGACCATGTCGCTGCCGGGAGGCAGGTTCAACGGGCGGGTATTGCGAGCCTGCCGTGAGGCCGGCTACCGGGCGGTGTTCAGCTCCGAACCGAAGGCCTCCGCAGTGGCTGGTGTGATCGCTGGAGAGAGAACCATCGGTCGCTTGAACCTGCGAAGCGGCACGACGGCGGCGTGGCTGGAAGAGATTTTGGATACAGGGACGGGTGCTTTGGCCAAGCAGCAGCGGTCGGACTGCGTAAAAGGTATAGCGAAGTCGCTTTTGGGGGATCGCCTGTACGCGAGGGCCTGGGCGCTTGCCAACCGCCAGGAGGCCGAGCCGGGCGAGTCAGTGAGTGCGCAGGGCAAGCCATGAGCGCGCAGGGCAAGCCATGAGGATCCTGCACGTGATCAGCAGTGGCGGCATGTACGGCGCGGAGGCCGTGATCCTGAGCCTGATGAGGGAGTTGAACGCCACCGCCGAGCATGATTGTGCTTTGGCAGTCTTCGGCAACCCGGATCAGCCCCGGCCGGCGTTGTACGAGGCAGCGACGGCCTCCGGGATCGATCCTCGGCTGGTGCAGCTGTTGCCTTGCCGGGGTCAGTTGGACCTCCGTGTGGGGGCGCGGCTGCGTGGGTTGGCGGAGGGCGTCGATGTGCTTCACGCGCATGGGTATAAGGCCGATATCTACTCTGCCTTTGCCTGGAAGGCGAAGAGGCCGGCGCTGGTCTCCACCTGCCACACCTGGTATGACAACGACCTGGCAGTGCGGTCGTATGGTGCGCTGGATCGCCAGGTTTTGCGGCGGTTTGATGGCGTTGTGGCGGTATCGGCGGAGGTGCAGGCGCGGCTGTCCGCGGCGAAGGTGCCGGAGAGCCGTGTGCGGCTGATCCGAAACGGCGTTGCGATGGAGGCGTTCGCGGCGGCGGGCCGGCAGCGGGAGGTTCGTCAGGCCAAAGGGGGGCCGCTGCAGGTCGGCTTGGTTGGGCGGCTGGCGCCGGAGAAGGGTGTAGATGTCTTTTTGCAGGCTGCCGCAATTGTTCTACGGCGGTACCCGGAGCTGCGGTTCGAGGTGGCCGGGGAAGGCCCGGAGCGGCCGGCCCTGGAGGCCGCACTCCGCGCGTTGGATCTCGCGCAAAGGTTTACATTGGCGGGGAGCCAGAACAATATGCCTGGGTTTTACGCCGGATTGGACATCCTGGTTTCGGCGTCGCGACAGGAGGGCCTGCCGGTGGCGCTGCTGGAAGGCGTGGCGAGCGGATTACCTGTCGTGGCGACACGGGTCGGCGCGGTGCCGGAGGTGGTCGTACCAGAGGTGACCGGAGTTCTGGTTGAGCCGGAATCACCGGAGGCGCTGGCCGAGGCGATCGCTTGCCTGGTTGCCGCGCCGGAGTTGCGCGCGCGCTTTGGGCGAGCGGGGCAGCAGAGGGTGGCTGCGGAGTTCTCCGCGGAACGCATGACAGCGGATTACCTTGAGGTCTACCGGGAGGCGCTCGCGGTGCAGGCCGGGGGGCACGTGCGCGCGGCGGGGCAGCAACGGCGTGGGTAGCTCCCCTTCTTCCGTCGGTCTTCTTGACGCCGAGCGTCATTCGCCGAAGCCTGTGCGGGTGCTGATGCTGGACCTTTGGGCTACGGTGCCGTACTACACGGCCTACCTCTCGCGGGCGCTCCGGAGCGAGGGCGTGGAGGTGCAGGTGGCCTCGATCACCTACTATCTCGATCGGGGCTGCTTTGACCGCTGCGGCCTCCGCCTGCAGCCCGGGGCGATGGACCTGGTCGGGCACCTGAACCTGCCTCGGACGGCGCGGAGAATCCTGAAGTTAGCCGAGGGTGTGCTGAACCTGCTGGGTCTGGCGGTTCGGGTGCTGCTTCAGCCGCCACAGGTGCTGCACGTGCAATATCTGCCGCTGCTGTTGTCACGGTTTCCGCTGGATGCGTGGTTCGTCGGGTTTTGCCAACGACGCGGCGTGCCGTTTGTGCTGACCGTCCACGATCTGCTGCCGCACGACACGGGCGAGGCGCACCGGGCGGCCTACGCACGGCTGTATGCGCGGGCCGATGCGCTGATCTGCCACTCGCCGCACATCAAGACACGGCTGGAAGGAGAGTTCGGGATTGCACCCGAGCGAATCGCCGTCATCCCGCACGGGCCGTTCTTCTTCGATCTGCCGGCCTCTGAACCGGAGCCTCTTCGAGAGGCCCTGGGGGTGCGCGCGGGCCAGACGATGGTGCTCTGGCAGGGAATCATCTTCCCGTACAAGGGTGTTGACCTGCTGCTGAGTGCCTGGCAGCGCGTGGAGAGGGAAGCTGCAGGCCAGTTTTGCCTGGTGGTCCTGGGTACGGGCGATCCCCAGCTGCTGGCCAGACTGCAGGCGCAGGCACAGCAACTGGAGCTGCGGTATGTGCGCTTCGATCTGCGGTTCTGCTCGGCGGAGGAGCTGGTTGCGGCGTACAGGGCTGCCGCGATGGTCGTCTATCCGTACCGGGCCATCACAACGAGCGGGGCGCTGGCCACGGGGCTTTCCTTGGGAAAAGCCATCGTCGCCAGTCGATTGCCGGTCTTCGAAGAGCTTCTTCGCGACGGCGAAAGCGCCCTGTTCGTGGACCCGGAAGATCCGGAGGCGCTGGCCGGTGCGATTCTGCGCATGGGGCAGGAGCCGGGTTTGCGGCAGCATTTGGAAGAAAGGGTGCGGGCGATGCAGTTCAGTGAGCGAACCTGGGAGAGCATCGCGCAGGCGACCGCTTCGGTATATAGCTCGGTGAGCAGGTTCAAAGCAAAACTGGCAGAATCCGCCGTAGATTAGAACCCGAGCGGATTGAAAGTCGACCGAATTAGAGCGCCGACAGATCAGCGGTTTCGATCTCGAACAGACTAAAGCTCGGCATTTTCGACGTCTACGTTCTGCCAGTCGCCGTGCATGATGCCTTCGCGAATCTGCTGCGGGGTCTTGCCGAGCTTGGTCTGCTGGTAGGTGTACACGGCCTGGCGCATGCAGGTGGCACACACCGCACCATGGGTGCCCTCAAAGCAGGAATGCAGGCTTTTGTGGTGCAGGGCGAGATCGCAGCGGCAATAGCAGGGCTGCGTGAAGAGAACCTTCTCCACCTTGGCAGCCATCTTGTAGGCCTTGACCTGGTAGGGATGCGAGAAGTAGGGTCCGGTGAGTTGATCGCCGCTCAGCAGGGGAGCGTAGTCGGTCTTCGGGGCCGTGCCGTAGTACGCCGGGGTGTTTTCGGTCGGCGCATTCCAGTGCGCTGTACCGGCAACCGTCACGACCGCAAGAACACCGTACCTCGCCCATACGTACATTTTGGAATTATCTCACTCACCAAGCACTGCCGGCATAATCAGGGCGTCTGTCTGCAGTCTTAGGGGCCTTGGAAGGGGATTCGCCTTATCTTCGTCTATGCTGAAGCGGTGAGTTCGACCAAGTACCAAGTGTCGCCAGCAGCTCTTCGGCGTGAGATTTCGGCGAGGCACCGGATGCGCGAAGACCCGGCCGATGGGCATGAGATCAGCTTTGGCCGAAGTGGCAGCGTGCTGTATAAGACCGGCGCAGAGGGAGAGCACGGCAATTTTCTCGCGGCCTCCTACCGGCGCATCGTGCGCGATCCGGAGTGGGCGCGGCGGCTCGAGAAGGCCTACACGGGGGACCAGTGGATGCCGCGTGCGCAGGACAGGCGCAGAGGCGAGCTCGAGTGCGCGAGCAGCTCCGATGCGTTGCTGATGAATGTCTTCTGCTACCCGGGCGTGCTGCGGCGACGGGCCCTGTGCGCCTGCCTTGGGGTGGAGCCGGGACTTCGTCCGGCGTTCGGCGCGAGGGCGTCTCTGCCGATGCGGGGTGGGGAGGTCGACCGGACGGAGCTCGACATGGTGCTGGGGGACGTTCTGGTGGAAGCCAAGCTGACGGAGGGTGGGTTCGGCAAAGCCTCGCGCGAGCGGCTGCTGCGCTACAGCGGCGTGGAGGAGATCTTTTCGGTGGAGGAGCTGCCTCACACGGGACGTGCGCATAAGAGACAGGCTGGCACAGAACATGGCTATGCGGGGTACCAGATCGTGCGCGGTCTGCTGGCGGCTGAGCGCCTCGGCAGCCGATACATCGTATTGTTGGATGGCCGCCGCGCAGATCTCGCCGAACTCTGCTTCCAGGTGGTGGCCGCCGCGCACTCCGCAGCCGTGCGCAGCCGCTTCCAGTTGCGAACCTGGCAGGAGATTGCGGTCTGCGTGCCTCCTGCCGTGCGCGGGTTTCTTGCCGAGCGGTTTGGGATCGAGCCCGCCGCCTGACCCTCTACACGGTCCGGACACACTGACCGTGCCTCTTCGGCGTGCAGCCGCGGGCATGGTAGTTACTTTCAAGCAGATGCAAGTGTAGAGCCGCTGCAGGGGAATACAGAGGTCCTTCGCTACGCTCAGGATGACGGGGCAGCTATATACCTGAATAAACAGCTCTGGGCCGTGGCTCGCAAAACGCAGGACTGCACGACCGTAAGCCGCATTTCCTTGCAGATTATCTATGTCTGATAACGGATATTCTGTTTCTTTCATTTGTAGTGCTCGATTGCAACGTCAGGTCCTGTCTGTTGGAATCGTCAGGTTCAAGCATGGGTCTGGATCAGGAGGAGCAACGGCGGTTACGCTTTGTACGAGCGAACGGACCTGTCGCCTGAGACTTATGCCTCCCTGATGGAAGGGTGCCTATAGTTTGTCAGAGATTCATGTCTCTGCAGGACGGCAAAGCAGACCATGGTTCCACGGATCAGCAAACCTTCGCGTACCCCTGCAGCGGGTTGCCTTGTGATCAGCTCGGACTGAACTCTTGGCGTCACGCTTGCAAATGATGGCCGAACAAACAAGAGCGTGCAATGCGCTAAATCGTTGCTTTCCTTTATCCGACATCTATGCTCGCCGAAGAAGACATACCTGACGCAGGTTTGAGTTCTACCCGCAAGGTGCTTTACGCGGCCATGATCGCCAATCTTGCCATTGTGGTCGCCAAGATGGCAGCTGCAGCCATGACCGGCAGCTCCGCCATGCTTTCAGAGGGCATTCATTCCCTGGTCGACACGGGCAACGGCGGCTTGTTGCTGCTGGGCCTGCATCTGAGCCGGCGTCCCGCAGACGAACTCCATCCCTTCGGCTATGGGCGGGAGCTGTACTTCTGGACGATGGTGGTGGCGCTTGCGGTGTTTGCGCTTGGTGGCGGTGTGTCCCTGTATGAGGGTGTATCCCACCTGTTGAGACCTCACCCACTGGAGCATGTGCGGGCGACCTACATTGTGCTCGCCTGCTCTGCGCTGTTTGAGGGAAGTTCCCTGATCATTGCCGTACGCGAGTTCCGTTTGATCAACCGGGATCTTCCCTTGCTGGCAGCGATTCGCCGCAGCAAGGACCCGGCGTCGTTCACGGTCCTGTTTGAGGATTCAGCGGCGGTGCTGGGCATCGCCATCGCGGCGCTGGCTACGTTTCTGGGCAGGCGTTTCGGGGTTCTCTGGCTCGACGGGCTGGCCTCCATCCTGATTGGGCTGTTGCTCATGGCCGTTGCGAGCCTGCTTGGGGCCAAGACCAAGACGCTTCTGGTGGGTGAGGGGCTGGACAGAAAGGCGCTGCAGACCATTTGCCAGATAGCCGCGGCGGTTCCGGATGTGGAGCGTTCGGGCTACCCGTTTACAACGTTCTTCGGTCCCAATGACGCTCTGCTCGCCATGAGCGTGCAGTTCCGCCGAGGCGTCAGCAGCCGGCAGGTGGAGTCCAGCGTGGACCGCATTGAAGAGAGGGTTCGGGAGCAGTTTCCGGAGATCAAGCACATCTTCCTGGAGGTGGATACTGTCCATGAAGCAGAGCCGCAAGATGCGGCCGCGGGTGTGTCGTCACCGCAGAAGGAGATCGAGCTTTCCGTGCTGCTGGATCAGTGAGGCTTTGCGCCGAGCGTCTCCATCGAGCTCTTCTCCATCGAGCTCTTCTCCATCAAGCTCTTCTCCATCAAGCTCTTATCCATCGAGCTTGTAGCGGGTTTCGGCCAGCCGGAACAATGGCCGCCACACAAGCCGGTTGATCGTTACCACCATCAAAGCCATGATGATGGTCGAGAGCAGAAGAAGTTGGAACTGGCCATGGTCAGTAGCGGCGCTGATCTGTGCGCCGAGGCCAACCGTCTGCATGGTTTGCCCTCGCAGGTGAAAGTACTCTGCAACGATGCTTGCATTCCAGGCTCCGCCTGAGGCGGTGACCATGCCTGTAATCAGGAATGGAAAGATGCCAGGCAGGATCACCGTGCGCCAGCGCTGGAGCGTGGTGAAGTGGAACAGCTTTGACACCTCACGCAGATCCGATGGGATCGCCATGGCACCGGCGATCACGTTGAACAGGATGTACCACTGGGTTCCCAGAAGCATGAGCAGGATGGCCGCCAAGCCCATACCGCCGCCGAAACGAAGCAGACCTAAGAGGATGACTGGAAAAAGTGCCGTAGCTGGAACCGACGCGGCAATCTGCGCGAGAGGCTGAGCGATGCGGGCGAGACGCGGGTTGAAGCCGATCGCGACGCCCACCGGAATGGTCCAGATGGCGGCAAGGAGCAGGGATAGATTGACGCGCAGGAAGGTCGCGGCAGCCCCGTGCAGCACGGCGAGTAACTGCTGTGAATGCACCTGCCGCAAGAGAACCAACGCCTCCGCGGCAAGATAGCTGACACCCGCCAGGGACAACAGCAGCAGGCACCATTGCCACACGGCGACTTGCCTGCTCAGGTCAGGGTTCTCGGATCGCTGTCTCTCATGGTGAGACCGGTTGCCAAGTCTTTGATAGATCGACTCGGAGACGGGTACAACGGTATGGCAGCGAATGGATTCAAGGACACCTGAGTGCGTCAACAGGTGCAGCAACGGTGAATGCGCGCGCACTGCACTTTCGACCTGTTCAAACTTGAACTTGTTGCTCCAAAGAATGGCCGGCCGCCAAATAATCTGATCGATGGCCACAATGACCGCGATCATCACCGCCAGGCCCATCACGATGGCTCCGGTGTTGCCGGCGCTTGCCGCGGTTTGAAGGTAGGAGCCCAGGCCGGGCAGACGGAAATCCCGCGGACCCAGGACAAACATCTCGCAAGCCATCAGGAAAAACCATCCACCCGCGACGGAGACCATGGAATTCCAAACCAGGCCGATCGCCCCATACGGCAACTCAAGTTGCCACAGACGTTGCCATCGCGAAAAGCGGTACACCGTGGCTGCTTCATTCAGCTCACGAGGGATGCTCTTGAGGGAGGAATAAAAGCTGAACGCCATGTTCCACACCTCACCCGTGAAGATGAGCAGGATGGCGCCCAGTTCGACACCGACTTGCCGCGTCGGAAACAAGGCCACCATGGCCAGCATGACGCCGGGCAGAAAGCTGAGCACCGGGATGGATTGACAGATATCCAGGCCCGCCACCAGAAGCGGCTCAAGCCTGCGGCTGTGCGCGGCCAGGTAGCCGTAGCCCACGGCAAAAAAGAGACTCATGAGGTAGGCCAGGCTCACGCGCACCAGCGAGTAGAAGGCATACAAGGGCAGCGCTCGTGGGCTGAGCGAGATCACCACCGCCGGTTGTGCCTGTCCCGCCCAGTAGTGGGCGATGCGGACGATGCCGTAAAAGCATGCCAGCCCGATCCCGGCGACGCATACGTCCATCATCACGGGCCAGGTACGCCGCAAAGCCTGCGTGCGGCCCAGTGTTTCGCGGCTGCGCGCGGGTTCCACTCCCCTTCCGAAGCGCATCATGCGTTCTCTTCCTGGGTGGATTCGGTCTGCACGAAACGCCGCCTGGTGGCGTCGAAGTCGAACAGCTGGGCGTAGCGGCCCCAGCTGACGGCGGTTTCGAGCTGGCGGATGGTCTCCTCCTCACTGAACTGTTCATCGAGCATGTCGTGAAAGAAGTCCTCAGGAACGCTGTGATCGCGCTTGGCTGCTACAGCACGAAGAATCTGCCGCATGAGCAGAACCTGAGAGACAGCGGCGTCGCGGAAGATTTCACGCTGTTGCAGCCCTTCGGCATTGGCATACTTCGAACCCTGCCCTGTGATCGCAGCCGTACCTTCTTCAACGGTGAGAAAGCCCAACAGCTGGGCGGCATCGACGATGGGCAGTAGATGGTCAATTTCAAGGGATAGTTCATCGGCAAGGCGATACACCTCGTACCGTCCCCCGTGATCCTCCAGCATCTCGAGCAGCCCGGCGATACCGCCCGGCCGCGCATGGGGGAGCATCTGGTACACGGCCGGTGGTGCGGCAGACCCTGTGGCGCCCGGCTGCTGCGGCAAGGCAGGAGGTTGCGCCTCCGGTTGTGTCAACACCTTGTAGATGTAGTCCACCAGTTGGTCAAAAGCGGCGCCCTTGCGATCTCTTGGGTGAGCGAGTTCTACCTGAAAATCAGTACGGATCCGGCCCGGGTTTCTGCCCAGAACGATGATGCGATCGGCCAACAGCACCGCCTCCTCAATGTTGTGGGTCACAAGAAAGATGGCCTGGGTGGGAATGGTCTTCCGCTGCCACAAAGCCAGCAGCTCACCGCGCAGGTTTTCCGCTGTCAACACATCAAGAGCCGAGAACGGCTCATCCATGAACAGAACCTCCGGTTGCACCACCAGCGCACGGGCAAAGCCGACGCGTTGCCGCATGCCGCCGGAGAGCTCCTTGGGATAGGCGCCCTGGAAGCCTTCCAGTCCCACAATCTGCAGCATGGCCAGGGTCTGCTGCTTGCGATCCTCCGCCGGCAGCCCCCTTGCTTTCAGCGGCGCCTCTACATTTTCACGAACGGTGAGCCAGGGAAACAGCGCAAAGCTCTGGAAGACGATCGAAACATTTACGTCCGCGTTTGCCATCGGTTGCTCATACCAGAGCACCTTGCCTGCAGACGGTGTAGACAGCCCCGCGAGCATACGCAGCAGAGTGGACTTTCCCGATCCGGAGGGGCCGAGTAACGCGACGATCTGTCCCTTGAAGACGGAAAGATCCGTCGGCGCAATCACCTGGATGCGATTTTCGCTCGGCTGTGCGTAGTACTTCTCCACCCGCTCTGCGCGAATGATGGCTGGCTCGTGCATGACTCCTCACACCTATTTCGCAGAGCGAATCCGTTGCAGCCTCAAATGAGAGAACCGCCTTAGATCTATCTCTGCCCTTTTGGAAAAAAATCAAACGGAGCGGCCTTCCGTCTCGGGGGCGCACCTATCGTTTTGGACAGAATCCACGAAGACGTAGCCCATGTAATTTACGGTCTTCAGATAGCTCGGCTTCGACGGATCTTCTTCGATCTTTCGACGAAGCTGCAGAATATAGGTACGCAGATACTCGCGTTCGTCTCCGTACTCCGGGCCCCACACTGAACTTAAAAGCTTGGAATGCAGGATGGGGTGTCCCGCGTGCTTCATGAGGTACGCGAGAAGATCGAACTCGGTGGGGGTGAGATGGATCTGCTCGCCGGACTTCTTAAACGAGTGACGACCCAGATGCAGGGTGAAAGGCCCGATTTCGATGACACGTTCCTCCTCCGGTACACGGTTGCGATTGCGGCGAACCGCCGCCCGGATGCGCGCAATCAACTCGCGGACCTGAAAGGGTTTCGTCACATAATCGTCCGCTCCCGAGTCGAGGGCCTGGACCTTGTCATCTTCGCTGTTCCGCACCGACATGACCACGAGGGAACACAGCGGAAACTCCCGGCGGAGGCGCCGACAGCTCTCCATGCCGCCCATGCCGGGCATGTTGAGGTCCATCAGCACGACGTCGAAAGCTTGCTGGCGCAAGGTCACCAGGGCTTCCTCACCGGTGGACGCCTCGCCGACCTCGAAGTGCAACTCCGACAGGACCGCTTTGAGACTCCGGCGAATCGACACGTCATCCTCAACGAGCAAGACCGCTCCTTGTGAACTATCCATACTGCTCTCCTTCTAACCGCGTTACGCTTAGCGAGAATCGAACGGTGCTCGCCTCCGTCTCCACCCAGGCACGTCCTCCGTGGGCTTCCGCCACTTTCTTTACGATCGAGAGACCAAGTCCCGTTCCGGCAGGTCCAAACTGCTGCTGTGCTCCGCGATAGAAGCGCTCAAATAGCTTGTCCTTCTCCTCCGGGCCTATGTTGATGCCCGCTTTGGCTGCATTCTTCACGGAGATCACCGTCTCCCGATCCTTATGGACGAGTGTGACCTCGATGCCTGTGTTGGGGCAGGAATACTTGGCGGCGTTGTCGAGCAGCTGCCCCACCGCCAACTCCACCAGCGCAACGTCCACAGCGTCTTCGACCAGCCTTGGAGGCGACTGAACATGGATGCGGGATCGATCTTTTGCGGGCTGCTCCTGCACAATCTTTTGCAGGATGTCGATGAGGAAGACGGCTTTGCTGTGCAAGCGAATCTGCTTTGCATCCAGAGCGGCGGTCTGTAGAAGCTCTGTCGTAAGCTGCGTCAACATGGTGGCCCGGTCATCGATGATCGATACGAGTTCCGCTTGCAGCGCGCTCAGCTGACCCACCGTGAGTAGACCGGAGCTCGCCGTCTGAATGGCCGTGAGCGGCGTCTTGAAACCATGTGCCAGGCCGTCCAACACCGCCGTCCTCAGCTGCTCGGTGTCCCGTTCGATCTCAGCCCGGCTCTCACGGCGGGCTGCCTGGGCCCGCTCGAAAGCCAGTGCGGCCAGGGAGGCAACAGCGTCCGCCATCAGCGGATCCGGATCCCATCCGCACAGCTTCATGCCGCCGATTGCCTTGACGCCAAGCCGCAGCACGCGCGTGGAGGTCCGGTCCGCAGCGTCATCTGCATCGCGCTCTTGAAGGTATACGTCGAAGGCAGTTGGTAACGATGCATCGGCTCTGGTGGGCACAGGCGTGGGCACAGGCGAGGAGTCGTCCGTTGTAGTCCAGAAATTGACTTCCCTGACCCCGACGAGCTCCTGGACTACGGAAGACAGCTGCTCCGCAATGGGCTGATTGCCCTGCAGACAAAGAATGGCGCGGCTCAGTTTATAGAGAGTGAGGGCACGCCGCTGCTGCTCTATCGCGTTGTTCGCATGCAGCCGGACCTTTGACGAAAGCCTGCTGACGATCAGCGCGATTGTCTCGAAGGTGGCTAGCGCAATCCAGTTCTGAGGGTCGGCTACCGTGAATTTAAACAGCGGTTGAGTGAAGAAGTAATCCAGACACAGCACCGCGGCGACGGACGCAACCGACGCTTGCGCAAGGCCCAGGTACAGGGCGGCCAGCAACACCAAAAAGAGTTCAAGCGGCTCCGCGGCTGAGAGGGACAGATGTAAGTAGAAACCCGTGATTGCAACAACGCCAGAGGCAGTTCCGGCAAGACACGCCTCGATAAGGGTCACCCAGGCGGAACTGCGCCTCGCCTTGTGAGAGACAACCTTACCAGCGTGGCTCCCTTGTGCTTGAACCACGTTTCCCACTATTCCTTCCCCGGGAGGAGCTTTACGTCCGAGTCGGCGGCCTTCTACTGCTTCCCCAGTTGGTGATTGTAGGAGGTTCAACCTAAGAAATTTATAAAGACGTCAGTTCCCTGCCCGAGCACGTCGCGGGGTGTCCATGCAGAACGCCTGGCCACCCCGCGACGCCTGTCTTGTGGTGGCTAGGCGGGGCTCATTGCAGCCGCAACATGGGCAGGCCATGCCGAGTCTTTTGGAAGTAGCAGATCTCCACCAGTGTGGGCCAAAGTTCGAGCGACGCCCTGATGACACCTACGGCATCATCCACGATGCGGACAAGATTGTGCTGAAAGAAATCAGGTTCAAAGCCATAGAAGGCCTTTTCGAGATTGGTGGCAAAGAGTCGTAGCGATTCGGCGCGTTCTTCGCTCTGTGCTGTCGTAGCAGCTTGCAGAGCTCTCCGGTGCAACGTCGTAATCTTTTCCAGAATCTCCTCTGCATCCTGTGCCGTGATCTCTCCGCGGTAATCAAAGCTGACCCCGAGCTCATCAATGTGAGTAACAGAATCCTTGATTTTGCGTTTGAGAAGATTCGCAATCTCTTCGTTTAATACTTCGGAGGCGGGCGGATTGCGCATGTAGTTACTCTTGGTATGGTGCTGGGCTGCATCCACGTGAGCCGCTACGATTCCCTCCTGTTGTATCCATATTCGGTAGATGTAATCTTCGAAGCGAAGCCGGGTGGGAAAGAACGGCGGCAGACCGAAGGTGTTGTCGTACCCTGCTACGCCGCAGTCCATACGCCAGTTCTTGTTGGTCAGCACGGGCCGGAAGTTCACGAGAACATAAAGGTCGTTGAGGTCGTCGGGATTCAGCTGCTGCTCATTGCCCAGGAACATGTCGACGTAATCGATGGCATCGATATCATTTGTTCCGGATCGAAAGGTCTGGGCGATCTTCACGATGGCATCCTCGCGCACCGGGCCACGCTCCAGCACCATGGCGTTCTCTTCGGCTAGGCCCTTGGTCGCGTTGGTCTCCAGCTCCATCGCCGTGTCGATCACAACCTCGCCCTTCTCGTAGTTCTCTGGAACCTCGGACGCAGGTTTGCCGAGAACATCAAGAAACGCAGACATGATGTCGAACGATTTGCGCGCGTATCCGTTTTGCCCGACGCGATGCAGCCGCCCGCGGCTGATCTCATTGTCCTCGAGCGATTCCGGACTGGATTCCATGAGTGACCACGGCCGCATATCGTCGTCCGAGCTGACCATGAGCCCGCCCAGCGAATACATTAGCGTGTAGTTCCGGTTGCCGCCGTAGCTGGGGCGAAACAGGTTTCTCACGAGCGGTTCGAGGCGCTTATTTCTTAACCGGGAGTTGATATAGGTCAGGAACTCTTCCTTCTGCTGCGGCCCCACGTAGAACAGGTCAGAGCGCGTTTTGACGCTGCTTAGCTGAGAGAAGTATTTCTCCACGTTGGATGGTGTGGAATCGTCGAACACCATGAGCTGTGGTGAGTGTCCGTTTCGCCAGAAGTGTTCATCGTACTCGTGGATTGTCTGCCCTACATCTCGCAATCGCTGTGTAGGGATAACAAAGTAACTCTCAGGCTCATTCATACCGCTGCTCTTCTCCCTGCGTACGTTGACTCATGCTTGCCCGGAACTTGCTCCGGTCCCACGGACAAGTTGAAAGCAACGCACATCATGGAGGTGTAAGGATAGGCCCACATGCCGACGCGCTCGCCGGCTTACGCCTTCCTTATGGACGACGCGCGATAGTACATGGAGGCCACTTCTATGGCTTACGTTCTATCGAAGGGAGGAGGTCCAGATGTCCTCATTACACCAAATGCACAATCAGATTAATCTCTTCAACGAAGAGGAAGGTTCCCACGATCTCACGGGAACCCCCACCGCTCGCTCGGTGGAAGGAGCGGGTTCATTGTGGATTGCAATTGCCTGCTTTACCGTGGCGGCTATCTGCGGAATCGCAGCTCTAGTCCTCCGGTAGTGCGGATTGCAGTATGCCTTCAGGAGCTGGATCGTCTGTAGCTTGAGGTCGATCCTCAAATTTTTGCGGCAGCTCCGTTTTGAAGCCTCGATTGCTCAGGTTCATCGTCAGGCCCGTTGACGAGCATGAGCCGGATCGTTTCACCTGACGAGCCAATGGATTTCCACCGCTCCTGAATTTCAGAGATTTGATCGCTCGCCTCTCTTGCATCCGACGAGCCGAGCCAGATCTCTGAAGCGGCGAGACTTCTTGCAGCCTCAAGAACTCCATCCACCGGGTTGTCGCCCGGAAGGGCTAGCAGCTTCACGGGTCTGCCGAGTTTCTCAGCGGAGAATACGACTTCGCTGAAGACATCCTTCAAGCGGTTATCGACGGCGTGGTCATCCTCGGGCGACTGCTTGACGCTTTGGGGCGAGACAGCGCCAACGTAAGTCGCCACCACGGTCTTTTCGTCGATGTCGGCGCTCAGAATCTTATTGAGGGCACGCAGATCGCCGGGATCGCTGACGCTTACGAGGCAGCAGCCAGGCCCTGTTTCAAGAGCCTGCGGCGAAAGTTCTTCTCCGGCCTGGAAGCGAAAGCGATCGCGAGAGGTCTCGCGAAAAGGATCGTTCGGGTCAGGGTGGGCCTCGATCTGGTTCTCTTCTTGCTGCTTGGCATACTTGCGCTCGGAGTAGGTGAAAAGAGCGAAGAAGATTACGGTGAAGGTCGTGCCGAAGATCGTTGCGTCTTTCTTGGTAAAGAGGTTCACGAAGGCGATCAGAAAGAGGACAAGCGTTGTGGCGAGCAGCCCGAGCGGGAGTTCAACGCGACCCACACGCAGGTTAAGTGGAAACTTCCAGCGTTCCGTGTCGGGGTGCGTGAACCGGAGTACCGCTACCGCCAGCGCTTTCATTGCGAAGCTCCAGACAACGCCAAAGGCATAGGCATCGCCCAACGTATCCACGTTGCCGCGGCTCACCGCGATGGTGACCAGCTGCAGTCCCACGATGAGACCGATGATGTGGTGCGAGGTGCCGTGCCGGGGATGCAGCTTGCGAAACCACGGTGGCAGCACACCGTCCTCCGCCACCCGGCTCAGGACGCCGTTGGAGCCGATGATTGCTGTATTCACGGCACCGGACAGGATCAGCACACCCACCACGACCACGAAGGCATGGAAGGTGAGCCTGAGCCAGAACGGCCCGGCGAGCACCATGGCAAGACCGCCGATCAGATCGTCAAGGACGTTGGCACGCTGCGCATCGGGGATCAGCATGACGGCGAAGAAGGACACCAGTGACGTAAAGAGCAGGCTATAGATAAAGATGATGAAGCCGGTTCGTAGAAGGTTTTGCCGCTTGGGTGCTTCGATCTCGCGATAGACCTGTGCCAGTGTTTCTTCGCCGCTGAGCGCGAGTACGGAATGCCCAAGCCCTATGACCACGGCGACCATCGTGAAGCTTGGCAGGGCGGTACCTTTTAACCAGCCCAGCGCGCCTTCGCTGAAGTGGAAGTTCGAAGAAACGGGCAAAGGCACATGCTGAAAACCCCTGGTTAGGATGGTATAGACGCACCAGGTGATAAGAATGACCACCATGACGGTGGTGATCTGCATGATGCGCAGCGCTCGTGTACTTGAGAACGGTACGCCGATCCGGTTTGTGTACCAGAAGTACAGGGTTACCAGCGCGGCAAAGGCAGCCGCGAACCAGGCGCTGGGAACATGCATCCAGCCGATGTGGAAGTGCTGGCCGAGCTCGTTGATGAGCGCCGCGAGATACAGCCCGGCGCTGACGCCGCTGATGGGGCCGGTCAGCACATAATCGAACATCAGGGCTGAAACGGAAAACTTTGCAGCCGTCCCTCCGAGCGCCTCGCGCACCACACGATAAACGCCGCCGCGAACGAACATGCTGCAGCTCTCGATGTAAACCGCGCGCACGGCGTAGGAGAACAACATGACGGCGAGGATGAACCATGGGGCGGCTTTGCCGATGGCCTTCTCTGCGATCCCGCCGACGTAGTAGGCCGAGGAGCCGAGATCACAAAGCACGATGGCGGAGGCTCTCCAGAAGGAGACGAAGGAGAGCATAACGGTTACGGGTACAACGAAACCCCGCATCTTCTGGCGTTGTGTCTGGTTCAAGCGAGCCTTCTATCCGACGAGAAACGGTAGCCGTATGTAGCCCGGGCCAGGCCACCTTATGACAGCGAGCCTTACGCTCGTGATCAATCCTAAGCTGGAATGCGTAAAGGAGTTATAAGTCCGGAATCGCTCGTAAATGGGCGGCACTCTGCCAATCTCGCCTTGCGCTGATGCGCACAACAGCAGGGCAGCTTCAAATCACCTACTGCCAATCAACCTACAGCCAGGATTCAGGTACCACCGCACGTCTTGCGGCGGAGGCAGCCAATACTTTGCGTGGGACAGCCTGTTTTCGGAAGCAACCAAAAGGCTCTCTCCCCTTGGCAACGACTTTCCGCACGATTGGCGGAGGCGGTGGGACGGAGCCACTCATGCTTTGGTCGCCGGCTCTGGGAGTGTTCCGGAGATCCACATAAAGTCAGTGGCCACCTCCAAACTTCCTTTGGAGGTGGCCAGGCATGCGACGGCGTTGAGGTAGATAGGTGAAGCGGTCGTGGACGCATCTGGTTGCGTCCTCAAGTTCCCCATTGAAGATTCTTGGTTCGACCCTACGGATATAGCCCCCGAGCGAAGAGGCTGAGCAGATAGATCGTTTCAACTTTCTATTGCAGATTAGAAGATGATCTTCGCGGCCACCTGCAATTGTCTCGAGGAACCGCTGTCCCCGGTGGGAAAGCGTGTGGAGGTGATTGTGCCAAAGTTCCCGGAGCCTACCGTCGCCGAAGTGCCCGGATTGCCGAAGTTGGCGTGGTTGGCCACATCGAAGGCGTCGAAGCGCAGCTGCAGGTTGGCATTCTCATAAAGCTTCGTGTTCTTCTCCAGCGATACGTCTACGTCGGCAAACCCTGGGCCAATCAAGGCGTTGCGACCGAGATTGCCGAATCCGTTGGTGGGCACCTGGAAGGTGCAGCCGGCGGTGGTGGCCGCCTGGGTGCAGACGGTGTTGGTGAACCACTGCACGGTGGTCGCCGACGGTTTTGACTTCACGTACCGCACCGGCGCGAGCAGGTTCGGATGGGTTACCCCGGAGAGGCCGCTGAAGGTCGTAACCGTGTCGGTGACGTTGAGCGGGTTGCCGGTCTGCCATTGCGCGATGCCCGTCAGGCGAAAGCCTTCCACCAGCCGATTACCCTTGAACGGCAGGTTATACACCACGTTGGCGGCGACGCGGTGGCGCGTGTCGAAGTCTGACGGGCCGTAGTTTAGGCGGGGCCGCGTGATGTCCTGCAGGTAGGTGGTGTATAGGGACCCGAGGTCCAGCGACTTCGAAAGATTGTAGTTGAAGTTGAACTCCAGCGACTTGCGGAAGTTCTTCTGCGCCGTAAACCACAGGGCGTTGTAATTGGACTGGCCGCTGAAGTTGCTCTGCGGCAGGTTGGCATTGGCGAGGGGAGCCCCAGCATCGATGGGACTGGCGATGGAGAGCGCCTGAAAGGGCCGCAGCGTGGCGAAGCCGGGCTCGTTCAGGTTCACCGTTTGCCGCAGATGACGTCCCACCGAACCGTAGTAGCCCAGGGAGAAGGTAATGTCGTCAAAGCTCTGCTGCTGGATATTAAAGTTGAAGTCCTGCGTGTAGGCGTTGCGATAGTTGGGAGCCACCGCCGAGATGGAAAGCCCGGCCAGGGCAGCCGACTTAAACAGCGTGCCTACCGGAATCGGTGCCGTGGAGCTCGAGAAGTTCACCTTGTTGGTGAAGGGCGCGTTGGTGGCAAGTCCGGTGACAAGGTTGGTCTCCGGTTGATCGGCCATTAGGCCGTACGCCCCGCGGATCACGGTCTTGCTGTTGCCGCCGACGTTATAGCTGAAGCCGACACGCGGTTCGTAGTTATTGTTCTGTGTATAGGGGCTGCGGCCGATGCCGTTGGTGCCGACCTGCTCGAGGATGTCGAGCGAAGGGATGAAGTTGACGAATTTGTTATTGCCCGCGGTCGGTGAACCGTTCCATTCATAGCGGAAGCCAAGCTCCAGCAGCAGCGCGGCCGAAACATGGTAATCATCCTGCAGGAAGCCGTTGACTGCATTAACGTACACGCGGCTGGTCTGCAGAGAGGGTGTGATGTTGTAGGCGTTCGCCAGGCCGGCCTGGAAGTTGGCCAGGTTGTTGAACGTCAGCGTGCCGGTATCGCCGGTGTAGTTGGCGTTGATGAAGCGGCGGTATTCGCCGCCGAACTTGATCGAATGCTTCCCGACGGAGTAGGTGATGGCGTCATTGAACACACCCAGCGTATCGACGCGGCCCTGCGGGAAGCCGGCGGGTCCGCCGAAGGAGAAGAAGCCTGTAACGGTGGTGAACGGGATGCCGTTCGGCCCGGTCGTGCCGGTTCCCAGACCGAGCGTGGTCGGATCCGTCGTGACGTTCGGGATGAAGTTGATGTCAATGCGATTGAAGCCGAGGCGTGCGTCGTTCACCAGGCGCGGCGAAAGCACATGCGTCTCATTCACGGTCAGGATCTGCCGCTTGGCATGACGGTGGTCGCCGAAGCCGGGCAGCGTGTCACCCTGCAGCGTGGGCTCGGTGCGCGTGTCCTCCTGCAGGGCATAAAAGCCGTGCAGGCTGTCCTTGTCGCTGAAGATCTGGTCGAGATCGCCTGTGCCCTGATCGATCTGCACGGGACCCGACGCGGTGCCCACGTAGTAGGCCTGGCCTGCGGCATTGGTGGTGTTCGGGAGGGGAATGTACTGCAGCAGATTGCCGATCACGGGGCTTGTGACCGCGGCACGCTGCGCTGCGCTCAGCACGGGGCTGTTCAAGGGAATGCCCTGGTGCTGACGCAGACCCTCATAGCTGGCAAAGAAGAAGGTCTTATTGCGGTAGATGGGACCGCCCACGGAGGCACCGAAGTTGGAGCGGATGAACTGCAGCATCTGCTGACCCTTCGGGTTGAAGTAATTACGTGCGTCGAGCGCGTTGTTGCGCAGGTACTCGAAGACCTCGCCGTGAAACTGATTGGTGCCCGAGCGGGTCGCTACGTTCACCACCGATCCGGAAGAACGGCCGTACTCCGATGAGTATGTCTGGTTGTTGACGCGAAATTCGCTGGTGGTGTCAATCGACGGTTGAAAGGTGATCTGGTTCTGCACCAGATCGTTCAGGTTCACGCCATTGATCTGAAAGTTGACGGAGTCTTCACGATTGCCGGCAGTGTCGAAGCTGTTGGCACCCAGGCCGCGGCTTGGTGAGGTCAGCGAACCATTTGCCGGCGCCGTCACACCACCCGCCGTCAGCACGGTCAGGTCAAGGAAGTGGCGACCGTTGAGCGGCACCTCCTGCACGGTGCGTGCATCGATGACCTGCCCGACCGTGATCGTCTCCGTTTGCAGAGCGGGTGCGGTGCCTTCCACCTCCACGGTCTGGCCCGTGCTGGCCGCGGCCAGCGGCACATCCAGTGTGGCCTTTTGATCCACCTGCAGAACATAGCTCCTGACGGTGTAGCTGCTGAACCCGGGGGCCGTAATGGTGATGCGGTAGTCCCCGGGTGTCAGTGAGGGCAGAACATATTGGCCAGCGCCATCAGAGCTGATGCTGCGGTCCCTTCCCGTGCCGTTATTGTGCAACACCACGGTAGCGCCGGGCAGAACGGCGCCGGTGGCATCCTTGACCGTGCCCGCAAGCGTGGCGGTGGACTGCGCAAACACAGCCGGGGTAATCAGGAAAAGAGAGAACGTGCCGAGCAGGGATGAATATTTCAAGATCTGGATCTCCTAAGTAAGGCAGAAGCGCAGTACACGAAAACGATGAAGACGCGTGGAAGAGGATGGAGCAGAACGCCTGGAAGGCGCGGGCATGCAACTTACTGGCGAAGCTGCGTGGATGACGAAGCCTCAGGAGCTAGGAATCATCGCTGAACCGGTCGATTCCCCTACCGCGTCAAGATGCCGATCATCTCCCATGGAGAGCGGGCTCGTTCCTCGCCGCTAGCACGCGGACATCTGGTTTCATGTCAGGCGCATGCGGCCGCAGCACAGGGCAATCACGAGCGACGGCTTACTGCCGACAACTCATCACGATGTAGGAACTCGGCGTTTTTTAGCCTAGTCCAAGGGGCTTTGATCTTTAACCCAATATATATCAACTGCACACCTGATTGACTTGAAGTTGTGGCAGAAGCTCTGCGTTGCAAACGCCGAACGGCCGACACGCGGCGCAGTTCCTCCCGTGCGCTCCCATCCGTTACTGGGTATACGGCCCCGCCGTGGTAAGACCGCCCTCCACAAGGACTGGCGGTCTTCGCAGTTTCGTCGCTTGCTCAAAGCCATAAGCCCAACCCAGCAGATCGCCATCGCGCCAGGGCCGCGCACTCATCTCCAACCCAAACGGCAGGCCATTGGGATAGAAGCCGGCGGGCACCGTGAGGGCGGGGATGCCTATCTTATTGACCCATCCTGTCTCCGAGTGCGGTCCGCCTGAGACCTTGCCATCCTGCGGCATGGTCTCGTCGGGCGGCGGCATCTGCGCGCTTGGATAGATCAGACCGTCCAGGTGAAAGCGATCCAGGGCCGCGGTGTATTCGGCCAGCATGGCGTCGCGCGGCCCAAAGTAGTTCTTCTCCGCGGCGGGGTCAAGCTTCAGCGCCACCTGCGGCGGCAGATCGTGCCACCGATTCGATCCATGCCGCGTGCCAGGAGCTGCTGAAGAAGCGGCGGCGGCCGTGGCCGGACGAATCGGCGGGGTACCCGATCCCGAGGTCGCCTCCACCAAATCATCCAGCGATCCCGGCACGCCCGTAAACACTGGTGGCAGACCGTTCCCGGTTGCCGCCTTGTACTGTTCTGCCGTGTGGTATTGCTCTGGGCCAAACTCGCGGAGCCATTGCGTTGCTCCATCGCGCCGGTATGGGCCCGTGTCCACCTTTTTCTCCAAGGCAAGAAAACTATCCGGCAGAAGATTGTCGTCGAGGACCACCTCCGCCCCGGCCGCACGCACCAGCTCCACCGTCTTTAGCAGCATCGCTTTGGTCTCGGGCTGCAGCGGCGTGCCTTTGGTTGTGAAGATGAAGGCCGGAACGCCGAAGCGCTTCCCTTTCAGCGAATCCGCCTTCAAATACTGCGTGTACGGTCCAGGCTGTGCCTTCGCCGCCTGCCCTGCTGTCCGGAAGTCCAGCGGATCCTCTCCTGCCATGACGCCGAGCGCGATGGCCACGTCGGTGACATTGCGCGCGATCGGCCCGGTGTTGTCCAGCAACCAGTCCAGCGGCGCGATGCCGGCGATCGACACCATGCCTCGCGTCGGGAACAGGCCCACCACCGCGCTGGTGCCGGCCGGCATGCGGATGCTGTTGCCCGTATCCGTGCCATTGCCCAGCATCGCCTCACTCGAGGTCACCGCCGTCACCGTGCCGCCCGACGACCCACCCGGGGAGAACCGCACATCGTATGCATCGCCCGTTCTACCGAAGGCCGTCGAGCGATTCGTGTCACTAGCCGCGAAGTCCGGCATATTCGTGATGCCCAGGATGACCGCCCCCGCGGCGCGCAGTCTCCCCACCACGGTCGCATCCTTCGGTGCGATGAACTCATGGCCGGGGATGGCGAATCCGGCCCAGCCATCGGTATCCAGCAGTCCCTTCACCGCGGTATTTGCCTTGATCACGATGGGCACGCCCCAAAGCGGACCATGGGTCGTACTGCCCTCCGTGTCTTCGTGTTGTGCTGTCTCCAGCGCTCCTTTCAGGTCCACAGTCTGCACCGCGCGATACACGCCGTTGTAGCGCGCGATGCGGCTCAGATACCAGCGCGTCACCTGCTCCACGGTATAGGTGCGGTTGGCGTAGAGCGCCTGCAGCGCCGGAATCGTGACCTCCATCAGATCCCGGTCCATGGCCGCCTGTTGTGCAACCGGCATCAAGGGCAGACCCGCCGGCAAGGGGACGGGGAACGCTGCGGGCGCAGGCACCTGCTGGCTTGTGGCCGCCAGGGCGCTTACGGCCAGCAGGAAAGCGAGAGTCTTCGCGTACGAGGCGAAACAGACCAAAGAGGCACCTTCTCGAAGAGATGTGTTCCTTGTATCACGCAGGCCCGGTCTTACCGGGCCCTCACGACGGCGACAGGCCGCTTCAGTACGCCAGCGCCACGCCGTCGGCCCGCATCTCGCTGGCGGCGCTGTACACGCGATCGTCATGGCCATTGAAGTGGGAGACCGAGTGCTCAATGCACTCATACCGCCCAAAGCCGCCATCGGTGGGTGCCATCGTCCAACCCAGCGCCTTGAGCGCCTCCTGCGTGGCCTGCGGGACGCCGCGCTCGAGCCGCAGAATGCCCTTCGGTCCCAGTCCGGCCGGGTCTTCCCCCATCGTCTGCGACGAGCCCTCATGATGCCATCGCGGGCTGTCCCCCGCTGCCTGCACATCCAGGCCATAATCCACACGGTTCACGATGATCTGCGCCTGTCCCTGCGGCTGCATGTCGCCGCCCATCACGCCGAAGCTCATCCACGGCACGCCGTCTTTGGCCGCAAAGCCCGGGATGATGGTCTGAAACGGCCGCTTACCCGGAGCGTAGAGATTGGGATGGCCGTTCTCCAGCGAGAACAGCTCCCCGCGATCCTGAAACATGAAGCCTAGGCCATCGGCGACGAGCCCTGAGCCCATACCGCGAAAGTTCGATTGAATCTGCGAGACCATCAGGCCGTCCTTGTCCGCCACGGTGAAGTAGGTGGTATCGCCGTGGCTCGGCGCCTGGCCTGGGTACACCGGCGTCAGGATCTTCCCCGGATCGATCAGCTTCGCCCGTTCGGCGGCGTAGGCCTTTGAGTTCAACCACTCCACCGGCACCTTGCTGAAGTGCGGGTCAGCATAGAAGCGTGCACGATCCTCATACGCCAGGCGCTTGGCCTCGATCTGCACTTGCAGACTTTCGGGCGACTGGAAGCCATACCCACGCATGTCGAAGTGTTCGATCATGCTCAACATCTGTAGCGTCGCCAGGCCCTGCGTGTTCGCGCCCATGGCGTATACCGTTACGCCGCGGTAGGTGGTTTGGAGCGGCGTGGGCCATTCCGGCTGCATCGCGGCAAGATCGGCTCGCGTCATCCAACCGCCGATGCGTTTGAAGTAGGCCTCGATGGTGTCGGCGATCGGCCCGTTATAGAACGCGTCACGGCCTCCTTGCGCGATCAATCCATAGGTTCGCGCGAGGTCCGGATTGCGAAACACCTGGCCTTCGTTGGGTGCGGTGCCCCCGGGAGCATACGTGTGCATCGCATTGGCGGTCTCTTCCACGCCGGAGCCCGGACGCACAAACGCCGCGAGATTGCGCTTGATGTACCAGCCGATGATCTGCGGCACCACCACACCCCCCTGCGCATAGTGAATCGCCGGTTGGAACAGCTCCGCCCACGGCAGCTTCCCGTAGCGCTGGTGCAGGCTCCACCAGCCCGCCAGCGCGCCGGGCACGGAGACCGTTACCGCGCCGAGCGTCGGCAGCACCTTGCGCCCGTCGACAGTGCGGGCTCGTGCACGGGCTGTCTCCAGCGACAACCCGCGCGGCGAACTGCCGGAGCTGGCCATGCCTTCCAGCTTGCTCGTCTTCGGGTCCCACACAAAGGCGTAGCAGTCTCCGCCCAGCCCGGCGCTGGTCGGCTCCACCAGGCCCAGCAAAGCATTGGCCGCCACGGCGGCGTCGGCGGCCGAGCCGCCCTTCTTCAGGATGTCGATGGCCGTCTGTGTCGCCAGCGGATGCGCTGTGCCCGCGGCGCCACTGGTGCCGAGCGCGGGGGAGCGCGTCGCCCAGCTGGCGCCGGCAGGGCGGTCCCCGGCATGGACGTCGGGCCGCTCAAACCGTTCCTGACCCGGGGCCTGAAACTTCGGACTGCCTGCGTTGTCGTGGGCCGCCCTTCCCTGTCCAGGGCCGTCGGCTCCCTGTGGGCTGGAGCCTCCCGTCTGGCTGAGGACGAACGGACTTGCAGCGGCGGCGGGCAGGGTCGCGAGAAAGGTGCGGCGGCGCATAACGAAACTCCGGCAATTTGGGATTGATCTCTGCAGCTTACGCGATCGGATCCAACCGGACGCCGGGAGTCCAGATCGGCGAGTATGCTGATCCAACGATGAATCAGAACGAGATGATCCAAAACATCCGGGCGGAGATAGCGAAGCTGCAACGAGTGCTCGACCTTTTGCTGAATGAGCCGAGCGGTGGGGAGGAGGGCCGGCGAACTGGCCGTCCGAAGGCCTCTGGCCATCGAGCCAACAGCTTGGGCCCGGAAGAGGCCGCCCCGAAGAAGCGCACGATGTCGGCAGAAGGCAAGGCGCGGATCGCCGCGGCGCAGAAGAAACGTTGGGCCACGCAGAAGGCTGTCGCTTCCGATCGCAACAGCCGGAAGGAAGCGCCCTCCGCGAAGCGGGCCGGCAAACGGGTGCCGCTAACGGATCCGAAAAACTTCGGATCCACAGCAGGAATAAGGCAGCCTGCAAAGGCTGGTAAGAGAGCCGGCTCGGCTCAGGCTGGCGCTCAGGTCAGCCCCAAAAAGCGCACAGCACCCTTGGCAACACGAATGGCACCACAAGTGACAACGCGAACAGCACCACGAAAGGGCGCGGCAACGAAGAGCATGGCCAAAACGGTAAGACAACCAGCTACGAAGAGGCCAGTCAAGCAGGCCGCCACAGCTGGGTCCGACCCGCAGGCCACTGCCTAGTCATGCAAAAGCTAGTCATGCAAAAGACTGATTGGTAGGATTTGCCAGCATGACCAACGATGCGGCGATCGGGCCAACGATGCCGCACTTAGGCGCCCCTCAGGCGCCCCTCACTTGCATCCCTTAACTGGGTCCGGACGCGTGAAATGTATCTAGGCATCGATTGCGGAACGCAGGGGACCAAGGCCCTGCTGGTGGATGAACGTGGGGCGGCGCAGGGCCGCGGGTACGCCCGGCATGCGCTTGTGGAGCGGGCGTCCGGTGCGCGGGAGCAGGATCCTGCCTGGTGGGTGGACGCGCTGCGCCGTGCGGTGCTTGGTGCGTTGTCGGCGGCGGGGCCGGCCGCCGCGGCGGCGGTGAGGGCGCTCGGCGTCAGTGGACAGCAGCATGGCCTTGTGATCTTGGACGAGCATCGCGAGGTCATCCGGCCGGCCAAGCTGTGGAACGACACCGAAACCGCGCCCCAGAACGCCGCGCTGATCGAACGCCTCGGCGGCCGCGAGGAGTTCTTTCATCGCTTCGGCATCGTTCCGCTGACGGGCTACACCGTCTCCAAGCTGCTGTGGCTGGGGGAGAACGAGCCGGAGAACTTTGCCCGCATTCGCCACATCCTGCTGCCGCATGAGTATCTGAACTTCTGGCTGACCGGAGAGATCCGAGCCGAGTTTGGCGACGCCTCCGGCACCGCGTTCTTCGACGTGCGTTCGCGGCAGTGGGCCCGCGAAGTTCTGGACGCGATCGACGGCGGCTTGGGGCTGCTGTTCAGGGCGCTGCCGCCTTTAATGGCACCGGACGGGCTGGTCGGCCGTTTGCGGCCCGCGGTGGCGGCGGAGCTTGGCCTGCTTGCCGGCTGCGTGGTGGCCTCCGGCGGCGGCGACAACATGATGGGCGCCATCGGCACGGGCAACGTGCGCGAAGGCGTGGTGACGTTGAGCCTCGGTACCTCGTCCACGGTGTATTCCTACAGCGAACGCCCGGTGCATGACCCGACCGGGAACGTGGCCCCGTTCTGTTCCTCCTCCGGCGGATGGCTGCCGCTGGTCTGCACGATGAACGCGACCAATGTCGTCACGGGCACAGTCGAGCTGCTGGGCAAGACCGTGGCCGACATCGACCCGGCGCTCGAAGACACCGCGCCGGGTGCCGAAGGTCTTGTCTTTCTGCCGTTCCTGAATGGTGAGCGCACGCCCGATCTGCCGTCTGCGCGCGGTTCCCTGCACGGGATATCAGCGAACAATTTCACGCCGGCTCACCTGATCCGCGCGGCGGTTGAGGGCGTAAGCTTCGGCATCCTGAACGGCCTCGACCTTGTGCTTGAGGGTAAAGCCGCGGAGACGATCCGGGTCATTGGCGGGGGCGCCCGTTCACGCGGTTGGCGGCAGCTGCTTGCCGATGCCACCGGCGCGGTGATCCACGTGCCGGCCGAAGAGGAGTCGGGCTGTCTTGGCGCGGCGATCCAGGCCATCGTCGCCTCTGCCGCCGCCAACGGCGAGACACGTAGCTTTGCGGAGGTCGCCGATGCCATGGTGAAGATGGACGAGTCCGCCACGTGCCGCCCCAGGCCGGAGTGGCACGAGGCGTACCGCGCGGCCCGCGATCGCTATAACCTGCAACTCGCAGCCAGCTATCCGCAGCTGAAGCCAAAGAACGCCGCATCCATGCCGAGTGCTGTTGCCTGAGCGATCCCGTCGGCTCCCGAGTCATTTCATCGATTCAACGCAGGAGAGAATACATCCATGCCGGACACGATCTTCAGCCAGTTCCCCACCGTACAGTACGATGGACCCGAGAGCGATCACCCGCTCGCCTACCGGTTCTACGACGCCGACAAGATCGTCCTGGGCAAGCCCCTCAAGGAGCACCTCCGGTTTTCCGTGGCGTACTGGCATTCGCTCGCCATGACCGGCAACGATCCCTTCGGCGGACCCACGATCTTTCGGCCGTGGATGGCTGCCGGCGACCCGATCGCGCAGGCCAAGCTGAAGGCCGATGCCGCCTTTGAATTATTCCGTGTGCTGGATCTGCCTTTCTTTTGCTTCCACGATTCGGACATTGCTCCCGCAGGCGAAACACTGGCCGAGACGTTGAAGAACTTTCACACGCTCGCGGACTATCTCGGCGAGAAGATGACGAAGTATTCCACAAAGCTGCTGTGGGGCACGGCGAACCTGTTCAGCGCGCCCCGCTTCATGGCCGGTGCGTCGACCAATCCCGATCCCGAAGTCTTCGCCTGGAGCGCTGCAACCGTGAAGCACTGCATGGACGTGACCAAGCAGCTGGGTGGCTCAAACTACGTGCTGTGGGGCGGCCGCGAGGGCTACGAGACCCTGCTGAATACCGATATGAAGCAGGAGCTCGACCACATGGGCCGGTTTCTTTCGCTGGTGGTCGAGTACAAGCACAAGATCGGCTTTGACGGCCAGATCCTGATCGAACCCAAGCCCAAGGAGCCGACTTCGCACCAGTACGACTTCGATACGGCGACGGTCTACGGCTTTCTGAAGCGCTACGGGCTCGAGAAGGAGGTGCGCGTGAATCTGGAAGCCAATCACGCTACGCTGGCCGGGCACAGCTTCGAACACGAGATCGCCACTGCCGGTGCGTTCGGTATCCTGGGCTCGCTCGATATCAATCGCGGCGATGCCCTGCTGGGCTGGGACACCGACCAGTTTCCCAATGATCTGTGGACGATGACCATGAGCCTATACCACGTGCTCAAGGCAGGCGGCCTGGGCAAGGGTGGCTGCAACTTCGACGCCAAGGTGCGCCGGCAGAGCTTCACAGCGGAGGACATGGTGCACGCCCACGTGGGCGGCGCCGACCTGTGCGCGCGGGCGTTCCTGACCGCGGCGAAGCTGATCGAGGAAGGCAAATACGACGCCCTCCTCAACGAGCGTTATGCCGGCTGGGAGAAGCCCGAAGCGCAGGCGATGCTGTCCGGCACCATGTCGCTGGATGCGATCGCGGCCAAGGCGGAGCAGGATGCGATCAACCCGCAGCCGCGCTCCGGCAAGCAGGAACAAATTGAAAACCTGCTGATGCGCAGCATCTACTCGGCCAAGCTGTAAAGCCTTGGCTCAAGCTGTAAGCCTCGGCCCAAGCTGTAAAGCAAAGCGCAGATGCAGGCCCGAAGGATTCGGGCTGTCTGCGCCCGACCCCCCTGCTCCCAAGGCCCGGTGCTTTCACCGCAGAGCAACACATCTGCGGCAAGATGTACGTTGTGATCAAGTACATCGCTCTTGCAGCTTCCTTGCTTTCAACGACTACGTTGGCGGCGCAGTCGGGTGCGCCGGCATCCCAAACACCCATGACGCCGAATCCGTGGGTTGCGTTGATGTCCAAGGCCGCTGCGCACGCAGCGGCACACGGTGCCCCTGTGCCGCTGCTTTCACCGTTGGATCGCACCGTCGCTCCGGCGGCGTTCGGTTTACCTGCAAGCACGGTTACCGTGCCCGTACTGCAGTTGCAGGCTATGGGCGTTCACGTTGAACCCTGGACGACCAACGATTCCTCTGCGATGCGCGCCGTGATCGACACCGGGGTAAACGGGTTGATTAGCGACCGCCCGGACCTTCTGCAGCAAGTCGTAAGCGCGGAGCGCGCCGCCAAGCCAAACGATCTGAAGCTGAAGGATTTTACCGTGTCAGCGCACCGCGGCGGACGCGGCCTGCGGCCCGAAAACACGCTGCCTTCCTTTGAAAGCGGCCTGGACCAGCTGGCGACCGAGCTCGAGACGGACACCGGCGTCTCCACGGATCACGTCTCGCTGATCTGGCACGATCAGTTCTACAACCCGGGGAGCTGCCGCCGCGCCGACGGCCAGCCCTACACGATGGAGGATCGCGTCTACCTGCGCGACATCTCCAGCGCGGATGCGGCGAAGACGTTCCTCTGCGATAAGCTGCACTTCGGTCCTGATCAGAAGAACGATCTGTTGCTTTCGCCCGTGGCCGTGGCCTTCGCAGCGCAGGAAGGAATGACGAGCCCGTACGCGCCCACCTACGTAGCGCAGCTGTTCCGCTTCGCCGCGTTCTATGCGGAGTATTACAGCAACGGCGCTGGCAAGAGTACGCCGCATGCGGCGGAGCGCGCGGCCAATGCGCGCACCGTGCACTTCAACATCGAAACCAAAATTGTTCCCGACTACATCCCGGCAGGCGCGGCGGAACGGCCCGAGTTCAAGGCCCACCCGGACCTGCTAAAGAACCACACCGTCGATCCGCAGGTGTTCGTGACCACCCTAGCCGGTGCAATCACCAAAGCAGGCATGGAGAGCCGCTGCGATATCCAGAGCTTCGACTTCCGTACGCTGCAGCTCGTCGAGGAACAGTTTCCAAAGATCCTGACCGTCTATCTGACCGAAGATCCGCGCATGCTTTCAACGCCGTTTGTGCCGCCGGCATTGAGGGTCGGGGCGGAATAATCGAGCGCGGATAGCTTGTGCGACGGGTTACAGTGCTCCCCCGGACACATCGGCAGGCAAGCTGAAGGCGATCACCGAATCGCCCTGTTTTGTCCCGAAGGAGCCGTGGCCGCCAGCGGCGATGACCACAAACTGCCGCCCCTGATAGATGTACGTCATCGGGGTAGCCTGTGCGGGTACAGGCAGGGTCGCCGTCCGCAACAACGCTCCCGTGGCCGCGTCAAAGGCGCGCAGGTGCGGGTCCTTCGCCGCCGACATCGGAGGCAGGCACCGGCCGCTCCGACACCGGATAAAGAGGCGCTCCCGTGACGCTAATGAAGATGAAGAGCTTGCCGCTCTTGGTGGCGATGGCCACGGCGGGGCCGGCCGGGCCAGACTTCGTTTTGCCGGGCATTTCGAAGAGGACCGGCTCCGCCGCAAGATCATAGTCCCAAAGATTGTGGTGCACGGCCTGGAAGGCCCAGAGCTTCCTGCCGGAACGTGCGTCGAGCGCCACCAGCGAGTCCGCATCGCGGTTGTCACGGGGACGATGGCCGCCATAGAAGTCGGGACTGGGGCTGGAGGTGGGAACGTACAGAATGCCACGCTCCGCATCGGCGGCGATCGTGCTCCAGGCGTTGCCTCCGCCGGTACGCAAAGCGGCTTTTTCGGCCCACGGCAGGGGATCCCAGCTCCACAGCAGCCGTCCCGTGCGCACATCGAAGCCGCGCACAACGCCGCGCGGCTCATCGACATGGCGATTGTCTCCAATTGAAGATCCGGTGACGACGACATTGCCGACCACCGTGGGTGCCGAGGTTACTTCATATTCATCGGTGCTCACGCCGCCCATGCCTTGTAGCAAATTCACCGCGCCGCGCACCCCGAAGTCAGCGCACGGCTGCCCAGTTCCGCCGTCAAGGGCGATCAGCCGTGCATCCAGTGTTCCGAGGGAGGCCACAAACCGTTACCCTTGCCGGGGAGCAACGTCTATACTTCGAAGGGTGCCGCCGATGCGCACTGTTATGCAACTCCCTGTTTCGGCCGAAGACGCAGGGCGTGAAGAGGATTTCAGTATGTCGACCGAATTCGCAGAACTCGCCGCCACCGCCCCCCGGCGCCCCGAACCGCAGGCCGGCTTCTCGCTGGTCGAGCTGCTGATCGTGATGTCGATCATCCTGATCCTCATCACCCTCGCCATCCCGGGCTATGAGCACGTGCACATCAAGGCCGATCAGACCTCGGCGATCGCTTCCGTGCGCATGTTGAACTCCATGGAAGCGGAGTACAACTCCAACTATCCCAGCCGCGGCTATGCCTGCTCGCTGGGTTCGCTCGGCGGCAAGACCGGCGCCGGCACCCCCACGCCGGAGGCCGCGCAGCTGATTCCGGACGATCTCGCCACCGGCGCCAAGTCCGGCTACAACTTCGTGGTCTCGAACTGCTCCAAAAACACGGTGAACAACCAGGATCAGTACAACAGCTACCAGATCACGGCGACACCCATCTCTGTGGGCCGCAGCGGCAATCTCGGGTACTGCTCGGATGAGAGCGGCACCATTCGCTTTGATCCTAAAGGCGGGTCGAACTGCTCTGAAATCCTGCAGTAAGCGCTTTCTAGCTCACCGGACCTGGGTCACGCGGCCCAGGTCTTCGCTTTTACTTGCAGGAACTCTTGCCATGAAACGCCTGGCCTCCGAAACTGGTCACCACCCCGGGCTTGTGATCCTGAGCAAAGCGAAGGACCTGCTTTTCCCAGCGATAGCCGCCTGCACGCTTGCCACCGCACTGCTATCTGCTGGCCCGGCCGGAGCCCAGATCCCCACTGCGGCGCAGCTCGCCAAGCGGGTGGACGACCGTTACGACCACCTGCAATCGCTGGAAACCCGCTACACCGAGCGTTACCGCGGCATGGGCATTGATCGCACCGAAACCGGCACACTGCTGCTGCGCAAACCGGGCCGTATGCGGTGGTCTTACGACGCCCCCGCCGGCAAGGTCTTTGTGCTCGACGGTAGGGACGCGATCAGCTACACCCCCGGCGATGCGCAGGCCAATCGCCTGCCCGCAAAGCAGCTGAACGACCTGCAATCGCCACTGCGCTTTCTGCTCGGCCACACGGCACTCAGCCGCGAGTTCAATGGATTCTCGATAGCGCCCATACAGGGCGGCTACAGCCTCTCCGGCGTGCCCAAAGGCATGGCCCAGCGTATACGGTCAGTGTTCTTTACCGTCGACGGCCGTGGGGTGATCCATGGGCTGCAGATCGACGAAACCAACGGCTCCATCACCAGCTTCACCTTTACCGATATGCAAGAAAACGTGCCCGCCCCAGACACCGACTTTGTCTTTATCCCGCCCCCAGGGGTCACGGTGGTGAACGGTTCGGCACCCCTTTAAGTAGCTGCAAGATGTGAGTGTCGTCATCCCGAAGCGCAGCGAAGGGCTCTGCTTTTCTGCTCACTCGCCATTGAATAGGCGGAAAGCAGGTCCTTCGCGCTGCTCGGGATGACAAGGGAGATGGGTGAATCACGGTGCACCGCGTGCGATAACAGCTAAACCGTGAGATGGCCGGACTCGCCCACCGGTACCGATCCACCCGTCGCCGCGGCAAGGGCAATCTTGGTGTACCGGACCACCTTGCTGCTGTTTGCCGCCCAGTAATCGCCGCTTTCCACCTCGACGCGCATCACGGCAATGTCCGGGTCATCCGGGCCGTTCGGAAACCACGCCTTGTACATATCGTTCCAAAGCTCGTGGACCTTGCTGCGATCCGGGTTCGCGTAGGTCTTGCCTTTCAGCGTGACGTACTTGCCGTCGGAGGGCGCGGCAAAGGTCAGCGTCGTGTGCTGGTCCTTGTGCACCTCATTCACCTTCTCCGAAGTGGAGCGGGTCAGGAACCACATGTTTCCATCGAAGGGCTTGTCCTGCAGCGCCATCGGCCGCGCGTCGATCGAGCCGTCCTCGGCCACGGTTGTCATCATGCAAATGTGAATGCCCTTTACCAGCTCGCCGACCTTTTCGCGGGCCTCACTGCCGCTTAGCTCGTGGTAATCCTTCGCGTGCTTGTCGTTCGCTTCGCTCATTGTGTCTCCTCATCAGCGCTTTTCGCGTCTCGGGGCGCTTCTCGCTTCTGGGCGATAGGATGCGCCCGGCCATCGCCGGATTGCATCCGGATGCATCGCAGGTTCTCCCAACCATTTCAACCTCCTCCCACGCCGCCCCTGCCGTGTACCGTAGGGGCATGCCGTTTCGCGCACGCCTGGCCGCTTCCCTGTTATTTGCCGCCGTCTCCGCCTCGGGCCAAACCGCCCTGCACCTGATTCCCATGCCGCGTGAGGTCACCGCCAAAGGCGATCAGCCCATCAGCGGTGTCCAGGTGATCTGCCAGGGCGGCGACGCCGACGACAACTTTGCCGCCGACGACCTTCGCCAGACGCTCATTGACCGCGGCATCTCCACCGCCAGCGGCGGCGGCCTGCGCATCACGCTGAAGCGCTCCGGCGCCGGCTTCACCGCGCCGATGCAGGAGCAGGGCTACACCATCACCTCCGGCTCCGGCACCCTGACCCTCACCGGTGCCACCGCCGCGGGCGTCTTCTACGCCGCGCAGACCGCAAAACAGCTCATCGCGCTGGACCTAGGCGGCCATCCCGTACTGCACGCCGCCGACATCCGCGACTGGCCGGCCATGCGCTACCGCGGCCTCCATGACGATCAGTCCCGCGGCCCGGTCGACACGCTCGAGTTCCAGAAGAAACTCATCCGCACCCTCGCCGCCTACAAGGACAATGTCTACTCCCCGTACTTCGAGCACACGCAGCAGTACGCCTCCAACCCGCTGCCCGCGCCCCCCGGCGGTGCTGTTTCCGCGCAGGAGGCACGGGAACTTACCGCCTATGCCCGCCACTTCCACGTCACCGTGATCCCGGAGCAGGAGGCCTTCGGCCACCTCCACCACAACCTGCTCTCTGAGCAATATGCCGACCTAGCCGAGACGCCGCACGGCGCCGTACTCGCCCCCGGCCAGCCCGGATCGCTGCAGGTGATCACGCAGATGTTCGGCGAACTAGCTGCCGACTACCCCGGCCCGTTCCTTCACATCGGCGCCGATGAAACCGTGGATCTCGGCTCGGGCCGAACCAAGGCCGCGGTCGAGAGCCAGGGCCTCGCGCCGGTCTATCTGGATTTTCTGCAGAAGATCGATACAGCCCTTCTGCCGCTGCACCGCAAGCTGCTGTTCTGGGGCGACATCGCCCAGGACTCCCCCGGCCTGCTTAAAGCCATGCCCGCCAGCTTCAAGGCCAATACGATCGCGGTCGCCTGGTGGTACAACCCGCGCCCCGCCGGCTACGCCAAGTTCATCCAGCCCTTCACCGAAGCCGGTTTTGAGACCTGGGTCGCGCCCGGCATCAACAACTGGTCCCGCGTCTACCCCAACTACAACACCGGCCTGAACAACATCCAGCAGTTCACCCACGAAGGCCAGGCCGCTGGCGCCGACGGCCAGCTGAACACGGTCTGGCATGACGACGGCGAATCGCTCGCGGCCAATAATTGGTACGGCATCCTCTTCGGCGCGGCGGCTGCCTGGCAGCCCGGCACCAGCTCCATCCCAGCATTCGAGGCAAGCTACGGCCCCGTCTTCCACGGCGACCTCACCGGCAAGCTCAACCAGGCGCAGCTGGAGATCATGGCCGCCCACGACGTGCTGAAGCTGCAGGCCAAGGCCGGCGACGGCTCCGACGGCCTTTTCTGGCTCGATCCGTGGTCCAAGGACGGCCTCAACTACGCCGTTAAGCTCCGCCCCTACAATCACGAACTGCGCCTGCACGCGGAGAAGGCCATGCAACTAATCGCCGAGGCTCGCGCGGCTTATCCGTGCAACACCCTATACGAATCTATGAGCCGTGCCAAGCAGACGACAACGTTCTGCAACGGAGAGACATACAGTGAGCCGGGTACATCGCTTACCCCAGTAGTACCCTCTGCCTGGGCACCCACCAACCTCCGCGAGTCCGACGCCATCGATGCCCTCGAACTCGGAGCGCGTCGTCTCGACTTCATCGGCCTCAAATTTCAGCTCGCCGATGAGATGGCCGCCGCCTACGCCCGCGCCCAGGCCGATGCGGCCTCGTCCGACAAGAAGACCCGCGCCATGACCAGCCGTGACCTCGGCGAGATCCGCAGCATCAACGGCAGGCTCGAAGACATCATCGACGAGTATTCCTTGATCCGCGACCTCTACAGCGACCTCTGGCTGCAGACCAACCGCCGCTACGCCCTGCGCCCCGTGCAGGAGCTCTATGACTACACCATCGGCACCTGGTACGCCCGGGTTGACCGGTTGCGCAGCGTCCAGCGCCAGTGGGAAGATTCCAAGACCCTGCCCTCTGCCGCGCAACTCGGCATCCCCACGCCCTCCGGCTCCGTCGTGGCTTCGCAGCCCGCTGCCTCCACCGCGAGCCCCGAATGAGCCCACTCGCCTCCCTGATCACGTTAGGCCCCGGCCACCTGCGCACGCCGGACCTGGTCGTTATCTGCGTTTACCTGCTCGGCATCACGATGTTCGGCCTAAGCTTCCGCACAAAAGGCAAGGGCAACGAGGCTGACCGGTCGCTGAAAGGCTATTTCCTCGCTGGCAACACGATCCCGTGGTGGGCCATCGCGCTTTCGGTGGTCTCGGCTGAAACCTCCACGCTCACCGTCATCTCTATCCCCGGTGTCGCCTTCGCGGGCAACTTCGGATTTTTGCAGGTCGTGCTCGGCTACCTTCTCGGCCGCGTCGTTGTGGCGCTGTTGTTCCTGCCCCGCTACTTCGCCGGCGAAATGCTCACCGCCTATCAGCTCATCGACCGCCGCTTCGGCGCGCTGCTGCATAAGGTCACCGCCGGCCTATTTCTGCTCACCCGCGCCGCCGCCGAAGGCATTCGTGTCTTCGCGGTCTCGATCGTGGTCGGCATCGCGGTCGGCACCGGCGACATCGTCTCCATTGCGATCATCTCCGCGCTCACGCTGCTTTACACCTTTGAAGGCGGCATGGCCGCGGTGATCTGGACCGACGTCGTGCAGATGGCCATCTACGTCGGCGGCACCCTGGTCGCGCTGCTGACGCTCGGCCACCACGTCCCCGGTGGCTGGGCTGCCATCGCTAATACCGCGCAGGCGGCCAACAAGTTCAGCATGTTCAACTTCGCCCTGAACCTCACGCAGAGTTACACCTTCTGGGCCGGTCTGCTCGGCGGTACGTGCTTGACCATGGCCTCGCACGGTACGGATCAGCTCATGGTGCAGCGCCTGCTCGCCGCGCGCAACCTGCGCGAGTCGCAGTGGGCGCTGCTCAGCTCCGGCGTGGTCATCTTTGCGCAGTTCGCATTCTTTCTACTCATCGGCGCGGGCCTCTGGGTCTTCTACGGCCAGCGGCTCGGCCCCCATGCCGCCGCGGCTTTCCGTTCCACCGACTATATTTTCCCCACCTTCATCGTCCGCGAGATGCCTGTCGGCATCGCCGGTCTGCTCGTCGCCGCCATCCTTGCCGCCGCCATGTCCAATCTTTCCGCCGCCCTGAATTCCCTTTCGTCCACCACCGTGGTCGACTTCTACATGAGCGCCCGCCCGAACGCCACCAGCCGCCAACGCATGCTGCTTTCCAAGGCCTCCACCGCCTTCTGGGCTGTCGTGCTCTTCGCGGTCGCCGTCTACTCCGTGCGGGTCGGCGGCAAGGGCCACGTCGTCGAAATCGGTCTCTCGATCGCCGCTGTGGCCTACGGCTGCCTGCTCGGCGTCTTCCTGCTCGGCACACTGACGAGGTTTGCGACAGAGGCCGGTGCGGCGGTCGGCATGCTCTGCGGCTTCGTCCTTAACCTATGGTTGTGGCAGGGCACGTTCCCCGTGCATCTCGGACCCTTGATCGTTCCACACATCGCCTTTACCTGGTTCGTGCTCATCGGTGCCGCCGCGACCTTTGCGATTGGTTCCCTAGCGAGTCTTGTGCTGCCGCAACGCACCCGCAATCTCGCCGCCATCGCCATGCTTGCCCTCGCCTTTTCCTTGTCATCCCGTAGCGAAGCGCAGGGACCTGCTATTCCGCTCACACAGCCAAAATCGATGGCCACGCCCAACACTCCTCACCCCGATTTCACCCTCGTCTCGCAGCTCATCAACGACGCCATCTTCCAGCACAAACTGCCTGGCGCAGTCGTACAGATCGGCCACGGTGGCCAGGTCGCCTTCCAGCAGGCCTACGGCAACCGCAAACTCGCGAACGAACCAGGTATCGACGGCCAGCCTAGCCCCGCCGAACCCATGACCGTGGACACCGTCTTCGACATGGCCTCGCTCACCAAGTGCATCGTCACCGCCACCGCCATCGGCCAGCTCTACGAGGCCGGCAAGCTCGACTTCGACGCCCCCGTCGAGCGCTACCTCCCCGCCTTTAACCCGGCGCATGATCCGCAGCGCTCGCTCGTGACGCTCCGCCTGCTGCTCACGCACTTTTCCGGCGAAGCCCCCGACGTTGACCTCAAAGACCCCTGGGGCCTCGCCGCGCCCGACAAGGCGGAAGGCATCCGCCGCGCGCTTTCGACGCCGCTAGCCTCCACGCCGGGCACAAAGTTCGTTTACTCCGACATCAACTTCGTCCTGCTCGGATACCTGGTCGAAACGCTCTCCGGCGAACGGCTCGATGACTACGCCCGCGAGCACATCTTCGAGCCGCTCGGCATGACGCAGACCGGCTACCACGCCTTTGACCGCAGCTGCGGCCCCGTCCGGCACCTCGGCGCAAACGTGATCTCCATCTACAACCCGCACATGGGCCGCATCCTCGTGAAGTGCCCAGCGAACACGTGGTCTCCGGCGAACCCGGACATCGCCCCCACCGCGCATGATGACGAAGGCACCGCGGCCACCAACCCGGACTTCGGTCAGCTGCTGCGCGGCACCGTCCACGACCCCACCACGCGCCGCATGGGCGGCGTAGCCGGCCACGCCGGGATCTTTTCCACAACAGCGGATATGGCACTCTTTGCCCAGGGTCTGCTGGACCGGCTGGCGGGTCGCCCGAGCAGCTTTCCCTTAAAACAAAGCACGCTGCGGCTTCTCTCCACGCCCGAACAGCCCGGCCACACTCCGGACCAGGTCGCCGCCGCTAATGCCGCCAACAAGACCGCCATCGCCGCCGGGGAAAGGCCCGCCAGCGGCAACCCAGCCCTGCTCGACCCAAACTTCCCCGCCATCCCCGGACAGGTTCTGCGCGGCTTTGGGTGGGACATCGACTCCGGCTACTCCAAACCGCGCGGCCGCGTGTTTCCGATCGGCAGCTTCGGTCACACCGGCTTTACCGGCACCTCGCTCTGGCTGGACCCCGGCTCCGACACCTATGTCCTCCTCCTGTCGAACGCGGTTCATCCCCACCCCGGCGCGGCCATTTCCAACCTCCGCGGCGAGGTCGCCTCCGCCGCCGCCAAAGCCCTGAATCTCTACCTGGGCCAGTTCCCATCGCCACAGCCGCAGCGCAGTACCTCACCCGGGCCCCTGTTCAAGGAATCAGGCCCGGCAGTGATGCAAGACATCATCACAGAACCGGGTGCCCCACCCTCCCAAACAACCGCAGCCAGGACCCTCACGGGGCTGGACGTTTTAGAAGCCACCGACTTCGCCGCTCTCGCTGCCGTCGCGCCACAGCAAACCACCTTTCGTCTCGGTCTCCTCACCAACCAGACCGGCCAAGACGCACAGGGGCGCCGCACCGTCGACATCCTAGCCGTCGATCTCCCCAAGACCCTTCCCAGCGCTAAACTCACCACGCTCTTCAGCCCCGAGCACGGCATCTTCGGCCAGCAGGATACCGAACAACTCCACGCCGAAACCGACCCCATTACCGGCCTCCACGTCACCTCACTCTACGGCCCGCACGACAGCGACAGGCGGCCGTCCCACGCACAACTGCATGACCTCGATGCCGTCGTCATCGACCTGCAAAACGCCGGGGTCCGCTTCTATACCTACGACGCCGTCGTCGGCTACTTCCTGGAGGCCGCCGCCGCCGAGAGAAAAATCTACAAACACCCCCTGCGGATTGTTGTCCTGGACCGCCCCGATCCCCTCGGCGGCGTTGCCGTGCAGGGTCCGGTCTCGGATGCCGGCCTCGAAGGCTATACGAACTACATGCCGCTACCCATCCGCTACGGCATGACGATCGGTGAACTTGCGCGTTACATCAATGGCGTCAAGCAGCTCGGCGCCGCGCTCACCGTCGTCCCAATGCAGGGCTGGCACCGGGCCGAGTTTTACGACGCCACCGGCCTTCCCTGGATCAATCCCAGCCCCAACCTCCGCTCCCTTGCCGCCGCCGTGCTCTACCCCGGCGTAGCACTGCTGGAGATGACCAATGTCTCCGTCGGCCGCGGCGCGGCCACGCCCTTCGAGCTCTTCGGCGCGGGTACCGCCGCCGGCGCTCCAGTCTGGTTCCACGCCGCGGAGGTGGTCGCCGCGCTCAACGCCCGCAGGATCCCCGGAGTCCGCTTCGAAGCCATCGCCGTCACGGTCGCCGAAGACGCCAACCACTACCCCTTCCATGGCCAGACCATCGAGGCCGTGCACCTGGTCACCACGGATCGCGTCCTGCTGAACTCGCCCGAGTTAGGCATTGAAATACTCAGTACGCTCCACAGTCTCTATCCGACACAGTTTCAGCTCGGCCGGGCTATGCGCCTGGTCGCCAATCAGGCCACCTTGGACGCGCTCACCCGCGGGCAAGACACACGTTGGATCGCCTCCGGCTGGCAAGCCGCTCTGGCGGCCTTCAAGGCCCAGCGCCAGCCGTTTCTGCTTTACCCCGCCCCCTAAAACTTTAAGGGATAGTTCGTTCCGGAGGGGTGGTGAAACCGACCCAGCACCTTCGCGACACGGGTCCGCAAGAATGGTCGGGGCGGAGGGATTCGAACCCCCGGCCCTCTGCTCCCAAAGCAGATGCGCTACCAGGCTGCGCTACGCCCCGACTGCAAATCCATCCTATCGCACTCCCCCGCTGCGGTAGCGTCAGCGCAACCACTTTCACCATCCGCCTCTTTCACCATCCGCTGGCATGCAGACGGTGCAGAAGCGATCCGCTTACCCAGACCAGCAGCGCAAAGGGCAGCATCATCAAGCACATCAGCCCCAGTCCCAACACAGCCATGTAGAGCCAGTCGCGCCAGGTGTCCCGTCTGCCCTGCTGCAAACTCTTTTCAAGCAGGGCATAGTTCCGCCGGTTGGCCCGCCAGCCGATGTCGAAGAGGTTTCCCAGCACGGGCACCATACCCACGACAACCTCCACGCCCAGGTTCACAATCATGCGAGCGACAGTGATCAGGGGCACGCCGCGAAAGAACGCCGCCAGCACGATGATGCTGCTTGCCGCCCCGCCGAGGAAGTCCCCGATCCCCGGTAGGAAGCCAACGATCCCATCCAGGCCGAAACGGATATTCGTACCCGGCACCTGAAACCAGGTGTCCAGGACGCGGGAGAGCAGATCGAGGTTCTCGTTCCGGAACGCACCTTTGGCGCCGCCAAGCCGGGGACGCAGCGTCTCGTTGTCGCCAGGCGCTTTACCGTTTACGGCATCTCTACCCAGCGGCGTGCCCGGAGGCAGAACTACCGGTTCTGTCATTCGATTGGCTCGAATCGCCATCGTGTCCATCCTTCCCCCGTTGGATGCTACAATCAGGGACGGACGGCGGCTATAGTTCAGTGGTTAGAACGCAGCTCTGTGGAAGCTGATGTCGTGGGTTCAAATCCCACTAGCCGCCCCAATCGCCCCTCTGTTTCGCCCTTATCCGGTGTTACGGTTCGGCACTCGCTTCCTTTGCTCCCCCTTTAAGTTCCGTGCCGCGAGTACTCAAGCCCATCGCCGCCGCTACACAGACAGCGCTCGCTCCCGCGAATCTGTCAGCCGGCACCTCCGGTTGGGCCTACCCGAGTTGGAAGCCCGATTTCTACCCCAAAGACGTTCCGGCACGCGCATTCCTGCGTTTCTACGCCTCGCAACTGAACGCCGTCGAGGTGAACTACACCTTTCGCACCCTGCCCACGGCAGCCCAGCTCGAAGGCTGGCTTGCGGCCACACCGCCGGGGTTCCGATTCAGCTTCAAAGCTCCGCAGCGCATCACCCACTTCTCCCGCCTGCGCGACTGCGGCGCCGAACTAGAGCGCTTTCTCCATGCCATCGAGCCCGCCGGGCAGGCCGGTCGTCTGGGCCCGTTGCTCTTTCAGCTGCCGCCCAACCTCGCCGCCGATGCCGAACGGCTGCGCCGTTTCCTCGCCGAACCCCTGCTGCACGGAACGACTCGCCCGCGCATCGCCTTCGAGTTCCGCCACGCAAGCTGGTTCAACGACGAGACCTACACGCAGCTGCGCCAGACCAATGCCGCCCTTTGCGTCGCCGATACAGACGATCTGCTTACCCCGGACGTCGTCACCGCCGATTTCCGTTGCTACCGCCTCCGCCGCGAAGGCGGCTACAGCCAAGCCGAGATCGCCGAACAGGCCCGGAAGTTCGCCGACGCCGCGCAGGTAGGTGAGATCTTCGCCTTCTATCGCCACCAGGAAGAGCCCACCGGCGCCCTGAACGCCAGGGCCATGCTCCGGAACGCCGCCCAGCTCGCGGGCCTTGCTCCGGCCGCCGAACCCGGCGAGGCCGCCTGATGGCAGATTCGCCTCTCTCCCTCGATCATCTGTCCATGCCCGCTCCCCAGGCTGCCTGCCCGACCCAGCCCTGGCCTAAGGCAGTTCCGGAGTTCTATCCCCGGCCCTGGCTCAGCAACGGGCATTTGCAGACGGTCGTCGGCAACCTTCTGCCGCGGCCGAATTATCTGCCGAAGGCTGCCTCCGTGCTTGTGGACGTCAGCACCATTCCCGGCCGCCAAGCTGCCAGCCAGGTGCTCTGCGAGTGTCACTGGCAGCCCGAGTCCGTCCGCTCCGCGCGTCCCACCGTGATCATCCTGCACGGTCTGGAGGGCTCCTCGCGCTCGCAGTACGTCATCGGCAACAGCACCAAGCTCTGGAACGCCGGCTGCAACGTGATCCGCATGAACATGCGCAACTGCGGCGGGACGGAACGTCTTACGCCCACGCTGTACCACTCCGGCATGTCCGGCGATGTCGGCGCCGTCATGCAGCATTTCCTCCGCACGGAACGGCTCGGCTCTATCAGCCTTCTCGGGTATTCAATGGGCGGCAATCTCGTCCTGAAGCTCGCCGGCGACCTCGGCGCCGCCGCACCTCCCGAACTGCGCGCTGTCGTCGGTGTCTCGGCCGCCGTGGACCTCGGCGCCTCCGCCGATGCCCTGCACCTGCCGTCCAACCGCCTCTATGAGCGGCGTTTCGTGCGCGGCCTCGTCACCCGTTTCCGCCGCAAGGCCTTCCTGTTCCCGCGCGCCTTCGATCCCAACCGCGCCAACAGCGTGGGCTCCATTCGCGAGTTCGACGACCGCATCACGGCACACTACTCCGGCTTCCGTAATGCGGACGACTACTACTTCCGGTCCTCCGCCGCCCGCGTGCTCGGCCGCATCGCCGTCCCGACGCTCATGCTCCACGCCTGCGACGACCCTTTCATCCGCATCGAGCCCGCCACCCGCGCCGCAGCCGACGCCAACCACAACATCGATCTGCTGGAAACCGCGCATGGCGGGCACTGCGCCTTTCTCTCCACCCCCGATCCGGCGACCGGCGATGACGGGTATTGGGCCGAAAAGGTGGCTCTGCGCTTCATCCTTCAGCAGAGCGAGGCAAACCCCTTGTAGTCTGGAGAGTATGTTTGCTGAGTGGACCGCCGCTTGCGGAGCTGATGATCCGGCGATGGTCGTGCCCTGGTTCGATCCCGGCGGTGCCGCTCGCTTTCTCGATCTGCGTGCGGAACCCTTCGATCTCGGCGAGGTCGCCGAAGCCGACCAGTACCCCAGTCTGCGTCGCGCCCTGCGTTCGCTGAACGCCCCCCGCTCTCCAGTCTTCACCTCGAAATGCGATGTCTGGACGCTTTCTCCGGAAGAAGGCGGCGAAAAGCTCGAAGCTTTGCGCCTGGAGCTGGATCTCGAGGACGACGAGGTGGCCTTCGGCCTTTCGAGCTACATCGACGTCCTTTGGCGGGAGCGCGCCGTGTTTGCCTCCGCGCATGTCGCTGTCGGCCGCCTGGCACGGCTCGCCCGCCGGGCCGCGCGCCTGCCGCACACCGAGGCCGCCTTTGAGGCGGTGCTGCGCCCCGCCGTCGTCGATCTGCGCGGCCCTCTGGAAGGCTTTGGCGCGACACTCTACATCACCGCCGTGGCCGCCGACCCGGCAACCGCGCAATCCCGATGGGAGGCCGCCCTCGACAGCCTGGTTGCCCTGCTGCGCGAGCGCGAACATGCAATCCCGCCCGGCTCCGCTACAATCGATTAGCCGCGCCTGGCCACAGACCCGCAGGCATGGGCGAGTAGCTCAATTGGATAGAGCACCGACCTTCTAAGTCGGGGGTTACAGGTTCGATCCCTGTCTCGCCTACCATTCCGGTCCAAGAATCAGCCCAATTCCAGAATCAGCCCAGTCCAAGGATCAGCCCAGTTCATGGATGCTGAGGCCCGCGATTCTTATGTCGGCGATTCGCCGGCTCGGCCCCAGCGCGTGCACCAGCCCCGCGCACAGCATGAACAGCACCGCCAGCGCACACACACCTGTCCAGCCATAGCGCCACCAGGCTAGGCTGGACAGCGCCGATCCCAGCGCCCCGCCCAGGAAGTAGATGGTCATATAAATCGTGTTCAAGCGGCTGCGTGCCCCGGGGTCGAGCCCGAAGATACGTGTCTGGTTGGCCACCTGCATCATCTGTGTAGCCGCATCGAGCGCGAGCACGCCCAGTACAAGACCGGTCAGGTGCGCCACCCGGGCGCCCGGCATGCGGTCCACGATCCAAAGCAAAACAAATGACGCCGTAATCGCCGCGCCGGCGATCGACACCACATACCGGGTCCCGCGGCGATCCGCCAGTCGCCCGGCAAAGGGAGCGACCAACGCCCCCGCAGCGCCCACCACGCCAAAGGTGCCGGCAACACCTGGCCCCAGGCCGTAGTGGGCTGCCAAAAGAAAGGCCAGGGTCGTCCAGAAGCAGGAGAACGCCGCAAAGGTCAGCGCTCCGATCGCTCCCGACTCCCGCAGCACCGGCAAACCGCGGAACAGCGTCCATAGCGAGCGCAGCGCCTCCGGGTAGCTGAGCCGCCGCCGGGGCTCCAGCCGGGGCATCACCTTGGCCATCAAGGGAACAAAGGCAAGATTCATCGCGGCGGCGACGAAAAACACCGTTCGCCAGCTGCCCAGGTTACTGATCCAGCCCGCAAAGCTACGCGCCAGCAAAATACCCAAGAGCAAGCCGGTCATCACCGTGCCGATGGCCTGCCCGCGCCTGGCCTCGGGCACCAGATCCGGCGCCAGCGGCAGCGCCACGTGCGTCACCGAGGCCAGCAGCCCCGTCAGCACACTCGCCAGGATCATCCATGTCAAGTTCTGCGCCGTCGCCACCAGCAGCAGCGCTACGGCCACCGCGGCATACAGCTTCATCATCAGCCCGCGCCGTTCGGCCACATCGCCCAGCGGCACAAAGCCCAGCATCCCGGCCGCGTACCCCACCTGCGTGGCCACTGCGACGAAGCCCATCGCCCGCGTCCCCTGCCCCAGCGAACGGCCCATCACCAGCAACAGGGGTTGGTTGTAATAGATCGACCCGACTCCCACGGCACACGCCAAACCCAGAAAAGGCAACGCCCACCGGCTGGTGAACGCGGGCTGCTGCAGGTTGTCGTCGCCCCCGGAGGAGGCCGGCGTGTTGGTCGGGTTTATGGAAGGCACCTTTGCATGGATGCGGCCGCCCGGCGGGCGGTGCGCAATCGGACCTTCATGGAACACATAGTGGCCGGCCCACGCGTCGCCCGCAGACTTCAAAACCTTTATCATGGAAGCAGGATGTCTGAGCCCGAAATCATCGCCGTCGCCATGTCCGGAGGAGTCGACTCCTCCGCCGTAGCGGCGATTCTGCGCGCCGAAGGTCACCCGATCGTCGGCCTTACGTTGCAGCTGTGGAATCAGCGCCGCCTTGCCGGCCGCGAAGGCATGCCCGAGACCGTGCAGGGCCGCTGCTGCTCCATCGATGACGTCTACGACGCACGCCGGGTCGCCGACCAGCTCGGCATTCCCTACTATCTCGTGAACGCGCAAGAGCGCTTCGAGGACGAGGTTGTCCGCCCTTTCGTGGACGAGTATCTGCGCGGCCGCACACCGGTCCCCTGCACACTCTGCAACAATCATCTAAAGTTCGATCAGCTGCTCGAGACCGCACGCGGCATCGGCGCCGAGCGCATCGCCACAGGTCACTATGCGCGCAATCACTTCGATCCACAGCGCAACCGTTGGGTGCTTTCCCGCCCCGCCGACCGCTCCAAGGATCAGACCTACTTCCTCTTCGGCCTCACGCAGGAACAGCTAAGCCGGACGCTGTTTCCGCTTGGCGAGATGTGCAAACCGGAGGTGCGCACCCTGGCCGCCGGGCATGGCCTCGACCTCGCGCAGAAGCCCGACTCGCAGGAGATCTGTTTCATCCCCGGCGGCAGTTATTCGCAGTTTTTGAAAGCGTATCTCGAAGAGCAGGGCCGCGATTTACCGGCCAGCGAGGGCGAACTCGTAACTACGGCCGGTCATGTGCTCGGGGAACACAACGGTATCCACGGCTTTACCGTGGGCCAGCGCAAGGGTCTCGGGCTAAGCTCACCGGAGCCGCTCTATGTCCTGAAAATTCACCCAGATTCCCATCGCGTCGAAGTCGGCCCGGATGAAGCGCTTTACGCCACCACGTTCCTCTGCGACCGGGTCAACTGGGTCTCGATTGGCGAGCCCAAGGAATCAATACGCACGACGGTGAAGATCCGTCACCGCCACGAACCGGCTGCCGCTACGCTCCATGTCACAGCTCCCGGCCAGGTCCAGGTTCAGTTCGACGAGGCCCAACGCGCAATCACGCCCGGGCAATCTGCTGTTTTCTACCAGAGGGAAGAAGTAGCCGGGGGCGGTTGGATCCTTTAAGATCCAACCGCCCCTGAGTAAGCAAATCATCCATTTCTAGTGGAAATCACACCAGCTTTAACCCTGGAAGTCAGTCTTCTTGTCTTGAGTCGGCACAAAGGGCGGTCCGCCCGGAGCGGCCGAATTGATGGGCCGAACCGGCGGCTTCACCGGTTCTTTGTCCTCCTGCATCAGCTGGCTCAGGAACGGCACACGCTCAGCCAGCGTCTCAATGCTCGATTTGGCGGAGGCAACCCAGCCGGCGACCTTGATGACCGGCGCTTGAATACCGTTCTGGATGGAGCGCGACACATTCTCGGTCGTTGTTAGCGCCTCGCTCACCATGCCGTTCACGCGCTGGACCTGGCTCTGCGTCTTGCCGTTGACGTCTTGTACCGTGCTGTTCAGCCGGCTGACAGTCTCGCCGATCTCATCGGCTTTCGTGTTCACAATTCCGCCGATGTGGTCCACCTGAACCTTCACCACGCCACTAATGTGATCCACCTGCTCACTGATGCGGTCCACCTGCCCCTTGACCACGCCGCTAATATGATCCACCTCACCCTTGACCACACCGGTCATGTGGGTCACATCGGTCGTGACGCTGGCGATCTTCGGCTTAAGATCAGCAACAATCTCCTGCACCTTGCCAAGTAGATTTTGACCCTGGCCGATCAGCGGCAACGCCTTGGCCTGGGCATCCTTGGTGAGCTTTTCGATCTTCTTCTGAAGGTTACGAACCACCAGAATCACGGCGATCACGGCCGCAACCAGGCAAAGCACCACCAGCACGAAGAAGGCCGTCAGAATCCACTGAGCCCACATAATTGAGTGCACATCCGCGATGAGCGTGCTATTGTCCTGCAAAATGATCGCAACTGCGGCGAGAGCCTGCATCTGTTCTCCTTTTCTGTATCTACCGAGGGACGTCGCGTGCGGCACCCTGGTTCAAATTTGATGGTCTTATTCATAGGAAAAGGCCGGTGAACGTTCACCGGCCTCTCTACCGTATGAGACCTTACACTACGATGCCGTGCCGGGATTCTCGCTCGTCTTTGCGACATAAGCACCTTTTCCCGCGTCAACAGCAGCCTGCACGGCCTCGGACTGGTTTTGTACCAGGTCCTTGCCCTTTTCAACGTACTCGGTCCACTGCGTCTTCCCGCGGTCCAATGCTTCCTTGCTTTTGTCCACGTACTGACCGGCCGCTTCCTTACCCTGCTGCACGTACTGGGTAGCCACTTCCTTGCCCTGCTGGGCCGCCTGCTTACTCTGGTCCAGAGCCTGATTCAGGGTTTCCTTGGTCTGGGCCACGGCCTGATTCAGGTTCTCCTTGCTCTGCTGAACAGCCTGGGTGATGGCTTCCTTGCTTTGATCGGCATATTGCACAGCCTGATCTTTACCCTGGCTATACATCTGGTTCGCCTTGTCTCGCGCCTCCAGAGCACCGGCCACTAGATCATCACGGGTGTCACGACCAGCCTTTGGGGCATAGAGAACACCCACCAGGGCACCAATGCCAAGGCCCGCCACAAACCATCCAAAGCTGCTCGATCCCTCTTCCTGTGCCATTGCCAGTTCTCCTAATCTCTAAAATGCGTCACTTGGACGCTCTTCAAACAACAGGGATGCGCCCTGGAATACTTCCGGTTGTTCCGTCTGGTCAAACTTTGGCGCGACCCGCTTCCTGCACTGGTGTTGCGGCAAAAGCTTCCTTATTGCATCAGGTGCGTGTCTAATATCAGAGTTGCTAGACGCACCACCTAAACCCAAGGCAATCCATGCAAATTCTTGAAGTGAAATCTCTGCTCTTTCGCCACGAACGCGGCTTGGGCGTCTCGATCCTCGCTGCCGCGCTGAGCTTGGGCTTGGCCGGTTGCCACAGTGCTGTCAATGACAGCACCTTGGCCAACAACGTCCGGAACGCCATTGCGGCCGATCCCGCGATTCACCAACAACCCGTCCTGGTGGCGTCGCAAAAGGGCGTCGTCACACTTACGGGCGATGTCTCGGACAGCACAGCCAGCGCCGTGGCCGCTCAGGATGCGGCCCGCGTGGCAGGTGTCAAGGAGGTAGTCAACAGTCTCAACGTGGGGAGTATGCCGGCTACGCCGACCATCACCTCGTCGAACGCGCCGACACAGCCACGGGACGCGACGGCGCAGGAACAGCAGACCCTGGCCAGCGGACAGCCGCTGCCGCCGCCTTCAAGCTCCAACCCTGGTCCGGCTTCGGCAACCTCCGCTCCGCCGGCCCCGGTAGAACGGTCGTACACGGCTCCGGTCGGCACGGACATCCCGGTGCGCCTCACTGAATCTCTCAGCAGCCAGACCGCGCAGGACGGCCAGCCGATCAATGGCACGATTACCCGCGACGTCGTTCATGACGGCGTGGTCATCATCCCCTCCGGTTCCCCGGTCAGCGGCCGCGTCGTGGCGGCCAAGGATGCCGGTCACTTTAAGGGCCATTCCCTGCTCTCCATCGAGATGACCTCGGTTCGCCGCCACGGCGAGACCGTTCCCATCGCCACCAGCACCTACAGCGTGGAAGGCAAGAACCGCGGCGCAAACTCGGCTGAGAAGATCGGCGGTGGCGCCGCGATCGGCGCGGTGCTCGGCGGCGTCTTCGGCGGCGGCAAGGGCGCGGGCATAGGCGCGCTGGCCGGCGGCGGCGGCGGCACGGTTCTGCAGGGCGTGACACGCGGCCAGCAGGTGTCGATCCCGTCGGAGAGCCTCATCAGCTTCCGTCTGGAGCGCTCCCTCACCGTGCGCACCTCCGAACGGCCTTCCGCCAACGAAAACCCGGGTCTTCGTACCCGTTAACAGCCGGCCTGCCGATTGGGCAACCATCTTCCCTCGACGCCGGAAGCTGGTTGCCCCTCCGTCTACCTGTCTGGCTGGGCTTTAGAGAAAAGCAAGACCAAGCTATGTGAGCTATGTCTCGCGTTGCTCCTAGATCTCGCGTTGCTCCTAGATCTGGTGTTGCTCTTAGATTTCGCGTTGCTCCTGGCCCACTGCGGCATCGGCAACCGGCTGCCGGGCAAGCACATGAAGCAAGTGCCTCGGCTCCTCCAGCAAAGGCTGCAGTGCCCATCCAACAAGCAACAGCAGCGGTGCCGGTCCGCACGTCAGGCGGTCCAGCGCGCCTAAGCGGCAGGCTGCGTGGGTCTGCCGTGCTGTAGCCGCGTGCGACACCGCGGCGCAGGGCGTCTCGCCGCTCAGCCCAGCCGCTCGCAGCTCTGTCTGCAGCCGCCCGAGCTCCCGTCCCGGCATGTACATGACGACCGTGGCATCGCTGGGCAGGGGTCCCTCCCACAGCGGCTTGTCTTCCTGCTTGTCGGCGGCGTGGTGCCCGGTCAGAAAGATCAGCTTGGACGCGCTCGCACGATCCGTCAGCGGAAGATCCAGCGATGCGCCCGCCGCCAGCGCCGCTGTCACGCCCGGCACCACCACGAAAGCCACGCCCGCTGCCCGCAGAGCCGCGATCTCCTCCCCGGCGCGCCCAAAGATCAGGGGATCGCCGCTCTTCAACCGCACCACTGACTGCCCTGCCCGCGCCGACTCCACCAGCAGCTTGTGGATGCCTGCCTGCGTAATCCGCGGATGCCCGCAACGCTTCCCCACGCTCGTCACCAACGCATGGCGGTGGGCCGCTGCCAGCACCTCCGGCGGCACCAGATCGTCGTGAAAGATCACATCGGCGGTCTTCAGCAGACGCACGGCTTTTACAGTCAGCAGCTCCGGATCGCCCGGACCCGCACCCACCAGGTACACGGTCCCTTTCACGGCTTCCGTGGGCGCCCTCAAAGCACCGACTCCTCAGGCGACTCCAGCGCCATCGCCTTCAGCTGCTCTCCCTCGGGACCCCGGAAAGCAGGACCCAGCGCCGCTGCGACCGCAGCCTCGTCCGGCACATAGCCCTTCGGAGCGAAGCCATGCCGCAGCGCGTGCTGCCGTGCGTGCATCCGCGCCGGGCAGCCGTCATAACCGCACACCTCCCGCTGCGCCAGCCCGTGCAAAAGCTCCTTGCGCTCTTCGCCGATCGGCTCCACGGCCGTCACCTCGCGCCGCAACCGCCCCAGCTCCATCAACCACTCGCCCGTATCGGGCGGCAGCGCGGCGTTAATTTCCTTGCGCAAGCGCTGCGCCAGCGCCGGGCTCTCCCCGGCGGTTGAAATCGCGATCTGAAGCTCCCCACGCTTCACAATGGACGGAAAATAGAAATCGCAAAACGGCGGGTCGTCGATCGCATTGCAAAGCACGCCGCGCGTGTTCGCCTCCGTGTACACCGCCCGGTTTACGACCGCGGTTGCGGTCCCGGCCACGGCCAGAAATGCGCCTTGCAGGTCCCCGTCGCGGTACTCCCGGCGATGCCAGACGATCTCCCCCGCCTCCGCCCACGCCTGCACCCGCGGCAAGGCCTCCGGCGCGATTACCGTCACCTGCGCCTCCGCGTTGCGCAGGCTTTCGATCTTTGATTCCGCGATATTGCCCGCCCCGACCACCACACAGGGGCGGGCCGTCAGCTTCAGAAACATCGGAAACAAGCTCATCCCAGCCCTCCCTGACCCAGCTTACCGTCGCAGCCCCGCGTCTACATATCGATATTGGGCGAGATGTGACGACCGGGCGCTGCTTCACGATCCACCGGGGCCACCACCGCTCCCGCGATCAGGTTGCGCAACTCCTCGTCACTGGACCGGTTGAAGAACCCGCGAAGATTTTCCCCCTCGAACCGATGCGCCTGGTACCCCTGCAGCAAACGCTCGATCGCCTGCGGACAGTCCTCCGCCGCCGCCCGGTAACCGATCGGCCGCGCCGCCCGCGCATTCTCGCCCACCGCCCCGCCGACGCAGAAGTAATACGCATCCACCAGCGCGCCATCCTTCTTGATCTTCTTGCCCTCCAGCCCGATATCCGCGATCCAGTGCTGCCCGCAGCTGTTCGTGCAGCCCGTCACATGCAGCTTGATCTGCTGATCAAAGGCCGGCATGCGCTCTTCCATCTCGCCAATCAGCCACTTCGTAAATCCCTTGGTCTCGGAGATCGCCAGCTTGCAAAATTCCGTACCCGTGCAGGCAATGGCGCCACGATAGAACACCGTCGGCTCCACCTCCAACCCGATGCCCTTCAGCTCCGCGACCATAGCCGGCGTTTTCTCGTTCGGCACATTCACCAGCACGATGTTCTGCATAATTGTCGTGCGCAGGTGTCCGTCGCCGTACCGCTCCGCCAGCGAGGCCAGCGCATGCATCTGCTCCGCCGTCAGCCGCCCCCGCAGCACCGTCGTCCCGACCGAGCTCAAGCCGTCCTGCTTTTGCCGGTGCACGCCGACATGGTCGCGGTAAAGATCGTCCGCAACTGGGCCTTCATCCTGGGGATCGAACGTGTACCCCATCTTTTCTTCCACCGCCGCCAGCATGGACTCCGCTGTCCAGCCATGCTTCATGAACAGGTACTTCAGCCGCGCCCGCGTCCGGTTCTCGCGCAGCGCGTCCTGCTCGCGGAAGATCTCGCAAACCGCATGCACCAGGTCATACGCTTTGTCCTGCGGCACAAACGCATTCAGCCGCACCGCCATGTGCGGCTCGGTGGAAAGCCCGCCGCCGATACGCGCGCTGTAGCCGATCTCTTCCTGCCCGTCCTTGACCCGCCGCAACGCCGTCAGCGACACGTCGTTGATCTCCGGGTACGAGCACCAGATCGGGCATCCGGTCACTGAAATTTTGAACTTGCGCGGCAGGTTCACAAACTCCGGATTGGCGGTCAGCTTCTCCGCTATCTCCACCGCCAGCGGCGATGCATCCAGCAGCTCTTCTCCATTCAACCCGGCCAAGGGGCAGCCGGTCACGTTGCGCACCACGTCGCCGCAGGCGCCCTTGGGGCTCAGCCCGATCTCCGTCAGCCGGTCCACCACCTCCGGCAGGGACTGGATCGTCAGCCAGTGCAGCTGGATATTCTGCCGCGTCGTGATGTCGCCGATACCGCGCGCATACTTTGCCGTCAGGTCCGCAATCACGTGCAGCTGGTGCGAGGTCAGCAAGCCGTTCGGAATGCCGATGCGCATCATGAAATACTCGCTCGCTTTGCCCTCACCGGCGGTGCCGCCCGTTACGCCAAGCCCATCGCCCTGCGTATAGACACCCCACCACTTGAAGTACACGCCCGCCCACTCGGGCAGCACGCTCTCGCGGCCTTCGCGGGCGAACTGCCGGACCTCGTCCCATGCATCCCAGGGATTTTTCTCGAGTTTCAGACGCTCGACCTTTTGCGCCTTGGTCTCTTTCACCACGGTCTCTTTCACCACGGGCGCTGCAGCCGCCGCCGGGGCCGTTCTCTCTGCATCGGGAATCGTTCCCGGGACCGATATCGTATCGCTCAAAGAATCTCCAGTGCTAAAGAACAAAAGCCCACGCCGTCATGATTTGGCGTGGGCGAAGGCTTGAACTCAAGGCTCCCTGCGATCAGGAACCGGCTCCCGCGCTCCCGCGGCAGGGACAACATCCAGCGGTTTGGCATCCAGCGGTTTGGCGAATGGGCATCGTCACACTGCAAGGTTACCGGGATTGCGAAGGCGAAGCAACCGCCTGATCCCATCCCATCAAGCCGGATCCGGTCCCACTGCATCCGCTCCAACCCGACCCGCTCCCGCCAGATCGATCCCGCGCGCCTCGCGCCCAAACCACGCTGCCACCGCCACCCAGACCGCCACAGCCACCACGGTCCACGCCAGCACCGGCGCCAGGCTCCCGGCAAACACGCTGGTCGCCAGCGCTGTCTGCAACACCGCATTGCGTGCGGAAAACAGATTGCCCAGCTGGTACGCCAGCCCCGGCATCAGCGCCCGCAAAGGCGCCGGCGAAAGCTCATTCAGGTGCGCCGGCACGATGCCCCACGCGCCCTGCACCATAAACTGCATCAGGAATCCGCCAAGCGCCAGCATCACGACCGAATGGCTCCAGATCCACAACGGGATCACTGGAATCGCCAGCAGCGCCGAACACACCAGCGCCCGCCGCCGTCCCCACCGCTCCGAAATCGCGCCCCACGTCGGCCCACCCACCAGCGCTCCCAGCGTCGCCACAATAGCCACCGCCGAAACCACTCGAGGCGAAAGCCGGTGCACGGTCTTCAGAAACGTCGGATACAGGTCCTGCGTTCCATGGCTCAGCGAGGTCAACCCCGTCATCAGCACCACCAGCAGCAGAAACACCGGCCACTTCTTGCCGATCGCTGCCAGCTGCGCCTGCAAAGTCATCCGATTCTTCGGCGTCCCGTCCGCAGCCAACCGACCGGCCTCCCACGAAGGCGATTCCGCCACCCCGGCCCGGATGTAAAACACCAGCACCGAGGGCAGTGCACCCACCAGGAACAACACCCGCCATGCCGCAAACGCATGACCGTGATAAACAATCGCCAGCAGCCCGTAAACCGCCGCCGCCAGCAGATTGCCCGCCGCGTACCCCTCCTGCAGCAGCCCCGCGAAGAAGCCGCGGTTCTCCGCCGGCAGCGTCTCCAGCGCGAGTGCCGCCCCCACTCCCCACTCCCCGCCCATCGCCACGCCGAACAGCGCCCGCAGCACCAGAAAGCTGCCAAAGGTTGGCGCAAAGGCCGACATCAGCTCAAACACGGAAAAACAGACGATATTCACCATCAGCGTCGGCCGCCGCCCGTACCGCTCCGCCATGGCACCGAACAGCAGCGCGCCCACCGGCCGCATACAAAGCGTCCAAAAGATCGCCGTCGCCGCCGTCTTCAAATCCACCCCAAAGGTTTTGGCGACGGCATCCAGCGTGTACGTCAGCAGAAAGAAGTCGAACGCATCCAGCGTCCAACCCAAGAAACAGGCCGTAAACGCCCGGCGTTGCGCTCGGTGGAGAGCCCGGAAGGCTGCGATTGGGGAGACCATGCCACTCTAAGGTACAGGTCCGCCGTGTGCTCGATCCTGAGGCAGCACAGGGGTGCGCCGATACTCCACCTTCACTGATGGCCGTCGTCTTGCGTCCAGATTTCCCTTGTTCTCCGCGGCCACGTCCTTACAAAGCCAGCATGCAACGCGCGACGATCTTGTTCCTGTGTTCGATCCTCTCGGCCGTGGGTGTCTCAGCGCAGGAGAACGCCGCCGCCGCCGGTCCCGAGCCGCCACACGAGGGCCGCCTCACCGGCCGCATCCTCTGCGGATATGCGTCTGCCCGCCCGGGGCGCCAAGGTGCTCGTCGCTCCCGTGCCGTCCAATGCCGGCAGTTCCAGGCAGCACATAGGCGGCGGCATGGCCACGACGCATACGAGCAACGATGGAACCTTTCTCGTGGAGCATCTCGGTCCAGGCACATACCGTTTTTGCCTTTTACGCCGGCTACCTCTCGCCCTTCTTTTATGTGACGGCTCTGGACAAGGAACCCGCAAAACAGCAAACGCTGCTTGCTCGGTTGGGAACAGTCGCCGTCATGGCTCGGAGACCGCGGATTACGAGCTGACACTCCAGCGAGGCGCGATGCTTGTGGGACAGGTCCTTTTCTCCGACGGCACGCTCAACTCGGCTATGAAACTCACGTGCACAAGGACGGCAGCTTTGCCCTGCACCAGGTACCCGCAGGAGCTATCGCCTGGAGGTGAAAGGAGCAAAGACTGAGGGCAAGACCGGCGCTCAGAACAACTCGGTCACGACATCCGACGCACCGGGCAACAACGGCGGGGAGGCGGGCTTGCCCCTCATGGTGCAGGATACTGATGTCAGGGACGTGATCGTCACGATCGGCGGCTCCCGGGAGCAGACCTCGGCGACCTTGCCGGTCGGCGCAACAACGCCTTAAACATCGCCGACGAACTAAAGTTTGGCCCGCAGCGGCAGCCCCGGATCGGCAAAAGCCATCTCCGCCGCCGAAGTCTCATTGCGCAGAATCTCGTGGTGCAGGCAGTAGAGCGCCAGCTCCAGCCGGTCCGAGACCCCCAGCTTGTCATATACCTTGCGCAGGTAGTTCTTAATCACCTGCTCGGTCGTGCCGATCTGGTAGGCGATCTCCTTGTTGCGCATCCCGCGCGTGATGCACCCGATGATCGCCAGTTCCTTCTCCGACAAACGCGGCTGCGTCCGCGGATTGGTCAGTGCCTGCGCCTGCGCCCTGTACGCCTCAATCACCCAGCTGATCGACTGATTGTCGATCCACGTTTCACCCGCCGCAATCTTGCGCACGCACTTCACCAGCAGGTCCGGCGAGATCGATCGCGGCACCACCCCGCGCACCCCGCGCCGGTAAAGCTCCACCGTATTGCTCTCGTCGGCCTCAGTCACCTGCACGATCAGCTTGATGTCCGGCGCCCGGCGCACAAACTCGGGAATCGCATCGATCGTGCCCGCGATCAGCTGACCTTCCAGCAGCACCACGTCGGTGGGGAACCGCTGCAGCGCCGCAAACAGGTTATCCAGATTCTCCGCCTGCGCCACCACGCGAATATCGTCTTCCAGCGCGAATATCTTGCGCATACCCACACGATAGATCGCCTGTGAGTCCGCCAGCAACACACGGATGTGATTGGCAGATCCATCGGCTGTGACCGGTGATTCCGGCTGTCTGAACTGTGCGTCCGTCTTCATGACTGCTCTGCCTTCAACACATATTCGTCAATCACCGCGGCAGCCAGCTGCCTTCCGCCACTGGCAGCGTGCCGTACGATCCGTCCCGTGCAGTGCAGCACCACATCGTCCTCACAGCCCATCACCCGGGCCGGCATCGTCAGACGAAATTCCACAGCCGTATGAAGAGGCGGCAGATCGTCGGAGGTAAACAGTACACCGCTGGCCGACACGTCCTCCGTCACGGCGTGGTACTCGCGCTCATTGGCGAACAACACCAACTCCAGGTGAAGCGGGAAGCGAACAGCTGCCCGGACCGGTTCACCTTTCACTAACTCTTCAGCGGGCGCATCTTGCATAGTCGGACCGTTCTAATCGCTCTGCTAGGGATTCTAAAAGCTAAGGTTACCAAAGGATATGCCGCGAGAGTGTCAGGGAACCCCTCGGTCGTTTCACATTGAGTCACGCAAGAACATTGCCGCCGACCCGCCCACCCAGGTCCGGTCGCGGTTATGGTCCACACCCATCATCAGGCCCCGGCCCATCCGCACCAAGCTGGTCATCGGCGTCAAATCGCCCTGTTCCGGCCACAGGTACAAGATGCGCACCTCCGCCTGGGTCATCCCCTCCGGGGTTCGGATCACCGGCTCGAAACTCACCCGCTCCTGCAGGAGATAGTTCTGCCGCTCCGCAATCGGTATCGCCCGCAGGTCGTCCTCCGTCGGTGCAAACTGAATTCCCTTGCCCGCAAAAGAATATAGTGGTTTGAACACCCAACGCTCCCGATCCGCCGGCAAGCGGTCGCGCCCCTCACCTCGAAACCACTCATCCAAAAATACTGCCGAGGGCACTGTCGGGTGGCGGAGATACGGTATGGAGAACTTGCTCACCTGGAAATACCAGTTCGGATGTCCGGCCCACTCTACCTCCAGCTGGTCGCGATAGTTGAACGGCAGCGGAATTTTCCGCCGTACAAGTTCCTCCACAATCACCCGGTTGTAGATTCGCTCGATCCGCGTCAGCTCCCCTCCATTCAGCGCGTCCCGGTAAAACAGCGCCTCGCCCTGCTTGACTACCGTTGCGATATCGACGGTGCGAATGCCAAGCTGCTGCTCGTGCCGCCGGAAATCCGGAAGCGTCTTCTGGTGCTCCGGATCGACCTCCAGCAAGACCACGTTCTCCGGCCGGTGCCTGCCGACCACCACCTTGCGCAGCAGCCGCCAGTACCCCGCCTCATCCAAGCCGCCGTACAAGGAGGTCAAGCGCGGATCTAGCGCGAAAATGTCCTTGTACGCCTGTGCAAAACCGGGCTGAAATCCAAAGATCGACGGAAATGCCTGCATCTCCACCAGCTTCGGCTCCAGCCTTCCCTCCGCACCGCGCACCAAGCCGAAATCCACGGTCATAAAGTGCGGCCGCGCATCTTGCCCAGGCACATCGAACCGCTCCGGAATCGCTGCCTTGGACCTCCGCATATATTCCGCGTTGCCCAGCAACTGTCCGGTCAGCTCTATTCCTGCGCCGATCATCTCGTGCAGCAGTGCCGGTTCGAAAAAACATGGCGTCTCCGCCATCCGGAACTGGATCTGCGTTCCGGTCTCGCTGTTCAGCCGGTTCACAAATTCCCGGTACTTGGCCTCGGTAAAACGGGCGTTGAAGTCGCTGCGGAATGGCTCGATCATCTACAACGGCTTCCCTTTCGGCAGATCTTGTCGGCTACGCGCCCGAGGCCTCAAGTAGAAACTTCCCGTCCTGCATGATCTGCTCTTCCCCATCCAACCCGCCCAGCCAAATATTGAAGCCCAGCCCGACCACATCAATGTGCGTCGTGGACTTCCAGGGGGCGCCGGTGTGCGCCCCGTATGGGTCGCCGAACGCGATGTGGATGCCCGGAAACTTCTCATCCTGCAAGATGTTGCCCACCACCGCCTTCACGCCGGTATTGGTCCCGATCGCAAACTCCCCCACCCGATCGGAGTTTGCATCCGTGTGCGTGTAGTCCCAGAAGTCGCGCTCCAACTCCTTATTCGCGCACTCCACCGTCGTAATGCGGTTGCGACTGATGTGGATCGTCAAAGGCGTCTCCCGCAGAATGCCGTAACGTGCACAAAGAAAATCGCCCACCACACCGTCGACCACGAATACGCCATTCACCTCGCCCGGCGCCGTGAAGACCTCGCCGCCCGGCAGGTTGCCCCACTTCTCCGGGCTGATGATGCCGCTGGTCTTGAACCACCGATAGGTCGGCTCCATCTCCGCGAAGATGTTCGTGCCCGCCTCTGTCGTCGCCCGCACGTACTTGGCCCGGCGCACCCGGTCCAGCACCGCCTGGCTCAGCCGGTCGACTGCGCTGAAGTCCGCGCGCATGCCGCCCAGCATCACCTCCGGCGTGATGTTTACCATGTGCGCGTGGCGCATGCGCCGGCGATTCACCACGTCCGTCATTTGCATACGGCTGCCCAGCTCCTTGGGCTGCACCTGCACGGCAAAGATACTTACCTGTGCCTGCTCCATGTCGGCCAGCACCTCGGCCGGCATATCGCCCAGCGGACGCCGCGCCAGCTCTTCCAGCACAAATCCGTGCCAGGTGCAGCCGAGCGCCTCCAACTCGACCGCGATCGAGGCTCCAATCAGAAGCGTCGCCTGGTCCGCGATCAGCGTCACGCGCTCCCCGGGCTGAATGCGCAGACAGGTGGTCACAGCATTGCGCGCACCCTCCCCGAACTCGGCCGGGAACGGCACGCTCAGCAAATCGGTCGTCGTGGGTGGAGTGGCAAGGGTCATGGCTTCGGTCCGGGTCTCAAGGCTGGTCAATGAATTTGGAATGCTGAATCTCTTTCTCGTCAGTCAGATGCTACGACTGAAGGATGCGTGTGGATGTGCCCTGTTTCAGGACAGTGCTGGAGCCCCCTACAACCCGGCCCGCGTCTCTTCCGCCATATAATCCACAACCTTCTTCAGGTCGCCCGTCTCTCGCCACACCCTCAGTTGCCTGTCCGCGCCCGAGCCCTCCCGGATCATCGTCCGGATGTGCTCGATCGCCTCCCGGCTGCCCAACTCATCGACAACGTCGTCAATAAACGTCAGGTACTCCTGGATCAACTCGCACTCCGGCACCTCCTCCTGCTTGCCGAAGTCGATCAGCTTGCCTTCCAGCCCATACCGCACCGCGCGAAACTTGTTCTCCATCAGCAGTGCCCGCGAATACTGCCGGTAGTCCTGGTTGCAGTTATGCAGCTTCCACAGCTTCGCCGCTGTGGCCTGGATCAGCGCCGCAATGGCAATGGACTCCTCGGCCCGCATTGGAATATCGCAGATCCGCACCTCCACCGTGTTGAAGTACGGGTGCGGCCGCACATCCCACCAGATCTTCTTGGCGTTGTCGATCGAGTTCGTCTTTACCAGCAGGTTGACGTAGTCCTCAAACTCCGCGTAGCTGGCAAACGAATCCGGCAGATTGGTCCGCGGAAAGTGCTCAAACACCTTGGCCCGGTAGCTCTTATAGCCCGTCTCCATGCCCATCCAGAAGGGCGAGTTCGTGCTCAGCGCCAGGATGTGCGGCAAAAAATAGCGTAGCGAATTCATCACCCGGATCGCCGCATCCCGGTCCTCAATGCCCACATGGACATGCAGGCCAAAGATCAGGTTGGACCGCGCCACCAACTGCAGATCTTCGACCACCTTGTCATAGCGCGGGTCGGGATAGATCTCCTGGTCGCGCCAGTCCGCAAACGGGTGCGTCGCGCCGGCGACCAGCACCAGCCCGTTCTCCTCGGCCAGCCGGATCAGATTCCGCCGCAGATCGTACAGGTCTTCGCGCGCATGCTCCACGTTGCTGCAGACCCGTGTGCCCACCTCGATCACCGACTGGTGCATCTCGGCCTTGACCCGCTCCTCTAGCCGGATCTTGCCCTGCGCCAGCATGTCCGTCGAAATATGTGACCGCAGATCGCGCGTCTCCGGATCAACCGTCTGGTACTCCTCTTCAATGCCCAACGTGAACGACGGCCGCATCGCACCTCCGTGCTCTTGCCCTTAGGTGTGTGACTACGATCGAAACACCGCCACGCCCACCTTGTCTACTTGTGAGCGTCCCTGGCTGCGACCTTCTTGGCTGTCTTCTTCGCCGAACCCTTACCGCTGGCCGGCTCGCTGGTATCTACCCGGCCATCCGACAGAAACTTCGACCAGTGAAACGCATCGACCTGCGGCTCGGCCATTTGCGCCTTCTTCACCGCCAGGTCCGCCACATGCTCCACGATCCACTCAAAGTTCTTTGCGCCCACCGAGTGGTAATCCGCATCCGGCGCCGGGTTCATGAAGTCGATCGCATACGGCACACCGTCCTCCACCGCAAACTCCACGGTGTTCAGGTCGTATCCCAGCGCGCGGCAAAGCTTCAGCGCATCGGCTTCCACGCGCTCCAGCAGCCCGGCGGGATATTCCGGCGGATCCTGTACGTAGCGCCGCTCGTGCGGCTGGCGCGGATCGTACGGCATGATGCGCACGTGCTCCTGCCCCACGACATAGCAGCGGAAATACTCGTTGAAGTTCACCGCCGCCTGCAGGGTCATCGCCAAGTCACGAGATTGGTCGTAGGCATGGTGAAACTCGGTAGGATTGTGGACGTGGTACACGTCACGCCAGCCGCCGCCGTCGTGCGGCTTCAGAAACGCCGGGAACCCTACATATTCGAAGATCGCTTCCCAGTCGATCGGAAACTCCAAGTTCCGCAGCGACTGCGAGTTGATGTTCGGCGGATACATCTTGTGCGGCAGCAAGGCCGTCCGCGGCGCGGCCACACCGATCTTTGTCGCCAGCGCATAGTTGAAAAATTTGTCATCCGCCGACCACCAGAACGGGTTGTTAATCACCTGCGTTCCCGTCAGCACCGCGTTCTTCAGGTAGGAGCGATAGAACGGCACATCATGCGAGATCCGGTCCACGATCACCGCATACGGACAGGGCTCGGCCATGCGCACGCCGCCCAGCTGCACAAACTCCGCGCGGATGCCTTCGACCTCCAGAGCATTGATGCGCTCCACCAGCGCTCCGGGAAAGGTGTTCTCCACGCCAAACAAAACGCCAATCGTCTTCACCGCAAGCTCCTTCGTTCCCGGCTCCAACCTAACTCGTCTCCACTCTACAAGTACAGCTGCGCCATCTGCTTCCACCACGGCCAGTCGTGGCGCGCGCGGTCGCCCCACACGTCCAGCTGCACCGGAACGTCCAGCGCCCGCATCGCCGCCGCCAGCCGCTCGTTATCGTTCCAGCACTGATCGTGCACACCGGTGGCCAGCACGTATTTGCCCTTCCGCATGCGCTCCAGAAACCACGGATCGCCCAGGTTCGCCAGGTATTGCAAAGGCTGATTCAGGTACACGTCTTCGTCATGGTACCCGTGCAGAAATCCTAGCCCCGGCAGGTCGAACGCTCCGCTCATGGACAGAAACCCCGAGAACAGATCCGGGTGCCGAAGCGCCGAGTTCACCGCGTGGAACCCGCCCAGGGAACAACCCAGGCTGATCAACTGGGGTGCCCCGTTTCGCCAGCGCACGTACGGCGCCACCTCGTGCACGATGTAGCGGTCGTACTGCCCCTGCCGCGCGATCCGCCAGCGCGGCCCCACGTTTCGGTTGTACCAGCTCTCCGCATCCACCGAATCCACGCAGAACAGCTGCAGCCTGCCCGACTCCAGCTTGTCGGCTACCGCCGCGACCATGCCCTGGTCCTCGAATTCGTAGAAGCGCGCCTGCGAGGTCGGAAACACGATCGCCGGCAGACCTCCATGGCCAAAGACCAGCATCTCCATCTCGCGCCCCAGCTCATGCGATTGCCAACGGTGGTACTCGCGATTCATCGACGTCCCCTCTGGTAGGCTGAGGGCTCACCTTCACGGCATTCGCCTGTCGCGTCCGGCTCCCGCCCTTGTCCTCTCCCTCTCAATCCGTCTTGCCCCCCGCCTTCGCTCGGCGGCAGCTCCTGCCCTTTGAAGGCCCACAGCCCCACGGCAACCAGACCGGCCGCTGGGAGGCTCCCCTGGCCGTCGACCTGAACGGCAGTTCTCTCAACAACAATCCCAGGCTGCGCCGCCTGCGAGGCTTCCAGTCGGCCTATCTTTCGGGCGAGCGTGATGTGCATATTTGGTTGCCTCCATCCTATGGCACCGAGCCGGAACGTCGCTTCTCCGTACTCTATTTGCATGACGGCCAGAACCTTATGGATGGCCGCACGGCCTACATTCCCGGCCGCACCTGGTGCGCGCACATCACCGCCGACCGCCTCACCGAGCAACAGCGTACCGAGCCGCTCATTCTCGTCGGCATCGACAACACCGGCATCCGCCGCATGGCCGAATACACCCCCTCCGCCGATAAGCGCTTCGGCGGCGGCGAAGGCCCGCTTTATGGCCGGTTGCTCGTGGACGAGCTGAAACCGCTTATCGACGCCTCCTTTCGCACCCTGCCCGGGCCGGAAAACACCGGCCTAGCCGGATCCTCGCTCGGCGGCCTCATCTCACTCTCGCTTGGTCTCGATTACCCGCAGATCTTCGGCAAGCTCGGCGTCCTGTCCCCCAGCGTCTGGTGGAACAACCGCGAGATCCTCGCCCGCGTCGCCTCCAAAGCACCCACGCCACGGCCGCGCATCTGGCTGGACATCGGCATGGCCGAGGGCTTACGCCATCTACGCGATACCGACCTGCTGTTTCACCGGCTGCAGGCCCGGGGCTGGCGGGATGACGTCAATCTCCGTTACCTCCGGGTGCCCGGAGGTCTTCACGATGAGGACGCCTGGGCCCGTCGCTTCGACCTTGTGCTCGAATGGCTGTTTCCGCCAATCTCCCGCTAACTCCGCCTCTTGCTCTAAACGGCTCAGCTCTTGTTCTCAACACGGGAACCCGCTCACAGCGGCTCTCTCGGTGCGCCGCGGCCCGGAATCGCTTTACACGCCCCCTCTCTTTCCGCGATACTTAGTTGTTCGGCCCCTCTGCCTGTGTTCACTCCGGGCGCGCAGCGGTGGAGCAGTGGCCGGAAAGTTTCTAAAAGATGATCCAAGTGAGGAAGTTTCTATGTTGATGATTCGTTTGGCGCGCGTCGGCGCCCGCAAGCAGCCCCAGTACCGTGTCGTGGTAATTGAAAAGGATCGCGCCCGCAATGGCCGTTCTATTGAGGTTGTCGGTACCTACAATCCCCGTACCGCGCCCGCAACGGTGAACTTCAAGCAGGATCGCATCGATTACTGGCGCTCCAAGGGCGCACAGCCGTCTGAAATCGTCGCCAAGCTTCTGGCCAAGCGCGCCGCCGCGGCTGAGGCCACCCCCACCCCGGAAGCAGCCACTGCCGCCTAAAGTAACCCTCACCCGCACCATGGGGAGACTCACGAGCATGCCTAAAGAGTTGTAGCGGACGGTGCACCGTACCGTAGACTCGCTGCATGCGGATCCGCAACATGATTCGCATGCAATGTGTGCCTTGCGTTGCAAATGGAAAGCTGAGCTAAGCCCTCTGGACGAACGATCCAACTCCCTCACGCGAGATCGGATCTGCAGGGCAAACCTCTAAGCAAGCCCTGAGGTAAAGCGAGTGATTGAAACTGAAGCAATGCCTGTGCACCCTGAGGGTGCCACCACCGACATGCGCACCCTTGTTCTGGAAATTACCAAAGCGCTGGTGGACGAACCAGGGGCCGTTCGCCTGGATACTCTTTCCGAAGGCGGTACGACCGTTTTTCGGCTCCAGGTCTCGGCAAAGGATCTGGGCAAGGTCATCGGCAAACAGGGCCGGACCGCCCGTTCCCTCCGCACCATTCTGGGCGCTGCCAGCATGAAGCTGAAACAACGCTTCTCGCTGGACATCGTTGAGGTTCCCCCTTTGGATGGATCGCCCTCCGAACAAACCACTTCCGAGCAGTAACGGAGCAAACAGAAGTCTGGGCTCCCTGAAGAGAAAAGCCCTGATCTTCCTCGCGAGTGCTTACCACCAAGTCCAAGCACATGAGTGATCCCCAAACGATATCCGGCCCCAACCACACCGCTGACCCGATCGCCGCTGACGCAATAGCTGTAGACCCGATCTTTGCGGACCCGCCCGCTGCGGAATGGATGGCCGCGGCACACCTGCTTCGGCCGCAGGGCCGGCACGGGGAGATACTCGCGGAACCCTCGGCGCCTTTCGACTTATTCACTCCCGGCAGACGCCTCGCTACGGGCGCCCTCGCCACGGCGCCGGCGCAACCGATTGTCCTCGCAGAGATCGAATCGGCATGGCAGCCCACAGGCCGCAACGCCGGCCGGCTTGTCCTGAAGCTGCGGGGTACCGACTCCATCACGGCCGCGGAAGCCATCGCTGGCTGGCACCTGTTTCTGCGTGTGGATGAACTGCCCGCCCTGGAAGAGGGCACCTACCGCGTCCGCGATCTCACCGGCTGCGCCCTTTTTGACGGGGATGCACTCGTCGGCACGGTCCTCGACCTGCAGTTCCCCGTCGGACCGGACGGCCGAACCCGCCTCGAAGACGCTCCGGACCTGCTTGTCGTTCAGCTCCTGGCCTTGCCCACCGTGGAAGGTGTTCCCGGCCCAGTCACTGAATCCATTCTGGTTCCGTTCGTTCGCGCCTGGCTGCTGGAGGTCGATCTCCCGGCCAAACGTATACGAATGCAGATCCCGCCCGGCCTCTTCGACGCGGAATAATTCGCTCTACGCCCGTCTACCATGCGCTTCGACATCGTTACCCTCTTTCCGGCGTTCTTCCAGGGTCCCTTCGAGTACGGGGTCCTAAGCCGCGCTGTGCGCGACGGCAAGCTCGAGATCCACCTCCACGATCTCCGCGATTTCACACAGGACCGCCACCGCACCGTGGATGACCGGCCCTTCGGCGGCGGCGAGGGCATGGTCCTCAAGCCGGAACCGCTGTTCGCCTGCGTAGAGTCGCTCGGAATCGCCGCCAAGCCGCATCGCGACACCGCCCACGAAAGTGTCGTTCTGCTCTCCGCCAGCGGCCGTCCCTTCCAGCAGCTGACCGCCCGTGCCATGGTCTCGCTGGAGCGCATCGTGCTGATCTGCGGCCGCTATGAGGGCGTGGACCAGCGCGTCGCGGACCTGCTCTGCGACCGCGAGCTCACCATCGGCGATTACGTCCTTTCCGGCGGCGAGTTGGGGGCCGCGGTCATCGTCGACGCTGTCACGCGCCTGCTTCCGGGCGTCCTGGGCCACGCGGACTCGGCCCGCTTTGAAAGCTTCGGCGAAGGCGACAACCCCGCCGACGCCGCCGCGCCGGACGGCTCCCCGCGCAGCACCCACGGCGCCGGCGGCCTGCTCGACTACCCACAATTCACCCGCCCCGCCGAGTTCCGCGGCGTCGCCGTCCCGTCGGTCCTCGGCGGCGGCGATCATGCCGCCATTCGCCGCTGGCGGCGCGGCGCCGCGCTCGCCCGCACCCTCGCCCACCGGCCGGATCTGCTGCAAACGGCCTCCCTCGGCAAGCTGGATCGCACACTGCTCGCAGAGGCCCAGGCAGCCGCTCCGCAGGGCGAGTCAGAAGCAGCTGCAGAAGACGATCACGCGAGAGGGAACGGAGCCCGTTCCGGCCCGGAGCACGGCCTCTAAAGCTATTTGTCGTGGTGGCTATTTTGTCGTAACGCAAGCGGCCAACCTTCTAAGGAGTGTCCTCCTGAGCGTAGCGAAGGACCTGCTGTTTGTCCGAGGACTCTCCTCGTCCGGAAAACACGTCCGGCGGCACAATCCCGCTCATTTTGTGTACACTTAAAATTCGAGTTTTATTCAAGGATTGCACTCATGTCGATTCACCCCGTAATGCAAAAACTGGCCGCGAAACTGGAGCGGACCGACCTCCCGGCGTTCGCCGCGGGCGACACCATCCGTGTTCAGGTCAAGATCAAGGAAGGTGACAAGGAACGCCTTCAGGCTTTCGAAGGTATGGTCATCGCCTGCAAGAAGGGTCCTCAGGGCACCTTCACCGTCCGCAAGATGAGCTTCGGCCAGGGAGTCGAACGCATCTTCCCTTATAACTCCAAGGTCGTCGACAAGATCGAAAAGGTGCGTTCCTACCAGGTTCGTCGCGCGAAGCTCTTCTACCTCCGCGGTCTGCGTGGCAAGGCCGCCCGTCTGCGTGAGGTCGAACGCCCCCGGGTGTAAAAGCTCTCGACGTCCTCTCTGCAGAACCAACAAAAACCAGACGAGCGGCTCCAGGCCGCTCGTCTTCTGCTGTACGGAACCCATACTGCATCCTGGGTTGCACTACACTGGAGGCAGAGATGGCGAAGCTTTTCCCGATTCCCTCCGTCGCCGGTGTGACCAAGGCAACCGCCAAGCAGCAGATGCTGAAACAGCTGCAATGCACCGATGCCCCGGAGCAGGCGCTGCGCTATCGAGGCCATCGTGTCATCGCCGGCGTGGATGAGGTTGGGCGTGGCGCGCTCTTTGGCCCGGTAGTCGCTGCTGCCGTCGTCCTTCCGCCCAAAAACGCCATCTTGCAGCGTATGGGCCTTAAGGACTCCAAACAGCTGACCCGCGAGCAGCGCGAACGCCTCGACTGTCGCATCCGCAGATCGGCCCTGGCCATCGGCGTTGCGGAGATCGACGCCGAAACCATAGACCGTATCAACATCTACCAGGCCACGCGGCTCGCCATGCTGCGTGCCGTGGAAGCTCTTCACTTGGCGCCGGATCACATCATCCTGGATGCCATGTTGATCGATCACCCCTGCTCGCAGACCAAGCTGTTCTACGGTGACGCCCTTTGTCTTTCGGTCGCTGCGGCCTCGGTCGTCGCCAAAGTGCATCGCGACGCCTTGATGCGCGAACTCGACCGCCGTCACCCCGAGTACGGTCTTGCCCAGCACAAGGGTTACGCCACCGCGGAGCACCGCAAAGCGCTGCAGCAGCATGGTCCCACGCCGCTGCACAGGCGTTCCTTCAACGCCGTCGTACTCTCAGACCCAGACGGTCTTCTCGAAGAGACACTCGACGAAGATTCCTTCGCGGAAACCTTCGCTGCGGAGATCGATCTTCCGCCACAAAGTGACCTTCTGCCGAACTCCAAAGGGGATACCGCTTGAGCTTTCGTCTTCTCTGTGTCGTCGCCCACCCCGACGATGAGTGCTTCGCCTTCGGTGGAGCGCTCGCCCTTTCCGCCGACGGGGGTGTGGACACAACCGTACTCTGCCTCACCGACGGCCAGGCTGCCACCCATCGCGGCACATCCCGCTCCGGCGAAGAGCTCGGTGCCATGCGTCGTGCGGAGTTCGCCGCCTCCTGCGAGGTTCTAGGCGTCAAAGACCATGAGATCTGGAACTACGGGGACGCTCAGCTCGAGTTCAGCAGCCTCAACGAACTCGGTGGCCGCCTGGTCGAAAGCATGCGGCGCATCCGGCCCCACGTCGTCCTCACCTTTGGCGGCGAAGGCGCGCTGAACAGTCACCCCGACCACTCCACCGTCTCTGCGGCCACCACCGCGGCCTTCCACTGGTCCGGCAACCCAAAACGCTTCCCCGACGCCGGTGACCCCTGGCGCCCCGAGCGGCTGTTTTATCTCACAACCAACTTCTTTCTGCCCGGCCGCCTCGCCCCACTCGTCGCTCCCTGGAGTTGTGTCCTGGAGATTCGCTCCGTGATCGACCGCAAACGGAAGGCTTTTGAGCAGCACACCTCACAGGCGCCCCTGATGGAAACCGCTCGGCTCGTCTTCGAGGAGCATGGTGCGGACGAACGCTACACCCTCGCCTACACCCGGGATCCCCAGCCGGCCGCTCCACTACCCGGCTTCTTCACCGGCCTCTCCGCCTGACGCACCGGCTTCGGGCGTAACACCGTGCCGCGGTTCTCAGGCCGGCCCTAAAATGAATCGCATGCGACCATTCGAGCTTTACCTAACCTGGGCGCTTTTGCTGCTCCTCGCCTTCACCACCATCTCCCTCGCGCAAATCGTCTGGCGCCTCTATGCCGAGGTCCGAAACCTGCGCCGCCAAATCTACGACGTAAAATCCTGGGTCGAGTGAACCCGGAGGGGTGATTCGCCCGCTCTACCGAAGCTGAAACTCAGGAGATCCCAGCAGAAGGCCGACGATCAGATTCATCTCCTGGGCCGCCCCGTTCCGGCCAACCCCATTCGGTCCCCCCGCAGACGGTTGTTGATTCGCGGTCCGATCGGCAGTCACCTGCGCTTCAATCAGCCCGCCGGTCTTTGCTGAAATCGGCCCGCCCGTCACTACCTGCCCCAGCAACTGCGTCGCAAACTGCGTTCCGGCGTTTGCTGGAAGGGGGGGCATAACCGGATAAGTGGATTCGGCAGCCGTCGTGCGCAGTCTCGCCTTCTCCGGCCTCGGTCCGGTCTCCTCGACCGGTACGCGTGCCGCACCCTCCACGGGCAGCCTGGCAGAATCCAGAAGCCCGATCGCGAGCAGACGAGATCCGTCGAAGGGCTGGTTCGGCACCCTGCCGCCGCTCAACTGGTAAGCGAAGTTCAAGCGGTCCACTAGCGCTGTCGAGTTCATCCATTGGTCCGCCGTCAGGTAATACCCCGTCGGCGGCAGCGCCCGGTACAGCGGCATCCCCATCAGGCGTGCCTGGTTCACTATGGCTTCAGGGTTTGCCGGATCTGTCGCCGTACTTCGGTAGGCCGAGGCCAGAAACTCGATCGGCGTCTTCACTTTATTGCGGAAATACTGCCGCGAGTTGAACTCCGGCGAATCGACGATCGCGCGCAGCATCGCCTTGATGTCCCCTCCCGTGGTGAGGTATGTCTGCGTCAACCGGTCGACCAGCGCCGACGGCGGTGTATCCGCCACAAAGTACTGTGCCAGCAGGTGTGCGACAGAATGCGCCGTCTGCGGACTTTCCGCCAGCAGCTTCAACGCGGCGATTCCCTGCTGCTGGCTCGCCTGCGTAGCCGGTCCGCCGCTCGCAACGTCGGCGGCACAGGCCGCGGCGCCATGCAACGGCAGCTTCGAGACCATTCCATCCTCGGCGAGGCAGTAACCAAACCAGGCCTTGGCGCCAGGCTCATGGCGCCGCGGCGTGAAGGCGAACGGCCCACCCTGCTGCGGCTGCTCCACACCCCAGCCCGTCAGAATAGCCGATAAAGCCGTCACATCGGCCTGTGTGTAACCCCCGTTGACCCCGACCGTGTGCAGCTCCATCACCTCGCGGCCGTAGTTCTCGTTCAGACCGCGCGGACCTTTCTTACCAGCCGGCCGGTTACCGCTGTTGGCCGCCGAATCCGGTCCTACCGACTCCAGGTTATCCAGATACACCATCATCGTCGGCGAGGTCGCCGTCGCCAGCAGCAGATCGCTGAACTTGCCCAAAGCATGCGGCCGGATCGCGTCGCGCTCATAGCTGGCCGTGTACCAGCGGTCCGGCCCCTTATCCAGCGAGACGTTGAAGTGGTTGAACCACAGGTCCGTCATCACGGCTTCGAGCTGCCGCTCGGACAGGATGTCGCGCAACACCCGCGCCTGCCCCAACTCCACCCCGATCGCGCCGGAGCTGTTCACCCCCGAACTCATCGCCAGAAAGGCCTCGCGCTCTTGCGGCGCGAAGTCCTTGACCAGCAGCTGGTGCTCCGCCTGGGGTAAATTGCCGTTCGCCGTCAAGGCGATACGGTCGCGCACCGGCAGAGCGATGATCGCCGCCATGCGCTGCTCCTTCGGCATTCCCAGCAACAGGCCCGCGAGCCGAGCCGCCGTGTCACGTGCGTCTCCCCTGTCCGCTTTAAACGGTGTACTGCCCTGATCAGCCCCTGCCGCAGCGGCAGACGACCTTACGGGCGCCGTCATCCCAGCGCCAACGGCTGCCGGCTTCGTCCCCGGATCGGCCGCGCCTTTGGCCTGCTTCTGTTCCGTCCGGTCGTACAACTTTGTGAGCTGGACCTCCATCACCGCTCGCTGCAGCGGATCGGTCGGCAGGGGATCCCGGCCATCTGCCACCGCCTTCACCTGCTGGCGATCGGGGAAGACCATTAACGCCTGTTGCGGCGTCATGCCGATGGCAGGGTAGTCCGCTAAACGCCGGTTGACGACCGGATCAGGTATCGTCCCCGGACTCAGCTGCTGCTCCAGCCAGCTGCCGCCGCCTTCCGCCGTCACGCGGTCGATCTCCCCAGGACGCGGACCGTACGTGAAGCGATCCAGCAGCTGTTCCACACGCTCCCGCGCGCTCAGCGGGGCCAAAGCCGGCACCCTGTGGAGCGGGGCTGGTTGGCTCTTCCCCTTGTGGTGCTGGGCCGATGCTGGAAATCCGGCGGCCCCTAGAACTATCCCCGCTATCCCGATCCCCACGCATAAGTTGCGCACCCGGTCACCTCCCTCTGTCCTCAGGTAGACCAAACTACTCCGACAGAGTTGCGAACGTATAACGGAAAACGCCCGCTTTACGCCCGCACAGCCATAACCGCAGCCGGACGCCGCAGCCGCTTCCCCAGTGCAAACCCCAGGCGGATCGCCAACAATAGTGCCAGGACGGCTGTGTCCTTCCACGGCGAGCGCACACCTACCTTCACCAGCCACCAGTAATGCACCACGGTCAAAACGGCGGCCAGGTAAATCAACCGGTGCAGCCGCTGCCAGTTTTTTCCACCCATCCAGCGCAGCATCCGTTGCGGGCTGGTAGCCGCCAGCGACAGCAAAATCACCCATGCACCGAGCCCAATCTGAATAAACGGCCGCTTCTTTAGGTCATCCAGCATGGAAGGCCACACAACCTGCAGCTGTCGCCAGGGTTCCGCAAGGTGCCCGGTCTTTAAACCCGCCAACGCGGTGGGCACATCGTAGCCGGAATACAGGAACACGTAGGTCAACAGGTGCAGCGTTGCATAGACGAATGCATACAGACCGATCATGCGCCGAAACCGCACCAGAAATCCCAGCGAGGTACTGATCCGGCGAATCGGCGTGATCGCCAGGCCGCCCAGCAGAATCCAAAGCGCCCAGTTGCCGGTGAAGTGGGTGATGTAGTTCACTGGATCGGACTGGTTGGCCAGCGCACCGCTCCGGTAGGCCAGCGCAAGGTACACCACTGGCAACAGCAGAAAAGCGTGGACGGCAACCTTCAGAGACGGAATGGCACGTGGTGGCATCGGTGACTTAGAAACGTTTCCCTATCGAATAGGTGTACCACCTCATAGCAAACCGACTCCCGCCGATGTGCCAGAAGGTGTGCCCGCCGGCTCAGAAATCCTTCCGTAGATCCATTCCGGCGTACATTCCCGCTACCTGATCCGCATAGCCGTTAAACGGCAGCGTAGGTACGTTCTTAGGAAAGATGCTGTTCGAGTTCAGGAGCCGTTCATGCGCCTGCGACCAGCGCGGATGATCCACCGCCGGATTCACGTTTGAATAAAACCCATACTCGCTCGGCGCCAGCAGATTCCAGGTTGTCGGTGGCTGTTTGTCCACAAACCGGATCTTCACAATGGACTTAGCCGACTTGAAGCCATACTTCCACGGCACGATCACGCGGATCGGCGCACCCTGCTGGTTGGCCAGGGTCTCACCATAGGATCCGAAGGTCAGCAACGTCAGCGGGTTCATCGCCTCATCCATCCGCAACCCCTCGGTATACGGCCACGGGATGCCCCCGGGCAGAAGCTCCTGCTTCGAGTCCTCGAGCGACAAAAACTGCACATACTTCGCGCTCGGCAGGGGTTCCATGGCGCTGATGAAGTCGGCCAGCGGATATCCATCCCACGGAATCACCATCGACCAGGCCTCCACGCATCGAAAGCGGTACACCCGTTGCTGCATCGGTCGGTAGCCGATGATCTTGTCGATGTCGATGGTCTGCGGCTTCTTGCACAGCCCCTCCACCTTCACTGTCCAGGGCCGGGTCTGCAGCGTGTGCGCATTCGCTGCGGGATCGCTCTTGTCTTCGCCGAACTCGTAAAAGTTGTTATAGCTCTGCGCCTTGGCCTCCGGCGTAATCGCCTCACCCGGCACGGTGTAGGCAGTGCTCACCGTGTTCAGCTTGGTAAGCGCCTCCGCAACGCCTGGGAAGGCAATCCCGGCTGCCATCGCCGCGCCCACCGCCCCCACACCCTTCAGCAGTCGCCGCCGTTCCGCCTGAAACCGCTGAAACGTCTCCTTCGAGGTGATCTCCGAAGAGGGTATCTGTTCTTCTGTGCGCAAATTCATATCGTTCCAACTCCGAGGTTCATGCCGTCTTCTATTGGACGCCCAAAAGTCCTCCTCGATACAACGGCCCACCTCGGCATTCGGATGCTCTCATCCCAAAAAGGAACGGCCTCCCCTTATGGGAGGCCGTTTCATTTTGCGACAGATTAGCGGCGGCGGGTCGTCGTCCGCGCCGGCGCTTCCTTCTTCGGCTCGACCACGGCTCCATCCGCCATAGTGATCATTAGCGGCGACTGCGTGTAGGACGCATACGTTCCTTCCACGTTGATCTTCGTCCCCACAGCCGGCATCGTCGTCAGCGGTGTCTTCATCGCGAACGTGAAGTCAGGCGTCTTGCTCTGGATCGCATCCGCGGACACCGACATCTGCAGTTGGTCCGCCGTCGCCGCCACCACGACGCCTGGGATCGTCACGGCCTTGCCCTTGATCGTGTCGAATACCTTGTCGGCGTCCGCGGGCTGCCCGTACTGCAGAACGAATTCCTTATCGCTCAAGGCCAGCTTGGCGAGATCCGGCGTGGTCGCGATCAGGTTCTTGACGATATCCTCCGGCTTGGGCGCCGGTGTAATCGTGGTCGCCAGATCCGTCGGCGGGGTGACGTTCGCCTTGGCCGTGGCCTGCAGCGTCGCGTACCCGTCCGCGCTGCCGTGGTACTTCGCATAGCAGTAATTGCCCAGCTGATTGATGTTCGCCTGCTGTGCGGCCGGGGCAAAGGCCCCTGTTCGTGCCGCATAGAACGCGCAGTTCAGGTAGTCCGGAGGCGTCGACTGGTAGTAGGCGTTCGCCAGCGAAAACTCGTCCTGCAGCACCGGTCCAACCGTCTGGGTTTGCGCCGGATCGACGGCTGCCAACTCCGACTTCAGCACGGTAATCTCGCCGGCGTAATCCTTTTTGGCCACATCGTCGTCCGCAATGGCCGAATCGAAGACCTGCGTGGTTTTGCCCTTGAGCGCCGCGAAGTCCGCGTCGCTCATGCCCTTCGGGGCCGTCGCACTCAGACCGCGCTGCGCATAGCCCGCAACCGTATCCAGCGCCGTCTGCTTGGCCGCCGGGTCCGTCAGTGCATCCGCATCCGCACGCCGGTAATACACCTCAAAGGTCAGCGCGCGCAGGTTGTTGGGATCGACGGCCAACAGGCGGTCCGCCGCATCCAGCGTCTTTGCCTTGTCGCCCGTCTGGCTGTCGGCGAACAGGATCTGGTTCAACGCTTCGGTCTTCACCGAAGAATTCGGATACTTCTGCAGATAGGCTTCAAACGCCGCGGCTTTGGCCGCCGGACTGGTTGCGGTCACACCCGCCTGATAGGCGTTGTACTCATCCTGAGACATCTGCACCTGGCCCTGTGCGGGGGCAGCGGCCGGGGACGCGTCCTGCGCCGTCGCGGGGAAAACCAGTGTAGCTGCGCCGGCAGCAGCCAGCAGCAGACCGGAAACGAACATTTTCATACAAACTCCTGGGGGACTGCCCTGATTGTGTGGCAAAGGAATGCCGCCGTGGCCCTTGCTTCGAACCTTGAATGGCTCTTTGGCCAATGATGCGGATTATAGGAAGCCGTGTTGCTCTCGCGCAACTCGATTGCCGTGCCAGTGCCCAATTTTCCTTCCCAAAACGGTAATTCAGCGCATTTACGGACGTGCCTGCCACTCTTGTCCCTTTTTCCATGGCAACCCGCAGTTGACAACGGCGTTCCTCGGATGAGGTCGCAACGTGCTTTGCAACTCGAAGCGGCAACTCTCCGGTGTATCGCCACGCAGGTTTCTCCATCCCCGGTATCCTCCCAGCCACAACGTCCGCGAGCCGTTCAGCCCCAACCTATAGAGTTGCCGCCGCCTTATCCACAATATCTTGCAGCAAAGATTTGCTACACGCCGCCCGACTCCCTAGCATGGGAGGGGTGCTGCAGCTCAAAAAGGTTCAGATCCTCGGCTTCAAATCCTTCTGCGACCGTACCGAGGTGCCGCTGGAGGGCCACGGCATCGCCGCCATCGTCGGCCCCAATGGCTGCGGCAAGTCGAACATCTCCGATGCCATCACCTGGGTGCTCGGCGAGCAGTCCGCCAAAAGCCTCCGCGGCCTCAAGATGGAGGACGTCATCTTCGCCGGCACCCGCGAGCGCCGCCCCACCGGCATGGCCGAGGTCTCGCTCACGCTGGTCGACCCAGCCGTCTACGAGCCCGAAACGCCTGCCGCGCCGGTCTCCCCCGAGCTGGCCGGCGACTGGGACGAAGATGCCCTCCGCGCCCATAGCGCCCAGGAGACCGAGGACGCCACCGCCGAAGCCCAGCCCGGCCAGACCTACGAGACCGAGGCCGTCCCTGCAGGTCCTGAGGAGATCGCCGCCGAAGCCGCCTCGGATGCCACCGCCGAGGCGACCACCGATGCCGGATTACGGCCCAGCTCAGCCGCTGGGGCAACCACGGAAGACATCCGTGACGTGGTTCTCAAGGTCCGCCGCCGCAAGTTCGGCCGCAACCCCGTCCGTGCGGGCGAGATCACCGTCACTCGCCGCCTCTTCCGCTCCGGCGAGAGCGAGTACCTCCTCAATGGCAAGATCTGCCGTCTCCGCGACATCCAGGACATCTTCATGGGCACCGGCCTGGGCGGCGACAGCTACGCCATCATCGGCCAGGAACGCATCGGCCAGCTGCTCAGCGCGCGCCCGCTCGACCGCCGTTCCATCATCGAGGAAGCTGCGGGCATCACGCGTTTCAAGGCAAAGAAGCGCCTCGCCGAACTCCGCCTCGAATCCGCCCGTACCAACCTGTCGCGCGTGAACGACATCTTCGAGGAGGTCACCCGCCAGGTCGCCGTCCTCAAACGCCAGGCCGCCAAGGCAGAAAAGTACGGCGAGCTCCGCACTGAATTCGTGAGCAGATTCCGGGTCGTCCTCGCCAGCCGCCTGACCCAGATGGACACCGAATCCGCCGCGCTCACGGCTGAAATCGAACGCCTCGGCGCCATCATCGAAGCCCAATCCAACGAGCTTTCAACCCTGGACGCCGAGCATTCCACCGGGATCACCCGCGGCTACGAGCTCGACCGCGAACTCCGCGAAACCACCGCCCGCGGCAACGCCGCCGGTGTGGATCTCGAACGTGCCCAGACCCGGATCGCGGCCAATCACGACCGCCAGACTGAGCTGGCTCATCGCCTGAAAGCCGCAGCCGACGAACTCGACGGAGCCCGCGAAGCCCTGGCCCAGCTCACCGTCGAGCGCGAACAGCACCGCCAGTTTTTCGAGGCCGCCACCGCCGAAGCCAACGCTCACCGTGCCGAAGCCGCCGCCGGTCACGCGCGGGCCGCCGAGGCCATGCGCGGCGTGCAGGCCGCCGAGGCCCAGGCCGAAACCGGCCGCCGCAACGCCCTTTCCGCCATGGGGCGCGCCAATACGGTCCGCAACGAGATCGCCCAGGCCGAAGCGGCGCTCGCCGGCTTTGATCGCGAAAACGCCCGCCTCAACGCCGAAGGAGAGGGCGCTCGCACCGAACTGGAAGCCTTGAGCCGTGAGCGCGAAGGTGCGAAGTCTGCCTCTGACACCGTCAACGAGCGCCTGAAGCGTCTCGAAGCCGAGATCGCCGATCTGCGCAGGCGTATCGATCAGCGCCGTGCCGAGGAGATCCAGTCCCGCCGCGCCGGCGACAGCCTCCGCGCCGAGTTGGCCACCCAGAACGGCCGCCGCAGCTCGCTCGAAGCCCTCATCCGCGAGCACAGCTACTCCACCGACACTGTCCGCAACCTCTTCCGTGCCACCGCCCGCCGTGCCGCGAACAAGAACGGGGACAACCCGGACCTGACGCCCGTCGGCACCCTCGCCGACTTCCTTGAGGTGGACGGCCGTTACGAAAACGTCGTCGACGAATTTCTCCGTGAGGAGTTGAACTATGTCGTCGTGAAAAATTGGGCCGCCGCCGACGAGGGCGTACGCCTGCTACACGGTGAGGTCGCCGGCCGCGCCACCTTTCTCGTTCAACTGTCAGCATCCGTTGAAGATCGTTTAACCGCCGCCTCGGCCTCCCCAGCCGCTCGCCCGGATCATCCCCAGCTGGTCTCCCTGACCGACTGCGTGCGCATCACCGGCGATCTCGGCCCCACCCTGCAGGCCCTTTTGCCGCGGCTGCGCAACGGCTTCATCGCGCCCGACTCCGAAACCGCCCGCACTCTGGCCCGGCAGCATCCGGGGGCCTACTTCCTGTCTCCCACCGGCGAAACCTTTCACCATCTCACCGTCTCGGGCGGCAGACCCAGCACACAGGGGCCGCTGGCTCTTAAACGGGAGCTCACCGCGGTGCAGGCAAAGGTGGAAGCCCTTCAAGCCTCGCTGGCGCAGGGCGAGCAGGCCGCCGCCGCGCTCGGCCGCGAGGTGGGCGAAGCCACTGCCACGCTCGACGCCCGCAACCATGAGCGCCGCGACACCGAACGCGACGCCGCCAATGCCTCAGCCTCGCTGCGCCAGATGGAAAATGAGGCCGCCCGCCTGCAGCGGCGCGCCGCCGACGCCGAAATCGCTCTGAAGCGCAACGCCGACGGCCGCGGCGGCCGCGCAGAGCACATCGACCGCAAGCGCGCCGAAGCCGACCGCCTGGACACGGACCGCGCCTCGATCGAGGTTGGCGTTGCCGACCTCACCGCCCGCCTCAACACGCTGCGGGCTGAACGCGAACAGCTCCAGGCCGCCGCCGCCGCCGCCAACGTCGCGCTCGCGGGCCTGGAAGAGCGCCGCCGCAACGCCGGCGCCAACGCCGAACGCACCGAGCGCCTCTACACCGGCCAGGCGCAACGTCTCGCGCAGACGGAAGCCACCATCGCCAACGCCGCCGCCGAACGCACCCGCCGCGAAGTAGAAACTGCCACCCTCACGGCTGAAGTGGCCGAGCGCACCGTCACTCGCGGTGAAGCGCTCGCCGCGGCCGAACGCCTCACCGCCGAAGCCGTCACGCTCCGCTCCCGTCTCGCGGAGCTCGACACCCAGCTCCGCACCCTGCGGCAGGGCACTGAAGCTCTCCGTGAGCAGCGCGCGACCCACACCGCCCGCCTCGCCCGTCTTAGTTCCGACCTCGAGCACCTCGAAGCCACCTGCCTGAACGAGCTCTCGCTCGAAGCACAGGTCCTCCGCGACGATACCTCTATCGGTCGCATTGAGGCGGAAGCACTCACCGCCGAAGATGACGCCGCCCGCAATCTCCGCAGGAAGATGGAGGCCATGGGCCCGGTCAACATGATGGCTCTGGAGGAGCTGCGCGAAACCTCGGAGCGCCACGCCTTTCTCTCGGCCCAGCGCGCCGATCTGCTCAGCTCCATCGAAAACACCGCCGCCTCCATCCGCGAGATCGACGACGTCTCCCGCGTCAAGTTCGATGAGGCCTTCCGCATCATCAACGAAAACTTCTCTAACACCTTCACCAAGCTCTTCGGCGGCGGCCAGGCCTTCATGCGTCTTACCGAGACCGAGGGCGGCAGTGAAAACAGCCGTGACAAGGACCTCGCCGGCATCGACATCATCGCCTCCCCGCCCGGCAAAAAGCTGCAGAATATCCTTCTGCTCTCCGGCGGCGAAAAGGCCCTCACCGCGCTCGCTCTGCTGGTCGGCACCTTTCAGTTCCAGCCCGCCCCTTTCTGCGTCCTGGACGAGGTCGATGCTCCGCTCGATGAAACCAACATGGGCCGCTTCGCCCGCCTTATCGGCGAAATGAGCCATACCACCCAATTCGTGGTGATCACGCACTCGAAGCGCACCATGGAGCAAGCCGACATCATGTACGGTGTCACCATGCAGGAGCCCGGCGTCAGCAAGATCGTCAGCGTCTCGCTCTCCGGCCGCAGCCGCGGCAAGGAAGCCCGTTCCGCAGCCGCCTGACATGCAGACAGCCATGCCATCTCCGCACCCGCAAACGGCTAGGCGCCTGCGTGGTTGGCTGGTGCTGCCGTTCCTTGCGCTCTTTTACGTTCAACTCGCGCACCACGGCCTCTGGCGTGACGAAATCAACGCCTGGACCCTCGCCTGCGTCAGCACCGGCATCCCAGATCTGCTGCGTCGAGTGCACTACGAGGCGCACCCGGCGCTCTGGTACCTGATCCTCTATGGGCCGAGCCGCCTCACCCACGCACTCTGGGCCTTCAAACTCGTCGAAGCCGCGATCGCCACCGGGATCTACCTTCTGCTCGGCCTCACGACACCTTTCCGGCGTCTCGAACTTCTGCTCATTCTGGGCGGGTACTACGTTCTTTTCCAATACACCGTCATGTGCCGCATGTACGGTTTGGAGCTGCTTTTCGCCCTGCTTTACGTTCATTTCCGCATGGGGCATCCGGCCTGGACCGTACGGAACACGGTCTGGCTGGGTCTGATGGCCAACGTCGATCTGACCGGCGCCATCCTGGCCGGCGGCCTGCTGCTCGAATACCTGCTCGAGCTTGGGCTGCCGCGGCAGGCGACCACGTTCAACAGCCCGCGGGTAGCAATTCACAGAACCTTCCGCTGGCGGCCGTGCCTCGCACCGCTGACCGTCCTTGCCGCCTTCCTGGCTGTTTCTCTAGAAGCGCTTTGGCCCGCAAAGGACATCAGCTGGGGTACGACTGGAAGGGCGTTCTCCCAGGTCTTCAGCATCCACCACACTTTGGAAACGGTCCTGAAATGGATCGTACAGCCCTGGTACCCCGGCCCGATCGAGCAGATCGGCTCTTGGACCTCCACGCCGTACCCGCTGTTCACGGCCCTCGCCGTCCTTCTTCTGCCCTGCCTCTACATGGTCTTTCGAACGCATCGCCGGCTGGGGTTGATGATGGCCGCCATCACCCTCGTCGGGATGCTGTTCACCCAAATCACCAACGTGGCCGGCGTTCGCCACACCGGGATCGTGTACGTTGGTTTTCTGGTCGCGCTTTGGATCATGCGCTTCCGCGGCCGTCCGGTGTCTCCGTTCCTTTACCCGCTCTTGGGCCTGGTCGCCATCTTTGGGGTGCTGGCGCTCTTCGAGCAACGGTCGCATCCCTTCATCGACGACGACGCCGCGGCGCACTGGATCCAAACTCAGCCGGTGCAGGAGCCACTCCTGGTCGCCCCGGACACCAACGTCGTGGGCGTTCCCGAACGGCTGCAACGCAGCTTCTACAGCCTGGAGTGCGCCTGCACGGACCGCGTCCTCACCTTCCGCAACAACCGCGACGCCTTTCGGCTCACTACCGACATACCGCCCGCCGTCGCCGAAGGCCTGCGACGCCTGCAGGTGCAGCAGGCGCTCCTGCTCATCAACCGCCGGCTTCGCCCCGATGAGCAGGGGAAGCTCGGGCAACACGGCGTGGCCGCCTCGCTGGCCGCCAGCTTCGATCAGGGCCGTGTGGCAGACGAGCACTTCTTCCTCTACCAGCTCACGCGCGAGTCGCCTCCGCCGAGATGAAACATTTTCATGCTGCGGGCTCTCCTGCGCACTCGACCTCCATACCCTGGACCTCACCCTGCTAAACCACCTCAATCCGCTGGACTGGCTGCTCGCCGCCCTCCTGCTCTACTCCGTCGTGCGTGCCGCCCTCAACGGCTTCTTTCGTGCGGCCTTTAATCTTGCCGGCCTCGTCCTCGGTCTTCCGCTGGCTTTCTGGGGTTACGGGGATCTCGCGCTCGATCTCCGCAACCTGCTCACCTCCCCTGCACTCGCGCAGCTGGTCGCCTTTGTCCTGATCCTGTCCGCCGTCGCGCTTGTCGCTTCCCTGCTGGGCCGGCTCTTTCGCCGCGGGGCCCGCACGATCGGTCTGGGCTTTGCCGACCGCCTCGGCGGCGCCGTCTTCGGTCTCGTGCGCGGTCTGCTGATCGGTTCGGCCCTTCTGCTGGCGATTACGGCCTTTCTCCCCACGGCCCCGTGGATACAAACTTCGCAACTGGCTCCCTATTTCCTCCGCGGGGCGCATGCGCTATCCTTCAGCATGCCCGCGGACCTCCGTCTGCGGTTGCGGGACGGTCTGGATCGTCTGAAAAACGGCAGGTTTCGGTAAGCACGGCTCTTCCGGCTGGACGGAGGGGAGGCGTTCATCGAAGACGGGTACCCGGATTCAGCCGTAAAGTTCAGTCACAGCGAGGAAACGGTGAAGCGCGAGCTCGATCATCTTGTTCTGGGAATGCAGGCAGCCGGGGTGTCCTACACGGACGCCGTGCGCGAGTTCAAGAAGCGCTTTATTCTCGAAGTCCTAGCGCGCCATCGCGGCAATCAGTGCAAGGCGGCCGAAGAGCTCGGCATGCATCGCAACACCCTCAGCCGCACCCTCACGGAACTCGGCATGGACTCCGCCCAGATCCGCCAGGGCATGCGCCGTCCGCCCAACTCCGTCCGCCCCTCCTCTCCCGGGCTGCGCATCGTCGCCGGCGGACGTTAGCCCGTCGCCTTCGTCCAACTCACCATGCGGCTCCGCTTGCGCCTAGGAACTTGGAAACGCCCGCTCGTGCGCCTCCCCGCTCGCCGCCTCTCTGCTCACTGGCTCTCTGCTCGCCGGCTCTTCTCCCTTGCGTTTGCCTTTTCGGTTGTGTTGAACGGTACCGGGCGGCCGCTCGCGCAGGCCCAATCTCACGACGCCCCTGCAAGTATTCCCGCAAACAACGAGGCCCCGCAACGCCCTGCACTGCCGGCCTCGATCGATCTGAAAGCTCCCTCGGCGAAGGTTCTCCGCGAAGCCGAAGACACCTACCTGCGCGGCGCCCGTGCTCTGGACCACAATGATCTGCCCGCCGCCGAGCGTGATTTTCTCCGCGCCACCGAACTCAATCCGCAGAACCGCGACTACGCCCTGGCTCTCGATGTCACCCGGGAGCACCGCCTCACCAGCCTCATTCAGCAGGCCGCCGTTGCCCAGCACGCCGGGCGCTCCACCGAGGCTGAGTCGCTTCTGGTCCAGGCCCGCGCCATCGATCCCCAGAACCCGGTCGTACGGCAGCACTTCAACCCGGATGGCCAACCCGTTCCCCTCTTCTCCGCCGCCTCCTCCTTCCCCGTCGATCCCCTGAGCTCCGTACGAGCCGCCCAGGTTCAGTCCCTCGGTGGCCCAATTCCCCTGCAGCCCGACGCCGGCACCCGCGCCGTGCACGCTCGCGGCGGTCCCGAGCAGATCCTGCGCACGGTCTGCGGCACCTTTGGCATCAGCCCCGGTTTCGACTCCTCGGTCTCCGCCGCGAACGCCCCCGGGCCGCTTCGCCTTGACCTTGACCGCGCCACCTTTCGCGAGGCCCTTCGCGCGGCCCAGGACCTCACCCATACCTTCTCCACCCCGCAGCAGCCGAAGGTTCTCTTTTTCGCCCGCGACACCCCCGAAAACCGCGCCCAGTTCGAGCCCCTCGTCGAAGAAACCCTGTTCATGCCCGGCGTCACGCCCGAATCGCTCACCGAGTACGCCAACCTCGCCCGCAACGTCTTCAATCTCCGCACCGTCAGCGCTGTTGGCTCCTCCGGCGGCCTCGTCCTGCGCGGCGACCCCAGCACGCTCGAAAGTGTCAATGCCACCTTCGCCGACCTCATCGACGGCGGTGCCGAGGTCCTGCTCGATCTCACCCTTTATGAAGTGGATCGCGAGCGGATCGTCAATCTCGGCGCCTCCACCCCCTCCTCCCTCGGCGTGTTTCCCGTCGCCGCCACGGCGGAAAACCTTATCAACGCCAATCAATCCCTCATCGCCCAGGCCGTGGCCAACAACCTCATCACACTCACCGCCAATCCCTACACCAACGCCCTCACGGAGCTCGAGTTCCTCATCGCCAGCGGCACCGTCAGCTCCTCCCAATTCACCAATCTGCTCGGCGTTCTCGGTCACTACGCCGGGCTGCCGTTGGCCGGCGTCTACCTCGGCCAGGGCAGCACCTTCAACGCCCTTTTGAACACCACCGACGCCCGCATCCTCGATATGGTGCAGCTCCGGGCCGGCAACGGAGCCGAATCCAGCTTCCGCGCCGGCACCCGCTACCCCATTGAAACCGGCATCTATAGCTCGGGCGTCAGCAGCGCCCTCAGCTCCGCCGTCGCCGGCCTCACAATCAATGGCGTAAGCGTCTCCTCGCTGCTCAGCGGCGCGAGCTCCGTCGCCGTCCCGCAGATTCAATTCGAGGATCTCGGCCTGACGCTCAAGGCCACCCCGGATGTCCTGCGCTCCGGCGATATTCACCTAAAGCTCGACTTCAAGATCGAAGCCCTCGGCAGCGGCACCCTCAACACCCTTCCCATCCTCAACAATCGTGCCCTCACCTCGCAAATCACGATCCCGCCCGGCCAGACCGCCCTGCTCGCCTCACTCGTCAGCAGCAGCGAGCAGCGTTCCATCAACGGCCTTCCCTTCCTGAGCGAGCTCCCCGGCTTCCAGGGTACGGAGAAGAGCTCGGACATCAGCACCACCGAGCTGCTCATCACCCTCACGCCGCACATCGTGCGCACCCGCAGCATGCACATCGCCAGCCAGCGCCTCCTGCTGCCGCAGGGCTCAAACCAGCCCGGCTTCGCCGGCGGCCCTTAATTTGCAGCCGACGTCCCGTAGCGCTGTTGTGGGTAGGCGTGGAGGCAAAGCGTCCATGAGTTGTCATCCTGAGCGGAGCGAAGGACCTGCTGTTTGTTCGGGAAGGCTAAGCCCTTTCCCGCTTACCCCGCTTGGCATTTGCCGCCGCGTTTGCTATCTTGAAGTGGAAGGGCGGGAGTAGCTCAGTGGTAGAGTGCTTCCTTGCCAAGGAAGATGTCGCCGGTTCGACCCCGGTCTCCCGCTCCAAACGCCCTCTCCTTACTGCCGAGCCTTGACCTATCTGGTCCTGTGCTCCCTGTTCGCGAGCGTCACTGGGCTCGAGGCGCGGTACCCAAGTGGTAAGGGAGAGGTCTGCAAAACCTTTATGCGCCGGTTCGATCCCGGCCCGCGCCTCCAAAAATGCCTCAACTGTACGCCTGAAAGCTTGTCGCCGCTTTCGAGTACGAACCGTCGGTCCGACATCGGGGTGACAGTCCATTCGGTTTTCCGAGCAAACTGATCTTTCGTAAAAACCAGCTTCTCGCATTCGGATCCGATTGACAAATCTTCTAAACCACTTTTAAGGATTAGCCATATCGTCTGTATTTGAGAGGTGGCCGAGTTTCCCTTTGTGATTACCCCTTTGTGGTTACCAAAGTGTAGTGGCGGGCATAGCACAAGAGTTGTAGGCTGACGGAAGTTCTACCTTGGAGTTCTTGTGCGCCTTCCTCTTTTTGCTTCAACTTCTCTCCTTGTGCTCCTTTTCGCTGCGCAGCGTGGCGGCGCAGCGACGATCAGTAACGTAACGATGACAGGCAGTCTCACCCACCCGACGTTCACGGTTGATGGAACGGGCTTTGGCTCGGAGCCTACACCTTCGATTGCCGCCGATGCCGGCTATACAGGCGAGGACTACGGCGTCACTGCACTTTCCTTCCACGATTTGGGCACACTAAGCTTCAACGCGGGCCAGAACATTGGGACGGGGCGCGACACGATCGGCTTGGTCATCTCCAGCTACACCGATACAGAGATCGTCTTCACCTTGGGATCCACCTATGCGGGCTACTACTACCCGAGTGGCAGATTCGAGATACAAAGCGGCGACCCTTTTTACGTCGAGGTAGCCGGCGTGGAAAGCTCCGACAGCTCTGCCAGCATCGTCACCTCCGTTACTCCGGAACCGTCTAGTTTCGCCCTGTTGGGCACCGGCATCCTCGGCATGGTTGGTGTCATGCGCAAACGCTTCGCCTAGGCCATGCGGGCCGCGGCCGGCCGGTGCCCGCGACACGATCTAGCGGGACACGGTGCCGCGTCTCCTACTCCTCATCCCGCATGTTGCCCATCCGTTTCCCATTCCATCCTGGAGTGCGCTGACTGCACACGCGTCGCGGAGGTGGAGCATCCGCAACGTTCACCCTGTGGGAGCAGCCAAAGCAGGTTGGCCTCTGACCCAGTCCGCGGGCTCCCATCGCTGAAACAGCCTGTAGCAGGATCGCGCTGCCGGTCTCGCCCGCCCCGATGTCTATACATCCAAGTCTCGCAACGGCTCCTGCCAATTGTGGGTCTTTGATGTTCTTTGCGCAGCTTCAGTCCTTCCTCACCGACCGCAGATGCTTTGTATCAATTTGGACCGACATACTGCGGGGATCCGCACAGGAGAAGGTGGTCATCTGCCGCGTTGATGCAGAGCGCTCCGCCGAAGCCTGAACCAAGCGCATAAGGCGAACGGGCCAGAGGCCAAGTACGCGGGCCAACACGCGGCCGATCCTAAGAAGCACATCCCGAAAGCCTCCACGGCCCACGACGCATCTGATTTCAAGATGGGCAGCACGCAGACCCTGGAACCAATCAGGAGTGTGCCCTTGCGTATCTTTGTCCTATTCAAGTTCAACCATGAGAACGCGCCCGCAGCCGTTACTGGCGTTGACGGCGATATCATTGACGTCCTCTTGCCCAGCGTGGGAGATGTCGTCAGACACCGCGACACCCAGGGCAGCCCATTCCAAGGCAAGGTGACAGATCGTATTTTTGAGTACGACCTCAAGCAGGGTTTGGCCGTGGATGGGACCATTGCCGTGACGCTATGCATGGACCGGATCGCTGTCCAGTAGGCTTGGCTTGGACAGTCTGCGTGGGTGGCATGGCCTGGTCTTGCCACCCCTTGTTTTACGTTTTAGTGACATCGTTGTTTTACGTTGTCGTGACCTCGTTGTTTTACGTTGTCGTGACCTCGTTGAGCAGCCTGGCATAACCAGAAGAATTCCATCTTCCTTTATCGGCTGCGCGGCGCCACGGAAAAGCTGTGCACTGGAACCGCTTCACCAAAATAACCGCCTTACCCTCTACCTTCGTAACGTTCCTGACTCTGATTTCCCGGCGGGATGCCACCTCCGTTGTAGTACGCTTCGCCTGGGACTAACCCCGAACGGAGAATATCTTGCGCCTCACTCTGCGCCGCTTGCTTTCAGCACCTTTTCTCATGGCTTGCTCTTTCACTGTCCTGCCTGGGCTCTCCGCGGAAACCTTCAGCTTCACCGCCACGGGCGTCGGCACTGGCTTTTCCGCTATAGGCACCCTCACCGGTGTCGCCGATCCCTACACCGCGGGCGCGTTTGACCTCACCGGCGGTAGTGGCTCTGCCGATGGCTCGGCCTTTTCGCTGGTCACGTCCAGCGGCACGTCGGGCACCGGCCCCGTGAACGTTACGTATTCCACCGCGGGCGGCCCGTTCTACTACACCTATGACAACGTCGTGTACACCCAAGGACCCGCGCTGGACCTCTACGGTCTGCTCTTTTCAGAGGCCAACGACCACCTGAACCTCTTCGTTCAGAACGGCACCTCCGTCTACAGCAACGATGCCAGCGGAGCCAACGACTTTCTGATCAACTTCACCCTGACCGACACCACGGCCGCCGGTGCCGCGCCCACCACGATCACGCCCGAGCCTTCGAGCCTCGCCCTGCTCGGCACAGGTCTGCTCGGCACGCTAAATCTCCTGCGCCGCCGTCGTTCAGCGTAGCTGCGGTCAAAGGCGCTCGCAGCCTGGAGGCCTGGGACACGGACCCGTGTTCCCCGGTCCTTGCCTGCTAAACTTGTGGCTGTATGCCGTCCCTTCTGCGTCGCCGTGCCGTCACTGTAAACATAGGCGGAATCCGTGTGGGTTCCGACGCTCCCGTCGTTGTCCAGTCGATGACCAACACGGACACGGCCGACATCGAATCGACCGTGCAGCAGGTAGCCGCACTCGCTCGCGCCGGTTCCGAGCTCGTCCGCATCACCGTCAACAACGACGCCGCCGCCAAGGCCGTTCCCTACATCATCGAAGGCCTCGAGAAAAAAGGCTGGAACACCCCCATCGTGGGTGACTTCCACTACAACGGCCACCTTCTGCTGCGCAAATACCCCGCCTGCGCCCGCGCCCTCGCCAAGTACCGCATCAACCCCGGCAACGTCTCCATCGGCCGCAAGGATGACGACAACTTCCGCACCATGATCGAGTGCGCCGTCGACAATCAAAAGCCCGTGCGCATCGGCGTCAACTGGGGCTCGCTCGACCAGGCCCTGCTCACCCGCATGATGGACGACAACTCCCGCGCCGCCCAGCCGCTGAACGCCCGCGACGTCATGATGGAAGCCATGGTGGTCTCCGCGCTCGACAACGCCGCCGCCGCCGAGCGCTACGGCCTGCGCCGCGACCAGATCATCCTCTCCGCCAAGGTCTCCCACGTCCGCGATCTCATCGACGTCTACACCGAGCTCGCCCGCCGCTGCGACTATGCCCTGCACCTCGGCCTGACCGAAGCCGGTATGGGCATGAAGGGCATCGTAGCCTCCACCGCCGGGCTTTCTCCGCTGCTTCTCGCCGGCATCGGCGATACCATCCGTGTCTCACTCACCCCCGAGCCCGGCGGCGACCGCTCCGAAGAGGTCCGCTGCGCGCAGCAAATCCTGCAATCGCTCTCCATCCGCAGCTTCATGCCGCAGGTCACCAGCTGCCCCGGCTGCGGCCGCACCACCAGCACCTACTTCCAGGAACTCGCCCAGCGCATCCAGGCCTACCTCGTTGAGTCCATGCCTGAGTGGAAGAAGCAGTACCCCGGCGTCGAAGAGCTCAAGCTCGCCGTCATGGGCTGCATCGTCAACGGACCCGGCGAATCAAAACACGCCAACATCGGCATCTCGCTCCCCGGCACGTTCGAGGAACCCAAGGCCCCCGTCTACGTCGACGGAAAACTCTTCGTCACCCTCAAAGGCGACCGTATCGTGGAAGAGTTCCAGGTCATCCTTGACGATTACGTCCAGCGCCGCTACGGCCAGACCCAGGCGACGGAGCTCGTCGGCGCATAAACCGATTTGCCACCCGCAACACTGCAGAGGGCCGGGCACCACGCTCGGCCCTTCGTCGTTCCGCCCGCAGCACTGTTGCCTCCCACTCCCACACAAAAGGGCTGTTGTGCGCCCGCAACTCGCGCAAGGGATAGAACGTTCCCCGCCAAAGCACACCCCGCCGCCACAGCGTCAGCAGCATGGACCGCAGCATCGCCCAAAGAATGGCCGCCGCTCCCAGCGGATAAAGCCATCCAAAACGTGCCGGGATCCGCGTCAATTCCCCTGCCGCGCGATACCACACGGCGATACACCCCAGGCAGAAGAGCCCCGGCAGCAGCGTAGGCCACCAGGCCAGCCCTGCTAACGGCAGTAGAAACAAAGCACCTAGCCCTGCAACCGCCCCGAGCAGCAGCGACGCCTGGAAGTTCATCACCGCAAAGAAGTTCTTCGTCGTCCCGCGGATCAGCCCCCAGGCGCCCGGCGCCCAATGCACCAGGATCAGTCCCGGGGCAAAGGCTACCCTCTGCCGCATACCCGCCGCGCGCACCCGCCGTCCCAGCGTGATGTCTTCCACCACCGCCAGCCGCTGCGGATCCCACCCACCCAGTTCTTCCAGAGCCTCCCGCCGCAGGAGATTGAACGATCCCGCCGCGGCAACAGCCCACCGCGCCCGCGGGTCCGCCACCCGCCATGGTGGCGACGCCCAAAGCGCCACCAGCTGCAGAAATCCGATCACCGTCCGCTCGCCCCAGGTCTTTGTCACCGGTGTGGGCAGCACCACCAGGTGGTCCGCCTGCGTGATCTCGGCATACGCCACCGCACGCCGCAGGATGGACGGTGAAAACCACACATCTGCATCCGTAAACAGGATGTACTCCGACTGCCGTCGCCGTTCCGCACCCACGGCCATGGCAAACGTCTTGCCCATCCAGCCCTCGGCCGGCTCGGTGATGTGCACCACCTCCAGCCGCTCCGGAGCGCGCGCTGCAAAGTCATCCATCAGACGGCCGGTCGCATCGGTGGACCTGTCGTCCACAGCCACGATCCGCAAGGGACCGTAATCCTGCGCCAGCAGCGTCTCCATCGCCGGGCCAATCGTCTCCGCCTCATCCTTCGCCGGCACCACCACCAGCAGCTCCGGAGCCCGCGCCGGGCACAGATCCCAGCGCACCTCCGACAGATCCGGCAGCGATCCCAGCCGAAAGTACAGCGCCCGCGTCCGTACGGCCCAAACTGCCGCCAGGCCCCACGCGAAAACCTCCGCCCCGAGCCGCCAGCCCGCGCCGATCACCATCCGCTCAGGCCGCGGCCGGAGCCTCCGCCGCCGAAGGATCCAGCGGCGGCGCAAATCCCGCCCCGACAAAGAAGATCACCGCTCCCACCAGCATCGTGATCAGCGTAATCCCCAGCCCCCACCGCAGGTTCGATCGATCGCTCACAATACCGATCAGCTTCGGCGAAAACGCATCGCCAAACACATGAATCGCAAACAGCTGACCCGCCATCGCCATCGCCCGCAGGTTGGCCGGCACCGCATTCAGCGTTGCTGCATTCACCGGCCCGGTGCCCAGAAAAATGAAGAAGATCGCAACGCCAAGCGCCGGCAACGTCCACTGCTTCGGCCCGAAGAACGCCAGCACCGCCGGTCCCACGGCCAGCACCGCGCTGATCGCCGGCACCAGGTACAGCGCCTTTGACGTCCGCTTCGACCACCACTGCGCCAACGTACCGCCGGCAATCGTCCCACCCAGCCCACACGCCACCGTCAGCGCACCCATGATGAATCCGGCCGAATCCTGCGAGCGCCCATCGATTCGTTGCAGAAATGAAGGCATCCACCAGGAAATGCCCCCCAGGGAGAACGTCACCGCCGCGTACCCCAGAATTGAGCTCAGGTAGGCCTTGTTCTTCAGTAACGAGAGCACACCCTCTTTACCAGGCTGTCCATCTTTCTCAACACCCGATTCCACCCGCTCCGGCTCTTTCATAAAGAACAGGATCAGCAGCGCAATCAGCGCACCTGGGATCGCCGAAGCAATAAAAGCCTTCCGCCACCCATACGTGTGCCCGATGTAGCCCCCAGCCAGATATCCCAGCGCTGCCCCACACGGAATGGCGATGTTAAAGATCGTCAGGACCTTGTTGCGCTTGTCCTCGGCGTAGTAATCCGCCAGCAGCGCCGGCGCAAACACTCCAAAACTCGCCTCACCGATGCCCAACGCCGCATGCCGCAGGTTCAGCGAATCGTAGTCATGCACGCTCGATGTGACAAAGTTCATCGCCGCAATGCCCAGCGCCGCGACCACAATCATCGGCTTGCGCGGAAACCGGTCGCCCAACCAACCTGTAATCGGCGACGAAAGCACGTACGCCACCATGAACCACAGGGTCAGCGAGCCGATCTGGTTGTCCGTAATGTGGAACTCGCCCTTGATCTGCTCCTGCACCGAAGGCAGAATGTAGCGGTCCAGGTAATTCACGAAGTTCATTGCGGTCAGCAGGATCAGCGCAATCGTCGCGTTGCGCGTTCCTCTGTCGCCGGGCTTGCTGGTGGTGCTTGCTTTCTGGGCCGCCATGCTGAGCCGAGCATATCAGGGCTGCGATAAGGCCTTCCATCCCGCGAAGGTCTCCGGGGGCACAAACGAATCCACTTGCAGCGGCACCCTCGCAATGCCGCTGCAAACCCCGCGTACTCCGCGCTCCCCGCACCCAGCGTCTGCAGTTCCGACTTACCGCATCTCCTCCGACCGCGGATACCGCGCCGTCACCACCGTAGAGATCCCGCCGCGAGGCCGGAAGTCGCCCTTTACCTCAGCCCACACCGGATCCGTCGCTTTCACGATATCGTTCAGCACCTGATTCGCGATGTTCTCTTGAAAGATCCCTAGGTTGCGGTAGACAAACAGGTACTCCTTCAACGACTTCAGCTCCAAACACTGTTCCCGCGGCATATACCGGATCGTGAGCACGCCAAAGTCCGGCAGCCCGGTCTTAGGACACACGCTTGTAAACTCCGGATCGTCGATCAGGATTTCGTACGCCGCAAACTGGTTGCGCCACGTCTCGATGGAGGGAAACTGCGTATCCAGACCGGACTGGGCGTGGTCATCGGTGTAGCCGGTGGTGTGCGCAGGGAAGGTGGTGGTCGCCATGAGTTAACCTTTCTCGGCCGGCACACCGCTTGACATCGCTGGTACGCTCGAGCCGTCACAAAGCACAAGCCCGGCTGTGAGCCGGGCCCGTGCGGGAGCCGAAAAGAAAGTAGAGTCCGTCTCAATCTCCTAGATTGGAGACTCTACGCAAAGGTGCAGGGGAATACTAGTTGCGCCGCCCGAGCGTAGGTTGATCGCTGGCAGAGCCGTTAGGGTTATTGCTGCTGTTCGGATTGTTGCTGTCAGCCGTACGTCGCAGCGTCGGCTTGTTGCCATTCTTCTTGTCGTTCAGCCCGCGCTTGTTTTGAATCCGCGCTAGCCGCGCCTTCACCTGATCGAACTCCGAGGTTGTCACCATGTACTCCGGCCGAGCCGGCAGAATGGTCGCGATCTCATTCTCTACGTTGTCAATGCGGTCCGGTGTGCCGGGATGATCGCTGAACGCCCGCGAGATCGCGCCCGGCTTGTGCTTCTCGAGCGCATCCAGCTTCTCAAAGATGCTCACCATACCTTGAGGATCGTAGCCGGCCTTGTACATGTATTGCACGCCCAGGAAGTCGGCCTCAGACTCGAACTGCCGCGAAAACGACAGAAACGTCAGCGGCACAGCCAACTGCGATGCCTCATAAACCCCGTAGCCGATCCACGAGCCCTGGGTGAAGATCATCAGCGGCACCGAACCGATCTGCATATAATTCATACGCGTCATCTCCCGGGCCGCATGGTGTGCCGCCACGTGGGAGATCTCATGCGCCATCACGCCTGCCAACTCGTCTTCCGAATCGCAGGCGAGGATCAGCCCGGAATTGACATAGAAGAACCCGCCCGGCAGCGCCATGGCGTTGATCTCGTCCGTATCCAGCACCTTAATCGTGAAGGGCACCTTGGCATCCGAGTTCCGCACAATATTCTGCCCGACCCGATTGATGTACTCCACCACCACAGGGTCCGTCACCAGGTGCGACGACTTCTCAATCTCCATCGAGTACTGCTTGCCGTTCGAGATCTCCCAGTTCGTCGAGTACCAATTCCCCATGCCGCGGCCACCGATGTTGCGTGTCCCCACGGCGTCCACGTCCTCTTCACTGCCCTTCTTAATGTGCGGATCCAGATCCTCGCCCGGCGACGGAATGATGTCCGCCTTCGCCGTCGTAGCCGCTGCTTTGGGCAAGGCTTTACGGCTACCCGCGTCAGGAGCCGGCGTCGGCGCCTGTCCGGTACTCGCAGCCGTAGTGTCCGCTGTCTGAGTGGAGGACGCAGGGGTCGTACCAGCGGGCGCCGGCTTCCCCGACACGGCAGGCGCGGGCGAACTGGACGCCGGGGTGGAGGGTGTCGTCTGCGCCGGCTGCTGTGCAAAGAGGCCCGCCGGTATCAGCAGCGAAGCGGCTACTAGGAGATGGCGCATGAAGGGATCCTCCGGCGAGCCGCACTCTTCATCCAGGCAAAGCTCTCGGTACCATCTTAGACGTGGAAAGGGTGGTTTGGTTTCGGTTTCTTCGCCCGCTCTTCACCTGCCGAAAGCATCTCAGCCCGCCTCTTACCAGCTGTTGTAGCTGCCGCCCGTGCTCGCCAGCGCCTCAGACCCTGAGTGCACGTCATCGATGCCGCCCTGCGTCTCCGTGATGCTGGTCAGCGTATCGCTCTGGCTCGTAATCCAGGTATCGGCTTTGTTGGTCATCGGGTCCACCGGAATGGCTTTGATGTACCCCGCCTGCACCAGGTCGTCCAGGCTCTGCGGCGCCTTTTCCTTATCAACGGTGTAGCTGTCGATCGATCCCCTCAGGGTATGAAGATCCTCCTTGAGCACGGCTTCGCGGGCCTTCTTGACCGAAGTCAGGTAACTGGGAATGGCAATCGCGGTCAGCAGACCGATGATGGTCATCACGATGATCAGCTCGATCAACGTGAACCCATCCCCTGTGCCTCTCTTGGACCGCTCGCGCTTCTCCATGGTCGTCACCCGCCTTCGCCTGCCTCTATACCTATCCAACATCACCTATCCAACATCACCTATCCAACATCACTTAACCCAGAACAACCGCCTACCAAGTGCTGTACTTCGTCCCATCGAGCCCCGTCTCCGTGCTCTTGGAGTGCACATCGAACACGTTCTGCCCCCCAAAGCTGTCGGAATCCGGTTCATCCTGGTTGGATCGCAGACCCCACTCCGGGGACTTGGTCATGGGATCCTCCGGTATCGCGCGCAGGAAGCGCACATGCTTACTCTGGATATCGACGCCGTTCACCAACGTTTCCAAATCCGGCGGGTACCCGTTCGAATCCGCCTTTACCTGAATGCCCCCGAGGTCGGCCGCGTCCTTGTAAGCGTCGATGGCCTTGCGCATCTCCCAAAGATCGGCCCGCAACGCGCGCTCCTTGGTACGTTTCACCTGGAATTTCACCAGGGGCACGGCTGCCGACGCCAGAAGTCCCAAAATCGTCACCACGATGATGAGCTCCACCAACGTAACCCCGGCATCCCGTCGCAGACCGGCGGCTGCGTGCGGCGGCCGGCGACCGGCCGACCGCCAACGCAACATAACTCGTTTGAAATGGCCCATACCCTCGGCTCCGTTACCCGGCCGTGCTTACTTCACGTGAACGACGCCCTGTGTACCCACCGCCGGCAGGCTCGTCCCCTTGCTGTCCTTTGCCCCGATCTTCACCAGCGACAGCGGTGAATCTCCGGTGGCCAACGCCTTGAACGTCAGCGTGCACACCACACCCGCACCATTGACGCCGGGCGTCTGCGGCGGCCGCGCCGCAGACACCGTCACCGAACCGTTCCCCTCGTCGCGATGCACCAGCGCCACCGGCTGACCATCGCGGCCCAGCAGGTCGCCCGAATCCACGTTGACCAGCGACAGGACCCGCGGATCAAACCGCAGCTGCAGCGGCACTTCGAAGAGATCGTGCGCATTCGCCGCCGTCACGGAGACCTGGAACGTGGATCCAATTGCCGGCGTGGACGACGAAGGCGAGATCCCCAGGCTGACCGGCGTCATCGAAGCCGTCGCTGCATTCGCCGCTGAAGTTACAGGCGCCCCCGTCGGCAACGTTGCTGACGGGGCTGCCGGCGTGCCCGGATCCCGCGGTTTGGCCGCCGCTGCAAGCTCGCCCAGCATCGAGTTCGCGGCCATTGCGGCCGAGGTCGTGGGCTGGCTAGGTGCCGTCGGAGCCACCGCATCGCCCCGCATGCCGTTCGCGGCTCGCATCTCCGCCGGCGAACGCCGGATCAACTCCACGGAGTTACTCGTCCCCGTGTAGATCGGCCGCGTGTTCTCGGCCGTGATCAGCGACTCGCGCACGATGTGTGGAATCAGCAAAAACACGATCTCGTCGGACTGCTGTTCCTTCTGCTGGCTCGAAAAGAAGTATTTAAGGAACGGAATCTCACCCAGCCCCGGTGTTCCACTCACCAGCTTGGTGTCCTGGCGCTGCAGCAGGCCGGCCAGAATCGACGGCTCTCCATCCTTCAGCTGAATGGTTTGCTTAGCCTCCCGCTGCGAGATGATCGGCTCCGTTACGCCCGAAATCGTCACCGATCCATTCTGGCTTGAGATAAGCACATCCAGCTTCATCGAGACCTCGCGATCCAGATGCACGGTCGGCGTCATGTCTATATTGACGCCCACATCGATATAGGTGAACTGCGTCTGCACACCCAGGGAGGCCGTCGTCGAAAGCGTCGAGCTGTAGGAACCGGTCGCGACCGGGATCTTCGAGCCGATCTTCAGCGTCGCCTGCTGTCCGTCGGAGGCCCGGATGCGCGGATTCTGCAGAATGCGCGTATCTGAATCACTCAACAGCGCATTCACGGTGCCGCCGGTCACCGTCACGGCAAAGTTCGTCGCATTCAAATTGCCCAGCGAGTTCAGCGTCAGGTTTTGACTGGTGCTCGATCCGGTGCTTGTTCCGTTGCTGCTGCTAGTGGTCGAGGTAGCAGTTGTGGTGTTCGTGCTCGTGGTCGCGGTCGGCGTCAGGCCAAAGCTCTGCGGCAAGGTGATGCCCAGGTTCCGCAGCTTGTCGCGACTTACCTCGAGCACGGCCACATCCACGATCACCTCGGAACGCGTGCGGTCCAGATCGTTGATCAGCTTCTCCGCCAGCACCAACTGGTCCGGCGTCGCCCGCACAACGATGGCGTTCTGGCTGTTCACTAAGTACAGCTTCACCGTCGGGTCGAGCAGGTTGCGCATCGCCACCAGGATCTCGTTGGCGTCGTTCTGCTGCGACACATTGGTCAGGTAAAACGTCTGCACCGCCTGATCGTCCAGATCGGTCCGCTTGTTGCGCGTGTTCTGAGCCACAAAAATCGTGTTCGTCGTGACCGGCTTCCAAAACGTTCCGCTCAGCGTCTCCACGATCCGCAACGCGTCATAGAGCGGCACACTGTTCAGGTCTACCTGGATGCGCTTAGAGGTGTACTCCGGATCGAAGATGACATTCAGGCCGGCCAGCTTGCCGATCGCCTGAAAAATCACCTTTGAATCCTCCACCATGTGCAGCGTGATGGGGTCGTCCGAGACCGGCTCCAGCTCCACTGGCGCTGCCAGCGAGGCAATCTCTTGCTGCACTGCGCGCTGCCGCGGCATCTGCTCATCCACGCCGGGAATCAGCATCTGGCCGGGCAGGCTTCCGTGTTCTGCCGCACCCACCGGGCCCGGCGCTGCCGGGGTCGCCGGCGGCCGCTCTGTGACCTCGAGCTCCTGCGCCGCTGCCTCATTGCCTGGATCGATCTGCAGTGCCCGCGCAAACTCATTTATGGCTCCTGCCGTATCGCTCGACTGCCGCAACACCCGGCCGCGATCCACATGCAGGTTCGCTGCGGTATACCGCATGCGCTCATAGCGGGTACGGTAGCGCAGATCGGCGGGTTTCTTCAGGTGCGCCTGACGGTAGGCCTCAAAGGCGACATCGTAATCCTGCCGCGTCTCGGCATCCTGCCCACGCTTGTTCCAGGTCGCGGCCGACTGCGCCCGGGCCGCCGTGCTCATAAGCCCAAACAGCACCAGCGCCGCAATCAGGCCACGTGCCGCGATCGTCACTACGCGCATGGAGCCTTGCCGCCCGCCCCTGCCTGCCATCCTGCGCTGCCCCATGCCCGCGACCTGCTCCTCTGCCGCCCCATGCCGGCACTCGTGCAAAACACCCGGGCTTTTGACGCCCCCGGGGGACGTGGAACACGGCTTCAGAACACGGTGTTTCAAGGCTGCGGGCTTCGCTGATACTACCATTCGTGCGTGTGCGCTCTCCCTGCGGTAGATCGCCTCCGCAGCTTCCGGTTTTCGTTCATCCAACGGCACTCTCTTCGGAAATACTGGGGTTTCCAGCCTTCCCCGCGTCCCTGTCTCCGCGCCGTCCTCCTTTGGACGAACCACCGCGCGTGTTGTTACGCCGCCGCCTACCACTTTCTGTGCAGTCTGTACCGTTCTGTTAGCATCCGATAACGGAACGTCTGCCGCAGCCCCAGGTGCCGGCCGCAGTGCTTCCTCAAACCCCGCAGGCTCACCTCCGAACCCACTGGCATGCCCCGCTCCCTCTCCAACCCGACCGTCCCCACGCAGGCGCGCACCAACCCCGTCAAGGCCAAAGACCGGGATCCGGTGGCCATGGGTTCTCGCGACGCCGCCTTTAATCGCTCGGCCAGCTTTAACTACTTCCTGGAAGACCGCTTCGAGGCAGGTCTGGCCCTGCGTGGCACCGAGGTCAAATCGATTCGCCAGGGCAAAGCCAACCTGAAGGACGCCTACGGTCTGCTCAAAGACGGCGAGTGCTTCCTGCTCAATGCGCACATCGGCGCCTTCTCCCACGGCAACAGCATGAATCACGAAGAGCTGCGCACCCGCCGCCTGCTGCTGCACAAGCGCGAGATCGAGCGGCTCTCCTCCGCCACCAAAGGCAAGGGATACACCCTGATTCCCGTGCGCCTCTATTTCAAAAACGGCCGCGTGAAATGCGAGATCGCCCTCGCCAAGGGCAAGCAGGACTGGGACAAGCGCGAAACCGAGCGCAAAAAAGAGGTCGACCGTGAGACGCGTGCCGCCATCGCCCGCTCCCAGCGCCGCTAGCAAGTCTCATGCCGCTCGCCAGTTGCATGCTGCCATCTAGTCTCATGCCGCTAGATCGCCTCAACGCCGGAAGTAATCCGTCCTCAGCTAAAATTGAGTTTGTGACGACCAAGCTCATCTTTGAGGACCCCGCAGCCTTCGCCTCCCCGCTGCTCGCCGTATTCGCCGTTGACATCGCGACCGGCAAGGGTACCGAACCATCGCCCGCGCTGCTGACTACCTCGGATGCGTTAGCCAACGCCGCCGCCCGTTGGCTCACCACGGGAGAGTTCAAGGCCGGCATCGGCGAAACGCTGCTGCTGCACGGTCCTTCAGGTGCCGCCGCCGAGCGGCTCGTCGTCATCGGCCTGGGCAAGGTGAAGGCCTTTACGCCGCACGAGGTCCGCAAGGGCGCCGGTGTCGCCGTCCGCTTTGCGAAGGCACGCGGTATCCGCGACCTGGCTATCACCTTTCCAGAAGACCGCGCCCTCGCCGATGAGCACATGGAGACTCTCCCCTGCAAGCTCAGCGCCCGCGCCCTCCTCGAAGGCGCCCTCGTCGCCGACTTGGATATCGACACGTACCGCTCCGACCGCAAAGACACAGCCCTCACCAGCCTGTGTGTCCTGAGCTCCGAGGAGGACCGCCGCGGCCAGGCCGACGTGCAGGAAGGCTTTGACGAGGGCCTGATCCTCGGCCAATCGCAGAACTTCGCCCGTACTCTCGTCAACGAGCCCGGCAACGTCCTCACCCCGACCGAGCTGGGCCGTCGCGCCGTTGTCATGGCGCGGGAGGTCGGTCTCTCCGCCGAGGTGCACTCCACCGATAAGCTCAAAGAGCTCGGCATGGGCGCCTTTGCCGCCGTCGCGCAGGGCTCAGCCCAACCGCCCGCCCTCATCGTCCTTCGCTACGAACCCACCGCCGCCCCGCCCGCAGGCACGCCCGTGATCGGCCTCGTCGGCAAGGGCATCACCTTCGATACCGGCGGCATTTCCATTAAGCCCGCCGAAAACATGGACAAGATGAAATACGACATGGCCGGTGCCGCGGCCATGCTCGGCGCCATGCGCGCCATCGCGCTCCTGAAGCCCGCGGTGCGCGTACTTTGCGTGGTGTGCTCGGCGGAAAACATGCCTGACGGCCTGGCCTTCAAGCCCGGCGACGTCGTCACAGCCATGTCCGGCAAGACCATCGAGATCCTCAACACCGATGCCGAAGGCCGCCTCGTGCTCGCCGACGGTCTCCACTACGCCCAGCAGCTCGGCGCCACCCGCCTCATCGATGCGGCTACCCTCACCGGCGCCATCAGTGTCGCGCTCGGCCAGATCAACGTCGGCCTCTTCTCAAACGACGACGCCACCGCCCAGCAGTTCCTCGAAACCCTGCCCACCAGCGGCGAAAGATACTGGCGCCTGCCGTGTACCGACGACTACCGCGACCAGATCAAAAGCTCCATCGCCGACATCATGAACACCGGCAACAGCCGCTACGGCGGTTCGATCACCGCGGCCATGTTCCTGAAGGAGTTCGTCGGCGAAACGCCCCTGATTCCTTGGATCCACCTCGATATCGCCGGCACTGCCTGGATGGACACCGAAAAACCCTGGCAGAGCAAAGGCCCCAGCGGCGTCGCCGTCCGCAGCATCACCGAGTGGGTCCGCAGCTACGCCCGTTAGCTACGCCTGACAGCTGCGCCTGGTAGCTACGCCCCGACAGCTACCCGGCCTGCCCTCGCCGCTGTTCGTTGATGCGATCATCCTCAAACAGGAAAAACCCTGCCCGGCGTAACAACGTACATCGTGATTTCTGCACCTTATCGCATGGGGTACGGGGCTGCAGGTATCGATCCGAAGGCTACTCTCCCTCCACTCAGATTTCCGGCAGTGAATGCCGTGCCTCTGCGACCTGGCTACTCTGGACTTTACTGCTGGGGGTCTGGCTGCTTGGGATTTAGCTGCTTCGATCTTTCGTGTAACGTCTCACCTGAATCGAACGATCTGCCGGGCTTCACCATCCAAAATAAGGGAGTACCTATGTCCTTGAATGACGACCGCACCACCCTTGTGTGCCTGTTTAACGATCAGGACCGCGCACAAGCGACGCTGAGCGATTTGGCTCAGTCTTCCATCCCGGATTCGGCAATCACCGTAGTCGGGGGATCGGAAGCTTCGACCGATGCCTTCGAGAAGTCGGCACTCTCCGCCATGGAGATGCCCGACAAAGATTACGATCACCTCAAAGACGGTCTGCATCGTGGCGGCATCGTGGTGGCCGTTGCGGCCAGCACGGAGCAAGCCGACGAGGTGGAGCGCATCTTTAAGAAACACAGCGCGAATCAAATCGATGAAGTGGAGCGAAATCACGCGGCAGAGGTAGCGGAAGCTGCTCCCTTGGTGGCGATGGCCGCAACCGAGTCCACGGACCGGGACGCAGTGATCCCGATTGCGCAAGAGGAGCTGGTTGTCGGCAAGCGGCAGGTGGACATGGGCGGGGTACGTGTATTCCGGCACATTGTGGAGGTTCCTGTGACGCAATCCATTGACCTGCATGAAGAGCGTGTGGTGGTGGAACGCCGTGCGGTGGACCGGGAGGTTACTTCACGTGATCTGGCAGCCGGCAACCAGACGATCGAAGTCAATGCAACCGGTGAGGAAGCTGTTGTCGGCAAGAACGCCCGCGTCGTCGAAGAGGTGTTGATCGGCAAGGTAGGCTCGGATCGCATGGAGACCATTCAGGATTCGGTACGCCACACCGAGGTCGAGATTGACCCGATTCTGGAATCGGAAAAAGGTTCCGACACCTTCCGGCGCTAAAGCCAAAGAATCCGAATCGTTATGGGCGTGTTACCGCCTCGAATTTTCCACCTTTGCCCGGAGACAGCATGACTGATCGTGTAAAAGTTTACGAAGAAAAGAAAAAGGGCCTTCCCATCTGGGCATGGCTCATTCCCCTCCTGATCCTGCTTGCCCTGCTCGCCTATTTTCTGACGCGGCATCGGCAGGAACCCGCGGCCGCTACCCCCGTGACGCAGAGTGCCCCGGCCGCAGCCGCGTTCCCGGATCTCGGCACCGTGCACTTTGACACGGACAAGGCGACGCTGACGCCGGATGACCAGGCCACGTTGGACAAGGCGGCAGCCGCCATGCAGGCAAACCCCAACGCCCACCTCCGCTTGGAAGGCTACACCGACAGCACCGGCACGGACGTGCACAACCTGACGCTGTCGCAGCAACGTGCCTATGCAGTAGCCGATTACCTGAAGAGCAAAGGCATCCAGGGCGACCGACTCACGGGCGACGGATTCGGCCCGACTAACCCTGCGGACACTAACGCAACCAGCGCAGGCAAGGCCGACAATCGCCGTGTGGAGCTGTTCTCAAAACAGTAGTTACTTCCCAAATTGAAACGGCACTGCGGCGGAATCCACTCCACGCCGCAGTGCTGTTTTGGTTTTCCAACATGGCCCGCAGGACGTAAGCTACGCTGCATTTCGGCAGATTACAGTCCCAACCTTCAGGCCCAGACGCTCCTTTACATCACGTTCGGCACAACGATCCCCAGCCATCCCAGCGCCCGTACCATCTCCCGTCGCGCCACCGCAGCCGTCGCCAGCAACAGTTGCCTCCGTGTCGCGTCAGTCTCCTTCAAAATATTGTGCCGGTGATAGAAGTTGTTGAAGCTCTGCGCCAGTGCAAAGGCATACCGTGCCAGGATGGCCGGCTCTGCGGCAGCGATGCCCTGCTCCAGCACCAGCGTCAGCCGCGATGCCAGCAGCCACACCTCCCAAAGATCCGTCCCGTCGGCCAGCAGCGCGGATAGGTCAAGGTCGGCAACGGCAGCCAGCGCCTCCGCTTCACTCACCCCGGCCTTGCGAAAGATGTTTGCCGCCCGCACCGCGGCGTACTGCACATAGGGTCCGGTTTCACCCTCGAAGCTCAGTGCATCCCGAAAATCAAAGGCGATTACCGTGTTGCGCGTGAACCGCAGCATGAAGAACCGCAAAGCGCCCACGCCGATCGCCGTCGCGATCTCCTCGCGCTCTGCAGCGGGCAGCTCCGGGTGCCGCTTCTCCACCTCGTCGCGCGCGGCCCCAATCATGCGGTCGATCAGGTCGTCGGCCTTGACGCCAAAGCCCTTGCGCCCCGAAACCTCGATGTAGGCCCTGCCTTTGTCCTCGTCCTTCAGCGTGTAGCCAAGCTCTTCGGCGCAGCGCGGCGTCAGTGCCACCATGGCGTAGTTCAGGTGCGTAAAGTTCTCGCTCTCGCGAACGAAGCCCAACGCCCGCAAGGCTTCCTTGACCTGCGCCTGCGGATCGTCCTGCCTTGAATCGATCACGTTGTAGACCGCGTCCGCGTGGCCAAAACTCGGATGCGGCTCCGCGCCCTCCACGGCCGAAATCCAGCACGTCTGGTGGGGGTACTCGCGGAAGTGCGTGTACTCGAAGTCCAGCCCCAGCAACCCGAACTTCCACAGGTGATACGCGATGTCCTTGCCCACATAGGTCACCGTGCCATTGGAACGAACGATGATCTTCGCGTCCTCATCGGTCTCGCCTTCGCCGAGCGGCGCAGCGCCCCCCTGGGCAGCCCGCCGCATCACCCAGCAGCCCGCATTCTTGCCCGCCGTCTCCAGGTACAGCACACCCCGGTCGACCATCAGCTTCCGCGCCGCCTCCCAGAAGTGCAGGTGCAGAATCTCGCTCTCACGCGGTAGAAAATCGTATTCGACACCCAGCCGCTCCATCGTCTCGAGGTGCCGCCGCAGCACACCGGTCGCGATCAGCTCGGCGATCTCCGCGGTATCGTTGCCGCCCGCCTCCAACCGATGCAGCGTGTCCAGCCGCAGCTGCTTGCGTTCCTTGGCCTGCGCCGGATCGGCCTCATACCACTGCGAAACCTGCGCATACAGGTCCCAGCACAGATAGTCCAGCCGCTCATTGGTTTCGAGCAGCTCCGTCAGCCACTCGCGCACCTGCGGCAGCGTCAGACCCTTCAGCTTCGTGATCGCCACGACAATATCGGCGACCTGCACCCCCGTGTTGTCGATGTAGTTCTGCACGCCCAGCGCCACGCCCGGCTTCCACGTCGCCTGGTCGCCGTCACCCGCCCGCAGCATGCGCGCAAAGCTGTCCCCCAGAATCGCATTGCGCAGATGCCCCACGTGCGCTGCCTTGTTCGGGTTGATGCTGGTATGCTCCACCAAGCGAAACCCCGGCCCACCCACCACGGCATGTTCGTCCGCCGCGATCCGCCGCACGGTCGCCGCACGATCCAGCTTCACGTTCAGGTAGCCGGCGCCTGCGACCTCCACACTGGCCACACCCGGCGTCTCCCCCAGCGCCGCCTGCAACTCCGCCGCGATGGCACGCGGAGCTTTCTTCAGCTTGCGCGCCAGCTCAAAGGCGATCGGCAGGGCCATCTCGCCCAGCTCGATCTTGGGCGGCAACTCCACCGCGAAAATCACGGCGTCCACACCGTATTTCTCTTTCAGCACACCGCTGACACGCCGGTGCAGCTGTTCTTGCAGGGTCTTATACATACATCCTCAATGCGCTCTTACGGCAGTTCGGCCGGCAGGGTCTCCAGCTCCAGCACCAGCGGCTTGCGCCGCGCCCGCTGCAGACGGTGCAGCATGAACCAGGCACCGCCCACCCCCGTAATGCCGATCAGCAGGTACAAATGCATCAGCAGGCCGAACAGGCCGCTGGCCACGGGGCTCGCGCCGTGGCGCACAAGGGCATCCTTGCAGGCTAGCTCGAAGGGGCCGATGCCGCCGGGTGAGCTCGGGATCAGGAACGAAAGATTCGCCTCCGCAGCCGCCTGCCACGGACCCACCGCATCCGAAACCAGTCCCACCGCCCTTGCGAATGAAACATACAGCATCCCCTCGCACGCCCAGGCGATAAAGCTGTAAAGGATCAGCAGCAACGTTCCAACGATGCCGATGTCGCTGATGCAGCCCAGCGCCAGCATCAGCCAGTGCTCCACCTTCTTCAAGGTCGCGTTTTGGGAGTTGTCAAAGAAATTCTGCAGGGGGGCCTGCAATGCCTTCGCTCCGAACACCATGGCCATCAGGCCCACGGTCGAAACCAGCAGACCGATCTCCGCCACCGCTCGCAGATGCGGCGAAACCCCCAAACCAAACTGGGTGGTGATGGTGAACATGACGCCCAGCGAAAACACATCCAGCAGCTTCTCCAGCAGCACCGTGCTCAGCACCACGGAGGGTGTTGTATTCACATCGCCGGCATACGTAAAGATGCGCATCACGTCGCCGATGCGCAAGGGCAGGATGTTGTTTGCCGCCAGCGACGTCATCAAAATGCGCGAACAGGCCGAAAAGCGCGCCCCCACGCTGCGCAGCATCGCATAGGCACGGTAGCATCGCATCCCATAGCCCAGAAGACTGAAGAACAGAATACCGGCGACCCAGAGCGGCGCCACGATATGCAAATCGTGGAAGGCGGCCGCGTCGAATCCGCGTTTGCCGTTTGGTCCCACACGGACGTAGGTCCACCAGAGGAAAAACGCACTGACGGCAAAGCCCGGCAGCGTCTTCAACAGCTTCAACCGGCCTTCGTTGGGCCCTGCAACTGCTTTCTCTACCGTCTGCTCCATGCCTTCCCTGCCGTGACACACCCATCCCCACTCGCGTTAAAGTCAAGCTGTCGCATGGAGATACCCGCTTATTGTACTGTCTCGGACCGCTGCCGGCGCACACCCCAGCGCACAGCCGTGCTCGGTCTGGCTGTCCTGACGCTGGCGGTTCTCCTGGTGCACGGCTTTCATCCCCGGGCTGAGGACGGCGGCCTCTATCTCTCCGGCGTGGAACAGCTTCTGCAACCGTCCCTCTTTCCACTGGACCGCCCCTTCGTCACCGCGCCCACCCACTACTCGCTATTTGCGCCCGTCGTGGCCTGGCTGGTTCGCCTCAGCCACGCGCCGCTGGACTCTGTTTTGTTGGGCCTTTATCTCTTCACCACGATGCTCCTGCTCCATGCCGCACTGGGTCTCTCGCGGCGCTGTTTTCCGTCGCAACCTGGGGCGCAGTGGGCGGGCGTTGCCCTGCTGGCGGCCTGGTGGACGCTGCCCGTCGCCGGCACCTCCCTGCTGCTGATGGACCCCTATCTCACCGCGCGCAGCTTTTCCACGCCGCTCACGCTGCTGGCCCTCAACCAGATCCTTTCGCTGCAGCCGCACTATGATCTACACGATGATCTACACCATGATCTAAGGGATCAAGCGCCAGCGATCCCTCACCGGCCGGATGCCTCCCACGCCTTCCACGGACCGTTGCTTCGCTGCGTTATCATCCTCGCGGCCATCGCCGCAGTCCACCCCCTCATGGCCATTCATGCCGGCCTTTTCACCCTCACCCTGGCCCTGGTCATCCGCCGGGCGCCGCCCTGGTCCTTCGCCCTGTTGGCACTCGCCTGGATCGGCATCGTGGGCGCCCTGCAGGCTACAGGACCGCCCGAACCGTTCGCCGTCCAAAGGGCGGTCCAGTCACGCTATTACTGGTTTCTCTCCAACTGGCGCTGGTTCGAGTGGCTCGGCCTCGCCGGTCCCCTCGCCGTGCTCTTCGCCATCGGCAGGCGCCCGAGGCACCGTTCCGCCGTACCGTCGCCTTCTGCGACAGCCGCGCCTTCTGCGACAGCCGCGCTCTGCCGCGGAAGTCTCTTCCTCGGCTTGCTCAGCATTTCGGTCTCCCTGCTCTTTGTCCAGGAACACTTCGCTGCGCACACCGCCGCCCGCTTGCAGCCCCTGCGCTCCTTTCTGCCGATCTACGCTCTGCTGCCCTTGCTCCTCGGTGGCACCCTTTGGAACCTCGCCACAAGCCGCTTGTGGAAACTGGCTCTGCCCTGCAGCATCGTCCTCGCCTCCGCCGCCGCAATGTTCGCCGTGCAGCGGGCGACCTTCCCCCAATCCCCGCACATCGAATGGCCCGGACGCGTTCCCTCAAACCCTTGGGCGGAGGCCTTCCTCTGGGCTCGCCAGAACACTCCGCCCGACGCCCTCTTCGCTCTCGATGCCCGCTACATCAACACCGCTGGGGAGGACGCGCAAAACTTCCGCGCCTGGGCCGGGCGCAGCACCGTCCCCGACTTCTCCAAGGACGGGGGCGAAGCGGCCAACTTCCCCGAACTCGCACCCGCCTGGCTCAGCGGAGCGAGGGCCACGGCAAATCTCAGTCAACTCTCCGATGCAGAACGAACCGGAAGACTCAACGGCTTCGGTGTCAGCTGGCTGATCCTGCAAAGCACCGCAAAGACAGCGCTCCCGTGCCCGTACCGAAACGACACAGTAAAGGTCTGTCGCCGTTAGGAGCTCGTTGAAAACTCTGTTTCAGGAACGGCACGGCTTCAGCCGTGCCGTAAACGCCGCCGTTGCAATACGGCTTTAGCCGCCGAGGTACGGTGTAAGCCTCCGTTTCTTTGCTTTCAACAAGCTTTACGGCTCTGTGCAGGTGTATCGGGTAAATCTTCGCAGGTGTGGCGGGTAAATCTTCCATGAGTTGTCATCCTGAGCGTAGCGAAGGACCTGCTGTTTGTTCGGGGACTCTGCCTCATCAGAGAACGGCTCCAGTCGTCCTGCACTTGCCGCTTCATCGCTTCACCCGCCGCCGCAGCCCAAGGGGAGCGGCAGCACAACGGAAGGAATTACGGCTGCGTCCAGCGAACCTTCCGTCGTCCGAGAGGATGAACCTGCGGCACCGCGAAGATCCAGTCGGCCAGCACCTGGTAGTCTCCTGCAACGCCGCTCTCCGGGGCGTAGTCCATCACCGTCATCGCCTCGGCCAGCGCTTCGGCCACCGCCGGCGAGCGTCTGACCGTAAAGGGCAGGAGCCGGTCGCCCAGATGCCGCTCCAAGGTCTGGCGTACATCCAGGTGCAGGGCCAGTCCCGGCTCAAATTGACTCAACACATACCGCACCTGAACCGGCAATCGCAACTGTTCGCTGAGCCCTTGCAAGTAGTCCTCCACGGCCCTCAACGTCAGCACCGAGGTCATATCCGGCGCGATCGGCACAAGGATCATCGCCCGCCTCTGCAGCAAAACCCGCACGCCCCAGGCTGCCGAAGAGCAAAGGTCGACGATCACGCGCTGCCCCGCGTCGCTGCAGCGATCCATCGCCTCTGCAAACACCGTCTCGCCGGCCCCTGCGTCCGTGCCCTCTGAAGAAAAGCTGATCACCGCCGGTTGTCCATCGCTCGTCGGCACGCGATCTGGCCGTTTCGACGCTGAGCCAAGGCGCGCCGAATCGCCGAAGTAAAAGGGCAGCAAGCCATGCGCATTCACCTCGGCGAGAACGACCCGCTCTCCGGTTGCGGCAAGCGCCCGTCCCAGCGCCGCGGTCAGACTGGTTTTGCCCACACCGCCGGCCAGCGAGAAGATGCCGCAGATCGAGGCGACCTCGTCGGATAACCCGCGATCCAGCCAACCCTGCGCCGGCTCCGGACCAAACGCCTCCCGCAAGGCGAACCAGCGGGAGGCCACCTGCTGCCGGCATTGTTGCAGCGTGTCTTCCTGCGTGGAATCACCCGCCGGGAGGGCACTCCGCCACCGTCTCTCCTCTGCCGTCTGCGGCGAAGCACGGCTCAGCGCTGGCTCACGCTCCTCAGGCTCCCTTTGTCTCTGCTTCACGGCCAAGCTCTGCACCTCAGACCCGGGTAGCATCCCGATCACACGCCTGAGCCTAGAAGCCCACCTCAGAGGGGTCAATGCAACCGACGTCGCAAGACGCGGTCTTTCGTAACCACTCGAATATTCCCTACAACCTTTGATATACCGATTGAACATCAAAACGCGGCCACGAATCCAGCCCTGGCGCTGTGCTAACCTTTGGGAGAACGAGCGGGTAGCTCAGTTGGTAGAGCATCGCCCTTTTAAGGCGTTGGTCCTGGGTTCGAACCCCAGCCCGCTCACTTCCCTTTCAGCCGCAGAAGCGCCGGGATCGCGATCGGTCGGAACTTCCCAAACGGAAGCATCCGGGATCCTCAAGAACCCCCAAGCAGCCAAAAAGTCATACATAAGCGACATATGCAGGTCGACGCAAGGACGTGTAGGGCGTGTCACGCCTCACCAAGCCGTGGAAGCGACCTCGCAGGCGAGAACGCATTCTTTCAGCATGACGATCCCGCCAGCATGGACTATTTTGGATCCTGCACCAGGTGTTCGCTTCTTCACCTCCCATAAACCGCGTCACCAGAATGAACGGAGCCTCGCTCACGAAACGGGCTTCTTACACCGTGCCCATAGCGGAATCCAGGGCGCCTGCATTCGCCTGGCTTTGTGTCACGTTGTCGCTGCGCGGCGACTTCATTCCCATCGTCTTCCATCCAGAGTCTAAGGCGGCGGTAAGCTCGTTCCGATTACTCCGATAAGGCGGCTTCGCGTTACAAATCCAAGAACCCGGACGCCCCCTATACAGCCGAGAAAAGAACGGTCAACAAAGTTTCGGTGATCGCGAACCGAAACACCGAAACCGAGCCTCCTTGTCATTAAGCGCACAGCCAGCGCGCAGAAGGTTCGAAATGGCAAGAGCGATGTGGGGAAGGAGAACGCCGGTTGCGCATGGGCGCGGGCGTTCTCTGCATGGTGTGCGGCCTTGTTTTCCTAAAAAGAACGCAGCCGGGATACCTGGTGGCGATTTCAGGCTGTATTCCCTTTCTCACCGGTCTCGTGCGGTGGTCCCCACTGTGGCCATGACTGCGCGAACGGTTCAGGAGTAGTTACGATGGCCCGTACACATACGACGAAAAGATGCTCGAAGCTGCCCGCGAGGGAGACCACGAATCGATCGTGTCCCTCTTGGTTGTCGCGCAGCCGGATCTTCGTCGTTATGCTGCGCAGGCTTGCCGCACTTCAGACGATGTAAACGATGCTGTTCAGGAAGCACTGTGGATCGTATACCGCCGCATCGGAGCGCTGCGCGCCTTCGCGTCCTTTTCGGGCTGGCTTTTTGCCATCGTCCGGAGGGAGTGCCTGCGACTTGCGAGGCGGTTTCTAGGCAGCATGATTCCTCTGGAGAATGTGGCGAACGAACGTCGCTTCTCCCAAACGCCGCAACTGGAACTCAGCATCGACTTGGCTCGCGCCATTGAATCGCTCCCCGAGCATTACCGTGAGGTCGTGTTGCTGCGCGACGTCGAGGAGCTGACCATCAACGAAATCGCAGAACGTCTCGGTCGCACCCGCGAAGCCGTTAAAGGCAATCTCCACCGAGCGCGACTGATGCTCCGCGAATACCTGCAACCTGAAGCTGAACGTTGTCAGTGAGGTGCCTCATGGCTCAGTCTTGTCCTCTTCCTTTTGCCAGTAAGTCCGTTACCGTACACCTCCTGCGCGGCGCCCTTGGCCTGGCAGGCATCCTCTTTGCCTTAAAGCTGGGCAGCTCGAAGCCGATCGTCTCGGTTGCGCTGGTGCTCGTTTCGCTCGTGGCTCTGCGTGGCTGTCCCATGTGCTGGGTCGCCGGCCTCTTCGGCACCCTGCAACAGAAGTTCTCTCGTCAGAACGTCTAGCCGGGGAGCGCCATCCTGAAGGCCTGAAGCAGGGCCTTTCGTCCATCACCGAAATACCCACCACAGCTCTTGACCACGGCTTTTGCGAGCCGAATCCAGCCTCAAGGAGAAACATATGCCCAGCTTCCAGAACCCTTCTGACTACGAACACGCCAAGGACCTGCTCCACGGCGCCCCTGTAGAGGCAAACGCCTTCGTCGGCCTGAAGCGAGCGGCCGAACGTGCGGATGGTGTGATCCCGGCCAAAACTCGCGAGCTCATCTCGGTCGCAGTCGCCCTCAGTCTTCAGTGCGCCTACTGCATCGATGTTCATACAAAGCTGGCCAAAGCGGCCGGGGCCACCCCTGAGGAGATGGCCGAGGTGGTCTTCCTCACAGCCGCCATCAAAGCCGGTGCCGCCGTTGGACATGGCCAGATGGTCATGCGCATGTACAGCGAAGCCCCTTCCTCTGCCGCACCTACCGAGGCGAAACGGGAGGCCGCCTCCTAGCATCCGGCCTTAGGCCGACTACACCGACCTGTCGGCGCCTCCGATAACGGTCAGATCTCACAACGCATTCACGCCGGCGTCTCGACGGCCTGCAGCTTGCGCACGATACCGGTGGTCGAAAAACCCTCCACCGTCGGCACAATTTCCACCCGGCCGCCCCGCGCCAGCACCATCTCGTGCCCCACAACGGTCGCGACCGAGTAATCCCCACCCTTCACCAGCACATCCGGCGCCAGAGCCTCGATCAGAGCCAGCGGCGTGTCCTCGTCAAACAGCGTTACGGCATCCACCGCCCCCAGCGCCGCCATCACCCGCGCCCGGTCGCGTTCGCCCACCACCGGCCGTGCCGGCCCCTTCAACCGCCGCACCCCCGCGTCTGTATTCAGCCCCAGCACCACCTTGGACCCAAACCGGCGGCAATCTTCCATCAAGGTCACATGCCCCACATGCAGAAGATCGAAGCAGCCGTTTGTAAACACGATCGTCTCGCCATTGGTCCGCCAATCCGCCACCCGCGCCAGCAGGGCCTCCAGCCCGAGAATCTTCTCCGCGTCCCGGAGCTGCTGTGAAGGCGTCAGCAGCGCCGTCAGCTCGTGATGTGCAATTGGCGCTGTGCCCACCTTGCCCACCACCACACCCGCCGCCAGGTTCGCCAGCTCCACCGCGGTCTCCAGCGGCAGACCCGCCGCAAACCCCGCCGCCAGCGTCGCGATCACCGTGTCCCCCGCGCCCGAGACATCGAATACCTCGCGCGCCCGTGCCGGCGAATGAAAGCTTCCCGCCGCCGACAACACCTGCATCCCACGCTCGCTCATCGTCACGGCCAGCACCGCGATCTCGTGCTCCTGCCGCTGCGCCTCACCCGCCGCCAGCATCGCCGGAATATCCTGCTGGCCTATCCCCGTCGCCTGCGCCAGCTCCTGCAGATTTGGGCAGACGGCCGTGGCACCCGTGTATTTGCTCAGGGCCGGTGTCTTCGGATCCGCTAAAACCGGGACGCCGAGACCGCGCGCACGACGGATCACCCGCTCGCAGAGCTCCGCCGTCAACGCGCCCTTGGCGTAGTCGGAGAGCACCACCGCATGCACCTTTTCCACCAGCGCCTCCGCACGCTCCGCGAGCCGCTGCAGATCCTCCCTCGCCGGCTCCTCGGGGCTCTCGATGTCCAACCGCAACAGCTGCTGCGTTCGCCCCACGATGCGCGTCTTTGAAACCGTGGGCAGCGCCGTGGAGACCACGCCGACCGTATCCACCCCCGCTGTACGCAACAGCTCTTCCAACTCGCGCCCTTCGGCATCCTCGCCCCAGAACCCGGCCAGCAGCGCCTGGCATCCCAATCCCGCCAGGTTCATCGCGACATTGGCAGCCCCGCCCGGCCGCTCGTAGCGGTGGGCATGCCGCAGTACTGGAACCGGGGCCTCGGGGGATATGCGGTCCACCTCGCCTACGATGTAGCGATCCAGCATCAGATCGCCAATCACCAGCACACGCAGCCGGGCAAACCCCCCGGCCAGCAGACTCAGAACCGTACCTACATCCGGAAGTGTCCCTTGCATCTCCGCACCATCATCGCACCTCGCCGCAGGGCGGCGAGTAAACAGCTACAGGCTCCCCGCCGATCTTGCCCGCGACTGTCTCGATCGCTACACGGTCTCGATCGCTACACGGCCTCGATTGCTATACGGCCTCGATCGCTATACGGCCTCAATCGCTATACGGCCTCAATCGCTACCAGGCTGCCCCTGGTGCTCTGCGCGGCCGCTTGAACCCCGGAAAGACCGCGCTCCGCTCCGTTCCGCTCCCTGCCCACCACGCCACGCACCGCGGCCAGCACCTCATCCACGGTGATGCTCGTCAGGCACCGCTTGCTCTGCTCCACGCAGGTCTCCAGACCGCATCCCCAGCAATCCACGCGGTGGTACACCACGGCGTGCTTGCTCCCAAACGGAAACCACTGCCGGGGAATGTTGCGCGCGGCGAAGATGGCGACCGAAGGCGTCCCCACGGCCGCCGCCAGATGCATCGGCCCGCTGTCATGGCCCAAAAACAGCCCCGCCCGCTCGATGGCCGCCGCACTCTCCCGTGGTGACAGCCGGCCGCAAAGATTCACCACCGGCCCACCCCCATGCGCCACCCAGCCTGCGGCGGCAAACGCGCTGGCGTCGCTCTCCTCCGGCGCGCCCAGCAAGAACAACGGCCGCCCCGGCGCCTCGGTCGCCAGCCGCGTCAACAGTGCCTGCCAGTTCTCCCTTCCCCAGTCCTTGGCCTGCACCTTGGTGCCCACACTTACGGCGATGGGCCTATCCGTCCAGCTATCGGCCTCCCGGGTCAGCTCGGCGGCGCGCTTGTGCTCGGCGGCGGTCAGGTGCATCGACCAATTCGCCTCTACACTCAGCCTCGCGTCGCCCAGCACCGCAAGATTGCGCGCCAGCCGCGCCGCCTCGGGTTCCAGCGCGGCCTTAAACAGCATCCGCTCGGCCTCGGCCGAGCCCGGTTTGGCCCCGTAGAAGTTACTCTGCATCGCTTCCGTCAGCGGCACACCCAGCACACGCCGTACACCGCACATGCGAAAAAAGCGAAGGTCTCGCCGCGCCGCCGCCACACCGCGCCCCGCCGCCAGATACACGACCACCTCCGGCCGGTACCGCACCACCTGCCACCACAGACCGGCCAGCTCCCGCACGCTGCGCGTTCCCACGGCATACCGCAGATAGCCGTCTATCAGTCCGGAGCCGTCCAGCACCGCCGCCGCCGCGGGCGCCTTCGTATGCACCGGCACATTGGTCAGCAGCCGCCTCTGCGCGCGCGGAAAGGCCCGCCGAATCAGATGCAGCGCCGGCAGCGCCACCAGCATGTCTCCCAGGCTGCCCAACCGGTAGATCAGGACCCTGCGTACAGCGTTGTCTACCATGTTGCCTTACTAATCACATGCCAGGCCCTCCGGCGGCAATGACCCAACTGGGTCAAGCAACTCTGACTTGCCCCCAACCCCGCCTCACGCTATGCTCAGGCCACCTGCCTTCCATGATGCTGAACGCCACCCACCTCGCGCAGCTGCAGGAACTCGCCACCGAGGACTGGCATCGTCCGCCAAACGGCTCGGCGTCCTCCGAAGACGATCTCGCAAGCCTCGGAGAAAGCGACCTGGAAACACTCCTGCTCAGGCATCACCGCGCGAACTTCGATCTCTGGCATCGCGAGGATGAGGCGCGTGATCCCGCCGCGGGCGACTCCGCCATCGCCGCCGTCAAACGCTCGATCGATCGCCTCAACCAGCGTCGCAACGACCTCGTCGAGCAGCTTGACACGCTCCTTCTCAACAACACCCGGCAGAATGCGGCGGCGCCTTTGCACTCCGAAACGCCCGGCCTGATCCTCGACCGGCTCTCCATCCTCGCCCTCAAAATCTTCCACACGGCCGAGCAGATCGGGCGTACGGACGTCGAAGAAACGCACCGCGCCCGCAACCGCAGCCGCCTCGCCCTGCTGCGCGAACAACGCGGCGATCTGACCACCTGCCTGGCCCAGCTTTGGGCCGATGTGGACATTGGCCAAAGAAGGTTTAAACTTTACCGGCAACTGAAAATGTATAACGATCCCACACTGAATCCCGTACTGTACGGTACCGCCAAGGAAGGCAAGTCACCGGAGCCCGTCTCTCACGATTGCCGGGCGTTTACGTCTCTTCCGGGGCATTGACCAGAGGATGCTACAGCACTTATAACTTCGAGAGCCTTCCAAAGAACACCAGCAAGTACCTCGCAGACACCATCGCGCACGAGAAAATCATGGCCACGAAAACGGCACGCCCCATCTCCCCCTCTTCGTCCGCTTCAGCCCGCAGCGGCGCCCAGGACGACCCCCGCACAGCCAAAACGGAAGAACGCGGTGCGAAGCTTCACCGTATGCCCCGTACCCTCGCCGGCACCACGGCGCCGGGTGACGACCGCCAGCGGCAGGATCTTCTCGCCCTCTACGGCCAGGCCATTCAGCTCATGCAGTCCAATCAGTACAAGGAAGCCCACGCCGCCTTCGATCACCTGCTGCAGGACGCCCCCCACGACCTCGGCGACCGCATCCGCATGTACATCGCTGCGTGCGTGGCCCAGATCCACACCGGCACCACCGAGTTCCGCAGCCATGAGGAACGTTACGACTACGCCATCTCCCTGCTGAACCACGGCAACTACGAGGATGCCCGCGAGCACTTCAACGAGATCCTGCTCGATCAAAGCGAGTGTGACTACGCCTTCTACGGCCTGGCCCTGCTCTCCAGCATGACCAACTCCAGCCATGAGTGCCTCGATCACCTCGAACAGGCTATTCGCCTTAACCCGCAAAACCGCATTCAGGCCCGCTCGGACTCCGACTTTGCCAACATGTCCGACGATCCCCGCTTCACGGAACTGCTCTATCCCGAGGCATAACCCCAGCCCCGCATGGCACTCCATGTAGCACCTTAGTTCCGTTCCGTGCGGGTGGTCGAACTTCTACACTAGGTCGGATGTTTTCAGCGAACCAAGCTCCGTTGCTCCTGCGCGTCGTCGCCATCGGCGGGGGCACCGGCCTCTCTACCCTTCTGCGCGGCCTGAAGCGTTTTGTCGCGCAACCCTCGGCAACTGGCCTGGATCCCGTATCGCCGCTCGCCGAGTCAAAGGCCTTCTCGATCGCCGAACTCGCCGCCATCGTCACCGTCACCGACGACGGCGGCTCCTCCGGCCGGCTCCGCGAAGACATGAACATCCTTCCGCCGGGCGACGTCCGCAACTGCATGGTCGCGCTCTCCGAGGATGAAGCGCTCCTCAGTCAACTCTTTCAGCACCGCTTCTCCGCCGGCGATCTCCAGGGTCACAGCTTCGGCAACCTCTTCCTCGCCGCCCTCACCGAAATGCGCGGCGACTTCGCCCAAGCCGTCCAATCTGCCGCCCAGATCCTCGCCACCCGCGGCCGCATCTACCCGGCAACCACAGCCAATGCGACCTTAGCCGCGGTTATGGAAGACGGCACCCTCGTCCGCGGCGAAACCCGCATCTCCGCCTCCAAAAGCCGCATTGTCGAGCTTCGTCTAGAGCCCGAAACCTGCCATCCGCTCCCCGAGACCCTGGCCGCCATCGCCGAAGCCGACCTGATCACCCTCGGCCCGGGCTCGCTTTATACCTCGGTCATCTCCAACCTGCTCGTGCACGGCATCTCGGAGGCCATCGCCAACAGCAGGGCCACCCGCGTCTACGTTTGCAACCTTATGACGCAGGCCAACGAAAGCCTCGGTCTCACCGCCTCGCAGCACATCCTCAAAATCAACGAGCACGCCGGCACCGGCCGCTCCATCCTCGACTATGCCCTCATCAACACCGGACCCATCCATCAGGACACCGTCGATCGCTACGCCGCCGAAGGCCAGAACAGCATCGTCGCCGACCTGGCCGCCGTTCGCGCCCTTGGCGTAGAACCCATCACCGGCAACTTCGCCCACGAAGGCGACGTCCTCCGCCACAACTACGACAAAGTCGCCGAAGTGCTTCTACAGTTAGCCGGCACACGCACACCGCAACTAGCCCAAACCTAAGTGCCGTCTAATCTGCTTATCCTCCCGCAGGGATCTGCGTTTGCACTTACGGTCTCAGCCCGCCGCAGTAAAGCCCCGGCTAAACCGCAACAGCAATCTCCACCAGCCCGCCACCTGCCTGCTCCGCCACCGTCCGCTTCAATTGCCCGCAGGCCGCATAGATATCCCGCCCGCGCGGCCGCCGGATATACGTCGCAATACCGCCTTCGATCAACATCGCCTGAAACCGCACCACATCCTCCGGCGCAGGCTGCCGGTACGCAATCCCCGGACCCGGATTCCAGACAATTAGATTCACCTTCGCCCGCATCCCGCTGAGCAGCCCCAGCACCTCGCGCGCATGCTCCGGCTGATCGTTCACCCCGCCCAGCAGCACATACTCAAACGTTACCCACTCCCGCGTCCGCAGCGGAATCTTCAGGCAAGCCTCCAACAGCTGCCCGATCTTCCACTTGCGCGTAATCGGCATCACCTCTTCCCGCACCCGGTCATTCGAGGCATTCAAAGACAACGCCAACTTGGGCCGAATCGTCTCCGTAGCAAATCGCTCAATGCTCGGCAAGATGCCCGAAGTCGACACCGTCATCCGCGACTCCGGAATCCCGATCCCCTGCACCAGCCGCCGCACCGCCCCCATGAACTCGTCATAGTTCAAGAAAGGCTCACCCATCCCCATAAACACCAGATTGATCCGGTCCTGCCCCACAACGATCCCATGCCGGTTCAGCACCGCCGCCACCTGCCCGGCGATCTCGCCGGCGGTCAGATTTCGCTTGATCCCCAGCTTCGCCGTAAGGCAAAACTGGCAGTTGACCGCACATCCCACCTGGCTCGACACACAAATTGTCGCCCGCCGGTACCCCCGCTCCGCCAAAACCCCAAATCGCTGCTTGGGCGCATTGCCACTGATCCGCGGCCTCCCCACACCAGGAGGCTTATCGTCTAATGCCCTTAGAGACTTACCGCTTAACGCGCCCGAGGACTTGTCACTCAACGAGCCCAGAAATCTGTCATCCTGAGCAAAGCGAAGGACCTGCTTTTCGCTTGGAGCGCCCAAGGTTTCCAGCCCGGCCGCAACCTCAGCCCCGGCCGCCATCTCTTCGCTCTCTTCCTCAGAATCCGACGACCCAAAACCGCCATCCCCATCCGGCATCCACACCGTCTCTACAGTCTCGCCATCGGCCATCCGCACCAGGTACCGTTCGGTCCCATCGACAGAAACCGCCGTCTGCACGATCTCCGGCAGTCCGACTCCGTACCCTTCAGCCAAAAGCCGCGCCCGCAGTTCACCCGACAGCGTCGTGATCTCCTCCACCGCCCCCACGCGCTGCTTATAAAGCGCCTCAAACACCTGCCGCGCGCGATAAGGCTTCTGCCCAAAGCCCGCCATCAGCTCCGTCAGCTCCTGCAATCCCAATCCAAATAAGGCGAGTTCCGGCACCGCTCTAGTTTACCGCCTCACCATGCCAGGCGCGCCGGGTATGGTGCTAGCATGCGGTAGAGGTGCGGCATGGCAACCCTGGCTCCCACTCCAGTCGAGCTTTACCTCCGTTCCGATTTTGAGCCGGACGCCGACTTCGTCGACGGGGAGGTAGAGCTCCGTCCCATGGGTGAGTACGATCACGCAAGCTGGCAGCAGGCCCTGCAGTTCTGGTTTGGACAGAACCAGAAACTGTGGAACATTCGCGTCCTCCCTGAACTCCGTGTGCAGGTCAGCCTCACCCGCTACCGCGTCCCCGACGTCGTCGTCTTCGACCGCAACCAGCCCGTCGAGCAGATCCTGACCCACACCCCCATCGCCGTCTTCGAAGTCCTCTCCCCCGAAGACACTATGACGCGAATCTTGATGAAGCTGAATGATTACGCCGCGATGGGCATCCAGAACATCTTCGTCGTCAACCCCAAAACCGAGCTCTTCTACCGTTTCCACGACGGCATCCTATCCCCGCTCCGCACCCTTGCCGAACCGCTGCATGGCTCGTCCGCCACGCTCGATATGGCGGCAGTTGCGGCGCTTCGCGGCTAGTGCCAGACCGGCTTCTGCGGCAAGGCTGCTCCAGGCGGCGCTCCGCACCTCTTTTATCCGTGGTGAAAAGATGCCAAAATAAAGGGTGATGCCGACCTCCGTCCCCCAGACCGAAAACACCAGCTCCACCACCGCCCACACCCGCGACATCCGCTCCACCACCCTGCCCAACGGCCTCCGCGTCGTTACCGAGCGCATGCCCACCCTGCGCTCAGTCTCCATGGGCGTCTGGCTCGACACCGGCTCCCGTGACGAGACTCCCGAGACCAACGGCATCTCCCACTTCCTCGAACACATGGTCTTCAAGGGCACCACCACCCGCTCGGCGCAGCAGTTCGCCCGCGAGGTCGACGCTATCGGCGGCAACCTGGACGCCTACACCTCCAAGGAAACCATCTGCTTCTCCGTCAAGGTGCTCGACTCCAACGTCCCCGTCGCCCTCGACCTGCTCTCCGACCTCGTCCTGCACCCCACCTTCGCCGCCGAGGACATCCAGAAAGAGCACGGCGTCATCCTCGAAGAGATCAAAATGGATGAGGACAATCCCGACTACCTCGTCCACGAGCTCTTCACCCAAAAATTCTGGGCCGGCGATGCGCTGGGCCGCCCCATCCTCGGCACCGCCAAAACCGTCCCCACCTTCACCCAGCCGCTCGTGCTCGCCGAGTACGCCCGCCGCTTCACCCCCGCGAACATGCTCTTCACCGCCGCCGGCAACATAGAGCACGAAGCCTTCGTCGCCAAAGTCGGCCATGCTTTCGCCTCGCTAGCCGCCAGCACCCGCGAAAAACTCCCCCGCACGGCACCGCCGGCGATCACGCCGCACCTCACGCTGAAGAACAAGAAATCGCTCGAACAGGTTCAGTTCTGCCTCGCGATCCCCGCGCTGCAAACCGCGCACTCTGACCGCTACGTGCTGTTCCTGCTCAACTCCGTGCTCGGCGGCGGCATGAGCTCCCGCCTCTTTCAGGCCGTCCGCGAGGAACGCGGCCTCGCCTACTCCATCTACTCCGAAACCAGCCCCTTCCGCGACACAGGCTCCCTGGCCGTCTACGCCGGCTGCGCCGCGGAGAACACGAAACAGGTCCTCGAACTCACCCTAGCCGAGTTCACCCGCCTCAAGGCCGAACCCGTCACCGAAGAAGAGCTCACCCGCGCCCGCCAGCAGCTCAAAACCAACATGGTGCTCGGCCTAGAATCCTCAGGCGCCCGCATGAGCTCGCTCGCCCGCCAGCAGATGTTCTACGGCCGCTTCTTCACCCTCGACGAGATCACCGCCGAGGTAGACCGCGTCACCGCCGAGGACATCCAACGCCTCGCCAACGATCTCCTCCACTCCGATCTGCTCACCCTCACCCTGCTCGGCAACCTAGGCGACCTCAAACTCACCCGCGCCGACCTCGTCTGCTAAATCACGCCGATCGTTTCTAGAAACGATCGACTTCATAGCTAAAGCCGTTTGCATTTGCGTAGAAGTCCGCCGTCATCCTGAGCGCAGCGAAGGATCTCTGTATTCCGCCCGTGGCACCTGTCCATCTACAGAAATCCGTCCTAGGGAGTTATCGATGCGAGTAGTCAAAACGCGGAGCAGCGCGCAATCCCTCGTGGCCTCCCAACTTGGGTTGATCTTCGGCATCCTGGTAGGCTTCTCTGTCCTGCGCGGCACACACCACCTCGCCCACTTCTGGCCCATCGCGATCATCCTGGCGATCGCCTTTGAGTGCACTCTCCTGTTCCGTATCGAACGCAACTAGAGCGTTTTACGAAGTGGTGATGGGTCTTTCCTTTGTCAGTCCGCAGCGGAGCGAAGGAACCTGCAGTTCGAACCGCCGTATACCTACACCGCACGGAGACCACCCATGACCGTCACCGAAGACCACGTAGAACTCACCACCCCCTACGGCCCCATGCGGACCCACATCGTCCGCCCGACCGCCCCCGGCCGCTACCCCGGCCTCGTCTTCTACTCCGAAATCTTCCAGGTCACCGGTCCCATCCGCCGCATGGCCAACTTGCTCGCCGGCTACGGCTACATAGTCGCCATCCCGGAGATCTACCACGAGTTCGAATCCGCCGGCACCGTCCTCGCCTACGACCAGGCCGGCTCCGACCGCGGCAACGAGCTGAAAACCACCAAGGAGCTCGCCAGCTACGACGCCGACGCCCGCGCCGTACTCGACCACCTCAAATCCCGCCCCGATTGCACCGGCAAGCTCGGCACGATGGGCATCTGCATCGGCGGCCACCTCGCCTTCCGCTGCGCCATGGAGCCCGACGTGCGCGCCGCCGTCTGCTTCTACGCCACCGACATCCACAAAGGCTCCCTCGCCAAGGGCATGCACGACGACTCCCTCGAGCGCACAAAGGACATCCACGGCGAACTCCTCATGGTCTGGGGCCGCCAGGACCCGCACATCCCGCTGGAAGGCCGCATGAAGGTCCTAGCCCGCCTCAACGAGGTCGACGCCACCTTCAGCTGGCACGAAGTCAACGGCGCCCACGCCTTCCTGCGTGACGAAGGCCCCCGCTACGACCCCCAGCTCGCCCTGGCCCTCTACGGCCTCGTCTTCGACTTCCTCCACCGCCGCCTAGGCGAAGGCGACCTCACCGCCTAAACCGCCAGCAACTCCACCAGCCACTCCGCATTCTGCTTTGTCATTCCGCAGCTAAGCGGAGGAATCTGCATTGGCTGTTGCTCTTGCTTCTGCTTCTGCTTTTCTTTCTGCTCTTGCCCTTGCTTTTCTTTCTGTCATTCCCGAAGGGAACCTGCTTCTGCTCTCGCCCTTCGGTTGTCATTCCCGAAGGGAATCCGCGTTCTGCCCGAACCAGCAAACCCATTCAACGCAAGCCAACCCTCCCCCAAACAGGCCATCCCACCCGCATCTATGCCCTGCTACCCTCACCCAAAGAGACCGACAGGGTGCGCATCCTACAAACCGTCTTCGGCGCTTTCCACCACTTTGAACTCGCCCACGAACTCGACCGCCGCCGCCACCTGGAAGCCATCTATTCCACCTGGCCCTGGCGCCGTCTCCAGCGCGAAGGCCTGCCACGCGAAAAAGTCCAGACCTTCCCCTACTACGGCATCCCCGACTACCTTCTACACCGCTCCGGCCTGGACGTCCCCAAAATCCATGGCTGGATCGGCTATCAAAACGCCCTGGCCTTCGACCGCTGGACCACCAGGCAACTTCAAAACCACTATCGCGCAAAGAAGCCGCTAGACGCCCTAGTAGGCATCTCCGGCTCCAGCCTCCAAGCCGGTCAACTCGCCCAACAACACGGCGCCAAGTTCATCTGCGACCGGGGCTCCACCCACCAGCGCTTCCAGGAGCAAATCGTCAGCGAGGAATACCGCCGCTGGGGCGTCGACCACCCCGTCTCCGACGAGCACGACACCCTCCGTGAAGAGGCCATCTACGCCGCCGCCGACGCCATCACCGTCCCCTCGACCGCCGCCTGCCGCTCGTTTCTCGCCATGGGCGTCCCAGCACACAAACTCCACGTAATCCCCTACGGCGTCCGCCTCGAAAGCTTCCAACCCACAGCCGACCCACCGCAAAACACCTTCGACGTCCTTTTCGCCGGCGCCGTCAGCCTCCGCAAGGGCGTTCCCTACCTCCTGCAGGCCTTCGCCGCGCTAAAACAACCGCGCAAACGCCTCCGCATCGTAGGCTCAGTCCAACCCGAGCTGAAGCCCATCCTCGCCACCCTCCCACAGCAAAACGTAGAGTTCCGAGGCACGCTCCCCCAGCCCGAACTCGCAGCCCTCATGTCCCGCAGCCACGTCCTCGTCCTGCCCTCCATCGAAGAAGGTCTAGCCCTCGTTCAGGCCCAGGCGCTCGCCTGCGGCTGCCCGGTCATCTGCTCAGAAGCCACCGGCGGCGAAGACCTTTTCACGGACGGTCAGGAGGGCTACATCGTTCCCGTCCGCGACTCCACGGCCCTCACCGACCGCCTGCAGCGCCTCGCCGACGACCCCACCCTGCAGCAACAAATGCGCACCGCCGGCATAGCCCGCGTACGCACTCTGGGCGGTTGGTCCACCTACGGCGATCGCTGGGAGAGCCTTTTGCTGCAATTGACCCAATATCAAGAAGCGCTTCACACGCAAACAGTCGCTTGAAGCGCTCTCTGTACTCGCTAGTGACCAGTCTGCTTCAAGGGTAGGCCGTGCAGAGTAGCTTTCGCGAGAAAGCCCATGCCTGCCAACATGAGTGCAAACGTTACAGCAAAGGACTGTACAATTCGTTGTCGTGCAGGACTTTCGGGGTAAGCCTTACGGTGGACGTTCCACGCGGGAAGCCACCACAGTAGATGAAACTTAACACCTGACTCGATCTGGCGAGTTTCAGCGACAAGTTTCCATATAGCTTTCCAGGTCTTAACGTAGAAGATCAGGCCTGACGCCATCAGTGCATAAGCGACGAGATTCATACTTTAAGCGCTTTAAACCCCACCCCCTACAAAATGCACCACCTCTAGCTTGTCCCCGGTCTTCACCATCAACTCCGCCCACCCCGCCCGCGGCGCCAGCTCCCCGTTCAGCTCCACCGCAATCCGATCCGCACGCAGCGCCAAGGCCGTTAGAACCTCGCTCAAGGCAGCCGGCGAGACAACGCCCTCCACCGCCCGCTCCCGCCCATTCAGCGTCAAAATCAGCCCATCGCTCATCTCCACCAGCCTACCAGCCGCACCCTCTGCCGTTCACTCAGAACGCCCCTCCAGCAAAGGCCAAAGCAGCCCCATAGGCCCCTTGCCCGCACCCAACCCAGGCGCAGATCGCAGCGCCCCCCCCACGAAGGCCTTCGCCAGCCGTGCCGCCTCCTCCGCCGAGCACCCCAACACCAGCCGCGCCAGAAACGCCGACGAAAACGCACATCCCGTCCCATGCGTCGACGTCGTCTCCACCCGCTCGCCTTCTAACAACACCGTCTCACTCCCCCGCCGCACCAGCAGATCCACCGGCAGCTCCGCGTCGCCTCCCGTCACGACAACCCCCATCCCCGGGTGCCGCTCGATCAGCAATCGCGCTGCCGCCTCCGCTGTCTCCAGATCCCCCACGGCTGCCCCTGTGAGTACCTCCAACTCCCCCCAGTTCGGCGTCACCCAACCGGCCTGCGTCAGCACGGTCTCATGCAGCAAATCCATTCCTTCCGACGGATAGAGCATCCGCCCCGAGCTGGACCGCAGCACCGGGTCCAGCACCACCGGGCAGCTCACCCCGCCCGCCCGCATCCCTCGCAGGAACGCCCCAACCACCCCGGCGATCGCCCGCGAGCCCAGCATGCCGATCTTTACCCCCGCAGGCGGCAAATCCTCCAACAGACACCCCAGCGTCTCCGCCAGCTGCTCCCGCCGCACCGGCTCCGTCCCCCGTACGCCCACGGTCGACTGCACCGTCAGCGCCGTGATCGCCGAGCACCCAAACAGCCCGTGCGCCGCAAACGTCATCAGGTCCGCCGTCACCCCCGCCCCGCTCGAAGGATCAAACCCCGCCACAGTCCACACCACTGCCTGCTTCCCTCGCCAACGCTCTACCACATCAACCCTCTCTCCTGCGACTTATGTCTGCACCTTCAACGACAAGTACTACTTACCTTACGATAAGTACTACTTACCTTTAAGCTAACTTTTCATAACATGATTTGGCTTCTGCGGCAAGCCGAAAGTTGTCGCGCAAGTCTATGTAGATCATTGACTTAGCCCACGCTCTGGGAGACAATCTTGCCTGTGAGTACGACCTTGAAGATTTGCGCGAGCGACCTATCCCAATTCATCCGTGCCGGGCGTCGCGCCGTGTGCGTTCTGCTGGCCTTTGGCTCCGTGGCCTCCGTCATCGCCTCTCCCCAGGCCACGTCAGCCGCTCCCAAAGCCGCGCATCGCTGGTACCAGATCGGTAGCGCCACCTGGTACGGCGAAGCGTTCCAGGGAAAGCGCACCTCCAGCGGCGAACGTTTCAACATGCACGCCCTCACCTGCGCACACCCGACGCTCCCGATCGGCAGCTGGCTTCGCGTCACCAACCTGGGTAACCACCGCTCCACCTTCGTGCGCGTCAACGACCGCGGCCCCTACAACGGCAACACCATAGTCGATCTCTCCTTCGCCGCCGCACAACGCCTGCATCTGCTGGGCAAAGCCGCGGTGCGGGTGGAGCAGGTGCGCGCCGACGATCCCGAACTCACTCACACCCTTCAGGAGGGTTTCTCGTCCAGCGGCGCTCCCTTAGGCGACGCCAACTGAGCGCCGTTGTAGGTGTAAGAACCAGTCTCCTATAAGTCGTCCTCCTGAGTGAAACGAAGGACCTGCTTTTTCCCCGGGCGCTCTACCCTCAGGGAAATAGGAAACATCGCCCTTCCGAGCTGGAGCAAAACAGAAGGCCTGCCGTGAGGCAGGCCTTCTGTACAGCCGCAATCCTTACAGCTTTTCAAAGAAATCGCACGCCGAGCAGGAGATATACACCCCGCCTGGGATGCCACGCTCACGGTCCTTCACGCGCTTCACAATGCGCGTTGTCTTCGAGCATTTTGGGCAATCCGTGCTCTTTTGCGTATCCATGATCTTCTTGCGGTCACCGGTCTTGGCGATCTTTGCCATTGTCTTACTCCCTGTCTCAGAGGTGGTTGCCCCGTACCATCGCACGCCGCTCCCTGATCTTGACCCCCAATCGCCTCGTAAAACGACGTATCGTAGGCCTGACCGGAGCGGAAAAGGCGCAACCCGATCATACCATCGCTGATCTTTTCAGAAGCTGTCCAGACTCTTTCAGCACGCCTCGCACGGCAGACTCAATTTTTCGGCATAACGACCTTCCCCATGCTCGGCGGCGCCGCGAGAGTGTCATCGGTGTCGCCGGGCCGGCGCAGTGTCGGTGGTGGTGCACTTCCGCCCTGTCCGTCCGCCCGCCGCGGCTGGTCCCCGTTCACAATCGTGCGCGCCGTGAGCGTGGGCTCGGCCTCGCCGCCGACCTCGTTCTTTTCCCGGATCTCCAAAGGCTTACCCAGCGCCGCAATCTCCAACCGCACCACACGGTCGTGTTGAAACCGCACAAACTGTGTCGGACGCGGCGGCTCGCCGTAAATCCACTCCTCATACAGCGTGCCTTCATCCCCGCCCTCATGCTCGCGGTGCTTGGTCTTCGGCTCTCCCAAGGCTGCCAGCACCATCCGCCTGTTCATCCCCACCAGAATTTCGTGCGCCTCGACGGCCTCCCGCACCTTGGGCGGCAGCGAATCCGCATAGGCCTCGGCGCTGCTCTTGGCTTTAAAATCGACCACCGGATCCAGCAGCGCCTTCATCTCCGCCGCAGTCACATCCGGTACACCGCCTTCAAAAACCAGAGTCACCCGAAACCCCGTCGCGATCGGTCCCTGTTGTGCCACCTGCATGCCGTTCAACGACAAATGGCTCAGAAAGCGATGCTTCGCGTACGGCCCGCCGTTGAAGTCGACCACGATCCGGTCCGCCCTGAACTCCAGTTTGCTCACCTCGACCCGGTCCCCCACCGCCGCCGACTGGCCCTTTTCGTACAACATGCGCCGGTACTCCTCATCGTGGGGCGTCATGTTGCCATTCGCCAGCAGCGTCAACCCCGCCCCTAGCGGTAGTTCGCGATGCGCAAATCCCTGTTCCGCCTCCAGGTTTCGGATCAACTCCAGCCGGCCGCGCTCATCCAGCGGCCGGTTCGGCAGGCTTACCCGCGTGGGATGAAACTCCGTCGTGACATCCGCAGTCGCAGACTTCATCCCCACCACAAACACCTGCCCATGCAGGGCCGGGAGCAGTGCCAGCGAAAAGCCCAAAAGCAGGGAGGCCGTGCGGCATCGGACGCGCATACTCACCTCTGAATGCCCAAAGTGTGCACTCTCTGCGGCAAAAGAGCAAATAGCACTTTGAGGCAACGAATGCCAGGCAACGAAAGCCAGGCAACGGAACCCGGCAATCGAAGCCTGATTATGTCCTGTTTCGATCCACATCCGTACTCGGCACCTGCTCGGCGGCAACCCGCGGCGTCTCCACGGAGGGCGGTGGCGGAATGCCCATCACCGGCGCACTCGGGCGCGGCGGCAGCAGCTGCGTCACCGGCACCGCACCCAGAATCTGCACCAGCGGCGGTGGCGCAGCGGTCCCCTCCATCGCCGCATGCGCGGCCGGCGGCGGCACGTCCATCGGGTATCCACCGGCCACAATCGCTTCGTGCGTGTACTCCCACGCATAGTCCCGCGTCAGCTTGTACACCGCAAAGACTCCTGCCAGCAGCACCAGCGCCGTGACCAGTGCCCCTTCCGGACCATACGCTCCGCCGCTCAGCCACGCCGGCCCCAGGCTCTCCGTCGCGACCACGTTGGCCACACCCGCGGACCCACCCACCGGCAAGCCGAATAACACTCCCATCGCCGCCAGCCAGCCGAACCGCAACCCCCAGCCCAGCCACAGCCCATGGGTGCGAAGATAGGCCACCGAAAGCACCACCGCGCTCACAACGCTCACCAGAAAGCTGAAGCCCGTCGAATTCGCCAATGGGGTTGCCACCAGCGCGTAGATCGCGGCCAGCACCACGGTCGCGCTGGTCGGCCCCATCACAGAGATCAGGCGCTTGAACAGAAATCCCCGAAACGCCACCTCGGTCGCCAGCGCACCCACCAGCACGGTCATCAGCGCCAGCAGGCTCAGCCCCCAGGCCCGCGGCGCGAACCAGAAGATCGGGTGCAGGTCACCCGCACAAATCGCCGGCAGAATCGCTATCAGCATCCCGGCCCAGCCCACGGCGGCGCCCTTCTGCCATTCGGTGGCAGCTGTCGGCCGCGCAGGCAGGCCGTTGGTGGAACGCAAACCGCCGTTCCGCAGCGCCACCCAATTCAGGGCCGTGTAGCCCGTCACCAGCAAAATCAGCAGAAAGCATCGCTGCAACAATGGCCGCAGCACCGGCAGCTGAATCAACCGGGAGATCCCCTGCGCCGCGCTCTCCGCTCCCACCTGCGAGGCCAGCAGCCACAACAACCCTATCGCAAACACCGCAAAGTGCAGTGAGCGCGGCGTCTTCAAACGGGTTGTCGCTTCCGGCAAAGGCAGGGATCTCTCCATACTTCTCACTTCGCAACGCGCAGTCGAGCCGCGTCAGACTTGCGTATAAAACTGCGCGATATTCCTGAACTTGGCATAGCGGCTCTTCAGCAACGCCTCGAGACTCTGCGACCGCAGCGCCATCAGCTGCCGCTCCAGCCGGTCATTCACCAGCTGCATCGCCATCGCCGGATCCGTGTGCGCGCCGCCCGGCGGCTCCGGAATCACCTCATCCACGCAACCCAGCCGCTGCACGTCGGTTGCCGTGTAACGCAGTGCGGCAGCCGCCTGCTGCTTCTTACCCGCGTCCTTCCACATGATCGAAGCGCAGCCCTCCGGCGAAATCACCGAATAAATCGCATTTTCCAGCATCAGCACACGGTCCGCAACCGCCAGCGCCAGTGCCCCGCCCGATCCGCCCTCACCCGTAATCGTCGCAATCGTCGGCACGCGCAACCGGCTCATCTCCAGCAGATTGCGCGCGATCGCCTCACCCTGCCCACGCTCCTCCGCGCCCACACCCGGATTGGCGCCAGCTAGGTCGATAAACGTGAACACCGGATGTCCGAACTTTTCCGCAATCTTCATCGCCCGCAGTGCCTTGCGGTACCCCTCCGGGTCAGGCGAACCGAACCGCCGCGTCACGCGCTCCTTCAGCGTCCGCCCCTTCAGGTTGCCGATCACCATCACCGGCTTCCCGCCAAAGCGAGCCATTCCGGCCGTCATCGCCGGGTCGTCGCCAAACTGGCGATCCCCATGGATCTCGCTGAAGTCGGTGAAAAGCGCCTCGATATAGTCCATCGGATAAGGACGTTGCGGGTGCCGCGCGACCTCGGTCCTCTCCCACGCCTCGGACCGCGCCGGCGCAGGCTTCTGCTGCAAACTTTCAGCCATACTCAATTAACTCAATCGCTCTGAAAACAGGTCTCGTGCACTCACGATTGTAGCGGGAAACAGCCCGCACAAGGACCGCCTCCCGAAACACTGCAAAATAGAGCAAAGCCAGATGACCAGCGATGCGCGGCCCTGCTCCAGGCGAGCACCTACAAGCGGCCCGGCTATGTGCGGCGCAGCAGCGAAGGCCACGCTACGTCATACCGCTCCCGCCCAAACAGCAGAGACGCCAGCACCGGCCCATACTGCCAACTTAAGCGTAGAACAAAAAAGGGGAATCCCTTCGGACACCCCTTGACCTAGCGAAGACGAGGTTCGGCTGCACTCTATCTGGGCGTCAGCAAGCAGAAGGCAACCAGGATCGTGATACACGACACCCAGAACCTTTCTCCAAATCGTACATACCCCATGCGGATCATTTCCTTGCTGGCAGGATCTTTCGCGGTCAGCAGTCTCGGCATAAACCAAGCCATCCCGAAAAGAAATGCAACCGGCATAATGCCCAGGACGCTGTTCACTAAACTGCGGTCATAGGTATGATCGCGGCGAACAAATCCCATGTACAAAGCTAGGCCCATTGCGACCACCTGTACTACAACATGCCAACCAAGAGAGATGTCGAGGTCAGCGGTCGGTCTGGTCAAAATATTTCGCATTGTGGGTGCATTGCGTTGCGGTTGGGTGATTGCCGTAGCCATCAAGGTACCTTTCGAAAATCGAGATGCGCCATATCAGAAGGACGCTGAAAACGAAAAGAGAGCTTAGCAAAGAATCTATAAGCGTTCTCCACTGGACGATACCGCCAGCCAAAGGCATCACCGCGGCCTCTCACAGCTCGATGCTCACCGCTCGCTCCGGACCGGCACTTGTTCACCCGATGCGGTCAATGGATCACCTGCACCGCACCCCGCCCCACCAGCCCTTCCACGCTTTCAATAAACTGCACATCCGCCGCCACGTTGTACCCGCGCGGCTCCAGCACAGCGCAGAATGCCCCCGGCTCTTCCAGGTTCAGCAGCACCTTGCCCTTGCCCGGCGCCCCGCGAAAGATCGCCTCCAGCTTGGCCATCAACGCCGCGTCCGGCGAGTGCAGCGGTACCCGGATCCGCAGCGCCTCCGGCAGCTTGATCTGCATATCCTCGAGCGCCGTAATGCTTGACAACGCAATCTTCGGCGCCGAATCCTCCTCGCCCCGGATCGACCCACGCACCACCACCGGCACATCGATCTTCAGCTTTTCCGCCAGCTTCTCGTAGCTCTGCGGAAACACGATAATCTCAATCTTGCCGGTAGCGTCCTCCAGGCAGGCCTGCGCATACATCTCGCCCGAGCGCTTCGACTTCGCCACCTTCAACCCCGTAATCACCCCTGCCACCTGGATCTCGTTCGAGCTCTCCTCGCGCCGCCCGCGGTTGAACACCACCGGCTCCGGCTTCATCTCGCACGCGGTCTGCGTGTCGATCACACCTTTCAGGTTCCGCAGCTTGTCTTTGTATTTGTCCAACGGATGCCCGGAGACAAAGAAGCCCAGAACCTCCTTCTCGTTCTGTAGCCGCGTGTACTCATCCCACTCCGGCGCCGCCGGCAGCTTCTCTTCCACGGCCGCACTCCCCGCAACCGGTCCCTCATCGAACAACCCAAACAGCCCGTGCTGCCCACTTGCCGCATCCCGCTGCGACTTTTGCGCCCGCTCCATCGCCTTATCGATGGCCGCCATCACCTCCGCGCGCTTGCCGAACGCATCGAGCGCCCCGGCCTTGCACAGCGACTCCAGCACCCGCTTATTCATCAACCGCAGATCCACCTTCTCGCAGAACTCCCACAGCGAAGCAAAGCCCGGCTTTCCTTCCGCCTGCAGCGCCGTCCGCGCCGTCTGGATCGACTCGATCGCGTTATGCCCCACGTTCTTGATCGCCGCAAGGCCGAACCGGATCGCATCTCCCGCTGGCGTAAAGTTCGCGTCTGATATCTGCACATCCGGCGGCACCACCGCGATCTCGATCTCGCGGCACTCGCCGATGTACTTGACAACATTTTCCGGTTTCGACGTTTCCGACGTAAGCAGCGCCGCCATAAACTCCACCGGGTAATGCGTCTTCAGCCAGGCCGTGTGATACGCCAGCAGCGCATACGCCGCCGAGTGCGACTTGTTAAACCCATACCCCGCAAACTGCTCCATCAGGTCGAACAGCTTGCCCGCCGCATCCTTCGGGTGCTTGCGCTCCAGCGCCCCGGCCATGAAAATATCCCGCTGCTTGGCCATCTCCAGCGGGTCTTTCTTACCCATCGCCCGCCGCAACAGATCCGCGCCGCCCAGCGAGTAGCCGGCGATCGCAGAGGAAATCTGCATCACCTGCTCCTGGTACACGATCACCCCCAGCGTCTCCTTCAGGATCGTCTCCAGCTCGTCGAACATGTAGTCCACCGGCCGCCGGCCCCACTTGCGCTCGATGAAATCATCGATCATCCCGCCCTGGATCGGCCCCGGCCGGTATAGCGCGTTCAAAGCCGTCAGATCCTCAACCGAAGTCGGCTTATACCGCCGCAACACATCGCGCATCCCGCCCGACTCGAACTGAAACACCCCCGAGGTCAGAGCCTTGTGGAACACCTTTTCGTAGGTCTCTTGATCGCCGAGATCGATCGTCGCCATATCGACCGTGTCCCCCCGCTTCAGCTTGATCAGCTTCAGGCAATCGTCGATCACCGTCAGCGTCGTCAGCCCCAGGAAGTCCATCTTCAGCAGGCCCATCTTCTCGACGGCCTTCATGTCATAGCTCGTGACGATGGCCTCATCCTTGGTCCGCGTCACCGGCACCAGCTCCGTCAGCGGCTGCGGCGCAATCACCACGCCCGCCGCATGCACACCGGCCCCACGCACCAGCCCCTCCAGCCGCTGCGCCGTCTCAATCAGCTCCCGAATCTTGGGGTCCGCCTCGCACGCCGCGGCCAGGGGCGGCGAGTCCCGCAACGCCTGCTCCAGCGTGATGCCAATCGTCGCCGGCACCAGCTTCGCAATCCGGTCCACCTCGCCGTAGGGGATGTCCATCGCCCGGCCCACGTCCTTGATCGCCGCCTTCGCCGCCATCGTGTTGAACGTGATGATCTGCGCCACCTGGTCCACGCCGTACTTGCCGCGAACGTACTCGATCACCTCACCGCGCCGGTTCATGCAGAAATCGATATCGACGTCCGGCATAGACACGCGCTCCGGGTTCAGAAACCGTTCGAACAGCAGGTTATTCTGCAGCGGATCGATGTCCGTGATCTCCATCACGTACGCCACCAGCGACCCCGCCGCCGATCCACGCCCCGGCCCCACCGGGATGTTCTGCTCCCGCGCATACCGGATAAAGTCCCACACGATCATGAAGTAGCCCGGAAACTTCATGGCCTTGATGCACTCGATCTCCCGTGTCAGCCGCTCCTCATACGCCGCAATCGAGCTGCGCAGAATCCCGCGCTCTTCCAAATGCCGCACCGCGGTGTCCCGCCGCTTCTTCCAACCCTCGCGGCACACCTGCTCAAAGAAGGTGTCGATCGTCTCGCCGTCCGGCAGCGGAAACTTCGGAAACGGATCCTTGACCTTCTGCATCTCCAGCTTGCAACGCTCCGGAAATTGCATCGTCCGCGTGCAAACCTCGGGGTTCTGCGCAAATAGCCGGTGCATCTCCTCGGCCGACTTGATGTAGAACTCCTGCGTATCGAACTTGAACCGCTTCGGGTTGTTGATCGAATCCGCCGTTTGCACACACAGCAGCACCTCATGCGACCGCGCATCGTCACTGCCCACATAGTGCGAATCGTTGGTCGCGATCAGCGGAATCCCAAGCTCTTTCTCAAGCTTGAACATCGCCTCCGTCACCGCCTTGTCTGGCTCCAGCCCATGGTCCTGGATCTCAAGAAAGAAGTTCCCCTTGCCGAACATCTCCTCGTACTCGCCGCCCACGCGCTTCGCGCCCGCGTAGTCCCCGGCCATCAGGTTCTGGCTCAACTCCCCTGCCAGACAGCCCGAAAACCCGATCAACCCCTCGCAGTGCTCACTCAGGAACTTCTTTGAAACCCGCGGCTTACGGTAGAACCCATGAAGTGCTGCCTCAGAGGTAAGCTGCACCAGATTCCGATACCCGGCCTCATTCTCCGCCAGCACAAGAAAGTGGTTGTATTTCGACTCCGGGTCAGGCTTGCCGCGATGGTCGCCTTCCTTACACACATACAGCTCACACCCCAGGATCGGGTGCAGGCTCTGCTTCTTCATCGCATCGAAGAAGTGCACAGCCCCATAAATATTGCCGTGGTCTGTGATCGCCGCAGACCCCTGCCCGATCTTCTTCAGGTGCTTGGCCAGCTTGTCCACATCGCAAGCCCCGTCAAGAAGCGAGTAGTCGGTATGCAGGTGCAGATGCGTAAACTCAGCGGCCATACCCCTAGTTTACTGCTCCGGTATCAGGGCAACACTGGAGGAAAACCGGTCTAAAATCACAGCCCGAGATGTCGACGCAGAGCCTGATCTACCGTCCTCATGACGGAGGGTGGAACCACCCCCACAACATTCCCAATCTTTCCAACGGAGAACGTCTGGAGATTGTCGACTGCGATCTCGCTCGGACGCCTGACCCCTGTGAATGCGTCCGCCAACAAGGGGACACGCAAAGCTGGCAGGCGATGCAAATCACTCGTAATCAGGCAACGGTCACGCGCTCCGACTTAGGCTCCACGTCAGCCTGCACAATCACTGCCGGTCGTGGCTTGCCGAATTCCCCGGGAGGCGCAACGATCACGATGTCGCCACGCTTCAATCCCAATGCCAAGGCACCATGTCGCTCTCATCCACAAGCAACAGCTCTTCCGGGTGTGCGCGCTGATGTTCGGCCAGACTCTCCATTTGCCGCCGCAACTCCGCCTCAAACGCCGGAGTCCCCCGAATCGCCAGCAGCTCCTCAGCCGTCATCGGCACCCACTCAGCATTCGGCTTGGGCAAGCTCGCCACCGCCACAGCTTACACCCCCACCGCTACCGCCATCTCTCGCTCCCGAAACGCTCGCCGCGCCCGCTCCACCTCGCCATGGTACTTCTCCGCCCACTGCCACACGCCACAGAACGCCGCCCCCAGGCTGCCACCCAGCTCCGTCAGCTCGTACTCCACGCGGGGCGGCACCACCGGGTAGACCGTCCTCTTCAGCAGCCCGTCGAACTCCATCTGCCGTAGGGTCTTGGTCAACATCTTCTGGCTCACCCCGCCGACCAGCTCGCCCAGCCGCGTGAAGCGCACCCGCCCATGCTCGTGCAGCACCTCCAGCACCAGCATCGTCCAGCTGTCCGCCACTCGCCCGATGATCTCCCTCACCAGCGCCTCCACCTCCGGCGCAACCTTGGGATAGCCATCCGCGCCAAGCCCCTGCGTCCCCGCCTCCAGCAACATCTCACCATCCGCCATCAGCCCATACTCTCCATCGGGTAAGTATAGAACTACCGGGTGCCTACTTCCCAAACTGCACTGTCTACCCTATCGTTACTTCAGGAGATTCAGATGAACCCCACAGGCAACACCATCCTCATCACCGGCGGCGGCAGCGGCATCGGCCGCGCGCTCGCCGAGGCCTTCAGCAAGCAGGGCAATCAGGTCATCATCGCCGGCCGCCGCAAATCCGCCCTCGACGAGGTCACCGCCGCCAACCCCGGCATGCACTCCCTCACCCTCGACATCGAAGACGCCGACGACTTCCAGCGCTTCATCGTCGACCTCAAGACGCAGTTCCCCGCCCTCAACGTCCTCATCAACAACGCCGGCATTATGAAGATGGAAGACCTCAAGGCCGGCACCGACGACCTGCCGATCGTCGAATCCACGATAGCCACCAACCTGCTCGGCCCGCTGCGCCTCACCGCCGCGCTGATGCCGGTCCTGCTCGCGCAGCCGCAAGCCACCGTCATGACCGTCACCTCCGGCCTAGCCTCCGTCCCCCGGACCGGCTTTCCCACCTACTGCGCCACCAAGGCCGCCATTCACTCCTGGACCCAGTCCCTGCGCGCCCAACTCAAGGACACCTCCGTCGAGGTCCTCGAACTCATCCCGCCCTACGTCCAGACCGAACTCACCGGCGCCCACCAGGCCACCGACCCCAACGCCATGCCCCTCGCCGACTACATATCCGAAACCCTGACCCTGCTCAAGAACCCGCCCCCGGACGGCGAGATCCTCGTAGAGCGTGTTAAGCCGCAACGCTTCGCCGAAAAGAACGGCAAGTACGACGAAATTTTCACCAGGGTCAATTCCCGCCGCTAACCAAATTCCCTCCCTCGCCTCGGCAGCGCCCGGCGGCTCAACCGGCAGCCCCAAGCAAAGCCGCAAACGGGAATTTACCCAGTCCAGACAGGTCCAGACAGGTCAGCAAGACGGAAAAAGCCGCTTGGCGCCCCCGTCCCATTCCAATATCTTGGACGGTACTGGAGGGGCAGGGGCTATGGTCCGGAGGCACAGGGTTTGCCCGCTATTGGCTATTGGCTCTTATTGACGCTCGCGGCAACCACGTTCTGCGCCTTGGGTAGATACCGCCAACGGCGACACGGCAAGGGCAACACGCCTGCTCCACAGCGCCTGGCAGCTTGGAGGCAGGGGCATGACCCTCGCGGAATATGTACTCCGGCGAATCCATCTCTCCTGCCCGGCGCAAGCCGCCTGCACTGCCCTGTTTCTCTACGCTGTTCCAAGTAGGTGCATAGCTGCCGTCAGCTGTTCCAGGTGAATGCGCAGCTGCCGTCATCCTGAGCGCCAGCGAAGGATCTCTGTACTCCTTTGCAGCTGCTCTGCACCTACAGGAAAGCAGCTCCAGTGCAGCTGCTAATCCAGCAGCGAAGTCTCGTGCGACTGTTCAATCCGCACCAGGTCGAATCGCGGCGTCAGTTCGTCATACGCCAACGCCAACCCGAGTAGATCGAACTTTGCAAAGAAGGATTCCCAGCTGATGGGATGCAGCTCCGGCGTGCCTTCTTTAGCCGCTCCCATCAGGAAATGTAGCATCGTGGGCTTGCCGTCGAACTTAATTGGAGGTACCTCAGCCGGAACGGCGTCGTGCCTGGCAGCCCATCTACGGATCTCTGCGTGGTCGCGTGTGGGAATCATCTGGCCGACTCCACACCTCGAACTCCTTTGACGTCTGGAGGACGAGGATGGTGGCTGGGATTCGTCGTTTCAAGACAATGTTGCTTGGGACCTGGCCCCCATCACAGCAGGCACAGCCTTCATCACGTTCGCTGTTTGCAGTCCCTTGGGTCCCTGCTCAATGTCGAATTCGACGGGGTCGCCTTCCTTGAGTGCCTTGTAACCGTCCTGTTGGATAGAGCTGAAGTGACAAAATACATCGGGCCCGCCCTCATGAGAGACAAACCCGAAGCCTTTGGCGTTGTTAAACCAAACCACTTTACCTGCGTACTGTGAGATAACACGCTCCGTTCAAGTGTCAATTGCACAGTAGGCCCATTTTTCTGCATTGCAACACGAACACTTACTAATTCTCGTAATCCTGTAAGTGGCATCGCTTTGTTCGCTCGTGGGATGAACAACAGTGCTCAAATCGAGTCAAAACTCCGGAACGTCAGACCCTCAACCAGCCCCGCACCTTGAAAAACCCCCACCGCACGCCGAAGAACACCCCATGCTGGACCGTTGCCAGGGTGTGGATCGCCGGCTCAGCCCCGGTCCCAAACAGCCGAAAGGCCGTCGTGCCGATGGCCTCCTCGACATAGGCTCCGGTTGTTTGTAAGCGGCTTCGCCCCGGCGTCGGGGCCGCGTGCACCCGCCACAAAAAAGGCGTCCTCTCCATCAGGTAGGCTGCCCGGTGCAGGTGCTCGGGTGAGCTGATCACCTCCACGCGATGCCAGCCCCGCGCCTCGATCATCGCCGCACTGTCCGCCACGTTCTCCACCGTCGTCTTCGCCCGGCCCTCCTCCAGCAGCCGGTCCCAGGGCACCCCCAGCGTGTGTGCATAGCCCGCCATCACCTGTGCCTCCACAAACCGGTTCGCCGCCGGCCCACCCGTAAACAGAAGGTAGGGTGCACGCCCGGCCCGGAACTCCCGCACGGCCTCCTCCACCCGCCATCGCTGCGCCTCGGTGACCGATCCGTCGATCTCCGCCGGCGTCCCCAGCACCAGCAGCACATCCATCGGCGACCCCGGCGGAAGATTGCCCTGCGGCATGGTCCGGAACGCCCAGGTCACGGCCGCCGCCGCCATCGCGACCAGGCATCCGGCAACCGCCAGAACCTTTGTCCTCTGCCTCACGCCGCCGTTCCCGCCGGCTCGCCCAGCTGCCGCACCAGCCGGGCATACAGCTCCACCGCCTCCAGGATCTCGGCCTTCGCGATCCGTTCGTCCGGCGTGTGCGCCGTGTGAATGCTCCCCGGACCCAGCAGAAACGGCTCGCCCCACTGCGTCAGGCTGGGGATATCGGTCGTGAACTTCGCCACCATCGTTTCGAATCCTGGCAGCGCCCGCATCTGCACAAACGGCAGCTCCAAGGAGAACTCCACCGTGCACCGGCCCTCTACGGCCTCCGCAATCGCCTCGCGAATCGGTCCCGCCGGCCCCACCAGCCGCACCAGGATGTGCGCCTCGGCCGCATCGGCGATCACATTCGGCGCCCGCCCGCCGGAGATCAGCCCCACATTCATCGTGGAGTCGCCAATCCCCTCCACCACTGGCAGCTGCAGCGCCTGCACATCGTGCAGTGCCGCCAGCAGCTTGTCGATCGCCGACTCCCCCAGCTCCGGATATGCCGAATGCGCCATCTTCCCGTGCGCCCGCAGCTCCACCCGCAGGGCCCCCTTCGAGGCCAGCGCAAGCCTGTTGTCCGTCGGCTCGCCGTTAATCAGGAACCGCGATCCACGCGGATTTCGGTTCGCCACCGCCGCCCCCGCCGAATCGCGCTCCTCACCCACCACGAATAACAATCCAACCGCAATTCCGTCCGCCCGCAAACGCTCCGCCGCCGCAATCTGCGCCGCGATGATGCCCTTTGCATCGCAGACACCCCGCCCATACAGGTGCGTCGCGTCTTCGCGAACAGGGCCCAGAAACGGCGGAACCGTATCCATGTGCGTCGAAAGGACGATCGCCGGCCGCTCCGACCAGGTCGCATACACATTGAATCGATCACCGCTGCCGGAACCCGGCGTCCGCGCCGGATCCGGCTGTGCCACCGCCTGCCGCTCGATCTCCCACCCGAGCCGACTCAGATACCCCGCTAAAAACTCCCCCGCGGGACCCTCATGGTAAGTCGTGGAATCAATCGCCACGAGCTGGCGTGTCAGGGCAATTGGATCAAGCGATTCGGTCGGCATGGCCTTCCTAGCATAAACCGGAGCACCAGCCGATCTACACTGAGACGCATGCCCGAAGCCGCCGCTACCCGCCACCAGGCCACCGTCCAGACCATCGAAGACCTCCGCGGCCCGGCCGGCCGGCTAGAAGCCCTGCTCAACACCGGCCGCCACGACGCTCCCTTCGCCGCCCTCGTCGCCCACCCCCACCCCCTCGGCGGCGGCACGATGCACAACAAGGTCGTCTATCACGCGGCCAAGGCTTTCTCGCACTTCGGCCTCCCGGTTCTCCGCTTCAACTTCCGCGGCACCGGCCTCTCCGAAGGCGCCCATGACGAAGGCCGCGGCGAGGTCCACGACGTCCAGGCCGCCCTCGACTGGCTAACCGCGCGCTACCCCGGCCTTCCCCTGCTCTTCGCCGGCTTCAGCTTCGGCTCCAATGTCGGCCTGCGCGCCTGCTGCGGCGATCCGCGCATTCACGGCCTCATCGGCATCGGCCTTCCGGTCCGCGCCGCCGGCCGCGACTACACCTACGACTTCCTGCCCGGCTGCGGTGAGATTCCCAAGCTCTTCATCTCCGGCGACTGCGACGAGTTCAGTCCGCAGGGCGTCCTCGAAGGCTACCTGGTCTCCGCCTCCGAACCCAAACGGATCGTCTGGATCAAAGGCGCGGACCACTTCTTCGCCGGCACGGCCGCTTCCCCCGGCTCCAAGCTCGAACCCTACGCCGCCGCGCTGCAAAGCTGGCTCAGCGAAAGCTTCCCCGAAAGCTTCCCTCGGCCACGCTGACCGGTTTCGGCGGCGCCTTCGCCTGCCGCTCCCACCAGGCCTCCATCAGCGCGGCACAAAGCTTCGGCTGCTCCTCCGCCGGCCTGTGCCCGACACCCAGCAGCACCTCCAGCTCCGCATGGCGCAGCCTCCGCTTCAGATCCGGCGCAGTCCCGACGGGCACCGCACGATCGTGGTCACCCCAGATCAACAACGTGGGCAGCCGGAACGGCGCCTGCAGCAGGTGCCGCAGCTCGCGCATGTCGCTTTGCCAGGTCCGCAGCAGTCGCAGCAGGAAGCCCACGGTTCCACGCGTGCGCAGGTTCTCGCGGTAAGGCACCAGCCGCTCCGGCGCATCCCAGCTCTGCGGCCCGGCCATGCGCCGCAGGCCCATCATCTGCATCCACGCCGGATACCAGGGCAGCGTATGCGCAAACGCTTTGCCCAACGGGGACAGGTAGAAGGCAATGATCTGGTCAGCGTGCCGGAAATAAGGATGTGCGGGCGCTAGCAACACCAGTCCGCTCACCCGCCCGGGCTCTGAGGCCGCCAGATGCAGAGCCACCGCGCCCCCGTGGGAGTGCCCGACCAGTACCGGTTGCTCTAAACCTATCGAATCCAAAACGTCGCCGAGCACCCGCGAGATCGAGTGCAACGCCGGACTCACCTCGCGGCTCCGATCGGAGGCCCCAGCACCCGGTAGGTCGATCGCGATCACATGCCGGTTCTCGGGCATCGCCTCCAGGCATGATTTAAACGTAGCCGCGGTACCCATCAGGCCGTGAAGAAATACAAAGGTGGGCATTCCTGCCTGCGGAACGCCTCGTTCGAGGTAAGAGATTGATCCCATCCCGAGGGTGATATTTCTACGGTTCAGCATCGCTTGTTTACTGATTGGCCCCTGTCCCCGCCATCATCGGCACGGAAAGCTCGGTTGCAGGCACCGCTAACAGCTCTTCCAGCAACTCGATTGCTTGATCAACGTGAGAACGTTCCAACAGGAACGGCGGTAAAAACCGCAGGATATTGCCTTGGACCAGATTGAGCAGCACAGCACGCTCCAGCGCCGCCTCCGCCAAGGGCCTGGCTGGCTCACGCAGCTCCACGCCCACCAGCAGTCCGCGCCCACGAACCTCGGCGATGCGATCGTTATTCGCCGACAAATCCATCAACCGTTGCTTCAAGTATTTTCCTGTATCTCGAACTTGCTGCAGCAGGTTATCGTCTTCCACGACGTTCAGAAATTCAAGCCCAAGGCGACATGTAAACGGACTTCCGCCCAGGGTGCTGCCGTGCTTAGCTAGGCCGAAGGAGTGAAACAGGTCGTCATCGACCAACAGGGCGCTCAAGGGAAGCCCGCCGCCCAGGGGCTTGCCCAGCAGCAGCATATCGGGCTGTACACCGGAGGCCTGGTAGGCGAACCACTCGCCGACGCGTCCAAGTCCGCATTGAACCTCATCAAAAATCAGCAGCGCGCCGTGCTCGTCAGCCAGACGGCGTGCCTCTCCCAGAAATTCTGTCGTTAACTCGTGAATGCCGCCTTCACCCAGAATCGGTTCCAGCAGAATCGCGGAGGTCTGCGCCGTGACAACGGCCCGTAGTTGCTGGACGTCGTTCCGGTCGATAAAGCGAACGTGCGGAATGCCCGGCCCGAAGTCCAGCCGATAACGTTCCTGGCCCGTAACCGACATGGAACCATACGTGCGTCCGTGGTAAGACTGCCGCAAGGCGACTGTCTCCTTCTTCTCCGGACCATAGTTCTGCCGGCTGTGCGTGTGCGCCAGCTTGAGTGCACCTTCGACGGCCTCGGAGCCGCCGGTGGAAAAGAACACCCCACGCATGCCGGACAGGGCGCAAAGGCGCTCCGCTAATTCAATGGGGTAGCGATTGGCGTACTGTGGAGAAAGGTGGACCAGTGTCGCTGCCTGTTCTGCCATCGTACGAACGAGGCGAGGATGCGCGTGCCCCAGGGCATTGACCCCGAGCCCCGCCATCAGATCCAGATAACGGCGACCGGCCACGTCAAAGAGGTACATGCCCTCCCCCCGCTCCATGACCACGGGAAACCGCGCATACACCGGTAGAAGACACTCGGCATCGCGTTGCAGGAGATCCCGGGCCTCTGCATGTGTGTTACCACCCATCGCCTTCATCTCCTCAGTTCACAGGAGACAGGGCCTACGGTCAAGGGCAGGTCACCCGAAAGGAATATGTGTTTGTCCTTAGCAGGCCAAGGGTATGCAAAATGGGAGAGCTTTATGGTTTCGTACAGCTCCGTTTTCCTTTGCGGGGTAAGACACCGGTGATGGTGACACTCGACTTTGGCAGTTTAATTGCTGGTACGGAATCAGCTGGCCCCGCCCTCGTATGAACAGCCTCACGCAAACCCGGCTTGTTGCTCTCCTCCTGGCAATCCTTACGTTGGCGGCTGTTGCCCTTTCGGTCGCCAACCTGGTGCAGGAGAACAGCTTCGAAGTTGCCACGGACGGAGTTCTTTGGACCGAGACGGCCGGCGGTCTGCGCGCGACCATCGTCCCCGTGGACACCCCGGCCAGCCGCGCCGGCATACGTACAGGCGATGTGCTCACGGCGGTCGATGAGTCGCCGACGCCGCGCCTGGCGGCGGCGGAACGGGCCATCAGCCAAAGCGGCGTCTGGTCCCACGCAACCTATTCCCTGCTCCGGCCGGGCAAAAACGGGCTGCGGCCGGCTCCTCTCGACATCGGGGTGTACCTCGAGCCTGCGGACCGGACCGACTTCCAGGTCTCCCGCGTCATCGCGCTGGTCTATCTTGCCATCGGCCTCTACGTCCTCTTCCGGCGCTGGACGGCACCGCAATCGACCCACTTCTTCGTCTTCTGTCTAACGTCCTACATCCTGTACGCGTTCCGGTACACCGGGGTACTGGACGGGCTGGACCTTACCGTTCTGATCGGAAATGTCATCGCCCGGGCGCTGCAACCGGCTTTGTTTTTACACTTTGCGCTCAGCTTTTCGGGCTATGGCCAGGGCCGCAAGCCTTGGATCCGGTGGACTCGCTATGCGCTCCTGTACCTTCCCGGCGCCCTGCTGGTCTGGCTCAGGTATCTGTCACTCGCACGCTGGTCGGTAACGGGCCTCGTGCTTCATCGCCTCGATCAGCTGGATCTGGCCTATCTGGTGCTCTTCTATCTCGGCGCGGCCGGACTGTTCTGGGCGCGGTACCGCCGCGAGGTACAACCACTGGAACGCCAGCAGCTGAAGTGGCTGGCGCGTGGAACGCTGTTGACGATCGTGCCCTTCACGCTGCTGTACGTCATTCCGTTCCTTGCCGACTGGAATGCGCCCACTGCGCTGAAGACGCTGGCGCTGTTGTCACTGCTTCTGCTTCCACTCACCTTTAGCTGGGCCATTGTGCGCTACCGGCTGATGGATGTGGATCTTATCTTCAAACGCGGCGTGGCCTATACCCTGGCCACGGCCGCGCTGGTGGGTCTCTACTTCGGCGTCATCGCTCTTTCCGCCGAGATGGTTCATGAGCATATTCAACGCCTGCAGAGCCTGCGCGTCTGGGGCCTCATGATTACGGTCATCATCACCGGGCTCCTGTTCGATCCCTTAAAACGGGCGATTCAGTTGCGCGTGGATCTGCTTTTCGACCAGAAGCGCGTGGATTACCGCGAGACCCTGGTGGAATTCGGCAAGCAGCTCAACGCACAGACAGACCTGAGTGCGCTGGTCAACTCCGTCGTGGAACAACTGCATGGAACACTGCTGGTTACCCGTGTGGCGGTCTTTCTCGCCGATGAAGGCTTTTCTGTCCGGCGCCCCCGTTTCAACTTGGCCGCCTCCTACGGCCTCACGCCCACGCTGGATCTGCCTCTCGACCTCGGCTTCCTTTCGCTCTCCCCCACGGACGACACGACGCACCTGTTCTTTGAAAATCCAAGATCGGTATTGCGATTGCCCGAGAGCCAGCGCGCCTCCGCCGCCGCGCTCGATCTGCACTACTACGTGCCTTGCCGCGCCGCTCGGCATGAGGGGGTTGGCCAGAGTACCGTGGCCGTTCTCGGCCTGGGCCGCACTGGATCCGGTGATTTCCTTTCCAGCGAGGACATGGAGTTGCTGGAATCGCTTGCCGGCTACATCGGCATCGCCATCCAAAATGCTCAGCTCTACCAGCGTCTCGAACAGAAGATTCAGGACTTTGAGCGTCTACGGGACTTCAATGAAAACATTGTCGAATCCATCAAGGTTGGCGTCTTTGCGCTAGACCCGGAAGACCGGATCGAAAGCTGGAACGCGCAGATGGAGACCATGCACGGGACGGTGCGGAACGAGGCGCTGCACCGCTCCATCCGCGACGTCTTTTCCCCCGAATTTGCCGACGAGCTGGATCATCTCCGCTCCGAACAGGGTGTTCACACGTTGTATAAATTTCGTCTGCCGCTGCCGGACGGCGAGTTGCGCACCGCCAACATCACAGTAGCGCCACTGCTGAACCGCGAGTTGGAGGCCGTTGGTCGCATCGTGATCATCGACGACATCTCCGACCGGGTCAGCATGGAGGCGCAGCTCACGCAAGCGGAAAAACTCTCCTCCATCGGGCTTCTTGCCGCGGGCGTGGCCCATGAGGTCAACACGCCCTTGGCCGTCATTTCCAGCTACACGCAGATGCTCGGGAAACAGCTGCGCATGGATGCGGCGGCGCAGGCGCGGCTTGGTCCCGTCATTGAAAAGATTACGCAGCAGACCTTCCGTGCCTCGGAGATTGTGAACGGCCTGCTGAACTTTTCACGCATGGGTACGGTCCACCTCGTCCGGCTTGATCTAAATCAAATTGTGCGTGAGACCGTTCTCCTGCTGGAGCACCAGATGCGCTCTTCCGGGGTAAGTGTGCGCACGGATCTAGCGGCGGAGCTGCCGGCCATCTCCGGCAATCGCGGCAAGCTGCAGCAAGTGCTGGTGAACCTCATGCTGAATGCCCGGGACTCCATGCAGGAGACCACGCAGGCAGCCATGGACGAAGGGAGGCCGCGCCGCATCTCGATACGCACCCTTTCTGCGCAAGGTGAGGTGCAGCTGGAGGTGAGCGACACCGGCGCGGGCATGCCCCCGGAGGTCCTGCGCAAGATCTACGATCCGTTCTTTACCACCAAGACTCAGCCGCGGGAGGGTCAGACGAAGGGTACCGGCCTGGGTCTGGCGGTCTCCTACGGTATCGTTCAGGAGCATGGTGGCTCCATCGACGCGACCAGCGAGGTCGGTCTGGGCACTACCTTCCGTCTCTCCTTCCCTAACCTAGACAGCAACCAGCCGGACGGTGGCCCCGCCGGCTCGGCGCAAGAACAAGGAACCGTAGTCCATGCCTGAAGTCCTGCACCCGGAGCGCACCTCCTTCGACGAGCCCCGCTCCCCCACCGCGGCGACCTATCGCATCCTCATCATTGACGATGAGGCAGGTATTCGCGACTCGCTCGAAACCCTTTTGACGCTGGAGGGCTTTCAAGTCGAGCTGGCACGCGACGGCAACAGCGGCCTGGACCTTCTGGCGCGCTATACCTACGATCTGCTGCTGCTCGACCTCGCTCTGCCCGGCGAAAGCGGCATCGACCTCCTGCCCCGCATCAAGGGAATGACCCCGTCGCTGCCGGTGATCATGATCACCGCCTACGGTACCGTCGGCAACGTCGTCGATGCCATTCAGGCCGGGGCCTCCAACTTCGTTCAAAAGCCGTGGGACAACGAGAAGCTGCTGGCCGACATCCGCGCCGCCGTCGGGCGCAGCCGGGCCGAGCAGGAGGTGGTTCATCTCAAGCGAGCCCTTAAGCAGCGTTACTCGTTTGAGAACATCGTCGGCAAGAGTGAACCGATGCTTCAGCTCTTTCAGCTGGTGGAGCAGGTGGCCCCGAGTCGTTCCACAGTGCTTCTGCAGGGCGAAAGCGGCACCGGCAAAGAGCTGATCGCCAAGGCTGTCCACGCGCACTCTCCCCGGCGCGATCGCCCCTTCATCCCCGTTAATACGGGGGCCGTTCCCTCCGAGCTGCTGGAGTCAACCCTGTTCGGTCATGAGCGCGGCGCTTTTACCTCTGCCGTGGCGGCGAAAAAAGGCCTGTTTGAGGTAGCCGACGGCGGTACGCTCTTCTTGGACGAGATCGGCACCATGACCATGGACATGCAGGCCAAGGTCCTGCGTGTTCTCCAGGATCGCCGCTTCATGCACCTAGGCGGCACGCATGAGATTCAGGTGGATGTGCGCATTATCGCGGCAACTAATGTGGATCTCCGCCAAGCCGTCAAGGACGGCCGCTTTCGTGAAGATCTCTTCTACCGCCTCAACGTGATCGCCCTTGAACTACCGCCCCTTCGCCAGCGGAAGGAGGACATCCCTCTGCTCGCGACACATTACCTTCGGTTTTTTTCACAGGAAAACGGCTTTCCCGTACGTGAACTCACCACGGAAACGCTGCGGGTCATGATGGACTATGGCTGGCCGGGCAACGTGCGGGAGTTGGAGAATGCCATGGAGCGGGCAGTCGTTCTCTCCAGGGCACCGCAGGTGACACCGGATCTGTTGCCGGGGCAGCTGCGGGGCCAGACCTATTCCACAGCCATGCTTGAGGAAAACGCCAGCGCCTCCCTCTTCGATGTCATGGAAGAGATCGAGCGGCGCATCATCGCGGACCGGCTTGAGCGCTGCAACTGGAACCAGACGGAGGCCGCAGAATACTTCCGCATTCCCCTTTCCACGCTCAACCAGAAGATCAAACGGCTCAACGTTGAGGTAAAGCGCAGGCACCGGGACTAGATTTCTACCGATGCCTGCGCTGGCCAACGCTGTTCCTTGGTCCAAGCTGAACCTCAAGCAAGAACGACCGAGACGATGGTCACCTTCCGGAGCGTTTAGCAGGAGCGGATTTGGCCGCCTTTGCCGTGGTCTTCTGGGGTGCCGCGGTAGCTTTCTTACCCGGTACGGTTCGCTGCGTAGCTGGGGTCGCCTTCGTCGCGGCTTTCTTGTCGGCCGCGGGAGGCTTGCCCTCCTGCTTGGCCGGGGTTGCCGCTATCTTCACGGGGGCTGCCTTGGCGCTAGCTGTTTTGGCGGGAGTCTTGACAGGCGGTGCGGCGGCCTTGGATACGACTGTCACGGCAACGACACTCTTCTTCGCTATCACGGCCACAGCTTTCCTGGCCGCAATATCGGGTTGTGCGCTCTTCCCGCTCGCTGGCCGTACCTTCGGCTCCGGTGCGGCTGCAGAAGCGACAGCGGTCTCAGCCTTTGCCGGTTTCTTTACTGGTGCTGGCTCCGGAACGGGGATCGTCTTCTTCTTGGAATTCGCCGTGGCAAGCGGCTCAGACGCGCGCTTATCGACTTGGTCGAGCTTTGGGGCGGGCGCTCTCCCCGGGGCAGCCGGAGATCGCGCGGGTAACTCGTCCTCCTCGTCCGTGGCGTCCTGCTGCTCGGAAGCCTCGTCCTCGGTACGACGGTCGATGCCCCTCTTCTCGTCGGCTCCGACAAGCGCCAGATCTTCCGGATCTTCGCCCACGGCGTCACGTAAAGAAGAGTCCTCCTCGCCATCATCCTCGGCCTCAGCCTCATCAAGGTCCGGATCGGCATCCCGTGTTGCAGCCGCAGCCGCTGCCGGCCTTCCTCTGCCCCGCGCCGACTTTGCCGCGCGCTTGCGCGGCGTGACCTGCTGGGCCGGTGCCGGCGGCGAGAACGGCTCTAAAAACGCGCGAGTCTCTTCCGGTGTGCTGAACTTGTTATCGATGATCGCGAAAAAGAGGTCTTCCAGCAGCTGTTCGTAGCCGGCGATCTCCGGCGTGATCCGCATCTCCTGCATCAGGCCGTAAGGAATCCTTTGGCGGGCCTGCGGCCACTCCGTGAAGAACGCCTTGAACTTGGCCTGTGCCGCCCCGGTCCGGGAGAAGGATGCGAGCGCAAGCACCACCTCAGGCTCGGCTTGAAACAGGAGCTTCCACGACGTCGAAGGCAGAGACGACGCCTTGGACGTGAGCTGTGAGGCAAGATCGCGGGTACGAGCTTCTAGAGAGTCGATCCGCTCGGCAAAGCCAGGGCGGGCGAAGGCGGACTTGATCGCTGCTGACTCGGCTGCAGGTAGTTTGGCTGTGAGAAATGGAAAGTAGACCGCGGAAGGATCGGCAAAGATCCCGAGCTGCTCCATCTGCCCGAGGGTGTCCCGCAGACGATCGAGTCCTTCCAGGTCAGGTTTTAAGCCAGCAAGGCTGGGGGAGAGCTGGGGGAGCCAGCCTTCAGAGCCGAGGTACTCGAGCGCCGAGATCGGATCCTCCTCATGGAAGATCTCCTCCAGCTCATAACCCCGTGCCTCGGCCTGAATACGCTCAATGGCGCCCTCCTCCTTGGCGTTTTCATAGCGCCGCTGCGTTCGCTCTTCCAGACCCCAACCCAGCCGATTACTCAAGCGGGCGGCCCGGATCAGCAGCGCCGGCTGCTCGATGAAGCCGAGATTGGATACCAGACGAAGCTCCCGGTTCTCCAGGTCAGCCACCCCATTCAAGGGGTCTAACAGCAAACCATAGGATCCCTCGTTCAGCGAGATGGCCATGGCGTTCGCTGTGAAGTCTCGTCGCCGGAGATCGTCCAGAATGGGCGCCGGCACGACCTCTGGGACGCCCGGCCGGGGATAGGTCACAGCCAGCGTGGGGCCGACCTCCAACCGTACCCCCCCAGGAAAGACAAAGTAGCGGGAGTGAAAGCTCTTGCCCTCACCCACCGTGCGGCCTCCCGCTGCGGTCATTGCATCCAGCAGGCCGTCCACGTCGCCTTGAACGGCGAAGTCCAGATCACGCACCGGAGCTCCGCTGGTAAGGTCACGGACGGCACCGCCAACCAGAAACACGGGGGCACCCAGACCGCGAGCGGCATCACGGACCGCTTCCAAGGCGCGACGCTGATTTGAGGTCAGACGATGTTGAAGCAGGTAGATATAATCGGCCATAGCGAAGAGCTAAATCGTTCCCCCTGCTTTTGAAGACGCTCTTAAAGCCCGCTTTGCGTTGCACTTAGGCTAGGCTAGCGTCGATACACGACGCCTTATTTTACACGAATTGAACCTCCCTTGACGCCGGTGTGCACACAATTTGCTGCACCCCCAGCGGCATGAACATTCGGGTCCTCCCTGGCCATGGCTGAGGCGCACCTCTCCAGGTACAGGGCGAGGGACTCCTGTTCCAGGAGCCTGTTGCGACAGCCTTCTTTCGAACCCGTCTTTCAGAGCCGTGTTCAGAGCTGTCCGCTACAATCCTTCTATGACTTTGGGCGAGGTGGCCGAACGGCTTGGCGCGGATCTGACGGCCTCAGACGGCGCCTCCGAAGCAATCTCAGGCATCATCGTCACCGGCGTGGCCGGCATAGAGTCGGCAGGGCCCACCGAGATCTCCTTCGTTGCCAACCCCAAGTACGCCCGGCTGGCCCGCTCGAGCCGGGCCGCTGCCCTGGTGGTCGAACCGTCTTTTGGTCCGGTGCCCTTGCCGACATTGCGGATCGGTAACCCAAAGCTGGCCTTCACACGCCTGGTCAGCCTGTTCCACCCGGTTCCGCTTCACGCGCCGGGCATACATCCCACCGCGGTTGTCGCAGCCTCGGCCCGGATCGGCGAGCGAGCGCACATTGGGCCCTACGTCGTCATCGGGGAGCATTGCCGCCTCGGCGCGGATGCCGTCGTGTTGGCGCACGTGGTCCTCTACCCCGAGGTCACCATCGGCGATCGGTTCTTTGCGCACAGCCATGCCATCGTGCGCGAAGGCTGCCGGCTGGGCGACGATGTCGTTCTGGGCAACGGCGCCCTCATCGGCGGGGATGGCTTCGGGTTCGCCCGGACAGAGGACGGCTCCTGGATCAGGACTCCACACCCGGGGCCGGTCATCCTCGAGGACGATGTGGAGGTGCAGGCCCATTCCTGCATTGATCGCTCGGTGCTCGGCGAGACGCGCGTGGGCCGGGGTACGAAGATCGACAACCTCGTTCAGGTGGGCCACGCCTCGACCATCGGTGAAAATACGCTTCTCTGCGCGCAGGTCGGTCTGGCGGGATCGACACACATCGGCAGAAACGTCATCCTCGCCGGTCAGGTGGGGGTTGCGGGGCATCTCACGGTGGGTGACGGCGTGGTCGCCACGGCGCAGACCGGCATCCCCGGCGACATCGAGCCCGGCAAGGTGGTCAGCGGTTATCCTGCGATGGAGAATCGAGCCTGGTTAAGAATGGTAGCGGCCTTGCAACGTGTTCCCGAACTCGTCCTGAGATCTAGGCGGGAGACTCACTCTTGAATCTGAATCTTAGATACTGCACGAATCCAAAAACTTATCTTCGAGTGAGTTTTGCGGTAGCTATGGCGGCCGGCGCTCTCGTTACTTCAGCGAGCCTTGCCGGGTGCCACTCAGCGTTTATCGAGACGACGCTCGTCAATCGGACGGATCAGCAGCTCCGGCTGGTGGAAGTGGATTACCCCAGCGCCAGCTTCGGCACACAGAGCCTGGCTCCCGGCGCCTCGTTCCACTATCGGTTCAAGGTGATCGGCGAAGGCCCGGTGAAGCTTTCTTGGTCAGACGCCGTGCAGAAAGAGCACAACGCCGAAGGACCCACCCTACACGAAGGTCAGCAGGGCAGCCTGACGGTAACCATCATTCCCGGGCAAACTGCCTGGCAGACCACGTTCACTAACTAACCCGAAGGTTGCCTTGGGTCGCGGTTAGTTCATGCCGCTCGGCCTGCCTACCTTTGGTTCCGTCATCTGTTCGGTCTGTGCCTCGGCTACAGCCTGACCACTCTGGCCGGCGCGTCTTCTCCGATTGGCTCCGTACGCCACGATAATGGCGCCCACCACAAAAAGAGCGCCGACAGCAAGAAGAATAAAGGTAATCATCTGCGAAGCTCCAGTCACATGCCGGTAAGGCCCGGCACAGCACTATGTCCAGTGGATGCAGATCCGGACAGTCCAGTAAACTCAAGTTTGTGATTGCCGGCATGTTTATTACCTTTGAGGGCCTGGACGGCTCTGGAAAAACCACGCAACTGCAAAGGCTGACGTCCGTACTGGAAAGCCACGGCGAGCGCGTCACCAGCCTTCGCCAGCCGGGGGGCACCCCCCTGGGCGATACGATTCGCGGCATTCTTCTCGACTCTCGCAGCGACCGTGCGGTGGGCGGGATTGCTCCCGAGGCAGAACTCGCCCTCATGTTCGCCGACCGCGCCCAGTCCCTGGCGCAGGTGATCCGGCCGGCCCTGGACGACGGCGCTATTGTGCTGTGCGATCGCTACACCGACTCCTCCGAGGCCTACCAGGGCGCGGGACGCGGGCTGGGCTCCGAGCGGATCCGGGCGACGCATGAGGCCATCTGCGGGGGCTTCCAACCGAACCTGACAATATTGCTGCTGCCACCCCTGGCAGCTTCCTTGCGCCGCGCCCGCCGCCGCAACCGGCGCGCTATTCAAACCGACGGCACCGATGAGAACCGGTTCGAGCGGGAGGATGACAGCTTCTACGAGCGTATCTACGAGCAGTACGAGGTCATCGCGCGGCGAGAGCCCGGGCGCGTACTCGCCTTCCGCGAAGATGACTCCATCGGAGCCATCGGCGAGCGGATCCTCTCCGCGGTGCTTGAGCGATTGAAACTGCACCGGCTGCAGAGCCGTCGCAGCCCACCCTTTCCGGCCGTCTAAGCATTTCAGCGCTCACGTAAGGCCTCGCCGGGCCGGCCGCTCTGTCGGGTAATCTCAGGGTGTGGCATTTCCGGCAACTTTCTCTGACTTCCTGGGCAACTCCCCTACCGTCAAGGATCTGCGGGCGGCGGTGGCTGCAGGTCGCCTGCCGCGTTCCCTGATCCTTACGGGTTCCTCCGGCGCGGGCAAGTACACGTTCGCACTGCTGCTTACGCTGGCGCTCGAGTGCGACGTACAGCCCCGCGAAACGGCTGCCGATGGCCGGGCTCTGGCCGGTTTCTGCGGCGCCTGCCGTCAATGCGTTCGGATTCTGGAGGCAGCGGACCTCTCCACCCGCGTAGCCGAAGCGATTGCCTCACGCGAAGACATGCGTGAGACGGACAAAAAAGATACGCGCATCCTCGTGCAGACACACCCGGATGTCCTCATCGTGCCACCTGACCCACCCCAGCTCCTTATCAAGCTCGGACAGATTCGCACCGTGATCGGACGAGCCCAGTACGTCGCAACCGAAGCGCGGGCGCGCGTCTTTCTGATCACCTCGGCGGCTTTCATGAAAGAGGCCGCCAATTCCTTGCTGAAGCTGCTGGAAGAGCCGCCGGACGGGGTGTACCTCATGTTGCTCGCGGAAAACCTGAGCGATCTGCTGCCCACGATCCGCTCGCGCTGCGCCGTCGCCAGGCTCGGCGCTCTCGGTCCGGGTGAGATGGAAGCGCTGCTCGCGGAGCGGCGTCCGCAGCTGAGCGCACGGGAGCGGTCCCTGCTGGCCAGGCTGAGCGAGGGCGCGGCCGGCCGGGCGCTCAGCTTCGATCTACCCGCCTACATCGCTGCCCGCACCGACGCCCTGGTCGTGCTTTCACAACTGGACCACACCCGGGACCACGCCCCGCTCTTTCGCATGACCGAGAGCTATCGTGGGGGGGCGGAAGGGCAAGCCAAAATCGAGGCCCTGCTGCAGGCGCTGTCCCGCCTGCTCGAAGACGTTCTGCTGCTGCGTGGCGGCGCTCCGGCCCAGCTTCGCAATCTGGATCTGCAGGCGGAGATTGCACGGCTTGCGGACACGATCGATCTTTCCGGCCTGGAAGCCGCTCTCCGTGCGATCGATGGCGTTCGCTCCGGGATGCGCCGCAACCTGTTGCGGTCGCTCAGCCTGGACGCGCTGGCTCTCGGGCTCGGCTCGCGCTGAACCCCTCCCCGCCCCGGGTAATCGGCTTTCTTTTCTGCGCGGCAGAACCATCACGGACCGCCGCGCATCCAAAGCATCAGACTTCTGAATCAACTTGCCTTGCGCGTCGTCTACCGTCCATCTGGGCGTTTCCTTTTCCTGTTTCACCTTCACCCTGACTGGAGCCTGCTTTGGCTGGAGCCAACGAGCGCCGCAATGACAATGAGTCGTTCAGCGGCATGCGCAAGTTGATACGCCCGATCCTGTCGGTAGCCGGGCGGCGACGAGACCCTTTGCACACGGGCGACCCACTCACGCACGCCCTCCTCTCTGACACTCACGGCATTCCGGAGAGCTCCCACGCGGAGGCGTTCTACTTCCAAAAGCAGATCCAGCAGCAGACCGAGATGACCCTCGTGCTCGAAGACGGCGAAGAGATCCACGGCACCCTGGAGTGGTATGACCGCTGCGCCATCAAGCTCCGCGCCGGCCGGCATCGCATGTTGATCTACAAAAGCTCGGTAAAGTACATGTTCAAAACCAGCGACGCTCACCCCGCCGGCACCGTGATGAAGTAGTCGCCTACGCCGGCGTCGCTGCCTTCTGCAAACGGTCGCGTAACGCGTCCCCTACACCACCAGTCGGCGGCAAGGGACACAGAACCAGCTCGGCGCCGGAGTTCTCCGCAGCGCGAAGCGCCCCAAACAGCTCTGCCGCCAGGCTTTCAGCCTGCGACCAACGACCCCAGGGCACAATCTGCACTGCCGGATGAGATTGGACGTCCCAATCAGCCGGCAACAAAAGGCAGACCCGCCGTAAGGTGGGTAAAACCAGTTTTACGGTCGCCATCAGCTCTGGGAGGCTCGGTCCGGTGAGCCGCAGGGGCACCCCCGGAGCGTAATGGCGCAGGCCAACGCCCGGCGAAGGTAAAGCCTCTCGTCGCCGAAGGTCGCTGCTCGCACCTGGCTGAAAGTACGCCGCGGCGACTCCGGAGACCTCCCCCAGCTGCTCGAGCGTGACCGCTCCCGCTCGATACACGATCATGGGAGTCGCGGACGGATCAACAACGGTCGACTCCACCCCGACCGTAGCCATCCCGCCATCCAGCACGGCCTCGATCCGGCCATCCAGGTCATCCAGCACGTGTTGCGCCGAGGTTGGACTCACATGCCCGAAGCGGTTCGCGCTGGGGGCCGCCACCGGCACGCCCGCAGCGCGCAGCAGCGCCTGCGCCACAGGATGGGCAGGCACACGAATACCCACCAAAGACCTGCCTGCTGTCACCTCGTCCGGGCAAACCGGCAGCCGTGGCAACAGAAGCGTCAGCGGGCCTGGCCAGAAGGCTGCGGACAACGCTTCCACGCGGCCGGCGACAGCCGGCGGAATCTCTGTCAATTCCGCTCTTTGGCGCGCCTCCGCCAGATGCACGATCAACGGATCCCAGGGGGGCCGGTCCTTGGCTGCAAAGATCCGGCGCACTGCCGCGGGCGACAGTGCATTGGCTCCGAGCCCGTAGACCGTCTCCGTCGGGAACGCGACCAGACCTCCCGCCTGCAGGATGCGCGCCGCATGCTCGAGATCCCCGGGCCGGTCGGCATCTAGATGCAGCGTTGAAGCCATGGCCCCATCCTAAGCCAAGCGGCAGGCGCACCACGAAGGTGCGAAGGCGGCGACGAAGCGGTCCGCGCCACGTCCTATACTGGGCTCCATGCAAGCGCCTGAAACGGAACTCAAGTTCTCCATCGACGACATTGCCGGATTCCGCTCTGCCGTCGGCGGGCTGGCCTTGACCCTCCGCACCCCGCGGAGTTTCGAATCCAACACCCTGTACGACACACCCACGCGCGACCTCCGCAACAAACGCCAGCTCCTGCGGCTGCGGCATTACAACGGCACCTGCCTCCTCACCCACAAGCGAGTCGCCAACGAACACTCCAATGACGAGCGCTATAAGACACGCATCGAGACGGAGACCACCGTGCAGGACGGCGAGGCGCTCGCCGAGGTTTTCGCCCAGCTCGGCTACACACCGGCCTTCCGTTACGAGAAGTTCCGCACCGAGTGGGACGACTTCGACGGCGGTCACCTCGTGTTGGACGAGACTCCGATCGGTACCTGGGCGGAGCTGGAAGGTGAACCGGCCTGGATCGAGGAGATGCTCGGTCGGCTGGAGGTCGATCCCGACCGAATCACAACAGAAAGCTACGGCGCCCTCTTCCTGCGTTGGCGAGAGAAGAACCGTAGCCCTGCCGAAAATCTCACATTCGATGAGATCGGCGTGTTTTCGCAGCAGTAGCAAACCGTAAGTGCAAAGGCACCAGGCCTGGCAAGCACTCTCCGGTCTTACATAGGGCCAGGGCTGAGCTGTATGCCGCCCGCCCTCGGTTCCCATACAAAGGGAACCCGATTCCGCAGCCCTCTCGCTCAGCCTGCCTGCTTAGAAGATCTGGAAGTTTACTTCGATATACAACTCCACCGGTACAGCGTGCCCATCCTTCATGGCAGGCTTGAACTTGTATTGACGAACCGCCTCCACAGCCTTCTCATCCAGGCCCATACCGACGCCGCGCTCCACGCGGATGTTCTTCGGCCGGCCCTGCTCATCGACCACCAGCGCCACCTGCACGTTTCCTGAGAACTTGGCCTTACGGGCTTCTTCGGAAAACTCAGGATCAACGGAATAGGTCAGCACCGGCGCCCGTACCGATCCACCAATTTGGTAGACCCCGCCGCCCATGCCGCCGCCACTGCCTGGCCCAATGCCGTTCCCGTGCCCGCTGCCGATACCCGTTCCCGAACCCGTACCGAACGACGGCGAAACGCCCTTCAGCCCGGAGTTAGGCAGTCCCAAATCGGGCATCTTGTTGTCGGCCAGCTTCAAGTTCTGCTGGATGTTGACCGTCGGCTCCACCGCCAGCTTCGGCGCATTTACCGGAGGAGCCTTGGGCGGCACAATCGTCTCCGGCGCAATCTTGGGCAGATGCCCTTGGGTCGGGGGCGCCACATCATGTTGCCCGCCGCCTCCGTGCATCTGCTGCGCCGCGGGAGCGACCGGCGGTGGTGGCGGGGGTGGGGCCTCAATCGGAGGCAGATTCACAGCAGCTACCTGCTGCACGGCAGTGGGCGCCAGATGTACCTGCGTCATCACCAGCCATGCGATCAGGGCGATAATGACCGCGTGCACAGCCACGGCCGTCCATACTGACGCCGGGGAACGTGGTGCCTTGATGCCGCCGGCTGTCGCAAACATGGCCCGCGGCAGCGGGCTCACCGAGGCGGTGCGAAGGTCAGGATGGAGATTGTCGCCAGCGGCCATAGGGTAAATGCACTGCGCGCCGTCGGTGCATCCATCTGCCACTACAACCAGAGGAGCCGCGCTACGCCCTTTGTGCAATAGTTTAGACGCACGGAGGTGCCTCCACGTCGCAGCCGCCCCGTTACGTCGGTTTGCACCGCTCACCAGGCTCAGGCTACGGCCTCCAGACCGCCACACCGCTCCATCCAAGGTCGAGAAACGTTAGAATCAGGGTTTGGCTGTGGACGGGGCGCCTGGCGCCGTGACGCTTCCAGCCAGGAGAGCGCATGCAGGAAGGCGGTAACCCCCAACCCGTGTCCAAGACCATGAAAGACACGCTGAACCTGCCTCGGACCGAGTTTCCGATGAAGGCCAATCTGCCGGCCAATGAGCCCGCACGTCTGGCCGCCTGGGAAGCCATGGACCTCTACGGTCGGATCCGCACCGCGCGCGAAGGTTCACCCAAATACATCCTCCATGACGGTCCGCCCTACGCCAACGGCGCCATTCACCTAGGCCATGCATTGAACAAGTGCATCAAGGACTTCATCGTCAAAACCAAAAACATGGCCGGCTTTGACGCTCCCTTTGTCCCCGGCTGGGACTGCCACGGCCTGCCGATCGAGATCAAGGTCGACGAACAACTCGGCGGCAAAAAACTCGAGATGGACCCCGTCGCCGTGCGCCAGGCCTGCCGCGTCTACGCGGGCAGGTTCATCGACCTGCAGCGTTCGCAGTTCCAGCGGCTCGGCGTGCTGGGCCGGTGGAACAAGCCCTACGCCACCATGGACTTCCCCTATGAGGCGCGCATCCTTGAGACCTTCTACGGTTTCTACGAAAAAGGCTTCGTCTATAAGGGCCTGAAGCCGGTGTACTGGTGCTCGCATGACCGCACCGCCCTCGCCGAAGCCGAAGTCGAGTACGAGACGCACACCTCGCCCAGCGTCTACGTTCGGTACAAGCTCACCAGTGACCCCTCTGCCCTGGATCCACGCCTTGCCGGCCGGGACGTCTACACCATCATCTGGACCACCACGCCATGGACTCTGCCGGCATCGCTGGCGATCGCCTTCAACCCTGAAACCGACTACGTCGCGCTCGACGATAGCTCCTGCATCTACATCGTCGCCCTGCCACTCGCGCCGCAGGTGATGGAAGCCTGCAACGAGCTCGGCAATCTCTCGGTCGCGCAGCCGATTGCCACTTTTCCGGGCGCTAAACTGGACCGCGCCACCTTTCAGCACCCCTTTCTCGACCGCGAGATCCTCGGCGTGATAGCCGACTACGTCACCACCGACCAGGGCACCGGCGCCGTGCACACCGCTCCCGCTCACGGCCCGGATGACTTCGCCACAGGCCAGCGCTATGAACTGCCCTTGACCTGCAACGTGGACGCCGGGGGTAAGCTGCGCAACGGCCTGCCCGAATACGACGGCCTCTTTGTCCATAAGGCCAACGCCCCCATCAAGCAGCTGCTGCGCGACCGCCAGGCCCTCATGGGCTCGCATGATCTCGTGCACCAATACCCGCACTGCTGGCGCTGCCACAAGCCGCTCATCTTCCGCGCCACCGAGCAGTGGTTCATTCGCATGGAAACGCCCGTGCTTTCACCCAAGGAGGAGTCCCCAAACACCACCTTCCGCGACCGCGCTCTGGATGAGATCAAGCGCGTTACCTGGGACCCGTCCTGGGGCGAAGAACGCATCAGCAACATGATCGCCACCCGTCCCGACTGGTGCATCAGCCGCCAGCGCATTTGGGGCGTGCCCATCGCTGTCTTCCTCTGCGAAAAATGCCACGAGCCGCTGAACCAAGAATCCATCAACAAAAGTGTGGCAGCACGCTTCAGGACCGAAGGCGCCGATGTCTGGTACAAACACGCCGCCGGCGACTTCCTGCCCTCCGGCACCGCATGTTCGGTCTGTGGCGGCACCGAGTTTCGCAAGGAAATGGACATCCTCGATGTCTGGTTCGAGTCCGGTGCCAGCTGGAATGCCGTGCTCGAGGCCGAGCCCGAGCTCCACTTCCCCGCCGATCTCTACACCGAGGGCGGCGACCAGCACCGCGGCTGGTTCCACTCCTCCCTGCTCTCGGCCGTCGGCTTGAAGGACTCCGCCCCGTATCTCATGGTGGCCACCTCCGGCTGGACGCTCGACGAACAGGGCCGCGCCTTTTCCAAATCACTCGGCAACGGCGTCGATCCGGTCAAGGTTGCCGAACAAATGGGAGGAGAGATCATTCGCCTCTGGGTAGCGTCGGTCGACTTCCGCGAAGACGTGGCCGCCAGCGAACGCCTGATGACGCGCGTCAGTGAAAATTACCGCAAGCTGCGCAACACGCTTCGCTTTCTGCTCTCCAACCTCGACGGCTTCGACCCGGCCGCCGACGCCGTGCCGTGGGCGGAGATGCTACCGTTTGACCGCTACATCCTGGCCCGCACCGCCGAGCTCGATGCCGCCATGCGCAGCTCCTACGACGCCTTTGAGTTCCATCGCGCCTACCAGGCGCTCAACGAATTCACCAACACGGACCTAAGCGCGCTTTACCTGGACGTCACCAAAGACCGCCTCTACACCCTCGCGCCCAAAAGCCCGGCCCGCCGCTCCGCGCAGACCGCCATGTGGCGCATCGCTGAAGCGCTTACCCGCCTGATTGCGCCCATCCTAAGCTTCACCGCCGACGAGGTCTGGGGCTACCTGCCCAACGTGGCTGGCCGGGCGGCCAGCGTGCACCTTGCACTCTTCCCCGACCTCACGGACATCGTTCCCGGTTCGGTCGCCGGCATTGAAGCGGACTGGGAACGGCTGCTACGCATTCGTGAACTTGTGAATGTGGAGCTTGAAGCCCTTCGCCTGAATAAGCAGATCGGCAAGGGTCTAGACGCAGCCGTTCGCATCCTCACCTCCGAGGGTTCCGAAGAATCCGTCACACTCCGCGGTTATGAATCCTCTCTCGCTGAGTTCTTCAACGTCTCGCAGGCCACCGTGCAGGTGGTGAGCGCCCCCATCAGCGCAGCCTTGCTCGTGGAGGCTAAACCAGCCGAGGGCGGCAAATGTGCTCGCTGCTGGCGCGTTCTCTCCAACGTCGGTGCAGACGATCGCTGGCCCACGGTCTGCAATCGTTGTGCCGATGCCCTTGATGCGATCGGGTATCCATCGCAAGCCGACCCAGGTTCGCCTGCACTGGAGGCCAACTAGGTGGCCACACTTCGCGACGGACGTCCGGCCGCACTCCTGATCGCCCTGTTGGTGGTGGTCGCCGACCGCCTCAGCAAACTCTGGATCCACGCCCACGTACCCATGGGCGAGGCGATCACCGTGATCCCGGGCGTCTTCCGCCTCACGCACGTGCTGAATACGGGCGCCGCCTTCAGCCTGTTTGAAGGCGTGCGCTCCCCTGAAACGGTGCGCTACGTGCTGATTGCCGTGGCAGTCGTTGAAATCGCGGTCGTCCTGGGATTTCTCGCAAAGACTGGCCGGCGTCTCAGCCTGCAGACCGTGGCGTTCGCCCTCATTCTCGGCGGAGCCCTCGGCAACCTCTACGACCGCATCCGCCTCCACCATGTGATCGACTTCTTGGAAGTTCACATCGTCCACTATCACTGGCCCGACTTCAACATCGCCGACTCCTGCATCGTCATCGGCGCCTGCCTGTTGATGATTGAAGTCCTCCGCCCGCAGCCCTCCACCGAACTCACCGCCTGAATCCTGCCCGCATGATCGCTGAAGCGCCACAACCCGAACTCATCACCGAACCGGTGACCACTGCCGCGACGCAGATCACCATTCGCGGTGCGCGCACGCACAATCTCAAGGGCGTGGACGTGGAGATCCCGCACAACGCCCTCACCGTCGTCTCCGGCGTCTCCGGCTCCGGCAAGAGCTCGCTCGCTTTCGACACCGTGTATGCCGAAGGTCAGCGCCGCTACGTGGAGTCGCTCTCCGCCTACGCGCGGCAGTTCCTGGAGCGCATTGAAAAACCCGACGTGGACTTCATGGACGGCCTCGCCCCGGCGATCGCCATTCGGCAGAAAAACCAGACGCGCAATCCACGCTCAACCGTTGCGACCGCCACCGAAATCTTCGACTACCTGCGCCTGCTCTACGCCCGCTGCGGCACGGTTACCTGCCTTCATTGCGGTGGCGTGGTACGGCGCGATTCCGTCGATGAAATCGTTGGCCGCCTCTTCGCCCTGCCCGAAGGCACGCGCCTTTACGCCCTGTTCCCCCTCCAACGCCGCGAGGTAAAGCTGGAGCCGATGCAGGGGCCCGCGCCCAGCGATGCCGACGTTCCCGAGCCGCCCGCCAAAGCAGTGAAGCGCGCAGGCAAGAAGAGCGTTGCGGCAACCCTGACGCCGGGATCTCCAAGTACCTTCGAAGCCCTCACCGGCACGCTGAAAGACCGTCTCGGCGAGCTACGCCGCCGCGGCTACAACCGCCTTTGGCAGGCGGAGCCCGGCGATCCGCAAGGCATTGGCCGCATCGTCGAATTCTCTACGCCCGAATCGCTCCTGGAGCTCGACTTTCAAGCAGCTGTCAGCACCGATCCGACCGCCCTGCGCCCCATCTACGTCCTCGGCGACCGCCTCGCGCTCTCACCCGACGTCCGTTCCCGCATCGTCGACGCTATCGAAACCGGTTACCGCGAATCCGGCGAAATCGTCTTCCGGACCGTCCCCCGCGCAACCGACGACGACACCCAACCGGCCCCCGAGACCTTCCGCTACTCCGCCGCGTTCGAGTGCGACACCTGCCACCGCTTCTACCGCGAGCCCGAACCTCGTCTGTTCTCCTTCAACAACCCCTTCGGCGCCTGCCCTCGCTGCCAGGGCTTCGGCAACACCATCGACTTCGACCCGAACCTCATCATCCCGGACCGCTCCAAAAGCCTGGACGACGGTGCGATCGATCCCTGGACCAAGCCCAAATACCATGTTCCGTGGTTCAACGATTTAAAACGTGCCGCGAAATCAGAAGGCCTCCGCACGGATGTTCCCTGGTTCGACCTCACGGACGCACAACAGAAATTCCTGTGGGAGGGCCGCGGCAGCTGGCCGGGCATACGCGGCTTCTTCAACGAACTCGACCGCAAGAAGTACAAGCTCCATGTCCGCGTCTTCCTTTCCAAATACCGCGGCTACGCGCCCTGCCCCGAATGCCACGGCCAACGTCTGCGCGCCGAGGCCCGCGCCGTCCTTTTAAACGGCCAAAACATCTGCGAAGCCTGTGCTCTCACAATCACCGGTGCGCAGCACTTCTTTGACAACCTCCAGCTTTCGCCCTCGCAGGAGGAGATCGCTGGCAAGATCCTCGAAGAAGTGCGCGAGCGGATCGGCTTTCTGCAGCAGGTCGGTCTTGAATACCTCACCCTGGACCGGCTCAGCTCCACCCTCTCCGGCGGCGAATCGCAGCGCATTCAGCTGGCGACTTCGCTTGGCTCTCGCCTCGTTGGCGCTCTTTATGTACTCGATGAGCCATCGATCGGTCTGCACCCACGCGATACCGCCAAGCTCATTCACATCCTCGAAGACCTCCGCGATCTGGGCAACACTATCCTCGTCGTCGAGCACGACCCCGAGGTCATTCGGGCCGCCGATCGCCTGCTCGACATGGGTCCGGGCGCCGGCGAACTCGGCGGTCGCTTGATGGCAGCCGGTACGGTCGCCGAACTCGAGCAAGACCCAAACTCCCTCACCGGCCGTTACCTTTCCGGGCGGAACGAAATTCCCGTCCCCACGCACCGCCGCGAGCCGGGCCGCGAGAAGCTGGTCCTGCGTGGCGCCCGCGAGCACAATCTCCGCGGCGTGGACGTTGAAATTCCGCTCGGTCTGCTTTGCTGCATCACCGGCGTCTCCGGCTCCGGCAAATCCACGCTAATCCATCAGGTGCTCTACCGCGCCCTGCTCAGTGCGCTCGGGCAGGCCGAAGGCGGCGACCCCGCGCACCTCTACCGCGAGTTCGCCGGCGCGCAGTTCCTCAACGATGTCGTTCTGGTGGACCAGTCGCCCATCGGCCGTACCCCCCGCTCCAACCCGGTCACCTACACCAAGGCCTTTGATCCCATCCGCGAACTCTTCGCCTCCCAACCCGACGCCAAGCGCAAGAACCTTACCGCCGGTTCCTTCTCCTTCAACGTTCCGGGCGGCCGCTGCGATGTCTGCGAAGGCGACGGCACCGTGACCGTCGAAATGCAGTTCCTCGCCGACATCGAACTCCCCTGCGAAGAATGCAACGGCACCCGCTACAAAACCGCCATTCTTGACGTCAAGTACAAGGGCCGAAGCATCCACGACGTGCTAGGCCTCACCGTGCGCGAGGCCGTAACCTTCTTCGCCGGCCATCCCAAGATCGTCGACAAGCTTGCCGTGCTCGACGAGGTCGGCTTGGGCTATCTTCGTCTCGGCCAGAGTGCCACTACCCTCTCCGGCGGCGAGGCCCAACGCGTCAAACTCGCGCAGCACCTCGCCACGGTGCGCGGCTCCTCGGTCGCCGCCGCCCGCAACGACGCCGCCAAAAAAGCCGCCAGCCGCATCCTGTACATCCTCGACGAGCCCACCACGGGTCTGCACTTTGAAGACGTCAGCCGCCTTCTGGCTGCCTTTCGCAAGCTGGTCGACGGCGGCGGGTCACTGCTGGTCATCGAGCACAACCTCGACGTGATTAAAAGCGCCGACTGGGTGATCGACATGGGTCCCGAAGGCGGTTCAGGGGGCGGCGAGATCGTCGCCGTCGGCACACCGGAGGCCATCGCAGCCGTACCCGGCTCTTACACCGGCGTTTGGCTGAAGACCGTGCTTCCGAGCGTGCACGCCGGCGCGCATGTCGCGCTTGCAACGAACGCCGCGGCGGCCGTGCCCGCTTCGAGCGAGGTCGCCTGATGAGTAGGGCACCGCTGCTCGCAAGGTGTGTAACGCTCCTGTCGCTGGCGACCCCGAGCGGCCTCTCGCAGCAAACAGCGGCAGGCCCGAAAGCTACCGTCCAAACCACCGTCCAGACCACCGCCCAGACCACCGCCCAGGCTGAGGGTATGGCCAAGGCGGAGACGCTTCTCGAGCACGGCGACTACAAAGGCGTTGAAACTCAGCTGAAAGTCCTCACGGCGGCGGATCCGGCAAACGCACGCCTGCAGTTCGATCTCGGCTTCACCCAGGAGCATAACGACGAGGATCAGCCGGCGGCCCGCTCCTATGCCGCGGCCATCACCGCCGATCCCTCCATGGCCGAGCCGCAGCTCGCTCTCGGCCTGCTTGAGGCCCGCCTGGGTCAAACGGACCAAGCCAGGCCGCCGCTCGAGGCCGCGGCCAACCTCACCTCTGCGTCACCCCTGCTGCGGGGACATGCCCTGCGCGCGCTGGCGCGTTTGGATGAGAGCCGGAATCCGCAGGCCGCGGTCGACGACCTGCTTCGCGCCACACAGCTGACCGGTGAGCAGCCGGGGGATGCCGAGCTGAGCGCCAGCCTCGCCGGACGCACCGGGTCGCCCGCGGACGCGGAAGCCGCCTACCGTCATGCGGTGGCTCAGGATCCGTCGGATACAGGAGCCATCGCCGGTCTCGCCGCGCTGCTCGCCACTGAAGGCAAGCTGGTGGAAGCAGACGCCCTTCTTCGTCCCGCGCTGGCCGCGCACCCGGACGACCCGCAGCTCTCCTCACGGATGGCTGCCCTCGATGCCACTGAGGGCAAGTCAAGCGAGGCGATTACGCTCTTGACTCAGCTGCGGGCCGCTGATCCAAAGGCCGCGGCCGACCCAGCCCTCACTCGTCTCCTCGCGCACCTGGATCTCGTTGCGGGGGATGCCGCCGCCGCGCAACCCCTCTACGAAACGCTGGTAACCGCCGATCCGAATAATCCGCAGCTTCTGGATGATCTGGGAAGCACGTTCGTGCGGGAGCAGAAGTTCGCGAAGGCTCAGGCCGTTCTCACCGAAGCCGTGAGCCTGCGCCAAGCTTTCCACGATGACGCCGCGTGGGGCGAAGCCGCCGGGCATCTAGCCTTTGCAGCCTCACGCAACGGTGATGCGAAAGGGTCATTGCAAGCCCTCGCGCTGCGCGCTACAGTGTTACCAAACTCACCCGCTTCCCTGTTTCTTGAGGCAACGGCTCACGATACGTTGCACCAGCGACACCAGGCCGTGGTGAGTTACCGGGCCTTTCTAGCTATGGCAAACGGCAAACTCCCGGACGAGGAGTTTGAAGCGCGCCATAGGCTAATCACTTTGGAGCACGAACACTGAGTATGGCGGCACTCGCGAGGTGCGCTTTGGAAATTCCAGGTCGTTTCGGTCTCTCCTGTTTCACGGTCATCCTTCTGTCCGTCGCCCTCTGCGCGTCGCCGGCCCATGCCTTCGCTCAGGGCTACGCCGCCCCGGCGGCTGAGGCGGTCACCACGGCCTCAGCCCTCACCGACCTGGAAGCCAAAGCGGCTCAGGCTGAACCGCGCGAGCGCTGCTTCCTCTACACCGAACTGCTGCATGAGTGGACCGAGGTCGCGGGCCGCAGCCTGGCCGCCGGTGACACCGCCTCCGCGGAGACCGCTATCCAGCACGCCGACGCCAACGCGGCGCGCCTGAAAGAGGCCATCAATCGCGATTCCAAACGGCTGAAAAATGCCGAGCTGTTGATGGCGCGCTCCGTGCACCGGCTCTCCGACATCATGCGCGTCTCCACGCTGGAGCAGCATGATTCCATGCAGGCTGTCCTGCGCCGCATCAGCAGTGTGCATGACGACCTACTCGCCGCCGTTTTTGCACACTAGATCGTCATGAGATTGCTTTCTGTTGCGTTTGCAGCCGGTCTGCTTGTCCAGCCGACGGCTCCGGCCTGCGCACAAAGGGGCGATGATGCCCTAAGCCAGCGTGAGGTCGACGATCTGCGTGATGCCGCCTTTGAGCCTGCCGCGCGCCTCAGGGTATTCACCGCTATTCTGAACAGCCGACAGAAGCGCATCGAGGATCTGCTCGCCCGGCGCAGGAGTCACACCGACTTCGCGGACGACATGCACGACGCCCTGGACCAGTTCGGCAAGGTCATCGACGAACTGAATGACAATCTTGACGACTACAACCGTCGCCACCGCGATGTGCGCAAGGAACTTCCGAAGCTAATCGAGTCCACCGAGCGCTGGTCCACCACGCTTCGTACCGTCGGCGAAAACGACGCTTTCGACGTCGTGCGCCGCATTGCGCTCGACGACGTGAAGGACACAAACAGCCTCGCCGCCTCCTTGCAGACGGACCTGACCGCCTACTTTAAAGCACATCCGGAGGCGGAGGCCGCGGAAAAGAAGCGCGGCCAAAATCCACACGCTCCGCACACTCCGAACGCCGAAGGTTCCCCGGAACCGTAGCTCTCTACACATCACCAGCATGTTAGGCTGTGCTTCCGTGTCGCCGTCTGCCCTGCCCACCGCCAGTCCTGCCCTGGTCAACATCTTTGACGAGGAATACCGTGCGTTGCGTCCGCGAGGGCCCATGCCTCCCATCGAAGTCCGGTTTCGGCGCTTCACCAGTCTCAACACCACCATCCGTCTTCGCGAAGGCCAGTTGATCGTACGATTGTCCGATCTGCTGGAGCACGCCCCCGAAAGTGTCCACCGCGCCATCGCGCATATTCTGCTCGCAAAGCTTTACCGCAAACCTGTCGCGCCCGCCCACTCCGACCGCTACCGCCGTTATACGCAGTCAGAACCGGTGGCGCGCCAGGCCGAGCGCATCCGGCAGACTCGGGGACGCAAGCGGATCAGCACGGCGCAGGGCCGGCACTACGATCTTGAAGAGGTCTTTGAAGCGGTCAACACCCGCTTCTTCCACGGCCTGTTGGGTCGGCCGGTGCTTACCTGGAGTGAACACGCCGCACGCCGCATGCTGGGCCACTACGACGCCGCGCACAACACCATCGTCGTCAGCCGCGTCTTCGACCGTCCTGGAACGCCCCGTTGTGCCATCGAGTACCTGCTTTATCACGAGATGCTGCACCTGAAGCACCCCGTCTCCGTACGCGCCGGCCGCCGCTGCGTGCACTCGCGCGAGTTCCAGGCCGACGAGCGACTCTTCCCGGAACTCGAACAAGCGCGGGAGTACTTGAGGCGCTTGTAGAGCAGAGCAAACCGCACCTCTGTGCAGAAACGCCTGATCCTCCCGATTTTGATCCCGTGGGGATCTGCTCCCATACGTAAGTCTGGCAGCTACGCCGTCACGGGGGATGCGGCCCGGGCTGACTCGATCGGCTCAGCAATCACTGCTGCGTTGTTCCGCGTCAGGGCCATTATCAGGCCCCCCACGGCCACGCTGCCCAGCGCTGCCACCTGCGCGTTCGACATCCCCCAGTAGAGCCTCGGGTTGATGCGCTCGAACTCCACCAGGAAGCGTCCGATGCCGCTCAGTACAAGGTATTCGCCGGTCAAAAAACCCAGCGGCATGGGCTTACCGCCACGCTTCCAAAGCCACCACCCGATCAGCACCGCGTAGAGAAACTCATACACCGGCGTCGGCTGCACAAGGGCGTTCGGCGGCGTCGGCGGCACGAGCGCGTCTTTGGCCATGTGAACGCCCCAGGGCAGCGTTGTGTTTCGGCCATAGTCGCCATCGCCGGAGGTAAGGCAGCCAATCCGCCCAACGCCGTAGCCGATGGCGGTCGCCGGTGCCGCCAGGTCCAGTATGCGCAACGCCGCCTTGCGCCCGGTTAAACCGTTCAGGCGGAGGGAAACGCCCTGCGCGATCAGCGTCGTCACGCCGGCCAGCAGCCCACCGAACCAGGCAAAGCCAGCCTTGAACCACGCAAGGAACCCGAGCAGGACGACCGTCGGATGGCTCCAACCCGGCAGGGTGATCTGGCGCCACGCCGCCGCCAGCTCCCGCGTGTCCTGCAGTTCATGCCACAGCTTCGCCCCGATGATGCCCGCGATAACCGTGAACACGACCACATTCAGCGCATCGGCATCCACGCCGCCGCGCAGAAAGTTGCGATGCAGTACCACCGTCCCACAAACGGCGGCGAGCCACAGCAGCAGGCCAAAGGTTCCAACGTGCATAAACCCGAGATTCAGGAACGGATACATAATTGCCAAGTATCGCATCCGCTCCCATCGGCAAGCGCATCGGGTTCCTGCAGCCAGGCCAGACAACGGAAGCCCGTTTCGCGCTACCCTACCCTCATGTCTGCTGTTGCACTGCCGGAATACGTACGCCCCGACACGATGGAAGTTCTCTTCTCAAAACAGCAGCTCGCCGAGCGCGTGGGGGCCCTCGGCCAACAGATCAGCACCGAGTACGCCGGGGAATCCATCGTGCTCATCGGGGTTCTGAAAGGCGCGGCGATGTTCCTGGCCGATCTGGCGCGCACCATCACCGTGGACAACACCTTTGACTTTGTCGCCGTCTCCAGCTACGGCCGGGCGCGTGTTTCCTCGGGCGCCGTCAAGCTGATCAAGGACATCGACAATCCCATCGAAGGCCGCCACGTCATTCTCGTCGAAGACATACTCGACACGGGACTGACCCTCAGCTACCTTCGCCAGCTCATGCTCCAGCACAAACCGGCCTCGCTCAAGATCGCCACCTGTCTGGATAAGCCCGAGCGCCGCCTCGTGCCGATCGAGGCCGACTATGTCTGCTTTCAGATCCCCAACCGTTTCGTCATCGGCTACGGCATGGACTACGCCGAGCGTTACCGCGGTCTGGAAGACATCCGGATCTACCCCGATAGCCCTGCCGGCCACTAAGACGCCACGCCTCACGCCTCATAAGAAGAGCAACTCCTTCGCCACCCGTTCGCTCCTGAGATAGCATCTGAGTAGATGGGAAGCCTCCTATGATGACGGTCCAGCAGAAGCTCGAGATCCTCGCCGACGCGGCGAAGTACGACGCCTCCTGTGCCTCGTCCGGGGCCAAGCGCGCCGGCAACGGCAAAGGCATCGGCCACTCTGACGGCGAGGGCATCTGCCACAGCTACACTCCCGACGGCCGCTGCGTCTCATTGCTGAAGATCCTGCTCACCAACTTCTGCACCTATGACTGCGTCTTTTGCGTCAATCGCGTCTCGTCCGACGTCCGCCGCGCGCGCTTTACACCCGACGAGGTCGTCAATCTCACGCTGGACTTCTACAAGCGCAACTACATCGAAGGCCTGTTCCTGTCCTCCGGCATCATTCAGTCGCCGGACTACACCATGGAGCAGCTGATCGCCGTGGCAAAGTCGCTTCGAGAGGTCCACCACTTCGGCGGCTACATCCACCTGAAGACGATCCCCGGCTGCGATCAGCGATTGATCGAAGAAGCGGGCCGCTGGGCCGACCGCCTGTCCGCGAACATCGAGTTGCCCACCCAGAATGATCTCGTCCAGCTCGCCCCGGAGAAAAAAGCGGCCGTCATCGAGACCACCATGGGCCAGATCCAGGCGCGCAAGGATGAGGTGGACGACGAAAGAAGCCGTACCCGCCTGAACCTGGACCGCGCGCCGAAGTTCGCCCCCGCGGGGCAATCCACGCAGCTCGTAGTCGGCGCCACTGCCACCACCGACCGCGAAATCATCACCCGCGCCAGCGATCTCTACGCCGGCTACAAGCTGCGCCGCGTGTATTACACCGGCTTCAGCCCTTATCCCGAAGCCGATTCACGGCTCCCGCTGAAGCCTACACCTCTGGTGCGCGAACACCGCCTCTACCAGGCCGATTGGTTGATGCGTTTCTACGGCTTCGAGGCCGCGGAACTCACCTCCGAGGCCGAACCCGAGCTTTCCCTCACCGAAGACCCCAAGTCCTCCTGGGCACGCCGCCATCCGGAGTTTTTTCCCGTCGATGTGAACACCGCTCCCCGCGAGTCGCTGCTGCGCGTTCCCGGCATCGGCTACAAGAACGTCGAGCGCATCGTGCGCATCCGCCGGTACCAGCGACTCGCGCTGGAACACTTGAAGAAGCTGCATGTCCAACTCGGCAAGGCCTCAGCCTTCATCACCGCCGCCGATCATCTGCCGTGCCCGGCATCGCTCTTTGACCAGGCACCCGATCCGGGCGCCGCGTCTGCCGCTTTGCTCACCCCATCTCCGGCCCGCGTCCGGCAGGCCACGCAGCTTGACCTCTTCGCCGCAGCCAGCGCCCTCTCGGGAGCGCTCTAGGCGTGCATCGCGTTTCGGTCCCACCCGACTTTACTGCCTGGCGCGAGCAGGCACGTGCCGCCCTTCAGCAGGGATACCTGCCCGAGCAGGTAGACCTCGAGGACGCGACGCAGCCGTCCACGCTCCCTCTGCTCACAATGGAGGAGCCGCCAGCCGGCAAAGCCATCGCTCAGCCCTACGTTCCCAAAAGTTTTCTCGAGGAAGCCAGACTGGCCGCCACGCACCGCGATCCAAACCGCTGGAACCTGCTCTACCGTCTGCTCTATCGACTGCAGGAGCAGCGGGACCTGCTGAAAAATGAAGTAGACGCAGACGTTGCCGAATTGAAGCGGCTGGAGGCGCAAATCCGCCGCGACCTGCACAAGATGCATGCCTTCGTTCGCTTTCGCAAGGTGGAAGATCCTGGCCTCGAAGGCCCACCACGGGAGCACTTCATCGCCTGGTACCGCCCCGATCACCGCATCCTCTCTCTCGCGGCCCCGTTTTTCGCCGAACGCTTTGCCCCAATGCGCTGGACGGTTCTGACGCCCGATGAATCCGTCAGCTGGGACCCTGAAACCAAACAGCTCACCTACTCCCCCGGCACCGGCAAGGAATCCGCACCGCAGGAGGATCAGCTGGAAGATCTGTGGCGCTCCTACTACGGCTCCATCTTCAACCCGGCGCGCCTGAATCCCGCGGCCATGCGCTCGGAGATGCCCGTCCGCTACTGGGGCAATTTGCCCGAAGTCGCACTGCTGCCGGAACTCATGCAGCGCGCGGAAAGCCGAGTCACCTCCATGGTCACCCGTCAAAGCAATCAGCCCACCGCGGCCCCGTTCGTACCAGCCGAGCACACCCTCCCGGTCCTGCGCTCTGCCCTTCCGGCCTGCCAGGGCTGTGAGCTGTACCAACACGCCATCCAGGTCGTCCCCGGTTCCGGCGATCCCAGCGCCAGCCTCATGCTCGTCGGCGAGCAGCCCGGCGATCAGGAGGATCACCAGGGTCTTCCCTTCGTCGGCCCTGCCGGAGGCGTTCTCCGCAAGGCGCTGCAGGAGGTCGGCATCGCGCCTGAGCAGGTCTTCATGACCAACGCCGTAAAGCACTTCAAGTTCGTGCAGCGCGGCAAGATCCGCCTGCACCAGAACCCCCGCATGAGCGAGATCAACGCCTGCAAACCCTGGCTCAGCGCGGAGATCGATGCCGTCAAGCCCAAGGTAATCCTCTGCCTCGGCGCCTCTGCCGCCAAATCCCTGCTCGGGAGCACCTTCGCCCTGATGAAGGAGCGCGGCACCTTCAAAGAAACTGCCTTCTCTGACCGCGTCATGGCGACCGTGCATCCCTCCGCCGTTCTCCGCGCGGCGGACGCCTCCGGCCGCGATCTGTTGTACAACTACCTGCGCGACGACCTCGCACTCGCGCTGCTGACAGCCAATCAGCTCACCGAAAACGGCAGAGCCACGTAGCTGCCCCGCCCCGCTCCGATCTGAAGAGAGGAACTTCGCTAAAATCACAGGATGTCCGCAGCAAACGCTTCAGTGCCGCCAACCGGCCAGACCCGCCTCATCCGTCCGGCGCGCAGCCTGAACGGCTCGCTGTCCTTGCCCGGTGATAAATCCATCTCGCACCGCTATGCCATGCTCGCCGGCTTCGCCGCAGGCACCTCGCGCATCGCGAACTTCTCCACCGGCGCCGACCCTCGCTCCACCCTGGCCTGCATGCAGGCCATGGGAGCCACCGTAGCCACGGAAGACCGCACGATCGCCGTCACCGGCACCGCCGGCCACCTGCATGCTCCCGAAGGCGATCTCGATTGCGGCAACTCCGGCTCCACGATGCGCATGCTCGCCGGCCTCGTCGCCGCGCAACAAGGCACCTTCCGCTTCACCGGCGATCCCTCGCTAACAGTCCGTCCCATGGAACGCATTCGCACGCCGCTCGCGGCCATGGGCGCCCGCATCGATCTCACCGACGGCCACGCCCCCATGACCGTTCACGGTGGACCCCTGCGCGCCATCGACTTCGAAGCCCCGATCGCCAGCGCCCAGGTAAAAACCGCTGTCCTGTTCGCCGGTCTGCAGGCCGAAGGCAAGACCTCGCTCGCCGAAAAGATCCGCACCCGCGATCACACCGAGCACGCCCTGCGCGCGTTCGGTGCCGGCCTCGACCGCAGCGACGGCCGGCTTTCCATCACCGGCGGCCAGCAGCTCAAGGCGCTCGACCTCACCGTCCCCGGCGATATGTCCTCTGCGGCCTTCTTTCTCGCTGCCGCGCTGCTCTTTGAAGACAGCAACCTGGTCCTCGACGGGTTAGGCCTGAATCCCACCCGCGCCACGCTGCTGGATGTCGTCACCGCCATGGGCGGCGGAATCAAAATGCTGGAGGTGCTAGAAACCAACGGAGAAATGGCCGGCACCATTCAGCTGCAGCGCAAGCGCACCCTGACCGGGGTCGACATCTCCGGCGCCCTGGCCGCGCAACTCATCGATGAACTCCCGGTCCTCGCCGCCATCGCCCCGTACACCACCAATGGCGTCAGGATCCGCGACGCCCGCGAGCTTCGCGTCAAAGAGTCCGACCGCATCGCCCTCGTAGTCCAGAACCTTCGCGCCATGGGCGCCGAGGTCACCGAGCACGAGGACGGCATGGACATCCCCGGCGGCCAGCGCCTGCACGGCGGCACGATCAACTCCGGCATGGATCACCGCATCGCCATGGCCTTCTCCATCGCCGCCCTGCGCGCCGAAGGCGATACCGAAATCCAGGGTGCCGAAGCCGCCAGCATCTCCTTCCCCGAGTTCTTCGATTGGCTCGACGAGCTCGCGGTCCGCTAACGCTCGTGGACGGCAGACACCAAGTCGGCAGGCAAATCGACTACACCCGCGCCGTCCCTCTGTTCATGTCGGAGATCGAGCAGATGGGCGGTGCCGAGCGCAGCATCCTCGCACTCGGCCGCTGGCTGCACCGTCGGGGCGTTCCGTCCTACCTGCTCACCTACCGCGACGCCGCCGGCATGGCCGCGCACGCCGCCTTTCCGCTGCCGACCGTGCAAATGCTCCCCGGTGAAGGCCTGGCATCCGGAAGCCTGGCATCCGGAAGCCTCGTATCCGGGAGCCTCGTGTCCGGAAGCCTCGTATCCGGGAGTCTCGTATCCAAGCTGGCCGCGCTGCGCCGTTACCGCATGCAGCTGCCGGCGATCTCAGTTCCGCCCATCGTCTCTGGCTACCAGCCCGCCCTGCACCTCTCACTGATTGGCGGCGGCCGCTTCCACTGCCTTATGCATGACACCGCGGCGCTCTTCAGCGAACCCGCCACGCGCGACTGGAAACAGCAGCTCCGCATACGGATCTCGGATCGCATCATTGGCCACGGCATGCGGCGTGGCGGAGGCACGATGATCGTAACCAGCAGCTTCCTGCAGCGGGAGAGCGAAAGAGACTACGGCGTGCAGGCCGAAATCGCCCGCATGGGTGGCCTCGGCAGCCCGGACGCTTTCCGCCGCCGTCCGCTGAACGGCAAGCTGCGCATGCTCTCCGTCTGCCGCATCGAAGCCAACAAGCGGATCGACTGGATTCTCCGGGCGCTAGCCGGCCTCGAACGGGCTCAACCCGCTTTATCTACGGGTCTGGACTGGACTTTGACCCTCGCCGGCAAGGGATCGGCGCTGGAGGCCATGCGGCGACTCTCTGAAGATCTAGGCTTGGGGCAACGGGTCGACTTTCGCGGCTATGTCTCCGACGCCGAGCTGGAAACCCTCTACGACCAGGCCCATCTCTTCCTCATGCCGGCCGTCCAGGGCTACGGTATTCCCGCGATTGAGGCTCTCCAGCGCGGCATCCCCGTGCTGCTCCATCGCGAATCCGGCGTAAGCGACATCCTGCTCGATACGCCTTGGGCCGCTGTGCTGGAGAGTGGCGAGGATGAGCTGCAGCCGCGTCTCGGATTCATGATTCAGTGGCTCCAGGGTGATGGCCAGATCACGGCAGCGCCCCCGCCGTCACTCCCCACCGAAAATACCTGGGCCGAGCGTATTGCCACACTCTGCGGCTACGTCTAGAGCAAATCAACCAGCCATCGACCTTGCAACATAATCCCGCCGGGATCTGCTGTTGTCTCAGCCCACTACATCTTGTAGCGGCCCATCTCGTCATCGCCCAGGTTCTCAAGCCACCGCCGCATGTCCTCCGGCGTCACCGGGTTGCCGCCATTGGCCGCCTGCCGTGCGTGCTCGAACACCTCGCGACTTACGAAGATAGGGCAATCCGCCCTCAGCGCCAGGGCAATCGCATCCGAAGGCCGCGCATCCACTGCCACCGGCTCCCCGCCCTGCTCCATCCAGATCGTGGCATGAAAGGTATCGCCGCGCAGCGCCCCTACCACAACCCGCGTCACCCGTGCATTCAGCCCGGCGATCACGTTGCGCAGCAGATCATGCGTCAGCGGACGCGGCGTGGAGGACTTCTCAATCTCCAGCATGATCGCATTCGCCTCAAACAGGCCCACCCAGATCGGCAACACAACCTCGCCGGCTAGATCGTTCAGCACCACAATCGGTGAGCGATTGGAAGGATCGAGCATTAGGCCACGGATCCGAACCTCGATTTCGGCGTCGGCTACATCCTGCACTTCGGATTGGAAACCTGGCAACTGCATCGCACTCTAGTCTAGCGCGAAACCGGAACCCGGCGCCGCGCCCACAAGCACCGGTGTGTGTCCTGCTTCAGGAACCCGCACCCTCTTGGCACCGCCTTACCTTGACAGTGGAAATCGTGCGTTCAACGCCTGGTGTGCCAGCAGCGCGGCCGAAGGTGCAACCGCCTCCCCCAGCGCCTCGCCGACCAACGAATTAGGAAAGATCTGCGTCACGCGCACCTCCACGTAGCTCCCCACCTTTGGAACGGTCGTCGACGTGAAATTCACCGTTTTGTTCTGCGTCGACCGCCCAATTACCTGTCCGCGCACGGCGTTGTGCCCCTCCACCATCACCGGCATCACCTCACCGAGGTGTCGTTCGTAGCCCACACGCTGGATCTCCCGCTGCCGCGCATTCAAGATCGCCAGCCGCTCGATCTTCACCTGCTCCGGGATTGAATCCTCCATGTGGATCGCCGGCGTGTTCGGTCGTGGCGAGTACTTGAACCCGAAGATGCTGTCATAGCGCACGGCATCCAGCAGTGTAATGGTCTCCTCGAAGTCGCGGTCCGTCTCGCCCGGAAAGCCGACGATCATATCCGACGTAATTGAGATGTCCCGCCTGGCCCCATGCATCCAGGCGATCCGCTCCAGGTACCACTCCCGCGTGTACTCCCGCGCCATGCCCCGCAGCGTCTTGCTGGAGCCCGACTGCACCGGCAGATGCACATGGTTGCAAAGCTGCGGGTACGCCTCAATGGCGTCCACGATGTCCTTGGTGAACTGCCGCGGGTGGGACGTCGTAAATCGCACCCGCCCGATGCCGCTCACCTCGCCCACCGCCACCAGCAGCTCCGCAAAGCTCCGCTTGCCGCTCGGATCCACGTAGCTGTTCACATTTTGACCCAGCAGCTGAATCTCCGTGTAGCCCAGCGCCGCAATCCGTTGCGCCTCCGCCAGTACCGAAGCCGACGTGCGCGAGCGCTCCTTGCCGCGCGTGTACGGCACCACGCAATAGGCGCAAAACTTATCGCAGCCTTCGATGATGGTGATGTATCCACGGTGCGGGTTGGAGCGCGAGGTGAACTCCGTATCGAAGGTCTCGTCGGTCTGCCGGTCATCCAGCCCCGTAATGCAGCTCTCGCCCGCCTTCAGCCGCTGCAGCATCGCCGGTAGGTTCCGGTAGGACGAAGACCCCGCCACCATCGACACGTACGGCGCCTTCTCGAAGATCTTGTGCCCTTCCTGCTGCGCCACGCAGCCCAGCACGGCAAACTTCTTGCCTTCGCCTTGCATGCGCTTGTACTCGTTCAGCCGGTGAAACACCTTCTGCTCCGCCTTGTCGCGAATGGAGCAGGTGTTATACAGAATCAGATCCGCGTCCGTCTCATCCGAGACCTGCGTATACCCCTCGCTCTCCAGCGTGCCCACGACCTTCTCAGAGTCATGCGCATTCATCTGGCAGCCAAAGGTCTCGATATAGAAGTTCTTGCTCACTCCCTCAGTATAGCCATCGCCCACAACGAGCGATGGCCCCCCAGGGAGGCCATCAAGTCCTGCTGAAACTATGGTGCCGGGAGGGGGGGTCGAACCCCCACGAGGTTGCCCTCGGCGGATTTTGAGTCCGCTGCGTCTGCCAGTTCCACCATCCCGGCTCACCTTCAAGTGTATCGCAGAGAGTGTCTTCCAGCCCAGTCCCTTGCTGATTCTCGCGCCCTCCGCCGCCTGCTTCCGGACAAGTTTCGTGCCCCGGCAGCCCAGGCTATTGCATCATGTTCACCGGTCGCAGCGCCGCCAGTTCCAGCCCCGCGGCTACGGCGACCCGCGCGTGCAGACGCAAGTTGTCGGCAGCCATCCAGAGCCACCAGAGTTTCGCTTCCGCATCTCCGGAGTCCGGGCGCACGGTCAGCAGCACGTCTCCCGATTCAACCACAGCCGTGTTGCTCGGGGCTGTCTCATCCTCTGCCTGGATCACGCCGCCGTGCAGGGTTTCACGAACGCTTGGCTCCGCGACCCCGCCCTGCAGCTGGGCCAGCGCCGAAAGCGTATACCCGTGGAAGACGGGCGCCTGCACCAGTTGAAAATGCACGCGCGCCGCCGCCTCTGAGCCCAGAATCAGGCCAAGGTGCCGGCGAATGGTGGCCGCCACCGCGCCCAAGTCCACCTTGGAGGCCTCGCCGAGCGCCGTCTGCAAATTGAATGCAACCTGCGTATCGAAGATCTCTTGCGGAACACTTTGAAAGGACAACAGACTCACCGTCTGCTGATGCAACTCGTCCAGCGCGGGCTTTCCCGCCTGCGAGGCGGGCTCAAGCACCGTTGCCGAAAGGCTTACCAGCCCAACCTTCTGCAGACGCTGCGCGGCCAAGGCCAGCATCACGGCCGCCGGTTGCGGCACCGTAATGCCGACCGTCGTCAAATCCGGACGCTGTCCAGCCGCCAGCCAGGGGCAGCGCACCAGAAAGTGGGCCTCCTGCTCCAGCGCACCGGTGAGGTCCACCACGGCCGCCCCGGCGGTACGGGCTGCGCCCACCAATTCACGCGCCGTCGATCCCTGGCCCGCGAAGAAGATCAAATCCATCTTCTCGAGCGCCTCCCGGTTTAACGGCTGGATCAGAACAGCCTCATCGCCGGCCGCTGAAAGCTGTGCCTCCTCGCCTTCCGCGTCATCCAACAAGCGGATATTCCAGGCCGCGGCGGGGGAGTTGTTCAGCTCCTCCAGCAGCTCCTTCGCAAGAACCGTCGCTGCGCCGACCACCGCGGCAAGCATCTGCTTATTTGGCATAATCACTCGCTTCTCAGAAATTCGGCTACGATCCTGCCAACTTGGCTTCGCTGCGACGCTGCCACGAATAGGCCAGCCGCGCGAAGACACCCGACAGTAGATAAAGCATCGCTAGAACCATCAACGCGTACTCAGACTCAAAGACAAGCAGGCACCCGATCAAGGCAATCAACGCCAGAAGCCGACCTGGCCGGCGCTGATTCAGGTCCAGTTCCTTGCCGCTCCAAAAGCGCCAGCTGCTGACCATAAGAAAGCCCACGAAGGCGATCAAGCCCAACCAGAGAAGGCAAAGCCAGCCATTATGAATCGGCGAGCCGCTTTCAAAGTGGATCACGGCGGCCACAACACCCGCTCCCGCCGGAATGGGCATGCCGACGAAGTACTTTCGCCCCGGCCGGCCCGGATTCCGCGGCTGCGGGTTCACGCTGATATTGAACCGCGCCAGCCGGCACGCCCCGCAGATCAGAAACAGGAAACAAATCACCAGGCCAAGGTTCGTCAGCCGGGCCGAAAGCGCCGCAGAGGCCCACGGCACCACATGCCGAACACCCCAGAGATAGGCCAGCAGGCTCGGCGCCACGCCAAAGGTCACCACATCCGCCAGGGAGTCCAGCTCTTTACCGAAGGCGCTGGAGGTATTCGTCATCCGCGCGATGCGTCCGTCAAGCCCATCGAAGACAATCGCAAACAGAATCGCTAGCGCGGCGCGGTCAAAGGCCGCCGGATCGTTAGAGGCCGATCCGCGGATACTCTCGACAAAACTATAGTACCCTGCGGCAATGTTGCCGCAGGTGAAGAGCGAGGGCAGGATGTACATGCCCCGCTTTGCCGCCGGCCGTCGAAACTCCGGTGCGGCGCCCGTCATCAGAGCTGCTCGCCCGTCTTGGTTGGCGGAAGACCGGTATTGGCCGGCGGAACAACATTCGTCGGCGGAAGAATAGCCGCCAGAACCGAGCTGCCGCCCTTCACCCGCTGCCCGGAACGCACTTTCAGCTCCACGTTGGCCGGCAGCAGAATATCCACCCGCGACCCGAATTTAATCAATCCCATGCGCTGACCGCGCTGCACCTCGTCGCCTTCGCGCACATTGCACAGGATGCGGCGCGCCAGCAGGCCGGCGATCTGCTTAAAGCTCACGCTGAACTCGCCGGTGTCGATGGTCACCAGGGTTTGCTCATTGTGCACCGCAGACTCGGAGTTCATGGCGTTCAGGAACTGGCCCTCGCGATACTCCGCCAGCGTCACCTTCCCGCTCACAGGCACACGATTCACGTGCACGTCAAAGACGTTCAGAAAGATGCTGATGCGCACACGGCTGCCCGCCGTGGTCTCGATCCACTCAGCGTCCTCCACCTTGCCGTCCGCCGGCGAGACGATCAGACCGGGCCCGGCCGGCACGGTGCGCGGTGGATCGCGAAAAAACCAGACCAGAAACGCCGCCAACAGCAGGGGCAGGGCTGTCAAAGCGACAAAATGCGTGCCAAACCAGACGATGACCGCAACCGCTACCAGCGCAAATCCGTAAAAGAAACCATCCCGAACCATCGCCGACGATTATACCTTTCCCGGCCAGCATTCCTGGCTGCCTTCGCTCAAGAAGGACCGACCTGCCGTCCCATCAAAATGGCGTCCTTCGGGGGTTCGCGATAGTACCCGGGCCGCCTTCCCTGCACGGCAAATCCAAGGCAGCCGTAGAGCGCCAGGGCGGCGGTGTTGGAGGCGCGCACCTCGAGCATCGCCTCTATTCCACCCTCCCCTTGCGCCCAACTCAACCATTCCAGGATCAACTTCCGCCCGATACCCCGGCGGCGAGAAGACTGCACCACCAGCACCGCTTCCAGCTCCGTACGCCCATCAAGCAGCGTGGCCGCCAGCACTCCGCACAAAACTCCACCGTCTGCCTGCGCGAGAAGCAGAAGCCGGCCGCGCTTTCCGGTCGTCTCTGCCGCCGCAAACCCCTGCCAGACGGCCACGGTCCATCGCGGGGCATCCGCACAGGAGCTCACCAGAGTCAGGATCGCCGGCAGATCCGCCTCTGCGGCCCGCCGCACTGCCACAACCTCCTGAACGCTCAACTTAAGGCCACCCGCGCCGTAGGCAAACCCGTCTTACGGTAGATTGTGGCCTCGTCCCGCAGGTAGTTTGCGTCGGTTACTCCAACGTCGGATCCACCCTCCGCCATCCGCCGCAGCACCGGTCCGAGCGCGTGAAGCGCCGTCAGATTGACCAGCTGCACGGCTCCGCCTTCAGCCAGTCTGGCCGCAAGTTCAGCCGAATCGACCACCAGCAGTGCTCCCTGACGGAGCTCCGGCACATCCTCATCCCGCACCAGACGCTCAGCGGCGGCTCCGCCGCGCACAAATCGCAGATACACCTGGTCTCGCCCGGCGCTCAAGGCACACCACGCGCCTGCCGGCCCAGCTTCGGCCAGCACCTCCAGCCGGGAAACCGCCGCCATCGGCAGCTGCGCCGCCTCACAAAGACCCTTCGCCACCGCCAGACCTACGCGCACCCCGGTGAAGGACCCTGGCCCGTTCACGACACCGATCCCGTCCACCTCGCTCAATCGCACGCCGCCGGTCTCTAAAGCCGACCGGATCGCCTGCAGCAGGCCCGTAGAGGCCGCCCGAGCGCCCAGCACCCTCTGTGCCCGCACGACGCCGTTCGCCTGCACCAGGGCCACGGATGCCCGTTCGCCGCACGTGTCCAGAAGCAAAAACATACCTGCCGATCTCACCCCATGCCCCATGTCCAGAGCGCCGTGCCCCATATCCTGAGCATAGCGCGCCGCTTGACGCACCGACGTCGGCGCATCCAACGACGTGTGCCGCAGACTTTGAACTTCAACTCCCATGGACACAGCATCGGGATCAGCGCGCAAGAGCTCCCGGTTGCACGTACGGATCAGAACTCCCGCAAACGCCCGGCCATCCTCCTTCTGCACGGCTCCGGCGGCAACATCGACTTCTGGGGTAATCAGCTGGCCGCCATCCTGCAGGAGGCAGGCGTCCACCTATACGCTCCCCACTACTTCGACCGGACCGGTACCAAACGCGCCGACATGGACCTCCTGCGCGACGGTGTGCACGTCCCGCAATGGCTGGAGACAATCGATGACGCGCTCCGCTTCGCCGCCGCCCGCCCGGACGTGGATCCCGCCCGCATCATCATCGCGGGCATCTCTCTGGGAGCCTTCCTTGGCCTTGCGCTGGCCGCGACGCTTTCAGCCTCCACCGATCCCGCAGAGATCCTTCGCATCCGGGCCATCGTCGACGTCTCCGGCGGTCTGGTTCCGCCCTTTGACGCCATGGCGACCGTTCGTTTTCCGCCAACCCTGATCCTGCACGGAGCCGTTGACACGGTCGTCCCTGTGGTCTTCGCTGAAGCCCTTGCCGCCAAACTGACGCAGCTAGAGGTAATCCACCGCGCCGAACTACTGCCCGGCGAAGGTCACTGGTTTAGTGCCTCCGCCTGGCCGCGACTGCTCATGGCAGTCTCAGCATTTCTGCAGCCGCTCCTCACCTGATGAAAAAGCCGGGGCAATTTCGCCCCGGCTTTCTCCATTGTGACTTGCACGGTCTAGGCGACGCTGGCCAGGACCTCTTCCCGCAGTTCCTCATCCTGCACAGCCTCCCGCGGCGTCTTGGGCAGCGCAACCATCAGCACATCTTCGATCCGCGAGGCGTAATGAATCGTCATGCCCTCAGTCTGATCCGGGGTCAAATCCTCTTCCACGTTCGCCTTCACGTCGATGGGCAGGATCACATCCCGCACCCCGGCGCGTTTGGCCGCCAGGAACTTCTCCTTGATCCCACCTACCGGCAGCACGTTGCCGCTCAGCGTGATCTCTCCGGTCATGGCCAGCAGCGGTCGCACCGGTGTATCGGTCAACAGGCTGACGATCGCCGTCGCCATCGTTACGCCGGCGCTGGGTCCGTCCTTCGGAATGGCTCCTGCCGGTACGTGAATGTGCAAATCGATATCCTTCAGCACATCCTCATCCAGCCCGAGATCCACCGCATTGGAGCGCACCCACGTCAGCGCCGCCTGCATGGACTCCTTCATCACATCGCCGATCTGCCCGGTAATGGAAAAGCCGCCCTTGCCCTTCATCCGGTTGGCTTCGATGAACAACACGTCACCTCCGACCGGTGTCCAGGCCAGCCCCACGGCTACCCCGGCGCGCTTGGTGCGCTCCGCGATCTCCGTATCCACGCGAACCTTGATGCCGCCCAGGAAGTCATGAATCACCTCCGGATTGACGACAAGCTTTTCGCCGTTTTCCGGATGCAGCTCACCCTCAGCGACGCGCCGTGCCGTTTTGCGCGCTACCGTGCCGATCAGCTGCTCCAACCGCCGGACGCCCGCCTCCCGCGTGTAATGCCGCGCGATCATCCCCACAGACTCCGTCGGAATCTCTAGAACCTCCGGCTCCAGACCGTTCTCCTTGATCTGCCGTGGCACCAGGTAACGCTCCGCAATCGCGACCTTCTCCTCCTCGGTATACCCGGTGAGTTCAATAATCTCCATGCGGTCGAGCAGCGGCGCCGGAATGGTGTCCAGCTGGTTGGCCGTGCAGATGAACAACACCTTGCTCAGATCGAAGGGCTGATCGAGGTAGTTATCGCGGAAAGTGTTGTTCTGCTCCGGGTCGAGCGTCTCTAGCAATGCCGATGCCGGATCTCCCCGGAAATCGCGGCCCAGTTTGTCGATCTCATCCAGCATGAACACCGGATCGTTCACCTCGACCCGCTTCAGGTGCTGGATAATTTGCCCGGGCAGAGCTCCAATATAGGTCCGGCGATGCCCACGAATCTCCGCCTCATCATGCATACCGCCCAGCGAAATCCGTGAAAACTTGCGCCCCAGCGCCTTCGCGATCGAGCGGCCCAGCGACGTTTTACCCACACCCGGAGGTCCGACGAAGCACAGGATCGGTCCCTTCATGTCCGGCTTCAAACGGCGCACGCTGAGGTAGTCCAAAATGCGGTCTTTCACCTTCTTCAGGCCATAATGATCCGCATCCAGAACCTCCTTTGCCTTGCGAATGTCCACCGCCTCCGAAGAACTCTTGCCCCATGGCAGCACCGCGAGCCATTCCACATAGTTCCGCGTAAGTGAGTAATCCGCCGCCGCCGGATTCATGCGGCTCAGCCGCCCAAGCTCCTTCAGCGCATCCTTCTTGGTCTCGTCCGGCATCCCGGCCGACTCGATCTTTTCGCGCAACTCGGAGATGTCCTTTTGCGTGTCGTCCTGGTCGCCAAGCTCCTTCTGAATCGCCTTCATCTGCTCGCGCAGGTAGTAATCCCGCTGCGACTGCTGCACCGAGTCCTGCACCTCGCTCTGGATCTTGTTGCGCAGCTGCTGCACCTCAAGCTCCTTGGCGAGCTGCGCATTCAGTTTCTCCAGCCGCACCTTCAAATCGGTGGTCTCCAGCAGCTCCTGCTTCTCACCCGTGGTCAGGAAAGGAAGGTTGGAAGCGATGAAATCCGTCAGCCGCGACGGCTCGTCGATGTTGATCGCGATCGTCTGCAGATCGTCTGAAAGCGTCGAAGAGGAGGTCACAACCTCCTGGAACTGCGCCAGCACATTCCGCTGCAGCGCCTCCAGCTCCGGCGAAACCTCCGCGCTGATCTCCTCCATGGGTTCGGCCTCGGCGGTCAGATAAGGCTGTGTCTGCGTAAATGATCCCAGACGCACCCGCTCCGTTCCTTCCGTAAACACGAATAAACTCTGGTTCGGCATCTTTACGACTTTGTGCACGGTCGCCCGGGTGCCGACCTCATGTAGATCTCCGCTCTCGGGCGTGTCCTGGCGCGCATCGCGCTGTGCCACCACCAGAATCGTCTTGTCCTCGCCCAGCGACTGAATCAGCTGAATGGAGCTTTCACGGCCCACCGTCAACGGCAGGACCTGGTGCGGAAACAGCACCGTATCTCGAACGGGCAGAACCGGATACGAATGGCCGCGGCCCTCGCCCGAAATTACTTTGCCCTCGGAAGGGCGGATGACACTTACAAACTCATTCGGCATGTTGAGCGCCTTTCTATCAAGTTCCATGCATATGATGCATTCAGATCTGTCCCGGTCGCAAGTCCCCAAACTGACCCGAGACCCTACAACTCTTGCTGCCTAAGACGTAAACGGCCGGATCGGCGGTCTCCATCAGCGAGAAATCGTTCTTTGCTCACAAACAAGTTCCACTTCGGGAATTGCCTCCGAGCCCGGTTCGGGGCTACGCTGGGGGCTGAAGCGGAAGTGGTGAAATGGCAGACACGCAGGTCTTAGAAGCCTGTGCTTCGGCGTGGGGGTTCGAGTCCCCCCTTCCGCACCAAGAAATACCCTTAGAAAGTAGCGATGAGCGAAAATAGCCAGACCTTTACGCAGCCCGACAACACCCGCGTCACCCTGACGAAGACCCCCGACTACCGCGACACCTACGCCAACAGCGTGCAGGTTCGCCTTTCCGTCTGGGATTTCCTCCTCGTCTTTGGAACGCTTGAGCCCACCGCCGCGGATGCGGTGGAGGTAAACAATTTCCAGGGCATCTACATCAGCCCCCAGCAGGCCAAGGCGCTGCACGCCATTCTGTCGCAGAACCTTGCGCAGTATGAGGCCGCCTTCGGTCAGATCTCCCTGGACGCGCCGCAGCAGCAGGGCGGCCCCCGTGCCGTTCCCGGCCCCAGCCCCGTTCACTAACCGGTGTTCCCCTCCTCGTGCAGACCGGGCCGCCTTCGGCCCGGCCTTACTCCTGTCCTCTATCTCCTGCTCTTCGCCGCCGTCGCGCTGGGGCACCTGTCGCTGCTCCATCTGCCCTACTTCTGGGACGAAGGCGGCTACTACGTTCCCGCCGCGCTGGATTTTTTTCATCGCTGGACGCTCATCCCCGAATTCACCAACGCCCATCCGCCGCTGCCCAGCATCGTTCTCGGCCTTGCTTGGCGTCTGTTCGGTTTCCACATCCTGGTCACCCGTCTTGTGGCCTGCGCCTTTGCGGCGGGCGGTCTTCTGGCGGTCTTTGAGCTCGCCAAACGTCTCCTCAGCCTCGGTCCCGCACTTGTCGTCACAGCGCTCACGGCGGTCTATCCCATCTGGTATGCGCAGAGCAGCCTGGCGCATGCGGACATCTTCGCCGCCGCCTTCACGCTCGCCGGCTTTGCTGCGTTTCTGACCGCGCCGGAGCTCGACGGCAACCACGGGCAACGCACGCCTCCCTCGCGCAGCAGTGCCGATCGCCTGCTCTGGGCCGCCGCCTTCTTTTGCCTCTCCGTGCTGGCGAAGGAGACCGCGGTGGTGCAGCCGGTGGGCCTGGCCCTGTTTCTTGCTGCGCGGCTTCGGAGTGGAGAGGCAGCGGAGAGACCGAACGCCTGGCGTTGGCTCCTTGCGCTCTGCAGCCCGGTACCCGTGCTCGCTGTGTGGTTCGCCTACCACCGCTGGAAGACGGGCTTCACCTTTGGCAATCCTGAGTACCTGCGCTATAACGCCACGGCCAACCTGACGTTCCGGCACCTGCTTACCTCTTTCGGCTATCGTGCCATGCACCTTTTCTGGCAGCGCTCGATTTGGCTGCCCCTGCTCCTGGCCGCAGCCTGCCTGCTGCTGCCGCGCCAAGCCGGGCTGACGAGACGCAGGCTCCCTCCGCAGGTTCTCGCCTGCATCGCTGTTCTCGTTACCGTTAACTGGATCGCTTTTTCCGTACTCGGAGGCGCGCTGCTCACGCGCTACCTTCTGCCGGTCTACCCGTTGCTGCTGCTCGTCGCCGTCAGCCTCTGGTGGGAACGCACGGTGTACTGGCTCGGCTTGGCCGCGCTGACGGCGGCCGCGTTTCTTAGCGGGCTCTGGATCAATCCACCCACCTACTTCGCGCCTGAGGATAACCTCACCTACCGCGACATGATCGTCGTGCATCAGGAGGCCATCGCCTGGCTGCAACAGCACGCGCCGGACGCCACCGTGTTGACCGCATGGCCCGCCGCCGCCGAGCTCTTCCGGCCCGAGCTCGGCTATACCCAGCACCGCTTCAAAGTCGTTTCCATCGAGAACTTCTCACCCGCCGAGATTGGGAGGATGGCGCAGGAACCAGGCAAGTTCGACACGGCGCTCGTCTTTACGACCCACTACGTCACCCCCGCCTACCGCCAGTACCTGCTCACGCACCCGAACTCGAGACGCGGCCGCGAGTACGGGCAGAAGCGCGACCTCTCCCCCGCTGAGATCGCGCGTATCCTGGGCGGCCGCATCGTCTGGCAGGACGATCGCGATGGCGAGTGGGCGGCCATTCTGCAGTTCAATCGCCGCTACGACGCTCTGGCCCTTCCTCCGTGTAGTCCTTCCTCGCCGGATCCATCCGGCCCGCCGTGTCCGCACCGCGCAGCCTTCGCCGGCACTCCAGCGCATGGAGGCCGGGACCGTAAAAGTCGGAAACGGTTTCAATAAACTCATAGCCAAGCTTCCCGTACAGCGCAATCGCTGCCGGGTTGCCGCGGAAGACATGCAGCGCCATGGAGGCCGCCCCGGCCTCGGCTGCGGCACACTCCAACGCCGTCATGAGCCGGGTCGCGACACCCTTCCCCCGGGCGCCGGGATCGACGTCCAGCGTCACCACGTAGCCTGTCAGACCGGCTGACGCAGGTTCCAGGTGTACTATGCCGAAGCCCAGCAACGTCTCGGTCTCTTCTTCTCCGCCTGCTTCAACCGCGATCCGCACAAGGGCGTTCGCCGCGCCCGCGAAGCGGCGCATGGCGGCCCGGGAAAAGCGAAAGGGCTCCTCAAAGCAAAGAACATCCAGGGCATACAGCCGATCGACTTCGCCGCGCCGAAGACCCCGCAGGTACATTGCCTCTCCTTACCGCTCCCATCGGCTGCGGTCCTGTCCAGGGCGCAGGCAAGCCGCCTGCTCTGGAGGTCACGGACAGCCCGGAACCGCGCCGAAAGCCGGCCCGTTACGCTCTGTGCAGACTACCTTCTTGACATGCAAAGTACAGACTAGGTACATTCCCGGAGTCATCACGGCGAAACATAGGAACTTGCCCGTCAATGCCCGGGCACAACCTCGTGGCGCCTTCGGTCCGGGAGCCTTTCGATGCGTTTCGCCCCTCCATGCTTTCCCTTTCTTCTGGTAACCGCGTTCGCTTCGCTGGCCTCGGCACAGCGCGCCCCGTTGCCATATCAGAATCCTGCACTCACCCCGGAACGGCGTGCCCACGATCTCGTCGCGCGCATGACGCTGGAGGAGAAAGTCTCGCAGATGGTCAGCGCCGCGCGAGCCGTTCCGCGCCTTGACGTCCCCGCCTACAACTACTGGAATGAGGCCCTGCATGGCGTTGCGCGCTCCGGCTACGCGACCATGTTTCCCCAGGCGATCGGCATGGCCGCTACCTGGGACCCGCAGCTGCTGCATGCCATCGGCGACGTCATCGCCACCGAAGGCCGCGCCAGGAACAACGAGGCACTCGCGCACGGCAATCACGGCATCTACTTCGGCCTCACCTTCTGGTCGCCCAACATCAACATCTTTCGCGATCCGCGCTGGGGCCGCGGTCAGGAGACCTACGGCGAGGACCCCTATCTCACCGGACAGCTGGGCAAAAACTTCATCCAGGGTCTCCAGGGCGATGATCCGAAGTATCTGAAGGTTATCGCCACGCCCAAGCACTTCGCCGTGCACTCCGGCCCGGAAAGCCTGCGCCACAAGTTCAACGTGGATCCCTCACCGCACGATCTCTGGGACACCTATCTCCCCCAGTTCCGCACCGCCATCGTGGACGCGAAGGCCGACTCCATCATGTGCTCCTATAACGCCGTCGACGGCCTGCCCGCCTGCGGCAGCAAGCTCTTGCTCACGGACATTCTGCGGACGAACTGGCACTTCAAAGGCTTCGTCACCTCCGATTGCGGTGCCATCGACGACTTCTTCCAACCCAACACCCACCGGACCGAGCCCGACGCCGAACACGCCGACCGCGATGCCCTGCTCGCCGGCACCGACACAAACTGCGGCGGAACCTACGGCCATCTCGGCGAAGCCGTGCACGAGGGGCTGGTTCAGGAGGCTGATATCGATCGCAGCCTGGAACGTCTCTTCGAAGCCCGCATCCGCCTCGGTCTCTTCGATCCGAAAGCAAAGGTCGCCTACGCCCGGATTCCGTTCAGCGCCGTGCATTCGCCGGCAAACGTCGTCGTCGCCCGCCGCGCCGCCGAGGAATCCATGGTGCTGCTAAAGAACGACGGCATCCTCCCGCTTCAGCCTGCGAAGGGCAAGGCCGTGGCCGTGGTGGGACCGAACGCCGCCCTTCTCGCCTCGCTCGAAGGCAACTACTACGGCACGCCCCATGATCCCGTTCTGCCGGTCGATGCCCTGCGCGCCGCGATGCCCGGCACGCGCATCCTCTACGCCCAGGGTGCGCCGCTTGTGGACGGCTTCTCTCTGCCCGTACCGCGCACCATGCTGCACCCTGCGCAGGGCTCTCCGGAGATGGGCCTGCACGCGGAGTACTTCGCCGGACCCCACCTGGAGGGCCGCCCCGTCAAATCCGGGGTCGATCCCCAGATCAACTTCGACTGGAACGGGGTGAACCCCTTGCCCGGCAACCAGCCCGGCAACCAGCCCGGCAACTCCGCCCCCAAGGGCTTCGCCGTGCGCTGGACAGGAACGCTCGGCGCTCCGCAGCCCGGAAGCTATGCCTTCACGCTGAACGCCGGCTGCGGGGATTGCATCACCCAGCAGAGCTTCAAGATACTCATCGATGGCCAGGAGACAGCCGCCTCGGCGCCGCCCCCGCCCCCGGCAACAGCAACCCCCGTCGTCAACGACGAGTACACAGGCCTGCCGGTAGAGCCGGAGCAAAGGCCGCTGCACTTCACCGTGAGCTTCGCCGCCGGCCAACAACACGCCATCGAGATCGATTTCATCCGCAAAAGTGACTCCCAGGGATCGGGTGTCACGCTGAACTGGACACCGACTGCCGGCGATCTGCTCCCCGCGGCTCTGGCGGTGGCGGCAAAAGCTGATCTCGTGGTCGCCATGCTCGGCCTCTCCTCCGACCTTGAGGGCGAAGAGATGCCCGTGAAGCTGCCCGGGTTCAGCGGCGGCGACCGCACCGATCTCGGCCTGCCCGCCTCCCAGGAGCAACTGCTGGAGCAGCTCGCCGCCACGGGCAAGCCGCTGGTCGTCGTTCTCCTGAATGGCTCGGCACTGGCCGTGAACTTTGCCGACAAACACGCTAACGCCGTTCTCGAAGCCTGGTACCCCGGCGAGACAGGCGGAAAGGCGATTGCCGATACCCTGCTCGGCGCCAACAATCCCTCCGGTCGTCTGCCGCTCACCTTCTACACCGCGGACTCCGACCTGCCGCCCTTCGGCGACTACTCCATGCGGAACCGCACCTACCGCTACTTCACCGGAAAGCCGCTCTACAGCTTCGGCTACGGTCTCAGTTACACCACCTTCGCCTACTCCGGGCTGAAGCTTTCCTCGGCCACGCTAAGCGCCGGCGATGCCCTGACGGTGGAAGCGGATGTCCGCAACACGGGCAATCTGGAAGGCAGCGAGGTCGCCGAGCTCTATCTCACGCCCCCATCGGGCGGCAATGCGGGCCTCTCGCCACGCATCCAGCTTGAAGGCGTCCATCGTCTCCATCTCGCGCCCGGTCAGACGGAGCACGTCCGCTTCACGCTGGACGCACGGCAGCTCTCCGAGGTCGACGCGGAGGGTACCCGCTCTGTGCAGGCCGGCCGGTACAGCCTCGCGGTGGGCGGAGGGCAGCCGGGTGATCCGCGCCTGCCCTCGCCCGCGCAAACCGCTGAGTTCACCATCACCGGCACAAAATCTTTGCCGCACTGAACTCCGGCTGCCCTTCGCTCCTGGGAGGCTGTGCGCAAGCCTGTACCCTGAGCAGTATGAGCATAGCCACCCAGACCGGCGACGACGGCAGCACCGCATTGATCGGGGGCCAGCGCGTCTCCAAGGCAGACCTCCGCGTCGAAGCCTACGGTACCGTCGACGAACTCAACACTTTTCTCGGCGTCGCTCGCAACCACTGCAGCGATCCCGAGCTCGGGAAGCGCACGGAAGCCATTCAGCGCACGCTCTTTCGTGTCGGTGCCGCGTTATCCAGGCCGGCCGGCAAGGAGGGTACCAAACCCGACGTCACGGCAAGGGACATAGATGAACTCACCGGCCAGATCCACGCCATCGAGGCCGTCGAAGGTCTTCTCGCCGACTGGTCCCTGCCCGGCGCACACCCCGAATCAGCCCACTACGAGGTAGCCCGCACCGTCTGCCGCCGCGCCGAACGCTGCGCCGTGCGCCTGCACGAAGCCGACAGGAGCCTGCCCACCGCGCCGCTCGTCTACCTGAACCGCCTGTCCGATCTGCTCTGGCTTTACGGCCGCCTCATCGAGCACCACGCCGGCGTGGACGCTCGTCTGCGCAATGAAGGCCAGGCGGGACCGAACTGGTCCCGCGCCTGGTAGACCCCAATTCGTAATCCCAAATCCGAAAACCCAAATCCGTAACCCCGAATCCCCGAATCCGTAATCCCGAATCGTTAATATCCCGTAGGAAACCTGCCTTTGCTCCTACCGCGGCAACGGCTGAAGCGCAACCGTCTTGCCCGTCCGTGCCGAGGTCCGCGCCGCATCCAGAATCTGCATCACGATCACGTTGGTATCCAAGGCAGACAGGTCGCCCTTGGACTCCAGCTGCCCGTTCATCACGGCCACAAGGTACGCGATCGAACCGCTCTGCGGCCCTTCCAGCGGCGGGGCCGTCGTCAAGGCCGGATCCGTATCCGCCTCGCTCAACCGCACACGGATTTTGTCGGCGGCATCGGTGAAGGCGGTTCCCTTCGTGCCGTAGACCTCCATGTTCTTTACAGCGAAGGTCCAGTTCCAGGAGCCGAGCACCACCGCCTGGGCTCCGGGATAGCGCAACACAATCGCCGAATCGTCATCCACATGGGGGTAGATCGCCGGCTTGTCCGTCTGCGCCTCCGCCGTGACGCTCAGCGGCGTTGCCCCATGGGTCATCCAGGTCATCAGATCCACACCGTAGCAGCCAAAATCATAGAGAGCTCCCGCGCCATCTTTGTTCGGATCGGTAAGCCAGTTCAGAAACTCCGGGCCCACCCCGATCTCCTTTGGACCCTGGTGCCCATCGCGGACAATCACCTTGCGCAGCGTGCCGAGCTCGCCGTTCTGCAGATCGTCATACGCCGCACGATTGCTCGCATACCAGGTCGTCTCATAGTTCGTCAGCACGTGTACGTGGTGCTCGTTCGCCGTCCTTCGAATGGCCAGGGCGTCGTCCAGGGAGATCGTCAACGGCTTTTCCACCATCACGCTCACACCGCGCGAGGCTGCCGCTTCAATGACACGCCGATGGTCGCCGATGGCTGTGTAGACCAGCACCGCCTGCGGGTGTACCTTATCCAACATCGTGTTTACGTCGGTGTAAAACAGGGAGGAATCCAGGTGAAACTGCTTCTGATACCTGTCAGCCAGCACCTGATCCGGCTCTTCGATCCCAACCAGCTGGATCTCCGGATGCTTCGCCAGCTGCGGCAGAAAGCCCAGCACGTGCTGATGCACCAGCCCCACCACGGCCACGCGCAACGGCCGCCCATCTCCCGTCATTCCCTGCGCGCCTGCAGGCCCAATCAACATCAGAAGAAGCGCCAATGCGCCAACCAACCCCTTGCCTCCGCTTTTCCAAGCGATCGGCCCGCACCCGAATCTGCCCCGTGTCCATGTGTTTTTCATAAGGAATGCTCCTGCACTGAAATTACCTCTATCAGCATAGCGATACCGCTCGCAGTGGCACCCTCCACCCGATAGCGTGGTCTGCGGGGAGTAGGATTTAGGCTGAATCGGGCCGAAACCGCGAGCCAGGTTTACTCCAACTCCTGCGGAAGATGGGAGCTTACTTGCCGTGCCCTCTCACGATGACAATCGCTTCTTGGCCGCTCTGCACCCTGCGGCGCGTGCGGAACTGTTACCCCATCTGCGCGAGGTCGCCCTCCCCGCACGCAAATTGCTGTACGCGGCGGACGGGAGGCCCGACCATGTCTGCTTCATCACCTCGGGCCTCGCCTCTGTGGTGACCGGCCTGGCCTCCGGCGACGCGCTCGAAGTCGGCCTGATCGGCTGCGAAGGCTTTGCCGCGGCGCATTACCTGCTCGGACCGCTCCGATCCCCCTCCAGTTGCTTCATGCAGATCGCCGGAACCGGTCTGCAGCTGAAGCTCTCCACGCTGCACGACCTGGTGGAACGCAACGAGGACATCCGCACCCGCGTTCTGGAGTTCGTGCAGTATGAAGCCCTCGTTCTTCGCCAGATCGCGGCCTGCATCCGCTTCCACGACATCGATGCGCGGCTTGCCCGTTGGCTGCTGATGGTAGGGGACTGCATCGGCCAACCCTTAATCCCCCTGACCCAGGAGTTCCTGGGCCAGATGCTGGGCGCAACGCGGCCCTCCGTCAGCCAAAGCGCCAGCCGGCTGCAGAACCAGGGACTCATCCAATATGTCCGGGGTCAGGTGCTCATTGTGGATCGTGCGAACCTCGAAGCCGCCGCCTGCGAGTGCTATGCCACGGTAAAAGGCTACTTCGATGCGCTGTATAAATAGGGCTCTCATCAAGAGCCTCTGCGCTACCTAAGCAACTCACCGCCGCGGGCCGAGGCCACGGGAGCGACGACCTTGATGTGCTCAGAAAGAATGATCAAGGTCGTCGACTCTGTGGCAAGTATCCGCAGCGGCAGAGGCGGGGTCTGTTGTCCCGCCAACATAGCCCGGGCACCAAAGCTGTAGTCGTAACTACGGCAAAAGACGTATGACGGGGGGCCGAGGGTAAGCCGGGCAACTTCGACCTTGAGCCGAAGAAGCGGTCCGACACACGCCGGCGGTAGCCGTCCAGGCTTCCAGGGACTCCATTCAATGTGCGGCTATCTACCGTTCCACGCTGGCCGTTGAGGTTCTGACAAGTCCGCCGGGCCACCAGTTCCAGTCGCCCGCCACGCGCAGCAGCGCCGGGCCGATCACCATGCGCACCAGCGTCGCATCGATGAGGACCGCTACCGCCAGCGTGAAGCCGATCATCTTCACCACCAGAAAATCGCCAACGGTGAATGCCGCAAAGACAGCAATCATGATGGCCGCGGCGCTGGTGATCAGCCCGGCGGTCCGCGCAAGGCCCTCCGTGATGGCGTCCGCTTCGCCGAATCCACTGTTGCGCGCCTCACGCACCCTCGCTACAAGAAACACCTCGTAGTCCATGCTGAGTCCGAAGACGATGGCAAAGGCGACAATCGGCACCAGGGGAAAAATGCTCCCGGTGGCCTCGCGCACCCCGAGAAACCGGCTCAGATGCCCATCCTGAAACACCAGCACCAGCGCGCCGAAGGACGCCATCACCGAAAGCAGATTTAGTGCAATCGCCTTCACGGGAGCCACCAGCGACCGGAACCCGAGCAAAAGTGCCAGCAGCGTTCCGCCGACCACCAGTGCCGTCACCTTCGCGAAGCTCTGCTTCACAATCGTCTGATAATCCGCGTTCAGGGCCGGAATGCCGCCGATGAGCAGCGTGGATCCGGGTACGCCGGTCAGCCCCGCCGCGCCGGTCCTTCGCAGTTCACGCACCCAGTCCACCTGCTGCCGCAGCGTGACGGCCCCGGTGGGCAGCACCTCCAGCAGCGCCGTGCGGCCGTCCGCGCTCAGAAAGGTGCGCCGCGTCTCGCGGGAAAGCTCCGTCAGCATGGACCGGTTGCCGGCGGCCACCGTTGTGATGGAGATCACCCGCTGGCAGCGGGGATCGCTCGCCAGCCGCTTGGAAAGCGTATCGATCGTGTTCCAACCCGCATCGGTATGCGCAATCGAGTCCTGAGGCAGCGTGATCAACACGCGCAGGGACTGCACCACACCGGCCCGGTCCATGTGTTCCAAGGTATGCAGCGCCTGTACAGACTCCGCGGCCGGCGGCAGCCAGTCGCCCTGGGGAACGCTGGTATCCAGTCTGGTGGCCTGCCAGGCGAGCAGCAGCAGAGGCGCCCCGGCCAGCAGAATCGCCCGCCAGGGATGCGCCACCACGATCCTTCCCCAGCCCCGCCAACGGTCTCCCGTCCGCGCGCTCCGGTCGGCATCGAGCTTCGGCGTAAACGGCATACGGCCAAGGTCGATCCGCGGCCCCAGCCACGACAGCACGGCCGGCACGAGCGTATTGGTCAGCAGCACGCTTGTGCCCGCTACCAGGCAGCCCGCAAGGCCGATGGACCGGATCTCGCTGATGGGCACAATCAGCAGCGCAAGAAATCCGATGGCCACCGTGGAAGCAGAGATCAGCAGCGTGCGGCCGGCCTGGCGCGCGGCGAGGTTCGCAGCCGCAGGGCCGTCATGCCCGGCAGCGATCGCCTCACGGAAGCGGCTGACCATCAGCAGCGCGTAGTCGATGCCCAGGCCTAGTCCCAGCATGGTGGCCAGATTTTGCACCAGAATCGACAAGTGAAAGCGTTCGGCGAGGAAACCGGCGATGGCCAGCGTGGTAGCAATCGCCAGCTGACCCACAGCCAGCGGAATCAGCGCCGCCACCAGGCTGCCGAAGGCAACCAGCAGCAGCGCGAGCGTAACCGGAATTACCAAGCTCTCACCGCGGCGTACGTCATCGGCACTGGCCTTACGTATGTCGAAGTTCAGCGGCGTCTCACCCGTCAGTGTGAGCTTGACCGCCGGGTAACGGGCACGCAGCTGGGTCTCAAGCGAGTGTTCCAATGCGTGCAGCCGCGGCACGACCGACTCAGCCGGGCCGCTCTCCGAGGAGAGCCCGACAGAGAGGAAGGTCTCTCCTCCCTTGCCCAGAAAGATCGGGTCGCGCAGCTCGCCGTAAGAGACCACGCCGGCGACGCCCGGCTCCTGCCGTAAAGCAGCGGCAATCGTCGCAAGGGGCGCGGCCCCCGCGTCTGTATTCGCCGGCGGAAGCCCCTGCACGACCAGAGCCACGCGGTCCACAAACGGCGAATGGAACCCCTGGCTCAACTCCTGGTTGACCAACTCGGCCTGGCTGCCCTCCACGCGGGTCGCTGTCTCCAGGTGACGCTCGCTATGGAAGGAAAAAGGCAGCAGCGCAAGCACGGCGACAAGAACAACCAGAGCCACCCAGAACCGGCGCACATCCATAGACTGATCATGTCACATGCGCCGACAGTGAGAAACGGACTCCGGCTATCTGCTAGATTGGTGTCGTTCCCCCACATACCGTTCACCCGCCACATCCGTTCACATGCCACATCAAGGAGAAGTAATGCGCCTCATCGCGATCCTCGCCCTGGCTGCTGCCCTGCCGTCAGGCAATGCCGATCCCCGTATCGGGTCTTGGACGCTTGTCTCCGCACAATCCACCATGGATCCGGCGGACACACTTTCCGTTACGCCTGTGCCCAACGGTGTGCATCTCGTCATGGCCGGTGAGGTGCATCTCGACGTGACGGCGCGCTCGGACGGACATGGAACGTCCGTTGTGGGCAATCCGGCGTTCAATCAGATTGAGCTCCACAGAATCAACAAACGGCAGTCCGAAGTGAAGGAAGAGAAAGACGGCGCTCTCGTCGCCACCGTGCGCGAATCGATCTCGAACGACGGGAAAGAACTCACCATCCGGACCACAAATCCGAATAAGCCGGACCAGGTCACCGTGTGGGAGCGAAGCGGCGCCGTCGTGCCGGGAAATCTGTTTGCCGGGCAGTGGACGGAGAACCTGAGCAAGACTCGTCTGCGCCAGGGCATGGTGCTCAGGATCGAGCCGGCAGGCGCCGACGCCGTTCACTTCTCCGGCGACGGCAGCTTCACCGGCAGCCTCGACGGCAAGCCGTACGATCTGCAGAACTCGCGCAACGACACCGTGCAGCAGGCCCTGGCCGATCCCCGCACCGTGGACGCAACGTACCGGCGGGACAACCAGGTGACGCAAAAAGACAGGTGGGTCGTCTCGGCGGACGGTCGGACGTTGACCCTGACCAGCAAAGGGACGCTCGAAACCGGCCAGCACGTGTCTGAAACTTTGGCCTTTCAAAAGCAGTAGCGAAGGTCAAGCAGAAGCGCCGGCGGCTAGCCGCCGGCGCTTTACTTCATAGCTACAGATTCATGGCTACAGATTCATAGCTACAGAATGTAGAACCCTTGTTGTGATTCCCTCGGCGAATCATAATAAGGCAACGACACACATCAGGCATTCTGCGTCTGGACAGCCGCAACGATGTCAACCTGGCGCGGTGCCACCGAGATAATCCCCTTGCGGTTCATGAACTTCAGGATGCCGCTCACCGTGTCATCGAGCGATGGATCCGCCTTGCCCCACGCGGAAGCGTCCCGCGCCGCCTGATAGGAAGAATTATCGTAGCGCTTGAATTCCATCGACGAGATGTTGTCCACCGAGCCCACAAGAAAGTCCAGCAGCGGAAATAACAGATCTTCCTTACGGCATCGGCGGATCAGCTCCGGAACGAAGTCGGGCAGGCCGAAAATCTCAAACTGCCGGCCCGTCAGCTTGGTGATCAAATCCGTGATGTCCAGCATGTTGGCATAATCGTCCCGCACCACATGGTAGGTCTGGTTCGCGGTTCCCTTGCTGGTGGCAATCGCGACGATGTTGTTGGCCACAATATCGGCCGGGACGAAGCTCACCTGATTCAAGGCATCCACACCGATGCCGTGGTTGACCATGAAGGCCACCAGGCGCACCGCAATGTCGAAGTTGTTGCCCCCGCCCAGCACCGACGGACTAACAAGCGCCGGCCGGAAGATCCGCGTCGAAAGCCCTTTTTCGCGGGCGTCGGCCACCACCTGCTCGGCTACCCATTTGGTCTGGCTGTAGCCGAAATCAAGCAGCTCCATATCCTGGTTCTGATCGGTCTCCCAAAGGACGCTCTTCACCGCCCAGCCAAACACAAACGTCGTCGAAACGTAGTTGAATTCCTTTGGCCGCCCTTCAAACGCCAGCCGCAGCACCTCATTGGTCCCCAGCACGTTTGCATCGCGCATCCGGTCGTAATTGAACAGGTAGTTCACCGTCGCGCCGTTGTGAAAAACCGTATCCACGCTGTTTGCGAGGAAGTCCCAGGTCTGCTTCGTCAGCCCCAGGCTCGGCTGTCCCAAATCACCGCACAGCGGCAGAACGCGTGCTTCAAACATCTGCAGCAGCGCCGGGCTGCACGGCCCCATCGACTCCATCGCCGCCCTCAGTCGCTGCCGGCCCTGTTCTTCATCCGAGGATCGCACCAGAACATGGATCGTCGCGCTCGTCTGCTCCAGCAGACTCTTCATCAGGAATGGCCCGATGAAGCCTGTACCGCCGGTCAGCAGTACATCCTTCAGCACCGGCACCGCGGGCAAGGCTAACGGCCGAGGAGGATCGAAGGTCAGCGTTCGATCCTTGCTCATCATCTCCTTCTCTTCGGCGCGTTGCTCTTCGCGGAAGGAAGCCAACGAAAGCCGCAGGTGCTCCAGCGCCTCCTCCGGTGCCGTCTCCAGGTGTTCAGCCAGTTGGAACAGCTCCGCCACGCTGACGCGCTGGATGACGCCGATGTCCACCTGCCTCGCCAGCATCTCGGCGCCCTTGTTCTTCAGCAGCTCCCGGATCTCGTGCATGAAGACCACCAGATCCAGCGAATCCAGACCGGCTTCGATGACATTGTAGGACTCATTGCCGGTGAGGTTATACCTGGCCTTCAATACATCGAATGAAGATTGCGTCTCGGAACTGGCAGTGGCGCCCGCATCCTTTTCGCGGGAAAACTCCGACAGCACGGTGAACTGGCCGTCCAGCCACATCTGCTTCGTCTTATGGCGCATGATCTTGCCGGAACTGGTTCGCGGAATCGCACGCGGCGCGATAAACGAGATCAGCGCCACCTCCACATTCAGAAAATTGCGGACCGCGGTCGCCAGCTGCCGCGCCTCCGGCAGCGCCTGCGAGTTCTTCACCTCCGCCACAATGGCAAGCGCCGGCTCGCTGTCCTCGTTGATCTGAAAAGCCGCAACGCAATGCGCCCGAATCAGGCTGGACGCCCGCTCCACGATGCTTTCAATGTCCTGCGGGTAATAGTTCTGCCCGCGCAGGATGATCATGTCCTTGATCCGGCCGCACACGAACAACTCGCCGTCATGCAGAAAACCCATGTCGCCGGTCCGCAAAAAGCCGTCATCGTACGGTGTGTCATCCACCAGGCGCGCGCGAAACTGTTTCAGCGTCAGCTGTGGATTGTCCCAATACCCCAAACATTTGCCGCTGCCGGCAATCCAGATCTCGCCGATGCTCCCCGTGGGCAGCGTATCGTGCCGCTCCGGATCCACGATGCGTACGTCCAGGCCGGGCAGCGGCCTTCCGCAACTGACAACCTGCGTGGAGGCGCCGATCTCGGAGACCTCCGCGGTCATGCGAGCCTGGCCCAGCGCCAGCGCCTGTTTGTTGACAGAAACGATCTTGCGTCCGCCCATGGAGACGGCAAGCGTGTTTTCCGCCAGACCGTACGCCGCATAAAAGCTCTCGGACCGCAGCCCGTAAGGCTGAAACGCCTCCAGAAAGCGCGTATACGTCTCCGCCTTCACGGGCTCCGCCGCAACCATCAGCACATGCAGCGAGCTGAGATCGCAGCCCTCCAGGCTCTCCTTGGCGACCCTGCCGGCCCGCAGGCAGTACTCATAGGCGAAGTTGGGCGCGGCCGTCGCCGTAGCGCGATATTTTGAGATCGTCTCGAACCAGACCACCGGGCGCTGGATGAAATCCGTGGGCGCAAAGCCGTAGGTGGTGCCGCCCTTCAGCGCCGGGTACAGATAACATCCGATCAGCCCCATATCGTGGTACTGCGGCAGCCAGGAAACCACGACCGGATCCGCATGATCGATCACCAGCGGACAGGTCTGCAGGATGTTCTCATGCGTCACCATCACGCCCTTGGGCTCGTTGGTCGATCCTGAGGTGTACTGCAGAAACAGGATCTCCGCAGGGTCCGCCACGGCATCCACGCTCGCCGGCTCCCTGAAGTCTTCCGTGACGATCCAAGGCAGACCCGAGATGTAGTCGACGTCGACCCCGGAGGCCGCAACGCCGCTCCGCGCAAGGTTCGTCTTCAACGAAGCGTGATAGGTCGCACTGGTCAGGACTCCGGCAGCCCCGCAGTCCTTGGCAATGTGGACGATCTTATAAAGGGCGCTCTGGAAGCCCCGGGAGCTCGGCGGGTACACCGGTACGGGAATCAAGCCGGCCCGCACGCAACCGAAAAACGCGCAGATCATCTCAAGGCCGGGTGGGTAGGCGAGCAGCAGGCGATCCTGCGGCGCAAACCGGCCCTGCTGCAGTAGAGAGGAGGCAATCGCCTTCGTTCGCCGGATGAAAGACGCGTAGGTGTAACTTTCGAGCGTTTCGCCGTTCAGATCCAGGTACGAGTACAAGAGCTTGTGCGGGTGCTCACTGCCGAGCCTATCCAATGTATCTACAATCGATACCATATATTTCAGCGATACCTTCCAAGGTTTGGATAGGGAACTTCAGGACCTACGGAACGCTGGGAGAGGAGACTGCCCAAACTCCGGTGAGCCCAAACTCCGGTGAAATAGAGACGGGTGGGGCGGCCATCGAGACGCCCTTACCCGTACCGAGTGGCAGCGGCTCAAAAGCCCCTTTTTCGCCCCGTACTTGCCAACCCGGCTCGCAGCATTTGCAAAAGTGGCGGAACGCACGAAGGAAGGAAGGGCCGGGTAGCCCCGCCGGTCGGTAATCCCGTTCCAGGCATCCTCATTCCGTGTGATCAATCAATTCATGGTAGCAGAGCCGGATGTTCACGCGATGTAGCTGCCACATTCACGAAACACGCTCGACGAGCCTCCCGCTTCAACCGCGTTCCTTGCTCTTGCCGGCCTTTCACGCTACCATCGAGGCGGTAGATGGCGGGCACGGAAGCGCTGCAGAGCAACGCCGCTGCGGGTACACCCGGACAGGCCGGTCCCACCTTATACGACACGGAGGCGCCGGTGAATTCCGTCTTATTAAGGCCATCAGTGACTCCAGACAGCCGAGCGGTAGCTTTACTCGACTCCGATTCAGAGGACATCCTCCCCTCTTCTTCCGCATCGCCTCAAGCCGCTGCCGAATCCGCGAGCGTGGCTTCCTTTCCCAAAGTCCTGCGCCGGCGCCTGGACAGGTTTTTTGCCGATAAATCCATCTCGCCAAAAGCCGACCGCTCCATGTGGATCAAAATTGCCACCGGCCTCGCCGTGCTGGCAGGCAGCTGGGTTGCGATCTATTTCTTCAAGCCGGACTCCTGGAAGTTTGTAGGCCTTTACCTCCTGGGTGGCCTCGCCCAGACGTTTCTGCTCCTGAACATCGCGCACGACAGCAATCACAACGCCATCTCGTCCTCGTCCTCGGTCAATAAGACCCTCAACTACGTCTTCGACCTGTGCGGCATCAGCTCCTACATGTGGCGCATCCTGCACCATCGGGGACATCACTCCTGCGTCAACGTCCATGGCGAAGACGACGCGCTCTCCGGCCGTGGTCTGCTGCGCTTCACACCGCACGAGCCCCGCCGGCCGATGCAGCGCTTTCAGCACATCTATGCGCTGTTCCTGTACGCCATGTTTTCGCTCGACTATGTCTTCGTCAGGGACTTCGAGTGCTTCTTCTCCCCGACGCATGACTATCTGAAGCGCACTCAACACCCCCGCCGGGAGTATGCCACGCTCATCGCTGGAAAGCTCTTCTACGTCACCTACATGGTCGTTCTGCCGGTGGTGCTGCTGGGCAAGCCGATCCTGCTGGTGCTGGCGGCCTTCCTGCTCGTGCATCTGGTCGTCGGTCTAACGGTGTCCCTGGTCTTTCAGACCACTCACACGGTGGATGACACCCACTTTCCTTCCAGCCGCAACGAATTCGACAACAGCGTCTACCATATCTTTGCCACAACGGCCGATTATGCCACAACAAACCCTCTGGTGGGCTGGCTGACCGGCGGTCTCAACTACCACATCGTTCATCACCTCTGCCCGTTCGTCTGCCACACCCACTACGGTCCACTCACCAAGATCGTGAAGCAGACGGCTGAGGAATTTGGCATCCCCTATCGCCAGAACCCAACGATGACCCGCGCCATCTGGCACCATCTCATTCTACTCAAGCAGTTGGGGACAGCCGATTGATGCAACGCCTCGTCGCGTCGACCCGGTACCTCCCCACTGTCTTGCGTAGTGAGCAACGATGCTTCCTAAACCAGATTGCGAGTCGGATCCTGAGCCAAGCCCCAGGCAGCGAGGTCTGATGTCGGCAAAGGCCATCCCCACCGTCTCTCGCCTTCGCTCCTTTTCCGATTCACGCGCCATCGTCGCCAATCCGGTAGAGGTGCTTTCCACCTACACCGCGCAATATGGCGAAACGTTTCAGTTCTATCTCGGCGGCCTCAAACAGGCGATCGTCACGACCAGCCCCGCGGTCATCCAGCACGTTCTGAAGACAAATGCGGAGAACTACCAGAAATCCGACATCCAGGTGAAGCGGATGGGGCACTTTCTAGGTAAGGGTCTGCTGACCACCCACGGCGAAGCCTGGCGCACCCAGCGTCGCCTGATCCAGAAGGGTTTTGACCGGAAACAGCTCGATGCGCTCTCCGCGATCATGCAGGATTCGCTCACCGAGTCCATGCAGCAGTTCGACGCGCAGGTTCGTACCGGTCCCGTTGACATCTATCCCCACCTGATGAAGATGACCTTCGCCATGGTCGCCCGGTCGCTGTTCGGCGCGCACCTCAAGGATGAAGACATCGCTCTGGTGAGCGATACCATCTGCACGGTGCAGGAGTTCATCGTGCGGCAGACGCTGCAACCCTACATGAACCCGTGGTTTGCCGCCTCCGGCACCCTGCGCCGGCATGAAGAGATGCGGACGCGCGCGGACGGCGTTCTGCTCGAGTACATCACGGCACGCCGAAATCAACCGCCCGGCCATGACCTCCTGCAGACGTTGATGGATGCCCGCTACAGCGACGGCGAAGGCATGAGTGATGAGCTGGTGCTGAGCGAAAGCATGCAGCTGCTGGTGGCCGGCCATGAGACCTCGTCCAATGCCCTGTCCTGGCTGCTCTATCTACTGAGTTCGCGTCCCGATTGTCTGCAGAGGGTACGGGAGGAGTTCGACACCGTACTGGGGGACGCGCCTTTGGGCCACGGCGATGTCGCCAAGTGCACCTTCGCCACACAGGTCATTCAGGAGGGTCTCCGCCTTTACCCGCCGTTCTGGATGGTCGACCGCATGGCGATGGCGGAGGACCGCGTCGGCGATCTCGCCATCCCTCAGGGTTCGACCGTGATCGTGTTCGTCTACGGCGCGCACCGCGCAAGGCAGCACTGGCCGGACCCGGAGAGCTTCGATCCCGAGCGTTTCGTCAAAGGCAATGAAAAGCTGCGTGCGCCCTTCACGTATCTGCCCTTCGGCGGTGGTCCGCGCGTGTGCATCGGCAACAACTACGCCATGCTGCAGATCCTGATGATTCTGAGCACGCTTCTTAGAAAGTACGATCTGCACCTGATGCCCGGCCAGACCATCGAACCCCGCGCCGTGGTGATCCTGCGCCCGAAGAACGGCATTCGTATGAGCTTCACCGAGGCCAAGGCACCCGCCTTGCGCAAAGACCAAGCCCCCTGCTTCACCGGACCCGCTTAAACCTTGCAGCCATTCCGCTCTACTTTACTCCGTATCCCCTCTATTCCTCTCGTTTGCCTATTAAGTGGGATCCCATAGAGATCTGCTGTTGCTCTCTCGGTTGTGCTTCGTCGGGTGAAGGAGAAAACAGCGGAACGCAAGGAGTGGCGGCAATCGGCCGCAAAGCCGCCAAGGTACATTGGCTGGCACAGGTTACATCGACCACTTGTAGCTATCGCATGCTTGCGGAACCTGGCCGGCTTTCTTGCGTTTGGGTAGTCCTGAAGAGGGATGGTGGGCAGTGAGGGACTTGAACCCCCGACATCCTGCTTGTAAGGCAGGCGCTCTAACCAACTGAGCTAACCGCCCCACCGGATCGAACGACCAGCGTATGCGGGATTCCGCCGAGACCGTAAAGTCTGGCGGGGACGACGGGGCTCGAACCCGCGACCTCTGCCGTGACAGGGCAGCGCTCTAACCAACTGAGCTACGTCCCCAGAAGTTTTGCCTTCTGGTGCGCTCGCCAAGAGCCGGAACGGCTCGGCAAGCAACTTCCTGAGCATAGCGACATCCACGCCTCCGGTCAACTCGAAGGCGTTGCGGTGGGTGTACCGGCTACTCGCGGCGCTCACCCCTATTCGGAAATCAGTCTTGCAACCGCTTTCATGCACCGTGATCGTCATGTACCCTACTCTCGTCACCCCGCTGCGGAGATCTTCCGCGCCTCTTCATCAGGTTCACCACATCACCAGGAGATCGTCCCCCATGAACGTCGTTGTCACCGGAGGTGCCGGCTATATCGGCGGAACCGTGGTTACACTGCTGCTCCAAGCCGGCCACCAGGTCACCGTCATCGATAATCTCTGTCATAGCCGGCGCGAGGCCGTTCCCGAGGGTGCGCAATTCGTCGAGGCCGATCTCGCCGATCGCCCCCGAATTGAGGCCATCCTCCGTGAGGCGCAGCCCGAAGGCGTGCTGCACTTCGCCGCGCTCATCGAAGCCGGTGAGTCCATGCAGAAACCGGAGATGTACTTCCGCAACAACACCGCCTCCACGCTTTCCCTCCTGGAAGCGATGCAGAACACCGGCATCAAGAAACTCGTCTTCTCCTCGACCGCCGCCGTCTACGGCGAACCCGAAGCCGTTCCCATTCCCGAGGACGCCAAGCTCGCCCCCACCAACACCTACGGTGAGTCCAAGCTGCTCGTCGAGCACATGCTCACCTGGCTCAACCGCCTCCACGGCCTCCATTACGCCTCCCTGCGCTACTTCAACGTCGCCGGCGCCCTGCCCCATCGCGGCGAAGCGCACGAGCCCGAAACCCACATCATCCCGCTCATCCTCGACGTCGCCCTCGGCCGTCGTGAAAAAATTCTGATCTACGGCGACGACTACCCCACCCCCGACGGCACCTGCATCCGCGACTACATCCACGTCGTCGATCTCGCCGATGCCCACATGCTCGCCCTCAAGGCCCTCGACACCACCGACCGACTCATCCTGAACCTCGGCAACGGTGAAGGTTTCTCGGTCAAGCAAGTCATCGAGGCCGCCCGCCGCGTCACAGGCAAGCCCATCCCGGCCGAGATCCGCCCCCGCCGCGCCGGCGACCCCGCCCGCCTCGTCGCCAGCTCCGGCAAAGCCAAAGAGGTGCTCGGCTGGCAGCCAAAGCACGCCGACATCAACGACATCCTCACAAGCGCCTGGCAATGGCACCAGCAGCGTTACCGCTGAGCCCGGCCTAACGCCTTCATGCCCGCCCGCCTCATCCTCAACGCCGACGATTTCGGCCTAACTCCCGGCGTCAATCGCGCCATCGGCGAGCTTCAGGCCATCGGCGCCCTCACCTCGGCGACGCTGATGGCCCGGGGCGCCGCCTTCGCCGATGCCGTCGCGATCGCCCGGGCCAACCCCGGCCTTGGCGTCGGCTGTCACATCGTCTTCACCGACGGCGCGCCCGTTTCGCCGCCCGAAACGGTGCCGACCCTGCTCGGCCCCGATCGCCGCAACCTCCGCCCGTCGCTCCCTGCCTTCCTGCTCGCCGCGGTCACCGGCCGCATCCGGCCCGACGAGCTCAGACGCGAAGCCGTAGCCCAGATCCGCACCCTGCAAGAGGCCGGCCTGCACGTCACCCACGTCGACACCCACAAACACACCCACACGCTCCCGCAAATCGCCGGACCGTTGCTAGAAGCCGCCCTCGAAACCGGCGTCCGCGCCATCCGCAATCCCTTCGAAGCCCCCTGGAGCCTGCGCCTCGGCCACCCTCCCTTGCTGCGCCTTCTCAGCGTCGCCGGCAGCCGTCTCCTGCAGCCAAACTTCCTCCGGCAGCCCGCCATCCGCTCCGGCGCCGTACGCTCGACGGACGGCACCCTCGGCATCTCCGCCACTGGCCGCCTCGACGAGCCCACCCTTCGCCGCATCCTCGCCGCGCTGCCCGACTCCGGCACCTGGGAACTCGTCTGCCATCCCGGCTACAACGACCGCGACCTCGATGCAGTCACCACCCGCCTACGCCAAACCCGCGAGACTGAACGCAAAGCTGTGCTAGCCGTTCTCTCCACTCAAAACGCGCAAATTCAAAACTCGCAACTCAACAACACAGGCCCAACCCTTCAAACCTCGTCACCTCAAAGCTCAACGCTGAACAACACCCGGCACAACATCCCGCACCGTCCGCCTCCCGAACTCATCCATTACGGCAGACTGTAGCCAGCCCAAAGACGAGAGACCGCGAGCCCCGCATGAACATCGGCATCACCTGCTACCCCACCTACGGCGGCTCCGGCGTCGTCGCCACGGAGCTCGGCATCGAGCTCGCCGCCCGCGGCCATCAGGTCCACTTCATCACCTACTCGCAGCCGTTCCGCCTCACCGGCCGCGAGGGCTCCATCTTCTACCACGAGGTCCCGGTCTCGAACTACCCGCTCTTCGAGTACCCACCCTACGATCTCGCCCTCGCCACCCGCATGGCCGAGGTCGCCGAGCTTTACGAACTCGACATCCTGCACGTCCACTACGCCATCCCGCATTCGGTCTCGGCCTTGCTCGCGCATGACATGCTCGCCGCCCGCGGTATCAAGCTGCCCTTCATCACCACCCTGCACGGCACCGACATCACCCTCGTCGGCCTCGATCGCTCCTACCTCCCCATCACCCGCTACGGCATCGAGCGCTCCGACGGCGTCACCGCCATCTCCGCCCACCTGCGCGAGCGCACCGTGGCCGCCTTCGGCATCACCCGCCCCATCGAGGTCATCCGCAACTTCGTCAACTGCGACGTCTACGTCCGCCGCCCCGAGCTCGTCGCCCAACAACGCCCCGAGTACGCCGCCGACGACGAAAAACTCCTCGTCCACCTCTCCAACTTCCGCCCGGTCAAGCGAGTCCTGGATGTGGTCGAAGTCTTCGCCCGCGTCGCGAAACAAATGCCCGCCCGCCTGCTCATGATCGGCGACGGCCCCGACCGCTCCCAGGCCGAGTTCCTTGCCAAACAGCACGGCGTACTCGACCGCTGCCACTTCGTAGGTAAACAGGACAACGTCAACGAACTGCTGCCGCTAGCCGATCTCATGCTCATGCCTTCCGAGATGGAATCCTTCGGCCTCGCCGCGCTCGAGGCCATGGCCTGCCGCGTCCCCGCCATCGCCACCCGCGTCGGCGGCGTCCCCGAGCTCATCAACGACGGCATCGCCGGCGAAGCCCAGAACGGCCTGCTCTTCCCCGTCGGCGACGTCGCTGCCATGGCCGAAGCCGCCATCGCCCTGCTCCGCGACCCCGCCCGCCTCGAAACCATGGCCGATGCCGCCCGCGCCACCGCGCAAAAACACTTCTGTGCCAGCCGCATCATCCCCCACTACGAACGCTTCTACGACCAGATCATCGCGCAGTCCCAGGCCTAAGGGATCATTGCCCGTCGGTCGGGTGTCTGCCGTCATCCTGAGCACAGCGAAGGATCTCTGTATTTCTGCTCGCGGCTCCTTTTCGACCTCGGACAAACCGCTCTGAGAGCCGCGCCGCTAAAGATTTGCGAGTTTAAGAGGCAAATCAGTCCTGAACACAATCCCCGAACCAGAAACGGCAATGCCCCACGCGGTTCAAGCGCCGATTCTACGCAGCGCGTGCACAACCTCGACCCGTATCCTCAAAGGGGCGCGCTCTGCGCGCAGCGTGGGGAGAACTTTGCACATGATTTCGAAGCGTTGGCAGCCATTCCTTCCGGTCCTGGCCTTACCTTTGCTGGCCGTCACAGGCCTGGCGCAAACCACCGGCGTCTCCCACCCTGACGACCCCACGCTCGACGCCGCGCAAACCGCCAGCCCTACCGATCATTACGTTCCGTCGTCCAAAGCCACCGCCGCGGCCCGCCCGGCCATGCGAGCCGATGCAGCCGAATCCGGCGAGCCCGTAGCCTACTCGGCCACCGGTCCAGCCCCGGTCTACTCCACAACCCAGGCAGCAACGCAGCCCACGCCCGGCCTCCTCGTCCGGCAGCCCGCGTCCACGCCGCTCGCCGCCACCAGCACCTACGCCCCGGTCCAGACCGCAAGCGCCCGCGCCAATGCCCTGCAGCCGGCCGACGATGACAGCGGCATCGTCACCGAGGTACCCGCCGCGCCCTTTGAACTGCCCGCCGGCACCGTCCTAAAAACCAGTCTCGACGTCGTCTTAGGCACTGAAACCACCCCCGTCGGTTCGCCCTTCACGGCCCAACTCCTCGCCGACGCCGGCCACAGCGGCCAGGTGCTCCTACCCGCCGGTTCCACCATCCACGGCCGCGTCACCGCCGTCCACGGCGGCCGCCGCATCACCGGCGGAGCGGCCATCCGGCTCCAGCCGCGAAGCGTCACCCTGCCCGACGGCACAACCTACGCCCTCCAGGCCACGCTCACGGCGCTCAACAGCGGTGACGACCTGAAGGTCAACGACGAAGGCACCATCAACGCCCGCGGCAGCGGCAAGGCGACCGTCGCCGCCATAGGCGGCACCACGGCCGTAGCGGCGGTCGCCGGCGCTGTCGTTGGCGGCGGTGTCGGCGCAATCGTGGGTGCAAGCATCGGCGCGGGCGTCAGCACCATCGTCTGGCTCAAGCAGGACCACCAGGCTAACCTGCCGGCAGGCACCACCCTCTTCTTCGCCCTCGACGAGCCGCTACAGCTAAACCCGAGATAAAGGCTCAGGTTTACGTTCTAAGTCGTACGTGCTAAGCGGTTGGTATCTGAGATGTGCCGGCTCCAGCCTTCAAGGCAACCCGCGCTTAACTGCAACGCCGTCATGCAACCCGCACGAGCTCCGCCTCAAACAACCTACAACCTACAACCTACAACCTACAACCTACAACCTACAACCTACAACCTACCGCATCACCTGCTCCAGCAACCGCTTCCAGTTCTTCTGATTCCGCCGGTAACTCTTCTTCAAATCCTCCAGCGCCCGCTGAAAGTCATTGTTATCGCTCATCCCGCGCCAGGCCGGGTTGATCGTGAACCACGGATAATTTTCGTTTCCCAGATAGATCGCCCGCCGCAGCCAGTGCAACGCCTCGCTCGCATCGCCCTCCACGGCAAAGTACGTTGCCAGCCGGTAGGCCATCTCGCTATCGGCCTCCGCCGCGCCTAAAACGTCTTCCAGGATGAAGTCCGCCGCCCGCCGCCGGTCCCCCAGCTGCACGTAGCACATGGCGATGGTCGGAAACACGATTCGCAGCGAAGCATCGTCCCGGATGACGCCTTCCAGCGTATCGATCGCCTTCGAAAGCTGCCCGGTCCGCATCTGCTGGTAGCCGTAGCTGATGCGCAATAACGGTTGCCGAGGCTCCAGGGTCAGTCCCTTCTCAATTTCATCGCCGGCCATCTCCAACTGGTTCTGGTACTGGTACACCCGGGCCCGATGGTTATAGATCAACGCCGCGTTCGCCGGGTTCAGCCGCAGCGAAAGGTTGAACTGGTCCAGCGCATCGGCGTACAGTCCATCCAGCCGCAGGGTCAACCCCGCCACCAGGTGCACATCCCAATTATTCCCCGCATCCCGTAGCAAATTTTCGATGCCGTGCCGGGCGCTTTCCTTCTCGCCGCGCGAAAGCAGCATGTAAACCCGGTAGAGATTAGCCTCCACGGAGGCCGGATCGCGCTCCAGGGCCTTGTCGAACGCCCGCCGCGCCTCCAGCACATGCATCTGCCCGCCCAGTCCATGCCGCGCATACTGCAGCTGCGTGATGCCCAGCCCCGTCCAACCTGGCGCATAGGCCGGATCATGCGCCGTCACGCCCTCAAACAGCGCCCGAGCCCGGTCCAGCTCATCCCGGCTTCCGGTCCGCGTCATGAAACTCGAAAGCAGCGCCCGCGCCTGCAGGTAATTCTCTGAAGCCGGTCCACCCAGCGGCTTGGTGCGTAAACCCTCCGGCACCTTGAACTGCAGGGACCCGGCCCCGTGCAGCTCCGCAAACACCTCGTCGCAGATCTCCGTCTGTACCGAGATCAGGTCGAAGCTCGCCACACTGATCGACCCGCCCGTCCGCACGCTCTCACCCTTCACGTCCAGCATCTGCCAGTTCAGCTCGAAACCCTTCTCTGACCGAAAGAAGCTCCCCGCCAGCACAAAGTCCACCAGCAGCTTCCGCCCGATGCTCAACGGATCGAACTGCTTGGCCCCCAGGCTCAGCAGCGAACTCGAGGGCCGCACCACCAGCGACGGCACCCGCGCCAACCGCGCTCCCAGCGCATCCGCCAGCGCCGAGCCGTAAAACGGCGTGCCATCGCTCTTGCCGAGATTCTGAAACGGCAGCACCACAATCGCCGTGCGCCGGTCCGTTTCCGCCTCCGGCGCATCCCGGAATCGTTCCGCCAGCATGGAAAGCAGCCCGGTCGTGCGCTTTTCCTCCTCCGGCGTGTGCATGTCCAACCGCTGCTGCGCCGCCATCAGCGTGGCGTTCTCGCCCGGCATCGCCACCATGTCCAGCTGCAGCGAGCGCAAAATCGTCTTCAGCCCCTCCCGCACATCCGCCGCCGAGGCAAAACGCTCCGAAGGCTGTTTCTCCAGGCAGCGCAAGATCACGCTTTCCAGCTCCACCGGCAGCTCCGGCATCAGCTCCCGCAGACGCTGCGGCGCGGCGAACTGGATTGCTCGGATGCTGTGCAGATCCTGCGCGTCCGGCTTGTGAAAGGGATGTTTTCCGGTCGCCAACTCATACAAGAGCAGGCCCAGCGCAAAAATATCGCTGCGAATGCTGCTTTGCCCCGTGACGAACTGCTCCGGGGCCATGTACGCGATCGTTCCCCCGCGCGCCGTGTAGGTCGCATCCGGCAACAGCGCCGTCAGCGATCCCCCTGCCTCCGAGCTCGACGGATCGAACTCCACCTGCTCCCGCTTCAGCTGCCGCGCCAGGCCGAAGTCCAGAATCTTGATCAGACCGCCATCGGTCAGCATAACGTTCGCCGGCTTCAGATCCCGGTGAAAGATCCCCAGGCTATGCGCCGCCTGCAGACCGTCCGCAACCTGGATGCCGCTTGAAAGCACCAGCTGCACACTCGCCGGCCCCTCCGCGATCACCTTGTCCAGGCTTTTGCCCGGGATGTACTGCATCACGATGTAGGCCTCATCGGCCTCCTCGCCCACCTCATAAATGGCGCAGACGTTCGGGTGATCGATCGCCGACGCCAGCCGCGCCTCGCGCAGCTGCGTCACGCGCATCTGCTCCGGCGTCTGCGAGCCCTGCTTGAGCAGCTTCAGCACCACAGGCCGCTGCAACAGCGTGTCGTTGGCCAAAAACACAACCCCGCTGCCGCCCGATCCAATCTTCCGCAGAACCTCGTAGTGCCGTATCAAGCGGCGCTTCATGACTCCTATTATCGCAGCCGGCACCATGGGGAACATGCCCCGTTCCGCGTCTTGGCTTCCACCTTCGTCCAAAAGGCTCCAGCAATCAAACCGCAGCGGGTCAGGCGACGCTTCAAACGGCTTCTGCATCGAAGTTCACAACAGTGGCAAGACGGTTCGAGCCTCTGGACATATGACGTCGGAAAGATTTGACCGGAATGCCAGGCACGATTCTCCTTATCGATGACAACGCGGTGCAAGCCGCGACGCGCCAGACTATCCTCAAGCGTGCAGGCTTCTTTGTGATTGCCGTCCTGAGCCCCGAACGGGCTCTTGAACAGTACCGTGGCGGCGATTTACCTGCCCCGATCGATCTCATCATCACCGACCACATGATGCCCGGCATGTCCGGTGCCGAATTCGTGCGCGAGGTCCGCAGCTTTGACAAGGAAGTTCCGGTCCTGGTCATCAGCGGACTGGCGGAAGCGGAAGAGGAATATGGCGAGCTGAACGTTCATTTCCGGCTCAAGCCGCTCCTGCCCGACAACCTCCTCGCCAGCGCCAATCGGCTCGTCTCCGAACACACTGCAACTTCGGGGATTTCGCCAGCTTCGGGAATTTCGACAGAACAGTAAAGCGCCTTCTTTCACCTCTCGATCAGGCCGGAAACCTGCGAGAATAAAGGTTGAAGGATCCGCTGCGCATGTCTTCATTGCCGTTGCATCCCATGCCGTCCCTGGGCAGCTTTTCGCTCCTGCTGGCACTTGCCGTTAGCGTCTACACCGTCTTTGCAGGCGGCCTTTCACTCTGGGCTACCTCCCACGACCGGGTGCTCGCCGTCGCGCCGTACCGTCTTCTCGAAACCGCTCGTCGCGCCGGTCTAGCCAGCTTTTTCATCATCTCCACCGCCGCCTTTGCCCTCGTCTGGGCCGCCTACACCAACGACTTCTCCGTCGACTACATCCTGCACCACACCAACCGCGCCCTGAACCCCGCCTACAAGTTCTCCGCGCTCTGGTCCGGCCAGGAAGGCTCGCTTCTGCTCTGGGCCTGGCTGCTCTCCGCTTACGGCTTCGTGCTGCGCATCCGCCATAAGGTTGACATCACCCTTTCGGCCTACGCCTCCACCATCCTCGCCGGCATCCAGGTCTTCTTCCTCCTACTCCTGGTCTTCGCCGCTCCGCCCTTCGCTATCGTCGCCGGCGGCATCGGCCCCGCGGACGGCTTCGGTCTTAATCCTCTCCTTCAATACCCGGAGATGGTCATCCACCCGCCGATGCTCTATCTCGGCTACGTCGGCTTCTCGGTCCCCTTCGCCTTCGCGCTCGGCGCCTTGATGATGCGCTACCCCGGCGAAAAGTGGATCCACATCACCCGCCGCTGGACCATGGTCACCTGGCTCTTTCTTACCTGCGGCATTGTCCTCGGCATGCATTGGGCCTATGCCGTCCTCGGCTGGGGCGGCTACTGGGGCTGGGATCCGGTTGAAAATGCCTCGCTGATGCCCTGGCTTGCCGGCACCGCCTTTCTGCACTCGGTCATGATGCAGGAAAAGCGCGGCATGATGAAGATCTGGAACGTCTGGCTCATCTTCGCCACGTTCATTCTCTCCATTCTCGGCACGCTGCTCACACGCTCCGGCCTGGTCAGCTCCGTGCACGCCTTTGCGCAGAGCTCCATCGGCGGCTGGTTCTACGGCTTTCTGATCGTGGTCTTCGCCGTCTGCCTGTTCACCTTTTTCAAACAGCGTGACCACCTCCGCTCTGAAAACCACCTGCAATCGCTCGTCTCCCGCGAGTCCAGCTTCCTCTTCAACAACCTCATCCTGCTCGCCTCCTGCTTCACCGTGCTCTGGGGAACGCTCTTCCCCGTCATCAGCGAGTACGTTCAAGGCAGCAAAGTCACCATGGGACCGCCGTTCTACAACCGCGTCATGGTCCCCATCGGCCTCGGCCTGATCCTGCTCACCGGCGTCGGTCCGTTGCTCGCCTGGCGCTCCACCTCCCTCAAGGCGCTGCGCCGCAACTTCGTTCTGCCCTGCTCGGTGATCCTGCTCTCGGCGGCGGCGCTCATCGCCACCGGCCTGCACCCCTGGAGCGAAGACGACCCCACCTCCTCCATCTACGCTTTGGTCTGCCTTTCGCTCTCGGCCGGCGTCATCGCCGCCATCGGCGCCGAGTTCTTCCGCGGCGCCGGCGTCGTCCGCACCCAGACAGGCAAGAATCTCCTAAGCTCCGCCATCCTGCTCACCCGCCGCAACACCCGCCGCTACGGCGGCTACCTCATCCACTTCGGCATTGTGGTCATGTTCATTGGCCTGGCCGGCTCTGCCTTCAACCAGTCCCGCGAAGCCGAAATGGGCTTCGGCGACTCCGTATCTGTCGGCTCCTGGAAGCTCGTCTGCCAAAGCTATTCGCAGGATTCCAACGCCAACTACGACACCGACTACGCCCTCCTCGACCTCTACCATGGCGGCAAAAAAGTCACCCAGCTCACCCCTGAGCGCCGCGTCTACTTCCCCGACACCGACCACGCCCAGGCCTCCACCGTCGTCGCCATCCACTCCACCCTCGCCCGCGATCTCTATGTCGTCTTCCAGGGTCGCGATACCCAGACCGACAAACCCATCATCAAGGTCTACATCAACCCCCTGGTGAACTGGATCTGGATCGGTGTCGGCATCATCATCTTCGGCACAGCGATTGCTCTGGCCCCGTCACTACAGGCCGGCGAACTGCGGGCCCGTGCCGTTGCTCCTCGAAAATCCGCGATTCGCACCTCCGCCGCCGACCGCCCCGCCGTAGCCGTCGCCCGCACCCAGACGGAGGCCGGTCGTGCCTAAGCGCCTCCTCCATTTGCTCTTCATCTGCTTCGTAGGCTTCAGCATGCTCGGCGCCAGCGATCCCAACCACCGCTTCGATAAACTAGGTCACAATCTCATGTGCACCTGCGGCTGCGGTGAGGTCCTGCTCGAATGCAATCACGTGGGCTGCCCAAACTCCGGCCCCATGATCTCCGAGCTCCACGCCCAGATGGCCACCGCCCTACCCGACGCAGGCATTCTCCACTGGTTCGCGACCAAGTACGGCCCGATCGTGCTCGCCTCTCCCATCCGCGGCGGCTTTGACCTCGTCGCCTGGATCGTTCCCTTCGCCGTCCTCGCCATCGGCATCGCCGGCATCGTCTCACTGGTCGGCCTCTGGCACCGCCGTCACACCCAGCTCAGCGGCGCCATTTCCGTCCCAGCGTCCAGCATGAGTGACTCCCTCCGCGACCGCATACGTCGCGACACCGACTACGATGCCTAACCGCACGGACTGCCATGACGCGCCTGGAACTGCTCCAACTCCTCGTCGCCCGCGCCCGGGCCCACGGCTTCGAGTTCCGCCGTTGGTACACCACCCGTCTCGGCCTGCCGTGGATCAACGCTGAAGCCGCCGTTTGCCTTCTGGAGCAACAGCGCCGCTACTACGCCCTGGTCTTCTCCCACGAGTTCGCCTGCACCTTCTGGAAACCCGGCGAAGACCTCACCTTCGAGGTGCCCGCCCAAAGCTTCGAACGTGTCATGCCGGACGGCACCACCCGTACCATCCAGCGCAAAACCTTTATCCGCCGCTCCGCTCGCCCGGAGGCCTGGCGCTACCATCTCCGCGAGATGGCCCTCGCCGAAGAACCCCTGCGCTATCTCCGCAAGTACCTCCACATTGAAGAGCAGCTCGATCCGGAGTCACCACCCGAACCGGTAGCACGCACCGAAGCTTCAGACGATCCCGGTCTTGCCGAGGCAAAATGCAGGAAGAAACCAGCCGCAGGCCCAAAGCCGCCAATCAAACGCCAACCGCGTGCGCTGCCCACAGGCCCCCCAGCCTTTCTGGCTCGCCCCTACCCTCCGCCGCCAAGCGACTTGAGGCAAGTCGTCAAGGAGAAGACACTTGCTCAGCAACCGACTCCGAAATTCTTGTCATCCTGAGCAAAGGGAAGGACCTGCTTGCGTGCGGCGATCCACGCTTGGAACGCATAATCACGTAAACCTTCTACCTGGAGAGTGGATTGCTCCAAGGTCGCAGGCGTCAACCCCCGCCTACCATCTCCTTCAGAGCCCCTTCGGCCCTTTTCCGCACCTTGGGCACGGGATCGAGCTCCAGGCACAGCCGGTACGCCTTCTCCGCCTCGTCCAGCTTGCCCAGATGCCGCGCCGACTCCGCCAGCGCCAACTGCGCCGCCGGGTCGTCACCATCCAGCGACACCGCATCCTTAGCCCGATCGTACGCTCCCTTGAAGTTGCCGTCATTCTGGTAGAAGCCCGCGACCTTTACATCCTCTTCTTCCCGTTCCGACGGGCTCTGCCGCGGCACCGCCGGCATTTTATAGCGATTCCTGCGCGGGGCAGCGGCCGCATCTGGATCGGTATCCGGATCACCGCCACCGGCCCGGCCTGAACCCGAACTGTCCGACGATCCCGACGAGGAGCTGCTCGAAGAACCCGATGAACTCGACGAGCCAGATGAGCTCGACGAACCCGAACTTCCCGCATCGTTCAACGGCGGCTGCCCCGGTACCGTTGCGGTCCCGTTAGGCGTAGCGCCATCGGTCTCGCCCGGATAGGGAAACCGCTTCGCCGCGGGCGGCGCAGGCGTTCCGTTTGGGCTTCCACTCTGCGGCGTGCCTCCTTGCGGCACAGGCGCGCTCGGCGCAGCGTCACCGGCGCCGGGCACAGAGGGCGGTGTACTCTCCGCAGGTGTTTCGCCCGGATAGGGATACCGTTTTGCCGCGCTCGCCGGCGGTGGGCTGCTGCTGGTTGCACTCGGACACGCCGGATTGCTCGTGATGTTGCCCTGCGCATCCTGGATCGGTCCGCAGTTGCTCGGGGTCTGCGCCCCTGCACTGGCCCAGGCTGCCCCCAGAAACGCGACACCCAGCCCCACGCGCCGAAAACTGTTTGCAAAGAAGTCCATCGCCTTCATTAGACGACACCGGCGGCTCTGGAGGCCACCCCTTCGCTCGCCCCCGCTGCTATACTCGCCCGCATGTCGCGCCGCACCAGCACCAACAGGCCAAATTCCAAGCGCACCCCGCCCCGGCTGCTCATCCGCTCCTCTGACATCCACGCCGCCGGCTGCTACACGATGGACCCGATCCGCATCGGCGCCGTCATCGCCGAATACGACGGCCCACGCATCCCCAAGGCCGAAGCCGACGAACGCTACGGCGGCCGTCCCGTCACCTACCTCTTCGGCTTCGGCGAAAAGGACATGGTCATTGACGGCTTTTCCACCGCCATGTTCATGAACCACTCCTGCGCCGCCAACTGCGAGACCGAAGAGATCGACGAGCGCATCTTCATCACCGCCCTGCGCGACATCGTCCCCGGCGAAGAACTCGTCTACAACTACCACCTCTACGACTCCGATCTCGAAGACGAGGCCCCCTGCCACTGCGGCGCAAAAGGGTGCCGCGGCACCATGTACTCCGAGGCTGAGCTGAAGCGAAGAGCCAGGCTGCTGAACCCGCGCAAATCCCAGCGAACCTAGGCACTGCCTCCGCCCTGGTGCTGGCGCGTAAAGATCGACGTCTGCTCGCCCTTATCACCCCGCCGCACCCGCGTCAGGGTCTCGCCGTCGGCGCTTAAACTCCAAACTTCGGTTGAATGGTGGATCGTATTGTCGTCGCGCTCATGCTCCACGACGGTGAACACCAGCGTGTTTCCCTGCCACATCACCTTGTTTTGCAGACTATCGCCATCGGGCGCCGTGGACGCCGATTCCGTGCCGTCCGTGGTGTAGCGCTGCGTTGTGTGCCGCTCCGGCGCCGGCGGCCGCGCCACCGTCTGTTCCACGACCAGCTCCGGATCGTGGTGCTCGATCTTCAGTGTCACCTCGCCGGGCCGGACCGGAAGGCTCCGCGCATTGTCCTTCTTCCAAATTCCCGAAAAATTCGGTCTACCCGAACTCTGGGCTGGCAGGGCAAGCGCTCCCGCGGAGCAGGACAGCAACGTCAAAAAAGACCTTCTGTGAAGAAACATGCTCCCAGCCTACCCCGGACCCATCTCACCGGAAAACCTTCGGTGAACAGATTTCACCCTCACGGCCCCTGGCTCACGGGTCGCCAGGCACGCGGGCAGGTCGTGCCGATGTCAGGGTGAACACAGTTGCAAAGGACTGGATCAGCTTCTCTCCACGCCGCCGGACGATACAATCAGACCTCGGGCCCCAGCGCCCCTTTGATCCAGCCCGATGGCCTACCAGGTTCTAGCCCGCAAGTACCGCCCGCTCCGCTTCGCCGACGTCGTCGGGCAGGACCATGTCACGCGCACGCTCCTCAACGCGCTCGCGCAGGACCGCATCGCCCACGGCTATATCTTCTCCGGCCACCGCGGCATCGGCAAGACCACCATCGCCCGCATCCTGGCCTCAGCCCTCAACTGCCAGCGGACGATCGGCTCCGAAGCCCGCCCCACCGCCGAGCCCTGCCTCAGCTGCGACTCCTGCCTCGAAATCCGCACCGGCAACGCCGTCGACGTGCTCGAAATCGACGCCGCCACCAACCGCGGCATCGACGAGATCCGCGAACTCCGCGATGCCGCCCGCTACAGCCCCGCCCGCGACCGCTTCAAGATCATCATCCTCGACGAAGCGCACCAGATCACCGATGCCGCCTTCAACGCCCTGCTCAAAACCCTCGAAGAGCCGCCCGCGCACATCGTCTTCATGATGGCCACCACCCAGCCCGAGGACATCCCCCAAACCATCCGCTCGCGCTGCCAGCACTTCAGCTTTCACGCTGTCAAGCTCGACGACATCGTCGGCCAGCTGCGCAAAATCTCGGGCGATGAATCCATCGACGTCGACGATGCCACCCTCGGTCTCCTCGCCGAGGCGGGCGACGGCTCCATGCGCGACGCCCTGTCTATCATGGACCAGGCCATCGCCTCCGCCCCGCAGACCTCCAACGGCCGCCCGCACGTCGAACTTGCCGAGGTCCGCGAGCTCATGGGCGCGGTCTCGAACGTGGTCTTCGAAGAGATCCTAGCCGCCGTCCACGCGGACGATTCCGCCGCCGTCCTGGGCACCCTGGGTACCCTGCTGGACGCTGGCAACGGCCCGCAATCCATCGCCCGCCAGTTCGTCCGCTTCCTCCGCAACTGCGTCGTCGCCAAAATCACAAATCTCACCTCCGACGCCGACGCCACCGGCCTCGCCGCCGAACTCCTCCAGATCTCCGCCGAAGAACGCCGCCGTGCCGCCCGTTCCGCCGCTAACTTCTCGGAAGAGGAGCTCAGCCGCTTCCTCTCCATCCTCCTCCGCACCTTCGACGACCTCGGCTACCGCCAGGAACAGCGCCTCCACCTCGAACTCGGCCTCCTCAAGCTGGTCCACGCCCAGCGCCTCATCCCCATCGAGGAAATCCTCTCGCAACTCGGCACCGCGCCACCCCCGAAACCCGCGCCGTCAACCCCACCCAAACCGTCCATGCCCACCTCGTCAACGCCTGCCGCTTCAGCTCCTAGAGCTTCATCCTCTGCACCGAGCAACGTCGCCGCCGCTCACGCTGCATCGCCTCCCGCTGCACCCGCTTCGCCGCCCGCGCCCCGATCAGTGCCGGTGCCGCCCCAACCACGCGCGGCACAGACCTCCGAAACCCCATCACCCGAGGCGGACCAGCAAAAACCTACGGGGAAGTTCGAAGGACCACCCGCCCAAACATCGAAGACCCGGCCCGGCCACATCGATTCACCTTCCGAGCCGACTCCTGCACCCTCCTCCGCAAGCAGCACCACGGCAGCTCCTCTAACCAAGCATTCCGACTCACCAGCCGAGCCGACTCCTGCCCCGTTGCCCGCCGCCCTTTCCTTCGCAGCCCCGGAAAACGCACCCGCCGAGCCGAATCCCACCCTCGCGAGCTCCGACCCCCCACAGCACCCTCAATCGGTAGTCCCGTCCAGCAACGGCGCATCAGCAGACCTGCAGACCGCCGTCGTAGCCGCGCTGATGAACACCAAGGGCCAAACCTCCGCCGCCGAACAGCTCGAGGAGGCCACTTGGACCCTCGACGGCAACACGCTTCAGGTCCAGACCACCCTGTCTAAAACCATGCTCCCGGTCCTGGTCAACGCCGAAGCCGACAAAATTATCCGCTCCACCCTGCGCGAACACGGTCCCGCCGGCCTGGCCTTCAAACTTTTCCCCGGCACCCCCACCACCAACGGGGCAGCCGCAAAAAAAACCCGCCCCGCCCAGGCCGGCAGCGCCGCCGAACTCGCCGAAAAGCACCCCCTCGTGCAGGAAGCCCGTCGTCTCTTCTCCGCCGACATCTCCAACGTCATTGACCTGCGCCACAAGGATTAGTCCACCGATCTTCTGAGTCAGAAGATCTCCGTCGTAAATGTCCAGAAGCTTGTCATCCTGAGCGCAGCGAAGGACCTGCTTTTTAGCAACGATCAGAAAGGACCCACACCATGGACTTCGACAAGATGAGCGAAATGCTCGCCCAGGCCTCCGCCATGCGCGAATCGATGGAAGACCGCATGGCCAACATGATCCTCGAAGGTTCCTCCGGCGGCGGCGCCGTAGAGGTCCGCATGAACGGCCGCAAGGAACTCCTGAAGCTCACCATCGCCCCGGCCGCCGCCTCTGCCGCCGCCGGCGACATCACCATGCTCGAAGACCTCATCCTCGTCGCCGTCAACAACGCCGGCCACAAAGCAGACGCCGCGGTCCAGGCCTCCTCAAGCGACCTCCTCGGCGGCCTCGGCCTACCGGACTTCTAGGGACCGTTCTAAGTTGTAAGTTCTACGTCGTAAGTAAACGCATCGCCGTCACCGCCCACAGCGACAACCGAAGACCAGAAACGTACAACGTACCACTTAGAACGTACAACGTAGCACCTAGAAGGTACAACGTAGCACTCACAACGTACAACGTAGCACTCACAACGTACAACGTAGCACTTACAACGTACAACGTAGCACCTACAACTCCTATGCCCACCCGCTACGCGCCCCCGATGACGCGCCTCATCGACGAACTCCGCAAGCTCCCCGGCGTGGGCACCAAGTCCGCGCAGCGGTTCGCCTTCCACATCCTGCGCTCCACCGACAGCGACGCCAACGCCCTCGCCGAATCCATCCGCGCCCTAAAACAGGCGTTACGCCTCTGTTCGGTCTGCAACAACGTCACTGACCTCGACCCCTGCAACTACTGCACCAGTCCCAGTCGAAGCCAGCGCCAGATCTGCATCGTCGAAGAACCCACCAACATCGATTCCATCGAAAAAACCCGCAGCTGGAACGGCGTCTTCCACGTCCTCCACGGCACGATATCCCCGGTAAACGGCGTGGGCCCCGAGCAGCTGCGCCTCGGCAATCTGTGGCCACGCCTCGCCGACGCAGAAGAAATCGTCCTCGCCACCTCGCCCACCACCGAAGGCGAAGCCACCGCCCGCTATCTAGCCGACGAGATCCACAAGCAGCAGCCCGAACTCCGCCTAACCCGCATCGCCACCGGCGTTCCCGCCGGCAGCGACATAGAATACGCCGACGAAGTCACTATGACCCGCGCCCTAGAAAATCGCCGCACGTTCTAAGCTCTGGCAACCGGAAGGAACAACCACCCCGTCGCAACCTAGAACCTAGAACCTAGAACCTAGAACCTAGAACCTACAACGCCTCTACGACGTCGAATGCCGCAAAGGTTTGTCCTTTAACGTCTGCGGATCAGGATCGGCCACAAACACCGGCTCTTTCCGCCGCAATTGCCCTTCCTCAATCACCGCCCGCATCCAGTACCGTCCTTCGGCATCCATCTCGATGCCGTGCGTCTCCCGCTCAAACCCCGGGAACCGCCGCCCAAACTTTTCCATCGCCAGAATCAGCTTCATCACCGGGCTGTTCGCATCGCCCAGCCGTTCCCCCGGCATACACATCGGGATCCCCGGCGGATACGGCACCAGCATGACCGCCGCTACGCGCCCGGCCATCTCCTCAAACCGCACCTTTTCCGTCTCGCCGCGCACCAGCTTCTGGTATGACTGCGCCGGCGTCAGCACCGGATCGAAGTCCTCATCGCAGGCCTCATTCACCAGCCCCGGCAGGTTCAGCTCCAGCATCGACGCATGCATCTCGTCCGACAACTCCCGCAGCGTCACACCGCGATACCGCGCCGGAAAGCGTGTCACCAGCTCCGGCATCGCCTCGCTCAACTCGGCCTCGGTGTCATACAGCCGTTTGAACTCAAACAAATTCTCCAGCAGCGCACCCCACTTGCCCTTGCTCGTGCCCACGGAAAACAGCACCAGCACCGTGTAGTCACCGTTGCGCGCAATCTCTACACGGCGCCCGTCCAGAAACTCCACCAGCATCGCGGCCGGGATGCCCCATTCCTCAATGACGCCCTGCGCATTCTGGCCCGGCGGCAGAATCGTCACCTTGGTGGGGTCCAGCATGCAATAGTCATCGGCAATATCAGCATCCTGGTACCCATGCCAGCTTTCGCCCGGCTTCAGCGTCCAGCAGCTCGGCTCCGTCATCAACAGCTTGTCCGGCGCCTCTTCGAGCACGTAGCTCTGATCTGTCTCCGGATCGATCACCAGCTCCGGCTGATACAGCTTGAAGAACCATCCATCGCCATTCGACGCCGCACGCCGCAACCGATGCGCGACCGAGCTCATCGCCTTCCGAAAACTCACTGCATCCTGGATCGTCTCATCCATCAGCGTGTGCCCGGCGGGCTCATCCATCATCGCCGCCGCCACATCCAGCGACGCAATCAGTGGATAAAACGGCGAGGTCGTCCCATGCATCATGAACGCCTCGTTGAATTGATCGAAGTCCAGCGGCGCGCGGTCGCTAAGCTTCACATGCACCATCGAACCCATCGAAAACGCCGCCAGCATCTTGTGCGTCGACTGCACCGCAAAGATCGCCGGCCGGTCCGGCATGTCGTCGGCCACACCCATCGCATAGCGGCCTTCGTACAGCTCGTGAAACTTGGCATAGGCATACCAGGCCTCGTCAAAATGCACCCGCGGCACACTCTGCTTCAGCTCGTTTACCACCTTGTTCACGTCGTAGCAGAGCCCGTCATACGTGGAATTCGTCACCACCGCATAGGTCGGCTTCTGCGAATGCGCCTCCGCGCTGAACGGGCTCTTCGCGATCAACTCCTGCACGCTCTCCGGCTTGAAGCGCCACAGCGGCACCAGCCCGATCATGCCGTATCCATTGCGTGTCGGCTTGAAGTACACCGGCCGCGCGCCTGTCACTGTCAGCACATGCGCAATCGACTTGTGGCAGTTCGCATCCGCCAGCACAATGTCGTCATTGCCGATCACACCATGCCCGACGATCTGGTTCGAGGTCGAAGACCCGCCCAGCACATAGAACGTCCAGTCCGCCCCGAAGATCCGCGCCGCATTGCGCTCCGAATCGCCCGGAGGCCCGATATGATCCAGCCACGATCCCAAGGGCGCCGTGGAAATTCCAAGATCCGCCCGCAGCAAATTTTCACCAAAAAACCGGTGAAACTCCATGCCGATCGGGTGTTTCAAAAACGCCACACCGCCCATGTGCCCCGGCGCGTCCCACGAGTACGCTCCCTGGTCGGTGTATTTCTTCAACTCCCGAAAATAGGGCGGCAGCAGCGCCTCGTGATAGCGCTCGACGGCAAAATCCACACGATTCGCAATGAACGCCGGCGTGTCACCGAACAGATGGATGTACTCATGCACCTGCCGCACCACCTCCAGCGGCAACTCGCTCACCAGCGTTCGATCCGCAATCAGAAAAATCGGGATCTTCTTGTTGCGTCGCCGCACCGCGCGCAGAATCTGCAACGCCGCATGCTCGGCAAACTGGTTATCGCCTTCCAGATCCCAATCCAGCAGAATGGTGCTGTAGGAAGGATCCGAGTTCACCAGCGACAATCCATCTTCAGGCGTAGAGGTGCGCACCACCTCGTAGCCCTCCTTGCCGATCGCGTCCACCAGCCGCTCCATCGCACGGTCAGACACCGACTCCGTGCCACCCAGCTCGCTGGCAATCAGCAAAACCCAACGTCCTTCAGCCATCGCATCTCGCTACTTCGCCGGATTGGTGCACGGAAGCGGCGATCTTCCGTCTTGTATAAGTGAGAGAGCTGCCGTCATCCTGAGCACAGCGAAGGATCTCTGTATTTGGCTCGCAGTCGCGATACACCTCTGGGACCACCAGTACGGCGCCATAGTGCAAAGCTTCCCTTTGTTGTCATTACCGAAGGGAATATGCGTTTAGCTGGTAGCGGCAAAAAAAATCCGCCTTACACCCTCTAGACTACGCGCAGATCCCCGCCCGTCATCTCCCCCGGAAGACCCAGTTCCAGCAGACCAAGAATCGTGGGTGAAATATCCCGCAGCGACCCACCCTCACGCAATCCCACGTTCCTGCCCGCCTCCGAAACTAGCAAAAACGGCACAGGATTCGTCGTATGCGCCGTATGCGGCCCACCACTCACGGGATCAATCAACATCTCCGCATTCCCATGATCCGCCGTAATGATCCAACTCGCCCCCGCCGCCCGCACCGCCTTGTAAATCCGCTCCAGCTGCGCGTCGACGGCCTCAACGGCCTTCACCGTCGGCTCCATCTTGCCCGAGTGCCCCACCATATCCGCATTCGCAAAATTCACAATCATCACATCGAACGCGCGGTCGCCCAGCTGCCGCTCCACAATGTCGCCGATGCCCTCGCAAGACATCTCCGGTGCCAGGTCATACGTGGCCACCTTCTTCGACTGCACCAGCTCGCGATCTTCGCCCGGAAACGGCGTCTCAATCCCGCCGTTAAAGAAGTACGTCACATGCGCATACTTCTCCGTCTCCGCCACGCGCAAGTTCCGCAACTCATGCTTCGCCATCACATTCGCCAGCAGATTGTCCATGCTCTCCGGCGGGATCACCACGGGCAAAGTGAACTTCGGATCGTATCGCGTCATCGTCACGTAGTGCAGCTCCGCCGGGCAATCCTCACGCGGGATCTCCAGCTCCAGCTCATCCGCCTTCGGCAGGTCGATGCCCGCGTTCTTGGTCAACCCGCTGCGCCGCGCCAATACCCGCGTAATCTGCCGCACCCGATCCGAGCGGTAGTTAAAACAAATCACCGCATCTCGATCGCTGATCCGCGCCACCGGCTCCCCTGCTTCATCCACACACACAAACGGCTCAACAAACTCGTCCGTCACGCCGTTGTTGTAGCTCTCCCGCACCCGCGCAATCGCGTCCACGTAAGCTCCACCCTCGGCCTGTCCGCGCACCATCGCATTAAACGCCTTGTGCTCCTTCTCCCAGCGCAGATCGCGGTCCATTGCAAAATACCGCCCGCTCACACTCGCCAGCTGCCCCACGCCATACTCTTGAAACTTCGCTTGCAACTCAGCAAGATAGCCCGCGCCCGAAGTAGGCATCGTATCGCGCCCATCCATAAACGCATGCACAAACACCCGCTTCAACCCACGCGCCGCCGCCATCCGCAGCAGGGCCCACAGATGCCGCTGATGCGAATGCACCCCACCATCCGACACCAGCCCAATCAAGTGGAGCGCCTGCCCCTCCTGCGCCCCCACTTCCATCGCCTGGGCAATCGTCGGGTCTTGAAAAAACTCACCCGTAGCAATGGCTGCATCGATGCGCGAAATATCCATGCGCACCACACGCCCCGCACCCAGGTTCAAATGCCCCACTTCGGAGTTCCCCATCTGCCCATCCGGCAAACCCACAAAATGCTCACTAGCCCGGATCAGCGTGTTCGGATACTCACGCAGCAACTTGTCATAGGTAGGCTTCCGCGCGGACGCAATGGCATTGCCATGCGTCTCCGCGCGAAACCCCCAACCGTCCAGAATCGTCAGCAACACAGGGCCATTACGACGTGACATGATCCCCGCTACTCCGCACAGTTCACGGCCGTGCGGCCCAAAAACAACGCCGCACCGCCAAGCTCTTCTTCAATGCGCAGCAACTGGTTGTACTTCGCAATCCGGTCCGTGCGCGATGCCGACCCCGTCTTGATCTGCCCCGCGCCCGTGCCCACCGCAAGATCCGCAATAAACGTATCCTCCGTCTCACCCGAACGATGCGAGATGATTGCCGAGTACCCATTCCGCCGCGCTAGCTCAATCGCATCCAGCGTCTCGGAAATCGTACCGATCTGGTTCACCTTCACCAGGATCGAGTTCGCCACGCCCTCGTTAATCCCACGCTGCAGCATCTTCGTATTCGTCACGAAAAGATCATCGCCCACCAGCTGCACCTTGCGGCCGATCTTGTCCGTCAACAAGCGCCAGCCGGTCCAGTCATTCTCATCCAGCCCATCTTCAAGCGACACAATCGGGTACTGCCGCGTCCAGCTCTCCCAATAGCTCGCCATCTGCTCGCTGGTCTTCTCGCTCTTGTCCGACTTATGAAACACATACCGATTCTTGGCCTTGTCAAAGAACGAGCTCGCCGCCGGATCCAGTGCAATCGCGATCTCTTCGCCGGCCTTGTAGCCCGCCAGCTCGATCGCCTCCAGAATCACTTCGATCGCTTCCACATTCGACTTCAGCGAAGGCGCAAACCCGCCCTCATCGCCCACCGAGGTGCTGTACCCACGCTTCTTCAACACCCCTTTCAGCGTGTGAAACACCTCCGTACCCCAGCGCAGCGCATCGGAAAAGCTCTCCGCGCCCACCGGCATCACCATGAACTCCTGAAAGTCCACATTGTTGTCCGCATGCGCTCCGCCGTTCAGAATATTCATCATCGGCGTCGGCAGCAGGCAAGCATTCACACCGCCCAGGTAGCGATACAGCGGGATTCCCAGCGACTCCGCCGCCGCCCGCGCGCACGCCATCGAGACCGCCAGAATCGCATTCGCGCCCAGCTTCGCCTTGTTCTCCGTGCCGTCCAGCGACAGCATCGTCGCATCGATCAGCCGCTGGTTGCTCGCGTCCAGCCCCTTCAGCTCCGGCGCGATGATCGTCTCCACGTTCTCCACGGCCTGCAGAACACCCTTGCCCATGTAGTGTTCCTTGTCGCCGTCCCGCAGCTCCACGGCCTCGTGCTCACCGGTCGAAGCACCACTCGGCACAGCGGCCCGTCCGCGCACACCGTCCCCCAGGATCACATCGGCTTCCACCGTCGGGTTGCCGCGGCTGTCCAGGATCTCCCGCGCACGAATTTCTACAATCTCCGTCATCGACTGCCTCCACCTTCTCTTCCCACTTCTTTTTTCTGCGCCCGCTCCCTTAATCCCAAAGGCGATGCGGTGGTGCAAACGATCGTCCAGGCGCGGCCTGCGGTCCACGGCGATGTCGTCGCCGCGTGCTCCCAGAATGCTTTCAATCAGCTCTGCCAAAAGGGCCCTCGCCGGGCTCATTCTAGCAAAGTGGCGTCGCTCTAAAGTGGCGTCGCTCTATCGTGTAGGCGCGAGGTCACCCGCAGGCTCCTGCCCACGTCCGCTGCGCAGGCTCGCCATCTCCCGCCGCAGCAGCGGCAACATCAGGCGCACCCGCGTACCGCGCCCGGGCCGGCTCACCACCTCCACCTCGCCCTCATCCGCATACAGCACCTGCATGCGCTCCCGCACATTGCTCATGCCGATCCCAAATCCTTCGCGTCCCGGCGCACTCTCCCGGCTGGCTCCGGCGCCCGGCGCCCCGTCCGGGCTCATCCCCACGCCGTCATCCTCCACCTCCAGCATCAGCCGCCCGGCCAGCACGCGCCCCCGCAGGGTCACCGTGCCGCCTGAAATCCGCGGCTCCAACCCGTGCTTGATGCTGTTCTCGATCAACGGCTGCAGCAGCATACTCGGCACCTCTAGCGCCAGCGCCTCGTCGGAGATCTCCTTCACCACCCGCAGCTTGTCGCCGAACCGGATCACCTCGATATCCAGGTAATCATCCGTAAACTGGAGCTCCTCTTCGAGCGGAACAAACGCATCCCGCTCCCGCAGCAGCGTCCGCAAAATCCGCCCCAGCTTCACAATCATCTCCCGCGCCAACTCCGGCTCCGACCGGATCAGCGACGCGATCGAATTCAGCGTATTGAACAAGAAATGCGGGTTAATCTGCCGCTGCAGCGCATCGAGGCGCGCCTCCAGCAGCAGCCGGCTCTGCTCCTCCAGCTTTCGCTCGATCCGCACCGCATTCCAGATCTTCAGCGGAATCCCCACCGTCACCGGCGTGGTCGCGCAGATCAGCAGCTGCAGCCACCACGTGCGCGAACGCAGATCGAAGTACAGCCCCGGCTTCAACCGCGAAATCTCGCTGGTCGCCAGCTGCGTCGCCATCAGCAGCAGCAACAGCCCGATCTGCCGGTCCCACTGCGGCCGCCGCAGCATACGCCGCACCCAGCGATACAGGCTCAGGTCCACCAGCGGCGAAAACGACCAGATCGTCTCCTCATCCGCAAAGCGCCGAAATGCCCCAAACAGGCACGCCACGCCCACATTCACCGGCAACGACAGCCACTCATGGTGCCCCAGCGCCGGCAACGCCAGCACCGCCCCACCCAGCGCCGCATATCCCGGCCCCAGCAGCAGCCCCAGCAGCGCCGTCGCCTCCAGCGAAATATCCGCGGACAGGAAATTCGGCACCCGCACCCGGATCCACACACCCAGCGCCAGCGGCACCACGATCCAGGCCAGCAACCGCAGCGTCTGCGCCCGGGTGCGGTGTTCCAGCAGCAAAAGGGTCTTGAACCGCACCGACCGCGCCAGCGAGCTCGCCACCGCCGCGGCCACGCCCAGCATCACCAGCAACGAAATCAGCAGAAGCTTCGAATCGACGCTGCGCACCCCTACACTCTAAATCCGCAGCCAACTCCCAAGCCAAAACCCAAAACCCAAAACCTAAAACCTAAAACCTAAAACCTAAAACCTAAAACCTAAAACCTACAACCTACAACCTACAACGTAGAACCTACAACGTAGAACCTACAACGCACAACGTACAACCTCTCCCCCCCCCCCCCGAATCCTCCCCCCCCCCCGAATCCTCCCCGCCCAGCCGGAATCTATACTGCTTGTATGCCGTTGCTCAGTGTCACCAAGGTCGCCGATGCGGACTTCCCCACCCGCTGGGGTCAGTTCCGCATTCTGGGCTTTGAGGGCATCACGCAGCCTGGCGATCCCACCCGCCGCCCCATCGAAGGCGCCGTCGCCCTCGTCATGGGCGATGTGGACACCATGAGCGGCCCCGACGGCACCCCGCCCGTCGTGCGCATCCACTCCCAATGCCTCACCGGCGACGTCTTTCACTCCCTCCGCTGCGACTGCCACGACCAGCTGCACCTCGCCCTCAAGCGCATCGCCGACGAGGGCGCCGGCATCCTGCTCTACGAGCAGCAGGAGGGCCGCGGCATCGGTCTCATGGCCAAACTCCGCGCCTATGAGCTGCAGGACAAGGGCATGGACACCATCGAAGCCAACCACGAGCTCGGCTACCCCACCGACCTACGCCACTTCGAACTCCCCGCCGCCATCCTGCAGCACCTGGGTATCCCGGCCGTCCGCCTCATGACCAACAACCCCGAAAAGGTCGCGGCCCTCCAAGACGCCGGCATCCAGGTCGTAGAACGCCTAAGCGCCGCCATCCCCTCCGAACCCACCTTCGAGCGCTACCTAGAAACCAAACGCGAAAAACTGGGCCACCTGGTCAGCTGAACGGGCTCACTCGTGTTTTAGGCGCGGATACCTAGCCAACACAAGGCGTCTTCGCTACAAATCGGCTCATAGGTTCAAGGCTGTTCAGATGATCCTCACGATGAGGCGTTCTCTCCTTTACCTTTCTGTATTTGCAGCGGGACGCTTTCTGCTAAGACAGCTTTGCCTGATCCTCAACTTCACCTCTTGTGGAACCGATCCTCTGGCAGGAGGAGTCAACATGGGGTTTGCCGCACTCGCGACAGTCTGAAGATCGAGCTCTTCAAGCGTCGGAGGGCCAGGCAGACCAACGAGCTGCATTCGCCGCAGCCATTCGGCTCTGTAGGCTCGATCAAGAACGATATCCGCTGGAACAGGTTCGGCCAGTTGGGATTTCTGAGGACCTAAATAGAGAAAAGCATCTATCCGATCTGCGACCGTTTTAAACGTGCTGCTCGCGAATGCATCGACGACATTGCAGTCCCGGTCTGTTGTGATCGGCGATTGAATATATGCGTCGAGGCTTAACGAGCCTAGTCTGCTGGTCTTTGCTCTTAAGAGCGACGGCCAAACCCCACCCGGAGCGTCCACCTCCCCAAGCGGTTCGTTGCCGGTACCGTAGTATCCGAAGTCGCCGCCGATCACAAAGGTTCTGCCGGGGTAGTTGCGCTCATACCTTGTGACGGCGTCTCCTTCGCCGGGGCCGCCTCCGTGCAATAGATGAAAGATTCCAAAGAGCATCAGCGCTTTGCGGTGCTTAGAAAGTACCTCTCTCTCCATCACAGAAGCGATGCTGCCGTCTCGGTCGAAAAACGGCGTGAGGTCTTCGTAGGAGCGAATCTTGCTCCAATCAATCGGTGGATCTGCGGCAACGATTCTCAGGCGGCTTGTAGCAGGAAGGTGTTGATTGAGCGAGCGGACGAGCGGATACAGTTGCTCGTAGAAACCGGATGACCCGCACATTTGCTGGACCGTCGTATCTCGCCAGACATGCTGGACTTCGGTAAACGGAACGTCTTCACCGGCGATGTACCGATCAAGAATCGACTGGTATCGAACATTTCCACACTCAACAACGATGTCGTTGACCGATGCCGGAAAGCGTGGGTCACGGATGAGTGCCAGGATGAAGTCGTCAATATCTTTCTGTCCATGAGCCGCTGGCATCCCTACAACTTCGAAGGCCTTAAAAGCTTTCAAGATCGCCGGGATTGCAGGTTCAGGGGTCGCGTCCTGAGTGTCGCTGACAGAATGGCTGGCTGAGATCTCAGCCCAGCAGGGTTGTGAGGCCAGTGAAATCGATGCAAGTGAGAGAAAAACGGTTCCGCAGCGTGCACCTTGCAACATGCGAGAAAAGCATGGCTTCTTCATGGTTATCATCTCCATTGTTGGTCCGCTGAAATCTTTGTGGTAGCATACTACATAGTGGGTTCTACTCGTTTATCTCACAGTGCGGCGCTGATTCTGAAGGCATTGAGTCTTGGGTACCGCTTTGGTCTAGAAGTCATGGACATTACCGGACTTCCAAGTGGTACCGTCTATCCGGCGCTTCGACGGCTTGAGCGCGACGCTTTGGTTGAGTCAAGGTGGGAATCGGAAGCAGAGGCATCTGAAAAGCAACGTCCTGCCCGCCGTTACTACGAGGTGACCGAGGTTGGTAAGGCAGTGGCGCAAGCAGCCACGGAACGGTTTCCACTCCTGTCACGTCTGGTTGTGGAGAAATCATCGTGACGCCATCGGTTGGCTCAGCATTGCCAAGAAGTGATCGGCTGCTCCTGGGGGGAATTAGCTACATCGTTCCATTGAGTGATCGGGCTGACTGGTTACGCTCCTGGGAAGCTGAACTGTGGTGGCGGAGGCACCCGCCATCTCGTGAAGTTCACCATGAGCTCTTTACTGATCTATCCATGGGATTGTGTCGCGATGCATCTTGGCTGCGCTTAGAGAGTTGGGGGCGCCTTTTGCGGGGCACGGCTGCTCTTTGCCTGCTTGTACTTGGATTTTCGTGCTTCGTCTCTGTTCTTCTTGCCGTCTGCATCTACGGCAGCTGGAACGTGGTTGGATCTCAGGCTTTGTCCCACATTGGTCACTTCCTTTTTGCCACCCCCTTGATCGTGTTTGTAACTTGCGCAACTGCCGACAAGAGGCCGGCTCTTCTCAGGGCTGAGCAATCTTTGTGGACGCGACTGTATCGAATCGCCTTCCTAGGGGCGAAGCTGGCGAGCTCATTAACGCTTACGTACCTGCTCAGCCTCAACGTGTGTTCGACCATCGCCTTTTCCTTTCCAAATACGTGTGAATACGTGCAAATGCTGCTTTTCGTGATTGGCTCGATTTGCAGCTTAAGGTGGGCTTTTCAGGATCAGGCAAGACGGTGTAAAGCATGCCTTCGTTTGCTGAACGGACCGCAGCGGGTAGGGCGCCCATCGCACAATCTGATCGAGCAAAGCGGCAATGAATTTGCGTGCCGAAAGGGACACGGTTTTTTGAGTGTGCCGGAGCTTGAGACCAGTTGGCGTCAGTGCGACGAATGGATCAGCGACGACCTAAATTGATCTGCAACGCCCCGCTGCACTAACTTCTTCCTCGTGAAAAGTAGTGATGGTCGATAAAGTCAGTCGCAGTCTCGGCTATGAGCACACCGTCTCACCTGGTCGACTAGCACGCACGGCCGCCAGCAACCATCTTTGCCGTAGTCACCGCTTGTCCCACATGCCGAGACGTGTGCTCCACACAGTGGATCAGCAGCCCCGCCACCGTAGTCGGCAACCGCTTGCGCCCAATCCCACGAGTCTCGCCATAGCTGGCAGGCTCAAAGGCCCGCACCCGCACCTTCGCCTTTGCTATACCGTCGCCAAACTCTTGCAGCACCTCCGCCGCTGTGCCCTCCACCATCTCAGAGTCCAGCAGCGCAAGCTGTTCCTCATCCAGCGCTCTGCCCTCCGCATACGTCAGCAGCCGGTCCAGCGATCGCACCGCATGCCGCAGATGAAAAGCCACCGGCGGCAGCTCGGCCGGACACGTAAACATCGACTCATCGCCCAGCTCGCCACACCACCGCGCAGCATCCTCCTCCGCCAGCTCCAGCGCATGCACGGCAGCGCGTCGCACAGGGTCAAGCTCCCCATGCGTTCCCCGCATCCACGGCTCAGGTCTCTGCTCAGTCATTTGTCACTTCTCCCTGCACACCATTCCGCCACTCTCAGCTACCATCAATTCAGATTGAGTTGGATCGATTCGGCGCACACCGCTCCGCATACGACGCTCAGCCGGAAGAAGTCTTTGGAACTGCAGTCGAGGTATCGCTGACATCGAGCCTAACCGCCCTGCCCTGAGGACTTTGGATCAAAGGTAGGAGGGAGGGTATCCTACAGCCCCTTACTTCGCCGAAAGACGTGCACCACCTCCGCGGGATCCCGATGCTTTCCCTCCACCAGCAGGTTCATCGCCCGCATCTCGTCCTCGCTGACCTTCCCCGCCAGCCGTTCAGCGGCCCTCCCAATCGCCGGCCAGCGCCGCAGCGAGTCCTCCCGCACCAGCGGCACGGCTTCATACGGCGGGAAGTAGTGCCGGTCATCCACCAGGGCCACGAACCCCATCGCCTGGATCGCTCCATCCGTAGAGTTCCCCGCCACAATGTCCACCTGATGCGCCCGCAGCGAACGGTATAGCAAACCCAGCTCCATCGTCCGCGGCGACCCCGCAAACCGCAGCCCGTAAGCCGCCGCCAATCCCGGCAGCCCGTCCGGCCGCTCCGCAAACTCATACCCCACACCCAGCTTCCAGCCCGGCGCTACCCGAACCACATCCGAGATCGTCCTCAGCCCAAGCCGCCGAGCGTCCTCACCACGCACCACCATCGCAAAGGTATCCTGAAAACCCATCCCCGGCCCCATGGTCACCTGGTATCGCTCCTGGTAGAGCTTCGCAATCGTCGCATCCACCAGCGCCGTGTCGCCTCGTTCCGCCGGGGGCGGCAAAGGCTGCTTCAAGATCGCCGTCAACGCCGTACCCGTGTACTCCACGTAGCCGTCGATCCGGTCTGAAACCAGTGCCTGCTGACACAGATAGCTCCCTGCCAGCCAGAACCGCCGCTCTACCGGCCCGCCGCCCTCGGCCTCGATCTCCTGGGCCAGCAGCTCGCCCAGGATCACCTGCTCGGTAAAGTTCTTCGCCCCGATCACGATGTGCGAAGACCGGGGCGGCGCACACGCAGTCAGGAGCATTAGGCTCCAAAATGCGAGGATGCGGAAGATCTGCCGGAACCACGTTGCTGGTGTCATTGGGAGCGGCTATGCGCGAACAGAGCAGGAATGAGTCCAAGTATGCCGATCCCGAAACCACAAACGGAAACGAGTACAAGCGTGAGAAATCCCACGTGCGGTGGAATCCTTGCGTTCATCCGGTTGAGACAAAGGACTGCCAGGTTGGGAGCTACCATCACGAGCCCCCCGAAACTGCAGACGACCTTTGAAACTACTGGCCACTTCTTGAACGACACATCCTCCATGGCTGCCTGCTTCCCGTGTGACTCTATACCCGTTTCACCGCAAGCCGCTTCTCCGCCAGCCCCAACAGCCCATCCGCACACAAGGCCAGCAGCGCCGCCGGGATCGCCCCGGCAAGCACCAGCCCGTTGTCCACACTCGCCACACCGCGGAAGATCAGCTCGCCCAACCCACCCGCACCCACCGCCGCCGCAATGGTCGCCACGCCCACACAGATCACCGTAGCCGTCCGCAGCCCGGCCAGGATGACGCTCGCCGCCAGCGGCAATTCCACCTTGCGCAGCCGCTGCCAGCCCGTCATTCCCAACGCATGCGCCACGTCGATCAGCGCCGGATCCACGCCGTTGATCCCCGCATAGGTATTGCGGATGATCGGCAGCAGAGCGTAGCCCGTCAGCGCCACAATCGCCAGTCGCGCCGCCCGGTCGCCCAGAAACGGCACCGGCAGCAGCAGCCCAAACAACGCCAGGCTGGGAATCGTCTGCAGGATGTTCGCCACCGTCAGCACCGGCCGCGCCAGCGCCCGCTTCCGCGTCAGCAACACCCCCAGCGGCAGTCCGATGGCGCTCGCCCAAAGCATCGCACTCACCGTCAGCCAAAGGTGCTCAAAGGTCAGCCGTCCGATCTCCGCGCCATAACAATGCAGAAAGACACCCATCAGCTCGCCTCGCCCCGCTCGCCGTCAGCATCCCGCGGCTGCGTGGCACGCACATAGGCTTTTACCGCCGGTGCCGTCGACCGCATAAACGCCTCGGCTGCCACATCAGCCACCACCCGCCCATCCTCCATCAGCACCACGCGATCCGCCAGAAACAGCGCCTCCGGCAAATCATGCGTCACAATCAGGGTCGTCGTCTTGGCCTCGCGCAGCAGCTTGTGCACGGTCGTCTGGATCTCCGCCCGCGTCAACGGATCGAGCGCTCCAAACGGCTCATCCATTAGCAGAATCTTTGGCTCCGAGATCAACGCCCGCGCCACGCCGACCCTCTGCCGTTGACCCCCGCTAAGCTGCCAAGGCATGCGCCCCAGCAGATCTTCGCTTAGCCCCACACGCCTGAGCGCCTCGGCCGCCCTGGCCTGGCCCTCGCGCGACGCAGTCCCCGCCAGCTCCAGCGGCATGGCAATATTCCGCTCCACCGTAAGGTGCGGAAACAGTCCGCTCTCCTGGATCACGTACCCAATCCCGTGCCGCAGTGCCCGCGAATCCGTCGAGGCCACATCCTGCCCGTTCACCAGCACATGCCCGCCGGTCGGCTTCACCAGCCCGTTCACCGTGCGCAGCAGCGTCGTCTTCCCCGAACCACTACGCCCCAGCAGCGCCGTCGTCGACCCGGGCTCGCAACAAAACGAGATGCCCTGCAACAAAAGACGGCCGTCCGGCAGCGCAAAGCTCACATCCGCGAACTCTACGCTGCCGTCGGCCACTAGCTTGGCTCTCGTTTCCGGTTCTTGCTTTTTCTGTCATCCCCGAAGGGAATCTGCTTTTGCCAGGAACTACGCAACCGCCTCGGGATCGTTCTCCGCCCCGCCCTGCTCACCCTCGACCGCCTCCGCGGAGGGCGGAGGCGCCACGGCCGTCGGATTGGTCGCGCCCTTGACCCGCACCACCGTGATCTTGTCGAAACCTTCCTTGAAGGCCGGCGGCCGCAGCCGTTCGGCCATCTTGTGCATGACCTCATCGGTCACCTGGCGGTCGCGCTTGGAGTTGCGCTCCAGGCAAACGCTCAGCGGTACATCGAAAAACACCGCCTGCACCTCGTAGCCGAAGCTCTTCGCCATCTTGATCCACTGGCGGCGCTCGTGCGGACTCAGGTTCGTCGCATCCACATAGTTCCAAGGCATCTTCGCGATCAGCCGCGCCCGCAGCAAGCTGCGCAGTGTGCTGAACACCAACCCCTGATAGCGCTGCTCGGTAATGTCGTCGAACAGAATATTGCGCAGCATGTCGCTCGAAAGCGGCTGCACCCCTCGGCGCTTGTACCAGGTCGTCTTGCCCGAACCCGGCAGCCCGATCGTGAGCACCACATACCCGCGCGGCGACCGCGGCGGCACCGCCTGGGCCTCCATCGGCGGCGTGCCCACCGAATCCGGCTGCGTCTCCACCACCAACTGCGGCGGGTGCGCATGCGGCTGGGCTACAGCCGGCTCAACCAGCTCCGGCCGCTCGTCACCACCGTCTATCCCTGCAAAGCCTTCCTCCGGAGAACCTTCGCCCTCCGGCTCAAAGCCGTGCATCTCGGCCGTCAGCTCAGCCTCCGCCGTCCCGGCGGAGGCTTCCTCGGGCTGTTCTTCCGGGTTCTTCGCCTGCGCGACCGCCTCGGGGTACGAGGGCCGCAGGGGGGCCGGCTGGTTGGCAGGCAGCTCCTGCCCGATCTTGCCTGTGGACTCCGACTCATTCGGAGCGCGTCTGGAACGTCGTCTCATGAACCTCTCGCGCAACCATTCGCGCATACCCAGCGTTGTATCACAGGCATGCATTGCTGCGAAATCGGTGCAAAGCTCCCCGAACCCATCCCGAACGCCTGTCTGCCCGTCTCGTTGCCCGCCCCGTAGCCCTCTGATAGCCTCAGGAGGACTGCGCCGCCGTCAGGGATGGGGCGTATAACGGTCCACGTTTTAAGGAAGAGAGCACACGCACATGGCGGTAAAGGTTGGCATCAACGGCTTCGGACGCATCGGTCGCAACGTCTTTCGCACCGCCCTCGGTAACCCCGACCTCGAAATCGTCGCGGTCAACGACCTGACCACGCCTGCCACCCTGGCGCACCTGCTCCAGTTCGACTCCATCCTCGGTAACCTCAAAAACGAGATCACCTCCACCGCCGACTCCATCACCGTCGACGGCAAAACCATCAAAGTCTTCGCCGAGCGCGACCCCGCCAAGCTCGACTGGGCCTCCGTCGGCGCCGAGATCATCGTCGAGTCCACCGGCTTCTTCACCGACGCCGAAAAAGCCAAGGTCCACCTCGGTTCCACGGTCAAGAAGGTGATCATCTCCGCCCCCGCCACCAACGAGGACCTCACCGTCGTCCTCGGCGTCAACGACGACAAGTACGATCCCGCCAAGCACAACATCATCTCCAACGCCAGCTGCACCACCAACTGCCTCGCCCCGGTCGTCAAGGTCCTCAACGACACCTTCGGCATCCAGAGCGGCATCATGACCACCATCCACAGCTATACCAACGATCAGGTGGTTCTCGACGCCCCGCACAAGGACCTGCGCCGCGCCCGTGCCGCCGCGCTCAGCATGATCCCCAGCTCCACCGGCGCCGCCAAGGCCCTCAAGCTCGTCATCCCGGAGATGGACGGCAAGCTCGACGGCTTCGCCATCCGCGTCCCCACCCCGAACGTCTCCGTCGTCGACCTCACCTTCACCGCCCAAAGGCCCATCGACGCCAAAAGCATCAACGCCGCCCTCAAAGCCGCGGCGGACGGCCCCATGAAGGGGATCCTCGGCTACACCGAGCTCGAACTCGTAAGTTCCGACTTCCGCGGCAACCCCAACTCTTCGATCGTCGATAGCAAGCTCACCAAAGCCGTAGGCAACACCGGCAAGGTCATCAGCTGGTACGACAACGAGTGGGGTTACTCCAGCCGCGTCAAGGATTTGATCCTGTTCTTGGTCGAGAAGGGCCTGTAAGACCTTCCGATAAGTCGTACACTTCGCCATCATCCCGCTAAGTGTAAAAGCCGCCATCGCCCCGAAAAGTTGTAGAATATCGCCGTCATCCCGATAAGTGGTAAAAGTCCGCCGTCATCCTGAGCATCGCGAAGGATCTCAGTATTCGGCTTGCCGGGCGCCACCTTCAGGAAGACCGCCAAAGTTCGCCCTTCTTTGTCGATCCCGTATCGAAACGAAGAAAGTCTCGTCTGCGCGAAGCTGCCCCGCCACCAAGGATGGGCCGCTCAGTTGAGCAATACGGCCAAGCTTCGCGTAGCAACTGCTTAGGCGAAGTGCTGTGCAGGATTGCTATAATTGTCTATGGCGATGCAGATGACAGCGCGCAAATTCACAGGCCCAGATGTCTTTCAACAAATGAAAGATGAGGAATATCTATACTGGGCGAGTGTTTCGGCCGCGGAGAGCTTCGCTGCAGGTCATCAAATGAGTGTTGAGGGCTATCGCGCCTATGGCTATCCCGCCGATGGACGAGAACTTAAGACAGTTGCTCTCCGCCTTCAACGCCCATAACGTTCGATACCTGATTATCGGCGGCTATGCTGTCTTCGTTCACGGCCAGCCGCGGATGACCAAGAACTTGGATATCTTCATTGAAAGCAGTGCAGCAAATGCCACTGCTACGTTCAAAGCTCTCGCGGAATTTGGCGCGCCGTTGAGCGAGTTCACCGTTGCTGACTTCGCAGACGGCAACACCGGAGCCCGTTTCGGAAACCCGCCGATCTGCTTTGACATTCTGCAGAAGATTGACGGCGTCGACTTCGCGCCTGCCTACGCAAATAGTGTCCCATTCTTCATCGATGGCGATCTTCCGGCGCGCTACATCTCGGCTGACGACTTCATCACCAACAAGCTTGCTTCAGGCCGGCCTCAGGATCTAGCGGACGTCGATGCCGTTCTCAATCGCCGTCAGGCACTAAACAAAAAGAGACAATGACAATTCGCAACGCGTAGCAGCGACGACGCCTTCGCTACCCCTGTCACGTCCCGTCTCAGGTATCCTCATACCCGATGCTCAAGCTTTCCATCACCGATCTCGATCTCGCCCACAAGCGCGTCTTCCTCCGCGTCGACTTCAACGTCCCCCTCAAGGACGGCCGCATCACCGACGACACCCGCATCCGCGAGACCATCCCTACCATCGAGTACGCCCTGCGCCACAAGGCCAAGCTCATCCTCGGCGCGCACCTCGGCCGCCCCAAGGGCAAACCCGAGCCCTCGGTGAGCCTGCGCCCGGTCGTCACGCGTTTGCGCGAGCTGCTCGATCACGTCATGGGCCCGCAGGAGAACGTCGCCTTCGCTCCTGACTGCGTCGGCGAAATCGCCGAAGAGCTCGCAAAAAATCTCGCGTCCGGCCAGCCGCTCCTGCTCGAAAATCTCCGCTTCCACGCCGGCGAAGAGGCCAACGATCCCGCCTTCGCCGAACAGCTCGCCAACCTCTGCGACCTCTACGTCAACGACGCCTTCGGTGCCGCCCACCGCGCCCACGCCTCCACCGCCGCGCTCCCCGAGCTCATCCGCAAGCGCGGTGGCCAGACCGCCGCCGGTCTGCTCATGCAGAAGGAGCTCGACTACATGGGCAAGGCCATGAACGAGCCCGCTAGGCCCTTCGTCGCCATCATCGGCGGCGCCAAGGTCTCGGACAAGATCGAGGTCATCAATTCCCTGCTCGACAAGGTGGACGCCCTGCTCATCGGCGGCGCCATGGCCTACACCTTCCTCAACGCCAAAGGCCAGACCACCGGCAAATCCCTCGTTGAAGCCGACAAGATCGACGTCGCCAAAGCCGCGCTCGACAAGGCCGCACAAAACAAGATCAAGTTCCTGCTCCCGATAGACCACGTCCTCGCCGATAAGTTCTCGGCCGACGCCCACACCGAAATCTTCTCCGGTGACGCTTCATTCCCAGCCGAAAAGATGGCTCTCGACATCGGCCCTGAAACCATCGAGCTCTTCGCCGACGAGATTGCCACTGCAGCCACGATCATCTGGAACGGCCCCATGGGCGTCGCCGAACTCGCCCCCTTCGCCCACGGCACGAACGCCATCGCAAAGGCCCTTGCCTCAAACGCCGCAGCAACGACCATCGTCGGCGGGGGTGACTCCGTCGCCGCGATCCAGAACTCCGGCTACGCCGACAAAGTCACGCACATCTCCACCGGCGGCGGCGCCAGCCTCGAATTCCTCGAGGGCAAGGTCCTGCCCGGCGTCGAAGCGCTCTCGGACAAGTAGCAGCGGCACAACGAAGCGCCGGCCTGAACCATTTCGGGACCTTGCCACGGCTATGTTCCTCCCGTACCCTCGGGGAATCGTCACTCAACCCCTGCCCCACCCGGAGCCGTTTTTCATGCGTAAACCGATGATTGCCGGCAACTGGAAGATGCACAAGACGCCGCGCGAATCACTGGCCTTCCTCGACACCTTCTTCCCCCTGGTAGAGGGGCACGACCGTGACGACATCCTCGTTCTACCCACGATGAGCTCGCTCGCCTTCGTGGTCGAAGCCACCCAGGGCACCAACGTCCGTGCCGGCGCGCAAAACATGCATTGGCTCAACGAGGGCCCCTACACCGGCCAGACCTCACCGACGATGCTGGTGTCCATCGGTTGCCGCCATGTCATGCTCGGCCACTCCGAGCAGCGCCTCTACTTCTCGGAAAGTTACGAGCGCGTCAACCTTAAGCTGAAGGCCGCCATCAACCATGGCATCACACCGGTCGTCTGTGTGGGCGAGCTGCTGGCGGAACGCGAAGACGGCAAAACCGAGGAGGTTCTTCGCGGCCAGGTGCGCTCTGCCCTGCGCAATATCTCCCCCAGCGAGGCGCATCGGCTCGTGATCGCGTATGAACCCATCTGGGCGATCGGCACCGGTTCCACGGCCTCCCCCGAAATCGCCGCCGAGGCCCACGCTCAGATCCGCGCGGAACTGGCCCACTGCTGCGGCGACGCGGTCGCGGAAAGCACCCGCATTCTTTACGGCGGCTCCGTCAAACCCGACAACATCTCTTCCCTGATGGCCCAGGAACAGATCGACGGTGCGCTCGTGGGCGGCGGCAGCCTCGTTCCAATAGAGTTCGCCGACATCGTTCAATACAAAACGGCCTAGCAACTGCAAAACAGCCTAGCGACTGCAGAACAGCCTAGCGACAATGGAAAAGCCGAGCGACAGGGACCCTTAGTGCACCACGCCGGCCTGATCCAAGGGCCAGTACACCACGGCGGCCTTGCCGTAGATCAGATCCCGGGGCACGGGTCCAAAGTCGCGGCTGTCGCTTGAGATCGACCGGTGGTCCCCCATCACGAAATACTCTCCCTGCGGGATCGTGCGCGGGGGCAACGAGCGGTCGTCCTGATATTTCTCCGGCACGTACGGCTCATCCAGCCCGACTCCGTTCACGGTCACGCTTCCGTGATCCACCCAGAGCGAGTCCCCCGGCAACGCGATCACCCGCTTGATGTAGCTCTTCGAGTGGTCGTGCGGGTAGTAGAAAACCACAACGTCGCCCCGGTGAATCGCCTCAAAGCGGTATGCAAACTTATTGATGAACAGCCGGTCCTGGTCTTCCAGGCGCGGCAGCATGCTCGTTCCCTCGACCCGGACCGGTTGGTACAGGAAAAGGATGATGAAAAGGGACACCACCAGGGAGACGAAAAGGTCTCGCGACCAGGCCTGCAGGCCCAGGCCGCTGAAGGGAGCACCGCCCGGGGGAGTGACTGGGGGCGCGGCCAGGTTGTCTTCCGTAGAATCGGGCATGGTAATACAGAGAGACCGTATTCGGTCCGCAACAGCAGTTTAGACGGTTCTCCCACCTTTGCGGTACGTCGGAAGCCATATTCGATCTGCCGTGACACGCCGACCTTGGCGTATGCTGTGTCTAGTAGCTTCCTATGGCCACGTTGACTCAAAATCCGATCTCCAATACCGAGAAGCCGGCGCCGAGACCCACGCCTGAGCTGCACAGTCTTCCTACAGAGCGGATGAATGAAGCTTCCGCCGGGCTCGACACCAAGTCGGCTCTGGAGATCGCTCGCATCATCAATCAGGATGATGCCAAGGTCGCCAATGCGGTGAAGAAGGCGCTTCCCGAGATCGCTCTGGTCATTGACACCGTTGCCCGCTCCCTGCGGGACGGCGGTCGCCTCATCTATATTGGCGCCGGATCTTCGGGCCGCATCGCCGCGCTTGACTCCTCAGAGTGCCCAGCCACGTTCTCCACCGATTCGCAACAGGTGCAGTATCTCATGGCAGGTGGACCCAAAGCCCTCGCCTCCGCCTCGGACGTGAACGAAGACTCCCCCGAGATCGGTCAGCGGGACGTGGCCAGGCGCCGTCCCACGCGCAAGGACGTCGTCATCGGCGTTTCCGCGTCCGGTCGCACGCCCTACGTGGTCGGCGCCGTCGAGTACGCCCGCGCCCGCGGGGCCAAGACCGCCGCAATCACCTGCAACCCAAACTCAGACCTATCGCAGGTGGCCGATATCACCATCTGCGCCGAGGTCGGTCCCGAAGTTCTCTCTGGCTCGACGCGCATGAAGGCCTCGACCGCCCAGAAGATGATCCTGAACACCATCACCACCGGCGCCATGACACGCCTTGGCTATGTCTACGACAACCTGATGGTGAATGTGCACATGAAGAATGCCAAGCTCGTCGAGCGTGGCATCCGTGTGCTCATGAAGCTCTGCGACATCGATCGTGAGACCGCGATCCGTACGATCAAGTCCGCCGGAAAAAGCATCCCGATCGCGGTTGTCATGCTCAAGGCCAACGTCGACAAGATGGAAGCCGTCCGCCGCTTGCAAAAGTCCGAAGGCAATGTTCGCCTCGCTATTGAAGATTCCCGGCTGGAACTGTAGCCATAGCTGTACCTGGAGCTGTACAAGCTGGCTCCTGCCGAAAGCGGCTATTTACCGCCGCTACTCGTCCGCGCAACATCTGGCCGTTCCGGTGTCTGTAACTGCAGGCTGCATTGGTACAGTGCAGCGAACCTTAGCAGGAGCGGCTCAATGAAACGCCTAATCGTCACCTCTTCTCTCGCCTTCGCCCTCAGCTGCGGCGCTGCCTTCGCGCAGACCGCCGATCCTCAGCAGGCACCCGCCGCGCAGTCGCAGGACGCAGCGACGATGCACCACGGACATCACCACCCCAATCCCCAGAGGCAGGCGGATATGCTTAGCCGCAAGCTGAATCTGACGCCAGACCAGACCTCAAAAATTGAACCTATCCTGGCCAGCCGGGACCAGCAAATGGAAGCCCTGCGAAGCAACGAGCAGCTAGCGCCGGCCGACCGGCATGCGCAGATGAAGACTATTAACCAACAGGTCGAGCAGCAGATGAGCGGCATTCTGTCGCCGGACCAGATGGCACAGTTGAAAGCGATGCGGCATTCTGGCCATCATCATGGCCAGAACGAGCAAAACGGCGACAACGGCCAGACACCAGGAGCATAGGCTAACAGCGGATGACGAGAGAAACATGCGCTCAATGCGCAGGTTTCTCTCGTCAGGGCTGCCACTCCTCGTGGAATGGAGCTGCCAATTTCGGCTCCTTGGTACTGCTGTGTGGATTCCAAATAGCCAGGTGCTTTCCTGTAATCGTGTCGTAGAGTTCGCAACTGGACTCCCTACCTCCATGAGGTGCTTCGGAGAAGACGGCGACCCGCTTTCCACCATCCTCGAACTGCCACGGCCCGATTGTCGTGCCAGCAAAGATGTGGTGCCTTCGACCACCCTCCCAGACTACGATCAGCTCCAGCGCCATCGAATAGCTCGTACCAAAATTGTCCCCAGACCTTTCCACGGTCCAGCCGACGGCCTGTTTACCCGGAGAGATCTGCAGATCGGATACCCCTATCTGCTCCTCCCCACTCGGTTCGACCACTTCCTTTTGCCCCGCCCACTTCAGGTGAACCCGGTCGTCCTTGCCGATCACCGCCGTCTCAATCAGGACGGCCGGTTTCGTCTGGGCAGAAACGATCACCCTCCCGCCCAAGAGCACCGCAAACAGCACGCCAGCATATTTCATGAGGGCCATCGTACCCGAGCGCATCTGCCTAGGCACCCGTTAAGCCCAGTCTTTTCGTACACTGATCCAATGGATAAGTTTGTAGTGCGCGGCGGCAATCCCCTGCTGGGCACGGTAAAGGTCTCCGGCGCGAAGAACTCGGCCCTCCCTTGCATGGCCGCGGCCATCCTCACCGAGGAAGAGGTCGTTCTTGAAAACATCCCGCAGGTCCGCGACATCGAAACCGAGCGCCGGCTGCTCGAGTCCATGGGCGCCGAGGTCGAGCTCGGCTACGGCCGCGCCCAGCACCGCACCTCGATCAGATGCGCCGTGCTCTCCGACCCTGTCGCCAAGTACGAAATCGTAAAGACCATGCGGGCCAGCTCGCTTGTGCTCGGTCCGCTCATCGCCCGTACCGGCATCGCGCGGGTCGCTATGCCCGGCGGGTGCGCCATTGGCGGCCGGCCCATCGACCTGCACATCAAGGGCCTTGAATCCATGGGGGCCACCATTACCCAGGAGCACGGCTATCTGGAAGCCCGCACCCCGGAAAACGGCAAAGCCCGCCTCAAGGGCGCGCATATCGTCTTCGACAAGATCACCGTAACCGGCACCGAAGACCTCCTGATGGCCGCCACGCTCGCCGAGGGTGAGACCCTCTTCGAAAACTGCGCCCGTGAGCCTGAGGTCACCGATCTGGCCGTCATGCTCAACGCCATGGGCGCGAAGATCGAAGGCGCCGGCACCTCCACCATCCGTGTCCAGGGCGTGACCAGCCTCCATGGCTGCCGACATCGCATCAACCCTGACCGTATCGAGGCCGGCACCTTCCTCATCGCCGGCGCCATTACCGGCGGCGACCTCAACATCGACTGCTGCAACCCCAAACACCTCGGCTCCCTGCTCGCCAAACTCGAGCAGTGCGGCGTGCGGCTGGAGGTCGGTAGCGATAACGTGCGCGTACACTCCGGCGGCAAGCTCACCGCCATCGACATGAGCACCGAGGAGTACCCCGGCTTCCCCACAGATATGCAGGCTCAGTTCATGGCCCTGATGACGCAGGCCGAAGGCGTCTCGACCATCACGGAAAACATCTTCGAAAATCGTTTCATGCACGTCGGCGAGTTGAACCGCATGGGCGCCAACATCACCGTCAACGGCCGTTCCGCGACCGTTCGCGGTGGATCGAAGCTGCAGTCCGCCGCCGTGATGTGCTCCGACCTGCGTGCCAGCGCTGCCCTCGTTCTTGCCGCGCTGGTCGCCGACGGTGAAAGCATCCTCGATCGCGTCTACCACATCGATCGCGGCTATGAGCACATAGAAGAAAAGCTGCGCGGCGTCGGTGCCCAGATTCGCCGCATGGGTGAGATCTTCGGCAAGAAGTAGCCCTTCCTGCGGAACCGGGCGGTATTCCCCGGCACCGCCTCCCGCCAACCCCTCTTCCCCACCCACTATAATGAGGCGATGCGGTTGATCCTGAAGCTGTCCGCACTGCTGCTGTCGTTCGCGGGCATCTTTGCCTCGGCCTCCGCGCAGGCAGTCCCGAATGGAAACGCTGGCGGTGGCCGCGTCGTTCTGGTGCTGCCCTTTGAGAATCACTCCGGCAATCCGTCGTTGAACTGGATCGGCGATTCCTTCCCGGATACGCTGGACCGGCGTTTTGGCTCCGCCGGCTTCCTCACCATCTCCCGCGATGACCGTGCCTATGCCTACGAGCACCTCGGTTTACCGGAAGGGTTTCGCCCCTCCCGCGCCACCTCCATCCAGATCGCCCGGCAGCTCGATGCCAATTACGTCATCGTGGGCAGCTTTACCGTGACCGGCACCATGCTCACCGCGCAGGCCCGCGTCCTCTCCATCGACGATCTCCGTTTTTCGGAGACCCTCCAGGACAGTGCCGATCTGCAGCACCTCTTCGACGCGGAAAACTCCATTGCCTGGAAGATCGCCCGCTCCGTCCAGCCCGGTTTCAGCGTGGCGGAGAGCACCTTCGTGGGCGCTCCCGGTGCGGTGCCGCTGCCCGCGTTCGAGAACTACATCCGTGGCGACAATGCGACTGTTCCGGCCGAGCGCCTCCAGCGCCTCAAGGCCGCCGTCGCCTATGCGCCGGACTACGCCGCCGCCCTGCTGGCGCTCGGAAAGCAGGAGTACATCGACAGGGACTTCGCCTCGGCGGCGGCCACCTTGAGCAAGATCCCGCCGGCGAGTCCGCTCGCCCTGGAGGGCGCCTTCTATCTCGGCCTGTCCCGGTTCAATGCAGCCAACTACGTTGGGGCCGAAACGGCCTTCGGCTTTGTCGCGGGACACCTTCCGCTGCCGGAGGTGATCAATAATCAGGCTGTCGCCCAAAGCCGGCAGGGCAAAAACTCCGTTTCTCTCTTCCAACGAGCCTCCTCGGCCGACCCCTCCGACGAGGACTACCACTACAACCTCGCGATCAGCCTCTATCGGCAGGGTCAAAACGCCCAGGCCCTCACCGAGGCGCAAACCGCCCTCAAGCTCAAGCCCAATGACAACGAGGCTCGCCAGCTGGAGGCGCAGCTCCGCTCCATCGCACCCGGCACCCACCTCAGCGCGGCCACGGCCACCGGCTTCAGCCCCGTCGAGCGCATCCGCCGCACCTACTCCGAGACCAGTTACCGCCAGGCGGCCTTTCAGCTCGATCAGCTGCGAACGGCTCGTCTGGCCGCGGTGCCTCCCGCGCAGCAGGCCACCGAATACACCGCTCTAGGCCGCGAGGCACTCTCCCAGAATCTGCTGCCCGAGGCCGAAACGCGCTTCCGGTCGGCCCTCTCCGCCGACCGCACCGACGCCGAGGCCCAGGCCGGCATCGCCGAGGTCAGCGAGCGCAGCGGCAACGCCGCGCAGGCCCACACCGAAGCGCTCGCCTCGCTGCGTATCCATCCCAACGCCGCCGCCCTGCTCGTGCTCGCCCGTCTTGACCTCGCAAACAAGGCCCTGCCGGTGGCCGCCGACGAAGTTTCCCAGGCCCTGCAGTTGGAGCCCGCCAACGGCGACGCGCTGGCGCTGAAACAGCAGCTGCAGAGCCGCGGCCAGGCCGTTCGCTAGCTCACTTTGCTAGCCCACTTCGCTTGACCTACTCCGCTAAGCCCCTTACGCTGAACCGACTTCGCGCAACCAGGCTCGCATCCCGCCATGGCAGCTCCCCCACTCTTCGATCTCGTCCGTGCCTTGTCTCCGGACGGGGCCGTCGCGGTGGCCAGCCTCGGCCTTCTTTTGATCTTTGTAGAACTCAATCGGCCGGGCCGCATTCTTCCTGCCAGTTTCGGCCTGCTCCTGCTGCTGCTCGCCTCCGGCGCCCTCTTCCGCCTTGGGATGGAACTCCCGTCCGCCTTGCTTTTGCTGGCCATGGTCTCGGTCGCCCTGCTGAATCTTTATCGCCGCCTGCCTCTCTGGTTGCTCCTGCTCGGCACGGGCGGCTGGATCGTCAGCCTCCGCTTTCTCGTTCGGCCCCGCGGTGCAAGCTTTGTGCATACACCGGTTGCGCTGCTCTGCGGCGGTGGTCTCGGCCTCCTCTCCGCCTTCTTAACCCGCATTGCCTGCCGCGCACGGCGCGCCAAAGCATTAAAATGAGCACTGATCTCGCTCTGGAGTACGCCTTCACCTTGACTCAGCTGCCCAAATCCCCGTCCTCGAAGTTCCCCGCCCCGATGCTCCAATCTTTGGGAGTTCTGCTTTGTGGATGCGGCTTTCTCACAGCCCTGCCTGCCTCGGCGCAAACCACGCTACAGCGCCAACTCGCCAACATCGATTTCGGCGTGCAGGCCGTCGGCCAGTTCAGCAAATCGGTATCCGGTCCCGTACTGCTTCCGGCCGTCGACACGGGCCAGATTGTCAGCCAAAGCGTATCCAACACGGTAGGGTTTCTCGGCACCCTGCGCTACACGCCCAAGCCCTATCTCGGAGCCGAGTTCAACGGCACCTACGTCCGCTATACCGAGAGCTATAACGTTGCCCCGCTGCAGATCCAGACCCAGGCCAACGAGTTCACCGTCGGGTACGTTGTCACGCCGCCCTACCGTATCTTCGGCGTCAAACCCTATGCCTCGGTCGGGGCCGGCACCATCCGCTTCGCGCCCACCCGCGGGGGCGGCCAGGGCGCGCCCTCCGAAGGCCGCATGGCCGAGTACTACAACGTCGGTGCGCAAAAGGAATTCCTCTCCGAAAACTTCGGCGTTCGCGTAGGCTTCCGTCAGGTCTTTTTCGAGGCTCCCGACTTCGTCCAGAACTATCTCACGATCGATAAGCACACCTTCACCACCGAACCGATGATCGGCTTCTATCTGCGCTTCTAGAGCCGTCTTCCCGAAACGCGGCTTGGTAAGGGAGGCGGCCAGGCCGGTTCCCCGAAAAAGCTGGCGCGCACGGCCTCGGCTCCGCTATACACAACTTTCCGGAGAACGGCTCCCGTCCGGCCTCCCTCAAGCTCAACCCTCGCTGGTGACCTGCCATGAATGACCCTCTGGATCACGACGATCCTTCGCTCTCGCGGGGTGACCGCGAGCTCACGCTCGGCACCGGAACCATCCTCGGCATCTTCTTCGGCCTCGTCGTGCTCTGCGGCGCCTGCTTCGGCGGCGGCTACCTCATGGGCCACAAGGCGCAGCCCAGCCCGCTGACCCTCGCGGATGCCTCCCCCGATGCCATTGCCGGCAATAGCGCGGCTAAACCTGCGGCCGGCTCGCCTCTGGATTCGTCGAATCCGGCTGATTCCGCACCCACCGTTACCGTCGCGCCCGCCCCACCCGCACCCAAGCCGGCCCCGGTGATTCGCCGGCCGCCACCTGTAGCCTCTGCGGACTCCGGCGGTGCTCCAACTCCAAAGACCGCTGAACCCGCCAAGGCTCCCCTCGTCAAACCGGTTTCTCCGAGCGCTCTTCTGCCCTCAGTCACCCCTGCCGCCGTCGGTACACCGGGCTTCATCATGGTGCAGGTCGCCGCGGTATCGCATCAGGAGGACGCCGACCTCCTCCTCGGCGCTCTTCACGCCCGTGGCTATGCCGTCATGGCGCGCAAAGGCACCGGGGATCCGCTCATCCACGTACAGGTGGGACCGTTCAACAACAAGCCGGCCGCCGAAGCCATGCGCCAGAAGCTCATAGGCGACGGCTATAACGCCATGTTGAAGTACTAGACCCATTCGCCTGCACGTATAACATCCGCCGTCATCCTGAGCGTGGCGAAGGATCTGTGGATTCTTGCTGCGGCCGCAATCCACCTTCAAACACCCTGCACCCATTTCACGCCTGACCAAGCGCCCGCTCCATTCGCTCCCGCACCGCGGCCATCAACTCCTCACGCGACGCGAACGCCGCGGGCTGCAGCGACGGTAAAAACTCCACGGAAACCTCTCCGGGCTGCAAGGTAAAACTTCCCCGCCGCATCAGCCGATCCGTCCCGCGAATGACGACTGGAACCACCGGTGCCCCGGCCTCCGTTGCCAGAAAGAAGCCGCCCTTGCGAAACGGCAGCAGCTTGCCGTCCGGCGATCGTGTTCCCTCGGGAAAGATCGTGAGGTGCATGCCATGCTGCAGCGCCTGGCGCGCCGCCGCGATGCTCCGGGTCGCCTCCTCACGCGAGTGCCCCCGCGCCACCGGCACAAACCGCCCCATGCGCATCGCCGTCCCCAGCAGCGGAATCCGCATCAGCTCCTTTTTCAGCATCACGCTCGTCATGCCCGGGATCGACGGCAGCAGCACCGGCGGATCCAGGTTCGACACATGATTGCTCATCACGATGCTCGGCTCCCGCGAGACGTTCTCCAGTCCCAGCACCTGCACCCGGACACCGCCCGCGCGCAAGCCCAGCCGGATAATGACCATCGCCCACCGGTACATCGTGTCCGTATTGCCACGCAGCGCCGACCACGGAATCCCCACCAGCGCCGCCGGGACGCCCAATCCGCCGATCACCATCAGCATGCGTATCGTGGCCCACATGGCTCAGTTCACCTGGGTCAACAGCTGCGCCTCACGCGCGGCATCACGGAAGCTTGCGTCGCCCGCCTCGCGCAAGCGCAACGCCGCCGGCAGCTTCTCGTAGATACCCCCGAAGCCTCCGTTGGAAAGCACCGCGACCACATCGCCCGCGCGCAGCTCCGGCACAATCGCCGCCACAATCGCCTCGGCATCCGCGCACAGGCGCGCCTCGACGCCACGGTGTCTCAGCCCTTCCAGCACACGTTCCGGCGCAAGCCGCTCCCCTGCCGGGATCGCCTCGCTCTGGAACACCTCGGCGATCACCACCTCGTCCGCCAACGCCAGGCTCTCCACCAGCTCCGCCTCGAAGACGTTCCGGCGCAAGGTGTTGGACCGCGGCTCCAGCACCGCCCAGAGCCGCGTGCCCGTGCCCGTGCCCGTGCTCGTCGCCGGATACGCTCCCCGCAGCGCCCGCAGCGTCTCCCGAATTGCCGTGGGATGGTGCGCAAAATCGTCGATCACGGTCACGCCCGCGACCTCGGCCCGCACCTCCAGCCGTCGTTTTACGCTTTTAAAGGTCCGCAACGCCTCCCCAATCGCCGCGGCGGAAATGCCCTGCCCGGCAGCGAGCGCCGCCGCCGCCGTCGCATTCAGCGCATTGTGCTCGCCGGCCATCGGCATCTCCAACGCCGCAAAGACCTCTTCGCCCCGGTGCAACGTCCACCGCGTCACCGAGCCCTGCTGCGACAAATCGGTGATTCGCCACAAGGAATCCGCCGCAAATCCATACCGCTCCACCGCGCAAAACGCCTTCGCGCAGCACTCACGCACGGCCTCGCTGCCGTCAAACGCGATCAGCCGCCCACGCTTCGGCAGCAGGTTCACCAGGCGCTTGAAGCTCGTCTTTACCGCATCGAAATCCGCATAGATATCCGCATGATCGAACTCCACATGCGTCAGAATCGCGACATCCGGAAAATAATGCAGAAACTTAGGCCCCTTGTCGAAGAAGGCCGTATCGTACTCATCCCCTTCCAGAAGGAACGGCCGCGTGCCCTCCTGCACGTGAAAGCTCGCGCCGAAGTTCTCCGCCACGCCGCCGATCAGAAACGAAGGCGCCCACCTCGCCCCATCGCCAAACACACTCGCGACCTGATAGATCCACGCCAGCATGCTCGTCGTGGTCGTCTTCCCATGCGTCCCGCACACCACCAGCCGCTCGCGCCCCACCAGGAACTCGTCGTGCACCAGCTGCGCCATCGAGGTCATCGCAATCCGCTGATCCAGCACCCGCTCCAGCTCCGGGTTACCCCGCGAGATCGCATTGCCCACCACCACCAGATCCGGCGCGGGCTCCAGGTTCTCCACCCGGTACGGCTCCATCACCGCAATCCCCAGTGCCGCCAGCTGATCGCTCATCGGCGGATACGCCGCCATGTCCGAACCCGTCACCTTGTACCCGCAACCCTGCAGCATCCCCGCCAGCGACGCCATCGCCGTGCCGCAGATCCCAATCAGATGAATATGTTTCCTCAAGCTCTTCCCTTCACTCCGGATGCCCATCGCCGCCACCGTCCGCGCTCTCTGCGTCTTTCTTCGCGGCCCCCGCGTTCTCCACCAATCCCACGTTGAGCACGGCTTTATCCCCGCACTGCAAAGAAGCCCAGGCGCCCAGCACCAGCGAACGGTTCCCCGGCGTTACATGCCCGCAGCGCAGTCCCATCGCGATCGGCCCCTTGAACTCCCGCAGCGCATGCAGGCAGGCCTCCCGCAGCAACGGCATCTCGCCCGCCTCCACGTTGGCGCTCATATCCCCAAACACGATCCCCGTCACCTGCTCCAGCACACCCGCAAACCGCAGGTGCTGCAACATTCGGTCCCAGTGGTAAGGCTTCACATGAATATCTTCCAGAAACAGCACGCAGGGCTCGTCGACACAGAGCGCCCAGGGCGTTCCCAACCCGGCTTCCAGAATCGCCAGGCAGCCGCCCAGCAATCGTCCGGCCGCCTCCCCCGTCTGCAGCGAAATCATTCCATCCGCCGCCCCCAGCGCATAGCTGTGCGTCGGTCCGTCAGAAGGCGTCAACGCCCCCAGCCACGAGCACTCATCCACCCCGCTCGGCTGCGCCCAGTCCGCCGCCACCATCGGTGCGTAAAAGCTCTGCATCCGGCACTCATTCCAGAACCACGTCTGCAGCGAGCTGTGATCGGAATACCCGATAAACGGCTTAGGATGCGCGCGGATCAGCTCCCGGTTCAGCAGCGGCAGCAACTCCGCCGACCCCCATCCGCCGCGCGTGCAGATAATGCCATCGATCGCCGGGTCCGCGAACGCCGCATGTAGGTCCGCCACCCGTTGCTCCGCCGTTCCTGCGTAATACAACGGCCCGCGCGAAAGCGCATGCGGCATGGCAACCGGATCGTATCCAAAGGCCCGCAGCACCTCCATGCCCCGCTGCACCAGCTCCGGCTTCGCGGCAGAGGCCGGTGAAACGATCGCCAACCGGCTTCCAGGCTTCAGCCGCGGCCGTTGCACCTTCTGCGAACTCGCAGCCCGCTCTACAAACATCGTTAAACCCACGCCTCACCCTTGCACACGATCTCGGCTGGCCCCGTCAGCATCATCTCCGCCCGGTCGTCCGCCCAGCGCACCTGCTGCGCCCCGCCCGGCGCCGTCGCCGTCAACTCCCGTACCGCCCCAGCCAGCACCATCGCCGCCGCGGACGAAGCACACGTTCCCGTCCCCGACGACGTCGTGGGCCCACATCCGCGCTCAAAGATCCGAAACTCGATCTCGCCGGGCGTCCTCACCCGCACAAACTCCACATTGGTTCCAAACCGGAACACCGGATCCACGCTGATCCGCGCACCCAGCGCCTCCCAGCTCATGCCGTGGCTGCCGAAGTCCTCGCGCTCCGGAAAGATCACAAAATGCGGGTTCCCCACATTCACCATGGCCCCGGCAATCTCACCCTCCACGCCGTCGATACCGATCGCCCGCCGCATCACCCGTGGCACCCCCATCGCCGACTCGACGGTCCAAACGCGCCCATCCTCCCGCAACACACGGCAGCGGCGCACACCGCCATGCGTGCCGAAGGTCACCTCTTGCAGCCCTTCGCTCGCCGCCAGCCACGCCGCCGCGCAGCGCGTTCCATTCCCACTCAACTCCGCCTCACTGCCGTCGGCATTGAACAGCCGCAAGAAAAAACTCCCATCCGCGCGGCGTTCCAGAAACTCAACTCCATCCGCGCCGACGCCTGTGTTTCGCGCACAAAGCCTTCGCGCAAGATCGACGTGGCGGCGCTCCGCCACACTTTCCTCGATCACCAGGAAGTCGTTCCCACACGCATGGGCTTTCACGAAAGCTATGGTTCTAAGCATAAAAATCGGTCCGCATTCAGCATACGGTGTCGCCGCAGCCCGACGCTCCCTGTCCGTGCCCTGAAACACAAAGCCCGCACCATCAAAGGTGCGGGCCAGATCCTGTTTGTTTACCATTACCGCAGGAAATCTGCGGCGTTACTGCTACCACCTCAAGAGAACGCTAAGCCACCGGAGCCGCGGTATTGATCTGCTCTGAAAGCTTCGTGAGAACCGCATCGGCGTTCTTCTCTTCTTCCAACGTCTTCTCGAGCAACTGCACGTGCTTCTCTTCTCCGAGAACCATCGCCAGGTTTCGCAACGTGCCATAGGCTGCGATCTCGAAATGCTCCACGTGATTGCCCGATGCAATTAACACCACATCGCGAATAGGACCTTCCTTGGCGGAGCTGATGTCAGACTGCGCCTGAGTGATCAGGCCGGCGGTCGCCTTGCACTTCGAGGTGCTTTCCTCCCCGGTAGCTTCGTTCAGGATGCGCTCCAGGCGCGACACGTGCATCTGGCTCTCTTCCAGATGCTGTTGAAACGCGCTTGCCAGCTGCGATGCCATCGCCTTGGACACCATCTCCTGCATCGCCGTCACAAGCTGCTGTTCGCTGCTCAGCTGGTGCTGCAGCTTGGAGGTGTAAAGTTCGCGAAGGTTGGCGATATCCGGTGTAAACAGTCCCATGGTGCTACTCCCTTAGAGCGCTACGCTAAATGAACGGTGGGCAACCGCTGCGGTCGTACGCTTCCGCCCCCACGTTAAGCTTGCACGCTAAGCTTGTTCGATGCGCTGCACGAAGCTTGTTCGATGCGCGAAGCTGCGAAGCTTAAAAGCTTACGCGAAGCTTAGAAGCTTACGCGAAGCTTAGAAGCTTATTCGGTGCGCCGCATTGCAGACCGCGTAGCTCAAGGCTTGTACAGGGTGGACTGGTACACCCGCGCCGTGGGCTGGCCGATCGTCCGCACCACCTCGGTCTCCGCCAGGCCCTGTGGATGCTCCTTCACCGCCGCCGCCACCGGGTCCCCGTCCATCGCAATCACATAGCCCGCCGCGTGTGCCGGGTTCGCCAGCGCCGCCCGCCAGGCGATCTCATCGTTTTCACTGATCACCGACCGCAACGGCCGCCCCGCATCCTGCACCGCCCCCACATGCGCGGAAACCGACATCAGCACCGGCACATCCACCGGGATCGTCTCCAGCACGTTCGCCAAAGAGTGCTCAAACGGCACCCGCGTGCGCGCATTGATCACACCTTCCTGCAGCACCAGCGGCAGCGCATATCGCCGCGACGCGGGATCGACAAAAGCCGCCTGCTGGTATCGCGCCGCCTCCCCGTTCCGGGGCTTGCTCCTCAGAAACGACGGTAGGCCAGTACCAAATCCATAGATCATCAGCACCGCATTCAGTACACACAGCGCCACCGCCCCGCGCTGCCAGTACCGGGCCAGCCAACCCTGCCAGCGAGCCTGCCCGGCCCGTAGCCGAAGCTCGCCATACTCCCCCGCCAACGCCCCATACACACACAGCGCCGGCAGCATCTCCATCCCATACCGCGTGTTGTAAAACGCATGCGGCCAAAGCTGCGGCAGGAAGATCGGCACCGACCCAAACGCGATCGAGTAAACATAAAACGGCAAAGGCACCCAAAGTAACAGCGCCAACCGCGGCTGCTCCACAAAAACCGGCTGCTCCACAAAAACCGGTTGCTCCACAAAAACCGGGTGCCCCATCTTCGCCGCAGCCTCATCGCGGCCAGGGTAGGTTTCCCGCTGGGTGCCCCGCACTGCTCTCCACCACGACCTCCACCCCGCCCAAAGCGACGCCGCCATCAGCACCCACCCGCTCTCCCAGAACGCGGCGTCGATCTGCGCCGTCCGCAGATAAAACAAGGCCGACCAAAGTGGGTTATGCCACCCCCGATAGTGCTGCCCCGGCGGCGCCGTCCGCCGCTCAATCTGCTTGGCCGAATACGGCCCCCGCAGAAAGTCCAGCCAATCGCCGTCAAAGTGCGCGTTATACCAGAACCAGAACAAGGCCCCCACCGCGCAAAGCGCCGTAAACACCGCAAAGGAAGGCATCAGCTTCCGGCGCAACCCCGCCTCGCCGCGCCAGAACGCCCCAAGGAAGCAGCACCACACGATCGCCGTTACCACCCAACCGTCATACCGCGTCAGCACCATCAGCAGGCAAACGATCCCACCCAGGATCAGCCGCGCCCGCGCCACAAAGGCGTTCCCCGCACGCACCGCCGCCCTAAACTCCACGGCCGCCACCACCGACCACACAAATAGCGCCAGAAACAGCGCCTCCGTCATCGCCGTAGTCGCCAAATACAACAGATTCGGATTCAGCGCGTAAAACAGCGTCGCCACCAGCGCCCAGCGCAGCCGCATCAACCGCCGGCTCAGCCGCCAGATGCCCACCACGCTCGCCGCAAAGCTGATCATCGACATCGGCGCCGCGGCCAGCCCCGTCTGCCACATCCCCATGTTGCCGATAAACGGCAGCATCAAAATATGCGGCAACGGCAGCCACGCCCCACCCAGCTGCGACATCCCCAGATAGTGCGCATCCAAAATCCGCCGTGCATTACCCAGATGCGCCACCGCATCGCCATACAGCAGCGTGTACCCGGCGCGATAGCAGACAAACAGCGCCACCAGCGCCAGAAACACACTCGCCACAAAGACCGGCATGCCCTCGCCACGCTGCAAGGGCCGCACAGCCTCCGGATCGCCCTGCAGCCAAAGCGGCTCAGCCGTCCGGCCGCGCGTTCCTACCGGTACCGCCTTGCTCTCCAGCGTCCGAGGCCGCCGCCGTCTTAGCTCACCGGATCGCACAACCGCACCCCGCAACGAACCGCCTACAGCTCAAACTCAAAACTCAACATGGAATACCGAACCACCAACAACCTAGAGGTGTGAGATGTCCCGCAGCTGCGCAAACCGCTCCTCAATCTCCGCCTTCGTCGTCACCTGCAAACGCTCCGTGCCAAACCGCTCCACCGCGAACGACCCCATCACGCTGCCATAAAACATCGCCCGCCGAAACACCTCCGGCGTCAGCTCCGGCTGCGAGGCCACATAGCCATAAAACCCACCCGCAAACGAATCCCCCGCCCCGGTCGGATCCACCACCTCACCCAACGGCAGCGTAGGCGCCCGGAACGGCTTACGCTTTACGCCATCGCCCCCGTTGCCTCCAAAACTCCGCTCGGAAAAGTATGCCGTAGACCCATACTCGCCATGTTTCACAATCAACGTCTTCGGTCCCAGCTTCAGCACCGCCTCCGCCGCCCGCAGCCCATTCGACTCACCCGACAGCATCCGTGCCTCGCCGTCATTGATCAGCAACACATCCAGCTCGCGCAGCACGGGCAGCAGATTCTCACGATGCGCCCCGATCCAGTAGTTCATCGTGTCGCCCGCCACCATCTTTACCTTCTTCATCTGTTGCCGCACACGCAGCTGCAGCACCGGATCGATATTGGCCAGAAACAAAAACTCCGAATCCTCAAACTCTGCCGGGATCTTCGGCGCAAACTCCGCAAACACATTCAGATCGGTAGCCAGCGTATCCGCCGCATTCAGATCCGTCATGTAGCTGCCGGTCCAATGGAAGCTCTTGCCTTCCGCCCGCTCAATGCCCCGCGTGTCGACCCCCTTATCGGTCATTACACGCTCATGCTCAGGCAAAAAATCCTCACCCACCACACCGATCACGCGCACAGGCGAAAAAAAGCTCGCACTCAAAGAAAAATGCGTAGCCGCCCCACCCAACACCCGCTCCCGCTTACCGCTAGGCGTTTCCAGCGAATCAAACGCGACAGAACCCACAACCAAAATCGACATACTTCTCCGTTAGTAACTAAGCCGTGTCTACATCGAACAATTCCGCTTCGTAGAGGACGAGGCGGCGCAAAAGCGGTTGTGGAAGCAGTTCGCGACGCAAGCGCCGTTCTTCCCAGAAACTTTCACTTAGTTTAAGAGCGTCGCTTAGGACTATTTCTTTTCTTGCAGAGTTTTCTTGCGCAGCTGCGATTTCCATCGGCAGGATAGCCTTCGCAAGTGGCCCCGAATGGACAGCCTCAAAGCCACGCTGCTCCACATTCTCCTTGAGCCATCTCGTTTCCTGATCATCAAGATGGCGTGAGCAGTGAAGGAAAATTTGTTTCCCGATAACTGGCTGATCACAGCCCCTTTCCATGCACATGTGCCTTTGCTGATTGCGCCATAACTCGATCCGTTTCTCGGCAGTCTTCATGCGCTTTGCAGAGATGATGTACTCAGCTGCGGCGAGATCTGCCAGATACTGAAAGTGATTCAAGCCTTCCATCAATACTCCGCACTCCGAAAGCGCCCCATTCAGCACACCCTACAAATACTTCCCAAATAAAACCGACAGCTTCTCTTTCGTAGCCGCCGGAATCATCGCCCGGTCCGTCATAATCGCAAACTTGGCCGCCGTCTGCGCAGGCGAAGCACTCAAATCCCGAGGCATGGACCGCACCGCCGCCTTTACCACCTTTTGCGCATTACCGGAGTTCTGGTGCATCACCGCCACCACCTGCTCCACGGTCACATCGTCATGCCCCTCGCGCCAGCAGTCATAATCGGTCACCATCGCGAGCGTCGCATAGCTGATCTCCGCCTCACGCGCCAACTTGGCCTCTTGCAGGTTCGTCATGCCGATCACATCCGCGCCCCAGCTGCGATAGAGGTTCGACTCCGCACGCGTGGAAAACTGCGGCCCTTCCATACACACATACGTCCCGCCAAGCTTGCCCACCACACCCACCTCTGCGCAGGCCTTGGCAAACACATTGCTCACGATTGGACAAACCGGATCGCCAAACGCCACATGCCCCACCACGCCCTCGCCGAAGAACGTAGCATCCCGCGCAAACGTGCGATCGATGAACTGATCCGGAATCACAAAATCCGTAGGCTTGTGCTCTTCCTTCAAACTCCCCACCGCACTCACGCTCAGAATGCTCGTCACTCCCAGCGCCTTCATCGCATAGATGTTCGCCCTGAATGGCAGCTCGCTGGGCAGAATCCGATGCCCCTTGCCATGCCGCGCCAGAAACGCCACCTCGCGCCCCTCCAGCTTGCCCAGCGCAAAGACCTCGCTAGGTTCACCGAACGGCGTAGCCACCCGCTCCTCACGAACCTCCGTCAGCCCAGGCATGCCGTAAAGCCCACTACCACCGATAATGCCAATCTCCGCCTTCGCCAACCGTGTCTCCCGCGTGCGCTTCGCGCCAAAGTGAGTATACCCGCACGATATTGCACCTTAGTCGCACAGACAACACCTCTCAGAGCCGTCATCCTGAGCGCAGCGAAGGATCTCCGTATTCCGTCGCGGCTCTACAGTTGTAGTGACAACACCTCCCACCGCCGTCATCCTGAGCGCAGCGAAGGATCTCCGTCTTCGCACGCTGCTGCCGGAGGCACCGGACAAATCATGGCCCAGTACGGCTACGTGTACATCCTCGCAAGCAAAGGCAAGCGCCTGTACATCGGCATCACCACGCATCTGGAGCATAGGATTCGGCAGCACAAAACCAAGGCCGATCCACAATGCTTCACGGCACGCTACAACATCGATCAACTGGTGTACTTCGAACGGCATCCACTCATCCTCGCCGCTATAGCCCGGGAAAAACAACTGAAGGGCTGGCTACGAATACGCAAGGTCGCGTTAATCGTCAACCATAACCCGACATGGAAAGACCTAAGCCTCGAATGGGGTCAGCCAGTAGCTGCGCTGAAGTGGACACCTCAGGAAACACCTCCACCCCATGATGCCGTCATCCTGAGCAAAGCGAAGGATCTCTGTATTCCTCCGGGCGACTAAGCTGTATGAAGGCGCAAAGCTGCCTTCACACAAATCACCAAGACCCAACAAATCCGCAGCACCAAAACACAGAGATCCTTCGCTACGCTCAGGATGACGGCGAGGTGAAACAGCCTCAGCTCTCCTTACCCCACCACTAAAAACCTACAGCCCAAGCCCCTTACAAACCTCCGCCACCTTCACCTTCACCTCCTTCGGCATCTCCAGCATCTGCGGCCACTGCCGCGTAAATCCTTCCGCCGCCCACTTCCGCGTCGCATCGATGCCCATCTTCGACCCAAAATTCGGCAGCCGTGACGCATGATCCAGCGAATCCACCGGCCCCAGCGTGAACTGAATATCCCGCTCCGGATCGATATTGTTCGCCGTCCTCAACACCACCTCGCCCACATCCTGCACATCGCAATCCTCATCCACCACCACGATGCACTTGGTGAACATCGCCTGCCCCAGCGCCCAAATCCCGCTCATCACCTTGCGCGCGTGCCCCGCATAGCTCTTCCGAATGCTTACGATCATCAGGTTATGAAACACGCCCTCCGCCGGCAGGTTCACATCCACAATCTCCGGCAGCGTCAGCCGCATCAACGGTAAAAAGATCCGCTCCACAGCCTTGCCCATCCACGCATCTTCCATCGGCGGCTTGCCCACTACTGTGGCCGCATAGATCGGGTCCTTGCGATGCGTGATGCATGTGATGTGAAACACCGGATACTCCTCCTGCATCGTGTAAAAGCCGGTGTGATCGCCAAACGGTCCCTCCGTGCGCAACTCCCCAAGCTCCACATAGCCTTCAAGGATGATCTCCGCATGCGCCGGCACCTCGAGATCCACCGTCTCGCCCTTCACCAGCTCCACAGCCTTGCGCCGCAGAAACCCGGCAATCAAAAACTCTTCCACCTCAGGCGGCGCCGGCACAATCGCTGAAAAGGTCAACGCCGGATCCGTCCCAATCGCCACCGCGACCTCCATGCGTTCGCCACGAATCTTCGTCACCACCGTCTGCGGCACAGTCGACACATCGCCAGCAGCCACAGTTCCGCCCGCCGTCAGCGCCATCACATCCACCGCGCTCGCCGCAGACTCCGTCGCCGCACGCATGCGCTCGCGCATCTGTTCCGCCGCGTTCTTCTGCCGCTGCCAGTGCATGCCCGTCGTCTTGCCGTCATACACCTGCATCCGGTACATGCCGATGTTGCGCTTGCCCGGCTGCCCGTCCGCACCCTTGCCGCGCGTCATCACACAGGGCAGCGTGATAAACGGCCCACCGTCCCCAGGCCAAGTCTTCAACACCGGAAACTTCAACAGGTCGACATCCTCGCCCTTCAGGATGACTTCCTTGCAAGGCGCCTTCTTGGGATCGATCACCTTCGGAAAGAACGACCCGATCTCCGCCAGCATCGGCAGCATCTTCAGCTTGTCCATCAGCCCCGTTGGCTGCACCGGATTCAGCAGGGTCGAGATACGCCCCGCAATCTCATCGAGCGTTTCCACCTCCAGCGCCAGCTTCATCCGCCGCTCGGAGCCGAACTGGTTCATCAGCACACGCGAGCCCTTGTATCCCGCCACGTTCTCGAACAGCAGCGCCGGCCCACCCGCATCCGGCGTGCCCTTGCCGGCCTTGGCCGCGCGATCGGCAATCTCCGCCATCTCCAGCTCCGGCGACACCGCCGCCTTCACCCGCTTCACCTCGCCCGCACGTTCCAGTGCCTTCAACCAATCCCGCAAACCGTCGTATGCCAATTGTGTTCTCCCTCACCATCATCGCCCCAGGGAGAAGGGGAAACAAAGCCTTGCTTCATCGCACACATCCCTGAGAGCATCGCAGCGTGCCCCGCCCATAAAGTTCTCCCCGCCAGTCAACGCGCCTTGGAAATATGGCCTTATCTAATCGCGCAATCGCTTCAACAAGGACCGATCACCTTCGGCGCACTGGCAGCCAAGGTCCACATTCCCAAAGCTCCGCTGGCGCTCATAGCATCGCTCGACAAACTCTGCGCATATTGCAGAGTGAGAGGACTTCCTCAGCTCCCCATCCTTGTTGTGGCGAAAGGTAATGGTGAACCTGGCGTCGGAAAGGGAATCTTCCCGGACGTACCTGGTGAAACCCAGAGGGTACTCAACTTCGACTGGAGCCGAGTTCACGGTCCGTCGCTCGCAGATCTCGACTAGCCCTAAGCCGTAGTCACAACCTCGACAGCCTCCAACGCATACCCCGCATCCTTCCATCCCTGCAGTCCACCACGCAACGGCCGCACCCGCCGTACGCCCAGCTTGCGCAGGTCCAGCGCCACCTTGGCACTGGTCTCCTCGCTCGGACACGTGCAGTACAGCACCACATCGCGGTCCCGCGGAATCATCGCATGCCGCTGTTTCAACTCATCCGGCCCGATGCGCAGCGCATTCGGCAGCACCAGCGGATCGGAAAGCACATCCAGCGGATGCCGCAGGTCGACAATAAAGGGCGCTTCATGCCCGGACCGTTCGGCGTCCTCGATCATCGCCAGCAGCTGCGCCGGCTCCAGCCGCAAGCCGCGCAACTCCCGCAGAAACCGCACACGCCGTACATAGCGCCACAACAGGACGCTCACTACCATCAGCAGCACCAGCGCGACCGCGTACTGCGTCAGCTCATGGAACAGATTTCCCCGTCGCCGCAGTAGATCGCCCAGAAAACGGCCGCCAAACAGCCATGCACTCGCCCATCCGAGGCTGCCGGCCAGGTCGTACAGCACAAACCGGCGATAGCTCATGCCCGACTGCCCCGCCAAAGGAGCAGCCATCGTATTGAAACCCGGCACGAATTTTGCAAACAGCAGCGTCACCGCCCCACGCTGCGAAAGGCTACCCTGCGTCCGCGTTACACAGGTCGCGGCTTCAAAGGAGAGCTTGCAAAGCAGGTTCACAATGCCGGTGCCATACCGTCGGCCCAGAAAAAACCACACCGAATCCGCCGTCAGGCACGCCATCAGAATCAACGGCAGCACCAGCGCCACGTGCAGCTTGTGCGCGGAACTCATGGTGCCCGCCGCCAGCAGCACCGGCACACTCGGAATCGGCAGCCCTGCCTGCTCCAGGAATACCCAGCCGAAAAGAATGCCGTACGCATGAACGGTAAAGGCCCGCAAAAGAAAGCCCATCGTTCATGCCCTCCAAAGTCGCATACCCGATAGACGCGCACCATCAGGGCTACGTTGCGAAACCTTCGCCAAACAGGGAAAAGAACCAACGAATCCTATTTGAGAAATGCCGCCTCGGGTCCTAATACCAGATCGGCCTCCAAACCCCGCGAAGCTCAAACCCTCATGCACTCAAGGCTCACCAAAGCCCTGCCCTGCCCATGAACGCCCCGCATGGCCTCACACACGTAAAGACAAGCTTGCACAAAAGAGGGAGTAGCCGAAGCTACTCCCTCTCCCTACCTCGTCGTAGAGTCGGTTACTTCACGTGCACGGCTGGCTCCACCGACATACCTGCGCGCAGGGCATCATCCTTGTTCTCCTGCTGCAGATTGGTGAAGTCAACGCGCACCGGAATGCGCTGCACCACCTTCACGTAGTTGCCGGTCGCGTTTTCCGGCGGAAACAGGCTCAGCTTCGATCCCGTCGCGCCGCCGACCTCCGTAATCTTGCCGTGGAAGTGGCGCCCACCTAGGGCATCCACCTTGATGTCCACGTCCTGGCCCTTTTCCATGTGCCCCAGTTGAGTTTCCTTGAAGTTTGCCGTCACCCAGAGGTTCTGCAATGGCACCACCGTGAGCAGCGCCTGCCCTACGCTCAGGTTATCGCCCACCGCCACATTCTTGCGGCTGATAATGCCGTCGATCGGCGCCACAATCTTCGTGTAGCCCAGGTTCAGCTTTGCTTGATCTACCTGCGCCTGGGCTTGCTTTACGGAGGCCTCTGCCGCCGTCGCGCGCGCCTGCTGAACCGCCACCTGCCTGGGTGCGTTTTGACGATTCTGTGCCTCCTGCGCCCGCGATGAAGCCAAACGCTGCTGCGCCGATTGCACCTGCTGCTCCGCTCCCTGCGCATCCCGCTGCATCTCGTCCACCTGCGCCTGCATCGCGGTCGCGGTCGCCACGGCGGCGTCATACTGCTGCTTCGAGATCACATCGCGCTTCACCAGCGGGGTATACCGGTCCACGTCGGTCTGGGCCTTCAGCGCGTTCGCCTGCGCCTGCAAAATCCTTGCCTGCATGGCCTGGGCGTTGGCCTGCGCCTGCGCCACGCTGGCCGTGTTGCCGCTGACATCCTGGCCGGAGGTCGTCACCGTCGTCCGCACACTTAGATTAGTGATCGGCACGTTAGCCGTAGCTTGCACCAGCGCTGCACGCGCGTTGGCCAGATTTGCCTCGGCCTGCTCCAGGGCCACCTGGAAATCGCTAGGATCGACGATGGCAATCTCCTGCCCAGCCTTCACCGGCTCCGTCTCATTCACGAACACCTGCGTCACCTGGCCCGCCACGCGCGCACTGACCTGGTAAAGGTTGCTGTCTACCTGCGCGTCGTCGGTATCCTCGGTAAACGTGGAGCGCCAATAAAAGAACGCCCCACCCAACAGCAGCAACAGAATCACCGTAAACACGATGAGATTTCGCCCGACCTTGCTCTTGGGCGGCTCGGCCTTCTTCTCATCCGCTTTCTTTCCATTCGACGATTGCCCCGCCGGCTGATCCTGCGCGCCATTCGTTCCCGGCTGAATCTGGACCGTGCCCGAGATCTGTGCGGTTCCCACATTGCCTTCCGGGCCCTGCGTTCCGCCTCCGTTCGCCTGTCCGTTCTGATCGGCCACTGTTACTTCCCTCCCAGATAATCCTTGTAATTCGTTGTTGCCCGGCCCACCGCACGCGCCAGCTGCAGCTTCGCCACGTTGTGCTGGTACAGAGCGGCTATGTACTGATCGTTGGCCTGCTGATCGGTGGCCAGTGCCTGTGACACCGGCAGATTATCCGCAATGCCGGTGTGAAATCGCTCTTGCGCCTCACGCAGGGCCTCATCGGCCAGCTGTACGTTGCTTTGCGCCGCCTGCACCAGCTTGGCCGCCGACTGAATATCCAGAATTGCGTCCCGAATATCGGCATTCACCTGCTGCGTGTCGTCGGCCAGCTGCGCCTGTGCCTGTTCCCGCTGCGCCTGGGCCGCCTGCTCATCGCCGCGCGTCTTGGCAATCTGCAAAATCGGCGCCGTAATCTCACCCGTCGCCGTATAAGTCCCATGCGAGTGCCCCACGGTATCGCCTAGATCGCCGAAATCCCCGGTGGCCGTCAGCACCGGCAGCTGTTCATCGAACGCCGCCTTCTCGCCGATCCTGGCCGAAGTCACACGCTCCGCATCGGCCGCCAGATCCTTGCGCGTCTTGAGCGCCTGCGCAAACGCCGCCTCGGCCTGCGGCGTATCCAGCGCCGCATAGGGCGCCGTGTCCACCAGCGAAAATCTCTGCTCCAGCGGCAGCCCGATCACCCGCGCCAACGAAATTTTGTCCTTCTCAAACTGGTTCTGCGTGGAAATCAGGTTCTGCTGCTGATTCTGGTAGTCCACCTGGGCCCGCAGCACATCCAGACGCGGGCTCGTCCCGGCCTCATGGTTGGCCGTGGCCTGGTCGAGACTCACCCTCGAGCTCGCCAGCTGCGCCTCAACGGCCGTGATCCGCGCACCGTCCGCGACGCACAACAGGTATGCGTTCCCCACCGTCAGCACCACCATACCGCGCGCGTCCTCCGCGCTCAGCTGCGCTGCCCTGAAGTTGTGCTTGGAAGCGGCGTAGTTTTGAATCGAACGCAGGTTCACCAGGTCCTGGGTCAAGTAGGCCCGGAAATCTTCCACCTGAAACGGCCCCACAATGGGGCTGATCCCCGGAATCTTCAGGCCATACGCCGCCAGATTCACCTGCTCCACCTCGATCGACACGCCCCCGCTGATCGTCGGCAATAGATTCTGCAACTGCTGCAGCCGCTGCGCATTGGCGGTCGTAATATTGGTGCCCTGCAGCACGATGCCGAGATTGCTCCGCAAACCCCGCTGGATCGCCTCATCCAGCGTCAGCGGAAGAACTCCCGCGGTTGCCCTGCCCTGCACAATGGAGCCCTGAAAATTTTGGCTCGTCGCACCCGGCGTCACACTCGGTCCGGGTTGCGCCAACTGCTGCTGAATCTGCGTAACTGCGCTCAGATTACTGGACGAACCGGCTCCCGAGGCGCTGTTGCCGCCCGAGGCGCCCTGCGAGCTCCCGCTCTGCGCTACCGCCGGCGTCACAAAACATCCCAGCGCCGAACATCCCAGTGCCGTCACGCTCAGGCACAAGGCCGAAACTCTTCCCATCCTCGTCCGTTCCTCCCTGCTGCTACGCACCGGGGCGCTCGCCGCTCTCAGTATTTCATCCATCGATTGCAACGTGATGCACGGTTTCGATGCACCCCCGAAGCGGTTGTATGCAAAATCCTGTAGGAAAATGACTCCCCCGTTCGGGTCAGATGACCGGCGGCAATTCTCTCTTTACACTCTCGCACGACGACCCTCGAACGTGCGTCGCCCCTCCCCGATCTGTTGCCGCAGCACCGCGCCGTCCGGCGCCGAATCCTTCATATCCGGTCGAATCCCGAGCCCTCCACTCCGTACAATGAGCGTGCATGAGTGAACCGATCCGCGTCGCCGTCCTCGGCTTTGGCCTCGCCGGCCGTGTCTTCCACTGTCCCTTCGTCAGCGCGATCCCCGGTTTGGAGCTCGCCGCGATCGTCCAGCGCAAGGGGAGCGAAGCCGCCGAAGCCTACCCCCAGGCCCGCATCCTTCGCTCCGCCGACGATGCCTTCGCCGACCCCGGCATCGACCTCATCGTCGTCGGCACCCCCAACGAAACCCACGAAAGCCTCGCCCTCGCCGCCCTCCGCGCCGGCAAGCACGTCGTCGTCGACAAGCCCATGGCGCCCTCCAGCGCCTCCGCGGCCAGCCTCATCCGCGCCGCCCGCGACGCCGGCAAGCAGCTTTTCCCCTTCCACAACCGCCGCTGGGACGGCGACTTCCTCACCATCCAATCGCTGCTCGCCGAAGACAGGCTCGGTCGCCTCGCCGCCATCCACTCCCAATGGGACCGCTTCCGCCCCTTCCCCCGCGCCAACACCTGGAAAGAAGCCGGCAACGACGCCAACGGCCTTCTGCAGGACCTCGGCCCCCATCTGCTTGACGGGGCCATGGCCCTCTTCGGTCCCCCGCAACGCCTCACGGCCAGCGTCCGCCACGATCGCCAAGGCACCAAAATCGAAGACGGCTTCGATATCCTGCTCGAGTTCGATCGCCCCTCCACCGGCAACACCCCCGCATACACGCTTCGCTATACCTGCGGCTCCACGATGATCGCCGCCGACCCCGCCCCGCGCTTTCGCATCAACGGCACCGCGGGCAGCTACACCAAATATGGCGTCGACCCGCAGGAGGCCCATCTCGTCGCCGACGGCCGTCATCCGCCCCGGTTCGGCTCCTCCATCCCCTGGATCTCCGAGCCCGAGACCTCCTGGGGCACCCTCACCCTCGCCGCCGACCCCGTAAACCGCCCCGCCGAGCTCACCCACACCCGCCTCCCCACCCACGACGGCGACTACCGCCTCTTCTATGCCGGCGTCCGAGACGCCATCCTCGGCGTGGCCCCCGCCCCAGTCACCGCCCTCGACGCCTGGCGCGTGGCCCGCGTCATCGAACTAGCCCGCGAAAGCAGCCGGTCGCAAAGAACGGTAGAGGTCAACCTGGCCGCCGAACAGCGCGCCATCTAAGTCCATCTTGCGATCCACCTGCATTGCTATCCATCCTGCCTTGTCATCCCGCAGCAAAGCGGAGGGATCCGCTTTCTCCAACCCAAATTCACAACCCGGGTTTCCCATCCTCACGACAGCTCCATCGTCGTTAGGGTGGAATCTCGTTTGCGCCAGCAAACGAGACCACCGAATCCCGGCACAGCCCCTCTAACACCTTGACTAAACCGCGTAAACTGGACGCATGGCGCAAGCACAGCCCATCCCGCAGGCACGTCCCAATCAGTGGAAGTTCATCGTCGCCGCTCTCATCGTGCTCGGCACGGTCAGCTGGCTCGCAATCTCCGGCGGCCGCCAGGCAAAGAGCTACTACGTCACCATCAATGAACTCCAGGCCATGGGCAACAAGGCTTACTCGCGCAATCTCCGCGTCGCCGGCAACGTGCAGCCCGGCTCTATCGAGCGCTCCGGCCCCGACGCCAATTTCACCCTGCTCGAACTCGGCAAAACCCTGCGCGTCAACTACAAAGGCTCAGAACCCCCGCCCGACACCTTCAAGGACGATGCGCAAGCCTTGGCTATCGGCACCTTCGGCCACGACGGCGTCTTCCACGCCACCCAGCTCCAGGCCAAATGCGCCAGCAAATACGCCCCCGCCAAACCCGGCACCACCCCCACCGGCAACACCACCCCCCTAAAAACCACAGCCCTGCTCACGCACTGAAAGCCGACGTCCCCGACGGCATACAAGGCGCGGAGGATCTCTCAGATATCTCGCTGGTCACAAGAACGGTGTCTATAGGTTATCGATACCAAACTGCCGCTGCCTGACAAGGCAACGGCAGTTGACGAGTTTCTCGCGGAAACTCATCAAGGTCTGAGCCGCTTCTTGACATTCCGTGCACCGTAACCTCCAGAGCCTAGTCGCTGACGGTGAGTCTCTTAAGCAAGTCCTGCGTTTCATTTCTCGTCTGATAACAGAGCATCTTTAAAAGAACATTTCATTCGCAATGTCTCTCTCAAGGCAGGCATGGGATGACGTTGGTTCAGCGTTTACGCGAGACGCTTACTTTTGCGCTTGCTCTTCAAGGAAGTCTCTCAGCGTCCTCGGCTCACGACCCAGGATGGCGCGAAGGACGAGCGCATTGCCCCCCGGAAATCCATACTGGTCATAATCGGCGTACATGCGCTGCATGCCGATCCTGAAGTGGCCCTCCGGTAGATGAGCCTGCTTTGCCCATTCGTCGAAGGCAACCTCCCGAGGTGTGATGGTTCGGCCAAGCACCTCGGACATCATCTGTGTCAGCTCTACCCGATTCACCATACCGGGAGCGCAGAGCTCAAAGGTGCCATAATCGAGCTTGTCGCTCGTAAGTGCGATGGCAGCCGCATCCGCCACATCGCGATAATCGACATAGCTCGCTTGCTTGTCGTTGGCGTATGGCAACGAGAACGTGCCCTGTTCCGTTACTTCCTTCCATCCATTTGCGAGTGTCTGCATAAACATGGTCGGTTGCAGCACCGTAAAGTTTAATCCGGATTCGTAGAGAGCTTCCTCCACTGGACGTTTTCCTGCATGGTTGCTCATCTTGGAAATGGACGGGTGAATTACGCCGGAGAACGTGAATTTCTTCACTCCCGCAGCCACCGCCGCGTCCACCATCGCAACACCCAGTTCCGCTTCATCCACGGCGAAGGCGGGGTTAAGATGGAACACGCCATCCACGCCGTCGGCAGCCTTCCTCAGGCTCTGCTCGTCGTTGAGATCGCCCACGACTGTCTCGTCGGCTCCGTGGGTGATGGCTTCGGCTCGCTTGTCCTCGCTCGTAACGAGGGCCTTCACCGTTGCGCCCTGTGCCTTCAACGCGGGCACGACATAGTGAGCGTACGTTCCGCTCGCACCTACCATCAAAACTTTCATCTGGTTCTCACTTTGCTTAGTTCGCATGTACCTGAAGAGAGGTGAATCGATCAGAAGTCTCGCGCAAGGTCGAGAGAGTCACCAGGTAAGATGCGCTGCCTTTTCGACCTACAGGCACCATGAGCTCAGGTTTGTTTCATGCAATCCAGTGGGTGCGGCACCTTCGAGTCCGTACGTTACGAATACCTTGCTCACGCCAGCAGGTCAGTACCGCGACGTCGCACCGTATTGACTTACGTTCCCTTGCAAGGCGCAGCCAGCACCCCAGGTCACACACCATTTCAACCAAAAGGCTATGCTGAAGGCATAAGAACGTAAGCCACGGACAGAGCCGTAACTCATTACAAAAAATCTAAGCTAAATCGCACGGCAACAAGACTTTAGGACAAAAGTACGGGTGGGGGACTACTCCTCTCCCAAAGCCCGCATGAATCGCACCTGAAACTCCACGCCCGCATAGAACGAAGTGACCCGGATCCGCTCATCCCGCCCATGCATCCGGTCGTCCCCGGCATCGATGCCCATCCCGGAGATCCCGTAGCTCGGAATGCCCGCCGCGAGCGTATACACCGAATCGCTCGCTCCGGTCTCCATGACCGGCACGATGCGACTCCCCGGGAACATGGCATCAGCCACCCGGTGCAGCGGCCGCGTCACATCCTCCCGCAGCGGTGGCGGTGCAGGGGGAGCCGTCGTCGGTGCCGTGGCAAAGATGTTGCCCGCATCGTCCATGTACTTCACCGTGAGCTTCGGGTCAGCCAGCACCGCAAGGATCCTCTGCCGCACCTCCTCCGGCGGATGCCCCGGCAGGATGCGGCAGTTCACATTCGCCGTCGCCGACGCGGGCAGCGCGTTCGGCGAATGCCCGCCGCTGATCATCGTCGCCACACAGGTCGTCCGCAGCGTTGCATTCATCCGCGGGTCCTTGGAGAGCTCGGTAGCCGCGGCCTCATCCATCGGCGTTGCCAAGACCCGCTCAATCAGCGCCCGCCTTGCCGCCTCCGACGTCTTCGCCTCCGTCTCCAGATACGCTCTGGTCACCGCATTCAGCTCCGCCGGAAACGGACTCCCTTCCAGCCGTTCCAGCGCGTCCCCCACCTCGTAGATCGGGTTGTCCGGCCGCGGCAACGAGCTGTGCCCTCCCGCGCTCGTTGCCGTCACCTGGAAGTCGGCATACAGCTTCTCCGCAGCTTCCACGTTCAGCTCCATCGCCTTGCCGTCCTTCAACTCCACCCCACCCGCGTCCGGGTTGATCACCACGCCGGCATTCACCAGGTCCGGCCGATTGCGCAGCAGCCAGTCCACGCCGTTGTTCGCGCCGGTCTCCTCATCCGCGGTCAGCGCCACAATCAAGTCCCGCTTCGGTATATACCCCTCGCGATGCAGCAGCAGCAGACTCATCACCAGCGCCGCATCCGAGCCCTTCACGTCCTGCGTCCCGCGACCGTAAAAGTAGCCATCCTGCTCCGTCAGCTGAAACGGGTCCATCGTCCAGTCCGACCGCTTCGCCTCCACCACATCCAGGTGGCAGATGAACAGCACCGGCTTCTGCGTAGAACCCTTCGCCGCCCGGTACCGCACCACCAGGTTCAGCCGATTGTCCTTCGGTCCGATAATCTCCGTATCGCCCGCCGGAAACCCGGCCTTCAGCAGGCGATCACGCATCGCCTCCGCGGCCCCACGTGTCGATCCCGTCGAATCTGCCGTGTTTGTCGTTACCAGCTGCTGAAAGATGTCACGAGCCATCGCCTTGTCGGCAGGCGAAAGCGTCTGCCCGCCTGAGTTCGCCGTTCCCGACATGAATCCCGTGACCGCGACCGCTCCCACCAACGCCCCACGCCGAACCCCGTTCCACATAACCTTCACCTTCACCTCTGCCTGAGCGCTGCCGCCGCCAACCGTTCGCTCGCGTGCCCTCTATACTCGCATGGAGTTCCAAAGCACCACGCAGCACCGCGCCGCATGACCATCTCCCCACACCTTCACTCCGCGATGCCCGCCAGCACAGCCGCTCCGCAGCCGGCGATCGCCCTGCACCGCGTCTCGCAGCTCTTCGGCAGCTTCGTTGCCCTGCGCGACGTTTCGCTCGAGCTCCCCGCCGGCTCGAGTGTGATGCTCCTCGGTCCCAACGGTGCCGGCAAATCCACGCTGCTGAAGCTGCTCGCCGGTCTCGCCGACCCAGCTTACGGAGAGGTCCGCGTCTTCGGCCAGCCGCCCCGGCAACTGCGCGGACGCATCGCCTACATGAGCCACAGCACCATGCTCTACGACGACCTCACCGCCCCCGAAAACCTCGACTACCTGCTCGGCCTCCACGAACCCACACTCACCCCGCAGGCCTGCGCCGGTCGGGTCGCCAAAGCGCTCACCGACGTCAATCTCGATCCTCAAAATCCCCGCCGTCTGGGCGAGTACTCCCAGGGCATGCGTCAGCGCACCTCGCTCGCCCGTGTCCTGCTCACCGCACCCGACCTGCTGCTGCTCGACGAGCCCTTCTCCAACCTCGACGTCGCCTCCGCGCACGCCATGCTCGAACGGCTCGCGCGCTACCTCGCCCAACCCGGCACCGAAAACCTCCCGCGCACGCTCCTGCTCACCACGCATCAGGCAGAACTCGCCCGTCCGCTCGCCCGCCTCACTCTTCATCTCGAAGCCGGACATCTGCTGCCCTTACCCCCGTCGGTAGCCGGATCAAACCCCGCATGAGCGCCAAAGCGAGCTCCAAAACCAACGCCGCCCGCCTGCTCGACTCGCTTAGCATCCCCTACGAGCTTCGGGCGTACGAAGTCGACCCTAACGACCTCACCGCCATCTCCGTAGCCAAAAAAATTGACATGCCGCTGGAACAGGTCTTTAAAACCTTGCTTACTCACACCGCAGACAACACGCACCTCTTTGCCGTCGTTCCCGGCGACTCCGAGCTCGATCTCAAGAAACTCGCCTCTGTCGCCGGTGTACGCAAAGCCGAACTCGCTCCGCTGAAAGACGTCGAGCCCCTCACCGGCTATCTCCGCGGCGGCGTCACCATTCTCGCAGCCAAAAAGCCCTTCCCGGCCTTCGCCGACGAAACCCTAGAGCTATTCGACCGGGTTTCCGTCTCCGCCGGCCAGCGTGGTCTGCAGATCCTGCTCTCTCCCGCCGACTACCTGCGTGCTACCGGGGCCGCCCTCGGCGACTTCACAAAATTCCGCAGCGCCAGAACTAGCGCCGGTGCAGACGCATGATCTACGCCAGTCACGTCCTCGCCCACCTGCGCAAGGACCTTACGATCGAGTGGCGCAACCGCGACAGCATCAACGGCATGCTCTTTTTCGCGTTGCTGGTCGTCGTCGTCTTCGCGCTCGCCTTTGACCCGACGGCCTATCCTGCCATCGCGCGCCAGATCTCCGGTGGCCTGCTTTGGGTTGCCGTCCTGTTCGCCTCCATTACCGCGCTCAACAACGCCTGGGAACGCGAGCTGCGCAACGACGTCCTTGCCGCACACCATCTCTCTCCCGCGCCGCCCTCGGCGCTGTTCATCGGTAAGGCCCTTGCCAACTTTCTTTTCGTCTCCGCGGTGGAGCTCGTCCTCGCCCCTGTTTTTACGGTCTTTTACAATCTCCATCCCCTCGGCCAGACCTCTCTCCTGCTGCTGATCCTGCCACTGGGCACGTGGGCGCTGGTCTCCAACGGCACCTTTTTTGCCGCGCTCAGCCTGCGCGCCCGCAACCGCCAGCTCCTGCTGCCGCTCGTGCTCTGTCCCATCGCCATGCCCGCGCTGCTGGCCATGATCCAAGCCACAACTAATGTCCTCACAGGTGAGTTCGACCCCAGCCTCTGGATCAAGGTCCTGCTCAGCTACGACATCGTCTTCACCACCGCCGGCGTTCTGCTCTTCCCCGCCATCCTGGAGTCGACCTAAGAAAGCCCTCGGGACAGCTCATGGCGAGCGGCTGGCGGCAGTCGCGTCGGAAAGCATCGGTCCCTTGTTGGAGCGGTCGAATTTCAGCACCAACCCAGCCCCGGCCGTCTCCCAAGCTATCGCCTGAGCCGTAGAATAAAGGCGTGAAACAGCGGACAGAAACTCGTGGTGGTCTGCAGCCCTGGGCCGTGGTCTGGTTCGTCCTTACGCTTGCCGTGATGGGCTTCGGCTTCTATAAAGCCATGACAGCCCCCACCGAAGCGACCATGGGGAACCTCTACCGGGTGTTCTTCTACCATCTGCCGCACACGATTCTGAGTTTCGTCTTCCCCTACATCAACTGTGCGGCGTGCTTCGCCTATCTCTACTTCCGGCACCGCAATGCGTCGGCGGCCCTCGCGGCAGACGCCTGGGCCGTCGCCTCGGCCGAGATCACCGTGCTCTACTCCACCATCGGTCTTGCAACGGGCATGCTCTGGGGTCGTGCCGCCTGGGGCATCTGGTGGACTTGGGACGCTCGCCTCACCACCTACCTCCTGCTTTGGCTCCTTTACGTCAGCTATCTGCTTGTCCGCGGCTTCTCCGGCAACGGTGCCGCTCTGCCCGGCAGCGGACATAACGGCGTAGCCGCCGCCGCACTGGGCGTCTTTGCCGCCATCGACATCCCTATCTGCTTCATGTCCATCCGCTGGTGGCGCACGCAGCACCCCGCTCCGGTCTTCGGGGGTGATCCCGACTCCGGTATCGACAAGAGCATGCTGCCCGCGCTTTGGTGGAACGTTCTTGCCTTTGCGATGTGGGGCGCGCTGCTGCTAGGCTGGCGCTACGCGCTTGAGCGCCGCCGCCAGCGCGAAGCCGCCGCGGAAGCGCTCGCCTTCCTCAGCAACGACCCTCTGCCCACTGTGCAGGAGACCGCCTGAATGTCGATCCCCTTCGAAACTCTCTCGCAGCGACATTTGGTCTACGTCTACGTAACCGTCTGGGTTCTGCAGTTCGGTTATGCCGGCTGGCTCCTTCGCACCTGGAACCGCTCGCGCCGCAACCCCTAATTGACGCTCAGCTCGTCTTAAGTCTTGTCTTTCAGTCCGTCTCTGGCCTGCCTCATTCGAAAAAGCAACGGAGTCCAATGATCCGGACTCCGTTGTTCCGAGGAGTCATGCCTGACTCGACGCTCACCAAGCCGCCGTGTCATCTTCCTTAACCCACCTTCTCGGGGAGTGTTGCGCCGGAACTCTTCAGCCTGAAACGAAGTGCAGAGCCGAACGGTCATTACCCAGTGCTCCCGGATCCGTCTGATTCGCGCCGAAGGATTGCTCCCGAAGATCGCTCCTCATACACTCAACAGGTGCCCCTGCCATCCTCCACCCGCTTGATCCGTCCTGCTTGTCGGATCGATCGCTGCTCTGCCCTATCGTCCTTCTGCCCTTCGCTCAGCGCGTCCTCATGCAGGCACCCCGCTTTGCAGTCCCTGGCCAAGGTCCTGCTGTTGGCCCCACTCGCGCTCGCCGGCTGCCATCGCAACCACTTCCCGCAGTATGCGAAGGATTACCGCGAGTTCGCCTATGTCACCGATGGCGCCTCCGGCACGGTCACTGTCCTTGACCTCGTAAATCTACGTCAGGAGCGTGTTCTGCAGGTGGGCAGGCAGCCAACAGGCCTAGCCGCTAATCCCGATCCGAAGCGCAACGAGATCTATGCCGCCAATACCGGCAGCGACTCCGTCTCCGTGATCAACGCTGAAACCAACCAGGTAGTCGCTACCATCGGCGTACACCATAAACCTTTCTTCATCAGCATCTCTCCCGATGGCCGTAGGGCCTACGTGGCCAATTCCGGTTCCGACACCGTAAGCGTTCTAGACCTAGACAAGCGACGCGAGATCGCCACCGCCTCCACGGGCGAAGGCCCCGGCCTGGCCCGCGTATCCCCCGACAATCGCACCGTCGTCGTCAGCAATCGCATCGCCGGCAGCATCTCGGTCTATGCGGTAGACCCGTCCATCGATCACCCGCTGCGCCTCCGCGAATTTTTCCCCAACTGTCCCGGCGCCACCGACATCGCCATTCTGCCCGACTCTACCAAGGCCTTTATCGCCTGCTCCGGCACCCACCGCATCATGGCCGTCTGGCTGGGCGTCGCCGCCGGCACGTGGCGTGGCAAACAGAACGCCAGCCTGCAACAGGACCACCTGCTCACCTTCCTCGATGTAGGCAGAACCCCCACGCATCTCACGGTAAAACCCGACGGCGGCGAGGTTTTCTCCACCAACTTCGGCGCGAACAGCGTCTCGGAGATGTCTGCCTGGACCAACGAGGTCGAAGGCACCTACACCGGATTCATGCAACCCTCGCGCGCCGTCATCAGCCGCGACAACTCCACACTCTGGGTCTCCGACTTTGGTGCCGATTCCGCCACCCTCTACAGCATCGACGACGGCCACATCGAAGGCAGCGTCCGCACCGGCTCGCACCCCGATGCCCTCGCCTTCTCCGCCGACGAACACCTGCTGCTCGTCGCCAATTCCGGCTCCGCCGATGTCGCGGTCATTCGCACCGACAGCACCGGGGGCCCTACGCTCTTCACCGTGCTACCCGCCGGACCGCAGCCTAACGACATCGTCATCAAAGCCTTCCACCAGCGCTAACCGAACAGCCCATCCCTTTGATTTGTCATCCCGAAGGGATCTGCTTCTCAGATGTCGGGGCTCTACCCCACCATCTCCGGCGCACGCTCCACTTCAGCCGCACGCGTCTCCCGCAATGCTTGCCGCGTCGCCGAAACATAGGCCCCCGCTAGCAGTAGCAGGCCGGAGATAAACGCCCACGTGATCAGGCTCACAGACACACTGAACGGACCGTAGGTGGAGTCGAAATCCAGGTGCGGCAGCACGAGAATGTAGATGTACTTTGCGATGGTCCAAAGCACACCCATCACAACCGCCGTCGGCAACACCGCAGCGGGCGGTACCTTCCGATTCGGCAGCCCCCAATAAATCAGGAAAAACAGGCCAATACTTGCCGCCAGCGCACAGATCTGCAGGAATCCCTTCGCGACCAGGTTAAACACGATGTTGTCCGTGTGCCCGAAGAACAACCAGCCCAGCACCGTACGCTGCGCCGCCGAAAGGGCTACCGAAATCATCGCCAGCGAAGCCACACCCACCGCCAAGCCGATCGACACAATTTGGTTTTGCAGGTAGTTTCGGTTCTTCGTCACACCCCAGACGCTGTTCAGTGCGACCTCCAACGGCAGAAACACACCCGTCACTGTGATAAACAGCATCACCACGGAGAACACCTTTGTCTGCGTGTGGCCAAAGGCCAGCTTCTGCATGTGTCCGATCACGTATTGCTGATGGTTCGGGAGAAAATTCCCCATCATCTCCCCGACCACGTCGGCCATGCGATTGGAATGCAGCACCCGCTTGGAAAGCGTTAACAGCAGCACAATAAAGGGCGACAGCGCCAGGATCACCTGTGCCGCCACGCTGAACGCATAGGTGTGCACCTCGGTTTTGGCCATATAGTGCGCCAGCGCCTTCACCTGCTCCCAGGTCGCACTCATGTCCACCGGCTGCGCATCGGCTGCCGTCAGGTCCGCCCCTATTGCCTCTTTTCCAGCCTTTGGCGCACTCTTGTTCTTCCCAGCCGCGGCTTGAAGCAAGTCATCAGGCGTCTCCCCTGTGGTGGTCTTCGCCTTCCGCGCCGCGTCCTGGTCAACAGCCATGTGCCTAGTCTACCCATCTGTCTACGCTGCACCCGTACCTGGGTTCACATGTGCCTGAGCTATCCGGACTGCACGCTCTCAAGCCCCGTCAGGCGTTCGAGCGCCCACACAGCAGCCTCCGCCAGTACCGCATCGTCTCCCTGCGCCCACGTTTCCAATTGTTCCCGAAACTTCCCCTCACCGCTGTTGCCCATTGCAATCGCCACATTTCGCAAAATCCGCTTCCGCCGCGTGCGCTCCAGCGGCGATCCCCGAAACCGCCGGTTGAACTCCGGCCCGTCCATCGCCGCCAGCCAGCCTAGCTCCGGGTTCACCAGCTCCCGCCGGGGCTCCAGCATACCCGACCGCCCCGTCGGCGCCTTGCGGTTCCACGGACACACATCCTGGCAGATATCGCACCCAAACACCTGCCGCCCCATGCCCTCGCGCAGCGCCGGATCGATCTCCCCCTTCTTTTCAATCGTCAGATACGCTATACACCGCGAAGCATCCATCAACCGCGCCGCACCCTCCAGCCCCGACTCGTGCAAAGCATCGGTCGGACAGGCCTCAATGCAACGTGTACAGCTCCCACACCGATCCGCCGCCACCGCCGGCACCGCCTCAGCCGCCATCTCCAGCGAAGTCACCACCACGCCGAGCAGCATCCACGATCCCTGCGCCTGGTTCAGCACCAGCGTGTTCCGCCCGATCCACCCCACGCCCGCCCGCGCCGCATACCCGCGCTCCAGGATCGGCCCCGTATCCACATACGTCCGCGTCCGGCAGCCCTCACCAAAGCGCGCCTCCAGCCGCGCCGCCACTGCCTTCAGCCGCGGCAACAACTCCTCGTGGTAATCACTACCGGCCATCTCCGGCAAGGCCCCTTCAGCCGCTGCAGCAGTCGGCCTCATCTGCGCCCCGCGTCCGCTCCACGCATACCGCGCGATCCACCCACGGTCCGCCGGCGCCGCATCGATGGACCGGGGCGCCTCCACGTTGTAGTTCACCGCACAAACCAGCATTGACCGCGCCCAGGGAATAGACCGCCGCACGTCCCCACGCACAAAGCTGCCATCCATGTCCCGTCGCTTCAGCCACTCCATCTCGCCCGCCGAACCGGACTCCACCCACGCGGCAAAACGCTCAGCCTCGACCAACGCCGCCGGGCTATCGGGATCAGGCACAGAAGCAAGCCCTGCAAGATCGAAGCCCGTCTCCAGGGCAAGCCCTTCAACCCACAAGCGGTCCTCGGTTCTAAGCACCATGCGAAAAGCTCGTTAGTCGTTCTCGTCTATCTTGTCACCCTCTTCTCTTGTCATCCTGGGCGAAGCGAAGGATCCGCTTCTTGCGCTCCAAAGCTCCCTAAAACTCCAGACTCAACGACATCTGCCCCGTCCGGTTCCCCCCAAAGTCCGACCCGCGCGACTGCGTAATCTGCCCAAAGTTAAATTGGCTGATATCCAGCTGCGGATCGGCCAGATTCGTATGGTTCAGCACATTCGTAAACGTACCCTCCGCCCGCAAACCGATTCCCTCCACGAGCGCAAAGGTCTTGCTCAAACCCGAAGACAAGCTCACCGTGCCCGGCCCGGTTAAGTCGCCCACGCTTTCCGTGCCAAACCGCCCGATCGGCAGCGTTCCCACACCCACTGTGCATGGCGTCTGCCCCGTCCCCGCCGTCGGTGCCAGCGACGCGTACCCTACCTGCCCCGGACACGCAAACGCCGCGTTGTTGAACCATTGGTTCCGGTTGTGCGCCTTGCTGTTGCCGTTCGCCACGCGGTCCGGCCGCTGCGATGCCCCGCCGATTGGCCCTGACCCCGTCCCCGAAGGATCTATATCGTAGTTCGGCAGCGTTGCCGTCAAAAACGTCCCGCTCTGCAGCAAGAGGATGTTGCTCAGCTGCCATCCGCCCACCAGAAGATCAGCCCCGCGATTCATGCCTCCGCCAAACGCCTTGCCACGCCCCACCGGCAGCTGCCAGATTGCCGTGCTCAACCAGCGGTGACGCCGCGTCGCTGACACGTTCCCATAATCCTGATGCCGGTTGAACGAGTCCGTAGGGTTATACCCGCCCTGCTCATCCACGAAGCTGCTGCCGCTTCCCGCGCCTACACTCCCCTGGTTATCCGCTAGGTTCTTCGCAAATGTATACGTGCTATCGAACGACAACCCACGCGTCAGCCGGTGCGAAATCTCCACCTGTCCCGATTGGTAGTTCGCCACCGCCGAGGTACTGCGGTCCGTGATCGCATAGAAATTTGGAAACGGGTACGCCGTACGCGGCTGATCCGTAGCCCGCACCGTGGACGACTTCGGCAGCTGATTGAAGTTCGGCTGCCACACCAGGTGCCACGTCTGCAGCCCGATATAGCTCACACGCGCCCCGATGTTGTGTCCGAAGTCATGATCCACGGACAGATCCGTCTGCAGCGAATACGGATCATGCCAGTTCGTATCGATTGCGCTGTAAAAGTACACGCTGCCGTAATTGGGCGTGAAGGTGTTGCCGCCCGGCTGAATGTTGGGAAACGCAAAAGCCGGCCCACTGGCCGAATACGTATTCGTAAACGTCTGAAAGTTCGACTGCAGCGTCTGCGTCGTCGCGTAAAACAACGCACCCGTCGTCGTGATGTTGTAGTACCCCGCCCCGCCTCGTACCACGGTGTGGTCGCCCCCGAAAGGCTTATACGCAAACCCCAGCCGCGGCTCAAACCGCAGCTTCGGACTGCTGCGTAACCCGGCCGGCAAGCCCGCCTGCACATTGCTCAACACGGGCGTACACGGTGCTCCGTTCACTACACCATTGTTCGCGTACGGATTGTTCACACCCGCCGTCGAACACGCGTTCACGTTCGCCAGCTCCTCCACAGACAACGTGTTCGCATACCCCGCCGGATAGAGCAGCCGACCCGACAACGGCACCGATGGATCGAAGTTTCCCGTCAAGCCATTGGTCGCCGCAAACGCCGGATGAAGCTCGTAACGCAAACCAAAGGTAAGATTCAGCCGCGCCGAAGTCTTCCAGTTGTCCTGCGCATAAAACGCATACGCATTCGCTGTTCCGTTGTTGTCCTGGCTGATGTCATCCGTCGCCGACTGATATGGCACACCGACCAGAAAATCCGCAAACTCTTGTCCCGTGGCCGAACTTCCATTGCTGAAGAAGAAGTTCCCATAGTTAATCGAAGGCGTAGACCCGCCCGCCTCCGTATGCGCAATCAGGTGCCGGATGTCCGCACCCAAACGCACCGCATGAGCCCCCAACTGCAGCGTTACGTTGTCCACAAATTGGAAGATCTTCGACTGCTCATCAAATCCCAGCCGCTCACCGATCGAATTGATCGAGCTATCGAACCCAAGATGCGGCAGTCCGTTGAAGAACGCCGGCTGCTCGCCATTCAATCCCGTGCTGCTCGCAAACGCCGCACCGTTGAAGGGGTTGCTGTTGCCGTCATCCTCCAGCGTGAACCCGAAGCGAAACTCGTTTACCACCCGCGGCGTGAAGTTGTAATCGAAGCTGCTGGCCAGGATCTTGTAGTGCGAGTAGGCATTGCTGTTCGGCAGCGTCAGATCCGCCGGCTGCACCTGGTTGATGTCCTTCTGCGTGTAGCGCACAAACCCAAAAGCCCGCTGCCCAAAGTTCTGATCGCCGCGCACATCGAACTGGTTGGAGTTGATATCATCCCGCCGCGTGCTCAGGTAGTTGTAGCCCGGACCGATCCCGGGAGTAAGCGCTTGGCTCAGAGATAAATTGGCAAACTGTGGTGAAGGATCGGGATAGAACTGCAGAAACTTGGCTGCCGTCGCATTGATCGGCACCGTTTGATTGGGATAAGTTCCCCCCGTATACGGGTTGACTAGCTTGTTGGTCTCCTGCGAAAAGTTCCCCTGCTTCATCAGCACGGTCGGCACCTTGGCCTGCAGCGGAACCGATTGCGGGTAGCGCAAACCCTCGTAGTCGCCGAAGAAAAAGGTTTCACCTCGTCCATTGAAGATTTTTGGCAAAACGACAGGGCCACCCAAACTCGCGCCAAAATCGTTGGCCACCTTGTGCGGTTTTACATTGGTGCCATACGGCGTCGCATCCAGAAACTGATTCTGCAGGTATTCATATACAGAGCCATGCAGATGATCGGTGCCGCTCTTGGTCACCGTCGTGATCTCGCCCGGCTGTCCATACTCCGCATTGTTATTCACACCATCTACGCGAATCTCTGCAATGGCCGCGGCCGAAGGAAACGCATCGCCCTGAATGTTGTTGCTCGTCTGGTTCTGCGCCGAGATCCCATCCACCGTCGTCTCGGTCTGCGAAGGCAAGCCACCCTGCAGGGAAAACTTTAAACTCGGCGCCGGATGCGTTGAAGGCGCGGCCGGATACGGCGCCGTATCCGGCTGCACGCCCGGCAGCGTCTGAATCACATTCAGCGGCGAGGTCGATCCCGCCCCGCGATAATTCGCCGGCAGATCCAGCACGGCCTCAGGCGACAGTGAAGCGGAAATACTCGCGTTGTCACTGTTGATCGTGCCCACGTCCGATGCATTCACCGTGACAGTATCCGTGCCGCCGATCGTCAGCGTAACGTCATACTCCAACTGCTGTCGCGCATCCAGATTCACATGCTCTGCCAGCGTCGGCGTAAACCCTGCGGCCTTCGTGCGCACAGTATACGTTCCAGGCTGCAGATTGATTGCGTTGTATTGACCATCCGGTCCCGTGGTCACCACGCGATCCGTATTGCTTTGCTCGCGATGCAGGACAAGACTTGCATTCGGCACCAGTGCGCCCGTCGGGTCGCGCACCGCCCCGTTGATCGAACCCAGGGTGGACTGGGCCGCGGCCACAACGCCGCCCCCATAAAGAAACAGCAGAAAAGACTTACGCAAAACTGTCATTGAAACCTCAAGGAAAAGGAATAAAACTACAAATCAAACTCGATCGATCGGCCTACTCGTGTACGGCAAGGGAGGAAAGCAGACTCAACTTCGCAGGCCGCGTCCCACTCGCCAGCCGCCGCATACGCACACGCCACACGACTGCCGCGGTCAATCCAGCGCCCACAGAAGCCACGGCGCGTCCAACCCACAACCCCATCAAGGAATGCCCCAGGTGAAAAGCCAGCAGGTACCCCAGTGGCACACCGATGCCCCAGTTCCAGACCAGAGTCGTGATCATCGGCGTCTTCGTATCGCCCAACCCCGTTAAAGCGGACTCCAGAATCACATACAACGCATCACCCATCAGCATGAAACCGCACACCGCGAAGATCGGGGCAGCCGCCACAACAACCGCCGGGCTATTGGTATACAGCCCCGCCCAGAAGCGCCCGAACACCGCAAACAGCGTCGCCGCCAACGTCATGAAACCCATCGCCAACAGCAGGCTTGCATTCGTCGCCCGCTTCACCTGCGACAGGTTGTCTCGTCCCGCACTCTGTCCCACACGCACAATCGTCGCGTAGGCTAACCCGCCCGGCACCTGGTACACAAATGCCTGCAGATCCAGCACCACCTGATGCGCCGCGAGCAACACCGTGCCGAAGCGCGCGCAGATGATCGACATGTACGTCGATACGCTTAAATCACCAAACCACTGCACACCACTCGGCCATCCAATGCCCAGCAACGCCTTCAACCGCGGTCCGTTCGGCAACAGCATCTCGCGCCGCACACGGTACCCATTGCGCCGAAACGCCCACCACGTTCCCCCTGCCAGCAACAGCAGCATGTACACACGCACAATCAGCGTCGACCAGCCCGAACCCGCAATACCCATCGCCGGCGCGCCCAGATGCCCGAACAGCAGAGCCCAGTCCCCTACAAAATTCACCACCGATGCCGTAACCAACGACACCGAAATCAGGATCACGTTGTTGATCGACTGGAGAAATCGCCGCAGCGCCATATACACCATCAACGGCGCCGTAGACCATACCAGAGCCCACGTGTAGCGCGTCGTTTCGGCCACAATCTCCGGCGGGGTGCCAAAGTGCGGCAGCAGCCGCAAAGCCCCCAGCGTCGCCAGCATCACCAGCGGCGTGCCCACGATCACGATCCAGAACGACTGCACCAGCAGGTAAACGCATTCCTCCTGCTCGCCGCGTCCAAACGCCTGCGCAATCAGCGTCTCCAGCCCGTTCAGCATGTAGATCGCCAGAAACACGATGGCGTAGAAGATCGAGTTGCCCAGCGAGGATGCCGAGATTGCCGACGGGGAGTCATGAAGCCGGCCCACCATCAGCGCATCCACAATGTAGGTCGACATCCAGCCCAGCTCACCCAACGCCAGAGGCCCGCCCAGCCGCAGCGTGAGCCCTACCTCCTGGCGGAGGTTCGTGGCCACGCGCGCACGGCTTCTACGAACGTCAGCGACAACGGTCAGGGCTAAGGTCTCCAGAAGCTCTCGTGCAAGGAACTCTGTGACTCTACTCCACGGCTCTGCCTGAAGCACCCCCTGGTTGTGATTGCACCAACAAGGTACGACGGTCCGGCCCGATCCGACCAAAATCCTCCTCGCAGCGCCTCCCCTACGACTTACAAAACTCGGTTGTTCAAACGATTTTAACCATGTAGATTCACTAGAAGTCCTGTGAACCCTTCTTTTCGCGCGCCCTGGGGTGCGTCTGGAGTTCTATGTCGCGCGGTCGTCTACTTTCCATCTCTGCATCCGTTCTGCTGGGCACAGCCACGGCTCACGGGCAGGTAGCCAGTGAGATCAAAGGCCGTGTGGTTGACCCCTCCGGTGCCGCGCTCGCGCAGGTCCAGATCACCGCCACCGAGATGCGCACCGGTGAACGTTACACGTCCACCACCGGCAACAACGGCTACTTTGACTTTGCCAATCTCGTCTCCGGTCGCTACCAGCTCGACGCCGTCGCGAGCGGCTTCGATCACCTCACCCGCACCGGCCTCACGCTGGCCGTCGGCACCACGCTCGGGATTGATCTGCCGCTCACCGTCGGCTCAGAAGCGCAAAACATCACAGTGAACGCCGACGCGCCCATCCTGCAAAACCAGACCTCCGACATTCAGTTCACCGTCCCTCCGCGTCACATTGAGGCCATCCCGCTCAACTCGCGCAACTTCATCCAGCTCACCACATTGGCCCCCGGCGTCGAACTCCCGCCCGGCACCCTGCTGCCGCGCATCAACGGCGGTCGCCCGCGTACCAACGAATACCTTTACGACGGCATCTCCGCCCTGCAACCCGAACCCGGCCAGGTTGCCTTTTTTCCCATTCTCGACGACATTCAGGAGTTCACCGTCGAGGCCAACAACGTAGGCGCCGAGTTCGGCCGCTTCAACGGCGGCGTCGTCAACCTCGCCACGCGTTCCGGCACCAACGAAGTCCACGGATCTCTGTTTGAATACCTTCGTAATGAGGACCTGAACGCTCGCAACTACTTCGCCCCAAACGGCGCGAAGCCCGAGTACCGCCGCAACCTCTACGGCGGCACCCTCGGCCTGCCCATCCGGCACGATCACCTCTTCTTCTTCGGCGACTACCAGGGCATCAAGCAGCTCATCGGCGTCACCCGCATCTCCACCGTGCCAAGCGTAGCTCAGCGCGCCGGCAACTTCGGCAACACGGCCATCTACAACCCCGCCACCACGACCACAACGGCCACAGGTCGCATCGTGCGTACCCGTTTCAACAACAACACGATCCCCACGGCCTCGTTCGATCCCGCCGCCGTGGCCCTGCTCGCGCGTATCCCGCTCCCCAACCTCCCCGGCGCGGCCAATAATTACACCCGCACCGCCAACGACTCGGACCACCAGAACCAGTTCGACACCCGCCTCGACGCCGCCCTCGGCACCCGCGATCACGCCTTTGCCCGCTATACCTACTACAACGAAGCCGAGACGCCCGTAGCGCCCTTTGCCGACGGCTCCGGTGCCTTCACCGGCACAGTCCTCGGCTCAGGGAACGTCTCCGGCCCGTCCAACATCCTCGGCCAGCAGGCGGTCCTGAATGAGACCCACACCTTCAGTCTGCACCTGGCCAACGACGCCCGCCTCGGCTACACCCGTCGTGCCAACTACCAGTCAGGCGCCGCGCTCGGCACCACCGCCTCCTCCGTGCTCGGCATCCCCGGTATCCCCGGTATCCCCACCAACGCCGCCTTCAACAACGCACTGCCGCTCTTCACGTTCACCGGCTTCCAGCAGCTCGGCTCTTCCGCCAGCGTCTTTTCGCAATACCAGACCGGTGTCTGGGAGTTCGTTGATACCCTGCTCTTCACCCGAGGCAGGCATGATATTCGCGTCGGCGGCGACATCCGCTGGTACCAACTGAACGCCGTCGCCCCGCCGAATCCCACCGGCAGCTTCGCCTTCACCACCACCGGCACCGACTCGCAGCCGGCCACAGGCTCCACAAGCGCCACAGGTGGCAACAGCTTCGCCAGCTTCCTCCTCGGCCAGGTCGACACCTTCTCCATCGACCTCCAGACCAGCATCATTCGCCCCCGCGACCACTTGCAGGAATATTTCGTGCAGGACGACTGGCGTCTCTCGCCCAAACTCACCGCCAACCTCGGCCTCCGCTGGACCTTTAACAACCCGTCCACCGAAAAGAACAATCAGGGGGCCATCTTCAACACGGCAACCCAGGTCCTCGATTACGTCGGTGGCAACGGCAACCCCAAATCGGCCCGCGAAACTCACTACGACAACCTCGGCCCCCGTGTAGGCTTTGCCTACTCCGCCGAGCAGAAAACAGTAGTCCGCTCCGGCTTCGGCATCGTTTTCTTCGACCAGTCCGGCATCACAACACCTTTCACCGTGCCGCAGTTCCCGTTCATCCAGAACGTTCGCCAAGCCACACAGGACTCGCTAAACGCTCCGTTTAAGTTGTCGAGCGGCCCCTCCGTTGCGCCCATCGCACTCACGCCCAATGCCGGCCTCGGCCAAAGCGTCTATACGGTCAACCGCACCGCCGGTTCCGGCTACGTGCAGCAGTGGAACCTCGCCGTGCAGCGGGCGGTCACGAACAATCTCAGCTTCGAGGTCGCCTACGTCGGCTCCCACGGCGTGCACGTCGGCGTTCCCGACCAGAACCTCAACCAGCTCACCGCCGCGCAGCTCGCCGTGGGCCTCACCCATCCCGCCGCGCTCACCGCACAGGTTGCCAATCCGTACTACGGCCAGATCCCCACCTCATCCACCATCGGCGGCAAAACCGTAGCCGCCGCGCAGCTGATTAAGCCCTACGCCCGCTTCCAGAATGTCGCCACCTACCGCCAGAACACCGGCCAGACCAACTACAACGCCGTTGAAGCCAAGGTGCAGGAGCGCCTCCATCGCGGGGTAGCTTTCACCTTCGCTTACACCCACTCGCGTCTGATCGACGACGCTTCGTCTGTCTTCTCCTCTACCGTCCTCTCCTCCCCGAATACCAGCTCGCTTGTCGCCGCCAACACCTTCCGCCCCTATCTCGAGCGCGACGTCAGCTCCGGCGACATGCCCAACGTCCTCACCGGTTCACTCGTCTATGAGCTCCCCGCCGGCCGCGATCATCGCTTCGGCAACTCCGCCCTGGGCAACGTTCTGCTCGGCGGCTGGAGCGTGAACTCTATTACAACCTCGCAATCCGGCATGCCCGTCACCATCACCCAGGCCACTAACTTCAACGCCTTCGCCGGCTTCGCGCTGCAGCGCCCCAACCTTGTCGGTCAGCCCAAGCTCGTACCCGGCGGTGGTTCCACCGGCGGCCGCAGCCCGGCTCGCTACTTCAACACCGCCGCCTTCGCCACCGCCCCGCAGTTCACCATCGGCAATGCCTCCCGCAACCCTGTACGCGGCCCCGCCTATCGTGACTGGGACCTCAGCCTCATCAAGCGCACCACGCTCGCCGAAAAGACTTTGCTGGAGTTCCGCGCCGAACTCTTCAACATACTCAATACCCCCGCCTTCGCCCAACCCAACGGCAGCTTCGGCACCACGGCCTTCGGCAGCATCACCTCCACCGTCGCCGAAGAGCGCGTAGCCCAGTTCGCTCTACGTCTAAGCCGCTAATCTTGCCATGTTGACTCATGACCAGCTCCGGATCCAGAGAAGTGATCCGGAAACCAACCTCCGTCGAGGAACAGGCCTGCTCTCCGGCAGCAAGCATCTGGGGACCCAAAACCTCAGGACTGGACGCTGAACGACTAACAACCCTTGTCCGGCCACTGATGCCGCGGGTACCGCCGCATCAACCCTCGCCGCACCTCCGGATACAGCCTTTCCCAAAATCCCGCCAGATCGGTCGTCGTCTGCAAAGCCCGCTGATTCGGCGCCAGTAGATGTACCACCACCGGCACCCTCTCTCGCCCGATCCGCGGCGTCTCCCGCATGCCGAAGAAGTCCTGCAACCGCGATCCGATCCAAGGCGGCTTTCCACGCTCGTAGTGCACCCGCGTCGATCGCCCCCCTGCGAGCTTGATCGTCGGGGGAGCCAACTCGTGCAATCGCGTCGCCCCAGCCTCCAACAGCGCCGGCAAAGTCCGTGCTGCCTCGCGCAACTCCGCAAAACTTCGCAGCCCGGCGCAAAGCTTTCCCAACTCTATCGCCAGATCCGGCTCCGGCAACCCCGCAAAACCGATCCGCGCCAGCAATTCCTCCATCTGGGCCTCGTCGACAAAAGTCCCGACACCCGCCTCGGTCACCTTTTCCGCCAGCATCGCCGCCGCCGCCGCCGGCTCCGGCCGCCCATGCCGCGACTCCTGGATCACCAGCGCATCATAGTGCAGACTGCTCACCGCCTCCACGCGCTCGGTAACTCGGTTCCACTCCACCCCGTTCTCCTCGCGCACCCGGTCCGGAAACAGATCCAGCAACCACTCCGGCTCAATGCGCGATACCACCCGCGCCATCGGCAACGGCCGGTCCGATCGATCCTCCGCGTCAACCACCACCATGAATTCGTACTCAGGTCGCTCGCCAGCCAGCTCCGCCGTTACGCCCGTCGAAAGCAGCACCTGCCTCCCCGCCCGCAGGCGTGCCACTCGATCCGGAAATCCGGCCAGCACTGCCAGCAGCAGCGCCTCATCCCCGCCCTCATCCCCGTCCTTTGCATCGCGCTTTGCACCGTCCTTTGCATTGCGCTCCGGCCGAGCCAGCCGCCGCAACTGCATCTCGTGCTGCAAGGCGCGCGGCTCCGGCGCTACATCCAGCGCACTCAACAGATCCTGCCGCATCGGCCGCTCCCCTGACCCCAGCAGCGCTGCGGCAGCCACCCCAGCCTTACCCGCCCCACGCTCCAAAGCCTCCACCAGCATGCGCGCCAGCCGCGGCGGCAGCGGGTACCGCGCCAGATGCTCGGCCATCGCGCCCCGCGCTCCCAACCGATCCAGCAAACCCTCCGCCAGCGCCACGGCAGCCTCCGGCGGCGGATCCAACCAGCGCAGCGCTCGCACCCCCTCCTCATCCATCGCTCTCAAAGACAGGCATAACCCAGCCAGATCGCTCCGCAGGATCTCCGGCACATCATGCTCCGGGCGCTGCGCCAGATCCTCCGCCGAGAACAGCCGCAGCACGCGCCCAGGCCCTGTACGCCCGGCCCGGCCGGCCCGCTGCGCTGCGGAAGCCCGGCTCACCCGCCGCACCTCCAGCGTCTGCAGACCGGTCCACGGCGAATGCGCCGCAAATCGCGCCAGCCCGCTGTCCACCACAGCGCGTACGCCTTCGATCGTCACCGAGCTCTCCGCCACATTCGTCGCAAAGATCACCTTGCGCTCGCCGCCCGGCAAAGATCCCACGGCGCGATCCTGCTTCTCTGGCGTGAGCTCCCCATAGAGCGGCAGCGCCATGGCGCCGAACCGGCGCGTGATCGCCTCACACGCCCGCTGCGCCCGCCGGATCTCCGCCGCCCCAGGCAGAAACACCAGCACATGCCCCTCGCGCTCCTCGCGCAGCACCCGCTCCACCGCGCCGCACACCTGCGTTTCCAACGCTTCCGCCGAATACGGTAAATGCTCCATAACCAGCGGAAATGCCCGTCCCGCCGATCGCATGGTAGGACACCCAGCCGAACCGTCCGACTCCCCGCCGCCTAGAAATCGAGTCACCGGCCCAGCATCCAGCGTCGCCGACATCACCACCAGGCGCAGCTCAGGTCGCTTGTCCTGCAACCGTCGCAACAACGCTAAAGCCAGATCCGTATCCAGGTGGCGCTCATGGAACTCATCCAGAATGACGGCATCCACCCCGCGCAGCTCCGGATCACGCAACAGCCGCCGTGTCAATACGCCCTCAGTGACAAACCGCAGCCGTGTCCTCGGTCCAACGGCCTCTTCAAACCGCACCTGGTACCCGACGATCCCGCCGACCTCTTCGCCCAGCTCCGGCGCCACACGCCGTGCCGCCAGTCGCGCGGCAATCCGCCGCGGTTCCAGCACCATCACCTCACCGGTCATGATCTCCAGCAATGCAGGCGGCACCCGCGTCGTCTTTCCCGCACCCGGAGCCGCTTCGATCACCAGATTTGGACAACGCCGCAGCGAGGCCACGATCTCCGGCAGTAGATCGTCAATCGGCAGCGGAAACCGTACCTCCCGCACACCGCTCGTCGCCTCACCCGCAGCTCGGACCCTCATCGCTCGCAGCTCAAACTAAACCCTCTCCTTGAACACCAGGGAGCGTCCAATTCAAACCCGCGTAACCTCCGCCAAATCCCCTTCACCCGGCGCCAGAAACAAATTCCGCTCCAACCCGTGCTGCCGGTCGTACAGATCGCGATACCGTCCTTGAAGCCGATACAACTCCCCATGCGTTCCCCGCTCCGCGATGCGACCTGCCTCGATCACCAGAATCTGATCCGCCTGCCGAATGGTCGAAAGCCGGTGCGCGATCACAAACGTCGTCCGTCCCTCCATCAGGAAGTTCAAACCATGCTGGATCATCGCTTCGCTCTCCGAATCAAGCGAACTCGTCGCTTCATCCAGAATCAGAATGCGAGGGTTGGCCAGGATCGCCCTTGCGATCGAAAGCCGCTGCCGCTGTCCGCCCGACAACTTCACCCCACGCTCACCCACAACCGTCTCAAAGCCCTCGGGAAACCGCTCCGCGAACTCATCCACGCGGGCAATGCGGCAGGCCTCCAAAAATTCCGCCTCCGTCGCTGCCGGTCGGGAGAACAGCACGTTCTGCCGGATCGTCCCGTCGAACAGAAAGGTCTCCTGCAGCACCACGCCCAGCTGTTCGCGGTAGCTCCCCAGCCGTACGCTCGCCAGATCGACGCCGTCCACCAGCAACCGCCCGCTGCTCGCCGTGTGAAACGCGCAAACCAGCGAGATGATCGTCGATTTGCCCGACCCGCTCGACCCCACCAGCGCTGTTACTGTACCCGGCTTAGCCTCAAAGCTGATGTCATGCAGCACCGGCTTGCCTTCGACGTAGCTGAACCCGACATCCTCGAAGCGCACCTCGCCCACAATCTCGTCCAGCTCCACCAGGCGCCCAGGAACACCATCCTCATCCTTTTCGCCGAGAACCTCACGCGTGCGGTCCATGCCCGCCAGCGCCTCCGTCAATTGCGTCCCGATCGACACCAACTGCACGATCGGCGCGGTCATAAACGCCAGCACCATCACGTAGCTGAAGTAGCCGCCTGTCGAGAGCTTTCCAACGGCGCTCAGACGTGCGCCCATGAACATCGTGACTGCGCCCACCACCCCCAGAATGACCGTTGAGGAGAGCGTCATCAGCGACTGCGCCGTCAGTGAACTGATCACATTCTTGAGCAATCGGTCCACACCCTCGGCAAACACGCGCGACTCGCTCTCCTCGGCCCGGTAGCCTTTCACCACACGCACGCCGCCCAGCGACTCCGTCAATCTCCCGGTCACCTCGGCGTTGATCTTCGACCGCTCCCGGAAGATCGGCCGGATCGTCTTAAAGGCCCGCTGTACCACCGCCGCGAAGGCCACCATAATTACAAACGTCAGCAGCGTCATCGGCACACTCGCGTGCAGCAAGTACGCAAACGCGAACAGCGCGGTCAAGACCCCACCAATGAAATCCACAACGCCCGTGCCGATGATGTTTCGCACACCCTCCACGTCGCTCATGATCCGCGACACTAGCGTGCCCGTACGATTCTCGTCATAGAAGCTGACCGGCAACCGCCCGATATGCCCCTGCACCTTCACGCGCAACTCGGCAATCAGCTTTTGCCCGGACTTGCTCAGCGTCTGCGTCAGCGCATAGGAGGTCAGCCCCTGCAGAATCGTCGCCCCCAGCACCGCACTCACGATCGGCACCAGCAGATCTAGCCGCTTATGGTTGAACACCTGGTCGATGAGAGGTTTAAACGAGATGGGCAGCACCAGCGACGCCGCCCTGTTAACCATCATCAGCAGAAACGCCAGGGCCAGGATGCCGCGCCGCGGCCGGATCAGCTCTTTGATCTCCGGCCAAAGCTCACGGAGCTTCGGCTTTGGCCGCTTTGCATTTTCGGCAACCGCGGCCGCGCGCGATCCGCCACGCGTGGGCGAATCGACCGCGCGCATCTGCGGTGCGCCCGCGCTGGCGCTCATACGGGAGGGTCCAAAGCTACTCATATTCCCAGTCTACCCATTGGCCCGCGCCGCGATCCTAGGCCAGCCGCGCACGGCGGTTGGAAATGAAATTTCGTACACAAAGCGCCGTGAAGATCAGGCATATCACGGACATGATGACCTCCTCCTGCGCCGCCGTGCGTTTCACCACGGTAAGGGCCGCCGGCTTGGCGAAGGTCATCGCCGCCCGGATACCGGGAAACAGAAAGCCGAACAGACCCAGCGTAACCGCGATGTGCATCCACAGCATCACCCGCTTTGTATCCTTCGAGATCGCTAAGATCCCACAGATCAGCAACAAAACACCCCAGATGCTCGGAATCAGCGGCGTGGGATGCGCCGACCCCGTCATCACGAAATACACCACACCCAGCACGATCAAAACAATGCCTGTTACCCTCGTTAGCCTGACCATCGTTCCTCTTTCTTATCCCTAACGGCAGATTCGCCGAAAAGCTTAGCCCGTCATGCAATTAATTAGAAGCATTTCCCGCGGCCGCGTGCATTGCACGCAAAGCCTCTGCCACGGTCCATTCATTCGTAGGATAGAACGCCGCCACCCGCCCATCCGCACCCACAATCACCGTAGACAACGAATGCTGCAAATTTCCTGGTCCGGCAGGTGTGATGCCCACGCCGAACCAGTGCTGTAAGGAAGGCAGCTCCGCCTCGCTGGGAGCCGCAAAAGTCCAGTGACTGAAATCCTCGCGCGTATACCGCCCCGTATACGCCCCGCCGTAACTGCGCAGCACCGCGGGCGTGTCGTAAGCAGGGTCGAAGCTGACCGATAACAGATGAGTTTTCCGGTACAAGGTCGGATTCGCTGCCAGTGCCTGATCCATTTGCGCAAAGTTCCGACTCATGCGCGGGCAGTAGTCGGCTACCGGGCAGCGTGTGTAGATGAACGTCAAAGCCACCACCGTTCCGCGCAGGTCCTCTAAACGCAGGTGCCGATTTGATTGATCCAGCAGAACAAAATCCGGCACGGCCTCACCCACGGCAGGCACGTGAAACTGCCCGGCAGGCACCGACTCATCCGGCTTCGCCTGTCCAATCACATCCAACTCTGTCAGCCGCAGATGGTCCGGCCCGGCAGGCCCCGGATCGGCCAGCAGCTTGGCCGTGATGCGGTCGCCGGCGTGCAGTTCGGACAGCTCCGAAGGGTTCTCCAGCGGATACTCCATCGTCATCGCCGGCATCAGCCCCGCAATCGCTTCGTGTCTCAACAACACGCCCCCAGAAGCTGGCTCCACCTTCTCCACGACACCGCGAACGGGGTACTCCAGCGAGAGCTTCGGCCCTGCCGGGCTCACCTGGCCTGAACGGCAGCCCCCAGCGAAGGCCGCCAGCCCTATCAAAGGCAACGCCAGAAGCGTCCTGAACTCACGCATGCACCGGCACATCGCCTCCAAGAGACAATCTTCACTCCCCAATCCGGAGCGCTCCGCGCACCACATTCCCATTCTGGGCTGACCATAGCAGGAATTTGGTTCCTTTGGCGAACAAAAGGTGAACTGGGGCGTTATAACAAAATCAGCATGGAGACCATTCTCCAACTCGACGCGGTGCTGGATCTCCTACAATCCGGCCAAACCGTCATCGCGCCCAGCCAAGCCGCTGCGGCGGATCTGCGCCTTCACTTTGACCTTCAGCAGCAGGCCCTCGGAGGAAGTGCCTGGGAGCCGCCCCGACTATTCTCCTGGAGGCAGTGGCTCGATTCTCTTTGGAACGCCCTTACCCTTGAAGGCATTGATTCACGCGTCATTCTCAACCGTCTGCAGGAGGAGTGCCTTTGGGCGGAGCTTGCGCCGCTCGCCGGCTTGGCGGCGCTGCCCTCCTCCACGCTGCGGGCGCTCGCTAGCCAGGCAGTCTCCGGCTTGGCGCTGGCCGCTTCGTTCCAAGCTGTCGATCGCCTTGGCGCGACCACCGACAGCCCTGATTCCCGCGCCTTTGCGGCTTGGTATCGAGCCTTCGAATCACATTGCCAAGCCAACCACCTGCTCTCCCGCGCTTTGCTAGCGAACGCTCTCACTGGACACCTCAAGGCAGGCCACCTCGCCGCGCCACCCACCCTTCACTTCGTTGCCTTCGATCAGTGGAACTCATCGCAAAGCACCCTGTTGGAGGCCCTGCAAGAAAGCGGCACAACGGTTTACCTCCATGGATTGCAGCAAGCGGATACTCACGCAGTGCAGGGCTCGTGTGTGATTCCCGGCGATCCGCAAGCCGAACTACGGTGGGCGGTTCTGTGGCTCCGTCAGTACATCACCGCGAACCCAAATCCAAACCACCCCGTTGCACTGGTTTTGCCGGACCCGGAGAAGGAGCGTGCACAGCTGGAGCCTCTTCTGCGCGAATTCCTCGCCCCCGAACTCGAGCCCGTTGCCCAGGATCTGTCCTCGACGCCCTGGCACTTCAGCAGCGGCCCTTCGCTGGGCTCGCAAACCATGATCAGGCACGCCCTCCAGCTCTTGCGCTGGACGCTGGGAGAACTGTCCACGGATGCGATCGGTGCCCTTCTGCTCTCCCCGTACCTTGCGCAGTCCGACCCGTTTGAAGACAGGGCTCGCTTTGAGACGCAGAGCTTGCGTAGAGTCGCCCTTCTCCGGCCAGAGATGACGCTGCCCGCTTTTCTGAAATTTGCGGCAAAGTCTCCAGCGAAAGACCAGACGCATGCAGGTCCTCTCAGTTTCCCAGAATGGCGGAAGCTGCAAGCTTTGCTGGCCAAAACCCCCCGCTCGGTAGCGACCCACGGTGAATGGGCGGAACACCTCCGCGAGCTCTTGCAGATGGCGGGCTGGCCCGGTTCCCGAACTCTGTCACATGCCGAGTTTCGCTTGAACGAGGCGTGGGACGGTGCACTCGACCTGCTCGCCACCCTCGATCTACTCGGGAAGCGCGTCAGCGGCGCTGAATTTTCGGCCTTGCTAAGTGCCGAGATGCAGCGGATCGAAGTGCACGGTACCAATCCGGGAGCTGTCGTGCAGGTCCTTCGCCCGTCCGAGATCGAAGGCCGTCTCTTCGGGGCCGCGCTTGTCCTACGTGCTACCGATGACAGATGGCCGGCTCCCGAATCGCCGCATCCCTTCCTGGGCTGGGTGCTCCAGAAGAGCCTGGGTATGCCCGGCACCAGCGCTAGCAGTGCCCAGCAGCGGAGTTTAGCTCTGCTCGACGGCTTGGCGGCTCGTTGCTCGACCTTGCTGCTGCTATCAGCGGATCACGATACGAGTGGCCCCCTGCGCCTCAGCGAACTGGCCGGAGAACTCTCTTTCTCCTCTCTGCGTGCGGAGACCCAGCTGATTCCAGAGCCGCCCCCTGCGCAGGTAAATCTGGAGACGGTCTTCGATGAGGCTCCCTTACCCACACTGCCCTCCTACCGCATCGCCGGAGGCGCTCGCGTGCTCGAGCTGCAGGCGAATTGTGGGTTCCGCGCATTCGCCAGCCTGCGCCTGAGCGCCGCCGTCCCGGAGACACGTAATCTGGGCGGCGACCCCCGGGAATCAGGTCAAGATCTGCATAAAGCGCTGGAAATCTTCTGGCAGCAGACAGCTTCGCAGCAAGCGCTGCGCGAGCTTTCTCCAGCCGAACGCCAGACGGCTGTCTCGGCCGCTGTCGAGGCCGCTCTCGATTTTCGCAAACTCGCTCAGCCTGCCGCAGACGGATGGACCGAGGCCTTTCTCGACGTCGCGAAACGCCGCTTCAGGCACCTTATGCTGCGATGGTTGGAAACCGAACTCCTTCGGGGCAACTTCACCGTCCTGCAGCAGGAGGAGAAACAGCTGATCTCCGTCGGTCCTCTCGAGCTCAGCGTCCGCCCTGATCGCATCGACAAGGTGGATGGCGGCCTCATTTTCGTGGACTATAAAACCTCGCAGGCCCTCAGTGCCGATGACTGGCTCGGCGAGCGTCCCCTGGCCCCGCAACTGCCCCTCTACGCTCTGCTCGCTGATCCCGAAGAGGTGCGCGGTCTGGCTTTTGGCAGGGTTCGGGCTGGCACGGACATGGGCTGGATCAGCTTGCAATCCGAGGTCGGTCTCTTCCCCCGAAAAGGAGGTGTAAACACCGCCGACCTCCAGGAGCAGGTAGCTCTTTGGCGGACGGAGTTGACGCGCCTTGCCGAGCAGTTCGCCGCCGGATTCGTCAATATTGATCCAAAGTCCTACCCCAAGACCTGCGAATTCTGCCAGCAACGACTGCTCTGCCGACTCAATCCCGAGAGTCTTCTCAAGGCGGCGAACGAAGACTTAGAGCAACCAGAGCAGGAAAACGACCATGCCCGCTGACCTGTTGCAGTTCTCCCTCTTCCGGGATGCTGATGGGTGTCAGCAGGCCGACGAGCTTCCCCAACGGCGTCCACCAACGGACGCCGCACTATCCGACGAAGATGCCCGCACCGCCGCGCTCGATATCCAGCGTTCATGGATCGTCGAAGCGCCTGCGGGCTCCGGTAAAACGGGCCTTTTGATTCAGAGATTTCTTAGGCTTCTCGCCGAGAGCGATATTACGTCTCCCGCCGAGATTCTCGCCATCACCTTCACCCGCAAGGCGGCACAGGAACTTCGTAACAGAGTCTTGGAGCAGCTCACCGCTGCTGCAGGGGACGCACCTTTGATATCGGCTGCGAGCGCCTTTGACCAACGCAGTCGAAGTCTCGCCGAGGCCGTCCTGCGTCGCGATCGAATTCTCGGCTGGCATCTGCTGGAAGGTCCGCCGCAGCTCAATATTCGCACCATCGATTCGTTCTGCGGTGAGCTGGCGCGCAGCATGCCAGTGCTCGCCGGCGGTGTCGGCCAGCGTCAACCCGTGGACGATGCCTCCTCTTTCTATGAAGAAGCAGCCGAATGCGTGCTGCGAGACCTCGGCGGCCCTGACGCTGTTCTGGACGAGGCCTTGCGCTGTCTTTTGCTCCACCGCGATGCCCGCGTGGCCGACTGCATCGCCCTGATCGCCGGCATGCTGGCGGCACGCGAGCAGTGGGGGGAACTCGTCCCACTCGCCGCCAGTGAAATCACCGAGGAGCGCCTCAACGGCCCGCTTCGCCGCCAGCTGGAACAGACGCTGGAACTGATCGTCAGCGAGGGGCTAAGTCGGGCGGGGGCCTCGCTGCCCACCGGCTGGCTCGCGGATCTTTCCGCCTTCGCCGCCCGCATGAGCACCGAACCCGGTTACAAAGGCCTGCCTTCGCCCCTCGGAATCTTTGCCGGACAGCTTGCCCTAGCAGGGACCCAGTCATCGGATCATGAGCGCTGGCTCACCCTGGTAGACCTGGTGCTCACCAAAGATGGGGTCCCGCGCGCAGGTTTGAATAGCAATCTGCTCGGCTTTGAGCTGCCAAAAACAGCCAAACCGGAGCTGCAGGAGCTCATCGCTCGTCTGAAAGCAGCCGATGAAGTCGGCTCCGGCTCCATCAATGCCCTGTGCAGTCTTCGCGATCTGCCCGCAACCACCCTCTCGGAAGACGCATGGGCCATCCTCAAGGCGGCCTTCCATGTGCTGCGCCGCGCGCTCGTCGAACTGGAAATCCTCTTCGCCGCAAAAGGGGTGTGCGATTTCACTTCTCTGTCCCTCACCGCCCGCCACTTGATGGGTGCGGATCTCATTGCGCCGGCGGATTTTCAACAGCCCGGCATCCGCCTGCAACATCTGCTTGTCGACGAGATGCAGGACACATCCGTCGGGCAATACCAACTCTTCGAGATGCTCACCCGTAGCTGGGACGGCTTTTCACAAACCGTCTTCCTGGTCGGCGATCCAAAACAGTCCATCTATGCCTTCCGCCAGGCCCGGGTAGAGCGCTTCCTGCGTACGCAACGAGCTGAACGCCTCGGCGATGTGCCCCTGGGCGCTCTCCGGCTCACCGCGAACTTCCGCTCGCAGGCGGAGCTTGTGCATGCATTCAATCGCGCATTCGCTTCTATCCTCCCATCGCCGGGGAAACTCGCGACAGCCGCCAGCAATTCCATACAGACTGTCGAAGTCCCTTTCACCGCAGCCGTCCCCGTTCGTTTGCCGTCATTGTCCCCTGCATTTCATTGGCACACCCGCATCACCGATCCTGACATCTCCGCTGCTTTCGGGAGAAATGGAACCGAAACTGACGGGGAAGCCGACGCACGTTCGATCCGCCTGACTATTGAAGCGTTCCTTGACCGCTGGCCGGTAACCGCCGCTGATGGTGCTGGCTCCAGACTTCCACGAGTTGCTGTACTCGCGCGTAACCGTGCCCATCTTGGCCCGGTGATTACGGAGCTCAAGCGTCCGCACGGGAAAGGTGCGTTGCGCTTTCGCGCCGTCGAGGTTGAGGTCCTCAACGAGCGTCCCGAGGTGCTCGATCTACTGGCCCTCACCCGCGCGCTGCTTCATCCCGGCGACCGGGTCGCCTGGCTCGCCATCCTCCGCTCGCCGGTCTGCGGCCTGAGTCTGGCCGATCTTCTGGCCCTCACCGGGGAAGGCCCCAGTGCCGAATCGACGGCCACAGTCGCTCATCTTGTGCGGCAACGGCACGAGCACCTCAGCCTGGATGGGCAGCACCTTCTGGAACGTACCTGGCCGATCCTGCAAAGCGCCCTCGACACACTGGGGACGAGTTCCCTGCCAACCCACGTTGAGCGAACGTGGCGATCGCTCGGTGCCGATACGCTCTTGGACGCCAACAGCCTCGCCAATGCCCGGCGCTTTCTTCTCCTGTTGAACGAGCTGGAGTCCAACCAATCTCTCAACCTGCAGAACTTGGAACGTCGCCTTCGTAAACTCTACGCCGAGGCTTCAGACCCCGATGCCGCGGTTGACTTGATGACGATTCACAAGTCCAAGGGACTGGAGTGGGATCTTGTCCTCGTGCCTGCCCTAGAACGCGGCTCAGGACGTCCTGATACGGAGCTTCTGCGCTGGTTTGAGTTGGATGATCCCGCTGGCGGGGGTTCACCCCTTCTGCTTGCACCCATTTCGGCCAAGGGGGAAGAAGGTTCTCGGCTCTGGCAGTGGCTAGGCCGGCTCAAAACGGAACGCGAGCTCGCCGAGTCCAAACGCCTGCTCTACGTAGCGTGTACCCGAGCCCGGGAGGAGCTTCACCTCTTCGGCACCGTGAAGCTCACCAAAGCCGGCGCCCTTGAAATCCCGAAAGCGGCCAGTCTGTTGCGTGCTGCCTGGCCTGCCGCCGTGCCTTCCTTTGAGCGCGCTCTGGGGTACCTCCAGTCAGCTGAAATCGCCCCGATCGACAGCACCGTGCAGCCGCCACCTGACAGAGAACCCTTGGCTTTTCCCTCTTCCACGACTAAATTCACGCCTCCGCTCTCACTGGCAGCGGCCGCGGACGAGTCCGCCGCGACGGTTCTCTCGCACCCCCCATACGGGGGTCGGCCGCCCATCCAGCGTCTACCCAGCGGCTTTGATCCGCTCGCGCGTTTTTGCGCGGACAACGGCCCACAACTGAGGTATCCGGTCGCCTCCAGCATGCGCAATGCCGCTCCTTTCTCCCGGCCGGAGGGCTCCTTCGCGGCTCGGGCTTTCGGCAACGTCGTGCACAGATTTCTTGACCTGATCGCTCGCAAACTGGAGTCAGGGCAAACTCTTCACGCCCTTTCGATAGACCTGCTGCAATGGTCGCCCCGGATCTATCACGCGTTTCGGGCAGAAGGGCTGGCATCCGCACTTTGCGAACGAGAGACGGCCCGCGCCGTTCGCGGTCTACAGGCAACACTCCGGGATCCGACGGGTTCTTGGCTCCTCGGTCCTCACCAGGCGGCCTGGACCGAACGGACTCTGCACTTTGGCACCGAAAACGAGCACGGTGGGCCGCCCGCCCTTCGGGCCGACCGTGTCTTTCTTGCCGGCGCCGAGCCGTTATCCCGTGCCGCTACCCACCTTTGGATTGTTGACTTTAAGACGACGGAGCAGGGTGGACGCCCCGAGGAGGCCTTTCTTGCCAGCGAACGGCAGAAGTACAGCGAGCAATTGGAGACCTATGCGCACGCCTGTCTCGCAGCCGAAGGGACGGAGCACCCCGTGGTTCTGGCTCTTTATTACCCCCTTCTCACCCGGATGGTGTACTGGCCTTTTTCACCGGAACTCGCATCGGAGCTAGTGAGTTAGTTGTTCGGCGTATTGAGTTGAAGACGGGAAGCGTCGGGAGCCGGTGGTATGCTCTGGGCAGCAGGCCGCGTCTATAGGAGGAAATACGGCATGCCAGGAAATCACCTTGTCCTCTGCGTGGACGACGAACACGTCGGACTGCAGGTAAGGCGATTGCTCCTGGAACGCTCCGGCTATAAAGTCATCACGGCGCGCGACGGGGTCTCCGGTCTTAACCTCTTTCGCAGAGAGCCCGTCGAAGCTGTGGTGCTCGATTACGCCATGCCCGGCATGCATGGGGGCGAAATAGCAGCTCAGATGCGCGCCGAAAAACCCGATGTCCCCATCCTCCTGCTCTCCGCCTATGTTGGCTTGCCCGCCGAGGTCACCAGCGTTGTAGACATCTACATGACCAAGGGCGAAGGTGCGCCTGCCCTTCTCGATAAACTTCAAAGTCTGTTTGACTGCTAATTTCCGCTCGTTGTGAACATTCGTCAGCTCAAACGCGTGCTACTGCAAACGTTGCTGTTGCCTGTGCTAGCGGCGGCACTCGTCGCCGGAGCGCTTGCCTGGCAGTTGCTGAATGCTCAGCGTGCGGTCAAAGCAATTGAGCTGATCGACGCAAACATCGCTACGACGACGCAGATCACCGCTCTGGTACTAGACGAAAACACCGGCCTGCGCTCCTACCAGATCACGGGCAACGAGATCTTTCTGCAACCCTACGATCTCGCCGGAAAACCGCTGGCTGAAGCTGTGGATCAGCTGCATACCGGCCTTGACGGACAGGGTGACGCACTTGCCAAGCTAGTGGCATTCCACGGGATCCACAACCGCTGGCTGATGACCACCGCTGAGCCGCTCGTGATGGCTATCGCATCAGGTCAGGACACCCGTAGCTCCGGCCTGAACCTGCGAGCCAAGGCGCAGGCTGATGCCATGCAGCGCCTGCTCGGCTCCATCGTTCAACTTCAACAGAAGCGCCGGGTGGACGCCATCCAAAAATGGGAACTTGAACTTCGGCGCACGGTTATCAGCCTGATGGGTTCCGTGCTGGTAGGGGGTTTGCTTTTCGGGGTGTTCGCCCGGGGCAGACTGCATCTGGTCAGCGTGGCGTTTCAGACCACCCTGGCCTCGCTCCGACGCCAGGCCCAGGCCACCTATGACTCCGAGCAGCGCCTGCGCACAACTCTTGTGTCACTCGCGGACGCTGTCGTGGTGTGCGACCTTGCGGGCTGCATCGCGCATATGAATCCGGCCGCTGAACACCTTAGCGGATGGACCGAGTCAGGAGCCCAAAAGCAGCCATTCGATCAGGTCTTCCCTTTGCAACCCACGGAAGGCCAGGCGCCACCACCGTCACTCCGTGACGCCCTGAATACTAAGGCGATCTCGCTTTTTTCAGCCGAATCACTCTCCCTGACCCGCCCTGACGGGCTTGAACTCCTCGTGGACCAGAGCGGTGCACCGCTGCAGGAAGACACAGGTACCATCACCGGTGTCGTCCTCGTTCTGCGCGACGTGACCCAGCAACGCCGCACCCAGGCCGCGCTGCTCGCGTCGGAGAAGCTGGCCACGGCCGGGCGCCTGGCCGCCACCATCGCCCACGAAATTCATAATCCGCTCGATTCTGTATCAAACCTGCTCTACCTCATCCAGACCGGGGACGACGCCCAGGAGAATGCAGAATTCGTCGCGCTCGCCCGCACCGAGCTGGACCGCGCCACCCAGATCAGCCGCTCTCTGCTCGGCATGTACCGCGAATCCCGCACCGCCGTCGCGCTGGACCTTTCCGAGCTGATTGAAAGCGTTCTTCTGCTGCTCCAGCGACGATTCATTCAGGGCAGCGTCACGCTGAATAAGCAATTTGGCACTCCCGCTATGGTGACAGGGTTTCCCGTTGAACTTCGCCAGGTGTTCACCAACCTCATAGCCAATGCGGCGGATGCCTCTCCCGCCGGCACGACGGTGACCCTCACAACCAAAGTCGTGCCCGGCTCTGCGGGACAGGAGGGCGGCCTTGCCCACCGTCCCGGCGTTCTGGCGACCATTCAGGACCAGGGCATCGGAATCGCTCCAGACGTACAGGCCCGGCTTTTCGAACCTTTTTTCAGCACCAAGGGAGAGGCCGGCACAGGCCTCGGTCTCTGGGTAAGCAAAGGCATCGTGCTCCGCCATGAAGGCAGCATCGAGCTGAAATCCAGCACCGCCGCCGAGGACCACGGAACCACCATCTCCGTCTTCATTCCCTTCAGTGACTTCGCCCCTCCTGAGGCTGAGGTCTCCGGGAAGCCCGCAGAGATCATCCTGCCCGAGCATGTGCGCACCGGGCCGGATCGCGGCGCTTAACTCCCGAAGGCTACTGGCGCATTGCAAGGCCACAGGGAGGGTCGAAGGTAGGCAATTGCACCGACTTAGATCGGCAGTTGCACAAACAGTAGAGATGCCTACCAGTTGTCTTTAAGCTAAGCCGCCACCCGCTCCAGCAAGCCGGCCACAACCGCAGCGGCCCGCTGACAATCTGCCCGGTTTACATCGAAGTGCGTGACCAGCCGGACGCTGTGCGGCCCCAAAGCGCTAGCCAGCACGCCCTGCTCCTTCATTGCCACTACAAAGCCGGCCGCGTCGCGCTTGTTCTTCAGCCGGAAGATCACAATGTTGGTCTCCACGCCTTTTAGGTCGATCTCCGCCGCCTCACAGCCTGCGATGGCCTCCGCCAGCAGCCGCGCATTTGCATGATCCTCCGGCAAACGAGCCGGCATCTGCTTCAAGGCGATCAACCCCGCTGCCGCCAGTATGCCTGCCTGGCGCATGCCGCCGCCAAGCGCCTTGCGCACAGCCCGGGCCTCGGCAATTGTCTCGCGGGGCCCCGTCAGCATGGAACCTACGGGCGCTCCCAACCCCTTACTCAAGCAGAACATGACCGTATCGAAGCCGCGGGTCGCCTCCATCACGCTCACGCCCATGGCAGCTGCGGCATTGAACACGCGCGCGCCATCCAGGTGTGTCGGCAGACCGGCCCGCGCGGCGCCCTCCCAAATACCGATCAGCACCTCCATCGGCGTCACCGTACCTCCGGCCAGGTTGTGAGAGTTTTCAAGCCACACTAGCCCGGTCGGCGCCTTGTAGTAGATCGTCGGTGCGATGGCGGCCTGGATCTCCTCCCACCGCAGGATTCCCCGCTCTCCGGCGATCGCTCGCGGCATCACACCGGAGAATTGCGCCATGGTGGCCATCTCCCAGTCCAGAACGTGCGCATGGGATTCGCAGATCACCTCCTGACCGGGTCGCGTGTGCAGCTTCACCGCGATCTGGTTGCCCATGGACCCGGTGGGCACGAAGATTGCCGCCTCACGCCCAAATACCTCGGCGGCCCGCTCCTCCAGCCGGTTGATTGTCGGATCTTCGCCATACACGTCATCGCCCACCTCGGCTTCGGCCATCGCCCGGCGCATCTCCGGCGTGGGCCGGGTTACGGTATCGCTGCGCAGATCGATCCATTGGTTCGTCATCGAGACATTCTCCCTGAATTCAACAAGATGCAACACTCACGTTTTCGAGCGGGCCGATGCGACTGGCCATTGCTCGCCTACCCTCCACGGATCAGGCGGCCAGTCCAGCCAACAACTCGCCAAAGACCTCACTGGAGACCATCCGGCCACGCCGGGTCAGCCGCCAGCCCCGGTCATCCGCTTGCAGCAAACCAGCCTCTTGCAAATAGGCTGCCCCATCCGCGAACTCTTGTCGCCAGTCCGTCGGAAACCTGGTTAACGTCTCTTGCCCGAGCCCCTCAACCAGCCTCAGACCAAGAAATACCGTCTCTTCAAATGCCTGGCGCTCCGTCACCGTCTCCGCCATATCCAACGAAGACGTTCCTTTGTATTCGGTTAGCTCCTGCGCGTTCGCCCAACGGCACGCCGCACCCTTTTGTCCCTCGGCCATGGAGTGCGCATCGAGACCCAGCCCGAGATACGGCTCCCGGCGCCAATATTTGACATTGTGCCGCGAACAGTTATCGTCCTTCGCAAAATTGGAGATCTCATATTGCGCAAAGGCCGCCGCTGGCAGCCGTTCGCACGCCGTCTCATACATCGCAGCGATGGCATCATCGCTCGGCACCGCCGGCGCATGAAGCCTGGCCCCCCCGCCGAGCACCTCGCGGCCCAGGCGTGATGCGTCATCGATTTCCAACATATACACACTTAGGTGATCGAGCCCACACCCCGCTGCCACCTCAAGCGACCGCGCCCAACTTGCCTCTGTCTGCAGCGGCAACCCGGCAATCAGGTCGGCTCCCAAGTTCGTCACCCCTGCCGCACGCAGCCGCTCAAACTCCGCAAGACAGCTGCGCTCCGTGTGGGATCGACCCACCGCCTGCGCCTCCGCATCGATGAACGTCTGCACCCCCAAGCTCACGCGATTGATGCCCAGCCGCAACGCCGTCTCCAGCAACCCGTCCCCGATCTGCCCCGGAGCCGCCTCCAGCGTCATCTCCGCCTCTCCATCGAACCGGAACTCCTCTCGCAGCGCCGCAAAGATGGACTCAAGCTGACGTGGCGCTAAAAGACTGGGCGTTCCTCCGCCGAGGTACACGGTGTCGACCCGATCCGGCAGGACGATTCCGGTCGCCATCGCCGCGGAGCGCACGTCACGGATCTCCCGGCAAAGCAGCGCAACATAGCCTTCCACCGCCTCGGGCGCGCCGACTCCGGAGGCGAAGTTGCAAAACGAGCACTTTGCCCGGCAAAATGGCACTGAAAGGTACACCCCAAGCGTCTCCGAAGGCCTCCGCATCCCTCCTATTCTCCCATGTCCCGGCCTCGGTTCCGGGACTGTTCCAAGAGTCTGTCCCAAGACGCGGGTTGCCGTTGCACGGCTCAAGCGTCGTTCTGAAACACCGCACGCATACAATCGAGTCAATGGCACCGGCGGATCAGAAGGCCCACACAAGCGGCAAGAACGGCGTTGACGGCGCACACACCCCCTTTGGACCGGAGAAGACCTCCGGGGCCGCTGTGCCGGGCAGCCAGGATTCGGGCAGCCAAGTTCCGGGCAGCCAAGTTCCGGGCAGCCAAGTTCCGGGCAGGCAGAGGAAGACCGATCAGACTGCGGCGAGCCGTCCCGGCATCGACGACGACGTCGTCGGCAAGGCCTATGACAGCCGCCTCATGCGCCGGCTGCTCCGTTACCTTGCCCCCTACAAGCTCCAGGCCGGCATCTCCGCCTTCGCCATCCTCATCAAATCCGGCTCCGACATCCTGGGTCCCTACCTGATCAAGGTAGCCGTCGATACCTACCTCGCCCCCATTGCGGGCAAGCACTCTTGGCTCTCGCGCCACCTCAGCCCCCTTCCCATGACCGGCATCACGCAGCTCGCCGGTCTCTACCTCGGCGCCCTGGTCTTAAGTTTTCTGCTCGAGTTCGTTCAGACGTACCTCATGCAGTGGACCGGCCAAAAGATCATGTTTGATCTCCGCGCCGAAATCTTTCGTCATTTGCAACGCATGCACGTCGCTTTCTTCGATCGCAATCCCGTCGGCCGCCTTGTCACCCGCGTCACCTCCGACGTCGACGCTCTCAACGAGATGTTCACCTCCGGCGTCCTCGCCATCTTTGAGGACGTCTTTGCGCTCGCCTACATCATCGCGATCATGCTCTCCATGAGCTGGCCGCTCGCACTGCTCACCCTAGCCGTCCTTCCGCTGATTGTCATCGCCACGAATATCTTCCGTAAGTTCGTTCGCGACAGCTACCGCCGCCAGCGCGCGGCTACCGCCCGGCTCAACGCCTTCACCCAGGAATACGTCTCCGGCATGAGCGTCGTTCAGCTCTTCAACCGCGAAGCCCGCGCCTTCTCGGACTACAAGGGCATCAACGACGAAAACAAGCTCGCCTGGACCGACGCGATCTTCGCCTACGCCCTGTACTACCCCGTCGTTGAGCTTCTCAGCTCCATCGCCATCGCTCTCGTCCTCTGGTTCGGCGGCCGCGCCGTCCTGCAAAGCGAAAACGTCCACTTCATCTCCGCGCACCACTGGATCCCACTCGGCCCCGCGCCCTTCGCCGGCCCGTGGTTGCCGCGCTTCAGCCTCTTCGGCACAGTCTCGCTCGGTGTCCTGATTGCCTTTATTCAGTACGCCCAGCGCTTCTTCCGCCCCATCCAAGACCTAAGCGACAAGTACAACATCCTGCAGGCCGCCATGGCCGCCGCCGAGCGCGTCTTCAAGCTCCTCGACACAGAACCCGAACTCCCCACCGCCGCCCAACCCATCGCCGGCGACAAGTCCGGCCGTATTGAGTTCCGCAACGTCTGGTTTACCTACGCCACCCTCACCGACGACCAACAGGCCGCCCTCGCCCGCAACGCAGCTCCGACCAACGCGGCCCCGACCAACGCAGCCGAGGGATCAGCCTCTGCGGGTGCCCCAATCCCCGGAGATCAACACACTCCAAACACCCCCAACCCTCTCGACTCTGTCGAATGGATTCTGCGCGGCGTCAGCTTCGCCCTCGAACCCAACTCCACCGCCGCCATCGTCGGCCACACGGGCGCAGGCAAAACCACCATCACCGCTCTCATGATGCGCTTCTACGACGTCCAGTCCGGCCAGGTCCTCATCGACGGCGTAGACGTCCGCGATCAAGACCTCCACGCCCTCCGCCGCCGCTTCGGCGTCGTTCTCCAGGATCCGTTCCTCTTCTCCGGTACCGTGGCCCAGAATATCCGGCTCGGCTCTTCGTGGATCACCGACGACGAAGTGGCCAATGCGGCCGAAGAGGTCAACGTAGGCGACTTCATCCGCACCCTCCCCGGCGGCTTCGCCGAACCCGTACTCGAGCGCGGCTCCAGCTTCTCGACCGGGCAAAAGCAGCTCATTTCCTTCGCCCGCGCCCTTGCCCATCGCCCCGGCATCCTCATCCTCGACGAAGCCACCAGCTCCGTCGACACCGACACCGAACTCCGCGTCCGCGCCGCCCTGGAGCGCATGATCACCGGCCGCACCAGCGTCCTCATCGCCCACCGGCTCTCCACCGTTCAGCGGGCCGACCTCATCCTCGTCATGCACAAGGGCCAGCTTCGCGAACAGGGCACCCATCAGGAACTGCTTGCCCTCCACGGCCTCTATTGGCGCCTCTATCGTCTCCAGTACAAAGACCAGGAGCTCGGCACTCCCCTGCCCGAAACTCTTACAGCGTAGGCCGGCACTTCCCGCTCGGCTTCGGCTCCAAGGCCCGACGACAAGAGCTCGGTTACGAACCATGGGATCGCCTTGCTGGTCACCGACGCCGGTCGCTTCCAGCCTCTTTTTACTTTGCCCGGCCCGCAGCGCAGGTGGTCGCGAGTGGGAGGGTACAACGGCACCTGCAGCAGCGACGATCCTGAAGAAGCATATGGGTGCCGCATCGCATCGAGTAGGGCGTCACGCTGGGACGGTCTGAGCCTGGGTGCCACATTCATGTTGTTCCACGGCAGAGTGGTCGAACGCTCAGAAGCGATCAATCAGTACAGGTGAATCGCATCCTCCTTCGGCTTCATTTCAAAAACATCCATACAAAGTGCCGTGCGACTCACATTGGACCGACAAGTGCCTGTTTCTGCTCAGCACCAGGCCTTGCAGGAAGGTAGAACGGCACGGCAGACCGGGTGTACTGCCGGGGAGAGCAGCCCATCACGCGGCGAAAGGCCTTGCCGAACGCGCTTTCAGACTCGTAGCCGAGCGACTGCGCGATGCTGGAGAGGCCCTCCGAGGAGTTTTTCAGGCGGTCGGCGGCCAAAAGCATGCGCCAGCGGGTGAGGTACTCCATCGGCGTGGCACCGACGGTTTCGCGGAAGCGTAGAGCGAAGGCCGAGCGTGACATGCCGACGCGTTCAGCCAACAACTGCAACGTCCAACAGGAACCTGGCTCCTTGTGCATGCTGGCGATGGCGAGGCTCATGTGCTTGTCAGACAACGCCGAAAGCCAGCCGCGGCCGGTATGGGCCCTGTCACTCAGGTGTAGCCGCAGGGCCTGGATCAACATCGCGTAGGCGAGCTGCTGCGCCATGAGCGAGGCGCCGGGTTGAGGGTCGCGAAGCTCTTCGCGCATGCGTTCAAGCGACCAGCGCATGGCCGCTTTATCTGATTCCCGGCGGATGTGCACGATGGGCGGCAGCGATTGCAGGAGCATCTCCGCATGGCCGCCTGTGAACGCGAAGAAGCCACCGGCCATGTACCGCGCTCCTTCGCTGAACTTCGGGACCTCGTGGGTCTTCCCAAGCCTGGCCAAGGCAACCGTGTAGTGGACCGGCTCGAGGGTGAGCTCGCTGACGAGCCGGAACGGCAGCCCCCGCGGCAACAGAAAGCAGTCCCCGGGACGGAGCAGCACCGGTTCGGGTACGCCCTCTACGGACAACCAGCACTCGCCGGCGAGCATGGCGTAGCACTTGACGCCCTCATGCTTTGGGAAGCAAATGGCCAAGTCGCCAGGCAACATAAAACCGCCCGAGGACAAGCTCTGCGGCTTCATTAGAGCAAGAACCTGGGAAAGCGGGTCCATGGGCTGTTTCGATCCCACGTCGGGCTGCGAAGGCGACGAGTGGGGCTGCTCGTTCCGTGGATCCTGGACGGATTGGACGAATGGACCAATCATGTGGACTTTCAGTATAGATCGTCTGCAAGCCGCGGCCCATCTAGTGGTGGACGACTAATCAAGGTTCATCAGATTGGCCGTCTGATCGTAGAACTAAGGAGACAACACCATGCGTATCTTTGTGACCGGGGCGCCGGGATTCATCGGTTCGGCGCTCGTTCCGGATCTGATTGAGGCGGGCCATCAGGTCTTAGGGCTGACACGATCGAAGGCCGGTGCCGAGGCTTTGCGAAACGCCGGGGCCGAGGTACTCAGCGGCAACCTGGAGGATCTTGACAGCCTGCGCCGGGGAGCAGCCGACTCGGATGGCGTCATCCACCTGGCTTTCAATCATGACTTTTCGCAATTCCAAAAGAACGTCGAGGATGATCGTAAGGCAATCGAGGCAATGGGCGAGGTGCTGCTCGGCTCGAATTGTCCCTTCGTTGTCACTTCGGGGACGGCGATCGCGGCCAATGTGGACGGAATGCCGTCGACAGAGGACAGCCCACTCAGTTCATGGAATCCGCGGGCGGCCTCGGAGGCGGCCGTGAGGGCGTTGACGGAGCGCGGCGTGAACACCTCCGTAGTGCGGCTGCCGCAGGTGCACGACACGCGCAAGCAGGGTCTGGTGCCGTACTTTTTAGCGGTGACGCGTGAAAAGGGCGTGTCGGTGTACCTCGGCGATGGCGGAAATCGTTGGCCGGCGGCGCACGTAGGGGCCGTAGCGCAGCTGTACCGCCTGGCTTTTGAGAAGGCTGAGCCGGGCGCGATCTACCATGCGGTCGACGAGGAAGGCGTGACCATGAAGGCCATCGCCGAGGCGCACGGCCGCGGGCTGAAGTTGCCTGTGGTCAGCATGCAGCCCGAGAAGGCTGAGGCCCACTTCGGCTGGCTCGCTCACTTCGCAAAGATGGATATGCCGTCCTCCAGCGCGCTGACACAAAAGAAGCTGCATTGGACGCCCACGGGACCGGGCCTGATCGCCGACCTCGACGGCATGGACTACACGCAGGCCTGAGTCGGCTCAGGGCGCATCGGTAGCTTTGGAGGGTGCCGGTGCGCTTGGCTTTGAGGCAGGCAGCAGTCAAGTACGAGGAGAGGGTACCCGCGCCAAATCACGCGCAAAGGTAAACTTCAGGCATCGTCACGTGCTCCAATCCGCGCATCTTTCTTTCCGCCGGCGAGGCCTCCGGTGATGCCTATGGCGCCCAGTTGATCACCGCTCTTTGCCAGGCACTGCCCCAGGCGACATTCACCGGTCTGGGCGGCCGCGACATGGAGGCAGTCGGTCAGCAACGCGTGGTCCGCGCCGAAGACGTAGCCGTGATGGGCGTCACCGAGATCCTCCGGCACGTTCCACGCATCTACGCCAGCTACCGCAAGCTGGTTCACTCCATCCGGCAGCAGCGCCCGGACGTCGCCGTGCTGATCGACTTCCCGGACGTCAATTTCCGGCTCGCAAGACACCTGCACAAGGCCGGCGTTCCAGTGATCTGGTTCGTCTCCCCGCAGCTCTGGGCCTGGAAGCACAGCCGTCTGCGTTGGGTGCAACAGCGAATCGATCGCATGCTGGTCATCTTTCCCTTTGAGGAGCGTTTCTACCGGGAGCGCGGCGTCGACGCCATCTTCGTGGGCCATCCGCTGGCCGAACAGTCGCTTCCCGCGATCTCCCGCGAGAACTACGCCTCACAACACGGCCTAGACGCGACGAAGACCTGGATCGCCCTCTTGCCGGGCAGCCGTTGGAAGGAGATCCGCGCCAACCTGCCGCCCTTGCACGAGCTCGCCATGAGCGACCTGATCGCCACGGCCTCCGCGCACACCACCTTCAACGGCTTCGGCCTGCTCACCCCGGCCGACCCGGCCGCGCGCACCCGCTACGAGTTCCTCCTGCCTGTCGCCTCCACGATCCGCAAGGCGGATCTGGAGGCCTACATCGAGGAGTTGAACCGCGACCACCTTCGCTACTGGGGTCCCGAGGCCCGCAGCCTGCGCCTGATCCTGGTTCCGGACGCCTGGCCGGCGCTGCACCATGCCCGCGCGTCCGTGGTCGCCTCCGGCACCGCTACCGTGCAGGCCGCCGTCATCGGCAATCCTTTCGTCGTTGTCTATCGAGTCAGTTCCCTCACCTTTGCTGTCGCAAAAAGGCTGGTGGCTTACCCCGAGGAATTTCCTCCCCTTCGGGACCTCGACGGCAATCTTGCCGTCGGCATGGTGAATCTGATTGCAGGCAAACGCCTGGTGCCGGAGCTCCTCCAAGGTCGCTTCACCGCAGAAAACGTAGCCGCCGAGCTCGCCCCATTGCTGCACGACGGTCCCGAACGCGACCGTCAGCTCGCCGGACTCGATCGGGTGCGGCAGCGCCTACAGGCCGCAAACGATCCGAAAAGGACGGCTATTGACCGTGTCGCCCAAGCCGTTCTTGAGGCGCTGGCTCGCGCTAAGAGCGCGTAAGCCTTTACCTAGGCCGGGAACGTCTAACATAGTGGTAGCCGTTCCGGCAGGCAGAGCCGCGGCTGAAGGCAGTGCGCTCCCCCAAAATTCTCGAATAGCCCGTTAAAGGTCCTCACGTATGCGTTTTCGACTCCTTCGCGTGTTCTCCACCGTCCTGGTCGCGGCATCCGCGTCTACCGTTCTCGCGGCGCCCCCCACACGGGCGCAGGTCGACGTCACCAGCTACGTGATTCATGCGGACCTGGATCCGTCCACAGGAAAGTTGTCGGCGACCGCCACCGTCGTCTTCACCGCGCTGCAGGATCTGAACACCGTCAGCTTCGGCCTGAATAACGGCTTACAGGTCACGAAGCTGACCGACACTACGAAGGCAAACCTGCCGTTCGAGCGCAACACGACCGACTCCACGGTCCGGATCACGCCGGCTACCGCGGTCGCAAAGGGTACCGCGGCGACCTGGACCTTCACTTACACAGGCACGCCGACGGCCGAGACCAGCCCCGTCGAGGGCATTGATTTCGCGCAGGTAGCCGACCCGGTCAGCGTTCTGCTCTATCCCGGCCGCTGGTTTCCCATGAACGGCATCTTTACCGATCGCTTCACCGCGGAGATCCACGTCACGGTACCCACCGGGGAGCGGGTGGTCGGCAGCGGCTTTACCGGCCAGCACAAGCTTGCCGGGGACCGCACGGAGTACGTCTTCAACTGGACCAAGCCAGGCTTTCCCGGCACCATCGTCGCCGGTAAGTTTCTCCAGCCCATCAGCGCGCCCGATGCGCCCGATGTTCACGTCTTTGTAACAGAGGCGAACAAGGCCAAGGCGCAGGACCTGGCCGCCACGGCGTCGAAGGAGTTCGAATTCCTGACCAGTCAGTTCGGTGGTGCCGAGTCCTCGACCATTAATGTCGTAGAGCTGCCAAGCACCTCGGTCTCCGCGGCCTGGGCGCCTGAAATCGTGGCGGTTCGCCCGGAACGCGCCAGTGTGCGCCTGCTTGCCAATACCGTGGCCCACCAGTGGTGGGGTTCCGAGGTCTCACCCGCCACCCTGAACGATGCCTGGATCACCAACGGCATGAGCCGCTACGCCGAGTTGCTCTATCTAGAAGACGCCAACGGCAAACAGGCGCTGCAGACGGCGATCACCGACACCGAAGCCGGCGCGCTGGCCTACGATACCGAGCCGCTGACGACCTTGGGACGCCTGGACCCGTTCTCCCCGCAGTTTCAGTCCGAGACCCTGGAGAAGGGTGCAATGGTCTTCCACATGCTCCGCTGGGAGATGGGCGACGAGACCTTTACAAAGTTCCTGCGCGCTCTTCTGTCGCAATACACCGACCAGGGCGTACGTACCACCGATGTCCAGACGGTGGCCCAGGCACAATCGAATCTAGAACTTACGCCGTTCTTCTTTCAATGGCTCGATGGCACCGGCGCACCGGAGTTCGGCGACAAATATTCCGTATTTCGGCTCAGCAGCAACAAGGGCTTTCGCACAACCGGCGATATCACCCAGGATCTCGATCTATTCCGGATGCCGGTCCAGTTACGGGTCGAAACGGAGGGGCGCACGGAGGACCGCCGCGTGGATCTCTCCGGCACTGAATCGCCGTACACCATCGAGACCTTTGGGCGGCCTCGCCGGATTGTCCTGGACCCCGATAACTGGCTCCTGAAATCCACCCCCGATCTTACCGTCCGTGTGGCCGTGCTGCGTGGCCAGCAGGATGTGCAGCAGGGCGACCTGCTGGGTGCGGTGACCGAATATCAGAAGGCACTCGATTCCAACCGCGGATCTTCCCTGGCCAACTATCGCCTCGCGGAAGTCTTCATGCTGCAGAAGAACTACCAGTCAGCCGCCAACAGCTTTCGCGATGCGTTGCGCGGCGACGGCGACCCGAAGTGGACCGAGGTCTGGAGCCACATCAATCTCGGCAAGATCTTCGACATTACCGGTCAGCGTGAGCGTGCAGTCAACGAGTACCGTCAGGCGGTTCAAACCAATGACAACACTCAGGGGGCCGTCAACGAGGCACGCGCCCTGCTACAGAAGCCCTTTCAGCCAGCCCAAGCCGGTGAATAGCTGAGACGCAGTGCTTCTGCTTTCGGCATCAGAATGGCCCCGATCGCTCACTCAGGCGTCATCGTCATCACGTCGGGCTCTGCGACGGGCGGCAACCCTGGATCCACCGAAGCCGAAGGCTCCTGCCAAAGCGAAACCCAACACAGCGACGAGGATCACGAGGGTGACGATGATGCCGACCCCTGCCAGTAACGCGGCCACCGCCGCCGACAGGCACGCTTTGATAACGGCGAAAATGGTATGAATGAGAACCAAAAGATCAGGAAACCCGCAGCTTTGAATTTATTAAACTAGTAGACACGAATTTGTACAGCACTGCGCCTCATTGAACTTCTCTGGTTCCTCTCCAGGTGCTCCCGCAATGGTTTTCAACGTCGGGAACTTCCAATTACTCGACGGGGGGTTTTGCCCGGTACCCGTCCCTGGCCACGATGGAGTACTTCATCAGTCTGCCCTTTTCATCCTGCATCTTGAGCGGCTTGCCTTCGTTATCGACCAGGTAGACTTTCACTTTGCGGTATGAGCCGTCATTCTTCGCGTTGGTGGGCCTGTACGTCAGTACGTACTTGTTGCGGATCGAATCATTGATCTGCGAAAAGATATTCGGTAACTCGCCTTGAAACACGGGCGAGAAGTAGAGGCCGCCCGTCATTTGGGCGAAGGTCCGCATCTCGTTCTGGTCCTGCAGCGCTGAGATATTTTCACGGCCCATCTCGCGCCGGAAACCGCCTGTGCTGATGGTAAAGATGGTTGTATTCTGCGAGGCTTTCACCTTGGCCAGGATCTGATCCAGGGTCAGCTTGGAAAGCGTGTCTCTTCCGCTGGAGATCAGGACGACATATTTCTGCCCATCCACACGGCTCAGCCGGTCCAACGTCTCGTAGAGCGCATCGAACTCGTTCGTCTCGCGCCAGGTCGGCATCATGAGACTTTGCAGGGCCTGCGCCACAGTTTCGCGGTTGTTGGTGAAATCGCAGAGCACGTGGGTACGGATATCGTAGGTCTCAACGGCGACGTAGTCGTCCGGCTGCAAAGTGCGAAAGAAGGCAACCGAAGCGTTCTGCATATCGTTGATGAAGGCATAGGAGTTGGCGGCGAACTCCAGCAGCATTACGGCGGTGATGGGCGCCTTGGTCAGACGGACATCCTGTATTCGCTGCTCTACCCCGTCTTCCACCACGAGGAAATTATCCGACTTCAACCCCGGGACGAACTGGTGCGTCTTATCCAGCAGGACACCGACGTCCAGGTTGACGATAGGTACATCAACGCGCAGCGAGTAGATTGCGCCGTTGGGATTGCGCGGCCGCTCCTCCGCCGGTGCGGGCGGCGGGGGCGCGGGCTCATCCCTCTTCTTGGGCAGTACGATGCCGTTGCCGTCGTCGACTGGGCCGCCGTCGTCGGGAGGCGGGGTAGCCGGTTTTGTGGTCGGCGCGGGCGTTCCCTGAGGCGCCTGCGCGTACAGGCAGCGAGCGGGGGTAAAGGCGAGAGCGAGCAGAACTGCCGCCGCGAGTTGGCCCTTGATCATCGTGAGAACTCCACCCAACGAGGAGGGTATGGGAGATTAGCCTCGGGGTCTTTGCTATAGACGAGCCGTTGCGGCCCTTGGCTCCATTGAAGCCCTCGCGCCTATTGCGGTCAAATGCGCGATATTGAAACGGCTCCCTTTAGGATGGGGAGCGTGCGATTCGAGCTTTTCATCGCGATGCGGTACCTCAGGGCGCGGCGGCGGCAGGCCGTCGTAGGCTTGATCACCGCCATCTCCGTACTGGGCGTGACTGCCGGTGTCGCTTCCCTGATCATCGCGCTGGCGGTGACCAACGGCATGCGCCGCGACCTGCAGGATCGGCTCGTCGGGGCCACGGCACACGTGGAGGTGCTGCGGGTGGCAGGGGACGGCATCCGCGGCTGGCGCCTGCTGATGGCTCGCCTGGCGGCTGTGCCGCACGTGGAGGCGGTCGCGCCGGGACTGTATGGGCAGGTGCTGATCTCCCGTGGCCCGCGCTCGGGTGGTGCGCTGATCAAGGGGATTGTGCCGGCCGACGAGTTGCGGACCGGCAATCTGCTGCAGGCTGTGGATCAGGGATCGTACACGGAACTGGCGCCTTTGCCGGCCGGGCAGATGCCGCAGGCATTCTCCACGCCGCCGATTGTGATCGGCCATGAGCTGGCGGTGACGCTGGGGGCCACCGTTGGAGACACGCTGCTGATCACCAGTCCGCAGGGCGAGCTTACGCCGCTGGGGCTGGTGCCGCGGTACCAGCGGTTTGAGGTGGTGGGCGTGTTCTCCTCGGGGTTCTACCAGTACGATTCCGCCTATGCCTTTACGCGGCTGGCCGATGCGCAGCGGCTGTTCTCCGAGCCGGATCTGGTCAGCGTGCTCAGCTTCCGGCTGGATGACCTGAACCGGGCGCCGGCTGTGGCGCGAGCGCTGGATCTGGCGGCTGGTCCCGGGTTCCAGGCCACGACCTGGCAGGAGCAGAACCGGGAGCTGTTCCGGGCGCTGAAGCTGGAGCAGGCGGTGACGTTTGTGGTACTGGCACTGATCGTGGTGGTTGCGGGGCTGAACATCCTGAGCGCGCTGACGATGATGGTGATGGAGAAGACACGAGATATCGCGGTGATGATGAGTTTCGGTGTGACCAGCGAGCAGGTGCGGCGGATTTTTCTACTGCAGGGTTTGCTGATCTCGGGGATCGGGACGGCTCTGGGGCTGGTGCTGGGGTATGTGGGCAGCCTGCTGGGAGCGCATTACCGGTTTATCCAGCTGGATCCCGGGGTGTACTCGATCGATCACCTGCCTTTTGCGCCGCGGGCTTCCGATGCCCTGCTGGTGGCGGGTGTTTCGCTGGGTGTGGCGCTGCTGGCTACGCTGTATCCTTCGGCCTCAGCGGCTGCGGTGCTGCCGGCGGAGGCACTGCGGTATGAGTAGTCTCCTTCCCCTGTACTTTTGCGGTAAAGTCTTCGGTTTATTGGGCTTAGGATGGAGGATTGAACGTCTGCCACTCCTATCCAGTGGTTTCCTGAAGTTGTGGAGTAGCCGCGAGCAGAATACAGAGATCCTTCGCTGCGCTCAGGATGACGGCAGACACGACATCTGCACGCAACAGCTTTGAAACGCAGATTCCCTTCGGGAATGACAACCGAGGTGGTTTTGCTTTCCAAGATGGTTTTACTTTCCAAGATGGTTTAGTTATCCACGATAGCGGGTGTGCGGAGTTGATGTGCAACTGCGAATCCCAAGACTGCCGGGTCAACAGTCTGCGGTTGCAATTCGTCCCTAGAAGCCGTCTCTGGGTACACTACCCCGGATGAGTGAACGACTTCGTTACCCCGAACTGGCCCCCGAAGGCATTGCCGCGATGCGCGGGTTGGAACACTACCTGAATGCAACCACAGCCCTGCCGGCGGTGCTGCTGGAGCTGGTACGGCTGCGGGCCTCGCTGCTGAATGGGTGCAGTTTTTGCGTCGGGCACCACACCGGGGAGCTACAGAAGCACAACGAGCCGAAGACGCGGATCGAGGCGCTGCGGGATTGGGTGAGTTCGGATGCGTTTACGCCGCGGGAGCGCGCGGCGCTGGCGTGGACCGATGCCGTGACGAACATCCAGGGCAGTCACGCCTCGGATGCGGAGTACGCTGCTGTTTCGGTCTTCTTCAAGGACAAAGAGCTCGTAGACCTGACGCTGGCAATCGCCGGCATCAATGCCTGGAACCGGATGTCGCTTGCCTTTGCGGCGCAGTGGGATCCTTTTCGGGGCAGGAAGGCAGAAGCGCAGCCGGCGGAGGCACAGCCGGCGGAACAGGGCGCAGGCTCCAGCGGAAGCGAGGGCTTCCCGGTGCCGGCATCCAACGACTCACCCGCGGCCAAGACCGTCAGCGATGCAGGATCAGCCGGGAACGGTACGGCCGGGTCGCCACGCCAGACGACGCCCGCACACGAGGATGCGCCGACACAGGATGTCGTAGATGACGACGGCGGCAAGGTGGCCCAGGATTAGCTCCGAAGACACGTCGCCGGTGTCACTGCCTGATTCGCGGGGGAGTGCGGCTGAATCGGTGCCAGTGCTGCGGGCGTTGGGGCTTTGCAAGACGTATACGGCGCACAGGGGCGGCGGTGGCGAACTGCAGCTGTTTCGTGATCTGAACCTCGAAGTGACCGCGGGTGAGTCGGTGGCAATCATTGGCCGCAGCGGCGTGGGCAAGAGCTCCCTTTTACACCTTCTAGCCGGGTTGGACCGGCCGACTGCCGGGCAGGTATGGCTTGGCGACCAGGAGTTGACAGGGCTTTCGGCGGAAGACGGAGCCAGGGCGCGGAACCGGACCCTAGGCTTCGTGTGGCAATTTCACTATCTTTTGCCAGAGTTTACGGCTGCCGAAAATGTGGCGTTGCCGTTGCTGGCGCGGGGCGAGCCGCGGGGCCGGGCGATGAGGGAGGCCCTGCTTTGGCTGCGAGCCGTGGAGCTGGAGGCGCGCGCCGAGCATCGCTCCGGGGAGCTAAGCGGGGGCGAGCAGGGTCGCGTCGCGCTGGCGCGAGCGCTGGTGACCGGTCCGCAGGTGCTGCTGGCCGATGAGCCTACGGGGGATCTGGATGAGGCCACCGCCGACCAACTGTTTGGGTTGCTGGAGCGGGTATGCCGCGAGCGCGGGCTGGGGGTGGTGCTGGTCACGCACAACGGGGAGCTTGCCCGGCGGTGTGACCGGGTGCTGCGGTTGAGCGAGGGTCGGCTGGTGCAGGTTTAGAGCGACGTCCCGAGGGTGGGGTTCTGCTGCCGGGGTTCTGCTGCCGAACCGAATCCGGAGATTCTTCGCTGCGCTCAGGATGACATCCTCCCAAAGCGCCACTGGAAGGCCGGTTGATGGAGGTTTAGCAATGAACCGTGTCGGTTTGGCTGCCATGTGGCAAAGTGCGACCGCAAAAAGCAGGTCCTTCGCTGCGCTCAGGATGACTATGCATTTGGACCTGGCTGGCGCTGCTGAGTGGGGCTTCCATTCCAGCCCACTACCGCACTGCATTCCCGATTTGGTTTCGTTATCGCGTGAAGGGGGCGAGTTTAGAGCGGCGCAACCGATCTGGGGCAGCGCCGTCAAATCATTGGTAACCACCGAGGGTTCCCGCTGCAGCTTGTATGAATGGCGGGATACACTGGTGCCAACTTCCTGGCTGCCCTACCGGCATTCAGTTCTTTTCCGCCGCGGAACTTTGCGGTGGCCACGGTTTTCCATCGCAGACCACGCCCTCCGCGTAACGGGCGAGGGTGATGGTTCGAAGGGGGAGCATGTTCGAACGCTATACGGAGAAGGCGCGGCGCGTGATTTTTTTCGCCCGCTACGAGGCGAGTCAGTTTGGCTCGCCCTACATTGAAACCGAACACCTCCTGCTGGGTTTGCTGCGTGAAGACAAGGCGTTGACCAATCGCTTCCTTCGCTCACATGCTTCGGTTGAATCGATTCGGAAACAGATTGAGCAGCACACCACGGTGCGCGAGAAGGTTTCGACATCGGTCGACCTGCCGCTGAGCAATGAGTGCAAGCGAGTGCTGGCGTATGCGGCCGAGGAGGCCGAGCGGCTGAGCCACAAGCACATCGGCACCGAGCATCTGCTGCTGGGTCTGCTGCGTGAGGACAAGTGCTTCGCCGCGGAGATCCTGACGGAGCGCGGGCTGCGGTTGCCGGCAATCCGTGAGGAGCTGCAGCGTTCGACGCAGGAGAAGCCACAGGGTGGAACCTCCGGTTCGGCCTCGGGCGGATCAGGTAAGCAGCGCGGACAGCAGCCGGAGCAGTCGATGCTGGCGGAGTTTTCGCGCGACCTGACGCAGGCCGCAAGCGACGGCACGCTGGATCCGCTGGTGGGACGCGATTTTGAGCTCGAGCGCGTGATCCAGATCCTTTGCCGGCGCACGAAGAACAACCCCGTGCTGATCGGTGAACCGGGCGTGGGTAAGACGGCGATTGTGGAAGGGCTGGCGCAGAAGATCGCGGACGGCGAGGTGCCTTCCTTCCTAGCGGAAAAGCGTGTGCTTTCACTGGATCTAAGCCTGATCGTGGCGGGAACGAAGTACCGCGGGCAGTTTGAGGAACGGCTGAAGACGATCATGAAGGAGCTGATGGAGAACCAGAACTCCATCGTGTTCATCGACGAGCTGCACACACTGGTGGGTGCTGGGTCAGCGGAGGGGTCGCTCGATGCGGCGAACATCCTGAAGCCGGCGCTGAGCCGAGGCGAGATCCAGTGCATCGGCGCGACGACACCGGCTGAGTTCCGGAAGTCGATCGAGAAGGACCGGTCGCTGGAGCGTCGATTCCAGGCTGTGAAGGTGCCGCCGCCGAACGAGGCAGATGCCGTGAAGATCATCATGGGCATCAAGGAGAAGTACGAGAAGTTCCATGCGGTGAGCTACACGGACGATGCGATCACATTTTCGGTGTCGCATTCGAGCCGGTATATTCCGGACCGTTTCCTGCCGGACAAGGCGATCGATCTGATCGACGAGGCGGGTGCGCGGGTGAAGCTGCGGCAGACGACGCTGCCGGAGGAGCTGACCGAGGTCCAGCGGCGGATAAAGCTGATCGTTCACCGGATGGAGAACGCGATTGCAAACCATGAGTTCGAGAAGGCACGGTTTTACTCCGACGAGGAGCGCAAGGAGCGGGAGAACCTGCGGGCGCTGCGCGACAAGTACCACCTAGATGAGTCGAGCTCGGGCATTGTGACCCGCGACGACATTGAAGACGTGGTGGCGCGGTGGACGGGTGTGCCTGTTACCTCCATCAACGAGGAAGAGACGCAGAAGCTGCTGCGGGTCGAAGACGAACTGCACAAGCGGGTAATCGCACAGGACAAGGCGATCAGTGCGCTGGCACGGGCCATCCGGCGTTCCCGGGCGGGGTTGAAGAACCCGGCACGGCCGATTGGGTCGTTCCTGTTCCTGGGTCCGACGGGTGTAGGCAAGACGGAGGTGGCGCGCACGCTGGCGCAGTTCCTGTTCGGCTCGGAGAAGTCGCTGATTCGGTTCGACATGTCGGAATTCATGGAGAAGCACTCGATCTCGAAGCTGATCGGTTCGCCTCCAGGCTATGTCGGGTATGAGGAGGGTGGACAGCTGACGGAACGGGTGAAGCGGAGCCCGTACTCGGTTGTGCTGCTGGACGAGGTGGAGAAGGCGCATCCGGATGTATTCAATCTGCTGCTGCAGGTGTTTGAGGACGGCCAATTGACGGATGGGTTGGGCAACACGGTCGACTTCAAGAACACGATCATCATCATGACGTCGAACATCGGCGCCAAGCACCTGATGAAGCGCGAGAGCCTGGGCTTCCAGTCTTCGAAGGAGGATGTGGTCTTCGAGAAGATGCAGGAGATGGTGATGGGTGAGGTGAAGCGCACCTTCAACCCGGAGTTCATCAACCGGTTGGACGAGGTGATCGTCTTCTCTGCCCTGACGGATAATGAGCTGATGCAGATCATCGAACTGCTGGTGCAGCAGCTGAATACGAATCTTGTGCACAAGGCGATTACGCTTTCGGTGCAGGAGGAGGCCAAGCGCTGGATCATGCAAAAGACGCTGGTGGATCGGTCTTACGGGGCTCGTCCGCTGCGCCGGGCGCTGCAGCGGTTCATCGAGGATCCACTTTCGGAGGCGTTGATCGCGGGACAGATTCCGGAGAGGCCGGCGTTCCTGGAGATTTATCTGGATGGCGACAAGCTGTTTTACCGCCCGGTTTCGCCGGATGGGAACACGGAGGAGCCGGCGGTCGGTTTGGCACTAACGACCGTTTAGTTTCAATGATTCGCAACAAGACACCAGGTCCCGTGCCATCGGGGCCTGGTGTCCTTTTTTATGGGCGAATTGCACTCACGGGCGATTGCGCAATTGTGCCGCGTCGCGTTGCTCGGATGATGCGCGGACTATATGAGGCGGGAGGTCACGTGACCGACCTCCGAGCCGGCGGTCCGGGCGTAGTCCTGGACGGTTTCCAAGGCGTTGTCGAGTGGACCCCTGCTGCTCTCGACGAGCTGCTGGGCTTCTGCGGCCAGGCGCTCGGCCTGTTCCTTAAGGTAATCGGCGGCCTCGCCCAGATTGTCGCCGAAATCTTCCAGGCTGCGGCGAAGCTTCTTGCGGGTGGACTTGCCGGTTTGCGGGGCGAGCAGGGAGACGGCCACTCCGGCGATCAGGGCGCCAGCGGCTAAGCCGATCCAGAACTTTTTCATAGGAAGCTCCTTACCGGCGGTTTGGATTCACGTTACTGAACAGAGGTTGACCGTATTGACGAGTTTGGCGGTATGTGGACGATGAAAACCGGAGGCGGACGGGAGCCATAGCCGGGTTCCGTGGCGTGGTTGGACTGGGAGGTTCGGGGTCGGGATGGTATGGTGGTCCAGACCTGCACCCACGGAGATTGACGCCTCAGCATGAACGCAGCTTCACGCGGAACCGGCCCGCTACCGCGCCCCACACCTCCGAGTTTCGTGAACTCCGGGCGCTTCACACCGTTGTTGATCGCTGTGCTTTGCCTGGTGCTGGTGGGCGTTGCGTGGGAGCGGGGCCGCGGGAACTATCACCGGATTCGCACCGCGGTGCTGCGCGACGAGCCCCCGTCGGGTGCGACGGGGTTTGGCGGGCAGGAGCCGATTCGGCTGGTGCGAACGCCGGATGCGCTTGAGGGCGAGCCGGAGTTTCTTTCCGCCACGCTGCTTCCGGGCCGCGGCTTGAACGTGCTGCAGATTACGGCCAGCATTCCGGGCCATGGCGAGGTGCCGCTGCTGGCCTCGCCGGCTCTTCCGGAGGCCGCGGCGATGTTGTCAGGCTCGGGCGCGGATGCAAACGGAGCGTTATCCTCGACGATCGGCGGCGCTTTTATGATGCCGTGGGCGGGGCGGCTCTCCGGCAGGCCGTCCGATACGCCGGGCGTTCTGCAGACGGTCTGGGTAGGACAGCGATTGACGTTTCCGGCGGCGACGCCGGGAAGTTTGCGGTCCACGACAGGTTTGCTGCTCGATCGGGGAGCGGATACGGCGAAGGCGGATGTGATCCTGGGCGGACAATCGGTGGACGCGACCTTCCATCCGGGTACATTTTCCGGCAATTGGCCGGCGACCGGCTCGGTTCACATCGAGGCGGCCATGACGGGGCACATCATCGACCTGACGGTTTCGGTGCAGAATACGGGCGATGCTCCGATGCCGGTCGGCATCGGCTGGCTGCCGCACTTCAGCGTGGCCGGCGGCGACCGCAGGCACGCGCAGCTGGTGGTGCCTTCGACGGAGCGGCTGGAGACGGATCGGAGCACCGGGCTGCCGACCGGGGCGACGGTGTCCGTGGCGGGGACGGCGCTGGATCTTTCAAGCGACCGCGGTTCGGGGTTGCCGGCGGCGGGGTTGGACGAGACCTATGCTCACCTGCTCTCCGGGCCGGGAACGCGGAGCTCGGCGGAGTTGCGGGATACGGATTTCGGCTATGGGTTGCGTTTAACGCCTATGTCGCCCAGTATCCGCGCTTTGCACGTGGTGGCCCCGGCCGACAAACCATGGGTGGCGATTGCTCCGGAGACGAACTACGACGACGCGCTGGGCGGCGAGTGGACGGCGGCCGGGGGTTCAGGCATACGGACCCTGCAACCGGGCGAATCGCTGCAGTGGAAGGTGCGTTTGGAGCTGTTCAGCCTGAAGGCGCGCCCGTAGAGAATCGGAACCGTGCGCGGGTTTGACCCGTTCTGCGCCGACTCGTATTCTTAGCGGAGGACGGCCGGTGTCCCGCGGCCTGGTGCGCTGCCGCTATCGCGTCCAGGTTTGCTTACTCACTTGAGCGCCCGTGCCAACCAGACCCGCTTGGAAGAGATCCCCATTGACAACTGCTGATACCCACGAAGAGACCGAGACCTCCGCTGCCACCGAGAATACGGTTGAGTCAACCACGGCGCTGGCGGCCAATGCCACCGATGCGACTGCCGCCCCCATGACGGAGCACGATCACGGTCAGACCCACCAGCATGCCGCACCGGCGATGAACCCGGAGCTTACCCGTACCGTCGAGGTCGAGGCGCCGGCCGAGGACGTTGATGGTGCGTTCCGCAAGGTGGTGAAGCGGTACAGCAAGCTGGCGCGCATTCCCGGCTTCCGTTCGGGCAAGGTGCCGGACACGCTGATCCGTTCGCGCTTTGGGAAGGATATCCGGCAGGAGGTGCTGGAATCGCTGGTAGCGGAGCGTTTCCGGGCAGCACTGGAGAAAGATTCGTTGAATCCGGTCTCGCAACCGCAGATTTCCGAGCTGCAGCTGAACGAAGGCCAGCCGCTGCGCTTCCGCGCGACGTTTGAGATCCTGCCGACGATCGATGTGGACGGCTACGACAGCCTTACGGTGCAGAAACCGGATGCCACGGTAACCGACGAGGAGTACCAGGCCGAGCTGACCGCCCTTTTGGACCAGCACGCGACGGTAGAGACGGTGGAAGAAGAGCGCGCCTTGAGCGACGGCGATTGGGCGGAGATCAGCTTCCAGGGCCGGATGCATCCGGATGCGCCGGCCGCGGAAGGTGCGTCCGAGGAGCCGGCCGAGCAGGCAGGACAGCCGGAGCAGCCAGAGATTAAGGGCGACGACATTCTGCTGGAGGTGGGCGGCAAGAATACGCTGCCGGCGTTCTCCGACGCACTACGTGGGACGACCGTAGGCCAGGAAATGGCGTTCGAGGTGGAGTACCCGGCCGATTTCGGCGATGTCCGTCTCGCGGGTAAGACCGTGAGCTACGACGTAAGGGTGACGGCTCTGAAGCGCAAGACGCTGCCCGAGCGCAATGACGAGTTCGCCAAGGGCATGGGCGCCTACGACAGCTGGCAGGAGTTTGAAGACAAGCTGCGGGAGCGCATTGCCGAGCGCAAGAAGGAAACGCTGGAGACCGAGGCGCGAGACAAGATGCTCGATGAGCTGATTGCGCGCTTCCAGTTCCCTGTTCCCGAGATCTTCGTGCAGCAGCAGATCGATGTTCGCCTGGACCGGGGGCTGCGCGCCCTGGCGCAACAGGGCATGACGCAGGACCAGATGCGGCAGTTGGACTTTGCCCGTCTGCGCGAGGCACAGCGGGACCAGGCACTGGCCGAGGTAAAGGCCTCACTGATTCTGGACCGCATTGCCGACCGCGAGAACATCACGGTCTCAGACGACGACATGGAGCGCGAGCTGCTGATGGCTTCCCTGCAGGCGCGGGAGCCGCTGGAGACGCTGCGCAAGCGGCTGAACGACGACGGCTCGCTGCAGCGGATCCGCGAACAGATGCGGCGGGAAAAAACGGGCGCCGCACTGTATGAGAAGCTTGCGGCGTAGTGGCCGCATTGTGATGCAGACAGGCCACAGCAGCCGTCCGGTGGGACGACGGATGGCCTGGACTGTTAGGCTCAGCTAGATTCGAAACCGCTGTACAGGAAAGAGAGTGTTATGGGACTTATACCGATGGTGCTCGAGCAGACGAGCCGGGGCGAACGCTCCTACGATATCTACAGCCGTCTGCTGCGCGACAACATCATCTTTCTCGGCACCCCGATCGATGACAATGTAGCCAATCTGATCATCGCGCAGCTGCTATTTTTGTCCGGCGAGGATCCAGACAAGGACATTCAGCTGTACATCAACTCCCCCGGTGGTTCTGTATCGGCGGGTCTGGCGATTTATGACACGATGCAGTACATCAAGAACGATGTGCAGACCCTTTGCATCGGCCAGGCGGCATCGATGGGTGCCTTTCTGTTGATGGCGGGTAAGATTGGCAAACGATTCGCCCTGCCGAATTCGCGTATTTTGATCCATCAGCCGCTGATCATGGGTGGCGGCATTCAGGGTCAGGCAACGGAGATCGATATCCATGCACGGGAGATCCTGCGCCTCCGTGAACGCATGAACCGCATCATGGCCGAGCACACCGGTCAGACATTTGAACAAATTGAGCGCGATACGGATCGCGACTTCTCCATGGGATCGCAGCAGGCCAAGGAGTATGGCCTGATCGATGACATCATCACACGCCCGCGGACGTAAAACCTTCCGATCTGCAACCACACCGTCCTGCGCGAATCCTATAGATGCGGGACGGTTTTTCTATTTCGGAAATCACTGGTACCCACTCAGCCATGACCTTTGTTTTCGCCGCAAGCCGTTGATTTCGGCTAAGGTGTAGACTTACACAGCTTCCGGGAAAGCACCTGTACGGGCGGTTCTGGAAGAAATGAAATAAGGAGTTGCACGCATTCATGAAGACCACTCGGGGCCCGGAAGAGTCGCTGCGCTGCTCGTTCTGTCACAAGTCGCAGGACGCCGTGGCGAAGCTGATTTCTTCGCCTTCGGATTATCCGCGAGCATATATCTGCGATGAGTGCGTTGCTGTCTGCAACTCCATTCTGGAGGATGATAAAACCCCCGAGACGCAGCCGGGGGCGGCGCCGCAGCACCTGCCCAAGCCGGCCGAGGTGAAAGCGTTTCTGGACGAGTACATCATCGGCCAGAATTCGACCAAGAAGAAGCTGGCAGTGGCGGTCTACAACCACTACAAGCGCATCCAGATGAACCGGATGCGCGGTAACGAGGTGGAGCTGGCGAAGTCGAACATCCTGCTGGTGGGGCCGACGGGCTCCGGCAAGACGCTGATGGCGCAGACGCTGGCGAAGATGCTGGACGTGCCGTTTGCGATTGTGGACGCGACGACGCTCACCGAGGCGGGGTATGTGGGTGAGGACGTAGAGAACATCATCCTGAAGCTGCTACAGGCCGCAGACAACGATGTGGCGCGTGCGCAGGCGGGGATCATCTACATCGATGAGATCGACAAGATCGGTCGCAAGGATGAGAATCCCTCGATCACGCGCGATGTGTCCGGTGAGGGCGTGCAGCAGGCGCTTTTGAAGCTGCTTGAAGGCACTGTGGCCAACGTGCCACCGCAGGGTGGACGCAAGCATCCCCATCAGGAGTTCACGATCGTGGATACGACCAACATCCTGTTCATCTGCGGTGGGGCGTTTGTCGGGTTGGAGAAGATTATTGGCCGGCGTCTCGGCAAGAAGGCTCTCGGTTTCAAGACGACCAGCGATAGTGAAGAGAAGAAGCTGACGCCGATTCGGGCACAGCGTGACACCGAAATGCTGCGCCAGGCGGAGCCGCAGGATTTGTTGAAGTATGGTTTGATTCCGGAGTTTGTGGGACGTTTGCCGGTGCTGGGTATTTTGGACGAGCTGGATGAGCCCGCGCTGATCGACATTCTTACGCGTCCGCGCAATGCCCTGCTGAAGCAGTATGCGCGACTGTTCGACTACGAGGGTGTGAAGGTCACGTGGACGGATGGTGCGGTATGCGAGATCGCTCGCGAAGCGCTTACGCGCAAGGTGGGTGCGCGTGGTTTGCGCATGATTCTGGAAGAGCTGATGCTGGATCTGATGTACCACGTGCCGGGCAACAAGAAGATCAAGGAGCTGGTCATCACCGAAGAGATGGTGAAGACCCGCGAGATTACGCTGCCGGTTCTGCTTGAAAAAGCCGGCTGATCCGATTAGCCGAGGGTTCGCCAGCAGATATTTTCGCTTTCAGCAAAGCAACATCGAAGGGTCTGCATCTTCCACGCCGCAGCGCGGAAGATGCAGGCCTTTCGAGTTTTTTCGCGGCAAATTTCGGTTTCTAAGCTTTGAGCGCGAATGCCGCCACAGGTCGGGGGATCACGCGAGGGTGTCGATACGCGTACAATCTGGCCAAGCCGTGCACCGCATCCAACCACGCTTATGCACGTCTAATCGGGAGGCATATGACAAACGACGAACGCGATTTGAACACCGGTATCCAGCGCAAACTCCCGATGATGCCCATCCGCGAGATGGTGATTTTTCCTCAGATGATGGCCCCTTTTGTTGTGGGTCGTGAGTCCTCCGTGCGCGCTTTGGAAGAGGCGTTGAATGGCGACCGCAAGATCTTCCTGGCTACGCAGCATGATGCCTCCGTCGATGAACCGACGGGCGATGACATTTACAAGGTCGGCACCATCGGCAATATCGTGCAGTCCGTCAGGCTTTCAGACGGCAATATTCGCGTGCTGGTGGAGGGCGTGGAGCGTGCGCGTGCGACCGAGGTGAACGATGCCGACGGTTTCTTCGTCGCGACGGTGCGCACCGCCAAAGCGGAGTTGCAGCACACGCCGCAGACGGACCAACTGGTGGCTCGTGTGCACCAACTCTATGAGCAGTACAGCAAGTTACAGCAGTCGTTGAACCAGGAAGCCGCGGCGACGCTGCGGACCGATGAGCCTGCGAAGCTTGCCGATTTGATCGGCGCGAACTTGCCGCTTTCTATCGAGGAGAAACAGCAACTACTGGAGGTCTTCGATCCGGAGATGCGTTTGGCGCGCGTGGCCGATGTTTTGGATATTGCGATTGAGAAGCTAAACGTCGATCGCACGATTCAGTCGCGTGTCAAGCGGCAGATGGAGCGGGCGCAGAAAGAGTACTACCTCAACGAAAAGATCAAGGCGATTCAGAAGGAGCTCGGGCGGGGCGAGAAGAGCGAGTTTGATGAGCTGAAGAAGAAGATCGACGAAGCCGGCATGCCCAAGGATGTGCTGGAAAAGGCGACGCAGGAGCTGAAGAAGCTGGAAGCGATGCCGCCGATGTCGGCCGAATCGACGGTGAGCCGGAACTACCTGGATTGGCTGCTGGCAGTGCCGTGGCGCAAGCGGTCCAAGGAGATCCGCTCCATTGAAAACGCCGAGCAGGTGTTGAATGAAGATCACTACGGCCTGGGGAAGATCAAAGAACGCATCCTTGAGTTTCTGGCCGTGCGGCAATTGGTGAAGAACCCGAAGGGATCGATTCTGTGCTTTGTCGGACCTCCGGGCGTCGGTAAGACGTCGCTGGGTATGTCGATCGCGAAGGCGACAGGGCGCAAGTTCGTGCGCATGTCGCTGGGCGGTGTGCGGGACGAGGCGGAGATTCGCGGGCACCGCCGAACTTACATCGGTGCCCTGCCTGGGCAGATCATTCAGTCGATGAAGAAGGCCGGAACGAAGAATCCGGTGATCATGCTGGATGAGATCGACAAGATGGCCTCGGACTTCCGCGGCGATCCGGCGTCGGCCTTGCTGGAGGTGCTGGATCCGGAGCAGAACAACAGCTTCCAGGATCACTATCTCGATGTGGAGTACGACCTTTCGCAGGTTCTGTTCGTGGCGACGGCGAACGTGCTGCACACGATTCCCGGACCGTTGCAGGATCGTATGGAGATTCTGCGGCTCTCCGGTTATACGGAGCTGGAAAAGCTTGAGATTGCCAAGCAATACTTGGTGAAGAAGCAGCTCGAGGGGACGGGGCTGAACAACGGCCAAGTCACGCTGGATGACGATGCGCTGCGCGGGATCATTCGCAACTACACGCGTGAGTCGGGTGTGCGTAATCTGGAGCGCGAGATCGGCAACGTGTGCCGCAAGGTGGCGCGCCGTGTGGTGACCAACAGTGAGCACAAAGAGGCTGTCACCGGGGAGAATTTGGGAGACCTGCTGGGTGTTGCCAAGTTCCGTGATTCGCAGGTGCATGAGCGGAACGAAGTCGGTCTGGTTACAGGGCTGGCATGGACGGAGATGGGTGGATCCATCCTGCAGACCGAGGTTCAGGTGCTGGACGGCAAGGGCAAGATGACGGCCACCGGGCAGCTTGGCGATGTGATGCAGGAGTCGGCGCAGGCTGCGTTGACTTATATTCGCTCGCGCGCTCACCACCTTGGATTGCAGAAAGATTTTTACCGCAACATCGACATCCACATCCATGTGCCGGAGGGAGCGATCCCCAAGGACGGCCCATCCGCCGGGATCACCCTGGCGACGGCGTTAGCTTCGGCGCTGACCAAGATCGATGTGCGTCGGGATATTGCGATGACGGGCGAGATTACGCTGCGCGGCAAGGTGCTGCCAATTGGCGGTTTAAAGGAGAAGTTGCTGGCCGCGCATCGCGCCGGTATCTTTGAGGCCATTCTGCCGGCCGACAATCGCCGGGACCTGGCTGAGCTGCCGGACCTGATCAAGAACACGATGAAGTTGAACTTCGTCGAAAATATGGATGAGGTACTGGAGATCGCTTTGGCGGCGAAGTTGCCCAAGCTGGCCGAGGAGACGCCAGAGGTGCTCGAGGATATGCCCCCGCCACCTTCCGATCAGCCGGCTCGTCCCGTCGCACGGCAATGATGCGTCACTAACGAGGAGGCCCGGCGATTGCCGGGCCTCTTTTTCATGCCTTCCGGATAAATTGAAAGATCAGGGAGATGATCGCCAGGATGATCAGAATGTGGATGAAGAATCCGGCTACGTGAAACACGACAAAGCCGAGAATCCAGGCGACGAAGAGAACCAAAGCAATGATGAGAAACATGAACTACCTTTCCTTCCGCCGCGCGTGCGTGCGAATCTACACCACGCCGTAGGAGCAGCGTGAAGCCGTTTGCGTTGCCTTAGGCTCGATCAAATCCCTTTTCAGCGTGCACAAGAAATCACAGGCTGGCCGCCTTCGCATCCATAGGCGAAAGCCACGTGTTCGGGAAGCCGTTGTGTTGATCATCATCATCGTTCTACTTGTTCTATGTTCGAGGTCCATGGTGTGAACTTCCGAGAGTCGAGCTGCTGAAGAGGCGGCCGTGTGGCCGCCTCTCTTCCCTGCTGCAGATGTCGATTTCCTAGGCTGCCCGTCCCTAGCAGCCACCTGCGATTGAGGGGATCAGCATGACCTCGTCGCCGTCCGCAAAGGCGTGTGCGTCGCCTCCGAGAAAGCGGATGTCTTCATCGTTGATGTAGACGTTGATGAAGCGGCGCAGCTTGCCCGTGTCGTCCTTCACGTTCTGTGCGAGTGCGGGGTAGCGTGCGTCGATTTCGGAGAGCAGCGCGGGGAGATCCTTTGCCTCCGAAGCGAAACTCTTTTGACCTTCCGTATGCCGTGCCAATGCTGTCGGCAGAACCACTTTGACGCTCACTGCATGCCTCCTGCCAGTACAAGTTCTTCTGCTTCGACCGGGCTGCCGACGAGTGCGCCATCGACGGCGCGGATGTACTCGTCGAAGGCGGCGAGCTTGGGTTTTACGGGGTGTGCGATGTCGAAGCGGCCCTGCAGGACGTCCAGCGTCTTGAGGCCGTTGCCGGTGATGCAGGCAACGGTGACTTCGTCGGGGCGGATGCGGCCGTCGGCGTAGAGACGCGCGGTCACAGCGGTGGTGACGCCACCGGCGGTCTCGGTGAAGATACCTTCGGTTTCAGCGAGCTCCTGGATACCAGCGACGACTTCCACGTCGGAGACGTCCTCGGCGTAGCCGTTGCACTCGGCGATCATTTTGGCGGCTGCGGGGCCGTCAGCCGGATTGCCGATGGCGAGCGAACGGGCGATGGTGTTGGGGCGTTGGGGCTCGATGTAGTCCCAACCCTGCTTGACGGCGTGGGAGATGGGTGAGCAGCCCGTGGCCTGTGCGCCGAAGAAGCGAACCGGCTTGTCTTCAACGAGGCCGAGGTAGACGAGTTCCTTGAAGGCCTTGCGGATCTTGCGAATGAGCGAGCCGCCGGCCATAGGGACGACGACGTTGTCGGGCAGGCGCCAGCCTAGTTGCTCGGCGATTTCGTAGCCTACGGTCTTGGAGCCCTCAGCGTAGTAAGGGCGCAGATTGACGTTGACGAGACCCCATTTATATTCGTCGGCGATGAGGGTGCAGAGGCGGTTGACGTGGTCGTAATTGCCCTCGATGCGGACGAGGCGGGCGCCGTAAACCTGCGTGTTCAGAATTTTGGCCTGCTCGAGATCGGCGGGGATCAGGATGCAGGCCTTGAGGCCGAGACGGGCGGCCTGGGCAGCGACGGAGTTGGCGAGATTGCCAGTGGAGGAGCAACCGACGACGCTGAAACCGAAGGCCTGTGCGTTGGCGAGCGCCACGGAGACGACACGATCCTTAAAGCTGAGCGTTGGGAAGCAGACAGCGTCGTTTTTGACGTAGAGATGGGTGGCGCCGATGCGCTTGCCTAGAGATTTCGCACGGATCAGGGGCGTAAAACCTACGGGCAGGTCGGGCTGAAAGCCCTGCGGGATGGGGAGCATTTCCTTGTAGCGCCAGATGTTGGCAGGGCCGGCAGCGACCGAGTCGCGGGAGACGCGTTCTCGCATTTGTTCGAGGTCGTACTGCACTTCAAGCGGGGCCAGGCACTCATCGCAGGCAGATTGAGGGCGGTTGCCGAAGCTTTTGCCGCACTCGTTACAACGCAGCTCGTAGCCGGTACAGGAATACTCCATAAGTCACTCCGGTGAGTGAGGGGTGCTGCTGGCTGTGACGGCTCTTGCGTGGAGTACGGGATACGGAGATGCGTGGAGGCAGTACGATCTTTGGGTGCAGCTCTGCTCCACCGAATCTCATGTGTCCTGTTGCCAGGCGAGAGTTGACACCGGTACTGTGTTCTGTCCGGTTGTCGTGGCGTCACAGGGCTCGTCCCTCAACCACTCTGCATGAAATTCGACCCGCTCATCACGGGTGGAATTCTTAACTTGTAACATGGAGATAGACGCCGTGCAAGTCACTCGGCGTTGCCTTTGGCCTTTGTGGGATGTTCCGTTGCGTGCTGGCGTGCTTCGCTGGCCGCCTGCGTGTTGGGAATGAACTGCTTGCCTTTGCGGGAGCCGCTTACCTTCTTTTCGTCGGTGGCCTTTTGCTCGGCGGGTGACAGTTCTTTCCAGGCCTCATCGGGCAGGTAGCGATGGGTTTCTTTCTGTCCTTCGCCGTCTTCGCGAATCGCGGGCTCGCCGTCGGCTGTGTGCCAGTGCTCGTCGCCCCACTGCTTGAGGTGCTGCTGCGCTTCGTTGCGGGGATGCTTGTAGCCTCCGCCTTCGGCGACGTATTCGTGTGCGACGAGCTGGGCCTTGCGGGCGCTCCATTGGCCGGGCTTGCCGCCCTTGTCGCCGGCCATCACCTCTTCCTTGATGTGCTCGCGGAGTTCGGGTTTGGTGTAGTTGTCTTCTTTGGTGTCGTGGGAAGCTGACTTCTTAGGCGCGGCTTTCCCTGCCTTTTTTGCGGAAATTTTCTCTGTGGATGTCTTTTTTGCGGGTGCTTTTTTTGCCGCAGATTTCTTTGTGGCGGACTTCTTGGCTACAGATTTCTTGGTTGCCATCGCAAGCCTCCTATGTGAGCTTGTGATGCGCGATGTTTCGAACGCGAGCAGCATGGGACTTTGATGTCGCCGTCAAGGGCTCTCGGGCGCGAGGATGGAATGCAAAACGGATGATGCAGAGGCTTTGCCGGGGAGATAGCGCCGCCGCGAGCAGCATACAGAGATCCTTCGCTTTGCTCAGGAGGACGGCAGTTGTATGCCCGCGCGCAATTCAGGCATCAAGAGTGGGTGAACACATCTCAAGCTTCGGGGTCGTAGGCGAGGTTGGGGCCAAGCCAGCGTTCCACTTCGGCCAGGTGCATGCCCTTGCGGCGCTGGTAGTCGGAAACTTGGTCGCGGTCGATCTTGCCGAGGGAAAAGAAGCGCGACTCCGGGTGGGCGAAGTAGATGCCGCTGACGCTGGAGCCGGGCCAGATGGCGAAGGATTCGGTGATTTCCATGCCGGTGTTGGCCTGGACGTCGAGCAGACGCCAGATGGTGCCTTTTTCGGTGTGATCCGGGCAGGCCGGATAGCCCGGGGCGGGGCGGATGCCGCGGTATTTTTCCTGGATGAGCTCAAGCGGGGTGAAGGTTTCGGCGCAGCCGTAGCCCCATTCGTCCCGGACCCGCTTGTGGAGGCACTCGGCGAAGGCCTCGGCGAGGCGGTCGGCGAGGGCTTCGGCCATGATGGCGCTGTAGTCGTCGTGCTGGGCTTTGAACTGGGTGGTGAGTTCCTTCAGGCCTATACCGGTGGTGACGGCGAAGGCGCCGATGTGATCGGGCAGGCCGGTTTCCCAGGGGGCGATGAAGTCGGCGAGCGAGCGGCAGGGCTCGGCGCCTTCGCGGTGGGCCTGCTGGCGGAGGAAGTGAAATTTTTCGCCTGCCTGCTGACGTGTGGAGTCGGTGTAAAGCTCGACGTCTTCGCCGATCGCGTTGGCTGGAAACAGGCCGTAGACGCCGCGGGCGGTGAGCAGGTTTTCGGAGACGATGCGGTCGAGCATGGCCTGAGCATCGGTGTAGACGGAGCGGGCCTGTTCACCCTGGCGTTCGTCGTCGAGGATGCGCGGGAAGAGGCCCTTGAGGCCCCAGGCGTGGAAAAGCGGCGACCAGTCGATGTAGTCGCGCAAGGTACTGAGCGGGAAGTCGTTGAGGACGCGGACGCCGGTGAAGCTGGGGGCCGGGATGTCCTCGGGGCGCCACGTGATCGGGGTGCGGCGGGCGCGGGCCTGCTTGATGGGGGTGAGGGGCTGTTTGGGAGCCTGGTGGGCCTTGCGCAGGGCCTCGTACTCGGCGTTGTGTTGTTGGACGAACCCGTCGTGGCCTTCTTCGCTGAGCAGGCTTGTGGTCACGGGCACGGCGCGGCTGGCGTCGGTGACGTGGATGACCGGCTGGCGGTAGTGCGGGGCGATCTTGATGGCCGTGTGGGCGCGGCTGGTGGTGGCGCCGCCGATGAGCAAGGGTACCGTGAAGCCCTGACGGTCCATCTCGCGAGCGACGTGCACCATCTCGTCGAGCGAGGGCGTGATGAGGCCACTGAGGCCGATGATGTCGGCGTTGACTTCCTTGGCGCGGGCGAGGATTTTTTCGGCCGGGACCATGACGCCCATGTCGATGACCTCGTAGTTGTTGCAGGCGAGCACGACGCCGACGATGTTCTTGCCGATGTCATGCACGTCGCCCTTGACGGTGGCGAGGACGATCTTGCCCTGGGTGCGGACGACCTCGCCGGCGGCGGCCATCTCCGCCTTTTCGGCCTCCATAAACGGGGTGAGATAGGCTACGGACTTCTTCATCACGCGGGCGGATTTGACCACCTGCGGAAGGAACATCTTGCCCGAGCCGAAGAGGTCGCCGACGACGCTCATGCCGGACATCAGCGGGCCTTCAATGACGAGCAGAGGGCGGCCGAGTTTGGCGCGGGCTTCTTCGGTGTCAGTGTCGATGTAGGTGTCGATGCCGCGTACGAGGGCGTGCGCGAGACGCTCCTCGACGGTGCCGTTGCGCCACTCTTCGGCTTTTTTCTCGGTGACGGCGGTTTGACCGGAGCTTGCGGCTTTGAGGGCTTCGCCGTGGTCTACGAGGCGCTCGGTGGCGTCGGGACGGCGGTTGAGCAGGACGTCTTCTACGAGGACTTTTAGCTCGGGCTCGATGTCCTCATAGACCTCGAGCATGCCGGCGTTGACGATGCCCATGTCCATGCCGGCGGAGATCGCATGGTAGAGAAACGCCGAGTGCATGGCCTCGCGGACCTTGTTGTTGCCGCGGAAGCTGAAGCTGATATTCGAGACGCCGCCGGAGACCTTGGCGTGGGGGAGGTGTTGCTTGATCCAGCGGGTGGCGTTGATGAAATCGTTGGCGTAGTTGTTGTGCTCCTCCATGCCGGTGGCCACGGTGAGGATGTTGGGGTCGAAGATGATGTCCTGCGGTGGAAGGCGGACCTCGTCCACGAGGATCCGGTAGGCGCGCTCGCAGATGCGGATCTTGTCTTCGTAGGTGGCGGCCTGGCCCTGCTCGTCAAAGGCCATGACGACGACGGCGGCGCCGTACTTGCGCACGATGGAGGCGTTGTGGCGGAACTTGTCTTCGCCCTCTTTGAGCGAGATGGAGTTGACGATGCCCTTGCCTTGCAGGCACTTCAGGCCGGCTTCGATGACCTCCCACTTGGAGGAATCGACCATGAACGGCACCTTAGCCACCTCGGGCTCGGAGGCGAGTAGCTGCAGGTAGCGGGTCATGGCGGCGACGCCGTCGATCATGCCCTCGTCCATGCAGATGTCGAGCACGTTGGCGCCGTTTTCCACCTGCTGGCGCGCTACGCTGACGGCTTCTTCGTAGTTGCCTTCCTTGATGAGGCGGGCGAACTTAGGCGAGCCGGCGACGTTGGTGCGTTCGCCGAGCAGGATGAAGATGCCGGGCTGCTGCGTGAAGGGCTGCGAGCCGGAGAGGCGCAGCGGTTTTGTTTCGGGCGGGGGCACCGATGGGGGAGTCGTGCTCATGGTTGGGACTCCGTCAAGCTTGGGATGGGCCGCGGTTCCCTGCCCTCGAGCGATTTGGCGATGGCGGCGATGTGCTCGGGCGTGTTGCCGCAGCAGCCGCCCGCGATGTTGATCAGGCTGGCGCCGGCGAAGTCGCCGAGGTAACGCGCCATGTCGGCGGGTTCGAGATCGAAGCCCGTGGGGGAGAGAGGGTTGGGTAACCCGGCGTTGGGGTAGCAGGAGACGGCTACGTTCGCCTTTTGCGAGAGCTCGGCGAGGAACGGATACATGAGGTCGGGGCCAAGCGAGCAGTTCAGGCCGATGGAAAGCGGATTTACGTGCGCCACGGCGTTCCAGAAGGCTTCGATAGTCTGGGCGGAGATCATCGTCTCGCCGCCGCGACCTACGGCTGCGGAGATCATGACCGGGAGTTCTTTGCCCCCCTCATCGAAGACCTCGCGAATGGCGACGAGGGCGGCCTTTGCGTTGAGCGAGTCAAAGATTGTTTCGACCAGCAGAAGATCGGAGCCGCCGGCGATCAGCGCCTTTACTTGGTGGACGTAGGCTTCCCTGACCTGATCGAAGGTGACGACGCGGAAGCCAGAATCGTCGGCGTCAGGGGAGTTGGAGAGCGAGACGGTGAGGGGACCGATGGCGCCGGCGACGAAGCGCTGCCGGCCGGTGTCGTTGCCGATGCGGTCGGCCCACTCGCGGCACTGGCGGGCAGACTGCTCATTGATGTCCCAGGCCAGGTCGTTGAGGGACGGGTCTTCCAGGATTTTTTGATAGAACTCGGGGTCCTTGCGGCCGCCGTGCTCGCGTGGATCGTCGACGAAGAACTCGCTTTGCGAGATGCCCGTGGCGCCGAAGGTGTTGGTTTCGATGATGTCCGCGCCGGCCTCCAGGAAGCGGCGATGGATGTCACAGATCATGCCTGGCTGGGTGAGCGAGAAGAGATCGCCGTTGTTGAGCAGATCCTTGCCGGCGTTCTCGAAGCGGCCCTGCCGGATGTCGGCTTCGGCCATGCCGTAGCTGCGGATCGTGGTGCCCATCGCGCCGTCGATGATGGCGATGCGGTGCTTCAGGATCTCTTGCAGGGGATGGAGTGTGGCCGTGGCCATGCAATAAGCCGCTTTCTGCGTGGCGCAGTCCTTATTCAACGAGCGGGACGGTCCGGGATCAGCGCCACAGCAGGGCGGATCGTCCTTTGCACAGATCGGCTAGACGCACAAGGAGCACAGCGTCAAACCGGCCACTCGACAGGCCCGCTTTTATACCCGGTGCGTTCGCGATCCTAGCGCAAAACCTCGACCTCTTCATGCGGCGAATGCGGCAGCGCCGTCGGAACGGGTACGAGCATATCTTCCTTGCGCATCACCATGTTTGTCGCGTTCAGGCTGGCCAGCTCAAAGCCGTGGCCGTGCGTGATGGCGTCCGTGGGGCAGGCCTCCACGCAGTAACCGCAGAAGATGCAGCGGTTGTAGTCGATGTTGTAGACCTTGGCGTAGCGTTCGGCCGAGGAGAATCGCGCCTCATCCGTATTTTCCGCAGCTTCGATATAGATGCAATTGGCCGGGCAGGCCGCGGCGCAGAGATAGCAGGCAACACACTTCTCGAGGCCGTTTTCGTCACGCTGCAGCTGGTGTTTGCCGCGAAAACGCTCCTGAAACACGGCCCCGCGCAAAGGACCCTTGCCGTCAGGGTAGTTTTCCACCTCGGTGGGCTGAAAGGTCTCGCGGAGCGTGATGCTCATGCCTTTTGCGATTGCCGCTGCGTTGCCAAGAATTGACATACCTTGAGTATAAAGCCTCAGACGCAGCCATTGCGGTTGTGCCCAGCGCGGTCTTGCACCGGATTGTGGTTCCGTGACCCTTTTTGTCAGCCTGAGCGGATGGAAAGACCTGCTTCGTCCTGAGCGTGTGTACGGCACCGGCTAACAGCAGGTCCTTCGCGCTGCTCAGGAGGACAGGGTGCGGAGCTTCGGAAGACAAAGAACGGAATGCCTAATGCCAACCGGGATACGGATGCGGAACCGGAGTGTAGAACTGTGGAAGTTTGAAGTGAACAGCTCTCGAGGTTTATGCCTTGTGCGCGGCGGAGGCGAGCTTCTCCTCGGCCACGCGCGTTACGGCGTTGGCTTCGTCATACTTTTCGCCATCGTCGCCGGCCGCGTTCCAAAGCTCCTGCGCGTGCTGCTGTTCGGCGTGGGCCGCGTTTACGTCGATCTCGCGGGGCCGGAGAGCCTGTTCGGCGAGGATCGTGACTCGTTCGGGAAGAACTTCGACGAAGCCCCAGGCGACGAAGAAGGTCTGCTGCCCGGCGGCGCCACCGTGGAGACGTACCTCGCCGGCGCCCAATTCGGCCAGCAGCGGCGCGGCGCCGTAGAGCGCTTCGAGGTAGCCGGACATGGAAGGCAGCTCCACGGCCTCGGCGGTGGTGTCGACCACAACCTGATCGGGGGTGACCAGCCGCACCTGCAGCAGTCCTGAGTTGTTTCCTGCGTCTGCCATGCGATTCACTTTCGCCGTGGTTCAGGTTGTAGATTCACCCCAAACCACGGCCGTTACTGTCGGTTACACCGAGGCCTTCATCTTTTCGGCAGCGGCAATTACGTCTTCAATGCCGCCCTTGAGATAAAACGCCTGCTCCGGAATGTCATCGTGTTTACCCTCGATGATTTCCTTGAAGGAGCGCACCGTGTCGGCGACCTTGACGTAGGCGCCGGGGATGCCGGTAAAGATTTCGGCGACGTGGAAGGGCTGCGAAAGGAACCGCTGCACCTTGCGCGCCCGGGAGACGGTGAGCTTGTCTTCTTCGGAGAGCTCGTCGATGCCGAGGATAGCGATGATGTCCTGCAGATCCTTGTAGCGCTGCAGGATGCGTTTCACACCCTGGGCGACGTCATAGTGCTCCTGGCCCACGATGCGCGGGGACAGGATGCGCGAGGTGGAGACCAGCGGATCGACGGCGGGGTAGATGCCGAGCTCCGACAAGGGACGGGAGAGCGACGTGGTGGCGTCGAGATGGGCGAAGGTGGTGGCCGGCGCGGGATCGGTGAAGTCGTCTGCGGGCACGTAGACGGCCTGCACGGAGGTGACCGAGCCGCTCTTGGTGGAGGTGATGCGCTCCTGCAGCTCACCCATTTCCGTGGCCAAGTTGGGCTGGTAGCCCACGGCGGAGGGCATACGGCCCAGCAGCGTGGAGACCTCGGAGCCGGCCTGGGTGAAGCGAAAGATGTTGTCGATGAACAACAGCGTGTCGGCATGCTCTTCGTCGCGGAAGTACTCGGCGACGGTGAGGCCGGTGAGGGCGACACGCAGGCGCGCCCCTGGAGGCTCGGTCATCTGGCCGTAGACCAGCGCGGCTTTGGACTTGGACAGATCCTTGATGTCGATGACGCCGGACTCCTGGAACTCATGCCAGAGATCGTTGCCTTCGCGGGTGCGCTCGCCTACGCCGGCGAACACGGAGAAGCCGCCGTGTTTGAGGGCGACGTTGTTGATGAGCTCCTGGATGATGACGGTCTTGCCGACGCCGGCACCGCCGAAGAGGCCGATTTTGCCGCCCTTCATGAAGGGCTGGATGAGGTCGATGACCTTGATGCCGGTTTCGAACATCTCCTCGGAGGTGGACTGCTCGTCAAAGGCGGGCGCCAGGCGGTGGATGGGGCGGTGCTCGGTGGCGTTGACCGGGCCGAGTTCATCGACCGGCTGGCCGAGCACGTTCAGGACGCGGCCGAGGGTGGCGCGGCCCACAGGGACCGTGATGCCGGCGCCGGTGTCCGTCGCCTTCATGCCGCGGACCATGCCTTCGGTGGCTTCCATGGCGATGCAGCGCACCCGGCCTTCGCCGAGGTGCTGTTCCACTTCGACGATGACGTCGAGCTTCATCGGGACGTTGAAGCCTTCGCTGGTGATGCGAAGCGCCTGGAAGATGGGAGGCATCGTCGCCTCCTCAAACTGGATGTCCACGGCCGGGCCGCTCACGGCGACCACGGTTCCTACATTCTGATTCTCTGCCATACACTCTCTCTTCGTGACTGACCGTGGCGATTAACCCGAGATCGCCGCGGCTCCACTGACGATTTCTATGATTTCCTTGGTAATGGCTGCCTGCCTGACGCGATTCATGGTCAGGGACAGCTTGTCGATCAGGTCCCCTGCGTTTTTGCTGGCGGCGTCCGTTGCCGTCATGCGCGCGGCGTGCTCGGCGGCAATGGATTCGAGCACGGCGTGCAGGATCTGTGTGGTGACGTAGCGCGGCATCAGGTGACGGAACAGGCGCTCCGGCTCCTGGTCGTAGAGGTAATCGACGTCGGCGGTGCCGAACTTCTTGGCTTCGGCGTCAATCTCCGTCTCCTCCGGTTCGTTGATCGAGATGCCGGCTTCGGTGGCGGCCTTGGCCGCGGCTTCCCGCTGCTCCTCAGTCATCACCTCGGCGGCACTGATCTCCTGCTCGCCCAGCTTGCGGATGGGAAGGAGCTTTTCGGTGACGACACGCTGCTGCAGAACTGACTTGAACTCGTTGTAGACGAGGTAAACGGCATCGATTTCCACCTTTTCGTAGCGCTCGATGATGGAATGCGCCATGGCGGAGACGTCCTCGACGTTGGCGCGGAGCAGCAGATCCGGATGCTCGGCGGCCACCTCGATCTGCTCGGCACGGCGGCGATTATCTTCAAAGTGCACGGAGAGATCGTTGTCGTAATGCTCTTCCTTGTGCTCGTACACGGCTGCGGGAAAGCGACGTTTGTACATGGAGATCGCCTTCTTGCCGACCGGCTCGAGGTCGATATTCTGACCCTTGGCGCGGCGCTCCTCAATGAAGCGCGCGGCCGCTTTGCCGATATTGGAGTTGAAGCCGCCCGCAAAGCCCTTGTCACCGGCGATCACCAGCAGAAGAACGCTTTTCTCTTCGCGTTCGATCAGCAGCGGATGCCGGACCTCGCCGGTGGCCTCATCGAGCAGGTCGGTGCGGCGGACGAGAGAGAGCAGGACATTGGTAAGCATCTGCGCGTAGGGACGCGCCTGCAACGCGCGTTCCTGCGCACGGCGCAGTTTTGCCGCCGAGACCATCTTCATGGCGCGGGTGATTTGGCGCGTATTCTTGACGCTGCGGATGCGTCGCCGTAGATCCAGTACATTCGCCATGGCTTACGCCGTCACCGCCGCAGCCTTTTTGTGCTCGGCCACGAAATCTGCCTTGTACTCCAGGATGGCGGCCTTGAGGCGGCCACGGAGGTCGTCGTCCAGGGCCTTCTTGGTGGCGATGTCGGACAGGATGTCAGGATGCGCGGTATCGAGGAATGGGTAGTAGCCCGCCTCGAAGGCCTTGATGTCGGGAACGGCTAAGTCGTCGAGCAGACCCTGTGTGCCGGCGAAGAGAATGGCAACCTGTTGCGCCGCGGAGAGCGGCTGGAACTGGGGCTGCTTGAGCAGTTCAGTGAGGCGCTGACCGCGGTTCAGCTGCTGCTGCGTGACCTTGTCGAGATCGGAGCCGAACTGCGAAAAGGCGGCGAGCTCGCGGTACTGGGCGAGATCGAGCTTCAGGGTGGAGCCGACCTGTTTGGTGGCCTTGATGGCGGCGGCGAAGCCGACACGCGAGACCGAGAGGCCGACGTTCACGGCCGGGCGCACACCGGAGTTGAAGAGATCGGTTTCAAAGAAGATCTGGCCGTCGGTGATCGAGATCACATTGGTGGGGATGTAGGCGGAGACGTCGCCGGCCTGGGTTTCGATGATCGGGAGCGCGGTAAGGGAGCCACCGCCCTTTTCCTTGGACATCTTGGCGGAACGCTCGAGCAGACGCGAGTGGAGGTAGAAGACGTCGCCGGGGTAGGCCTCGCGGCCTGGGGGACGGCGGAGCAGCAGCGAGATCTCGCGGTAGCTGGCGGCGTGCTTGGAGAGATCGTCGTAGATAATCAGGGCGTGCTTGCCGTTGTCGCGGAAGAACTCGCCCATGGCGGTGGCGGCGAAGGGCGCGAGGTACTGCATCGGCGCGGGTTCAGAGGCGGTGGCAGCGACGACGATGGTGTAGGCCATGGCGCCATAGCGCTCGAGGGTCTGGACCACACCGGCGACAGAGGACCGCTTCTGGCCGACCGCGCAGTAGATGCAGATGAGGTCGTTCTTTGCCGAATTGATGATCGCGTCGAGAGCGACGGCGGTCTTGCCGGTTTGGCGATCGCCGATGAGCAGCTCGCGCTGGCCGCGGCCGATGGGGATCATGGTGTCGATGGCCTTGATGCCGGTGGCCATGGGCTGGGTCACGGACTGGCGGTCGATGACGCCGGGGGCGATGCGCTCGACGGGCAGGGTTTCGGTGGTGTCGATGGGTCCCTTGTCATCGATGGGCTGGCCGAGGGCGTTGACCACGCGGCCGATCAGAGCGTCTCCCACGGGTACGGCCATGATCTTGCCGGAACGCTTGACCTGGTCGCCTTCCCGCAGTTCGGTGTAGTCGCCCAGCAGCACGGCGCCGACCTGATCCTCGTCGAGGTTCATGGCCAGACCGGCGACGCCATGCGGGAAGTCGATGAGTTCGCCCGCCATGACCTTGTCCAGCCCATGGATGCGGGCGATGCCGTCTCCCAGCGAGACGATGGTGCCCACCTCATCCACGTGGACGCGGTCTTCATAACCTTCGATCTGCTGACGCAGCAGATCGGTAATCTCGTTTGCCCCAATGCTTGGCATGCTTTTCTTCTTTCCCGCTCTAAAGCTCTTCAGTTCAGCGGCCCCGGCGTAACCGGTGGCCAGATCCTAGGTGGTGGCCGCCAACATACGTTGGCGCATCTGTTCCAATTGTCCACGGACGGACCCATCGTACACGGTGGACCCCAAACGAATCACCGCACCGCCCAGCAAAGCCGGATCTTCACGAAATGAAGCGCGTACGGAGGTGCCTCCGGAGAGCCGCAGAACGCTCTGTTCAAGCAATCCTCGCTGCTCCCCGTCCACGGGCCTGGCGGTGGTGATCTCTGCGTCGGCGATGCCGCCGGTCCGGTCTGCCCGGCTGAGGTAGGCGTCCACGATGTCCTGCAGTTCGCCCAGACGGTGGTGATGGGACATGACGGCGATGAAGTTTCGGACGGTCGGGTTCATGCCGGACCGGGCCGCGATGGCATCGAGCACGCGGAGTTTTTGATCCTCCGGGATGGACGGATTATCGAGCACCTCGCGAAGTTCACGGCTGTCCCGGAAGGTGTGCACAAAGTCATTCAGCTGCTGCTTGACGTCGTCGCGGGAGAGATTTTTTTCCTGCACGACCTCGTCGAGGGCGCGGGCGTAGCGTAGATCGACGACTGCCATCAGTTCCCGCCTCCGGTTTCCCCGTTCAACCGCTGCGCGAAGCCCTGAATGAGCAGGCGATCGGTCTCCGCCGTGACCACGAGGCGCTGCGCGGCATACCCGATGGCCAGCTCGGCGGCGTGACGCTGCAGAGTGCGGCGAGCCATGGCGGTGGCCGCCAGGATGTCGCTTTCGGCGGCGGCAACGATCTTGGCCGCTTCCTCTTCGACCGAGGCCTTGATTTTGCGCTCTTCGCGCTCGGTTTCGGCTTCGATCTGGTGCCGCATGGCGGCGATCTCGCCGTCGAGGCGCCCGAGGCGGTCCTCGATGGCGTTCAGCCGGGCGCTGGCCTCTTCGGTGGCGCTACGGGCCTCGACCAGTTTGCGCTGGATCGAAGAGCTGCGCTGGCGAAAGACCTTGGGGAGCAGCTTGAGCGCAAAGTACCCCACCAGGGCGGCCAGCACAAGGAAGTTCAGAAGCTCGAACGCCGTGGCAGCCTGCGCCGAGCTCATGCCGACCATCGAACCGAGCTTGGTCACTGCCTTGGAGTGGCGGTAGGCGTCGTTTTCGTCCGCCTCCTGCTCGCGTTTTTCAGGCGAAGCCTCGATCGGAGTCGATTTTTCTCCTACACTCGCACCCGCGTCGGCAGGGGCTTGGGCGTGAAGCGAAGGGTAAGGCGCGCTGACGACGAGCAGACCGAGCAGCACGGCGCGGCAGAGCCACGAGGGCAGTCGCGGAGAGTGGAGGCGTGCGCAGAGGCGGATCACCGTTGCACCCCGCTTCCCGTCCTTCCGGAAGGCAGAAGAGCCTGCACGATGCGATCACCGAGTTCGGCGACAGAGGCTTCGATCTGTTGACGAGCGCTCTCGGCAGAACGTTCGATTTCGGTGGTGGCGAGGCGAACGCGGGCGGCGGCGGCTTCGCGGGCGGCGACCAGGGCGCTCTCGCGTTCAGCCTGGCGCTGCTTGAGACGTGCGGCGCGCTCGGCGAGCAGTTCGGCACGGGCGCTGCGGAGTTTGTCCTCGTAGACGGCGGTCTCGGCTTCGGCGGCGGCGATGGCGCCGCGCGCCTGCTCCACAGCGCCGGTCGTGCGCAGGCGGCGCTCCTCAAGGGTGCGCTCCAGCGGCCTGCGGACCAGGAGGTCGTAGGCGAGCACGAGCAAGATGAACAGGATGATCGTCGGCACGGAGCCGAGGATCAGTGAACCCAATTGACTGAGAATTTCCATGAACCTGCTATGAAGTACGTCAACATGCCGGACGGGGTCCGCGGCCTTGCAGCCCAGACGTGTCCTTCAACCTAAACACATTTGTCTCTCTTCTTTGTAGCAAAGCCGTGAATGAGGAGTCAAAGCAAAGGTGAAGAATCCGGAGGCGAGCGTTGTGCCGTCACTCGGTATGCCTACACGGAGCCCGGGATCGGGTACCGCTCGGCAGGCGAGGATCTTCGTTTGAGAGACCTTCCTGGACGGCCGGTTCCAGCGGTCTTCCTGTCCCGTCTTTCCAGAGCTTTACTCCCGAATCTCCCCGTTTGTGGCCCGCGGCGACCGGGGCGACCGCGTCCAGGGCCGATGCACTCGGGCGGCTACCAGGACGGCACGCCCCGGAGGCGCGATGCCGGATCTGGAGCAGCATCGGGGCTGGATCAGCATTGAGGCTGGAGCGGCATTGGGGCTGGAGCAGAGCCTGGTCCTCCAGCACACGCTGTGACAAAGGGTGATCCCGCTCCGCCATCCTGCCGGAGTGCTTTACCGTATGACGGGAGCGCCGGGCGAGGCGGCTCCATTTTCCGCCGCAGCCGGCCTCGGTTCCGGACGGCCCTCACCGTGGGGCGCGCGACCGCTGACAACCGTGGAGATGGCGTGCTTGAAGATCAGCTGCTCCTGCGCGTTGTTTTCCAGCAGCACCGAATACTTGTCAAACGAGCGGATTTTGCCCGTGAGCTTGACGCCGCTTACCAGATAGATCGTGATGGGGCTTTTATCCTTGCGGACCGTGTTGAGAAACGTGTCCTGGATGTTCTGCGCCGGCTTGAGGTCCATATGGCCGATCTCCTGTTCTGTTGTTTGCGGGCCGTTCCCCAAGAGGAAGAGATGCTGGGTTCCATCCGAGCACAGAAAGCCGCTCGCCTCGCCGACACAACCCTACAGATTTTATCGAGCAGGCACAAGCATGAGCCCTAGGGCGCCGATACCTGCCTGCCGACGGACGTTCTGCCGCTATTCTATCGAGATGGCGAGCGCTTCCCTTTCCGGCCAACTGTCTGTGCCTCTTCTTGACCTCAGCCGCGAGTACGCGGAGATCCGGGAGGAGGTACTGGAGGCCATCGCCGCGGTGTGCGATGGGCAACAATTCATCCTGGGACCGGCGGCCGCGCGCTTTGAAGCGGCGGCGGCGGCGGCCTGCGGCGCCGCGGCGGGCATCGGCTGCGCGAGTGGAACGGATGCCCTCTGGCTGGCGCTGGCGGCGCTCGGCGTTGGGCCGGGCGATGCGGTGATCACGACGCCGTTCAGTTTTTTCGCCACCGTCAGCTCCATCCTGCGTGTGGGGGCTACGCCGCTGCTGGCCGATGTGGACGAGCGCACCTTTAATCTTTCGCCTGAGGCCGTCGGGAGGGCGCTGCAGGGCGCTGACCGGCTGGGCGTTCGCGTGAAGGCGATTCTGCCGGTGCACCTGTACGGGCAGGCGGCGGACATGGACGGGCTCGGCGAGCTGGCGGCGGAGCGCAACCTGGACGTGGTCGAGGATGCGGCCCAGGCCTTTGGAGCGCGTTGGAGAGGCAGGCCGGCCGGTTCGCTGGGCGAGGCGGCGGCGTTCAGCTTTTACCCGACGAAAAACCTGAGCGCTTTTGGCGACGCAGGGCTGATGATCACGAGCAGCCAAGCCGCAGCGGAAAGGGCGCGGGCGCTGCGCAACCATGGCATGCGGCGGCGGTATTACCACGACGAGGTCGGGTGGAACTCGCGGCTGGACGGGATTCAGGCGGCGGTCCTGGAGGTGAAGCTGCGGCGGTTGCCGGCGGGCAATCGCAAGCGCCGGGAGCTGGCGGCGCTCTATGGCGAGCGGTTTGAAGCGGCCGGCCTGGTGGGCGATTCGGTGCAGTCCGGCGTGGTGCTGCCGTACGTGGATCCGCGCGCAGAGTCCGTCTTCCACCAGTATGTTCTGCGGGCACCCCGGCGGGAGGCGCTGCGGGCGTTCCTTGCCGAGCGCGGCATCGGCACAGAGGTGTATTACCCCCTGCCGCTGCATCTGCAGGAGAGTTTGGAGTTTCTGGGCTACAAGCGCGGCGAGTTTCCCGTTGCGGAAAGGGCCGCCGAGGAGGTTCTGGCGCTGCCTATCTTTCCGGAGCTGCGGGAAGACGAGTTGGAGACCGTGGTGGAGGCGATCGGGGAGTTTTACCGGATGGGGTGAGGGTAGCTGCGATTGCTGTCGGGTCCTCGGAGAGGCCGCAGGTCCTTGGCTACGCTCAGGAGACCCTTCGTGCAATGTACCGGACCTGCAACAGATAGCTTTAAGGATGGTGGCGCTTCAGTCTGTCCTCTTTGTTGGGTTCCGGGTTGGGGTGTAAGAGGGCCAGCGGCGGGGCGTTGGGTGGGGCGATGCGGCGGCAGATGTTGCCCACCAGGCGGATGGCGTCGTCGACGGTGCCCTTAGGGTGAATGAGACCGGTGACCGGGTCCGGCACGGGCAGGCTGGCGTTCGCCGGCAGCACGCGAACGGTGAAGGTCGGCAGAGCGTCCGTGAGATGCGGGTCCCTGTTGTAGGGATCTTTACTCATGGAGATGCCCACCGGAAGGTACCCGGCGATGTTGTGCTCGCGGTAGGCGGTCTCGTAGCGGTGCTTTTTGACGTTCCAGATAAAGACGCGGACCTGGTCAAAGTCATAGGGAAGGCCGGCTTTGAAGGGTGAGAGCACGGTGACATACTCGGGGATGCGCGTGACGGGCTGGCCGTTGTTGACGACGTTTGACTCGGGATCGTCGACGTAGGTCAGCACGTAGGCGCCGACGATGCGTTGGCCTTCGGCGTAGCGGGCGAGGGTATCCGGTTCGCTGATATCGATCATGCGGGCATAGATCCAGCCGGTCTGGCCTCCCTTGTCGCGCACCAGCCACCAGTCTTCCATGACGGGCTGCGGCGGGCCGGCGGCTTCGGCGGAGGCGGCCTCTGCCGCGGCCTCCTGCACGTTGGACGCCCCGCTGTTCCGCACGGGCAGCTTGGCGGCCGTGGGCTTGCCGGCGTTGGCGGCGGCGCCCGGGGCCAAGGGTTTGGGGACCGAGGCGCGTTCGAGCAGGGTGAGCGGCTCGCTCTCCTGCAGGCGGTAGAAGTGCATCGTCTCGCGGCCGGGGGTGAGGTGCAGGTAGACCTCGTCGCGGGTGACGGCGGTGGCGACGGCGCGATCGCGCAGGTGCTCCTGCTTGAGGGTGTCGAACTGATCGGCGACGCCCTGGTCGGCGGTGAGCTTTTCTTCGATCCAGCCTTCGGCGCCGGAGGGTGTGCGGACTTTGAGAAAGCGGCGCTGATGGCCGAGAACCTGCAGCTTCTCCCCGTTGTTGACCTCGCCCGTGCGGTTGCTGACGGCGGCGATGCGATCGCGCAGGTAGGCCTGCTTGGCGGTCACGTACACAGCCTCAGTGACGACAGCTTTGCGCACCCGGGTGCATCCGCTGGGGGCGAGGACGGCGCAGGCCAGCGAGAGGGACGCGAAGAGAAGAGCGCGAGGGCAGGTTTTTGCCGCGAAAGTTCCCGGGGAGGGACGGCAGGGGGTGGAACGAGGTTGCATGATGCGGGTAACGCCTCCAACACGCGGGGTGGCCACGCGGTGGGTGTCCTCGCGCCGCTTTTAGTGTGTCATGGCAACCAGCGCCGGCAGCACGGTATTTGTCCCGGAGGCAGCGGTGGCCACCTGCGTGAGCACCCCCGTGGACGAGATCGAGTAGAGCTGGACGCCGCTGTTGGCGTCGTAGCCGACCGCCACCATGTAGACCCCGGTGTTATCCACACCCAACGCGGAGACATGGGGCGGCCCGGCGAAGGGCTGGCCGGCGACAGGGTTCAACACACCGCCGCTGCCGATGCCAAAGGCCGAGATGTTGCCCGTGCCCTCATTGGCGGTGAACAGGTAATCGCCGGATTTGTTCAGCGTGATGCCGCGGGGCGCCGTGGCTGCCGTGGTGTAGCTCAGGTTGCCGGTGTTTGTGAGGGTGGAACCGATGCTGTACACGCCCACGGAGCTGGTACGAGCGATGTAGGCATAGTTGTTGGCATCCAGCACCACGGAGAAGTCCCCACTGGCGATGCTGCCGGAGGAGATCGTGCTGAAGCCTGAGCCGGTGATACCCGAGGCGCTGCTGTAAGTAAATACGGCGTCGCCGCTGGTGCCAAGCGCGACCACAACGTAGTTTTCCGAGGGAGAGACGGCCACCGAACAGCTCTGGCTGGCCGGTGTGCCGAGACCCAACGCGCAGCCGGAGAGCGCGGGCAGCGTGATGGTGGAGGCCAGCGTCAGGGCGCCCGAGGAGGTGTCGACCTGGTACTCGTTCATGGTGATGCCGGAGTTGTTGACGGTGAACAGCCAATTTCCGTCGGGAGAAACGGTCATCGCGGCTACGGTATCGGTTGCCAGCGCCGTGCCGTTGTTGGCCGCGGCCAGAATGCCGCTGGCGGTGGCGATGCTGTACAGGTAGACGCCGGGGCTGGTGGAGCCGGGAGCGGAGGCGACGTAGAGGAAGCTGTTGGTGGGCGCTACAGCCAGGGCGACCGGAATGTAGCCCAGCGTGATGTTGCCGATCGAGGTGAGACTGCCGGCGCTGACGTTGTATTCAGACAGCGAGGTGTTGCCGGCGCTGCTGTTGGCCACGTAGGCGTAGTCACCGGTGGTCGAGGGGGTGGAACCGGTGGTGGGCGCTGTCGTAGTCGTGGGTTTGATGAAGAAACCGGCACAGCCACTGAGGGACACGCTGAGCGGCAAAAGCGAGGCGGAAAGAAGAAAAGCACCCGAACGAAGGGTGTCGGCGGGATGGCGCGCGTTCAGTCCCTTGCGCCGAGCTTTGTCGCTGCCCCTGGCGGATCCGATCTGCACGGCACAGTCCTCCCGGCCTTCTGCAGCGAACCTTCGCACTTCCGGGGCCTCGGGTTGGCTCACGGTGAGGTTCCCTTGGGCGGTTCAGGTTCGGCTGACAAGGAATAGGACGCACGGAAGGGCAAAGTGTTTCGGGCCGTTCGCCAGGAAAGGCAGATCCCTTGGTTTTGCTCGGGATCGCAACGTGAGGACAGCGATGACCGCGTTGGACGGTAGATGGGCGCGGTGGGGTACTCAAATGTTGTGGGTGGCCGCTGATGTTGTGGGTGGCCGCTGAAAGCCGCTGAAAAGGGCGCCGATTTATGCCTGGGTCTTCGTGGTGAGTTTCGTGCGCAGGCCTTATCATGGGAGATCGTATGCCAAGCTTTGCCGACAGCATCTTCCTGTTCGTGTTGGCGCTTCTGCTTTTCGGTCCGAAGAAGCTGCCGGTGCTGGCGCGCGAGCTGGGCAAGTGGATCGGTGAGTTCCGACGGGCCTCCAACGAGTTCAAGATGCAGATGGAAGACGAGCTGCGCGCCTCCGAGCAGGCCGACCGGCAGAAGCAGATCGCCGCCATGGAGGCGGCTGCGCCCATTCCGCCGCCCCTGGGAGAGCCGGCCGAGGAAGAACATCCGCACCTGCGGCCGCCGGCGAGATCGAATGCGGCGCCGCCGCCCCTGCCGGAGCCTGTGGCAGGCGTGGTCAGCGAGAACCGCGTGGGCGAGAACGGCGAGAATTTTGAGATTTCCACTGATGCTTCAGCCGAATCTGCCGTTAAAGGGAATGAAGGTACAGGGGATGGTGTGCGTCCGCTTCCGATTGCGACCGCCGGCGAGTTGCACATGATGCCGCCGGCGACGGGATTGCCGACGCCGCGTGGGCGGGGTGGAAATCCCCTTGGCGGGGGGCTGCTGGAGGCCATTCCGGAGGCGTCCCACACGACGCGCGAGGGAGGAACCCACGAGGAAGAGGGTATGAACGAGACCAGGCAGGAGACCACCGCGCATGGCGACTGAGCTGGTGGATCACGCCCGCGCGGCCGTGCACGACCGCGCCGAGCTGCCGGGCATGAGCCTGATGGAGCATCTAGAGGAGCTGCGTTCGCGGCTGCTGTGGTGCGTCGGCTTTCTGATTGCGGGTTTTGCGATTGCTTATGTCTTTCACGTGCGGATCATCGCAGCGTTGCAGAAACCGCTGACCGACGTCGGGCAGAAGATGACGATGACGCACCCGACGGACTCGATCAACATCCTGATCAAGTCGTCCGCCTACTGCGGTGCGATTCTGGCTGCGCCGTTCATTCTGTATCAGATCTGGCTGTTCATCTCGCCCGGCATGTACACCAACGAAAAGAAGTATGTCTGGCCGTTCATGACGGCGACGATCGGGCTTTTCTTTGCGGGCGCGTGGTTTGGCTACCGTTGGGTGCTGCCGGGTGCCATGAAGGTGCTGCTGCTCGATTTTGGCAAGGACTACAACCACATGATCACGATCGATGAGTACACGGGCTTTTTCCTAGCCGTGATCCTCGGTCTGGGTATTACGTTCGAACTGCCCATCTTTATCTTCTTTCTGGCGCTTTTCGGTGTCGTTGACGCCAAGTTCCTGCTCCGGAATTTTCGTTATGCGGTCCTCGCCATCTTTGTTGTAGCGGCGGTGATCTGCCCCACGCCGGACCCCATCGGCATGTGCCTGTTTGCCACCCCCATGCTGGCTTTGTACTTTATCGGGGTGGGCGTGGCCTTCTTCGTTCATCCGGCGCGGCGCAACCGCAAGCTGAAGGAGGCCGCTTGAACCTGCGTCTCCGTCTCTGCGCAGCCCGGTCGTTCTTTTCCTGCGCAGCCCGGTTGTTCTTTTCCTGCGCAGCCCGTTCGCTTTTCGCGGTACTGCTGACTGGGCTGCTTTCGATTGCCGGCCCGGCGGAGGCACCGGCACGCTCCGTAGCCGGGGTCTCCGGACAGAACGTCTTGCGGCTGACCCAGGAGTTGCTGGCGGCCGCGCCGAAGCGCTTCAACGGCTCCCCCGGCCATGCGGCGGCGGAGAGCTTCATCAAAGCGCACTTTGCACCCGAGGCGGCCAAGGGGAATTTCATCACCGACAGCTTCTTTGCGAATACGCCCGCTGGACCGCAGTCAATGCGGAACCTGATCGTGAAGTTTCCAGGCAAGCGCGATGGGGTGATCGTGCTGGCCTCGCACTACGAGACGAACTACAACCTGCGCGACATCAACTTTGTGGGCGCAAACGATGGGGCAACCACCTCGGCGTTGCTGATCGCGATCGGACAATCCCTGCGCGAGCATCCGCCTCAGGGCTACTCGGTCTGGCTGGTGTTTTTCGATGGTGAGGAGTCGGTCAGCGGCAATTGGAGCGATGCAGATTCGCTCTACGGCAGCCGGCACCTGGCGGCCCGCTGGACCGGCGACGGTACCCTGCCGCGGATCAAGGCGATGCTTTTGGCCGACATGATCGGCTGGAAGGAGATGAACATCACCCGCGACACCAACTCCACGCCGTGGCTGGAGGCGATATTGGCGCAAGCGGGGCGCGAGACCGGGGATTCGAAGTACCTGTTTCGCAACTCCGAAGCCATGCTGGACGACCACATGCCGTTTCAACGGCGTGGGGTGCCGGTGCTGGACATCATCGACTATGAGTACGGTCCGCCGGAAAACCGGGAGGCGTATCACCACACCGAGGGCGATACGCTCGATAAGCTCAGTGCGGGGAGCCTGCAGGTTTCGGCCGACCTGTTTCTCGCGATGATCCGGCTGATCAACCAGGGCCATTAGGTCCGGATGACGATTCTCTCCTCACCTCTGTTTCCGTGGATCGCCTTTCACCTGGCGATCCTTCTCCTTTTGACCGCGGAGGGGCTGATGCGGCGATGGGTGCCCGTCCCGCGGCGCCATGCGACCTTCGCGACCGTGCTTTGGACAGGCGCTTCCCTGGTCCTGTTCGGGCTGATCTGGCGGGCGTGGCACAGCGGCCCGGCGCTGCAGTACATCGCGGGCTATGCGATGGAAGAGGCGCTGTCGGTGGATAACCTCTTTGTTTTTCTGCTGCTGTTCCGGCTGTTCCAGGTCCCGGAGAGCCGGCAGGGCAAGGTTTTGTTCTGGGGTGTGAGCGGTGCCATTGTGTTGCGGGGGCTGTTTATTGCCGGTGGGTTGACGCTGCTGCACCGGTTTGCCTGGATCGGCTACGTCTTCGGTGCCCTGCTGCTGCTTGCGGCGGTCCGTCTGCTAAAGCCCGAAGCCGAAGAGCCGGCCGGCGCGCCCAGGTGGCTACGGTGGCTGACGCGGGTGTCGCCGGTGAGCCCCAGCCTCGAAAGCTTCTTTGCCCGTGAGAAGGGCCGGATGCTGCCGACGGTTTTGATGCTGGCGCTGGTGGCCGTGGAGCTGACCGATGTGGTCTTCGCGCTGGACTCCATCCCGGCGGTCCTGAGCATCACGCGAACGCCGTTTCTGGCGTACACCTCCAACATCATGGCCGTGATGGGGCTGCGGTCGCTGTACATCCTGCTGGCGGCGATGCTGAGCCGGCTGCGTTTTCTGCACTATGGGCTGGCGGGTGTCCTGGGCTTTGCGGGATTCAAGATTTTGGCCGAGCGCTGGATTACGGTGGGTCCGCTGCTGTCGCTTGCGGTGATTGCGGCAACGCTTGCGGTGACCATCACGGTTTCGCTGCTGCGTCCAGCGGCTGGCAAGGCGATCGCGGCTGTGCCCGTTAACGAATGATGGCAGCGTATTCTTGGGAGATGCCCCCTTCCGGCACAAACGTTATGGAGACCACCGTCGCGGTACGAACGGCGACGGCGACGTACGATGTTGTCATTGGAACGGGCCTGCTGGAGCAGGTCGGTGAACGGCTGGATACGCTGCTGGAAGGCCGACTTGCGCGGGGTGAGGTTCGGTTGTTCGTGGTGACCTCGCCGGAGATCGACGCGCTTTGGGGTGAGGCGCTGCGGCGGGGGTTACGCGCGGTGTCGGCGATTGCAGCGCCCGTGTTGCTGGTGCCCGCCGGCGAGGGGCAAAAGCGGCTGCCCACGGTGGAACGGCTGGCCGAGGAGCTGGCAGAGCACGGGGCGGACCGAGATTCGGTGCTGCTGGCGCTGGGCGGCGGGGTGCTGGGCGACCTGGCCGGCTTTCTGGCGGCGATCTACATGCGCGGCATCGGCTACGTGCAGCTGCCGACGACGCTGCTGGCGCAGGTGGACAGCTCCGTGGGTGGCAAGACCGGGGCAAATCTGGCGGCGGGCAAGAACCTGGTCGGTGCGTTTCATCATCCGCTGGCGGTCTATGCGGACGTCGACACCTTGGGCACCTTGGCCCCTGCCGAGCTGCGCGCCGGGCTGCAGGAGGCCGTGAAGGCCGGGATCATTCGCGATCGGCGGCTGTTCGATTTGCTGGACCGGCAACGCGCGGCGGTTCTGGCGGCGGATCCCGAGGTGCTGGCGGATGTGATCGCGCGCAGCGTTCGGGTGAAGGCCTCAGTTGTCGGTCAGGACGAACGCGAAGGCGGGCTGCGCATGATCCTGAACCTGGGGCACACGCTGGGGCACGCGATTGAATCCGCCACCGGCTACACGCAGCTACTGCACGGACAGGCGGTGGGCTGGGGGATGCTTGCCGCGCTGCACATCGCCGAGGGGCGTGGGCTGGCCGACGCGGAGGACGCGAGGCGCATGGGCGAGGTGATTCGGGCGTACGGTCCGCTGCCGCGATTTACCGTGCCGCCCGAGCAGTTGGTGACACTTACGGCCCGGGACAAGAAGAATCGCGGCGGGACGCGGTCCTTTGTGCTGCCCCGCGGCATCGGCGACGCGACGGTGGTGCGGGATGTGACCGAGGCGGAGCTGCTGGGGGCCGCGGCGGCGATCTGCGCGATGGCAGAGAGGACGACAGCATGAGTGATGAGCTCCAGATCAATCCAGGAGCGCGGCCCTCTGCGGAAACCACGGAGGACGATGCGGCCGAGCATGTGCGCTCGCTGTTCGATTCGATTGCGCCGTCGTACGACCGGCTGAATCATCTGCTGTCGTTTGGGCTGGACCGGCACTGGTGGCGCAAGGCGTCCAAAGTGTTTGCGGGGGTTTTAGGCCGACCGGAGGCGCGGGTGCTGGACATCTGCTGCGGCACGGGCGACATGACCGCGGCGCTGCTGAAGCGGCGTCCCGGGAGCGGAGAACCTGTGACGGGGCTTGATTTCTCACCGCAGATGCTGGCGCGTGCACGCGAAAAGTATGGTTCCGGCAAGGCCGAATGGGTGGAAGGCGATGCGATGCACCTGCCGTTCCCGGATGCGAGTCTGGACTTGGTTACCGCCGCCTTCGGCTTCCGAAATTTGACGAATTACGCGGATGGTTTGCGCGAGATTGCACGGGTGTTGCGTCCTGGAGGGCAGATCGGCATCCTGGAATGCAATCAGCCTGCCGGCCTGAACGGCGCGCTCTACAACCTGTACTTTCACCGGATCCTGCCGGTGGTGGGCGGCACGCTCTCGGGCGATCGTGCGGCTTATCGCTACCTGCCGGCGTCCGTGGCCCGCTTTCCACGGCCGCCGCAGATGCTGGGCATGCTGGCCGAGGCCGGATTTTCGCAGGCAGGCTGGGATGGCTACATGCTGCACGCCGCGGGCCTCTATCATGCGGTTAAGCTGTAAACTCCGTCGCCGCTGACGGCCGGATCGCCATGTACCCCCAAGAACGCATGAACCCAGCCGACGACGTGCCAGACCACCTGCGGCGCAGTGCCGCGAAGAGCTCTGCCGCGATGAGCTCGGTGCTGGCGGCGTTCGGGATCACGCTGTTGAAGCTGATCACGGGGGTGCTGACCGGTTCGCTGGGGATGCTGAGCGAGGCGGCTCACTCCGGTATCGACCTGATTGCCGCCGGGATCACGCTGTTTACCGTGCGGGTGTCCGACTTGCCCGCCGATGCGGAGCACAACTACGGTCACGGCAAGCTGGAAAACGTTTCTGCGGGCATCGAGATCCTACTGATGAGCGCCTCGGCCGTGTGGGTGGCCTGGGAGGCGATCGGGCGCATTCTGCATCGGCAACATCTGGCTTTGCGGTTTTCAATCTGGCCGTTCGTGGTCCTGCTGCTTTCAATCGCCGTGGACCGCACGCGCTCCCGTAGTTTGCAGCGGGTGGCGGAGGAGCAGCGCAGCGAGGCGTTGCAGGCGGACGCCGTACATTTCGGCACGGACATCTGGTCGGCAGCGGCGGTGCTGCTGGGGCTGATGGCCACGTACCTGGGCCAGCGGTTCCACCTCGCCTTTTTGGAGCTGGCGGACCCGCTGGCGGCGCTGCTGGTGACGGGTGTGATCGGGTATGTGACGGTAAGGCTCGCGCGCGGGACGCTGGATTCCCTGCTCGATGCCACCCCGCCGGAGGTGCGCGAGCAGCTGCAGACGACGGTGATTCCAGAGATCGAGGCCATCCCGGATGTGGTGAAGGCGGAGCGCCTGCGGGTGCGCCGCTCGGGATCGGACATCTTCGTCGATCTGACGCTGGGGCTGCCACGTAACCTGACCTTTCAGCGAGCCGAGCAGGTGACCTTTGCCGCCACGGAGGCCGTTACGCGGCACCTGCCAGGCGCGGATGTGGTGGTCCGCACCGTGCCGATGGCCAGCATGGGTGAGAGTGTCTTTGAACGGATTCGGGCGGTCGCGGCGCAGGCCAACCTGGCGGTGCACGACGTGAGCGTGCAGGACCGCGAGGGCCGGCTGGCGGTGGAGCAGCACCTGGAGGTGCCGGAGACGATGCTGCTTCGCGACGCCCACACCCTGGTGACGCACCTGGAGGGCTCGATCCGGCGCGAGGTCCCGGGTATTGCGACACTGCTGACCCACATCGAAAGCGAACCCATCACGATTGCGCCGACAGCCCTGCTGGGCGTCAGCGCAAACCTGGAGAGCCAGCTGCGCGAGACGGCCGAGACCTTTCCCGACATCCTGGATGTACACGAGATCACCCTCACCCGCGGGCACGGCGGTGCGGCGCTGACCGTGCAGGTGAACTGCCACTGCACCCTGCCCGACGATCTGCCGATGTCGCGTGTGCACGAGGTGATCACGGATCTGGAGAGCGAGTTCCGGCTGCAGCACCCGCACGTGTCCCGCGTGCTGATTCATCCGGAGCCCGCGACCGACAACCGCCGCTAGGCTGGCGGTACTTTGGCGATAGTAGACGGCTGCCCTGAGCGGCGGCGCATGTATTCTGAAAGTCTCTATGTTTCGTTCCCTGAAGGTCGCCGTGGGCATTCTGGCGATGATCCTGGTCATGTTTCTGGCCGCCGGTATTACGCTGCGCCTGGCACTGCACGCGGGTGAGGTGCGCATTCCCGAGCTCTCCGGCCTCACGGTCGCGGAGGCGTCCGATGCGGCGTTGCGCGGCAGCCTGGATCTGAATATCGAAAATCGGTTGTACTCGACCACCGTGCCCGCAGGCCGGATTCTGTCGCAGACGCCCGCCGCGGGCTCCAAGGTGCGGGAGGGCTGGCAGGTGCGCGTGGTGGAGAGCCTGGGGCCGCAGCAGGTCACCATCCCCAACGTGGTCGGCGAACCAACCCACCAGGCGACCATGGATCTCCGCCGCGATCAGCTGGATCTGGGTACGGTGATCCACCTTGAGGCGCCGGGGTCCTCAGACTTTGTGCTGGCACAAACGCCGCCTCCCGACGCCGGCATCGATCAGCCGCGGATCAATCTGCTGCTCAGCTCCACGGCTTCGGACACTGCCGCCGGATTTGTGATGCCCTCCTTTGTCGGCATGGGATTCGCGGCGGCCAATCATGCGGCGATTGCGTTGGGACTGCGTGTGGCCACCATCGGCGGGGTACCCGCCACCCCGGCACCCGTGAGTGTGGCGTCCGCTGGCGTGGACGCGACCGGGCAGCCGGTTTCGACGGCCGCTCCGCCATCCCCGACGACGCCGGTCGGTGCCGTGCTTTCACAGATCCCCGAGGCGGGATTTCGCGGTCACGATGGACAGACCCTTCGCCTGTACTTCTATCGTTCCTCGGCGCCGGCCGCTCCGACGGAAGGCTCGATAGCGGTATCTACGGTGCAAACAGGGGCGCCTGCACCGCAGTAGGCTTGGCCTGCGACCTCTGTCGCCAGGCCCGTAGCGGCTTGCTAGCAGGTGTAAAGCAGCTGCAAAGCGAATACAGAGATCCTTCGCTACGCTCAGGATGACGGCAGCTTTATACCTATACGAAGGCAGCTTTAATACCTATACGAAAGCAGCTTTAGAACCCGGGCCCGGATCTGTGGCTGTCTTCTTGATGATGTAGAGTCCTGCGAAAGGAACAGCAGGTCCTTCGCTTCGCTCAGGATGACAAGTTATAGGTCGGGATGACAGGTTATAGGTCGGGATGACAGGTCACGGAAGCGTTGGCCGTCTACACCTTATAGAACAGCTTTAAAGGACAGCTCTAGGCTCGCTCAAGCAGAGCGGCGAAGAAACCGTCGCCTGCGAAGGAGTGACCGGGCAGCGTTCGGAGGTATTGCGCCCGGGTAAGCCGGCCGACCTGCTCGTTGCTAGCCACAAGCAGACCGCCTTCGCGCATCGCTTGCAGGATCGGGGGTATGGGAACAAGCTTCCACCCCTTTTCGGGCCCGAGCATGGCCTCGATCACGGCCTCGTTTTCTTCCGGTTCGAGCGAGCAGGTGGAGTACAGCAACCGTCCGCCGGTGGCGAGTCTTTGCGAGGCGCCCTCGAGGATACGCAGCTGCCGCTCGGCCTGGCGGCGAAGGTCGGACGGCTGCAGGCGGTGGCGGATCTCCGGGTTGCGCGCCAGCGTTCCCGTCCCGCTGCACGGAACGTCGCAGAGAATCAGATCGAACTTTTCCGCTTCGCCGGCGAGCGTTACCGGAGCTGCTGCGTCGCCCACTTCCACCCGGATGGGTGCAGCCGGAAGCTCACGCGCGAGGCGCCCCTCCAACCGCTTCAGCCGCAGCGGATTGAGATCCGTTGCAAGCAACTGAGCCTCGGGCAGCCTGCGCGCCAAGACCATCGTCTTGCCGCCCGGAGCCGCACAGCAGTCCCAGACACGTGCGGCTCCGGGTTGGCTAGCCGCGGCCAGCTCGGCAACAAGGCGCGAACCGGCGTCCATGGGCGGAAACGGCGCCTCGTCTTCGAGGACCTGAAAGAGAGCCGTGCAGGGCGGCTGTTCCTGGTTAAAGGAGCAGATTGCCTCCGCCGCCGGGCGGCCGTAGGTCTTGCTCCAGCGCTCCACCAGCCACAGGGGATGCCCGAGCCGCTCGGCCAGGGCGCCTGTCGTTTCCACCAGCGGCTGGCGCGGCGCAGACAGGGTAACCAGCTTGCGCAGGACCGCGTTGACCATGCCGGTGGCGTGCGGATGTCCCGCGAAACGGACCAGCTCCACACTTTCGTTCAGGGCCGCATGGACCGGGATGCGTTCCAGGTGCAGGATCTGAAAGGCCCCCAGGCGCAGAACGATCTCCACCGGTTCGGCCAGCTTCAGGTCCGGCCGACTCAGCAACGGACGGATTCTGGCGTCCAGCTCGACCTGCCAGCGCAGGACTCCGAGCACGAGCGCCGTGGTGAGGTCGCGGTCTACCTGGGACAGGGTGCGCAGGCGGGGGCCGTGCAGCAGATCGTCGCTGTGCGCGCCTGTGGCGCCGACCTCCTCCAGGATTTCGGCCGCGGCCAGCCGCGCGGGGCTGATCTTTGGCGCGGCGGGCGGCTGCGGCTGCGGCTGCGGCTGCGGCTGCGGCTGCGGCTGCACATTGGACGGGTTTGAGGGTTTACCCAAGGCGTTCCCCTTCGCGTAGCTGAAAGTCGCGGGCAAAGGCTACGCCGGACATACGCGGCTTGCCTTCGAGCTGCACTTCCAGCAGCTCGAGGACGCTGTTGTCGGCAGCGCCAGCCAGAAGTGCGTTGCCGTTGAACCGAAGTTCGGCTGGGGCGAGAGGTTCGGCGTCCTGCAGAACCGGTCGCACCTCGTGTACTAGAAAGCGTTTGCCGCGGAAGGTATCCCAGGCGCCGGGCCACGGGTAAAAGCCCCGCCAGCGATCGTACGCCTGTCGCGCGGAACGCTCGCTCAAGGCCAGGCGACCGTCTTCGCGGGTCAGCATGGGGGCAAGCGTCGCCTTCGCATGATCCTGGGTTGTTGGCGCGAGCGTTCCCGCAGCCAGCCCCTCCAGCGTGCGCAGCATCAGCCCGGCGCCCGTTTCCGCAAGCAAGAGGAAGAGATCGGCGGCGGTGGTTGCCGGGCCGATCGGCACACGCTCTTCCAGCAGGATGTCACCTGTATCCAGTCCGGCGTCAAGCCGCATCGTGGTGACGCCGGTTTCCGTCTCGCCGTTGGCCACGGCCCACTGGATGGGGGCGGCGCCGCGATATTTGGGCAGCAGCGAGCCGTGCAGGTTCAGGTTGCCGAAGCGCGGCAAGGCCAGCATCCAGTCGGGAATGATGCGGCCGTAGGCGACGACCAGAATGGTCTCGGGCTGGAGAGCTTCCAGACGGGAACGCAGCTCCTCGTTGTGCTTGATGCGCTCCGGCTGCAGCACCTGGAGACCTCGTTGCAGGGCCAACTGCTTTACCGGCGGCACGTGCATTTCGAGCTTGCGGCCGGCCGGCCGGTCGGGCTGCGTCAGCACCAGCGAGACCTCATGGCCGGCAGCCAGAACCGCCCGCAGCGTGGGCACGGCGAACTCAGGGGTTCCGCAAAAGACCAATTTCACTGCGTGCGGCCTACCATTCGCCCTGCTTCTGCAGCTTGCGGATGCGCCGGGCGACGAGATCGCGCTTCAGCCGGCTGAGGCGATCGATGAACAGGGTTCCGTGCAGGTGATCGATCTCATGCTGCAGGGCGCGCGACAGCAGCTCTTCGCCTTCAACCTCAAACCACTTCCCCGTCGCATCCTGGGCACGCACCTTGACCCAGGCCGCCCGCTTCACCTTCTCACGGATGTCGGGCAGGCTCAGGCAGCCCTCTTCTTCGTACTGCTCGCCCCGCCGCAGGACGATCTCGGGGTTGATCAGAACGAGTTTGTCGTCGGGATTCTTCTTGAAACTGACATCGATCACGGTGATCTGTTTGGAGACACCGATCTGCGGCGCGGCCAGGCCGATGCCCTGCGCGGCGTACATGCTTTCAAACATGTCGGCGACGAAGTCGGCCAGCTCCGGGCCGAACTCCTGCACCCGATCGCCTTTCCGGGCAAGCACGGGATCAGGAAATTTCACTACCTCGTACACCTTGCGCGGTGCCTCAACCGTCGTTGTTGCCATCTCTCATCCTTCTCAATAGGCCCGGATCTGCTCACGGTACCCAGTGAAGTTGCGCTGCAGCTCCCGGAGAGAGTCGCCGCCAAACTTCTCCAAAACCAGCCGCGCGATCGTCAGCGCCACCATGGCCTCGCCTGCCACACCCGCCGCCGGCACGACGCAGACATCCGACCGCTCATACGATGCCTTGGTCTCCTCACGGGTCGCAAACGAGACCGAGCCGAGCGGCCGGCGCAGGGTCGAGATGGGCTTGAGGTAGCCGCGGACGACGACGTCTTCGCCGTTCGACATGCCGCCTTCCACGCCGCCGGCGTTGTTACGCTCGCGGGTGAAACGGGTGAAAGCGGCGTTGGCGCTGTCGGGGGTGGGGGCCACTTGATCTTCGGTAAATGCGGTATAGCTGATGGCATCGTGAACAGCCGAACCGGGTGAGCCGGCTGCCGTGACGCCGCGGCCCAGTTCCACCGCCTTCACGGCCTGCAGACTCATCAAGGCCTGGGCGAGAAGGCCGTCCAGCCGTTCGTCCCAGTTCACATGGGTGCCTATGCCCGGCGGCAGGCCGTGCACGACGACCTCGAAGACACCGCCCACGGTATCGCCGGAGCGCAGGGCGGCATCTACCTGCGACTTCATCCGCGCCTCAACCTCCGGATCAACACAGCTGAGCAGAATCGTTTCGCGCGAGGCCAGGCCGGCGATCTCCTCCCAGGCCGCGGCGCGCTCCAGTTCCACGGTACCGACGCGAGTGACATGACTCGCTACGGCAACGCCGATTTCACGCAACAGCATCTTGGCGAGCGCGCCACAGGCGACACGGGCGGCAGATTCCCTTGCACTTGCCCGCTCAAGCACATAACGAGCATCCTTAAAGTCATACTTGAGGGCCCCTGCGAGGTCGGCGTGGCCGGGTCTCGGGCTGGCCACCGCCTTGTGCTTTCCCGGGTCGCCGGCTTCCACCGGAAGCAGCTCTTCCCAGTTCTGCCAGTCGCGGTTGGCCAGCGTCATGGCCACCGGAGAACCTATGGTGTGGCCGTGCCGGATACCGGAGAGAACGTGTGCGGTGTCCTGCTCGATGCGCATGCGACCGCCGCGGCCGTAGCCGCCCTGCCTGCGCCGGAGCTCGCGGTTCAGGAACTCGCCGTCGAAGGGGATGCCCGCGGGCAGACCGCTGACGAGGGCGACGAGCGCCTCGCCGTGGCTCTCGCCGGCGGTAGAAAACCTCAGCATAAGCTCTCCATCATACCAAGGCTGGAGTCGGCGGAGGCCGGCCGTTGATGTCGCGTCGAAGTCTTCGACCGGTTCCGGTACCGGCCCGGCAAACGGTAGCGAATGTGAGGTCGAAAGGGTTCTCGCGTCTAGTCGAGGTCGATCCCGGCGAAGAGCGGAGCTTCCAGCCTGGTTTCCTGGCCAGCCTCGGAGTTTGAGGAGGTGTTTGAGCCGTCAGAGGAGGTGTTCGAGCCATCAGAGGTCGTCGGGGCGTCTGTGCCGGACGGTGAAGCGTCTGGAGCCGCCGTCATCGCTGCAGGCGACGCCTCGAGGAAGCGGCGGGAGTCAAAGAGCGCACGGTCCATGGATCGGACCCAGTCGGTCGGCTGATCCGGCGCTCGGTCGGCGGCGACCCCGGCGGCAAACTCGCCGCGCATGGTCTCGAACTTGGCCTCGAGATCGTCCAGTGCGCTGAGCAGCAGGGCCTCGGGGGTCATCGGCAGCTTGGGAGAGCCGAACTCGAGCTTGCCGTGGTGGGCCAGCAGGAGGTGCTCCAGCAAGAGGCGAAGGGCCTCGGGGAAGAGCGCGGGGACAGTTCCATCCGCGGCGGCCTGCGCAGTGATCTCGGCGTTCATGGCCGTGATCCGGTCCGCCAGCATGCGCTGCCCTATGGAGATATGGCCGATGAGCTGGCCCTCTAGCGTGTAGCGGAAGTCCGTGCCCCAGGCAAGTTCGCGGATCTTGCCGATGTCGTGCAGGATAGCGCCCGAGACCAACAGATCGGGGTTCACCTCCGGATAGAACGGCGCGGCGGCGCGGCAGATGCGCACCAGGTGCAGCACGTGCTCCAGGAGGCCGCCGATCCAGGCGTGATGCAGGCGCTTGGCGGCGGGTGCGGCACGGAAGGACGGCCCCACCTGCGGATCGTCCAGAAAGCTGAGCACCAGGCGGCGCAGCCACTCGTTCCCAAACGCCCCTACGTAGCCGCGGAGCTCTGTTTCCATCGCAGTGACGTCAAAGCGGGTCGTGGGGACGAAGTCGGCGGGTTCGACTTCGTCCGGCGCGGCGGAGCGCATGCGGGTGAGGGTGATTTGGAACTTGCCCTGATAGCGGGCGACCTGGCCCTGCACCTTGACATAGCAACCCTCGGCGCAGCTGCCGAGGACGTCGGCAAACTCCTCCCACATGCGGGCGTCGAACTGCCCGGTGCGGTCGGCGAGCACCAGCGCGAGGTACTGGCCGCCGCCGCCTTTACGCTCGCGCACGCTCAGGGACGAGAGACAGAAGTATGTCGTGATCGTCTGATTTTCAAAGCGCGGCGCATCCGCGATGAAGAACTCCTTCATCGTTTACTGGGGCGGCTGCGCCGTGGTGTTGGGCGCATTCGGCGACGCGGAGGTCACGGACGGAATGGGCTGGCCCGGAGAGGCCGGATTGGGCGGCGTCGGTGTTGCGGGCGGCAGGGTAGTGTGGTCGGCGCTGCGCGGCGCCGGCACGCCGGTGCCCATGGCCGAGGTTCCCAGAGTCGGATTGACCGTGGGAGCGATCTCCTGGGGCTGATCGGGGGTCTTCACCTTCTCCTGCAGGCGCTCCTTTGGCTCGTCTTTGGCACGCCGGTGCTTCTTTTGCTTTTTGACGTTCTTGTCGGCCAAGCCAAGCGGCGCGGCCTGCACCTTCTCGTCCGCGGTTTCCTCGACGGTGGCCTTGATCGGACGCTTGGTGGACTTCACCTCCGCCGAAGCCAGCTTCAGCTGGGCGCGCTTCTCTTCCGAATCGACCTCGCGGGAGGCGAAGCGAGTCTTGTGGGTTGAGTCAGCTGCCGGCGTCAGCGCGTCGCCCTGCGCCTCCTCTACACCGGTGCCGGTGGAGACGGTCGTGATCGACTGCGTGGGCGAACCCATCGCCGCACCCGGGGCCTCACCGCCGAGCGCCTTATTCGCCTCCTCGGGGGTGGCTGCCCCGAGCGACGGGGCCGAAGCGACTTCGAGCGAACCTGCCGGTAGCGCATTGCGAGGCGCCTGGCCGTAACGCACCTTTTCGCGGCGCACCTTCTTAGGCTTGCCGGAGGCCGACGCGTTCTGGATGCGTCCGCTGCCGGCGTTCGCCGCGGCTTTGGCCTGCTGCTTGACCGCGAGCTTGGCACGAGCGTCGGCTAGCTGCTTCTCCGCTTTTTCGGCGTGCTCCTGCTCGGACGCCTGCTTTTTGATGACGCGCTTCTTGACCGGCGGCGGGGCGTAGGTGGTGAACTTTACATGGGCTTCATCGCGGGTTGCCCCTGTGTCGGCATACCCTGCCACGCCACACAGCTTGCATTCGTAGTAAGCGTCCTGGCGCGCCTGGGTGAGGTAGGCCCGCAGGGCAGGCTGCAGTTTGCTCATGTAGAGCCCTTCCTGCACCTGCGACTCGACCTGCTGCAGCGGCGGGGTGCCGGCTGCCTGGTGGCTATCCACGCGCAGGATCACAAAGCCCTGCCGGGTGCGGATGGGCTCGGTGAAGTGCCCAAGCGGCAGGTTGAAGGTGGCTTTTTCGAGCACGTCGCCCAGGGTGCCGTGCTTGAAGTCGCCGAGGTCGCCGCCTGCCGAGGCTGTCGGGCCGCCGGAGTCGCCCTTGGCGGTCGTGGCAAAGTCGGCACCGCCCTTCAGCTTGGTCTCGACGGCGTCCGCTTTGGTCTGGGCAGCCGTGATCTGCGCGTCGGTGGCGTTATCGGGCGTGGGGATCAGGATTTCGCTGAGGTGCACCTGCTCCGGCTGCGTGAACTCCGCCTTGTGAGCCTCATAGTAGGCCTGCTCTTCGGCCGGCGTGAGACTGATGCGGCGGCCCACGTCCTCGCGGACCACCTGCTGCGTGATCGACTGGTTGCGGATGTTCTGCTTGAAGTCCTCGAAGGAAACATTCTGCTGCTCGGCGGCCTTCTGCAGGGCTTCCAGGTCGGGAAGATTGGCGCGTTTACGAATCTCGTCCAGCTGCCGGATGGTTTCGGCATCCCCCGTGATGCCGAGTTCCTTGCCCTTGGCGAGCAGCAGCTGCTGATCGATCATGTCGCGCAGCAGATTGCGTTGCTTGTCCTCGAACTCGGCGGGCGTCCAGTTCTCCTGCTTGGCCTCGGCGACCAGGCCCTGCTGCGAGCGCTCGTATTCTGTCCGGGTGATCACCTGATCGTTCACACGGGCGATGGCATCTTCCACCACTGTGCCGTCCTGGCTGATGGGTGTGGCCGGTGGAAGGGCAGGTACCTGAAACGGTGAGCTCGCCGGGGCAAAACCGCCGCCGGGTACCGGAAAGGAACGATCCCCGACGCCACCCCCGGCCGCCGTTTGCGCAACAGCCGAAGCTCCCAGCGTGGTTGCTGCCGTTACGACCAACACCGCCAACGCATCCCTGTACCGCAGAAGTCTCATCTTTCGCTCACCATTTTCCGCTTTGCCGCCGCTGCCGTGTTCTCCGGTCCGCGCGATTCGCCGCCAACCGTTTAGACCGTCGGGGCGTCATGCGCGTCACCCGGTGTCGTCTTTATTGTACCTACGACAGTGCCGGGCGGGCGGCTTCGGCGGCTGAACAGGGGCGAATTGGGTCAGCGGACCGGCTTACCCCGAATGCTATACTCCGTCCAATCGAAAGAGCTATCCGCGTCACGGTAGCGCCCCTGAGGTCACTTCGTCTGATGAACCCTTCCACGCGCCGCGCACTGTTTTCGGCAACGGTCTTTTTAGCGGTCTGCGGCTTTGCCGGTTCCGTGGTGGGCGGCAAGGTGGCCGCACAGTCCGCGACGGATGAATCGAACCTCCGCGACTCCATGCGGTCGTTCACCGACGTCTACGCCCTTGTTGAGTCCAACTACGCCGACAAGATGAACACCGAGCGTACGGACAAGGCCATCTACGATGGAGCGATCCCGGGCATGCTCCACGTGCTGGATCCGCACTCCAACTTCTACGATCCCAAGGCCTACGCGCAGATGCGCGAGGACCAGAGCGGCCACTACTACGGCGTCGGCATGTCGATCCGGCCCGAAGGCAACAAGATTATGGTGGTGACGCCGTTTGAAGGCACGCCATCCTATAAGGCCGGCATCCGGCCCGGCGATACGATCGTGTCCATCGACGGCAAGCAGGTGGAGAATGTGGATTCCGCCGCCGTGGCCACGCTGCTCAAAGGTCCCCGCGGCACGCATGTGATGGTGACGATGGCGCGGGAGGGCTCGCCCAAGCCGCTGAGCTTCGATCTTGTGCGCGATGAGGTCAACCGCTCCTCGGTGGATCTGGCGTTCCTGATCAAGCCGAATATTGGCTACATCCACCTCACAAACTTCCAGGAGACGACCTCGCACGACGTGCAGGACGCGCTCGACAAGTTTGGACCTAATCTCCAGGGGCTGGTGGTCGATCTGCGCGGCAATCCCGGGGGCCTGCTGAATGAGGCCGTCGCGGTCTCGGATAAGTTCCTGCAGAAGGGCCAGATCGTGGTTTCGCAACATGGCCGCGCGTTTCAGGATCAGGTGTACCGTGCGCCCAAGGGCTCTGACGCTAAGTACCCGATCGTGGTGCTCGTGAACCGCAACACGGCCTCGGCCGCCGAGATCGTCTCCGGCGCCCTGCAGGATCACGACCGCGCCCTGGTTGTGGGTGAGACCACCTTCGGCAAGGGCCTGGTGCAAACCGTGTTCCCGGTTTCCGAAAACACCGGCCTAGCCCTGACCACCTACCACTACTACACGCCGTCCGGCCGGCTGATCCAGCGGAACTACAACGGCGTTTCGCTTTACGACTACTACTACGTGCGGAACGACGCTCTGCCGGCGAATACCACCAATAAAGAGGTCAAGCTGACCGACTCCGGCCGTACCGTCTACGGCGGCGGCGGCATCACGCCCGACGAGAAGATCCCCGAGATCAAGGACGACCGCACCGAAGACACGCTGTTGATCCATTACGCGTTCTTCAACTTCACCAGGCATTACCTGGCCAACCACACGGTCTCGCGGGACATGGTGGTCGACGACACGATGCTGTCGGATTTCAAGGCGTTTCTGAAGGAGCAGAAGGTCGACATCTCCGATAAGGACTTCAACGACAACCTGCCCTGGATCAAGATGTCAATCAAGTCGGAGCTGCTTACCTCGCAGTACGGCCTGACCGCCGGCATGAAGGCTCGCGCCGAGTACGATCCGCAGATTGAAAAGGCGCTGACCTACATGCCCGAAGCGTTGGCGCTTGAAGAACACAAGCTGCCCGACCAGACGAAGGCCACGCAAACTGCCAGCCGATAATTGTGTTGAACGACCGCAGGATGGGCCATCCGGGAGGGTGGCCCATCCTGCTTGGGGTATAGAAAAGGTCATGGAGCGGGAGACCGGGATCGAACCGGCGACATTCAGCTTGGGAAGCTGACGTTCTGCCACTGAACTACTCCCGCACTTTGTTTACAACGACGTAGCGGGTTCAAACCGCCTTGTTCTTCACACTTGCAGTAATTTGCTGTCCGACCTGCTCTTCTTCCCGTACGCTTCGACCCATTTGCCGGGCTGGAGAGTGATGGTTGATTCGAGCGAACAGCACAAGGTGTGCGACCAAAGTGAACCTGAAGAAGTATCTCGTACACGAGGGCAAATGGCAATGTGTCCCGGTGCCCAAGGCCGACGGCAAGCTAGCGTTTATCCCATTTTAGAGTTAGTCTAATTTTATGTTGGTTGCAGACCAGATCCGGCAGGCCCTCGAAGAGCGCGGCCTCCGCTGCACCCGACAGCGTTACGCCGTCATGGTCTTTTTGCTGGAGCACAACAGCCATCCCACCGCCGTGGACATCTTTGAAGCCGTAAATCACTTAGACCCACGTTCCTCGCGCGCCACCATCTACAACAACCTTCGCGATCTGGTGCAGGCCGGCCTTGTCCGCGAGGTCGCTGCCGAAGGTCGTTCAGCGCGCTTCGACGCCAAAGGCATCCGCCATAACCATTTCATCTGTGACCGCTGCGGCACGGTTGAGGATGTTGAGTGGACCGGTATGCTCCCACCCGTTCCCGCCTCCTTCGGCAAACGCGTCCTGCGTGAATCTGAGCTCATTTTCCGCGGCCTCTGCGCAACCTGTGCCACAGGCGTTGTTGCGCCCAACTCCCTAAGCGTCTCGACGCCCAGCCCACGTTAAAAAGACCGTCAGGCCGGACCAGGTTGGTCCACACCCACACATCAACAGAGTACGAGGAGACAATCCATGAGCCAGCAACCCACCCATGAATTCGACCACGCCGTCGGCGAACCGATGCCCGGCAATCAGGCGCAGGCCCCTTCCGCCGCCGCGAAGTGCCCGTATCTGGGCGCACCGCGCACCACGACCATGGCCGGAGCCAAGGCCAACGCGGACTGGTGGCCCAACCAGCTCAACCTCAAAGTTCTCAACCAGAGCTCTCCTCTGAACAATCCGCACGCGAAGCCCGCCCCGAAGTCGTTCAACTACGCCGAGGCCTTCAAGACGCTCGATCTAGAGGCCGTCAAGCAGGACCTCCGCGCCGTCATGACCGACTCGCAGTCCTGGTGGCCCGCCGACTACGGGCACTACGGCCCCTTCTTTATTCGCATGGCGTGGCACAGCGCCGGCACCTATCGCATTACAGATGGCCGTGGCGGCGCGGGCACCGGCGCCCAGCGCTTTGCACCCCTCGACAGCTGGCCTGACAACGCCAACCTCGACAAGGCCCGTCGCCTGCTCTGGCCCGTGAAGCAGAAGTACGGCCAGAGTCTCTCCTGGGCTGACCTCATCATCCTCACCGGCAACGTGGCGCTCGAGTCGATGGGATTCCAGACCTTCGGCTTCGCCGGTGGACGCGAAGACGTTTGGGAGCCCGAAGAGGATATCTACTGGGGACCCGAGGGCAAGTGGCTTGACGACCAGCGCTATACCGGCGACCGGCAGCTCGAAAACCCCCTCGCCGCCGTCCAGATGGGCCTGGTGTATGTGAACCCGGAAGGCCCGAACAGCCGCCCCGACGCGCTCGCGTCCGCCCGCGACATCCGCCAAACCTTTGGCCGCATGGCGATGAACGACGTGGAGACCGTTGCACTTATCGCCGGCGGACACACCTTCGGCAAGGCCCACGGCGCGGCCAACCCCGGCGACTACCTTGGCACGGAGCCGGAAGGGGCTGACCTCGAGGAGCAGGGCTTCGGCTGGAACAACACCTTCGGATCGGGTGCGGGAACCGACACCATCACCAGCGGCCTGGAAGGCGCATGGACCGCCTACCCCACCCGCTGGGACAACGGCTATTGGGAGAACCTCTTCAAATACGATTGGGAGCTCACCAAGTCCCCCGCCGGCGCACACCAATGGAAGCCCAAGAACAATGAGGCCGCCGACCTGGTTCCGGACGCGCAGGACCCCGTCAAGCGCCATCCGCCCATGATGTTCACCACGGACATCGCCCTCATCGCAGACCCGGCCTACAACAAAATCGCCCACCGCTTTCACGACAATCCCGCCGAGTTCACCGATGCCTTCGCTCGCGCCTGGTTCAAGCTCACCCATCGTGACATGGGTCCGGTGTCGCGCTACCTCGGCCCGCTCGTTCCCACGGAGACCCTGATCTGGCAGGATCCCCTTCCTGCCGTCGATCATGAACTCGTCAATGAGGCGGACGTCGAAGCCCTTAAGGCTAAGGTTCTCGCCTCCGGACTGTCGATCTCGCAGCTCGTCGGCACCTCGTGGGCCTCTGCCTCCAGCTTTCGCGGTAGCGACAAGCGCGGCGGCGCCAACGGCGCGCGTCTCCGCCTCGAGCCGCAGAAGTACTGGGAGGTCAATCAGCCCGGCGAGCTCGCCCGCATCCTCGAAACCCTGGAACCCATCCAGAAGGAGTTCAACGCCGGCCAGCCCAATGGCAAGAAGATCTCTCTCGCGGATCTCATCGTTCTCGGCGGCTCCGCGGGTATCGAGGCAGCGGCAAAGAAGGCCGGCCATGACCTCGAGGTTCCCTTCACGCCCGGCCGCACCGACGCCACCCAGGCCCAGACCGACGTCGAGTCCTTCGACGCCCTCGAACCCAAACTGGACGGCTTCCGCAACTACACCCGCAAGGGCCACGAAGCCGTCGCCGCCGAGATGTTGCTGGACAAGGCCAACCTTCTCGACCTCACCGCACCCGAGATGACCGTGCTTGTCGGCGGCCTGCGTGTGCTCGGCGCCAACTTCGGCAACACCCCCTACGGTGTCTTCACCAAACAGCCCGAAACCCTCACCAACGACTTCTTCCTCAACCTGCTGGATATGGCTACCAAGTGGACGAAGTCGGCAACCGAGATGGGCGTTCTCGAAGGCCGTGACCGCACTACCGGCGAACTGAAGTGGACCGGAACCGTGGTCGATCTCGTCTTCGGCTCCAATTCTCAGCTTCGGGCGCTCGCCGAGTTTTACGCCCAAAGCGACTCACAGCCAGTCTTCCTGCAAGACTTTGTCGCAGCCTGGACGAAGGTCATGAATCTGGACCGCTTCGACCTGGCCTAACTTTCAACACCCGAACCAAGCAGCCTCGAAGGGACCGGTTAAACCCGCTCCTTTCGAGGCTGCACTGTTTTACGGTCGTATCAGCCGCATAATGCGCATACTCACGACTCAATACCAAAAGGTGATTCAAACGTCGCGATTAGAACCCTGAAAAGTTTTTACATTCTCCGCGAACTCCGTGCTGCCAGGCGGGGACCTGCGGCCTGCCATCCTTGGCTGAAGAGGAGCCCTCGATCAAGCTCTTCATGGCAACTTAGGTGGCCGGCAAAAGGCTCGCATCTGCGGTGTTGATGATGCCCCTTTTGCCGTCCTTCTGCACCGGGCACATGCCTTCGATGAACTCACCGGTCTACGTCCACATCTGCCATGTCGGCTTCATGACCATGGCACCGCATCTATAGAGAAGGCCGCGAAGTGTGCCCACCTGCTGCGCGGGGGCGCGTGGATTCTCTAGAGCCGTGACTGCACGCTCTCGTAAACCATGCGAAGGCCGTCCGCCAGCGGAATGCGGTGGTGCCAACCGAGAGAGTGCATCCGCGAGATGTCCATCAGCTTCCGAGGCGTGCCGTCAGGCTTGGACGAATCAAAGGCGAGTTCCCCTGTGAAGCCGACCGCCGCACAGACCAGCTCGGCAAGTTCGCGAATGCTGACATCCTCTCCCGTGCCGATGTTCACCAGCGGCGGGTGGTCGGCCGTCAGGAGTTGGCCGTAGGCGCTGTCGTTCATTTCCAGCAGAAAGATGACGCCTGCTGCGAGGTCGTCGGCGTGCAGCAGCTCCCGTTTCGGCGTACCGGTGCCCCATACGCCCAGGCTCGCGGCCCCGGATCGCTTCGCCTCTACCGCCTTGCGCATCAGCGCCGGCAGCACATGCGAGTTCTGCAGATCGAAGTTGTCCTCTGTGCCGTACAGATTGCAGGGCATCGCAGCGATATAGCGGGTGCCGTACTGCCGATTGTAGGCCCAACACATCTCCACACCGGCGATCTTGGCCAACGCGTAGGCGCGGTTGGTGGGCTCAAGCGGCCCCGTCAGGAGGTACTCCTCCTTGATGGGCTGCGGGCACATCTTGGGATAGATGCAGCTGGAGCCGAGAAACATCAGCCGTTCGACGCCGGTCTGGCGGGCGGACTCGATGACATTGAGCTGGATCTCGAGGTTGTCCCGCAAGAAATCCCCGGGGTAGGTGTCGTTGGCGAGGATGCCGCCGACCTTGGCCGCCGCCAGCACAACGGCCTCCGGGCGCTCCGTCTCAAAAAATGTCCGAACCGCCGCAGCGTCGGTCAGATCCAATTCGGCGTGCGTACGCGTGATCAGTTGGCGGTAACCGGCCATCTGCAAACCGCGCATGATCGCGGAACCAACCAGCCCGCGATGGCCGGCGACATAGATTCGAGTGTCGGAACGCAGCATGGATCAGCTTTCCCTGACGTTGTAGGCGTCGTAGCCGTGGCGCCGGACGAGGGCGTCACGCTCGGCCGATTTCAGATCGGCGTCCACCATCTCGGTAACCAGCTGTTCAAAGGTTGTCCGCGGCGTCCAGCCGAGCTGTTCGCGCGCCTTGGTCGCGTCCCCGAGCAAGGTCTCCACCTCGGTAGGCCGGAAGTAGGCCGGATCGACCGCGACGACTACATTGCCTTGCGGATCGATCGCCTTCTCCTCCAGCCCTTCCCCCGACCAGCGCAGATCCATGTCGAGCTTCCCCGCGCAGCGCTGCACAAACTCCCGCACACTGTACTGCTGGCCGGTGGCGATGACGTAATCCTCGGCCTGGTCCTGCTGCAGCATCAGCCATTGCATTTCGATGTAGTCACGGGCATGGCCCCAGTCGCGCTTGGCGTCCAGGTTGCCCAGGTACAGCTTGTCCTGCAGGCCGACCTTGATCCGCGCCAGGCCGCGGGTGATCTTGCGGGTCACAAAGGTCTCGCCCCGCAGAGGAGACTCGTGGTTGAAGAGGATTCCGTTGCAGGCGTACATGCCGTAAGCCTCGCGGTAGTTCACCGTGATCCAGTAGCCGTACATCTTGGCTACGGCATAGGGCGAACGCGGGTAGAACGGGGTCTTCTCCGTCTGCGGAATCTGCTGCACCAGACCGTACAGCTCGGAGGTGGAGGCCTGGTAAAACCGTGTCTGGTTCAGGTGCAGGGTGCGCATGGCTTCCAGCAGCCGCAGGACACCCAGAGCGTCGGAGTTGGCCGTGTACTCCGGCTCCTCGAACGAGACCTTCACGTGGCTTTGGGCCGCGAGGTTGTAGACCTCATCCGGCTGCACCTTCTCCATGATATGAAGCAGGCTGGAAGAGTCCGTCATGTCGCCATAGTGCAGAATGAAGCGGCGCTCTGAGGCGTGCGGGTCCTCATAGAGGTGATCCACACGGGCTGTATTGAATAGCGAGGTACGGCGCTTGATTCCGTGTACCTCATAACCCTTGCCCAGGAGGAACTCTGCAAGGTACGCGCCATCCTGACCGGTTACGCCGGTGATTAGTGCCTTCTTCAAAACCAACTCCACAATCCAGACTCTCAGTACCGACCCTATGAGAACGTACCACGGCCCCCCGCCGGATTGGCCATCTGAAGAAGGGTTCGGTACCAGCTCTACGTCACGATCGTACCCAACGATATGGGTACCAAAGTCAATGGATATGAGCGCGGAACTACTTTTTTCCAAGATGCTTCCAAGATCGTGTCGCCGTTGCCTGAAAAATGTGCCAAGCTGATCCGCAGCCGGTCGTTCGACCTATAGTTTGGTCTGGTTGTTCGGCCCCGGTTGTTCGCATAGCGCGTGGGCCCTCTCAGTACGCGATGAAGTACGGCGCCCGTACTTTGATCGATGGAGTTTATGGAGTTCATGGAGTTGCAGATGCATGGCACTCATCTTGTTTCCGGCGTTCCCTCCGTTCCCCACGCCCTCTCCCAACGGGCCAGGCAGCAGGCGCTCCGACCGGTCAACACCCTGCCGCGAGTGGATGTAAGCAGCCGTTTCGGCCTGCGACTTCGGCAACTGCGTCGTGACCACAATATGACGCAGCTGCGGATGGCTGTCGAGTTCGGCATAGACCGCACCTACATCTCCGACGTGGAGCGGGGACGAAAATCCATCTCACTTCCCATGCTGGAGGTGATGGCGTTGGGCTTTCAGTTGAGCCTCTCGGATTTGCTACGCGATATCTAGTGGCGGCGTTGCCTGCAGACGCCACAGAATACTTTGTGTAAATCCATCCTTTGGGTGACACTCGTTACACGTATGTCGGCAAAAACCGACGGCGGGTATCGCTGCGACTCCCAACAGGCGTCCTAACGATGCAACCGAACCGTTTCGAAGGAGCACGTATGAGGCTTTCCGTTTTTGCTGCGATCCCTGCCATCGTTTTATCCAGCGCTTCTCTGACCCAGGCACAAACCGCGTCCGCACCGCTTCAGCTCAGTCAGAAGACGGAGGCCCCCGGCGTCTCCCTCTCGGCCGGCAGCTATACCATCCGGGTCGCCGATCATTTGAACGACCGCATCATCGTGCAACTGCAGAAGTCGGGCAGCCAGAATATCGCGACGTTGCTTGCCTATCCGAACTCCGCGTTGGCCGGCTCGGGAGCGGGTCCCGTGCTGTTCGGCACCGGCTTGAATAGCAAACCCACCCTGCGCGGCTTTGCATTCGCCAACGGTCCTGTCGTGGAGTTCGTCTACCCGAAGGGCGACGCCGTCACCCTGGCGAAGGCTAATGGCGTAAAGGTGATGGCGGTCGATCCCGCCTCCGAGGGACGTCCCAAGCTACCGCAGCTTACGCAGACAGACATGAACGAAGTAACACTTTGGATGCTGACGCCGACCGCCGTTCAGCCGGGTGCCCCGGCCGGCATTCAGGCCGCTCGTTATCAGGCGCCCACCTCTGCCGGGGCCGTCAGCGGCACCACGGAGACGGCCGCCGCGCCGCAGCCGTACCAAAATGCCTCCCCGGCAGCAGCAGCGCCCGCGGCGCCTGTGCAGGTGGCCAGCAATGCTCGCCCGCATATCCGTCCGGCGGTGAAGCAACTCCCTCACACCGCCTCCAGCTTGCCGATCATTGCCCTCACTGGTCTGCTGTCCCTGGGTCTGGCGGGTAGCCTCAGCATCAAACGGCGGTTCGGAGCCCGCAGCTAGTGCGAAGGTCGTTGCGGATCGCCGAGCTTGCGGCCTGGGGCCTGGGGCTTGCGTGCACCTCCACACTGTTTTATGACGGTGTGGAGGCGCTGTCCGCGCAGCGAGCCGCAAATGACCTTGTCGCGTCGACGCGCGCTCTTCCTGCTGCCAGATTAACGCCTACAGGCTGGGCGCCGACCTCGAAGGTCAAGCCGGTGAGCGATCCCAACCAGGTTTTGGGAGAGTTGAACATCCCGGCGCTCCGGCTCTCGACACCAATCGTCGATAATGATGACGATGAGTCCCTGATGATGGGCGCCGGCCACGTCCGTGGGACAGCCATGCCGGGCGGCCTGGGGAACTTCGTCGTTGCCGCCCATCGCGACACCTATTTTCGGCCACTCGCGGGTATCCACGCAGGCATGAAAATGCAGGTGGTGACGGCTGAGGGCACCTACACCTACATCGTGGAGTCGACGAAGATCGTTACCCCCGCGGACGTGGACGTGCTGGATATGGGCCAGGTGCCGCAAATGACCCTGATCACGTGCTACCCGTTCCACTACATCGGCTCGGCACCCCAGCGCTTCGTCGTCGAAGCCAGGCTTCAGGGCTTCTAGGCTGCCCTTTCGTCCCTTGCGGTATTGTGCAGGCGAGACATCTCCAGCGGTTTAAGCGAGACATCTTCAGCGGAAGACGATAGGCATCCTCGATGCCTGCTTTCCCTGCTAAGGTCACGCCGCCGAGGTACTCACCGTGACCTGCCTAGGGTGGACTTGCAGCTCCATCAGCTTGGAGCGCAGCGAGGATTGCAGTTCGTTTAGAACCGCCATCGACATCCTTGGGGAGTCCTGCTCCGTGCTGTGCCTCAAGACCAGCCAGCCTGCCTGCCCCAGGGTGAGTTCGATGTCGCAAGCTTCGGCGTCAGAAGCCCGAAAGAACTCCTCAAAATAATCCGTGCCGCCGACCCGGAGCTCCGCCGAGCAAAAGCTCAGCTCCCGGCAGGTCACGCGCAAGATTTGCCAGCAACCCTCCACGGAACGCGCGTCCTGCAGCGCCAGGCGGAGCTCTTCCAGCTTGACCTCCTCCTTCACGGCGTGGCGGATCGAGGAGCCTGAAAGCATCTTGCGGGCAGCGCTGAATTCAATGTAGCCCAGACGCTTGATGCCGAAGCCCAGCAGGATGAAGAAGAGCACGATGCCGGACCAGCCGAAGGCCCGCTGGTTCACGCTGACGACCAAGGCCAGGACCGCCCCCGCGCAGCAGGCCGCATACAAAATCAGCGCCGCGCGGGAGGTGGAAAAGCCGAGAGCCAGAACACGGTGATGAATATGTCCGCGGTCGCCTTTAAAGAGCGGAGCGCTGCGCAGGAAACGCCGGACGATGGCCAGGCCCACGTCCGTCAGGGGAAGGGCGAGCGCCATCAAGGGCGCGGCCAGGCCCACGAGGCTGACGGTATGCTGACTCCACACCAGGCCAAAACATCCCAACAGGAACCCGACGGTCAGACTGCCGCAATCGCCAAGAAAAACCGAGGCGGGGCTGAAGTTGTAACGCAGAAATGCCAGAAGAGCGCCCGCCAGCGGAACGGTGGCCAGAGCCAGACCGTAACGGCCGAAGATCAGGGCGACCACCAGCATAGTCAGCGTGCTTAAGAGGCTGACACCCGACGCCAGACCGTCCATGCCATCGATCAGATTGACCGCGTTGGTGCAGCAGATCAGCCAAACCATGCTGGCGACGATGCCGAAGATCGGAGCGAAATGACCGGTGGAAAGCCGCACACCGAAAGAGATCGCCACACTGGCGGCCACAACCTGACCGGCGAGCTTTTGCCATGGCTTGAGGCCGATCAGATCGTCGATCAGCCCGGTTGCGAAGACGATACCTGCTGCCGGAACGATCGCGTGCAAGATCTCGCTGTGTTGAATATGGAGCTGTCCCCTGGCACCGAAGAAAAGCTTCAGCAGAATAAACGAGCCGGCGCAGGCCGCCACGATGGGCACGCCGCCGATACGGGGTACCTCGCGCAGGTGGAACTTGCGGTCGGTGTCCGGTTTGTCGACCATCCCTGCCCAGATCGCGAGATCCCTGCACAGGGGCGTGAGGGCAAGGCAAAGCAAGAAAGAGCAGAATCCAAGAAACAGCAGAACAAACATGGTGTACCTCGTCGCAAGCGGCTGCGGCAGAGAAGCAAATCAAACGATCGGTTGCAGGTCCATCTGGGGAGATACGGTGGAGGCAGGCGTACTTGCCCCCAGGATGTCAGCAATACGGTTCACACTTTGCGGCAGGTCGTAGAAACGAACCAGCGCTTCACGGGCCCGCGCGCCGGCAGCCTTTACCGTCTCCGGATGCGCCGCCAGGAACTGCAGTAGTTCTGTCGCCCCCTGCACGTCGCCGCAATCCACCCGCCAACCACACTGGTGCCGCGCGATGAGCAAAGCGGGTGTTGCTTGCGCCGGCCCGATGAATAACAGGGGGCGACCGGCGGCCAGAATGCCGTACACCTTGCTCGGCACAAGCGCGCCGCAGGAGACGTCCCGCTGCGTAACCAGGCCGATGTCCCCAGCGGCCAAGCCTTCACTCAGGCGGTCGCGCGCGACGAATGGCCGAAACTCCACAGACTCGATGCCTTCGCTCCGGCAGAAGTCGGCGAGCACCTGCCGCTTATCCCCTGTACCGGCGAATAGGAAGCGGATCCGGCTGTCCTGCCGCAAGTTGGCGATCGCGCCCTGGATGGTGCCGAGATCATGCGCCATGCCGAGGTTTCCTGAATAGAGCACCACCAGATCGGCTGGGCTATCGTAGTATTCGTAATTTGCCGAATTCGCTGGGTAGGCCGGCCGCAGCATGGGCTGAATCGCGGTGCTCGAGGCCCAGTGCTCGGCGATGTGGATCTTGTCCGCTGCCACGCCCCGTGCGATCAGGCGATCACGCATGCACGGCCCCAGCACGATGATGCCGTCCGCCTGCCGCCGCACGGCGTCGGCAATCATTCCGGTGATTCGATGGGTGAGGCCGCCGGCCTTAAGGTACTCGAGATCGACGGCGATTTCGGGGTAGAGATCCTGCTCCCAGATGAAGTGCCGCGATCCGCGGAGCAACTTCAGAGCCGCCCCCAGCACCGAGATCAGGGGCGGTGTCGTCATGGAGACGACCAGGTCCGCACGCCGCACGGTGAGCGCCTTAACGAAGGCCGTGACATAGAACGACAGGTACGAAAACACTCGGCCCAGCCGGCCGCGCGCAAACGGCAGGGCGCGCACCCGATGCACCTCGGCCGGTGGCGGTGTGCTCCCGGCAGCGGCTGCATAGCCGCCCTCCCCGCACAACACGGCGACGTCGGTCCCGCGTACCGCCAACGCCCCGACCAGATCCGTGAGTTGCTGACTGGTCGCCGAGGAGTCTGGCCAGAAGAACTGATTGATGAAGAGAATTCTCATGAACGAACTACCTCTTATACGTCCCGTACGGCTTCGCGGATGGCCCTAAGCTTCACAAACTGAGCTGGATTGCCGGCGTGCACCTCAAAGGCCGGGATGGTTCCGCGCACAACCGAACCCGCGGCTGCGACGGCATAGCTGCCCAGAACAGTGCCGGGGGTCAGGAGCGATTTGGCACCCGCCCAGGAACCCTCCCCCAACTCGATCGACTGAATGCGCAGGCCGAAGCGCGGATCGCTCCAATCGTGGTTCCCGGTACAAAAATAGGCTCCCTGCGATACACAGACGTTACAGCCGATCCGCACGGTGGTCAGATTGTCGATCCAGCAGTCTTCCCCGATCCAGCAATCGTCGCCAATCTCCAGGTGCCAGGGATACTTCACCCGCACCGCAGGCTTGATCACCACGCGCTCCCCAATACGTGCTCCGAAGGTCCGCAGCAGACGCACACGCAGCGCCGAGCCGGGCAACCACGCCGAGCCGAACAGCGGCTGACCTAGCAGCATCCAAAGCACCCGTTTGACGACGGAACCCCCTGGGTCATACCACGAGTTGTCATACCGTCGCAGCTCGACGAGCTTCATCGTCCGGCCTCATCAAGGATCACAAGGCTGCCCGGTCGCCGGCCATGCAGGGCAAATTCGTACAGCGCACCCATCTGATCCGCAACGCGCGCGGGGCTGTATCGATCAGCGACCAGCCGCGCCCCCGAGGCTCCGGTCGCACGGTTGGCTTCGGTTGTTTGGCTGAGCATGTGATGCAGCGTGTCGGCGAGGGGTTCAGCTCGGGCGTCGATCTCCCAGCCGGCAGCCGCCGCGGTTACTTCCGGCATGTGGCAGGCGTGCGTGATCAGCACCGGCGCACCCGCGCCCATGGCCTCCAGCACACTCATGCTCAGGCCCTCCGAGAAGGAGGGCAGGGTGAAACACTCCGCCGCGGCGAGTGCGCTCCACTTCATCGGCCCGCTCAGCATCCCGGTAAAGACCACACGTCCGGCGGCGATTTCACTTGCGAGCCGCGCTTCGAGCTTTGCCTGCGTTCCCTCGCTGTCCGGGCCGGCAAGCACAAGCACCGCCTCCGGATGCTCGCGTCCAACGCGCAGCCAGGCCTCCGCCAGCAGATCCAGACCTTTCTTCGGGTGCAGTCGGCCTAAAAACAGCACCAGCCGTCTGCCCCGCAGAGTCGGAAACCTCTCCAAGAAGAGCTCCGACGAGCGCTCGGCTGGAACTTCGACCGCATTAGGAACCACGGCAATGGGCCCGCGCGCGCCGAACTCGCGATATTGCTGCGCTTCAGCCACGGTGAGCGCATGAAGACAGGCAGCCTGGCGCACATCGGCCTTTTCCAGCACGGCGGCGTACAGCTTCTTCTTCAGGCCTTTGTTGGCCAGAGCCCAAGGCTCAAGCATGCCGTGAGCCGAGAGCACGTAGGGCCGGCGCTCACGACGCGACTGGCGGCTGGCTACGGCCGTACTCATCTCCCACAATCCATGAATATGTACACCGTCGGCAGCCTTCAGGGTCTCAGCGAAGTTCCGGCGTAGCGCCGAGGATTGCAGCCACTGCCGGCGGGATGTCGGCCAGAAACTCACCTGCGCGTCGATGTAGCCCTCCGGGCGGACGGCCTCGCCGGGCGCGCAAAAGGCCGCGAGGGAGAACTGGTAGCCGGCGCCGGCAAGGCTCAGCCCCAACCGTGGAACGGCTGTACTCAGGCCGCCGTAGCGTGGGTCGGTGTGGCTCACCACCGCCAGCCAGCGGCTCGGGGCCCGTCCCAAAGGACCGCCTGCGGGAGCCGGCTCTTGCAGATCCCGTTCCGGCGTGAATGTGGCACTCATGGTGCGACCTCCGGCAGCAGATGCAGGCGGTCTGCCCGGTCGTCGCGGCGGACAATGGAGGCCACGGCACGGCCGAAGCCGAGCGGCGTATACCCGGCTATGATTTGCGCCGAACGAAGTCCCATGTGGCCCCGCTGTTCCACGGAGAGATGCTCCATCTGAAACAGCAGCGCCGTGAGGCGCGGCTCATCTTCCGGGCTGAAGCTGAAGCCGTTCTCGCCCTCGGCCAGCAAATCTTCACAGCAACCGCAACGGTTCGACACCAGCACAGGAAGCTCCGCTGCCATGGCCTCGTTCACCACCAGGCCCCACGGCTCGCGGCTGCTCGGCAACACGAAGCAGCCCGCGCCGGCGTAGAGCGGCAGCAGCTCCTTGGCGCTGCACAAACCGGGAAACCGTACATCCGCGGCAAACGGCGAAGCTGCCGCTGCCGCCCGCAGCACCTCACCGCAGGGGCCGTCGCCCGCCAGCACCAGCGGCCAGGTTCCGCCCTGAACACGGTAGGCGAGCCAGCTGCGCAAGAGGAGCTCCACGTTCTTTTCCTCCGCCAGCCGGCCGACAAAGAGGAACGACGGCTTTTGCGGCAGTGAGCGTGCGGCACGCTGGCGGAAGATCGCCGTTCCGGCCTGGATCGTGTCGTTGTCCACTACGTCATAGAAGCCGGTGATGCGGCTCTTCGGGAAGCCGAGCTGTTCGAGGTAGCGCACATGCGCCTTACCGCCCGTGACAGCCCAGTTAAAGAGCAGGCGGATGACGGTCTTCTTCAACAGCTCACGCATGAACTTGCGTTTGTGATCGAAGGCCGTGCTTTCGGTCATCAGCACGCTGGAGCGTCCGTGCACCCGGGCCCACACGGCCGCGGCGATTGCCGGCAGCGTGTAGTAGCCCGGCACCAGAACGACGCCGGGCTTCAATGCATCCAGCCGCTTCCAAAGCAGCTTGGCCATGCCGATCTTGCTGGCGGAACTCCAGCTCACGCCCGGCATCAAGGTCTCTACCCTCAGCTCCTCGGGCAGATCCTCGCGAAAGCGCAGACCGGGGTGTACCCCCACGCCAGAGACGAGTTCGATCCCGGCGACCTTGCCGGCCAGCAGCGGCACCTGATTGAGACCGCGAAAGCGGGCCACGTGGTAGGCATACCAATCGATCCAGATGACGGCGACCTCGCAGCCGCGCTGGATGCGGGGGTTAGACATGGCGCGCCTCCACGGGAGAAGAAGAGAGATTGGCCGAGATCCTGGACGTGACCGTGGAAGCCATCGTCACGGACGAGGGCCGCAGACGCGGCAAAGGACCACGTTGCAGCCTGCCGCCCACCAGGCGCTTGCGCACCTTCACCCGCACCGGCTGCTGCGCCCAACGCCACACGATCCATGCCGGAATCGAGAGCATCAACGTGCGGAACAGGATCGCCTCCACGGTTTGCATTACGAGATAGATCGAAAGGCAGCTCAGGATCGTGAACTGCGTCGCCCATGGACCTCCGCGCAGGACCGCCCGCTTCCAGACAAAGCCGTACAACCAGCCCAGCGCCGCCATCGCGACGATGGCCAGCCACCAGACCTCCACGAAAAGATCCGCGACCAGGCCCGGGGCAGACCCCACAGCACCCACCCAACCCAGGGTGTCGCCGAAACCTTCACCCGTACCCGCGTTGAACAGCAGCTCGGGGACGCCGAAGTCCTCATATTTCGTTGGCCAGATTGCACTCGGGATCGGCCGCACGAGGATCTCCGCCATATAGCGGCGCATCCAGAAATAATGATCCCGGCGTTCGGAGCTCAGCACCGTTCCGGTGCCATAGATGAATTCATTGCCGGTATCGGGCGTGTCCACGATGTGGCTTACGTCGTCGTTCATCTTGAAGTCGGAGCCAAGATAGAGCTGACTCCGGTTGGTTACCAGGAACAGCACCAGCCAGCCCAGGCAGGCGCCGCCTGCGACAATCAGCAAAATTGGCGGCCGCTTCGAGCGATTGAAGTACCAGCCCATTAGCAAAATGATGCAGAGACCGAAGGTGGGTCCGCGGCGCCCCATGAGCAGCGCGCTGATCAGCCAGGGTGTTCCGAACAGCACCACTTCCAGAATGCCGATCAGTTTGGGGCCGCCGCCGGAGATCGCGTTGAGCGCCAGCAGCACCCCCAGCAGCAGCATCAAACTGCCGTCGCGCACATAGCCGCTGGGATCCCAGCCTCCCGAATACGATGTGCTGAAGGCCTGCTCAAAGCCGCCGACATTCACAATGGTGATTCCCCAGCACAGCAGCCCGATGCTGCCAAGCACAGCGCCGCCGATCAGCAGCCGCTGCGCCGTGCGCTCCGGCAGCGGCCGTGACACCGCCCGGGGCCGCTTCACGCGCGTTCCCACCAGCAGGCAGGATCCCACAAAGGCGAGCACGCCGAGGAGGTTGAGTAGCTGCACGTGGCGCAGCTGGTCGCCATCGAAGAAGCGCGACAGGCCGTCCTGCTGCAGCAGCTTCCACGGCATCCAGCCATACAGAAACGCCATCATCGGGGCAATAAAGACCAGCGGATGAAAGACGTCGCGGCTGCCGTCAAAGGCCGCAATCAACCCCAGCAGGGCGATGCAAGCAGCGGCAAAGAGCATGAACTCAAACATGCCGAGCCCTCCAGGATGCCACCAGTGGAAGCCGGTCCAGCAGTTTCGCGTACACGTGACGGGGCGGCAGCCACTGGTAACGGCGGCCAAAGCCGTACAGCGCGGCCACGGTGGCCAGAAGAATGGCCGCGATCAACAGCGTGGGCAATCCCATGTTGTCACTGAAGCCTCGCCACAACGAGAGGGCCGCGGCGCCGCCGATGCTGAGCAGCGAGGTGGCAAAGAGCGGCAACAGGCCGGCGGGCAGGTTATCCCAGCGCTTCAAGGCCAGCATGGCCAGGGTGGAGGACACGGCATGCGCGCTGAAATAGATCGCCATTGCAATCCAGGCGTTGCCGCCGTGCAGCAGAAAGAGTGTTGCCGCGATGGCCACAAAGACCGCCCAGAGGGTGTTGATGACGGCGGTGGAGCGGATGGACACGATGGTGAGGCGAGCCGAGGCCGGCGCTGTCCCCATGTGCGACACGGCCGTTGCCAGGGCCACCGCCACGGCCGCGCCGGCACCGGCTGAATTTTTTCCGTACAGCAGCGCCAAACCCCACGGTACCAGCGTGATGCCGATTAATCCCAAAAGGACAGAGACGCTCAGCGCCCCAAAGGTGCACAGCGCCATCACCCGCTGCGGGGTTTGCGACTCCTCGTGCGTCGGGTCTGCCATCACGGCATAGCTGCCCTCGGTAAGAAGACTCGGCGGCAGACTGACGAGATTGCGAAGTTGGTTGGCGATGGTAAGAAAGCTCATCTGCACCAGCGTGGTGTCCCCGCGAGCCACGAGCGCCGTCGCCCACCAGCCGGAGAGGTTCAGCCCCACCAGGCCGGCCAGCTGAATCAGTCCGAACGACCAGACCTCCTTGAGCACCGGGGCCAGAGGCTCGCGGGTCGCCGGATCCGACGGCATACGCCAACCGAAGCGCTTCCCGAGTAGATAACAGAGGGCCACCGCGACCAGGGAGATGATTCCCTGCAGCTCCACCATCGTCGCCGGGCGGTGCTGATGGGCCGCGTAGGGCAGCAGGAACACCATACCCGCGCCTACCGTGACAGACATGGTCAACAGGGCCGCCACAAACCGCTGTCCCACTAGAAAGCCACGCGCGCACTCCAGCAGAACCACGCCCGCCGCCGAAACCCAGGCGCAACGCAACAGGGTGGTCAGATTCTCATTGTGCAGAAGCCGCGCGATGGGTCCAGCGCCAAACCAGATGGCCAGCGCAGCGATGGAGGCCGAGACAGCGGAGACGATCGCTAACGCACTGATCAGGCTGTGATATCCGCGGGAGTGGCGGGGGTACTTGCCGGAGAACCGGGCCGCGGTCGCACCGATCCCGCCGGCAGCATAGGTGGAGATATTGGTAGCCGTGTTGATGGCCAGGGAGTAGGCCCCGAAGGTCTCCCTACCCCCCAGCCTGAATGCCAGGATGTTGGCCACAAAACCCGCGCCGCGCTCCAGAAAGACGCTGGCACCCATGGCGGAGGTCCCGGTCAGCACGTTGCGGGTGACTTGATCGGGTAATTCGCCGGATGGCACCCTTTCACCGCTGTTCCCCAGGCCGCTGCCGGCGGCGACAGCGGCCGTTTCAACGCCTAGCACGGGCATGGCGACCGGAGGCCAGTCCTCGATGTTCGGATCGGCGGCTCCGAGTGTCTCCGGTACCGGCTCCGAAGCGCCGCTGCGCTCGGCTCCTGCAAGGGGACTCATGCCGCGTTGACCGCCTTCTCCGAACCCTTGCCGGCAGGCTTTTGGTATTGCTCATAGGCCTTGTAGTAGCCGCCGAAGCCCTGACGCTGCGGATCGAAGTCGTTCAGGATGGTGCCCACCAGGTGCACGCCGTCGCTGTCAAACTGGTCGCGCGCCTTGGCCGCCTCATCCAACGTGGTCACCGAGGCACGGACCACCAGGATCACACCGTCGCAGGCGCGGGCGATCATGCGGGTATCGACCATGTGCAAAGCCGGTGGGGTGTCAATGAGCACGATGTCGAAGTTTTCGGAGAGCTCATGCAGCAGCTTGGGCAGCCGCTCGGAGTGCAGCAGCTCAACGCTGTCCTCCTCGCCCGAACCGGCCGTGATCACGGAAAGGTTGGGAAAGGCGGTCTCACGCAGCAGGCCCATCTTGGGCAACTCCGTCACATTTACCGGCCGATTACGCAGGATATCCCGCATACCCGGGCCGCGCGTCAGGCCGAAAGCCTTGTGTAGGCTCGGCCGGCGCAGGTCGCCATCGATCAGCAGCACCCGGAGCTTGGCCTTGCTGAGCGCCACACCCAGGTTCGAGGTGATCGTTGTCTTACCCTCGCCAACCTTGGGGCTCGAGACCGCATACGTCCGTGAAGACCGCCCCGCACCGGCCTGCAGAATGGAGAAGGTCGCATTCGAGTAGGCTTCGGCTGCGAGAGAGAATTTCTCGTCCCAGCGCGTCATGTCCACTGCCGGGCCGGAGACGGCATCGGGGTCGCTCGCATCGATGCGGAGCAGACCGCCAGGATTCGGCGAGGCGAACGAGCGTCCCTGGGTCACGCCGGCCGGGATGACGCCCAGCTCCTGCACGTCGAGTATGCGCATCAGTTCACCCGGCATGCGGAACACATTCTGCGTCCGTTCGCGATAGAAGGCGGTCACAATGCCGGCGACCAGACCCAGCAGGAGACCAACCAGAAACTCCATCGAGCGACGGGGGGAAGCGGGAACCCGGGGTACCTGGGCGGGGTCGATGACCCGAATCGTGGCGGCCTGCATGGCGGAGGCAAAGCCGGCCTCGCGGGCGCGCTGCAGCAGAGTCTGATACAGCTGCTGCTCGGAGTCCATCTCGCTGCGCAGCAGACTCACCTTGGCCGACTGTTGCAGGTCCGAGGAGACCGTCGCCAACTCGGCGTTGTAGGTCAGCGTCAGCAGCTCTTCACGGTGCCGTGCCGCCAGCAGATCGTTCCGGTCGCGCGCCACGCTGTTGCTGGCCGTAGCCTGCAGCCCGGTCTGCGCCTCCTGGATCTGCTGTTGCAGAGCGATCACCTTGGGGTTGTTCGCCGTGAGGGTCGGCGTCAATGCGGCCAGCTGGCTTTTCAACTCAGCTAGATGGATTTCGTACGCACGGTGCGCGGGATCCTGCTGCACCTCGGAGAGGGTACCGGGCGTGGAGGCCGCGTTGCGGTCCTGGTCTGCGGCTGCTTCTTTGGCGATGCGATCGGCCTGCGCCTTCACGACCTCACCCTGCAGCGCCTGCAGCCGCTGTTCTCCGATGCTGGTGTTGGCCTGGCTGAGACGCAGGCCGTTATTGCCGACGGCCTTCTCCAACTCTCCCTGGGTTTGCTGCACACGCTGACGAATGTCGGCCACCTGCCGCGTCAGCCAGCCGCTGACCTCTGTTGCCTCCTGGCTGCGCACCTGCAGATCCTGCTGCTGGTAGGTGGAGATGAGGCTGTTGCAGAAGTCTGCCGCCAGTTGAGCGTTCCAGGCGTCGCAGCTAATCTCCACCAGCCGCGTCAGTCCAAGCGGCTTTACCTTGAAGTGCTGCGAGGCGTCGTCGAGGGCCTCCCGGTACGCGATCGGCTGGGGATGACCCAGATGGAAGGCGCGGCGCACCCGGGAGAACATGTCCTCGCGATCCAGCGTCTCCGAATGGGGCTGCGAAAGCATGTGGTCCACCGTTTGGTTCACCAGCGTGTCGCTCTGCAGCAGCTTGATCTGGGTTTGCAGATTGGTGTCTGCCTCGGCCGGCGTGTTCTCGCCGGTGGGCGCCACCGATCGCATATTCATGAAGTCGTTGTTGAGCGAGCGAATGTCCAGCGAGGTACGCGTCGCATAGACCGGCAACGTCCAGAAGCCGGTCAAAAGTGCCAGCAGGATCCCCGCACAGGCAAACAGCCCAAGCAACACGCGGTGCCGGCTGAGCGTGCGAAGATACTCCTCCAGCAAGCTGCCCCCAGTGTCGGCCGCTTCTTCAGCGCCTGGCTGAATGCGCCGACCCTTGCTCTGCGGTCTTCCCACAGCGCGCACTTCCCTCACCCTGATCGCTCCCTTTGCCACGTCTTGCTCCCCTTACAGTCCGCTTTGCTGCCATTTAGTGGTAAATCAAAATTCCTGTGGTCAGGCCGATGGCGGCTTCGATCGCTCGCTGTGAACCAGCCTTAAATCCGCTGTGCGGCACAAACAGAATGTCGTTGGCAAACAGCGGTACATCCCTATCTTTGCCCGCCAAAATCTTTGGAATATCGATGGGGATCTCCGAGACCGCTCCATCTCCGTTCGGCGCCGGCCGCAGGATTCGTGCGTGGCTGGCCGCATTATTGGGGATCAGACCTTCGGCCAGCGAAACGGCGTGCAGCAGTTCCATGGTGTTATGAGTGGTCAACTCGAAGCCGCCCGGCTTCTTGACGTCACCTACCACGTACACCAGTTCCGCCCGCGGGACGGAGACCGTGTCGCCCGGCTCCATTAGAATATTGTTCTCCGGCGCCTTCAGAGCCAGCAGGGAATCCAGCGGCAGCTTGGTCGAATAGCTGTGTGTAGCCGGATCCTCGGAGACCGCCCCCGCCTGCAGCTTGCCCCACTGCGGTTGACGGGTGATCAGCACGTTCGGTCCGGCATCCGGCTTCAGGCCCCCAGCCATCGAGATCGCATCCAGCAGGTGCTGCGGTCCAACCATCTGCCGCACACCCGGGTTCACCACCTCACCCACCACGGAGACCGGCCGGCTGGTGCTCTCCACCAGATTCACCGTGACATCCGGCGTATTGATGTACTTGCTGAGCCTGGAAGAGAGCTCCGCTCGCAACTGGGTGATGGTCATTCCGCTTGCCTGCACCTGACCGACCAGGGGAAAGTCCAGCGCACCGTTGGGCCCAATCCGCATTGGGGCGGTCGGCATGTCATCCAGGTTCGCAACGTGGACGGACAACTCGTCGCCGACACCCAGGGTGAACTCAGGCTCCGGAGTGACAGGGCGCTGCTGCAGGACCTGTGCGTCGGCACTCCAGGTCAGACATAACAGCAAGGCGCTAAGAAACAATTTCATCGGAAATCTAAAATCCTTCATAAGCATCACAGAACCGCGGCAAAGTTACGTCGCCTTCTAACGACCACTGACCACATTCAGACAATCACAGCTCAACCCTTTAAACCCGTGGCCCCGCAGTTATGTTTCTGTCCTCACGCGGTTTGACTGGCTTCTAGGATCTTGGATGCCTGCGCAACGAGGACGACACCTATTTTGCACCATGCCATAGAGTACGAACGGGTCGCCTTCGGTAATGTGGAAGGAGTAGCTGACGTGCAGGAACTAGGTCTGGTGCGCATCCGTACCCGCGTATCCTACGTTCATCCCCTATGGAGAACTACGTAACCCATCAGACTCCGGATTGCCACTTTCAGGGAATGACAAGCTCTTCCGCATCATCGACGCAGCCCTCGGCAGCCATCGTTCCCCCTGCCTCGACGGAGAAACCGTCCCGCAAAGCTGTCGTGGTGCATGCCGGGGCGCGTGACTCCTATCAGCTGGCGCTGGCTCTCCAGGAACATGGCCTGCTCGACCGGCTGTTCACCGACCTGTTCTGGCCGGCAGATGCCCCGCTGCCGAACGATCTGATTCGCCGCGTGCCGTCCCTCCATCGTCAGGCGATGCAACGCAGCGCCCCTGGCCTCCCGTTCGGCTCGGTGCGGCTAAACGCCATCCGCGGTCTGCTCTGCCTGGCGGCCGAGCATGTGCGGAGCGTTCCCGCCGATCTGCGCCGCCGCGCCCACCGCACCGCCGACGCCGCACTCGGCAGAGCCGCCGGACGCTGGGCACGCCGCTCCGGCGAAGGTCTGGTCAGCTACAGCTACTACGGCTATGACGCCATGCGCCAGTACGGCCGCCCGGCCATGCTCTTTCAGGTCCATCCGCATCCCGTAACCGTGCGCCGCATCCTGCAGGAGGAGCTCGACGCCTTTCCGGAGTGCGCCGAGTCGCTCCGGCAGGAGTGGGAGCTCGCCCTGCCCGAGGAAGATTTCGAGCATCTCGTCACCGAGAGCAGCATGGCTTCCCGTTTTCTCGCGGCCTCCAGCTTTACCCGTGCCAGCCTGGTCGAAAACGGTGCTTCCTTTGACTCTGTCTCCGTGATCCCCTACGGTGTCGATCTCGAGCGCTTCCGGCCCGCAGATGAGCCGCGGTCCCGCTCGACCAAGCTGCAGCTCCTTTTCGTCGGCCGCATTAATCAGCGTAAGGGGGTCAAATATCTTCTCGAAGCGCTCCAGATGTTCAAGCCCGAAGACGTGCAGCTCACGATCTGCGGCCGCGTCGTCGACTCCCTCAGCCTGTTTCGCGACAGCGGTCTCGCCGTCGACATTCGCCCCTCCGTCAGCAGCGAAGATCTGATCCGCGCCTACCAAACCGCCGATCTCTTCATCTTCCCGTCCGTCGCCGAGGGCTTTGCCCAGGTCCTGCTGGAGTCCCTGGCGTGCGGTCTGCCCATCCTCTCCACCACGCACACCGCAGCGCCCGACCTGATCACCGAGGGCAAGGAGGGCTTCATCGTCGAACCGCGCAGGCCCGACCTGCTCGCCGAACGAATCACCTGGTGCCTGGAACATCGCGACGCCCTGGAGGCGATGCGCGCGCCCGCGCGGGCCACGGCCGAACAGTTCACCTGGAAGCGTTTCCGCCGGAACGCCGCGGCGGCGGTGGGCAACTACCTCCACTCCCTGGAGCCCGCTCAATGAACCTCCGCCGGCTTTGCCTTTCGATCGCGATCTCTCTTAGCTGCGGTGTCATGTTGGCCTGCTTCCCCGCCAGAAGCTTTGCCCAGACTGGCCTTCAGGTGACGTTCGGTCCAAATGGACTGGAACGCCTGAGCTATGACGGCACCCTGCTCGAAGACGTGAAGGCCGTTCCCGCCGATGCCTTCCACATCTGGCATATGCGCTGCACCGACATCGCCGGAAAGCCTCGTACCGACGGCCCCTACGGCTGGGGCGAAGCCGCCACGGCGAAGCGTTGGAACGCCGGCGATCACAGCTGGATCTACACCTATCCCTGGGGTTCCGTTCGCTTGCAGTACCTGCAACATGGCGACGCGCTGGATCTGATCGTCACGGCTCAGAACGCGGCAAACTCCGGCGTGATCTTTGACGGCGCGGCCCTGTATCCGCTGGCCCTGCACTTTCCGGCGCTGCCGGCCGATTTCGGCAGCGCCTCCTTTCCGCAGCTCGCCTACAACACGACGGGCCCCAGCGTGACGGCGGCCAATTATGGCAAAGGTGAGGTCGTCGCCGTCTCCCCTGACGCGGTCAAGCCGCTCTACACCGGCTTCTTCCCCACCGACAACGGCACCGCCTACACGGCCTTTCTCAGCGGCACCGTACCCGATGGCTTGGCCACCTTTCAGCCGCACAACGAGCGCCCCGTTCGCCCCGGGCAAACCGACACCTACCGTCTTTCGCTGCGCTTCGCCGCCCCGGAAACACCGGTGTACACTCTCGCCGCCGACGCCTACAGCAACTGGGCAAAGGCCTACCCGATGACCCTTCACTGGAGCGATCGCAAACCGATCGGCACGGTCTTTCTGGCCAGCTCCCCGCAGGGCGACCTGCATCATGCCGGCGGCTTTCCGTCCAACCCGCGCCGTTACTTTTCAGACAGCGATCCGGCCGGTGTGGACGTCAACACACCCACGGGACTCGCGGCCTTTCAACAGCGCGTGCTCCAGCAGGCGGCAAAAAACGTCGAAGACCTCAAGTTCCTGGGAGCGCAGGGCGCCATTACGTGGGACATCGAAGGCGAACAGTTCCCTCAGGACACCAGCTATGTCTGCGCCCCGGATGCCGTAGCGCAGGTAGCGCCGGAGATGGAAAGCGTCATCTCGGCCAAGGGTTTACCCTACGCCGGCATGAAGTTGGACGACGCCTACTTCAAGATCATGCACGATGCGGGCTTTCGCATCGGCGTCTGCATTCGCCCGCAACACTTCACTCTCAAGCCCGACGGCACCGCCGAGCAGGTCTTTCTGCCCGACAACGAGGTCGCCGCCGAGCTTACGCGCAAGATCCGCTTCGCGCACGACCGCTGGGGCGCCACGATCTTCTACCTGGACTCCACCGTGGACGCCAACCGCGGCGTGCTGCCGGCCGCGATCTTCGCGCAGGTAGCCCGCGAGTTCCCCGATTCCCTGCTGATCCCGGAGGAATCTACCCCGCTTTACTATGCCTACACGGCGCCGTTCAAGAGCTTCATCTATCACGCCGAGACCGGCACGGATCCCGAGATCGAGCACCTCTACCCCAATGCCTTCAGCGCCGTCCTGGTCAACAACGTGGCTCCCGAAAAGCTGGCGGCGGCTGTGCCAGCACTTGAGGGTGGGGTCACCCACGGCGACATCCTGATGGGTCAGGTCGACTACCGCGAACCAAATAACGCGGCAATTGCGGCAATCTACCGGCATGTTGCCTCGCGGAGGTGAAACCGATTCAGCTGTTTCTTCTTGAAGGCGATCTGCGTTCACCCTGCCACCCGGCATTCCAGCCAAGCTTTACAGCAGACGACTAAATTCCTGCATCAATGCCTCGGTCGAGCGTGTCCACGTAAACTGCGCCGCCCGCGCCCGGCCCTTCGCCGTGGCCTGCCGGCATGCGGCCTCGTCCCCGAGCAGCGCCGCCAGAGCATCCACGTGTTCCTGCGGCCTGTCGGGGCTCACCAACGCCGCCGCCGCGCCGCCGGCCGTCTCCGGCACCGCCGAACTATCGCTTGCGACCACCGGCGCACCACACGCCATGGCCTCCAGCAGAGGCATGCCGAATCCTTCATACCGTGAAGGAAACCAGACCGCCTGCGCCTGTTGGTAGAGTGCCACCAGCGTCGCCTCCTCTTGAAAGCCGGTCATGACCACGCCGGCCATAGTCTCGGCGCGGGCGGCGAACTCGGGGGTATTGTGCCCGCCGACCACCAACGTCAGCTCCGGACGCCGACGGTGCAACTCGGGCCACGCCTCCAGCACCAGCGGCGCATTCTTGCGGAAGTGCAGGCCGCCCGGCAGCAGAAGATAGGGACGGTCCAACAGGTGCAGCTCGCGCAGGATTTGCACGCCGTCCTCCGCGGCAGGGTGGAAGAAGACGTCCGAGACCGCATTCGGGATCACCCGGATGCGGTCGCGCAGAGCGGGAAAGTAGTGCGCCAGCCGGTCGGCGGAAAACTGCGAAATGGCGTGAATCATCGCGGCGCGCTTGGAAAGCACGCGAAACATCCACCACCACTTTAGCCGCTGCTGCAGGAGCCAGCGGCTCATGGGGTGGGCACCTGGTTCAAACAGCTGCATGTCGTGGCTGGTCACCACCAGCTCCGCCTTACGCGTCGGCACATAGGACTCCGCCGTGCAATACACGATCTCGGCCTCCGGCCAGTAACTTTCGGCGGTCGGGGATCCGCGTAGGAGCCACCGAAGCTGTTGCCGGGAGGTGTCCTGCGCAAAGTACTCGTAGCGGAAGCCCGTCCAGGGCGCCCCTACGTTGTGCACGATGCGGGCGTGGTCGCCCCTGTCGGCCAGGATGCGCAGGTTTACCTCGGGCCGCCGTGCCAGGTGCTCGGTGATCTCGCGGCCTACCCTTCCCACGCCGGTGGAACGATAGATATTCCGCAGATGGATGTAGGTAAGAAGGTTCATGCCCGAGCCAGCATAGCAGGGCTGTGTCGGAGCGCAGCACAAGATACCGGATCGCCTTCCGTGCTATTCCCATTTCGGGACCAGAACCGCGGATCGAAAGTCAGGGACCAAGAACCAGGGGAGAAGAGAGATGTTGGTGGAGCTGAGCGGGATCGAACCGCTGACCTCCTCGTTGCGAACGAGGCGCTCTCCCAGCTGAGCTACAGCCCCACACCAAGTCACACGGCCAGCGCGTTGGCATGGCCCGGCGACCCGCTAAGAATACCAGCAATCACCCTTCCGTCCAAACACGCGTCCAAAGGATGGAACCGCCGCAGGAATGGAACCCCTGCAGGGATGGAACCGCCGCGACGGTGCATCGTATAGGACGGAGAACAGGAGTAAGTCATGACCCCGCAAGAGCAAGAGATGATCGACGGCCTGATCAGCCGCATCCGCAGCACCGAGGTGCAAAACAAAGACACAGCCGCCGAACAGCGGCTGCAGCAGGGGCTGGCCGGCTACCCTGACAGCGTCTATGTTCTCGCCCAAACCGTCCTGGTGCAGCAGTACGGTCTGCAGCAGGCCCAATCTCAACTTGAAGACCTGAAACAGCAGAACGCCACTCTCCAGGACCAGCTGCAGCAGGTGCAACAGGCCCACGAGCAGGCCCGGAGCTCCGGCGGCAGCTTTCTAAGCCATATCTTCGGCAGCGGCTCTAGCCCATCGGCCCCGCCGCCTCAAAACACGGGGTACCAACCGGTAAACAGCGGCAACTATCCGCCTTCCGGTTACCCGTCGCAGAACTATCCCCCACCCCCGCCCAACTACCCGCCGACCGGCTATCCCGCGCCTTCGGGCGGCGGCATGTTCGGCGGCGGCGGTGGTGGCTTTTTGCAAGGTGCCATGCAGACCGCGGCCGGTGTTGCGGCCGGGGAGATGGCCTTCCGCGGCATCGAAGACCTCTTCCATGGCTTCGGTGGCGGGGGCGGCGGTGAACGCGGCTTTACCGGAACAGGTGGCGGCGAAACCGTAGTCAACAACTACTATGACGATGACCGCAATAGCGATCGTGGAAATGCTGGGGGAGACGACCGCAATCGCGACAGCGGCAACTTCTACAATCCCTCCGACGACGCCAGCCGCGACGGCGGAAATACACCACAGTTCGCCGACACCGACGACAGTGGAAGCGACTCCAACGACGACAACTCCAGCTTCGACGATAGTTCCAGCTTCGACGACTCCAACCTTTAGGCTTTGCGAGGTGAGGGCGGAGCCAATCCAAGCTCCGCCATCACACGCTGCAGATCCTTCCAAGCCTCCGCCTTCTGACGCGGATCGCGCAACAAAAACGCCGGGTGGTAGGTCACAGCCACCTTCGCCTCGCGCATTGAAAGCCACTGGCCCCGCAGCGCAGAAAGTGGCTGTTTCACGCCCAAAACGTAGGTCGCCGCGGTCGATCCCAACGCTACAATCACTTTCGGTCGAACGATATCGATCTGCCGCAGCAAAAATTGAGAGCAGGTCGTTGCTTCGGCGAACTCCGGCGTGCGATTGCCGGGTGGCCGGCACTTCACGATGTTGGCGATGTACACCTGCTCGCGTGCCAATCCCATTGCCGTGATCATGTTATTCAGCAGTTGGCCCGCCTTGCCTACAAACGGCAGCCCGGAAGCGTCCTCATCGGCCCCGGGACCCTCGCCGACGAACATCAGCTGCGCATTCGGGTCGCCGTCGCCGAAGACAATGTGGTGCCGCCCGGCGTAGGCCAGCGGACAACGCGTACAGTCCCCGATCTCAGTTCGGAGCTGGAGGAGCGCCGCCGGCCGTTCTGCCGGCACTACGGGCGCGGCCATGGGAAACAGGATTTCTAACGGTTGAGGCTTTGGCATCGGCGCGGCGAGCTCCGGGGGAAGCGCCGGCGGCGCTTCGGGTTCGGCAGAAAAGTAGGACCGCTCCGCAGTGGGGGCGACCGGCGGAGGCGCGGCAAGTTTCGGGGTGTCCCCAGGAAGCGGCGGACCCGCACGTCGCGACATCGGTGGCGCACCGCCCTCAACGGAACGGCCGCTCGCCGTTCCCGCAAGCGCAGACGCCGAAGCCGGCCTGGGGACAGGGGACGAGGCCGGTTCAGCAGGCTGGGCCGCACTCCGCGTGGCGGCACGACCGCGTAGGCTGGTCAGCACCGCTTCGGGTAACACGTGCCGGGGATCCTTCGAGCGATACAGATCGTACAGACCCATCTCGCGCAGATACTCCACCCAGGCCCGAAGCGCCTGCTCGGGAACAACATTCATCTAATGCCTATAAGCTCCTAAAAGGTCGTACCCGGAAGCGGGGGGATCGCCGGCTTTTTCGCCACCAGGGTAAAGGATACCTTGCCGGCGCTGATCTCGTCCTGCGCCACGCGGCAGGCCTTCATCGATTTCGAAACACCCAGCGAAGGCGCTCCCGACTGCAGTTGCCGTGCGCGACGAGCCGCGCCCTTCACAAGACTGTACTTGTTCTGCGACGGATCGTTAAACATGGCACACTTACCTTTCGGTAGAGCAGGGGTTGACTCATCTTAGCTCTAATTTTGTTACCGCCTTGCAAATAAAGGAGCAATCTATCTCACACCATCTATGTAGCACTAACCACTCCGGCTAAGTCGACGGAGAAGCTTTCCAGCGCCGCTTTGAGCGCATCGGAGCGAGAACTCACCAGGCAGTTGGCCGAGAGGGCCTCCTCGTCCGTTGCTCCCTGGCCCCGTTCCGTGAGCACAATCGCCCGCATCTCCGCTGCCGCATCGTCCAGCTTGTCATTCACCAGCGCGTATTGGTAGCCATCCAAGCGGGATAGCTCTACACGGGCCTGCGAGAGTCGCCGCTCGATCACGGCCTCCTGCATCATGCCTTCGGCCTGGCTGCGGTTGCGGAGTCTGCGCTCCAACTCCCCCGGCCGCGGCGGCAGAACAAAGATCGATACAGCATGCGGCATCTTATGAATGACCTGCAGAGCACCCTGCACATCGATATCCAGCAGCAGGTCGCGGCCCAGACTGCGCGCATGCTCCAGCGCGCTCAACGCGGTTCCGTAGAAGTTCCCGAAGACCTCGGCCCATTCCAGAAACTCGCCCTGTTTCACCATTTCGAGGAACTTCTCGCGGGTGGTGAAGTGGTACTCCCGGCCGTCTTCCTCGGAACCGCGCGGCTCCCGCGTCGTGTAGCTGATCGAAAAATCCAGTCCCTCCACCAGACGGCGCACTTCGCTCACCAGGGTGGACTTCCCTGAGCCACTGGGTGCCGAGATGATGAACAGAATGCCAGCCATAACGGGGTAGTACGCCTAGTCTACTGCCGGAGTGCCCTTCTCGGTGTGCCAGAACGAGTCAAGGTGTCTTTCAAGGTCTACGACTTCCACGCCATAAGCCCAGCCGCTTCTCTTGCGGCCGGGACAACAGACCCCATCTCCTGCACCGGCTCCCTGTCTCCAAACTGCAGCGCATAGAGCCGGCTGTAGGTCCCCTTTTTTGCCAGCAGCTCCTCATGACGACCGGATTCAGTAATGCTTCCGCCCTCGATGACGACGATACAGTCCGCCCGCCGCACCGTCGAAAGCCGGTGCGCGATCACCAGCACGGTGCGATCCTCCATCAACGTCGCCAGGGCCGACTGCACCGCTGCCTCGCTCTCGCTATCCAATGCGGAGGTCGCCTCATCCAGGATCAGAATCGGCGCATCCCGCAGCAGCGCGCGCGCAATCGCCAGCCGTTGGCGCTCGCCGCCGGAGAGCCGCGCACCGCGTTCTCCGATCACGGTGTCGTACCCCTGGGGCAGGCGCAGAATGAAATCATGGGCCCGCGCCGCACGCGAGGCCGCCTCAATGCGCGCCATCGGCACATCCGGCAGCCCGTAGGCGATATTGTTGCGCACCGAATCGTTGAACAGCACAGTCTCCTGCGTGACCTTGCCGATCTGCCCGCGAACCGAGGCCAGCGTCACCTCGCGCAGATCCTGCCCGTCCACCAGAATCGCCCCCAGCGTCGGGTCGTAAAAGCGCGGCACAAGATTTGCCAATGTCGACTTCCCCGCCCCACTCGGGCCCACCAGCGCGACGACCTCGCCACGGCGCACGGTCAGCGAAATCCCCTTCAGCACCTCGGCACACAGGCCCTCACGCTCATAGCTGAAATGCACATCCTTGAACTCGATCGAATGTGAGAACGGGGGTAGACTCGTGGCCCGCCTGGCCTCGCGCACCTCATCCTGCGTATCGATGAAGGCAAAGATCTCCTGGCTCGCGCCCACCGCCTGCTGGAAGCTGTTGTAGTAGATCGGCATCTTGCGCACGGGATCGTACAGCATCATCACCGCCGCTAGAAACGCAATGAAATTGCCCGCCGTGCCGCCGTGATGCACGATCACCTGCCGGCCCAGATACAGCAGCAGCGCAATCGCCACAGCGCCCAAACCATCCATCAGCGGCGACGAGATCGACTGCACGGCAACGGACTTCATGTTCGCCTTCAGCAGCCGCGCCGCGGCACTGCGAAACCGCGTCAGCTCCCACATCTCCATGCCGAAGGCCTTCACAATGCCGTGACCCGTGATGGTCTCGTGCACGATGTTCTGGATCTCCGCCAGTTTGTCCTGTCCCTTGCGCGTGGTCGTCCGCACGCTGCGCCCGATCCGCCGCGCCGAGCTCACGATGACCGGCAGAAACAGCAGCAGCACCCAGGCCAGCTTGCCGCCCACCAGGATCACCGCCCCGACCATGAAGATCAGCGTGAAGCCCTGCTGCAGCAGGTCGCTCAGCACGGTCGACATCGCCGTCTGCACCCGTTCCACGTCGTTGATCAGCGTGGACACCAGCGTGCCCGTGGCGTGGCGCTGAAAGAAGGCCGACGACCGTCCCAGCAGCGCCTCATACAGATCATTGCGCAGATCGGTGATCATGCCGAAGCCGGCGCGATTGGCCAGCAGCGTACCCGCATAATCGCAGACCGCTTTCAGGATCGCCGAGGCCACCAGCGCCAGCGCCACCACCGTCCACGCATTGTGAAAGTGCGGCGGCAGCCACCGCTGCAGATCGACATGGATGCTTGTACGCGGCACCGTGAACACCAGCACCCGCGCCGGTGAGTCGGCGGGACTGAGCACGTTGTCCACAATGGGCTTGATCAGAAGCACGCGAAAGGCCTGCATCGCGCCGACCACGGCCATCAGCAGGACGCTCAGCAGCGTCTCCGGCAGGTAGGGGCGCATGTAATGCAGCAAGCGCAGGAGGCGTTTCACGCCGAGACCTTCGTTCGCTCTGCCAGACGTGCCGCCATCCAGTCCAGTCTACGCTTGTGGTCTCGGCGATCACGCGCTTAGCCGAAGAAGCCCCTGCTCAGTTTGATCAACGGAAGTGCTTTTGTAAGGACCTGTTCGCCCACACTCTGGACGTGACCATGCGAGTTGCTACTTCGTCACAATCGCTTCGTTGTAAACAGCTCTTGCAATTCGGGCTATGACAGCCTCGCGGATGTCTTCATCGGCTCGGCTGTCAGTGACGAACACAGCGATAGCCAATCTCCGTCCGTCCGGCAAAGTGATTAGGCCTATGTCGTTGGTGGCTGCCGCTAAGCCATCATGCGTTCCGGAGGATCCACTCTTATGGGCAAGAGGAGTCCCGGGAGGAAGTCCGGCGCGGAGTCTACCCGACGTAAACGGCGAGTTCATTGTTTCAAGGAGAAAGGCGTTCGCAACCGGCGAGACCGGAGGCTTGTTCAATAGACGTTCAAGCAGTTGAATCGCTGCGGTCGGCTCAATCCAGTCTCGGTACTGGAGATCTTCATTACGGTCCAGATCACGCTCGCTATAACGGACCTGGATTGCAGCGATGCCAAGTGAGTGCATGTAGTGCTCTACCGCGAGAGGACCACCCACCAAACGGACCAGGACTTCCTCGGCACCGTTATCACTTTGTCCAACGGCAAGGCTGATAATTTCGCGCAGTTTCACGTCTACATTGGCTTTCGGATACCGTTCAGTCAGTGGACTGAACGAATTTGGAATGATGTCGGTCGGCAGGAACTTTACCGTCCTGTCCAAGGTGACATCCATCGGCTCCCCAGCTTGCTGTGTAGGCAACAGTGTTCCGACGTCCGCCATGTGCAGCGCTGTGAGCGCAAGCGGAAGTTTGTACATCGACTGCATCGGCGCATGATTGTGTGGGTGCAGGTCGCAATTGAGCGTGGACCCTGGAAGCATGCAAGACACGTTCACAGTTCCTTTAGCCTCGCCTGCGATTGCAGCGACCTTGGACTGAAGGGAACTCTGAGCGATGCCAGCAAGAGGCATGAGAGACAGAAGTACAGCAAGGAAACGCATAGCAGGAATCTATGTACGAGCTTTGAGCGGAGCCATCTGCGATCGCGGAGGTGTGATTACTCGACTGGTACGAAGCTTAAGCAGGGCGGTTTGTCGCTACTGAAAAGTCGTATTAATAAAAGTAACCACCTTAACCACGCAGGTCGCGTTCTTCCTTCTCCCGCGCCAGAAACCGCTCCATGAACTTGGTATCGAACTGCCCGGAGCGAAACTCCGGGTCGGCAAAGATGCGCTGGTGCAGTGGGATCGTGGTGTGAATGCCTTCCACTACAAACTGGCTCAGCGCGCGCTGCATCTTGTTCATCGCCTCTTCACGATCCTTGCCATGGCAGATCAGCTTGGCAATCAGCGAATCGTAATACTGCGGCACCACGCCTTCGGCGTACTGCGCCGTATCGACACGCACGCCGTTGCCGCCGGGCACGTTGTAGACGCTGATGCGGCCGGGGCTGGGAATGAACTTTTCGGGATGCTCGGCGTTGATGCGGCACTCGATCGCATGGCCGTTGATCTCGGGCTTCTCCGGCACGATATGCGCAAGCTTTTCGCCCGCTGCGATCCGCAGCTGCGCCTTCACAAGATCCACGCCGGTGATCATCTCCGTCACCGGATGCTCCACCTGGATGCGCGTATTCATCTCGATGAAGTAGATCGATCCATCCTCATCCATCAGGAACTCGATCGTGCCCGCATTCCAGTAGCCGATCTCCTTAAGGCTGCGCTCGATGGTCTTGCCCAGCTGTTCGCGCTGCTTGGGCGTCACCTGCAGGCTGGGGGCCTCTTCGATCAGCTTCTGATGCCGGCGCTGGATGGAGCACTCGCGCTCGCCCAGCGATATCACGTGGCCATACTCATCGGCCAGCACCTGGAATTCGATGTGCCGGGGCCGCTCGATGAATTTTTCCATATAGAGGTCGCCGTTGCCGAAGGCATTCAGCGCCTCCGTCGAAGCAGCCTGGAACAGCGCCGGCAGTTCTTGCTTCGTGCGGCAGATGCGCATGCCGCGCCCGCCGCCGCCGGCTACGGCCTTCAGAATCACCGGGTAGCCGACGGTTTGGGCCCACTCCAGCGCCTCACCTTCGTTGGCCATCACGCCATCCGATCCGGGAAGAATCGGCACCTTGGCCTTTTTCATCGTCTGCCGCGCCGTGGATTTTTCGCCCATCATGCGCGTCACTTCAGGCGGCGGTCCGATGAACTTGATGTTCGACGCCCGGCATACCTCGGCGAAGTTCGCGTTTTCGCTCAGCAAGCCATAGCCCGGATGAATCGCCTCCGCGCCCGTGATCTCCGCCGCCGAAATCACCGACGGCACATTCAGGTAGCTCTCCGAAGAGCGTGGCGGCCCGATGCAGATGGCCTCGTCTGCAAAACGCACATGCAGGCTGTTGCGGTCGGCCTCGGAGTACACGGCAACCGTGCGGATGCCCATCTCCTTGCACGCCGAGATCACGCGCAACGCAATCTCACCGCGGTTGGCAATCAAAATCTTACGAAACATCAATCCCGTACCTATGGCTTCCACTCGGCTACAGACGCAAGTTAATGAAGAATGGTCATCCCTGCAGGAGATCTGCTTTTCGCCTGCGGTCGGCCACGAAGCTGCTTATACCCGCACGCCGAACAGCTTCTGCCCATACTCCACGGGCTGCCCCGGCTTGGCATAGACCGCCACGATCTCACCACTTGCGTCGGACTCGATCTCGTTCATGATCTTCATCGCTTCCACGATGCACAGGACCTTGCCGTTCTCCACCCGGTCGCCTACCTTCGCGAACAGCGGCGCACCCGGTGAGGGTGCGTCATAAAACGTGCCCACCAGCGGCGACCTCACGATCTGCAGACCCATCTCCGGGTCCGGTTCCGCTGCTGCCTCGGCCATCGTCGTGGGTGTCGAGGTGACCGGCAGGGTTGCATCCGCGGCCGCAACCTGCCCAACCGAACCGGCTTGCGGACCGCCGCTGAACAGCCGTGCCAGCGCCGCCGCTTCAATCGCGCTGCCGCCCCCGGCTGTACCACCGGGCGCACTGCCTTCAAACTTTAGCCGGACCTTCATCTCCGGCCGTTCCATGTCAAACTGCGTCACACCGCTGGCCTTCAAAAACTCCACCAGCTCCCGCAGCTCCTTCAAGCTACTCAGATCGTTCAGATCTCCATCAGCCATTACGTTCCCGCTCCAGCTACAACTGCATCCACGTCTTGGGGCTGGCCGCTGTCAGCACCTCAGCCCCGTCTTCCGTCACCAGCACCATGTCTTCGATGCGCACACCCAGCGCACCGGGCAGGTAGGCACCGGGCTCGATGGTAATTACCATTCCCGGCTCCAATACCTGCTCCACCTTGGCCGCCAATCGCGGCCCTTCATGAATCTCCAGACCCACACCATGCCCCGTGGAGTGCGAAAAATACTTGCCCAGCCCGGCCCGCTTCAGAACCGACCGCGCTGCCTCGTCCACCGCCGCGCAGGTCACCCCGGGAGCCACAGCGGCCACGGCGGCCTCCTGCGCTTCCAGCACCGCATCATACACGGCGCGTGCCTCCCGGGTGGCCCGGCCCAGGTGCACGGTGCGCGTCATATCGCTGCAGTACCCGTTTACCACCACCCCGAAATCCAGCGTCACAAAACCCCGCTTCGGCAACCGCGCCGCACTCGCTTTACCGTGCGGCAACGCACTCCGCGGTCCGCTGGCGACGATCGTGTCGAAGCTCATCTCCTCGGCGCCGCGCGTGCGCGCTTCAAACTCCAGGGTCAGCGCGATCTCCGCCTCCGTCACTCCGGGCACCATGTGCTGCGGCATCTCCGCAAATAGCTCGCAGCCCAGATCCGCGGCACGGCGCAGGATCGCGATCTCGTCCGCGCTCTTGATCTCGCGCAGCCGCGCCACCAGGCCCTCGGTCGCCAGAAAAAAGCTCCGTCTGCCCGCTCCCAACTCCTTCGGTAGCGCCTTGCGCATGGTCTCGAGCGCCGCCACCGTGGTGTGCCGGGCCTCAAACGCGCACCGTGTCGCACCCCGCGCCAGCAGCCAGTCGATCGCCAGCTGCGTTGCCGGCTTCTTGCCCACCAGCACCCGCAGATCCGGCGCCTCGGCCGCTGCCTGCGACGTGTAACGTCCATCCGTGCAAAGCACAGCACGGCCGCCCGCAATAGCCACAGCACCGTTCGACCCCGTAAAGCCGCTTAGCCAACGAACATCGGCGGGATGCGTAATGAGCGTAGCGTCGGCACCGGCCTGTGCGGCCGCAGCCATCGCCTGGCGCCGTCGTTGTTTCAGAAGCATCTGGATATCTTACCCGCTTGGGCATCCTGCTAGAGCCTGGATCCGCCATTTCCCTCGCCTCGGCACCCTCCTTCACTGGATGCAGGCAGACTCTTCCCACACCGAAACGGTATTATGGGCTCAGCTGTGCTAAAAAACGCCCCGGAGTCTCACGCAATCGCCGCCGAACATCACGCAGTCACCGCCGCAGAGGGAGTGATCGCCGATAGATCCCGCCGGACGTTCCTGGCGGGTGCCGGCGCCGCGGCCCTCGGACTGGCCACCTACGCCGGCACCCACGCCCGGCACGAGCTCGAAATCACGCACCGCACCTTCCCTATCGTGGAGCTGCCGGACGCCTTCATCGGTATGCGCTTCGTGCAGATCTCCGACCTGCACACCGAGGAGTTCACCGAACCCTGGTTTCTGAAGCACGTCGTCGATCAAATTAATCTGCTGAATCCGGACATGGTTCTACTCACCGGCGACTTCGTCAGCCGCGGCCCCGCACCGCGTCGCGTCGCCCTGCGCGCTGCCGGTATAGCCGCCGAGGTGCTCTCCGAAATCAAAGCCCGGCGCATCGCTATCCTCGGCAATCACGATGTCGGCGTAGGGGCGGACTGGGTTGTACGCGAGTTGGAGACCCACGGTACCCCCGTGCTGGTCGACAGCTATCTTCCGCTCGAACACCGGCGCGACCGGATCTTCCTTTGCGGCTCCGACGACGCCGGCACCCGTACGCCCGATCCGTTTCTCGCTATACCGGCCGACCCGCGCGCACCGGTCATCTACCTCGTCCACGAACCGGATTACATCGACATATTTAAGGACCACCCACGTTTTCCGCTGGTCGACCTCATGCTGTCCGGGCACACCCACGGCGGCCAGATACGTTTACCGCTGATTGGCCCACTCGTGCTCCCGCCCATGGGCAAACTCTACCCCCACGGCCTGTACCGGTTCAGCAAACTGCAGCTCTACGTCAACCGCGGCATCGGCACCGTCGGTGTTCCGCTGCGGCTGAACTGCCCCGCAGAGATCACGCACTTCACGCTAACCCGCGCCTGATCCAATCGCGCCTGACCCAATTTAGGTGGAGCCGGGAAGACGGACCTAGCCCGCCTTCCGGACCGGTTTACGCTGCCCGGCAGCTACGTCCTCCGGTGCGATAACAACCTGGTTGACACCACTTTTCTCGTCCATCCAGGCATCCAGCAAGCTTTTGCGAAAGCGCCACCGATTGCCCAGCTTGAACGCCGGCACAAAGCCCTCCGACGCGTAACGGTACAACGTATCTCCGCTGATGCCGAGATAGTCCGCGGCCTGGCGGATATCCATGACCTCGCGAACCGCGATCTGTCCCTGCCCTACTCCAGCCATCGTGCTTTCTCCGGTAGTTCTCTCTGGATCTTCGGTATAGAACCCTTGTATCCCGAGCGCATCCGGTAGACAAGCTGAATCGTACCTCTTTCGCCACGTGCAGTTCCCGATGCGGGGCAAGCATTCCAGCTTTGGGGCAAGCTTTCTATGAAGGTTATCCCGAAGAGATCTGCCTTTGCGTTTGCAACACTTCGTCCCGTCTAGCGGTCCACCTTCCACCACCCTGAGTCAGCCGGCCCATCCACCTTCACTTCGGTGGGCACTCCCGGCATCGGCAGCCACAGCGGCCAGCCTTCCGTCGCCGCCACGGTCGTGAGCCGCTCTATCGGCTCCCGCCAGCCATGCAGCGCCAGATTGAACAGGCCCCAGTGGATTGGGAACAGCCATCCCGCCTGCTTCGGCCCGCCCATCTGCCGGTACGCCTCGGCTGCGCCATCCGGACCCAGGTGAATATCGGCCCACAACGGATGAAACGCGCCAATCTCCAACATGGTGAGGTCGAAGCGCTCATACCGTGCGGCGATTTCACCGAAGCCGGGCCACAGGCCGGAGTCCCCGCCGAAGTACACCCGGTGCCGCGGCCCTTCAAACACAAACGAACTCCACAGCGTCGTGAACCGGTCCCACGGGGTTCGTCCTGAAAAGTGCCGCGCAGGCCAGGCATCCACACGTACGCTGCTGGCCAACTCGGTCCCGGCGATGTCGGTACTCTGCGTCCAATCCAGCTCTGCGATACGTTGCGCCGGCACACCGAACCCGCGCAGACGCCGCCCAACCCCCAGAGAGGTGATCCACTTCGCTCGCGACGTTGCATTCAGCCGGGCCAGGCGCCGTACCGTCGTTGCGCCAAGATGGTCATAATGGTCGTGCGAGATCAGTACGGCATCGAGTTCGGGAAGATTCTCCAAACGTAGCGGCGGCGCGAAAAAGCGCTTCGGCCCCATCCAGCGCAGCGGGCTTGCCCTTGGCTCCCAGACCGGGTCGATCAGAATGCGAACCCCGTCGATTTCCAGTAGCAGACCGGAGTGCCCAAACCATGTAATCCGGAGGCCGCTCGCCGGAGCCGTGCCGTACACCGCCGGGTCAGTCGTGAACGGACCTAATGGCCGCTTGGGTTCCGTCTCCGCGCGGTTGTTCATATACAAGGGCAAAACTTTGAAGACAATCTTGCCGCCACCCACGATCGTAGGCACCGGGTTTAGAAAGGTCCCTCCCTTTTGTTCAGCCCGCTTCAGCAACGACAATGCTCCTCCCAGAACCACACTCTTCTTCCGCTATCCGAAACACTCGAACCTCGACAAAACAAAAGGTCCCGCATCGGCGGGACCCTTCGATTCAACCCAAACTGCTTACTTGGTGAATATCTGCGTTCCGGGGTTCTTACCTTCATCCGCGTGGATCCGGTTCTGCCCCCGCTTGGCGCTTTCCATCGCCGCATGGTCGGCCCGCTCGATCGGTGTGTCGGTTATATCGGTGGCCTGGATGCCCGTTTCCTCAACTGCCTCATGTGACGGACGTGCCGGAGTCTTTGTTGCGTCGAGTCCCTGTGCCATACTTCACCTCGCACATGATGGGACGAGCGGGGTCTGCCCCGGGTTGCTCCGGCGGAAAAACAGCGGTACCCCGATGCGCCGCAGCGCTGTCAGCAGCAGCCAAAGATAGCCGCCGATCAAGGCCAGTTGGAGCAACAGAAATCCGAGGGACCGCACCTCCCCTGCGGCGAGATACCCATGCAGAGCCGGGCCTTCAATCTGCAGGAACTCGGTCGCCCACACGCTATGCGCCAGAATCGCGACCCAGCTGAAACCCGCAAAGGCCAGGAAACGCCATCGGCTGAAGCTGCCGCCAGGCACCACTGTCAGGCAGATCGGAAAGAGCACCAGCATGAGATAGGGGGGCCATGACTTCTTTGAGAGCAGCAGCAACGCCAGCGTCATTGCGACACAGCCGGCCATCGTAATGGACAATCGCCGCTCGGCCGCGGCCCCGCGCAGAGCGAATCCGACGATCAACAGAACGCCCAGCAGCACCAACAGAAGAACAGCATCAGCCGCTCGACCGGGGAGGCTCAGGCCGAGTATCGCCTCCAGCAGGAAGGGCAGGTCGCTTGCGGTCCTCGCCTGCCCCTCTGCCTCCAGCGGGTACAACAGCGGCAAATGCAAGGCGGCAAACGGCAGATAGCCCAAAGCCAGCACTCCCCCGAAGCCGGCCAGCCAGCGCCACCGCTGCCGGCATGCCATCAACAGCACCGGCGTAAACAGCAAGGGAAGGAACTTCACTAGAACGATGGCCAGCCCAAGTGACGCTCCGGATAACACAGGCCGATTGCGATACAAAAGCAGCATCGCGACCGCCAGCAGCAGGGCAATCAGCACGTTATCCTGCCCATCGATCGTGACGAACTGCAGGCTGACCGGGCTCGCCAGGTAGAGCAGCGCCGCCAATCGCACACGGCCTTCGCTGAAGCCGCACCGCGCAACCCGTAAAAACAGCGGAAAGGCTACAGCTTCCACCAGAAGCGCAAACAGTACCAGCGCCAGCGGTGAGTTCCAGACCCGCAGGGCAACCGCTCCCAGAAAAGGATGCAGCGGCGCATAGCTCCTGGGGAAGTCCCGATAGGGCAGCTTTCCCGCGAGGACAGCCAAAGCCTCGGGCCGGTAAAAGACCGGAATATCACCCCGGGGCGGAATCCGCAGGCCGACAAAGATCAGGAGGTAGAGGCTGAGCCGGCTCGCCAGCAGCGCAGAGAAGGCCAAGACGTCAAAGCGACGCTGACTCCACCTGTCGAAGCGCTGTGTGCAGCCGAAGGCGAAGCTGAACGCGGCGGCTACGCCGCCCAGCACTGCACGGGCAGCCAGTGTATGCGTCGCGGTCATTCTGCCAGCGCACCCCGCAGCGGCCTTGTCACCGGAGTGAGCTGGATCCGCTCCACAACGATCAGCGCCGCGGCGACAGCCACGAAGACCGAGATATCTCCGTAGATCCTCGACTCCAGAATCTGCCCGACGGAGAGCAGCAGCAATAGCCAGAACGGCAGCAGCAGAATACTGGCGCGGAGCGCGGAGTTCTGCACCTTGGCCCGATTTAGATAGATGTACGGCAGCAGAAATGCCGAAACGCTCAGGATGTTTGGCCAGAGCATTGGATTTAGGAGGTGGTGCACATTGCCGCTGATACGCGGTCCCGCCTCGCTCAAATTACCGGCGTAGTGATGGTGTTGCCACCCGGTGATCGCGCCCCAGCAAAGCAGCAAAGACCCGGCCTGGGTCCAGTCTTTCCTCCGGATATTGCCCACCGCCAGCTGCGATCCCTGCAGGGCCGCGGTCAGCAGCAGTACCCCAATGAGAAACAGTGTGGTTTCGCGGTTCCAGGTGCCGAAGAGGAAGACCGGAAGCAACGCCCAGAATCGGCGTTCGGCGATGAACACCATGCCCCACCCCAGAAAGGCGGTCGCGGGCAGGTCGTAGGGAAAGCTGAACGGGACGTCCAGCACAAAGTCGAACAGGCACACAACAATGAGGAGAGCCGAAGGTAGAAGCGGCAGGGGCGCCTCAGGCATTGCCAGCCGGTAAAGGCGCTCGGCCGCGCGCGCTGCCAAAAAGAGGGAGATGGCCGCGGCAATCTCCATGACCAGAAACTCCGGCGAGCGTAACACGGCTCGCTCGGCAGTGGCACGCTGGAGCCAGGGAATGTGAGCGGCGGCCAGCATCGGCCAACGCATCATGTCGCGTCCCTGAAACGGCATCCGTTCCAACCCTGCAGCGTACCGCTGCAGGTCGATGTACGGTGCGCGAATCGTGCAATAGCCTCGCGCAAACCAGATGCACGCCACAAAAAGCGCTATCCGGGAGTAGCGTGCACTGTTCCGTTCTGCTGCGAGGCTCTGCGACACGACCCCAGTCTAATGTTCCCGAATGGGGACTATGGTTGGCGAAGGGCTATCGAAAGTATCGCAGGCCCTGCCACTTTCGCGCTATTTCGCCGCCAGAATCTCCATATGTTCGATGTGTAGATCGTTGGTGAACAGCTCCGGCGCCTTGGCCATGAGCGCCTTGGCGATCTCGCCGCTCTTATGTGCATCGCGTCCGGCCTCGTCATCGAAGGTGTCGAACACACCATAGACTCCGGGCCCCATTTTTAGGCCGTACCAGGTCACCGTGCCTGTCTCGTCGCCAGCCATCTTCGCGCCCTGTGCAAGAAACGCCTCGATCTCCGACTCTTTGCCCGGTTTCGCCTTCAACATCACCCACAATGCCTGCTTTGCCATCGATCGGCCCCCCGCGCCGGACCCGAGCCCGGCGCCTTTCTGCCCGTATAGGATGCAAAGCACGCCCGCGCGTCTTTGCTCCCCGCCGCGGATAGCGCTAGCCTGAAGAGGTGATGTCCTTCGGCCGTTTCGGAACCCTTGCCTCCGCTCCCCTCGCTCTTCCCGCTTCCCTCGCGCTCCCCGCTTTGCTGCTTCCCGCTTTGCTGCTTGTTTGCTGCGCTCCAGGCCGTGCACAGACAACGCCGACGCCTCCCGGTACCAACGCGGTCCCGCCGACCACCGCGCCGGCGCCGCTTGAGACGCCACCCCAAACGCCCGCCCTACCGGATGCCCCCAGCGCCCAGGCCCATGAAGCCCCGCCGGCCGTTCCTACCGGCCCCATCGTCCTTTTTGACACCACCATGGGTCGGTTGACCTGCCAGCTGTTCGATAAGGAAGCGCCCATGACTTCAGCGAGTTTCGTGGGTCTGGCCACCGGCGCCAAGCCCTGGACCGATCCGGTGACGCAGGAAAAGATCACCGGCAAGCCGTTTTACAACGGCACTCAGTTCCACCGCGTCATCCCCGGCTTCATGGTGCAGGGTGGAGATCGGCTGGCCAACGGTACAGGCGACGCCGGCTTCTTCCTGCCCGACGAGATCTCCCCCGCCCTTCGCTTCGACGTCCCCGGACGGCTGGCCATGGCCAATTCCGGACCCAACACGGACGGCTCGCAGTTCTTCATCACCGAGGTTCCCTATCCGCAGCTGAACGGCAGCTACACCATTTTCGGTCAGTGCGATCCGCACACCGCGGTTCTGGTCGGCGCGATCGCGCGCGTGGAGCGTGACAGCAATGACAAGCCGCTGACCCCGGTCACCGTCAACAAAGTCACCGTTGTACCCGCAGGCCAGCCGATTCCCCCGGCTCCGGCGGCCAGTCCCGCACCCGCTGCCCCGGCCACCCCGGCGATGCCCACCATCCCGACCTCGCGTCCCCAGTTCTAACCGCAATCAGCGGGCACGTGCGCCGGGATCTGCATCCAAATGGAAGTGCACAGCGATCACAGCATCCGTCGTGGATCGCATTTCACCGTAGCAGCAAGTCACAGCAAGGAGACGTAATGCCCACCACCGCAACGTTCAAGACCTCCGAAGGCACCTTCAAAGCGAAGCTTTTCGATACCGAGGCCCCCGAGACGGTCGCCAACTTCATCGGTCTCGCCGAAGGCACCAAGGAGTGGAACTCCCGCTCAAAGAAGGGCGCCAAGCTTTACGACGGCTCGATCTTTCACCGTGTCATCCCCAACTTCATGGTCCAGGGCGGCGACCCCGAAGGCACCGGTATGGGCGGCCCGGGCTACAAGTTCGCGGACGAGACCAAGGGCAGCCCGCACACCTTCAAGGAGCCCGGCAAACTCGCCATGGCCAACGCCGGCCCCAATACCAACGGCTCACAGTTTTTCGTCACCGTCACGGACACGGGCTGGCTCACCGGAAAGCACACCATATTCGGCGAAATCACCGAGGGCTATGACGTTGTGGAGAAGATCAGCAAGCTTCCCACGGGCGCCAGCGATCGTCCCCGCAAGGACGTCGTCCTGGAGACCGTAACGATCGAAAAGAGCTAGTCGCTCTGCTTCGGCACCGTCAAGGCCCTACTCGCCAGAGTGGGGCCTTTTTCTTTGTAAGAGCCTGGAAACAGCCTGGATGAACTCCCTGGCAGAACAGCTGCGAACTCAGCCCGTCACAGGCGCGGCCGTTTTGCGGCGGCCTTTGAACCAGTGGTTGATTGGCCGCTCGATCCCTTCATACGCCAGAACACCCGCGAGCGAGGAAAGAACGACGCTGACCGCAATCAGGGTCGTCACCTCGTAGCGCCAGGAGTGGCGCAGGTGCACCAGCAGCAGACCCACGGCAGGCAGCACAAACGTGTGCACCAGATAAATAGAGTACGAAGCGTCGCCGATGCGCAGAGCCCAGCGGGGCACGTGCCGTCCCCAGCGGTGTTCCAGGCTCAGAAGCCCTGCAACGACGGCCACAGCCGGTACACCCCAAACCAAACCCCTCATGGTAAGGATCGTCGACTCCTGGAAAGACCAAAGCGGCCGGAAGGCGAGGACAACCACGCCCAGCGCCAACCACCAGGGAACCTTCCGCAACTGAGGCAGAAGCTGGGCCAGCAGCATACCGCCCGCGAACTCCAGCAACATCGACCGGCGATAGTAGGCCACCCATGGCTGCGCAACGGTCACCCCAAGCAGATCGACGATGGCAGCCAGCAATAACGGAACACCCACGATCCAGACCGGAGGTCTCCGTAGCAGCAGGGCCACGGCAAAGAGCAGATAGAACAGCATCTCGAAGTTCAGACTCCAGCCGACGAGAAGAATTGGTTCCTGCACCACATGCAGGCTGACGCTGGGTATAAACAGCAAAGAGGACAGAACATGTTTCCAGCTGCCGATGTCGTTGCGGCCCGAGTTTGGCCAGACAAGCAACGTCACGACCCTGGCGAGGGTGACGATCCAGTACATCGGCACAATGCGTTCCAGCCGCCGTGCTAAAAAGGTCCGCGCCGGATGCGGTGCACCGCGCAGCGGCTTGGAGGAGATGGTCATCACGAATCCGCTGATGACAAAGAAGAGATCGACCCCGCTGCCCCCGTTGACCCAGTTGTAGCCCAGGTGGAGCCGTTCGAGTACAAGGATCGACGAGTGGTGTGCCACGACCATCAGCGCCGCCAGCCCCCGCAGCGCCTGGATCAGCAGAAAGACCGGCTTGCTCGCCGTCGGGCCTTGCTGGCCGTGTTCGTTATCGTTTCCCATCACGGCCGGGCTGCCGTGCGGCAAGAGATTCTGCAACGGCCCCACCTACTGCACAATGCCCAGTACCTCGGCCGCCCGCGCCCGCGCCGAAGCCACGGCTGCCCCGTCCGCAGCTAAATTCTGGCCGTACACCGGGATCAACGCTCGCAGCTTCTCTTCGAGGCCGGGGATCGTTTTCGCAAAGCTCTCCTCCAGCAGCCCGGTCATCACAGCCACGGCTACAGAGGCTCCGGGCGAGGCACCCAGCAGCGCCGCCAGACTGTTGTCCGCCGAGCGGATCACCTCCGTGCCGAACTCGAGCTTGCCGCCCTTTTGCGCATCTCGTTTGATGATCTGCACGCGCTGTCCGGCGATCTCAAGGCGCCAATCCGCGTCTTTCGCCTCTGGCACAAACTCCCGCAACGCCTCCACGCGCGCCGCGGGCGACTGCGTAACTTGCCCGATCAGGTAGCGCGTCAGCCCCACGTTATCCAGACCCGCCCGCACCATTGGGTACAGATTGCCCGGCTTTACCGACCCGGGCAGGTCCAGAAACGAGCCCGCTTTCAGGAATTTGGTTGAAAATCCCGCAAATGGCCCAAACAGCAGCTCGCGCTGGCCCTCGATGATGCGCGTGTCAAGGTGCGGCACACTCATCGGTGGTGCACCGACCGCCGCCTTGCCGTACACCTTCGCACTGTGCCGGTCGATCAGCGCGCGGTTCGTACAACGGAGCCATTGCCCACTCACCGGAAAGCCGCCATAGCCCGTGCCTTCAGCCACCCCGGACCCCTGCAGCAGCGGCAGGGCTCCGCCGCCCGCGCCCAAAAACACAAACTTGGCCGCGACTGCCTGCTTGCCTCCCTTGCCGGAGAGCTGCACCCGCCAGCGCCCGTCCGGCAGCCGCCGAATGCCCGTCGCGCGACAACCGGTGCGGAGCTCGAACCCGTCGCGTAGCTGGAGCGACCCCACCAGCTTGCGCGTCAACGACCCGAAGTCCACATCCGTGCCGAACTCCGCCCGCGTCATGGCCACCGCCTCGGCCGCGTCCCGGCCGTCCATCATCAGCGGCGCCCAGGCGGCAATCTGCGCACGATCCTCCGTATAGACCATGCCGCGAAACAGCGGCTGCGCCTGCAACGCCTCAAACCGTGTGCGCAGAAAGTGCACATCCTTGGCTCCGTGCACGAAACTCATGTGCGGGACGGCGTTCAGAAACTCCCGCGGAGCCGCCAGGCGACCACGCTCTACCAGCGTGCTCCAAAACGACAACGATTGCTGAAACTGGGCATTGATCGCCACGGCCTTTTCCACCGTCACCGACCCGTCCGCCTTTTCCGGCGTGTAGTTCAGCTCACAAAGCGCCGCATGCCCCGTACCCGCGTTGTTCCAGGCCTGCGAGCTCTCCGCCGCCAGCTCATCCAACGCCTCGATCATCAACACGCTGCGCCCCGGAGCCAACTCCTTGAGCAAAATTCCCAGCGTGGCACTCATAATGCCGCCACCCACCAGCAGCACATCGACTTCAGTCTGTTCGGAACTCATCTGTGCCCTTAGCCTATGCCTCGCCCGAGCATCCCGCAAAGCAAACGCCCCAGCCGTGGCCGGGGCGTTCTGCATCACGAAAATTGCTCCTAGAACATGCTCCAAAGGAGCTGGTTGTATACATCGTGGTGGAATTGAATCTCCGGCGTTTTGATGATTGTGCCCAGCAGCCGCGCACACCGGTCCGCCGAGCCCTGCTTCAGATCCGCATACCGTTGCTTCACATCCGCTCCCATCAGCTCGGTCGTCCACTCCGCCTTGCGGAAGTCCTCAAGCGCCGAGTAGATGTTGTCCGGCAGGTAGCGGTCTGCCTGGCGCAGGTTGGCGATGTCCGCGATCTTGCCGTCCAGACCCGTCTTGAAGATCGAAAACAGCACAAGGTACGGGTTGGCATCCGGACCGACGGACCGAACCTCCACACGCGCCGATTTCTCGTTGCCGATCGGAATCCGCACCATTGACCCGCGATCCGTCGCCGACGCCTTGATCTGGTTTGGCGCCTCGAAGTGCGGATCCAGCCGCCGGTAGGCATTCACACTCGCATTCAGCAGCAGGCAAAGATCGTTCCCTGCCGTCAGAATGCGATCCACGAAATCCCAACCGAACTTCGAGATCTTTTCCTCGCCGTTGGGATCCCACATCAGGTTTTTGCCATCTTTCGTGATCGATACGTTCGTATGCATGCCGGAGCCGTTCACGCCCGTCACCGGTTTGGGCAGAAAGCTCGCCGTCATGCCCATCTGCGTGGCCACCTGCCGGCAGATCAGCTTGTACAGCTGGATCTGGTCGGCCGCCGCGACCGCGTCGCCATAGGTGTAATTGATCTCAAACTGCGAGGGCGCCACCTCAGGGTGGTCCTTCTCATTCTCAAAGCCCATCGCGCGCTGCACCTCGGCGCATACGTCGATGAACTCCCGCAGCGGGTCGCCTGGCAGCGATTGATAATACCCGCCGTGATTGGTGTACTCGAACTTGCCGATCTCGTGATATTGCCGCTCGGCGTCGATGCCGTCGAACAGAAAGCCTTCGATTTCGTTGGCGGCATTCAGCATGTAGCCGTTGCTCTTGAACTGCTCATCCGCGTAGGTCTTCAGCAGACCTCGCACGTCGCCCGAATAGGGTTTGCCGGTTTTGTCGATCACCTCGCCGAAGATCAGCACCTTGCCCGCACCGAAGATGTCCGCCGGCGCCCAATAGAACGCGCTCCAGTCCAGCCCCAACCGTAGATCGCTCTCGCGCTGCGCCGTGAAGCCGCGGATCGACGAGCCGTCAAACGTCAAATTGTCGAAGCTCTTCACAAGGAACTTCCTGTCGTAGTCCAGCATGTGCAGCCGGCCTTCGAGGTCGGAAAACATCACCGTCACGGCCTTGATGCCGGGCGTCTCGTTCAGGTCTTTCAGGCGGTCTTCCTGCAGCTTGGCCGGATCCACACGCTGCTTGCGCTGTTGCTTGAGCGCAAGATTGCGCTCCTCCAACTCCTCGTACGACAACTCCAGAAAATCGCGGTATTCGCTCGACATATCGCTCCTGCTTCCGGCAGTTCACTCTGCCCGGGAAAAATTGGCGGTTCATGGTTTTGCCGTAGAGCGACGTGCGCTCACCAGCTACGTTCTTTGTACGTGAGTCCTTGTAAAAAAGTAGCAGAAATGTCGAATCCGTTGCAGGAGCGGTCTTTGGGAGAAGTAAACTGGGTCAAGACGAGGTGACTACATGCCTTCACGAGCCCTAGCGCGCACGGCAAAGGAAGCAATCTCGCCGGAGATTTCTTTAGCACACGCGAAAGCGCATTTTTCCGAGGTAGTGACCGACGTCGAGCAGCGCCGTCAACCCATCACGATCATGCGCCGCGGTAAACCTGTGGCGCGGATCGTACCTTTTGACACCTCCGCGCCAGCCTTATACGGCTCCATGCGTGGAACCATTGTTGAGGTTGGCAACATTGTCGGGCCAACCGGAGGAGAATGGACAGTTGGCGGCGAGTAAAACGAATCGCCTGCTGCTGGACACTCATATCTGGCTGCGTTACCTCGGCATCTCTGGGGATCTTCGGCCTGCCGCGTTGCCCTTGCTTCATGCTGCGGAGCTGAGCGGCCACCTTTGTGTCTCGGTCTACTCGATATGGGAGACGGCTATGCTCGTCCGCGACGGCAGGCTTATCCTGCAGACCAGCATGCAGGAATGGACCCAACAGATTCTCTCCAAACCGGGCTATAGTCTGCTGCCTTTCACTCCAGAGATTGCCATAGAATCTGTAAATCTGCCGGAACCTATTCACATGGATCCGGCAGATCGCATCCTCATAGCGACGGCCCGCGTGGAAGGACTTACCTTCGTCACCCGCGACAAGCAGGTGCTTGAGTTCGCGACCCGAAACCACCTTCCGCATCTGATCGCCTAGGTTCTCATGCCAAAACCCACCCGCGTCGCCCTGATCCAGATGTCCTGCGAAGCCTCGCCCGAAGCCAACCTCGCCAAGGCCATCGCCCGCGTGCGCGAAGCCGGCGAACACGGCGCAAAGATTGTCTGCCTGCCCGAGCTCTTCCGCGCCCAGTACTTTTGCCAGCGCGAAGATCATGCCCTGTTCTCGCTCGCCGAATCCATCCCCGGTCCCTCCACCGCCGCGCTGTCAGAGGTCGTTGCCGAACTGAAACTGGTCGTCGTCGCCAGCCTCTTCGAGCGCCGCACCGCCGGGCTTTACCACAACACGGCAGCTATTCTCGATTGCACCAGCGATAAACCCGACCACATCGCCGGTGTCTACCGCAAGATGCACATCCCCGACGACCCGCTTTATTACGAGAAGTTCTACTTCACCCCCGGCGATCTCGGCTTCCAGGCCCAGCGCACCTCGGCCGGCACCATCGGTACCCTCGTCTGCTGGGACCAGTGGTACCCCGAAGCCGCCCGCGTCACCGCGCTCAAAGGCGCGGAAACCCTCTTCTTCCCTACCGCCATCGGCTGGCACCCCGCGGAAAAAGCCGAGTTCGGCGAGCGCCAGTACGACGCTTGGCAAACGATTCAGCGCGCCCACGCTATCGCCAACGGCGTCTTCGTCTGTGCCGTTAACCGTGTCGGGCATGAGTTCGGCGAAGTCCTGCTCGACGGCAAACTGAACCGCGTGCCCCCCACCGCCAACGAGGTCGTCGGCATGACCGGTGACTTCACCGTCGGTCCCAACCCGGGGCTCGAGTTCTGGGGCGGCAGCTTCATCGCCGACCCCTTCGGCCGCATCCTCGCCAAGGCCTCGCACGACATGGAAGAGATCCTCTATGCCGAGCTCGACCCCAAAGAGGTCGAAATTACACGCCAGCACTGGCCCTTTCTCCGCGACCGCCGCATCGACGAGTATGGCGGCATCACCAGCCGCTTCCTGGACTAGACAGCTCGACTAACCGGCTCGACTAACCCGCGAGCCCGCTTCTGCCGTAGTATGCACGAGGACTTCCATGCCTGTATCGCTGCTTGCTCTCGCGCTCGTTCCGTTGCTTCAAACCGCTACCGGCCCCGTCGGCGAGGACTCAACCCACGATCGAACGCTGCCGCCGCCGGCAGCAAGGCAGGTCGCGCAGGTGCAGGGCAAAGGCGTGCAGATCTACACCTGCGCCGCGCAGGGTAACGGCATGGCCTGGACTTTGGTGGCGCCGGAGGCCACGCTCATCCGCACCTCCGACAACGTCCAGGTCGGCACCCATGATGCCGGCCCGCGCTGGACCTGGAGCGACGGCAGCTCCATCCGCGGCAACGTTGTCGCCAGCCAACCTTCCCCACAGCCGGGTGATATCCCCACGTTGCTGGTGGAGACCTTCCCCGCTGGCGTCACGAGCGGGTTTCTCAGCAGTGTGATCTGGGTGCGCCGCTCGGACACCTCGGGCGGTGTCGCCCCGACCTCTGTCTGCGACGCCGACCACGTACATGCTCTCGTGCGCGTTCCCTATCAGGCGACCTACACCTTCTACGCCGGTTCCACAGACGCTAGCCAGCCATAGCTCCTCGGCTTCCCCCTCACCCGACAATCAACCCAGCCTTCCGCATCGCCACGGCCACCTCGGGATTACGGCCAAAGGTGGTCCAAACAAAGCCGGACCGCAGATTCTCAGCCATCACCACACTGATCCCGAGGTCGATTCCCAGCACATCGGGTCGTACCAGTTCGCCTGCGGGTGGAGCGCATCGCAGAATCCATACCGTCCCCAGGCCTTCGCTCCGTAGAGCTCCTTCAACGAGCGCTGCACCCGCAAACACCCCTCCGGCAAGAACGGCAGCGACCCTGCCGTCGCATACGGCACCACGCTGCCGTCGATGCCGCCCTGCTTCGGCGGGCCACCCCAGGCCTGGTAACCGGCCTGCGAATCCGATGCCGAGATGCCCCAGTAGTTCTCGCTGTACGGCGCCCCAAGGCTCAGGCAGAAAGCCTCGTGCGCTTTTGTTGCCGTCACTGAGTTTTCAAAGTAGTTCGCAAACGCATCATGCCTGTGCCGGAAGTCGAACCACGCCTGGCTGTATTGGTGCGTAAAGATCGGATCGTTGCCGCTGACGTACGTCAGCCCATCAAAGGTGATCTTCGGCCGAGACCACGCGCTCCACACCTCGGGCCCCACCGGATGCGAAGGCGAACCCATCGCCAGCAGCGGAATCATCATCAGCTCGCAGTAATGATTCCACCGCGCCTGCAGAAACCCGGTCTTCGGCTTCCATCCCATGCTGAACTCCGTGCCGCCGTTCAGCATCCACGGCCAGTCCACGCGCTCGTAAAGCAATGTCGCCAAGCGCCTGATCTCGGGGTCACTCGCAAAATGCGCCCGCGCCGTCAGCACACCGCACAGCAGCAGCGCGGTATCGATCGACGACCACTCCACATTCGGCCACGGCTTGCCGGTGTCCACATCATTGAAGTGACAAAAGAAACCATGTTCGGCAGGCATGCGCTCGGCAAGGAAGTGCAACGTCCGTAACACCTGTGCCCGCGCCGCCTCGTGCGTCATGTAGCCGCGCTTCTCCCCGATGCACAACGCCGTAAGCCCAAACCCCGTCGCCGCGATCGAAGCCATCCGCCGCGGATCACGCTTGCCATCCGTGCTGTTCGCCGCCGCGCGATCCAACACCTGCCCGGACTCGGCTCCGGCCTGCTCGACAAAGTACAGGCAGGCCCGCCGCTGCATGTCGTCTAGAAATGCTTCATCTTCGGCAGACAGCGCGTACTTGCCTTCGCCACGAAGCGGAACGGCGACCGCAGCAGCCGTTCCCACCAGCAGGCCCAAGGTCTTGCGGCGTGTGTAGCTCACCGTCATCGACGCACCACCAGCACCGCCAGCCCATGCGCCGGCACTGTGACAGACAGCTTGCCGCCGCTCAGCTTTAGGTGCTCCGCCGGCGCCATCGCCCCTGCGGCCTGCAGGGTCTTCACCTGCGCCTGCGTCAGATCGCCGGCCGGCCGCCCCATCGCATCGAATGCCTTCAGCACGTTGCCGTGATCGTCATCCACGCGGTAAAGCTCCACCGAAGCTCCCGGCTTCACATGCCGCAGCTGCAGCCTGAAGGTCTTCTCCGGCCCGGCTGGCCCCTTCGGCATCGTGTACGTCGCACCCTCACCCGTCGGCGGCGCGTAGTTCCACAACGCTAACGTCAGTGAGTCACTCGATTCCGTAGCCAGCGCCGACATTGAATCCACCGCGATGCGCCGGTCTCCCAGCTTGTGCAGCGCACGAAAGACATTCAGCGCCGGCTTATCGATGTGGTCAGCGGCCACCACGCCGAACCCGCCATAGAACGGCGTCCGGACCACGCCCTGCTCTTCAAACACATCCGAGAACGCCCAGTAAGACATGTCGCTGATCAGTCCATCGCACTGTCGGATCGTGTTCGCCAGCCACGGTCCCATATAGTCGGAGTCCGTTACGTTCGGCTCGTTCGCATAGCTCGCGTTGTACTCCGAAAAGATCAGCGGCAGCTTCGGCATCGCCGAGGCCGCAATCTCGTCATGCACCTTCTTCACCGCGCGATACACCATCTGGTCCCGCGGGATCTGTTCATGTGTGCCGAACACGTCCTCCGCACGATCGTTGCCATACACATGCGTGGAAACAAAATCCACCGGCACATGCTCCGCCGTTACATGCTGCAGAAACGGCGTAACCCACGCAGCCTGCGCCGTCGCCGGCCCACCTACCTGCAGCCGCGGTGAAACCGACTTCAGCGCCCGCGCCGTATGGTCATACAGCTCGAAGTACGTCGCCTGCTTCGGGCTTCCACCCCAGAAATCAAGGTTCGGTTCGTTCCAGACCTCGAACTTCCACGTGGTCACCTCGTCGATCCCATACCGCGCCACAACGTGCGCCGCCAACGCCCGCATCATCGCGTCCCAGACCGCGTAATCCTTCGGCGGCGACACCACCGGCTTATACCAGAAGGGCTGCGTCAGATTCGGATCCGCCGCCATCTTGCGCGGCATGAAGCTCAGCTCCACATACGGCTTCACGCCCTCGGCGAGCAGACCGTCATAGATTTGGTCGACATACGAAAAGTTATAAACCGAGGCATCGTTGGCCGCCTGCGCCGCCAGCCCCGGGTTCTTCGTCATCCGGTCCGGATCGTAGAGCCCCACCTCGTCCATCAGGATGCCGTGAAAGCGCACGGCCTTGAAGTCGGTCGCCGCCTTTACGGCCGCAATGTCCTTGCGATAGCTGTCCCGCAGCGCCAGGATGGCACGCCCCGAGCCAAACGTCTGCTCCCAGAAGTGAGGAAAGGGCGTAGTCGCCGCCGCTGCATCGATGGTCAGCTGCTCCTGCGCCAACGCGGCATGCAGCGGACTTCCGCCCAGCACAAGGCCCGCCAGGACAGTAAAAGAAGCAAAGTAGTTCTTAAGGTTCATCATGAGAAAAATTAGTCCTTGGCGGCTCTAAGTTGCCGGTGCGTGGTCCGGTTCCGAAACTGATCTTAAAAGCTGAAACCGCAGTCCAAGACAGAAAAGGGTGCCCATGGTGGCGCACCCTTTCTGGTTATCAGTATTGTGAAGCGTCGTCAGGCTAGAAGCTCAACTTGGCCTGCAACTGAACCGTACGTGAACCCAGCGCCGCGGCGTTGCCCTGAATGATGCCGAAGTTGGGAGCATTGATGTTGCTCACAATCTGGCTGACGTTCAGGTTGGTCTGGTTGAAGAGATTGAAGGCATCCGCCCGGATCTCCACACCTGAACGCTCTCCGGTGAACCGGTTCGGAATACCGAAGCTCTTGGTGACGGTCGCATCCAGGTCTTCATAGTGCGGTCCGGTAAAGCTGTTTCGCGCAACGCCCGGGACAGGTTAAAAGTTGATCGGTGCCGGGAAGGCCACCGAGCTGCCCGAGACCTGCGCATTGGAATACTGGCTGAAGTAGCTTGTGCCGCCGGCAGCGAAGTTCGCACTCGGTGCGCCCGAGGAGATGAACGCACTGTTCGCGTAGTTCTTGCCAGCGCCGCCCAGGTAGGCCGTCGGACGCAGAGTGCTGAATCCAGCCTGCGTGTAGTACGCCGACTGCGTGTAGTTCACCGTCGGTGTCCAAGGAAACCCGGTGTGCAGATTGTAGATGCCGCTGAAGCTGAAGCCGTTCAGCATGACGCGGGCCAGCTCGTTATGGCCATAAAAAAGCTTCGGCTGATACACGCCGTAGATCTTCAAAGCCTTGCCGAAGTTGAAGTCGGAGCGGCCGCGGCTCAGGGTCGGGTTGTAGCTATACGGATCTTCCTCGTACGGTCCGGAGGCGTCATCCATGCTCTTGGCATAGGTGAAGCTCGCGTCTACCAGGAAGTTATGCGCCATATTGTGCTTCAGGTCCAGGAGCAAGGCGTTGTAGTTCGAGCCGCCGGTATCGGCAAAGTACTCGAGGTACGGCGAAGACGGATTGTAAGCGTACCCATGGTACTGACCCCAAATGTACGCGTCCTGATGGTAGATCAGGTGATGCGCGCTGCTTCCCTGGAAGCCGACCGACGCCACCATCTGGTGCCCGAGATCGCCCTGCACATCCAGTGAGTAATGATCCACCTGTTGCGTGTGCAGCTTGTTGGGATACGCCGTCAGGTTGAAGCCGCTGGTGGTCGGCAGACCATTGGCGCCGTAGTTCACAATCGTGTTCGTGTTCGAAGCATAGCCAAACAGCGAGTACGCACTTGCCGGGATGTTGTACTGGATGCGCGGATCCGCCGCCAACGGGGTGCTGTTGTTGAACGCCGGCGAAACCACGTTGTTCGGGTTGTTCGCAGCGTTGGACGAGATCGCAATCTCTTCCTGGTTGTAGTTCAGTCCATAGCCGCCACGCACCACCAGCCGCTTGTTGAAGACCGACGGATTGTAGGCAAAGCCGAACTGCGGCCCCAGGTTGGCCTTCTGCGGCGACCATGCCTTGCCCCCGTTGATCAGATCGATGCCTGTAAACGCTGCCGTACCGGTGCCGAACTGCACGTGCGGTAGATTGCCCTGTTTGGAGTAGAGAGAATCGAAGTAGTTGTAACGCACACCCATGTTCAACGTCAGGTTTGGCGTGGCCTTCCAGTCGTCCTGAACGAAGCCGCCATAGATCCACTCACGCATGTCAAAGCGGTTCGTTGCCGGCGTTCCCGTGATGCGGTCGAAGTTTCCCATCTCTTGGTACGGGGCGTCGTTCAGAAAGCTCCAGACGTTGTAGAAGTTGAACGAGGGACGCGCCGCATACACCGGGTTCTGCAGGTAGTGCAGTTGCGTGGCATCGCCGCCGAACTTGATCGTGTGATTCTTGACGATCTTCGTCGCCACGTCCTTATAGCCGTAGGTCCACTGGTCCAGATCACTTGGACCCGCAGCGCCAAAGTAATTCAGGCTGATGGTGCCAATGGTATTAACCGTATCGTTCGGCAAGCCAAAGGGCACCTGAGGGTTGTCGGTCACCTCGTTCCAACGCCAGCCCGCGGCATTCGCGCGCGCCTCGTTCAGCAACGTCGCCGAAAACGTATGGTTGTAGATCACCGAGAACGCGTCGTTGGTCTGATAGTGGTTCCACGTGTTGTACGCGCGAGCCGGACCGTTAACGTAGTGCTGACTCTCCGGCTGCCAGTAAATGGCAAACGCCAGATGATCTTTCTTCGTAGCGTCAGCGTCCAGGCGGCCGTTGTACTGCGTTTGCGTGACGTTGGAGGGAGTAGCGGTCTGGTAGTCGGCGATGTCCGCCACATTGTCCAGTCCGCTACCCAGGCCCGGGCTCGTCGCGCTCACGTAGGTTGAGTCCTGCACGCCCTTGGCCGCCTTCAGAGGTGACCCGATGTCGAGGCCCTGACCCGCTATCGTGCGGCAATTGACGCCTTCAATGAGACCGGCGTTGGCGCAGCTCTGGTTAATCAGCGTCGCACCCACAGGCGAGTGTCCGGCAAAGTTCGTGAATGTGTTGGAAATGTAGTTGGCAGGTGCCGCGGCATCCAAGGCAGCGGTGTCATACCAACCGTTCGCCGTCACAGTGGAGTTATTGCGGATCGTCTCATACGCAAAGAACGCAAACAGCCGGTTCTTCAAGAGCGGTCCACCGATGCTTCCGCCGATGTCATTTAGCCTTGCCGTGTCACGCAGTACACCGCGCGCTGCCGGTGTGCCCGCCACCAGCGAACCCGGTCCGTTATAGCGCTGGTAGGCGTTCAGTCCCGGCCGGTCGGCACGGAAGAAGAAGCTGCCATGGACTTGATTGGTACCGCTCTTGGTCGTCACCTGCATGTTGGCGCCGCTGAAACGTCCGAATTCGGCGTCGTAGTCATTGGTCGTAATCTTGACGCTGTCGACGGAGTCTTCATTCGGCGTAATCACCGTCGTGCCGCCCCATACCGCAGACGTCGTACTGATGCCGTCGATCGAGATGCTATTGGTCTCATACTGACCGCCGCCTGAAAGCGTTTGCGGTCCGTTCTCCGTGGAGAAGACGCCGCTGGTCGAACTCGAGCCGCCCGGTCCCTGCGTGCCGGGCAGGCTGTTGGTGCCGCCGCCGCCGCTCTGCCCGCCGTCGCCGAAGGCTCCCGGCGCCAGCTGCGCCAGTTGGAACACATCGCGGCCCGCGGAAGGCATGTGCTGAATCTGATCGCTTGTGATCGTGCCACTAATTGAGGCCGTAGCCGTTTCCAGCGCCGGGATGCTGTCGCCGCTCACATCCACGGTCGTGCCGGTATCGCCCAGCGCCAGCGCCACGTTCAGGTTGTTGGGCTGCTCGGGCACAATCGTGACATTGCTGATCACGTTGCTCTTGAAGCCGGGCATCGTGATCTTCAGGTTGAAGTGGTCGGGCGGCAGCGCGTTGAAGCTGTAAGCGCCGCTGTCATTACTGATGGTGTTCAGCACGTGGCCGGTCTGCAGATCGGTCAGCGTCACAGCCGCGCCGGGCACCACAGCGCCCTGCGGGTCCGTCACGGTTCCGGTCAGTGAGGCGCGAAACTGCGCGTTGGCCGCCGTCCCCCCGGCAATGGCGAGTGCCGCCGCACCCCAGCGCAGCATCGTTCTGGCGTTCAGCCTCGCATGCGATTTGGTATGCAGGCCGGCGGTGGCTTGATATTTGTCTTTGAACTTCATGATCTCTCCCGTCACACACCCGGCGTACCTTCTGCCGCTGGATGTCGCCTCCGGATCGGTTGCTGGGCGACGCACGCAAACGTTTGTGTAAACCGAACGGAACTATGCACGTTCACAGATCCCGTTGTCAACGGTACCCATATGCAAGAGGGGTACCTCGCCATATGACACACTGGGCTTTGTGATCCCTCGTTCACCCAAGCGGGCCGCTTCCGCAGTCAAGGCTCCGCGCGCAGGTCGGCCCGTGGTCTCCCTCGCTACCCTCTCCGCGCACCTGAGCCTGTCGGCCGCGGTCATCTCGCGTGTGCTGAACGGGTCACCTGCCGCGGCCTGCATCCCGCAGACCACACAGGAGCGCATCTTCACCGCTGCGCGCGAATTTAACTACCGTCCCAACACCCTCGCCCGCTCCTTGCGCCAGGGCCGCTCGATGATGATCGGCGTCCTTGTCCCGGAGGTCTCTGAAGGCTACGCTACGCTCGTGCTCGCAGGTCTGGAACAGGCCTTGCTGGAGGCCGGCTATCTCTTCATCCTCATCAGTCACCACCACCGAGCCGAGATCATCGAGCACTCCCTCGGCGTCCTCAGCCAGCGTGCCGTCGACGGCCTGGTCGCCATCGACACGCCCTTCAAGTACAACGGCCACCTGCCCATCGTGACCGTCTCCTGCCCCAGCAGCAGCGAAACCGCCACCAACATCGTGCTCGATCACGATCGTGCCGCCCAACTCGCCCTGGAGCACCTTCACGCTCTCGGTCATCGCCGTATCGCCGTGATCAAAGGCCAGGCCTTCAGCTCCGACACGGCCACGCGCTGGTATTCCACTCACCAGGCCGCTCAGAAGCTGGGCATAGCCATCGATCCGGAACTGGTCGTGCAGCTGGAAGGTATGGAGCCCACGCACGAGCCCGGCTACCTTGCCACCCGCGCCCTGCTCCGCCGCGACCTCGACTTCACTGCCCTGTTTGCCTTCAATGACGTCTCCGCAATTGGCGCCATGCGCGCCCTGAACGAAGCCGGTCTACGCACACCGGAGGACGTCTCCGTCGTCGGGTTCGACGACATTCAGTCCGCCCGCTACCAGACCCCGAGTCTCACCACGGTGCGGCAGCCACTGCACGCCATGGGCGTGCTGGCCGGCAAAACCGTTCTGGACAAAATAGGCGGACAGGATCTTGCCTTGGATGGGCAAGACGCGAATGGCCGCAAGATCGAGGTACAACCTGAACTGGCGCTGCGCGAGAGCACCGCCCCCGCTCGGGTAAGTGCACATTCCCGTCATCGGCGTGAGGCCAGGCAGGCTGCCGTCAGCTTCCGGTAATGGAGAGCGAGGATCCGGAGCCAATCTCACTCCATTTGTTAGATCCAAATCGAGCTATTGGGTGGCCGGTCGTGAAAGATCCAGGGTGTATAAGTTTCCCGTGCCAATTCTCGGCTGAACCAACGGTTCACCTGAAGGAGTCAGGCCGCTGAAGAAGTAGTTGGCGGCTTCCCCATCGTGGAAACTCTTCAGGGTGGCAACCGTGTGAGTCGATCCATCCACCGCGTCCACGCGAAGGATCGGGTCTCCATCTTGTTCAAATGCGTGAAAATAAATTGCCTTACTGTCGGAACTCCAGACCGGGTCTGCGGCGCTGTTTATGGCAAGCTTTTTCCAAACTCTACGCTTGACGTCATAGAGCATCAGCGTCTTTTGATCCAAAGTAAGCGCCGCGATCCATAGTCCATCCGGAGACCAGCGTGGACTGAAGAGGCCATCCGAATCGGGAACCATCTCGGTCTTATAGGTCGTAAGATCGAGAAACTGTAGATTGCGCGGACCGCTTTCCTTACCCATAAGGTCCGGCTCTCGCCCGTACACCAGATGCTGCCCGTCAGGGGACCAGCTTGGGTCCGCCGTATTGCGGGTTTCCTTCAGCAATGCTTCCGGGCTACCTCCAGCCGCGTTCACTAGGTATGTCTGCCACAAACCTCCATGTTCTCTCGCCATGATCGCCAGGCGGCTCCCATCCGGGGACCAATGGGCGAGAAAGACCTCCGTACCCTCCGAAGTCAGCTGGATCTTGTCTGATCCGTCTGCCGCACGTGCGCGCCACAAATTTTCATACAGATCGGTCCAGGCTACCCAGCGTCCGTCGCGGGAATATTCGACCCGGTTGGCATCCGCAAGAAAAGCGGGTGCTGGTTCGAAATACTGGTGTTTCTCCTCGAACTGCTGGAGACCGGAGGGTGCTTCCAGACCCACAAAGTAAATCCTTGACCCGCTTCTGGCAGTCACGGGAGAGATAAACCGTAGCGGACCGTTCGTGATCTGCGAAAGCTTTAATCCGCCTCCGGCAGCCGCCAGCTCCCAGAGATTATTGTCAGCCTGAAAGGTATAGGCCGTTCCATCGGCTGTCCATACGCCGCAACACGCATCCAGGTGTGCCGCTGCAGCTTCCGGAACAGGCCGCGGCACACGATTTTTGCTGTCCATCTCCCAAAGGCTGGTTGCGTGCGTGACTGGATTCATCAAGGTGAAGCGCAGCAGCTTGCCGTCGGGCGACCACCGTAGCCAAAATGCCCGTCCCTGCAGCTTCGCGTAAGGTACCGCGGTCTCATCCTGACCGATCACCCGCAATTCGTCTTCGTTGGCATACAGAACACTTGTGCCGTCCGGCATCCAGGTGGCGTCATGGGCGAGCACGCTGCCCACTCGATGCCCGCTTCCACCCGAGGAAGGAACGATCCAGAGCGGCTGTTCGGAGGCGCTGGACAGACTGCTTCGGACAAGCAGTTTTGATCCGTCGCGACTTATATCCGCCAGGGTGCCGGAAGCGATCTCGTCCGGCATGCTAATCCGCTGTACGCCGCCTGTACTTGCGAAGATGGCAGACAGGCGTGAACGCCCGTCTACAAGAACGGACGTCACGATGCGATCACCGTCCTGTGCGAGCGTTAGAAACCTTTCCACTCCCGGGGCCCCCACCGACAGAGGCACATAGTGGGTCACCTGAGTGACACGGTAAGGCGGGAGGGAGACCGAAAATCCCTGCCTGCCTGCCTTGACCACAAGCACGGTCAGCAGAAGCGCGGCAACGCATAGCAGCCATCTTTCTCGAGTGGACCAACCACGCAGCAGCACCGACATCGCCGCCAGGAATCCTGTACGGTTTTCCGCGGATCTCAACCGGCCCTTGCTGGGCGCCAACGCGGATACGATGGGAAGCTCGGTATTAATCGCATCTGAGTCGCCTATCCCCCCGATCGCAATCACTGACGGAAACTCCGTCGGGATTCCAGAAATTGAAAGAGACTCTGGACTCACATGGTGCAGAGCCGACTCATTGCGGGTTGTTTCGGCCGGTTTTGCGGCAAAGGCCACCGGGGCGATGAAGCGGTATCCACGCTTGGGCAGCGTCTCGATAAATCGCGGATTGTCAGCCGAGTCCCTGAGCGCCTCCCGGATCTTTTTCACCGCCCCCGAGATGCCCTGCTCGAAATCAACATTCGTGTTTGAGCCCCAGACTCGAGCCAGCAACTCCTCCCGCGTGACCACTTCACCGGGACGCTCCAGCAGGATCAGAAGAACCTTGAAGGGCTGTCCCGCTAAACGCACGCGGAAGCCGGACCTCCAGAGTTCTCCTGTTTGCGGATCAACCTCGAACGTGCCGAAGGTAATATGCCGCAATTCCGCCGCTAGAGACAAACTGACCCCCGAATCCAAAATCAGCATACACGGCCTTGGAACGCCTGATCGCAATCGTCAATACAGGGCCGTATATATCACTTTCCAAACAACTTACCAAACCATACAAATTCATGGTGAACTCTAGCCCAAATCCATTGCTTCACGGTGCCTTCCGGGAGGATGGTCACTAGCGATTCGGCGTGAACTTAAAATGTTCAAGCCAGCTCAAAGTTGACAGCGTTCATTGTTTTAGAGAACTCAGGAGGACAAATGGTTTGCCATTCAAGAAATAGTCGAGCGCAAAAGACGCTCCTCAGTACCACCCTTTGGTTGCCCCTCATCGCCGGCTCCCTATCCTGCCTAGCAGGTCCGTACGCCGGCGCGCAGGCGGACTCTGGACGTGTCGTCGGAACCGTAACCGATGCCACAGGGGCGGCGATCCCCTCGGCCAGCATCATCCTCACCAATAACGCCACCGGAGCGAAGCTGACCGGCACCTCAAACGCCAGCGGCGAGCTCAACGTCTCAGCCGTTCCCGCGGGCGACTACACCGCTGTGGTGACCGCGCCAGGCTTCCAGACTCAGAAGCAGGTGTTTACCGTTCGGGTGACCACGAGTCTCACGCTGAACTTTGCCCTGAAGCCTGGGGCGGAGACGACGACGGTCGAGGTTACGGGTGCCGCCTCCCTGGTAAACACCACCGACCCCACCCTCGGTGAGACGATTGAAGAAAAGCAGATCACCGAGCTGCCTTTGAACGGGCTCAACTCCCTGAACCTGGCTCTTCTGACCCCGGGCGTGACCCAGGGAGCCAACGGCGAACAAAATCAGGACGTGGCGGGCCGTCACGGGAGCACTGGCGGAAGCGCGCTTTCCGTCAATGCAACGCGCCCTCAGGCCAACAACTTCATTCTGGACGGCGTGGACAACAACGACAGCCTCATGAATGTCATCCTTTTCTTCCCGCCGGTTTTCGCCACGCAGGAGTTCAAGGTAGATACGAGCGTAGCGCCCGCGCAGTTCGGCCGTGGCGGCGGGGCTATCGTGGTTAGCTCCATCAAGTCGGGCACCAATCAGTTTCATGGGTCGGCCTTTGACTACTACCGCAGCAATAAGTTCGCCGCAAATCCTAACTACGACTATCCGTACCGCCCTTCACCGGTTGGGCCAAAACCCTCCTACAACCAGAACATATTCGGTGGCGCCGCAGGCCTGCCGCTCATCAAGAATAAGTTGTTTCTCTTCGGTGACTATCAGGGCACACGCTATCAACAGCCGGTAGGAAGCGGCTACGATACCGTGCCCACGCCGTTGATGCGCCAGGGCAACTTCACCGAACTGCTCAATCCAGTTCTTGCAAGCAATGGTGAGACCAACGGAAAGGCGCCCTTCTACACCACGTATTTCCCTGCCTGCTATCCGAACTCCGCTGTCCTGGACAAACCTTTTCCCGCTATCGGCAGCGTGGGGCAGATCTACGACCCCCTGACTTGCGCCCCCTTCGCGGGGAACATCATACCGCCTAATCGTATTAATCCTGTCTCCCAGAACTACCTGAACGCCTTTCCGCTGCCGACGCTTACGGATCGCCTTGTCGGAAACTATTTTTACCAGCAAACTCAGGTTGGTAAATATAACACCTTCGACGCGCGTACGGACTGGAATGCTTCCACCAAAGACCTCTTCTTCTTTCGGTTTTCTTACGACAACACCACATCAAATCAGAACTCGCAACTCGCCGATAACCCCGGCTATCCGCCCCTTAATGCTAGCGGTCAGATCAACTATCTTCACGCCCGCGGCTACGACCTGGGTTACACCCGTACCTTCTCTCCCCGTGTCGTCAACGAATTTCGCTTGGCTTACAACCGTGACAATTACGGCTTTACTCCCCCCAACTTCGGCGTTTCGGTGGGTGCAATACTAGGGATACAAAATACGACCTTGGGTGCCGCGGCGAACACGGGAGGACCGTTGACCGGTCCTTATGATGGGGCTCTCACCTACACGGGCGATTACGGTCCGTATGAGGTGCCGCAGAACATCTATGAGGGCACGGACACGCTCAGCCTCACCCGTGGTAGGCACCAACTCAACGTCGGTGGAACGCTGATTCGGCGGGTAACAAACTACTACCGACCAATTGAAGGTAAGGGCGGGATTTTCTACAACGCGCAGCTCTTCACCGGGTACAGCGAGGCCGAGTACTTGGCCGGCGGCGCCGCCCAATACCAAATTGGTTCACAGACCGGTTTCTTCTCGAATATTAACCAGGAAGATGCTCTCTTCGCTCAGGATGACTGGCGGGTGAATAAACGCCTAACCCTGAACCTCGGCCTCCGCTATGACCTGATTACCTGGCCATATGAGGCGCACAACCAGCAGAGCTCGTTCAACGTAAACAACGGTCAGTTTCTCGAAGCCGGTGTGAACGGCACGTCCAGAACCATCGTCAATCAGGACTACTTGAACTTCGCACCGCGCGTCGGCTTCGCTTATGACCTGAGTGGAGACGGGAAGACGGCAATCCACGGCGGATACGGCATCTTTTACTTCCCGGACTACGGTGGCATCAATAATCAATTGGGGCAGAACGTTCCCTTCAGCGGTAACAATGTTTTCCCTGCTTCAAGTGGATACTGCCTTACTTTGAGTGGTCAAACGTCAACGTTGCAGGCACCTGACTCCTGCGCCGGTTATACGAGTCCGGCGGCCGTGACCTCACCGTTGCCTCTGCCCACTTCCGTCGCCAACTTCAACATTGCCAATCCGCCCGCAAATATCTCGGGCACCGCGATCAACGTCAACAACAAACATAGTCAGATCGAGCAGTATAACGTGCAGCTGCAGCAGCAACTGTCCCCTAGGGATGTGTTCAGCGCGGCGTATGTTGGTACGCACGCCGCGCGGCTTTCCACCTTCTACAGTCTTACGGCTTACCATATCGGTGCGACAACGCTGCCGTATGCCAACCAGAATGGTGGCATCACGTACAACTTGTATAATGGCACTTCTAACTACAACGGTCTACAACTGCACTATGAGCACCGTGCGAAAAACTTGTTGGCCACCGCGTCTTATGCCTGGTCCCATGCTCTCGACAACACGAACAGTCCCTACGGTGGAACTCCCATAGCCGTGCTTCTGTGGTACGACCAGGCTGCAAACTACGGTAACTCCAGCCAGGACGAGCGGCATATTTTTAGCTCCTCGTTCGTCTACAGCCTGCCGTTTGGGCGTGGGCAGCGGTTTGGCACAGGCGTCAATCGTGGCCTGGATCTGCTGATTGGGGGATGGCAGGTGAACGACATCGTTCAACTATCAACCGGGCAACCCGTTGACATCCAGGCAGGCGGCAGCAGCCAAGACGTTCTTACCAACCGGCCGGACCTGGTGGGAGCAATCGAATATCCGAAGAAGATGACCCAATGGTTTACCACCTCCTCTTTCAGTTCTGATATTCCTACGCAGGCGGCAACAGATTTGCCTAATACCCAGGTGTACACGCGCTTGGGCACTCTGGGTCGCAACGCTGTTTATGGACCGGGGTTCCGGGACATGGACCTTGGCCTTCAGAAGAACTTCCATATTCTGGAGGGCAAGCAACTGGAACTCCACGGCGATGCGTTTAACGTAACGAACACGCCCAGCTTCGCCAACCCCAGCAACGTTCAATCAGGTGACGTCTTCGGTGCCATCACGGGCGAGCGTAGTACAGCACGCAGGATCCAATTGGCCGCTCGGCTGGTCTTCTAACCCCAACAAACAAACGTGTAGATACAATTTGCTAGTAGAACCGGCGGCACTCTCCCGAGATACCGCCGGTTCTGCTGGAGCACGAATATCCTGGGTGGTGTTTCTTATCTTAGGGACTCTTGGACCTACCCGTTCCTTAGATTGAGGTCCTTCCCATGGCGGTACGTACCGTTGTGAAGCAGTCTTTAGATTCCCTCCTCAAAACCTAAGTTGGAGCATCATGCCGCTGGACCCTCTACATCCGCACATGCGGAAAGACATAGCAGAAACTCGTCGCAATCATCGCGCTGGCGTCGGCGCGCTACTAGTTCTCATTTTCGTCCTCTTGTCCACCGGCACCATAGCCCAAGCTCAGACCGACTCTACAGAACCGGTAGTGGCGCAGCATGTGCCTGCCTGGATGGATCAGGCCATCTTCTATGAGATTTTTCCGCGCGTGTTTTCTCCTGCGGGCACGTTGAATGGCGTAACGGCCAAGCTGGATGAGTTGCAAAAGCTCGGGGTGAACGTGCTTTGGCTCATGCCGATTCATCCCATCGGCAAGACGCACCGCATGGGCTTGTACGGCAGCATGTATGCCGTGAGCGACTACTACGCCATCGACCCGGACCTTGGGACCAAGGCGGACCTCCTGCACCTCGTGCAGGCCGCGCACGAGCGCCACATGCGCGTCATCCTCGACGAGGTCCCGGACCATACAGCGTGGGACAGCGCAATGTTGTCGCATCCCGAGTATTACAAACAGGATGCCGCCGGCAAGGTTCTGTACCCCCACAACTGGACGGATGTGGCAGCGCTGAACTATGGCAATCCAGCCCTGCGCAAGTACATGGTCGACATGTTCTCTTACTGGCTGAAAACCTTTGATCTCGACGGTTTTCGCTGCGACGACGCCGGCGATGTACCCGTGATGTTCTGGGACGAGGCGAGCGCCGCTCTGCGCGCGATCCGGCCCGATGTGCTGCTACTCGCCGAAGCGTCTCAGCCCGATCTGTTGCGGAAGGACTTCAACATCGACTATGCATGGCCCCTATTGGAGACCATGAATCAAGTCATCATGGGGGGCCGGCCGGCATCCGCGGTGCGGGACGTAATGATCGCGCAGGGGGGCCGCTTCCCCGCCGGCAGCTGGCACATGCTGGTCAGCGACGACCACGACACGCGCCGGGCAATCACTCGTTACAGCGCGCAGGGAGCGCTTGCGGCTTCGGCCTTGGTGTTCACGCTGCCCGGCGCGCCCATGCTGTACAACGGCATGGAGGTCGGAGATGCAAGCCCGTCAACCGGGCCTGCACTTTTCGACAAGGTGCCGATCTTCTGGCCGTCCGGGCAGATTGAACCTGCATTCCCCGCATTCTACAAGGTGATGATTCCTCTCCGGGAGAGCTCACCTGCCCTGCGGCACGGCGAGCTCGTGTGGTTGCACAACTCCGATGAGAATCACGTGGTGACGTACCTGCGGCGTTCGCCGGAAGAGACGGTTCTGGTGACCGTCAATCTCTCGAACCTCCCTTTTACCGGAAACGTTGAAGCCGGTGCGGGCTCCTGGCAGGAGATCGTCCTGAATGCCTTTCCGCGGCATGGCGAAGGGGGTATGCCCACAGCAGAGCCGTCGATTCCGCCACCCCCTACAGCTCTGCCGGCACTCTCTCTCCCGCCCTTTGGAGTACGTATCTTCCGAATTCCCAAATTCCTCTGACCAGCGCTGCGCAATAGGCAAACTTTCTCGCTAGCTTTCTCTTGATGTCTTTATTTCACGGTATTTTCCAAGTTCTACTCCAACTGGGAGATCGCATTGTGCGGGGGAAGAACGTGGGGTCCAGGCGCATCATGGGGCGTCAGGTTTCGTTCGCTTGAATTACACGGGTCTACCCTTATCAGCACAGGCAAGCCGCGACAGGGCTACTTTAACCGTCCAGTGGACACTATACCGTTTGGACATATATAACTGGGCACCGAGCTAAGCAGCACTTTCGTCTACGGCAAAAGCCGCTTTCCCCAGCCCGGCCAGCTATTTAGAGACTGACCGTTCCAGCAGTTTTTGCGTTGAGTTCATCTGCTGCGCTAAGACCTACACCCCAACAAACAGAGCTCGTTACCTCAACGTTTCGGAGAGTTACATGGCACTCCTTCTTTACCTACGGCGCATCAGCCTGGCATTATTTCTGCTGGCGGCGACGGCGTTATCTACGGGCACGGTTTCGGCTCAGACCGATCCACCCATCCCCAGCGGCGACATCCGCATTCACTACTTCCGTCCCGACGGCAATTACACCGGCTGGACGGTGTATGCCTACGGCGACACGACGGAGCCTAACGACTTCACCGATGGCCCGGTTGCAGTTACCGGCAAAGATGGCTTCGGAGCGTACTTCGATGTAGGCGTGACAGCGACCGCGCAAAACGTCGGGCTCATCCTTCACAACGGCGCGACGAAGGACCCTGGCGGTACAGAGTTCGTCGATCCCGCAACGCAGGGCAATGAGTATTGGCAGCTCTCGGGCAGCGTTTCGTTGAGCACAACGATGCCCAAAACGGGACAGGATCCCCCGATTCCGCCCAACCATGCGCGCATCCACTACTACCGGCCCGCCGGCGACTATGACAACTGGGTTCTCTATGTGTATGGAGCCACCACCGATCCCGACAGCAGCTTCTGCGGAACCAACGACTACTACGCCGGCTATGACAGCTACGGCCCCTACTTTGACGTAGCGGTGGTCCCAGGGCATCTCGGCTTCATCATCCATAACTGCACCACCAACACCAAGGACCCCGGTCCGGATCAGTCCCTTCAAATTCCGCAACAGCTGGAAGGCTGGGTGATCTCAGGCAACACCACGGTATATGCACAGCAGCCGACAGCGGCGCAGCTGCTCTCGGGCAGTTTCAATCAACTGCAGGCCTACTGGATCGATGCCACCACCGTGGCCGTGCCGCCTGCTTTTAGCAACTCCACCTGGACGTACTCTCTCAACTCGAGCCTGACTGCCGGGCTTCAGATCACAAGCACGGGCCTTACAGGCGCCACCACCACCATCCCGCTCACCGCCTTCTCGGGCACACTATCTGCCGAGGAGCTGACACGCTTCCCGCAACTGAGCGGCTACGCGCTCTTCAAAATACCGACCACCGCACAGCCGGCCGCTTTGACCTCGGCCTTGAAAGGGCAGTTAGAGGTGTCTGCCCTTGATACGGGTGGCAACTTGAAATACACCACCGGCGTGCAGAACTTCGGCGCGCTCGATGCTTTGCTGGCCTACACGGGTAAGCTCGGCGTGGTCTTCAACGATCCTGCAGCCACATCGACAACCGACGACGATGCGGCCGATCCTGCGCCGGTAAAGATCAAGGTGTGGGCGCCCACTGCCCAGAGCGTTTCACTGCTGCTGTTCAACAACCAGACCGATACGGCCCCTGAAAAAACGATCACCATGAAAGAGAAGGCCGGCGTTTGGGTCGCTAAAGGTGACGAGAACTGGAAGGGCAAGTATTACCAGTTTAGCGTGCAGGTCTATGTGTCGTCGGATCAGGCCATCGATACAAACGTCACGACGGACCCCTACTCGATCGATCTGTCTCTGAACGGCACGATGAGCCGGATTACCGATCTGAAAGACGCCTCCACAAAACCTGACGGCTGGGATCAGTTGGCTTCGCCCGCACTGCAGGCCATCAACGACATGAGCATCTATGAGCTGCATGTTCGCGACTTCAGCGTGGGCGACTCCACGGTGCCCGCTGCCAAGCAGGGAACCTATGAGGCCTTCGCGGATTTGAACAGCGCCGGCATGCGTCATCTTCATAATGTGGCCACCGCCGGTATTAAGGCTGTTCATCTTTTGCCGACCTTCCACTTCGGCAGCATCAACGAGGACAAAACGCAGTGGGCCACCACCGGTCCACTGGCGCAGTACGCACCCGATGGGCAGCAGCAACAACAGGCCGTGGAGAACATCCAGACCACGGACGCCTACAACTGGGGTTATGACCCGGTCCACTACATGGCGCCCGAGGGCGGTTACGCTACAGACCCGAGCAAGCGCGTGTTGCAATACCGCGACATGGTGCAGGGCCTTCACCTGGATGGTCTGCGCGTGATCCAGGATGTGGTTTTCAATCACACCTATACCTACGGTGAGGTACCCACGGCCAACCTGGACGAAGTGGTTCCCAACTACTATCACCGGCTTGATGGCTTCGGCGCCGTCGAAACGGGATCCTGCTGCTATGACACGGCGAGCGAACATCAGATGATGGAAAAGCTGATGATCGACACCGTCGTTCTCAACGCGAAACAGTACAAGATCGATGGCTTCCGGTTCGATGCGATGGGCTTGCACTTCGTGTACAACATGGTCGACATCCGGAATGCACTGAACGCACTGACCATAGAAAAGGATGGTGTCGACGGCAGCAAGATCTACATCTACGGCGAGGGCTTCCAGATCGCGGAAGCGGCCAACAACGCCATTGGACCGAACGCCAGTCAGATCAATCTGTATGGCACGGGCATTGGCAGCTTCAATGACCGCATTCGCGATTCGATTCGCGGTGGAAACGAGTTCGGCACCGACTTCCAAGTGCAGGGCTTTGCCACGGGCCTGGCTACGGACCCAAGCACCTACACCAATCAAAACACCGCCACAAACGATCAGCTCACCACGCTGCTCAACGATGCGGATCTTATCCGGCTCAGCCTTGCAGGGAATCTGAAGAACTACAGCTTCGTCGATGCCCAGGGTCAGACCGTAACCGGTGCTCAGTTGACCTACGGCGGACAACCCGCGGGTTACACTGCATCGCCGCTTGAGGACGTCAACTACTGCTCCGTGCACGACAACCAAACGCTGTTTGATGCCATTCAGCTGAAGGTTGCCGCGTCGGACACGATCGCGATGCGTGCCCGCCGGCAGGTGGTGGCCATGAGCCTGATTGCCTTGGCTCAGGGTGTTCCCTTCTATCAGGCAGCCGATGACCTACTCCGTTCCAAGGATATGGACAACGGCAGCTATAACTCCGGCGATTGGTTCAACAAGATCGACTGGACGCAGGGGGGTAATAACTGGGGCATCGGTCTTCCCGTTGCCAATGTCAATCAGGCGCAATGGCCTCTGGAGCAGCCGCTGCTGGCAAACGCTGCGCTGAAGGCCACGCCGGAAAACATCAGCGACACAACCCAGGCGTTCCAGCAGTACCTGCAGGTCCGCTACAGCACCAATCTTTTCCGCATGAGGACGCTGGCAGAGGTGCAGGCAAACCTCAGCTTCCTCAACACCGGTCAGAGCCAGATACCAGGACTCATTGTCATGAAGCTGGACGACAATGGTCATAACTATGGCGGCGGGGCGCATCATCTGGTTGTCTTCTTCAATGCGAGCAACACAGAGGTGACCTTCCAAAACGCGGCGCTGGCCAAGATGCAGTTCCATCTACACCCTGCACTGGCAAAATCCCAGGACCTTGGGATACGCCAGTCCGTCCTGATCAATCAGACGGGAACGGCAACGATTCCAGCCCTCACAACCGCTGTCTTCGTAAGCGATCGGGAATAGTTCCTTCATTCAGATCCCTCTGCCCTTCCGCAGAGGGATCTGGATGTCGTCTTATCTCGCTCAACCTAGCTTGCGAAGGCTCTTTCAACGCATAACAATGTCCAGAATGAGCCACTGAGCACGGTAGCTATCGTGCTCGATGGCCAACTGCAACTTTCTTCTCTTTTGAGGTACGTATGCGTTATCTGCTCCCGGTTCTACTCTCTTTCTCTGCGGTGGCGAGCTTTTCGGTCGCACACGCTGATACCGTAGCATTTAGTTCTCCCTCCGCCTTTGCTTCCGCCACCACCGGAACAGTCGATTATTCCGTTCCCGCGCCCGGCAACAATGCCGCTTTCCAATCTGTCGCAAGTCCCTACTCCCTGGGTCCATTGACCTTTAGTGGTGCGTCCCTGTCACTTTTCAACGACGCGTACTATGGCGCGGGACAAAATTATCTAGGTCTCGACGGAAGCAAGACCTACACAGTGTCCGCCGGCGGAGTCTCTGCCGTGGCTCTCGACCTCGGGTCTTTTCTCTACGCAGAAAACATCACGGTACTGGTTAACGGAAATACCTTGGAGAAGCTCGCCATTCCCGAGGCGCAGGAAGCCGTGTTCCTGGGCATCACATCGACTGGCCCTATTACGACCATTTCGCTGACGCCAAGCGTTGCCAAAAGCGAAGTCGATATCCTGAATGCAGAGGTCGCTTCAACTGTGGCTACGACCCCGGAGCCATCGAGCGCGCTGCTGCTCGCAACCGGTTTACTGGGTCTCACCGCTGTCATGCGGCGGTCCCGGCGACGCGTATAACTCACTATATGTCATTCGCGACACGTGTAATTCGTCCTCTTCGGAATGCACGCACCGGTCCCGCTGCCTATCTTTGAGCTCCATCAGTGGCTCTAAGAATGTGAGGGGCGCAACAGCCCCTCACGTCGCCATGATCACCGGCACTCGAAGTAACATCAGGCTAGCCAATCCAAGCCTGCGTTCGGGCGCACCCTACCATAAGTTCGTCGCTACAATCTTGGGCGGTCCGGGCTTTCCGTCGATCATTCTGACTTGAACGACAGCTTCGAAATTGCCCTTCTCCTGCGGCATCAGTCCGCTGTGCTTCAGGCCTTCCAAGCTTCGCTCATCGGAAAGTGCCTCGGCCGCTGCAATGGTTCCATTCTCCCCTATACCAGCGGCAACGACCACGACCTGCTCGGTTACAGGGTCGTAGAAGCGTGCGATCAAACCATAATCGTCGCTGACCTTATTCAAAGGCGCTAAAGTGTTGACCGACCATTTGCGCTTAGGGTCTGCACGATCATCAATCTCAAACGTATCGACCCCTGGCCGGACAAGATGAAAGCGCAGCGGATCGGTCAGGCGCATGGTCCAGGGATTATTGAAACCGGAGATAAGAATGATGGGGCCTCGTCGCAAATCGGAAAACGACGTCTGCGCCGAGGATTCCACATCGATCACTCGATGGTGCCCTGACAGAACCTCCTGCAGCTTTGCAAGCGCGATCGTATCCGACAAAGCGACAGGGTCGGAGTGCAAAGGATGACCACCGACCGAAGCATCACTGATTGCGGAATCTGTTGTGCTGGCCAGCGCAACAACGGATCCCACCGAAATCAGTATGGGTTCATGGCTGGTCAGAAGCGGCCGCCAAAACAGGTTCACAGCTGAGGTCCGCAGGTACGAGCCTGCGAACAAAGCGCTCGCAATCAGCAGAAGGCTCCCGGCCAAGCCGAAGACGAGACGCTTGTGCCTGTTCCTTCGCCTCGTTCGATCTATCCCATCGTTCGGCTGAGCAGTCTCGTCCAGCGGAGGCACCCCGCCAAGCGGAAAGACTTCGGGTAGCTGTGGCGAGGCGTCCTGGAGGGTGGGCATTTCAACGCCGGGAACCACACCCTGCCCGGGGGCAAGCTTGAACTCCGGAATATAGGAGCCCGGACGCAATTCGATCCGAGGCTCTTCCAGATGCTCAGGTTCGTAGTAATACTGGGCGAGCCGCTTGCGCACCTCACCGGCAGTAACCCTTACCACGGGATCCGCATTAAGGTCATACCCTGGCTGACGCCCGAATACCTCAACCCCTATAGTGCGCTCCTTGAGTTCTTCCTGACGCCCGATAAGGGTCTTGCGCACGACATAGCTTAAAAAGCTTGGGTACCGCCGGCTGTGGTTGAAGTGTGAACTACTCTGAATCCGTATCAACTGCCGCTCTACGAGCTCGGCAGGAACCGTATTTTCGAATTGGCTCTCAGTCAACATGCGTGCTCAACAGTAGTGTACCTCTCCACTCCAGATCCACCTTTTTCGCTAAACCACTCCATTTACTTTACTTAGCTGTATCGATTGGCGTCCATGCAGTAGTACACCTGTACAGCCGCTGCAGGCCGCTCTGGAGTGGGTTTTTAGTTGTGCGATCAAATCTGTCTGCAGCCGTCACCTGTCCTCCCATGTGATGGGGCGACGCGCTGCCCCCCTACCGGCGTGTTGGAGGTACTCGGTCGACGTATGCAACCCGCTGTAGCCCATTACGGATCCCCTTTTGTGACCGAACTCTGCGAACCATTGTGGGGGGAAGATCACAGCTCCGTGCGCCTGTTTAGCTTAGAGAAGGTCGTTCATCCCCGAACTCACAGTAGCAAAAGTTCGGACCATAGACCCGGTCCGGAGCAGCCCCGTCGGGTGACTGGCATGAACGGCATTCATCGGTACTGATCCGGACTTCCGCTGGGCTCTTGCACCACACGTGACTATCGCAGTGCGCAGGCACAACGTCACGAGAGCCGATCACTTTGGCAATTTGATCCTTTTGCGAGTGACTATCATACTGATTGCGTGAAGTTCCATTTGAAAGGGAGGGGTGTTCGGACTGGCGCTTACAAAGGCTTCCTGTTCGATCTTGAGTAACGCATCTCTGAGATCGTTCGCGACGGATGGTGACTGGCCCTGAACGTATTGAATTTCTATGCCTCTTGCACCCATATCGCCTCCAAATGAGCCTGCGATATCGACTTTCCACCCTTTGTTCCTTAAAGCGTTCTCTATCTCGTTCGAGTAAGTAGCGGCTTCCGAAGAAGCGGTTACTCTATTAACTTTCATGATCGTGCCAGGATGCCGTTCGGCGACAGCTCCTAGCGCGTCTACTTGACCAATCGTGAGATGGCGATCAGTGAATTGCTCTTGCAGTTGAAGCCGGCTCAACTTCTCCTGCTCGGCTTCCTTATTTGCCTTAGCTGCGCGTTCCATCGCTTCGACGGCTGCTTGGTTCGCGGTGGCGATTGCCAAATCCTTCTCCTTTAGATCATTGGAGAGCTGCTCGTCCTTAAGCCGGAGTAGTGAGCCCTGAACGTCCGCCAACTGCTTGGATCGCTGGATGGCCATTCGAGTGGTGACAACTACAGCAACAGCGGCCAGCGCCGCGAACACGAGCGCCCAGATCATCGCGGTGTTCCAGTTGTCTACGCTAGCCTGTAGGCGATCCGCCTGTGTAACGACCTGAACAAGTTCCGCCGATTTGTTGGGATTCGCAATTAGCTGGTTCTGCATGATGTTTTCCCGTCGCTAGAGCAACTGATCATCGTCGTCTTCTTACCGCATGCAATTTACTAGAACCCTAATCAGTGCACCAGATTTAGTCAGCCAAGTCTCTTCCGCTTGAAAAGCTCTCTCCACGACCACAATCTCTGCTCATCCGCTCAGGACGCCGGCTTGGTAACGGTAAGTCACATTCTCGTCACTCAAGGTCACGCGTTACGGGTGGGTGGCGGTCATGGAGTAGGGAAGTTGGTGCGGCTCCAGCGACCAACGGGCATGGGCCTTGTCGCTCATGCTTACGCGCAGTTCGCCGCCGGCCATGATCTCGTCGTGGAGCAGATAGAGCCGATCGAGCGGCTTGCCGTTCAGCGTCACAGACGCAATGTACTGCCGGTCTCCGCCTCCATGGTCCGCCACGATGTGGAAGCTCTTGCCGCCCGGCAGGTGCAGCGTGGCCTCCTGCACGAAAGGTCTTCCCAGCACGTATTGATTTGAACCGGGCGCGACAGGATAAAAGCCCATCGCCGTGAACAGCAGCCACGCCGACATCTGGCCCAGGTCGTCATTGCCCACCAGTCCATCCGGTGCCGGCCTGTACTGTGATTCGACGATCTGCCGCAGGCGCTCCTGCGTGCGCAGGGGCTCGCCGGCATAGTCGTACAGGTACGCCAGGTGGTGACTCGGCTCGTTGCCGTGGATGTACTGTCCGATCATGCCGCTGATGTCCTCCACCTCGGCGTATTGGTGCGGGTCCACCTTTGCATCGAACATTGCATCAAGCTTGCCGACGAGTTTCTGCGGACCGCCTAGCAGATTAATCAGGCCCCCGACATCCTGCGGTTGGTACCAGGAGTATTGCCAAGCATTGCCCTCCGTGAAGCCGCTACCCTGGCCGGCCCGCGCCGGATCAAACGGCACGCGAAAGCTTCCGTCCGCCAGCCGGGGCTCCACAAAGCCATCCTTCGGGTTGAAGTTGTTGCGCCAGTTCCCCGCCCGCTTGGTGAACTGCGCAGCCACGTCGGCGTTGCCCAGCTTGCCTGCCATCCGGGAGATCGTCCAGTCGTCAAAGGCGTACTCCATCGTCTGCGAGGCGGCCTCATCGTCATGATCGACCGGCACATAACCCAGCCGCATGTAGTCCTCGAGATGACCGTAGGGGCCATAGGTCGCACTGGCCGTCACGGCGTTGAGAGCGTCCGCGGTATCGAAGCCGCCCATGCCCTTCATGACCGCGTCGGCGATCTCCGGCACGGCATGGTAACCGATCATGCACCAGGTCTCGATGCCCTGCTCCTGCCAGATGGGCAGGATGCCGAAAGGGCTCTCATGCCAGCTCGCCAGCATGGAGTTGACCAGGTCGCTTGTGCGCTCGGCGGGTTGAAGAATCGTCATCAACGGCTGCTCCGCCCGATAGGTATCCCACAGCGAAAGGTTGGATACAAAGCGAAAGCCCTTCGCATGGTGCACCGCATTGTCCGGCCCGCGATAACCGCCGTCTACGTCCATGTTGAGGTTGGGCGAGAGCAGGGCGTGGTAAAGCGCGGTATAGAGATTCTTTTCCATTACCGGCTCGGCGTGGAAGTCGACCGCGGCAAACTGCTGCCGCCACGCCGCGACAGCCGCGCGGTGAACGGCGTCGAAGTCGAAGCCGGGGACCTCGGCTTCCATATTCGCAATCGCACTCTCTTCACTCACAGGCGAAAGCGCAACCTTCACGACCAGCGGCTCAGGCCCGGGCGCAAAGTCAAACACCGCCTCGATGTCGCGCCCTTCGATGGCCTCGGTGTTCTCCGGCGTGGTGCCCGGCGTCTTGAAGCCGTGATACTCCACAGGCAGCGGCTCGCGGTCATACAGGCTGTGCTGCAGCACCGGCTGCGAAAACCGAATGGCGAAGTAAAGCTGCCGGCCGGGCGCCCAGCCGCGCGTCTCGCGCCTACCCGTCACGGTGCCGTCCGGATGCACGCGCAGGCTCGACCACAGCACCTTGCCCGGGTAGTTGTAGATGGAGGAGCGCAGGTCCAGCAGCACATGCGCCGGCTTACCCGCGGGATAACTGTAGCGGTGCACGCCCACGCGCGCGCTCGCCGTCAACTCCGCATGGACGCCGTAGTCCAGCAGGTCCACCGCGTAATAGCCCGGCGAGGCTTGCTCCTGCGCGTGGCTGAAGCGGGAGCGGTAACCCGAGCCCGGCTGGCCGCTCTCCCCGGCATCGAGTTTCACCTCGCCCGCGATGGGCTGCAGCAGCACGTCGCCCAGATCCGAGTGCCCGCTGCCGCTGAAGTGCGTGTGGCTGAAGCCCAGGATCGTCGTGTCCTCATACCGATACCCCGCGGCCCACTTGTAGCTCTGCTTGAAGTTGCGGATCTCCGTGTCGGGCGAAAGCTGCACCATGCCGAAGGGTACGGTCGCGCCGGGAAAGGTATGCCCATCCGGCCCTGTCCCGATAAAGGGATCTACCCTCGCCAGCTTCGCATCGCCCCCGGCCGGCTCGGCGTCTCCGCCGGTTACCACCTTGTTCCCGGCCGGAAGCACACCCTGTGCTCCAGCCAGCGACCCAACCAACGCCGCCGCACAAATCCACCGCCCCACGCTCACCATTCCACAAGGCTAACCCAGGCCGCGCTTTCAGGAACTGAGCTGCAACAAGCGCGCTCCCGTTTTCTTTTCCGTGCTCCCTGGCTTAGGCCAAACGGCGTCCTATCCCCTTGTCTACTTAGGCGTTTCTAGGGCGGCCCGCAGGTGCTGGTGCGACTACGATGCCGACCAGAAATCCTGTGACGAGTCCGCCTATGTGAGCGGTGAGATCGGTGTGACGGTCCGCTAGTCCGAAGAAGAGGTTGTAGCCGAGGAAGATAAAAACGGAGCGGGAGATCGCCTGCGCAGCCTGCCGGTTCACTACGCCGCGATAGCGGAGAAGGTAGGCGAGCAGCCCGCCGTACACACCGAAGATCGCCCCGGAAGCGCCCGCCGCGACTACGTTGGGATGAAGATAGAGACCGATGATATTTCCGCCCACACCGGCGATGAGGTACAAGGCAAGATAGCGGACTCCACCAAACAGCCGTTCCGTAAAATAGCCGACCTGGTAAAGCACGTACATGTTGAAGCCGATATGGATGATGCCGAAGTGCAGGAAGCAGGCGGTGAGCAGCCGCCACCACTGACCTGACTCCGTCAATGGGCCGAAGTTCGCTCCCCAGGGAAGCACCTGCTCTGCCGTGGGGTTGAGGGGGGAGAGGCCGCTCACGAGCATCGCCAGAAAGACAAAAACGTTGAGGCCGATGAGTATGGACGTCATGACCGGCTTCTTCGGCGCATAGACAGCCGGCGTGACGGGAGTTTCTGAGGCGGAAAACGGCGCGAGGGAGTGCGGGTCCGGAGACATGGTCATGAAAAGGATAACGCCACAGCCCACGCTTTCGCTCGCGCCGCTGGTGAAGGCCGGCTCTGTGCTTCCGTCGAAGGTGCTGCACGGGACTTGCATCGCTCACTTCTCTCCCAGGTGCTGGTAAATCCTCGTACGCGAGATCCAGACTTTCTCGAAGGCCGCTGCTACATGTGATAGTTCGCTCTCATTTACTCGTCACCATGCTGCAGCAACACATTCGGTGCCGTGGTCACGATTGCCGGCGTCAACCAGCGGAAGAGGGAGGTCGCTGCGAAGGCTCCAATCAGTTGGGCTCCCAGGAAAGCGGGCACATCTACCGGTCGGATGCCGGCGAAGGTGTTGGAAAATGACCGGGCGAGCGTCACGGCGGGATTCGCGAAAGAGGTGGAGGCGGTGAACCAGTACGCTGCCGTGATGTATGCCCCGACAGCAAAAGGGACCGCCGCCGGACGGTGCCGCACGCAGCCCCAGATGACCGCTAGCAGACCGAAGGTCGCAACGAACTCACTGAAGATCTGGCTAGGTCCGCTTCTGACATGGGTAGATACGGAATAGACCGGCAAGCCGAACATGGCATGCGCCGTCGCAACACCCGCAAACGCGCCCGCGATCTGCGCGGCAAGGTAGGCCGGTACCTCGCGCCAGGCGATGCCGCGCTGCCACGCGTCCGCCAGCGTCACGGCCGGATTGAGGTGTGCGCCGGAGATTGGCCCGAAGGTAAAGATGAGCGCGATCCTGGCTGCACCGGTGGCGATGGTGTTGGCGAGCAGCGCGATGGCGACGTTGCCGCCCGCCAGCCGCTCGCCCATGATGCCCGAGCCAACAACGGTCGCCAGCAGAAAGGGAGTCCCGACAAACTCAGCGACCGAGCGACGGAGCGACGGAGCAGGCTTAATTTCATGGAAGGGTCGATCCTCGGCGCCGGTTTTTGATGCAGGTGGATTATCGCTCGGGTAGCTGGCCGACAAGGATGCCATAACCCAGTTGCCCCGACTGTATGGCGGCATCGGCTGCGCGGGCAAAGTCTTTCGCCTGCTCCACATCGAGGCCCGGCAGGTCGATCTTCTTCAATCCGCGCAGCAGCTCGGCGAGCAGGAGCTTGCCGCGGATATCCTTCACCATCTGTCGCAGGCAGGCATCGTGCTCCTGCGCGAGCAGAATGGAGAACCCCGCACCTCTCAGCCAGTTCGAGTAGCTGTCAAGCGGCTGTGCGTCGCCGATGCAGGCGATCCAGGCGAGCAGACCGTCGAGCCCCGGCAGTGGTGTAGTGGCACGCGTGAGATCGCTGGCACCTATGAAGCCCGCCGGCTTCAGGACACGAGCAAACTCCCGCGCGGCAATGGCTTTCTCAGGGAACGTGCAAAAGGCGCACTCGCAGAGAACGGCATCGAAGGTCGCGTCGGCGAAGGGCAGGCGCTCGGCGTCGGCAACTTCGAAAGACACCAGCGAGTCCAGCTTGCGGACGCTGGCCTCGCTGCGGGACTGCTTTACATTGGCTTCGCTAAGGTCGACGCCGATCACCCGGCAGCCAAATGTCTCCGCGAGCAGCAACGCGCTCGCGCCCTTGCCGGACGCGACATCGAGCACCACCGAACCGGCCGTCAGCCGGAGATGACCGGCGAGTTCTAGGGTCAGCCCTGCCCCGCCGGGATGAAAGCTTTCACCCAGCAGAAACTTCGCTGCGTCACTGCCGTAGACGTTCGCGCAGCACTGCTTGACGGTTGTATCCAGAAGCTGCGGCGAGGTGCCCGTCACCCGAGCACGACCGGTTGAATCGCATGCAGCTCGCCAATCGTATCGGTGCGCCCCCACTGCACATTCTTCACATCGAAGACTACGGGCTGCGGTGTAAACGGCACGCCGTCCCGCCGTGCCTGTCGGCGCGCGGGCTCCAACGCATCGAGCTGCGCACGCGCCTGTTCGCGATAGCCGATCGTGTTGTACGCACAGAAGGGGATCTGCTTGCCGCCGGGAACCAGGAACTCCTTGCAGCACTTCATCAGGTTCTTCTGGTTGAACGTGTAGGGGTCCATGAAGTCCTGCAGCATGATCATTAGCATGTTCTTGGCGAGATCACCCAGCGTGCCGTTGCCGGGGATGCCGCAAGCCTCGCAGGACATTTGGAACTGCTCGGCGGACTTTTGCGAGCCCGGCACCGAAGAGGAAGACCACAGGCCTTCGAGCGCCTTGCGAATCTCGAGCGAGAAATCCGGCATCACGCGGTTGGTGATGTAGTCCAGATAGTCATAGACGTTGACCACGCGCGAGAGCGGCGTCACGTTGTCGCCGTCGATCAGCGCGTACGTAACGGAGTTGCAGGTCGGGAAGCAGCAGGGCACGGGGATGAAGTCGGACACCATGAACTGCTTCGCGGTCTGCTCTTCGATCAACTTCAGGATGTCGGGGATCGTCATGCGCTGCATCGGGTCGTGATGCATGTGGCGGCCGGCATGAAAGGCCGGTTGAAAATTGATGCCGCGCACCGCGGGGTGCTTGATGGCGAAGTCGATGATACGGCCGATCTCCTGTTCGTTCACGCCGCGTTCGATCGCCGGAACGAGGGTGCAGTTGATCCCGATGGAGGCGAGCCGATCGAGCGCTTTGAGCTTCTCGGGCAAGATACCGGGCTCGCCGCGGATGATTCGGTAAGTCTCTTCTTCAAAGCCGTCGAACTGGAAGTAAATGGAGGCGCGGACGGTATTGAGTTCGGCAAGAAAGCGGTCGTCCTGCGCGATACGTTTACCGTTCGTGTTGATCATGACGTGCGGGATGCCGCGCGCATGGGCGGCACGGACGAAGTCGAGGATCTGCGGATGAATCGTAGGCTCACCGCCGGAGAACTGCACGACCTCCGGATTGCCTTCGGTTGCGACGAAGTGGTCCAGCATTTCTTCCACCTCGGGCAGTGTGAGCGAAAAGCCGGGGCCGGCGTTCGCAAAGCACAGCGGGCAGGCCATGTTGCAGGCGCTATTGACCTCAATGATGCCGAGGCAGGCGTGCTGCTGATGGTCGGGGCAAAGGCCGCAGTCGTGCGGACAGCCTTCAACGATGTCGGTTGAATACTGCAGCGGGATGGTGCCGGGTTTGTTGTATTTGCCGAAGGCGACATAGGCCTGTGCGTCGCCGTAGATGAGCCCTTCAAACGGCCCGCAGTCCGGGCAGCGCTTACTCATGTAGACCTTGTTGTCGCGCAGCAGCACCTTGGCATCGATCACTTTGCGGCAATCGGGGCAAATGCTGCGGGTCAGCTCATAGAAGACATAATCGGCGTCCTTCTTCTGCGCGGGCGGACTTTGTACCTTGAGAGGCACTTCGAGGTTCAGTATGGACACGGGTCTCCTCTTTGTAATCGGCGCAGAGTCAAGTGGGACAAATCGTCTGAATGCAGTCGAGAGTGTTCAGGTTTCTTCGCCGCTGGTGGAACCGCTGCTCCGGGCGTAGGCTACGGGTAGTCACGCTTCCTATGCGACACAGAAATCATACGCCGTGCGTCAGACAACTTCAGTGACAGCACCGCGTGCGTCGCTGGCGGGAACGCTTTCAGCGAATGGGCTGATACGTCTGGCCGGCAGCGCCAGCGGCATCCTCGTCGGGCTCTACCTGGTGTGGCTACAGCGCGGGCACCCGGGATCTGCAGGGGCCGGATCTACAGGGGCCGGATCTGCCGGGGCCGGGACGGCCGGCACGCTGGGGGCGGTTGCGTTTGCCGCGGAGCTGCTGTTTTCGATCCCGCTCGGCATGATGGCAGATGCGTGGCGACCACGCTGGGTCATGGTGGGGGGCGCGCTGCTCGGAGCGGGCGCGGTCCAACTCTTCGGCCTGACGCACATCACGTCTTTCCTGTACCTAAGCCGCGTACTCGAAGGCATCAGTGTCGCCGCTATCACGCCGCCGCTGCTGGCGTGGCTGGCGGAGCGTACCTCCGGAAAGATGCCCGGCGACCTGCGTGCGCGTGCTCGCGCCATGAGCTTTTTCGAACTCTCGCTGCTGGTCGGCCTGGCTCTCGGAGGGGTGGTCGCGACGCAACTCTGGAGCCGATTTCACAGGGAGGCGTTCAGCCTCGTCGCGGCCGGGTATTTGCTGGCGGCGTTGCTGCTTGCGTTGTTTGCGGGCGAGGCCGGAACCCAGCCGCAGCGTAAGGCTATGGAAGGCCTGCGCCTCGCGCTGCGAGACGAGCACGTGCGGCGGCTGGCACCCGTGTGGCTCTGCGTCAACGCAGTCACTGGGCTATGGCTGGGGCCTACCCTGGCGTTTCTGATAACAGCGCCGTCGTCCCCGCATCGGTCCCAGTTTTTCGACGGCTTGTATGCCGCCGACCCTCGCCGCTTTGGCTGGGTGTTGCTCGGGTACGCCCTGCTCTTCGCGACCGGGGTCACGGGCTGGAGCCTGGCCCTGCCGCGCGTGGGTGTTCATCGCGCGATGCTGGTCTCGCTGGCGACCATGCTGCCTGTGTGTCTGGGCTTCTATCTCGTCAACCATGCCGGCGGCGCGAGCACCGCCTACCGATGGGCCGTGGGGATCGCGACGGCGTTGTTGATCTTGGTAGAGAGTGGCTTCACCCCGGCGGCACTGTCGTGGCTGGCAGGCTCGCTGCATGGTGGTCTCGGCAAAGGCAGCGCCATGGGCATCTACTCCGTGCTGCTGAGCGTCGGGGCGATCGTAGGTTCTCTGATGGCAGGCTGGTTGGGCAAACTGTTCCGCTTCGACGGTCTCCTGCTGGGAACCGTGTTGCTTGCGGTCGTGGGGCTTGCCTTGATGTCACACATGCTACGAGACGCCCGAGTTGGTACAGAAGGAGCAAGCCAATGAAGTACGACTACGACTTCGCCATCATCGGCGCAGGTGCCTCCGGCCTTATCGCTGCGGACTTTGCCCTGAAGCTCGGCGCTCGCGTTGCCATGATCGAGAAGGACCGCATCGGCGGCGACTGTACGTGGTCTGGCTGCGTACCCAGTAAGTCGCTCATCAAGGCGGCCTCCGTTGCGCATGCCGTAGCGCAGGCGGCGCGCTTCGGAGTAGGCGCGGAAGCCAAGCCGACCGACATGCCGGGGGTGCGGGCTTGGCTGAACTCCACCATCGAACACATCTATGCGCCCACCACGCCGGAGGCGCTGCGCGCGAAGGGCATGCAGGTATTGCTGGGTGCCGCCAGCTTTACGGACGCACACACCCTGCAGGTGGGCGAGCAGCGGATCACCGCCGCAAAGTTCCTGATCAATACGGGTGCCCGATCGCGCGTGCCCGACATTGCGGGGCTCGACCGCGTGGCCTTCATGGCATACAAAGACATCTTCGGGAACGCTCGCTTGCCGCAGCGTCTGCTCGTCGTGGGAGGCGGCCCCATCGGCTGCGAGCTTGCACAAAGCTATCGCAGGCTTGGCGCAAACGTGACGCTGATCGCGAACAGGCTGCTGCCAGAGGAGGAGCCCGAAGCAAGCACGGTGCTTGAAGAGGTCTTTGCTGCGGAAGGCATAGACCGCGTGCAGGGACGTGCGACGGCAGTCTCTTACGCGGACGATGTGTTTACGCTGCACACTTCAGTGGGCGAGGAGCAAGGCGACATGCTGCTGATCGCCACGGGCCGCGTGCCGGTCGTAGAGGGCCTTGGGCTCGAACGCGCGGGGGTTCGCTACACGGAAGACGGCATCACAGTCGATGCGCACCTGCGCACGTCCGCAAGCAACGTTTACGCGGCGGGTGACGTGCTGGGAGGCCCCCAGTATTCGCACCTCGCAGGCTGGCAGGGATTTCAGGCAGCACGCAACGCGCTGCTGCCCGGCAAGGCTGCAGGCACTCCACGCGCCATGCCACGGGTCACCTTCACATCCCCTGAAGTGGCCAGGGTCGGACTGACCGAGCGGCAGGCTCGGCAGGCACACGGAGACAAGTTGCAGACTGGGATACTTCCCCTCGCCCGCGTCGACCGCGCCGTCAGCGAAGACGATACGCGCGGCTTCATCAAGCTGCTTGCTTCACCAACTGGCGGGATCGTAGGAGCGACTCTCGTCGGCGAGCGCGCCAGTGAAGCAGTTGCGGAGATCGTGATGGCAATCGACCGCGGCATCACACTTAAGCATCTTGCAGGGATCGTGCATCCTTATCCAACCTACGCCATCGGCCTGCAGTTCCTGGCTACCGAAATCGCGATGCGCCTCACCTTCACCAGCTTCAAGGGAAGAGTCCTGCGCGCCGTGTCCCGGCTCTACCGCTAATAGCTCTACCGCTGATGCTAATAGCTCTACCGCTGATATAGATGAGAAGAGAGAAGCGGCACCTTCGCATAAATCACCGCCCTACGGGCATCGTTCTCGCGAAAGGAAGGCGATGCCGGGCCCATACGCCACCACCTCAATTTCGCCCGGCTGAGCAGCCAGGCCACTTATCAGATTGCGGATCTTGTGAGCCTGAGTTGCCAGTTCGCTTCCTCGGGCGAGGTCATGCCGAGGAGGACTCGATGATGCCGGTGACCACACCCAAAACGAGGCACCGCCGATGGCAAGCGGAGTCATGCGTTGGCTTTCTCCGGATCGTTCCACGGCATGCGGCCAAGCACGGACGCCATCATGCAGGTATCGCTCACCCCGGCGTACACGAGGCCTGCACCCACCAACCCCGCCCCCGCAAAAAACCTTTTCGAGGTAAGCAGCCCAAGCCCGCAGAACGTCAGTACCAAAGCACCCGCCGTGACGCGCACCTGACGCTCCATCGACCAGGGCTTGTTCTGGGCAACCGTGAGCGGCTTGCGGCTGTTGGTCCACGCCTGTATGCCGCCGTCGAGCACCTTGAGTGAGGTGAATCCTTTACCGGCCAGGGCTTGCCGCGCATGTTCCGAACGGCGTCCGCTGTGGCAGACGAGGGTCAGTGGCGCAGAGCAGTCCCAGCCCTCGCTGGCTTTGTCCAACGTCCCAAGCGGAACGAGTTCCGAACCCTCGATATGTCCCTCGGCAAATTCAGGGTACTCCCGTACATCGATCAAGCGAGCTTCCACATGAACCTCCGCGTCGTTAACAACTATATGTCTTTATAGTGATACAGTCACGTATGGCAAATCCGGCGATGGGTGACAAAATGCTCGACCTGGTAGCGCGGCGATTTCGCACCCTGGGAGAGCCGTACCGCCTGCGCATCCTGCAGGAGCTGGAGACAGGCGCAAAGTCAGTCGGCGAGCTGGTGGCGTCGCTCGAAGGGAACCAGCCCAATATATCCAAGCATCTGCAGATCCTCTCTGATGCCGGATTGATTGGCCGGAGGCGAGAAGGCACGTCCACTTTCTACGCCATCAGTGACCCCGTGGTCTTCAAACTATGCGCACTGGTGTGCAGCAGTGAAGCCAAGAAGAGCCGCCGCGAGTTCGAAGAGCTGGCAGGCAAGCAAGGGCAGGCAAAGCGATGAAAATCAAGCAGCTTGAAGTGCCGGGACTGGCTTAGTATTCGTATGTTCTCTCGTCTGAGCGATAGGCCATCGTCATCGACCCGACGCGCGACGTCGATCGCTACCCGGAGTATGCGGCGGAGCAGGGCGTGAACCTCAATACGTGATCGAAACCTACATCCACGCGGGTTTCACTTCCGGCGCGCTCGCCCTTGCGGAGGCCGTTGGCGCGGAGCGTTCGGCTGAAACCGAGGGCGACATCTCTACTTGGGCGCCACAGCTCAACGAGATGTTCTTTAAATATATGGCGTCCCCGACGGGATTCGAACCCGTGTTACCGCCGTGAAAGGGCGGTGTCCTGGGCCACTGGACGACGGGGACGCGCTCTGCAAGAGCGCCCCGGCACGAAAGGGCGCCGTGACAGCTCGTCTGCAGAACCTAGGCTACCAAGTCACGCCTTTAACGTCAAAGGCGTGGCCCGGGCAGTTCAGCCATTTTTTGCATGTCGTCCATCGCCCAAAACTAGGAGGTAACCCACAACCGGCCGGCGCCGGCGCGCACCTTGCGGCGCACGTCGGCATATCGCAGCAGGATGAAGTTGTCCGTCATGCCCGCGATGTAGTCCGCGATCACCCGCGGCAGCCCTTCGCTTTCGATCTCGGCAAAATAGGACTCCGGCAGCTCCTCCGGTTCGCCCATCCAGAAGTGGAAAAGCTCGGTCACCACCGACTCCGCCTTGTGATGCTCACGTTCCAGCGCCGGGCACGTGTACAGCGCACGGTACAGGTAGTCTTTTTCTTCACGCCGCTCGGCTTCCACGCCCGGCGAAAAGACCGCCATTCGCTCCGGCCACGCCCGCACCTGCGCCAGATCGATCGCTCCGCTGTTCAGCACGTGCGCCCCGGTCTGTTCGATGAGGTCGTTGACCAGCACCTTCTGCATCAACTGCAGCGCATCGTGAAAGACGTATTTCTCCTCCGCGGCCGGATGCGCCCGTTGCACCGCCTCGAAGCTGCGCCGCAAAATACTCACGTGTTCGCAGATGAGCTTCACCTCCAGCAGCCCCGACTCGACTCCGTCATCCAGGTCCGCTGTCAGGTAGGCGATCTCGTCCGCCAGATCGATCAACTGCGCCTCCAACGGAGGACGTTGATCCAGCAAATACGGCAGCAGATCCGGATGCTCGGCGGCGGTGTACTCCCGCGAGTGCTTTACGATGCCCTCACGCGTCGCTAGCGTCAGGTTCAGGCCGCGATGCCCCGCATACCGTTGTTCAAAGCGCTCCACAATGCGCAAGGCGTGCAGGTTATGGTCGAATCGCAGTCCATAAGCCTGCAGACACTGGTCCAGGGCTCGTTCTCCGGCATGACCGAACGGAGGGTGCCCGATGTCATGCACCAGCGCCAGCGTCTCTGCCAGATCCACATTCAGCTTCAACGCGGAGGCCACCTGCCGAGCCACCTGTGCCACCTCGATGGTGTGGGTCAGCCGGCTGCGAAAGTGGTCCGAGGCCCGGCTCGTGAACACCTGTGTCTTGCCCGCCAGGCGTCGGAAAGCCCGCGACTGTACCACCCTGTCGCGATCGCGCTCAAAGGGAGAACGTCCATCACCGGAAGGCGCTGGAAACGCTCGCGAGGACAGGGCCTCTTCGTTACGTCCAAACACTCCGTAATGCTTTAGATCGAAAGGCATCTACTTCAGTCTAGCTGTTACGTGGCAGCTTTCGTGGAGCTTGCCTCCTCGCCGCGTAAGCGTAAGGGAGGTCTAAGCGGAGGTCCAAAGCTCAGTGCCCCGGACCGTTGCCCGCGTGCGCCAGGCCCTTACGCGCGCTCTCCAGATCATGCTGCGTCTTGGCCACGTCTGCCGGATCCACATCCGCCGGCAAAGAGGTCGCATATTGGCTCAACGAGCGCTCCCACTCCGTGATCGCCAGCGAAATCTTCCCATCATGGGCGTAGATGGATCCCAGGTGCGACAAAAGCGACGGATCGTTCGGCTGCCGCAGCACCGCCTTGCGTTCCAGATCCTCCGCCATCGCATACTCCCCTTGCTTGTAGTAGGCCCAGGCGAGCGAATCAAGATAAGCGCCATTTTGCGGGTCGAACTGAACGGCCTTTTGCAGCATGCTTGTCGCCTGATCTAGCTTTAGCCCGCGCTGGGCTAGCAGGTAGCCGTAGTCGTTCTCGATCGCCGCATAATTCGGGTCGATTGCCAGTCCCTTGCGAAACTGCTCATCGGCCGCATCGAACAGCTTTTCCCGCTCGGCGATGGATCCGCGAAAGTAGATCAGAAACAGCTTTTCGTCTGACTTGGTCGCAAAAGGGGCTGCTTTGTCCAGGTCTTCATCGGCCTGCTTCCAGTGCTTCTCGCGCGCCTCCATGTCCGCCATGGTCACGTACACATCCCGATCGTCCGGTGTGCTTTTCAGCTGCGACTCCGCCACCTTGATGCCCTGCTCCAGCTTGCCGTTGTCGCCCAGTTGCCGCGCGTACGCCAGCTGCAGCTCCCGATTACCCGGCAACGCGGCCGCGCCGGCCTGCGCCGTATTCAGTGCCTCTGTCCAACGGTGTTCGTCCCGATACGCATCGATCTGACCCTCCAGGCCACGCGCCTGGAAGTCGCCGCCCAGCTGCGACATCTGCTTATAGGCCGCCACGGCATCGTCATACTTGCCTGACTCGCGATCCACGATCGCCAGCCGGTCCAGAAACAACGCCCGGTTGCTGCGATCCGCCTCCTCATATTTCCCGGTCGTGGAAGCCGTCGCCGCCAGCATACCCTTCAGGGTCTTGATCGCCTCTTCAAAGCGTCCCAGCGCGTCATAGACCAGCGCCTCGTTGTAGCTCAGTTCCAGGTTGTTGGAAACCAGCGCCTCGGCCTTCTTCAAGGTCGCCAGCGCCTGTTCGTAGTGCCCCTGTTGACGCTGAATATCCGCCGCGCGAATCAGCGCCTGCGCGTCCTGCGGGTCTGAGCCGACCAGCTGTCCATAAACCTTTGCCGCCGCGTCCATCTGACCCGAGCTCTGCAGGGCCGCAGCCAGCGCCCGCTTGGCATCGGCGTTGTCCGGATCCTCGTTCACCGCAGCTTGATAGGCCTCGGCCGCGTCCTTGGGACGCTTCATCTGGTCATAGATCCCGCCCAGCGCGAAGTTCATGCGTGCGGAACGGTTCGCAACCGGCACATTGGCAATGATCTTGGCAGCCTTGGGCAGATCGCCCTGCTCGTTATACAGCCGTGCCAGACTGAGCACGACCTCCTCCGAGTTCGGGTCGATCGCCTGCGCCAGCTTGAACTGCCCCTCAGCCTTGGCGCTGTCGTGATTCAGCCCATACAGCTGACCCAACAGCAGGTGTGTCTCCAGATCCTTCGGCTTCAGCCGCGCGATCGTCTCGTATTCCTTGATCGCTGCCGCCAGCGTCTCCTGCGACTGCGGTCCCTGTCCTTGCCGGTCATCCAGTGACCGTAGGTACACGCGCCCGAGCAGCGTATGCGCATCCACATCGTCCGGATGCTTGGTGACCTGCTCCTGCGCCGCGCTCACGGCCTCGCGAATGCGGCCCAGCCGGAAGTAGAGGTTCGCAATGCCGTCCTGCAGCAACGTCGAATCCGGATCAGCCCCCAGCGCCAGTTTGTACTGTTCAATGGCCTGGGTCGCCAGATCCTGGCGCTGCGTCTGTGCCGCCTGCTCCTCATAAATCTTCGCCAACCCGTAATGGTAGTAGGCGGAGGCCCGATCCGGTCCGGGCGCGACACTTGGAGCAACACTTGGCGCGGAAGCGGTTCGGGGCTGGAGAGCCTTGCCCTGCGCTAAGGCGACAGGAAGAAAGACGGGAGTCAACAGTAGGAAACCGGAAAGAAGTGCGGGCGTGGCACGGAACGGAAGGGTCATGAGCGAATCCTGAACGGCAGTGGCGGTTCGGCGGCGGCGGCACGCGGTAACAATGCCTGTTTAGACGGTACTTTACACGCTTTGGATGCGGCGGGCTGTTCCCCTTCCGCGCTACCCGTGCCGGAAGTGCCGCACCCCTGTGAACAACATGGCGATGCCCAACCGGTCTGCCGCCGCGATCACCTCGGCATCCCGCACGGACCCTCCGGGTTGAATCACCGCCGTTGCCCCGGCCTGCGCGACCACCTCCAGCCCGTCCGCAAACGGAAAAAATGCATCGCTCGCGGCCACACAGCCCTCCAGCGACAGCGCCGCCTTCATCGCCCCGAACCGCGCCGCGTCCACCCGGCTCATCTGCCCCGCACCCACGCCGACCGTCTGCCCAAAACCGCCGTCCAGCCGCGCATACACGATCGCGTTCGACTTCACGTGCTTGCTCACGCGCCAGGCAAAGGCCAACGCCGCCCGTTCAGCCTCAGTCGGCTGCCGCTCCGTCACAACCTGCAGCGACTCCAGCTCCGGGGTTCCCGCGTCCTCGCTCTGCAGCAGATACCCCCCCGAAATCGATCGCAGCACGACTCTCGTTTTAGCCGGCTGCAGCCGCAACAGCCGTAAGTTCTTCTTTGCCGCCAAGATCTGCAGCGCCTCGTCCGTGAACCCCGGCGCCACGATCGCCTCGGCAAACAGCTTGGCAATCTCTGCCGCCGCCGCGCCATCCACCTCGCGGTTGATCCCGATCACCCCGCCAAAGGCCGAAACCGGATCCGCCGCCAGCGCCCGCGCGTACGCCTCGGCCACCGTCGCTCCCATCCCCACGCCACACGGATTGGTGTGCTTGATGATCGCCACGGTGGTCGTCTCGAACTCACTGGCCAGCGCCCAGCACGCATCCAGATCCACCAGGTTGTTGTAGCTCAGCTCCTTGCCCTGCATCTGCTCGGCGTTCGCCACGCCCCCAACCGAACCATCGGTATAGAGCGCCGCGCTCTGGTGTGGATTTTCGCCATACCGCAGCGCCATCTTGCGCGCCGCCACCAGGCGCAGCGTCTCCGGCAAACTGGCCGCCTCCGTCGCGCCGGCCCCAACTGCCCGCACCTCCAGCGTCGACGCAATCGCCGCATCGTACGCCGCCGTCGTCGCAAACGCCGCCCGCGCCAGCCCCCAGCGCGTCTCCGCGCTCAGCCCGCCGTATGCCTGCAGCTCCGCCGTCAACGCCCCGTACTGCCCGGCGCTTGAAACCACCGCCACGTCCTCATAATTCTTGGCCGCCGACCGCAGCATCGAAGGCCCGCCAATATCGATATTCTCGATCAGCTCCGGCAGCTCCACGCCCGGCTTCGCCGCCGTCTTCTCAAACGCATACAGGTTCACCACCACCATGTCGATCGGCGCGATTCCATGGGCCTCCACTGCCGCGGCATGCGCCGGATCGCCGCGCCGGTGCAACAAACCGCCATGCACCACCGGATGCAGGGTCTTCACACGCCCGTCCAGCATCTCCGGAAACCCGGTCAGGTCGGAGATGTCCCGCACCGGTAACCCCGCCTGCCGCAGCACCTGCGCCGTTCCGCCGGTCGACACCAGCTCCGCGCCGCCATCCGCCAGCACCCGCGCAAACTCCACCACACCCGTCTTGTCCGTCACCGACAGCAAGACCCGCCCAATCCGCTTCCGCTCTTCCATCACCGCTCAATTCTACGAGGACGCCGCCCCACTTCCGCCTGCCGCGACCTTCCTTTCTTCATATGAACCGTCGACTCCGCTCCACGCGCCAGCCGCAGCGCCCCTCTCACCTACGTCAACGGCCGGTTCACCCGCAAGGGTCGCTCCAATATCCAAAGCCCAAATCCACAGGATTCACAACAATAGTCGAAGGATCCACAACCCACAGACGCCGCCCGTCCGGCGAGCGAACGCTGAACCCCCAGCTCCAAAACTCGCAACTCAAAACTGAACAGGCGCAACAACTCAGCCCGGCACACCTTCTCGTCTGCCCGTACCCGCGCCGGCATCGCCCCGCAAGCTAAAATGACTCGACCATGCTTGACCTCGGCTTTGTGCGCTCCAATCTCCCGCTCGTCGCGGAAAAACTCCGCAACCGCGGCACGAACCCGGCCTTTGTCCGCGACTTCGCTGACAGCTTCGCCCAGCTCGACGCCGACCGCCGCTCCGCCATCACCGAAGCCGAAACCCTGAAGGCCCAGCGCAACGCCCTGTCCCAGCAGATCGGCCAGCTCAAGCGCACCGGCGGCGACACCTCCTTCCTCAGTGAAGAATCGGGCAACCTCAAGGCCCGTACCGATACCCTCGAAGCCCGCGCCGCCGAAGCCGATACCCGCCTCCGCGCCCTGCTCGAAGCCCTCCCCAATCTCCCTCAAGATTCAGTCCCGGTCGGCGCATCCGAGCACGACAACCGCTGCGAAAAAACCTGGGGCACAATCCCCGCCTTTCCCTTCACCCCCAAACCCCACTGGGAGATCGGCGAAGCCCTCGGCATCCTCGACTTCGAGCGCGCCGCCAAGATCTCCGGCTCCCGCTTCGTCGTCCACTTCGGCGCCGGGGCCCGGCTCGAACGCGCCCTCGCCAACTTCATGCTCGACCTCCACACGCGCGAGCACGGCTACGCCGAGGTCCTGCCGCCCTTCATGGTCAATTCGCGCTCGCTTTTCGGAACCGGCCAGCTCCCGAAGTTCTCTGAAGATCTGTTCCATTGCGACGACAAGGGCTCCTACGAACCCGGCACCCTGCATGACAACGACCACTGGCTCATCCCCACCGCCGAAGTCCCCCTCACCAATCTCTTTCGCGACGAAACCCTCGACCTAAGCCAAGGCCCCTTGAGCCTCTGCGCCTGGACCCCCTGCTTCCGCTCCGAAGCCGGCAGCTACGGCAAGGACGTCCGCGGCATGATCCGCCAACACCAGTTCCAAAAGGTCGAACTCGTCAAATTCACCCGCCCCGAGGACTCCGCCGCCCAACACGAGGCCCTCACCCGCCACGCCGAAACCGTCCTCGAGCGCCTCGGCCTACCCTACCGCCGCACCCTGCTCTGCACCGGCGACATGGGCTTCAGCTCGTCCAAAACCTACGACCTCGAAGTCTGGGTGCCCGGCCAGAACACCTACCGCGAGATCAGCTCCTGCTCCAACTTCGAAACCTTCCAAGCCCGCCGCGCCAACATCCGCTACAAGCCGGAAGGCGCGAAGAAGTCAGAGTTCGTCCACACCCTCAACGGCTCCGGCCTCGCCGTCGGTCGCACGTACCTAGCCATCCTTGAAAACTACCAACAGGCCGACGGCACCGTTCGCATCCCCGATGTCCTGGTTCCCTACATGGGCGGCGAAACCGTCATCGGCAAGCAAAACCTCGGTCGTGCCCTGTGAGCCCAAACCAGACATCCACCCCGAAGCGCCGAAGCCTACTTCACAGCTATATCTTCTGGACCTACGAGCGCGGCAGTCTCCACTACGACGTTATGGTGACGCTGATCCTGCTCTTCCTCTTCATAGCCCCGCACCTCATCGACTTCCACGACCGCCCCATCCCGGAGGTCCCGCAGCGCGCCCAGGAGGTCCTCGTCCGCAACGCCGGCGACGACGGCCACCGCTTCGTCTACGAAATTCGTCTCGACGACCTCCAGGGGGCCAAGTCTCCCGCCGAAATTGGGGGTCACATCCAACAGATCGTGCACACCATCGCCGGCGACGCCCAACTCGGCGACATCAAGCCCGTCACCGACCCGCACGGCCACATCGTCGCCTACGACGTCACCGTCCGCCGTTGAACGCCCGCCGCTAAACCTCCCCGGCACGTCTCAGGAGCTTCCTTTGCCTTCACTCACAGCTCGCGCACTCAAGACTCATCGCTCCTCACGACCCCACATCACCGCCATGGTCGGCCTCCTTAGCCTTACCCTCATGCCGCACCTCCGCGCCCAGGCTCCATCCCCCCAACTCGCCGCCGTGCTCGCGCAGATGGACGCCTCCAGCAAAACCTTCCAAAACGCCAGCGCCAGCTTCGCCTGGCAGTTCTACCAGCGCATCGTCCACGACACCACCAAACAGCAAGGCACGATGTACATCGAGCGCTCGATGGCCGGCGCCGTCAGCCTCGGCACCACCGTCTACGATCTAGACCCCTCCGGCAAACCGCTCGCCTCCCCTTCCAAGATCATCGACTTCTCAAACGGCCTCGCTCGCCTCTACAGCCCCGCGGAAAAGCAGGTCGATCAGTTCAGAGCCGGCGCCAACCAGGCCAACTTCGAAAGCTTCCTCTCGTTAGGCTTCGGCGGCAGCGGCACCGACCTCGCCAAGGCCTGGCAAGTAGCCGATAACGGCCCCGAAACCCTCACCGAAGCCGGCCACCCCGTCAAGGTCGAAAAACTCACCCTGGTCAGCAAGGATGCAGGCGTCCGCGACACCGTCAAGCAGGTCACGATCTGGGTAGACCCCACCCGCGACATCTCCCTCAAACAGATCTTCCTTCTGCCCAACGGCGACAGCCGCACGGCGGTCTACACCGACATCCGCCTCAACGCTAGGCTGAACAAGAAACCCTTTGACATTCCGAAGAACGCCACCGTCGTCCAGCATTAAACACAAAGTCCGCCGTCGCAAAACATCCGCCGTCATTCTGAACACAACGTCCACCGTCATCCGGAGCACGTCATCCGGAGCACGTCATCCGGAGCACGTCATCCGGAGCACAACATGTGCCTAGCACGATGTCCGACGTCATCCGGAGCACATCATCCGAAGCACAACGTGTGCCTAGCACGATGTCCGCCGTCATCCGGAGCACATCATCCGGAGCACAACGTGTGCCTAGCACGATGTCCGCCGTCATCCTGAGCGTAGCGAAGGACCTCTGTATTCTGCTCGCGGCGGCTTTACACCCCTCGGACAATCGACCCCGAAGGCAGGCGTAATTCCCACGCCACAACTCGCCCAACCCACAAACCACACCTGTCATCTCGACCGGAGCGACGAAGTCGCGCAGTGGAAAGACGCCGCGGCTACCGGCACAACGCGACCAACACTGGAAAGTCACAATCTCAACGCCGCCGCTCCCGCCACCGTGCCAGCCACAACCCCGCCAGCAACAGCACCACCGGATAGCACTCCAACGTATACCGCGGCTCCGAATTATCAATCGTCAGCAGCAACGCCGACCGCAGCACCACTAGGCCACCAGCCGCAATCGCCACCGCCGCATAGCCTTCCCAACGCTCCCGCCGCCATCGCACCCAACCCGCCACCGCCAACCCCAGCAGCCCCAGATTCAGCGCCGCATAGACAATCTCCAAGGCCGACCGCCGCGGATGCGCCCGAACGTTCCACCAGTCGATCGGCAGCTTCATCAGCTCCGTCCGCGGCCGCAGCCACATGTCCGCCAGCTTCGCCACGGGCAGCAGAACGTAGAACCGCAGCGGGTGGCTCCGCACCCGTTCCGCCGCGAGCCGCCCAAAGGCCGCATCGATCTCCGGCGTCGCCGCCTGTACATCGTTGTACTGCGCGTACAGCGCCGCCGTCTCCCGCCGTTGCGCCGGGCTGTCGAACGCCCGCGCCGGCAGATCCCGCATCTTCAGCGTCGACCCGTCATAGGTCCAATACACGTCCACCGTGCTGTTGAAGCCGACCGCCCAGGTCCGGTACCAGCGCGCAAAGCCCAGCGGCGCAGGCTCATCCGGATCGTTCGCGTACTTCGGCGCCAGCGGCTGAAACACATGGAAGCGTTCCCAGTTCCGCCCCGCCCAAACCCCCAGCGCCGCACACAGGATTGCCGCCGCCAGAACAGTTCCGCCGACAGCCTGCCGGAGGGAACCGCGCCGGTCCCGCAGGCCAAGGCAGACCCAACACATCGCCAGCAGCGCCGCACCTGCCAGCAGGATGCCGTCCGGGCGCAGAAGCGTGGCAACCGCAACGCCCGTGCCCACCGCCGCCGCCAAACCTCCGGCCCCGTTAAATAATCCCTTGTATACCTTGCGCCCGTTGGCTCCACGGCCCGCTCGCAAAGCCCGCTGCCACGCCGCCACAGCCCAAAGCACGGCAACCACACAGAAGACGCTCAAGGTTTCCGTCAACGCCGCGGCGGTGTAGTTCGCCGTAAACGGACAAAGCACCGCCAGCCACAGAACCCAGTGCCCGGCACGCTCGCCCCACAGGCGTGCCGCCAGCCGGCAAAGCAGAACACACGAAACGAGGTCGATCGCCACCTGCAACCAAAGCACCGCGAGGTAGTTTCCCGTCCCAAACAGCAGAAAACAGCCGGCCAGAAACAGCGGATACCCCGGCAGCCGGATCAGCGTCGATCGAACGTGATCTTCTGTTAACCCGTAGATGTGATGGGCGACGATGTTGTGCGCCAGGTCGCCGTAGACCAGCGTGTCCCCGGAGAACCGCGGATGGGTAGAGACGAAGAGCACGCGCAGGAGCAACCCGGCGAGCAGAGCCGCCATCAGTCCGCGACATTCGCGCCACAGCGCTTGCGCTCGCATCGTGCCTCCGATCATACGTTTGCTCGCGCGCCGAACGGTCGAGGTACCCCGCGGAACACACGTCACGTTGACGCCGCGACCGGCACTCCATAGCATGGGCCCTAGTTCCAGGTAAATGGTTCCAGGTAAACGCGTGTCCGCCCCGAAAGACTCTCCCGATGAGCAAGGCCCGATGAGCAAGCCGATCTTCTACGACCCGCAGCGCAAACGCTGGAAGCGCCTCCGTCGGATCTTCGACGCCCTTGCCCTCGCCGGTGCCGTCCTCGGCATCCTCTTCGTCATTGGCCTGCTCCGCATGCCGCCCCTGCGGGCGCTCGATCTGCGCTCGGCCACGCGCCGCTACCGCGCGCTCTCCAAGCCGCCCGCACCGGAACTGCGCTCCAAGGAGAAGCTGAACCACTCCGTCCACCGCCGCTCCGATCTCAAGCCGTCCGACGTCGTCCTGAACCAGAGCGAAGGCCTTCGTGCGGCCTTCTATACCGACGTGGACCCCGCCAGCTACGCCTCCTTCAAGCAGCACGTCCGCCAGATCGACATCCTCTTCCCCGAATGGCTGCACGTCGTCACCCCCGACGGCGCCCTCACCGCCTACACCACCGACAACACGCCCTTCGCCGTCGTCGACCGGGCCGGCGTACACGGCGTCGACCGTGAAAACAAGATCGTCAAAGCCATCAGCGCCGCCAGGGAAGACACCGAAATCTTCCCCTTGGTCAACAGCTACAACCCCGCGGCCAACGACTTCGCCGACAGCCTCGGGTTTCTCAACAATCCCGACGCGCAGAACACCTTCATCTCGCAGCTCAACGCCTTCATGGCCGCCAACACGCGCTACCGCGGTCTCACGCTCGGCTTCGAAGGCGTCCCGCCCGAAGCCCTCGCCGGCTACGGCCATCTGATTCAGGCTCTCGGCGACGATCTACACGCCCGCAAACTGCGCCTCTACGTCACCGTGCCCGTCGCCAACTCCGGCTACGACCTCGCCTTCATCGCCGCCCACGTCGACGGCCTCATCCTGCTCAACTACGGCCAGCATGAAAGCGGCACCGTCTCCGGCCCCATCGCCGGCCAGGACTGGTTTGAAAACAACCTCAAAGCCATCATGAAGGTCGTTCCGCGCGAAAAAATCATCTGCTCCATCGGCAACTACGGCTACGACTGGACCTTTCCGCTGCCCTCTGCAGCCGCAGGGCCCGCCGGCGCTTCAGCCCTACCCGGCAAGGCCGTCGGCCTCCGCAAAGCCTCGCACCACCCCAAAACCGCTCCCCCGATCCGCCCGGAGACCACCGACGACGCCAACGACGTCGCCATGATCTCCACCCAGGACGCCTGGCAGCGCGCCACCGACTCCGAAGCCAAAGTCGAGCTCGACGACACCTCGCTCAACCCGCATTTCGCCTACGACGACGAGGACGCCAAGCAACGTCACCAGATCTGGTACCTCGACGCCGTCACCGCGCTCAACCAGATGCGCGTCGCCCGCGCCCTCGGCCTGCAAACCTTCGCCCTCTGGCGCCTCGGCTTCGAGGATGCCTCCCTCTGGCACATCTGGGACAATCCTCTCCTCGCCAACCCCTCCCAGGCGCTCGTTGACGTCGCTCCCGGCCAGGACGTCGACACCGAAGGCGACGGCGATATCCTCCGCGTCACCGGCCTCCCGCAAAACGGCCGCCGGTCTATTGAAATGGATGTGGACAACACCATCCCACCGCAGTACCTCTCCGTGGTCTCCGAGTCCATGGACAGCTATCCCCTGCCCTACACCGTCTCCCAGTACGGCTACCACCCCAATCAGGTGGCCATCTCCTTTGACGACGGCCCCGATCCGACCTGGACCCCAAAGATCCTCGACGTCCTCAAGCAGTACAACGTCAAGGGCACCTTCTTCATGATCGGCGAAGAGGCTGAAGACAACGTCGGCATCATGCAGCGGGTCTACCGTGAAGGCCACACGATCGGCAATCACACCTTCACGCACCCGGACATCTCCGACATCTCCGACCGCGCCATCGACCTCCAACTCAACGCCACCGAGCGCCTCTTCGCCGCCAAACTCGGCGTCCAACCCGTCTATTTCCGCCCGCCCTACTCCATTGACCAGGAGCCCGACACCAACGACCAGGCCGCGCCCATCGCCCACATCGAATCCCACGGCTTCGTCATCGTCGGCGACAAGATCGACACCAACGACTGGGACGAACACCCCCGTAAATCTCCGCAGGAGATCGTCGCCAGCGTCTTCGACCAGATTGATCAGGCCAAAACCAAGCCCTGGATGCGCGGCTCGGTCATCCTCATGCACGACGGCGGCGGGGACCGCTCCGCCACCGTCGCCGCGCTTCCCGTCCTCATCCAGGCCCTCCGCGCCCACGGCTTTGAAATTGTTCCCGTCTCCCAGCTCATCGGGAAAACCCGCGCCGAGGTCATGCCGCCGCTCAACGCCCGCCAGCGGCAGCTCGCCCTCATCGACTCCGTCGCCTTCTTCTTTCTCTCCTTCTTCAACCACTTCGTCATCTATCTGTTCTTTGTCGGCGACGTTCTCATGAGCGCCCGGCTCATCATCATCGGCCTCTGTGCCCTCATCGACCGCCTTCGCACTCGCAAAAACTTCGCCGGTCCCGACTACAACCCGCGCGTCGCCGTCCTGATCCCCGCCTACAACGAAGAAAAGGTCATCGCGCGCACCATCCGCTCCGTGCTGATGTCCAACTACAAAAACATCCGCATCATCGTCATAGACGACGGCTCCAAGGACGCCACACTCCAGGTCGCTACCGAAACCGCCAAGCATCCCGATGCCGGAGGCCGCGTCACCGTCCTGACCAAGCCCAACGGCGGCAAGGCTGAAGCTCTCAACTTCGCCCTGAAGCACATCAACGAGGAAATCTACGTCGGCATTGACGCCGACGGCGTCATCGCCCACGACGCCATCGCCCGCCTGGTCCCGCACTTCGCCAACCCCCACATCGGCGCCGTCGCCGGGAACGCCAAGGTCGGCAACCGCGTCAATCTCTGGACCCGCTGGCAGGCTTTGGAATACATCACCTCTCAAAATTTTGAGAGGCGTGCTTTAGATCTCTTCGACGTCGTCATGGTCGTCCCCGGCGCCATCGGCGCCTGGCGCACCGCGGCCGTGCAGCTCGGCGGCGGCTACGCTCCCGATACCGTCGCCGAAGACGCCGACCTCACCATGAACCTGCTGGAACAGGGCTACGCTGTGGTCTACGAAGACCAGGCCCTCGCCTTCACCGAGGCCCCCGACAACGCTAGCGGCCTCGCCCGCCAGCGCTTCCGCTGGAGCTTTGGCATCCTGCAGGCCATCTTCAAGCACAAGGCGGCGATCCGCAATCGCCTCGCCATGGGCCTCTTCGCCCTGCCCAACATCCTCATCTTCCAGGTCCTGCTGCCGCTGATGTCCCCGTTCATTGACCTCTTCTTCGTCTTCGGCATCGTCCATTACTTCATCGACAAGCACTTCCACCCTGAAGCCGCCAACAACGCCGACCTCATCAAGCTCCTCACCTTCTTCCTGACCTTCATCCTCATCGACTTCCTCGCCTCCGGCCTGGCCTTCCTGCTGGAGCGCAAACACCCCGCCAGCAAAGGCGACGCCTGGCTCCTCGTCCACATCTGGGTTCAGCGCTTCACCTACCGCCAGCTCTTCAGCTGGGTCCTCTTCCGCACCGTAAAACGCGCCATCGACGGCAAACCCTTCGCCTGGGACAAACTCGAACGTACCGCCCAAATGTCCAAACAGACCGAAGCCACTCAAAGCCTCTCGGCCTAGACCCTCTAGGCTCGTGTGGATTTCTGATCCGAGATGCGTGCCGCCGGTGAGATCCCCCGGCAGCACGCACCTTTCAGTCAAGCCGTAACCGAAGAGCGAGCCGAAGCTGCCGCACGGCACATGTTCCGCAACGCATCCACGGTCTCGGGCCATCCACGCGTCTTCAGGCCACAATCAGGGTTCACCCAGATCTGCTCCGGCCTCAACACCTTGATGGCCAGTTCCAGAAGCTCACCCATCTCCTCCGCCGACGGCACGCGAGGCGAGTGAATGTCAAAGATGCCGGGGCCAATCTCGTTCGGATATCCGTGCGCTCGAAACGCTTCGAGCAACTGCATCCGTGAGCGCGCGGACTCCATCGAGATCACGTCCGCATCCAGCGCCGCGATCGCGGGAAGAACATCCTCGAACTCGCAATAGCACATATGCGTGTGGATCTGCGTCTCATCCGCGACCGCACTGGTGGCGAGACGAAACGCCTTCACCGCCCAATCCAGGTACCCTTCCCAATCGGCCAGACGGAGCGGCAGTCCTTCACGAAGCGCGGGCTCGTCCACCTGGATAATGCCGATCCCCGCGGCCTCGAGATCGATCACCTCGGCCCGCAACGCGAGCGCAAGCTGCCACGCCGTCTGCTGACGAGCAATATCGTTCCGAACAAACGACCATTGCAGAATGGTGATCGGTCCCGTGAGCATGCCCTTCATCGGACGTGACGTAAGTGAGCGGGCGTACTCCGTCCACTTCACCGTCATCGGCCGGGGTCGCGACACATCACCGAAGATCACAGGCGGCTTCACACAACGTGAACCGTAGCTCTGTACCCAGCCATGTTCCGTAAAGGCAAAACCATCGAGAAAGGCGGCGAAATATTCCACCATGTCGTTGCGCTCAAACTCCCCATGCACCAGCACATCCAGACCGATCTCTTCCTGCTGGCGGACACAGCTCTCTGTCGCTTCCCGAAGGAACGCCTCATACACCTCGGTGGTCTCGTGACCCTTGGTGTGTGCGGCGCGGTGCTTCCGTATCTCGGCTGTTTGCGGAAAAGAGCCGATGGTGGTGGTTGGGAACAGAGGCAGACCGAGCTTCGCACGCTGCAGCCGCGTTCGCTCACTGTAGGGCGACCTTCGGGCAAAGTCGGGCTCCGACAACGCCTCCAGTTGCAAACGAACCTCCGCGTTATGGGACGACTCTGCCGCCGCGCGATCGGCAATCGCCGCCGCATTCGCGTCGGCAGCCATCTCATTGAAATGGGCGAGCGCTGCCACCTCGGTGAGCTTTTCTTCTGCAAACCGCAACCAGCTCTTCAAGCGGAACGCAAGCTTCGCCTCTCCGCGTAGATCGTGCGGCACATGCAGCAGCGAACAGGAGGGAGCGACCATCACGCGCTCGGCTCCGAGCCTGGACACGGCCTCGGCGATCATGCCTTTCGCCACGGTGAAGTCAGTAAGCCAGATATTGCGTCCCTCCACGCACCCCAGGCTGAGGATCTGCGCAGGCTTCAGCGCTCCCAGCACGCTGCCCAGCTGCTTTGGTGCACGCACCACATCGACGTGCAGGCCGGCCGTATTGGCCTCCGTTGCCAGCGCAAGGTTGTCGCCAAGTCGGTCGAAGTACGTCGTCAGCATCAGCTTCACAGACGTCTTCGCCAGCTCCGCGTACACCCGCTGAAACAACGCGATCCCGGACTGCGGGAGATCTGTCGCAAGCATCGGTTCGTCTATCTGTACCCATTCCACCTTCTGCTCGGCGAGCAAGCCCAGAACAGTCTTATAGGCCTCAATCAGCTTGTTCTCAAGCGTGAATGGATCGAAGCCGTCCACGCCTTTGCCGAGCAGAAGAAGCGTAAGCGGTCCAATCAGCACCGGGCGGGTCTCAATGCCGAGCGCGCGTGCCTCCGCAATCTCGTTCAGCAGCTTCGTGGCGTCTACCGCAAAAGGCAGCGTGGCGCTCCATTCGGGGACCAGGTAGTGGTAGTTTGTGTCGAACCACTTGGTCATCTCCATCGCGGTCTGCTCTTTGCTGTTCCGCGCCATGGCGAAGTAGCGCTCCAGCGTGACGAAGCCCTCTCCGAAGCGTGCAGGCGTGGCGCCCAGGAGCACCAGCGTCTCGAGCACCTGGTCGTACAAAGAAAAATCGTTGGATGGAATGAAGTCCATTCCGGCCGCCTGTTGCAGCTTCCAGTGCGCTTCGCGAAGGCTCTTCGCTGTTTGGAGCAGTTCTGCTTCGGTCCGTTTCCCTGACCAGAAACCCTCAAGGGCAAACTTCAGTTCACGCTGTCTGCCCATACGCGGGAAGCCGAGGTTGGCTGTTTTCAGGCAGGGAAAGGTTGTTGTTATTTCTGCTGACATCTCCGGTTCTCTCCTGGTGCACGAAAGAACCACCCATGCGCAGGCATGCGACGCCCCCACAAGGGCGAACACAGGCATTGGTCACCGTTCCAATCCACGAGAGCGGCAGGCCTCAGCGCACCCACGGTGAGCGTTCTACGCTTCCGTGGTGGTGGCAGCAGGCCGGTACTCGGACTTTGGAGTCACAGGACCCCATCACCGTTGCGGGACAGCGCTGGAATCTCACCAGCTTCCCCGTTTAACAAGCCGCGCGAGACGGCCTGACCTGCATGATGCCCAGTCTATAGGACCTGCCTTGAAACATTCGACCCCTGTTGCCCCAGTGAGGTTGGGCAACGGGATCGAATGGGTGTAGGTGGCCTGGGGAGCTACAGTCCTGACAACGAGTGCTCATCGCGTCCGAAGCTTACAGGAGCAGTTGGCCCAAGCTGGAACAGCAGAACAACGACCGACTCAGGTGCGACCCCCTGTCGGCCTCGCACCTGATTTGTTACGCGAACACTTCGCCAAACAACTCCCGCATCGAAACCCACGACCGAGCATCCGCCGTGTCGCTGTAACGAATGAAATCAGGCATACCCCGCTTGTCTGCGTCCTTGTTGGTGAAGCTGTGCACCACGCCGCCATAGGTGTGCATTTGCCAGTCCACGCCGCCGGCCCGCATCTCCGCCTCGAACACCTTGCGCTGCTCGGCATCGATCCACGGATCGTCTCCGCCGATGCACGCCAGCACCTTGGCCTTGATGTTCTTGGCATCCTCCGGCCGGGTCGTCTTCAACCCGCTATGAAAACCGACGGCCGCCGCGATCTCCGCACCGGACCGCGCCAGCTCCAACGCCATCGTGCCGCCAAAGCAGTAACCGATCGCCGCAATCCGCTTCGGATCCACCTCGGGCCGCGCCAGCAGCGCATCCAGACCGCCCTTGGACCGTGCCCGGGTCTTCAGAGGATCCTCCATCAAGACCCCGATAAGGCCCATCGCCTTTCCCAAATCCTGCTCGAGCAAAGCCTCGCCGTGCAGATCGCACGCCAGGGCCACGTATCCCATCTCGGCCAGCCGCTGCGCCCGGCTGCGCGCATGATCACTCAATCCGAAGGCCTCCGGAAACACCAGAACACCGGGACGCCGGCCCTCGCCTTCCCCCACGTAAAGTTCGCTGCGCATGTTCAGGCCGTCGGCCGCATAAAGTATCGGTTCCATTTGCATATATATCCTGGGTTCTTCCCTAATATGGAACTCAGAGTCTGACTTCGGACCAGTTGCCCAGGCCCGAACCTGTGTTCACTCTAACGGGCCTGCGCGGAATTTTCAGGGAAGCGGTCCGTTCCGCCTCACGTCATCCGTCCGCCCGCCTGAAAAAGGGTCTGTTGAGACCGTAAGCAGCTTCGCGGGCACGGCCGGAGTCTGGACCTAATTTGCCTATAAAGAAGACTTTAGCCAAAAAGTACGGGGAGGGGTCTCGCCACCGGCCCCTTCCGAAACACGCATCAGCTACTCTACCTGTGACTGATCGAAAGGCTCACAGCATGGATTTGGCCACACTTCCTCCCTTCCGCAACGAACCCTTCACCGACTTCTCCACCTCCGAAGGCAAACGCGACATGCTCGCCGCCCTCGACCGCGTCCGCTCCGAGCTCGGCCAGCAGTATGACCTCGTCATCGGCGGCCACCACGTCCGCGCGGGCGAGACGCTCCACTCCACCAACCCCGCGAGACCCTCCGAGATCGTCGGCACCCACTTCGCCGCGCCGCCCGCAATGGCCGACCAAGCCGTAGCCGCCGCGCAAACCGCCTTCCCCGCCTGGGCCCGCACCCCGGTAGCCACCCGCGCCCAGCTGCTCCTCGAAACCGCAAAGCTTGTGCGTCAGCAACACCTCGATCTCTGTGCGTGGCTCACCTTCGAGGTCGGCAAGAACTGGGCCGAAGCCGACGCCGACGTGGGCGAATGCATCGACTTCCTAGAGTTCTACGCCCGCGAGGCCCTCCGCCTCGATAATGCCACCACACCCATCCAGCTACCTGGGGAACGGAACCAGCTCCGCTACCTTCCGCTCGGCGTCGGTGCGGTCATCCCGCCCTGGAACTTCCCGCTTGCCATCATGGCCGGCATGACCTGTGCGGCCATCGTTGCCGGCAACACTGTCGTCCTCAAGCCCTCACCGGATGCTCCCACCATCGCCGCCCGTTTCCTCACCATTCTGCAGCAGGCCGGCATGCCGCAGGGCGTCGTCAACCTCTTGCAGGGTGGCCCCGAGCTGGGCCGCGCCATCACGGAACACAAGCAGGTGCGCTTCATCGCCTTTACCGGCTCCAAGAAGGTTGGCTTGGAGATCCATGAGCGCGCCGCCCGCACTCACATCGGCCAGAACTTCATCCGTCGCACCATCCTTGAGATGGGCGGCAAGGATGCCATCCTCGTCGCCGCCGACGCTGACATCGACGAGGCCGTCGAGGGTGTCGCCGCCTCCGCCTTCGGCTTCAACGGCCAGAAGTGCTCGGCTTGCTCCCGCGCCATCGTCGAAGACGCAATCTACGATGCCTTCGTCGACCGTCTCCGCGAGCGCGTAGAAGCCATCAAATCCGGCGACCCCGCTGAAAACGCCTACGCCGGCCCAGTTATCAACCCAGCCGCCTACCATCGCGTGCTTGATTACATCGCGCTCGGCAAAGGTGAAGGCCGGCTGCTCACCGGCGGCCACGCCATCGGCACTCCGGAACAGGGTTACTACATCCAGCCGACCGTGTTCATCGACGTGGCCCCGGACTCCCGGCTCGCGCAGGAAGAGATCTTCGGTCCCTTGCTATCAGTAAGTCGCGCCAGCGGCTTCGACCATGCGCTCACAATCGCCAACAACACCGAATACGGCCTGACCGGCGCCGTCTACTCCGCCTCGCAGGCCCATCTCGACCGGGCTCGCGACGAGTTCCACGTGGGCAACCTCTACCTGAACCGGAAATGCACCGGCGCCATGGTCGGGGCACATCCCTTTGGCGGTTTCAACATGAGCGGAACCGACTCCAAAGCCGGTGGACCCGACTACCTGCTGCTTTTCACGCAGGCGAAATCCATCGCCGAAAAGCGCGCCTTCGTCTCCCCGCAGGCCGAGCAGGAAGAAAAGCGAATGGGCATCTAGCCCACTCGCCCGCTTCTCTCGAGGGCTACGCTGATTTCACCAATGTAGCCCTTACTCTCTCAACCGCCTCGGCAAGTGTACGGTGATGCACGGTAAAAAGTGCAAGCTCCAACCGGTCAGAGACTCCGATCTTGTCATAAATGCTGCGCAGGTAATTCTTTACCACCTGCTCCTTGGTTCCCAGCCGCACCCCGATCTCCCGATTCTTAGCGCCTTCCGCGACCAACGCCACAATCTGCAGTTCTTTTGGTGTTAGCCGTTGTACCACCTGCGCGCCCGCGTGATCTGGCGAGGGCATCGCCTTCAGACTCGAGCGCTGCGGTACGCTCTCACCTGCCGCAACCCGGCGCAAGCATTCCAGCAACTGTGGTCCGGTCACGGCACGCGTCACAAACCCGTTTACCAGACGCGCCAGCCTCTCCGGCAACGTGGTGCCATGCTCCAGGATCACAACGGAACGCGCTCCCTGCCCTCTGACCCAAAGCAACAATTCCTCGACGTCCGGCGCAAAGCTCGAAGGGAAAACAACTACGGGTCGCCGCCAGCCTTGCGCCAGTTCCTGAAGTCGTTGCAGGTCGGTACACTCCGCAATCACCCTCAGATCATTCTCGTGCGCAAGAACACGCGCGGCACCCGCACGAAATACGGCCTGGTTATCCGCCAGGATGATCTCTGTCACCCGCCACCTCTGCCACGCTTTGAACCCGCCAGCGCAGCCCTCTCGCAAACCACTACAACGGTTTGAGATAGCGCCCGAACATCCCACGAAAGTTTAGCCTATAGCTATCTCCGGCATACTCAACGCCTACATGCGCAATTACGTAACCGCTTCAGTCCCTAACTACCACCTTTGGGTATCAATCATCGCCGGAACTGTCCCACTCGGGAAGGGCTACCTGCCTCCGAGCATAGGACTGCTACCATGGACTTATGTCCGAGTTGCGTCCCTTCCACATAGCTTTTCCCGTCGACGATCTGGCCGTGGCGCGCCACTTCTATGGCACGGTGCTTGGCCTGCCTGAGGGGCGTAGCGCAGAACAATGGATCGATTTCAACCTGTTCGGCCATCAGATCGTCGCCCATTATAAGCCCAAGTCACCGGACACTGCTGGTCTGCACAGCAACGCCGTAGATGGACACGACGTCCCCATCCCGCACTTCGGAGTCGTCCTCCAGCAGCCCGACTGGGAGACGCTGGCCGAGCGTGTCCGCAAGGCGAACGTCGATTTCATCATCGAACCCTACACGCGCTTCAAGGGAGAACCCGGCGAACAGTCCACCATGTTCTTTCTGGATCCAGCCGGAAACGCCTTGGAGTTCAAAGCATTTGGCGACCTTGGTCAGCTATTCGCCAAGTAGCAGGAACGAAACGGCCCGGAGCGCTCCTAACTGCTCCGGGCTGTGTGGCTCTTCCATTGCCGTTCTTACGAAATTCAGGCTTACACAGCTACTGTAAAAGTGTCCTCGCTGCGCGAGACAGCCCGGTATAAGGTGTCACGTTCGAACGGTACACGTCCAGCCTCCGTAATCAGCCGCTCCAAGTCCTTCCTTCGCATGCCCTGCGGGGTACTTGCGCCGGCATCATGGTAGATCTTTTCTTCAATCACCGTTCCGTCAATATCATCCGCCCCAAAACGCAAAGCAATCTGCGCCATCTTGGGTGTAACCATCTGCCAATAGCTCTTAATATGCGCAAAGTTATCCAGTATTAGCCGGCTAACCGCGATCTGGCGGATATCCTGCATACCTGTCGACTTTGGGATATGTCCTAAAGCCGTATTCTCAGGATGAAAACTCAAAGGGATAAAGGTTTGGAAGCCGCCGGTCTCATCCTGGACCTCCCGCAGCTTCATAAGATGATCCACACGATCCTCATCCGACTCAATATGTCCGTAGAGCATCGTGGCATTTGATCGAAGCCCGGCTTTATGCGCCAGGCGCGCCGTATCGAGCCACTCCGAACCATCAATCTTATGATCACAAATGATGGCTCGCACACGCTCCGCAAAAATCTCAGCGCCGCCGCCGGGGCAGGAATCCACACCTGCCTCTTTCATGCGCTCCAGCACCTGCGCGATACTCATCTTGCCGCGTTTTGCAAAGAAGGACACCTCCACCATCGTGAAAGCCTTCACGTGGACCTGCGGGTAGCGCACCTTGAGACCACGAACGAGATCCATGAAGTACTCAAAGGGTAGGTCCGGGTGCAGGCCGCCGACGATGTGGAACTCAGTGACAGCCTCCGTGAGGCCCTTGCCCGCCGTCTCCCATGCCTCTTCCAGAGCCATTGTGTAGGTGTCCGCTGCGCCTTTTTTGCGTCCAAAGGCGCAAAGCCGGCACGAGGCCACACACACGTTCGTAGGATTAATGTGCCGGTTGACATTGAAAAACGCCAAATCTCCGTGCAGTCGCTCACGAACCAGATTGGCCAGCCAGCCGACTGCCAGGACATCTCCGCTGCGATACAGGGCCAGCCCGTCGTCGAAGCTCAGGCGTATACCATTCTGCACCTTGTCCGCGATGCTCAAGAGGGCCGAATCATCAGTTTGAAAGCCGTGGCGGCTTTTACCTACGCTCTGCATACCTATTAGATTGTAGATCCGCTCTCCGGTCGCATCCCACCTCCGTTATTGCGCAATGGACCTTAGTGGCACACTTCTTAGCGGGCTAGGGGCGTCGCCACCATCTCGGGCTGGACTACCATACCGTCGAACAGAGTTCCGGCCACTAAGTGGTCCCCCACCGGTCGAACAAAGCGCAATCGCCAGCCGGTATCCAAATACGTAACCTTCTGGGTTTTCGCCTCCACGCTAAAGACGGCCGTGGAGTTTGCTGCAGTCACCAACATGCGCTGACCCGCGGAGTCATAGAAGAAGCTGTTTACCTGCGTCAAGAACAGATTTCTGAGGCTCTTCCATTTCGCCCCGCCGTTGCCCGAAAACCACACGCCTTCCCGTCCGCCGATCCAGATATTCTTATCCCCGTCCAGCCCAACGGCTCCAATCTGCGTCAGCCCCGGCGGCAAAGCAACAGCCTGCCAGCTTTGCCCTCCGTCCACCGACATCGCTGCGCTAGCAAGATCCGCCGCAAGCAAAGTTACCGACCCGTCCGACGTTGGGACCATCTGCCCGCCGCCCGGCAAAACCGCCAAGAAGTGCACATCCGAAAGATTTGGCACCGACAGCGTGGTCCATAGTTGGCCTCCGTCGCCGGACTGCAGCAACCCCTCTCCCGTTCCAGCAAAGATTGTTCCGTTCGCCCGCGCCAGCGTGTGCACCGTGGAAGACACACTGCCGGGAGTGCCTTTCCGGTCTGCATGGGCCTTGTCGAGCCGCTCCTGCGCCTGCTTCGGGCTGACACCCGCACGGGCAACGGCGGCCGGCTCGGAGGCCCTGGGCTTCCTTGCAGCTTCCTGTTTCAGCAGGGCAGGCGCATGGATGCGCGAATTAGCTGCGACCACATTTACGTTTTTTCGAACACTACTGACTCTCCCATGGGCAACGACCCGCCGGCTGGCGGTCCGCGCCTTGAGGCCCGGGCGAACCTGGCTGGCATACTGCCGCTTCGCGGCCACGGGAACGCGTGCGGAGCCCTTTGCATTGACTCGGTGCACCGCCTTCAGATGGGTAGCGGCAACTGGATGGGCAGCGGCAACCCGCATTAATTTCGACGCAGACGCTATCCGAGTCGCCGGTGCAACAACAACAGCATGGGAATCGTGCGGTGGATGCCCTGCCATCGCGCTCGAATCCGCCCATTTCTGATCTGCCCCATTCGCCAGCCGGAAGATGCCATGTGCCGTGCCGGCCAATAGGTCGCCCTCGGGCAGCGAGAGCAAGCTGAACACATCTCGCCCTTCCAGGCCTTCACTCCGCTGAGTCCAATGCACAGCTCCGTCCGTGCTCTCGAAGACGCCACCGGTTGCCTTATCATTGACTACACCGACATAAAGGGTATTGGGATTCTGTACATCCTGCGCATAGGCAATCACCTGTCGAGCTGTGAAGCCCTCGTTCGAGGCCTCAAAACTCGTCCCACCGTCCTCACTGCGGTAGATCCCTCCGCGCTCGGTAGCTAGTACCACCCGTTTGGAATCGCTCGGATCGATGTAGACGTCATTCACAATGACATCGGCCGGCGTCATGCGCTCCCACTGTGCGCCCGCATCCAGGGTCCGGTACAACCCCTCCGTGGTTCCCGCGAATACGGTATTCAGTTGCTCAGGATCTTGCGCTAGCTTCCGGGTTCGGCGGGCCGTGGAGGGAATTCCCTGCACTTTATGAAACAGGTCGCCGCTGTCCGAACTTTTGTAGATGCCGGAACATGCGCTTGCATACACGATTTTCGGATCTATCGGGTCCACAATGATCGAAAACACGTCCGAATCGTCGATGATGCCCTGTTTCATGTTGTGCCAAGACACACCTCCGTCGGTCGTCTTCCATGGCAGATGCCATGTGCCGACATAGATGACATTTGGGTCGACGGGATCGATCGCAACCGACTCTACCTCATGGATTTCGGTACTGCCACCTGGACTGATCTGCATCCAGTGAACACCGTTGTCGCTGCTGCGGAAGACGCCTGAAAGCGTACCGGCGACAAGGGTTTTGGGATCCGATTGGGACCGCGCCAAGGATCGAACCGACTGCCCGCGCATCTCGGCCTGGCTATACCAGTTTTTGCCGTAATCCTCGCTGATGAAGATGCCGCCGTCGGTCGACTTCCCGATCACCCACGCTCCCACAATCAAGCGCTTGGGGTTGTTCTTATCCACGAGAATATGGTCCACGGCCAAGTCATTGCGTCCGCTGATCTGCGAAACGCGCGTCCACTTGACCCCGCCATCGTGCGAGTCATAGACCCATCCTGTCGCAGTCCCCAGAAACAGGTGGCGCGAAGCATCGGCAGGATCGGCAGCCAGGGAGCGAACATCACCGCCGAACGGCCCCAAAGGAAACCAATTCGCCGCGCGGCAGGCTCCCTGCAGCAGGGTCACCATTGCCACCAACAGACTGAAACGCATCCACCGCAAATGCCACATCTCGTTCTCTTACTCCACAATCTCTCGGGGCAGCTTCGCTCCTCCGGCAAGTCCTCTCGGGGCAGCTTCGCTCCTCCGGCAAGTCAAAAAGCATTTATCCACAGTCAGATGCATAGATGCACACAGGACCGCGGTCTATGTCACTCAGCGATGCGGGATACTCTCCAGCGTTTTGCCGCCGCCATTGTTTCTTACTCTTTAAGTAACGGCAACCGGAGCGAAATCGTTAGCCCGCAATCCAAAAATCTTGCATCTGGACCGTTTTGGAATACCTCGACACCAAATCACCGTAGAGATCAACGCAAATACGCGTCATCCTGTGCGATCCAATCCCGGCGCGGCGGTGCAAACAGGTCGAAGTCCACTGTATCTTCTAACGCTTCGGCGGCGTGCGGCAGATTGCCCGGAATGACCAAAACCTCTCCGGCGCGCACCTCCACCGCGCGCTCCTGCCCCGCTTCGCCCAGCGTGAAACGGAGCGCTCCCTCCGTAATCCAAGAGATCTGCTCATTCGGATGGCTGTGCCGCGGAACGACCGCACCCCGTTTCAGGTCAATCCGCGCCAGCATGGCTTGGGATCCGGTGATGAACTGCCGCGTGAGGAGCGGGTTCAGAGCCTCCACGGGCACGTCGGTCCAGCGGGTCAACACGGCGTCGGCGGCGTTGGTCTTCATTTCAGGCATGACCCATTCTAAGGTCACGGCCCCAGCCGCCGCCTTAAGAGCACGCGATCGCAGACCGCCTTCCGTGCACTCTTGTCGCTTGCCTTAAACCCTGTTGTAAAGTAAACGGAACTGCCGCACATTCTAGGCTCCTCCGGTCGTTCGTGAGCACGACCCCATCGTTTCCGACCAGCCAGGACTACTTGGGGGCCGGGCTACGGTGATCAGCTGATTTCAACTTTTCCGGACGAAAGGGTGGACAAAGATGGGCTTCAAGGCCGCACATTGGCGACAGAGGATGCAACAACGCAGGGCTGCTTGGCTCCTTGCCCTATTTCTCCTCGTCCTTCCTTTTGGCTCGTCCCTGGCGCAGATGCCGGCAAGCGGTTCCACCGACCGTCTCGCCGCGCTTGAAAGATCATCAGCCGACAGCACCGCCGCCATCGCCGCCGCCCAGTCCGCCGGCGATAACGCCTGGATGCTCGTCTCCGCCGCCCTCGTGCTTATGATGAGCGGCCCCGGCCTGGCTCTCTTCTACGGCGGTCTCGTGCGCAAGAAGAACATCCTCGGCACCATGATGCAGACCTTTGCCATGATGGCGATCATCACCGTACTGTGGGCGCTGGTCAGCTATTCGCTCGCTTTCGGCACCGGGAACGCGTTTATCGGCGGCCTACACAATGTCTTTCTGCGCGGTGTCGGCCTGGCGCCAGATAAGGACTACGCCGCGACCATCCCGCTGCAAACCTTTATGGTCTACCAGCTGATGTTCGCCATCATCACCCCCGCGCTCATCTCCGGCGCCTTCGCCGAGCGCATGAAATTTTCCGCCATGGTGGTCTTTCTGGTGCTCTGGGCCATCTTCGTCTACAGCCCCATGGCCCACATGGTCTGGGGCAAGGGCGGCCTGCTCAACGCCTCGCTCGGCGGCCGCTTCCCCTGCCTTGACTTCGCCGGTGGCACCGTCGTCCATGTCACCTCCGGCGTCAGCGCGCTCGTCACGGCGCTCTACCTCGGCAAACGGCTCGGCTACCCGCAAAAGGCGATGCCGCCTCATTCCGTCGTGCTCAGCTTCATCGGCGCCTGCCTGCTCTGGGTCGGTTGGTTCGGCTTCAACGCCGGCTCCGCGCTCGCCGCCAGCCCGCTCGCCACCTCCGCCTTTGTGGCAACCCACTTCGCCGCCGCCGCCGCCGCCCTCGGCTGGATGGCCGCCGAATGGATCCGCAGCGGCAAGCCCTCCGCCCTCGGCGGCATCTCCGGCGCTGTCGCCGGCCTGGTCGGCATCACCCCCGCGGCCGGCTTCGTCACCCCCATGAGCGCTCTCTGGATCGGCCTCATCACCGGCGTCTTCTGCTACTTCATGGTCGTGAAGGTCAAAAATCTCTTCGGTTACGACGATTCGCTCGATGCCTTCGGCGTCCACGGCGCCGGCGGCACCATCGGCGCCCTCCTCACCGGGCTCTTCGCCGACTCCGCCATCAATCCCCTATTCGGCAAGGACAAGGCGACCGGATTTTTCGAAGGCAATCACCACCAGATCATCAACCAGATCACCGGTGTCGCCATCGCCTGGATCTTGTCAATCGTCGGCACCTTGATCATCCTGTTCCTCGTCGATAAGCTCATCGGGCTGCGTGTCAGCGAAGAAGACGAGCGCATCGGCCTCGATATCTCCCAACACGGAGAGGAGGGCTACGACTGGGAGGCCGCCTAAACCGCGCCTTGGCTCGCCGTCGCCGCCATCCAACCATGGGCTAAGCTACCCGTCGCAACAGGAGTTTTCATGCAGAAAATCGAAGCCATCATTCAGCCGTCCAAGCTGGACGCCGTCAAGGATGCCCTGGTTGAAGCCGGGGTATCCGGCATGACTATCTTTGAGGCGCGCGGTCACGGTCGCCAGAAGGGCCACACCGAGTTTTATCGCGGCCGCGAGTACGCCGTCGATCTGCTCCCCAAGATCAAGCTCGAAATCGTCGTGCCCGACAACCTGCTGGAGGCCGCCGTGCAGGCCATCGCCAACACTGCCCGCACCGGCCGCATTGGCGACGGCAAGATCTTCATCTCCCGCATCGACGAGGCGATCCGCATCCGCAACGACGAGCGCGGTGAGATCGCGCTCTAGGGCCTGCCATGAGAACGATCGGCTCCGGAGACCCCCATCCCGGCACAGGCGATGGCCCCAGGACCACCTATGAAGCTCGTCTCGCCGATCTGAAAGCAGCTTTTTTTGCCGATGGTGATGGCCGCGCCGCCTGCCAGACTCGCTCCGACGCCCTGGACGAACTTATCGGCTCCCTTTGGGCCGCTCAGGCCACGCCTCCAGATCTGGCCCTGGCCCTGCTGGCCACTGGTGGATACGGGCGAAGGCAGCTATTTCCCCACTCCGATGTCGATCTCCTCTTCTGCACCGGCCGCGGCGCTCCAGCCGACCTGACCCGCGATCTCATACGGCGCCTGACCCAGGCACTCTGGGACTGCGGCCTGAAGGTCTCGCCCGTTACCCGCACCCTCGCCGACTGCGAACGTTTCAAGGCCGCCGATCCCGAGTTCGGTCTCGCCCTTCTCGATCTCCGCTTCCTCGCCGGCCACCGCGAGACGGGCACGGCCCTTACAACTAAGATTCTCGACCGCCGCTCCCCGCGCGAAGCCCGCGCCCTCGCCGCCTCGGCCGCTGAACTCACGCGTGAGCGCTACGCCCGCTATGGGAACACTCTCTTCCACCTCGAACCCAACGTGAAAGACTCTCCCGGTGGCTTGCGCGACGCGCACGTGTGCACATGGCTGACCCGACTTCGCGAAAACTCGCCCGCCGAGGTCGACGCTGCCTTCGACGAGGCAGTTGCTTTCCTCACCGCCACCCGCGTCTTCCTCCACCTTCGTCACGGCCGCGACGACAACACGCTGGACTGGCACGCGCAGGATGAGGCCGCCGGTCAATCCATAGGCTTCGCAACGCAGAACACACCATCCCCCCTTCCTCCGGACGCCCCCGCGTGGATGCGCGCCTACTTCCGTCAGGCGCGCGCGGTCAAACGCGCTCTTCTTCGCGAACTCGAAGCAAGCGACCTGCAGCCGCAGGCCGATCGCGCTATTCGCCGCGTTAAAGCCCCGCCGCTCTCCGGTTTTTTCCTGCGCGACGGCATTCTCGAGTTGAAGACATCCCAGGTTGGCAAAGAGCCGAGCGCGTCGCCCTTCCTCGACCCTGCCCACGAAGCTGAAATCGTCCTCGCCGCCTTCGGCCTGATGGCCACCTCCGGCGTCACGCTCGGCTTCGCCAGCGAAGAACGTATCGCCGCCTCCATCCCCTTCCTCTCCGGCACGCTCGAAGAGGGTCCGCGCCTGTGGTCCCGCCTGCGCGCCATACTCATCGGACCCCACGCTGGTGATGCCCTCCGCGAACTTCACGCGCTTGGTGTGCTCGAACTCATCCTTCCCGAGTTCCACGGCATTGACGCCCTCGTCATCCGCGACGCCTACCACCGCTATACGGTCGACGAGCACACCTTTGTCTTAATAGACGTACTGCACGCGCTGGCCGCCGAGCCGCCCACTGGTGCTCCGCATTGGCGTAGCCGCTTTCGCAACATCCTGCTGGAGCTTCCCCACCCTGACCTGCTGTTTCTCGTCGCGCTCCTGCATGACACCGGCAAGGGCCGCGCTGCCAGCGATCACGCCGTCGCCAGCAGCAACCTGGCCGCCTCTGTCTGTGCCCGCCTTGAACTCGGTGCATACGAGAGCAGCCTCGTCCTCCGGCTCATCGAGGGCCACCTTGAAATGTCTGCCACCCTGCGGCGCGACATCTTTGACCTGGAAACCGTTCGCACCTTCGCGAACAGGGTCGGGACCCATGAGCTTCTTCGCATGCTCACACTTTTTACGTATGCGGACATCTCGGCCGTGCATCCGGATGCGCTCACCCCATGGAAGGCTGAAAATCTCTGGCGACTCTCGATGGCCACGGCCAATCAGCTCGACCGAAATGTGGATGAGGATCGCGTCCACACCCAGGTGAACCGCACCGCCGAGACCGTGAACTCCCTGCTGCGCGCCCTCGGCCGTGATGGAGCCGACCGCGCCGCTCTCGAGGAATTTCTAGACGGCTTTCCCGAACGATACCTCCGCAATTGCTCTCCGGAGCTTATCCAGGGCCACCTGGCCTTGCTCCAGCAGCGCTCCTGTCCTCCGGTTCTTCTCGAATACAAGGACGGCATCGGTCAGGCCACCATCGTCTCCCGCGACCGGCCCAGCCTCTTCGCCGACCTCGCCGCCACTCTCGCAGACTGGGGCATGGATGTTGTCACCGCCGACGCCTTCTCCAACGCCCACGGTGCCGTTGTCGACACCTTTCGGTTCTCCGACACCTACCGCACGCTGGAGATGAACCCCGCCGAAGCCGACCGCCTACGCAACGATCTGGCCGCTACGCTGGACAGTCGACCGCCCGCGGAGCGTAGCGCGGAGCGGCGCCGTGGTCGCCGGCAGCCCCCCCGCCGCGTAGTGGAAACAGTCATCGAATTTGATAACATCGCCTCCTCCCACTCCACTCTGCTGCAGGTGATTGCACAGAATGTGCCGGGCCTGCTCCGCACAGCTGCCCTCGTCTTAAGCGGGAACGGCTGCAGCGTAGAGGTCGCCCTCATCGACAGCGAAGGCGAAATGGCCATCGACGTCTTCTATCTCACGCGCGGCGGCGGCAAGCTCGTTTCCGATGATCTGCACGCCCTGCGATCGCGTCTTCTCGAAGCCATCGAAATAAACGCGCGCTGACACCTTCGGGTGAGCCCATCACCACTGATTACCGTTCCTGTTCCATTTCGGTACGTGAGTCTTTCTTTCCTGCCACTTCAGCTCGCTAAAGAAGGCAAACACGACCAACCTCCTGTGACAGAGGGGCATCGCATGTGTGTTCCCAAATGGCCAGAAATTTACTCAGCTGTAGAACCATGTTCGTGACCCTATACTAAAGATTATGATCAACGATCCCAAACAGACGAGCACGGACGGACGACCTGTCGCCCCACAGCGCAACGACCGCTACATCTTCGGAACCTTGGACAGCTTTGCCAAGAACCGCGAAAAGGTGGACGAGGTCGACTGGGGCAACGAACAGCCCGAGGGCGTTGTTCTTGCTTCGCTTGATGCCGCCATCAACTGGGTCCGTAAGAATTCGATTTGGCCCATGACTTTTGGTTTGGCCTGCTGTGCAATCGAGATGATGTCTATGGGTGGCTCGCGTTACGATCTGGCCCGTTTCGGCGCCGAGGTGTTCCGCCCGTCGCCTCGGCAAAGTGATCTCATGATTATTGCCGGCCGTGTCTCACAAAAGATGGCGCCGGTGATCCGTCGCCTGTACGAGCAGATGCCGGAGCCCAAGTGGGTGATCTCCATGGGTGCCTGCGCAACCTCCGGCGGCGTCTTTAACAATTATGCCCTGCTGCAGGGCGTCAACCAGATCATCCCCGTCGACGTTTACGTTCCGGGTTGCCCGCCCAGACCCGAGCAACTCTTGTACGCCATTACGTTACTCCAGGAGAAAATCCAGGCGAGCCGTGGCACCGTACGTCAGACATTGAATCTTTCCTGAGTATGACTTTGGGTACTGGGTTCTGCCGTGCAGGGTGCAGTATCTAGGGTGGTTCTACAACGGAGTTGGTGCTTGCTGCCTGCCAGGTAGCAAGTAAAGATCAAGTGAAGCATGCCGTGATGAAATTGCTGGACAGTCACATCATCTGCGGTAAACTTTTGTAGACTTCAAAAGCAAGTTATGCGGGCGTGTGACTCGTTCGCTGGAAATTCAGGAACCATTTAGTGGAGGATTGTCGAATGTCTCATCGCCCGTTTCGCAAATTCGGCCGGTTTACGCTGGCTGCATGTGCGGTCAGCCTCGGAACTGCAAGCCTAGGTGCGCAGACCACCCCCAGCACAGCAGCAGCCTACAACGGGCCCAATCCGTCCCGTGTAGACATCTTCGCGGGTTATTCCTACTTCGGGGCCCACGGCCAGGTGAAGCCAGCCGGCATCGCGTATTCTTCGGTTGATGAAGGAGCGGTTCTCAGCGGTGCTTATTACTTCAACAAGTACTTCGGCGGCGAAATCCAGGGTTTTGCCAACCCGGACGGACAGAATGACGGTCTCTATTCCGGTTCGGCCGGCCCCATCTTCCGCGCTCCGCTCCAAAACTTCACCATCTTTGCTCATGGCCTTGTAGGTGGTGTGCGGATCGGCGGACCCAACAGCGAGCTTCCTGCTACATATGAGCACGAGCCCTACCAGTGGGGTGTAGGCATCACTGCCGGCGGCGGCATGGATTACAACCTGCCCTTTGCCAACGGCCTCTTCGGTATCCGTCTTTTCGAGGCGGATTATCGGTATATCCACGCAGACTACGGTCCCTCTACGACGGTTCCGACCGGTGGTGTTCTCGGCGGTCGTGCCAATCTCAGCGCGGCCGAACTCAGCGCAGGATTGCTGATGCACTTCGGCCACATCATCCCGCCGCCACCAATCACGTATGCCTGCGCTCTTACCACGCCGGCAGCGGGTGCCACGATCTATCCGGGTGATCCTGTCGAGATCACCGGGACGGCGACCAATGTCAATCCCAAGCGGCCCGTCACCTACAGCTGGACCTCCGATGCCGGCCCAATTCCCAGCACCTCCAACGTTGCCGCAGTTTCCACGGCCAGCCTCAACCCGGGCAGCTATACCGTGAAGGGTCACGTGATGCAGGGCAACAAGCCCGGTCAGTTCGCGGATTGCTCGGTTCCCTTCACCCTCACGCAGGTTCAGCCGCCGACCATCAGCTGCTCGGCAAATCCTTCAACCGTGAGCCCGGGGCAGTCCTCGACGATCACCTCACAAGGTGTGAGCCCGCAAAACCGGCCGCTTACCTACAGCTATAGCGCGACAGCCGGCTCCATCAGCGGCAATACCGCCACAGCAACCCTCGACACCACTGGCGTCGCGCCGGGCACCGTTACGGTAACCTGCAACGTTGTGGACGATAAGGGTCAGACGGCTTCCACGACGACTTCGGTCTCCGTGTCCGCGCCGCCGCCGCCGCCGCAAGTCACCACGCAGAACCTTTGCTCGATCTCCTTCGACCGCGACGCAAAACGTCCGACCCGTGTAGATAATGAAGCCAAGGCCTGTCTGGATGACATCTCTCTCGCCCTACAGCGTGACCCCGGTGCCAAGCTCGGTATCGTCGGCAGCTCGGATCCGAGTGAGCGCATGGCAACCCAGAAGGCTGCAGAGCGCGCCGTGAATGAGAAGGCTTACCTCGTGAACGACAAGGGCATCGATGCTTCCCGCATCCTGGTCTTCACCGGTCCGGCCGGTACCAAGACGGACAGCAATACGCTGATCCCGACTGGCGCCGCTACCCCCGACATGTCCGCCGACACTCCGGTTGACGAGTCGATGGTTCATCCGCAGCGCCGCAGCGCTCCGGCTCACGCAGCGCATCACCGCCGCCACCACAAGAGCAGTAAGCAGTAACTAACCCTTGTACCGGAAGCGGCTGGCCAGAATCTGGCCAGCCGCTTCTCTTTGTCTAAGGATCCTCCCTCGTCCGTAAGGTAGAACCAGGAGAGAGTCCACCTTCTTTCCCGCAGAGCCTGCGCATAGACCGAGGTAGACCTCCTCTGCCACAATGAATTGTCGCGGGTCTCTGCCTGGCAGTGATCCCATTAGGTCTCACCCTGGAGCATGTATGAGCACTGTAAAGATCGGAAACAAGCAGCTTGGCTCTGGCCAACCCTGTTATGTCATCGCAGAGATCGGCATCAACCATAACGGTGACATCGATCTTGCGAAGCGGCTGATCTCCGTCGCCGTGGCCGCCGGCTGTGATGCTGTGAAGTTCCAGAAGCGCACCGTTGAGATCGTGTACTCGGAAAAGGAACTGGCTCAGCCGCGTCCCAATCCCTTCGGGGAGACCAACGGTGATCTCAAGCGCGGTCTGGAATTCGACACCGAGGACTACGCTGAGATCAGCAGCTTTTGCAAGCAGGTCAAGATCGACTGGTTCGTCTCCCCCTGGGACGAAAAGTCCGTTGATTTCGTCCAGAAGTTTGATCCCCCGGTCTACAAGATTGCCTCGGCCTCGCTTACGGACGATAATCTTCTTCGCCACGTTCGCTCTACCGGCAAGCCCATCATCGCCTCCACCGGCATGAGCACCTACGATGAGATCGACCATGCCGTCGATGTCCTGGGTAAGCAGAACACCATTCTTATGCACACGACATCCACCTACCCGGCCAAGTATGAGCAGCTGAACCTGCGCGCCATCCCCACAATGATCGAGCGCTACGGCATCCCGGTGGGCTACTCCGGCCACGAAACCGGCATTCCCACCTCTGTCGCGGCTTCTATACTCGGCGCCTGCTGTGTGGAGCGCCACATCACGATGGATCGCGCAATGTGGGGCTCCGACCAGGCTGCCTCCCTGGAGCCGAACGGCATATCCCGCCTCGTACGCGATATTCGGCTCTGCGAGCAGTCAATGGGCGACGGCATCAAGCGCGTCTACGAGGATGAGATTCCGGTGATGAAGAAGTTGCGCCGCGTCGGCGCTGCCGTCTAGCCGATGCCGCTCTCACCGCTACAACTGACAGATGGCCTGCAATTTCTGCAGGCCATCGCCTTTGATGTCGATGGCGTTCTCACCGACGGAACCCTCGGCTGGAACTCCGGCAGCCACGACGAGATGAAACGGTTCTCCTTCGCCGACATCATGGGGATATCGCTCCTGCGCCGCCTCGGCCTCAAGCTGGCCCTCATCTCCGGCGAACCCTCCCCGCTGGTGGACCGCTACGCCGCCAAGATGCACCTGCACCATGTGGTGAAAGGCACCCGCGATAAGGCAGGTGCCCTGCGGGAGTTCACCGGGAAATTTATGATCCCCCTTGAGCGCACCTGTTTTTTTGGGGATGACGTCAACGACCTCTTTGCCATGGAAATCTCCGGTCTCTGCGCCTGTCCCGCTAACGCCGCCGCCGAGGTCCGCGAGCACGTCGCCCTGCATGGATTCTTGAGCACCCAGCCAGGCGGCGCCGGCGCCGTCCGCGACTTCACCGACACGCTACTGCGCGCGCGGAACCTCCGCGGCCGCGACGTCTTCCTGATGCACCCACCGGATTAGCAGCCGGTACACTTCGCACGGCGATTCTGCTTTTGTGCCTGTCACCTCTTGGTTGTTGCCTTTTTGCTTGTTCATCCGGCAGGAGATCCGCTTGGCCTGCCTCCAACCCGTACCATAGGAATCGATGATCAAGCTGTCCGACTACATCCTCAAGTTCGTCGCCGACCTCGGCATCACGAACTGCTTTCTCGTCACCGGCGGCGGCGCCATGCACCTCAACCAGTCGCTGGCCAGCGAATCTCGCATCACCGCCATCTGCAACTCGCACGAGCAGGCCTCCGCCATCTGCGCCGAAGGCTACGCCAAGGCCACCAATGCCCTCGGCTTTTGCATGGTCACCACCGGCCCCGGCGGCACCAACGCCGTTACCGGCGTCGCCGGCGCCTGGCTCGACTCCACCCCGGTTCTCTTCGTCTCCGGCCAGGTCAAGCGCCCTGACCGCATGTTCGACGCCCTCACCGGCAAGCCGCTCGGCATGCGCCAGCTCGGCGTGCAGGAGGTCGACATCTGCGCCATCGTCGCCCCCATCACCAAGTACGCCGTCACCATCCTTGAACCCAATGACATCCGCTACCACCTCGAAAAGGCTGTCTACCTAGCGCTCCACGGCCGTCCCGGCCCCGTCTGGATCGACGTCCCCCTAGATGTCCAGGCCTCTCCCATTGACGAAAACCAACTCCGCGCCTTCGACCCCGCCGAGTTCGCCAACGATGCCTCTATCACAGGCACCTCTAACATCCCCTACGAGGTCCAAAAGGCTATCGAGGCCTTCAACGCCTGCGAGCGCCCGCTCCTGTTCGCCGGCAATGGCATCCGCCTCGCCCGCGCCGAGGCCGAGTTCGAAGAGCTCCGCACCCTGCTCGGCGTTCCCACCGTTGCAACATGGTGCGCCGCCGACCTCGTCCCGTCCGACGACCCCACCTATGTCGGTCGCCCCGGCTCGGTAGCCGCCCGCGGCGCCAACTTTGCCCTGCAGAACTGCGACTTTCTTCTCACCCTCGGCGTTCGTCTCGACTTCGCCATCACCGGCTATGCCCCGCACAATCTCGCCCGCGAAGCTCACAAGATCGCCGTCGACATCGACGCCGCCGAGCTCGGCAAACTCCACCCCTATCTGCAGCAACCCGTCTGCGCCGACGCCAAGGCCTTCCTCACCGAACTTCTCAAGCACAAGGACCAGCTCAAACCACGCAACATCGAAGCCTGGTTAGACCGCTGCGCTGGCTGGAAGACCCGCTATCCCGTCGTCACCAACGAACACCGCAAGCCCGAAGGTCTCGTCTCCATCTTCAACCTCGCCGAAGTCCTCGGTACCGAAGCCAAATCCGAAGACCGCCTCGTGGTCGGCAACTCGGGCTCCGGCATCGAGATCTACCTTCTCGCCTGCCCCACCCTGCACTCACAGCGCCTGTACCACACCGCCGGCCTCGGCTCCATGGGCTACGCCGTCCCGATGGCCATCGCCGTCTCGGTCGCCAATCCCGGCCGTGAAGTTATCGCGGTCGATGGCGACGGCGGCTTCATGTTCAACATCCAGGAGCTTGAGACCATCCACCGCCTCCAGCTCCCCATCAAGTTCTTCGTGCTCAACAACGACGGTTACAGCTCCATCCGCGCCTCGCAAACTGCCTACTTCCAGCAGCCCACCATAGGCGCCGACAAAAACACCGGCCTTACCATCCCCGATCTCTCAGCGGTAGGCCAGGCCTTCAAGCTCAGCACCCACATCATTCACGACCAGACCGACATCCGCTCCGAGGTCCGCAAGGTCCTCGACATGCCTGGCCCCGTCCTCTGCGATGTCAACGTGCTACCCGACGAAGTCCGTGCCCCGCGCCTGCAGAGCTACCAGAAGCCGGACGGCAGCTTCGTCTCCAAACCCCTCGAGGACCTCTTCCCGTTCCTTCCCCGCGAAGAGTTCCTGGCCAACATGATCATCAAACCGCTCCCCGAATAAGCAGGCTTTCAGAGGTCGTCCAGATGCTTCTGCTCTTTACGGTGCTCTTCGGCTTTGCGTACGTCCTTACCCCTGTGCTCGCCGCTCTCGCGTGGCTTCGTTTTTCCCGGTCGCCACGCCGACGTTCCCGCCGCACCCGCCTCTCCGTCTTCTCCCTCGCGACAGCCACGTGTTCTTTCCTGCTCGGCAGCGTGGCCCTCGCCCTTTCGGTTCACAGCGGCTTTCTCACGCTCGATCCACGCTGGAGCCACCTCTACGAAACCGGCCTCGTCCTCGCCTTCATCGCCCTTCTCATCGGCCTGGTCGGCGCCAAAGACTCCAACCCCGTTCGCTGGCAGGCGCCGACCGTCTCCCTGGGCTGTATCTTTTTGTGGTTCTTAGCCGGCTCAGGTAGTTAGCCGGGAAAGGAATGTCTATGCCGCACACCTTCGGCGTCATGCAGGGCCGTCTTTCCCCGCCGGAAGACGACCGGTTCCAGTCCTTCCCCCGCGCCGGCTGGCGTGACGAGTTCACCAAAGCCAAGGCCGCCGGATTCAGCTACATCGAATGGATCCACGACGACTTTGACGGCTGGCAGTCGGACGCCAACCCGGGCTACAACCCCATCTTTACCGCCGAGGGCCTCCACGACTTCGACACCCTCAAAGCCCAGCACAGCATCGCCACCCCCGCTCTCTGCGCCGACTGGTTTATGGAGCACCCACTCATCCGCTGCACCCCCGCCGAGCGCCGGCACCGCGAACAACACCTCCACGCCCTCATCCCGCTAGCCGCCCGCATCGGCGCCAAGCGCATCGTGCTTCCCTTCGTTGACAACGCCAGCCTCAAGACCGAAGAGGAAACAGCGATCGTCCTCGACGTCCTCAAAAACGCCCTTCCCGTCGCCGAGCAGCACAAAGTAGAGCTCCACCTCGAAGCCGACTTCGACCCCACCGACTTCAAGGCCTTTCTCGCGCGCCTCAATCACCCCTGCCTCAAGGTCAACTGGGACTCCGGCAACAGCTCCGGCCTCGGGTATACCGCCTCCGAAGAGTTCGCCGCCTATGGCAACCGCATCGGCTCGGTCCACATTAAGGACCGCTACCGCAAACCCGAAGGCGGTATAGAAACCCGTCCCCTGGGCACCGGCTCTGCGGATTTCGATAACGTCTTCAAGGCCATAGACTCCATCGGCTACGACGACGGCATCACCCTTCAGGTAGCCCGCGGCATCCCCGGCGAAGAAGTCCCCTTTCTCCGCAACCAGCTCGACTTCGTCAGGCGTTACTGGTAGCTGCCCTGGCTTTTGCTTTCTATCTGTCATTCCCGCAGGGAATCTGCTTCTTGCGAACGCCGCACTCCCGCCCAGGAGCACCTCTATGCCCATCACCGCCCAGGACCTCCAACGTAACCAACTCTTCTCCCTCGAAGGCAAAACTGCTGTCCTCACCGGCGCCTCCGGCTTCCTCGGCCGTACCTTCGCGCTCGCGCTCCTGGCCAACGGCGCCCGCGTCATCGCCCTCGGCCGCTCGGACCGGCTGCAGACCGAAGCCAAAACCTGGGCCAATCAGTTCGGCGAAGACAACATCGCCGTCCACCAGATCGATATGTACGACGTAGCCGCCCTCAACACCCTCTGCGATCGCATCGCCGCCGAAGAAAAATCCCTCGACATCCTCGTCAACAACGCCCACGAGCTGGGCGCCGCCACCGGCTTCAACGTCCCTGAAGGCTCACTCGAAAACTCCACCTTCGACCAGTGGCAGCGCAACCTCCAGGGCGGCGTTTACTGGGCCGTGCAGACCACCCAGCGCCTCGGCATCCGCATGAAAGAGCAAAAGCGCGGCTCGATCATCAACATCGCCACCATGTACGCAAGCGTGGCCCCTCGACCACAGCTTTACGAGGGCACCACCTCCCTCAACCCCCCCGGCTATAGTGCCTCCAAGGCCGCCCTCGCGGCCTTCACGCGCTACACCGCCAGTTTCTGGGGTACGTCCGGCGTCCGCGCCAACTGCATCTCCCCCGGCCCTTTTTCAAATACCGAAGACGTAGGCACAGGCCAGAACGCCGTCCAGGAAGACTCTCCCTTCGTGCAAAAGCTGAAGGGCTACACCGTCCTCAACCGCATAGGCCGCCCGCTAGAACTCTGCGGCGCCCTCGTCTTCCTGGCCTCCGACGCCAGCACCTACGTCACCGGCCAGAACCTGAACATCGACGGCGGTTGGACGGCTGTTTAGGGTGTCCGTAGTGACGTAAGCCTAGAGTTGCTCGATCAATTCATCGAGGCGGGGCAATTCTCCACGTTGCACTGTACGACGATGTCCGGTTTCCCAGTCGATACGGTCAAGCACCATTTGCATTTGGTCGCAAAAAGTAATTTGGGTGGGCCAATCCTTTGCTGGGTTGACCATGGCGATGGCATACAAGTTCGGGTGATTCTCAGGGCTGCCGGTTAGTAACCTCTTTGCTCGCGCTGGATCGACTTGGACTAGCTCGCGTAGTCTGTTTTCTAACAAGAACATGTAGTGTTCACGGCACAGGGTAGACCCACCGAATGGAACAGCCAATGCAGGCATTCCATTAGGCTCCCACAATTCTATCGCCTGCTCTTCTGAGCTACTCGGACTTTCCATTCGTCGTCCGCTGAGCGTCTCCTGTTGATTTGGTTGGAATGCCCGCGTTATGTCTATAGCAAAGAGTAAAGCACCCAATAAGTATGAAGTTGCGGGTGACCACGCTCCTACAGATTTACAACCAAAACAAAGAATACTCGCACCAACCGCAAACATTGGAGAAGTGCCAAATCTATAGGCGATGCTCAGACCCAAAAGAGTAAGGCACATCAGCAAAAAAACCGTTTTTAAGTAAAAGATGTCCCAGCAGCCAGAACGAGCATACGGTGGCGCCTACATGCGTCAAAGCTCTGGCGCTTGCTATACATCCGAAAAACAATTGGGTCTCAGTGAGTTTAAAGGAAGGTGTCGAAAGAGTTTCTTTCATCGTAGCCATCAGCTTTCGATCAATTTGATCTGAGATTAGACACTCGCACGTCGCCCTGGTTCAACGACCAAGTTTAGGTCAGACCTGAAATTATTTCTCTTCCACATTAGCGGGATTAGGAACCCAGTAAACTGGACCCGATGGATCTCCACCTCCAAAACCAGGTCGCCTTCATCGCCGGCAGTTCCCGCGGCATCGGCCGTGCCATCGCCGCGACGCTGCTCGCCGAAGGCGCCAGCATCGTCCTCACCGGCCGTGACGAAACCTCCCTCCGCTCTACCGCCGCCGAGCTCACCACGCCCGCCACGCAGGACCGCATCCTCGTCGTCCGCGGCGATTTCACCCACGCCGAAACCATCGCCCGCGCCCTGGACCTCACCGCCAAACACTTCGGCCGTCTCGATCACCTCATCGCCAACCTGGGCACCGGCTCCGGCAAGCCCGGCTGGGACCAGCCTGAAGAGGAATGGCATCGCCTCTTCGAACTCAACTTCTTCGCCGGCACCCGCCTCACCCAGGCCGCCCTCCCGCATCTGCTGCGCAACGAGCACGGCGCCTCCATCCTCTACATCTCCTCCATCGTCGCCCTCGAAGCCACACCGGCACCCTTGCCCTACTCCGCCGCCAAGGCCGCGCTCAATAATTACGCTAAAAACCTGGCCCGTCAGCTCGGTCCGCAGAAAATCCGCGTCAACACGGTCGCTCCCGGCAACATCTTCTTCCCCGGCGGCAGCTGGGAGCGTCACCTCGCCAACCGCCCCGCGGCTGTCGAGCACATGCTCCAAACCGAGGTCCCGCAACAACGCTTCGGCACCCCCGACGAGGTCGCCTCCCTGGCAGCCTATCTCTGCTCCCCACAGGCAGCTTTTGCGACCGGCGCCTGCTATGTGATGGACGGCGGCCAGACCCGCACAGTCTAGCGTCGGTGATGCAGGTCCGGCTCATCGGCCCAACGCAGCGTTCCACTTTCGAGCGCACCAAACTTCCGCAGCGGCGTCTGTAGATTCGTCAGCCTCAAGCAACGTGAGGCCTCGGCGATGCTCCTTACCTTGTGTACCGTGAGCACGATAAAGGAGACGTATGCACAGGCAGCAGAAATCGTACCGTATGGCATTGGCCGTGGTGGCAGTGGCTCTATCGATAGGCACAGGGATTGCGATGGCGCAGGCAACAGAGATGGACAAGACCTTCCTGAAGGACACCGCGCAGGACTCCAACTTCGAGATCAGAACCAGTCGCCTCGCCTTGTCTAAGAGCCCCAGCGCCGACGTCAAGGCCTACGCCACAATGGTCCTCCACGACCACAATCAGCTGCAGCCCGTGATCGGCGTAGCCGACAAGGCCGCCGGCGTCGACACCCTGTCTCCCGGCAGCATGGGCCTGGATGGAGACGCCAAATACGCCGAGCTGAAGGTGCTCTCCGGCAAGACCTTCGACGATGCCTACATCAAGGGCCTGATCAAGGGCAACGTAGACACTTTGCAGAAGGAAAAGGCCGAATACGACGCCACAACCATTCCGGCAGTAAAGAAGCTCTCCAAAAAGGCCTACGACGACGACACCAAACACGCCGAAAAGGCCAAACAGCTCGCTGCGGCTCACAACATTCAGCCCTGATCCCCGCTGCCACCCTCAGGTCTCGGCCATCCGGGACCTGAGATACTGTCTACGATGTCAGCCACAGAACCTAACCGCGCCCACACCCTCTTCGATCTCACAGGCCGTGTGGCCGTCATCACCGGCGGCGCCGGCCTGCTTGGCTACTTCCACGGCGCTATCCTCGCCGCCGCCGGCGCGCATGTCGTCCTGCTCGACCTAGCCGGCGCGAATCCCAGCCTTCGCGCCGATCAGCTCCAAGCCGCTCATGGACCCGATTGCCTGGGCCTCGCCGCCGACATCACCTCCGAGGACTCCCTCCTAGCCGCGCGCGACCAGATCCTCGCCCGCTTCGGCCGCGTCGACATCCTCATCAACAACGCCGCCAACAATCCCAAGGTCGAAGCCGATCCGCATGCGGAACCCAAGCAGTGGTCCCGCCTCGAAAACTTCCCCCTCGCGGTCTGGAACGCCGACATCGCCGTCGGCCTTACCGGCGCCTTTCTCTGCTCGCGCATCTTCGGCGCGGAGATGGTCAAGCGCAACGCCGGCGTCATCCTCAACGTCGCCTCCGACCTAGGCGTCATCGCCCCCGACCAGCGCCTCTACCGCAAGAACGGCGTGCCAGAAGACCAGCAGCCCGTAAAACCCGTCACCTACTCCGTCGTCAAAACCGCCCTCATCGGCCTGACGCGCTATCTCGCCACCTATTGGACCGCCCACAACATCCGCGTTAATGCCATCTCCCCCGGCGGTGTCTTCGCCGGCCAGCCTGAAGAGTTCACCAGCAAGCTTCACCAGCTCATCCCCATGGGCCGCATGGCGCACAAGGACGAGTACCAGGGCGCCGTCCTCTTCCTCTGCTCCGACGCCAGCAGCTACATGACCGGCCAGAACCTCATCGTAGACGGCGGCCGCAGCGTCCTCTAGCGACGCCCGCACTCTAGCAACGCATCGCACCCCAACTCTCACAGGGCCGTCATCCTGAGCGAAGCGAAGGACCCCTGTATTTCACCAGGCGAGGGCCGTAGGCACGAGCCCGTCCCCACAAAACACATGTCCCCCACCCAAAGTAAAAAACCCGACCAACAACCCGACTCCCTACCCGCGATCCCCATCCCCCAGGACCCGTTCCTGCCCCGCCGCCGTCTCCAGGCCTTGGTCAACCGCCTCGCCGGCCCCCAGTTCCTCCGCTATCTCGGCGTCGGCCTCTTCAACACCGTCTTCGGCTACAGTACATTCGCGCTCATCCTGTTCCTGCTCACACACATCGTGCCGCCGCACCTGCTCTATCTCACGGTCGTAGTCGCCTCCCTCCTCTCCACCCCGCTCAACATCACCGTCGCCTATCTCGGCTACAAGTTCCTCGTTTTCAAAACGCGCGGCAACTACCTCGTCGAATGGTTCAAGTGCTTCGGCGTCTACGGCCTCGGCATGCTCCCCGGCCTCTTCGCCCTCTCCGCTGTCACCCGCCTCCTGCAGACCCAAATCCACGCGCACGGTCCCGCGCTGCACACCGCCCTGAACACCTTCGCACTTCACCTGCACGCCGCGATCCTCGCCCGTAGGCTTTCCTCCGGCAAAGCCGCCGCGGGTTACCTCGCCGGAGCCCTCGTCCAGGGCTTTACGACGATCTTAAGTTTCGTCGGCCATAAAAAGGTCACCTTCAAGGCGACCTCCCCCGTCACACCCGAAGCCGGCCCCTTCAGCTAAACTTCTCCCAGCCACCAGCCGGAGTCCGCACCACCTTGATCCAGAAGAAGACCATCTCCATCATCACGCCCTGCTACAACGAGGAAGCCAACGTCCTCAACCTCTACAACCAGGTCCGCGCCGTGATGGTCTCGATCGCTCGCTACGAGTACGAGCACATCTTCATCGACAACCACTCCCGCGACAACACCGTCGCCATCCTGCGCATGATCGCGGCCGAAGACCCCAACGTAAAGGTCATCGTCAACGCCCGCAATTTCGGCCACATCCGCTCCCCCATCCACGCCCTCATGCAGGCCCGCGGCGACGCCATCCTGGGCATTGTGGCCGATCTCCAGGACCCGCCGCCCATGATTGCTGACATGATCGCCGAGTGGGAAAAGGGTGCCTACTGCGTACTCGGCATCAAGCGCACCAGCGAGGAACACTCGCTCATGTTCTGGCTGCGCAAGCAGTATTACCGCACCGCCGAACGTCTCAGCTCCATCGAAACCATCCAGAACTACACCGGTTTCGGCCTCTATGACCGGAAAGTTGTAGAACTCGTCCGCCAGTTCGACGACCCGTATCCCTACTTCCGCGGCATGATCGCCGAAATCGGCCTCCCCACCGTAAAACTCCTCTACGACCAGCCCAGCCGCAAGTTCGGCGTCACCAAGAACAACTGGTACACGCTATATGACATCGGCATGCTGGGCATCATCAACCACTCCAAGGTTCCGCTGCGCCTGGCCACCTTCGCCGGCTTCGGCGGTGCCGCGCTCAGCTTCCTCATCGCCTTCGGCTACCTCGTCGCCAAACTCGTCTTCTGGAACACCTTCGTCGTCGGCGTCGCGCCCATGATCATCGGCCTCTTCTTCCTGCAATCCCTCATGCTCGTCTTCCTCGGCGTCCTGGGCGAATACGTCGGCGCCATCTACACCCAGGTACAAAAGCGCCCCTACGCCGTAGAACTCGACCGCATCAACTTCGACCAGCCCTTCAACTATCCCCGCCCCACCCCGGTCACCCTCGCCGACCTCACCGCCGGCAACCCTCTCACCATGCCCACGCCCACCACCCAGGCCATCCCCTCCCCCAGCTAACCGCCGCCCATCCACTCTCCGCCGCCAGCCACTCTCCGCCGCCAGCCACTCTCCGCCGCCAGCCACTCTCCGCCGCCAGCCACTCTCCGCCGCCAGCCACTCTCCGCCGTCAGCCACTCTCCGCCGTCAGCCACTCTCCGCCGTCAGCCACTTTCCGCCGTCAGCCACTCTCCGCCGTCAGCCACTCTCCGCCGCCACTTACTCTCCGCCGTCATCCTGAGCGGAGCGTAGCGGAGTCGAAGGATCCCTGTATTTGCAAGGCGAGTGCCGCAGGCACGAGCAAGTCAACGAACCACTAAGGCACCCATGACCGACCTAGTCCGCAAACAACTCCAGCAATCCCTAGACACCATGACCCGCGTCCTGAACGACGAACAAATCCACACAACCGTCGTCCAAGCCGCCCGCCTCACCGCCGAAGCCATGAAGGCCGGCAAAAAACTCATGGTCTGCGGCAACGGCGGTTCCGCTGCCGACGCCCAGCACCTAGTCGCCGAGTTCGTCAGCCGCCTCACCGTAGACCGCCCGGCCTTAAGAGCTATCGCCCTCACCACAGACACCAGCATCCTCACCGCCATCGGCAACGACTACAGCTACGACAACGTCTTCGAGCGCCAGGTAGAAGCCCTCGCCAACCCCGGCGACGTCCTGCTCGCCATCTCCACCAGCGGCAACTCAAAAAACTGCGTCAAAGCCCTCAAGCTCGCCAAAACCATGGGCGTGCACACCGTCGCCTACACCGGCAACAACGGCGGCATCATGAAGGAAGCGGCTGACCTAAACGTCATCATTCCCTCCGACACCACCATGAACATCCAGGAATCCCACCTCGCCCTCGAACACATCTTCTGCATGGTCGTCGAGCGTTTCTACTTCGGTGAAGACTTCGGCAAACAGCCGCAGCATCTGGCAGAGTAATCCCATGCCCATCTCTTACCGATCAGCCCAGGCCCTCATCAAACGCGGCGACGAACCCGCCCTCCTCGCCGCCCTCGACGGTGGCCTCGACCCCAATCTCACCAACGAAAACGGCTGGTCTCTGCTCATGCTCGCCGCCGTCGAAGGCGCTGTTCCTCTCGGTACACTTCTGCTCGCCCGGGGCGCGGACGCCTCGATGAAAAACGCCCGCGGCGAGACCGCCCTCTCCATTGCGACGACCCGGCAGCACACCGCCTTCCTCGAACTGCTCCCCGAACAGCCAATCGCCTGACGCATGCCTCTCCATTGCCGCCGTCAGTGCCGCATTCGGCACAATGGGTTCAGCGGATCGCCTTACCCAGGTCCACGCGATCCCACCGTCGCAAACTGCTGATGCACGTGGGCATTGCAGGATGGAAACTGACGGACACGCACCTGCTCAACGCGAGATGGCACATAGTCCAACTCTCGGAAGCGCAATACTGGACGCAATACAGGAAACGATGAGCACGAAACCACTCTCACCCAACGACCTCGCCGAGGTTCTGAAGCATGCCCGCCCCGCCTTTGAGTCGCTCCGCGGCGCCCGTCTTTTCATTACCGGCGGAACGGGTTTTTTTGGCCACTGGCTGCTGGAGACTCTGCTCTTCGCCCATGACCAGCTTTCGCTAAACGTAAACGCAACCGTTTTGACAAGAGACGCGGCAGCATTCGCCGGGCGTTCACCACACATCGCTCAGCATGCGGCTATTCACCTCTTGCAGGGCGATATTTGCAACTTCCCGTTCCCCTCTGAAGCGCACACCCATGTCCTGCACGCGGCAACCGATTCCGGTGGCAAGCAGACCGCCAGACCGGCCTATGATCTGGCCGAAAACATCCTCGCCGGCACACAGCGCGTACTTCGCTTCGCCCGCGAGACAGGGGCAAGGCGTCTGCTCTACACCTCGACGGGCGCTGTCTACGGACGCTCCACAACGTTAAAGCACACGCCGGAGACCTACACCGGCGGTCCTGACCCACTGCAGATCGCAAGCTCCTATGACGAGGCCAAGCGCATGGCCGAGCATCTCTGCGTTGCCTATGCCCACGGCACATCCCTGCAACCTGTTCTTGCCCGATGCTTCGCCTTCGTCGGCCCGCATCTGCCGCTTGACGCACACTTCGCGATCGGCAACTTCATCGGCGCTGCTCTCCGGGGAGAACGCATCCATATCCACGGCGATGGAACGCCTCGCCGGTCGTGGCTATATATGAGCGACCTCGCCGCCTGGCTCTGGACCCTGCTGGCCGCCGGTGAAGCGAATCGCGCCTACAACGTGGGCTCTGATGAAGGCTGCACGATCTACGAAGCGGCGCAGTTGACGGCTGCTGTGCTTCGACCTTCAACAGGCGGCAGCCTGGGCCTGGACATTCAAGTCGATGGCGTACCGAACTCCGGTGCGCCTTTGAACAGCTACGTCCCAGCAATACAGAGAGCCAGATCGGAGCTCGGGTTGCAGGTACGTGTTTCGCTCGCGGAGGCCATTCATCGAACAGCCGCTTGGCACGGTTTCACGCCGACGTCAGCCGTCAATCCACTCGCAAATTAGGCTCCGACAGGCTCCTCGATTACGTTTAGCCCCGCCTTCGCACTGGTCACAAAATCCGTAATCACCTTGGCGATGAAGTCCAACATGTCGGTCGTCAATCCCGGAAACGTCCCGATCCAGAAGCTTTGCTTCATTACGAAATCCGTGTTGGTCATCTCGCCCACGACACGGTACTCCCAGCCCTCGTACGCCGGCTGACGCAACAGATTTCCCGCAAAGATCAACCGTGTGCCGATCTTATTGGCTTCCAGCGTCTTCGTCAGTTGGTCGCGCTTGAACGGCGCGTCCTCGCGCACACTGAGAGGAAATCCGAACCAGCTCGGGTCAGAGCCCGGCGTGGCCTCCGGCAGCATCAGTACATCCGCGAACGGCTCAAGTTTGGCCCGCAGATACTTGAAGTTCTCTTTGCGGCGTTCGACGAAATGCGGTAGCTTCTCGATCTGTGAGACACCGAGCGAGGCCTGCATGTCGGTGGCCTTCAGGTTGTAGCCCACATGCGAGTACGTGTACTTGTGATCGTAGCCACATGGCAGCGAACCCAGCTGCCAGTCGAAGCGCTTGCCGCAGGTATTATCGACACCAGGCTCGCACCAGCAGTCGCGGCCCCAATCACGGAAGCTCTCAATCAACACTTTCAACGCGGGCTTGTCGGTCAGTACGGCCCCGCCCTCACCCATCGTGATGTGGTGCGCGGGGTAGAAGCTCACCGTGGCGATATCGCCGAAGGTACCGACCTTTTGACCCTTCCACGTGGAGCCGAGCGCATCGCAGGTGTCTTCCACCAGCCAGAGATCGTACTTTTTGCAAAAGGCTACCACCGCGTCCACGTCAAAGACGTTCCCGAGCGTGTGCGCGATCATCACGGCTTTGGTCTTCTCGCTGCGTGCGGCTTCGAGCTTGGTGACGTCGATCTCGTAACTTGGGAGTGTGACATCGATGAAGACCGGGACGCAGCGGTTCTGCAGGATCGGGTTCACCGTGGTGGGAAAACCTGCGCCCACAGTGATCACCTCGTCACCCGGCTTGATCTGGCGCTCGCCTAGCTTCGGCGAGGTCAATGCACTGAACGCCACCAGGTTCGCCGAAGAACCCGAGTTCACGAGGCTGGCCGAGCGCACACCCACGAACCGTGCAAGCTTGCGTTCAAACTCCTTGGCCCAGCGACCGGTCGTGAACCAGGCATCCAGCGCCGATTCAACTACGGCGCCGATGTCATTGGCGTCGATCACCTTGCCGGAGACGGGAACTGCGGTCTGCCCTGGAAGGAACGGTTTGGGCGGAAACTGCTCCGCATGGAATTCGTGGACCAGTGCCAGGATTTGCTGGCGAAGCTCTTCGGAACGCTGACTCATAGACTCACTAAGAGTAACAAACCCAGACCGGTGCACACAGGAGGAACCCCCTACGCTGGGCTATGATGGCAGGCAGATTGCCAGCGGACCAAACGCCGCCCCAGGGATGGCCTCTTGGACGGAACCGGGCACTTCAAGGAACATTCAGACATGAAAGCAGTGATTCTCGCGGGCGGCCTCGGCACCCGCATTGCGGAAGAGACCAGCCTCCGCCCCAAGCCGATGGTGGAGATCGGCGGCCGCCCCATCCTTTGGCACATCCTGAAGATCTACTCGCACTTCGGCATTAACGATTTCATCGTCTGCTGTGGGTACAAGGGCTACATCATCAAGGAATTCTTCGCCAACTATTTTCTTCACACCTCGGATGTGACCTTCGACATGACGGCGGGCACGTCGGAGAACCGCATGATCGTGCACAACTCTGTCGCGGAGCCTTGGCGCGTCACTTTGGTGGACACGGGAGAAGGCACAGGCACAGGCGGCCGGCTGCGGCGGGTCGCAAAATACCTGGGAGACGACGATACCTTCTGCATGACCTACGGCGATGGCGTCGCAGACGTTGATATCGCCGCGTTGATCGCGTTCCACAAGGCGCACGGAAAGGCTGTGACGCTGACCAGCGTGCAGCCGGTCGCTCGTTTCGGCGCGCTGGGCCTCAAGAATACGCAAATCTACTCATTCCAGGAAAAGCCCAAGGACGAAGGCGGATGGATCAACGGCGGCTTCTTTGTGCTTTCGCCGAAGGCCATCGAGGCTGTGACCGACGAAACACAGATGTTCGAGCGTGAGCCCATTGAAACCCTGGTAAGCGAGGGCGAGGTACACGCGTTTTTCCACCACGGCTTTTGGCAGGCCATGGACACCCTGCGCGACAAGCAACACCTTGAGGATCTCTGGAGGGAAGGAAGGGCGCCGTGGAAGACATGGTAAGCCCAATGCTCACAACGGGCAATCCCAGCGTTTGGAATGGAAAACGGGTCTTTCTCACGGGGCACACAGGCTTCAAAGGGGGATGGCTTGCGCTTTGGCTTGCCTCCAAGGGAGCGGTGGTGCGCGGCTACAGCCTTGCCCCATACACCTCGCCCAGCCTCTTTGAAACCGCGAGGATCGGCAGCCTCGTAGAAGACCTGCGCGGGGACATCCGTGATGGCGAGCGCCTGGACCGCGCGATGACGGAGTTCGCTCCCGAGGTGGTGTTTCACATGGCCGCGCAGCCGCTCGTCAGGTACTCCTACCAGGATCCGATCGGCACCTTTGAGACCAACGTGATCGGCACCGCACGTGTGCTCGATGCCGTTCGGCGTACGCCCTCGGTTCGAGCCGTGGTGAGCGTTACCACAGACAAGTGCTATGAGAACAAGGAGTGGTTGTGGGGCTATCGCGAGACCGATCCGCTCGGCGGCTATGACCCCTACTCAAGCTCCAAGGCATGCGCCGAGATCGTCTCCGCAGCATATCGCCAAAGCTATTTTCCGATCGATAAACTCTCTGAACATGGTTGTGCCGTAGCGACAGCGCGAGCGGGCAACGTCATCGGCGGGGGCGACTGGTCGAGCGATCGGTTGATCCCCGATCTTGTACGTGGCTTCGTTGAAGGCAAGCCTGCGCTCATCCGGAGACCCGGTGCGATCAGGCCTTGGCAGCACGTGCTCGAACCCCTGCACGGCTACCTCCTGCTCGCGGAGAGGTTGCTGACCGGCCAGCCGCGCTACGCCACCGCCTTCAACTTCGGGCCCAGCGAGGACGACGCACAGCCGGTCGGTTGGATTGTGGAAAAGATGGTCGGATTCTGGGGCGATGGCGCGACGTGGGTGCTCGATCCAGAACCTGGGGTACACGAGGCAGGCTACCTGAAGCTCGACGCCAGCCGCGCTCGTGCGGAACTCGGTTGGCGCCCGAAGCTCCGTTTGGAGACTGCACTCGCCTGGTTGGTGGACTGGTATAAAGCCCACGCTGCGGGAGCCGACATGCAGCGCCTAACCCTTGAACAAATCACAAGCTATCAGCTCCATTGAAAGTCATCGGGGAAAGCGGATGCTCTTGGTCGGCATACCTGAAGGGATCTTCGTCAGCTCCTGAATACCAGGTGGGTTCGGCTTAAGATATAAAAGCCTGAAGCTTGCGAGACGAAGATCGGCGCGAAACGCCGCTCTTCGTCTCGCAAGCAGGTTTTCGCAGACGCTATACCGTTTGGGACACCTTCTGCTTGGCCGGCGCCTTGGCGGACTGCTCCACACCGTCGCTGTACACGCGAATGGAACGGCCACCAACGATGGCCATATTAGACATCGTCGCCTCACAGAACGGATTGTTGATACTCTCCGTATCGATAATCTGTCGCCAAGGTGTCTTGTTCGGTGGCTCTGGAAGTGTGTACTCTACTCCGTTCTCCGCCGCGTTGATCAAAATCAAAAAGCTGTCATCGGTGACCGGAGCGCCATCCTCATCCATCACGCCAAGTGTCTTGCCATTGAACATGACGCCGATCGTTTTATTGCCCGAGTTGTTCCAGCCCTCGTCGGAGACCTGGTTGCCATCGGTGTTGTACCAAGCGACGTCGCGCACAACCGAACCACGAATGGAGCGGTCTTGAAAGAACCGGCGCCGGTGCAGATTGGGATGATCGCGACGCAGTTTGATCAGTTGTGACGTGAAGTTCAGCAGCCGCTTGCGTGGTTCATCCAGATTCCAGTCATACCAGGTCAATTCATCATCCTGGCAATAACAATTGTTATTGCCGCGCTGTGACCGGGCAAATTCATCACCGCCGCAGAGCATGGGCACACCCTGGCTTAACATCAGCGTGGTGAGCAAGTTGCGGGTCTGCCGTTCACGAAGCTGGTTGATCGCTTCGTCGTCGGTTGGCCCTTCCGCACCCATATTCCAGCTGTCGTTATCGTTTGCTCCGTCATTATTGTCATCGCCATTGGCTTCGTTATGCTTCTCGTTATAGCTGACGAGATCGCACAAAGTGAACCCGTCATGCGCGGTGATGAAGTTGATGGAAGCCGAAGGTGCGCGGCCATCGCTCTTATATAGATCGCTCGAACCCGTAAGGCGATAGGCAAAGTCGGACAACTGGCCCGTGTCACCTTTCCAGAAGCGGCGCACGGTGTCGCGATACTTGCCATTCCACTCCGCCCAAAGCACCGGGAAGTTGCCGACCTGATAGCCGCCCTCACCGACATCCCAAGGCTCGGCGATCAGCTTCACGTCGGCCAGTGTCGGATCCTGGTGAATCGTATCGAAGAACGCTCCCAGTTTGTTCACATCGTGTAGCTCACGAGCCAGGGTTGATGCCAGATCAAAGCGAAAACCGTCGACGTGCATTTCTGTTACCCAGTACCGCAAGCTGTCCATCAACAACTTGAGAACTTGCGGGTTGTACACATTCAGCGTGTTGCCTGTTCCGGTGTAATCCATATAGTGCTTGGGACTGTCATTCACCGTGCGGTAGTAGGTGGTGTTATCGATGCCTTTCAACGAAAGCATGGGCCCCTTCTCGTTGCCCTCGCAGGTGTGGTTGTAGACCACGTCGAGGATGACCTCGATGCCTTCCTTATGCAGGGCCTTCACCATCTCCTTGAATTCGGTCACTTGGCAGCCGTTGTCGCCACAGGAGCTGTAACGCGACATGGGTGCAAAATAACCCAACGTGTTGTAGCCCCAATAATCGCGTAAATCGCGATCGATCAGATGACCTTCATCAATGAAGTGATGCACGGGCAGTAATTCCACGGCGGTGATGTTTAGGTTCTTCAAGTACTCAATGCTTGCGGGATGGGCAAGACCGGCGTAGGTTCCTCGCAGCTCTTTCGGCACATCCGAATTGCGCTTGGAAAAGCCGCGAACGCTGACTTCGTAGATCACCGAGGAAGAGATCGGCGTCTGTGGCCAGCAGTCATCCTCCCAGTCAAACTTATCGCTCACAACGATGCTTTTTGGCACGAAGACCGCATCATCCTGTTCGTCTTTCTTGGTGTCGTCTCCGGACATCACGTCATACGGATAAATGGGTCCCTTCGGATCAGGCAGTGTGGGCTTGCTTTCATCGGCGTGCTGGCCGGTGATGGCCTTGGCGTAGGGATCCACCAGCAGCTTGCTTGCATTGAAGCGCAAACCGTTTTCAGGTTCCCAGGGTCCTTCGACACGGTAGCCATACTGTTGCCCCGGCTTGATGTTCCGCACCAATCCGTGCCACACAAAGCCGGTGACCTCGGACAACGCGATGCAGTCGGTCTGCGAGCCTGCCTCGTCGAAGAGGCATACGTGCACAGCCGTAGCATTTTCGGAATAGAGCGCGAAATTTGTTCCAAGGGAAGAGGGTGTGGCTCCGAGCGGGTAAGGTTTTCCGGGCAGCAGGGTGCGTTTCATCGTTCAGGGTTCCTTAAATGCTGGTGGCTGGTTCTGCCCAGGCGGTCGTGTAGGTAGGTGCCCAAGGTCAATCGAAGTAGATGCGCAACGACTGAGACGCGCTGCTTGACCGCCAACGCAACGAAAGCCCTATTGCTGCACAGTCAAGGTGGCATCCGTGCTGTGCGTCACGATCCCGCCCAGCAGATTGGTGGAGGTTCCCGTGATTGTTAGGGAGTAGGTCCGGCTCGTCACACCGGCGGTTCCGTCCGCGACCGTGCGTGCGCCGCACCCGGCCAGCACGAAGCACGCGGCGAGCAGCGACAGCGCCACACGGCAACGACGCCGTCGCCACAAACCAAGCAAACCGACCAGACCAAGGCAGCCGAACCAAACCGCTGGCCGCCGGTTGGGCCACAAGTTGGGCCGCAAAGTCGCTTGCACCGCCGGCGTGGTGACCGTCAAGGTCACACTCGCCGCGCCGGTTCCAGGAACTACCTGCACCGGCGAAAACGTAGCCGTGGCTCCGGTGGGCAGACCACCCACGGAAAGCGTGACGTCCCCGGTAAAGGGCGCGGGCGAGGCGGCGACCAGCAGTTGATAGGTGGCGTTTGCGCCGGCCAGTGCCGTGGCGCTGCTGCCTCCGCTGCAAGAGAGCGCAAAATCGGGCAATGTACCAACCGTCGCTGATTGAATGACCGAAGAGCTGGGCAGAAAGTTCGCATCGCCTGAGTAAACAGCGGTCAGGCTGTGAATACCGGAGGAGGGTGCAACATCCACACCCGAGGCGCTGCCGTTCACGAGCGTGCCCGTTGCGACCACGGTGCCGCCGTCAAAAAACTGTACCGTTCCCGTGGGTTGCCCTCGCGTACTCGAAGCCACGTTTGCGGTGAGCCTTAGCGGCAGTCCGGCGTAGCCCGCCGCGATGGCAGGAAGCAACGTGGAGCTCCCCGCAGGTGTGATCTGCAGCGTGCCGGAGTTCGCTCCCAGGCTCACGAGGTAGTTGCCGCTCTTGCTTCCCGTGAGCGTGGCAGCGATGGGATAAGTTCCGACCGGCGCAAGCGCTCCAGCCGTCGCCGTAAACACAACGTTGACCTGCCCCACGTCGGCGCTCAGCACACCCTGCAGGCTGCCGGTGAGTGCGGGATTCCCCTCTCCATACACCGCCGAAGCACTGTTCGCGACAGCCGTAATCGCCAGCGGCGTCACCACCAAAGCGAGGGGCCTGCTTGAGGCCGCGGCGTTTAGGCCATCGCCGTCATAAGTAGCCAGCAACGTGTGCGATCCAGCAGAGGCGATCCATCCCCCAAGCGTCGCGTTGCCGTTATGTAACGCAGCGCTCGTCAGCGTACTCCCGGCCTCAGTGATCGCCACCGTACCCTGCGGCGTTCCAACTGGGCCGCCGACCGTGATGGAGGCGCTCAAAGCACCGTACACCTGCGTCGACGGCAAGGATGCTCCGACGCTTGAAGCTGCACGACCAGCCATAAGCGCAGCCGGTTCAAACAGCGAGTTCATAGCCGTCAGCACGCGAACGGTACCGTTCAGCGTATCGGCCACGACCGGCTGGTTGAAGGACGAAGCCGCTAACGCTCGCGGTGTGCGGAAGAGAGTAGCCGCCAACGCATCGCCGTCGGCACCGGAGCCCTCGATGCCGCTGCCGGCCAATGTCGTCATCACCCCGCCAGGACTGACCTGCCGCACTCGGCGGTCCCCGGCATCCCCGATCCACAGCGTCCCATCTTCGGCGAGTGCCAGCCCGCGTGGGTCGGTAAACTGCGCCGACCCAGGCGGACCTCCGTCGCCGCCACTGCCGCGTGTGCCGTTGCCGGCAAAGGTGGAGATCGTCCCGGCGATCGATACAATGCGGATCCGCTGATTATGCGTGTCAGAGAGAAACACACGACCGTCGCTCGCCACCGCGATGCCTTCGGGAGAGTCCAGTTTCGCTGCCGTGGCGGCCCCGCCATCGCCGCTGTAGCCCTGCACACCCGTGCCGGCAACCGTGCTGACCAGGCCACCGGCCTGCAGGCCAACACGTCGGATCCGGTGGTCGGCGGGATCGCAGACCAGCAGGCCACCCTTGCCGTCGAGCGCCAGGGTGGCCGGCATTCGAAAGCTGGCGCTCGCGGGCGCACCCCCGTCGCCGCCGTAGCTTTGCTGCCCCGTGCCTGCCAGGGTACGGATGTTGCCGCCGGCGACCGCGCGAATCCGGGCATTGCCCGTGTCGGCGATGTAGACCGTCCCGTCGACGCCCACCGCAATGCCCTGCGGCCCGTTCAGCTGCGCTGCCTTCGCCAAGCCGCCGTCACCCGCAAAACCTTGCGTTCCACTGCCCGCAAAGACCAGCAGCGTGCCCCCAAGCGTCGCCTCGAATACCTGGTGGCGGCCGCTATCGGCGATGTAAAGGTTTCCGGCGGGGTCATAGGCGATCGCCGAAGGCCACAGCAACGCGTTCGACTGAGCCTGTGCTGAAAGCGTAAACAGCAGGCACAGGAACAGCAGGGCACCCCATCGCTGCATGCTCGAAGTCCCGGGTTTTCGCCCCAAGCGCGTCCAACCTTCCTCGGCCGTTGTCTCAGCGCCCTGCAATCAGCTTTCCTTGAAAAGGTTATCTAAGTCGACTGTCCCGTCGTACTCAACGTTTGGGTCATATGGTCATCGCTCTTTGTCGAAAAAGGGTGAAGAGGGCACGGGCCAGCCATCACCTCGCATACTCTGGTGAAGCGCAGGCGACCGCCGCCAAGGAAGACCCCACCTATGCCGTTCCACACCGAATTCCTGCTCTCCGCCATGAGCGCCGAACACTTTCCTTCCTCCTCCCGCACGAGCGATGCCCCGGAGATCGCCTTTCTCGGCCGCTCCAATGTGGGCAAATCTTCGCTGATCAACAAGCTGCTCGGCTCCAATGAGGCAAAGGTCTCCTCCACCCCGGGACGCACCCGCGCGATCAACTTTTTCGCGCTGCATGAGGGCACGGAACAGAAGTTCAAGGCCCAACCCACACTGATCTTTGCGGATCTGCCCGGCTATGGCTATGCCAAGATCTCGAAATCCATCTCCGCGGAGTGGCCCAAGTTTATCGAGCCCTACCTTGCCGAACGCGAACAACTGGCGCTGTGCATCTGCCTCGTGGACTCAAACATTCCTCCGCAGGAAAGCGACACGATGCTGATCGAAGCGCTGCGGGCGATGCAGCGGCCTCACCTGGTCGTGGCGACCAAGACCGATAAGCTCTCCGGCAACACGCTCACCAAATCACTGGCCGTGCTTCGCAAAGCGCACGGCGAGGAGACGATTCTTCCGGTTTCGACCAAAACAGAAAATGGGGTGAAAGCGCTGTGGGCGGAGATGCTAGGCGTTGTCGAATAAGCCAGCACACTCGTGCTCTCGAAATCCAACCTCTATCCTTGCCATCCTGAACGTAGTGAAGAACCTGCTCTTGCTGGAACTTGTATAATTTCCGGCAGAAAAGCAGATCCTTCGCATCGCTCAGGATGACAGGGGTGAGGTGGTACTAGCTGATCGCTAGATGATCTACTCGCCGTAGTACTCCAGGCCCAGATGCGTGATCAGGTCCTCGCCCATGATGTGACGCAGTGTGTTCTTCAACTTCATGGATTGGATGAATAGATCGTGCTCGGGGTAGACACCCGGAGCCGTGTCAGGATCCTTGAAGTAAAAGCTAAGCCACTCCTGGATGCCGAGATGCTTCAGCGCCGGCACGCGATTCGCCAAATCCATGAATAAGCACAGATCTAAAGCCAGCGGCGCGGCAAGAATCGAATCACGGCAAAGGAAGTCGACTTTGATTTGCATGGGGTAGCCGAGCCACCCAAAGATATCAATGTTGTCCCAGCCTTCCTTGTTGTCGCCGCGCGGCGGATAGTAGTTTATCCGCACCTTGTGGTACAGGTCCCCGTATAGATCAGGATTCTTCTCGGGCTGGAAGATATGCTCGAGTACACCGAGTTTAGAGATTTCCTTGGTCTTGAAGTTATCCGGATCGTCGAGCACTTCGCCATCGCGATTGCCGAGGATGTTGGTGGAATACCACCCGGCTACGCCCAGCTGACGCGTCTTAAATGCCGGTGCAAGCACGGTTTTCAGGAAGGTCTGGCCGGTCTTGAAGTCCTTGCCGCAGATCGGCGCGCCAACCTTCTTTGAAAGCTCCTGCAGCGCTGGAATGTCAACGGTCAGGTTGGGGGCGCCATTCGCAAATGGGATACCCTCTTTCAACGCCGCCCAGGCATAGAGCATGGAAGGCGAGATATTGGGGTCGTCCTCGATAAGCCCCTTCTCGAAGGCCTCCAGCGACTGATGCACGGCCGATTGCTCTATATAGATCTCAGTGGAACCGCACCAGATCATCACCTGGCGATCGGTTTTGGTCTTGAACTCGGCGATGTCATTGCGGATTTGGTTGGCGAGATCGCACTTATTCTTGCCAATCTTCTGCACCTTGGGGTCGAGCCGTTTGACCCAGCGCTGATCGAAGGCCGCGGGCATGGGCTCGATGGACTCAAGGAACGGGCGCATGCTGTCGAGCTGGTCGCGATCGAGCACCTGCGCGGTCCGGGCGGCGTCGTACAGATTGCCGCCGAAGATATCCCAGCCGGTGAAGACAAGATCGCTCAAGGGCGCAAGCGGAGCGAAATCCTTGACCAGTGGGGTGCGGTCGTCGGTGCGCTTGCCGAGACGGATTGTGCCCATCTGCGAAAGCGAGCCGATGGGCTTTGCGAAACCGCGGCGAACCGCTTCCACGCCGGCGATAAGCGTGGTGGCCACTGCGCCCATGCCGGGGATCATGATGCCAAGTTTTCCAGTGTGTGGCGTGATGCTCGCCGCAGACGGCTGCTGCTGCGCGGCGTCGGGTGTGGACATTCTGCTACGTACCCTTCTCAAGAACAAATTTCCGTATGGCCGGACAGACAAGTATCGCTCACGGTTTCCCGTAGGCGCAACCGGGGCTCCGAACGGCAGTGAAGGCTAAACCACTTCCACGCGGTCGCGGTTCTTCCAGTGGGTCCAGACAAAGTACGCGATCGCCACGACGATCAGGAGCTCCACGCCATGGTGGAAGCGGTCGAAGATGGCTTTGAAGCGGGGATCGGTCGAGAACCGCGAACCGAGCTTCATGCCGATATAGGCCAGCGCGTAGCACCACGGCCATGAACCGATAAAGGTGTACAGGTGAAACCGGAACTGGTCCATGCGCGCGATACCCGCCGGAAAGGCGATGAAAGTTCGCACGATCGGCAACATGCGGCCGACCAGTACCGTGATCGAGCCGAATTTGGAGAAGAACCTGTCCGCGAGATCCAGATCGCGCTTGGAAAGCAGCAGATAGCGGCCATAACGCTCCACCATCGGCCGGCCGCCCTTGGCACCAATCCAGTAAGCCGGCAATGAACCCAGGTTCGATGCCAGCGAAGCCAGCGTCGCCAGGATCACCAACTGCGTCTGCGAATGCGCCAGCGCGAACCCCGCGAAGGGCATGATCACCTCGGACGGGATCGGGATGCAGGCGGACTGGATCGCCATGAGGAGCACGACGCCGGTATAGCCGCCGGCGGTGATGACAGCGAGAAGGACAACAATCAGCTTTGCGGACATGCAAGTGTGAGTATAGCGAGGTGGGACGACTGACAGCCTGCGGCGTTACCATAGAAGTATGTCCGAGTCCTCCGTCGCCACCGCTCCCGATCCCACCGCTACCGCGACGCCCGAGGCCGCGCCTGGTTCCATGCCGGGTGCGCCGGCTTCCTCCGTGGCGATGCCGCCCGCACCGCTCGCCGCTGCCGGAAGACCGCAGGCGGGTATCGCAGGACAGCCCGCGACGCACGGCGGAGTACCCGCACGGCGTCAGATCGTGTGCTTCACATTTTACCGCGTGCTGCCGGAGTGGCGCCGCCTGCCCGCCGAGCAGAAGGCCGTGCAGAAGCAGGCTTTTGCCGAGGTGATCACCCGCTGGAACCGCGCCAATGAGTTCCTCTCGATGACCTACTCGACTACGGGCGCACGCGGGGACTGTGACTTCTGCGTTTGGTCGATCGGCTACTCGCTCGAGGAAATGAACCGCATGCGTAGCGAGTTGATGGCCTCGCCGCTGGGCGGGTACCTCGAAACACCGCATAATTTTCTCTCCATGACCAAGCGTTCGCTGTACCAGATCGACCGCGAGGATGAGTCGGAGGGTGAAGGCCGCGGGGCGATACGACCGGGAGGCCACAAGTACATCTTTGTCTACCCGTTCTGGAAGACGCGGCCCTGGTTCCTGCTCTCGATCGAGGAGCGCAAGCGCCTCATGGACGACCACATTCGCATCGGCCTGAAGTATCCGCGGGTGAAGCTGAATACCACCTACAGCTTCGGTCTGGATGACCAGGAGTGGGTCGTCGCCTTTGAGACCAACTTTCCGGAAGACTTTCTGGATCTTGTCCAGCAGCTGCGCGAGACGGAAATCTCGCTCTACACGCTGAAGGATTACCCGATCTTCAGCTGCATTCGTCTGCGGCCGCACGAGATGCTGGAGCGGCTCGGCTAGCTTCGATGGCAACCAAGAAAGCCCCCAGCAAGGACGCGGCTTCAGTTCCCGTCAAGCGGGCTCGCAAGAGTGCTGCTTCACCGGCGAGGGCGCGCAGGATTGCTGCTTCTGAACCAGTCGCGGCCAAGGCGAAGGCTCTGAAAGGGCGGAAGCGAACGGCAAAGCCTCTGGCGCCGGAACGGGTGGCGGCGATCCTGGCTGCGCTGCGGCGGTGTTATCCGGACGTTGTCTGTGCGTTGACCCATCGCAATGCGTGGGAGTTGACGGTTGCGACCATTCTGTCGGCGCAGAGCACGGATGCGGGTGTGAACCTGGCCACGCCGGAGCTGTTCCGGCAGTTCCCTACTCCCAAGGCGCTCGCCGAGGCGAATCCGGCGGCGATTGAGCAGCTGGTGCATCGGACCGGGTTCTACCGCGCCAAGACCAAGAGCATTATGGGTGCGGCGCGCGTGGTCACCGAGCGGTTTGGGGGCGAGGTGCCGCAGACCATGGAGGAGATGCTGGAACTTCCCGGTGTGGCGCGCAAGACGGCCAATGTGGTGCTGGGTTCGTGGTACGGAATCGCTTCCGGTGTGGTTGTGGATACGCATGTGCTGCGATTGTCGCGGCGGCTGGAGCTGACGCGGAACGAGGAGCCGGTGAAGGTGGAGCTGGATCTGCAGAAGGTGATTCCGCGCGAGCGCTGGATCCAGTTCTCGCATGAGCTGATCCATCATGGCCGGCGAGTCTGTGTGGCGCGGAAGCCTCATTGCCAGGAGTGCGCGCTCGAGACCGAGTGCAACTCCGGGGATAAAGTGTGGAGTTCCCGGTAGAGCTCGGGCATGCCCCCGTACTTTTTGCTTAAAGTCTTCGATCGGGAGAGTTTAGGCTTAGTTGTTTTGCTGACTTCCTGTCCGGTGTTTTTGAAATCTTCTGTAGTTCCAGCTTAGCTGGATGGCCCTCAGTCGTGTGCAGGGCTTGAAGCCTTTACCTCAGAGATTTGTTGTCCTGCGTTCAGTGCCTGGCGTACCTCAGCGGCTGAAGCCGCTTGCCTTGTGCTGTTCTTACGGCACGGCTGAAGCCGTGCCCTTCCCTGATGACTTTCGGTTGGCGTAGCTATAGCCAGGCCCTTTCGTTATTTCGTCAAGGCTTCCATGGTTGCCCTGGCGAGTGCGGCGACGGTGGCTTCGGCGGCCTCTGCGTGGGGTGGGAGGCCCAGATTTACGAGGGTGCGGGTGGTGATGGGGCCGATCGAGATGCGGAGGGCGTCTTCGGGCAGGGCGACACCTGCGGCTTCGCAGAGGGCGAGCAGATTGCGGGCGGTTGAGGAGCTGGTGAAGGTGATGGCCTGGATGGTGGGCTGGTGGAACGGAGCGACGGCGGGATGGAAGAAGAGCCGAAGCAGATCGACCGAGCTGCCTGGAACGATCGTGCGGTAGGCGGGGGCTACGGTGACCTCGGCGCCGGCTGCGCGGAGGGTCTCGGGGAGGAGTTCCCGGGCCTCTTCGGCGCGGATCAGGAGGAAGCGGGTGGGTTGACCGCCGGGCTGGTCGATGTGGGGGAGGAGGGATTCGGTGAGGGACTCGGCTACGGCCTGTGGGGGGATGAGGTCGGGGGTTAGGCCGAGTTTTTGGAGGGCTCGGGCGGTGGCTGGGCCTATGGCGGCGATCTTTGGTATTGCCGGTTCGGGGTTGTCCTGGGAAGTTGGCGGGAACACCCCACCCTTCGATGGTGGAAATGTCAAAGAAGGGGGCACCCGGTTCGTTCGGCGGCCGAAGGCTTCGGCGGCGTTGGCGCTGGTGAATAGTAGCCAGTGGTAGCTGCCGACGTTTTCGAGCGCGGTGTCCAGGGCGAAGTACGAGGTTGGCGGGGCGAGTTCTATGGCGGGGACGAGGATGGGGTCGGCGCCGAGAGTGCGGAGGTGGTCGGCGAGCTCGGAGCCTTGTTCGGGCGCGCGGGTGACTAGGACGCAGGGCCTGGGCGGGGTGGGGGTGGGTGCGGGCACGGTGTTGAGATGGTGTGGGGCAGGTAGCTGGCGCACAAACAGCAGGGCCTTCGCTGCGCTCAGGATGACAAGTTTCCCTGGAGGGTTGCGATGGACAAGCTCAGTGATTCGCTGTGTTTGAAAAGCAGGTCCTTCGCTGCGCTCAGGATGACAAGTTTCCTTGGAGAAGCAGACCCTTGGCCTTCGGCGAAGGATGACGAGTCAACAGCCATTGAATGTGTCTGTAAGCAAACTACGTTTTAATTGATGCCGGCGTCAGGGCTTGGGGGCGGAGGGGGCGTGGACGTCGATGGCCGCGGCGGTGGGGGTCATGTCGTCGGGTTGGGAGGTTGGGGCCGGATGTGCCGCGGCGGCCGGGGGAGCGGTTGGCTTTGTGACGGTCGCTGCCGTGGAGGGTGCGGCTGGGTCGTAGATTTTGAGCAGGAGATTGTCGGCGGCGCGGAGCTCGGCGCGGCCGGGGGAGGTGACGGTGATGTCGCCGTTTCCGGAGGCCAGGGTGGCGGCGTGGTCGAAGCCGTAGAGGCCGCTGGCGGTGGAGGAGAAGGCGCCGAGGGCGCGGGGCAGGCGGGCGACGAGGGGCGTGTCTGCCGGAGCGTCAGAGTGAGTGTCAGAGGGAGCCTGCGGGTCGGCGTAGATGCCGTGGAAGTCGCCGAAGCCGACGCGCTGGGTGCGGGTGTTGACGAGGACACCATACCAGGCCTCGCGGGTGAGGATGTCGCCGCCGAGCTGGCGGGTGGTCCAGTTGGCGGGGCTGGAGTCGGTGAGGTCGGTGACGACGGCCTGGGGGATGTAGGTGTCGGCGACGTTGCTGAAGTTGCCGATAGCGAGGGCATCGGCGTGCAGCGGGAGGTCATGGCTGCCGTAGCGGAGGGTGTTGAAGCGCAGGGTGAGGTTGGATTGGGCGGGGCCGTCGGCGGAGGCTACGACGGTGCCGAGGACCTCAACGCCGCGCGGGAGGTAGAGACCGGCGGCAACGGGAATGCGCTGCGTGGTGTAGGCCTGGATCGGGGTGCCGGGGCGGGTGTCGCCGGCTTTGAGGGCGTGGTGCAGGGCTACAGGAAGATAAAGGCCGACGGGAAGAGTTTTGAGCTGGGCGGCGGGGACCGGTTGGCCGTTGAAGCTCGCGGGGGTGGGGTGGTTTGGCGGGACGATCGCGCTTCGTTTGTGTTTTTCGCGGGGCTGCGGGTTCGCCAAGGCCGGCATGGGAAGGATCAGAGCCGCCAGGGCTGAAAGCGTGAGCAGCCGATGGGCGCGGAGGAGCTTTGCGGTTGCGGATCGCTGCTGCTGGTGCGGCGGGTCGAGCGGGGATCGTGACAGTCGTGGTAGTCGTGGTAGTCGTAACATGGCGGCCTCGCAGATGGGATGCGCGCACGGTGCCGCGTGTCGGTATTTGCGCCGCGGCGTCCCGTGGCGTTTGCTCGGAAGGGAGCGGTTCTGGGTGATGGGAGTGGCGGCGGCGTAGACGGCGGAGGGCGATCGCTTGCAGGGAGGTGGGTCGGTCAGCACAACGGCGTTTGGCAGGACGGGTTGAAGCGGCGACTTTACGCCAACTCAGGGTACAAACGTGCGATCACTTTGGGAAGGTACTCCTTCACGAAGTTTTTAGGGTTTGCGCCATGAAAGAAGTGCATCGCTTTCTCTTCCAGCACCAGATTCGCAAGTCCATGGAGCGTTGCCAGGCCACAGAGCATGTCGGCAGCGTCGTCGAAACTCCCGGGGTCTACCTCGCGCCTCCCGCGATACGCGAGGACGGCTCGCGCTAAGCGCATGCCAGGCGCCTTGCTGACGGCAGCCAGCCGAGGATCGGTGCGATCCACCAGATCGTTCCGAAACATCAGCCGAAAGTGGCCGGGATGATGAAGGACGAAGCTGATAAAGGCCAGGCTCACTGCCCGCACATCGGCTACAACATCCTCCGAGTGTCCAGCTAGTTCTACGTAACGATCAGCTCTTTGGTAAGCCAGGATCGCAACTTCGGTAAGGAGACCCCTTGCACTGCCGAAATGATGTGCCGGAGCGGCTGGAGAGACTCCAGCCCGCCCCGCGGCTGTACGCAGCGAGAAGTTCTCGATACCGTCCTGCGCAATGATCTCATCGGCAGCTTTGATGAGTGCTTCGCGCAAATCGCCATGATGGTAGGTCAATCGCTTTTTGGCCATTGTTCTCGATTGTTCTTGACACTGTTCAGATGGGTAGCTACTATTTGCAGTAGCCCAGTTCGTTGTTCTATGGGACGATCACATCCCTTAACTTTACAGTGTACAGATCGACATCGAGGGTTGAAGGCCTTCGCAGAGGAAAACACCATGAGTAACAAGGTATGGTTCATCACCGGAACATCGCGCGGCTTCGGACGCATCTGGGCCGAGGCAGCGCTGAAGCGCGGAGACAGGGTAACTGCGACCGCCCGCAAGCTGGAGGACATTGCCGATCTTAAAGAGCGATTCGGAGACTTGGTCCTGCCGCTGCAACTCGATGTGACCGACCGTGAACGGGTGACGCAGGTGGTCAATCAGGCATTCGGCCATTTTGGCCGTCTGGATGTGCTTGTGAACAATGCCGGGTACAGCCTGATCGCTACCGCCGAAGAAGCTACCGACGAGCAGATGCAAGGTGTGTTCGAGGCCAATTACTTCGGGGCCGTCCGTATTCTGAGAGCAGCTCTGCCGTTGCTCAGGCAACAGGGGAGCGGGCACATCCTCGGAGTGACCAGTAGTCTCGGCCTAACACCAATGCCTATGATCGGCTTCTACTCCGCAACCAAGGCCGCTGCTGAGGCGCTGCATGAAACTTTGGCGAAGGAGATCGCTCAGTTCGGCATCAAGGTGACGATGATCGAACCGGGAGCCTACGCCACTGATTTCGGCAAGAGTGCAATCCGTGCAGAGGGCATGGCAATTTACGGTGACTTCAAGCAAAAGCTTATGGCCGGTCTGATGAAGCTGGAACGTGGCAACCCCGAGGCGACAGCAGACGCAGTCCTGGAGGTCGTAGACGCGGAGCAGCCCCCGTTACGGCTGATCCTCGGCAGCCATGCGCTTCCTCAAGTCCGTTCGGTCTATGCGGATCGGTTGGCCACATGGGAAGCCTGGGAAGCAGTCTCGAACGCAGCGCAGTGAACGCCCTTGCTGCGTCAGAACCGGGGAGGAGCGCGATCATAGCCATACATGCGTTAGCCAAGACCAGGCAGGAGAAAGGTGTGCGCTGCCTCACTTCTGCTTATGCAGCGTAGGTAATCCCGGGAGGCCGAAGGGCAAGCTGCCGTCATGTCAGTGTGTTCTGGCCACCAGACCCAAACCGAGATCCCGGGAAGCCGCAATGTCTGCTTATTAGGTCAACTCTTGGCTTGCTTGGCGGCGGTGAAGACCTGCTCGGCGGTGGTGGTGCCTTCGACGCGTTCCGTGCCTTCGACACCGAAGCCGATCCAGCCGGAGTTGATGCCTTCGTTCATCTCTTCAATGGCCCAGGTCTGGCCTTTGGGTAGGCCCATGTGCTCGAGGGCACCTGCCCAGGCTTCGCGGGGGACGGCTTGCGCTTTTACGTCGCGGCCCAGGGCCTTGCCCAGCTCGGCGGCGAGATCGTCGGCGCTGCGCATGGAGCCGAGCTCGACGGTGCGCTTGCCGGACCAGTCGGTGGTGAGCAGTTCTGCGACCTCGGCGCCGATGTCCTGGGTGGCGATCATGGGCAGTTTTCGGCTTGTGGGGATGTAGAAGACGGGCAGCGTGCCGCCCTGCCCTGCCTGCAGGCCGTAGAGGAAGTTTTCATAGAAACTGCCGGCGCGGATGAAGGCGAGGGGGAACGGCCTGTCCTTGAGGGCTTCTTCGAGCATGTGCGTGGAGGTAATCAGGCCGAGGCCGCTGGATTTTTCCGATCCCATGGAGGACAGGGCCACGAGCTTGGGGGGTGCGGCCTTCGTGAGGGCCTGCGTGTAGCTGGCGATGACGGCCTTCGCTTCGCTGAAGTCGCGCGAAGGGGTGGCGATGGGCGGCATCATGAGGTAGGCGCCTTCAACGCCTTCGAGGGCGCGGGTCAGGGCTGCGGCGTCCTCCCACTCGCCTTTGAGGAGTTCCACGCCCTGGTCTGCCCAGGTCTTTGCCTTGGCCTCGTCGCGTACCAGGGCGCGCAGCTGCTTGCCCTGCGCGAGGAGATGCTTTGCGGCTGCGCCGCCGACCTTGCCGGTGATGCCGGTGATAAGAAACATGGCTGAAAGCCTCTGGGGGGCTCAGATGCCAGGGGGCGCGACGGGTTGCGGTTTCTTTTTGGCCGCTTTCTGTCCCTCTTGGGATCCACGGGCAGCGGGGCCCATGGAGCGGTCCGGTTGGGACTCGGCGTGAGGATCTGGCGAGCGCAAAGCAATGACGATGGCGGAGATGGGCACCCGGGTTGCGTATTCGCGGCGGAGAAAGATTTAGCGGCGGAGAAAGATGTTGAAGAGCAGGCCGAGGGTGGCGACGCCGGCGGTTAGCCAGACGACGTAGTCGCCGGGATGGCCGCTTTGCAGGGCGCGCAGGGGCTGCATGCCGGTTTCAAGGTAGGAGCCGAGGCGGATGCGCTTGGGAAGTTTGTGGCGGTAGACGCTGGTGAGGGCGAGCGCGAGGCCGAGCAGCGTGGCGACGGCCCCGTGAAGCGCGGCGGCGAGGCGGGCGGGGGTGGGGGCGAGGCCTTCGGCGGTTAGCGGCTGCGACGGCGTGAAAACCGTGGCGCCGGTGTAAAGGGTGTGCCAGTAGCCGATCTGGTTGCTGAAGCGGGCGGCGGCGCCGGTGAGCCAGGGCAGGAAGGCGGGGATCGCGAAGAGCGCTACGGCTACCGAGAGGCAGAATAACGGCGGAAGGAACTGGTAGGCGTGGACAATGCGGTTTTCTTCCCCGGTTTCGGGGAGCTCGTCCACGGTGGCGGTGGGGTCCGTGAGCGGGGCGCTACCGAGGCCGGCGAAGATGTGCAGGCCTACGCGAAAGACGGCGGCGGCGGTGAGGGTTTCGCCCAAGAGGAAGAGGGCCGTGAGGCCGGGGGTGCCGGCCTGTTTGGCGGCGGCGGCGGCCATGGCTTCGCCGAGCCAGGTGCCGAAGGGAGGGAGACCGGCGAGGCCGAGGCCGCCGGCGAACCAGAGGACACCGGTCCAGCGAAGGACGCGCTTGCGCTGCCAGAGGAGCTGCTCGCTCATGGAGCGCAGGCGATGCAGCGTGATGCCGGCGCAGAAGAAGAGCGAGGCTTTGATGAAGGCGTGGGCGAAGAGGTAGGTGAGAAAGCCGCCCATCGCGACGGTGCCGCCCACGGCGTCGCTGCCCACGGCGAGGATGGCGAGCATGAGGCCGGCGTGGCAGATGGTAGAGAAGGCGAGCAGGCGCTTGAGGTGGTGTTCGGCGTAGCACATGAGGCCGCCGACGAGGACGGTGATTGCGGCGAAGCCGAGAAGGATGGAGCGGAGCGCGACGGCGTGCATGCCGAGGGCGTGTAGAAAGATGACCGTGTGCAGGCGGGCGATGGCATAGAGGCCGAGTTCGACCATGAGGCCGGAGAAGAGCACGCAGACGCCGGTGGGCGCGACGGAGTGGGCGTCGGGCAGCCAGAAGTGGAACGGAACGATGGCGCCCTTGATGAAAAAGGCGGAGACGAGCAGGCAGAAGCTGAAGATCACGAGCGGATCGTGACGTGGGCCGGCGGCGGAGTTTGTAAGCAGATAGCCGATCTGCGCCATGTTGAGCGCGCCGGTGACGGAGTACAGCATGGCGATGCCGGTGAGGCCCAGGAAAGCGGCGACGGTGTTGGTCACGGCGAAGTTGAAGGTCCCCTGCAGCGGGGCGGGTTCCTGGGTGTTGAGGCCACAGAGGGCGAAGGCGGCGGTGCTCATGAGCTCAAACCAGACAAAGAGGTTGAAGAGGTCGGCGGTGAGCACGAAGCCGCTCATGGCGGCGAGAAAGACAAGCATCAGCGTGTGGAAGTGGCGCTCGCCGGTGTCGACAAAGCGCCAGGAAAAGATGAAGGCGAGCAGAAAGAGCACGCCGGCGAGGAGAGCGAGCGCGGCGGCGGTGGGGTCGACGACGAAGCCGATGCCGACGACCATCGAACCGCGCGGGAACCAGTTGCCGAACCAGTAGACGACCGTGTGTGTGTTGGCTTCGCGCAGCAGGAAGAAGCAGATGCCGACGTCGAGGGCGGCGATGAGGATCGCGAGCGCGTCCATGGCGCGGCGGCTGAGCCAGGTACGCAGCGCGGACAGCGTCGCCGCGCCGAGAAGCGGAACGACGACGGGAAGAGGCGTGAGCGTGTTCTGGAGGGCGTTCATCCGCGCATGGTCCGCAGGTCGTTGGGCGAGGTGCAGCCGGATTTCTCGTGCGCCTTGACGACCATGGCGAGCAGAAGCGCGACGACGACGGCTTCCACGACGACGTCGGTAAGCATGAGGGCCTGGACTACGGGGTCGACGGTGAGCGTGCCGGGGCTGATGTCGGCGAAGACCGGCGCGGCGCCGCCGACACGAAAGCCGATGGCCAGCAACAGCACATAGGTGGAGCTTTGCAACACGGCAAGGCAGACCACGGAGTGGACCAGATCGCGGCTGGTGATGAGGCCGTACAGGCCGCAGCAGAAGAGCCAGGCGGCGACGACGTACGGCAGGTATTGGAGGATGTGGGGCATGGTTTTTGGGTGGTGAAGCTGACGTGCGTTGGTGCGGTTCGGATGCGTTGTACTGCTTCTAAAGCTCCGGAAAGCAGGTCCTTCGTGGATTTTCTGCGTTCCTCACGCGGCGGGCACCTCGCCGTTGATGATCTCCTGCAGGTAGGTGTAGAGGACGAGCAGAAAGGCGGCGGTGACCTCGACGCCGACGGTGGCGGAGATGAGGGCGATGTTGCCGGAGGCGAAGATGTCGCCGGTGGTGCCGAGCGGGAGCCAGTTGGTGACGAGCGGAAGGCCGAGGCAGAGCGGTGCGAGGCCGATGAGAGCGTAGGCACCGGCGCCGATGGCTTCGATGAGTTCCACCGCGATGTGCGAGGTGATGCGTTTGAAGGCGTCGGTGTTTTCAGCGAGGTAGACGAGCAGAAGGGCGGAGGCCAGGATCACGCCGGCCTGAAAGCCGCCGCCGGGGGTGAGCGCACCGTGCAGGCCAATGTAGAAGCCGAAGACAACCGTGAGAATGACGGCCGGGAGCGTCATGGCGCGGACGGCGACGCCGAGGGTGGGCTTGTCTTGTAGCTTGCCCTGGAGTTTTCCCCGGAGCTTGCCCTGCTGACTTCCTTTTTTTTGGCCTATGGGCGCGGTGGAGACGCCCGGGTCGCGGCGCAGCAGCATCATGACGCCGACGACGGCGGTGAAGAGGATGAACTCCTCGCCGAGGGTGTCAAAGCCGCGGTAGTCGTAGTTGATGGCATTGACGACGTCGGTGGCATGGCGCTCATAGACGGCCACGTTGGCGATGAGATCGCCGTAGGGACCGCGATAGGTGCCCCAGGGAGGCATGTCCAGCGAGGCATAGACGAAGAGACCGAAGAAGGCGGGGCCCGCGACCGCGAAGATCCGCTTGCGAGTGCGCTCAGTCATCGCCCTGCCCCTTTCCTTGCCCCTTTCCTTGCCCCTTTCCCTGCTCGTTACTCTGCCCGTTGTCCTTTCGCGCTTGGCGGGCGCGCATGCGCGAGATCGCCAGCATCACCATCAGCGGCAGAGCCACGGCGCCGACCGTGATCTGCGAGAGCGCGACATCCGGGGCCTGGAAGAAGAAGAACATCAGCGCGGTGACCAGGCCGTAGAAGGACAGCGTGATGACCTGCTCCGTCGTATCGCGCGTGGTGACCACCGCCGCGCCGGAGACGGCGAGCAAGAGCAGGATGCCCGCGCCGACCCAGATCATGCGCCGGTCCCTGCCCTGCGCGCCCGCTGTTGGGCGAGATGGGTGGTGAACTCGAAGGGATCGCCGGGCTGCGGCTGCCAATGACCGATCTCGCGAGTGCGAAAGGCCCGGGCGATGGCATGGGTGACCACAGCGTTGGCAAAGAGCAGAAGACCGGCGATGAGCAGCATCTTCCAAGCGGCGCCGGAGTTGCCGGTGGCGAGGAAGACGGCGACGGCCAGCAGCGGCGAGCCGACGCAGGCCGGCAGGCCAAGGTAGTGGAGCGACTGTGTAGGCTGCCGCATGCGCAACATGCCGAGGACACCGATCCAGCAGCTGAGCACGAGCAGCGCCAGCAGGATCGCTTCGAGTGCAGTGCGAACGGTCACAGGTGCTTTTCCAGGAAGCGGGCAAAGACGAGTCCGCTGCCGAAGGACAGCACCGCCAGCGTGAGGGCGAGGTCGATAAAGGGCAGCCGGCCGAAGCCGATCGTAAAGAGCACAAGCGCGAAGGTGACGAGGATGCCGCACATCTGCAGACCGACCAGACGGCGCTCGGCGCTCCCCCGCAGGGCGGCAAAGGCGCACGGCACGAGCGCGGCACTGACGGCAGAGCCGGCCAGGAGCCAGAGATTTACGGACCCGATACCTACCCCGCTCATGAGCCCGCTCCAAGGCCGCGCGACGAGCTTGAGACCTTCGCCCGCCGCAACTGGTGGAAGAGCATGTGGCCCTGGGCGGTGTCGATGCCGACGACGATCACGTTGGGCGAGAGTGTGGTGTAGACGGTCGCCAGAGCCTCCCGGGCAACCAGGACGGGGTCGCGCCGGCTGGCGGCAAAGCCGGCGACGCGGTAGTACGAGCCGGCACGTTCGACACCGAGGAGATCGCGGAACAGCACAGCCGTGACGATCCAGGCGTCAGCGACTATTTCCGCGGGCACGTGCCGGACCTGCAGGATGTCATGCCAGTGCAGATCGAGGGGCAGCGTGGCGGAGCGGAGTACAAGGGCGCAGAACGCGGTGGACAGGGCGACCACCATGACGCCCACAATCATTTCGTGGAGATGCAGGGAGGCGACGAGCCAGATCCAGCCCAGGAGCAAGGTGACGGCTATGCCCGCCAGCAGCTGGACGGGACGATCAAAGAGTCCACCGCGACGCACATGACGGTGCCTGGGCACTGGGCCCCTCCATTACATAGATTTCGAGTCTGGGCCGTGAGATGTGGGTTTGTCTCTGGAGGCTGTCTGGTCTGCCGTCGCGGGGAAGGTAAATGTCGCCGAGATATGGCTGCATGAAGGTTAGCCGGGCTAGCCGGATTAGCCGGCTGCCCCGGCGAGCCGCTCCTCCGTGGATGCCGTGAGCAGTTGCCGTGCGCCTCCACGCTCCAGCGACGCGGCGACGCGCTGACCCAGTTCCGCGGCGGCGATTCCGCGTGAGACCTTCTCCAGGACGTGAACGACGGCTTCCCCGTCCGGGGCGGCCACCATGCCGTGGAGGTGCCACTGGCCGTCCACGGCGTGGCAGTAGGCGCCCAGAGGCAGATTGCAGCCGCCGCCCAGCGCGTTGAGAACGGTGCGCTCGGCCTCGGTGGCGAAGGCGGTGTCGGGGTCGTTGAGTGCCGCCAGCGCCTCGGTGATCGCGCGCTGCCGCGGGAGTCCGCCGCCATCGAGCGCCGAGCCGTCGCGGTGCGGGCTGAGCGTTTCAAGCGCGAGCGCGCCCTGGCCGGGTGCCGGGCAGATTTCGTCGATGTTGAAACGCTGGTGGACGTGCTCGGTGCGGCCGAGGCGGTCGAGGCCGGCGCAGGCGAGCACGAGGGCGTCGGCGTCGCCGGCGGCCCATTTGCGCAGGCGGGTGTCGATGTTGCCGCGCATTTCGACGAACTCGAGATCGGGGCGGAGGGCGAGCAGCATGGCCTGGCGGCGGGGGCTGGTGGTGGCCACGCGGGAGCCCAGCGGCAGCATGTGGAGACCCCAGAAATCCTCACAGACAAAGGCGTCGCGGGCGTCGGCGCGGGGCGGAGTGGCGGCGAGGTTAAAACGGGGGTCGAGGGTCGTGGGCAGATCTTTGAGGGAGTGGATGGCGACGTCGATGCGGCCGTCGAGCAGGGCGTCCTCGATCTCCTTGATGAAGATGCCTTTGGCGTCGAGGGGTGTGCCGTCGGCGAAGGTGGCGGGGGCGACGAAGTTGGGGTCCTGCATGCGGTCGCCGGTGGTGCGGATGACTTCCACGGCGACGGTGTGGCCGTGCCGGCGGAGTTCGTCGGCGATGTGGTTGGCCTGCCAGAGGGCGAGTTGCGACCCGCGGGTGCCGAGGCGAATGGGTTGAGTGCTCATCGGTGATCAGGATAACGCGGACATGGAAAGGCCCCGCCGAAGCAGGGTCTTATTTGACGAACGCGTGAGTGCTTGGGGAATTTTGCTTTAAGACGGCTTTACGTTGACTTGAAATACGAAGAGCAGGTCCTCCGCCTTCAGTGAAGGAGGACAAGTGAAAGGGGTGTTCGGTTTAGAAGACCTGCGTGGGACCGCTGCCGTCGGGTTTTGGGTAGTTGCGCGCCGGGGTGGCGGGAGAGGATTTCTTTGAAGCTGATTTAGAAGCGGACTTCTTGGCGGGAGTTTTTTTGGCCGGCGACTCCGCGGCTTCCTTCTTCGCCGGGGATTTCTTCAGGGCAGATTTAGCGGCGGTTTTCGGGGGCGCCGTAGCCGTGGCGGACTTCCCTGCTGACTTCTTTGCGCTCTTCTTGCCGGCAGACTTCTTGCCGGCGAACTTCTTCAGCAGGGCCTTGCCTTTAGCCGATTCGGGGTCGGGATAGGTGAGTTTGTTGAAGTCGGAGGTTTTGCCGTCGGCGGTCTTTTCCTGGTAGGTGAGCTCCAAGCCGCTTTCGTCGAACTTTTCGAACCATTCGTCCCAGCTGATCTCCTCGAGCGCATCGTCGTTGTGGTGAGGGGCGTCCGGGAACATGAGCCGGATGATGCCGGTTTCGTCTTTGCCTTCGGTTGCAGACACGACGGCGGGCTTGCCGCCACGTGCCTCGGCCCACTCCCGAATCTCATCGTGATCCTGCGTTGTTTTTGCCAGTGCCATCGTCGTCGCCTGCCTGAAGTTAAAGTTTGCGTCTTACCCTGGTTTGGGATGGCAGAATGCGGCGGGGCGCTGTCCGCGATGCACATTTTTTGTGCGCGGAGGCGAAGCATTGGGCTTGAGGGAGTGGCTGATTTGGACTAGCCGTGAAGAGGCCGGCCATACGAAGCGAAAAGCAGGTCCTTCGCTGCGCTCAGGATGACAATGTGTAAACGGTTCTACGAGGATCCACGGTCGCGGGGGGTACGCAGGGCCGCGATCTGCGGGTGCAGCAGTTTGGCGGTGAGAGAGCGGGTGAGGGCTTCTACGGCAGCTTGCTGCGCGGTAGTGAGGGGCTCGGCGTTGAGGCGGGCGAGGGTGCGGGCGAGCTCGTGTTCGCGGGTTGTGTCGGCTTCGGCGAGGAGTTGCTTGATGGCCTCGGTGGAGGGTGCCTCCAGGAGGCGTTCGGTGTAGCGCTGGACCTCGGAGCTGACGATCTGCTCGGCCGCTTCGGCCTCGCGGGTGCGGCCAATGCGGTTTTCCTGGGCTACCTGCTGCAGGTCGTCGATGTCGTAGACGAAGCAGCCTTCGACGCGGTTGACCTCGGGGGCGACGTCGCGGGGAACGGCGATGTCGATGAAGAAGACGGGGCGGTTGCGGCGGCGGCTGAGCAGGGTGCGCGCCTGGGCGGGGGTGAAGACGTGGGCGGCGGTGTTGCCGGCGTTGACGTAGGCGCCGGCGCCGGTGGAGGTGATGATGATGTCGGCGCGGTGGGCCTGGTCGTAGAGCTGATCGAAGGGGATGACGCCGGTGGTGATGGACGGCGTGCGGAGGGCGTCGGCGATGCGCTCGGCGCGGGATTCGGTGCGGTTGGAGACGAGCAGCGTATCGGCACCCTGCTGGATGAGGTGCCGCGCGGTGAGATCGCTCATCTTGCCGGCCCCGACCAGTAAAACGGTCTTGCCGGTGAGCGAACCGAAGATCTTGCGGGCGAGATCGGCGGCGACGGAGGCGACCGAGACCGTGGTGGCGCCGATCTGGGTTTCGGTGCGGACGCGCTTGGCGACCGAAAAGGCGCGCTGCAGCAGAGGGTCTAGGACCGAGCTGAAGCCGGCGGAGGTGTTGATGGCGCCGACCTCGCGGGCGACGGCGAAGGACTGCTTGACCTGGCCGAGGATCTGCGGCTCGCCGACGATCATGGAGTCGAGCGAACTGGCGACACGGAAGAGGTGGCGGACGGCTTCGGATTCTTTGAACTGATAGAGGTGGGGCTCGACTTCGGCGCGGGAGAGCTGGAGGAATTGGTGAAAGAAGCGGACGGGAGTGATCAGTGGAGGGGCGGCGGCCGGGTCGCAGACGGTGAGCAGCTCCACGCGGTTGCAGGTGGAGAGGATCATGGCCTCGCGGACGCCGGGCTCGTGGATGAGGGTGCGGGTGGCGTCGGCGAGGCGGTCCGTGGGAATGGCGAGGCGCTCGCGCACAGCAATGGGCGCGGTGGTGTGGTTGACACCGACGAGCAGGAGGGCGCTGTCCGCCGATCTTGTGAGGATGGCGCTCATGGAGCCTTGAACCTGTGGACCACCGACAGTTGATTGGCGGCCCAGACGGCGAGCACGAAGACAAAGGCAAAGCTGGACAGGTAGACAGCGCGGCGGCCGCGCAGGCCGGACTGTTGACGGATGTAAATCATGGCCATGTAGGCGAGCCACATGGCAAGCGAAAGCAGGACCTTGGGATCGGCGAAGAAGGTGGGGCCCACGGTCTGGAGCGCGACGACGGAGCCGATCAACAGGCCGCCGGTCATGCAGGGGAGGCCGAAGAGGAGCGACTTCAGGGCAATCTGGTCGGTGGTTTCAAGCGGTGGGAGCCAATTGCGGGCGTTGCCGGCGGAGCGCAGGCGCTTTTGCTTGATGCCGTGCTCCTGGATTAAATAGAGCAGGCTGGCGACGAGGGAGACCAGCAGCGCGGCGTACGCGGCCAGGAGGAGAGCGACGTGCAGGAAGAGCCAGCCGGTGCGGAGGTAGGGGTAGCTGAGCGATTCGGCGCCGGGCCGGAAGGCGGGCGTGAGGGTGACTAGCACCGCGATCGGCAGCAGAAAGACGCCGAAGGAGACGGTGCGGAAGCGTACAAAGAGGGCCAGGAATGCCGCGGCGAGCAGAAGGCCCAGCATGGAGAGGGTTTCGTGCGTGTCGACGGGCAGGGCGTGGTGGGCGGCGACGAGGGTTTCGGTCAGCGCGACGAAGTGGAAGAAGATGCCGCCCAGAGCACACGGCAGGGCAAGATAACGCCAGCGCGGACGGTTGTACAGGGCCGCCGGCAGCACCGCGAGCGCGGCGATGGCGTAGAGGATGACCGCGACTCGGAGCCAGACAAGGGACATTGCGGATAGGGTGCACCCGGAAAAGCGCACGCTTGCAGTATAGATGTGCGGTAGGCCGTGGGGTCGCTTCCGGTGTTGCGTCCGGTGCCGCTATTCGGTCATGTTTTGTTGGACGTACGCCTTGAGGCGGCCTTCGATGAGCGATTCGGGGATGAAGAAGGGTTTGTTGTGGATGGTGATGCGCAGCAGGCCCTCGCTGTAGGTGTAGCTGGCGGTGATGCCCTCCTTGGTGAGGGTTCCGGTGGGGCCGCTGAGGTCGAGACCGTGGCGCTTGAGGCGCTCGCCGGCGGAGGCGAACTGGGCTTCGGTCATGGGGAGTTCGATCATGAAGGTGAGTTTATCGTTTCCGGCAGCCGGGGGAGTGGGTTCGCGGCGATGAGCGCAGATTGGGACTGGAAAGTCACAGGGCCGGGCACGATATTCTGACGGTTGATTTGACGATGGCGTCTCCTCACATCACGGGCTCTTCGGCGGGCGAGACGGATTCGCTTTCGCCGGCGATGCGACAGCACCGGGCGGCCAAGGAGGCGCATCCGGACGCCCTGCTGTTTTTTCGCATGGGCGATTTTTACGAACTGTTCTATGAGGATGCCGTGATGGCGGCGCGGGAGCTGGGCCTGACGCTCACAGCGCGGGATAAGGCTCGGCTGATTCCGCTGTGCGGGGTGCCCTACCATGCCGCGGCGGGGTACCTGCAGAAGCTGTTGCGCAAGGGCTACAAGGTCGCGCTGTGCGAGCAGATGGAGGATCCGAAGCTTGCCAAAGGCGTGGTACGGCGCGAGGTGACGCGGGTGCTGACGCCGGGGACAGCGCTCGATGCGGCGCTCGATGGCGGGGCGAGCCAGTGGCTGGCGGCGGTGGCCGCAGTGGGGTCGGGCGCGGCGGCGTGTGTTGGGGTGGCGTCAGTGGATTTATCGACGGGCGAGATGCGGGCTACGGAGTTTTCCGGGGCGAACGGCTGGGCGGCGGCGCTGGATGAGCTGGAGCGGATGCGGCCGGCGGAGACGCTGGTGCCTCGGGGGGGTGGGTTGGGCTCGGGGCGTCAAAAGCAGCCCACCTTAACCGTCGGTGAAGCTGCCGGTAAAGATGGGGCACCCGGCGCGGTGGCTGCTCGAGATGGAACACCCGGTTTGATGGCCGGTCAAGGCGGTGGGGCTCAGGTGCAGCCCAGTGGGGCGCAGACGGAGCTGGACGAGTGGGTTTTTGGCGAGGAGTATGCCATTCCGTTGCTGCGGCAGGGGTTGCGGGTCCATTCGCTGGACGGGATGGGGCTGGGCGGGCACGCGGGGGCGGCGGTCGCGGCGGGGGCGATCGTGCATTACCTTCGGGCGACCAAGCAGGGGGCGCTGGAGCACCTGGATACGGTTCGGTTTTATGAGCGGCGCGGCTGCCTGGAGCTGGATGCGGTGAGCGTGCGGAATCTGGAGCTGGTGGATCCGCTGTTTTCCGGGGAGGCGGCGGATACGACGCTGCTGCATGCGATGGATGCCTGTTGTACGCCGATGGGCAAGCGATTATTGCGGGCGCAGCTGCTGCGGCCAATGGCGGAGCTGAGGGCGATCAACGCGCGGCTGGAGGCGGTGGGGCTAGCGGCGGCGGACATCCGGCGGCGTGAGGGGGTGCGCCGTGCGATGGGCGGGGTACTGGACCTGGAACGGCTGCTGGGGCGGATCGCGCTGGAGGCGGCGGGACCTCGGGAGGTCGCGGCGCTGGGGGCTACGCTACGCTGCCTGCCGGGCTTGCGGGCGGCGGTCAAGGAGTTTGGCGGCGAGGGGCGTTGGTACGAGTTGGCGCGGATGGATGCGCTGGCGGATCTGGAGGAACTGATCGGCTCGACGCTGGTGGAGGAGCCGCCGGTGTCGCTGGGCGATGGCGGCGCGGTGCGGGCGGGGGTGGATGCGGAGCTGGACGATCTAAGGGAGCTTTCGACGAACGGCCGCCAGCGGATTGCGGCGATCGAGGAGCGGGAGCGGGAACGGACAGGGATCGGGTCGCTGAAGGTGCGGTTCAACTCGGTATTTGGGTACTACCTGGAGATTACGCGGTCGAATTTGAAGGCTGTGCCGGCGGATTATGAGCGCAAGCAGACGCTGGTGAACGCGGAGCGCTACACGACACCGGAGCTGAAGGAGTTGGAGACCAAGATCCTGACGGCGCAGGAGCGTTCGGCGGAGATCGAGCGGCGGCTGTTTCTGGAGCTGCGGCAGAAGCTGCTGGCGGGCTCGGCGCGGGTGCGGGAGACGGCGCGGGCGGTGGCGGAGATTGATCTGCTGGGGTGTTTTGCGCACCTAGCGGCGATGCGCGGATGGGTGCGGCCGGCCGTGGAGGACGGCACGGCGCTGGAGTTTTTGAACGGCCGGCACCCGGTGGTGGAGCGGCGGCTGGAGGAGACGGGGGCAGGGCGGTTTGTGCCGAATTCGTTGAGTTTGTGTGGGGGGGCTGCTGAGAGGGTTGCCAGCGCGGACGAAACGCAGATCCCCTACGGGGATGACAATGCAAAAGATACGAGCAGCCCTTCCCTGCTGCTGATTACCGGGCCGAATATGGGCGGCAAGAGTACGTTTCTGCGGCAGGCGGCGTTGCTGGCGATCATGGCGCAGTGCGGGTCGTTTGTGCCGGCGGAGCGGATGCGGCTGGGACTGGTGGACCGGATTTATACGCGGATCGGGGCGGCAGATAACGTGGCGCGCGGGCGGTCGACGTTCATGGTCGAGATGACGGAGACAGCTTCGATTTTGAATACGGCCACGTCACAGTCTTTAGTGCTACTGGATGAGATGGGACGCGGGACGGCGACCTATGACGGGCTTTCCTTGGCCTGGGCGACGGTGGAGCACCTGCATGACCGGGTGGGGGCGCGGACGCTGTTTGCGACGCATTATCACGAGCTGACGCTGCTGGCGGAGCGGCTGGCGCGGTTGCGGAACGCGCGGGTAACGGTGCGGGAGCGGGATGGCGGGATTGTGTTTCTGCACACGGTCGAAGCCGGCGCGGCGAGCAAGAGTTACGGCATCGAGGTGGCGCGGTTGGCGGGGTTGCCGGGGGCGGTCATCGAGCGGGCGCGCGAGGTGCTGCGGGTGCATGAGCGGGCCGAGGCGCGGGGGGTGCGTGAGGCTGTTCCCGCCAAAGCTGAGCGAGCGGCTGCCCTGCAGATGACGATGTTTACGCCGCTTTCGCAGCGGATTGTGGACCGGTTGGAGACGGTGGATGTGGACGGTTTGACGCCGCGTGAGGCATTGGCGCTGGTGGCGGAGTTGCAGCGTGAGCTGCGCGGCGGTGTGGTTTGAGGCTGGGGCTTAGAAGCGACAGATTGCCAAAGGCGATGGTGGTGGCCGGGGTGATGAGCGGAACCTCGGCCGATGGGGTGGATGTGGCGATCTGCCGCGTGTCGCCGGCGAGCGGTTTAGGTGGTTTGCCCCGGCTGAAGGTGCTGGCGCATCATGCGATGCCCTACACCGCGGAGGTCCGCGGGGCGGTGCTAAAGGCGATGGATGCCGGGGGGACCTCAGCGGCGGAGCTGGCGCGGCTCTCTTGGCGGCTGGGTGAGGTGTATGCGGCAGCGGTGGCCGCGGCGATCGAGCGAAGTGGCTTACGAGTGGAGTTAGTGGCGCTGCATGGGCAGACGATTTATCACCAGGCAGTAGCAGACGAATACCTGGGCGAACCGACCCGTTGCACCTGGCAGACGGGTGAGCCGGCGGTGGTGGTGGAGCGGCTCGGGCTACCGGTTGTGAGTGATTTTCGGACGGCGGATCTGGCGGCGGGCGGGCAGGGGGCGCCGCTGGTGCCGATGCTGGATTACTGCCTGTACCGGCATGCAACCAAGAACCGTATTCTGTTGAATTTAGGCGGAATTGCGAACCTGACCGCGCTGCCGGCGGGGTGCGATGCGGGCGGGGTGCTGGCCTTCGATACAGGGCCGGCGAATATGGTGATCGATGGCTGCATGCAGCGGCTCTATGGGCGGGCGTACGACTGCGACGGTGGCGTTGGCGCGCGCGGGGTGGTGATTGAGCCGGTGCTGCGGGCGTTAATGGGGGACGAGTTTCTTCGCCTGGCCCCGCCGAAGAGCTGCGGTCGTGAGCAGTATGGTCTGGTGTTCACCGATCGGCTGCTTGCGCTGTGCGGAAAGGCGCAGAAGAGCGACGTAGTCGCCACAGCGACGGCGTTTACAGCGGAGGCGATCCTGGAGGCCTACCGGCGCTTCGTTTGGGCGCATCTGGGGCAGCGTGCGCCGCTGGCGAAGGCGACGGAGATCTTCGTTTCGGGCGGTGGGGCGCACAATGCGGCCCTGCTGCGGCGGCTGCGGGCGGATTTTGAACCGCTGGGCTGCTCGGTGAAGACGACCGAGGAGGCCGGGGCGGCGAGTCTGGATGTGGAGGCCAAGGAGGCGGCGGCGTTTGCGCTGCTGGGCTGGTTGAGCTGGCACGGGCTGGCCGGAAACGTGCCGGCGGCGACCGGGGCGCGACGGAGTGTCGTTTTGGGACGGGTCTCTCACGTGATGCAAATTTAGATTGGGAAAGGGCTAATGTTTCTGGGCGATCTGCCGTTAAAGAGAACGATGCTTTTCCCTGTGCTCGCAATTTTGTTCACGATGGCCCTCACGCTGTCCCTTGGCGGGTGCAGGCGCTCGGCGCGCGAGACGAATACGGTGCAGTTTTTGATTGAGAGCTCACCCAACAACCTGGACCTGCGGCAGGGTACAGATGCGCAGTCGGAGCGGGTGGGGGCGCTGGTTTTCGATGCGCTGGTGCACAAGGATGAGCACTTCAACCTGCAGCCCTGGCTGGCGACGAGCTGGGAGCGTCCCGATCCGCTGACGTGGGTGTTTCACCTACGGCCCGAGGTTCGCTTCCATGACGGCAAGCCGCTGACCGCGGAGGATGTGGCCTGGTCGATCCGGAGCTTGACGAACGGCAGCCTGGTGACCTCGAAGGCGGGCTCGTTTGCCGGGGTGAGCGCGGTGGAGGTGCGCGGTCCGCTGACGTTGGCGGTGCGCACGCGGACGCCCGATCCTTCGCTGTTGTTCAACCTGAGCGATGGGCTATTTGGCGTGGTGGAGCGAGGCGCGGGACGCGATGAGGGGCTGCACCCTGTGGGTACGGGGCCATTCCGGTTTGTGAGCCAGGTGCAGGATAAGGAGGTCGTGCTGGACCGGAACCCGGAATGGTGGGGCGGGGCTGCGCGGATCGAACGGGTGCGGTTTCAGGTGGTGCCAGACAATATTTCGATGGCCCTGGAGTTGAAAAAGGGCTCTGCGGACGTGGAGAGTAATGCGATTACGCCCGACGAAGTGCATGCCCTGGCGGATGTGCCGCGTCTGCGCACGGACACGCGACCGGGCGCAGACGTGTATTACATGAACTTCAACGTCCGGGAAGCGGCTCTGCGTGACCCGCGGGTGCGCCAGGCGATCGCGCTGGCGATGGACCGCGGATCGCTGATCGCGGCGCTTTGGCGTGGGCGAGCAGTCCCGGCGGACACGCTGCTGCCGCCTGGGAATTGGGCTGCAGCGAGGGTGGAGGAGCTGCCAAGATACCCGCACGATCCGCAGCGGGCGCAGGCGCTGCTGGAGGCTGCGGGGTTTAGGCCGGATGCGCACGGGGTGCGGCTGCGGCTGACGCTGAAGACCTCGACCGACGAGACGACGCGGCTGCTGGCCCAGGTTTTGCAGCAGCAGATGCAGGCGGCGGGCATTGCGCTGGAGATCCGCAGCGCGGAGTTCGGCACCTTCTATGCGGACATCACGCGTGGAGCATTTCAGATGTACATCCTGCGCTGGACTGGATCGAACGAGGACCCGGATATTTTTCGGTATGCGTATGCGACGGCGAGCTTTCCGCCTCGCGGCGGCAATCGCGGGCACTACTCGAATGAGCGCCTGGATGGGCTGCTGCGGTCGGCTGCGGAGGCCACCTCGGAGGAGGCGCGCCGTCAGGAATATGTTCAGGTGCAGCAGTTGCTGGCGACGGATCTGCCCAGCATTCCGTTGTGGTATCCGGATACGGTGGTGGTGCATTCGAGCCGGCTGGCGGGCATCCAGCTGGAGCCCGGCGGAGGATTCGGTTTTCTGCGCAAGGCCTATCTCCAGTCGCAGGGGCCGTGACGGGCGGGACGTTTAGGTTAGGAGGCCTGCACCTCTTGTGGGAGAAGTCCCTTTAGTTCGGCCGTATTCGGGCATTGGCCACGGGAAATTGAGCGAGCATCGTCCGCGATAACCGCGCATGGCTGTTAACACGGAATTAGAAGGACTAGCATAGAGGGCGTTATGGCCAGCAGAACCGCACCCGAATCGAAGCTTTCCCGCAATCCCAGCACCGCCGTCGGCGTCGAATCACCGCGCGAGGTTGCCTTTGGTATTTTTCGCCGCTGGGGATTTCTCCAGGCCTCGCTCGACCCCCTGGGGCAGTTTCTGGCGCCTGAGCCGTTTCCCACTCCGGCACCCGATGGGCCGGACTCGGCCGAGGCGCGCGGCTACTACTGCGGGACGATCGGTGTGGAGTACATGCACATTGCCTCGCCGGAGAAGCGGGCGTGGATCGAGGCGCAGCTCGAGCGGAGCTACCAGCCCCAGGACACGAAGCGCATTCTTTCCGCGCTGATTCGCGCGGATGTGTTTGAGCAGGTGATCCAGCAGCGGTACCTGGGGACGAAGCGGTTCTCGCTCGAGGGCCTGACGTCGTTAATTCCGTTTCTTGACCAGATGTTCACCACGGCGGCCGATGCCGGCGTGACGCGTTCCCTGTTTGCGATGAGCCATCGCGGACGCCTGAATGTGATGGTGAACACGATCGGGCGCGGATCGCATGAGGTGTTTTCAAAGTTCGAGGATGTGGACCCGCGTTCGACCTTGGGCGGCGGCGATGTGAAGTACCACATGGGCGCGACGGGCGAATTCGTCACGGCGAACGGTAAGACGGTATCACTGCACCTGGCGTCCAACCCGAGTCATCTGGAGGCTGTTGATCCGGTCGTGATGGGCCGGGCGCGGGCACGGCAGGAGCGCATCGGGGAAGAGGGCGCGCACCAGATTTTACCGATGATCATTCACGGCGATGCGGCCTTTGCCGGGCAGGGCATCTGGGCCGAGACGATGAATCTGGCCAGTATCAAGGGGTACAACGTCGGGGGCACGATCCAGGTGATCGTGAACAACCTGCTGGGCTTCACGGCGAACTCGGAGGAGTCCAATTCTTCGCGGTTCGCAAGCGACCTGGCCAAGCGCCTGCCGGTGCCGATCTTTCACGTGAACGCGGAGGATCCGGAGGCCGTGGTACGGGTGGCGGAGATCGCGGCCAACTACCGGCAGAGCTTTGGGTCCGACGTGGTGGTGGACCTGATCGGCTACCGGCGGCATGGGCACTCGGAGGTGGACGACCCGACGGTGACGCAGCCCCGGCGGTACGCGAAGATCAAGGAGCATCCGCCGCTTTACAAGATCTACGCGGAAAAGCTCGGCGTGGATCCAGCAGCCGAGGTGGCCCAGGTGCAGCAGGGCTTCTTCGAGGACCAGCGGCGGGCTGCACAGCATGAGCCTGCGCACGAGGCGCCGGGGGCCTTTGTGGTTAAGCGCATGCACGAGCTGCCTGACTACTGGACGCCCTACTGTGGTGGACCGCTGGCAGCCGAGGACCAGCCGGTGACGGGGCTCGAAGCGGACGAGATCCGCGATCTGACGGCGGCGCTGACCCGTGCTCCGGAGGGATTTCATGTCCATCCCAAGGTGGCCAAGCTGCTGGAGCAGCGGCTGGAGATGGGCACGGGCCAGCGGCCGATCGACTACGGCTTTGCCGAGCTTTTGGCCTACGCTTCCCTGCTTCAGTCCGGCACGCCGGTTCGGCTGACGGGCCAGGATTCGCAGCGCGGGACGTTCAATCAACGGCATTCGGTGCTGGTGGACACGGAGACCGAGCAGCGGTGGTCCCCGCTGGCTCATCTTGGGCCGGGGCCGGACGGCAGGCCGCAGGGCAAGTGGGAGGTGTATAACTCCCTGCTCTCGGAGGCCGCGTGCCTGGGATTCGAGTATGGGTTTTCGCGAGATTTTCCCGAGGCGCTTGTGCTCTGGGAAGCGCAGTTCGGCGATTTTGCCAACGGAGCGCAGATCATTATCGATCAGTTTCTGGCGGCGGGCGAGGCCAAGTGGGGTCTGCTCTCCGGGCTGGTTTTGCTGCTGCCGCATGGGTATGAGGGCCAGGGACCGGAGCACTCGTCGGCACGCATGGAACGGTATTTACAGCTGGCGGCGCAGGAAAACATGCAAATCGCGCAGCCCTCGAGCGCGGGGCAGTTCTTTCATCTGCTGCGCCGGCAGGCGATGCGGCGGTGGCGCAAACCGCTGGTGGTTTTTACGCCAAAATCGATGTTGCGGCACCCGGATGCGATGGCCACGGTGGCCGATCTGGGCGAGCCTCACTTTCAACTCGTGGTGGCGGATACCACGGTTAAGAACCCGCGTCGTCTTCTGGTCTGCACTGGCAAAATCGGACACAACCTGCGGGTCGAGCGGACCAAACGCAAGGTGGAGGACGTAGCGATCCTCTTTGTCGACCAGCTGTACCCGTGGCCCGAGGCGGAGCTGCGGGCGGTGCTGGAGAGGTATCCGGGAGCGCGCGATGTGGTGTGGGTTCAGGAGGAGCCGGCCAATATGGGGGCGCTTTCATACGTGATGCCCCGTCTGCGACTGATTGCGCATGACCGGCCGGTATTGTCGGTGAAGCGCACGGCATCGGCGAGCCCGGCGACCGGGTCGGCGAAGGCCCATGAACTTGAGGAAAAGACACTGATCGATTTGGCCTTTGGGCATTAGTCGGCAGATCGGCTGAGTTTGCGGAGCTAATGCAGCAGATCTCTACGTTTCGCTGCGGGATTACAAGCGCAAGGGAAGGAAGGCCTTAGTGAGCCCCGGCAAACGGTAGGGCGGTACCTTCGGCTTCGTTCAGCCAAACTTGGTAGGTGATGCGGGGCGGTTCGGGGCCGGTGTGCAGAGCCCAGACCCGGTCGCGAATGGCGGCGGCGTCGGTGGTGACGCGTTCACGGGAGCGCAGATACTCCAACCAGCTTTCCATCAGGAAGGTCTCATTCAGACGAGTGGGATCGGAGGCGTCACGGTAGATGCCCCAGCGGACCGCGCCGTCCCGACGGCGGACACCCTGCAGCTGATAGACGGCTTGGGTGAAGGCGGGTAGATGTTCGGGGCTGACGTGGTATTCCACGGAGATGCGTACGGGACCGTCGGAAGGATTGGCCGGTGCATAGGCCGGCGCGGGGCGCCTGTGCTGGAATGGGGTGAGATCCGGCAGCGTGCCTTTGAGGATGTGAATGCGCAGCAGAAACGGCAAGGAGACCGCCATGCCGGCGGCGGCGGCCAGAAATGCCGTACTGATTGAAAATCGCTCTGCCATCGCGCCCCAAACGATGCTGCCCAGCGCCAATCCGCCCTGAAAGGTCATCAGGTACAGTCCCAGGGCACGGGCCGAGACCCACCTGGGAATGGATAGTTGTACCGACACGTTTAGGGTGGACATGGTGGCAGTCCAGGCAAAGCCCGCGCCTAAAAGTGTGAGGATGACCAGGGCGGGGTTGTGCACGAGGGCAAGGATGATCAGCGCGGCTATGTAGTAGAGCGAGGTCGCCGCCAGTAGTTTGTCGGCCTCCACACGTTTGCGTATACGCGCCAGCGTGGAAGCGGCGGCCACCGCGCCCAGCCCGAGCGAGCCGTTCAGGATGCCGTAGCCCATGGCACCCTGATGCAGATCGCGCCGGGCCACCAGCGCGAGCAGCGACCAGATCGCGCTCACAAAGAAGGTAAAACCGAAGGCACGAACGAGTGATCCCTGCAGATTAGGTGCGTAGCGGAGATAGCGCAGCCCGGAGCGAACGGAACCGGCGATGCGTTCGGCGGGTAGTGCGCTTTTGAACATGGGGGTACGGTGCCAGCGCCACAGAATCCAGATCACCCCGGCAAAGGAGGCGGCATTGAGCAGAAAGACCCAGCTGGCGCCGGTATCGGCCCGCGCGAAGGCGGCGACCAGCAGACCGCCAAGCGCCGGACCGACGGCACGCGCAATATTGTTGCTGGCGGCGTTCAACGTGACCGCATTGGCGAGCTGGCTTTCCGGCACAAGCTCCGGGACGATGGCCTGCCACGCAGGGTTGTTCATCGCTGAACCGACGTTCAGCAGAAAGGTAAAGCCGAGCAGCGCGACCGGAGACACGACACCCAGGAATGTGAGCACCGCCAGGGTCGCCACGCTGGCAAGCATCCAGCACTGCCAGGCGATCAGGATCCGGCGGCGGTCGTAGATATCGGCCGTTGCGCCGGCGAAGAAGCCAAGGAAAAGCACGGGCAGACTGGCCGCGGCCTGCATCGAGGCGATGAGCAGGGGCGATGTGGTGAGAACCGTCATCAGCCAGGTGCCGGCGGTGTCCTGCATCCAGGTGCCGACGCCGGAGACGGTGGAGGCGATCCAGCGGTCGCGAAAGAGCGGCAGCCGAAGTGGGGCAAAGGCACCTTCGCCAGCGCTGTCCGAAGCATCCGCAGCGCGTACGGGCGTGCTCAGGTCTGTGGAATCTATCTTGCCTGTCTCGCTCACTTTGCGGTCTCGTTCCCCGGAAGGTTGGATGCAGGCCAGCCGGGCCTCTGCGAGCGCCTAGCTTGGCTTAAGGGTTCGAGGAACCGGGCTTACGGGTTCGAGGGATAGGATAGAGGGATGCGCCGGATTTACCGCCTCGCGCCTTCCCTGCTGATCGCGGCTGCGCTGTGCGGCCCCACGTACGGCCAGACCACGACGGAGCCGGGTGTTGCTTCCGGGCTGAAAGCGCCGGAGACGCGAACCGAGACGACCACCCCAGCTCCCCTGCCGGAGCCTTCCAAGCTGCTCCACGATACCGAAGCCAATGAGGAGCGCATGGATGCGCTTCGGAACGATTACACCTACCACGTCCATGTGGAGCGGCAGCGGTTGCGCAAGGATGGCGGCGTGAAAGAGAACGAAGTGACCGACTCCGAGAGCCTTACGCTGGATGGTGTGCGTGTGGACCGGGTGGTTGCCCGCAACGGCAAGCCGCTGAATGCGGACGAACAGGCGAAAGAGAACGATCGAGTGGACAAGGAGGTCGCCAAGGCGAAGGAACGCCGGGCCAAGGCCGCTGCCGACGGGCAGAAGACCGATCCACGAGGGGACACCGTCATCACGGTAGCCCGACTGCTGGAGCTGGGCAGTTTTTCAAACGAGCGGCGGATCGAGTACGGTGGGCGACCGACGATCGTGCTCGATTACGCGGGGGATCCCAAGGCGAAGACGCGATCTTCGGCGGAGTCCGTGGTGAGAGACCTGGTGGGAACCGTGTGGATCGACGAAGCGGACCGCGTTCTGGTGCGCGGACAGGGACACTTCCTGAATAATTTCAAGATCGGCGGCGGACTGATCGCCGATGTCCGCAAGAACTCAAATTTCGACTTCGAAGCCAGGCACGTCAACGACTCGGTATGGCTGCCGGCGACGATCAACGGCCAGGGCAGCGTACGGGTGTTGTTGGTGGCCGGATTCGACGGCCAGCTGCACCTGACGGCCAGCGACTACCGGCGCTTCCGGACGAGCGCGAAGATTGTTCCGGGTCCGACGGCTCCGGTGGACGGGAAAGACGGCCCGCGCTCGACCGCGACAGGATCAACGCCGCCCACAGACAAGCCCTGACAAGGAGCTTGGCAACGCTCTAAGCTGTTTTCCTGATGCTGTAAAGTCCTGGGACGGACAGCAGGTCCTTCGCTACGCTCAGGATGACAACTCCTGAAAATTTCCCCGCTGCACCTGCGATAAGGCGGCGTTAGGGCAAAAAAGCAGAACGGGGACCGTGACGGATCCCCGTTTTATTGCTTGCGTCATTCTAGGAGTGGGTTGGAGGAGTTTAGAGGGGCTGTACGTCTGAAGCTTGCCAGCCCTTGGGTCCTTTGACCACATTGAACTGAACGGCCTGCCCTTCCTGAAGGCTTTTGAATCCGTTGGTGTTGATCGCCGAGTAGTGCACGAACACATCTTCACCGTTCTGGCGGCTGATAAAGCCGAAGCCCTTGGCGTCGTTAAACCACTTCACTGTTCCCTGTTCCATGTCTCGCAATTCCCTTGTGTCTCGTTGTGACGCTGAACTCAAATCGCGGCTTCGACGCCGTTTATGCCGGCAGAAACTGACTTGTTTCAAACGGTGAGCAAATGTTAGCACGGGTAGCATTTATTTCGAAACTATTTTGCTACCCCTGTATTTGTCTCAATTTACCCGAGGGGAGGAGTGTTGGAGCGCTCTGTAACGATGCGCTCGGCGGCCTGAAGCACCTGATCGAGAGACAGGTGAGTGGAGTCGATCAGGATCGCGTCGGGAGCCGGGCGGAGGGGCGATTCGACCCGGTTGCGGTCGCGAGCGTCCCGCTCCCGCAGCTCGCGAAGCACCTCGGCCTTGCTGTTTTCGGCTTGGCTGTTTTCGGCTGCGGTCTGTTCGCGGGCCGCCGGTCCGGATTGCTGGAAGCGACGGGCGCCGCGGATCTCCGGGGCGGCGTCGAGAAAGATTTTGACCTCCGCGTCGGGGAAGACCACGGTACCGATGTCACGGCCTTCCATGACGACGCCGCCCGCGGCACCCAGCAGCCGCTGCTGCTCCACCATCCAGTGGCGCACCTTCGGATGAACGGAGACGCGGGAAGCGAGTGCGGTGACCCGGGGTTCGCGCAGTTGGGCGGTGACCTCTTCACCATCCAGCAAAACCTGGTTCCCTCCAGGTTGCGGCTCGAGTACGATCACGGTCTGCGCGACGAGTTGCAGCAGGGCAGGCTCATCTTCCGGATCGATCCCGGTTTGCAGGGTCTTCAGCGCGAGAGCACGGTACATGGCACCGGTTTCCAGATTCAGGAGCCCGAAGCGGCGTGCGAGATGGGCCGCCACGGTGCTTTTTCCGGCACCCGCCGGGCCATCGATGGCCACGACGGGACGGGATCTGGAGGGCGGATTGATCATGCCTCATCCTTGGGACGACGGCGCGGGGCCGGGCCGTCCCCTTGAGGACCACGGGCGGGACCGCGATTGAACTCACCGGGACCACGGCTCGGGCCGCGGGGACCGGCCGGACCACGGCTGAAGCCGCCGGGAGCGCGCTTAAAGCCGCCGCCGCCCGCGGAACCGCGCGAGGGACGATCGGCGGAGCCGCCCGGACGGAAGTTGCCACGATCGCCGAACCCGCCAGAGGGACGGCTCCGGGGAGCCTCGCCGTCGCGGGCGGGGCGGTCGGAGAAGGGACGGGCTGGGCGGTTGCCGAACGGACGAGGGCCACGATCGCCGGAGGGACGGCCGCCTCCACCGTTCTCACGGAAGGGTGGACGGCCCTGCGGTCCACGGTCGGACGAGCGCGGCGGCCCGCCGGCGCCCTCCTCGCGAGGGCGGAAACCGCCGCCGAAAGGACGTCCCGCGCCGCCCCCGCCTTCGCGGGAGGGGCGGTCGAAGCTTTTACGGGGAGCGAAGGAGCCGGAGGGACGATCGCCCGCTGGACGGAAGGGACGAGGACGGTCGCTGCCACCGCCTTCACGGTTGTCGCGACGCGGAAAGAAGCCGCCGGAGGCGCCTTCCCGGCGGGGCGGACGGCCCTCACCGCGCGGTTCACGGTCGCCGCCACCGCCGCCGGGGGAGAAGCTGCTGCGGAACGGGCGAGTCTCGCCGCCTTCTTCGCGGCGGCGGAACGGGGGCGCACCACCCGCACCTTCACGGCGGAAGGGCGGACGTTCCGCACCGCCGAACGACGGGCGGTCGCGGTTGCCGAACGACGGACGTTCACGGCCACCGAAGGAGGGGCGGTCCGGTCCACCCTCGCGCCGCGGAGGACGACTGTCGGGTGCACCGAAGGCAGGGCGCGAGGGGCGATCCCCGCCGGGACGAAAGGCGGGACGGGACGGACGATCACCCGCTGGACGATTACCTACAGGACGATCACCTGCTGGACGATCGCTCGCGGGCCGGGTGGGGCGGTCGCGCTTTTCTTCGTCCCAGGGGCGAGAGAAGCTGGGTCGATCGCCGGCTCCTTCACGGGGCGGACCACCGGCGGCGGGGCGGGGCGAGTAGGTGCGGCCTGGAAAGGAGGCGTCATTTGGGGCGCGATTGTTGAAGGGGCGCGAGGGGCGATCTTCGCCGCGTGGAGCGGGGCGTGAGGGGCGGGGACCACGCGCGGCACCGCCGCCAAAGCGGCTGCCCGGACGAGACGGGCCGGAGCGGAAGGCGTCCGGTCTCGCTGTGGGCTTGCCACGAAGGTTGCGGTCGCGACCGGCCTCGGCGCCACCCCCCTCAAAGCGGCGAATGCGTTCGACAGGCTCCGCTGCGGAGGAGGCGGACGGACTCGATTCGGCGGCGGCCGAAACTTCGGCACTGATGCCGGATCTGGCTCCGCTCTTGGAACGAAAGACGGACGGGCTCACCTTCTCCGCGTCGTCCGCGGCAGCGAAGTCGGGCAGCGAGTCGGGCAGGAAAAGGACCGTTTTGCCTTCCAGGACGGCCTCGCTGAGCTGACGGCCGGCGCTGAGGCCGTGCAGCACGTCGCGCACGCGCGAGCGGGCGGTCAGAGGAGAGAGGAAGGTGCAGATTTCGTCCTCGGTGGCGAGGAATGCCTGGCCGAGATAGAGCGAGACCAGCGCGCTGAGCGCGGTGGGCTGGCCCGCGTTGGCACCCGCTTTGACGGCCTTCAGGAAGCGAGCGGTGGTGAGTTCCCAGCGGGTGGCACCCTCGCCCTGTTGTAGGGACGGGATGACGCGGACGAGCGCCCAAAGCTCGGAGAGGGAGCGCATGACGGCCGATTCAGTGATCTCGCGGCCGACCTCGTTGACGATTTCAGCGACGGTGAGGGCCCCTTTCTCGCTAAGGGCCTCGTAGACGTGCAGGGCGAGGGTGGTGACCTTGACGGCACCGGAGGTTTCCGGGGCGCGCTTCCAGCCCTTGTCGCCGCGCAGGGTGAAGACGAACGGGAAGGCGGCGGTGCTGACGATGAAGTCAGGCAGGTCGCCGGGGCCGCCGAGCAGATTCAGCGGAACCGCGGAGCCTTCCGCGACGAGACGGGCTACAAGGGAACGAGCGGTTTCCGATTCGGCGGCGGTGACGGAGGTTTTTGCCGCGCCCAGGGTGGCTTCGACGAGCGACGGGGCGGGGGCACCCAGAGAGCGCGGGCTAAAAAGGAGGAGACCGCAGCTGTTGACGAACTCGCGAGCGGCTTCGAGGGTGAGGATACGGGTACCGGACGAGGGAGCCGGCCGAGCGATGGAGGCAGTCTCAGCGTTCGGCTGAGAGTCCTCGGCGGACTCGGCTTCATCCTCCCCTTCTAGATCGTCGTCCTCGTCTGACTCAGACTCGTCGTCATCCTCGGATTCGTCGTCATCTTCGGATACGTCGGCATCTTCAAATTCGTCGTCATCCTCAGAGTTGTCGTCATCCTCAGAGTTGTCGTCATCAGCGGACACATCGCCATCCTCGGACTCGTCGTCATCCTCGGACTCGATCTCGTCGTCAGAATCGGACTCATCGTCATCCTCAGATTCAAACTCGGGCTCGTCCTCGGATTTGGATTCGGGGTGCGGCTGGTTTTCAGCCTCGAGATCCCGCGGACTTTCAGTTGGGTCGCTGGAGGGTGCTTCGAATTCCGTTTCGGCGGATTCCGTTTCGGCCTTGGTTCCGATTTGGGGTGTGGCTTGGGGAGTGATCCCTTGCCAGTCCTGATGCCACGCCTGGGCGCGGGCTGCCGCGATTTGCGGCTCGTGTAACTCCGGTGTAGTTGCCAAAACTGCCTCGATTCATTGCGCTTGCGCAAAGGGAAAGGCTGCGCTTCCGATCCGGCAGCCTTTTGTCGTCTTCTATGGGTTTCGATGCGCCTGGAGCGTAACGGACGGGGCCCGATCTTGTTCAGGGCTTACTTGAGATTATCAAAGCCGCCCGAAGGCGCGCTGAATGTCTTTTAAAGAATACCGCAAAGCGATGGGCCGACCGTGTGGACAGCTGGTAGGATGCTCGGTCTTTCCCAATTCGGTCAGCAGCCAGTCGATTTTGGCCGGCTCCAGCGGCATATTGACCTTGATGGCGGCATGGCAGGCGATGGACGCCGCAATGCGTGTTGCCCGGGCGTCGGCGTTTTCGGCCTGCTGCTCGCGGTCGGCGTTGAGGACTTCTTCAAGCATGCGTTCAAGTTCCCTGCCCTCGAGACCGACGGGCGCGGCCTTGATGGCGAGGGTGCGGGGGCCGAAGGGCTCGGCTTCGAAGCCGTTGCGCTCGAGTTCGGCGGCGAGCGAGGCGAAGACGACCATCTGCTCGGGGAGGAGTTCGACGAGGACGGGCATCAGCAGGCGCTGGCGCTGGACGCGCTCGGTTTCGCGCTCGCGCAGGATCTTTTCGAAGAGCACACGCTCATGGGCCACGTGCTGATCGATGATCCAGAGCCCTTCCTCATTGGTGGCGAGGATGAACGAGTCGCGCAGTTGGCCGAGGGGTTTGAGGGTGGCGAGTGAGTTTAGGGTGGGGGCGGGAATGCTTTCCCCGGGGGAGGCGAGGAGATCGTCGTAGCCGACGGCCATGCCGGAGCCGGTGAAGCCGAGGCGGCCGGGGGAGGGTGCGACGACCGGCTGGGTGAGTGTAAAGCGATCTATATCCTGCGGCTCAATCGAGCCCTCGCTCTGCAGTACCGGCTGATCCGGGTGGAAGGCCGGCTGATCGATCCCGGGTAACGGGCTGACGTCGACGGTCAACGATTCGCTCGCGGTAGGGGCCGAGTGCAGGGCGGCGAAGAAGCTGGCCGCCGGGCGGGCCTTCATGAGGGCGGTGCGGACGGAGTCGCGGACGAAGTCGTGCACAAAGGCCGATTGGCGGAAGCGGACCTCGGTCTTGGCAGGGTGGACGTTGACGTCGAGCTCCTGCGGGGGCAGTTCGAGAAACAGGAGCACCACCGGAAAACTGGTGGGCGGGATGATGTTGCGATAGGCCTCCGAGAGGGCATGGAGGATGAGGCGGTCGCGGATGAGGCGGCCGTTGGCGAAGATGTAGACGGAGTTGCGGTTGAGCTTCTGGAGCTCGGGTTTGGAGACGAAGCCGGAGAGGCGGACGAAGCCGGGTTCGGGGGCCTCGTAGTCTTCGTCGCGCTTCCAGGGCGGAGGTTCGGGCAGGCCGGCGCGGCTGAAGTCGATTTCGGCGGCGACCGGCAGCAGCGAATCGAAGGTTTCTCGGCCGAAGATCTGGTAAAGACGCTCGCCGGCGTTCGCAACGGCGGGGGCGGTGACCAGGGCCTGGGTGGCGGAGTGGAGTTCGAAGTGTTTGCCGGGGTGCGCGAGGGCGTAGTGGGTGACGAGGGCGGCGACGTGGCCGAGTTCGGTTTGCTCGGAGCGCAGGAATTTGCGGCGGGCGGGGGTGTTGAAGAAGAGGTCCTTGACGGCGAGGGTGGTGCCGGGTGGGAGGCCGGCGTCGTCTACGCGGAGGAGATTGCCGCCGGCGATTTCGAGCGAGGTGCCGACTTCGTCGTCCGCGGCGCGGGTGTCGAGCGTGACGCGGGCGACGGAGGCGATCGACGGCAGCGCCTCACCGCGAAAGCCCAGGGTAGAGATCGAGAGCAGGTCGTCGGAACTGCGGAGTTTGCTGGTGGCGTGGCGTTCAAAGGCGAGCAGAGCGTCGTCGCGGCCCATGCCATGGCCGTTGTCGGTGATGCGGATGAGCTTGCGGCCGCCGGCTTCGACCTCGACGCGGATGCGGGTGGCGCCGGCGTCGAGGGCGTTTTCGAGGAGTTCTTTTACGACCGAAGCGGGCCGCTCAACCACCTCGCCAGCGGCGATCTGGTTGGCGACCTGGTCGGAGAGAACGTGGATGCGGCCCATGGGGTGATTGTACGGTGAGTAGAACTGCTTGGGCTTAGATTATGTACGGAATTGGGGTAATTGCGCCATAATGGGAAAGCGGGGGAGACCATGGGGAATTGGCAGGTAAATCAGGCGCGTAATCACTGGAGCGAGGTTCTGGACCAGGCGGAGAGCGAGGGTCCGCAGATCATTACGCATCATGGAAAAGAGCGGGCGGTGGTGTTGTCGATGGAGGCCTACCGGTCGTTAGAGCAAAAGAAGGAGGAGAAGCCGGACTTCATTACCTTCCTTCTGAGCGGTCCGAAGTTTGACTTTGAGGATTGGGAGATCGAGCGGGACCATTCTGTAAGTGAGCGGGAGATCGATTTTGAATAGCGGGGACGGCTACCTGCTGGATACGAATGTCATTTCAGAGATTCGAAAAAGGCAACCGAATGCGGCAGTCCTTGATTTTCTGAAGGCACTCCGTCCGGAGCGGACGTTCCTTAGCGTGTTGACGGTGGGTGAACTCCGCAAAGGCGCGGTCTTAAGGGCGCTGCAGGATCCGCGTGCGGCGAGGGTCATCAGCGATTGGATCGATAGCGTTACAGAAGCTTACGGGGATCGCATTCTGGGCATTGATCTCCCTACGGCACGGCTGTGGGGTGAGTTGAACGCCGACCGTACGCGACCCGCCATTGACACCCTGCTGGCGGCTACGGCGATGCATCACCGCCTGACGCTGGCGACGCGGAACGTGCGCGATGTGCAGGATACGGGCGTGGTGCTGCACAATCCCTGGCTGGTCTGAGCCGGCGCAGTGGAGCTGCCGTTCCGAACGAGGTGGATCTGCGGTTTACCTCTAGCTTCAGAGGAGCTCGAGGCGAACAGCAGATCCTTCGCGTTGCTCAGGATGACAACGGATCGTGGTGAAAGGCTTAGCGGTCGGCGATGGAGTGCAGACGCATGAAGTTGGTGGCGCCTGTTGTCGTGGCGGTGCCGGCGACGATGCCGACCACTTGGCCCGGCTTGACGAAGCCTGCGCCCTCGAGGACGCCTTCGGCTACCTGCACGAGGGTATCGGTGTCTTCGAAGCGGCTGACGCAGATGGGGTGGGTGCCCCAGAGCAGCATGGTGCGGTTGACGATCGACTCAAAGGGACAGAGAGCGTAGATGGGGGCTTCGGGACGGTATTTGGAGAGCAGGCGCGCGGTGTTGCCGGACTCGGTGAAGATGGCGATGGCGGCGAGATCCATGTCCTGGGCGGAGTGTGCGACGCACTCGCAGATGGTTTCGGGGATGGAGAGCGTGCGGCGCTGCCAGGCGACGGGCTTGCGCGGCTCGAGCAGGATCTGCTCCTCGGTTTCGGTGACGATCTTGGCCATCATGGCGACGGCTTCGACGGGGTATTTGCCGGCGGCTGACTCGGCGGAGAGCATGACGGCGTCCGAGCCGTCGTAGATGGCATTGGCGACGTCGGAGGCCTCGGCGCGGGTGGGGCGCGGATTGTCGATCATGGATTCGAGCATCTGCGTGGCCGTGATCACCGGCTTGCGGTACTCCGCGGCGCGGCGGATGATGTGCTTCTGGATGGCGGGGACCTTTTCGGGGGGCACCTCGACGCCGAGGTCGCCGCGCGCGACCATGATGGCGTCGGTGGCTTCGAGGATGGAGTCGAGGTGGTCGATGGCCTGCGGTTTTTCGAGCTTGGCGATGACCCAGGCGTCGGAGCCGAGGGCGGCGATGCGGCCTTTCACATAGCGGACGTCGTCGGCGGTCTGCACAAAGGAAACCGCGATGGTGTCGCACTTCTGCTCGATGGCGAAGACGAGATCGATCTCGTCTTTTTCAGTCAGCGAGGGGACCTTGATGGCGACGCCGGGCAGGTTGATGCCCTTTTTCTCGCCCAGGTAGCCGCCGTTGATGATCTCGGTGACGACGTCGGCGCCCTGCATCTCGACGACGCGCAGTTCGATGAGGCCGTCGGAGAGAAGGATCTGGTCGCCGGGCTTCAGGTTTTCGGCGAGCGTGGTGAAGACGGTGGAGACCTTTTGGGCGGTGCCGTCCATGCGCTCGGGGGTAATGATGAGCTGCTTGCCGGCCTCCAGCATGACGGGTTTGCCGCCGACGAGGGTGCCGGTGCGGATCTTGGGGCCCTGCAGGTCGGCGAGGATGCAGATGGGCTTTTTTTCTTCCTTGCTGACCTTGCGCACCATGGCGATGAGCTCAGCCTTTTGCTCATGGGAGCCGTGCGAAAAATTCAGCCGTGCCACATCGAGGCCGGCACGCACGAGCTTGCGGAAGACGTCTTCCGTGCTGGAAGCCGGTCCGAGAGTTGCCACAATCTTTGCGCGCCGCGCCATACGTCCCGTGCTCCAGTCCATCCAACCGTCCTTCAGAGGTGCAGCCTGGATCCGCGTTCCCGAACCGGCTGACCGACAGACGGCCGTCTCGTTGCGAATCATCAGAGTGCATTCTACCCGGCGCGGCGGCAAGGTGGTGTTAGGGAGCATCTCGCGGGACACACGGCGACTTCGCCGACGCAGTGGAGTGCGTCAGGGCTGCTGCTGGGAGGCCGGCGGAGGATGCGATCGCCGATAGATCTGGGCGTTGAACTCCGCCCCGGCCAGGACGCAGAGCGCGATGAGGTAAAGCCAGATCATCAAGGCGATGCCCGCGCCCAGAGAGCCGTAGACGCGGTTGTAGTTGGCGTAACGGGTTACGTAGAAGCCGAACAGCAGCGTGGACAGGAACCAAAGCAGCGTGCCCAACAGGGCGCCGGGAAAGCTGAGCCGCCAGGTCCATTGCCGGTGCAGGGTCTGCCAGGGCTCCCGGAGGTACGGCTCGACGCGGTCGCGCATGCCGGTGGAGAGGTCTGTCCCCAGGTGGTAGATGGTTAACAGGATGGCGGTGCTGCCGCCCAGGGCGATCGTCCAGCGAACCACCAGCGCCAGCAGCGTAAACGGCGCCTGTAACGAGCCGGGCAGAGCGGCCGCCATCCAGTGCGTCAGGCTGTTGCCGAACACAACCAGGGCGCTGGCAGCCGCCATGGGCAGGATGGAGAGCGGCACCAGGACCAGGGCGCGGACCCGGCGGCGCAGAAAGCTGCCCGGCACCAGGGGCAGATCGTGCGCGCGGCGAAAGCCTTCCATCAGCGTCGCCATCACATTGCCGGCGCCCACCAGGCCCACCACCAGCGAGCCGAGCAGCGCCCCGGCGGTCTGCGAGGGGTGCGTGACGCTGAAGTACTCATCCAGCAGGGGAAGCACATTGGCGGGCAGGATGCGCGTAAAGAAAAGGCCCAGCTGGGTACGAAACGGCAGCGACGCCGGCAGCATGCCAACGAGCGCCGCGGCGACGACCAGTGCCGGAAACAGCGCCAGCACGGCGGAGTACGCGGCCGCCTGGGCCACATTGAGCACATCGTGATCGAGCGCCGCCAGCGTGGAGGCTCGCACCAGCCGCAAGAGCGCGCCGGCGTGATGGAGCGGCTTGCGGCGGAGCTGCCGCCAGGCCTTTGCATCACTGGAACCGTTTGAACTCGCCGCGAGCGTGCGCATCGACCCTCCCCTGCCCCGAGCGTCCGGAACTCTTGCGGCTCTCAGAGGTTAGGAGGGCTTCCACTTGGTCAGGAAGTCCGTCACCGAGCTCGGTTCCATGTAGCGCATGTCGCTGAACTCCAGGTTTTGCGCATAGAGAACCTTGCCGTCGGGGGCCACCACCGCCAGGGCCGGAACACCCTTTACGGCGACACCGAATTTATGCGCAAGGTCAAGATTGGCGTCCTCGTGCCCGATGTTGACGTTCACTTTAACGAAGTTCTTCGACAGCAGGTCAGCGTTGGGCTGCTGGTGGAAGTAGATGTCCAGTACCTGGCAGTCACCACACCAGTTTCCGCCGAAATCCAGCAACACCCGCTTGTGTTCCTTGGCGGCCTGCTTTTCGGCCGAAGCAACGTCAGCCACGGCTTGATCGACGGCCGGGTAGAGGTTCTTTTTGACCGCGGGTGGGACGGTGAAGGGCTGCTTGGCGGCCTTGCGCGCCTCGGGGGTGTTCAGCGCGGCGGCCGCTGGATTTGGACCGGCGGTTGGTGCGGCGCCGGACGCCGTCCCAGCGTGACAACCGGCGAAGCCGAAAGAAACTACGGCCAGCAGACCTGCCAGCACCTTTGCGCGCCCACGTACGTCCTGATCAGTGAATGTCATTACCATCCAAGATGCCCGAAGAGGGCGGGAAGTGGCAACGCAATTGTGCGCCACCCGGTAGACTTTCCGCGGCAGGAAAATGTTGGCCCTGTGCATCGGGAGCGTCGCATCCTACCCCGTATGCAAATTGAGCAGGAGAAACCCAAGAAACCGAACTTTGCCCTTGTGGTCGCACTGTTTGCCGCGATGACCGTGTTGATCATCATTGCCGCGATAGCGATCCTGACCTGGCGAGCCAAGTCAGCCAGCAAGGCTCCGTTCACAAAGCACCCGCTCTCGCAACTCACTTCTCCGGATCACCTGCCGTTTGCGGGTTAGCCACGGCTACTGACGAGGCGGCTGGCCGGTGTAGTAACCGTCGCGGGTTTGGATGTCGTCCTTTTTGGCGTTGGGCGTGGCGAGGCTCAACTGGATGTGGTGGTAGCCGGTGCCGGCGGCCTCCGCATCGGGGGTGAAGCCGAGCCGGTATTGAGCGCGCAACTCGTCGCCGATTTGCTTGTAGATGGCCTCCATTGAGCCCTTGCCTTTAACCTCGAAAACGCGCCCGCCGGTTTCGCCGCAGATGCGTTCCAAGATCTTTTTGCCATCGACGCGGGCGTAGGTGCCGTCGCTGCCCGGCCGGCCGCCGCTGCCGGGGTAGTTGCCGCCGCCGCCGGGATAGCCGCCAGGATAGCCGCCGTAGCCACCGCGACGGCTGCCGCCGCCGGGGTTGAAGTCGTGGTGCTCCTGGCCCTTGTAGTAGATCCCGTAGACGACGGTGTCGGCGCGCTGAACGGACTCGATTGCCTCGGTGAGCGATTCCTTGCTGTGGCGATCCTCGCCGTCGGTCAGCACGATCAGCGCGCGACGCCCCGTCTGCTTGGCCTGCACGTCATTGGCGGAGAGAAAAAGGGCGTCATACAGCACGGTGCCGCCGCGGGGCCGATCCCCGGAGCTGCCGTTGTTGTTGCCACCACCGTTGTTGCTGCCGCCGCGTCCGCCGTAGCCGCCGCGGCCGGAGCCGCCGTTGTTGGAGCCGCTGTTTCCCCCGTTATTGCCGCCGCCGTTATTGCCACCATTGTTGCCGTTGCCGCTGTTCCCGTTGCCGTTATTGCCGTTGTTCATGCCGGTCTGTGTGTCGTCGTCCGCTGTTCCAGGCGATTCGGTTCCGATCTCCTTCAGGCCAGCGGCGAGCAGAGGGCGCGAGTCGGTGACGTCCTGCAGCAGCTCGGCAGTGCGGGCGAACTGCATCACGAAGGCCCTGTCCGCGGGACGGGTGCCGCTGGCCGGGGCGAGGAAGCTTTCGAGAAAGGCGCGGCTGGCCTTCTGTTCCTCGTCGAGGTTGTCGGTCATGTTGCCGCTGACGTCGACCAGAAGACCGACTGTGAGCGGAACATCGGTGTCGTGGTCGAAGTAGCGGACGGTCTGCGGCTTGCCATCGACAGAGAGTGCGAAGCTTTCCTTGGTGAGGTCCGTGACGAGGCCGTGCTTATCTGAGACGGTCGCGGGAACCACGACCAGCTTGGCCTGCACGGAGAGGGTGCTGACCGGGGCAGGCTTGGTCTCCTGTTTTGCGTCCTGACTTGTACCTTGTTTCGCATCCTGGGCATTGGAGAGCAGAGACAAAGCAGAGGCGGCAAGACCGAACAGGAGCGAGAGGCGGCGGTGACGGGACAGCATACCGGGTGAGACGTGGATTGCCGTCCCACGGTCGCAGCGGAGTGCCTTTCGCTGTTCGTGCCGCGTACTGCGAGCCGACCTGCAGCTACAACAGCAGGTCCTTCGCTGGCGCTCAGGATGACAATTTCTTGAGGCGTTTCGCTTTCTGATGACCATTGCTTCGGTAGAACATTTCGCTATCTGCACGGCGCTATCTGCACGGCGCACTATGCACGGGGCACTCGATGCCTTGGGGGGCGCTGTGTACGCTAGTTCTGCTAGTCTTCAGCGCCTGCGAGCACCGTCTCGCTGGGGAGTTCTGTGCCGAAGACGCCCTCCCAGCGCGCGACGACGGCCGAGGCCAGGCAGTTGCCGACGACGTTGACCGCCGTGCGCGCCATGTCGGCGAGGGCGTCGATGCCGAGGATGATGAAGATCGGTTCGGTGGGCAGGTGAAAGGTGGCGGCGGTGGCCAGCAAAACGACGAGGGTCGCGCGCGGAACGCCGGCGACGCCTTTGGAGGTGAGGATCAGCGTGCCCATCATGAGGAGCTGTTGGCCGATCGGCATCTGGATGCCTGCGGCCTGCGCGACGAAGATGCTGGCCACGGCGAGGTAGAGCGTGGAGCCGTCGAGATTGAAGCTGTAGCCCGCCGGAATGACGAAGGCGACGATGCGGCGTGGGACGCCGAGGGCCTCCATGGCCTCCATGGCGCGGGGTAAGGCGGCCTCGGAGGTGGAGGTGGCGAAGGCGATGGTGGCGGGTTCGGCGACGGCGGTGAGAAAACGCGCGACGGGCACACGGAACAGCAGCGCCGCGGGCAGCAGCACGAGAACGCCAAAGACGGCGAGCGCACCGTAGAGCGTCAGCAGCAGCTTGCCGAGGTTGATCAGCACGCCGAGCCCCATGTGCCCGACCGTGTAGGCCATGGCCGCGCCCACGCCGACCGGGGCGAAGTACATGACGACGTTGGTGAAACGGAACATGACCTCGGAGAAGCTTTCGCAGAGGCGCAGGACGGGGGCGCGCTTTTCTTCGCTTAGGGTGGCGAGCGCGATGCCGAAAAATACGGCGAAGACGGCGACCTGCAGGATCTGGCCCTCGGCGATGGACTTGGCGAGGTTTTCGGGGAAGATGTGGAGCAGAAAGTCGTCCCAGTGGGTGGGCGCAGGGGTGGCGACGGGGGCCAGCAGGCCGGCGTGGTGGGCAGCGGCGGCGACGGGCGTCATTGCAAGGCCCACACCGGCTTTCGAGATGTTGATGGCCAGCAGACCAATGACGAGGGCCAGGGTGGTGACGACTTCGAAGTAGACGAGCGACTTGATGCCCATACGGCCGACGCCCTTGAGGTCGCCGTGGCCGGCGATGCCGACGATCAGGGTGGCGAGGATCAGGGGAGCGACGATGGTCTTGATCAGGCGTAGAAAGATGTCGGAGAAGACGCGAGTTTGCGCGGCGATGACGGGGGCGTCGAAGCCGAGTTCGGCGCCGGCCACCATGGCGACGAAGATCCAGGGCGTAAGGCTGCGGCGCAGGATCGCAAAGCCGGCCAGGGCGAGCACGCCTGCCCAGCGCACGGCGCGGGCGAACCACAGAAGCGCGGGCGAGTGCGCGGCACCATAGGCACCATGGGCGGCAAGCGCGCCCAGCGCCGCGCCGAGAATCAGGAGCAGGAGACCGGCGGCGAGCGCGGCGAGATCGTTGCGGGAGAGCTTTCTGGCCATGCGGAGGGTCTGCGCGCAGCATACCAGTTGGACCCCGGCCAGTTGGGCCCCCGGGACGTCGGCTCAGGAGGCGGCTGCCGGAACTCGCGGTGGAAAGGGCTGTCGCATTTTGGGACGGTGGCGAACGATGGTCTCATTTCACCCTGCATCCGGAGTCGTTTATGCTTCCCGCATGTCCCTGCTGCCCACCGACACGCCGTTGAATACGCCCGGCCACCACGCCTCCCCCGATCGCCTGGTGCACCTGCCGCGCCTGCTCGCGGACTTTTACGCCTTTCATCCGGATCCGGCGAACCCGGCCGAGCGCGTGAGCTTCGGCACCAGCGGCCACCGTGGTTCGTCCTTCAGCACGAGCTTCAATGAAGATCACATTCTGGCCATCACGCAGGCAATCTGCGAGTTCCGGGCCAAGGAGAAGACCACCGGGCCGCTGTTCCTGGCGCAGGACACGCACGCGCTCTCCGAGCCGGCGTTCATCGCGGCGCTGGAGGTGCTGGCGGCCAACGGGGTGGAGGTGCTGATCGACCGCGATCTGGGCTTTACGCCCACGCCGGCGCTGTCGCACGCGATTTTGACCTACAACGCGAAGCACGATGCGGACAAGGCCGACGGCATCGTGATTACACCTTCGCACAATCCGCCCGAGGATGGCGGCTTCAAGTACAACCCGCCCAGCGGCGGCCCTGCCGATACCTCCGCCACCAAGTGGATACAGGACCGCGCCAATGCGCTGATCGCGGCGAAGCTGGCGGGCGTGAAGCGGATGCCCTACAAACAGGCGCTGGCTGCGGATACCACCAAGCGGCACGACTTCATCGACGCCTATGTGACCGATCTTGCGAATGCCATCGATTTCGATGTTCTGAGGGGTACAACGCTGAAGCTGGCGGTGGATCCGCTGGGTGGAGCGGGGGTGCACTATTGGCCGCGCATCGCGGAGCAATACGGGCTGCCGCTGGAGATCCTGAACCCCTACGTGGACCCGACCTTCCGCTTCATGACGCTGGATTGGGACGGCCGGATTCGAATGGATTGCTCCTCGCCGGATGCGATGGCGAGCATGATCGCCAACAAGGACAAATATGACGTCGCCTGGGCCTGCGACACCGACCACGACCGGCATGGCGTGGTGACGCGCTCGGCGGGCCTGCTGAACCCGAACCACTACCTGGCGGTGTGCATCCAGTACCTGTTCACGCACCGGCCGGGGTGGAGCGAAAAGGTGGGCATCGGCAAGACGCTGGTGTCGTCGAGCATGATCGATCGCGTGGCGAAGGGCCTGAACCGGCCCATGCTGGAGGTGCCGGTCGGCTTCAAATGGTTCGTGGACGGGTTAGTCGACGGCACGCTTGGATTTGTAGGCGAGGAGTCCGCGGGGGCGACGTTTCTGCGCCGCAACGGGCAGGTCTGGACCACCGACAAGGACGGTCTGATCCCGGGTTTGCTGGCGGCGGAGATGACCGCCGTGACCGGCAAGGATCCCGGCGAGCACTACAAAGAGCTCACGGACAAGTATGGTTCGCCGGTCTACCAGCGCGTCGATGCGGCCTGCTCCAAGGACGACAAGGCCAAGCTGGCGAAGCTGACGGCCTCGCAGGTGAAGGCCAAGGAGTTGGCCGGCGATCCGATCACCGCCGTGCTGACCGAGGCGCCCGGCAATCACGCCCCGATCGGCGGATTGAAGGTGATCACCGACAACGGTTGGTTCGCGGCGCGGCCCTCGGGAACCGAGGATGTGTACAAGATCTACGCCGAAAGCTTCGCGGGGGAAGACCACCTGAAGAAGATTCAGGAGGAGGCCAAGGCCCTGGTCACGGCGACCCTGGCAGGGTAGCCGACCCACGAAACAGCAGAGGGAACAGGCCGACGCGGTTTGAGTTGCGTCAGCCTGCCGATTTCACGCACAGCACCGGCGAAGTTGAGGCTGCCGGCCCACGCGGCTCGCTCTACGACTGGCGGAGATGAACGTGCTTCCAGGCGCGTGTCGAGGGTTGTGAAAGGGTTCTGAAAGATTTCCCGCATGCGCTCGGAAATACCGGTATGCTGGCTGCGAAACAGGTCCCTCCTTTCCCTTTTTCGAACTGCTTCACTCGGCCTCACGGAAGCCAGAGGTCTTGCTTTCTGCCATGCACCTGCACACGCTGCACATCGAACATTCGGTGCTTCTGGGCGTGTTTACACTGCTCACGGCGGTGAACGCGCGCCTGCAACGGCATCTGCCCGGTGTTCGCTATTTTGTGCTCTACAACGTGCTGGCGCTGCTTGGCTCCCTGGCCGTAACCCTTCGGGGGGAGACCCACAATGCGATCTCCATCACGGCCGGCAACATCCTGGTCCTTGCGGCCTATGTGGCGCTGTACAAGTCGATGAGCCAGCTATTCGGCCTTCGTCGCAGGCTTATGCTGGTGCCCGTGGCCTTGCTGCTGGCGGGTGCCGCGGCCATGGTTTGGTGGGGCAGCATACGACCTGACACACCCAGGCGCCTTGTGGCCTATGGCCTTTTTCTGGGCGGAGAACAGCTTTTTGTGGCGTTTGCCCTGCTGTGTGGCCGGCGGGAAACGCGGCAGCTGAGCTGGATGCTCAGCGGCATCCTGCTTACCCTGGCAGCGTCTAGCGGGATCTGTTTGGGTGCTGTCTGGTTCGGCAACGCACCGCAGGATTACCTCCAGTCCGGTCCGATTGTGGCCACCGTCGTGCTCCTCAATACATGCCTGCAATGCGGGCTGATGCTGTCCTATGTCTGGATGACGGCCGCGCTGCTGCGCCACGATCTTGAGGTGCGGGCCAGTACCGATCCCCTGACGGGCTTGCAGAACCGCCGCGCCCTGGATACGGCCGCGGCTCAGGCCGTTTCGGCGATCAACGAAGGCAAGGGCATCTTTGCCGCCGTGGTGCTGGATCTGGATAAGTACAAGGAGTTGAACGACAGGCTGGGTCACGTCGCCGGAGACCATGCGCTGCAGGCGGTGAGCCAGTGCCTGAAGCGCGAGTTGCGCACGACCGACCTGGTGGCCCGCACCGGTGGCGACGAGTTCGTGCTGCTGCTGCCGCGCACCCCGGGCAAGGAAGCTGCGCTGATCGCGGAACGTCTGCGGAGCTGCCTCGAGCAGCTCGATTTGGGCCTGAGCAACCCGTTGGCGGGGCTTACCGGCAGCTTCGGCGTCGCAGAGGCGGTTCCGGGCGAGTCCTGGGAGCAGCTGCTGGAGCGCTGTGACGGTGCGCTGTATGCCGCCAAGCACAGCGGCGGCAATGCCGTGTTCTCTCACCGGGCCAGGCGGCCGATGGAGCTGGAGCGGGCGCTGTAAGTGAAATCTGCTGAAACCCGGCGCTTGACTCCGGCATCTAGAGACCGTAGGTTTAGTCTACCGATGAAGCAGATCCACACCGCCGCCGCGCTTTGTTGCATGTGTTGTCGCATGCCGCGTCCTTGCGACGGTGCTCCTCTGCTCTAAGCGAGACTCCCCCCACTCGCAACCGAGTTCCCCAGGCACCCACGCAAAGGCTCCCCGGCCACGGCGTGGGTTTTGTGCTTCCGGCCCCAAACGCAACCCGGTACGTCAAGGCAGTCCGAGCATAAGTGATTCAGGAGATACCGATGGCACCTCGCCTGCAACCATTGCAAACCGCCTCCCCCGCGACCCACGGCAAGCTGGGCTTCAACGTCGACGCGGCAGCCATCGCCATTGCGCTCGTGCTGGCGGCTCTGGTGCGCTTCGGCGTGCTGCGCCACGTCGGCTGGTAGGAAATTTGTTCACGCCCACCCTCCAGTCACCCGACACCGTGCCGCGGACGGCAAACGAGGTACGCTGGCGATCGCTGCCCGGTCTGGTCCCGGGGACTCTGCTGCTGTTTGGCATCGGACTGGCCGGCAAAGGGCTGGAGTCGTTCTCCGACTACCTGCGCACGGTGCGCCACCTCCCCGCCCCGCACGTGGAGTACGTGCTTTGGGCCATCGTGCTGGGCCTGCTGATCTCGAATGTGGGGACCGTGCCGCGGGTGTTCCGGCCGGGGATCGCGACCTATGAGCTCTGGCTGAAGCTGGGCATCGTGCTGGTCGGCGCGAAGTTCCTGTTTGCCGACATGCTGCACCTCGGCGGACTTTCGCTCGTGCTTGTCTTCATCGAGCTTGCCCTGTCGCTCACGGTGATGACGCTGCTGGGGCGTATCTTCCGCCTGCCGCCCAAGCTGACGTCGCTGCTGGCCATCGGCAGCTCCATTTGCGGCGTGACCGCCATTATGGCCGCGCAGGGCGCCATCGAACCCGACGAGGAGGACACCTCGACGGCGATTGCGGCGATCCTGACCCTCGGAGCGCTGGCCCTGTTCACCTTTCCGACGATCGGCCATGCGTTGCACATGGGCCAGCAGACCTACGGCATCTGGACCGGCCTGGCTGTGGACAACACCGCGGAGGCTACCGTCACCGGCGCCCTTTACGGCGATGAGGCTGGACGCTTCGCCGTGCTCGCCAAGACGGCGCGTTCAGCGTTTATCGGTTTCGTTGTGCTGGGATACGCGGTGTACTGGGCGTCGCAGGGCCAGGCTCAGCGCGTAGAAAACAAGCCACTGTTTCTGTGGCAGAAGTTCCCAAAGTTCATTTTGGGGTTCGTCGTCATTTCGGCGCTGGCGACCGCGGGATTTTTTTCCAAAGGCCAGCTCGCTTCACTCTCCAACCTGTCCAAGTGGGCTTTTTTGCCGGCCTTCGCCGGGGTGGGCCTGCGGACGCAGTTGCGCGACTTGGTCAATCAGGGCTGGCGGCCGATTCTGGTCGGTGTGCTGGGCGAGATCTTCATCGCACTGGTGACGTTGGGGCTGGTCTTCGGTGCGGCGCATTTCGGTGGCATGCGCTGAGGCTGAGTGTAGCCGTGGTGCGTCCTTTGGATCGAAGTGCAGTCCGCGGGGTCTCTCCGCTACGGGGAGGCCCGTCAGCTCCGGTCGAGGTACTATGCGGAGGTCGATTTAGTATCTGTCTAAAGAATGGTTGCCCCCCAGGGATTCGAACCCCGATCGAGCGAGTCAGAGTCGCTAGTCCTACCATTGAACGAGGGGGCAACACGTTGATGCTGCTCGGTGGCCGGAGTCTCGCGGGAGCGAGGCAACATCAGCCGCCTTTGTGAGTGTACGAAGATTGCGATGCGGGGTCAACCTTCGGCTCTGCCACAACCAGCCCGGGTCTTCCCCGGCAGGCAACCGCCGGCTAGTTGGCCGGCAGCCGGAAGGGGTTTGGCTGCTCTACCTCGACGAATTCGAAGGCGGGCGCTTCATCTAGAAGTACAGAGAGATGCAGGAGGTCGAAGCGGGCGAAGAAGTCTTCCCAGGTAATGGGTCGCAGATCCGGCGTACCCTTGCGCAGATCGTTGAAAAGGAAGCGCAGAACGGAGGGCTGGCTATCGAACACGCGCGTTCGAACCTCAGCCGGAATGGCTTTGTGACGTTGCGCCCAGTCGAGAACCTTTGCGTGGTCGGCGGTTGGCTCCTGGAACTCTGCGAGCGCTTCAAATCTCATGTTGTTTTCCCCCAACCAATAGACATAGAGATTGTGGGGCAGCGCTGCGTGTTGCCTCACTCCTCACGCAGGATCTCAAGAGGTTTTTGCCCCAGCACGCGGTGGCTCGCCAGCCAGCCACAGGCGACGGTGAGCAGCCCCGCGCCAAGCCACGCGACCAACGTTATCCCGGGCTGGAAGTGGTATTCGAAGTGCAGCGCCCGGTGCAGCAGGATGCGCGAGACCACGTTCGCAAACAGCAGCCCGACGGCACCGGCGATAAGGCCGAGCGTGGCGAACTCGATGGAAAAGATCGTGGCGATGCGGGCGCGGGTGCCGCCCAGCGTTTTGAGAACGACGACCTCGCGGATGCGGCGATAGCGCGTGCCCGCGATGGCGCTGGCGAGAATGACGATGCCGGCAAAGGTCGAAAACGCCGCCAGGAACTGGATGACGTACACGATCTGCAGCACCGCCTCACGCACGGTCTCAATCGTGGCAGCTACGTCGATTACGGTGATCGAAGGATCGTGCTCGTAGAGAGCGCGGCGGACCTCGCCCGTGCGGGCCGGATCGGAGTGCACCCCGGCGTACCAGATGGCGGGCAGGCCTTCGAGCGCGGCCTCCGGCAGCAGCAGCTGCGCGCGGGAGTAGGCGTGTTGCGAGTCCGGTTCAAAGATCGCCGCCACCTTTGCGGTAAAGGGCTGGTCGACGGCGACGAAGGTCATGGTCTGGCCGAGGCGCACGTGCAGGTTGTGGGCAAAGGTGCGGTCGACGGCGATGATTGGAGCCTGGCCGGCCGCCTGGCTTTGAGCCGCCGTCCACCATCGGCCCTCGACGACCCGATCCCCCGGGGGCGGCTGGTCCGGGGTCGGCGGCCAGCTCAGGTTCAGCGAACGCAGGAAGCGCTTGGGCATGTGGTCGATCTTCAGCTGCTCGATCGGGGTGCCGTCGATGGCTGCCAGACGCGCGGCGATGACGGGCAGCATCTCCGGCTCGCCCTGGACGGCGGGCTGGCGGCGCAGCAGGTCGCGCACGCCGGCGACCTCCTGCGGGCTGACGTCGAGGAGAAACAGGTTGGGGAGCTTGCTCAGCGTGGAGGTGGAGATGTCGCTGACGACCGCGTGCTGCACGGTGTAGACCGTGGCGATCTGCATCACGCCGAGGCCCAGCGCCGCGAGCAACGCGGCGGATGGATTGCCCGGGCGGTAGAGGTTGGAAAGGCCATGGCGCAGCACCGAAGGCAGCCGCATACCGGCGCGGCGCAGCAGCCAACGCAGCAAGGCGAGTAAGCCCGCCGCCAGAGCCAGCAGGACAAGCAAAACGGCGGCGAGGCCGAGGCCGAAGATGGAGCCGATCTGGCGCGAGTCCGAGACGCGCACCGCCAGGAGCATGAGGCCGCCCAGGATGATCGCAAAGGCGGCGATCTGCACCCAGGAGCTGCGCAGGTTGCCGAGCGTCCTAGAAAAGAAGGAGCCCTCCGCCGGGTTGGCGCTCTCCACGGCGCGGCGCAGGATCAGGATGGGGCGCACATCGCGGATGTCCAGCAGCGGCGGCAGGCTGAAGAGCAGGGTGGTGAGCAGGCCGGCACCGAGTCCCAGGGCCAGGGCGCCGGGATCGAGGTGAAACGCCGGTGTGAGGTGCAGGAGCCGCGCCAGGAACAGCGGGAGGGCCAGCTGCACGCCGAACCCCAGCAGGATGCCCAGGCCGGCGCCGCAGAGTCCCAGGATCAGCGTCTGCAGCACGTAGATGCGGATGATGTGGCCGGAGCCCGCGCCGAGCGCCTTCATGATGGCGATGGAATCCAGCCGCTGCGCGAGATGCGCGCGGATGGCCATGGCCACACCGATGGCCCCCAGCACCAGGGCGACGAGCGACATGAGAGAAAGCAGGCCGGTGGCGCCGTCGAGGGCGCGGGTGAGACCCTCGTTGGCGTCGCGGTAGTCGGAGACGCCGGCCTCGGGCATAGCCTCCTGGAGTTGATCGCGCAGCTTGGCGACTTTGGCGTCGGCCGCGGCCTTGCCGGGGGAGGCACCGGGCAGCAGCAGGAGCACGCGGCGGGAGGCGCGCGAGCCGAAGCCGAGCAGACCGCTGGCGTCGAGCGCCTTTTCGGTCATCAGCACGCGGGGGCCCGCGGCAAAGGCGCTGGAGAGGCGATCGGGTTCTTCGCCGACCACGGCCGCGATGCGAAACAGCGTGTTATTCAGCCGTATGGAGTCGCCCACATGGAGGTGAAGGCGCAGGAGCAGATCGTCGCCGACGGCCACGCTGGTGTCGGTAAGGGCCTGCGACAAGGGCATTGCCGGCGAGAGCGTGACCTTGCCATAGAAGGGGTAGTGCGCCGGATCGACGGCCTTGATCGAGACCAGCAAGGGATCGAGCGAGGTGGACGCCGAGGCCATTGAAAGCATCTCGGTTACGGGCGTCTGCTGCGCGCCGCTGCCCGCGGCCAGAGTATTCAGCTTGCCTTCTTCTGCGGGCGTCAGCGCCTGATTGGTGTGCACGGAGAGATCCGCCGCCATGATGGTGCGGGCGCGCAGCAGCAGCATGGAGCGGAAGGCCGCGGAAAAGCCACGTACACCGGTGAGTGCGGCGACGCCGATGGCCACGGAGAGCACCACAAAGGCGAACTTGCCGCGCGAGGAGCGGAGCTCGCGCGTGGCGATACGGGCGGTGGTGCGGAAGCTGAGCGCCGGCATGCGTTCAGGCCCCAGCCGAGGAGGCTGCCGGGACGACGGCTTCGTCCGCGATCACCAGGCCATCGCGGAGAACGATGCGCCGCTTGGCCTGCGAAGCCAAGGCAGGATCGTGCGTCACCAGCACCAGCGTGGTGCCTTCGGACTGATTCAACCGCAGCAGAAGGTCGAGAATGTGTTTGCCGTTGGCGGAATCCAGGTTGCCGGTAGGTTCATCGGCAAGCACGATCGGCGGCCGCAGCACAAAGGCGCGCGCGAGGGCCACGCGCTGCTGTTCGCCGCCCGAGAGCTGCACGGGGTAGTGGTCCGCACGAGCCGCGAGGCCGACGGAGGCGAGCAGTGCACGCGACCGCTCCAGCCCGGCTTTGTGCTCGCGGGCTTCCTCGTTCAGCTCGAACGGCAGAAGGACGTTTTCCAGGGCCGTCAGCGTGGGAATCAACTGATAGCTCTGGAAGACGAAACCCAGGGTGCGTCCGCGCAGCTGCGCCAGCTTGTCTTCTGCGAGATCGCTGATGACTGTACCGTTCAGCGTCACCGTGCCGGAGGTCGGGTTATCGAGGCCGGCGAGCAAGCCCAGCAGCGTGGATTTGCCGGAGCCCGAGGCGCCCATGATGGCCACGAACTCGCCGCGGTTCACCGTGAGGTCGATGCCCTTCAGGATCTCCAGGGTCGTGCTGCCGGTGCGCAGCGATTTGCGCAGCCCTTCGACCACGATCATGGGAGGCTGCGACGGGTCACCCTCGAGCCGGGGGGCGGAAGCTCCGGATGCGGTGAAGGCCGTGCTCGAATTGCGATGATTCTCTCCGGGCAAAAGGGGGATCCTCCCGATAAGATTAGGGCTGTGCGGTATAGCGACGTCTTCCCTATCTTAGCGACTTTGGCTGCTTTGGCGACCCAGCCTATTGCCCCCGGCAACGGGCCGACCGCCTACGCCGCAGCGCGTCACAACAACCCGGCCACCCACGCCCCCGCAGCGAAGCCCGCCGATGCCGGCAAGGGGAGCCGTCCGCTGCTGGTCTGCTTCGGCGACAGCCTGACGGCCGGCGCCGGCATCGATGCCGAGGTGGCCTATCCAGCCGACCTGCAACGGATGCTGGATCAGCAGGGATACAACTACCGCGTCGTCAACGCGGGCGTGAGCGGCGACACCACCAAGGATGGGCTGGAGCGGATCGCTGAAGTCCTGCGGATGCATCCGCAGGTGGTGGTCGTGGAATTCGGCGGCAACGACGGCCTGCGCGGCCTGCCTGCCTCCCAGGCGCAGCGCAATCTGGACAGCATCGTGCGGCAGCTCAAGGCCGGGGGCGCCAAGGTTGCCATGGCCGGGATCACGCTGCCCGCCCAGTACGGCGGACCCTACATCCAGAGCTTCAATGCGATGTTTCCGGCGGTGGCCAAACGCAACGGCGTCCCGCTGCTGCCGTTCATTCTGCAGGACGTTTACGGTGTCCCCGGCTATATCCAGGACGACGGCATCCATCCGACCGCCCGCGGCGCGCAGCAGGTGGCGGTGAATGTGGATCGGCTGGTTACGCCGCTGTTGAAGAAGTAGCGCCGCGGCCACGGAGGTCTAGCCGAGTACGACCGTAGGCTGCACCAGGGTACCCGCCACCCGTTTGGCGACCGCCAGCAGATCTCGCTGCGCTGTAAACAGCTTTACCAGGGGAGCCCGCGAGAACTCGGGCACGTTGGCCTGCATGCCGTTGCGGATGCGGCCGGCTACCTGCTCGTCTACGGTCACCGAGGGCATCTCCGGCAGGAGCAGGCGGGGATGAAGGGTGCGCCCCTCGATGGCTTCCGGCGTGAGCGACTTCAGGTCTGCGACGGAGACCGCCTCCGCGAGCGTGAACGGTCCGGCAGAGGTGCGGCGAAGGCCGGCCAGGTGTGCGCCGCAGCCGGCAAGCTGACCCAGTTCCTGCGCCACCGAACGCACATAGCCACCGGCGGAGACATGCATGGTGAAGCCGGCGGTCTCGTCGGCGAGGCCTGTCAACGTAAACTCATGGACCGTGATGCGCGCCGGCTTCACGGGAACTTCCTTGCCTGCCCGGGCGAGCTTGTAGGCGGGTACGCCGTTGATCTTTTTGGCGGAAAAGATGGGTGGGACCTGGTCCAGATCGCCGTGGAAGCGCGTCGCGAAGTCGCGCAGGGTGGCGAGCGTGTGGGTGAGCGGCTGCGGAGACGAGACGGGTTCGCCGTCGGCGTCGAAGCTGTCAGTTGACCAGCCGAAGCGAATGGTTCCCTCATAGCGTTTCTCCGCGGCGCCGAAGAACTGCGCGAGGCGCGTGTACTTTCCGAGCAGCAACGGCAGGACGCCGGTGGCCATGGGATCAAGCGTGCCGAGGTGGCCGACGCTGCGTTCGCCCGTGGCGCGGCGCACGAGGGAGACGACGTCGTGCGAGGTGATGCCGCCGGGTTTATCGATGACGAGAAGACCGTTCATTGGACAGCACTCACGGGTGGACACAGGGAGTTCCCTGTCGCAGACTCGCAAGAAAAAGGCCCGCAAGGAGCAGGCCTTTTTCTATGCTTTTGAGATTCTAGATTGCTTGCTGATCCGGAGTGCTCCGGGGATCAAGCTGTTAGCAGCAACCGCAACATCCGCCACCGACGCAAACCGGGCAGGTGCATACGCAGGCCGAGGTGCAATTTTTATTCATACTTGAACGCTACGCCCCCCTGAACCCGCAGTCAATATCTCTTGGGCTTACGCTCTGCGATCTACCAGGGACAGGAACTCAGTGCGGGTCTGCGGCTGTGTTTTGAAAACGCCGAGCATCGCGCTGGTTACCGTGCGGGAGCTTTGTTTTTCGACGCCGCGCATCATCATGCAGAGGTGCTGGGCTTCCAGGATGACGGCGACGCCCTGCGGCTGGATGGCGTCTTCGATGGCTTCGGCGATCTCGCGCGTCAGCCGCTCCTGCACCTGCAGACGACGGGCAAAAACGTCCACGATGCGCGGAATCTTGCTTAAGCCGATTACCTTGCCCTGTGGGACGTAGGCCACGTGCGCGCGGCCGAAGAACGGGAGCAGATGGTGCTCGCACTGGGAGTAAAACTCGATCTCTTTCACGATCACCATCTCGTCATAGTCCACATCGAACAGGGCTCCGTGGATCACCTCGTCCACGGTGCGGTGGTAGCCGTGGGTGAGGAACTGCAGAGATTTTGCCATGCGCGCGGGTGTGTTCACCAGGCCGTCACGGGCGGTGTCCTCGCCGATGCGTGTGAGCACCTCGGCAAAGATTTCGCGCAGGCTCGCCTGCTTGAGCGTGAGGTCTTCGGCGGCGAGGGCCTGCTCCGCAGCTGTCCGGCCGGGATGTACTAGGCCGTTCGGCTCCGCCGGTACTGGAGATTCGATGGGTTCGGTGATCTTCATTTTGCTGGAGACGGCCTTTCTATGCATCGGGCAGCGAAGGCACCGGTTCGCCCTCGCCAAAGTAGTCAAAGGCGTTATTGTCCGTCTCCTCCACGCGCAGGCGGACAAGCTTCGCCGGCGGATGCGGCCCGGCGAACCGCGCAAAGATCTCCCAGAGGACGAAGCAGAGATTCTCGGTGCTCGGCACAAGGGTGCGGAAGCCCGGCAGCTCATTCAGATTACTAAGATCGAAGCACGCCAGCAGTTCCGTAGCGGCAAACGCGTCGAGATCGGCCAGGTTCACGACCATGCCGGTGGCTGCATCGACGGGACCGGCGAGCGTGACCTGCACGAAGTAATTGTGCCCATGGCCGAACGGGTTGTTGCACTTGCCGAAGAGCTCGCGGTTGCGCCGGTCACCGAGCGTGCCCACGTGCAGGCGGTGCGAGGCGGAGAATCGGTAACGGCGGCTGAGATGCGCCACGGCGCGTGAGGGGGTAGCGGAGACGGCGGCCGTGCTCATGCGGTTTCCCCATAGACATCGGCGAAGAGATCGGGGGCCTCGTACACGCGCACACGGTGCAGTTGCGCACCGGGTACCTTGCCGTCCAGCCGCCGCCAGATGGAAAGCGCGATGTTTTCGGTGGTCGGCTGCACCGTTTGGAACTCCGGCACCTCATGATTCAGGTGGCGATGGTCATAAACCGAGACGACCTCGCGCTCCATGACGTCCTTCAGGTCCTTCAGGTCCACGACAAAACCGGAGGTGGGATCGACCTCACCCCTGACCGTGACCTCCAGTGTGTAATTGTGGCCGTGGCCGTGGCGGTTGCTGCATTTGCCGAAGACACGGCGGTTCTCTTCCTCGCTCCAGGCGGAGTTCCAGTAATAGTGAGCGGCGGCGAAGTCGGCTTTTCGTGTGAGCAGGATCATGGGTTTTCGCGTTCGAGTGACACGTTCGGGTACAACATGCTAGATGCCGGGCGGCGCGCATCCGGTTCCCGGGCCGAGATTTCCCGGGCCTAGATCAGGTGCGGTATTCGCGGCCCTTCCAGCGCACGCTGTGCAGCAGGCGATGCCGTATCCAGCTCGCCGTCAGCAGGTAGATGAAAAGGGGCAGGCCGAACGGGGAGATCGCCGTGTCCAGAACCGGGAAGTGCGCCCTTGCGACCCTTTGATAGAAGCGCACCACGGACCGAACCCAAAGCGCCAGAATCGCAATGCGCTGCCATCGCACGAGATACGGCAGCACGGGCAGCAGGATGGGCAGGAGCAGGAGCAGCAGATCCAGCAGGCGAAACAGCGCCAGCCGCAGCGCGTGCGGAAACAGGGCCGCGAGATTCTTGGTCCAACCTTCGGCCATGTCGCCGAAGCCACGGTACATGCGCGTGGAGAGCGCCTCGGGCGCATAGCGCAGGCGGATGGTGTTCTTCGCGCGCTTGATCCGGGCGGCCAGTTCCACATCCTCCAGCACCGCGCGGCCCAGCGCACGGTGGCCGCCCGCGGCGAAGTAGACGCCGCGCTCGACGAGGAGAAACTGGCCGTTGGCGGCGGCGATCCTGTCGGCCGGGTCGTTCACCTTTGCGGTTGGATACGCGCTCGCGAGCTCCGCAAAGATCAGCGGCATCACCGTGTGCTGCGCGACGCCGTGCAGGATCTGCCGCGGCGAATAGGACAGCAGGGCGACCTCGTTGCGTTCGGCTTCGTGGAGTGCCCGGCGCAGGTCGCCGGGCTCGTGCACCGTGTCGGCATCGGTAAACAGCAGGTTTTTGCCGGCGGCGGCCTGCGCTCCGGCCCAGCAGGCGTTGTTTTTGCCCGTGAGCGCGTCGGCGGCTTTGAGGTCCGTGAGCGGCGGTGCGGAAAGGACGCGCACGCCCGGATGCGTTTGCGCCAGCGCCTCCGCGATCCGGCGCGTGCCGTCGGTGGAGTCGTCGTCCACCACGATGAGCTCCCAGTCCGTACCGAGGGCGAAGATAGGCTCGTTCTGAGCCAGCAAGCTCCCGAGGCAGGCGGGGAGGTTTGGCTCCTCGTTCCGGGCCGGCACGATCACGGAGAGCTGGAGCGACGGCTCTGGGCCGGGCTCTGGGCCAGGCTCTGGGCCGGGTTGAGGGCCGGGCTGCGGGCTGGGTTTCGGGCCCGGTTGCGGGCCGGGCCCGCCGGCGAGGCGTTCGGCCGTGTGAGGCGGCGGGGCGACGATCGGCCGCGGCTCGCCGCCGCCGAACAGGCCAAGCACCGGGGTGTAGCTGCGGGCGGGCGGGCGTTTTGTTTGGTCAGGATTGTCGGGACTGCTGGGCACAGCTTCGTATTATAGAAAGCGATGATCACACCCCTCAGCTTCGGCGGCAAACGGGCAGCTTGCGGCGCCCTTCTGCTCACCCTTCTGGCCACCGGCTGCGACCGCGGCGAGCATCCGGAGCAGCTGGGGCGCACCGCCCCGCAGTTTTCCCTCGATGACGGCCAGCACGCCGTCGATCTGCGGTCGCTGCGCGGACAGGTGGTTCTGCTGAATTTCTGGGCCACCTGGTGCGCGCCGTGCCTTGCGGAGATGCCTTCGCTGGAGGCCATGCAACAGCAGCTGCCGCAGGTGAAGGTGATCGCCGTGGACACGGAGGACGATGTGGCCAACTACCGCGCCTACCTGCAGCGCCGCCCGCTGCCGTTGTTTTCGGTGTTCGACGCGGCCAGCCAGTCCAACGCGCTGTACGGCACACACCGCTTCCCGGAGACGTATCTCATCGACAAGAATGGCGTGATCCGGCGCAAGTTCATCGGACCGCAGGACTGGACCAGCCCGGAGATCCTGGATTCGCTGCGAAAGCTCGCCGGCTGAGCGGAGGGTGGCGGCGGCCGGGTGAGTGAATTCGGCCCCACGCTCTGCTAGCATGAGGCCCATGACACAGCTGGATGTGATGTACCGCTATGGCCGGCCGCCCGGTGAGGCTACCGGCATGGCGCTGGCCAGGGTGCGCGAGGTCTACGGGATCCGCAGCCTGGGCGTGGACGAAGCCGCGCACACCGTTCGCATAGAGTTCGACGCCTCCCGCTTAACCGAAGCGGTGATCCACGGCCTGCTCCGCCGCACCGGCCTGGACTTGACCGAGCGGGTTTCCCTGCTGCCCGACCAGCCGCCGGCCGAGCCCGCCACGACGCCGGCCATTGCCAAGTAGTTGAGCCCGGCCGCGAAGTGCGGGCTGGCGTCGAAATGCCGTATGGCGCGAGGACGTCCCAAGCCCTTGATCCTCAGCCGCATCTCCGGTATTCTGACGGAGTTGCCGATGTTTGCAATGTGCGCCCGTAGCTCAGCTGGATAGAGCAACTGGCTACGAACCAGTAGGTCGGAGGTTCGACTCCTTCCGGGCGCACCATCACCACCCTCCTCCTCTTAAGATTCACGCTGGCCTCTCCCGTCGAGGTACCCGTGCGCCTGCCGTTCTGGGCGTATGATGATCTTGGACCGATCCGGTCCCAGATCGAGACGGGGCGGTAGCGTGACGATTTTAAGCGAGGTACGGGTTGGCGGCTCGGGAACGCTGGAGCGGCTCGACCTTCCTGAGGACATCAGCGATCATCTGGCGCATCTGGGTTTTCTTCCCGGGGCGGCCTTTGAGGTGCTGCGGCGCGCGCCGGCCGGCGATCCCACGGTGTACCGCATTGACGGCATCGAGGTTGGGCTGCGCAACGAAACGGCCCGCCACATCCTGATCGAGCTCGGCGCGCCCCTGGCCGCGCCCTTGGCAAAGATCGCCAAAATCCGGAAGAGCGGCAGGGCGACACCATGAGCTGCCACACAACGGTCGCCGACCCCATCGAGGCCGCTCCCGCCGGCACCCCCAGCCGCGTTCGCAATATCGCACTGATCGGGCCGCCGAACTGCGGGAAGTCCACCCTTTTTAACCGGCTCACCGGTCTGCGGCAAAAGGTCGGCAACTACCCCGGTGTGACCGTGGAGCACCACTCCGGGCGCATGAAGGGCATCGGGCGGCCCGACCTTACGTGCATCGATTTACCCGGCATCTATTCGCTCGCGACCTACTCTGAAGATGCGCGCGTCGCGGTCGACGTCCTGACCGGGCGGATGCCGGGTGTGCCCCCGCCGGACGCTATCTTGCTGGTGCTGGACTCCGTCCACATGAACCGTCAGCTGATGCTCGCGCAAACCGTGTTTTCGCTCGGCCTGCCGACCATGGTGCTGCTGAACATGAGCGACCTGCTCGAGCAACGGGGCGGCAAGCTCGATCCCCTGGCGCTTTCGCAGGAGTTGGGGCACCCTGTGGCGTTGATCTCGAGCGCTCGCGGCACGGGTCTGGATCTGATCTCCAGCTACCTACACAGCCTGAGCGAAGCGGTCGAACAGCGCCCGCAGTCGCTGCGCCTGCCCGTGCTGCAAAGCCCGGCGGCGAGCCGCAAGTGGGCCACGCAGGTATCGCAGCGCACCGCCTATCGCGCGCCGGAGGCCCATCTGTGGACACGCCGGCTGGACAGCGTGCTGCTGCACCGCTTTTGGGGTCCGCTGGTATTTCTGGCTGTGGTGATCGCGGTGTTTCAGGTCGTTTTTACGCTGGGTCAGCCGCTCTCGGACGGTCTGGGCAAGCTGCTGACCGACTGGGGCGCGGCCGCGGCCAATGCGCTGCCCGACAACTGGCTCCGGCCGCTGCTGCGCGATGGTTTGTGGAACGGCGTGCAGTCCGTGCTGGTGTTTCTGCCGCAGATTTTGCTGTTGTTTCTGTTTATTGGCATCCTGGAGGACTCCGGCTACCTGGCTCGCGCCGCGTTGATCGCCGACCGCGCCATGCGCTCCATCGGGCTGAACGGCAAGGCATTTATTCCGCTGCTTTCGGCCTACGCCTGCGCGGTGCCGGCGATCATGGCCACACGCACCATTGAAAACAAGCGCGAACGGCTGGCGACGATTTTGGTCGCTCCCTTCATGACGTGCTCGGCGCGACTGCCGGTGTATACGCTGATCATCGCGGCCTTTATCCCCGACCGCAGTTTCTTCGGCCACCTGATCGGGCTGCGGGCGATGGTGATGCTGAGCCTGTATGCTTTGGGTTTTCTGGCGGCGTTGATTACGGCGCGCCTGCTGAAGAGTTCGGTCCTGAAGGCATCGCCGACCCCGTTCATTTTGGAGCTGCCGCAGTACCGCTGGCCCACGCCGCGGGCGCTCTCGCTGCGCGTCTATGACCGCGCCAAGCTGTTTCTGCACAAGGCCGGCACAATCATCCTGGGCGTCACGTTTTTGGTGTGGCTGCTCAGCGTGCTGCCGATTCACGGCGGCCACTTTGCCGAGCTCACGGGGAGCCTGATCGGGCGGCTTGGGCTGTGGATTGAGCCGGTGCTGCATCCGCTGGGCTTCAATTGGAAGATCGGTATTGGGCTGCTGAGTTCCATCGTGGCGCGCGAGGTCATTGTCGGCACCCTGGGTACGTTGTACGGCGTGGACCCCGCTACGCACGCGCTTGGTTTGCAACAGGCGCTGCGGCACGACATGACGCTAGGCGGGGCAGTGGCGCTGGTGGTGTTTTTTGCCTTCGCAATGCAATGCACGTCCACGCTCGCCATCGTGCGGCGTGAGACGAACAGCTGGCGCTTCCCTGCGCTGCAGTTCTGCTATATGACCGGTGTGGCCTACGTCGCGGCGCTGGTGGTGAACCAGGTTCTGCTGCGGCTGATGTGAGGCGGCAGTTTCGGCAAGATCTGTTTTGACAACAGCATTTGTAGGGACCATCGGCCTTGGAGGTCAGCTCTGAGCGGAACAGGCGCTTGTCCCCGATTGGTACTGCCATGCTGTTGTCGCTTTACCGGTGGGGCTGAACGAGATCCTTCGCTCCTGCCCTTCGATACGCACAGTGACTGTCGCTAATCTTGCCGTATTGCCACGATCAATGTCCCAAGCCACTACTGGCTGCTCATCTCGCAGTCCAGCTTTGTAAGCCGGTCCGCTCGGGTTCACCCCTGAAAGCGCTTTCGCTGCTCGCGATGCGCTGAAGTCTAGTCCCAGATCGAAAGTGGGAAATTCTCCATGCACCGCGTGATAACAGCGCCCCAGTCCTGGAATCTTGGCTGGTGCTGGAAGGTCGCCACCGTGATCTGCTGCGTTCTTCAACGCCGAGAGCTGATCCGCTGAGATGTATGGCTGGATAGTGGAGTAAATGCGCTCCTCGGTTAGCGGCTCCTGGCGATCTCGGACCATACGGAACATCACGTCGTCTAGGGAGTGCTGACCTGCTGACTGCTCTCGTATAGCAGCATCAAGCCAAAGCGCGATGACACGTCCTCGTACGTACTCATTCGTTGAGGAAGGAAAAGCGAGCAGGTCTTTGTTCGTCGAAGCGACAACCTGTTCAGCGCTCCGCTCCCCACCGGCAAGGGTGAGCTTCTGGGCGTAGTACTCAGTGAAGCCTTCCTTGAACCACTTGGTCTTCTCGTATTCTGTGGTGGACAGGTACCCCATTTTGAGTGGGTTCCAGGCATGAAAAGCCTCATGAGCCAACTGGCCGAGAAGGCCGTTAATGTTGTCTTTACGAGAGACGTACATCCAGAATGCATCCGTGTAGGCCGTTCCGTCACTGCTGCCGTGGTCCTGATCAAACGGCTGTAACGTCACTAGAAAGAACGGAAAGGCATCATCATGCCAGAAGTCACGGACCAAGCTAATGGTTTTCCCGATCTCTTCAGCTGCCTCGTCATCTGGAAAGCTCCATGCTCCGCGAACAGCCAATATGCCGGGCTTACGACCGATCTGGAAATGGATGCAGTCGAAAGTCTCCTGCCGCGAAGAGCGCTTGGTTTACGCCGGTCCAGGGTCCACTGTACGTCTGGCAGCGATCCTTCGGAGGCGATGTAGTTTGGCCGGGAACTTGGGCGGCCATGGGATACGCAACACCGAAACTCGTTGCTACAGCCCACGTGGGAGGTAGGTCTTGCCAGTCGAAGTTCACTGTGACTTGGGCGTCCTGATCACGTTTACGCCACAAGAGGGTTTTGTCGCCCGTGACTTCCGCGTATTGCGGGAGGATGACGGGCTGGAACTCATGTGGGTGGACAAGGGGACCTGACCAGCCATTGCGGAGCGTGTAGGCCAGGGTGACTACGCTTGATCTCGAAGCGGACACCGTAACCTCTCCAGAGGTTGTGTCCCGCTTCAAATCACCTCTTGGACTCACGATGCGAAGCTCACCAATGAACTCAGACGGGACTTCTATCGTGGTCGGCACACCAGCTTCAACGCGAAAGGACATCGTGATCGTTAAGCGCCGTCCCAAAGGAGTCTCGTCCGATGAAAAGCGGTACGTCACAGCATTGTTGGAGATCGTGTCCTTGAACTGGCATTCAGCGTAGGCTCCGCGAACACCTAGACCTGATAAAAGCGCTGATGTTGCCCAGAGAACGCTATTGCGCGCCAAACGTCTGCTCAGCATTCGAATCCTTTGTGAACACTTGGTAGGACCGAACCACCTATTCCAACGTGAGCAGCAGAGCACCGCCTTAATTTGTACCAAGAGATCGCATTTGTTTACTTATCGGCTCGTTGCTGGATTGCTTTGCCCTCTCGAACACTTAGAGGATTTGGCGCATCCTGCGGCGGGTGAGTTCGCTGACCACACCGAAGACCACGTGCGCGGCCCAGTGCTCCAGCTGCGCGGCGGGCGTTTCTGTCCAGGGTGGTGGGATCAGGCCGAGCAGAGGCATGGAGGACTCGTCGGCGGCGAGGAAGACGCCCGTGCCGAAGAGCGCGCCCGTGCCGGCCGTCACCCAGGGCTGGTACTCGGCCAAGCCGCCGTAAAAGCCACCGTTCACGGCGCCAAAGGCGTAGTGAACGATCTCACCCCCGATGACCCGCGAAGGTCCGGTAAGCGGCTTGCCTGTCAGTCGGGTAAAGACGAGAGCGCCGACCTGGTGGGCGGGGCCATTTTGATCAGGCATGAAGGTGTCCTTGTGCCGATAGCTCATGGCGGTCATCCAGGCGCGCAGGGCGACCGAACCGACCAAACCACCGACTACACCTGCAAGGACACCCTTGCCGAGACTCTTGCTCATCTGCTGCGCTCCGCGATTCAGTTGGGGCTCCTGACGTGCCAGTTGGGCTCCTGACGTGCCTCAGACTTGGATGCGCAACGGCCCCTAATGCGCAACGGCCCTTTTGTGTGCAATGGCCCTTTGTGCCGCGACGCATTCGCCCAGGCGTTCCGCTGGGCTCGTTGTGCCTCGGCGTTTCGTTCTGCTTCGGCTGATTGCCAAGTGCGGAGCACACGGATGGGGGGACCGGCTCTACTGCTCGCCCCAGCTCAGCTTCGAGCGCAGCACGTTGAACAACCCATTGGACCGCATGCGGAGCAGCTTGACCGAGTAGTCCGAGCGGCGGCAGACGATGCGGTCGTTCAGCAGTAGTTCCACTACCTCCTGCCCGTCCACGGTGATGTAGGTTTCATGCGGCACCACATCCACGGTGACGGCGATCTCGGACGATCCCGGGACGACGATGGGCCGGATGGTGAGCAGGTGCGGGCAGATGGCCGTGAGCACCAGGGCATCGACCGCCGGCATGAGGATGGGGCCGTTGGCCGCCAGCGTGTAGGCCGTGGAGCCCGTCGGCGTGGAGACGATGATGCCATCGGCGCGAAAGCGGGCGACAAACTGGCCGTCGAGCTCGATGGCGTACTCGCCGATGCGGGCGATGGAACCCTTGGCGAGCACGATGTCGTTGAGCGCGTCCCAGCGGCGAAAGGTGCGCCCTTCGCGCTGCAGCTCGGTATGCATGAGGCTGCGGGTATCCAGCACGCCCTTGCCCGCGAGCCAGGCCTCCAGCGTGGCGTAGATCTCGGACAGCGGCACCTCGGTCAGGAAGCCCAGTGAGCCCAGGTTGACGCCGAGCAGAGGGACATCGGTGTAGGCAAAGGCGCGCGCCGCGGAGAGCAGCGTGCCGTCGCCGCCCAGCGTGATCACGATGTCGGGCGCCCGCTGCGGCATCTCGGTGCGGTCCACAGCTTGGTCTTCGCGGCGGAGATACCCTGCGCTATTAGGGTCCAGCACGAACGAGAAGTCATGGCTGGAGAGCCAGGTGAGCAGGTCGGCCAGGATCTGCTCCAGCTCCGGCTTGTGGGGCTTGGAGACGATGGCGGCTAAAGGCATGCGACCTCCAGTGTACGCGCGAAGGAAGACCGTTTCGCTCCATCCCGTGAACGAAGACGCGCTTCGGCCTCACAGGGGGAACCACGGTGCGGGGGAGGTTACGGCGCGGGCGGCGGCCGGAGGGCATCGCCGAAACGGGCATGCAGCAGGAACTCGCGGTTGCCTTCCATGCCCAGAATGGGCGAATCGCGCACATCCTGAACCGTGCCGAGGAGCGCTATCACGGCCTCGCGGACGCGTTCCACCGCCAGTTGGTGCGCTTCGGGATCGCGCACGATGCCGCCTTTGCCGACATGTTCGCGGCCGGCTTCAAATTGCGGCTTCACCAAGATCACGGCCTCGCCTTGCCAGCGGCGGCCGGGCGGCGAAAGCGCGCCCACCACGGCCGGCAACACCAAAGTTGCGCCGATGAACGAGACGTCCATCGCAAAGAAGCGGGGTACACCCTGCCCTGCCGCCTGAGCCTGAGTGATGAGGGCACCGGCCGTGAGCGTGCGGGCGTTGGTGCGCTCCAGCAGGTGCACCCGCGGGTCCACGCGGAGCTTGTGCGCGATCTGGCCGTAGCCTGTGTCCACTGCCAGCACGGAGGCCGCGCCCGCCTGCAGCAGGCAGTCGGTGAAGCCGCCCGTGGAGGCGCCGATGTCCGCACAGGGGAGCCCCTGGACCTCGATGCCCCACGCCGTCAGGGCGTCCTCCAGCTTCAGTCCTCCCCGCGAGACGTAGTGCATGTCTTCGCCCAGCAGGCGGATGGCCGCTTCCGGATGCACGGCGGTACCGGGCTTGTCCTGACGCTGCTCGCTCACCAGCACACGGCCGGCAAGGATCAGCGCCTGTGCCCGTTCACGGGAGGCTGCCAGGCCTCGATCCACCAAAAGTTTGTCCAGCCGAAGCTTGGCTGAACGTGAGGGAGTTTCAGGCGTCTTGATCATGGATTGGCTTGATCGTGGATTGTCTTGGATTGTCTTGATCATGGATTTGGGTATACGAGTCCAGCTTATCTTCCGATTGCCCGTTTGAGCCGGCTTTGGGCTACACTCGTTCCGTTACAGAACTTTCACTCTGCCGAGCAACGGCCGCTACGATGGGTGGCCCGTGCTGCAGAAACACTTGGCTTAGCCGGAATCCGCTGAGCCGTCAGGTGCGTTATATGAATAGAGCGATAGAGAGGGCGGAAGGCGCAGCCAGCGCGAACAGCGACGCAATGTTGCTGGATCGCGTACGCCGAGGAGATGAGGCCGCCATGGCTTCCCTCTTTGATCGTTATTCAAAAGTCGTCTACTCGGTCGCCCTTCGTGTGTTGAGGGATACGGCGTCTGCGGAAGATGTGCTGCAGGAGATCTTCATGCAGGTCTGGCGCAGCCCTGGCAGTTTTTTAGAGACGAAGGGAAGTCTCGGCGGTTGGCTGGCCGTCGTAGCACGTAACCGCTCCATCGATACGCTGCGGCGTCGGCGTCCCACTGACCCGGTGGAAGACATCGCGCTTGCCTCACCGTTCAACCTGGCCGAAGAGGCTGAGCGGAACAACATGATGGAGCGCGCGCGCGCCGTCATCCTGCAACTGCCGGTTGAACAGCGAAAAACCCTGGAAATGGCGTTTTTCGACGGCCTCACCCATACCGAGATCGCCGCCATGACTGGCGATCCCCTTGGCACGGTAAAGACTCGTATTCGCAGCGCACTGTTGACGCTGAGAAAGGCATTCGGCGCATGACGGTCACCAATCACATTCCGGAAGACGATCTCGCGCTGTTTGCCCTGGCGATGCTGCCGTCGCAAGAGACCGCCGAGATTGCCGCACATCTGCGTTTCTGCAAGATCTGCAGCGAGGCTGTGGGCCGGCTGCACGGGGATATGGCCGCGCTGGCCTTAACCTCGCCCGCCCAGGCACCCCCGCCGGCGTCGCGACAGCGCTTATTATCGGCCATCGCCCGCGAGCCCAAGTTTGTTCCCGCCGAGGTCTCCACCTCGCGCGGCCGGGAGACGGCTGCGGGAAACAGCGATGTCCCTATCGCCCGACGTTCCGGCAACGCCGGCTGGTCCTGGGTGGGCTGGGCCGTCGCTGCCGGCCTTGCGGCCACCATCGGCTGGCGGTTGCACGAGGAATCGTTCCTGAAGCAGCAGATCGCCACGGAATCCTTGGCGCTCGACCAGCTTCACCGCTCCGATGCCGAGGTGGCGCAGGCTCGCGAGGTTTTGCATACCCTGACTGACCCGCACGCCATGCAGGTGACCCTGCAGATCCCGGCAAAACCCGGTGTTCCGGCCAAGCCGCAAGGTCACGCCGCGTATGACGCCGCGCGAGGCTCTCTGGTCTTCGTCGCCTCCAATCTGCAACCGGTGGCGCCCGGCAAGACGTATGAGCTCTGGCTGCTGCCCGCCTCCGGAAATCCCGTGGCGGCTGGCCTCTTCCGGCCTGACGCGAGCGGCAACGCCGCGGTGGTGCTCCCTGTGCTGCCCCGCAACCTCCAAGCCAAGGGATTTGGCGTCACCGAAGAGGCCGAGGGTGGCGCAGCCAGCCCTACGCCTCCGATTCTTCTGGCCGGAACCTAACCACGAACGGCCCTGCGTAGAGAGGCCCCTGACGCAATCAGGGGCCTCTCTTTTATGAATTGAACATTGGCGAGCCGAGTCAACTCCGCCGAATCAATTACGGTGCTGACACCCGGACGCGAACGCCCGCTCCCTGTAGATTCACGTGCGTGTCCACGGTGTCCGTGTCGGTCTCGAGGACCGTCATATAGTTGCTGTCCGGCGACGTGAAGTAGACCTTACCCGTCGGGGTCCCTGTGGTCGCGGCTACCGTGCTTGGATGGCCAAAGACGCAGGTGAGACTGCTGCCGTCCGGGCAGACCGGCGTACCGGTCAGGTTGACTGTGCCGTCCGCGTTGTACAACGTGGCTGCCGGGATGGTGGCCGTCACCGTCCCACTAGCCAGATTTACCACGCTGACTGAACCGGCGACCGTGCTGCTGCCCTGATTGACCACATAGGCCCGCGTGCCGTCCGCCAGCACGGAAACCATCGAGGGGTTTACACCCACCGGCACCGTCGCCAGCACCGTGCCAAACGTGGCGGCATCGGCGGGGTTGGCCGGATTGCAGGTGCTGTTGCCGGAGACCGCCAGCGCGCTGCACAGGGGAATACTGATGATGCTTAGGGTTCCCGGCGATGTGCCGTTGCCGGCATTCAGCACGACAAGCTGATTCGTGATCGCGGAAAAATCCGCCCACACCGGATTGACGCCCAGCGTTCCCATCGCTGGAATGACCGGATTTGCATTGTCCAGAGCGTTGTTGGTCACATTGATGACGGAGACCGTCCCCGATCCTTTATTGAGGATGAAGGTACGGTGTATGTCGGCGGTCTCTACGCCGTACACCGGGTTGATCCCTACCGTGATCGTGGCGGAGATGCCAAGGCTGGTCCCTTCGATGGCTGCCGCCTGACCGGCCGTGGTTCCCGTTCCTGTGCTGAGGACATAGGCTCGGGGCGTGCCGTCCGCCCCCACAACGTACACCGGGTTGGCCCCGACCCCGATCTCCTGCTGCAATGCCGGACTCGCGGCACTCAACACGGCCACCGACGAGCGACCGATCTCGGGAACAAACAGCCGTGACGTGGAACCGAGCGTGAAGGCGCTCAGACTGGGTGCATTGGCGCCGGGGGGGAGCGCTGTCTGGACCACCAAGCTGGTCAACAGGGTGGTAGGCGACCCAATGGGAACGGTGCTCAGCGAGTTCTGTGCATTGACCGCATAGCCTTCGGCGGCACCTGTTGAGATCGTAAAGTATGTCGGCGAGGGCAGGACCTGCGGCGTAGCTAGGATCGTATCGCCTGAAAAATCGATAATTGAAAGCAAACCGCCGACATTCGCGCTGGGGCTTGAGACCGCGATGGCGTACTTCGTGGGTTGGGCTGCCGGCCCAACGGGATTGATCGCACTCACGACCGGACGATACTGCTGGCCGCAGCCCAGCAACGCGAGCGAAACGCCCAAACCTGCCGCGATCGTGAGCGGGCGCGTCCCTGCTCTGTTCCTCAAACTGCCGTAGTGCAATCCTGCTCCCATGCAAGGCCGTTCAACGGCCTGTTCGCCTCGATTGTACCCGAACAGCTCCATTTTCGGCGTGCCATCCCTGGCGGCAAGCCTGCCGCGAATGCCGGAGGTGTTGCCTTCCGCTGTCCAGGTTTAGAGCGGTCTTCCGATGGTAATGCCTCCTTCGTGGTCCTAACCCGCACAAAGGGGCATAGCCAAACCCTCCGGCAGCCAGCAAGCTGAAGCAGTCGGTAAAACAATCTTTGACGAGCTGCAGGACAGGGCTGCTCGCATCTTCGCCGCATCAAGGAAGCCTTTGGACACCTCCGCCAGCTACGGTCAAGCGATCTCCTACGACGAGGGTGCGGTTTCGCTCTCGGAGGTCATCTCTGCCCTAACCTTCGCGCTGGACCTGACCGAAGGCGCGGTTCCCGGCCACAGCCTGCGCACCTGCGTGATCGGCATGCGCCTGGCAACCGCTCTCGACGTGCCCGAAACCGACCTGACCAGTCTCTTCTATGCCCTTTTATTGAAAGACATCGGATGTTCCGATAACGTGGCACGCCTCTCACGGATCATGGGTGCAGCGCGTCCGCAGCCCGGCATCATGGCCGCCGCGCTGGGCAGCAATCCGCTGCTACTGGAACGGATCTGGCGCGAGGTTCTGCCCGAGGTGCCTCTTCCCGCCCACATCGGCCGTCAACTCGGGCCAACGGCGTCACTCGACGCGGATCCCCGTCAGGAATGGGCGATGCAATGCTCGCGCAGTACCCAGATCATGCGGGACCTGGGGATGACGGGCCCGACCATCGAGGCGGTTTACCACATCGACGAGCGCTGGGACGGTACCGGCCTGCCCTCCGGACATCGCGGCAAGGCGATTCCGCTACTCAGCCGCATATGCGCCGTAGCGCAGACGCTGGATGCCTTTGCCTGTGAATCCGGCTCCGAGGCCGCGCTTAAGATGATCCGCAGCCGGCGCGGCACGTGGTTTGACGTCGACGTCGTGCGCGCCGCTCAATCCCTCCACACCTCGGGCAGACTCTGGCAACACTGCCACTCCTCTGACGTGGAAGAGACACGCGCCGAGGTATTGCGGCAGGATCCCGGCGTTTGCTCCCCCCTCACGCCGGAGCGCGTGGACAGCATCTGCGAGGCGTTCGGCAACGTCGTCGACGCCAAATCACCCTTTACCTACAGTCACTCCCTGGGGGTGACCGAGATCGCCGTCCAGGTCGCGCAGGAGCTCGGCCTCACGCCGGAGCGCCTCTCCCTTGTGCGCCGCGCGGCCTTTCTGCACGACATCGGCAAGCTGGCCGTTCCGAACCGGATCCTCGATAAACGTGGAAAGCTCACGCCCAAGGAGTGGACCGTGGTCACCAGGCATCCTGCTCTTTCAGGATCCATCCTGCAGCGCGTGAGCGCCTTTCGCGAGATCGCCGTTCTCGCCGCCGAACATCATGAACGGCTCGACGGCTCGGGCTACCCTTACGGTCTGCAAGCGCACCAAATCTCTTTGGAATCACGCATCATCGCTCTTTCCGACTGCTACGCCGCCATGGCCGAAGACCGTCCCTACCGTGTCGGCCTGGCCGCCAGTGACATCCTGGACATCCTGGCCTACGACGTTCCCCATAGGTTGGATGTGACCTGCTTTGGGGCTCTACAGCGCCTGGTGCAGCGCTGGGACGGCCAAAGTATGCCCGGCAGATCCGCTCCGGTGCACGCCACCACCAAACGTCCGTCGCGGCGAGCGACGCTTCCGAACGCGGCGGAGATCCTCGCCACCGCCTGCTAAGGGCTACTGCCTGTTCGCGCCCTTGGAGCGTGGGATTTCGCCCCTAAATATCGCGCCAGTTCTGCCCCACGCCGACCTCGGCCACAATCGGCACTCGGAACTCGGCTACGCCTTCCATTTGCTCCTTGACCAGTGTCTGCATCTCGTCGGATTCCTCCGGCACGACATCGAATAGCAGCTCGTCGTGCACCTGCAGCGTCATCTGCGAGCGCAGCTCGCGCCGGCGCATTTCGCTGTCGATACGAATCATCGCGAGCTTGATCAGGTCCGCGGCGGTCCCCTGCAAAGGCGTGTTCACTGCGGTGCGTTCGGCAAAGCCGCGCTGGTTGGAGTTGCGGGACTGAATGTCCGGAATCGGCCGCAGGCGACCAAAGGCCGTGCGCACCGCTTGGGTCCTGCGCACCTCGGCCAGCGTGCGTTCGATGAACTCGGCTACGCCCTTGTACCGCGCAAAATATCGCTCGATGTATTCCTTGGCGGTCTTCTGATCGATGCCCAGATTTGCCGCCAAACCAAACGGCGAGATGCCGTAGACGATACCGAAGTTCACCGCCTTCGCCCGGGCGCGTGTCTCCTTGTCCATGGTGGCGGCGTCTACCTCGAAGACCTCCGCGGCGGTGAGCGTGTGGATGTCCTTGCCGGTGCGGTAGGCATCGACCAGCAGCGGATCGCCGGAGAAGTGGGCCATCAATCGCAGCTCGATCTGCGAGTAATCCGCCGACATCAGCAGATTTCCCGGAGCCGCGATAAAGGCGGCCCGGATCTCACGGCCCACAGCTGTGCGGATGGGGATGTTCTGCAGATTGGGATTGGTGGAACTCAGCCGGCCCGTCGCCGTACCTACCTGGTTGAAGGTGGTGTGCACCCGGCCACCGGCATCGGCCAGCACCGGCAGCTGATCGAGGTAGGTCGACTTCAGCTTTTGCAGCTGACGATGCTCAAGCACCATCATCGGTACCTCATGGTGCTGTGCGAGGTCCTCCAGAATGTCCTGCGCCGTGGAGATTACCTTGCCCTTGCCGTACTTCAGCGGCTTCGGTAGTTCCATTTTGTTGAATAAAACATCGCCTAGCTGCTTGGGCGAGTTGATATTGAAGCGGTGCCCCGAACTGGCATAGACCTTTTCGGCAAGGTCGTCGATCATCACCGCCAGCCGCGATCCCATCTCGCCCAGCAGCGACAGATCCACACGCACGCCGGCGCGCTCCATGCGCAGCAGAACCGGCACCAGCGGCAGATCGATCTGCCGGTAGACCTCGGTCAGCGGTGAATTTTCATGGAGCGCCGCGACCTGTTCGCCAGACCCGGCCGGCTCAGCCAGCGGCCGCTGCTCTGCGACAGCACCGGCGTCGGCGAACAGCATCTCCGTCGTCATGGCACCGCCGAGACCGGGCTCATCGGCGGGGATATGGTGCTCCACCGGAGCCGCCTCCGCGATTTGTTCCCGCAGCGTCTCGGCCAGGCGGGCAATCGCGGCCGCCGCCTCCGGCAGGCGCTCCGGATCTGCCGGGTTCTCCTTGCTAGGCTGATGAATCAGCGCCCGGCTGGTTGACCTTGCGGCGATATCGACCAGCGTGTGCGACCCATGCGTCGGGTTGAGCAGGTAGCTTTCCAACATCACATCGGTAATTGCGCCCGCCAACATCACGCCGTGCGGCTCCATCGCGCGCAGCACGGCTTTGAGATCATGTACCTGCTTCGGCAGCGAGGCGTCTTCGAGGGCCTCACGCAGACCCGGTGCCTCCAGCCCGGCTTCGATGCCCAACAGCGCCTCCACGGCAAGCCCGATCCGGCAGGCCAGATCGACGGGCGCCTCAGTCCCCGCAACGGTTGTGCCCGCGGTATCCGCCGGCGCACCGAAGAGCGACATCGTCTGCGGTAGCTCCGGTTCGGCTTCGCCTTCTCCTTCCACCTCTGGCTCAGCTGCCAGCTCTTCGCTCACAGACTGCGCGTTTTCCTTGATGGCGAGAGCCAAGTGTCCGACTTGCCTGGCGCGCTGCAGCAGATCGGCCAGATCGGCCGCCGATGCGTTGGCCACATACTCCGGCTTCACCGCCTCGGTGTCGGGTGCCAGATCCTTCAGCAACGTCGTGAACTCCAGCTCTGTGTAGAGCTTGCGCAGCGCCGCGGTGTCGGGGGCGGGGGTGCGCATGAGGTCCAGGTCGGCCTCGATCGGCACCGACGTGTGAATCGTCACCAGCTCCTTGGAGAGCATGATGTTGTCGCGGTTGTTCGCCAGCGACTCGCGGTAGGTCTTGCGCTTGATCGCCTCGGGCGTGGTCAACGCCGCGTCCAGCGCCGCCTCTACGGTGCCAAACTGTAGAATCAGCTCTACCGAGCCCTTGTCGCCGATTCCCGGCGCGCCGGGGATGTTGTCGATCGCATCGCCCCGCAGCGCCATAACGTCGATCACCTTCTCCGGGACCACACCCAGAGCCGCCTCGACACCGGCCGGGTCCAGAATCAGGTTGTCCTTGGTGGGGTTCAGGATGTGCACGCTGCTGTTCACCAGCTGCATCATGTCCTTGTCGCTCGAAACGACGTAGACCTTGTGCCCGAGATCCGCGAGCTGGCAGCTCAGGGTGCCGATGACGTCATCAGCCTCAAAACCCTCGTAATAGACGATCGGAATGCGAAAGGCCTCGAGCGCACGCCGGATGTAGGGCTGCTGCTGGATCAGGTCCGGCGGCGTTTCCACGCGGTTGGCCTTGTAGCCGCCGTACTCGGTGGTTTCAAACTGCTGAGTTTTGATGTTGAACTTTTGCACGTCCTTCATCTGCCCCGCCAGCTCATTGCGGTGCACCGGCCGGCCCACGTCGTAGACCGCGGCCAGGTACTGCGGCTTGAAGTCCTCGCGCAGCTTGTTCAGCATGTTCACGAAGACGTAGGTGGCCGCCGTGGGCACGCCGGTGCGTGTGGACATCGGCCGCGAACGCTGCATCGCGTGGTAGGCACGAAAGATAAAGGCCATCGTGTCCAGCAGGTACACGGGCTGCTTCGGGCCGGATTGCGTGGAGGAAGCTCCGGAGGTCTGGTCTTTTTCTATCGATGCCATGGCGTTCTCTCCAGCTTAAGATGCCTTGGACGCAACGGCTACCGCTTGCCGGGTGGAAAGTGACCGGTCGCAGGCCGTGGGGACACTTCCGCTGTCCACCTCCAGCGGTACCGGCGCGGCGATGTCTGCGCTACAGTGCAGTATGCGCGGCTTCTCCATTCTCGCCTTCTTTCGTCTGTTCGCTTTCCTCTCGGTCGTGGGATTTGCGGGGGAAAGCTTCGCTTGCCCTCCCAAGATGCTGCACGAGACGCCGGCAAATAGCTGCACGCTGATGGACGGTGCCTATCACTGTAACCTGGCCGCATTTCAGCGAACCTTGGCCTCCGCACACGAGGTTTCCATCCAAACCCAGCCGATGGATCGCCTGGCCGCGGCTCAGCTTCGCCGTTTGGTAGCCAGTCTGGGCAAGCAGTTGGGCACCAACGACCGCCCGGCAACGTTGCTGATCGCGCTCACCCCGGTCGAGATGACGGGGGTAACGTTCGGCCCCGGCGACCACGACCTGGCGACCCTGCGCGTTTACACCGTCGACCGCGAGAGCCGGCGGGGCGACCTTCTCTGGGCCGAAACCCTGCGCGGACAGGGCGATAGACCTTGGCCGGCGCAGGTGCACGCCCTGATCGAGCAGTTTCAGACCCGGCTCAAGCAGCAATAGATCGCTGCGGGCGAGCGATCTGCCAAGCCGACAGGACTAACAAAACTACAGCAGCAACATGCAATCGCCGTAGCTGAAAAACCGGTATCGCGCCCGGACCGCGTGGGCATAGGCCGCGAGCACTCGCTCCCGCCCCGCAAAGGCGCTTACCAGCATCAGCAGCGTCGACTGCGGCAGATGAAAGTTGGTTAGTAAACCACCTACCAGCCGGAACTGGTCGTCGCCCTCAGGGCCGGGCGAAAGAAACAGCCCGGTCGACCCGGAGTGTGGCTCCAGGTGCAACGGGCTCCGGCTCGAAAGCGCGCCGTATCGTGCTTCGAACTGGCGCGCCAGGTGCTCCAGTGTGCGCGTTGTCGTGGTACCCACGGCCACGATGCGACGGCCTTCGCGGTACGCCCGGTTCAGCGCCTCCGCCGTGGGCTCGCTGAGGGTATAGGGCTCCTCATGCAGGCGGATACCTTCCGTTCGCTCCACACGGACGGGCTGAAATGTACCCAGCCCCACGTGCAGCGTTATTTTTGCGGTCTCCACGCCACGTGCTTCGAGCTCGGCAAGAATCGGCGGGGTAAAGTGCAGCCCCGCCGTCGGTGCTGCCGCAGAACCCGGCGACTGTATCGCTTCCGTTCCCCGCATCCCGAGCGTAGAGGGAGCTGGCTCCGCGGTCCCCGTATCGGATCTGGGACTTTGTTTTGTGCTGCCCCTAAACGGTGAGGAGTACACCGTCTGGTAACGCTCCCGGTCCTCCGCCGTGTTCGGCTCCGTTCTGCCGCGGCGAATGTACGGCGGCAATGGCAGGTGCCCGATCCGCTCCAGGATCTGCAGAAAGCCGGCTGTCGGCTCAAACCGGAGCGTCCGTTCCCCAAACGCCCCGGCCGCGATCACGTCCGCCTGCAGCAGCGGCTCTTCGCCCGGCTGCGCCGCAAACAGCAGTTTCTCGCCGACGTCCACCTTCTTTGCGGGCCTTACCAATGCACGCCAGACCTGCCCGGCGAGCTCCTCGCCAGCCCCTGGGTCTATTAGCGCCGCCAACGGCTCGGTCAGCAGAACTTCCACCGCGCCCTCGGGCCGTGGCGAGCCGGCCTGCGTTCGTAGACCAGACCGGGTTGCGAAGAGGCGCGCCGGCAACACGCGCGAATCGTTCAGAACCAGCACGTCCCCGGGTTGCAGCAGCGAGGGTAAATCCGCGAAGGAGCGATCCTGGGTAGCGCCGGTTCCTCTTTCCAGCAGCAGCATCCGGCTCGTGCCGCGGACCTCCGGGGGCCTTTGCGCAATCAGCTCCTCCGGAAGAGAAAAATCGAAGTCTGAAACCAGCATCTAGAGCCCTTCTCCTGAAGGGTATGGAGTCCTCGAACAAACAGCAGATCGTTCGCTACGCTCAGGATGACGATACATGGGTACTCCGCCGCCTAATCTGCCGAGCCAGGCGCTTCGGCAAGGACGACCGCCTGCTCCAAAGCCTGCTGCACGGCGGCCAAATCAGGGGAGCGCAGGTGCTCCGGCCACCCGAAGCGCACAGTCGTGAACGGCTTGGGAACGGCGAAGCGATCCCAGGACCGCAGCCGCCAGGCTCGGCGCGGCTCGGCATGAAAGCAGCCGATCCAGGCGGCGCCGGCGAACTCGGCCAGTTGCACCGGGCCAGCTTTCGCGATGCGGGCGGGGCCTTTGGGTCCGTCGGCGGTGAAGGCGCAGACGCGGCCGGCCGCGTAGGCGTCCGCCATGCCGCGCAACCCTGCGGCCCCGCCGCGCGTGCTGGAGCCACGTACGGCGAGGAAGCCGAGACGCTCGACGGTGCGGGCGATTAGTTCCCCATCAAAGGAGCGCGAGATGAGGATAGCTATGCCGAGACCACGAAAGCGATAGGCGCAGCAGAGGAGCGACTCATGCCAGAAGGCAAAGACCGTCGGCCCGGGCAGCGTGTACCCGGGCGGTGTGCCTGGCGCCGCGACGTCGCGCACCCGCCAGGTTGAACCCAGCAGACGAATCACGCCCGCCGCAACGGGAGGCAGCACAGCCAGAAGCATTCGCTGTATAAAAGAAAACCGCGGCACCCCTCAAGTGTACGAGGCACCGGCAGCTGATCGGACTAGATGGAACGAATCCCTAGCTGTACCGCAGCCAGCGCATGATCTCCGGCAGGTTCGGCTTCTTGCCATACATCAGGATGCCTACGCGGTAGATGCGGCTGGCTAGCCAGAGCACAATCGCGATCGTGATCGCCAAGCCGGCCAGCGAAAGCGTAACCGCCAGCGCATCCGGCTTGCCCACGAGGACGCGGGTGTACATGATCAGCGGCGCCGTGAACGGCACAAAGGAGAACACCTGCGCGATCGGCCCGTCGGGATTCGTGATCACGTTGAAGATGATCAACGAACTGAAGATCAGCGGCAGCATGAGGAAGATCTGCAGCTGCTGCAGCTCCTGCTCGGAGTTGGTCATCGCCCCAAGCGCCGAGGCGATCGAGGAATACAACGTATAGCCGAGAACGAAGAAGAGAACGAATAGCGCCGTCTGGCCGGCAGAGGGCAGGATGTGCAGGTCCTGGCCGAAGGCCTGCGACTTAAGCGCGACCGTGGCCACCACGATCCAGATCCCCACCTGCGTTAAACCGACCGAACCCACGCCGATTACCTTGCCCGCCAGCATCTCCGACGGCCGTACGGTGGCCAGCAGAACCTCAAAAATCCGCGAGGTTTTTTCCTCGATGATGGAGCGTGCCACGTTCATCCCGTAGAACAGGATGACAAAGTACATCAGGAAGTACATGCCCCAGGCGCTGGCCACAGCGGTCCCGGCGTGGTCGTTCTTCGCGTTTCCCGCGGAAAGATCGATGGGGGCAAGCAGTGCAGTGATCTCCGGCGTGGACATGCCTGAATGGATCAGTTTTTCCCGTGTGAGGGCACCACGCACGGCATCGGCGACACGGCTCCGGGTGATCACGTCGGACTGCACCCGCGGCACCCACTCAAAAGATGGCCGCGCTGCCGTCCCTGTGCCCGGAAGCTCTACGAGATAGCCATCAAGGTGGGAGTCTTTCGCCTTGAGCTCACCGTCAAGCCGCTCGCGAATGCCTGCCTGGTGCAGCGGGTAGGCGTCCACCACCGGCTTGTTCAGCCCGTGGCTACCGGCGAGCTCGGTCTGCAGGTCGGCCGCAAAGGCCGGCTGGTCCGTGATGACCGCCAGGTGCTGCGCCGAGCCAAGATTACGGTTCATCAGGTACATCGCCCCGAGCGCGCCGCCCATCAGGAGCGGAATCAGCACGGTCATGACGATGAAGCTCTTGGCGCGCACACGCTCCAGGTATTCGCGGCGGGCTACGAGCGCAACGTTCTTCAAACCATTCGCGAGAGTTTCCTTAGGCATGGACCACACCTCCGGCCTCGGCGAACGCGGAAGTTCCCTTCACCGTTTCGATGAAGATCTCCTCGAGCGTCGGCTCCAGCACTTCAAAACGCGTGATTTGTGCACCGCCGGCGATGGCCGCTCCGAGAAGCTGCTGCGCCTCTTCGGGCGCGCGCAGGGTGATCTCCGCGATACCGGCGTAGTTCTTCGCTTCGAGCACAGCGGGATGCTGCAGAAAACGGTCGCTGCCTGAAAACACCATCTGCACACGATTATGCGGATAGCGGCCCTTGACCTCGCGCATGGTGCCTTCGAGGACCAGCTTACCGCGATAGATAATGGCAATGGCATCGCAGAGTTTTTCGACCTGGTCCATGCGGTGCGTGGAGAACAGGATCGCCTTGCCTTCGCGGCGAAGGTCGACGAGCGTGTCCTGCAAGAGCGTGGCGTTGACCGGGTCGAGCCCGCTGAACGGCTCATCCATGATGATCAGATCCGGCTCATGCAGCAGGGCGGCGATGAACTGAATCTTCTGCTGCATACCCTTGGAGAGCTCTTCGGTGCGCTTGCCGACAGAGTCGGCGATTTGCATCCGCTCACACCAGTGCAGGGCCCGTGTGCGAGCCACGGACTCCGCCAGACCGTGCAGCTGGCCGAGAAAGACGAGCTGGTCGAGCACCTTCATCTTCTTGTAAAGCCCGCGCTCTTCGGGAAGGTACCCGACGCGGCCGAGCGCGGTGCGATCAAAGGGTTGATTGAACAGTTCGACGCTGCCGGAATCGGGGATCGTCATCCCGATCATCATGCGGATGGAGCTGGTCTTGCCTGAGCCGTTCGGACCGAGCAGGCCAAACATGGTGCCGGGCTCGATGAGGAGCGAAAGCCCCTCGACGGCGACCTTGTTCTCGTACACTTTGCGAATGTTGTTGAGCCGAACGATGGGCATTGCCGTGGGCTTAGTGTAGCGCAGGCAAATCGGCGAAGGCGCAGGTAAGCCCATTCCACTACCGTGGCGCAAAAGCCTAAAAGCAGCAGGGGCGCACCCGAAGGCGCGCCCCTGCTGCCGAACGGTCCTTTATGACTGGGCGTTGGGGTCGCCGGCGCCTTCAGCGGCGTTCTGCTCTTCCATCTGGCGCTGCAGCTCGTCCTGGCGGCGCTGCCGGGACTCGGCGCGCTTCTGGGCCTTGGCGTTCAGCTCCTGCTCGGCATCAAGAAGTTCGATAAAGGCCATCTCGGCGCTGTCGCCCTGGCGAACGCCGGTGCGAATGATGCGGGTATATCCGCCATTGCGCGTCGCGTAGCGAGGAGCCACCGTGGCGAACAGACGATCCACCGCCTCGGGGGTCATCAGGTACGCGAGGGCCTGGCGACGGGCGTGCACGCTGCCATTTTTGCCCAGGGTAACCATCTTTTCCACCAGCGGACGTGAGGCCTTGGCCTTGGTCACCGTGGTGTGAATGCGGTCATTCAGGACGATGCTGGTTACGAGGTTGCGAAGCAGCGCCCTTCTGTGACTTGTGTTTCTTCCGAGTTTGAATCCACCTACGCGATGGCGCATACTTCGTCTCCTTCGGTCCAGGCGGAGCCTGTCGACCGGTGTGCCTCAGAGAGGCTAGCTAGAGATGCTCCGAACAAACGGACGGCATCGAGAAAAAGTGAGTGGGACGGGCTTATGCCCATCCCACCGTAAGACAGTGCCAAATTAGAAGTTTTCCGTCTCGGGAACCATATCCAGGTCTTCGTCGTCGAGTTCATCGTCGTCGTCGAAGTTGCCATAGCTCTGCGAGAGGGTGGCCGCCGGCAGGATCGAGGTCGGGCCCGGGACCGGGTTGCCGCTCTCGTCGATGCGCATGCCGAGGGACAGGCCCATCTGTGCGAGCATCTCCTTGATCTCGTTCAGGCTCTTGCGGCCGAAGTTCTTGGTCTTCAGCATCTCGGCTTCGGTCTTCTGGATCAGCTCGCCGATAGTGGCAATGTTCGCATTCTTTAGGCAGTTGTAGCTGCGGACAGAGAGCTCAAGCTCCTCGACGGAACGGTTCAGGTTCTCGTTGCGGATTGCCGGGCCATCGTGATCGCCGTGCGAGCCGGCCTCCATCTCCTCTTCAAAGTTGATGAAGATGGACATGTGATCCTTCAGCAGCTTGGCGGACAGACCGAGCGCGTCGGCGGGCAGAACGGTGCCGTTGGTCCAGATCTCGAGAGTGAGCTTGTCGTAGTCGGTAACCTGCCCGAGACGGGCGGCTTCGACGAGGAAGTTGACCTTGCGCACGGGCGAGTGAACCGAATCCACGGGGATGAAGCCCAGGCCGAGATCGCCGTCGAAGTTCTTATCCGCCGAGATGTAGCCGCGCCCACGCTTCAGGCGCATCTCCATGTCGATGCGGCCGCCTTCGGAGACGGTGCAGATGTAGACCTCGGGGTCGAGGATCTCGACGTCGCCATCGGCCTCGATCATGCCGGAGGTCACAGGACCGGGCTGATCTACGTGGAGATAAAGCGCCTTGGGGCCGTCGCCGTGCAGCTTGAACGGGATCTGCTTCAGGTTGAGGATGATGTCGGTCGCGTCTTCGACGACACCGGTGATGGACTGAAACTCATGCAGCACGCCTTCAATCTTGACGGCGGTGACAGCGGCGCCTTCGATCGAGCTCAGCAGGGTGCGGCGCAAGGCGTTCCCGATAGTGGTGCCGAAGCCGCGCTCAAAAGGCTGCGCGGAGAATTTGCCGTACGTGTTGGTGAGCGACTCCTGCTCGACGGCAAGGCGCTTGGGCTTTTGGAAACCTCTCCAAAGCATGGGGTATCCTTTCTTCGCCGCCGCGCGAGGCAGTTTGCGCGGCTAACGGTGGTGCGGTTAGAAAGATAGGTATAGGGGCCAGGTACAGGGATCAGGAACAGCAGAGTTTCGCAATCCGCGATTTCCTGACCCCACTTCCTGCCTTATTACTTCGAATACAGTTCAACGATCTGCTGTTCATTGACCGGCAGCTGGATATCCTCACGCTGCGGCAGGGCGATAATCTTGCCCGAAAGCTGCTCGGGACTGGCGTCGATCCAGCGCACGCGGGTCTGGCCGGAGATAAAGTCCTTAGCAGTTTCGAGCAAGCCGATCGACTTCGAGCCCTCGCGAACCGCGATCACATCGCCGACCTTACACTGGTAGCTGGGGATGTTGACCTTGCGGCCGTTCACCTGGATATGACCGTGACGTACAACCTGGCGGGCCTGGCGGCGCGACAGCGCGAAGCCGAGACGATAGCACACGTTGTCCAGGCGAGTTTCGAGCTGCTGCAGGAGCAGGTCGCCGGTGACGCCGGTCTTGTTGGCGGCGACTTCGTAGTAGGCGCGGAACTGGGTTTCGAGTGTGAAGTAGATGCGCTTGGCCTTCTGCTTTTCACGCAGCTGCAGACCGTACCCTACGACCTTCTTCACCTTCTTGGACTGGCCGTGCTGGCCTGGCGGAAAGTTCCGCTTTTCAACGGGGCACTTGTCGGTGAAACACTTGGGGCCTTTGAGGAAGAGCTTAACGCCGTCGCGGCGGCACATGCGGCAGACGGGTCCTGTATAACGAGCCATTTCGTTTCCTTTACCTAGCTTCGGTGGTCGATCGCTTTACACGCGGGCATTGCGCTTCATCACGATCCAAACGGTTGAGGATGGGCAGGCGTCCGGAGACTCCCACCCACCAGGATCAGACGCGCCGGCGCTTGGGCGGACGGCAGCCGTTATGCGGCATGGGCGTGACGTCGCGAATGGAGCGGACCTCGACACCGGCAGCAGCGAGAGCGCGGATGGCGCTTTCACGGCCGGAGCCGGGACCCGAAACGCGCACATCGACCGAGCGCAGACCGTGGTCGCGTGCGGCGTTGGCGGCGTTCACGGCTGCCTGCTGCGCGGCAAATGGGGTTCCCTTGCGGGAGCCGCGGAAGCCGAGCGAGCCCGAACTCTTCCAGCTGAGCGTGTTGCCCTGCTGGTCGGTGATGGTGACGATCGTATTGTTGAAGGTCGCCTGGATGAACACCAGACCGAACGGAACATTCTTCCGTTCGCGCTTCTTGAACTTCTTGCCCTTGCCGGACTTGGCGCCGGCAGACTTCTGCTGTGTCTTCGCCATGGCTTACTTGGTCACTTTCTTCTTGCCGGCAACGGTGCCCTTGCGCGGTCCCTTGCGGGTGCGGGCGTTGGTGTGGGTGCGCTGTCCGCGGACAGGCAGGTTGCGGCGGTGACGGATGCCGCGGAAGCTCTGGATCTCCATCAGGCGCTTGATGTTGAGCGAAATCTCCTTGCGGAGATCGCCCTCAATGCCGCCTTCCTGCTCAATCACCTGGCGGATCTTGTTCAACTGATCCTCATCCAGGGTGGCAAGCTTGACGAAGGGGTCAATGCCCGCCTTGGTCAGGATCGAGAGAGCGCGCGGGTTGCCGATGCCGTAGATGTACGTGAGGGCGATACGAGTCTGCTTGTTTCCGGGCAGATCGACGCCAGCGATACGGGCCATGGGGTTGCCTTTCGGTTGGGGCTCAGGCCGGGCTTACATGTCGTTGCCGGAGAGCGTGGGTGGTGGGTGGAGCGGCTGACCTGGGCCACAGCGGTTGCTGCTGGCTCTTGTCTCCGCCGGGTTCAACGCACGCCTTGACTTCGGCGAACTCGCCCGACGGGGCCACATAAATAGGGCACAGGGTTAGGACATAGGGATCAGGGTGAAGCTTTGCCCCTAATTCCTTAACTCCTAGTCTCACTTCCTTAGCCCTGACGCTGCTTGTGCTTGGCGCTGGCCGAGCAGATGACGCGAACGACACCTTTGCGGTGAATCACCTTGCACTTGTCGCAGATCGGCTTAACGGATGCACGAACCTTCATAGAAAACTCCAATGATACGTTCTACGTTGCACGTCATAGGCTTCCTTGGTCCCACGTAGACCTTAGAACGTGCAACTGCTTTACTTGTAGCGGTACACGATGCGCCCACGGTTTAGATCGTAGGGGCTGAGTTCGATGGCGACGCGATCTCCGGTGAGAATGCGGATGAAGTTCTTGCGCATGCGGCCGGAGACGTGAGCCAGCACCTGGTGCTTGTTCTCCAACTCCACCTTGAACAGCGCATTCGGCAGGATCTCCACGACCGTTGCCATTACCTCAATTGCATCTTCCTTCGACAAACGCTCTCCTTCAGAATCAGCCCTTGGGCCGACCCCTGCTTTTCCTATACCTGATCGTGGGCTTCTGATCCCCCGCAGCCCGCCGACTTTCGTGGGTGGCATGGAGGCTGCGGAAGGGTCACGCACCATTTTCGAGTGTACCCGAAGATACCCGACTTGGGAAGGGCAGGTTTCACGGCGGGACGGAGGCCATGCAGCGAACGGGGGAGTGCGTCCTCCAGCCCCTTGTGATTAGCCTTGGCCTATGCAGATCCTTCGCCGGGCTCTTGTGCCTCTGCTGGCCCTTATGACCCTTGTTCTGTTTCCGCTCCGGGTCCGGGCGGCCAAGATGCACCTCGTCACCCTCGGGGCGGTGCGCAAGGTGCCGTATACCCCGCCGGAGGCGACGCCGGACAACAAAAGCGAAGAGGCGACCACCCTGCGCATCCGTCCGCTGGTGGTCGACGACAAGCCGCGCGAATGGACCGTGGGCGAGCTGCATGAAGTGACCGATCGGACCTTTGTGATCCGGCGGGCGCTGCGGATCAATGATGCCCTGCCCGGCGAGCCTGCCCGCTGGAGTTGGCAGCCGGGTCCCTGGTTGCAAGTGGATCGCACCTCCGGTCACATTACGCCGCTGCACCTGCCCGACTTCGATCCGCAGATCTCGGAGGTGGTGTGGTTCCGGGATTACGCTGCCTACTGCGGGCTGGTCCCCACGTTGAAGGGCGGCGTGATGGCCATTGTGGTGGAGTTGGGAACGCATAAGCCTGTCGCCCAACGTGTGCTGGGGAACTGGCCGCTCGACAAACCTGTGCACCCGGTTTGTTCCCCGGCGCAGTGGCAGCGCCTGCCGATGCGGGCGACGCTCTCACTCACCGGAGGACAACCCGTGACGTTCGATGTGGCGGGGATCAGTTCCCTGGTGGAGGAGGGTGAAACGGAAGAGGAGTAGACCGTAACGGCAAAACAATCACGGTCACAGGTGCCTTTCCGGATGCTTTTCCACCCCCACGTTCGGCATTCGGGACGTATTGACGAAGTAGTATCGTGGACAGAGCACGGACAGACGGTGCCATACACGCATGCGTGACGGCCGGGGTTCGGCGGCATATCCTCCGACGAGGAAGGGAGCAACAAACAGATGTGGAAACCGAATCAGCCAGGTACTCAGACACCTCCAACCCCTGAGCCGGTGCGCCCGAGCGCGCCCACGAGCACGCCGAGTCCAACCAGCTTTGACACCCCACGGCCCACCGCGGCCGGCGTCCCGGGTGCGAATGCGACGGGCGAGCAGGCCACCATCGGCAAGAGCCTGGTGGTGAAGGGTGAGCTTTCGGGCTCGGAGTCGCTCTATATCGACGGCAAGGTAGAGGGTGCGATCACCCTGCCCGGCAACCGCGTCACCATCGGCCGCAACGGCCAGGTGGCGGCCAATATCTCCGCCCGTGAGATTGTGGTGCTCGGCAAGGTGCGCGGCAATTGCCAGGCCTCCGACCGCGTGGATATCCGCTCGGAAGGTTCGCTGACCGGCGATGTGATCGCGGCGCGTATCTCGATTGAAGACGGTGCGTTCTTTAAGGGTGGCATCGACATCCGCAAGCCGGGTGCCGAGGGCGGCAAGGGTGCGCCGACGTCCCCCGCGCAGACGCCCGAGCCGGTTCCTGCGACCGCCAACTAATCCGGCCGACCAGCCAGCTTCTCGTTACCCGATGTACCCAAGTAAGAAGTTGTTCTATGGAATGGTGTGAAGGACCTGCTTTGCTTGAAGGCGTGATGCGCTTCAAGTGAAGCAGGTCCTTCGCTTTTTTCAGGCTGACGAACTCGAATGCAGCGGAAACCGATGCTGGCAGAACACACTCGGAGCAGAGCTAGTCGCGATCGCTGCCGTAGACTGAAATGCCCTGTTTTACCCGAAATGCGATGCTTTGCGCGCGGTTGGTGTAGTCGGATTGTGGATACTCCTTCAGCATGCGATCGGCGAGCGATTGGCAGTTCCCTGCCGCCTGTTCGGAATGCTTGCGGTCGTCGTCGACCAGGTACATGGTCACGAGCGAGCCCTGGCGAGAGACGGCGTCGAAGAGTGCTTCCGGCGATCTTGGCCCGCCTGGGTAGCGGTCGGCGTACTTCACATAGAGAGTGGTTTCCATCTCCGGGCATTTGGGCAGGCCCTGCCAATCACCGCAGAGCTTGTTGTCCAGCAGATCGAAGGCCGCTTTGGCGGCGTCCGGCGAGTTAGGGTAATTTTTCATCACGCGCTTCAGCTGGCCCTCATAGATCTGCGGGCGCAGAAAGGCATCCTGCTCGTGCGCACTGGGCAGTGTGCTGTTGTCGGCCTTCTCCAGCTGCCAGCGGATGTCGGCGGAGCGGAAGGCGGCCTCTGCCGAAAGCGAGGACTCCGGGTAGTACTCCCAGACGCGCCGGTACAGCAGGCTGGCGGCTTCGGCTGCGCCCTTCGGAGCGTGTGGTTCAGCGGCTTGGGCTTCAAGGTCCGCGGCCATGCCGAACAGCAGGATATCTCCCTGCGGGGTCTTGGGAGTGACCACACCCTTGTCGCGGATCCAGCCGGAACTGGCCTGCGGCTGGGTGTTGGGATCGTTGAACTCAGGTTTGTTGTCCGGATCTTCTTCCCTTACGTCCGTGTTGGCGAAGATGCTGAGCCAGGGACCGTTCTTCTGGTTGACGACGATCTCATGGCCGGGCGTTACGGTGGCAATGGGCGGGTCGGCAGAATCTGCTGCGGCGTAGACGCTGGCGTTGTGGAGCACGGTGGCGCGATTCGCGCGATTGGCAGCCTCGCGCTCCGGATCTTTGCGGAACTGGGCGAAAGCGGGGAACGCGAGCAGAAGCAGAAGAGCGGCGGACTGGCGAAAGCTCATGGAGGTTTAGACGTGAACCGCGCGGCCAGACGATCACACCTCCTTGCGGCAGCCTGAAAACGGCAAAAGCGGCCCGAAGGCGGCCTCGATGAGTCGGTGCGCCTGAGCATGTGCGGGAACGGCGTCGGCGAGTTTAGCCGGGGTCATACAATCAGGTGCATGTGGCCAAAGGCATTTGCCCAGCTCATAGAGCTCGCTCCGCACGTCTCCCGTCTTCTTCCCTTGGCCGATCGCTTTCTGCAAAGCAAGACGGCTACGGAGGAGTCCGGCCGCCGAGCCTTGGACGTCGTGTCCGCGCAGGCGATGTCGGCGGGACTGCAGGCCGAGTTGGCACGCATCGGCGCGGCCCAGGGCGGGCTTTCGAAACAAATTCAGCAGTTGCAGGACAGCGTCGCCACAGCGGGCAGCGACACGCGTGCGGCCAGAACTGCAATGGAGGCGATGGAGGCCAGTATCGCTGCGGCAGGGACGCGGGCAGCCGCCGTCGACACGCGCTTCTCCGCCATGGAAGGCCGGCTGGGTAACATCGATACGCATCTTCAGCGCATGAGCGAACGCGTCCGGCTGGGGCCGGTCGTTCTGCTGCTGGTCCTCACCAACCTGATCCTGCTTGCCGCAGTGATCGCTTTACTTGTGCGCGGACGATAGTCCCCCTTGAGAGATAGTCCGACGAACGTGAACAAAAATCAGCTGCCGAATCCTTCTCATACCACACAGCACCACCGTGGCGGCCTTCGCGAACTGGCCCAAAACCTGGGCCGGCAGCGTGCCGCCCGGCAGCCGCCATCGCGGGTACTGCCACGACGGTGGGCGACGCTTTGGGGTGCAGCTCTCTTGGTGGCGGCGCTGGTCGTTCTGCTTCTAAGCTGGCCGGCGATTCGGGCAGATCTTCAGGCCGCCGCCGTTTTACGGCTCGTGGCCAATCAGCCGGTGCCCGAGTATCTACGATGGACGGTCAGGGACCGTATAGCGGTGGACGACATCACGCTGCCCGTGAGTCACAGCGCGATACGCGCCCGGCTGTACAGTCCCGTCGGCAAGCCACATGCCCCGGCGATCATTCTGCTGCACGGGGTTCACCATCTGGGCATCGACGATCCGCGCATGCTCTCCATCGCCTCCGCGATGAGTGCCTGCGGCTTGCGGGTGTTGACTCCCGAACTGCCGGATATCAGGGATTATCAGGTGGGCCCAGGATCCATTGCCACCATCGGGGATGCGGCGGAGTGGTTTGCACGGGAGACGGGCGGGCAGCCGGTCGGCATCATGGGTTTCAGCTTTTCAGGGGGGTTGTCGCTGCTGGCGGCGGGTGATCCGAAGTATCGCGACAGCATCAAGTTCGTCGTCGCGATCGGATCGCAGGACGCCATGTCCCGGGTCGCCACCTACTACCGCACCGGGGAAGACGACCGGCCGAATGGTACCGAGGAGCTGCTGCCGCCACACGAGTACGGTGCTCTGGTCCTGGAATATGAGCACCTGGAGGACTATGTCCCACAAGCCGACATCGCCCCGCTGCGGCTTGTGTTGCGGTCTCATCTCTACGAGGACCTTCCTGCGGAGAAGGCAGCCATGGAGCGGTTGACGCCGTCACAGGCGGGCGAGGCCAAGCTGCTGATGAATACAGAGTCTCCCGTCACGCGCGCGCTGCTGGCCAAAGCGGAAGCGAAGCACATCACCGACATGGCCGGGGTGAGCCCGCACGGCCACCTGCAGCACCTTACGGTGCCGGTGTATCTGCTGCATGGCGCGGGCGACAATATCATCCCGGCGGCAGAGACATTGTGGATGGAAAGCGAATTGCCCACGACCACATTGAAAGCCGCCCTGATTTCGCCGGTTTTGTCGCACATCGACGTCAACGGAGGGTATCCGGGCGTTCTCGACAACCTGCGTCTGGTCCACTTCTTCGGGCTCATCCTACGGGCCGCAGAATCGAACTGAATGTGAATCTTATGACCGACTTGATCACACTTCCTGACATACTTGCCGCTCGCGACCGCATCGCCGGCATCGCGGTTCGGACGCCGCTGATTCCGCTTGATCCGGGAAGGCTCTGGGAGGCCGCAAAAACGTTGGAGGCCGCAAAAACGTTGCATGCGGATCCCGAGGTCACAGACACGCTGCCGCGGATCTATCTGAAGAACGAGGCTGCGCAGCCGATCGGCTCCTTCAAGCTCCGCGGGGCGTACAACCACGTGGCGGCCCTGGCTGAGCGCGACCCGGCGGCGCTGGCCCGGGGTGTGATCACCTTCTCCTCCGGCAATCATGCGCAGGGTGTGGCGTATGCCGCGCGTGCGCTGGGCACGAAGGCGGTCATTGTGATGCCGGGGAATGCGCCGCGCGTGAAGCGAGACGCTACCGCCGCGCTCGGTGCCGAGATTGTCACGGTTGGCCCTGCCTCGACCGAGCGTAAACGCAGGGCGGAGCAGCTCGTCGCCGCACATGGCTATGCCATGGTGCCGCCCTATGACGATCCCTTCATCATCGCGGGCCAGGCTACCTGCGGGCTCGAGATCGCGGAGCAGCTGGCAGCGCTCGACCTGGACAGCCCCGCGCTGAACACTCCGGCTCTTCCCCTCCCCGACGCCTTTGACATACAGCTTTCGGAGGGAACACGGCCGCAAACGCTGGTGCTTGCGCCCGTGTCGGGCGGCGGCCTGCTCTCCGGTGTGGCTACCGGCGTCAAGCTCGCGAGCGCGGCGGCGGGTCAGCCCGTGCCGCTTGTCTGGGGTTGTGAGCCGGAGATCGCCGGCGATGCCCGTGAAAGCTTCTACAGCAAGACCCTGGTGGAGTGGCCCGCGGAACGCACGGCACGCACCCTGGCCGACGGTCTGCGCACACAGTCTCTGGGCGAGCGGAACTTTCAGCACATCCTCGAGCATGTGGATGGCATCGTGACAGTGACCGAGGCCGAGATCCGCCTGACGACGAGTCTCATCCTCGCGGCAACTGATCTGGTGGCTGAGCCCTCCGGCGCCGTTTCCCTGGCTGCTGCCCTGTTTCATCGGGCGGAGCTCCCCGCCGCCCATCGCCTCGTCGTCGTCATCTCCGGCGGCAACCTTGACCCCCAGCTCAGAGCGGAACTGGGAGCGGAGTTGGAAGCTTCTTCTCTCTAAGCGAGATTTACGGTGCGAACTGGTTTACCCGTCGCTTCGTCAACCGGACAGTCAACCGCACAGTGGTCCACTCTTCGCTTGTACTCGCGTAGAAATCTGCTGTTGTCCTGCGCCTCCTGCTGGCCGCTCGAAAGCTCAGAGGCCAGAAACAAACGCTCACCCCGGCCAGAGCTTCGGCCGGGGTGAGCGTTGTGGGCAGGATCTTATTTGCTGGCCAGAATCGTCACCGTGCTTGAGGCGGAAGCGGCATAGGTAGAGTTCCCGGCAAAGCTCGCGCTGAAGCCGAAGGCCTCAACCGCCGCGGGTAGCGACCAGGAGGCGCTGCCGTTGACCAGATTGGCGGGAAGCGCCTTGATGCCGAGCACCTTGAGAACTACCGTCCCGGTCGGCACCACCTTGCCCGAAGCATCCCTTACCGTGACGATGACGTTCACGGTTTGGGTCGGCTTCGAGTAGCTCTGACCGGCTGCTGCCGTGATGGTGGCAAGCGGCTTAGCGGGCCCAGCAGAAACAACCGTGGTGACCGACTGTGGTGCGGACCAAAAGAGAGTGACATCCGTAAGCGTGGCCTGCGAACCGGACTGCAGGGCGCCTACGCTGGGCGGGTTCTTGTAGGCGTTGCTGTCAAAATCCGCCGCGAGACCGCTGACCGACACACCGGCCGTGAGCAGCGGGCTTGCCGGGGACAGGGTGAAGTTGTAGTTGTCCAGAGCCGCCTCCGTGGTGAAGGAGGGCAATTCCGCGACAAAGCCCGGATCCGTGCAGGATTCCTGCGCAGCCGTTCCGTTGCTTGCATAAGAAAGCTGGTTCGCCTGACAGGAGCCGCGGAAGCCGTAGTAGTTGTTATTCAGCCGATGAACCGTGCCGATAAGAGCCGTTGAGCTGTTGCAGCTGGCGCCGCAGTAAAGGCCGGGGCCGCCGACCTGCCCGCCGGCAGGGTACGTTACGGGGTTATCGTACCCGCGAAAGATGTTGTTGCTGAAGTTGAAGGTCGTATTAGCGCAGCTCTGAGCACCGTTCTGCGTGCCGCACTGCATGTCGATGGTGGTCGGGCTGTAGGAGACCACCGTGTTGTTCGCAATGGTGGAGGTGTTGCCGTTGTATGCCACGAAGCTGATCGCATCGCCGGCACGGCAGAAGTCGGAGAGGTACTGATTGTAGGTGGAAGGCACGCCGGTCATCGGCTGCTGCATGCGGAAGCAGTTGGCCATCGCGAGGTTGTTTTCAACAGTGACGCTGCTGAACGCAGGACCCCACTTGTACTGGCCGCCCATGTTGCCGTAGCTGGCAGAGTTGGTCACGGAAAGAGTGAAGTTGCCTGTATCGACATGCCCGAAATCTTCACCGTCCTGGGTGTTGTAGCGGAAGATGTCGTGATCCAGGGAGACATTCAGGCCCGTGCCGGTCGGCGAGCCGATCCCATCGCCGTAGCCACCGCTGTTCTGGTCATAGCACGAGGCTACCGGGATCGCGTGCACCGCGGGATATTCCTGGTTGCAACCGTTCCACTCAACGGTGGAGTAGGTCATCTTCAACGTGCCGTTCACACTTGGAGTGGAGCTGCCGTCATCGAAGTCCCAACCTGCTTCTCCGTTGGTATCGATGTCGACCCGTGTGGCCGTGATCAGCCCGCCGATCGGTCCGATGATGCCACGATCCGTGTGACCGTGATTCCAGATGTCCTGCAAGAGGATGTTCGATGTCTGCTGATTGGTGATGATGCCGTCACTGTCGTAGTCCTGAATACCGCCGTCGGCCGTCGGCGTGTGGCAGTCGCTCGGGAAGAGCGGCGAACCGTGCACCGCGCAGTTGGAATGACGGGTGAGTTCCAGGCATTCGACCTGCACATTTTGCGTTGCGGTTAAGTTCAGGACCACGTAGGCTCCGTGGCCGCCGAACAACTGCGTCATCTTGGTCCGGTCCGAGGCGTTGCCCAGGCTGCAGCTGGCATAGTTCCGGCCCAGGATGCGCGTTGGCTGCGCCGCCGAACCCGCGGGGATCGTGGGATTGAAGCAACCGTAAGGCCCGCCGCTGCTGCCCGAACACCAGCCCGAGGTCTGCGAGGTATCGCCGTCCCAGCCCACGCGCCACTGTTTCGTATTGTCGATAAGGACCGTGTCGCCGCCGGCGATGACCCATTGCAAGACACCGTACGTCGCCTGGTCGTCATAGAGCGAGCGGAAATCGTTGAAGGCACAGTTCTCGTTCGTGCCGCCGTCTCCGGAGTACGGAGCGTCATATTTGCCGTTGCACTGCGCCGAGAGGCCATTCGCGACGCGGTTTGCTGAATACCGTGTGCCGCCGTCGGCACGGACATACCAGATCGTCGCGAAAGATGTCTGGCAGAAGGTCAACAAAGCCAGGATGAAAAGGAACGGGGTCACAACGCGCTTCATAGGGTCTCTCTTGGGGGAAAGAGTTTGTGGGTCGACGACATAGGTCCAGGTCGCCGCAGATCGTGAAATCATGGTCGCGTCGGCAAAAGTTTTCGACATCACCAGGGGCTTCATACAACGCGAGCAAACGTGCCAGCATCCCCGCGCCGCCTAGCGGAACGTTACCCACACATACGGGTGAGGCTTGGTTGGGTCTGCTGATCCTTGCTCTTGCAAGAGGGCTCAACCAACGGCACAGGCGCACTTCCGCATGTGCCGCAAGGAACTCCCTTCGAGATCTGGGACGATCTGAGTTTACGAGCTTGCGTGAAATGGTGTGCAGACGGCACTGCCGCTTCGCGCGCCACGGTTCGTCAGCTAACCGTTGTGCAAAGTTGCGGCCCTCAGAACAGCACTTCCATTCTGGTCAAGCGAACAGGCAGAGCTTTTACAGAGGTGAGACGATCCAGGCGCCGCATAGCAGCCGCGTAAGCCTTGTTGGCTTCGCTCAGCTTCGGAGAGGGGCATCGAGCTCTTCGTGCCTACGGCTCTAAGGCTCTACAGCCCTAAGGCTCTAAGACTCCAACACTGTACGGTCCGGATGCCGGCCGGGCCTTGCCGTCGAAATCCGTATGCAGGTCCGAGATATGGGCGCCCGCATGAACCGCAGGGCTCGATGGCAAAAGATGAAAGTTGAAGTGATCGAGATCGCTTTCGTGCACGAAATGCGGCTCTCCGACGAACTGCGGATCCTTGCACACCTCCGTCGCCGTGCAGTGCCCGTTGCGCAGACCGAAGACGATGTTGTTCGATCGCAGGAAGTGTCCCAGCGGCTTGTCGAAGTAAAATCCGCCGGCGCCGCCGCGCTCCCCACCCAGGTTGTAGGTGGCAGGGTCGTCATAGCCGAGCACGATGTTGTTTCGAAATTGCAACGTGCTCTGCGAGCAGCTGCTTTCGTCGCAGGTCACGTCCAGCGTCGTGGGCGAGTAGCTGACGATCGTGTTGTTATCAAAGAACACCGTGGCGCCCTGCTTCATATCGAAGGACACCGTATCCCTGGCTCGGCAGAAATCGCGCAGGTGCGCATTGAATCCGTTGGGCACGCCGGCCATCGGCTGAGATAAGCGGGCGCAGTTGCCCACAACCTCATTGTTCGCAAACACGACATTCGTGAACCCGCCGCCCCATTTAAACTGGCCGCCGTTGTTGCCGTACGACTGGGAGTTCGTAATGCTCAGCTTGTGGGAGCCGGAATCGATGTGTCCGAAGTCCTCGCCGTCCTGCGTGTTGTAGCGAAAGATGGAATGGTCTATGTAGACATCCATGCCGTCCTTGGCGGGGGTGCCGATGCCGTCGCCATAGCCGCCATCGCTTTGCCCGTAGCAGGTCAGCGCCGAAATCGGGTGCGTCGCAGGATACTCCTGGTTACAGCCGTTCCATTCGACCACGGAATAGGTCATCTTCAAGACCGCATTGACACTCGGCGTACTTCGGCCGTCATCGAAGTCCCAGCCGGCCATGCCGTTGGTTGAGATGTCGATGCGATTCGCCGTAACCATCCCGCCGATCGGGCCAATGATGCCGCGATCCGTATGCCCGTGAATCCACATGTCCTGCAGCAGCAGGTCATGCGTGTGTACATCGGTGCTTACGCCGTCACTGTCGAAATCGTCTGTCGGCGCGCTGTTGCCGTTGCAATTACTGGGAAGCCGAGGTTCTCCGTGCGAGGCGCATTGCGAGTGACGCGTGATCTCAACGCACTCCACATCGACAAACGCAGCGCCGTTCAGGTTCAGGACGGTAGCCACGGCATTGCCGCCGAACATCTGCGACATCTTCGTTTTCTCCATGTCGCTTCCCGTGCGACAGGAAGCATAGTTCCGCCCCAGTAGGCGCGTGTGCTGGCCCGGCGTACCTGCCGGGATCGGCGGATTGAAGCACCCATAGCGGCTACCACTCCAGCCCGAACACCAATGCTCCGGGCCACCCTGGCCGTTGGTATCGAAGCCCACTCGCCAGGGCTTGGTGTTGTCCAGAATCACGGTGTCCCCACCGGCGATGGCCCACTTCAGCACGCCGTACGTGTGCTGATCGTCCCACAGCCAGCGTGCATCGTTGAAGGCGCAGTGCCGGTTTGCGCCTTTGCCGGGGTACCCCGCGTCTGCTTTGCCGTCGCACTGGCCTTCCGGGAAGGCCTTTGAGGCGCGCGTCCCGCCGTCCGCGCGCACATACCAGGTTTCAGCCTTGAGCGGCCACACAAGCAGAAACAGCAGAACGGGCAGGAGCACACAGGAACGCATCGACCTAGGTATACACCCGCAGGCCAGAGGCTTCCCCTACTTTCGCCCTTGCAAGAACACTGCCCTCAAGCCGTAAGGTCCTTCAACAGGCTGCGCCAGCCGTTGAAGTAGCGGTGATACTCGCCGCTGCGCGGCAGAATTCTGCTCACCCGCTGCAGACGATTCTGGGGCAGATCCGCCCGGAACCGAAGCAGATCCATGCGGCCGCGCAGGTACGCAAGATGCGGCTGCAGCCCGGGGTCATTCTCACGGGCAAGCCGCTCGTAAAGATCCTGCAGCTGCGGCTCGGACGCCCTCCAATACTCTTCGGCGGAGCTGCGCCAGCGCTGCATGCGCTTGGCGGTCGTCTGTACCGAGGCGCTCACACTCTGGTTCGGATGGATTCGGTACAGATAAAGCTCTTCCGGCAGGAAGCGGAGTCCGCCATGCACCGCGGCCATGGTCCCCATCCAGGCGTCGAACCACCAGTGCGGCGGCACCGGCAGATACTGCTTCAAACGGCTGTGAAAGATCAGGGAGGAGCCATACACCTTGGTCATGGAAAGCACCAGGGGCAGTGCGTCCCCGCGGGCGATCCTCGCCTGTTCCGCACCGTTCAGCCCGGTGGTCTGCGATAGCAGAACGCCTTTACGAACGCCGGCCTCTGTGACCAGCTGAGCGTCGGAAAACACGCCGTCCAACCCCGGCGTCTGCTCCAGAACACCCGCCATCCGGGCCAGCTTTTCCGCAACCCAGATGTCGTCCTGATCGCAGGGCACGATAAATTCTCCCCCGCACAGCGCCACGGCGGCCTCGAAGTTCTTGGTAATGCCCTTTGAAGAAGCCCCGACATTTTGCTCGTTCACATGGATCTGCACCGCAAAGGGCGCCGTCCTCGCGAACTTCCGCACGATCTCCACCGTCGCATCCGTGGAGCGGTCGTCGATGACGATCAGTTCGGCCGGCAGACGGGTCTGCTTCGCGATGCTCTCCAGTTGTTCCCCGACGAACTTGGCGCCGTTGTAGGTACACATCGCGACTGAAATGCTGCCCTTTGGCGACATCGTCTCGGTCACACCTCTCTGCACGGGGTTCCCTGCCGTTCCGTTGCTCAAGCCTGCGCTCCAAAGAGCCATCGCCGGGTGACACCGGCCGCCGTTCTGGCGTTGCGGACCTCCAGGGGGTACAGAGCGACGGCGTGGAAGGCGCTGCCGACCGCCTCACGCATCCGGCCCCGCTTGGCCAAGGCTTCGGCACGTTGACGATAGATCCAACTGAGGGCCACTCGCCGCGCACGGACGCCGCAGCCCGGCGAACGGAAGTGCTTCTCCACAAACTGCAACTGGGCCCGCAGCATGCGCTCCGGGTCGGTCGTCATGGCCTGGGGCGAGGTGCGATATTGCGCGATCACCTCCGGCACGCAGGCCACCTGGAAATGTTGCGCGATCCGCACCCAAAGATCGCGATCCTCGGTGGCACGGAGCGTCTCGTCAAACAGGCCGCTCTGCTCCACACAGGCACGCCGAAGGGTTACGGTTGGACACGGCAGGTCCATGGTGCGCATGTAGATCAGCGGTGCGATCCAACCCTCAGGGTGCCGCTTGCGGTCCGTGAACCTGCCGACGACCTTTCCCGAGGAGTCGATGCCCTCGATGAGGCCGTAGCTCAGGCCGATCTCGGGCCGCCCCGCGAACAGCTTCAGCGAGGCCTCCAGGCGATGCGGCAGCCACACATCGTCGGCATCCAGCAGTGCCAGAAATTCCGCCTCGGCGTGGTGGATCGCCGTGTTCCGCGCCGCCGGCAGTCCCCGATTTTCCTGGTGGAGATACAGCAGTTTGGGGCCTAGCCACTCGGCGTAGCGCGCTGCGATGGCGGACGTCTCGTCCGTGCTGCCGTCGTCGACTAGCAGGATGCGCCAGTCGGCAAAGCTTTGCCCCATCACACTGTCCAGTGCCATGGGGAGGAAGTGAGCCGCGTTGTAGGCCGGCAGAATGATGTCGACAGTCGGCATGGGTTCCGCGCTACCCTGCCCATTATAGGCAGGGACGGTGCCCGAAACCCCCGTCCTCGCTACACAAAAGGGGGTATGATCCCGCGAGACACCCATCCTTGCTGGTACAGGCGTCTCGCGGGTGACCCTTTGTTAGAAGTGGTAGGTTATGTCTCCTGCAACGACGAATTGCGTCTTCTTCGTCCCAAGGTCATAAGCCGCCAGATCGTAGGAGTGCTCCAGCCGCAACTCGGGGCGGAACAGGACGGTAGAGCCTATCCAATGACCGTAGCCGATCAGATGTTCAGAATACTTCGTGGCATAACCGGTACGCTGACCCTTGATGTCGTCTACAAATTCGTTGCGAATCGACAGGTAATTGTGTGTGTTGATCTTGTCTTCCACATAGTTGACGATTGCCGTCTCCGGCGCAAAGCATGTCTGCTTGCCATAAGCGCAGTAGGCTCCATTGGCGCCGGTCTCCGTCGGAACAGGGTTTACCACGCCGGGAGCAATGCTCGGCACATCACGCTCATACATGTACCAGGCCTCGGTGTCGGTATGCCAATGTGAGTTGAAGACGTGATACCAGGTCTCAAAGTAGCTCTGGATGTTGTTATAGGCGTACTTTCCACTGTTCACGCTATTGGCTACGGTGTAGAGCGCATCCTTGCCCTGGTGCCACGTGTAATCGACACCCACGGTGGCCGTCGGCTTGATGTCGGGCGTCCAGATAGCCACGTCGTTGCCGTCAGAGAAGCCTGTCTGTAGCAACCAGTGATCAGAAAACTTGATGCTGGCCACAATGCCCGTCTGTGTATACGGATCGATGGTGTAAAGCAAGGAGTGCGAATAGGTGTAGTTATTGGGAGCAAGTTGCGCTTCAATATCCGGCAGCGAAATGTACCTGCCCATGCGCAGGTTCATGCCCTTGGCCACGTGCGGGAAGTAGATGTCGAGGTAGTACATCACGGGGTCATAGCCGTACTCGTGATTGCGCGCCAGGAGTTGTTGCGAAAAGACGCCCTTGCTGGTGGTGTAGCGGTAGTCCTGACCCCACAGCTGCGCAATCCGGAAACCCCAATCGATATGGTCGGTCTGCACTTCATCCGGCAGCCGCTCGATGTAGAGCACCTGCTGATCCGGGGTGATGCGGTTTGGATTGTAGAAGTAGGCTGCCGGTGCATTTGCTCCATCGCCCTTGTTCGAAGTGCTCACGTTAAAGCCACCATTAAACCACCCATAAATCTTGGTGCGGCTCTTGTTCTGGTTGATGGCCTGCATGAGGATGTAGGTCTGCGTATCCGGCGCGCCGATTACGGGCGTTCCGCCCACGGAGAAGTCTGACCCTGGAAACGGGGGAGAGTCGAGCGGCGCCGGGTAGCCGCGACGCACCGGAGCCGCCGGCTGAGCCGGGGCCTCCGTGGAGGGCACGGTGGGCTGATCCGTGGAGGGCGGCGGCGTGAGCGCGGGCGTCCAGTCCGTTTTGTACGCCTTGAACAGGCGCTGAAAGAAATCGCCGTCCGGCTGCGTTGCCGCCGCGGGTGCCGCGGGATTGTTGCTTGTCGACCCGGCGCTGTTCTGCGACGTCTGCGCCACGGAGGATACACATGCCAAAAGAAAGAGAGACCCGCCTAAAACAGTGTTGCGAGTACTGGTACCCGAAATCATGCCATTCAACCTCACCTATAGTGAACAGCCTGGACCCATAGAAAGTCCGTTGAGAAGACATAAGAAAGTTGTAAGTGCCGCTCGTTTACCCCTTGGACGGCAGATCCTCGGAGCAAACCTCCGTTTGCAGGCGGTACCCGACCCACGGCTCGCTCACAATGTAGCGCAGCCCTGTTCCTTCCAGCTTCTTGCGCAGCTGCCCGACCAGCACGCGCAGGTACTCCGGCTGACCTTCGCCCGCCGGACCCCAGATGGCTTTGAGCAGGACCTTGTGCGTCATCACACGATCCGCGTTATGCAGCAGCAGGCCAAGCAGATCGAACTCCTTGGGCGTCAAATGCAGAGATTGCCCGCGCAGACTGGCCGTATGCGCAGCGGGATCGAAGACGAAATCCCCCACCTCGAGGCGAGCCGCTGCAGGCTCGGCGGTCCGCCGCAGCTGCACACGGACGCGGGCGAGCAGCTCCGGTGTGCTGAACGGTTTGGTCAGGTAATCGTCCGCGCCGGCATCGAGCGCCTTGATCTTCAACCGGTCCGTGTCGCGCACGCTGAGGACGATGATGGGCGTCGTCGAAACACGCCGCACGGCTTCGGTCAGCTGCAGGCCGTCCATCTCCGGCATCACCAGATCCGTCACGATCAGGTCCGGGTGCTCCTCTTCGAAACGCTGAAAGCCCTCTAGGCCGTCTTTGGCCAGAATGGTCTCATAGCCACTGCTCTGCAAGGCCGCCCGCAGCATGCGCGTGATCTGCAGCTCATCATCGACAACCAAAATGCGCTTCACAACCCTCAGTGTATGACCGCGCAGCCGATTATGGCCTGACTTGGGGTACGGCTTCGCCCGCAACCGGCTCGCTGCGCATAAAAGCCCCTATGTTTTCATTCAGGAAGACAAGATCGGCGGGGCTCGCCCCCGCGCCCGCCGGATGGCCCCACAACGACGGGATCGGCTTCAGCACGACCTGCGGAATAAACTGGGCCTCATAGCGGGCGTCCCCCACCGGAAAGTACATATCCGTCATCGACGGCAGGTAAAGCACCGGCGCCTTGATGGAGGCGAGCGCCTTCTTTGTGTCGCCGTGGAAGCCCGGTGTGGTACCCACGTCGTGCTTCTCCCATGTGCGCATCTGCAGGATCAGGTTGTTGGCATCAGCCCCCGGAATGAAGCCGGTGCGAAAGTGCTCCAGCTCTTGTTCCAGCGTCTCGTTGGGATCCTGCGTCTTCCAAAGCTCGTCCCTCCACCACTGCTGCGAGTAAAGCCAGCCCGCCCACACCATGCCGAAGGCGGAGATCCCTCGCGCGGGCTCGGCCGTGTAGTCCCCGCCCTTGAAATCCGCATCGGCGGTGATGGCCGCGATCTGGCCCTCGTTGCGCACGATGCCATGCGGCCAGGTCCGCGCGGTTCCGCTCGTCGCTACGATGCGGTCCATATACCGGGGATAGCTCACGGCCCATTGGAACGCCTGTTGCGCGCCCATCGAGAAGCCGATGACGGCCTTGAGATGATTGATTCCGAGCTCCTGCGTCAGCAACTGATGCACGGCCTCCACATTGTCTCGAATCGTCATCACCGGAAAGCGCGGCCCATGGAAGGGTTCAGGCGTGTTTGAGGGAGACGACGAACTGCCGTTGCCGAACAGTTCGCTGGTGATCAGAAACAGCTTGGTGGGGTCGAGTGCGCGTGGATGGGGGCCCGTTGGGGGCCCGATCAGCCACTCATAGCCGCGATACTTCGCCATATAGTGCGACGGCAGCAGTACCGCGTTATCCTTTGCCGCATCCAGGGTTCCATAGGTCCCGTACACCACGTGCAGCTCCGGGATCACGGCGCCGCTCTCCGTCCGGAAGTTGTGCAGCACGTAATCGTGCTTCACCGAGGCTGGCGGAGCCGCCTCCTGCGCACCGGCCGCAGCGAGGCCGAGAGTGCCCAAGGGGGTGACAAAAAAGGCAAGCAAAGCACAACGCAGAATCGCTCTCACGGCAGGTCCTCTGATCGAAAAAGGTGCTGAAGAGGCGAGTGTATCCTGTCGCTGTTCCCGGGCGGGGAGCTGCCGAGATCCGCCTGCACGTTCTGGCCTTCTTTGCACGCTTGACCGGTCTGGCCGTGCCGACCAAGTCTTCGGCGAACGGCCTGTTCCCTACGCTATGCTGAAGCGGATGTCTGCACCGGATGCCTCATCGCAGAATATAAGTGGAGCGAGAATTTCCGCCGGCTCATCGCTCCGGTCTTTGTGCGTGCTCATTCCTGCGTGGCAGCCCGAGGTCGCATTGCTCTCCCTTGTGACGGATCTGAGCAGGCGCGGGTTCGGCAAGCTGCTCGTCATCGACGATGGGAGCACGGAGGGTAAACGCATGGATGGTGACAGCACCGCAGCCTGCGAGGCGATCTTCACAGCGATCGCGACACTGCCCGGGGTTGAGTTACAACGGCATGCCGTAAACCTCGGCAAGGGCCGGGCCTTGAAGACCGGCTTCAATCGCGTGTTGGAGGAACCGGGTGATTTTCTCGGAGTGATCACAGCGGACGCCGACGGCCAGCATACGCCCGAGGACATCGAGAAGGTCGCCCGGGCGCTGCTCTTCAGCAACCCGCGCCCGGTGCTGGGATCTCGCGGCTTTGAACACGGTGTGCCCTGGCGGAGCAGGCTGGGTAATGCGCTAACGCGGTCTCTCTTCGGCCTGCTCACCGGAACCCGTCTGGCGGATACACAAACCGGCCTGCGCGGCATTCCGCTCGCGCTCCTGCCGGAGTTAGTGACGCTCGGAGGCGAACGCTACGAGTACGAGATGACCATGCTCGCGTATCTCTGCCGCTCCGGCCGCACACCGCTGGAGGTGCCGATTGCGACCGTCTACCTGGATCAAAACCGCGCATCGCACTTCCATCCCGTGTGGGACTCGATGCGCATTTATCTTGTGCTGCTCCGTTGTCTGTTCCTCCCCGCTGCCCGTCGCTGACTTGGCGCTCGCTTCATCTGCTTAGCTCTCGTGGAGTGCCTGAACTTCAACTAACGGGCGGCCAGCTCAATGTCGTTCCGTGGCTTTCTGCTGCTGCGCCCAGGCCAGATTGTTCTTCGCCAACTGGAAGTCCGGTCTGATGACGATCGCTCTTCTGGCCGCTGCCGTGGCTTCCTCCCAGCGGTGCAAGCCTTCCTCATCGGCGGCGATGTTGTTCCAGGCCTCCGCGGAATGGTCGTTCAACAGGAGCGCCTTCTTCGCGGCTGCGATGCTTTCTTCGTAGCGGCCCTGCTGATGAAGCGTTTGCGACAGATTGACGTAATCAGAGGCGGTCAGCGGTAGGTCGGATTCCCGCGTACGCGGCGAGACACCAGGCAGTGACTGGTTCAGAAACCAGCGCAGGTTATTCTGCGCAATCTGCAGCCTGGGATTCAGCCTGAGTGCCTGCTCCTCCGCCGCGATGGCTGCGGGCCACTGGTGCAGCCCGCCGTAGCCCGCGCCGATGTTATTCCAGGCCTCGGCCAAGTGGGGGTCCAGAGCCAGTGCCCGCCGGGCCTCCTCGATCGACTGCTGAAACTGACCCTCACGGTAGGCCGCCAGCGAGGCATTCATTAAATCTCCCACCGCACTCTGGGCGGGCCTGGCCGGATCACCGGTAAGCACGGCAAGCGCGCCGGCATCCTCCGGAGCCACAGCGAGGGTTTGCCGTGCAAGGCTGCGAGCCGCGGCGGCATCACCGGCTTGCTGGTAGGCACTCAGCAAAAGATCACGCTGCATGAGCCGCTGCGCATTGAGCGCCACCGCGGTCTGGAGCTGCGTTGTGGCCTCCGTCAAGCGGCCCTGGGTCAGCAGCCACCGGCCGTAGTATGTATGCGTGGTGTCGTCGCCGGAAGCCAACGCAATTGCCCTTTGAAAGTGCCGTTCCGCCACGGTGTTCAGCCCGGGATGGCCCTGCGCCGCCATCAAGCCATTGACGATTCCGAGATTGATCTCCAAGGTCGGATAGTTGGGCGTGTAGGCGAGCGCTTGCGTGTATAGCTGCAGAGCGCCGGCCAGGTCGCCTGCATTCATGCGGGTCAGGCCGTAGATCATCAGGCCGCGGCCGTTGTGCGGTGACTTGGCAACATCGTCAGCCCACAGTGTGTCCTCCGAATACCAAATAGCGTTGCGGCGATGTGCGCCCCACGCGTATCCGCACAGACAGAACATCACCACCGTGGTCACGGCGGGCCTCAACCAATGGCGGCGGCTACCAGATCTCGCCAGCATGGATCGGTACACGACGTGCAAGGTCCACACCACCGCCAGCATCAAGCCGGGAAACGAAAAGAACATCCGGTGATCGTTTTCCACCTCGCTTAGCGGATACAACGAAGTCGGCAGCTGCGTAATGACGAACCAAAGCAGCCCGAAGGCGATTGGGTACAGTCTGCGGTGCCGGCCGGTGTACGCGATGGCCACAACCAATCCCAACACGAAGGCGATTCCCATCAAAGCCTGCGCATTGACGGCAGAAAAGGGCCGCAGGTCCGTGTCCACGTTGAGGTGAAGCGGCAGAAATAGCGCGGCCGCGTAGCGCATCCAGACATACCCCTGCGTAAGCCGGTAGTCCGCGGGAGAGATGATCGAGGGAAGAAAGCTCTTGGGCGTCATCGCCGACTGCAACCACAGCAGCAACGCGGCAACCACCAGCGCCGGCAAGGCCGACACCATGCTGCGACGCCAGCGAATTGCCGGCGGCTGCTCTTCCTGCTTGAAAAAGAAGCAGAACAGCAACAGCAGCAGGGCAAAGACGGCGGCGGGCGGTTTGGAGAGCATGGCCAGAACAAACGGCAAGAGATACAGCCCGTAGCACCGCAGGCGCGGCCATCGCGCATAGAAAAACAGGGCAGCGACGCAGCCCAGGGTACAGTACAGATCGCCGCGCTGAATGACGTAGTTCACCGTTTCCGCCATCGCTGGATGCAGTCCGAACCACCCCGCCAAGCCAAGCGCCAGCCGGTGGTTCGCCGGCGAGGGTTCAACCCGGTTGAACAGGTCTTCCGAAAGAAAGAACAGCAGCGCGAGCAGAAGCAGAAACCAGAACAGCGTGCTCAGGTGAAAGGCAAGCGGAGCATACCCGTGCCCCAGCGCGTAATCCAACGCCAGCGAAGCCGTGACGACCGGGCGATAGGTTTGGTTGGCGGGCAACACGCTGAACGCAGTCGTGTCCGTGAAGATGCGCCTCATGTTGCCGAGGGAACGCACCGCGGGATTGTCCGTCACCGTGTGAAAGTCATCGAAGTGGAAGCCGTTCGACAACGAGTTGCCGTAGACCAGGCAAACGGCCAGGAGCAGCATCGCCAAACCGAGGTGACGTCGAGACAACATGTTCAGATGGATCATAGAGGCAGAGTCTCAGCGGATCGATCCCCGATTCGTCTGAGGAATCCCGGAAGATGACCGGAGCCGAGTCGCCTGAACTGCACCCGTTCTCCCTAAACTGCACCCGCGGTCCACGGGGCGGAGGCTCGCCTTGCCATCTCCAGCTACAGCCTAAGCTCTGCGGTTCTCATCGCCGCACCTTCTCCTTTGCTTTACGCATGGCGGCCTCAAAGCCGAGCTTTTCCATCGTGCGCAGACCTCGGGCGCTTACACGCATCCGCACAAATCTGTTCTCCCCCGGCGCCCAGATTCGTTTCCGTTGCAGGTTGGGCTCCCAGCGACGCCTGGTCTTGTTATGAGCACGCGATACGTTGTTGCCGGTTCGCGTACGCTTGCCGGTTACTGGACACAGCTTTGCCATCACCTTCTCCTCCAGGCCCTTACAACCGTTTCAACATCCTCAAACATCTCCGCAAAAGGATCCGTCAGATCGCACCATGACTGCGGACCCTGTTCCATCTCGGCCAAGCTCAGCAGAGCCTCCTCAAGTCGCTGCTCCAACAGCGTTCGATCCATCCCCGCGCCGATAAACACGATCTCCTGGCGGCGGTCACCAAACGGTGCCTCCCACACCTTGCCGATATACTTTTCGGTCTCGGAATCGTGCTCCTCGGGCGGGCTCGCCGCCAGCCACTGCGCCTGCGGCTCTATGCCCATGGTGTTTCCCGCGATGGAAAACAGGATCAGATCGTCGTGCCGCGTTGCCAGCCAAAGAAAGCCCTTGGCGCGCAGCACTCCCGGAAAGCCTGCTGTGGTTAAAGCATCCAGCCGCTCCGGGTGAAAGGGACGCCGCGCTGTAAAGACAAAGCTCGTGACGCCGTACTCCTCCGTTTCCGGTGTGTGCTGCTCGTTCAGCTCGCGGATCCAACCCGCGGAGGTCTCCGCCACCTCCATGTCGAATAAGCCGGTATTGATCACCCGATCCATCGAAACCCGGCCACGCGTGCAACGTACACGTTCCGCTCCCGGATTCAGGTGTTCGAGGATGGCATCAAGACGCTCCAGCTCCTCTGCCGCCAACAGATCGCACTTGTTCAGAACAAGCACATTGGCAAACTCCACCTGATCGATCAGCAGGTCGGCAATGGAGCGCTCATCCTCCTCGCCCAGCGCGAGTTGGCGATCCTTCAGGTCGTCCACGGAGCGAAAGTCGTCCAGGAATGCGGCACCGTCAATGACAGTCACCATGGTGTCAAGCCTGGCCACCTCGGAAAGAGACCTGCCCGTCTCGTCGACGAACGTAAAGGTTGCGGCAACGGGCAAGGGCTCCGAGATGCCGGTCGACTCGATGACTAGATAGTCAAAGCGGTCTTCTCTTGCGAGCCGCGAAACCTCCAACAACAGATCATCCCGGAGCGTGCAGCAGATGCAGCCGTTGGTCATCTGGATGAGCTTTTCTTCGGTCCGGCTCAGCTGCGCTCCATGAGTGTCAGTGCTGTACGCGATCAGCTGCGCATCGATGTTGATCTCGCTCATGTCGTTGACGATGACGGCAACCCGCATGCCTTCACGGTTGTTCAACACATGGTTGAGCAGGGTCGTCTTCCCCGCTCCGAGAAAGCCGGATAGCACGGTTGTGGGGAGTAGCTTGTGCATCGATCTCATATTGCATATGATAACACATTATCAATAATACCCGCGGAACGATCTCTTACTCTCCAGATGTCCGATCCTGCGATCCCGGAGAGCGAGCCTGCCAACCCTTGTCTCGACCTTTCTACACTTGCGCAAATGCGCAAGTGTGCGTAGAACTGTTTTGGGAGGGCTGAATGCAGGCCTACTGCACCGAACCACATAGCGGCGGCAAGCGAACGGCCCCGGCAAGTGACGAAGAGCTTGACCGGTGTGCTCGGATTTTTCGAGCCATGGGGGACCCGGCGCGTTTGCGCTTGCTTACCACACTCCTCACGGGCCCGGCATGCGTAGGCGACCTGTTGCAAGTGGCCGGGGACACCATGGCCGTCATCTCACAGCGCCTGCGCATCCTCCGCACCGAGGACATCGTTCGTCGAAGGCGGCTTGGCAAGCACGTCGTCTACTCCCTTGCCGATGCACACACGCGAAGTTTGATTATCAACGGGTTGTCTCACGCGGCAGAGCTTGTACACAGCCCTTATCCATTCACTTTTTCAAACGACAAGGAGAACACCATGAGCGAACACATCACACACCCCAACCACACCCACGAGCACAACGACGACTGCGGTCACACAGCGATCAAACACGAAGGCCACGTCGACTTTCTCCATGACGGGCACCTGCACCACCCGCATGACGGCCACATCGATGAGCACACACTTGGGGTCAGCGCGGCCAATCCGGCCGATTGCACCGACGGACACGACTGCGAAGGTCACGAGGCGCAGCACGTACATGGCAAGGACTGCGGCCACGAGCCCGTGCCGCACGGCGACCATGTGGACTACCTGGTGGATGGCCACCTGCATCACCCCCACAACGGCCATTGTGACAATCACGGCAACGTGGAACTCGTTTCGTAATTGCCGGTGCGGCCTGGACTCAGGAGAGCAGGAAGGGGCTCAGCGCCTAGCCCCTTCTTCCCTGTTTCAGCGGAGGGCGCGCTGAACGGATCATCGACATTTCTGGTCCAATCTTCCTCAACAGAGACGTTACGGCGCCGATGTGCCGGCCTCAGCTCATCCGGATACGGATCCGTTCTGCCGCCAGGGTCGCCGGTCCGGATCGTAAATCTTGCCTGGGAGCAAGGCCAAACCGCCCGCCGCGAGAACAATAATTTCACACTAGTGCGAATGCTTTATCATTGGGGTCTGTGCCCCTGTTGCTTTTCACCATTCCGATTTTCTCCACCCTGATCGGTGGCGCCCTTGCACTGCGGTTCCGGCGCTACATCACCCTGCTGATCGCGATCGGGGCAGGCATTCTGCTGGGGGCCGCCTTTCTCGATCTTCTGCCCGAAGCCATCAGCATCGGGGCCGGGACAGGTCTTTCCACCTCCAACGTCCTGGCCTTGACCCTGCTGTCTTTCTTGCTCTTCCACGGGCTTGAGGGACTTCTGGACGCCCTCGGCAAAAAGCTGCGGGAACGAAATGCATCCTCCGCCATCGTCCATCGCGCCGCAGCAAGCATGCTGGTCTTTCACAGCTTCCGCGACGGCATGGCGATCGGGGCGGCCTACGCGGCGGCCCACAGCGCAGGCTTTGCCGTGGCGCTGGGTATCGCCGCACACGACATCGGGGACGGCATGAACACCGTCATTCTCACCAGTGCGGGCGAGACACCTTCGTGGACGACGTACCTGTTTCTGCTGGCAGATGCGATCGCCCCGTTTTTGGGGGGCCTGCTCACAGCCTGGTGGACCTTCACCCCACGCGGTTCCGTCGCGCTGCTGGTGCTGGCAGCCGGCTTCTTCCTGCAGATGGCAACCGGCGACTTTCTGCCGGAGATCAGACGGTACGACGGCCCACGCCGCTTTCTTCTGCCCTCGGTACTGCTGGGGGCAGCCGTAATTTACCTCGCAAATGTGCTCATCGGAAAAAACCAATAACATCCACCGCGCCACGCTGTACCGCTCTAGGAGGCCTTGTTCTTGGGATCCGCCAACCTGCTCGACGCCAATCGTGCTTCCCTTGCCAGATACGGGAAAGTCCTGGAATTTATCACCGTGCTTTGGGCCGCCACGGAGGCCGCCGTCGCCCTTTGGAGCTCCGCCCGCACCGGCAGCGTGTCTCTTGCGGGTTTCGGCTGGGACAGCCTGATTGAGGTCATCTCGGCGCTGGCTGTCTGGTGGCGAATGTCGCATGAGATGAACCATCGTCGCCGCCACCAGGCAGAGACGATCAGCCTGCGCATCTCCGGAAGTTGTCTGTTTGCACTCGGAGCCTACATCTTCCTCGATGCCTGCCTTCGCCTGTACCGGCATGAGTACGCCGGCGTCGGCACCGCCGGCGTGGTAATCACGGCGGCAGCCGTCATCACCATGCCCCTGCTGTCCCGGGAAAAACGGCGCATCGGCCACGCCCTTGCAAGCAACGCTATGATGACCGATGCGAAGCAGACAGATTTCTGCATGTACCAGGCCGGCATCGTGCTTCTGGGTCTGACCGCTCATGCCCTCTTCCACATCACCTGGGCCGACAGCATCGCCGCCCTCGTGCTCGTGCCCATCCTCTTCCGCGCCGCCGTGCTGACGTTTCGCGGGGAGCACTGCTGCGCTCACCACTAGGAGCTCAGCGTTTAAGCTCCGCTAGGAGCTCAGCGTTTAAGCTCCGCGCAGCAGGGCCGCTCGCACGCCCTGCAGGATCGATGGTTGCCCCTGTGCGCCGCAATCATCAGAACGCTGCCTACCATCGTGATGCCGACCTCCCAGATATGCGAGGGCAGGTCGTCCCCAAACCACGCCGTGCCGAAGATGCAGCACAGGCCCGCGGCCATCATGACCAACACCGAGACCTCACCGTGCCTTCGGTACCCACGGATCAGAGCGATCGCGCCGAAGCAGGCCACCAGCGCGGCCAACGATCGATGGACCTGCTCGTCACCGGGCAACAGGTGCGCAAGAACGACAGAGAAGGAAAGCAACACCGGCGTGAAGATGCAGTGAACAACGCACAGGGCGGAAGCCCAGATGCCGAGCCGGTCGACCAGGGGGTGATATGTCGGCGAGGACTCCATCCGGCTGCTATTGACACTCATTTCTCAATAGTACGACGGAAGTACGCCGGCGTCGCGCTTGCCGTGGCCACGCACCGCTGATCCCGGACGGCCACGTGCCGGCACTGTGCGGAATGAGGCGGGTTACCGAGCTTAGCGGCAATCGGCACAGCTGCCGTAGATGAAAAACTCATGGCCGCTTGCCCGGAATCCACGGGGAAGCTTGGATTTCAAGTCGATCGCGCAGCCCTCGAGCTCGAAGACTTTGCCGCATGACGTGCAGCTGAAGTGATGATGATGTTCTTTGCCGGCTCTCTCGTAGCGCCGCGCCTCGCCGGGTAGCTCCACCGGGATCAGCCAACCCTCCTCTACCAGGCTACCGACATTGCGGTAGACCGTCGCGATGCTCAGGCCGCTCACGGAGGCCTGCGCCAGGGCAAGGATCTCCTCGGGCGAAAGCGGACGATCCGCATGGAGAAAGGCGGACCTGATTGCGTCCTTCTGTCGTGTTTTTCTTGCAATCACCGGCATGACGTTCTCTGTTCAGTTTACAGGGCGTTGTCACGAAGCAGGAAAGCGTGGCGAAGGGCGCTCTCGTGGTGATGGAAGTGCATACCCAGCCAGCCGCCCACGGCACACGCCAGCAGAATCAACAGCAAGAGCAGGACGGCCACCCACTTCTCCCGGCCGGTGAGCCGGACGCGTTTACCGCGGCGAAGCTGTTTTGCCCGTCGCTCCCTCTCCAGTTGGGCTCTCAGTCCTGAATAGCGTCGCCTTCCATGCTGGCTGGCTGCTCGCAGTCCGAGGACGGTTCCCGGCAACGTCCGTCGTGCCCGGTTTCCGGTGAAGCGGAGCATTTCGCCTCTTTTCCGCTAATGACAATCACGTAGCAACAAGTTATCATGAGGTATTCCTTCTCCGCATTTGTGCCATGTCTTTGAAGCAAAAGGAAAAGGAATCGCCTGTACTGTGAAGCGCTTGCCACAATCCGTTCGCGACACTCCGCTTTGGGTGCGATTCACTGCACTGTGGTGCGTTCTGCTGTGCTTCGGCGTGGCCCTGGTACAGGCCAGTCACGACCACGATGGCGCCAAGAAATTCACACCTGGCCACTCCGTGAGCGCTTTGAGCGAGGACGGCAACGGTCAGGATCCATGTCCTTTTTGTGTCGGCATGCACCTGTGCCCCCCAAAACTGGGAACGGATCTGGCATTCTGGCGGCCGGCACGAGCCAGGGAACCCAAGGTGCAGGCCATCCTCGTGGCGATGGCTCCCCTCCCGTTTGAGTTGAGCAGCCGTCCTCCCCCCGCGCAACACCTCGCGCGTGCGTAACAGACGGGTACACGGAAGGTCTCCGTAGCCGTTTTTTAGATTGGTGTGCGGTGCCCCGATGGCATCCGCCCAGCGACTGGAGTCTTCAATGCGATCAACCTTCTTTTCTCGCATCGCCCCCCTTGCCGCCGTAGGCTGCATGGTGTCGATGGCATCCCCTGTACTCGGCCAAAGCACCTCTGGCGTTCTGCGTGGAACGGTTAAGGACAGCACGGGTGCCGTTGTACCCGGAACCGTGGTTGAACTAAGCAACCCGGGCAGCGGCTATTCCAAGACAGTCACCACGGATGCGACGGGTGAATTCATCTTCCCGAACCTTCCCTTCAATCCCTACCAGCTCTCCGCGAGCGCAGCAAACCTGCGTGCGACCCGCCAAATCGTCCACATCTCGTCTCCGGTGCCCGTCAGTACCAACCTGGTCCTGACCGTGAATGCCGCTACGGCGACCGTCGACGTGGAGGGTACCGCCGATCTGGCCGAGCGAGATCCCAACTTCCATACCGATGTCGACCGGGCCATGATCGCGCGGCTGCCGGTGGAGACACCTACCTCCGAGCTGAGTTCCATCGTTACTGAACTCACGCCGGGCGTCGCCGCTGACTCCAACGGCCTTCTGCATGGCATGGGCGATCATAACGAGGTGTCGTTTTCGATCGACGGTGAACCGATCACCGATCAGCAAAGCAAGGTGTTCTCCAATGAACTGCCCGCCGATGCCGTGCAATCTTTCGAGGTCATTGAAGGCGCTCCGCCGGCTGAGTACGGCGATAAAACTAGCCTCGTCATCGTCGCCACAACCCGCTCCGGCCAGGGAATCACCAAACCGACGGGCATCGTCTCCGCCTCGTATGGCACCTTCGGCACAAGCAAGATTCTGGCCGACATGGCGTACGGCGGCCAGAACTGGGGCAACTTCATCTCCGCCTCGGCCATTGAAAGCGGACGCTTTCTCGACGCGCCTGAGTTCGTCGTGTACCACGACAAGGGCAACGAAGAGAACTTCTTCGATCGCATCGACGGACAGCTCAGCAACGTCGGCTCCATGCACATCGATCTGCAGTACACCCGTTCTCTGTTCGGTACGCCCAACAGCTACGACACGCAGTACGGCTTCGTGCAGCAGGGCCTGACCACGGCGGCCACGGATCAGCGCTCCAAGATCGAGACCTTCCTCGTCGCGCCAACCTATACCCGTATTCTCGGCGCCAACGCCGTTCTGAACTTCGCTCCATACATCCGGCGTGACAGCTATCGCTATCTCCCCTCGGCGAACCTGCTCAATGATCTTGGCCCTATCCAGCAGGAGAGCGTCGGCCAGTTCCGCTCGCTCACCAACGCTGGTCTACATTCGGATCTCAGCTATACCCGCGGTCGAAACAGCTACAAACTGGGCGGCATGTATGAACAAACGTTTCTCCGCGAAAACGACACGATCGGCCTGGTCGCCTCCGGTATCAACGCGGCCTGTGTCGATGTGAACGGCAATCCTCTTAGCGGCGGGCCGGGACAGTGCTCGACGCCCGGAACCTCTACCAACATACAGAACCCAAACTACAATCCGGTTCTCGCGCCCTATGACCTAACGCGCGGTGGGACCACCTATACCTGGCATGGTCAGACGGATGTAAAGCAGCTCGCTCTCTATGGAGAAGACACCATCAGGGCAGGCGCCTTGCAGTTCAACCTGGGTATACGCGGTGACTTCTATAACGGTCTCGCCATCCAGCGCCAGGCCGAGCCGCGTGCGGGCATCAGCTACAACATTAAGCGGACCGGCACCGTGCTCCGAATCTCCTACGCACGCACGCAGGAGACGCCCTTCAATGAGAACCTCGTGCTCTCAGCCAACGGCTGCCTGGATCCGGTGTTGAATGGCATCTTCACCGCAACCTACGGCTATTGCACGCCCGCACCCTTCAATCCGGGTTTTCGTAATGAGTTCCACGCCGGCTTCGGTCAGTCGTTCGGCCGTCACTTCGTGGTCAACGGCGAGTGGATCGACAAGTACACTCACAACGGTTACGACTTCAGCGTTCTGGGCGCCACGCCCATCGCCTTCCCCATCGAATGGCACAACTCCAAGATCCCGGGTTATGCCGCCAGTGCTACCCTCGCCGACCTTAGGGGTCTGACGGCGCGCGTCACGTTTTCGTCCGTCGCAGCCCGCTTCTTCAATCCGCAGATCGGCGGCGTCGGCGCCACGGTCGCTACGGCCGGCGGTTATCCCTTCCGCATCGATCACGATGAACGCTTCAACCAGACCACGCACCTCGAATACCACCTGCCGTATCGCAAGAGTCTGTACTACTCGTTCAACTGGAAGTTCGATTCCGGTCTGGTTGCGGGCTCGGTGCCTTGCTACGGCACCACGGATCCGAACAGTGCCTGCAACGCGTACTCCTTTGACGCAAACGGCAATCCGCTCACGACGGCGAGCGGGCAGCCCGCCATCAATCTCAGCGGCCTCACCGCGGATGAGGAGTTCCAGGCCGGTTTGGTCTGCGACGGTGTCAAGGCAACGCAGACCCAGGGTTTCTCTATATGTGACGCGGCAGGGCTTACCTCCAAGCTGGTCAGCATCCCGGCTCCCGGCACGGAGGATGACGACCACAGCCCGCAACGCATTCAGCCTCGCAATCTTTTCGACATGGAGTTAGGCGACGACAACGTCGCTCACTTCGGCAAGGGAGAGCGATACCGCTTCGGAGCACGCGTTACGGCGGTAAACGTTACGAATAAATACGCCTTGTATAACTTTCTCTCCACCTTTTCCGGAACGCACTATGTCACACCGAGAGACCTTACCGGTGAGATCGCGCTCCGTTTCTAAAACTCACCTCCACCGATCACCGGCAGGGGCCCTCCGATCGGAGGGCCTCTGCTGTTTGCAGGCGGTTGCAGTCGCCTTCGAGGTCACAAGAGGTCACACGAGGTCACAGTTCGTAGGCCTTCACATGCGCCCCTGATGGTGGACGTCGATCGTTCGCCAGGAGAACGACCCACCCGGAGGTGTCGTCGTACCCCGTACGGTTCAATGTCACCGCAGCTTCGGGAGCACACCTGCGCTCTGCGCTCCAGGTGTGTCGCGAAATCCTGTGTTGCGTGCGCGGACGCGAAACGCCACGGCAGCAAAGGTGATCAGCGCGGCGGCCTCCACAAAGATCTTTCCTCCATCCAGCAGGTCGGGATGGCCATCGCGCAGGTTGGGGTCGGTGAGGATGCTGTGCAGGAACAGGAGTACGGCAGACGGGAACACCAGCAGGTGCAGGCGACGCCACACCGTGCGCGGCATGTGCGCTCGCAGGAGCGATGTCGCGAGCACGATCAGCAGCAGATACAAGGCAGCGGCGCCCGCAAGGTTCAGCTTCGGCTGCAGGTAGGAGTGCACAGGCCAGAGAATATCCACCAGACGGAAGCGCGGCGTCTTCAAGAACAGCAGGATGGCTGGGTGAGACAGCGTGAGGGCGAGCGCAAGGTAGGCCGTCCAGCGATGCAGCAAGAAGAGGTTCACGCGGCGATGCGGCCAAAGCCGGACGGGGCTATACCGCAGCGAGATCAGCATTCCCAGCAGCAGATTGACTGCGATCGTCCCCACCGCGCCGAGGCCAAGATAGGAACAAAGATCCAAGAGGCTCATCGCATCATCACAGAACTCAATAGAACTTACCTTAGCCTACACGGAACAGCCGTTCGGCCGTCCGGGTGGCCCAGTACGGTGCGCGGAGCAGACAGCAATCGGCATGATATAGGTTGGAAATACCAGTTCAATGGCTCCGCTTCCATGCGGCGCCCCTGCGGAGGAAGCCTGTGACTTCACGTCGTGCTGTGGCTATCGTTTCATCCGTCCTTGTGCTTGGGACGGCGTTCAGCCTGGGTGCATTGGCGCCGGCCCATGCCCAGAGCGGCCCTGTTAATCCGGCCCTTTTCTCGGACATGCGCTGGCGAGAGATCGGCCCCATTCGTGCCGGCCGTACGCGTGCACTGGCGGGCGTTCCCAGTCAGCCGGCCACGTTTTACCTGGGCGCGGTGAACGGCGGCGTCTGGAAGACGACCGACGCCGGCGACACCTGGCACAGCCTGTGGGACGCGCAGCCGAGCGGATCCATCGGTTCCATTGCGGTGGCGCTCAGCGATCCGAACGTGGTGTATGTCGCCAGCGGAGAAGGCCTCGCACGGCCCGATCTTTCCGTCGGCGACGGGGTTTACAAGTCCACCGACGCGGGCAAATCATGGACCCATCTTGGGCTGCGCGAAGGTCAGCAGATCGGGCAGATCGCCATCGACCCGCACGATGCGAACCGTGTGTTCGTCGCCGTGACCGGGCACCCCTATGGCCCGAACAAGGAGCGTGGCCTGTATCGCTCCACCGATGGCGGCAAGACGTTCCAAAACGTGCTGTTCGTGGACGAATACACCGGTGCGTCCGAGGTCCAGATCGATCCCAATCACCCCGAGGTCGTCTATGCGGGCATGTGGGAGCGCCAGGAAGGCGCGTGGGAGAACGGCGCGTGGAGCGGAACGCACGGCGGCTTCTTCAAATCCACCGACGGCGGCGATCACTGGACCAAGCTCACCGGCGGGGGCCTGCCGGAAGGGATTATCCAGGTAAACATCACGGTCTCCCCTGCGGATTCCAAGCGCGTGTACATCGAAGCGGCCACGCAGAAGGGCGTCGGGCTGTATCGCTCGGATGACGCCGGTACCACATGGGTGCATGCGCCTGAAGATGACACACGGCCGGAGGCACGGATCGGCGGCGGCGATCTTCCGGTGCCCAAGGCTGACCCCAAGGACCCGAACACGGTGGTTGTAGCGAGCGTGGTCACATGGAAGTCGACCGATGGCGGCAAGACGTGGTTCGGTCTGCGCGGCTCGCCCGGCGGAGACGACTACCAGAACGTCTTCATCAATCCCAACAACCCGAAGATCATCGCGCTGGCCAGCGACCAGGGCGTCATCATCTCGCAGAACGGCGGCGAAACCTGGGCCAAGTGGTACAACCAGGCCACCGCGCAGATGTACCACGTCACCGCGGACAACGCGTTTCCATACCGCGTGTGCGGCGGCCAGCAGGACAGTGGCAGCGCCTGCGTCTCCAGCCGTAGTAACGACGGCCGCATCACCTTCCACGATTGGCATCCGGCAGGCATTGAGGAGTACGGCTACGCCGCGCCGGATCCGCTGGATCCGGACATCGTCTACGGCGGCAAGGTCACTCGCTATGACCGCCGCACCGGGCAGATCCAGAACGTGGAGCCAAGCCCACTGCGCAGCTACCGCGTGCTGCGCACCGAGCCGTTGATGTTCTCGCCGGTGGATCCGCACAAGCTCTACTTCGCGACGAATACATTGTGGGTGACCACCAGCGGCGGCAAGGATTGGAAGCAGATCAGCCCCGACCTGAGCCGCGAAGCGGGCTATGAAATCCCTGCTTCCCTGGCGCACTACAAGGATTCCCCCACCCTGCGGCCCTCGCAGCGCGGCGTGATCTATGCGCTTGGGCTTTCGCCTACCGACGGCAATCGCCTGTGGGCCGGTACCGATGACGGCTATCTCTGGACGACAGCCGACGGCGGCGGCCACTGGAACAACGTGACACCGCCCGCGATGAAGCCGTTCTGGAAGGTCTTCAACATGGATGCGGGTCGCTTCGATCCGCTGACCGCGTACGCCGCGGTGAACACCATGCGCCTGGACGACATGCGGCCGCACCTGTTTCGCACCCATGACGGCGGCAAGACCTGGGCCGAGATCGACAACGGTCTCCCCGACAACGCGCCGACGAACACCATCCGCGAAGATCCCAAGCGCAAGGGCCTGCTCTATGCGGGCACGGAGACGCAGGTGTATGTCTCCTTCGACGACGGCGACCATTGGCAGTCTTTGCGCCTGAACATGCCGGCCAGCTCCGTACGAGACCTGCAGGTGAAGGACGACGATCTGATCGCCGGCACGCACGGGCGCGGGTACCTCATCCTGGACGACGTGACGCCGCTGCGCCAGATCGCGGCCGAACGCGCTTCCAAAATACCGGTTGACAGCATGCATCTGTACACGCCGCAGACGGCCATCCGCATTCGCAACAACATGAATCCGCCCACGCCCTGGCCGCCGGACATGGCCACCGGCGAGAACCCACCCGACGGTGCGGTGCTCGATTACTACACCGGCGCGCAGTTCAAAGGCCCGCTGACGCTGGAGATCGCGGACAGCGGAGGCAATGTGGTGATGCATACCGGCAGCACCGATCCCGTGCCGCCGCTCGACCCGCGCTACCCGGATCCAACACTGTGGGCGCGGCCGCCGCGCGTGCTCGCCACGACGCCCGGGCATCATCGTTTCCTGTGGGACATGCAGTATCCGCAGGTGCCCGGCATGTCCACCGGTCCGGATGCGGATATGGCCGTGCCTTACGACACGCCGGCCGTGTCCACCGCGCCATGGATCATGCCCGGCACCTATACCGTTCGGCTCACGGGCGGTGGACATACCGAAACCGCGCAGTTCACGGTGGTGATGGATCCACGGGTGAAGACGCCGACCGCCGATCTGCAGGCGCAGTTCGATCAGGCAAAGGGAATGTATGACGACCTGCTGAAGGCCACCGCCGCCCTGCACGAGATCACCATCCTGCGCGAGCAGCTAAAGGCCCGCGCCGATCAAGCTCCGGTGGCGCAGGCCGAGCCTTCACTGTCTTCCAAGCTCGATGCTTTGGCCGGCGTCGAGCGCGGCGGTGGCGGAGCCCGCGGCGGTCCGGGCGGGCCGCCCAGCCTGAACTCCATGCGTGCTCAGATCGCGCGTCTCGAGAATGAGGTGGAAAAGGCCGATGAAGCTCCAACAGCTGCGCAGGTGACCGCGACGCAGGGCTCCATGCAGTCGCTCGATGCTCTCGTGGCTCAATGGAACCAGCTCAAGGCCACGGACCTGAAGGCGCTCAACGGGCAATTGCTCGGACTCCATCTCAGCGCATTGCAACTGAATACCTTCCGCCTCGACCACGATGTGGAGGATCAGATTCAGGTCGGCGACGACCAGTGATCTGGGTTGATCCCATGCTCACAACGTAGGGGCCGCTGCTGCTGGCAGTAGCGGCCTTTGCGCCTGTAAGCATGGGGTGTATTCTTCACTTTCAAATACCCCAGTTCCTCATCCCATGGCGCCCACAACCTGCGCCTGGAGGCAACGATTGCAGCTTCGCTCCCCCGTTTTTGTTTGTGCCGTTTCACTCGCCTGCGGAGCGCTGCCGCTGGTCGCCCAGACTCCCGATACCGCTACCCTCAGCGGACAGGTGCGGGACGCCACACACGCCGTGGTGCCCGGCACAGCCGTCACCGTCACCAATACCCTGACCGGTCTGCGGCGTACCGCAACAACGGACATTCGCGGTGAGTTCTCGCTGGAAGCGCTGCCGGTCGCGGGTGACTATGACGTCACCACGGCAAAGGACGGCTTCGCCCCCGCCACGCTCGCCCACGTGGCGCTGGGCGGCGGCAGCACGGCGCGCGTGCTCATTCAGCTGGGCATTTCAGGATCGCGGGAAGCAATCACCGTGGAAGGCACAGCCGCGGACGTCACACTGGCACAGCCGGAGGTGGGCATTCGCCTCAGCCCGGAAGAGATCGAAGGCACTCCCCTGCTCAATCGCCGCATCACCTTTCTGCCGCTGCTCAACGCCGCTAACCGGCCCGCGATCAACCAGGGCGACATCTTCATGAACCAGGATCTGTTCACCACCAACGGCGGTGGACGGCGGCAGCAGGCATTTGTGGTGGACGGGGCGAACGGCAATGACAGCTGGGGCCGGCAAACCATCTTCACCAACATCCCCGAAGAGGCCGTGGGGGAGATGGATGTCCTCACGCAGAGCTTTTCCGCGGAGTACGGCTCCAGCACGGGCAGCGTGGTGAACATCGTCACTAAAAGCGGCGGTGACCGTCTGCATGGCGACGCGCTGGAGCTCTACCGCCCGGCCGGCATTGAAGCGCAGCTGGCCGGCTTCAACGCCTCCAACGCGACCAGCGGCAATCAGGTGACGGGCGATCAGCTCGCGCAGACGGCGGCCAGCCTCTCCGGCAAGCTGCTCAGCAACGACCCCACCCGTTTCTTCTTCGCCGGGGAGTTCAGCCGGCAGCGCCGCACCTCCCCTGTCACCTCCGCACTCGATCCCGGCAACTTTGTTGGACACTACCGCGATCTGCTTGCGGACCTGCGCCTCGACCGGCAGTTCCGTCCGGATAACAACGCCTTTCTCAGGATCGGGACGGACGGCTTCTACGACACCAACCCCAACGGCACCGTCGGCGGCCAGACATTGCCCTCGGTGGCTCGCACCTTTCACCGGAAAACGTACTCGATCGAAGGCGGCGATACAGCCATTCTTTCGCCGCGCCTGGTCAACAACGCCCGCGTTCAGTTTCAGCTCGCTTCCCCGATCACGGAGTTCGATCCGGTCGTGCTCGGCACGCAGTTCTCCGTGCCCATCGCCGGCGGACCCACGTTCACCAGCGGCACCTCGCAGTCCGCCCTGCTGATGAACCGTCAGTATGGCGTCGATGAAACGTTGTCCGCCATGCTGGGCAGACATCAGCTCGTGGTCGGTGGCGACTGGCTGTTCGCGCACACCGGCGGCGATAGTAAAGAGTTCGGTGGACCCTACTTCCTCGGGCGCTTCGTGTACAACACCTGCCAGCAGGCCGGCGACACGCTCACGCAGCTCGAAGCCTACTGCGAAAGCCCGGCGTTTCTGAACAATACGGCCAACGTCGCGACATACACACAGGGCTACGGCAACCCGAGCTACACGGTCAACGACAACTTGTTCGCCGTCTTCGCCCAGGACAACTTCCATCTGAACCACCGGCTCACGCTTAACCTCGGCGTCCGGTATGAGGATCAGACCTTCACGGATCAGCGCACGAATTTCGCGCCGCGCGTGGGCTTCGTCTACGACGCGCACGGCACCGGAGCCACGGTCGTCCGTGGCGGCTTCGGCATGTACTACTCGCAGGTGGTCGACAATTCGGAGGCTAACTACGTGCTCTCCGGCCCACAGTATGTGAACTACACCGCCGCGCCGGGGCAGGCCGGCTTCCCCGTCAGCATCGCCGCCGCGCCATTGCCGGCGCTCGCGCCGCGCGCGACGATCCCCGCGCGGTCTCTCTACATTCGGCCAGGCAACAGCGCCTACCTTAACCAGTTCTTCCCCACCTCCACGCTGCTCAACTACCCCGGCGCCCTGCTCAACCCCTACTCCGAGCAGTACAGCTTCGGCATCGAACAGCGGCTGGCGCCCCGGACGATCCTCGACATCGACTACGTGGGCACCCACCAGGTGCACGGCATCCGTCCGCTGGACGTGGACCCGCCCACGCCGTTCCTCCGCACCGCCCAGGGCCAGACCCGCTCCGCCGCCGCCGCGAACTGCACCCGGCCGTACTGGGTGTACTTCTACCGCGGGGAAGGGCTGACCTGCACGGCCACCTCCGCGGCCAGTACGCAGCCCGCCTACAGCACCATCCAGAGCGATGTGAACGACGGCTATGTGCATTACAACTCGCTGAACGTCAATCTGAAGCACACCTTTGGAGGGCGCGGCACGCTCTTGGCCAGCTACGTGTGGTCGCATACGGTCGACAACGTCGACCCGGACACCACCAGCCAGAACCCCAACGATGCCAACCTCACCGGCGTTCAAGAGCGCGGCAACGCCATCTACGACCAGCGCAACCGCGGCGTGGTGAGCGGCTACTCCCTGGCGCCGTTGAAGCTCCAGGTGGGCGGCGTGCTCACACTGGCCGGCGGCCTGCCCTACAACCTGATCACCGGCACACCCAACAGCGGCGACACCGGCAGCACCACCGACCGGCCCATCATCAACGGCGCCGTGGTGGGACGCAACACCGGCCGTGGCACGCCGATCTACAGCTTCGATCCCTTCCTCGCCCGCGATTTTGCCGTGTTCGAACGGGTGCACCTGAACCTGCGCGCCGAGGCCTTCAATGTGGCCAATCATGCGAACTATGTCACGTTCAACAGCACCTACGGCAATGGGCCGACGGCACCCGCCACGCTCGGCCTGCCCTCCGGCACGGGCATTACCGGCCAACTGCCGCCCCGCGAGATGCAGTTTGAAGCGCGGGTGAGTTTTTGATGTGCGCGTGCCGCGCACCCATCCGCGACCGCAATCCTTCCTCGGCTGAATGTGCGTGCCCTGCGTCTCCGCGCGGGGACTGGCCGTCTATTACCGAACATAGCGAAACCTGTGCTTTAGCCTTAATGCGGGATTCCTAGAATCTCAGGAGTTGGAATGCGAGTTGTACGTTGCCCCCTGTCCCTCCTCGGGCGTCTTGCGTTGCTGGCACTGCCGCTGGCCACGCTTCCAGGCTCGTTGTCCGCCCAGACCGCCGTCACCGCGGCGCAGTACCCCGCCGATCTGCTCGGCGGCCTGCAGTGGCGCGACGTCGGTCCCATGCGCGGCGGCCGCAGCTACGCCGTCGCCGGCAATGCCGGCCAGCCGGACACCTTTTACATGGGATCGGTCGGCGGCGGCGTGTGGAAGACGGTCAACGCCGGGCGCACGTGGTTCCCGATCGCAGACGGGGGCATCCCGATCGGGTCTATCGGCGCCATCGCCGTCGCGCCCTCCGATCCCAATACCGTTTACGTCGGCACAGGCGAGCCGGACATCCGCAGCCAGCACTCCTACGGCATCGGCGTGTACAAATCCACCGACGCCGGCAAGACATGGAAGTCGATCGGCCTGGAAGACAGCCGCCAAATCGGCCGCATCGTCGTGGATCCCACGGACCCCAACCTGGTCTACGTGGCTGCGCTCGGCCACGTGTACGACGCCAATCCCACGCGCGGCGTGTACCGCTCGGCGGATGGCGGCGCGCACTGGAAGAAGGTGCTGAACAACCCTGCGCTGCCGGACGATGTCGGCGCGGTCGATCTCGCGCTTGACCCAGCTCACCCGCACACCGTCTACGCCTCCCTGTGGGGCACGCGGCGGCCGCCCTGGTCGGTCTATGCGCCGTCCAACCTGCCCGGCGGCGGCCTATACAAGTCCACCGACGGCGGCGATACCTGGACGAAGCTCGGCGGCGGCCTGCCTTCGGATAACTTCGTCGGCAAGATCGGCATGGCCGTGTCGCCCAGCAACCCGAACCGCCTCTGGGCCGTGGTCGATGATCTCGGCGCGGCCATCGCCAAACCCCCGCGTGGCGCCGGCGGGATACCCGCCGCACCGCCGCCCTCAACCGGCGGCGGCGTCTACACCTCGGACGACGCCGGAGCGACCTGGAAGCTGGTTAACAACGAGCAGCGGCTGTGGGGCCGCGGCTGGTACTTCGAGTCCGTCGCGGTCGACCCCGTGAACCCCGACCGTGCGTACGTCATCAACACCGGCACCTACGAGACCACCGACGGCGGCAAGACCTTCGTGCCCGTCAAGGGCTCGCCCGGCGGCGACGACGACCACCAGATGTGGATCAACCCACGCGACGGCAATCGCATGGTGCTTTCAACAGACCAGGGCACCGTGGTGAGCGTGGATGGCGCGCAGACCTGGAGCAGCTGGTACAACCAGCCCACCGCCCAGATCTATCACCTGGCCGCCAGCAACGATTGGCCCTACCACCTCTACGGTGCGCAGCAGGACTCCGGCGCCGTCGGCGTGGACACCTGGTCGCCCTTCGGCCTGCTGGACTTCCGCAATTGGGAGCCGCTTTGCCTTGCCGGGGAGAGCGACATGGTGGTCCCCGACCCGGACCCGAAGCGCGCCCGCGTGCTGTACGGCGGCGGTGCGGCGAGCTGCGATCAGTCGTTGAACATCGCGCTGCAGCCGGGGGGCGAACTCCCGCCACCCGACCCCGAAGATCCCAACCGCAAGACCTGGACCCTGCCGGAGGTATTCTCGCCGGCAGACGGGGCGCTGTACTACTCCAACCAGTTCGTCTTCCGCACGCGCGACCGAGGCAAGACCTGGGCGAAGATCAGCCCCGACCTCGCCCGGCTTCACCCCGAAATCCCGAAGAATCTCGATCCCGTCACGGCGACGGATATCGACCAGCCGATGAAGGACCGCTTCGGTCTGGTCTACACCATCAGCCCCTCTCCGCTGGACGCGAAAACCGTCTGGATCGGCACCGATGACGGACTGATCCAGAGGACCACCGATGACGGCGCGACCTGGGGGAACGTAACGCCGCCCACGATGACCGCCTGGAGCAAGGTCTCGCAGGTGGAGGCCGGCCACTTCGATGCGGGCACCGCCTACGCCTCGATTGACCGCCATCGCCTGGGCGACAACAAGCCGTACATCCTGCGCACACACGACGGCGGCAGGAACTGGACAGACGTCACACGGGGCTTACCCGAAGGCGCCTTCGTGAACTCCGTGAAGGAAGACACAAAGCAGAAAGGCCTGCTGTATGCCGCCACGGAGCTGCGCGTATATGTCTCGTTCAACGACGGCGACCGCTGGCAGCCCCTGCAGTTGAACATGCCCGTCACCTCCGTGCGCGACCTGGTCGTGCACGGGGACGACCTCGCCATCGCAACCTACGGCCGCGGCTTCTGGGTGCTGGACGACATGACCTCGCTGCGGCAGCTGGCGGCGGAGGGACACAGGATCGAAACCGCCAAAGCCTACCTGTTTGCGCCGGGTGAGACCTTTGCGCTGCGGCAGGGCGATCAAAATGGAACGCCGCTGCCGCACGAAGAGCCGCAGGAGCTTAACCCGCCCAGCGGCGTGGTCGCCTACTACTACCTCAAGAACCCGGCCGGCACACCGCTGAAGATCGAGCTGATTGATGCACACGGCGCCGTACGCGCGTGCCTGGCCAGCGATACGCCGGTCAAGCCGGTCGATACGGAGACGATCAACGTCCAGGCCATCTGGGAGATTCAACCGCCGCCGCCCTCGGTGGAGGCCGGTACACACCGTGTTTCGCTGGACGTACGTCCCACGCGCGGTTTCAGCGGCGGCGGACCGGGTGGCCGAGCAACTCCGGCGCCGCCCGCCGACGCCTGCCACCCGCCCAGCCCGACGGCGGCCAACAATCCGCCCCCTCAGGTACCGACACAACGGCGGCCCCGGGAGGCCGGCGGTCTGCCCCCTGGCAGCTACACGGTGCGCCTGACCGTGGATGGGAAAACGCTCACGCAGCCCGTCACCCTGAAGCCGGATCCGCGCGGCATTCCGGATGGCGGCGAAAGCAGCGCGTTTTCGGCCAACAACCATCGGTAAGGCGCGCGTGGGCAGCGGAATGCAGAACGGGGCCCAAGCCGCTGTCGCCACACCGTCCACCGCAGGCCGCCCAGAAAGCTCCTTCCAACCCTTCTGCTGCTGCTGCCCGTTCTCGCCATGGGGTGTACGGCGGATTGCGTCGTACGGCGGGTCTCGGTAGCGCCCCATCCGAGCTTTCCGCGCGGGGCGCGTTGGGGCTGTTAGCCTGAACACCTATGCCTTACATCTTCATCAACAAGCTGCTGAACGAATTGAAAGGGGAGCTTCTCTCCGCCATGCACTCGGCCGTGGAGAGGGAGGTACGCGAGGGGCGCCCAGTCGATGTGGCTCGACTGTATCGGGCGTTCACGCGGGCAGCCGCGGGCAAGATGGCCAATCCTGTCGAGGTATCGGAACGCTGTTTGGCAACCTCTCCGACTCCCGGCAGGAAGGGTTCGGCCAGCCGTGAATAACTTCGTCCAGTAAGCACCTTGTGAGCAAGTTCGTACCCCGAAGACTCCTACGTGCCGGTCGCACTGCGGAGTCGACAGCTCCTATCTCAGGCTGGTCTGGATTCAGGCTGGTCTGGAGGATGAAAGGGCCCGATCCAGGCAGCCTTCCTGGTGTTCCCTAGTCAGCTTTTCACGAGCGTCTCCATCAGGATCGACCCGCCGAGGGAAAGCAGCAGAGCGACTGGCATGGCGATCGCGCCGACCTGCAGGAACGTCCAGAAGCTCACATGGAGCCCCTCTTTGCGCAGAGCGAGCAGCCAGAGAATGGTGGCCAGCGAACCGGTCACCGAAAGGTTCGGCCCAAGGTCCACGCCGATCAGCACCGCATGGGCCAACGAACCTTGCACATGCGCGGTTTGCAGCGTGCCGCCCGCAAGGAGGCCAAGCGGCAGGTTGTTGACCAGGTTGTTTCCGATGGCCACGGCGAAGCCCACAACAAGAGTGGCAAACGGGGCTCCAAGCTTTTCTGCGGAAAGCAGCCAGCTCTGAGTCAGTTGCAGTGCCCCGATGCTTTCCACGGCATCCGCCATGATGAAAAGGCCGGCGACCAGCACGAGCGTGGACCAGCTGATCCCTTTTGCCAGCTTCAGCGGACTGCTTTTCGCCTTGATCGACACAGCTGCCGTGACCGTCAGCGCGGCCAAGCAGGCCGGCAGGCCAAGGTCTTTCTTCAAGGTAGAGGCGGTAAGCAGGACGCCTACCATCAAGACCAAACCAGCCAGGACCAGTTTGCCCTCGGCTTTCAGCGGCTCCGCTTCGACCTCTTCCTCAATGCGGTTCAGCAGGTCTTTTCGAAACAGCAACCGCATCACCCCATAGGTCGCGGCAATGGACAAGAAGGAAGGCACACCGAACCACAACAGCCACCGGCCGAGCGGAGGCATGGACCCGCCATGGTAGACCACCAGGTTGGCAGGATTGGAGATTGGCAAGACGAATGAAGCGGCATTCGCAATCAGAGCGCACACGAATAGGTACGGCAACGGTTCGACCTTTGCCTTGCGCACGGCAGACAGGATCGCCGGCGTAAGCACCACGGCCGTTGCGTCGTTGGACATGAAGATGGTGACAAATGCGCCGATCCCATAAACAAGGGTGAAAAGCCGAGTGCAAGAGCCATGCGCGGCCCCCACCGCCGCGGAGGACACCCACTCGAAAACACCGTGTTCCCGCGCCAGCTCGGACAACAGCATCATGCCGATCAGGAAAAGGTAGACATCTGTTCCCTCACCCATCGCTTTGCCCGCCAGTTGGAGCGGGATAAGACGCAAGAGAATGAGCGACAGCGCACCGCCACTGATCCAGTACACTTCCGCTATGTTTTTCGGCCGGATCAGCATCAACAGGATGCTGACGCCGACAAGGAGGGGAAGGACGATGTGGACGGTATCGGGAGAGATCCTTATCACCTTCTCCCATTCCGGTTCGGGCCCAGCTGAGCCCCAGGGAGGCCAGGCTGAGGCCACGCTGCGAGAGCCTCGTTCTGATCGCGTTCCACCCTTCGCCGTGTCGGCGTGGCTGCTCCGATCAGAGCGCGCATCGCCTCCGCGGCGCTCTTGCCGTCGGCATCTACGCCCACGACGCGCAAAGGGTGGAGGCCAGACGGAAGCTTTTCAGCGGTCAAGCTAACCTCCCCAAACAACATCCCAAATTCCAAATTCCAAATTCCAAGCCAAGCGGAGGCATCTGCTTTCCCGCACCTCACCGGGTAGGCGAGATCCACGCGACACCCGCCGTCCGATCACCGCTGCAGGCTCACCTTCGCCGTCAACGGCAGCTCCTCCGACGAACCTCCCGCCGAAACCGTGTATTCGCCCTTCGGCCACTCCCAACTCACTGTCTTATCGTTCCACACCGCCGAGGCCAGCGGTTCCATCGCCACCGTCACGCTCTTACGCTCGCCCGGCGCGAGTTCCACACGCTGCCATCCCGCCAGCCGCCGGAAGTGCTCCCCCACGCTCTGCGGCAGCTGCACATAAACCTCGGCGATCTCCGTTCCGGCACGCTGTCCCGTGTTCTCCACGGTCAGCGTCGCGCTGTGAGCCGTGTCGTCGGCATGCAGATCGCTGTAGCGATAGCTGGTGTACGAAAGCCCAAAGCCAAACGGAAACAGCGGCTGCTTGCCCTCTGACTCAAACCACTTGTACCCGAAACGAACGCCTTCACTGTAATCCGCCGGAAAGGTGCTCTTCTTCTCCTCAGAGATCCAATGCTCCGGCAGACCGCCATTCCGGGGCGTGCTGTAGCTCATGCCGAAGATGCGCGCATGCGGCAGATCGGCCTCCATCTTTGCAAACGTGATCGGCAGCTTGGCTGATGGATTCACCGTGCCGAACAAGAGGTTCGCGATGGCCTCGCCGCCTGCCGTACCCGGGTACCACGCTTCCATCACACCGGCCACATCGTTTACCCACGGCATACTCACGGGATTGCCCGTGATCAACACCACCACTGTATGCGGATTTGCCTTGGCCACCGCGGCGATCAACGCATCCTGGTTATTCGGCAAGGACAGCGTGGGTGCATCCCCACCTTCGCTCATGTACTGATCCGCAAACACCACGGCGACATCGCTCTTCGCCGCCAAAGCCGCCGCAGAGTTCACATCCGTGCCCGCGTCGTAGCTCACCTGCGCGTTCGGTGCATGCTCGCGGATATAGCGCAGCGGCGCCGACGGAAAATACACCGGCTCGCCCCACTTCGTCGGCGTACCCGGCGCGATCGCATCCCCGCCCGGCGCATCCACCTGCGCGGAGCCGCCACCGGACATCACCCCCTTGTCGGCATGGGCACCGATCACCGCAATCGTATGCAGCGAGCTTGCCTTCAGAGGCAGCGTGTTGCCCTGATTGCGCAACAGCACAATGCTCTCCTCGGCAATGTGCTGCGCATCGTCCTTTCCCTTGAACGGATCCACGACAAACCGCGGCATCGGCGGATGATCGATCACACCCGCCGCGAACATTGACCGCAATAGCCGGTGCACCATGTCATCCAGCCGGCCCATCGGCACCTGCCCACCCTGCACGGCCTCCATCAACGGCTTGCCGAAGTACTCTTCCCCCGGCTGCTGTTGATCCAGCCCCGCAAGCGCCGCCTTCACCGTGGTGTGCGTGGCCTCCCAGTCCGACACCACAAAGCCCGGGTAATGCCATTCGCCCTTCAGTACCTTGTTCAGCAGGTAATCGTTCTCGCACGCCCAATCGGCGTTGATCTTGTTGTACGAGCACATCACCGACGACGGCTTCCCCACCCGAATGCCGATCTCAAAGGCCAGCAGATCGCTCTCGTGCATCGCCTTGTGACTGATCTGCGCATCCACGACCGTACGCCCGGTCTCCTGATCGTTCATCGCATAGTGCTTGATGTCGCCCATCACCTGGTTCTGCTCAACGCCCATGATCAGGTGGCCAACGGTCACACCGGCCAGCACCGGGTCCTCGCCTGGGTACTCGAACAGCCGCCCATTGCGCGGATCGCGCGCCAGATCCACACCGCCCCCGATGGATTGGTTGAACCCCTCCGCGCGCAGCTCGCGGCCGATCACATCGCCGTACAGGTGCGCCGCCTCGGGATCCCAACTCGCGGCCGCCCCCAGCACGCTGGGTAAAAGTGTCGAATAGCGGCTCTCCTTCGCCGTTCCGCGCACACCCACCGCGGAATCCGCTTGCTGCAGCGAAGGAATACCAAGTCGTGGAATACCCAACACCTCACCGGCGCCCCCGTTGTTGTCCGGCGGTGTCGGCGCACCGGGACGCAGCGGGCCCCAGCCAATGCCGTGCACCAGCTGGATCTTCTCCTCAAGCGTCAACTGCTTTACCACCAGATCCGCTCGCTGATCCGGCGACAGCGACGCGTCCGACCACGGGAAGCTCTGCTTCGCAACAGCCGATGCGGTGCGGCTGGGACCCTGTGCCCGGCTGTTGGTGCAGGGCTGGACCAGAACTGCGGCTAGCGACAAAGCGACGACGGGCAACAAGCGTTTCATGGGCACTCCGGCCTGGCAATCGGATATTGGACTGCGTTCGGGCTTTCGCGTGTATACCGTGACGCCGTCAGCCTTGGCAAGCATGGCCGCCTTCGCCTCACCGGATCCTCACTCCAACCGTCGCAGCAGCTCCGCTTCGTCGATGATCTCCACGCCAAGATCCCGCGCCTTCTCCAGCTTCGAACCGGCATCCTCTCCCGCCACCACAAAGCTGGTCTTCTTGGAAACCGAACCGGCCACCTTGCCGCCTGCCGCCTCAATGCGCTCCTTGGCCTGCTCCCGCGAGAGTGTGGGAAAGCTGCCCGTCAGCACCGCAACCTTGCCTTCCATTGCACCGCCCGCCACACGTTGGGGCGCCGGCATCGTGAAGCCCAGCCCCTGCAGATCCGCCACCAGCGCACGATTCTTTTCCACCGAAAAGAACTCGGCGATCGCCTCAGCCACACGCGGCCCCACCTCGTTGACCGCCTCAAGCTGGTCGGCCGTGGCAGCCATCAGCGTATCGATTGACCCAAAGTGCGCCGCCAGCAAGCCCGCGGTGCGCTCACCCACAAAACGAATCCCCAACCCAAACAACACGCGCGCCAGCGAAGCCTCCTTAGATCGCGCAATCTGCGCCAGCAACGCATCCGCCGTCTTGGCACCCACACGTTCCAGCGAGGTCAGCTGATCCCGCGTGAGCCGGTAAAGATCAGCCACCGAGCGGATCAACGGCTCGCGGCTTTGCACCGGCTGCCCATCGTCCTCCGTCACCGCATCCGGCGTCTGGCCGAGCAGCTGCGTCACCATCGCCTCGCCCAGGCCTTCGATGTTCATTACGCCGCGCGCCGCCCAGTGCAACAGCTCCTCGCGCACACGCGCCGGGCACTGCGCATTCACGCAGCGGAAGTCCACCTCCTCCGGCATGCGCACCAGCTCACTCGCGCACACCGGGCAATGCGTCGGAAACACGATCTCCCGCGTGCCCCGAGAATGCTCCGCGTCCTCGACCACCTCGGTGATCTTGGGGATCACATCGCCGCCACGCTCCACCGCGACAAAATCGCCGATGCGCACACCCAGCCGCTGGATCTCGTCCGGGTTGTGCAGCGTCGCCCGCGTCACGGTGATGCCGCCGATGGCCACCGGCGCGAGCGCCGCCACCGGCGTCACCTTGCCCGTACGCCCCACATTGAACAGCACGTCTTCCAGCTTCGTCACGCCCCCACGCGCGGCGAACTTGTACGCTATGGCCCAGCGCGGCGCCTTGCCCGTGAAGCCCAGCTTGCGTTGCTGCGTAACCGCATCCACCTTCAGCACCACACCGTCGATCTCATACGGCAACGAGTCGCGCAGAGCCTCCATCTTCCCAATAAACTGCAGCGCTTCGTCGATCGACACAGCCGTAAGGGCATTCTTGTTGACCAGAAAACCCGCGCGCCGCAGAGCCTCCAGCGCACCGGACTGCCCGGCCAGCAGCATCTCTCCGTCGCGCAGCAGAAAGTAGGCAAACAGCTCCAGCCGCCGTGTCGCCACGATGTTCGGGTCCACCGTGCGCAGCGTGCCGGCCGCGGCGTTGCGCGGGTTCGCGGCCGGGGCCTGACCGGCGGCCTCGCGCTCGGCGTTCATGCGCGCAAACGCCTTTGCCGGCAGCACCACCTCGCCCCGCACCTCAAAGGCCTGCGGCAACCCCGCATCCGCCAGCCGCGCTGCCGAGATATGCAGCGGAACCGTACGAATGGTGCGCACGTTCGCCGTCACATCCTCACCGATGCTGCCGTCGCCGCGCGTGAGCCCGGTGTGCAGCACGGCCTCGCCGCGTGCACCGGGCACATACTGCAGGGCGAGCGAAAGGCCGTCGAGCTTCAACTCGCAGACGTATCTCACCGTCTCCTCCGCACCCAGCGTGCCCGCTACCCGGTCAGCCCAGGCGCGCAACTCGGCCTCGTTGTAGGCGTTGTCCAGCGAGAGCATCTGGCGCGAGTGCGCGACCTTGCGAAAGCCGTCCTTCACCTTGCCGCCGACCCGCTGCGTGGGCGAATCGGCGGTCACCAACTCCGGGTGCTCGGCTTCCATCCGCTTCAGCTCGTTCATGCGGTCGTCGTACTGCGCGTCGGTCCACTCCGGCGCGTCCAGGACGTAGTACAGGTGCTCATGGCGGCGCAGCTCTTCGCGCAGGGTTTCTATGTGCTGGTCAGGCGTCAGCTTGGTGGTGAGAGGCATCGACCGTGATTATAGGCAGCGCGATACACTGGACTCCAAGACTGAATTCAGGAGATACACGCAATGGCTCACATGGTGTTTTGCACGAAGTACAAGGCCGAAATGGAAGGGCTGGACGAGCCGCCGTTCGACTCCGACTTCGGGCAGAAGATCTACAAAAACGTCTCGCAAAAGGCCTGGAGCGAGTGGCTGGAGCGCCAGAAGATGCTGCTCAACGAGTACCGCCTGCAGCCCTGGACGCGCGAGGCGCAGGAGTTTTTAGTCGAACAGATGAACGAGTTCTTCTTCGGTACAGGCGGCGAGCTGCCCAAGGAATTCGTCGCGCCGGCTCACTAGCCGGCAGGGAGGAAGCCCCCCAAGGGCCGGCCTCCCTGGTGTACACTGGCCTTACCCCGCGCGGGCCTTCGGGCCGGCGCTCCGCAACAAGTCGGGACGTGGCTCAGCCTGGTAGAGCGCACCCTTGGGGTGGGTGAGGTCGCTAGTTCGAATCTAGTCGTCCCGACCATTTCGCTCGTACCGCCCCCCGCGCATCGCCCATCCATGCAAATTCATGGGTAGACGTACGCCTACGCTTCGCCCAGTTCCCTCTCGTAGGTCATCGCCGTGGCTTCATCGAAGCAGACAAACTCAACTCTGTCCAAGCCGAAGGCATCGGCCAGGTCGCGGCAGACACTCACGGCAATTTGCGAGGCTGGGCCCTTGGGATAGTGGTAGATCCCGGTCGAGATCGCCGGAAATGCGATCGACTTGGCGCCATGCTCGCGGGCCAGCTGCAGGCAACGGCGGTAGCAGCCGGCGAGCAGCTCAGCCTCGCCCGTATGACCGCCGTTCCATACCGGGCCCACGGCGTGAAAGATCCACTTCGCGGGCAGGCGGAAGCCTGGCGTGGCCTCCGCGTCGCCGGTCGCGCAGCCGCCGAGCTCCCGGCAGGCCGCCAGCAGCTCCGGACCCGCCGCACGATGGATGGCGCCATCCACGCCGCCTCCGCCGAGGAGCGACGAATTCGCCGCATTCACGACGGCATCGACATGCTGTTTCGTAATATCGCCGCGTACCACCTTCAGCTCAGTCATATCCCACTTAGATGTAGCAAAAGTGCACAAGCTCTCGTGCAGAACGATCCGCTGTAACCGAACATTCATCTTCAGTTCACGCGGGACCTAAATCGTAAACCTAGGCTGGGGTGGCATCAACCCAATCCCCTCGACTCGAGTGTTTTCTCATGGCGACATCCGCGACTGACCCCTCCGTTCTAGCCGCCTCCTCGGGAGGCTCCGCACTCGACCAGAAGATGAGCAACAACCCCGCGGGCAAGTGGGGTTTCCTCGCCTTTGGCGTGCTTCTGGTCGGCGGCCTGATTTACATCGGGACGCGTCTCAGTAAGGACCTTTCGGTCGTCCATAACGCCTCGGCCTTCCCGTTTGTGCTGCTGGGCCTCGCCCTGCTCATCGCGCTGGGCTTTGAGTTTGTGAACGGGTTCCATGACACGGCCAACGCGGTGGCGACGGTGATCTACACCCATTCGCTGGAGCCGCATCTCGCGGTTGCCTGGTCCGGCATCTGGAACTTCGTCGGCGTGATGACCAGCTCGGGCGCGGTGGCCTATGCGATTGTGGCCCTGCTGCCGGTGGATCTGATCTTGAAGGTGAGTTCGGGGTCCGGCTTCTCGATGGTCTTCGCGCTGCTGATCGCCGCGATCCTGTGGAACCTGGGAACGTGGTGGCTCGGTCTGCCTGCCTCGAGCTCGCACACGATGATCGGGTCGGTCATCGGCGTGGGCGTCGGCAATCAGCTGATGCAGGGTAAGTCGGGCCTCAACGGCGTCGATTGGGAGCAGGTTGCCAAGGTGTTCAAGGCCCTGATCTGGTCGCCGATCATCGGCTTCGGCGTTGCAGCACTGCTGTTTCTGGCGTTCAGGGCGATCCTGCGGGATGAGCGGCTCTACAAAACGCCCGAGGGCACGGAACCGCCGCCGTTCTGGATTCGCGGCCTGCTGATCTTCACCTGCACGGGTGTAAGCTTCGCGCACGGTTCCAACGACGGGCAAAAGGGCATGGGCCTGATTATGCTCATCCTGGTGGGCACCGTGCCGACGGCCTATGCCCTGAACCACACCGTGGACAAGGGCTCGGTGACCACGTTTGCCGCGGTTTCCACCCAGGTTGCGGGAGCGCTGCACAACTACGAGCAGTCTTCGGCGACGGTGGGCGACGCGGGGCAGGAGCTCGAGCGCTTCGTCAACACGCACAAGTACCAGCCGCAGACGACGCTGGCTCTGGAACAGATGGTCAACGACATTCGCAACGAGGCCGTCAGCTACGGCTCGCTGGGCAATGTGCCCGCGCCCATGCAGGCCAACGTCCGTAACCAGATGTACCTGACCAGCGAAACCTTCCGGCTAATCCCCAAGTTCGGGCCGAAGTTCATGCCGCAGGACGTGCAGATCGTCGCCAACTACAAGGGCTTCCTCGATAAGTCGACCAAGTACATTCCCAGCTGGGTCAAGGTGGCCGTGGCACTGGCACTGGGCCTGGGCACGATGGTGGGCTGGAAGCGCATTGTGATCACGGTCGGCGAAAAGATCGGCAAATCCCACCTGACCTACGCGCAGGGCGCGGCCGCCGAGCTCACGGCCATGTTCACTATCCTGGGTGCGGACCGCTACGGTTTACCGGTAAGCACGACGCACGTGCTCAGCTCCGGTGTGGCCGGCTCCATGATGGCCAGCGGCAGCGGCTTGCAGTGGTCGACGATCCGCAACATCGCCACGGCGTGGGTGTTCACGCTGCCCGCGGCGGCGGTTCTTTCGGCTTCGCTGTTCTGGCTGTTCGATCACCTGGCAAAGTAGGTTTTGCCGCGCTGAGGTGCCCGGGTCCGCGGTTTAAGGCCCGGGCATCTCTGTCTTCCGGCGTCCAGGCCCGGGGTGGCTTGGTACACTGCTGCCTGCGAACGCATGAGTCTGAAGGCCAAGATCGAAGCGGTAATCTATGCATCCGAGGAGCCGGTTACGCTGGCGCAGCTGGTGGGCCTGCTGGGGGTGGAGGCGCAGGCGGAGATGGACGCCGCCGAGGAACGGCAGGGCCGGCTCGCGCTGGAGGCCGCCGAACACCTCGTGCCGGTGAACGAGGCGGAGAGCGGCGGCGGCCCGGACGCTCTACACGCGGAGACGCTCGGCCTTGCGGAGCCGTCGGTGGCAACGCCGGGATGGAACGAAGGCCAAGCCGCTGACCGGATCGCCGCTGACGGGATCGCCGCTGACAAGACCGCCGCTGTTGAGACCGGAACCGCGCCGGCGCAGCAGGGGACGCCCGAGTTGACACCCGCAACCGGGGGCGCCGACGTGGAAAGCGAAGGGAGAGCCGACACACCGGTGCGGGAGACGGCGGCCGCCGAGCCCTCCCCGGTGGAGCTGCGGGCGCGGGAGCGGCGGCTGCGGGACTACATGCGGTCGGTGCTCGACCGGCTCGTGGCCGACTACAAGGACGACGGGCGTGGTCTGGAGATCCGCGAGATCGCCGGCGGCTATCGCTTTGCCACCAAGCCGGAGTACCACGATGCCGTGCGGGGCTTCGTGCGCTCCCTAAAACCGCCGCTCAAGCTGAGCTTGCAGGCGCTGGAAACGCTGGCGGTGGTGGCCTACAAGCAGCCGGTGACCGCGCCGGAGGTGTCGGAGGTGCGCGGTGTGGACTCGGGCGGCGTCCTGGGCAGCCTGATGGCGCGCAAGCTGGTGGCCACGGCCGGGCGGAAGCAGGTCATCGGCCGGCCAATCCTTTACAAGACCACCAAAGAGTTTTTACTCAGGTTTGGGCTGAAGGACGTCAGCGAACTTCCGAGCATCGAAGAGTTCGAACGCATGGCGTCGGACATGAACGTCGCCCTGCAGGAGGAGATCCCGATGCCAGACCAGCCCGTGGTTCCGGTGGGAACGCCGGTGGAAACCGGCAGGCTTTCCACGGCCGAAATCGAGCGCGACGTCGATCCCCGCGATATCGATTCCCGCAACGTTGATCCCCGCGATACCGATCCAAAGGCTGAGTCCAGCCGCAACACGCACCTGAGCCAGGCCGACGGCGATCCGAACCCGTCCACGCCCTCGCCGGACGAGGTCAGCGCCGAACATCTGACGCCGCCGCCGGACGGTCCCAGCGAATTTACCGGCAACGAAAGCGTGCCGCCGGCGCAGAACATCACAGCGGACGGACGCATCTCCGGTGTGCCGCCGGTCTACGACACGCCGACCGATGAGATCACCGATTCCCCTGCCAACGACGCCGCCGTGGAGCGCGCGGAAGAACAAGGAGATCTGTAATGCCCAACTACCCCGTAAGCCCTGCCGAAGTGAAGGACACAGTTCCCGAAAACGAGTCCGATACCGTAGCGACTCCCGAGGGTGACAACGAATACGCCCCGGACCAGCCGCTCTCGGGCGGGGCAGCCATGCCCACGCCGGAGCGCCCCCGCGGCAACGAGCCACACCCAAGTGCGGAGATCCGGCCGGCCTTGGGCAAGTAGTCCAGGCTCTGTGGCTCCGTGAGCCGGCCGCCAACTCCACATAAGTTGTCGTCCTGAGCGCCGCGCAGGCCCCGCTGTTCGTTCGAAATCTTTACCTCTTCACGACAGCGACAGAACACACCGGGGCACCCCGCCTCAATCCGCGGCCGCAGTGTAAACGCGAGCGACTTCGACCAGGGTGGAGTAGAAAGTTGCCCCGCCGCCGATATCGGTAAGGCGCTGGCTGGTCAGGGCGTTCACGTTGGCGCCTGCGGGCGACAGCTTTTGCCAGTCAAGCCGGGCAGCCACAACACCCGAGGCCACAGCCGTGCCGACGCGGGCGACAAGCTCGATGCGGCCGCGAACATTGAAGACCTCAACGGCGTCACCGGTCGTGATCCGTCGTGGAGCCGCGTCGTCAGCATGCATCTCGAGCACGCCCGCAGAGCGGCGCTCCATGCTCTGGTGCCCGGGCAGGTTGGCAAAGGTCGTATTCATGTAGTTGTCGGCCTTGCGCGGGAGGAACTCCAGCGGAAACGCCTGCGAGCCGGCCGCCTTCGCCTCCTCGGCGGCCATTCCGTTGCCGCCGCGGGACTCCGTCGGCGCCTGCCAAGTGGGCAGCGGCAGCAGTTGGGCCTTGCCGGTAGCCGTCTGGAACCAGCTCGGATCGCTGAAGGGAAGGACCTCGCCGGCATTGTTGCGCGGCAGGTGCAGAGGCTGCATCTTGGCCTGTTCCAGGGTTTCGAGGGTGATGCCGGCCAGCCAGGGGTGTTTGGAGTCGAGCGCCGCCGCGATGAGTTCGTCATCGGTGGCCTGAAACGCGGATTCCGTGAAGCCCATGCGCTGGGCGAGCGCACGGAAGAGCCATGGATTGGAGCGGGCCTCGCCAAGCGGCGCAATCGCCTGCTCGGAGAGCTGGGCGGTGTAGTGCCCGTAGGCGCCCATCAACTCCTTGTGCTCCAGAAACGTCGTTGCCGGCAGGACGAAGTCGGCGTAGTCGGTGGTGTCGGTGAAAAACTGCTCGTGAACGACGGTGAAGAGGTCGGTCCGGCGCAGGCCGGCGAGCACCCGGTTGCTGTCCGGGGCGACGGCGGCGGCGTTGCAGTTGTAGACAAAAAGCGCCTGGACGGGGATGACGGCCGGCACCGGATCGGTGGTGGGTAAAGCAGATCCCTCCGCTGCGCTGCTGGATGACAAAGACGCTACGCTGCGGGATAGCAAAGACGCTGAGCTGCGGGACGGCAAAGCGGAAGGACCGAGCGCTTCGCCCAGCTGGTTCATGTTCACCATGCGGGAGGGGCGACCCAGCGGACCCTCGAGCATGAGCTCGGGCATCTGCAGCTTTCGGGCGTTGAACGGAAACGCGCCCGAGGTGGATAGTAAAAGGCCGCCGCCGCGCCTCTGCCAGGATCCGGTAATCAGCGGCAACATCGCGACGGCGCGCGCGGCGGTTCCGCCGTTCTCCGAGCGCTGGATGCCATAGTTCAGCCGGATCGCGGCGGGCGGGCGGCCCTCTCGGCCGGCCTGGCCGTAGGCCGTCGCAAGTCGCTCGATCGTCTCAGCCGAAATCCCGGTGACAGCCGCGGCCTCGGTGGGGCTGTGCTCAGGGCGAAGCACGTGCGCGCGCAGCTGCTGCCAGCTATCGGCACAGGCGTCCAGGTAGTCGGCGTCGTGCAGGCCGTCGCGGAAAAGAACATGGGTGATCGCGAGGGCCAGCAGCCCATCCGTACCGGGCCGGATCGCGAGCCAGTCGTCGGCCAGCGCAGCGGTGCGGGTGCGATAGGGGTCGATGACCACCAGCCGGGCACCCTGACGGCGGGCCTGCTCAATAAATGGCCAAAGGTGAATATTGTTTCCATGGATGTTGGCGCCCCAGGCGATGATGAGGCCGGCATGCGCAAAATCCTGCGGCGCCGTGCCGAGACGTGTACCGTACACCTGATTCAGCGCGGTCGCCCCGGCGCTGGCGCAAATCGTCCGGTCCAGCTGCGACGCGCCCAGGCGGTAAAAGAAGCGACGATCCATTGAACCGTAACCCAGCTGCCCGATGGTGCCGGCGTAGCTGTAGGGCAGGATGCTTTCGGGGCCAAACTCGTCGCTGATAGCCTGCAAGCGGCCGGCAATCTCGTGGAGGGCCTCCTCCCAGGAGATGCGCTCAAAGGCTTCGGCCTCCCTGCCCTGCGGCAGCGGGCCTTTGGGGACGCCGTGCCGCCGTCGCATCGGGTACAGCAGGCGCTCCGGCGAGTACACACGCTGCAGATAGCGCGCGACCTTGCCGCACAGAAAGCCGCGAGTCACCGGATGCGCGGGATCGCCCTGCACCTTGACAGCGCGGCCCGTGAGCTCGTCAACGGTGACCAGCATGCCGCAGGAGTCGGGGCAGTCGAGGGTGCAAACCGCATGCGTCTGGCGCTGGCCCATCCGTCATATTGTAGGCTGCACGTAGATCCCTTTCACTTAGATCCCTTCCTTGAGGTGCCGAGGGCATGACTTTGGCGATTCGATTACTCCTGTTGCCGGTCTTCGTTGCCGGGCTCTCCGCCGGCAGCCCGTGGGCCCGCGACCAGAGCCAGGCGGCAACGCCTGCAGGCGAGATCACGGTCTTGCTGCAGCGGCAGACAGCGGACTGGAACCGGGGCGACCTGGACGCGTTTGCCACGGGATATAAAAACTCGCCGGACATCCTGTTCATCGGCAAAACCGTGGAGCACGGCTACGCCGGCATGCTGGCGGGGTACAAGCGCCACTATCCCACGCGGGCCAGCATGGGCACGCTCGGTTTTTCGCAGCTGGAGGTGCAGCCGCTGGACGCCCGTTTCGCCACCTGCACCGGGCACTTTCACCTGCAGCGGACCTCCGCGGGCGGCGGCGCGGCCGACGGGTACTTCCTTCTCGTGTTGGAGAAGACCGGCAGCGGATGGAAGATCGTGCGCGACGACACAAGCAGCCTGCCGGCGGCGAAGCCGTGAGTTTCACCGGAGCAACGGAGCTTTTCCTGGATCGAGGGTGATCGCCTATGATGGTCGCCAGCGAGGGCTTCTCCGATGCGGAATCTGCTGTTGTTTGCTTTACTTGCGCCACTTCCCCTGGCGTCGGGCGTTGCCTGCCGGTTCGCCTCCGGACAGAGCCCGAACCAGCTCTACACCGCCAGCCGTGAGCAGCTCGATGTAACCAAGATCGTGCTGGCGCAGGAGGCCTCCTGGAACAAGGGCGACCTGGACGGCTACCTCGCCAAATTCAAGGATGCCAAGGATACCGAAGCCGTGCTGAACGGGTCGGTGCGGGGGCTGGGAAATATCCGGGCGGCTTACCATACGAATTTTCCAAACGCCGAGACGATGGGCAGGCTGGAGCAGAGCGAGGTTGAGGTCCGGGAGCTGGGCCCCGATTTCGCGCTGGCGACCGGCCGGTACCAGCTGTCGCGCGGCAAAAAAGTCGGCGGCGATGCGCAGGGCACCTTCACCGAAATCTTTGAAAAGACAGCCGAAGGTTGGCGCCTGATCTTCAGCCAGACAAGCTAGATTGCTCCTGCGGTGCATGGGACCGCTATGATGTGGGCTTGATTCGCGATGCAACAACCGCGGTGAACGACGCTCCCCTGTACGGCAGGACCGCGTCTTCGACCCAGCCGCCCGTCCTGCTGGAGGCACGGGGCCTCGTCAAGGCCTACGGCGCATCCCGCGTGGTCGACGGCGTCTCCCTGACGTTGCGGCGGGGCGAGACCCTGGGGCTGGTGGGCGAATCGGGATCCGGTAAAAGCACCGTGGCGCGCCTGATGCTGCGGCTGCTGGAACCGACCGCCGGCGAGTTGACGTTGCACCTGGATCACCAGCCCATCGACCTGCTGCGCCTGCGCCCGCGGGCCATGCGCCGGCTGCGGCGGCGCCTGGCGATGGTCTTTCAGGACCCCTACGCCGCCCTGGATCCGCGCATGACGGTGCGGCAATGTCTCAGCGAGCCGTTTCGCATCCACCGCGAGCGGCCGGCGGAGGGGATGGAGGCTCGACTTACGGCTCTGCTGAGCGAGGTGGGGCTCGAGGCTGCGGCGCTCAACCGCTATCCCAACGCCTTCTCCGGCGGACAGCGCCAGCGGATCAACATCGCCCGGGCGCTGGCGCTGCGGCCGGAGCTGCTGGTGCTCGATGAGCCTGTAAGCGCACTCGATGTCTCCGTCGGGGCCCAGGTCATCAACCTGCTGCGGGATCTCCAGGCGCGGCACGGGCTGACGTGCCTGTTCATCTCGCATTCAATGCCGCTGGTACGGTACCTCTGCCATCGCGTCGCGGTGCTGCAGCGAGGCCGGCTGGTGGAAGAAGGACCGTGGGAGCAGGTTTGCGAGCATCCACGGGAGGCCTACACCCAACAACTGCTGGCTGCCACGCCGGAGCTGCCGGAAATGGCCTAGGCTGATCGCCCACTGACATACCGATCAACTGCTGACGTGGCGACCGCCAGCTGATGTAAGGTCGCTGCGCCTTTATTGTCATTCCCGAAGGGAATCCGCGTGTATCGCTGCGATAAGCCTTCGGGACATTCTGCTCTGGGCAAGCGAATTCAGCCCGGCGTGGACGAATCGGTCTGTCCGGCGCCTTGCCGCTGCGCTTCAATATCGCACACATTGCGCAGGTAATCCCAGGAGTAAATCCCGGAGTCATGCCCGTCGTTCCAGTGGAACTTGATGGCGTATTTCCCCACGGCTTCGATCTCCTGCGGGCGGTGTGGAGCTTCGAACATGGGCAGAAGCGAGGCCGGTTTAGGTTTTGATTCGCCGGGCGCCCGGCCATCGCCGTCGCGGGCCTCGTGGCAGGTGGCGCAGGGGCAGGCGTCGCGCAGCCAGCGAAAACTCCAGTGGCTCCGGTGGCCGTCTCGCCAGTCGATGGTGACACCGGTCCCGCCGGTCTTATCGACGCGCACCTTGCCGGGGCGGATGGCATCGCCGGCCAAGCGGCGCTGCTCGCGGGCGCGGTCGGCCGCGGCCTGCTCGGCGCTGACAAAACGAACTCCATCGTGGCTCATGTGAAAATCTCCTCCTCTTCGATTCGGCTCGGAGGTCCGGCGACGCAGAAGCGTTCAGGACCGCGCAGCGTGTACGTCAGCCGGCGTACTGCCGGAAGAAAAAGTAGCCCGCAATCATGCAGCCGACCACCACGACGATCGCTCGAAGAATATCCCCGTTGACCCGGCGGGCAAAACGGGCGCCGACGTAGCCGCCAGCCGCGGCAAAAACCATGCTCACCAGGCAAAAGCGCCACTCAACCGCACCCTGTGCCACGAAGGTGAAGATGGCGCAGAGATTTGAAGCGCAGGCAGCAACCACCTTCAGGGCGTTGAGGCGGTGCATCTCTTCCATGCCGAAGAGGGCGAGCACGGTCATGACGAGAAAGCCACCCCCGGCACCGAAATAGCCGATGTAAAAGGTGACGGGAAGCAGCGCCAGACCAACCCAAAACAGCGGTAGGGGACGTTCGTACTCCGCGCGGGACTCCCCTGCCCTGCGTCGCAACCACTTCGACACCGGCCCCGAAACGCCGAACACCAGGGTGCCGCCGAGAATCAGCCATGGAATCAGGTGCAGAAATGTTCTCTGCTGCGTGTGGAGCAGGATCTCCGCACCGGCCACCCCGCCGATCATGCTGGTGATCACCACGGTCGGCAACACATCCCGGCGAACGTCGCCGCGCAGGGTGGCAAGTGACGTAAGCTGGCCCGGCCAGAGCGCGACGGTGTTGGTGGCGTTTGCCTGAACAGGCGGAACTCCCATGCCGAGCATCGCGGGAAACGAGATAAACGAACCACCCCCGGCCATCGCGTTCATGACACCGGCAATGGTGGAGGCGGCCACGAGCCAGATGTAATGGAGGTGCGGTACGGCGGAAGCCGGCATTACCCCATTCTAGTGGGCTACCGGAACCGCCCCCGCACTGCCCTGACAGCTACTGCGAGACCTTTTCCTCCTGGTAGTGACCGATATGATCGTAGGTCTGCTTTGGATACCGAAGCGTCTTGTACGTATTGCCGCAGTCGGGGTCATGAGGCTCAGGAATAATGGGAAATTCCTGCTCGGCCTGCCACTGAAGTATCCGCTCACGACGCGGTGGGGAGTAATCCCGGCCCTCGACCTGCATCAGCATCTGCCGAGCCTGCTCGTCGGAGAAGTCGCGGTCTTTGGTCAGTTCGGCCAGCACCTCATCGTCGGTAAGGAAGTGGCGGGCGATCATCGCGAAGGTCAAACGGCCGTAGTGCCCTATGTCCTTACCGGCCTCGAGTGAATCAAGTAAATGGGCCATCATGCGGTCATCGCGCAGGGCATCGACGCCGCGCGCCTCGGGTTCACCGACGGCATGGCCTTCAGGCGACTGCGCCGCGGGCTGCTTGCGGGCATCCATGGAGCCCGGCTCAACTAAATGGCTCCCGCTCGCGTCGGCTTTGGCGGTGCTGCTTGTATCGCGTGGAGCGATCGCATCGACGTCGCTTGAATCAGCCGCCGGCTTACGATCACGACCCGGGCGCGTTGCCGAAGCCTCCGGCGTCTCGAAGGCTTGCGCCGACGTTTCATCAGTCTTGGAGGCTTGCGCCGGCGCTTCATCAGTCGCTGAGACTTGCCCCGGCGCTTCCTCGGTTGATGCTGCCCGTGTGTGCGCTTCATGAGTCGACACGGCATGCTTTGCGCCGGCCTTCACCTTTGCCAGCTCAGCCTCGGCGCGTTCCGCTCGCTCCACGGCGTTCTGCAGAGCCGTACCTTGTTCATCCATCACAGGTTCGTCAAACAACTCCAACGTCCGTTCCGCCATGGGTGCCTCTCCATCTAATTCGCTTTATCTTCGCCTATTATGACGCATGATCACGGCTGGGCGTTGCGTGAACCTTGTGGAAATTGCAACAAAACAGCAGACCCGAGGTTACCGTTTCTCGGGCAGCGCAAGGTCCAGCGCCTCTTCCATGCTGTCGGCCACCAGCAGGGCACCGCGGTTGCCGCGCAGCATGCCCTCGGCTTCGCAGACGTCCATGAACTCAAGCAGTTTGTCGTAGAATCCCGCGGTATTCACCAGCACGACGGGCTTGGCGTGCAGTTTGAGCGTTTGCCAGGCAAGAACCTCAAACAGCTCTTCAAAGGTACCGAAACCGCCGGGCAGGATAAGAAAGGCAACCGCAAGCTCACCCATGAGGCGCTTGCGGGTGTGCATCGTGTCGACGATATGGAGCTCCTGCACGCGGGTGTGAACAAGCTCCTTATCGACGAGAACCTGTGGAATGACACCGGTGACGTGGCCGCCGGCGGCAAGGGCCGCGTCGGCCACCGCGCCCATGAGGCCGACATCCGCGCCGCCGTAGATCAATCCCAGGCCGCGGTAGGCGAGCAGACGGCCGAGGTGTTCAGCCGCCTCGCGGTACTCGGGCCGGGCGCCGACCGCCGCGGCGCAGAACACGGCGATGCTTTTCCGGCCGGACGGTAAAGCGTCGACCGGCTCGCCGCCGGAAGCGGGTGTTTCAGCTGGGATCTCGGCGAGGCCCGGAGAGGGCATTGTTTCGGAGCTCATCGGCACAGCATACACAGGCCTAGTCGCGATCATCCAAGCCGCGCACACCTGCCCGGATCGCTCCACTCGGCTCAACCCAGTCAGAAGAGCTCCGCGTTGCGGATCACTTCCTGTAGACCAGGATCCGCAGATCGCTGTAGGCCCGGATCCCGCAGATCACTGCAGACCCGGATCCAAAGACAAAAGCACACCCTGATTAGAGTGCTTTAACCCCAAACCTCAAGGAATCCACCACGGCCTTGCGCCCGGCGTACACCATGACGCCTGTGGCGAGTGCCGTCCCCGTGCACCAGCTGCACAACTTGCCGAACTGCACTACCTGCCGCACGGCATTGAAGCCGGCCGCTCCCGCATCGCTGGCCAGCTTGAACCCAAGCACTCGCCGCGCCCATTTATTCTTATCCGCAAGCAACAGCAAAGCTAACGTAGTCCCGTAGCTGGCCAGGCCAAGATAACTATCCGGAATCCCGAGCGGATGCGCGGTCTTAGAAAGCGTAATCCTCTCCGAAGCGAAGAGGCCGCCCGGAGGATCTGGCAATTCGTCAATGGCTCCACTCTGAAACAGCGCCACCGCCACCAACGTTCCGATCGCCGTGCCACACGCCGCAACCGCTATCGTCTTTTCCGTTTTACCCATGCCCATTACCAACTCCGCTTCTTGCGCGCGGCCAGTACCGCACCGCCTGCCGCCAACGCCGCCGCGCCCAGCGCAAACCAGTTCCGATGCAGTAGCAGAAACACCTCGGCGCTGGTCTGCTTTTGTCGCCGGGTAAATTTGCCGACTGCACTGTGGACTCCGGGCACATAGTTGTAGAGATTGTTGGGCGCCTTAGGATCGCGCGGCTCGCCCTCTATCTGCTGCGACGCGTAGCCGGTCGCGCCAAGGTATCGATCCAGCAACCCTGGAATAAACTTCTGTCCCAGGATCGCCGCCACCGTAGGGGCGCCCACCCAGTACTCCCGCCGGGGCGACTTCGCCAACCCCGCGGCGACAACCACCTCCGCCGCCAGCTCCGGGTCGTAGATCGGCGGCACGGGCTGGGGGTCATTCGGCAGTCGATTTTTCACCCAATCAAACTGCCAGGTGTTCATCGCCGGCATTTGCACGACGGAAATCTTCACATGGCTCTTGTCGTGATGAAGCTCGCAGCGAATCGAGTCTGTAAACCCATTGATCGCGTGCTTGCAGGCGCAATACGCCGACTGCAGCGGAATCGAACGGTACGCCAGCGCCGACCCTACCTGCACGATGGTCCCGCGATCCCGCGGCAGCATCCGCTTCAGCGCCGACAACGTCCCGTGCACCGTACCCAGGTACACCACATCCGTGACGCGCTTGTAGTCCGCGGCCTCCATCTCCTTAGCCGGAGAAAACACGCTCACCATCGCGTCATTCACCCAGACGTCGATCGGCCCCCAGGCCTCTTCCACCTTGGCGGCCGCCGCCTCTACTGCCTCCGCGTCGGAGACATCGGTTGGGATCGGCATGCCTTGACCGCCCAGGATCTCGCACTCCTTGGCCGCGGCCTCCAGCGCCTGCGGGTTCCGCGCCAGCAAGCCGACGCGGGCACCTCGCTTTGCGAACCCATGAGCGATCGATCGCCCCAGGCCGGCAGACGCGCCCGTCACTACAACCACAAGACCGGAAGCAGACACGTGGACCCCTCGTTCCGCAAGTAGCGGTATCGAAAGGGTAGAGACGTTCCACCTGCGTAGAGTTGTATGCCGGCGGCGCCGTTCACCTCCGGTGAAACGGAAGTTGACACCGCCAAGCAAAGCAGTAAAACTCAGCTTCTACTTACCCGGCGGAATGTGTATGATCCAACTTTGTTAAGGTTTGTACCCGTCTCACGTCCCCACGTCCCGACGTCCCACGTCCCACGTCCAAAGACGTGTCCATTCCTGCGGGCGCTCAAGGCGTTTCCGAACCGCTGTCCTGACTGAGGATCTTTTCCTGATGGTTGAAGCCGTTGTGTTGTGGAATGAGCCGAACAATCTCTCCCACTGGAACTTCAAGCTCGATCCCAACTGGGAACGATTTGCCGACATGGTCAAGCGCGCCTCCACCGCGATCCGCGCCGTCAATCCCGCCCTTCCCATCGTGCTCGGCGGCGTCAGCTCCTGCGACATCGACTTCCTCCGCAACATGGCCGCCCAGGGCGTCATGGAATACGTCGATGCCGTCGGCGTCCACGGCTTTCCGCTCGACTGGAACCACTGGCAGCTCACCGAGTGGCCCGACCGCGTCCGCGAGGCCTCCGAAGTCAGTGGCCGGCCCGTCTGGGTCACCGAGGTCGGCGTCAGCTCCTTCGGCGCCGAAGAGGTTCAAGTCTTCGGCCTCGACAAAACGCTCCAGCTGCTAAAGGGCAAAGCCGAACGCATCCACTGGTACTCGCTCTTCGACCTGCCGCCCTCCTGGCCCGCCGAAACTCGCCACAAAGAGGCCGAAGGCTCGGCCTATTACCGCCACTACTATCTCGGCCTGGTCAAGGCCGACGGCACCCCCAAGCTCGCCGAATCGCACTTCCCCACCGATGGCTCCGCCGGCTTCTGCCAGTGGTTTCACTTCGAAGACCCGCGCCTCGACAACGCCGTACGCTGGATGCATGATCACAAGGTCCAATACCTGCGCACCGGCCTCAGCTGGGCCGACAGCTACCGGCCGAACTGCGAGGCCTGGTTTGACCGCCAGATGAGCGCCCTCGAACCCTTCCGCGTGGCCCTCACGCTCTGTTTCACACCCGGGCATCTCGGCCTCGAAGATCACCACACCAGCCCGCCGGTAAACAATCAGGAGTTCGCCGACTTCGCCTCCTGGGCCGTCGAGCGCTACGCTCCCGCAGCCGGGACAACGGCCAATGCTAAACAAGAGGAGACCGTAGGCAGCCTATGAGCCAGCCCAAGCAGATCCTAATCACCGGGGGCGCCGGCTTCGTCGGCTCCCACCTCGCCGATGGCCTCTTGGCCGCCGGCCACAGCGTTCGCGTCCTCGACGACCTCACCCCGCAGGTTCACGCCCACGGCACCCGTCCGGACTACCTCTCGCCCGACGTGGAACTCATCGTCGGCGACGTCCGCGACCCCAATCGCCTCCGCGAGGTCCTCACCGGCGTCGACGTCATCTACCACTTCGCCGCCACCGTCGGCGTCGGGCAGAGCATGTACGAGATCGCCCGCTACATGAGCGTCAACACCCAGGGCACCGCCGAGCTCCTGCAGGCCATGCTCGACGCCAAGCTCACCCCCGAAAAGCTCATCGTCGCTAGCTCCATGTCGATCTACGGCGAAGGCCGCTACATTTGCGCCGACTGCGGCCAGCCCGCCGCCCCGCCCGTGCGCTCCGTCGCCCAGCTCCGCTCCGGCCAGTGGGATCTGCCCTGCACCCTCTGCGGCGGCGTTCTCAACCCCATACCCACCGACGAAACCAAGCCCTCCGAGATCAACTCCGTCTACGCCCTCTCGAAACGCGACCAGGAAGAGCTCTGCCTCATCTACGGCCGCAACTACGACCTGCCCGTCACCGCGCTGCGCTTCTTCAACATCTACGGCACGCGCCAGGCGCTCTCCAACCCCTACACCGGGGTCGCCGCGGTCTTCGCCGCGCGCATGCTCAACGGCAACGCGCCCATGGTCTTTGAAGACGGCAATCAGATGCGCGACTTCGTCAGCATCCATGACATCGTCCGCGCCAACCTCCTCGCCATGGAGCGGCCCGAATCCGACGGCGAGGTCATCAACATCGGCTGCGGCACCCCCATCACCATCCGCCGCGTCGCCGAACTGCTCTCCGAAGCCCTCGGCAAACCGGTTGAGCCCGTCATCAGCCAGAAGTTCCGCGCCGGCGACATCCGCCACTGCTACGCCGACATCTCCAAAGCCCGCAAGCTGCTCGGCTACGAGCCCCAAGTCACCCACGAACAGGGCTTCCGCGAGCTCGCCGCCTGGCTCTCCGAACAGGAGGCCGAAGACAAGGCTGAAACCATGCTCAAGGAACTCTCCACCTACGGGTTGACTGCCTAGTGCCGGCGCGAGACACAACGAACGGCAACGGCAGCCGGGGAAAGGACGCGTCGATGAAGACCTCTGGTGCGCAAATAGCCCTCATCACCGGTGGAGCCGGCTTCGTCGGCTCCAACCTCGCCCAGCGCCTGCTCGAAGAAACCGACCTCCGCGTCCGCATCCTCGATAACCTCTCCCGCCGCGGCGTGGAGCACAACGTCGCCTGGCTGCGCTCCTTGCGCTCGTCTTCCCGCCTCGAAATCATCCAGGGCGACGTCCGCAACCCTCGCGACGTCAACGAAGCCGTCCGCGAAGCCAGCGAAATCTACCACCTTGCCTCCCAGGTAGCGGTAACCACCTCCATCGACGACCCTGAAACCGACTTCGACACCAACGCCGCCGGCACCTTCCGCCTCCTCGAAGCCGCCCGCCGCTCCCCCCGCAATCCCTTCCTTCTCTTCACCTCCACCAACAAGGTCTACGGCTCGCTCCACGGCGTCCCCGTCACCCAGTCCGGCACCCGCTACATCGCCGCTGACCCCGCCTTCACCGGCGTCACCGAGTCCGAATCGCTAGACTTCCACTCCCCCTACGGCTGCTCCAAGGGCACCGCCGACCAGTACGTCCGCGACTACGCCCGCATCTACAACCTCCCCACCGTCGTCTTCCGCATGAGCTGCATCGCCGGCCCGCGCCAATTCGGCAACGAGGACCAGGGCTGGGTCGCGCACTTCCTCTACTCCGCCCTCAACGGCACCCCTATCACCGTCTACGGCGACGGCCACCAGGTCCGCGACATCCTCCACGTCCACGACCTCACCGATGCCATGCTCTCTGCCCGCGCTCACCGCCGCACCACACGCGGGGAGATCTACAACCTCGGCGGCGGCCTCGACCGCTCCGTCTCCGTCCTCGAACTCCTCCGCTCCATCGAGCAACAAATCGGCCGTCCCCTCGACCTGCGCTTTGCCGAAACCCGCCCCGGCGACCAGCCGCTCTATATCTCCGACACCGCCAAACTGCAACGCGACACCGGCTGGCACCCCCACCGCTCGCTCGACGACATCCTCGCCGACATCCGCATCTTCTGGCACGAAAACGCCAGCCTCATCCGCCAGCATCGCGCCGGGAGACCGCAAGCTGCCGCAACGCCCGAGCTCGTCCCCGAGGAGGTAGCGTCGTGAGATACGCCCTCGTCAACCCACGCTGGACCTTCGAAGGCTCCACCTACTTCGGCTGCCCGGATGCCCACTTCCCGCTCGAACTCCTCAGTGCCCGCGAGTTTCTCCGCTCCGCCGGCCACGAAGTCCTGCTCGTCGACGCTCTCATGGAAGATCTCTCCCCAGAGCAGGTCCGCGACCGCCTGAACCACTTCGGCGAGGACTTCCTAGTCATCCCCACCGCGCCCTCGTACCTCTTCTGGCGCTGCCCGCAACCCGAACTCCGGGTCCCAAAGCAATGGATGGCCGCCCTCAACCGCGGCTCGCGCACCGTCGTCATCGGCCCCCACGGCTCCGCCACCCCCTTGGCCACACTTGAAAAAACCGGCGCTGACATCGTCCTCCGCGGCGAACCCGATCAGACCCTGCCGCAACTCGCCAACACGCCCTTTGAAATGATCGTCGGCTGCGTCTGGCGCGACAAAAACGGCGCAGTCCACCAGTCTCCCGGCCTCGGCGCCACCGACATGCGCGCCCTCGGTCCTCTCGACTACACCGACTACCCCGTTGAACGCCATGCGCACAAGCACCACATCTTCCCCGGCAACGGCGCCGATCACCTAACCCTGGGCGCAGAAGTCGAGTACGCCCGCGGCTGCCCCTGGGCCTGCACCTTCTGCAACAAAACCCTCTTCCGCAACAAGTACCGCGAGCGCGAACTCCCCGCCGTCCTCTCCGAAATCGACTACCTCATCAGCCGCGGCGTCGACTACATTTACTTCATCGACGAAATCTTCGGCGTAGGCAAAGGCGTCCGCACCCTGCTCGAAGAGATCGCCAAACGCCCGGTCTCCATCGGCTTCCAGTCCCGCATCGACCTCTGGGATGAAGCCGGCATGGACCTCCTCGCCGCCGCCCACACCGTCTCCTTCGAGTGCGGCGTCGAGAGCATCACCGAGGCCGGCCGCGATGAGATGAACAAGAACTGCCGCATGAGCACCGAGCGCATCGGCGACCTCCTCATCTACGCCCGCCAGCGCATCCCCTGGGTCCAGGCCAACCTCATCAAGACCCCCCAGGACGACCCCGCCCTCGTCGCCCAATGGCAAACCCGCATGAAGGCCGCCGGCGTCTGGGTCTCCGAACCCGTCCCCATGTTCCCCTTTCCCGGCAGCCCGCAGTACGTCAACACCTTCGGCGCCCAGCCCGACGAAGAAGCCTGGGAACGCGCCCACGATTTCTACCTCAATATCTTCACCGACAAAGGCTTCTCCGACATCCAGAGCGAACATCCGCTCACCCTCGCCGAACTCGAGTCACAATCTCTGCAGCAGGAAGCCGCATGCGTCTCCTGATCACCACCGACACCATCGGCGGCGTCTGGACCTTTACCGAAGAGCTTGCCGGCGCCCTCCTCGAACGCGGCCACGCCGTCTCCCTCGTAAGCTTCGGCCGCCAACCCTCCCCCGCGCAGGGAACCTGGATGCACGCGCAGCACTCCATCCACGGAAACCGCTTCCACTTCACTCCCTCCGACGTTCCGCTCGAGTGGATGCAGGACAACGACACCGTATTCGAGCGAGGCGAGGCCGCCCTCCACTCCGCCGCCCAAACCTTTCACCCCGACCTCCTGCTTAGCAACCAGTTCTGCTTCGGCGCGTCCACCTTGGCCATTCCGCGGGTAGTCGCCGCACACAGCGACGTCCTCAGCTGGGCCCGCGCGGCAAACCCCGCGGCCCTGAGCGGCACACCCTGGCTGAACCGCTATACGGCCCTGGTGCAAAGAGGCCTGCTGCAGGCCGACGCCGTCATCGCTCCCACCCAATCGGTCGTCAAGGGCCTCAAAAGCAGTTTCTTTCTCCCCACAAACGGCATCGTCATCCCCAACGGCCGTCGTATCGAGCCGGCCACCGACCAACCGCAGCGCAAACTGCAGGCCATCACCGCCGGCCGCCTTTGGGATGAGGCCAAAGGCCTGGATCTGCTCCTGCACATCCGGCTGGCTTGCCCCGTGCTTCTGGCCGGCGAAACCGCAAGTGAGGCCGCCGCACCCAACAAGCCGATGGCACCAGTCAACCTCACCTTCTTGGGTCCGCTTGTTCCCGCAGCCCTGCACGCGGCCTTTCGCGAAAGCGCCGTCTATCTCTGCACCTCGCTCTATGAACCTTTCGGCCTCGCCCCGCTCGAAGCCGCTCTTTGCGGCTGCGCTATGATCTGCCGCGATCTGCCTTCGCTGCGCGAGGTTTGGGGCGAAAGCGCGACGTACTTCACCGACGCCGCCTCCCTGCAGGCCGCTGTTTCATCACTCGTAAGCGATCCCGAAGCCCTCGCCGAAGCCCAGCTGCTCGCGCGGCGGCGTGCCGCTTCCTTCACCGTGGAACGCATGACGGACGGCTACCTCGCCGTGTGCGAGGCCGCTCTGCAAACGAAGGCGCGGCATGTCGCGTAGCTTCCGCATCGCCTACCTGTCGCACACCCTCCGCAGCGACTGGAATAACGGCAACGCCCACTTCGTCCGCGGCCTGCTCGACAACCTCCGCCAGCTCGGCCACGAAGTCACCGCCTGGGAGCCCGCCACCGAGTGGTCCCTCGAAAACCTCCTGCAGGAACCGGACGGCCAGGCCTCGCTCGACCAATTCGCCGACCTCTACCCCGACCTCCACACAGCCCTCTATCCTGCCGCCGAAGTCACCGACAAAGCCGCCTGGCGCACCCGCCTCGAGGACACAGACGTCGTCATCCTCCACGAGTGGAACCCGCCCGCCCTCGCGCACACGCTCCTCGCCCTGCGCGACGAGCAACCTGCCGGGTCAGGCTTCAAACTCCTCTTCCACGACACCCACCACCGCGCCTCCTCCTCGCCGGAGGCCATCCGCGACTTCGGCACCGACCGCTTCGACGGCGTACTGGCCTTCGGCGAAGCCCTGCGCACGATCTACCGCGATCGCTTCAACATCCAGCAGGTCTGGACCCTTCACGAAGCCGCCGATACCCGCCTCTTCCACCCCACACCCGGCACCCCGCCGCAACAGGACATCGTCTGGATCGGCAACTGGGGCGATAACGAACGTTCCGCCGAAATCCGCGAATTCCTCCTCACCCCCGCCGCCCAACTCCCGCAGTTCAGCACAACAATCCACGGTGTCCGCTACCCCGCCGAAGGCCTCGAAGCCCTCGCCGCGGCGGGCGTCCGCTACGGCGGCTACCTGCCCAATCTCGAAGCGCCAAATACCTACGCCGCCTCCCGCCTGACGGTCCACGTCCCTCGCCAGCAGTACAGCGGCAGCATGGGAGGGAACAGCGCCATGCACGGCATCCCCACCATCCGCGTCTTTGAAGCTCTCGCCTGCGGCATCCCACTCATCTCCGCTCCCTGGCAGGACACCGAATCGCTCTTCCGCGAGGGCGACTTCTTCTGGGCGCAAAACTCTCTCGAAATGGCCGCGACCATGCACCGCCTGCTCAGACACCCGGATGAGGCCGCCGCCCAGGCCTCCCGCGGCCGTGAAACCGTGCTCGCCCGCCACACCTGCCGCCACCGCGCCCAACAGCTCACCGGCATCTTGGAGGACCTGCTCCGTTGAAATCTTCCAAAAACCCGAAGATCTTCGCCTTCGGTTCCTCCATCGTCAGCTCCTACTGGAACGGCGCCGCCACCTACTACCGCGGCTGCTACAAATACCTCGCCCGCCTCGGCTACGACATCACCTTCGCCGAGCCCGATGCCTACGGCCGCCAGCAACACCGCGATTCCGACGACTTCAGCTACGTAAAGTCCCTCGTCTATCAGCCCCGCTCCCTCAACGGCCAAAACGGCCAGCCCGACACCCTCCTCAGCGACGGCACCGACCTCGACCGCATGCTCAAATTAGCCCGCGAAGCCGACATCGTCGTCAAACACTCGGGCATCGGCTGCGACGACAGCGAACTCGAACGCCGCGTCCCCGCCGAATGCGGCCTCCCCTCCGGCCCAAACGCCCCCATGACCTTCATCTGGGACGTAGACGCCCCCGCCACCATCCACCGCATGCGCGCCGACCCGGCCGACGCCCTGCGCGGCAGCACCCCCGACTACGACGCCATCCTCACCTACGGCGGCGGTCCGCTCGCCTACGAGGGCTTCCGCGAGTTCGGTGCCCGCGCCTACTACTCCATGTACAACGGCCTGGACCCCGAAACCCACCACCCCGTCCCGCCCGACCCCGCGCTCGCCTGCGATGTAGTCTTCCTCGGTAACCGCCTCCCCGACCGCGAGGCCCGCGTCGAAGAACTCTTCCTCCGCGCCGCCGAACTGGCCCCCCACGCACAATTCATCCTCGGCGGTGAAGGCTGGGGCGACAAACGCCTCCCACCCAACGTCCGCTGGCTCGGCCACGTCCCCACCGCCGACCACAACCGGGTCAACTGCTCGGCCTCCATGGTCCTCAACATCAACCGCGCCTCCATGGCCGAGTTCGGCTTCTCCCCTCCCACCCGCGTCTTCGAGGTCTCCGGCGCCGGCACCTGCCTGCTCTGCGACGACTGGCCCGGCATCGCGGACTGCTTCAACCCCACCGAAAGCCCAAACGAGGACAGCCCAAATCAGGAAAGCCAAGACCAGGAAAGCCAAAATCAGGACCACCAAAATCAGGACAGCCAGGAAATCCTCGTCGTAAAATCCGCCGAAGACGTCGTCGCCGCCCTCACCCGCTACACTCTCGCTGACCGCCAACGCATAGGCCAGGCCTTCCACGCCCGAGGACTCCAGGACCATACCTACGCCCAGCGCGCAGCCCAGGCCGATCTCGCCTTCCGCGAATGCAAAGCCCGCCGCGCCGGCACACTAGGCTCCCAAACCCAAGCCCCCGCCATCATGGCCGACTGGCGCACCATCCCAGGCTGGCGACGCGACGCGGCAGGGATGCACCCATGAAGCCCTCACCCAAGAAAAACGCAGCATTCGCGGTGTACGCAGCGTTCACGCACCGAACTCTGCGTACACCGCATTTGCCGTTCGGCCCCACCGCAGGCCAAACCGCATGAAGATCGTCCTCTACGGCCTCACCATCACCTCATCCTGGGGCAATGGCCACGCCACCACCTATCGCTCTCTCTGCAAAGCCCTCGCCTCTCGCGGTCACCAAATCACGTTCATCGAGAAGGACGTAGAGTGGTACCGCTCCAACCGTGACCTCCCCAAACCCGCCTACTGCAACGTCATCCTCTATGAAGACTGGTCCGCTGAACGAACAGCTCTCATCGCGGAAGCAAAGGACGCCGACGCCGTCGTCATCGGCTCCTACTTCCCCGACGCCATCGCCGCCACAGAACAGCTCCTCGCCCAAAATCACGGCCCGCTCCTCTTCTACGACATAGACACTCCCATCACGGTGGCCGCCCTTCGCTCCAAAGGCCGCACCGACTACCTCCGCGCCGACCTTATCCCCCACTACAGCGTCTACCTCAGCTTCACCGGCGGCCCCACCCTCCATGAGCTCGAAACCCGCTTCGGCTCCCCACGCGCGGTCCCGTTTTACTGCTCCGTAGACCCCGACCTCTACCACCCAACTCCCATCAATGCCGAATTCCGCTACGCTCTAAGCTATCTCGGCACCTACGCCCCCGACCGTCAACCAAAGCTTATGCAATTGCTAAACCAAACTGCCCACCTCTTACCTAAAGAAAATTTCATCGTAGCCGGCCCCCAGTACCCCACCGACCTCCCCTGGGCACCCAACGTGGGCCGCATCATCCATCTCTCGCCGCCGCAACACCCGGCCTTCTACTCCAGCTCCCGCTTCACCCTCAACCTCACCCGCGACGACATGGTCGCCGCCGGCTGGTCACCCTCCGTGCGCCTCTTCGAAGCCTCCGCTTGCGGCGCCGCCATCCTCTCCGACCCCTGGCCCGGCCTCGAAGACTTCCTCACCCCCGGCACCGAAATCCTGCTCCCCAAAACCCCCGCCGAAGTCGCTGAAATCCTCCAGCACACCCCCGAAGCCGACCGCCAAGCCATGGGCCGGCGTGCCCGCGAGCGCATCCTCGCCGAGCACACCTCCGCCCACCGCGCCGCTCAGTTCGAAGCCATCATCTCCTCCTGCCGTTAAGCTGTGCATCACTCGTCGACAGAATCTGAAGAGCTTCAAAACAAACCCTTGTCCTCCTGGACGAAGTGAAGGACCTGCTGTTGGTTCCCCTGCGCAATGACCCCAGGCTGAAGTAGCCTCAGGCGCTCACCGCAGCCTTTGCCCCAATCCCATCCAGCCGCGAGATCACCTCAGCCGACAACTCCAACGCCGCCGCAGCCAGATTCTCCCGCAGATGCCCCACCGAAGAAGTCCCCGGGATCAACAAAAGATTCGGCGAACGGTGCAACAGCCACGCCAACGCCACCTGCATCGGTGTCACTCCAAGCTCCTGCGCCACCGCATCCAGCTCGTGGGCCTGCAGCGGCGAAAACCCGCCCAGCGGAAAGTACGGCACATAAGCGATCCCCAGCCCGGCCAGCTCCTCGATCAGCGCATCGTCCTCACGCTTGGCCACGTTGTACAAATTCTGCACACAAGCCACGTCCGCGATCTTGCGTCCCTCCGCGATCTGCGCCGACGTCACCGTGCTCAGGCCCAGGTGCCGGATCAAGCCCTGCTGCTGCAGCTCCGCCAGCACCGTAAACGCCTCTTCAATGGATCCATTTGCCGGCTGCAACGGCGGCCCGACCCGAAGATTCACCACGTCCAGCGCCTCTACCCCAAGATTGCGCAAATTATCGTGCACCGCATCGATAAGTTCCTGCCGCGAGATCGCCAGATTCCATGAGCTATCCGCCCCACGCGTGGCACCGACCTTCGTCACAATCACCAGGTCGTCCTTGTACGGATGCAACGCCTCCTTGATTAGCTGATTGGTCACATGCGGCCCGTAAAAATCGCTCGTGTCGATATGGTTCACGCCGGCCTCCACCGCCGCGCGCAATACAGCCAGGCACGCCTCGCGGTCCCGTGGCGGTCCAAACACGTGCGGCCCCGCCAGCTGCATCGCGCCGTACCCCATCCGGTTTACTGTCAACTCTGTCTTCGGAAACGTGAACGTTCCCCCCAAAATCCCGTTTGCACTCATTCTGGCTCTCCTTTGCTGCTGTACGTTGGATGAAGCAAGCTTCAGCTTCGGAGTTCGCATTTGCCCACAGCCGCCGCAGCCACGTTAAACCCCAGAAAATCGCCCCTACAAGCCCGCTCCTCCGCCACCGTTGACGCCATCCTCGAAGCCACTCTTCAGGTTCTGCTCGCCATCGGCAAGGAACGCCTCACCACCACACGCGTGGCCGCGCGCGCCGGCGTCTCCGTCGGCACGCTCTACCAATACTTTCCCAACAAGACCTCACTCCTGCAGGCCGCGCTCAAGCGCCACATGGAAGAGGTCGCCGCTGCCGTTGAGCGGGTCTGCACCGAGCAACGCGGCAACACCCTGCAGGCAATGGCTACCGCTCTCGTCGAGACCTACCTTGACGCCAAGCTGAAAGGCGGCAAACGCAGCGTGGCCCTCTACGCCGTCAGCTCCGATGTCGACGGCCTCAAGATCGCCGAAGCCGTCAGTCTTCGCTGCCTAAAGCTGATCTCCGGGATGCTCGCCACCACCTCCAACTCACTCACACGGGAGCCGCCGCTGGTGGCCGCCATGCTGCAGTCCACGATGGCCGGCGTCAGCCGCAGACTTCTCGAATCCAACGCGCCCGCAACCCAATACCCCGTCTGGCGTGAGGAGCTCACCGGCCTTGTCAGCGCCTATCTCGCGACCTGTCACACCTGAAGCCGCAAAACAATCGGGAGCACCAAAGGTGCTCCCGACACGATGCTGGCGCTGCTTTAGTTCTCAACAGCCTTCATCTCATCCAGAGCCTGCGCGCCCGGCATGTTCAACACCACCTTGCCGCCCGTGATGCTCGCCACCTTCTCCAGCTTGATGTAGTGGTGCTGATCATGCGCGGCGGGGTCGTTCTTCGTCAACTTCAGCCCAATGTTGTCGACTGAGCCAACATGCTGTTAATCCGAACCGACAACTTCCATGTGCTCTTCAATCTGCGATACGTCAACCATTTCGATCTCCTCGGACTTGCTCCCAGTAAGAGCGCACTTCGGGCGCCCGTGTTGGCTCGCACCTTCTCGTCGTCCTTAGAATTTTCGGTAAACGCCCGCCGCTTTGATCGAATATCCGTAGCGCCTCATCGCCAACAGGCACAACACCCAACACCGCGCCCTGAGAGCCGTTCCGTTTAGAGCCGTGCTGTTGCAGGTGAAACGGGCCAATCGTCCATGAGTTCTCATCCTGAGCGTGGCGAAAGACCTGCCGTTATTCGAGGAACCAACACCAGCCCTAAACGGCGATCTGCCCGGTTCCTTTACCACCTGGGCCCGCACCCTCGGTCAACTCCGTAAAGCTCCGCAGGCAAAGCTCCGGCCCCGCCGCCGCCAGCTGCTCCAAGGAAAAGATCCCCGTAGCCACCGCGATCACCTCCAAGCCATTCGCGTGCGCGGCCTGCACATCCGCCGGCGTATCCCCCAGCACGCAAACGGACGCCTCCGCCCCAACCTTCTCCCGCACTCTCGCCAGCGCCGCGCGAAACACCTCCGCCCGCGTCTCAAACCCGTCGCTCCATCCGCCCAGGTCGAAAAACTTCCACAACCCACAGGCTTCCAGCTTCGCCACCCCGATCCGCGCAAAGTTCCCCGTAGCCGTCGAAAGCACCGCCCCACGCGACCGCAGATGATGCAGCACCTCCCGCACCGCCGGCAACACATCGATCCGAAACTCCGCGCGATGCGCCTCCACCTCCGACCCCATCCGCTCGTAAATCTCTGACGTCCGCGGCCGCCACACCTCGTCCCCGACCCCACCCAACCGAAACGCATCGCGCAGAATGCCCAGATCCGTATTGCCATGCGTCACCACGCCGTCCAGGTTCAACGCCCGTCCGCTCACCGCGCTCAGCGCATGGCAAAACGCAAAGTAATGCACCGCATCCACGCAGTTCAGCAGCGTCCCGTCAATATCGAACAGGTACGCGTCAAACCCATCCCACGACCGCGAAAGGCTTCCACTCAAAACCACACCTCACCTGAACAAAAGATTTGTCATCCTGAGCGCAGCGAAGGACCTGCTTTCCTCCGCGAGCCACAGCAACTCACCAACCCGCAGCAAGAACTCCGGTCTCTCAAGCCATCGTCCGCAGCGCCCGCCCCACTCGCTCCATCAACCCCGCCCAGTCGCCTGCACTCCCCTGCCGCCAAAGCCGCAACGACGGATACCACGGTGAATCCTCGCGCCCGCTCATCCAGCGCCAGTCCGCCCGGTGCTGCAGCAGCAGCCAGCAAGGCACGCCCAGCGCCCCCGCCAGATGCGCCGCCAGCGTATCCACCGTGATCAGCAGATCCATCTGCTCGACAATCGCCGCCAGCCGCAGCAATCCATCGCCAAACTCATAGACATCCCGCCAGCCGGCCGGCAAAATTCCGTCCCGTTCCCGCCCGCTTCGCCCTTCCAGGCTCCAGAACGTAACGCCCTCCACAGCACCCAGCGCACTCACAAGCTCAAACGGAACGGACCGCGTGGGATTCCAGTGTCCCGCCGTCCAGATCACCCCTACCCGCGGCGTCGATCCATCCGCAGCCGAGGTCTCGCGCACAAATCGCGCAGCCCCCAGCCGCAATGCCTCCGGCACACGCAAATAGCCAGAAACTGGCTCCAAAGCCTCCGCCCGCACCCGCAGCAGGTACGGCAGCTCCATCACCTCAATCTGCACATCCCATGCCGGCGGTTCCGCGGGTGCACCTTCACCCCACGTGATCACCTCGCCCATCCCGTCAAAACACGGCGCCAGCTCCACCAGCCGCGGCGGCACCTCCACCGTTAACTGCGACACCATTGCCCGCAGCCGAGGCAAAAACCGGAACATCTGCACCGCATCCCCAAACCCATGCAGACTTCGCAGAATCACCCGCTTGCCGCGCAGATCCTCACCGTTCCAGAACCGGTGCGGATCCGCAACACCCCGCCCCCGGATGGCATCGCTCTCTCGCCACGCCGCCTCAAAATTCCCGCCCAGCATGTGGGCCAGCCATCGGTTCCCGGCACAACGGTCCGGCTCGGCTCCGGCTCGCTCAGCCTGGTCCACAAACCGCACCGTTGTTGGCAGGTCCTCCTCGGCCAGCGCCGCTTCCGCCGTCCGAAGGAGCGCCTCCGCAGTCACTGGAAATCCCTCACTCACGGCGCAACAGAAGCGGCGTTCGCAACGGAAGCCGGGTACACCGCATGCGGCCCATCCGGCGGTACCGCTACGGGATGCCACTGGCACACGTACACCTCATGCTCCGGCTGCGACGCAATGTTGAAGCCGGAAGACCGCAACATCGCCTCCGTACACGCCCGGTTCGGCACCCACCAGTTCGTCTCATCGTGCGAGTAACGCCGCTCGATGAAGTGCAGCTTCGGATAGCCCGGCTCGTCAAACGGCGCCGGCGCGGCAAACTCATAGTCCTCCGCCACCTCCGCAATCTCTCGGCTCCCCCGCTGCATGCTCTGGAACAGCAGCAGGTCCTTGGCCACGTGCTCGTGGATCAAATCCAGCGCCAGCAGCGGATGCCGCAGGTGGTACAGCACCCCCATAAAGATCACCAGGTCGAACTTTTCCCCCAGCTTCGCAACATCCCACACCGCCATCTGCCGGAACTCCACCTCCAGCCCCGTCACCTCCGCCGCAAACCGCGCCTGCGCCAGGTAGCCCGTATCCGTATCGATCCCGAGCACGCGCTCCGCGCCACGCCGCTTCATCTCCAGCGAGTAAAACCCTCCATTACACCCGATATCGAGCACACTCTTGCCCGTCATATCCGCCGGCAGGGCGTGGCGAAAGTTCGCGTACTTCACCTCCGGGTAGTTCCCTAAAAAGTGATCCGGAGCCGTCCAAATCCCGCGCAGCTGCATGTTGTGGAACCACGGCCCCAGCTCTCCAATCCGCTGTTCCACCTGCTCATCGCTGAGCGATTTCGACGAGCCTCCCGGCATCTCTGCCGCGGCCCCCGGCGCGAGTTCAGCGTATTGCGGTTGCGTCTCGATCATGTTCCTCCAAAGTCTCCGTGCTCTTCCCTGAATCCTGTGAAGCCCGATCGGCCCCATGCACCGGCAGCGATCCCTGCTCCAGCAGCCGCACCGCCGCACGCCAACCGTGCAGCGTCCCCGTGTCCACATAACCCTGCCCGTTACGCACGCCCACGGCCCGGCCGCCCTCGGCCAGCCACGCGTTCACCAGCGTGCCCATGTACTCATCGCGGCGCTCCGGCCGGCACCAAAGCGCATACAGCTCATGCAGCACCCGCCCCGGCATCTTGATCGCCCCCCAGATCCAGTGCGTGCTCGCCCCACGGCGCTTCACCTGGATCTCCTGCACCACGCCCTCGGCATCGGTCACCACGGCGTCAAATAGCTCCGGACGCTCCACCGGAAACAGCAGAAACGAAAGGGTGTCGTCCGGCAGTCCACGCAGCCCATCCTCGGGCGACCACACCGTATCCGGCAGTCCGATCAGCACAGACTCCTCCGGATGAATCAGCGGCAGCGCCCGAAAGATGGCATCGCACAACCCGCCCGGCTGCGGCTGCACCACATAGGCAATGTCCGCGCCCCACAGCCGCGATCCGTAATACGCCAGAATGTCGGTCTTACCCGGGGAAATCACAAAGCAAAGCTTGTCCGCACCGCCCAGCACCATGCGTTCCACCAGGTACTCGCTCACCGCCCGCGGCCGTTCGTCGCCGTTCTCCACTCGGCTCCCCACAGGCAGCAGTTCCTTCGAAAACGCCAAAGGCTGTATGCGGCTGCCTGCACCCGCCGCTGGAATAATGCCCCACATTCGTCTTCGCCGTCTCCTCTTGTCCCACTTTGCTGTCATCCCCGCAGGGAGTCTGCCGTTCCAGCCACAACCCGCAAATCGTCCAGCGCCCGTTCCAAATCCCGCACCCGGCAATCCGCCGTATGCTCCCGCAAAGCCCGTGCCTGCGCCGCCTCGGCCACCCGCCTCAGCTCCACGTCGGACAAGCATAACGTGTCCAGCACCTCTTCCGCCGTCTCGACCAGCAGGATCTCCTCCCCCGGTGTATAGAACTGACTCAGTCCCGCCCACACATCACTCAGAAGTGGCACCCCGCAGGCCGCCGCCTCGAACAAACGCCCCGACGGACAGTACCCGTACTCCGCCATCGCCCGCCGCGTCACATTCAACGTAGCCCGCCCCGAACAGAAAAATCCCGGATGCTGCGCCGGCTCCAGATGCCCTGTAAAGGCAATATTCCCGGTCCACGGAAACCCCGCCGGATACTGCGCTCCACCGATCAAAAACCGCTTCTCCGGCAACCGTCCCGCCGGCTCCAGAAACAGCCGCGTCAGCGCCGCCTGCCGATCCTCCGCATACGTCCCCAGATAGCTCAGCTCCGCCCGAAACGCCTCCACCGCCGCCACCGGATGGTGCGTCTCCGGATCCACCGACCCATACAGCGGCGCCACCGCCCGCGCCCCCAACCGCGTCCGCAGCTCCTCCAGCGCCCGTCCGCCCGTATAGCTCAGCACCAGATCAAACCCGCCCAGCCCCTCCGGCGGCAAGTACCCCACCTCCGCCCCGGCCCCCAGCGCATCCAGCGTCACCGGCGTGTCCATGTCATAGAACGCCCTCACGCCGCCGGCAGCGTCCAGCACCATCCGCGAGGCCTCCACCCCATCCGGGCAGTAACTCGTTACCAGCGCCAGATCCGCCCCGCGCACAGCCCGCAGCGCCTCCTCCCGCACCCCGTCGAAATCCTGGTACAGCCGCAGCCTTCCACCTGCCGGCAACTCCCACAGATCGCGCGTGCTGGCGTAGTACGGAACATTCTTCTCAAAAAAGGTCACAGCGTATCCACGCCGCAACATCGCCTTGATCAGCGAGCGCCAAAGGGTCGCATGGCCGTTCCCCCACGACGAAGAAACCGTCAGGCCGAAGATCACAACACGCATATCCGCCTCGAAACCAGGGAAGCCACCCTCAGAAACAGCAAAAGCCGCCACAAGGGCAGCCGTAACCGAGAAAAACCGAATCGTCATACTTCCGGAAGGCGGAGATGGCTCCTGAGGTAGGACTCGAACCTACAACCCTTCGGTTAACAGCCGAATGCTCTGCCATTGAGCTACTCAGGATCAGCCGGAAGCGGCACAGCCACAGGGCTGCACTTACCCTTTATAGCAAACGCCGCTGACACCGTCAAAAAGCCCCGTCCAGCCATCCCTATAATCGCCTCCATGGACGATGCAGCCACGCCCGCATACCCAGAGATCGCATGGCAGTGGCCGACCGAGCTCGACGCCTGCCTCGCTGCCCCCGACCACCACGTGCTCCTCTTCGAAAATGAATCGATCCGCGTCCTCGACATCAGCCTCCAGCCCGGGCACACGGTCCCCCTACACACCCACTGCTGGCCCGCCTCGCTCTACCTGCTCAGCTGGAGCGACTGCCTCCGCCGCGACGCCACCGGCTCCGTCCTCATGGACAGCCGCACCGGCCCACCGCTGGCCGAAGGCACCGTCACCTGGTCCCCCGCCATGCCGCCGCACACACTCCAAAACATAGGGAACACACCCCTTCGCCTCATCAGCACCGAAATCAAGACATCCAACCAGACAAAACGACCTTGAACCCTGCCTGTTCCCTGTCTCTTGTCCCCCGCCTCACGGATACAGCAGCACCACCAGGTTGTAGCTCGAAAACGGCCGCGAACTCCGCTTTGCCGCGCACGCCCCCACCACCGCCTGGTGGTACCGCCCCGACTCCAGCCGCGATCGCAGCTCCGCCGGCAGCGCATCGAGCTCCCCGGTCGTAAACCGCATCACAAACCACGGCCGCCGCGCTCCTGCATACCCTTCCTCCATCGCGCAGGTCGCCCGCGCCGCCTCATCGCCCACCTGGATGTTCAACTCCGGCGTCGTTCGCAGAAGATCGGCAATGGCCATCTCCTGGTCGTCAAAGCTCACCGCCTCCACGCTGCGGGCGAAATCCTCCACCGCATACAGCTCCCCATTGCGGCTGCGCACGCTGATGGCTACCCGGTTTACCTCCGGATCCAGCAGGTTCTCACGGTGTCCCTCGGACTCCATCCAAGCCCGGTGCACCGTCACCGCATCCGGCGCCTCCGCTACGTTCTCCTCCACCACGCTGAACCGTGCCCCCGCATTGCCGGCACGGCCGGCCACATCGGCCTCCCCCGGGTACTGGTGCGAAATCGACTCCCGCGCCGCCATCTCCAGCGCATGGGACGTCGCCGCCCGGTACAGCGCCGCATCCCACCGCAGCGCCGGCAACCCACGATGCACCCGCTCCGTATTCGCCGCCTGAAACAGGTACTGCTCCGCCACCGAAGCCGGCCCCTGCGCCGCCATGCGCAATCCCGCCAGTAGAAAGCTCAGTACCACCGCAAACACAAACCGCATGGAACAGAAAACCCGTCGCCCAGCAAAAGGGTGCGCCAACAAAGCCCTAAATCCAATAAAGCTCACTGGGGCCGCAACTCGCTCCTCGGCCCCTCCGTATCAATGCACGGCAAGCTAGTGCCGCTGCGGTGCCAGCTCCGGCATACGATCCTTGTACCGCACCATCAGGTGAAACAGCTTGCGCGCGTGCCAGTACCGCGGCACGTACCGCGTCGGCTCGCTCATCGCCCGGAAGAACCATCCCATGTACAGCTTGTCCGCCCACACTGGAATGTGCACCTGGTCGCCGCTCAAAAACGCAATCGCCGCCCCAATGCAGTGAATCGCCGGCAGGTAGCTCAACTGGTGCTTCAGGTACAGCCCCACCCGCTCCTGCGTTCCTCCCCCGACCGTCAGAATCACGTGCTTCGGCTTGATGCGCTCAATCTGCTCCAGCAGTCCCGTATCCTCGATGTCCACCCCGTACGTCGGCGCAATGTACACACAACTCATCGGCACCGTGATGCCCTGCTGCTGCAGCCAGTCGCAGTTCCGCTCCGCGCTCACATCCCGCGCCATCACCCAAAGCGTATTGCCCGGCTTGCGCACCTCGTCGTCCTTCAACAGCTCCCGCAGGTACTCCAGCCCCGAAATCCGTGGCATGTGCTGCCGCTGCATCCGGTTCCAGATCATCACCATAAACGCCGAATCGGGCAGTACCAGGTCTGCTTCCAGCATCGCCTGCCGGTAGTTGGCACTGGTCTCCACCTCACGCAGCGAAGGCGCAGCCGGCACCACCAGCAACCCGCCCCCCTTCATGCGTTCAATCGCTTGCCCTGCCGTGCCGCTAAAGAAATCAATGCCGAGAATCGTGGTTTCTTTCGAGCTCATAGCTGCCATCTGGACTGCCCCTTTTACCGGCTTGCGCTTCCCCTTTTGGAACGGTGGAGGTGTCTCTATCCAAGCCAACACGGAGTCTAATCAGCCCGAATAGGGACACGCCCTTCCACTTCCCGGTGAGCCTTGCGACTTTAGTCGTGCACCCACCCCTCCACAGGTCATTACCTCCGTGCCCCCTGTCCGTAACCCCTCTGTTGCTTGCAGATGCACCACGAACGCCGCCCCGCGTACACTGAGGCACATGAGGGAACACTCATCCCGGCTGCTGCGATCGCATCCCCTGATCGCCGCCGGTGGCCTCCTCATCACCTGTTTCGTGCTCCTCGCCGTCCTCGCCCCCTGGCTCGCCCCCGAAGATCCGGCCCGCATTGACCTCGCGCACCGCCTCACCCCGCCCACGCTCCATCACCTCTTCGGTACCGACGAACTGGGCCGCGACGTCCTCTCCCGCGTCATCTTCGGCGCGCGCATCTCCCTCGCCGTCGCCGCCGCCGTGGTGGTTCTTTCGCTGGCCCTGGGTCTGGTCTTCGGCTCGCTCGCCGGCTTCTACGGCGGCTGGCTAGACACCGTCCTCACCGTCTATCTGGGCAACGCCTTCCTCGCCCTGCCCGGCATCCTGCTCGCCGTCGCCGTCGTCGCCTTCCTCGGCCCCACCGTGCCCGACCTCATTCTCGCGCTCGCCCTGCCCGCCTGGGTCGGCTACGCCCGCCTCGTCCGCGCCCAGGTCGCCCAGGTCCGCGAACGCGAGTTCGTGCAGGTCGCCCGCTCGCTCGGCGCCTCGGACCTCCGCCTGCTCACGCGCTCCATCCTGCCCCACGCCCTCCAACCCGTACTCGTCCAGGCCACCGTCGGGATGTCCGCCGCCGTCCTCGCCGAAGCCACCCTCAGCTTCCTCGGCCTCGGCGTCCAACCCCCCGCCGCCACCTGGGGTGCCATGCTCAACGCCGCCCGCTCCCACCTGTTCGAGTCGCCCTACCTCGTCTTCTTTCCCTCCCTCGCCGTCGCCGCCTGCGTCCTCGCCTTCAACCTCTTGGGTGACGGCCTCCGCGATCTACTCGACCCAGCCCAGCGCAGCCGCGAAGGTCAATAATGCAAGCCGACGCTTCAAAGAACCCGACTTCTCCGAAGCTGGATCTTTCGAAGCTGGATCTTTCAAAGCTGGATCTTTCAAAGCAGTCGACTAGTGCAAGCAAGAATCGCACCAGTGCGAAGCTGGACCTTCAAGGGAGCCGACTGATGCGAGCTGACCTTCTGAAGCAAGCCAACTACGGGGAGCTGAAGGCCAAGGGGAGCCGACTGGTGCAAGCTGAATTCGAAGGGACCCAACTAGTGCGGGCTCAATTCCAGAAAGAGGCCGACTAGTGCGTCTGGGCGTTCTCTCCGACACCCACGGCCTCCTCCGCCCGGAGGTCCTCCCCGCCCTCGCCGGCGTCGATCGCATCCTCCACGCCGGCGACGTCGGCAATCCCGAAATCCTCGACCGCCTCCGCGAAGTCGCCCCCGTCACCGCCATCCGCGGCAACATCGACCGCTCCGGCCCCTGCGCCGAGCTGCCCTCTACCGAGGCGATAGAACTAGGCGGCCACCTCTTCTACCTGGTCCACGCCCTGCCCGACCTCGACCTGAACCCAAAAGCCGCCGGCATCGCCGCCGTGATCTACGGTCACAGCCACAAACCCTCGATCACCTGGAAAAACGGCGTACTCTACGTCAACCCCGGTAGCGCCGGCCCCCGGCGCTTCTCCCTCCCGATCACCCTCGCCATACTCCACTTCGAAGACGGAACTCTGCACCCCGAACTGATCGATCTGCAAATTACCTGAGCGAGCAGGCACCCGCTAGAGCTGTTGCTGTGGGTATAGCGGGCCTCTCTCCATAATTTGTCATCCTGAGCGCAGCGAAGGACCTGCTTTCCCCTGAAGTGTCATCCTGAGCGCAGCGAAGGACCTGCTTTCCCCTGAAGTGTCATCCTGAGCGCAGCGAAGGATCTGCTGTTTGCTCGAGGACTTCACATCGGCAAAACAGCTGGAGCCGTCATTCCCGAAGAGAAGCCACCTATTGCTTGTCACTTCCGAAGGGAATCTACGTTTTCACATCGACCACCCTCTCACTCACCACCCAAAAACGAGGAACGGCACAGCCGAAGCCATGCCGTTAATGCATCCGCCTTGCGGAAAATCTGTAAGCCCTCGTCGCCACGGATTTCCTACAAAGCTCTGCCCTCAGGGTGATGGCTCAACGCCGTCTCGCTCAGCGTGAACCTCACCCATCTCAATCTTTTGTGGCCCTACTGCCCGCCCTGCTCCATCAAGAGAGCCTGCGCAGCCACTGGCTGCACCGGCGCTGTCACCGGGGTCGCCGCCAGCTTCGGCGACCCGTTCCCACGCGGGTTCTTCACCCAGTCCAGCTGCACCGTCGAAAGAATCTGGTTCATCCTTTGGTCGATCTGCTGAATCTGCTGATCCGTCAGATCCGCCGCCCCGCTCGAGACGGAACAAAAACTGTTCATCGCCAAATCGAACCGGTAGCACGATCCCTTCCGGTACGCCGTGTACACCTCGTCCCGAGCCTCCACGCAGATCTTCCCGTGCTCATCATGCCCGTGCGCGAAGTTCATCCCGTCGATCAGCTGCGTCTCCTGCAGCTCCGTTGCGCGCGAGGCCGGGGCCGACGCCTGCCGCGCACACTCCGCATCCGTCGCATGCTTCTGCACACTGAAATAGAACAGCGCTCCGCTCAGGGTCGAGTAGGGATAAGGATTGAACTGGATCGCCGCCACGCTCCGCATCTGCGTATCGGGCGTCGCGGTCCGTGCATCCAGGTGGAACGTGCTCAGCTCCCCGTCCTTCCGCTGCAGCTCCCAACCCTCCGGCACCCGAAAGCGCACACCGAAGCGGCTGTCGCGAAACATCTGTTCTTTGGCATGCACCGGCGGAGCATCCGGAACAGCCACCTGGGCATGGCTGGAAAGTGGCAGAGACAAGAGGCAGACGGAAGCGATACAAAGGTGCTGGAAGAGGTTCTGGCGGACGTTCATGCTGTGCTCCTTAAGGGCGCATGCGAGGATCTGCCAAAGCGTACATCGAGTCGGTGATAAAGTTCACCATCACGTAAGTAACCCCGATGGCCAGGATGCAACCCTGCACCAACGGGTAGTCCCGGTTACTCACCGCGGACAGCGTCAACCGCCCCAAACCCGGCCACGCAAAGATCGTCTCCGTCACGATCGCCCCCGCCAGCAGCGACCCGAACTGTAGCCCCAAAATGGTCAAAATGGGCGTAATTGCGTTCCGCAGCGCATGCCGGTACACGATGCGGCTCTCCGAAAGCCCCTTCGCCCGAGCCGTTTTGATGTATTCCTGCCCGAGCTCCTCGAGCATCGCCGAACGCACCATCCGGGTCAGAATCGCCGCCACGCCTAACCCTAAAGTAACCACCGGCAGGACAAGGTGTTGTAAAAAGTCCACAGGCCCCACCCCCGCCCCGGACACCGGCAACCATCCCAGCTGGATCGAAACCACCAGAATCAGCACCGGCCCCAGCGCAAAATTGGGCAGCGAAAGCCCCAGCAGACTCCCGAAACTCAGCACCCGGTCCACCGCCGTCCCCCGGTGCCGCGCCGCCGCCACCCCCGCCGGAATCGCCACCGCCGCCCCGAACAGCATCGCCCCCACCGTCAGCGCCAGCGTGTAAGGGTACCGCTGCAAAATCAGGTGCCACACCGAATCATGCAGCCGCAGCGACCTCCCCAGATCCCCATGCCCCAGCCCGCGCCAGTACCCAAAATACTGCTCCGCCAACGGCCGATCCATCCCATAGCTGTGCCGCAGCGCCGCAATATCCCCCGCCGAGGCCCCTTCGCCCATCATCAGCACGATCGGATCGCCCGGCACCAGGTGGATCAGCAAAAACACCACCGTCACCACGATCCAAAGCGCCGGCAGCGTCACCAGCAATCGCTGCCCCGCCCTCCGAAACACCGGCAGCCACCCAGACACCATCAGCTACGCTCTCCCGCGACCCCAGCGGCAACAGCCGCCGACTCCTCGGTCTCCGCCGCCAGGACCTCCACCCGCACCCGCGCGATCCGGTGCCGGTCCATCGCCACCACCTGGAACCGCCGCCCGTCCAAATCCACCACCTCACCCTCAGCCGGAATATGCCCAAACCGCGCCAGCAGCAGCCCCGCCAGCGTCTCCACCCCGCTGGTCCGCGGCAGCTCCCAGCGCAGCTGCGTCGCCAGATCCCGCAGCGTCACGCTGCCATCCAGTACCACGATCCCGCCTCGCGCGCCCGCCCCGATCGATTTCCCCTGGTCGAACTCATCCTCCAGCTCGCCCACAATCTGCTCCAGCGCATCCTCCGCCGTCACCAGCCCCAGCGCCGACCCAAACTCATCCACCACGATCGCCAGCTGCCGCCGCCGCTCCTGAAACTCCTGCAACAGCTCCAGGGCCGGCTTCGTCTCCGGCACAAACAGCACCTCGCGCATCACCTCGCGCAGCGTCAGCCCCGACGCCCCACGGTGCCCCATGCTCAGCGCCACGCCCCGAAAATGCATCAGCCGAAACACATCCTTGGCATGCACCACACCCACAAACGCCTCGCGCCCACGCTCCGGGTCATACACCGGCACCCGCGAGTGCTCCTCTTCCACAATCCGCGCACTCGCCGCCTCCAACGACATATCCGCCGGCAGGCTGAAAATCCGTGACCGCGGCGTCATGATCTCGCTCGCCGACACCTCCCGCAGCTCCAGCGCGCGGTGCACGATCTCCTCCTGGTACACCGGCAGCAGCCCTAGCTTGCGCACCTCGGAGGTCATCAGCTTCAGCTCCTCCGGTGAATGCGCTCCGGCCTCGCCCCGCAACGGCGCCCGAAACACCCGCAAAGCCAGCGCCGCCGACCCATTCAATAGCCGCACCACCGGCCGCGAAATCCGAATAAACAGGTCCACCGGCCCGGCCACCGCCAACGCAATCCGCTCCGCCTTTTGTAGCGCCAGCGATTTAGGCACAATCTCCCCCAGCACCACCTCCAGGTAGGTAATCAGGCAAAACGCCAGCAAAATCGCAATCGTATGCGCCACCGCGACCGGATGAGCCCCCATCCAGCCCCCCTGCGGCAACCGCCGCAGCAGCGTCTCCACCCCCGCCGCCAGCGCCGGCTCACCCAGCCCGCCCAGCGCCAGGTTGGCCAGGGTCACCCCCAGCTGCACCGCCGGCAAAACCTCATCGATATGGTGTTTCAGGCGCAGGGTGGTGCGCGCCGCCGGCCGGTTGCGCGCCACCAGATGCTGCACATGCGTCTCGCGCACACTCACCAGGGCGAACTCCGCAGCCACAAAAAAGCTGTTCGCCAGGATGCACAACGCGATCAGACTTCCATGCACCAGCAGCCAGTCCAGCATGTGCCTCAAGTGTAGCGGAGCCAACTCACCCGCCGCGACAATCATCCCCCCAAAACAGAAATCCCGGCCTCCTAGAGAGACCGGGACCTATCACTGCACAAGCAAACCTTACGCCAAAACGCCGGCCAGCTTCTGGTCGATTGTCGTCTTGGGCACAAAGCCCACAATCTGCTCCACCACCTTGCCGTCCTTGAACACCAGCAGGGCAGGAATACCCCGGATGCCATAACGACCGGGCATCTGATTGTTCTTATCCACGTCCATCTTCATGACCTTCAGCTTGCCCTGGTTCTCGCTCGCCACCTGGTCCACCACCGGCGCCAACGCACGGCAAGGACCGCACCAGGCTGCCCAGAAATCCACCAGAACCGGCGTGTCTGACTTCAGAACCATCGCCTCAAACTCCGAGTCGTTCACCTCGGTCACAAACTCGCTTGCCATTGCTTCCTCCCTACTCTCTCGGACGTTTGTCCGGCGCACGCAGCGTCATCCAGCGTGCGTTCATCCTATGGGATAGATGCGCACCTTGTGGGATAGATGCGCACCTTGGGCAGGCGATGCACCCCACCCCGCCCCGGAAGCCTCATCCGAGTACCTCAACCGACGCAGGCCCACCTACCCGAACCGGTAACAGCATCACCCCGGCCCCCAGCACATCGTGCATTCGCTTCTCCGCCGCGTGCAGCGTAGCCCGCTCGCTCAGAATGCCCAGCAGAGCCGGCCCGGCCCCACTCAAGGCCACCCCGGCAAACTCCGGTGCCGCATGCAGCTTGTCCAGATGCTCCAGCAGCCCGCATACCTTGCGCCGATGCGGTTGATGCAGCCGGTCTTCCATCGCGATCCGCAGCAAATCCAGCCGCTCCTGCGCAAACGCAGCCGTCAGCAGCGCCGCCCGCTGCAGGTTGAAAATCGCATCCTCCCGCGAAAGCTCCACCGGCAACAGCGCCCGTGCCGCCTCGGTCGCCAAACCCGCCTCCGGCAGCGCTAAAAGCAGTTGCCACGTCGAATCCACCGCAAAGCTGGCTGCGATCACGCCTGTCTCAACCGACACCGACACCGTATAGCCCCCGTACCAGCAGGCCGCTACATTGTCCGGATGTCCCTCCAGCCGGCTCGCTTCCGTCACCACTGCCGCGTCGTCCATGCCGAGCTGCCCAAAATGGTTCGCCAGCGCCACCCCAGCCAGTCGCGCCGCCGCGCTCGACCCGCAGCCCATTCCCAGCGGAATCTCGTTTTCCACCACCAGCGACAGCGCCCCGGCTGCCTTCCCCGCCCCGGTCATGACCGTCCGGTAGCTCTCCAGGATCAGGTTGTCCTCCAGCGCCCCGCAAACCTCTGCGCCCAGCCCGGAGGCCTCAATCGAATCGTGCCCCGCCGCCCGCGCCTCCAGCTGCAGCGTCAACGACATCGCCAGCGCCGCCGCATCGAAACCGGGCCCCAGATTCGCCGACGTCGCCGGCAGCGTCAATCGAATCCCTTTCACCTCCTGATACCTATGCCCACTCACGCCGGCTGACTCGCAAATCCGGCGATCCGGTCCAGCGCCCGCAGCACCCTGTCCGCATCCGGCTCCAGCACCAGTGGCTCCCGCCGCAGACGCGCCATCTCCAGCTGCTCCGCCTCGCTCAACATCGCCTGTTCCGCTTCGCCGAACAGCTCGCCGCGATGGAACTGAATCGTGTACTCCGAATCCTTCAAGGTGTGTCCTGTCAGCAGCAGTACGACGGTCTCCTCGCGCCCGACCCTGCCGTCGGCCACCATCTTCCTGAGCCCCGCCAGCGTCACCGCCGATGCTGGCTCACACCCTATCCCCTCGACCCCGATCTGCGCCTTCGCCAGCGCAATCTCGCGCTCGTTCACCTGCTCGCACCAGCCGCCCGTCTCCGCCAGCACCCGCACCGCCTTCCGCCAGGACGCCGGATTGCCGATCCGGATCGCCGAGGCCCGCGTATCCGCCGTCACCGGCTCCAGCCGCAAACCGCCGCTCTCCTGCATGCTCCGGTACAGCGGATTCGCGCCCTCCGCCTGCACGATGCTGATCTTCGGCACCCGCGAGATAAAACCGAGGTGCTTCATCTCCGCAAATCCCTTGCCCAGCGCCGACGAGTTCGCCAGGTTCCCCCCCGGCACAATCACGTGGTGCGGCACCTGCCAGTTCGTCTGCTCCAGCAGCTCAAATGCGGGCGTCTTCTGCCCTTCAAGCCGGTACGGATTCACCGAATTCAGCAGATAAATCGGCGCCCTCTGGATTAACTCGGTCACCACCCGCACACAGCCGTCGAAGTCAGTCTTCAACTGCACCGTCGTCGCGCCGTAATCCATCGACTGCGACAGCTTGCCCCAGGCAATCTTGCCCTCCGGAATCAGCACCAGGCTTCGCAGACCGGCCCTTGCCGCATACGCCGCCATCGCCGCCGACGTGTTCCCGGTCGAAGCACAGGCCACCCACTCAAACCCGCTCGCCGCCGCCACCGAAAGCGCCGCCGTCATCCCCGTGTCCTTAAAGGATCCGGTTGGGTTCATGCCCTGGTGCTTGGCTAGCAGCCAGTTCATCCCCAGCGCCTCCGCCGCCCGCGGCATCTCGTACAGCGGCGTATTGCCCTCGCGCAGCGTCACCGCCTGCTCCGGTTCCACAATGGGCAAAAGCTCCCGAAACCGCCACACTCCGCTCTGATCCACCGCCATGGTGGACGTCCGGCGCTCCTCCCAAAGGTGCCGCAAAGCACCGGGATTGGGCTGCCACACGCGCTCCGGCCCGGACGGCGCCCCCGCCTGCGCGCCGTCGCTCCACGGGTACTCCACCTCAAACAACTCCCCGCAAACCACACACCGGAAGTTGCTTTGGGCCTGTGCCGCCGCAATACGGGAGCCGCATCCGATGCACCGTAAATTGTGGGTCGTCGTCCTCTGCGCTGTAGCTGTCATGCGCCTTTAGACTACCGCAGCCGCGAGCCCGAGAACGCCCGCAGCGGGCGTTCTTGACACACTTCCGCCCGGATTTAGCCAAAAGTGGCAGGCCAGCTTCGAAAAGTGTCCCGCCTCGCTACAGTCGCTGGGCACCTTCTCGCTACAGTCCCCGGATAGTCTTTTGAGTTGTCATCTCGACCGGAGGCGCGACTACCGAAACTTGTCATCTGGACCGGGGGCGCGACTCCCCTAAGACTTGTCATCTCGACCGGAGGCGCGACTCCCCTAAGACTTGTCATCTCGACCGGAGGCGCAAAGCGCCGCAGCGGAGAGACCTGCTGTTTGGGCGAGGGCCAACGGCACGAGCCCGTCAAACAAAAAACCCAAACACGCCATCTCACCCCAGCATCACAGGCTCCCGCTCCAGCCGCACCCCAAACCTCTCGAAAACCCCAAGCCGCACATGCTCCTCCAGCCGCAGCACATCGGCACAGGTCGCGCCCCCTCGATTCGTCACCGCCAGCGCATGCCTCGTCGACAACCCCGCCGCCCCTAGCTGAAATCCCTTGCCAAATCCCGTCCGCTCCATCAACCAAGCGGCCGAAAGCTTCACCTGCCCCTCGCTCGCCGGGTATCGCGGCACAGCTTCCAACTCCACCCTCGCTGCGGCGGCAACCCCCGCCAGCCGTTCCAGCGGAACCACCGGATTTTTGAAGTAAGACCCTGCACTGTGCGTATCCGGGTCACCCTCCATCAGCACCATTCCCTTGGCGCGCCGAATCTCCCGCACCGCCTCAGCCACCTCCGCCAGCGTGGGCGAAGGTACACGTCCGGCGAAGTGCCGCTGCAGGTCCGCGTATCGCAGCGTAGGTTCGCCTCCCGCCCGCAGGGCGAAGCTCACGTTCGTCACGATATAGCGCCCAGGCTCATCCGCATTGAAAAGACTCGCCCGATAGCGAAACCGGCAAGCCTCCCGCGGCAGATCCACAAAGGCCGCTGAAGCACGATCAAACGCCCGCACCGAGGTGATCGTCTCGCTCACCTCCTGCCCATACGCCCCCACATTCTGCACCGGCGTCCCGCCTGTGCTTCCCGGAATGCCCGCCAGGCACTCCATCCCCGCACAACCGGTCTCCACCGTTCGGCTCACCAGCTCGTCCCAGGGCTCTCCCGCACCTACCGCAAAGCGGCAACCATCCTGCTTTACACCGGCAATCCCAATCCGCAATACAAGTCCTGAGAAACCCTCGTCAGGCACAAGGAGATTACTTCCGCCTCCAAGCACGAACAGCGCCATATTCTGGTCGCCAGCCCAGCCTATGGCTTCAGCCACATCGGCTTCTGTCAACGCATCCACAAAAAAGCGCGCGGACCCACCCATGCGGAAGGTCGTATGCCCGGCCAGAGGAACGTTTTCCGCAACTCTCATCGCTATGAGGCTACCTCACCGGCCCTGGAACCCTGTTGCCGCAACTTGCACAGAAGACTAGCCGCAGGCGGTAAACTTCACGCAGATCAGATCTAGAAGTTCAGGACCGTACTTGCCAGGACGGCACACCTAAACTGTTTGAACCGAAGACTTTGCACAGAACTGTACGGGGTGGGGTCCACCTCCTGAATCACACCGCCGAATGGGGACATCTACAATAGTGCGAAGCCAGACTTGGCCAGATACGCAGGAGATCAACATGTACCCAGAGCTGATGGTAATTCCGATGCGCGAAGAGCTCACCCGCGCCGGTATCAATGAAGCACGCTCGGCCGCCGACGTGGATAACGCCCTCGCCCAGCCCGGCACCGCGATGGTCGTGGTCAACTCCATCTGCGGCTGCGCCGCCGGCAAGATGCGTCCCGGCGTTCGCCTGGCCCTGCAGCACGGCACAAAGCCCGACCGCGCGATCACCGTCTTCGCCGGCCAGGACCGCGAAGCCACCGACCGCGCCCGCGCCAACTTCGGCGGCCACCCACCCACCTCCCCCTCCATCGCCCTCTTCCGCGACGGTCAGCTGGTCTACCTCATGCAGCGCTCGGCAATCGAAAGCTCCACCGCCCCGGCCATCGCCCAGGAACTGGCGCGCGCCTTCGATCACTACTGCGCCAACACAGTTGCCTAGACCTGAGGCTTGACTTCCCACTTTGAAACGGGGTCCGGCTTAGCCGGACCCCGTTTCGTTTCGGGAATCGATTCGTGACGTTTTCGCCTTTTCGCCCTAATGTTCGCCTGAGTTTCGCCGTTAATACGGTTGTGAACACACTAACGATCACCCCCGCCGCTCCCGCCGCCCACACCTTTACCTCCAGCGCCGCGCTTGCGCTTACGCTGCTCGGACCCAGCACCGCCATCGCCCAGCTGTGGTCGCAGATGCGCCGCCTTGCTCCCCACATGCGTACGCTCTTGCTCACAGGGCTTGCCGATTGCGGTCAGGAAGCGATTGCTCGCCTGATGCTGGACCTGTCTCCCCAGCCTCGCCGCCAGTTCCTCGTCCTTCCCTCGTGCGAGGTAGAACAGCGCCTGGAATGGAAGCAAACTACCGCCAGCCTGCCCGCTGAACTCTTTCTTTTTCTCCCTGATGCTGACCAACTCACACCTGACGCGCAGGCGAGCCTGCTGCAGTTCCTGCGCGCGCGCCGCACGAGCGCGACCACGGTAGTTGCCGCAGTATCGGACAACTTAAAGACGCTGGTCAGCCTTGGCCGCTTTTCGGCCGAACTGGCTGAAGTACTCGGTGCCGTCCGTATCGCCGTTCCAGCCCTCAAGGAACGAGCGGAAGACGTCCCGATGCTGTTGAACCAGATGATCAGCATGCGGTGTCAGAACAAGCATCGGTCCGTCGCTCAAATCACGGAGCCAGTGCTGCGCGCCGCCATGCAACACGACTGGTCGGGGAACCTGCGGGAGTTGTCAGAAACAGCAGACGAACTGATCAGGCTTACAGGCTCGAGATCGGAGATAGGCCTGGCCGAATGGACACGCGCCCTCAACATGCATCGGCTTCCCAAAGCCAGTCCAGTCCCGGCCCGCATGATTCGCCTCGACATGGTGATCCAGGAGCACATCTATTCCGTTCTCCGCGCCTGCAGCGGCAATAAGCAGAAGGCCGCGGACGTACTGGGTGTTAGCCGATCCACGCTGTACCGCATGCTCGAATTGGCGGCCCGGGAGACACCGCTTGCGCTCGCCAGCTAATTCGTTCTGCGTGGGTCGGCTGAGCCGGGTGTTAGGCTGACCGGATGAAATTGGAAGAGCAGTCTGCGTCGCTTCGAGACGACGCCCTACCGCAAACGCTGGCCGTTCTGGGCGCGGGCAAGATGGGGGGCATCCTCCTCAGCGCGTTTCTGCACTCCGGCCTCTTTGCCGCAGACCGTGTGGTCGCGACGGTGGGACACGAAGCGAGCGCCGCTGCCCTGGAAACCAGGCTCGGCGTTCGGTGCACCACGGGAAATCTTGTTGCCGCTCAGGCCGCGGATATTCTTGTCCTCGGTGTCAAGCCAACCCAGGTCGCTGACCTGATTCGGGAGATCAGTCCAGCGCTCACGGCCGGCAAGTTAGTCATTTCCATTGCTGCCTCGGTGACGGCAAAGGCGATCGAAGAGGCGGCCGGGGAACACGCCCAAGTGGCGGTGATGCGGGCGATGCCAAATACGCCGGCTCGCGTCGGGGCAGGCATGACGGCTCTGGTTCGCGGACGCTTTGCCACCCTGGAGCAGGTGCAGTTGGTCCGCCGCATGTTTGAAATCGTCGGACGTGTTGTCGAGGTAGACGAGAAGCATATGGATGCCGTGACCGGACTGTCGGGCTCCGGTCCCGCGTTTCACTACATCATCCTCGATGCGCTTACAGAGGCAGGCGTTAACGTCGGACTGCCGAGAGACATAGCCATCCAGTTGGCCGCACAGACGGCCTATGGAGCAGCGCGCATGGTACTTGAGACTGGATCGCACCCCGCCCTGCTCAAGGATGAAGTCACCACGCCGGCCGGCTGCACCGTGGATGGCATCCTCGAATTGGAGGCCGGTGGTCTTCGTGTCACCCTGATCAAAGCCGTGAAGCGTTCTACGGAACGTGCCCGCGAGCTGGCCCGCCTGTGACCTGCGCCGCATTACGGCGTCCTGGGTGCAGGAAGCGCTAATCGTCCAGTTCCGCCCCGGCCCGAGATGAAGAGCGTAAACTTATCCTATGCGGCGCTTATTGGCCTATCTGCGCAGTGGGCGGGGTATCTCCGGGTTTGCACTCATCAGCCTGGGGTGGATGTTGCTTGTCATTCTGGAGGGCGCCGTCGTTCGCGCTACTGGCTCAGGCGCGGGATGCGGCAAGCACTGGCCGCTCTGCAATGGAGAGTTCATTCCCCAACATCCACGCCTTGCCACGGTGATCGAATTTGCCCACCGGTCAGTCACCGCTGTCTGTACGGGGCTGGTGTTGAGCCTGGCCGCATGGACTTTCTTTGCGCGACCAGCCGGTCACCGGGCTCGCAAAGCCGCGGTATGGTCGGTTGTCCTGCTTTTCACGGAAGCCTTTCTGGGAGCGGTTCTAGTTCTCGGCGGCTATGTGGAGCACAATACTTCGGATGCCCGGGTTCTAGTACAAAGTGTGCACTTCACCAATACTCTCCTGCTGTTGGGCGCGCTAACCCTAACCTGGTGGTGGCAACACCCACGCGCGGCAGCGGTGGCGGACGGAGGTGCAGTTCCGCGCCAGGCCGCCTGGCTTGCGATCGGCTTCACAGTGCTCACGGGAGCGACGGGGTCCGTTGCCGCGCTTGCTGACACGTTGTTTCCCTCCACAAGCCTGCGATCGGCCATCGCTGCCGATCTTTCCTCGGGTTCTCCTCTGCTGATCCGAATGCGTTGGATTCACCCAGCCTCTTCGCTGGGAGCCGCGATTGCGATTGCGTTTCTCGCTTTGGGACTGCGGAAAGAACGAGGCCGCTGGCTGGTGGGCCTGGTTGCATCGCAGCTTGTGCTGGGTGTGGCCGATGTCTTGGCTCTGGCGCCAATCACGCTGCAGCTGCTGCACCTGCTGGGTGCCGACCTCTTCTGGATGGCGCTGGTCGCCACGGCTTCCCAGGTACTGGAGTTTGCTCCGGCACGAGATCCTCTGCAGAAACCCGCTTTACGCCCTGCCATAGCCCGGCGTGCGTAGGGAATCACCGCAGCCTGCGTTTTCCAGCGCAAAGGCTCGTAGCCATCTGAGACAGGCCGCTGAGACAACATCTGTCGCCGCGCGTCGCTGAGGAAGCGACGGCTGCTACGTTTGTGGTATTCCCATCTCTTATCAGAGACCTGATGTCCACACCTTCGTGTGTTGGTAGGCAGGATCCGCGTGTGGGGTTCGCAATTTCGTAACTCGGCCATGCCACAAAGGTGCCATGAAGAGCTGTCACCGGCAGGGTTATGCCGCCCTGCGTTCCGCGCTAACTTGCAGGCTGGCGGCGTACTCGGCCATGGCTATTTTTAGTTGTTCACAGTCCGGTCGCACGACGGTATGGCAGTAGTTCAACAAAACTGCAGCGTTCGCGCGCCATTCGTTTCCTGGAATCATTTCAGTAACGTTACGCATGAGCATCATACGAACATGCTAGGGGGTGTGGAAGGGTGGTACACCCCTACGTCAAAAGTGGGATACCCATCCCTTGAGGACTAACCTTTCACCTGAGAGCTCGAGCTAAACGTCGCCAGATTGGCTGTCCGATTGGAATCAATGAGGACTAGCCACGAGTATCACCGCCAGATTCTTCAGGTTGCGCACCCAGCGGGCCGGCTTGACGTCCACTGTGTCGACAAGTTGAAAGGCGCCACTCTCCGTCAGCGGCTGTCCAGCCCTGGTGAGCGCCACGATGCATTGCGCTTTGTGAAGGGTCCTCTGCAACTCCGCTCCGGAAAACACCACGAAGTAGCCGTCTGTGCCCGTGGCTACAACATAGGACCGCAGAATGTCATGTTCGGTAGCGCCGCTTAATGCGACACCGGCCTTCGCGAGCACGTCCGAGACGAGCGGGCCGGTATAGGTCTCTTCCGTCTTGCTATGCGCATTCAGAACGGTGACAGAGGCCTGGGGCAGCGTCTGCAGGTCGGCCGGTGAGAGTACGAGGTGTTTCTCTCCTGCGCTGATGGCAAGAGCCGCGGAGGGCTGCGCGGGCGCATGCGCGTGATGAGCGGCGCCGGCTGCCTCCTGAGCCTCTGCAACGGTGAAGGCAGGGTACGGAACAAAGGCGAGCAAAACGAGCAGCGGAAGGGGCTTCATGGAATACAGCCTACCTGCCGGGGCGTCCGTCCGTCGCAACCAGGCGGCTTACAGAAGAAAGGGCGGTATGAGTGGAGCGAGGTGCAGGTAAACTCAGGACTACGTTCCCACGCTGGAGCGATGCCATAGCAGAGGAGAACGTACGTGCCGACAGAGCTTTACTTTGAGGATCTTCGTCCGGGATTGCGCTTCAATTCCGAGCGCAGCTACCGTGTCACGGCCGAAGAGATCAAGGAGTTTGCAGAACGTTACGACCCGCAACCCTTTCACCTGGACGAAGCCGCCGGCGAGAGCTCGTTTTTCAAGGGACTGGCCGCCTCCGGCTGGTTGACGGCGGCGATCGTCATGCGGCTGCGGGTTGAGTCGCTCCACATCGCGGGCGGCATTATCGGGGCCGGCGTGGAGGAGATGCGCTGGACGCAGCCCGTCAGGCCGGGCGACGCGCTGCGCACCGAGGCGGAGATCCTGACCGTCCGTTTGTCGCAGTCCAGGCCGAACTTCGGCGTCGTCCAGTCCCGGACCACCGTATTCAATCAGCGTGAAGAGGTAGTGATGCGCTCCGTTGTCAACTTCCTCGCACCGCTTCGCCCCGAGGCCGGTTAGCGCTGGCAATTTCGGGGTTATTCTCCGCATTTGGGCGTATGCTCAAGGGGTGCGGATGACGGTGCTAGCGTCGGGCTCCAAGGGCAATGCCACGATGGTGTCCACAGGCGCCACCAGTCTTCTGATCGATGCAGGCCTGTCCTGCCGTGAGTTACTGAAGCGCATGGCCGCGAGCGGAGAAGACCCGGCCCGCCTAACCGCCATCCTGATTACCCATGAGCATCTGGACCACGTGGCGGGGCTGAGTGTGCTGGCCCGCCGGTTTGGCATTCCTGTTTTCTTTACGGAGGCCACGCACCGCGCCTGGACCCGCATGATGACCCCACGCAAACGGATGACCTACGCGCAGTGGCTCGACAATCTGCGCCAGGAGCAGGCTGCCCGGCATGGTGTGTCCGTCGCACAGGAACCGGATCGTCTGCCGGCTCACCGTCTCGCCCAGCAAACGCCTGCGCAGGATCACTCGACGGCAGGAAGTGCGTCGACGGCAGAAGACGGGACCCCGGCAGAAGACGAGGCACTGACGGCCCAGGGGTCTACTCCGGAGCCGGATTGCGTGCAGGTTTCAGCGGAGGCAGAACCGTGTGAGCCGGAGGAGACCCGGGCTGTGGCTCGCGTTGATCCCGCCTTTTTACCCGCGGTCGAGTATTTTCAAGCGGGCAAGCGCTTCTCGATCGGCGACATCGACATCAATCCATTCACGATCCCGCACGATGCCGCCGACCCGTGCGGATTTGTCTTCCATGCACGGAAGGAAAGCCTGCGCATGGCGGTGGCCACAGATCTCGGCTACATGCCGCCCAATGTGAAGCTCGCGCTGCGCGAGGTGGACGTGCTGCTGCTGGAGTCCAACCACGACATTGAGATGCTGCGGGAAGGCCCCTATCCTTGGTCTCTGAAACAGCGGGTTCTTTCGCGGGTGGGTCACCTGTCGAACGCCGCCGCGGCAGAATTTCTCACCCGTGACTACGACGGGGGCGCCCATACCATCGTGCTGGGGCATCTTTCCGAACAGAACAATCTGCCGGATCTGGCCCGTTATGCGGCGGAACAGGCGATCGGCGATCGATTGTCCCTGCTCGGCAACCGCATCGTGCTCGCGGCACAGGACGAGCCGCTGGAACCGATCTGCCTTTAGTTCAATGCCTTCGCGGCGCTCTTTCGAGTGCGGTGAAAGCGCAGCGAGGTTAAAACGCCTTCAACTCAGGACGGACGGATCCGTACCACTCGTGCGCTACCATCAAACAGGTGACCCACACGGTTCCTCCTCGTCAACGCGCACCGAAGCTCATCCAGAGACGCACGAAACGTGTGCTGCAACTCTCCGCCCGGCGTGGCCGGGCTGCCCGGTGTCCGCGCAAAGGCACCGCATGACGCTGAAGGAGAGCAACTCCGCGTCTGCTTTGACGTCAACCGACCCAACGGCGCTCGATACCCTTTCATCGGACCTCCCGGTTGCGACTCAACACCAGGAACGGCCGCCTTCCCTGCTCGCCTACCCTGCCACGTACACGCTGATCGGCATCAACGTGGCCGTGTTCTTGCTGATGTCGGTGTTCGGCCCCGTGCCGGTGCTTCTTCGCCAGCACGCCTACGGCTCGGTCCTGACGGCCCCCTTCAGCACGGGTGTCCTGCTGTTCTTCGGCAGCAGCGCGCCGGATAGCATTCTGGGCCAGGGCCAGTGGTGGCGGCTACTCACGGCGAACTTCGTTCATGTGACGCCGCTGCATCTGCTGCTGAATATGTGGTGTCTCTGGAATCTGGGACTTTTTGGCGAGCCTCTGCTGGGTCAAGCCGGGCTGGTCGCGGTCTACCTGCTGACCGGCATGGCCGGCATGCTGCAATCATTGGCATTCAGCGTGTTCCGGGGCCAGTGGAGCCTTACGGCCGGCGCGTCAGGCTCAATCTTCGGGATTGCGGGCATCCTGATTGTACTGTTGTCCAACCGGCGTCTGGCCTTGCCCTGGGCCGAACTGCGCAGCCTGCGGCGGCAGGTGATCTTCTTCGCGGTGGCCAACCTGGCGATCGGCGTGGCTCCCGGGTTTCTCCCGGGCTTCTCGCCGCAACACCTGAGGCTCATGCATCTAGATCCGGGCACCCTGCCCCGGATCGATAACAGCGCGCATGTGGGCGGTTTCCTGGGCGGCCTCGCTTTGGGCTTGCCGCTCTTCCCACGTATGACCTCCGGCCGCTCCAGCTACAGGGCCCGGCAGGTTCTCGTGTTTGCGGCAGCCTCGCTGGCACTGTGTCTTCTGTGCTACGCCGTATCGACTTTCACACGGCCGGCGCAATTTCAGTAGGAAGTGTCCGAAAAGAGATAGGACTCCAAACAGCGCGCTAGTCGACGGGCCCATTTGCCGTGGCGGCAAACTTCCGTACCATCGCCAGCAGCAGTCTACGGTCGGTCTCCCCGAGGTTTGCTGAATACCGTTGAATTTCAGTCAGGAAGTGGATCTCCGTCTCATTCAGGCTGGCGGCGCCCATATCGCGGATCTGTTCGTCGGCAAAAAATTGGCTGAGGGGAAGGTGCAGAGCGACGGCGATCTTCTGCAGGGTGTCGAGCGAAGGTATGGTGTGGCCGTTCTCGACACGCGAGAGATAGCAGCGCAAAAGGCCTGTGCGCTTTTCAATGTCGCCCTGCGACATACCGCGCTGAAGGCGGAACTCGCGAATAGTGACACCGATCGCAATCGGCGCCGACGGCGGGGGCGCGGTCGGGAGTAGCGGCAGAGCTGCGTGCATGTTGGCCATTGACCGGAGACTAACGACCCTGCCTGCCGGCTGCAAGCCTCAAGTTGCTTTGATCTGTGAATCTTTGTACCAGCACAGATTCGTGTATGCGACGGCACTGGGCGTAACGACGAAAGAACAGGCATAAATGCCTGAAGCAACCGAACTGTTCCCATTTAGGGAAGAATCAGCCCATGTACATGCCCCCGTTCACGTCGAGTGTGTGCCCGGTAATGTAACCGGCGGATTCGGAGCTGAGAAAAGCGACGGCCGCCGCAATGTCGTCGACGGCCCCGTAGCGGCCCAGCGGAATCTGGGCCAGGATGCCGGTCTTCTGCGCTTCGGTGAGGACGTCGGTCATGGCCGTCTGGATGAATCCGGGCGCGACCGCATTCACGGTGATACCCCGTGAGGCGAACTCGCGCGCCAGTGATTTCGTCAATCCGATCAGACCCGCCTTGGAGGCGGCGTAGTTTGCCTGCCCGGCGGCCCCGGTTTCGCCGACGACCGACGTGATGTTCACGATCCGGCCCCAGCGCGCCTTCATCATGGGGGAGAGCAGCGCCTGCGTCAGCAGAAAAGCGCCCGTCAGATTCGCCCGCAGGATGTCATCGAAGTCGGATGCCTTCATCCGCAGCGCCAAACCGTCGCGGGTGACCCCCGCGTTGTTCACCAGGATGTGTACGGTCCCGAGGCGCTCCAGAACGGCCTTCGCGGCTGCCCGTAGTGACGCCTCCTCCGACACGTCCAAGGGGAACATCTCGGCGACGCCGCCGGCAGCGGCGATCTCCGCCTGCACCTCGGCGAGCTTGCCCTCGTTGCGGGCCGCCAACGCCACAGTATGACCTGCCTTGGCCAGTTGCAGGGCGATGGCCCGTCCGATGCCCTGGGAGGCACCCGTGACCAGGGCGACACGCTTCTCCGGGAATGTCATAGTGGGATGATCTCCTTCGATTCGCCTTTGGGACAGTATAGGAGCCGATCGCGCCGGTACGAATCCGTCAACGGTCGCAAGCCCGCTATACTTTGGAATCTATGCACTCGCTGGTCTCCGACGATCCCGTTCCTCCCGCTGCAAAGCCGGCTGACACCATGACGGCCCCAGCAACGGCCTCAGAAGCGGCTCCAGCGGCAGCCCCAGAAGGGGTCCCAGCGTTATCGCCTTGGGGTCTGTCGCAGACCGAGGTGTATGCAATCCACGGTGCCGAGCCCGAGGTCCTGGCTTATGCCATGGCGAAGTACTCCCGTTCGTCACTGACCTTGCGCGAATCCCTGGCAGAGATCAGCACCCAACGTGCCGAGCAGTTTCTGAACACCTTTTACTTTCAGTATGGGCACGGCTCGATCGCGGACCTGGCACATGTTCCCATGGCTGTGGAGCGGTTGAGCTTGCTGGCGGCTATCGCGCTTGTAGACGAAACCCGCTGGGATGGCCAGGAGCGCTCCACGCGCTACCAGAATTTTCAACGCTCCGGCTGGTACACGCCTTCGCTCTCCGTCGCGGGACGCGCGGAGTTCAACGCCGCGATCACGTCGCTGTTCGGGGCGTACGAGCAACTCAGCAGCCGCATGACGGACAAGCTGCGCGAGACGCTGGCCCGCCCGGAAGAGACGAAGCCGGAGAGCTACGAACGAACGTTGCGGGCACGCGCCTTCGACGTTGCCCGGTACCTGCTGCCGCTGGCCACGAACACTTCGCTGGGACAGATTGTGAATGCACGCACGCTGGAAAAGCAGGTGTCGCGCCTGCTCTCCAGCCCTCTCGCTGAGGTGCGCGACCTTGGAACCAAACTGCGGGAGGCCGCGCGCAACCCGGCCTGGGATCTGCAGCGTGAACGCCTGGAGGAACTGGCCGGCGAAGGATTCGCCGACCCCGACGCGGTCAGCCTAATGAGCAAGCTGCTGCCCGAAGTGCGCACCGCACCCACCCTGGTGAAGTACGCGGAGCCGAACGCCTATCTGCAAAAGAGCTGCACAGACCTGGACCAGGCGGCTCGCGAACTGATGGGGAATGCGCCTATTTACCCGGCTCCCCTTGTCGATCTTCTGGACGACGACGAAGATCTGGAGGTCGAAATTGCCACCTCCCTGCTCTACCCACATTGTCACTATTCCTATCGCCAACTCCGCGGTGCGGTCGCGGCGCTGCCGGAGATGCGCCGCAATGAACTGATCGCCCTCGGTACCCGCCATCGCGGGCCGCATGACGAACTTTTGCGAGGCTTCAAAAGCGGTGACGGTTTCCGCTTCGACATTCTCATGGACATCGGCGGCTTTCGCGACATGCACCGCCACCGGCGCTGTACGCAGCTAATTCAGCAGTTCAGCGCTCTGCATGGGTACGAGGAGCCAGTCTGTCCGGGGCAGCCGACTCTGGCCGAAGCCGGCCTCGACGGGCTTTACCATCAAGCGATGACCGAGGCTCATGCCGCCTATGAGCGCGCGCGGGTCAGCAGTGAGCCGGAGGCGGCAGAAAGCGCTCGCTACCTGCTGCCGTTGAGCACGCGCTGCCGCGCCATGTTCAAGATGGACTTTGCCGAGGCGCTTTACATTGCCGAACTGCGTTCCGGCATCGCGGGTCATTACAGTTACCGCCTCGTAGCCTGGGAGATGTACCGCGCTATGGCGATTCGCCATCCTGCGCTGGGCGCGCTGTTTCGCATCAAGGATGTGCACGAGCCGGTCGATCTGCTGCAACGATAGAGCCGTTCGTTCCGTTTGAAATTAGGCTGCAGTACTTTGCCTCAACTACTCGGAAGTGGTAAGTGCATTTTCGCCTTTCCTTTGCTTTTTCTCGTTTCTGAATGCTAGACTTTGCCTTGAGTCGCAGCACACAGGAGAGCACCTTGGCCGAAGACCGTAACAAAGCAATCGAGTCCGCCCTTTCGCAGTTGGAAAAGCAGTTTGGCAAGGGCTCGGTCATGCGGCTTGGATCGAAAGAAGCCATCGTTCCAATTGCGGTGATTGGGACGGGATCGATCTCCTTCGATGCGGCTCTGGGCGTGGGTGGTGTGCCCCGTGGACGTGTCATCGAGATCTTCGGTCCGGAAAGCTCCGGCAAAACGACCATCACACTCCAGATTATTGCGGAGGCTCAGCGCATGGGTGGTTTAGCCGCATTTGTAGACGCCGAGCATGCTCTGGACCCGCTCTATGCAAAGAAGCTGGGCGTTGACATCGACAACCTGTTGATCTCGCAGCCGGATTACGGCGAGCAGGCATTGGAGATCACGGAAGCCCTGGTGAAATCCGGCGCCATTGACATACTGGTGGTCGACTCCGTTGCGGCGCTTGTCCCGAAAGCCGAGTTGGACGGTGAAATGGGAGACTCTCACGTCGGCCTCCAGGCCAGGCTCATGTCGCAAGCCATGCGAAAGTTGACGGGTGCCGTCGCAAAGTCAAGAACCAGCCTGATCTTCATTAACCAGATTCGCGAGAAGATCGGCGTGATGTTCGGCAACCCGGAGACGACCACGGGCGGCCGCGCGCTCAAGTTTTACTCCTCCGTACGCATCGACATTCGCCGCATCGGTGCAGTCAAAGATGGCGATGTAGTGGTCGGCTCGCGGACCAAGGTCAAGATCGTTAAAAACAAGGTTGCCGCCCCATTTCGTGATGCCGAGTTCGACATTCTTTACGGCGAGGGTATCTCGCGCGAAGGCGACACCCTGGACTTGGCCGTTCTGCACAACATCGTGGAGAAGTCAGGGGCCTGGTACAGCTACTCCGGCGAACGAATCGGTCAGGGTCGTGAGAATGTGCGTAACTACCTGAAGGAGAACAAGGAAACCTTCGCTCGCATCGATGCGGAACTACGCCAGAAGCTCGGACTCAAGGCCTCAGAGGAGGCGGAGGTTCCGGCTATCCCGCTGAATGGCATCGCCCAAGCTACGGAAACCGTACGCACAAGACGCAACTAGTTCCACGTTGGCACCGCGCTGAATCAGCGGTAAACTCGGGATAGGGAGAGTTGGCAGAGCCCGGTTGAATGCACCTGACTCGAAATCAGACATAGTCGCAAGGCTATCGGGGGTTCGAATCCCTCACTCTCCGCCATGACTTTATGAACCTTACGAGAAGGCCACTGAGAAGTGGCCTTTGTTTTGTTCTACGCCCAAAATTGGCAAATTCCGCCTTTCGCCCGGAGTTCTGCGTAGTGCATACAGATTGCCTGATCCTCGTGCTGACCCGCTTCACCCTTACAGAAATCGGCGGTACTTTACACGAGATGTTGGCACCGGGGGGAGGGGAAACCAGTGGAGTTGGCTCGCCGGCTCAATGTGCCCAGGCAGGAGATCACCCGGTTACTCAACTCTCGGCATGCTACGAAGATCGGCGCTGTCGACAACGCGCTCAAGGCATCGGGCAAGAACCTGGACCTGCAGGTCCACTTACTATGCCGATCGATAGAGGTTCACAGCGGGATACGGATGTGAGAGCGCCCCCAGCCTTGGTAGGCGGAACCAAGCCCATGTTCTACATCGCTTCGGTGGTTCCAAGAAAGCGCACAAACGTGAAACGACCTACGTGATCCTTATCGTTTTAGTGCTCGGCTCGGTCGTGGCGGGGGGCGTAATCCACTTCGCTGAATCGGTACGTGAAGCTGACTTGAGCAACAACGTAGATGTCCGTGAGGCTGAATTCACCTGCATTAGCCCAGTAAGAACTACCGCAAGCCTCGGTAGAACCGGCTCCGATCGCCGGGTGCTGCCGTTCTGGGGCGCTGCGAGCAATTGAAGACGGCAGCAGGATATCAGGCTGTCTGGTACGGGCTGAGCAGGTGCCGCATCAATGCTCAGCATTGATCGTGGTGTCACCCACCGTGTGCCACCACGGTGCCACACGACGGTCGGATGAGGGCGACGGAGACACGTCTGGAAATGCTCGAAGGGACGTGCATACCAGGAGGGGCGAATGGTCATAGCGTGATTGGTGCCATTGCGAGGTCGATGACCGTTGAGTACTGTTACCTCGTTGCGGCCCATTCTGATCCGCATCCTTGCTTGGACCACAGCCGGACCTATTGAATCAGCCCTCTACCAAATTGGTCAGCCTGGGTGAGTTCAGGAAGGTGCTTGCCCTGGACGCTTGACCTATACTGAGCCCTGTTCATGTCACGCCAGGAACCAACGCACGCGGGCCGTGTCAGTTTGAAGACACTCGCCGCCTATCTCCACCTCAGTCCGGCTACGATCTCCTTCGTACTGAATAACGCGCCGAACCGCTCCATTCCGGAGGCGACGCGTGACCGGGTGCGCGCCGCGGCCAAACTCTTCAACTATCAGCCCAATGTCGCGGCACGCATGCTGCAGCGGAAGAGCACGCAGACGATCGGCATTCTTTTGCCGGAGCTCGGCGAGGGGTACCATGCGCAGGTGCTCAGCGGCGCGGCCGATGTGCTCATGCAGGAGCGCTACTTCTTCTTCACGGCGCACCACCGACACCACGCCGATCTTGTGGCTGAATACCCGCAAATCATGCTGGCGCGGGGTGTGGAGGGCATCATCTCCATCGATACGCACCTTGCAGAAATGCCCCCCTGTCCCACGGTCGAGGTAGCCAGCCGCACCAAGATGACAGGTTCTACCAATATCGTTCTCGACCACCGCCGCGCGGCGCAGCTCACCCTGGAGTATCTTCACGGCGGCGGGCACCGTCGGATCGCGTTCATGAAAGGTCCCCCTTGCAGCTCGGATACGGAGAGACGTTGGCAAGCCACCGTGACGGTGGCGCGAGAGCTTGGTTTGCGCATTCCACGCGAGCTCGTTGTACAGCTTCCTGATCTCAATACACCGGAGTTGGGCTACTCCGCCATGCGCGAGCTGCTGGGGCGTACGCAGGGCTTTACGGCCGTGCTCTGCTTTAACGACATCTCCGCCTTTGGCTGCATCCGCGCCCTGCACGAGGCCGGCCTGGCCGTTCCGGAGAGCGTCTCCGTGATCGGCTTCGATGACATTCAGACGGCGGCGTACCATGTGCCGAGCCTGACGACGATTCAGCAGCCGTTGCACAGGATGGGCGCCATGGCTGCCGAGCTGCTGATCAAGAAGCTGCGCGGAGAGAACACCGGAAACACGCTGTCGCTGGAGCCCGTGCTTATTGAGCGTGAGTCAAGCCGCGGCCTGCAGGTCCTTTCTGCCGTTTAGCCCGGGCCTGTTGACAACCGCTTCCGCTCAACGCAACATACGTGTACAACCATGGTTTCAGAGCTTTTCGGCCGTGAAGCACGAGGCGCATTTCCTTGCACCGCAGGCTTTCTCCTACGGCACTTGCAAGGTTAACCAACGATGTCGTCTTCGCCGCTCGCTCACTCGGAGAACGATCTGCTGACAGGAGGCCAGGCATTGCAACGGTGGATCTGTCCTTTGCTCTTCCTTGTTTTGCACTCCCTTGTGTTCAGCACGGCTGCGAGAGCCCAGGGTGTTGAGCATGCGCGTTGGCAGGCGCAGGCGCACGCGGTCACCCTCACGCGGGACGACTGGGGTATCGCGCACATCCATGGCAAAACCGACGCCGATGCGGTCTTCGGCTCCATCTACGCGCAATGCGAGGACGACTTCAACCGTGTGGAAACCAACTACCTGGTCTCCCTCGGGCGCCTATCCGAGGCAGAAGGGGAAGACGTCCTCTGGCAGGATCTGCGTCAGCGTTTATTCGTCGATCCGGAGCAGCTAAAGAAAGACTATGCGGCCAGCCCCGCCTGGCTGCAGCGCCTGATGTACGCCTGGGCCGACGGCCTGAACTTCTACCTCTACACGCACCCGGAGGTTCACCCCCAAGTCATTACGCACTTCGAACCCTGGATGGCGCTATCGTTTACCGAGGGCAGCATCGGCGGCGACATTGAGCGGGTAAACCTGAAGGCGCTGCAAGCCCACTACGGCGCACCGGAAAGATCACCGGAGACGCACGCCGGCCGCGCGGAACCTTTCCCCGCACAGACCGTGGCGGTACGTCAGCTTGAGGGGTTGCGGGACGTGGACGCGACGTACGGTGGCTCCAACGGCTTCGCCATTGCCCCCGCAAACACGCGCGAAAAGCATGCGTTGCTGCTGATCAATCCGCACACCTCCTTTTTCTTCCGTTCCGAGCTGCAGATGAGCAGCGACGAAGGGCTTAACGCCTATGGCGCCGTCACCTGGGGCCAGATCTTCGTCTACCAGGGCTTCAACGACCGGGCCGGCTGGATGCACACCTCCAGCAACGTCGATGCGGTGGATGAATACATCGACACCGTCGCACACCACGGCCAGGACTTTACCTATCGTTACGGCGCAGCGGAACGCCCCTTCACAAGCAAGGCCATTACCCTCACCTACAAAACCGCAAGCGGACCGCAACAGCGCACCTTTACCGTGTATTACGACCACCGCGGCCCTGTCGTTCGCGACGAGAACGGTCATTGGATTACCACTCGGCTGATGAACCAGCCGGTACCGGCGCTGGAGCAGAGCTTTCTGCGCACCAAGGCGCGAAGCTACGCCGAGTACCGCAAGACCATGGAGCTGATGGCCAACTCCTCCAACAACACCGTCTTCGCCGACGCGGACGGCGACATCGCCTACTGGCATGGCGACTTCATTCCGCGCCGCGACACACACTTCGACTACACGCAGCCCGTGGACGGCAGCAACCCGGACACCGACTGGAAGGGTCTGCTCAAGCTGGAAGAGGTGCCGCAGCTGCGCAATCCCGCCAGCGGCTACATCCTGAACGTGAACAACGCTCCGTGGTGGGGATCCGGCGTCAGCTCGCTGCGCAAGGCAGACTACCCCGCCTACGTCGAGCAGGGTACGGAGACCGCGCGCGGGCTGCACGCCATTCGTGTGCTCGAGGGCCATAGGGATTTCACGATCGAGTCCCTGCGCGCGGCGGCGTTTGACAGCTATCTGCCCTGGTTTGCGCGCACCGTGCCCGTGCTGGTGCAGGCCTGGGACGCGCTGCCCGCAGACGCACCGCAAAAGACGCAACTGGCTGGCCAGATTGCCGCGTTGCGCGGTTGGGACTATCGCTGGTCGGCCGCTTCCGTCCCGACCTCGCTGGCGATCTACTGGGGCGAGGCCGTGGGCCTGCCCGTGGCGGCCGCGGCGCGACACGCGAGTACCCCCTGTGAGGAGTACGTCGCCAGCCATGTGGATACCCCCGCAATGCTCGCCTCCCTGGAGGCCGCCACCGCAAGGCTGACCGCCGACTTTGGCGCATGGCAGGTTCCCTGGGGCTCGATCAACCGATTTCAACGCCTGAACGACAACATTCTGCCGAGCTTCAGCGACGCCGAGCCCAGCCTGCCCGTGCCGTTCACTTCATCGCAATGGGGATCGCTGGCCTCCTTCGCCGCGCATAGCTACCCCAACACGAAGCGCCGCTACGGCAGCGTGGGCAACAGCTTTGTCGCCGTGGTGGAGTTCGGCCCCAGGGTACGCGCGGTGGCGGTCACCGCGGGCGGCGAAAGCGGGCACCCGGCTTCGCCTCACTTCAACGATGAGGCCGCACGCTACGCCGGCGGTAACCTGCGCGAGGTGTACTTCTATCCCGATCAGCTGAAGGGTCACACACAACGTCTCTACCATCCCGGCGAGAGAGCGGAGCCGGCCGAATAGGGGTGCACCGCTCGTCCCCCTCGACTGAACTTTGCCCGTGCCGACGATCGGCTGACTCGTGTAGATTCGACTGCATGGTTGACCACGACACTCTCGTCGCAAGCCTTCGCAACTTCGGGTTCAACGTCGAACGGTTTATTGAGGTACCCGAGAACGCCGGTGACTCCCAGATCTTGATCGATGGCAAACTATTCACCCTTGCCCAGGCCAGGTTGATGCTGGCCGAGTCCGAGGAACGCGGCAGCCGGCCCGTACGATAGGATTCAGGCTGACCGCTCCCATGCGCTTTAAGGACTCTTTTGAATGCGTCCGGCGAGCCCGATCCGGTCTTAAAGATCGCTAATCCCGATTTGGTCCGAGCGCCTGCCCCTCCCCGCCGTCGCTGCCACCCGATCACCCACAGGCTGCTCTCACTCGTCTACTCTGGAGAAGCTTGTAAGGAGTTGGTTTGAAACGCCCGTATTGTCCCGCCCTTGCCTGTTGCTTTACGCTCGGTTCCCTTTTGCCGGTCGCGGCCGCTGCCCAAAGTTCGCCCACAGCCAGCCGGGCGCTCGAACCCTCGGTATTCCTTGGCGTCTCCGGCGTCTACACCGGGCTGCAGACCGCCCGCAACGCGAGCATCACCGCCGGGGCCGATATCGGCTTCCGCCGCTTCTTTGGAGTTTCGCCGGCGATCGAGTTCCGCGGCACCTATCCCATCCATAGCGGGCAGGTGGCGGGCGAAGAGAGTGTGGAAGGCGGCCTGCGGGTGGGCAAACGCTACACCCACTTCCGGCCCTATGCCGACCTCCTCTTCGGCCGCGGTCAGCTGAACTACCAGAATGGCGGGTACATTGTCCCCTCTCAGAGCTTCCGCTATCTCCAAAGCACGACCAACGTGATCTCCCCGGGGATCGGCGTGGATCTGGATGTGACAGAGCACTACGCCGTGCTCGTCGATGGGCAGTTTCAACACTGGAACCTGCCGTTCAGCACAGGGGCAAACCCGGCCACGCCAGGCAGCATTGACTCCAAGGTGCTCACGATCGGTGTGGTCTATCGTTTTGGCTGGCTGGAGCATGGACATCCCGCCCCCTAGAATCGTGAAGAAAACGGGTTAGTACTGGGTGATCTGGTCGGTGTGCCGCTGCAGCCACCAGCAGGCTCCCGCGCCTGCCTGCGGCAGGAGCGATCGACTGCAGGCAACGGTGCCCACGGTTGGCGCATAGACCTCGAAATGGTTGCCTTTGAGGGTCGCCGCCAGGGATTCGGAGACGACAACCGCGCCCATACCTCCCCCAGCCAGCGAGCGCACACGCCAAAGGAGCCAGTCCGCCGGATACACCAGCAGGGAAGCTCCGAGCAGGACCGCCAGCGCTCTGCGCAAGGGACGCTGGTACACTGGAGGTTGTGCAGGCTTCATGTACGCAAGAGTAGCAAGCACGCGCTGAAAACAGCATACGTCCGCCACAGATTGCGGAGCCACACTCAGCCGGCGAGGTTTGGAACCTCGGGAGAACATTTGAAGCCTCTGCTCTTGTCTTTTGGCCTTGCGGTAGCCCTCTTACCCACGGCTCTGGTTGCGCAGCGCGGCGACGCGACGGCCTCTGCCGGGCTTCCGGATGCGCCCGCACCCCAAATCACGGCATTCCAGACCGCCGCGCCCCAGACCGACGCATCTCGGAGCGACGCGCCCCAGACCACCGCGCCGGCCGTTTCTGCAACCTCCTCTTCGGTCCCTGCCCCCGCGCCGCAAGCCACGCCCGCGCAGGAGACACAGCAACAGCGGGCTTCGGAGGCCCTGAAGGCGGAAGAGAAGCAGCGCATGCTCGGCATCATGCCCGCCTTTAACGCGGTGGAGGGCGGAACCGCGGATCCGCTCACGCCCGGCGGCAAGTTTGAGCTCTGGTACAAGTCGGCCATCGATCCCTTTACCTTCGTCACGGCCGGCATCGACGCAGGCATTGAGCAGGCGGAGGACTCCTACCCGGAATACCACCAGGGCTTTGTGGGCTTTGCCAAGCGTTATGGCGCCAGCTACGCCGATAGCGTCGACGGCAATTTCTGGGGCAACGCCGTCCTGCCGATCCTGTTCAAACAGGATCCACGATACTTCCGGCTGGGACACGGCACCTATAAACACAGGCTGGGGTACGCGATCATCTCCACCGTTCGCTGCAAGGGCGACAACGGTAAGTGGCAGCCCAGTTACGGCAATGTGCTCGGCAATCTGATCGGCGGTGCGGTCTCCAATGCGTATTACCCGGCCTCGGATCGCGGTGTCGGTCTCACATTCGAACGCGGCTTCACCGTCACGGCGGAAGGTGCGTTCGGTGCGATTGCCTATGAGTTCTATCCCGATGCAATCGCCTACCTGAAGAGGCACTACGGCAAAAATCGCACGGGCGGCGCTACACCTCCGCCGGCGACCCAGCGGTAAGCGGCGACGCGAAGGCGGCAGAACGCAGCTTCCGGCCGGCATCGCCGTCGAAAGCGTTCTGCCGGTTCATTACAAGTTGAACAGTTCCCGCAGGCGCTTGGTCTGCGACCGGCTGACCGGGATCTCGGTCGCCTTCTGGTCGTCCATGCGCAGCTGGTAGGTGGATTTGAACCACGGCACCACCTCCCGAATGTGCTGCAGATTTACCAGGTGCGACCGATGCGCTCGCCAGAACTGGGCTGAATCCAGCTGCTCCGCCAGTTCCTCCAGCGTCCGCACGTTGGAATCACCCTCGAAGCTCTTTGTGACCACGGCGATCCGCCCATCGTTCACGTACGCGAAACACACGTCCTTCTGGTCGACCAGCAGCAGACGGCTCCCGGTACGCACAACCACGCGCCCCGTACGGGCAGGAGAGACGCCGTTTGCTGGAGCGATACCGGCGGCCTGCTCCTCAACCATGCGCAGCAGGGCATCCAGCTTGGCCTGCGCTGCCTCCCAGAGCCGGCTGCGACTACCGGCAGCCGCCATCGCGAGCGGCTGCGATCTCGTGGTGGGTTCCTGAGCGGCTGACGCTATACCGCTCCCCTGCCCCGCCGAGGGCACAGCAGGCTCCGTGAGCCGCCGCTGTGAGGCCGGCACGTTCTCCCACGGGGTGGACTCGGCTGTCTCCGGACACACCCGCGAACGCACCTTTTCCAGGGTCTGTCGAAGACGTTTATTGTCAAAGGGCTTAAGAAGGTAATCTACGGCGTTGACCTCAAACGCCTTTACGGCATATTGGTCAAAGGCGGTCGCGAAGACCACCTCCGGCAGGCGAAAACTTCGGTCCGCGGTCATCAATTTGCGTAGCACCGCAAAGCCGTCGAGCCCGGGCATGCGCACATCGAGAAAGACCACATCGGGGCGGTGCGTCCGGATCAGATCGATCGCCTCTACGCCGTTGGAGCCCTGCCCAAGCACGGAGACCCCCCCGGCGCTGTCCAGAAGGTACTGCAACTCCTGCCGGGCCAGCGGCTCATCGTCGATGATCAAGGCTGTAAGGACAGGAACCGACGCCATGGGGGAAACCGTTTTTTGACTATACGCTCTATGCGACGTCCCGCAGGTGCCGGCCGCGTCAAGATCGGCGGCGTTAGTCGCTGTATACCCTTAAGCGTCCAGGGGCGCCGTCCTCCGCCAGATCATGCCCGCACTGGATGCAGTACACATCGGTGATCCTCACGCTGCGGTGGCAGATGCCACACACCGGCGCCATCTGGAACTGGCATTGCGGACAGAAGTGAAAGGAGGAGGCGATCGAAGTCGAACAGTTCGGACAGCGCGAAAGCACTGGCTGGCGCAGCAGAAAATACACCACCGCGCCGATGCCGCCGGGCAGAACGATACACACTAGCATCCACAGCCCGGCCGACATGCCGCGCCGTTTCACATCGCGGCTCACATATCCCAGCAGCAAGGCATAGCTGGCCACGAGCGTACCCCAGGCGTAACCCATCATCAGCCGCAGCGGCAACAGCTCATGCTTGTGGTGCGGCATGACGCTGTGGAAGACGTACTGCATGGCCGCAAACAGCAGGACCGCCGCGACCATCGACCAGCGCGGAATCAGCTGAAGCTCCAGATCACCGGCGGCGAGGTTTTCTGGCTGCGGGGTCTGGCTCCAGTGCATCATAGGCTCTCCCCTGCGCCCTCGCGGCCTCCGCGGCCACGGCGAAACCACACCAGGCCCAGCGCAACAGCGGCTACCGGAATCGACCACAGCAGGATCAGGAACAACATCTGATCACTGGCATCGGGAATGCCTGTCGGGGTTAGATCATACCCCGCCAGCGTGCCCCAGATGGCATAAGAGATCACCAGCAGCAAGGCAGAACAAATGCCGAGCGGAAGCCACAGACCACGGGAACGGCTCCGATCTTGCTGCATCCGCAGAGCCTCGTCATGGATGACGCGGCGGGTGCGGTTTACCACGCTCGCGCGAGCAACTTCGGGAGGAGCGAACCGGGCGTCATCTACACGTGCCGCTTTGTCTGCGTTCCGGTCGTCGCGGGGGGCCTGATTCAAGACTGCACCTCCACATTCAGACGGTCTCCCGCGGCTGGCCGTGAACGCAGCGCCAGCAGGGCCGGACGAAGCGCTGCCAGACCGCGGTACAGCCTGGACTTCACCGTGGAAAGCGGTGCGCGGGTCAGCGAAGCGATCTGATCCAACGACATCTCCTCGTGGAAGCGCAGGGTCAGCACCTCGCGATAGCTTGGCTCCAAGGTCAGCATCACCTGGGCAAGCTCGGCAGCGTTCTCCTTGAACTGGTAGCAGTCCAGGGGTGACGGGCTGTCCTCGGCGATCTCGAACGGACGCTCGTCCTCGCCGCCCTCACGCATCTCGTCCAGCGACGCCATGGTCCGTTTGCGGGAGAGATCGATGACCAGATTGCGCGCGATGGTGAAGATCCACGTGTCGAAGCGCGCCTTGCCGTTGTACTGTGCGCCCCGCCGCAGAACCCGGATCCAGACCTCCTGAAACAGGTCTTCGGCGACCTCCCGTTTGCTGGTCAGAAACATGAGGTAGCGCATCAAGCGGTGCTGGTAGGTTTCGATCAGGTAATCCAACAGTTCCGGATCCTGCCGCTTCAAACCACGGGCGATCGCGGCGTTTTCCTGCTCGATCTCACGGGCAGCTTCGGCCGTCAGTACCTTGGAGTTCACATTCGCTTTGACGGAAGAACGCAAAAAAAAGACTCCCTATTTCACTCATGTAGGCTGACTTCCGCTCTCAGAATACAACCTGTTGACAGCCTTTAACGTCCTGGAAGCCGCCGGACAGCAGCGGCGTTTCGAATCGCGACACGAAGCCCGTTACCGCAGCCGTCCCCGTACACTGGAGAGATGGACGTTTTGTACGGCGTCAACCCGGTTGCTGAGGCCGTGCGCGCCCGCCCTGCGGAGTTGGATCACGTCAGCGTGGCGCGGGAACGCGATGCGCGACGGGATGCGCGGCTGCAAGCCCTCGTCGAAGCCTGCCGCGCGGCGGGCGTGCGTGTAGACGTCGAACCTCGTGAACAGCTGGCCCGCTACACCCGCACCGATACCCACCAGGGCGTAGTTGCTTTTGTGCGGGAACGCCAGTTCCTGTCGCTGGAGGATTTGCTGAAGCTGCCCGGCAGCGACGCGCGAGGCGGTGCCGGCCGTGATGGCTCGGGAACGAAGGGCGATCGCTTCTTCCTCGCTCTCGACGGCGTGGAAGACCCGCATAATCTGGGCGCCTTACTTCGCTCCGCCGAAGGCGCCGGGGCTGATGGCGTTCTGATTCCGGAGCGCCGGTCCGCCCCCCTGACCGGCATCGTTGCCAAGACCTCCGCCGGGGCCAGCGAGCATGTGCGCCTCGCCAAGGTCACGAACATGACCCGGGCGCTTGAGACCATGAAGAAGGCCGGGGTCTGGATCATCGGGCTTGACGAGCGCGGTACGCCCGACTACACGGACCACGACTTTCGCGGAGACTGCTGCCTCGTGCTCGGCTCCGAGGGCACGGGCTTGCACGATCTCGTGAAACGGACCTGTGATTACCTGCTGCGCATTCCCATGGCCGGCCAGGTTTCGTCACTGAACGTCTCGGTCGCGGGCGCGGTGGTGATGTTTGAGGCCATGCGCCAGCGGCGCGGTTCGGCCGGCAACGCTCGCGTCCAAACCGCGCCCGCGTCCAAGAAGGACAGGCCACAAAAGGGTCTCGGATCGTGAGAAAGCGGCTGTTACCAAATCACGTTTACACCCGGTTATGCCTGACGCTCTCGCTGCTTGCCGGGACGATCTCCGCTGCCGCACAGACCTCGCAGCCGCCCACGGATGTGGTCCCTGCAGTCCCTGCGCAGGAGGCTTTGCCGCCTCCGCAGGGGCAGGTCATCATTCAAAGTCACGGCACCCCTCCCTCCTTGCCGGATACCGGCACGGGCGCCGCCGTAAACGCAACGCAGATGCCGGCACCCGCTCAGCCCATCGCCGATCAGGACGTAAAGGCTGACCTCACCGACGCCGATCGCTCTGCACTGCTGGTCACAAGCTACGATCTCGATGTGCGCCTTCGGCCGGCCGATGGCGGTTTGTTCGCACGCGCGCAGCTGACCGTCCAAAATACCGGAAGCACGCCCTTGAAACAGCTCGCTCTGCAGATCTCTTCCAGCCTGCGCTGGGAGAGTGCCGCACTGGTGACGGCGAGCCAGCGTCTGAGCCTGCTCCTCGCACAACACCGGCTGGATACCGACGCCGATCACACCGGTGCGGAGACAGAGCTCGTCTTGAATTTGCCGGAACCGCTGGCATCGGGAGCCTCGGCCCAGCTGGACCTGTTCTACAGCGGGAGGTTGCCCGCCGACGCCGCACGGTTGCAGCGCCTGGGCGCCTCGGCCGCGCAGCAGAGGAGCACTGACTGGGACGCGATCAGCCCCAGTTGGACGGGTCTGCGCGGCTTCGGCAACGTCCTCTGGTATCCGGTGGCGACGCCGCAGCTGTTCCTGGCCGAGGGCAACACCCTGTTTCAAGCCGTAGGCCGCACCAAGCTACGCGAGCAGGATGCCTCCGTGCGTCTGCGACTCGGGGTGGAGTACAGCGGCGAAGCCCCGATCGCCGCCTACTTCTGCGGCCGCCGACAGACGCTGACCGCCGTCACAGACAGCCCGAATTCGCCCACCGAGGCCGGATCGGGTGTGGCCACCGCGACCTTCGGTGCCGAAGCCCTTGGTTTCCGGGCGCTGAACCTGTTCCTGTTGCAGCAGCGCGAGGTCTTCGCCGATCCGCCCGGCACAGACACAAGCGCGGAGGCGACCGCGGTCGCCGCAACGAAAAGCTCCCCCCCGCCGACCACCGCAGCGCCGCAGGCTCCACCAGCCTCCGACTCCTCCAGCAGCAGCAGCCTGCAAGATGAGACCAACGCGGACGCCGTGGCGCCGCTGCTGCGACGCGGGGGCGGTGTAGGCCCGGAGGCGAGACCCTTTCTAGCGCTGGAAGGGGCCGACTCCGGCACGGTTCAACAGTTCTCCGCCGCTTCGTATCGCTCTTCTGCCGTGCTGCGCCAATGGCTGGGGCCCCAACCGCTGTCTGCGCTCACGGCCATCGATCATGACGGTCAACCGTTTCAGGACGGTCCCTTATTGGTTGCGCCGCTGCCGGTGCTGTCCCAGAGGGACGAGTCTTCGGCGCTGGTACAAAGCCTCACCCACGCGTGGGTACAAACGGGCCAGCCCTGGATGGACGACGGCCTCGCCCAGTTCTTCGCTTTGCTCGTCACGGAGAGCCAGTCCGGCCGCGAGACGGCGATCGCCCAGCTAAACGAGCTCATGAAACCGGTCGCCCTTGCGGAGCCCGACCCCACCGCCAAGCCCACCGCCGCCCAGACCCTCGCGGAGAAAGCCGAACCCCTCATTGCTGCCTCCAGCGAGCTCATCTACCGTCGCAAGGCCGCAGCAGTCTGGTGGATGCTGCGGGGTATCGTCGGCGACGGCAACCTGCACGCCGCACTCAGTGCCTGGTGCACGCAGCCGGTCTCTACCGAATCGCCATCAGCCCAGGCGCTCGGCCTTGAACACCTGCTGGAGAAGCTCAGTCACCAGGACCTGGGCTGGTTTTTCAATGATTGGGTGCTGCAGGACAAAGGTCTGCCCGATCTTACGATCGGCGATATAGCCGTGGTGGAGGAGCCTACCGGTCCCGGTCACCCCGCCGGCTGGCTGGTCGCGGTAACCATTCGCAATGATGGTGGAGCCGTTGCCGAAGTTCCGCTGGTGGTGCGCTCAGGCCCGCTGAGCAACTCTCGGCGCGTGCGCATCGCAGGTCAATCGAGCCTCACCGAGCGCGTTCTCGTCGAAGGAGCGCCTACCTCGGTAAGTCTCAATGACGGCAGCACGCCCGAGGAGCGCCTCTCTACGCACACCAGCGACGTACACGTTCGGAGCCAGTAGGACCTCTGGGGAGTGGGGCGGGCTCGTCAACGCGAGCGCGCCGTGGAAGCAGGCGAGGCCGAACCGGTCCTGCCTTTCTCCGGGCCGGCAGCGTCCGTGCAGACCTGTGCCGTGCCCCAGGCCGCGTTGCAGGCGAAGTCCACCTTAGCGGCAGCCCGCCCTCCACTCGCCGGAGGCGAAACAGCCGTGGGCGGCAGAACAGGATCCAGATCCTCACCCAACTGCGGGAGAAAGTGCGCCGGAGCAGTCAGCACTGCCCTATCGGCCGTTCCGGCGACGTTGAACGAATATCCCACCGTCGAGACCCATCCCTCGACCCGCAGAGACGACGCGCCGTCCGTGTGAATGGCGGTCGGATCGAGTCGGAACAAGAGGCGACCGCTCGGATTGGTGACCGGCACGGCCTCAGACTTTGACCCAGGCGACACCTTTGACCCCGACGACACCTCCGGTAATGCCTCATTGAAGGCGCTCCGGAGGATCAGTACGGTCGGTGTGCGCGCAACGGCTGTGGTCGTGCCCGCTTCCCCTTCCGGTAGCGCCGGCAGACTTTCCGTGATGCTGCCACTCCACGCACTGTGCGGGGCAGCGGGCCCGTTACCGGCGATGGGTCTTTTTCCGTGGACCTTCGACGCAGGAGGTCCGGCGGCAGGACGGTCACCCGAGCGCGTGAACTGCAGGTCAAGCGTTCCAGGCGGCGAGGAGTCCGTCAAAACTCGCGGTGAAAACAGACCTGCCCAAAGCAGCGCCCAATGGTTTGGAATGGCGGTGGCCGTCAGCGTGGCCTCCGTCTGCTCCGGATGCTGCAGGTTCAGCTCCGGCGACGTGAGCGTCATCGGCTCCGGCGCGCTGTCCGGAAGACTGCAGGCGAGCTGTTTCAGCAGCACTGTTTGGATAAAAAGCCCTGCGGAACACGTCAGCTGCAGATCCAGCGGATGAGCAGGCGCAAACTCCGCGCGTCGCAGCCCATCCAGCGTGAGCTTGCTGCTGATTTGCCCGGCAGCCAGAGTCCCGGTGAGCTGAGCGTCGAGGTTCAGATGCCCACGCCAGCCCATATCGCTGCCGGCGACCAGCAGGGTCGCCTCCCCAAGCGGGGCGTCATGCCATGTAGCGTGCAGGTCTACCCGCACATCTTCGGCGACCGTTGCCTGCAGCAGGTCGCCTTCGATGCTCAGGGATCCCGGATCGGTCGTATTGGCGTCCGTGCGGTCCGGTTGCCCGCGCAGCCGCACCCTCCACTGATGTGGGGAGGGCTGCCACAGGGCGAAGTCGGCGGCGGTCAGCGAAAATGGCAGCTTTTCCTCACCCAGCTTCACATTTACGCGTCCGCCCGTGGCCTCGATGTACGGAAAGCGCGGCGCCGGACCGGCGCGGCGCTGGGCTGTGGGTGCGGTGTTCACGTGCGCGGCATGCAGCAGTACGTCGGCCAGGTTCCAGCGCCCCGCCGTATTCCGCACAAGGTTTACACTCGGCTCCACAAAGCGCACCGTGGAAACCTCCACACGCCCGCGCCACAGGGAGCTCAGCCGCAGGGACGCTTCCACGGTATTGGCGCGAATCGTCGGCTCCGCGCCGAAGGCAGGATCTTCGCTCACGACAAAGTTGCTCAGCGTCAACCCAGGCACCGGCAGCAGATGGAGCGAAACATTGTCCAGGTGCACCGGCCGGCCGAGGCTCAGACTCATGGAGCGGGCGATCTGGCGTTGGTAGCGGTTGGCGTTCAGCAATGGCGGCAGCAGCGCGAGGAGGGCAACCCCGATCCCGGCGACCAGCCACCAGCGCAGGTGACGGCGCCAGCGGGGTAACGGGCCCTTGCTGCCGAAAGCAGGCGTCTGCCCCAAGGACTCGTTGCTTCGGTCGATCTGTTCACTACGCTCTTGGGAGGAAAGCTGCATCTGGGAGAAAACGCCCGCAATCCGTGCCGTCCACACAGCCTATCGCACGACGTGCAGGGTACGAGCCCAGCGCGTATCGCTAAAGATGTGTGTCGCTTCGTGCAGCATAAAGCCGATGCGGTCGCCCATGGTCGTCTTGTACTCCTGGTCGGCTGGCGTTTTAAAGGACCAGTACACAAACAATGGACGCCCTTCAATGTTTTCGACCGGGACAAATCCCCAATAGCGGCTATCGAGGCTCTCCGTCCGGTTGTCGCCCATGGCAAATACCTTGCCCGGCGGAACCACCAGATCGCCGTTCTGGATGTGCGCCGGCAGGTTCTCCCGCCAGACCTCCGTCAGCTGCGCATCGGGCGCCGGAGTGATCGTGGGAAAATCGTCCCGGTACGGCTCATAGGCATGCTGCGGATCGCCGTCGTCCTTCGGCTGCAGGGCGTGGGGCTCATTCTGAGCCACGCCGTTGAGGTAAACCACCCCGTGCTGCAGGTGAAGATGATCTCCCGCCACAGCCACAGCGCGTTTCACCAGAATTATGTCGGGCGGGTCCGGAGGTACAGGATTCGGCTTCAGAAATACGATGACATCGCCGCGCTGCACCGGCCGGTAATGCACAAAGGGTGCCCAGCGCGTCGGAGGCGAAAGCGTGATCCTGTCGACCACCACGTGATCGCCGATCAGCAGCGTGTCCTCCATCGAAGCGGAGGGAATCTCAAAGTTCTGGAAGACAAAGCCGAAGATAAACAGCAGGATCACCAGAACAACAGAGATGGAGGCCAGACCCTCGAGCGGCGTCTCCTCAGCCTCAACCTGGCTCAGCGAGCGCCGTCGCCGGCCACTCCCCTGCAATGCCGGGCCCGGCTGATCGGCGAGCGTGCTCGGCCCGTCCTTCGCGCTGCTTTCTTCCGTGATGCTCTGGCTCAATCGGTCCTCGTCGCTGCTCCGGTGCGGGCGGCCAGCATGCCCAGTGTACCCGAGTCCAAAGGGCGGCCCCCACGGAAAATCGCCTGAACTGTCCGTTTTGCCTCCCCGTTTCAGCGCAGGATCCCGGCCCGTTGCCCAATCCAGCCGCGCAGCCAGCGAAGCCGTTCGAGCGGCCCTTCTCCCGGAACATTCGCGCCGTTTGGCACGGAGAAATACACCAGCACCGGCCGCCCGATCACCAGACCCTGCGGCACAAAGCCCCAGTAGCGGCTGTCCTCGCTGTTATTTCGGTTGTCGCCGAGCACGAAGTACTGGCCCGGCGGAACGGTGATCTCGCCGTTCCGCTCCAGCCGCCGCAGGCTACGCCACCAGCGCGGATCCACCCCGGGCTCCGCCTCCCGAAGATTGGGAAACTCGTCGCGAAAGACCTCCGGCTGCGAGGGCGTGTACAGCGCATAGGGCTCAGCGAGGGGCTGCCCCTGCACATACACCCTGCCCTCGTGCAGACGCAGGTGCTCCCCGGGCAGGGCCACCACGCGCTTGACGAGCTGACGCGACGGATCGGGCGGAAAGTGAAATACCACCAGATCGCCTCGGCGCAGCTTTGCCGGCGGCAGCAGCCGGCTCTGCAGTCTGCCCCAGAACGACGTGCCTCCACCCGCCCCCACGCCCGTCTTACTCACCAGAACGAAGTCCCCGACCTGGAGCGTGTTTTCCATGGAGGCGGAGGGGATTCTGTAGGTCTGCAGTAGGAACGTTTGCAGATACAAACCGATGACAAGCACCAGGGACAACGCCGTGATCGCCGGGAACGGCCCTGACCGCGCCGGCGCACCATGCCTTTGCTGCTGGCTGCCGGGGTGAGCGCGGTCCCGCTTCAAACAGTCCCTTGTCCGATCCCTTGTCTGGTCCCTTGTCCGGTGCTTTGCCCGTTGGTTTGTCCGATCGTTTGCTCCGCGGCCAATCCAGCCTCCCTGTCGGCCTCCGCCCGCCCGGGCACGATCGGAGCCCTCTGCAGCTCGCGCAGGGTCATCGCCCGTTCGGCGGCCGTCTGTTGCGCTTCCTTTTTGCTTCCACCCTCCGCGCGCGCCAGGGCCAGCACCGCCCCATCCGCCAGCTCCAGCCGGGCTTCGACGGTGAACAACCGCGCATGCGCCGGTCCGGACTCGTCCACATCCGCATACAGCAGGCGTCCCGCGCGTTCGGCCTGCACCCGCTCCTGCAACCGGCTCTTGGCATCACGCATGGCGCCACGGCCCGGCGCCGCAGCCAGCTCCCTATGGATCGCGGGCAGATCCGGCACGACAACCATGCGCCGAAGGATCTCCCGCACCACCCGCAACGCGCGTTCCGAATTCCGCGCTCCCGCATCCACGCTCCTGGCCACGTCAAGGTAAATGGCCCCGAGCAGCGCCTCCGCAGAGTTCGCCAGCACGGCCGCCTTGCGGCGTCCATCGCCGGTCTCGGCGCTCTTGCCCATGCGCAGCTGCTCGCCCAAAGCAAGCGCTTCGCCCCACTCCGCCATGCGCTTGCGGCTGACCAGGCTGGACCGGATCCGGGTTAGCTCGCCTTCACTGCGCCCGGGGAACTCCCTCAGTAAAAGCTCCGTCACGGCCAGTCCAAGCACCGCATCGCCTAGAAATTCCAGCTGTTCATTATCGGTCCCGGGCTGATTCGGTTCATCCGCATTGGTCTTGGCCCGCCCCAGCCGTGCCTCGTAGATGTAGGAGCTGTGTGTCAGCGCCAGATGCAGCAGATCGGGTTGCTGGAACTGGTACTCGAGCTTGCCTTCGAGCTCGCTAGGCGCCGGGCGCGCTTTCGTCGCCGCTTTGGGCGCACGCGGCTCGGCGCTTTTGCCCGCAAGCTCTGCTGTGGCTTTGGCAGCGACCCGCTTGCCAGCCTTCCGCACCACCTTCGGCGTTTCTGTCGTGCTGCCGGGTTTGCGCCTCATCCTGCGATCCGATTCATCATACAAGTCTACGTAGATCTTCACAGGCTTTTTAGGACAGCCTCAGCGGTCCATCCTCACTGTGGCGCGCCAGGCTTGTACGCCTCTTTTTGTGCCTTTCCCGTCGGGTCCAGATCGGCACCATCGGCGTCGTTCGCCGGCTTGGGCGCGCTCCGCTGCGGCAGGGCAAAGGCCTGCTTGATCCCATTCTCGGCGGCCTGCCGGGTGTCCGGACGGGCGTCGCGAGCCGCAAGGGCGGACTTGTATTCCGCAACGGCATGGGCTCTATCCGGCGGATTGTTGACGTCGTAGAGCCGGCCTAGATAGATATGGCTCCAGGCGATCGTCCGCGGATCCTGGCTCAGCTTCAGCGTCTGCTCGAAACCTTCCATGGCCTCCTTGGGATGACCCTGCATCAGCTCAATGCGCGCGAGAACATACTGCGCCCGACCGTGATCTCCCGTGGGATTGGCCATTTCTTTGTCCGCCAGATCCTCGGCATCGGGAATCTTGCCGCGCATCAGGTCCGCCTCGGCCAGATCGATCGGCCGCGGGGCCGGATGCGGGAGGGCAACTCGCCCGCCCATCGGATCGGAAGAGGCGTCTTTAATGAAGATGGTCCGCTCCGCCTTCTGGCGCTCGCCGCCCACGTCCATGCCATAGATCATGGGAGCGATCTCATCGCGCAGGCCGTCCCCATTCTTTTCCATACCCGTCAGCGCACGGTAAAAATAACCCGTCAGCACCCAGCCGGCGCGGTCATCCTTGGTAGCGAGAATCACCTGGGACGCCGCCGTTTCGCGGTCGTAAGCCGCTTTTTCCTCGTCGTAGGCCGCCAGTTCCATTCGGGCCTTGGTTCCCGAGGGCTTCTTCGGCGGCGGCTCCGGCAAGGTGTACAGATGAGCCTCAATCGCCTTGATCAGACACTCGGTCAAGAGGGCTTCGACGTCACTTTTGTACGCAAAGTCGATCGGCGCATCGGCTACGCCGCGCAGCAGCGGCTGAATGCGTTCCATCGCCGCGCCCCGGCTGTATACCAGCGGCTCGACGACGTAATGCAGGTAGATATGACGAATCTCATCCATCCGCACCGGATCGCCTGTCGCCCGGTTATCCGGCGAGGTGACCACAATGTAATCCGTTCCATAGATGCGCGCATTGGTCACCGCCGGCGAAAGCATCGGCTCCAGCAGTACAAGGAAGCGCCGGCCGTCGTAACTGGATACGGGCTGGTGCAGGTACAGATTGGTGTGCAGCAGCATGTCTTCCAGCGGCGCATGGACGCGCTCCGCCAGGGCCTCATACTCCGCGCGATGCCGTACCCATAGCAGATGAAGTTCCGTGTTCGCAGAGAACTCCCGCAACAGTGGAAGTACGTTCACCACCTGGGCCGCCTGCGGAGGCAACTCGGTCTCGTCGACGTTGGGCGTGAGCTCCGGCGGGGGTGAGAGATAGAGCGCGAGCGACACGTACTGCCCGACGTTGAGCGCAGGGTCTGCCAACCGGTGCTGCGACAGGTACCCGCACAGGGCATCGCGGCTGGTGCGCGCCGGCTCACTCGCACCGAAGGCGGCGTCCAGCTCACTCCGGACCTCGAGGCGAACCTTCGCCGAATGCTCCAGATCCGAATCGTAGCCGCAGGCGTTCAAGGCACTCGCTACCTCGAACAAAGGCTCGTTGTACTCCAGCGTGACGGCCGCTCCCCCCGGCTCGATGCGGGCGGCGCGGGGACGATTCGCCGGGTTCTCGTTTGCGGCTGCGCGCTTTGCTGCCGTGCTCGAAGGGTCGGACGAGCTGGACGACGAGCCAGACGAGGATGAATCCTGCGCCACCGCCGCTGGGAGCAGGGCAACTGCGCCAAAAAGGGTTAGCCCCAGCCCTAGGGATGCGGAGAGGACGGAGACCCGGGAGGTAATACTAGGAATTCGGCGCACCGGGAGAGTCTAGGCAATACCGGGCACCCGCGGCAAGTAGGTGAACGTCCGTAGTCCCTCGCTTCCCTACCCGCGCACCGAGATGGCGGTATAGGTAATCATCGCGTGCCCCGGAACCGGCTCGCCAAAAACCGTGGCCGGTTTGAAGACGCTGGCCAACAGATTTGTCTCGATACGGGCACGGGTTTCTGCGTCTTGGGGGCCTTCCAGGATGGTGTAGTCGTAGACATGTCCCCGCGCATCGACCTTGGCTTCCACCATCACAGCGACAAAGCGGGGCGAGGTGGCAATCGGCTCGAACGGGACACCCGAGTACAGGAACCGAGGCGGATGCAGATCCACCAGCCGGTCGTCGTTCGCCTGCACGGGAGCCGCAGAGCCGATAAACCAGATCGTAGTTCCCAGCAGAACGAGCGCAGCCCCAAAACCCGCGCTCAGACGCAGACAGAGCGGCACGAACGTGTCGCGACCGAAAGATCTAAGCTGCTCAAAAGGCGAGAGGTAACTGCCAATCCGGCGTTCACTGGCCAAGGTATCCCGGAGCTGTGCCTGGAGCGCGGCCGGCGCTTGCGAGGGGCCCAGCTCCCCCAAAGCGCATTGCACCGAGCGCCATGCGGCAAACTCCGTCGAACAAGGGATGCACCCTTCCAGGTGGGACGCAAGCTCGCCCATGGTCCGGCCATCCAGCGCGCCATCCAGATAGTCCGAAAAGCTGCCCCGTGCCTGCGAGCAGATCTCAGGCAATGGTTCAAGCTCGAACTCGTCTCCGTACCAGCCGCTCACTCTGCCACCAACCCTTTCCTGGGTGTGATGCCCTGGGTACGGGCTGGGCTCGCCTTTGTTTTCGGCTGCGTTGCAGGAGTGGATTCCGTGGCGGACACACGCAACGCCTCGCGCAGGGCAGCGCGGCCTCGCATCAGCCGGCTCTTCACCGTGCCCACATTCGTTTCCAGAATCTCCGCGATCTCTTCATAGGCGAACCCTTCAATCTCGCGCAGAACAACCGCTGTTCGGAAGACTTCAGGAATCTGATGGAGCGCTGCCTCGACACGCTGCCGCACCTGAGCACGTGCCACGTTGTCATAGGGGGAGGCGTCGGCGGTCGGCAGCATATCCGCCAGGGAGAACGTCTCGCCTTCAGCGTTCTGCTGCGTCTCGTCGAGCGTTAACTCCTGCTTCTTGTGCCGGCTCCACCAACGCCTCTGGTTGGAAGCTTCGTGAATGGCAATCCGGTAGATCCAGGTGCGCAGGCTGGCGCCCCCCTGAAAGCTATGGATGTTGCGAAAAACCTTGACGAAGACGTCCTGAGTCACGTCTGCGGCATCGGCCGGATCGCGCAGGCTGCGGGCGATCAGCGAATACACCGGACGGCTGTATTGGGCAATCAGCGAGGCAAAGGCGGCCTCCGAGCCCGACTGCAGCTCGGCGACTAGGCTTTGCTCCTCGCCTCCAATTGCCAGTACGCTTGCCAGATCGCTCATGCTTGCTCCCGTTTGGGAAAGGTGCCCACCGTGGTCGTGGCGGGATGGGATCACTACGATAGGGCAAAAACAATATGGCTGTCCATGACAGCAAACCGAATCGATCGTCTTTACCGAATTTAGCGTTTACCGAATTTAGCGAAACTGCGCCGCCGGCGGCCGAGTGCTCGCTCACTCTAATAAAGTTAGACACCGGTGCAGGGGCCTTTGTTCCTACCCTGTTTGACTTGCACGGCAATGTCCGCGACAATAACTAAGTCCCAACAGCGTGGGCCTGTGGCGCAGCTGGGAGCGCGCTTCCATGGCATGGAAGAGGTCATCGGTTCGATCCCGATCAGGTCCACCATCTATTCTCAACAAACTTAGCGGCATCTCCTTCGAGAGCTTCGCGGCTATGAAAGCATCACTCCCCAGAATTTCGCATTCCGGTGGCGCTCTTGTGAGTGTCTCCCTCTTTGGTCCGCACACCAAGGTAAATTTCTGACGTGCAAAACGGTCCCTAACAATGCTCGTAGGGAACAGATCCATGAGCGCAAGCGGGGCCGAGCGCAGGTTGTTACGTACCCGACGGACAGCACTCGAACAACGTCACAGTGCCTGGCTCACAGGTCATATCTGGCAGAAACAAGCCCATGGCATCGTCTTCCACGAGTATCCGGAGATCGCTCTTCGGACGCGCGGTCGCTGTCTGGTCCGCGGGTTAACCGCTGCCATCGCCGCAAAACCTCGCGATCAGGCACATCTGCGGTGTTCATGTGCTGTGCAAACCGAGGACTACGCGGCTGTGGCCCAAGGGTGACGCCAGCTTGCCGCGTTGGAGCCTTCACTTTCCTTCCTTCGATGTTGGATTGTCCATCATGGGCTTGCCCAGCGCGTAATGGTCATACCAGCCGAACCAACGCACGTAGCGATCACGGATGAAGCTGGGGCGGGTGAAGCCGTGAAACTCGCCGGGGTACACGATGAGTTCGGCCTCCACGCCGACACTCTTCACCGCCTCATACATCTGCTCGCCCCCGACGAGCGGGACGTTGAAGTCCTTTTCCCCGCCCATGAAGAGCGTGGGCGTGTTGATGCGGTCCGCGTGCAGAAAGGGGTAGGACAGCTTGATATAGGCATCGAGGTTTTTCCACGGCGGCCCGAGCTCGTTTTCATACTGCAGGATGTATTGATCCACGCCGTAAAAGCCGAGCAGGTTGCCCATGCCGGCGCCGCTGGACGCAGCCTTGAAGCGATGTGTGCTGGCGATGGTGTAATCAGTGAGGATGCCGCCGTAGCTCCAGCCGCCGACGACCAGCTTGTCGGGGTCGATGTTCCCGGTGGCAAGCGCGCCATCGACGGCGGCCTGAAGATCGAGCACCTCCTTGTCACCCCAATCGGCATTGATCGCTTCAGAGTACGCGTGGCCGCGGCCTGTGCTGCCGCGGTAATTGACGTTGAGCATGGCGTAGCCGTGTGCAGCGAAGAGCTGCCGGTCGGCGCGAAAGCCGTGGGCATCCTGCGCGGTGGGGCCACCGTGGATAAACAACACCATGGGCGCCTTGGTACCGGGGGTGTAGCCGACGGGCATGGTGAGCAGGCTGTGCACCTCGCTGCCGTCAGAGGCCTTCGCGGACAAATCCATGGTGGGTGCAAGAGCGAGCGTGGCCAGCAGGGCGTCGTTGTGTGAGGTCAGCTTGCGAAGGTGTGTGCCTTCGAGCGCATAGATCTCCGGTGAGGTGCTGTCGGTGGTCCACAGCAGAGCGGTGTGACCGCCAGCCTGATGCAGTGAGGAGGCCTCACCCTGCGCTTCGGTAAGGCGGCGAGGGCTACCTTTGCCGTCCAGCGAAATCTCGGCGACGTACTCCTGCCGGTCGTCCTGTACGGCGGCGAGGATGCGTTTGCCGTCGGAGGTCAGTGTCGGCCCGCTGACCCATTGATCCAGTCTAGGCGCCAACATCTCAGGTTGACCGCCGGCAGCGGGAATGACCGCGAGCTGCGGCATGTTGTAGATCGAGTAGTGCGGCTGCAGGGCCTGACGATACAGGATGCGTGTGCCGTCCAGAGTCCAGGCAAGCGGGCCTTCGTCAGGGCCGGCGAAGGTGGTGAGCTTGCGTGGTGCGGCACCGGGTGTGGCCGCCACAACGAAGACATCGCCGTTATCGACGTGGTCGGGGTCGGGCGTGGACTGGTTGCTTGTGAAGGCGATCTGCTTGCCGTCCGGGCTCCATTCGCCACCAGATTCCGCATAGGCTTGGGCGCCGCCCGCCGGTGAGTTGGTGAGCTTGGTCAGCTTTTTGGAAGCGATATCGAAGAGGAAGAGGTGCGATTGCCGGTCAGATAGAAAGCCCTGTACGTCCTGCTTGAAGTGAAAGCGATCGATGACAATGGGCTTGGGCGGCTTGGGTTTGGCGCCCTTTTCGGGCTCGGGTTCATCGCGCGCAACGATGGTGAGAAGGACTTGCTTTGAATCGGGCGACCAGCGGTATTCGTGAAGGTTCTCCTTTACATCCGTGAGCTGCTGCGCTTCGCCGCCACGACGATCAAGCAGCCAAACCTGCGATCCTTTGGCCTCACCCTCGCGCCCGGAGGTGAAGGCCAGAAAGCGGCCATCGGGACTCCAGCGCGGATCGCCGGCGCCCTCCTTGCCGTGAGTGAGCTGAATGTCCTGCGTACCGTCCCAGCTCACCATCCATAGATCGGTGAGGTTCTTATCCTCGCCGGTATCCACGTGCGCGACGGTGTAGGCGACCCACTTGCCATCTGGCGAAACAACCGGCGCACCAACGCGCACCATCTTGCTCATGTCGTCCAGCGTCATGCCATGTTTTGTCGTGACATTAGGTGCGGCGGGCGACACAGCGGGCGACTGCGCCTGGAAAGTCGCTGCGGCTGCCAGCAAAAGAGCGAGAGAATGGCCGCGAAGGCTCATCAGGCTTACGGTGCGAAACAGATAACGACTCACAAGATCTCCGAAGATGTTGTCGAACGCAAGGGTGCTACCGGCCGGCAGTTGTGGGAGCGGCAGGAGAAGGCGACGTGGCACTGGGCCGTGCAAGATGATCGAAGTTCAAGATCGCGTTGAAAACCAGGGGGTAATCGCCAACCGTTTCACCGCGATATACGGGATTGTTGCCAAAAAGCAGCACGTTGCCTTGACCAAGGTGAGCATCGACCACCACAGCATGCTCGGCAATCTGCGCCGGTTTGTCCAACAATCCCGACAGCAGAAGACCTTTGGTCTCGCCGAAGCGCAGGATCACCTGTGGACGCATGTCCGCAGGGATCACGTTGGGGTTGTTGCGCTCCTGTTCTTCGTTCAGGGGCCGCGCCTCCCACGGCTTGGGATTCGGCAGCGGCTCCGGTTGCACAACGACACGATCTTCCGGCACGTCTTCATCGCCTACAAGGCCTCTACCCGTGGGACGGGCTTGGTACGGATCCATCAGAACGCGTCCCCCATTGCCGCCGATTGTGTTGGATACGTTGAACACCATGCCGTTGGCACTGATCACAGGTAGCCCCGCTTTCAAACCCCACGCCACGGGCGATTGCGCGTCAACGGGCGCGGTGTTCAGCACCGTGCCGACCACGCGAGCCTCCGCATGGGGTGCAAGGCTGACGCCGGGCGCAAGACCGGACTCTATGGCGAACTGCGCTGTGTCCTCACAGGTGATCAGCAGCCCGCCCTCTTGCACGAAGTCCTTGAGGTGCATCAGGCCCGCATAGCCCAGCCCCGGGCGTATGTCGGCTGTTGAATCAAGCCGTCCGATGTTGGGTGTGAGTTCGGTCTTTTGCCACGGCATCGGGTTACCGTACATCGGCGTACCATTCAGTATCTGGTCGGCACTTACGTGCGCGACCGGAGCAAAGACGATCACATCGTACTTGGCGCGCAGATTTTCTTTGCCGCCCACGGTCTGCGTGCTGAGATAGTCATAGGGCACACCGGCAGCATCGAAGGCATAACGCCACCAGCCTTCCGTCTGGGTGGCGAGCCAGGTATGCATGAAGGCGATGCGGGGCGCCGGTGCAGGATGCGCGGCGACAGAAGGCGCGACGGATACACGGATCGCATTGAGTGACGTTGCCTTAAGTGCAGGGGTGAGCGTTGCTTCCGGTACGTCATGCAGTAGAAGTGAACCCGCCGCGAGATGCTGGCCGTTGGCGTCAAAGGGTTTCTCTGCAATCGACACATGAGCCGCGCCAAGCTTGTACACGAGGCCAAGTAAAGTGCTTTGCCCAGTATTGGGAACGATGAAGGCGTCACCCGTGCCGTCCACCTTCGCAGTCAACACCGAGAGATCCGGAACAGGCGACATGGGCGACTTAAGAATGCTCGCATCCGTTACACGGGTGACGTGCACGTTGAACAACGCCGGGAAGCTCCAGCCCGTGTCGTCGTAGGGGTGCTTCTGCGGATCGTCCGGCGCCCAGTACTGCTTGTCCAGCAGCGCGTCGGCGGAGCGGGAGTACGGCTGGTCCATACGTACGACGAAGCTGCCGGCCGGCAAGGTCTCCTGCGTTGCCTTGTCGTCAGGCCGCTTTGGAGGCATGGTGACGGTGGTTGCCGTTGACAGCTGCTGCAGTTCCACGTGCTGTCGCTTCAAGACGGCGAGCAACTGCGTCTGGCGATTGAGTTCTGCTTCGCTTGCGGGAAAGACATATGCGGCTGGTCCCGCAAGCGTCGGCTTTTCGATCGCGCGCTTGCTTTTGGCGTAGTAATTCTCCAGGAAGTGGTGACCGTGCATGGAAAAGTACGCGAGAGTAGTCAAAAGCGCGCTCTGCTCGTAGTTGTTGTTATCGCGCTGTGACCAGGTGACGACCGGCAGCGGCGGGTTTTGCCGGTACCATGTGCGGGAGTATTCTTCGGGCGTGAGGATGCGTTTTTCCGTGTCCGCGCCGCCGTTGCCGAAGGTCTCATAGAGCCGCGAGATGCCGTTGTGCATGCCGGCGAGAAACATCAGGTAGCCGGGGGACCAGGTATCGAAGTCGCCGTGGGTGAAGACGCCGGGCATGCCGAGATTTTGCATCTGTGCCACGTTGTTCCAGCCCAGTTCGGCCCACTCATCGGCGAGAATGGGATCGATCCAGGCGTTGTAGGGACCATCGCCGACGGTGTTGTCATAGAGAAACGGCACGGACTCATGCAGATCGTGCAGCACCTGCGCGTGCCAGTCGAGAAAGGTGTCCAGCACGTTGCGTGTGAGGTCAAGGGTCATCGCCATGGCGTCGCGATTGTTATCGTGCGCCACGTAATGGCCCCAGTACACGAGTCGCGGCCACTGCTGGCCGGGATGCGCGCGGTGCCATTTGTAGATGTCCACCATGCGGTCGCGGCCATCGACTTCGACCACCGGTGTGATCAACGTGATCATGTGGGAACGAATGTTCTTGATGTAAGGTGAATCGTCCACTGCAAGGCGGTAGGCAAGCTCCATCAGCGCCGTCGGCGCACCGGTTTCGGGTGAATGAATGGCGCCGGTGATGTAGTAGACCGGGACGGAGGCGTCGATCAGCTTCTGTGCCCTTCTGTCCTCCATGCCGATCGTGCGCGGGTCAGCAAGCTGGCCCAGCCTCGCGCTGTTTTCCTTGGCGTGCTTCAGCAGAGCCTCATCCGCGACCGCCACCGCGATCATCTCGCGGCCTTCTTCCGTGTGACCGATGGTGACCACCTGCACACGCGGCGAGCTTGCGGCCAAGAGACGGAAATACTTGTATACATCCTCCGCATAGGGCAGCATGTTCGGTGCGCCGGACACATCGCCGAGCACCTTCGCGGGCGTGGGCACGGTCTTGGAGGCGGGCAGATAGTCCACCAGCGGCGAGAGGAAGTTCGGACCTGTCGTGTACTGCTTGATTTTCGCCGTATAGGCCTCATCCACGGCCTGCTTCGGATCGCGCGCGTAAGTGGCATCCAGCGGCAGCGACCCTTGCGCATGGGCGCAGATACAGAGGAGCGAGGCGGTCGCGGCGAGCAAAAAACGGCGAGGTATCATCGGAAACTCAATTCTTCGCTTAAAAGTCATAACGCAGCGCGAACTGCATGCGCCGCGGCGTTTGATTGCCGCCCAGCTCCGCGCTGGCCACGCCGAGGCTGCCATTGGTCAACTGCCCCGTTACGGAGAAGGGATCGAAGCGGACGGAGTTGGTGACGTTATAAACCGACCAGGTGAAGTTCAGGGCACCATGTTCCTTGAACGTAAACGCCTTGCTAAGGCTGCTGTCGAGATCCAGGTAGCCGTCGCCGCGAAAGAAGTTCCGCTCGCCCGCTTCGCCGGGGTACGGCAGGCGCACCGGGCTGCCGGTGCTGACGCCCGTGTTGATGGCGCCTGGGTTGTCAAAGAAGGTGACATTGCCGAGAGCATCGATGTGCTTATGCGCCTTCAGCGTCGGGTCGGTCACCACGGCGTAGGCCGGCTGCTGCCAATCGGTGGTATAGCCAGGCTCGCCCAGTGAGAACGGGAGGCCGCTGGTGGTGCGGAAGATGCCCGAGTACTGCCAGCCGCCGACCACGGTGTTCACCAGACCTCCGCTTTGCGCGAGGAACGCCTTGCCTTTGCCGACGGGCAAGGCATATACGGCATCCACGGTCACGATATGACGCGTGTCGAAATCGGCTACGGCGCGGTTGAGATAGGGTTTCCAGGTGTTCTGAATCGCGCTCGCCGCCACGGCTGTTCCTGCTGCCGAAAATTCCGAGGTGCGCTCGGCATCAGAGCCCATGTCGATCGCCTTCGAGAAGGTGTAATTGAGATCGAATTGCAGCCCATGCGACATCGCGTGCCGCAACGAGACCTGCAGGGCGTTGTAGTAACTCATGCCGATGGTGGACAGCGCGTACAACGAAGCAAACTGCTGCTGCCAGAACTTGGATTGGTAGCCCGCGGGACAGTACTGCACGCCGTAGTCGGCGCAGAAGAAATCGATGTCCGCCAGCGAGGTGGTCGCCCCGAGACCGGCGCGCTGCGGCGCCCACTCCAGCGCGTAAATGTTCTGGGTCGCCGACTGGCCCGTGCCGTCATAAACCAGCTTGCCGTTGCCGTCGATGAATTGACGGTTTGCCATGAACGGGAACAGGTGTTCGAAGTAGGGGATGGCGCCGACCCTGGCAGCAGGGTTCCCAACGTTGGCATCCACCGCCTTCGAAAGAGCAGTTCCAGCGCTGTAGTAGTCACCGCCGCCCGCGGGGTCGACAAAGTCGACCGGCTCGGCCACATCCAGGCTTTGCAGCAGGTGCCGTCCAAGGCGGCCGACGTACGCGGTTTCCAACGTGAGGCCACCCGGTAACAAACGCTGGACCGAGGCATCGAACGACTCGGTGTAGGGTGTTTTCAGTCGATTATCCAGTCCCCACGTGATAGCAAATTCGCTCGAGCTCGTCAGGTTCGGCGTATAGGGATAGGTCTGTGTGGCCGCGGGGGTGCCATTGTTGAACGGCAGCGTCTGGCGGCCCGTGAAGCGTGGTGCGTTGGCATAGGTATAGACGCCCGCGGGGTTGGTGAACTGGGACGAGAGCCCAAATGATCCATTTTGATCGAAGGTGTTGATCAGCCCTTCCCCGTAGTGATCGTAGTACACCCCCGCGCCCAAGCGGATCGAAGTCTTCGTGTCCGGCCCATACGCCAAGGCAAACCGGGGTGCGATGTTGTTCTTCGACTTCGGCCAGTAGCCGGGGGTGCCGTAGGCAGGCCCGCTGGGGGCGAAGCTTAATGTCGGCTCATACACCTGGCCCTGCAAAGCAGCCGTTTCGCGCTCGGTATACCAGGCGTGGGTGTCGATAGATGGCGCGACCTGCTGTCCGCTCGTCTCATAGGGCGTTTGCAGGATCGTGTGGCGGATGCCGAAGGTCATCGTAAGATTGGGACGAAGTCGCCAGGCATCCTGAAGGTAATACTCAAATTCATTGGTTTTGAAATGCCGATTGATGAAGGCACCATCGGCCAGCAGAGAACCGGTCGTGGGGCTGGTCACGTTGTAATTGGAAACATCGGTGACCTGCGGAACCGTGCCTACGAGGTTGGCATAAGCGATCAGGTAGGAGTTGCCGAAGCCCGGGTCCACGGGAGGTGCTCCAAGTGCGGAGGGGTCAGGAACATTGCCACCGAGCCAATAGGGATTGCTTGTGGCGCTGTTGAACGAAACGTTATTCGACGAGCGATTGATGTGGACGAGCCGCCAGTTTCCGCCGAAACCCAGTGTGTGCTTTCCCTTCGCATAGGTCAGGTTATCGACGATGTTGTTGGTGGGCACGCTGACAATCGTGCTGCGTGTCTCTGCAGTGCTCGTCGCGAGAAAGCGGAAGTCGACGTAGTCGCCCGTACCCAGGCCACTTTGCCCATAGCCCTGGCGGATGTAGCCGTAGCGCAGGTCGTTGACCAGCGACGGCGTGATCGTCCAGGTGTCGCCAAAGACCATGCCCTTGTAATTATCCACCAGCAGCGAAGCCGCGGGCTGGCCGGGGAACTGTTGCGTTCCGGCGAGTGTGTCCTTCTGAAAGCCACCGCGGCCGAAGAGGCGATGCTTGCTTGAAGGAGCCCAATCCAGCCGAACGATGCTGGTATTCAATGTTTGCGGCGCACGCAAAATTCAGCGTGGCCGGCTGATTGACCAGCAACTCCGCCTGCTTTACAGAGGTGCCGAAGCCGGGAGCCGTGGCGGTGATCGTGTACCGGGCCGGGGTGAGCTGCAAGAGCTCATATTCGCCCTGCGCGTTGGCCGTGGTCTTCAGGGTTCGACCCGCCGCGGGATCGACCAGGGTTACGCTCGCACCCGGAATGGCAGCACCGGTGGAGTCCTGCACCACACCTCGTACAGAGGTCGTTGCGTTCTGGCCCGACGCTGCTTGCGCCGCCAAAATCAGGGAAATCGAACCGATCGCACCAAAACGTGTCATCGAGGCTCCAAAGGAGAACCAACAATAGTCAGGCAGGGTGTAGGCGTTCGCGGCGAGCCTGGCGCCGTGAACAGGGAAAGCAGGAAAAAGGGATCTACCCCATATTTACAATCCCTTAAAGACTTTTGCAAATGAGCGGTCAACGCATTGGGGCTTGGTTCAAGTGAAACGGCGGCTACGATCGCAAGAGATTCGCAGAAACAGCAAACCCACATCAAGGGCCGTCAGGTTACTGCAAGCGCACTGCTGGGACGAAAGAAGCCAAGCAAGGTCAGAGCTAGGCCGAACGGAGTTGTAGCACCTCTTCAATAAGATCTGCAGCGCGGTCTGGTCCGTCCAACTGCTGGATCGCTCTTTGCAAACTATGGGCGGCTTCACGGTACCCGGCGTCACCAAGCACGAGAAGGACAGCTTTGCGAAGCCGGGCTGTGGTTAGCCTGTGCCGTGAAACCACTACGCAGGCTCCGCGTGCCTTAAGCCTTGCCGCCACGCCGGGTTGGTCGTTGCCGAGGGGCACGGCTACCATCGGCAATCCCTCAGAAAGCGACTCCAGGACCGTGTTCAGGCCGGCATGCGTGATCACCAACGTGGTCCGCTTTAGGATTTCCAGTTGGGGAGCAAAGCGCACCACCAACGGATCGCCGGCCAACGTTCCCAGTCCTGCGGGATCAAGGCCGCCGCCGAGCGAGATGAGTAGTTGTGCGTCCAGTCCGGCACAGGCCTTGGCGATCGTTCTGAAAAGGGCTTCCGAACCGTTCTGCAGAGTGCCCAGCGAGGCGTAAATGAGTGGGCGTCCGTCAAGTCGGTTCCAAGGGAAGTCGACGACAGGACGCTGTTGAGCGCGTAAGAACGGTCCGGTGTAGTGAAGCCCCCTTGGCCTTTCGCCGCGGATGGCGAACTCCAGAGCTTCAGGCAGCTGTGTGATTTGTGCCAGGGGCGACAAGCCGTCCTCGGGACGCTTCAGGGGCTTCAGACCCCATGCGCTGCGCTGCCGGTTCACATCCTTGAAGATGGGGGTTGCGATCCGTAACAGGAGGTGGATGGCAAGGCGATTCCGCAGCCGGCTGAGCCAATCCTGTCCCGCCGGCCAACCGAGCCAGAAGGGCGGAAACCGGTCGTCGGGGAGCAAGGGAGGGATCAGGGCGAGGGAGATCCAGGGCAGGCCTAAATGGTCTGCCACATTTCCAGCAAACTCCGCTTCATCGACCAGCAGCGCATCCACGTCCGCTGCCCGCACCGCGTCCGGCCCGTCCCGCAGGATCATTCGCGTCGATTCCCGCACCCGCTTCAACGTGAAGCGAAAGGCCGCAATACCCTTCAGCCGCGCTAAATGTTGGTCCAGCTTCTTCAGGGTACCGAGCGGATAGTCTTCGGCGCCGATACGGCAGAATTCGACGCCCGCCGCACGCACACCTGCTTCGGTATCGGCGATCCCGAAGATCACAACCTCATGGCCTCGCAGCTGCAGGGAATGCGCCAGCACAGTCATTGGATTTAAATGACCGGTTCCCGCAAAACAAAATGCCCCAAACCTTGCCATCGCCCTCCTTCATGATCTCCGCTACCCGTGCGCAAATCGTTAATCATGCCTCAACGCATTTACAGGGGAGAGTTGCCCCGCGCGCCACGCCGGAAGAGCTCCGGCGACCAGCCCGGCGAACACCGCAATGCCCACCGCTTCGGCGAGAAGCTGCCAGTGAAGCGAGGCCGAAATAAGACTTGCGGTCCGCGGCAAAGTGGCCAGTACCCGCAGAGCACACCATCCTAAAGCGATCCCGAGAACACCGCCGCCCAGGCCGAGTGCGACGGCCTCGATCTCAATGTGGGCCAGCACCAGCCATCGATTCCAGCCCAGAGCGCGCAGGATACCGATCTCCCGTGTGCGCTCAAAAACCGACATTGCCATGGTGTTGGCGATGCCCAACACGCCGACGAGGAGAGCAAGTAAAGAGGTGCCCCAGGCGGAGGCGTGGGCCAGCTTCACAAATTGGTTATCGCTGGCGCGCTCGGCCGCGGGAACAGCACGCAGACCCGGCAGAGCGGCTTCAATCTCAGCCTGGGCGCTTTTTATGTACTGCCCCGAGAGCTCTCCGCGAGGCGCCGGGCGCAGCCGAACGTCAATGGTGGACACTTTGCCCTGCAAGTTGTTGAGCTGTTGCAGTTGGTCCAGCGGCATGACTACCGCCGCCGCTTCCAAGGTCGAGGCCCCGTGATAAATGGCCGTAATCGTGAAGGTCGTGCCCTGTATGTCAAGGGTGTCACCAGGAGCTTTTTTCAGAGTCTGCGCAAGCAGATCGCCGAGCATGACTTCGGCATGATCGTCGCGAAAGGGCCGACCCGCAAGAATCTGCAAAGAACTAAACTGAAACGCATCGGCCTTCCATCCGTAAACGAGTGCGTTCACGTCCGGGGTCAGATCCATCAGGTTAAAGATCGTGGGCGAGGCCTGCGCCACATCGGGCAGGCTCTTGAGTTTTGCGACCGTCTTCGCTTCTTCCATGGAAGTGTTCAGAAAGGTGCCCTGAATCACGGCCAGGTCTGTGCCGCTGCTCGAATAGATACGCAACCATTGCTGTTCAAACGCGCTCGAAAAACCCACCAGCCCTACGAACGCACCCACCGCCACGCCAATGCCGGCCAGCGTGAGAAAGGTCCTCATGCGCCGGCGCAGCAGGTTCTTCAACACAAATCCCGTGAACGACAATGATTGAGTCATGAAACTGGAGAGCGTCCTTTTGTTCTCGTATGTTGAAGTGAGAGCTGTCTGTAGTCTAGCTGTCGCCTGTCCTTGCCTATGGCCACTTCACTCACTTTGCGTGGAGTCTTTTCAATGTCTTCCAAGGAAACATCAGCTCCACGGCTCGCAAGACTATACTTAAGCCGAAGCGGCCTCCCAGAGCAACCAGCGGTTCTGATCCGGTCTCCCTTTCAGTGCGCGAACGAAGGACGGTTTGAACTGAACAACCAAGAGCTGATCCTAGTTACGGGCGCAACTGGCTTCCTTGGCGTGCAGCTGGTGCGCGAGCTCCTGGAGCGACAGCCGAACGCCACTTTAGCACTGCTCATTCGCGACAGAGCCGGGCAATCGGCTCAACAGCGTGCTGATGCCTTCATCCCTGCAGCGGACCGTTCGCGCGTACAGGTCTTTTCTGGAGACGTAAGCCAGCCTGACTGCGGGCTGGACCCGGCTGCCTATGCGCGTCTTTCGGCTGAGACAACCCGCGTCATCCACTCCGCTGCCACCGTGCGCTTCGACCATTCGCTCGAGGAGGCGCGTCGCATCAACGTTGAGGGCACGCGGCGCATTCTCGACTTTGCAAGCGGCGCGCGCGCGCTGCGAAGCTTTGCTTACGTGGGCACAGCCTACGTGGCCGGCGAGCGCTCGGGTCTCGTGCGCGAAGATGAGCTTGCTGTGGGCCAGCGCTATCGCAACACATACGAACAAACCAAGGCAGAGGCGGAGGCCCTGGTGCAAGCGCGTCTCGCTTCCCTTCCCGGCATGGTCCTGCGTCCCAGCATTATCGTGGGAGACTCGAAGACCGGTGTAACCTCCAGCTTCAAGATGATGTACTGGCCGCTGAAGATCTATGCGCGAGGCCTTTGGCGCACCGTCCCCGGCTACCCGGACGCGGTACTCGACATCGTGCCCGTGGATTACGTCGCCAGTTCCGTCGCGCGGCTTCTCTTTGACGAAGCCGCCCTGGGCTGCACGGTTCACCTCTGTGCGGGACCACGCGCCAGCGCAACGATTGAGCAGGTTGGCGGGCGCGCCATGGAATACTTCCACGGTCCCAAGCCGCGGTTCGTAGACCCGAAATTCTTCTTTGCCGTGGTACGTCCGTTGCTGTTTTTATCTCTGTGGGGACGCAAGCGTCGTGTGCTGCGCGACGGCCGCGCCTATCGGGATTACTTCACCATGCGCATGCAATTTGACACCGGCAACGCCGAACGTCTGCTGCAGCCAGCCGGCATTAGTCCGCCACCGGTACTGGACTATCTCGACCGCCTCTTCCATTATTGTGTGGCCAGCGACTGGGGCCGCAACCCGATCTCTGCGCCATGAGCCTCGTTCAGCGGTACCAACTGGCGCGGGACCGTGGAGTGACGGTCGCTAATCTTCTGGACGAATTGGTTCGTCAAAAGGGAGATTGCGAGGTCGCCGTGTACGAGAGCGGCGTCTTTTATCTTTCCGATCTGCACCATGAAGTTTGTTGTATCGATGCTTTCCTGCGGGAGACGATCGCGCTTCGTCCGGCTGAGCCTGTCGCCATCTATCGCAGCAACACTCGGGAGTGCTTTCATTGGTTTCTTGCGATCATCCGCGCAGGGGGCATCGCGGTTCCATTAAATCCGCAGCTTTCCCTCCCCGAGGTGCGCCGGATCCTGGTCGATAGCGGCACGGAAATTCTCGTCACCGATAAAAAGGTATTCGAACAGAACCTAGGCGACCGCCAGGCACTGGAGGTGCGCACCTGGATACAGGCGGACGAGGAGATCGAGACGCTCGACGGATTTCTACGCGTCTCCAGGATGGAGATGTCGAGGACTGCGACAGCGGCACCCCCGGTCACCATCGACCCCGCCGCAACGGTTGCTATCTTTCACACCTCCGGTACCAGTGGGTTTCCCAAAGGTGCAGCCCTGTCCAGCAACGCGCTGCTTGGGGCGCGGGCGTCCACGGTGATTTCCGGGTTGATCCTGGGACCGCGAGATCTTGCGCTTATTGCGTTGCCGTGGTCGCACATCATGGCGGTGAGCATTGCTTTGTATGGGCTCATGGCAGGTGTGCGGGGATGCTTTCTCGACCGCTTCGATGTCCAGTCTGCGCTGGATCTCGTCGAGCGCTTCCGTGTCACAGCCGTCGTCGGCGTGCCCACCATGTTTACCCGCCTGGTTAACAGCCACCCCGCACCGGAACGCCTGGCGAGTGTGCGGGTCTGGCTCTCCGCCAGCGACCACCTTCCCTCCGAAATTCGACAGCGTCTGCGCCCGTTCGGAGCCCTCTTCCGTCTCTTCGGCCGTTGGCGTATCCCACCCGTCCTGCTCAATGGCTATGGGATGGTGGAGCTGGGCGGCCTCGCGATGATGGGTATTGAATTGTCGTGGCTGCGCGGCAGTGGCGATCTGTGTTTCCCCGTGCCGCCGTTTCGCATCCGCGTGGTCGATGAGAACGGCCAGATCGTGAAAGCGGGTGTAACAGGCGAATGTCAGATTCGTCGGCGCGGTCTCGCGCCGCACTACTGGAAAGACAACAACAACGGCGAGGCTCAGGGCCTTCTTACCGGCGACGGCTGGTTGCGTACCGGGGATCTGGCCACGCGCAATCGCCTTGGACTGATTCGGCTTGTAGGCCGCACCAAAGAGGTGATCAAGTCGGGTGGCTATTCGGTGTACGTTCGCGAACTGGAGGAGGCGATGCTGGCCCATCCTGCTGTGGCTCGCGCCGTCGCATTCGGCCTTCGTCACAAGGAAAAAGGCGAGACTCCCGTAGCCGCGGTCGAGTTGCAGCCGGGTTCTTCTTCCACAGAGGTTGACCTGCTGAACTGGTGCCGCAGCCGTCTCGCGGCTTACAAGGCTCCACGGCGCATCTGGATCGTCGCTCCCGGCGACCTGCCGCAAAATGACAACGGCAAGTTTCTTCGACGCGTGCTGCAGGAGCGATTTCAATCGCTGATGGACTAAAAGCCGTCGCCGGCCGCACGCGTCGCTCGCTTCTCGTTTAGGTGAGGGTTACTGGCGATCTTCCGAATGGCTGATCTGCTCGGGGCTGAAGTCCCTGGCGGTGAGGTGTGCCTTTGTGCTTCCATGTTCGAAGATCAGCAGAGTCGCCCCGGGCCGGCCATGTACCTTAACCTCGACCTGTCTGGCTGCCCAGACACCACCCGATTGGCTGACGCCCAGGGACGTGAACTCCTTGCTGGTCGGGGCCCCCTTCAACGTCTTTTCCACGTAGAGGGGGTAGCCGGTGGTGTGGTCGAACCAGGTGTGGACCTCGGCATAGTGCGAACGATCGGACGCACCCGGTGTACTCTTCAGCACATCGCAGTCGTGAGCGCCGACTTTGGCAGTTTTTAGGAGAGCCTGGTCTTGCCAGTACAACTCCGACTGGAGAAAGTCTTCATAGTTGAAGTCGCTGCCGAAGACGCTCTCACCCCACTTATCAAAGGGCAAGGATGCCGGTGCCGACTCGTGCGGATGAAAGACCCTGATCGTACCTTGTCCGTTAGGCCGCATTTCGAACAGTATGCTGACACGTCCATCCTGCGGCGAGTTCGGGGGCGCGGTCCTCGGCGAAGTCTGGGATGGAACGATTTCGAGCAGCACGCGCAGCACGCCGGGAAACCAGTGCGCCTTGATGGCAAAGGCATTGCTGACTCGATTTCCGCTTGCATCCACCCGGACCAGATGCCCGGTGGCACGGTAGTCCTCAGTCTCAACGCGTTGCCGTGCCGCTGCAACCAGCGCCCGTGCGTCGGGCGCATCCGCCGCGTACGAAGAAGGTGCAAGGAATAGCATGGCGCCGGCCACAACAGAGGCGAATCTCATGGAACTATCTTTCCATCATGAATGCGAAGATGACGCGGCGCGGAGTTCGCAATCGCGTCCTCATGTGTGATGACAATCAGCGTCATGCCGCGGGTCTTTTGAATACCAGTCACGAGCTCCATGATGCGCGCGGAGTTGGTGCTGTCGAGATTCCCGGTGGGCTCATCCGCCAATAGGATCGAAGGATTGTTGGCCAACGCTCGGGCAATCGCTACGCGCTGCCGTTCGCCTCCGGAAAGTTCGTTCGGGTACTGACGCATCCGGTGCCCCAGCCCTACCTCACGCAGCAGAGCCTCCGCACGTTCGCCGCGCGTGCCCCTGCCCTCCGGCGTAGCGAGCATGGGAGCCTGCACGTTCTCAACAGCACGCAGGGTGGGCAGCAGGTAAAAAGATTGAAAGATGAATCCAACATGATGGCAGCGATAGGTGTCGAGGCTGACGGAGGCGCCCAGAGCCGCACCGCGAAACAGGACCTCACCGCCCGTTGCGGTGTCAAGCCCACCCAGCAGTTGAAGCAGGGTGGACTTCCCACTCCCACTTTGCCCGCTGATGGCGACGAACTCGCCGGCGTCGATGGAAAGATCGACACCGCGGAGAGCCTCGATTCGCCCTTCGTCGTAGGTTTTGCGCAGGTTGCGCACCTCCAGGATGGGGCTATCCATGGCACGATTCCCGTGACCGCTGCTCTGTCCGTTGCTCGATTTCACCGCTCACCACGTAGCTCTCTGCTCGATTGGCCGCTCAGTCAAGCTACAACTCAAGCCCACTCTGTAGCAAAGTGCACCCCGATGCGTCCAGGCTATCCCACATTGGCAGCGGCGACGTTCAGTGTTTTCGCCGGTCCCCGGTGGCGTCACGAACTCCCGTAAACCTCTCCAAGGGACTTCAACTCTGTGAAAGTCCTCGAACATTCATGACGCCACCGCCGTTCGTTCGCATGCAGTGATGACAGAATGTAGTATCCGTCGTTTATGGCTTCGGTTCCAAGGCTTGCAGGGGAAGACTTGAGACTTGTCAGCCTCATCAGCAAGGAGAGCAGTGCATGGTCCGCGTGTTGTGGCTTTTGCTTTTAGGTCCCACCATCCCGGTTTTGGGGTTCCTGTATCAGTGGGTTGGATCGCGGTATGACCGCAGGCGTTTTCTTCGGCTGGGCCGGTTGGTGGACATCGGCGAGCGCCGGCAGCTGTTCATGATGGAGACCGGCGAAGGGGCTGGCCCGTCGGTGATCTTCGAGTCGGGCATTGGGGCGACAAGTCAGAACTGGGCCAGGATCCAGGAGTCGGTAAGCGAGTTCGCGCACACGGTTTCCTATGATCGGTTGGGGCTCGGTTGGAGCACGCCGGCGGTGTCGGCGCGAATTCCATCGAAGGTGGTGGAGGAGTTGCGGGCGATGCTCCAGGCTGCCGGCATTGCGCCGCCCTACCTGCTGGTAGGGCATTCGTTCGGCGGCTTGGTGGTGCGGTATTTTGCGGCTGCGTATCCTGACGAGGTGGTCGGCGCCGTGCTGGTGGATGCCATGCGCACAGACGAGTGGCCTCCGGTGGATGAGTCGCAACGTAAGCTGTTGGACCGCGGAGTACAACTGACCCAGTGGGGCGTGGCCGTTGCATATTCAGGCTTGGCGCGACTAACAACGATGTCATTCTTTCGCCGATCGGGAAAATTCACGAACCTCTTCACGCGCGCGACGGGCGGGCACAATGTGCTGGAGCGGGTAACGAGTGAATTGAATAAGATGCCGCCCGCGGTTTGGCCGATTGTGGCAGCGCACTGGTCAAACCCGGCCTACTTCCGCGGAATGACAGCACATATTCAGGGCGTTCCGGCAACCGTGACGGAGATGCTGGATGCGACGCCGATCGTGGGCATCCCGGTGGTGTTGTTGACGCCGGGACATCCAAAGGCGATCTCGAACGCGGACTTACAAAAGATCGGACCGGCGGCGGAGCAGTTGATCGCGGAGAAGAGCGGGCATTGGGTGCATCTGGACGAGCCCGAGCTGGTCATCGAGCAGATTCGCGAGATGATCACGGCCGTTCGGGCCGGGATCTCCCCTGAAGCGATGATGCAGGAGAGCGCCGCTTGTTAGCGGTGTGAGAGTAGTCGAGTGAAACGCCAACAATAGCAATCCCTACAAACCACAGCGGCAAGATACCCCATGCGTAGCGGGCATTGTCCCGTCCATAGCAGGAATGCAATGGCCGTGCGGGTCGACGACGGGATGGCCGAGCTTGGTGGCGATTCGTTGCTCGAATGATTCTGAGATAAAGTGTTCCAGCCGCTCGGCTTCATCATGCAGTTCATCAAGCGGGTAATTCAGGACTCGGAAGAGAAAGGTCTCGACGAGACGATGATGCCGTACGATCTCCAACGCTCTTCTTCGACCGGTGCTCGTCAAACGCACCCCCTCGCCTCGCTTGTAGTCGACAAGTGACTTGGGCTCACCCGCGAGCTTCTGCAGCATGTTGGTGACCGATGCCGGGGCGATAAGCAGCCGCACGGCCAATTCGGTGCCGCCGACCCGCCTGCGCTCATCACCGCCCAGAAAATGGATCGCCTTCAGGTAGTCGTCAACCGACTCCGTATTCCGGTCCCGATGCTTTCGATTGCCTTTCTTCAAGCTGTAGCCCCTCCTCGGCACGTGTTAGGTTATGCTAAACAGGCATTAGGCAAGCCTAAATTAGGAATGCAGCTAGATTCCTTACCGTCCTGTTCTCGCTTTTTAGCTTCGCGCTTTGCTCTTCCGTTGCGACTGCGGCTGCGCAGAGCGGCACTTCAAGCGCCCTCGCGGGGACGGTAGTGGATAGCTCCGGAGCAGCCATCCCTGCAGCTACGGTGGTTGCGACGGATGTAAACACGAAGGCCACGCGCACGGGCACCACAGATGGCAGCGGCCGTTATCTTCTCTCACAGGTGAACCCCGGCACATACCTGGTCTCTGTCGCTTCCACCGGATTTGCGCCAGCTGCATCTGAGCCGACACCATTGGGCGTAGGGCGCACGGCAACCCTGAACTTTACGCTCTCGATCAATGCGGCCTCACAGACCGTAGAAGTTTCGGCTCAACAGGGGCTGCTCAGTCTCGACAACCCGAACACGACCACGACGCTGGATGCGAAGACAATCAAAAGCCTGCCGAATCCGGGCCAGGATCTGACATTCATCGCGCAGTTCGCGCAGGGAGCGTTGATGAATACGGCAGGCTCCTCCAACGATGCCAAGGCCGCGGGAGGGTACGGCAACGTGGAGTTCAACGGTCTGCCGGCAACCTCGAACGGCTATATCCTCGATGGCTACGACACCAACGATCCCTGGCTGGGGCTGAACATCGGCCTTTCGACTAATCTCGTCATCGGGCTGGACGCGGTGCAGGAGGCCACGGTCAACACCAACTCCTACACCGTCGATCAGGGGCGATACGCTGCCGCACAGGTCGATTACTTTACGAAGTCGGGCACCAACCGATTTCACGGCGATGCCTACGAGGTCTGGAACGGCTCGCTGCTGAATACGGAGGACTACTTCCTGCACGCCAACGATTCTCCCGGTGATATAGCGAAGAAGCCGCGCTCCACGGTCAATGAGTTCGGCGTGAGCGTCGGCGGCCCGATCCGCGGCCCTGTCGGAAAAGACAAGCTCTTCTTCTTCAGCCATTACGAGGGCATTCGCATCGCGCTGCCGCTGGTCTCCTCGGTACCGCGCCGACGCCGGCCTACCAGCACTACGTACTGCAGCAGTTGACGACAGGTGGCGTGGACCCGACCACCGGCACGGCTTTGCCCGCGCAGCCCGCTGAGGTGCCGCTCTATCGCTCGTTGTTTTCCCTTTACAGCAACACGGGCGGGTCACCGGTGCCGGTGAGCACCTGCCCCCTTTGACGCCAACGGTGTGCTTCTTCCGGCCCCTGCACCCGGTAGACTGCTCGATGGCAACGGCTGCGCGAACCAGCGGCAGGCCTCGCTCAACAACAACGACCGCGAAGACCTCGTTGTTCTCAAGATCGACCACACCATTGACGCAAACAACAGCATTTGGTACCGGTTCCAACAGGACACGGGTTTGCAGGCGGCCTACACGGACCCGATTAACCCGATTTTCAACAGCTACTCGCCGCAGCCGCAACGAACGCTCGTGACCGCCTACACGCACCTCTTTACGCCCAACCTGGTCAACCAAATCAATCCCGGGGCGAGCTGGTATTCGAGCGTCTTCGAGCCGAACAACTTCGCCAGTGTGGTGCAGCAACTTCCGATCGTCCTGCAGGCGGGCAGCACGGACGTGCCTTTCTCAACGATCGGCGGTAATGACAACACCTATCCCCAAGGCCGCAAGGTTACGCAGTGGCAGGTCAACGACAACCTGATCTGGACGCGCAAGCTGCACACGTTCAAGTTCGGCCTGAACACACGCCGCGTGGATGTGAGCAACTACGACCTTGGCCAAGGTACCGTGCCGCTGGTCACCGTGAATGATCTCGCTCAGTTCACCTATGGTGCGGCCTATACAGCCACGCAAAGCTTTCCGGTGCGGCTGCGCGAGCGCGTGGCCAACGGCAATCTTGATTTTTACGCAATGGATACCTACAAGCCCTCTGCCAGGCTGACCTTCACAGAGGGCATTCGCGTCACCTGGAACACGAACGTGGCCAACGATCAGGGCCTCTTCGCAGGTCCGGCGGGCTCGTTCCTCGGTCTTCAGCACAACAATGCTCAGCCGCTGAATCAAGCGATCCAAACCGGTGTTCGCAACCTGTTTCCGGGAACGCCGCTGTTCGTGTACCAGCCACGCGTCTCTGTGGCCTATCAGGTCTCCCACCGGACAGCGATTCACGCCGGGTTCGGCGTTTCAGCGATATCATCCCGGCCCAGATTGCCGACCTCGCCTCGACCAACGCGCCCTACTCGCCCACCTTCGTTGGTGGCCTCGGTGGCCAGGTCGGAGGAACAGCGGTGTTTCCCGGTGTCCCGGGCAGTGCAGTCGATGCAGCCGCTTCCGCTGATGCCGCGCTGCAGAAAAGCTTCAGCAGCGGTGCGCCGCCCTGCACGGGCCTAGTGACCGGTGCTGCCGTATGCCCACTCGCGGTTGGCCTGAACACCTTTCCGACCGGAACGCTGAAGACACCCATTTATTACCAGTACAGCACCGGCGTGGAGCAACAGGTTGGGGCGAAGGGAGCGGTGCGCTTGGATTTCGTGGGCACACGCGGCCTGCATGAGCCGCATCAGGTCGAGCTCAACGGCTATCAGAACGTCTGTGACGGCTGCTTCGCACCGTACCCGTATAGCCGCCCCCTCGACCAACGATTCGGCAGCGTCAATGAATTTCGTACCGACGCGAACAGCAGCTACGCCGGTCTGCAGACGAGCTACACGCAGCAACTTGGCGGCCTGACCGTACGCGGCAAGTACACGCTCAGCCATTGTCTCGATGAGGTCTCTAACGGCGGTCTGCTGTCGTTTTCAACGCAAAGTATCCTGTGACCCCTGCCGGGAGAGCTCAGCCGAAATTATGGAAGCTGCGACTACGATGTGCATCACAACATCTCGGCCTTCGGGATCTATCAAATACCGTTCTACTCCGGCCATGCCCTTCTCAGGCAAGCGCTCGGCGGCTGAGCCTTTTCGGAGACGGCCTTCTTCCATACGGGTTTACCTCTTACGATCCTGAGCCAGCCCTATACCGCGAACGGAAACGGCATCTTTCAATCGAGCGGACCGCAGTTTGCCCGGCGTGTTCCGGGTGAGCCGGTGTACCAAAGGACTCCAGTCAGCGGTGTCACGGTGGCGGGTACCCGGCAATGGATCAATCCTGCTGCCTTCGTCTCGGTCGTAGACCCTTCGACGGGCGCTTGCACCGGAGGCGATTCGGTCGCCAACTGCCAGTTCGGCGACTCGGGCCGCAACACCGTTCGAGGTCCGTATTTCACCGATTCCGACATCTACATCACAAAGAACTTCAAGCTTCGTGAAGGACTGACCTTCCGCTTCGATACCCAGCTCTTCAACGCGTTCAATCACGCCAATTTTGCACTACCCAGCAACGTAGAGGCCGGTGTCCCTGGTGGGCTTGTACCTGCCCGATTCGGAACTTTGCAGAGCACGATCTCGCCTCCAACCGGTCTGCTCGGTGTGGGTCTGGGCGGTGACAGCTCTCCGCGGATGATCGCATTTCAGGGGAGAATCGAGTTCTGAATGGTACGGTTAACTGCGATCGGTCCCCCGACGGCCTCGCAGATCCACCTCCGCGGCCAGACCTGCGAGGTGGACAGCGCGGATGTCTTACTGCCCAGGTGAAGGCCCGCACGGTGATCGCCGACAAAGGCTTCGACGCACACAGAAGACTGCTGGACCGCTACGGCGAACAGGCAAACGCGTAGGAGACCTTCAAAAGCAATCAAAGATTGCAACGTCCGTGCGAGAGAGAACTTCGAGCCACCGCCGCACGCTACGACAGAACAGCACGACCTTTGATGACAATCTTTGTATCGCGAATAGGCCTTTCTACCCCCTACCTACTCTTGACCGCGATGACCTCGATCTCCAGCAGGGCCCAGGGTGCTGCCAAGGCCGCCACCTGGAAGGCCGAGCGGGCGGGCTTGTTGGGCTGGGCGGGTGTACCGAAGTACTTCAGGTATTCGCTCTGCATCCCCGGAAAGTCCAGCTTGCCGGTCCCGGGATCCGGCCCCAGAAACACGGTCATTTTAACCACATCCCCCATGTCCAGGCCCTGCGCCTGCAGCGCCTTCTGGATTTTGGCAAAAACGCTGGCCGCCTGCGTCTTGGTGTCGCCATACACCGCCGGCGTTGCCTGGGCCACGTTCGCCGGCGTCACCGGATCAGCGAGCTGGCCACTCAGGTAATAGGTCGCGCCCACCCAAACCCCTGTCGCGATGGCGGCCTTCTCCGTCTGGATATGACGCACGGTGACCGGCACCGGCACCGGGTTCCCTGTACCGGCGTTCGCGGCCTGTGCCAAGCCCTCACTGCCGCCCACCAGCACCGTTCCCAGCACCAAACTGCCAACCACGCTCCAAGGGCTCATACTTCCTCCGTTTTTGCCAATCTTGCCCAAACCGATCACCCTAGCCCAGCCTTTCCGTGCCAGATCCTGCCAGCCTGGTCGCCTTGACCTGGTCGCTCACCAACTGCACCGCTCGCAGCGCGCTCAGGCACGCGCCCTCCTGCCAGGCAACGACGTGTGTGGTGTGGTCGCCTGCGAAGATGATGCGCCCGTCCGGCTGAATCAGCGTCTCGTAGCCCGGATTGGTGCCCGTTCGCGCCACCGCCGGGGCCGCTCCCTGCCCGGTCTGCCGGTTCAGGGCCACGCCCGGCGACTGCTGGCTCCTGGCTGCCTTGCCATCGCCGCCCGGCACACCGCCCGGTGCTCCCCGCGAAGCAACCGGCTCGGTCCCCTTCTCCTCCGGAGCGTAGGCGCGGATCCAGGAGCCCTCGTTCCACTCGCTCTTACCCCAGCCGTAATACATCGGCTTTTCGAGCTCCACCCCATGCCCCGGATGCAGCCGCTCCATCGAACGCCGGCTTTCCGCGAACTTGCCCCCGAGATCCATCGCCTCAAAGGGTGTCCCTCTCTCATCTGAGTAGCCGCTCACGGCGATGCCGCGATCGGAGAACAGCTCCGCAGATGGAAACCAGATCGGGCTGCAGCCCGTGTTCACAAACTCCAGGCCGCCGTAGATGTTGTAGTCCTGTTCCCAAAAGCGCCGGCTCTCCCAGGCCACCTTATAGGCGTGGGCGTAGCTGCACTCCCCGATCACCTTCGTGTAGGGCGCGCTCAGGTTGTTCTCGATCTTGCGCAGCAGCGGCAGCGGCAGCGCGTTGATGCAGTAGTCAGCCTTCAACATCTTCGGGACGCCGTCCTCCGTATACCGCACCTCCACGCCGTTCTCGCGGTTGTGGATGGCCGTCACCGGCGCGCTGTACTTCACGATGCCGCCCAGCGACTTGGCAAAGGCATACGGAATGCGATCCATCCCGCCCACCGGCTGAAACATCGTCGCCTGCATGTCGAACTGCTCGTCAAAGAGCATGCCCTGCCAGAACTTGGCCTCCAGCAGTGTGTGCATGTCGATCGGCTCGGAAAGCACGCCGGTATCGTCCCCCGCGCCGGCGACATGGCTGTACCCCGCCCGGTCGCTGCCGGTGTAGCTGCCCGCCTGGTCCAGCGGACCGTATACCCGCAGAAAATCCATCATGCGCTGCCGGTCGGCGCCGGTGAGCTCGGCCTCGAGCGCGCCCTGGTTCATGCACTTCATTAAAAGCTCGCTCACGTGCCCACGCGTGTCATTCACTACCTGGCGCATGACGGCCGGTTTGCCGCCCATGGCCTCGTCGTTCTGCAGGTGAGCCGAACGGCTCATGTTTACCTCCACCTGCAGCTCCACGCCGAGCTTTTTGCAGTAACCCAGAATGTTGGGGTGGATCGAAGGCAGACGCGCCGGCCCGAAGTTTTGGTAGTGCCCCGGCGTCCACGTACATCGCTGCACGGAGCCGTCCGTGAGTGTTACGGTGTCGCCGCCGCGCACGGTGTAGTTGCGCCCGCCGGGACGCGCACGCGCCTCCAGCAACGTCACGTTGTAGCCCAGGTTGCGAAGCTCATACGCCGAGGCCAGACCCGCGATCCCACCGCCCAGCACCACCACCGTCGTTCCTTGCCCGGAACCCGGCCTCGCCTGTACGGCCTCCACCTTCGCCGCCTGTGTCTCCGCAAGCCCCAAACCCTGCATGGCGACAAACGCGGCCGAATAACCACCCGCCTGCCCCACCCGCATCAGAAATTGCCGTCTGCTCACACCCATTCGCGCCCTCCTCGAAAGACAAAAATCTATTCATCGGAACCATGAACACGATTGCCCGACCGACTTCCGGAGACCCCGCGTCTCCCTTTAGGCGTGGTCGCGAGGACTTTTGAATTTTTAATATGCTGATAATTTAACGCACAAAAGGCCCGCGTCCGACCAAGACGTTACGAAAAGACGCCAGGAAAAAGCAGCCAGGAAAGCAACCAAGAGAAGATGGGCAACGCCGCACGACGTCGGGCAGTGGCGCGGGAATAGGTTCAGCGGCTAACACCATGAGGAGAGTTGTTAGCGCGGAGCTTGCATTGGCGTCCTCCCCGGGGACGATGACCAGATTGGATTCCGGCTGGGGAGCTGTTCAGATGATTTGGCCTGAACCTATCGTCAAGCTTTGCCGCAAGTCAACAAATTTGCCCGATTTGGCCTGGCTCTGTGTTGACCGGCAGTTTTTGCGGTACAGTCGCCGTACGCACCACCGATCTCAACCAAACCAGTTGCGCTTCGCCCTGCACCTGTTTTTCTGTTGCCACGCAGCAGCTTAGCCCACATCTTTTGCGCTAAACGAGATTCCTTCGAGGAGCTGTTATGCCGACACTACCGACCGGTCTTGAGACTTACACCTCTGCCTCCGCCAAACCTCACAGCTCCCGCCGCTCGTTTCTGCGGCTCGCTGCCCTGACGGCCTCAGCGCCCATCTTCACGGAGGCTCACTTCGCGATGGCGGCGCAGACCACGGCGCAGGCGTCGAAAGACGCGTCCTCTACGCGGCGCATGCGTAACGCGCCGCCTCCGGGGGCGGTGTTGATCAATGCGAATGAAAATCCCCTGGGACCGTGCAAGGCTGCCTGCGAAGCCATCAGCTCGATCGCGCCGTTCGGCGGACGATATGACTTTTACGGCGAGACAGACAAGCTGGTCAAGACGTTTGCGCAGCAGAGCGGGCTGCAGGAGAGCTACATCTCGGTGTATGCCGGCTCGTCCGAGCCGTTGCACTATACGGTGCTGGCGTTTACCTCTCCGGCGCGCGGTTTCGTCTCGGCGGATCCTTCGTATGAAGCGCCGGTGCGCGCTGCCAAGGTCTCCGGCGCGAAGATCACGATGGTGCCCTTGACCCCGGCCTATGCTCACGATGTAAAGGCGATGGTGGCGGCCGATCCCAACGCCGGTGTGATTTATATCTGCAACCCGAACAATCCCACGGGCACGCTGACGAGCAAGGCGGACATTCTGTACGCGCTCGAAAATAAGCCCAAAGGCTCTATCCTGCTGGTGGATGAGGCCTACATCCACCTGTCTGACTCGCCCAGCGTGCTGGACATGGTGGCCGCGGACAAGGACCTGATCGTCCTGCGCACGTTCTCCAAGATCTACGGTATGGCTGGCATTCGCTGCGGCTTCGCGCTGGGCCGGCCCGATCTGCTGGCCAGGCTGCAGCCCTACGGCCAAAACCCGATGCCGGTGACCGGTTCGACCGCGGCGAATGTATCGCTGCTCGATACCGAGCTGATTCCGACGCGCAAGAAAATCATCGGCGATACGCGCCGCGATACCTTTGCCTGGCTGCGGCAAAACGACTACAAGCTGATCGGTGAGTCGCAGAGCAACTGCTTCATGATCGACACGGGCCGGCCGGGCAAGCAGGTGATTGAGGCTATGGCGGCGAAGAATGTGTTCATCGGCCGCACCTGGCCGGTGTGGCCGAATGCAGTGCGCGTCTCCGTTGGCACCCCCACGGAGATGGCGGCGTTCAAGACGGCTTTTAAGCAGGTGATGGACGGCCAGGCGAACGCGTAGCTACGTGCGGCGATCGAGTGCCTTGGCCTGGTACCTTGGCGCGGTCTGCGGCAGTTCCCGCGGCAGCCTAGGGCTGCACGCCACCCGGAGCGCTATGCGAGACGGGTGGCGGCGACGTAGCGGCCCGTGTGCTGACGTCCAACACCTGGGCTGGTAATCCACTGCAAACGGGCTACACACCAGGCACCCCGGCAGTTGCGTTCGGTCTTCTGCATCCCGGACCACACTTGCCGAGACCGAGGCGAACTTCCAATATTCCGGCCTCGATCCCGGCAACCGTCCTGCGAACAAGAACGCCCGCGACTATCCCATTGGCATGCCGCTTTAAAGAACATGCCCCTCGCACGCACGCTCTCCTTTCCTGTGTCCGTCTGCTGGTTTGCTGAAATCCCACAGTCGCCACCTCCCTGTGGGTGGACGGCTCCTCGGTTAGCTAGCGGATTAGAAGATGATCTTGGCGCCGAACTGTGTGTTGAAAGGCTCGCCGGCACCGATACCGGGTGCGCCGTTGTAGTCGCCGATGGTGTCGTAGAGGGTGCGATTGCCGCCGACGGTGGCAGAGGGTGGGGCGTAGTTGATGCGGTTGAAGAGGTTGAACATCTCGGCGCGGAACTGGACCGTAAGGCGCTCGAAAACTTTCGTGTTCTTGAAAACGGAAAGGTCTGTGTCGCTGTAGCCGGGACCGTAGAGCGAGTAGCGGCGGAAGGTGCCGAAGCTACCCTGGGCCGGGTTAGCGAAGGCACTGATATTAAACCAGGCGACGTTGGGGTGCTGGCCTAGAGAGCCAACTTGCGGATTGCCGATCTGGTTGGCGCGGTCGTTGCCTTCCTGAGTGCCGCTGGGGTCGCCGGCGGCGAAGACGGTGAAGGGCTGGCCGCCGTGGAAGCTAAGCAGGCCGTTGACCTGCCAGCCATTGGTCAAGGCTTTGAAGTGCGAGTTGCCGGGAACGGCGTAGCTGAGAAAGCTGACGAAGGTGTTGCGGATGTCGAACTCGGAGTTGGAGTAATCACCTCTGAAGTTGCGGCTGTCCTGCGGGAGGGTCCCGCGGTAGTCGGAGACCTCGTCCAGGTTGTGCGACCAGGTGTAAACGGTGCTCATGGAGAAGCCGTGGAGATTGTTGACCCGGAAGGTGGCCTGAAGTGAGTTGTAGTTGGCCGTACCGATGCTCTCTACCTGGTTGATGTTGTCGTATTGCGGGTACTGGCCGAAATAGGGACGAGCGGCCTGTAGGGCAGCCGAGTTGGCGTAGATGCCGGGGGTGGCCTGGTTGATGTCGAGAAGGCTGAGAAGGTGACGGGCTTCCGAGCCGACGTAGCCGAGTTGGAAGAGAACGCGGGAGCCAACGGTCTGCTCGATGTTGGCGTTGAAGTTCTCGTTATACGAGGGGCGGAAGTTGGAATCGACGGAGAAGACGCCGCAGGGCGAGGTAGCCGAGCAAGGATAACTGATAGCCGAGGGAAAGATGGCGGCGCCGGAAACGATCTGGTTCTGGGCCTGAGCCGTGGCCGCGACGGTATAGACGGGATCGGGGCCGCCTGGATTGCCTTCGACGCCGTTAGGTGCCTGGTTGCCGGGACGGTTGTCGAGGAACGGATTCAGATTCGGTGTGTCGGCAAACCAGCCGTAACCGGCGCGAAAGACGGTCCTGGAGCTGACCGCGTAACTAAGGCCGACGCGCGGGCTGATGTTCTTGTAGTACTGCTGGTAGAGGTTGGCGGTCTGGGCGCCCTGGAAGGCGAGGCCGTTGGTAGCGGTGAGCGCGGGACGGAAGACGGAGATGTCCTGGTAGGGCTCGTGCAACGGGCCTTCGTAATCGTAGCGGACGCCGTAGTTGACGTTGAGCTTGGGCGACACCTGCCAGTTATCGCCGGCGTTGAGGAACCAGGTATTGACGAAGACCTGGCGCTCGGGATTACCGATGGCGATGGTGGCGGTGTCGAATTGGCCGGAGAGGAAATCCGCCAGCGGAGCGACGTAGCCGTCCGGGGTGTAGCAGTTGGCCGCGGTCTGGGGGCTGGTGTTGCAGCCGGGGAGGGTGGCGTTGATGGTCTTCTCGATGCGGGAGCCGTCGAAGGTGAAGGCACCGACCGCGTGACGGTGGTAGAACTCATCGAGCTGGGCCTGGCGGAACTCGCCGCCGAAGCGCATCTCGTGCTTGCCCTTGACCCAGGAGAGCTGGTCGGTGAGGTGACCGGTGATGTCGTTGCGGCCCTCGGGTGGAGTGAGGCCGACCGGGTCGAAGCTGCCGCTGCCAGTGCTGTTGCCGATCACGAGGTTGGGAGCATTGGCGAATGGCGCGCCGGTGACGAAGCCGAGGCTGGCGACGTTGAAGCTCGAGTTGTAGTCGTCAAAGACCTGGTTGAAGTAGTTGACGCCGGCCAGGATCTGGTTGGAGATGGTCGGCGAGATGATGCGGTTGTAGACGATGGCGATGTTCTGCACGTGGATGGGCGCGACCTCATAGTAGGAGAGGAGCTGAGAGCCGGCAGGAGCGACTTGATTGCCCTGGCCTACGAACCAATGGGCGCTGAGGCGGTCCTTGTCGGTGAGTTGGTAATCAATCTTGCCGAGCCCGTTCCAGCTGTAGCCAAACTCAGGATCGTTGGAGTGAAAGTTATTGATAGTGCCGACGGTGTCTGCACCAAGGTTGCCCTGGCTCCAGAGAGAATTGAGGACCTTAGGCATGACAGGGTCCACGGCGATGTTGTACTTGCCGAGGAGTGCCTGGGCCTGAGATTGCCAGCCGACGGAGGGCTCTGTGGCACTGCCGGACTCACCGATAACGAAGCGCTGGTGCTCAAAGGTGAGAAAGCCGAACAGCTTGTCCTTGAGGAAGGGGCCACCGACGGAGAAGCCGGTGTTGTAGTTGCGGACCTTCTGTTTGGTATCGGAAAAGGGGCTTTTGGCGCCGAAGAGCTCGTTACGGTTGAAGTAATAAACGGTGCCGTGGAGCTGGTTGCCGCCGGACTTCAGCGTGAGATTGATGGTGCCGCCCGGGTTACGTCCGCCCTCCGGGCCGGATTGGGTCTGGGCGGAAAATTGGTCCACCGCATCGATGGGAAGGATGATGCCGGCGATACCGGAGACGCCACCCTGGTTGACGGCGGGGATGTTGTGCCAGAGATCGTTGTTGTCGACGCCGTCAATCTGCCAGTTCATCTGGTTGGCGCGGGTGCCATTGAGGGAGCCGTAGCCGTTGCCGGAGTAACCCGCGTAGCCGGCAGTGAGCGAGATCATCTGAGTGAAGTCGCGGCCGTTCAAGGGTATGTCGGCAACGGTCTTGGCATCGAGCACGGTGGTTTGGGTGGTAGACGTGGTGTCGAGAGAAAGGCTGGCCGCGGAAACCTCGACGACCTCATCGCTTGCGGAGACAGAGAGCTTGACGGGCAAGGTGTAAACCTGACCGGCGGAGACGGCGATGTGATCGACTTTGGTATTGGCGAAGCCGGAGGCGACAACGGAGACCGTGTAGTCGCCGAGAGGAAGATCCTGGAAGAGGAACTCGCCGGAAGAGGAGCTGACACCCTTGATGGCGATGCCGGTGGCGGTATCGGTAGCAATCACCGCGGCACCGGAGACGGCGGCGCCGGTGGTGTCGGTGACGCTGCCGTTGATGCCGCCGCGGAAGGTCTGGGCCTGCATGTGGTCGGCGACGCTGAAAACGAGACTGGCGGCGAGAGCTGGAAGAAACGACCTTCGAACGAGAGCAGACACGGAACCTCCAAGGCAAAGAGGGGCTGAAGCCCCTGCGACAGGGGGTACGGCGGCCCGGATGGGTACACAGAACCAAGTGCGCCCAAAAGATGGGTGCCGTTTACAAGTTGCTACCGACTAGCGAACTGCAGGTGTGCTGCGCTCTACGGGAACTGTGTTTCAATTTTGTGAATTTCAGTGAACTTACTACGCAAGGCCGGCGAAGCGCAAGAGGCACGAGGAGAGACGCCGTCCTATCCGATCCTGGTGACCAACGCTGCAGGAGGCGTCACGTCGAACTTTGTCACCGCATACCTTGGCTCTGAGATCACGACTCAGCCCGCGAATGAGAGTGCGACGGCATCTGCGGTTTGCTACTCACCGGTAACCACCGCTTCCCTTCCCTACAACTTCACGAGCGCCAAAAATGCGTCCGGCCCGACGGACTCGCACTTGCGCTTGTCATCCTTGCGATAACGCAGGTTGTAGGTGCAGCTCGGTAATTCGACGGCACGGTCCTTCTGCATCTCATAACCAGGCATAAGTCTGCCCATTCCGGGCGTAGGCTGCCCGTAGGTAGGGGTGGGCACTGTCCGACAGCGGACACGAAGGTAGAGCTGGACTTGATCGTGCATGAATCTCCCTCAAAGAGAGATACCCGCGCAGGCTGTCCAATCCTGAGTATGTGCCGCAGATCGGGTAGCACGATCGGGTAGCACGCCATCCCGCAACGTAAAAAGCCCCGTATAGACGGGGCTTTTGCGAAGGTGGCGGAGAGTGGGGGATTCGAACCCCCGATAGAACTTTTGGTCCTATAACGGTTTAGCAAACCGCCGCCTTCAGCCTCTCGGCCAACTCTCCTGCGGTGTTGTCAGAATTATAGCCTGAGCCGCCCGGAGCGGAAGAGCTTTCCGTTGCAACTGATGCGTGACCCGTCTGCCCGCCCCTGGACGGCAGCGGTCTGCCACGCCCCCCTGCTTCGGAGTTCGGGTTTGTCGTCAGGAGCCCACAAAGGCATACGCCCGGTGCTTTGGGCGGCTTCGGTCTTAGAATGGTCTCAGGTTCGCTCTCGGACCTGGAGATGCTTCCCTGCTCAGTCAGCTCAACGCGCTCGCCCTGTACGTCGCAACGCACGGGCTCGGCCATTATTGGAAGACGCATTATGCCGATCGCACCTTCCGCGGCGCGTATCGCTGGAACACCTTCGACATCAGCCTGTTGGTTCCCTACTTCGTCGTCATGATCATCCTGGCGTTCTACGGGATCCATCGCTATCAGCTGGTGTGGCTTTACTTCCGCAACCGGCGCAAGGAGTCTCGCTCGGATGCGCCGCCGTCCCGCTTTCCCGAAGGGCAACTGCCCTTCGTCACCATTCAGCTGCCGATCTACAACGAGCAGTTCGTAGTCGATCGCCTGATCGACGCCTGCTGCCGCATCGAGTACCCGCGGGACCGCTTCGAGATCCAGCTGCTGGATGACTCCACCGATGAGACCCAGCAGGTCGCCGCCGAGATAGTGGCACGGTATGCGGCAGGCCTGCGCAATTTGGCACCGCAACCGATTCACTACGTCCATCGCGCAAATCGCCACGGCTACAAGGCCGGCGCGCTGGAGGCAGGCCTGCAGACCGCAAAAGGGGAGTTTGTCGCGATCTTCGACGCGGACTTCGTGCCTGCGCCGGATTGGCTGATGAAGGTGGTGCATCACTTTGCCGAACCGGGTGTCGGCATGGTGCAGACGCGCTGGACGCACCTGAACCGCAACTACAGTTTTCTTACGCAGGTCGAAGCGATTTTGCTGGACGGGCATTTCGTTCTGGAGCACGGCGGCCGTTCACGCGCCGGGGTCTTCTTCAACTTCAACGGTACGGCCGGCATGTGGCGCCGATGCGCGATCGAAGAGGCCGGCGGCTGGCAACACGATACCCTCACCGAAGACACCGATCTAAGCTACCGCGCACAGCTGAAGGGCTGGAAGTTCAAATACCTGCAGGATGTGGAATGCCCGGCTGAGCTGCCGATCGAGATGACGGCCTTTAAGACTCAGCAGGCGCGCTGGGCCAAAGGCCTGATTCAGACCGGCAAGAAGATTCTGCCGCTTGTGTTCAAGTCGGATGCTCCCTTTCATGTCAAGCTCGAGGCCTGGTACCACCTCACGGCAAACATCAGCTACCCGCTGATGATCGTCCTGAGCACGCTGCTGATGCCCGCCATGATTATCCGCTCCTGGCAGGGTCCGGTACAGATGCTGCTCATCGACCTGCCGCTGTTTTTGGCCTCCACCGCTTCGGTTTCCACGTTCTATATGGTGAGCCAGAAGCAGCTGTTTCCGCGCACCTGGTGGAAGACTGTCATCTATCTTCCGTTTCTGATGGCCATGGGTACAGGACTTGCCATCACCAACACCAAGGCGGTGCTGGAGGCGCTGTTCGGTATCAAGAGCGCCTTCGCGCGTACGCCCAAATACCGTGTGGAAAATAAGGGCGAGCGCTCCAATGCCAAGAAGTACCGCAAGCGGCTGGGCATTATTCCCTGGATCGAGATCGCCATCGGCTGCTACTTCGCCGCAACCGTCTGGTATGCCTTCTCCACGGAGAACTACTTCACAGTCCCCTTCCTGCTGCTGTTTGTCCTTGGATATTGGTACACCGGTTTTCTCAGCCTCTTTCAGGGGCTATTCGAACGCCGCGGTTCGGCCGGCGAGGATCTGCATGAGAAGCCGTATCCGGTCGGGATCTGATTCGCCTAGGGCATCTGCGCTCATCTCCCCCATCTCCCCCATCTCCCCCATCTCCCCTTAGCGCAGTAGAAAAGGCCTCGCATCGCGCGAGGCCTTTCGCTTCGACAAAGAGCTACAAGCTTAGTAGTTGAAGTTGACGTCTTCAGCCTCTTCCACACCGTAACGCCGCAGTAGATTGGGTAAGTTCTGCGAAAAGGCCGCTTTCGGCATCACGGTGTCGCAGCCGGCTTCCATCGCTTTGGCCTTGAGATCGCCCTGGATCATGGACAGAAATCCGATGATCGAAGCCGACCGCTTCAGCTTGGTCTTCAGCTTGGGAATCAGCGTCAGGGGCTTGGCGTTGGCGTTGTTTAGATCGAATACGATCAGCGAAGGCCGGTTCGGCTCATCACCGCTGGTCAGCTCGGCGATCGCATCCTTTTCATTCTTGATGAAGGCTACCTTCACACCCAATTTGCGGGCAGTCTCCTGCACCTTGGCCGTGATGAACAGGTCTTCCACAAAGAGGTAGATGTGGGTCTGCGCATCGTCTGCGATGGGCAAGGCGCGAGGCGCATTGTGGTCCACAGGCTGCCCGTCGCCCTGTTGGCGGTGGCCGCGCCGCCCGCGCAGCTGAATGGTGGAGGGCGGCACATCGCCGAACTGCGAGCTGACGTCGCGATAGCTATGATCCATCGGACCGACGAAACCCCGCTCTCTGCTTCCGACCGCCTTGGTCTTGTGCTGATGCGTTACCAAGTTGCCGAAGTTATCGGGCCGGCCGCCTTCCCGACGGTGAGGACGTTCAAAAACTCGTTCCGTGGTCGCCGCGCGGTCGCCGCTGAACCCGTTGCTGCCGTTGCTGCCGTCGGCCTGCGGGCGACGCTCGCGATCGCGAAACTTTTTCTTCCAGCGCTTGCCTTGGCCGGTGCCCTGGCCGTTCGCCTGCCCACTACTTTGGCCGTTGCCTCCGCCATTACTTTGGGAGTTTGCCTGGCTATTGCTTTGGGAATTTGGCTGGCCGTTGCCTTGGGACAACTGTCCCCCGTTGCTTGGCGCCCGGCGCTGCACCTGAGCCACAGGCTGGGCTGCCGAAGCGGCCGCCAGGGACAGACTTTCGCCTTCCAGAATGAGCGGAACATAAACGGCTGCGGCGGCTGCATTGGGGCTGCCTTCAGGTGATCCGGCTTCGCTACCCGTAGTCCCCTCGGTACCCGTGCCCGCCAGCTTCTTGCGCTTGCGGCGCCGGCGCTTGCTGCTCTTGCTCTGGCCTGTTCCCGGAGCGGGCTGGTCGCCCTGCCCGCCGTCATCCGAGCCGCTATCGAAGTCGCCGCCGCCATCGCCTTGCACCGTCTCGCCCGCATACTCCGGCGAGAAGTCCATCACATTCTGCTCTGACATTTGTTCTAGTCTTCCCCTTGCCCTGGCCCTGAATCGCAACTCCCGTGGTCACACTCCGCGGGGTGCCAGTTCAGCTACCATCAGGCGATCAATTACTCACCGGACGTTCACAGCACGTATGTACTCGTTTCCTCGCCCAGCTTCGTTTAACGAACTCGCCGCTCTCGCTGCCAGCCTCGTCGCTGCTCGCATGGCCCTAGGCCTCTTGTTTTGAGCCCTTAACCTTCGCGAAATTTGCGGAAAAGACCCATGGCCCGAGCCGCTGGAATCCGCTATCTGTCGATCTTCTCCGGCCTGCGCTGTTTGGTCTACTCTGCGCTATGGCAAATCTTTTCGCAGTGAACAACGGATACGGGATACGGCTCGATCTATCTAGCTAAAGAATTCTCCCCAGCTGAGACGAGACCTGACCCGGGGTAGACCCTCTCGGTGCCGTTATGCCACACCGGGACCCACCATGACGACTCGAGCATAACCGACAAAGGCGTCACTATGCAAATAGTTTGTGGTGCTTGGAATTCGTGGCAGTTGGAATTTGTGGCAGTTGGATTCCCATGAAACTTGGATACGGACGGAAGTCGGAGGCCATCCCCCCTCCCCGAGGAACGGCCTCCAACCTTCCCTAGCCAGTCACTGGCCTTGCGTACGATCCTTCTTGCGAGAGATCGCCCCGGTGGACGGCGCCCTGTGACGGGCGTCTCTTTCCAACCAGGTACTGAGAACAGAGCACCTGTACTCACGCACCTTGCCCTACTGCAACTGCGATACCAAACGTAGCGGCTTGCCGTTTTCAACAAAACGCAACGTATAGAGCGGATGTTGCACCGTGAACCTGCACTACGAAGCGGCATCACTCCCGATTTTCGGAGGACAACCTCCAGAAACTCACGAACAGGTTGACGTCGGTTCCCAGGCGCTCTGTATAATTTGAGATGCCGAGCGTGGATTCGCCCTGAGCTCAGTTTCCTGCGGTTCAGTTGGCCATCCTCGTGCGTGGGCAAGCGAAGTTTACGCAAAGTAGTCGGCTTCGCGCCCTGCGGCATGACCTCATTCTCCCACCGCTTTGAACGTCGTAAGGAGTTCGACACACCGCATGAACCGTTCCCTGCCCCTAGCCTTGGCCCTGACCGCGGCCATCGTCACCCCGGGTCTCGTCGCGCAAACGGCCGCACCCGCCGCCGCAGCTACGGCCCCTGCCCCTGTCGCTCCGCAGGCTGTACCGGCGAAGATCGCTATCATCGCCTTTCAGCAGGCCGTCGTCGCCACCAACGAAGGCCAGCGTGCGCTGGCCGATCTGCAGAAAAAGTACGAACCGCAAAAGACCAAGATCGAAGGCGAGGGCGCGGAGGTAAACTCCCTGCGTCAGCAGCTGCAAGCCCTTCCCGCCACCACACCGGACGAGGAGCGCGCCAACCGTGAGCGCGTCATCGATACCAAAGAAAAGGCCTTGCAGCGTGATGAGGAAGACGCCTCGAACGCCTATCAGGGTGAGTTGCAGCAGGCCTACGGGAAGGTCGCGCAGAAGGTCGGCACCGTCGCTGTGAAGTACGTGCAGGACAGCGGCTTTACCTTGATGCTGAACGTCGGCGGCGGCGCCCAGCAGGCACCCGATCCGGTGCTATGGGCGCAACCCTCCACGGACATCACCCAGGCCGTGGTCAACGCCTATAACACCAGCTCCGGCATCGCTGCCCCGCCGCCGTCCGCTCCTGCACCCGCTCGCCGCACAGCGCCGGCTGCAGGCACAACCCCTCACAAGTAAACGACTAAAAAGCTATGAAGAGAACGCGGAGACCATCCAAGGTCTCCGCGTTCTCTTCGTAGCTTCTAGGTTTGCTTAGCTGATGCGAATACTGCTGAACGCTTTTCTTCTTTATTGCTCTTCCCGCACAGAATCCGCATGGCCGCTTCCACACAGCATGAAGCTTCGACCTTGGCCTGCCGTTACTCCTCGCCGACCTTCAGCACCGCCAGGAACGCCTCCTGCGGTATGTCGACCTTGCCGATGCGCTTCATTCGCTTCTTGCCTTCCTTCTGTTTATCCAGCAGCTTGCGCTTGCGGCTGATATCGCCGCCGTAGCATTTGGCGATCACATTTTTTCGAATGGCCGTCACCGTCTCGCGCGCCACGATCTTGGAACCGATCGCCGCCTGGATGGCAACCTCGAACATCTGACGGGGAATCAGCTCGCGCATCTTCGAGACCAATGCCTTGCCGCGATCGTAGGCAAAGTCGCGATGCACGATGATCGAAAGCGCATCCACCGGCTCACCCGAGACCAGGATGTCCATCTTCACCATCGGTGAGTCCCACGTACCCGCGAGCGCATAATCGAGCGAAGCGTAGCCGCGCGAAACGCTCTTCAGCCGGTCATAGAAGTCCAGCACGATCTCATTCAGTGGCAACTCATAGGTGATCATCACGCGTGTTTCGGAGACGTATTCCAGATTCTGCTGCCGCCCGCGCTTATCTTCCACCAGCTTCAAGATGCCGCCGACATACTCCTCATTGGTCAGGATCTTGGCCGTGATCACCGGCTCTTCGATCTTGCTGATCTCCGTAGGATCAGGCCAGCGCGAAGGATTATCGACCTCCAGTTCGCGCCCATCAGTCAGCGTGATCTTGTAGCGTACGCCCGGCGCCGTGATGATCAGATCCAGGTTGTACTCGCGCTCCAGCCGCTCCTGGATGATCTCCAGGTGCAGCAGCCCGAGAAAGCCGCAGCGAAAACCGAAGCCCAACGCAACCGACGACTCCGGCTCAAAGTTGAAGGAACTGTCGTTCAAGCGCAACTTTTCGAGCGCATCGCGCAACATCCCGTGCTCGTGCGAATCAACGGTGTAAAGGCCGGCAAAGACCATGCTCTTGATGTCTTCAAAGCCGGGCAGTGCCTCGGTCGCTGGGTTGTCCACATGCGTAATCGTGTCGCCGACCTTGGTATCGGCCACGTTCTTGATGGTCGCCACAAAGAAGCCGACCTCGCCCGCGGACAGCTCCTGCAGCTCCATGGGCTTGGGCGTCATGACACCCATGCTCTCTACATCGAAGCTGCGGCCGTTCGACATGATCTTGATGCGATCGCCCTTGCGCAGGCGCCCGTTGATGATGCGCGCCAGCACGATGACGCCACGGTAGGCGTCAAACCACGAATCGAAGATCAGCGCCTGCAGCGGCTTCGACGCATCGCCCTTGGGCGGCGGCAGCAGGTGAACCACGGCTTCCAGGATTTGTTCGACGTTCAGCCCGGTCTTGGCGCTGACCGCAACCGCGTCGTCGGCGGGCAGCCCGACGGATTTTTCGATCATCTCCTTGGTGCGCGCGATGTCGGCGGAGGGCAGATCGATCTTGTTGATGATCGGGATGATCTCAAGACCGTTTGAGATGGCCAGATACGCATTCGCAAGCGTCTGAGCCTCCACGCCCTGCGACGCATCGACCACCAGCAAAGCGCCTTCGCAGCTGGCCAGCGAGCGTGACACCTCATAGCTGAAATCGACGTGGCCGGGGGTATCGATCAGATTCAGCTGATAATCATGCCCATCGGAGGCGCGGTACATCATGCGCACGGTATGCGCCTTGATCGTGATGCCGCGCTCTCGCTCCAGATCCATGGCATCGAGCACCTGCTCCTGCATCTCGCGCGAGGTCAGCGATCCCGTCAGCTCCAGGAGCCGGTCGGAGAGCGTCGATTTGCCATGATCGATGTGCGCAATAATGGCGAAGTTGCGGATAAATCTGGGGTCCATCGAATGTCCGTCTGGGTCGGGCGCCGTGGCCTGAGGCGCGCTGCCCTGAACCTCTAGGCTAACATCCACGCCCTTCGCGACCCCGCAGCACGCGAAGCGCCCGTACAATCAACGATGATGTCGTTCGCCCCGAGCAAGCCGTTCGCGCGCTATCGTTTATCCGGCTTCGGCCTGAGCCTTCTGTTGCTGTCCTCTGCCGCTGTCACAACGATCTGGGCGCAACGCCCGGCGGTCAGCCCAGCCCAGCCCAGCCCCGGCCGGCAAAGCACGGCTGCACCGCTGACGCTCACGCCCGCGCAGCAGCGGCACGCCCAGCAGGTCACGGAGCTGATCAACCGCGCGCAGGCCAGCTACAACTCCGGCGTTACCAACTTCAACAACAACAAGCTGGACGCCGCGCGCAACGACTTCGATACGGCCGTCGACATTATGCTTGCCTCCGGTATGGACCTCAGAAACGATCCGCAGCTGTCGGACGCCTTTGAGCACCTGCTGGATTCCATCAACTCGCTCGAGATTGTCGCGCTGAAGCAGGGCAACGGCTTTTCCCCGAAAACGGAAGAGGCGCCTGCCGAGGAGGCCGAAGCTGAAGTGACCTTTGCTCCCGACCCCGCGCTGCTGGGCCGGATCACCGCACAGGTACAGACCACGAAGTCAGATTTCCCTCTGGTTGTGAATGAATACGTCGCGGGGTTTATAAGCTTCTTTTCCAATTCGCGTTCAGGTCAGGCGACTCTGCGACGTTCCCTTGAGCGGGCAGGCAAATACCAGGAAATGATCGCCAAGGATCTTCACGATGCAGGCCTGCCGCAGGACCTGATCTACCTGGGCGTGGCTGAATCCGGTTTTCAACCGCAAAGAGTCAACCGGACCTCCGGCGCGGGCGGCATGTGGCAGTTCATGCCCTTTCAGGGAGCGTATGGCCTGCAGCGAAACGGCTATTACGATGAGCGGTTTGATCCAGAGAAGAGTTCGCTTGCCTATGCACGTTACATGAAGTACCTGTACGTGCAGTTCGGAGATTGGTACCTGGCCATGGCAGCCTATAACTGGGGCCCGGGTAATGTGCAGCGCGCGGTACAGCGCACCGGCTATGCCGATTTTTGGGAGCTATACCGCCACAACGCTCTGCCGCACGAGACAAGGAACTACGTGCCCCTCATCATCGCGGCCATCATCATGGCCAAGAACCCACAGCAGTACGGCTTGGCCAATCTTGTCCCGGATGCGCCCGTTCTCTCCGACACGGTCACTGTGGATTACGCAATCGACCTTCGCCTGGTCGCCGATCTGACCAACGCCTCCGTACCCGAGATCGTCGCGCTGAATCCCGCGCTGCTGCGGCTGGCCACGCCGCGGGACATCGCCTACGATCTGCACCTGCCGCCGGGCACCAAGGAGACCTATCTCACTCGGCTGAAGGACATCCCCGAACAGGACCGCGGCAGCTGGCGCTTTCACGTCGCAAAGGCCGGCGACACGCTGGAAAGCGTTGCCGAATCCCTGCATACCCGTGCCGAATCCATTGCGGCCTACAACGACGTGACGGCAGCCCAGCCGCTGGAGGCGGGCGATGAACTCGTGGTGCCGATCAGTGGCAGCAGCGCCCGGGCTGCAGGACAGCAGCGCTACACACCGCGCCGTGGGGATACGCTGGTCACCGTGGCGGATCACTTCGGTGTCACCGTTGAACAGCTCCGTGATTGGAACCCGTCCATCGGAAGCAGTCCCAAGCCGGGACACTCCATCTATGTCGCCGAGCCTGTGCGGCTGGCGCCCTCCGCCCGCCGTCGTGGAAGCAGTGAAAGAGCCTCCTCGCGCACAATACATGGCAGCGCCAATGCACGCGGACGAGGCAAGCAGTCCACACGCTCTGCAGGCAGCGGAAAGGCCAGTCATCAAGCCGCGTCACGGTCGCATGCGAGCACCGCGCTGGCAGCCCCCAAGCGCAAACATCATCGCTAAACAAAAGCCGCCTGGAGACTGCGCATCAGTCTCTGTCCGGCTTTTGCACGAAAAAGAGATTGCACCAAAAAGAGTGCTTGCTATTTGTGCACCCGGGGCGTACATCTGTTGCTAATTCGTATTGCGAATGCGTGAGATTGCGATGCGAAGAGACCGGCTCCGCGACTCGCCGACTACAGCGGACTGAGGCGTGCAAAGGGCACGCAAGCTACGGGAGATGATGATGATGTACGAAGACGAAGTGCTGAAGCTCTACGCCATGGCCGCCGACGAAACAGATGCGGATGCCGACGAGGACGAGGATGACGATGTTGACCTCGATGCCGAGGATGAAGACGACGAGGAAGAGGAGGAAGAGTACAGCCCCGACCAGGAGCCCTCTCCCGACGTTGATTCACGCGATGAGATGACGCCTTCCCGTTCGAGCACTCATCCTGAAGACGCCGAGATGTACGCCGAACCGGCCAATGCTGTCGACACCTACGATCCACCGGATCAGCTCTCCGAATTGCCCACATCTGACGAGGCCACGCACAGCATAGGCGCTTCGCTGAAGAGTTCCCGGCGCGCTGCCCGGAATCGGGTGCCGGAAGAAGCTCCCATGCGTTCCGCGACAAAGACTGCGCAGAAGAAGTCCGTGAAGAAGACTGCGACCGCGGCGCCCCCGGCAAAGAAGTCGGCGAGCAAGAAGTCCGTAAAGGGTTCGCTGGGTGCGTCCAGGCCTGCGGCAACGACTATGGCCAAAAAAGCTGCGGTGAAGAAAACTGCGGCTAAAGAGACTACGGCTAAAAAGTCGGCCGCAAAGAGAGCTTACAGTTCCACCGCTGGGGCTGGGGTAGCTGTACGTGGCGGCGGCCCTGCCTCTAAGAAAACCGCCGGCACAAAGGGAACGGGCAGCAAAAACTTATCTACGAGAGGTACGACCTTGGCAACCAAGAAGACAGCCGCAAAGAAAACAGCCGCAACAAAAACAACCGCGAAGAAGGCAGCGGTGAAGGCGCCTGCGGCAAAGAAGACGACTGCGAAGAAGACCGCTGCAAAGAAGGTGGCAACAAAGAAAACTGCCGTGAAGAAGAGCCCCGGCAAGAAGACAGCCACCAAAGTAGCGGTGAAGAAGACTGCCTCCAAGAAGTCAGCGGCGAAGAAGATTTCGTCCAAGGCAGTCGCAAAGAAGACGTCGACGAAGTACGCCTCCGCAAAGAAGACCTCCGCAAAGAAGTCGTCTAAGTAAAAGTCAAAATATCGCTGTAATGCAGAAGGTCCCGCGATACTCTCGCGGGACCTTCTGCATGCGTTTGCTGAATCCGCTGGTGGCGCTTGCTACTTCATGGACTGAATTGTCGCCAGCACTTCGGTGCTGTGCGCGGCGATGTCCTTGACCTGCCACATCTTCATGATCTTGCCATCAGGGTTGATCAAAAACGTATCCCGGGAGGCAAAGGACATCCCGGCGTGTTGCATCATCGGCACGCCGTACTCGTCCACAACCTTGTGATCGGGATCCGCCAGCATCTTGAAGGTGAAGGAATCTTTCGTGCACCACACCCTGTGGCTGTCCACGGTATCCAGCGAGACGCCCAACACCACGGCGTTCAGTGCGTCGTACTTGGGCAAATCGCGCTGAAAATTGTGCGCTTCGAGCGAGCATCCCTGCGTCTGGTCCTTGGGGTAGAAGTACAGCACCACCCACTTGCCTTTGTACTCATTCAGGCTGATCGGGGTGCCGTTTTGCGAGGGCAAGGTGAAGTTCGGCGCGGCCGCGCCCACGGGGGGCATGTCCGCGGCCAGCGCTGTGGGGGCAACGGTCATGGCCACGGCAGCGGCCCCGGCCAGAAGTGAATGAAGCATGCGTCGTGCAATCATCGGCAATCTCCTTGCGCGGCGCGCTCAGGCCGAGGCATTGCGCGCCATGCGTTTCCCCATCCTACGCCTGGTTTTCACTCACCGGAAAAACTTGCGCTGGAACCCCTGCCCGGCGGCGTGGCTCTGCCGACGATCGCGATGCCCGCCCGATCCGCCGCCTCCACCATGCCGTCGCGATCAAACAGCAGCGTGCGGCCGGTTTCGATGCACAGGCAGGTTGCACCGGCGGCTGCCATGGCAAGGATCGTCGGCACACCCACCACGGGCACGTCAAAGCGCAGATCCTGCTGCGGCTTGGCCACCTTCACCACACTGAGTCGGCGTGACAGCGTACTGGCGCTCTCGCCAAACGCTCCCAAAAGGCTACCCGCACGCGTGATGGTAGCGTCGGTACCTTCCATCGCCTCCACCGCCACGCAAGCCCCTGCCGCGATCACCACCGTTTGCCCGAGGTCAAAGGCCGCGATGCCCCGCGCCACGCGTTGACCATAGGCAACATCGCTCCATTCGGCCTCGTCCGGAGCCCGCGCTGTCAGCACGCCTTCGGGAGCGAGCATCGGCTCCAGAAAGCTTGTGGACGAAAGCAATGTGATGCCTTCATCACCCAGCACCTTGGCCACCGCGCCCAGCAGCATGTCCGTATTGCGCGAGCGCAGGTTCAACAACAGCTTGGCCAGTCGCCAGTCCGGCCGGATGCCCGAAAAGATCTGCTTATGACGGACCTGGCCTGCCATCACGGCCTCGGTCACGCCTTCCTGCTGCAACACGGTGATCAGCTGCGACAACTCCCCCAACGAAAGCCAGTGCACACGAACGCCTTCGGGATCCGCTGCGGCGCGGTCGTTCATCTCCGGCTCGGTCTCCTCGCGGATGGCCGCCACAACCACACGAAGACCCTTGGCCCGAGCGGCCTCGAGGATCAGAAAAGGAAAGCGGCCGTTCCCGGCGATGAGTCCCAGCGTGGTCACAGAGATCCTTGGTCTACTTGGGTCGACTAGCTCAGGGGGCCTACTACCTCAGAAGGCCCTACTTGATCACGCCGCGCTCGCTCCTGGCGATGAACTCGGCAAGGTAAGCGACGCGTTCCCCGAATTCGCCGCTCGCCACCTTGGCATGGATGGCCTCCAGCGCCTGGGTTGTGTTCAGGTGTGAGACCTGCAGAAGACGGTACGCCCCGCGCAACTGCTGCAACTCCTCCGGTGTGAAGCCCCGGCGCTCCAGGCCCACCTTATTCAGGCCAAAGGCCCGGTTTTCACGCCGCACGCTGGTGAGCGAGTAGGGCAAAACATCCTGCGTGATCGTGGTCCCTCCGCCGATATAGGCAAAACGGCCGATGGTGCAGTGTTGATGCACGGGGTTCAACGCACCCACCACGGCATAGTCTTCCACCGTGACATGGCCCGCGAGCGTGGCGGCATTAGCCAGGATGACCCCGTCGCCAATCTTCGAATCGTGTCCAATGTGGGCGTAGGCCATGATCAGGCAATCGCTGCCCACACGGGTATTGCCCCCACCACCGGCGGTGCCGCGGGAGATCGTGACGGACTCACGGATCACGGTACGCGCGCCGATCGTGCAGCCCGTGGGTTCTCCCTTGTACTTCAAATCCTGCGGGCTGACGCCAAGCGCCGCGAAGGGGTGAACCGTTACACCCTCGCCAAGCGTCGTGTGGCCCTCCAGCACAACATGCGAGATCAGGGTGCAGTGTTCGTCGAGCACGACATCGGCGCCCACCGTGCAAAACGGCCCAACGGTGCTGCTGGCGGGGACCGTCGCCCCGGCCGCGACGACGGCCAGCGGATGGATATTGGGCTGCGATGTCTGCTGTGTGGCAGGGGTGCGCGGCTCCCGAGGGTTCTCCATGCCGGCGGCCCTACCTCGCACTCTGTTGTTCGCTGCTTTTGTGGTTGCTGCTCTTCCCGGGCCGCGGTACCAGCATGCAGGTGATCTCGGCCTCGGCTGCCACCTTGCCCTCCACGGTGCAGACGCCCTGCATCTTTACCACACGCGAACGCCAGTTCAACACGGTGACCTCGATGCGCAGCTGGTCGCCGGGAACAATCTGTCGGCGAAAGCTGGCCTTGTCGATGCCGGTAAACACCATCAGCTTGCTTTCGCGATCGGGCACCTCGGTCAATAGCAGAGCGCCGCCGGCCTGGGCCATCGCTTCGATCGTCATCACACCCGGCATGATCGGAAAATCGGGAAAGTGCCCGGTAAACTGCGGTTCATTGGCCGTGACATTCTTGAGGGCCACGATGCGCTTCTTCGGCTCCATCTCCAGCACGCGATCGATCAGCAGAAACGGATACCGGTGCGGCAAAATCGCCATGATCTCGGTAATGTCCATCGTTCGTTTCGGCTCCGGAGCACGTTCCTCCACCACTGGTTCTTCCACCGCGATGCCGCTTGCAATTGTCTTCCGACTCTCATCCATAGCGTGGCCCAGAATACCATCGCTGCGCCTGCCTCCTTGCCTGGAGGCCGCCCCTGCAGCCCAACCTACTTCTTTGTCAGCGGACGGTCCGGGTCGAAGAGATCGGCGGTGAGCGGCAGACCATATTGCACCTTGCTCAGAAATTGCTGGCTGGCCATCTCACCGTTGCGATAGCGCGTGATGGTCAGGGCCGTCATAATGCCGTTTTCGGGCTGCCAGTCGTCGTAGCGCTCCAGATCCGTATCGAAGTCCTTGTAGACAGGGTTACGCCACTGAAAGCTGCGGCTGAGCGGCAAATGCGTTCTCTGGTCCAGGTTGAGCTCTACGGCATCGTTGTCCGTGGTTAACACGCTCACCTTGTCCACCAGCTTGCGGTCGTCCATGCCGGAGCCTTCATAGGTGACCAATGTGCCGGGCCGTTTCAACCAGTCCAGCACGACCGCGTCGACGGTGTGCAGACGGCGGCGTTCAAAGTCCTCCACATCCACCTTGGGCAGATCCTTACGGCCTCGAAACGTGACCTCGTAGCCATTCTCCGGGGTCCAGACCTCGGCCACGTCGCGCTTAGTCGTCGGGATGAACACACCCTGCTTGGAGACGATCACGACGCGTTCGGCAAACGGGGCCAGGCGAAGATACTCCTCGAAGGAGGATTGGTACGGGTTCGGCATGCCCTTGTAAAAGACACTGGAGCGGCCCTCCAGCCGCTCGGTCGTGCGCGTACGCCACGTCTGTCCGCCGAGCGCTGCGATCATGGCATCCATCAGCTCGCGCCCCCGCGCGGCCTCGTCCGCCACCGGCGCCGTTTGCGCACTGGGCAGCGCCGAAGCCTGTCCCCACACCGCAGGCGTAGAGACCGCGCAAAGAACACCGATCAAAACTCCAGTTGCTGCTACTCGTCCCACCGCTGCTCCTTGGCTCTGCTGCTTGGCTCTGCTGCTGCCCGCTGCTGGCCGCGTCAGCCGACCAGCACCGCGCCGCCATTTACGTTCCAGATCTCGCCTGAGACGAATCCCGCCCAGGGCGAGCATAAAAAAGCGATCGGTCCGGCAATCTCCTCCGGCTCGGCCGCCCGGCCCAGCGGAATCAGGGCCAGTGCCTTCTTGGACGCAACCGGGTCACGGAGGGTTCCGGCCGACATCTCCGTGATCACCCAGCCCGGGGCTACGCAGTTGCACAGGATCCCCTGGGGTCCGAGTTCGCTCGAAAGGCTCTTGGTCAGACTCAGCAGCGCACCTTTGCTGGCAGCGTAGTCGGCATGGAAGGCCTCGCCGCGCTGTGCTGCCGTGGAGGCCACGAGAACGATATGCCCCCGTACGCCGCGATTGCTGCGCACCAGCCGCTCAGGCACATCCACCAAGGCCACAGCGGCCGCAGAACCTGCGGGAGGGGCTGCCGGCCACTCGATCCGGTCGCTGTACACGGCTTCCTCGAGCAGTTCGCGCGTCTCGGTGGCCGCTTCGGCACGGGTCTCCGCCGTGGATTCGCCCAGCCCGTACTGCCGCCCCCCGGCGTACGCCGTTGAATCCGCCAGCGCAACCTCCCCGCCTCCGAGCGCCGCGGCGGGTTGCACTGCGCCCGCTTGCGCGCCCAGCATCTCGCGGGCGCCCGCGCGTACCAGGCCGAAAACGCTGTCCAAATTGACGCCGAGCGTGCCGCTCCACTGCGCGTCGGCCATCGTCGTGATCGGCTGATCGTGCGGCGGCCAGACGCCGTGGTTGACCACCAGGATGTCGAGCCGGCCGAACGCCTTCGCTGCGGCAAGGATCAAGGCGTTCCCATCCGCAGCCGAGGCCAGCTCCTGCCGAACGGCCCGGCAAAACTCCGACCCCCCGCACTCGGCGGCGAGCACTTCGGCCCGCTCCGCCTCGCTCTTGTAGCTGAACACCACGCGTGCGCCACATTCGCGCAACAGCCGCACCGTGGCCGCACCGATGCCTCGCGAACCGCCCGTTACCAGGGCCACCTTGCCCTCGAGAGAGATTCTCATGCACTCATCCTAGCCGCCGTGTGGCAGCCGGCATGCCCGGGAACCCAACAAAAAAGCTGGGAGACAGGAACACCTCCGCGTACCATGCACAAAGAAAGCCCGGGAGACCCACATGAAAGTCATCGTCCTGATATGCCGAATTTTGTTGGGCCTGATCTTCTTCATCTTCGGTTTGAATAATTTGCTGCACTTCATTCCGATGCCGCCGCCTGCCGGCGACGCGCTGACCTGGATCGGCATCCTGGCCGCTCATCACTGGATGAACTTCGTCGGGGTGATCATGACGATCGCAGGACTTCTGCTGCTGGTGAACCGATTTGTTCCTCTCGCCCTGACGCTGCTGGCGCCGATCATCGTCAACATCCTGCTGTACCACGCGCTGCTTTGGCCCCACGGCGCCGCACCGGCGGTCATCGCGCTCGTGCTGGAGGTTGCCCTGGTCGCTGTCTACTTCCGCAGCTTCGTTCCTCTGCTGGCGATGAACCCGGAAGCCGATCTCCACAGACTGTAACCACCCGATTCTTACGACGCCGCCAGCATGCGTATTCGAGAGCCGGGCGGTAGCTTCGCCCAGACTGTCTCGTTCGCAGAGCGCAGCTCCTCGAACCATTCTCGCTGCGAGAGAGCGTTCCATCGGTCAGCCGCAACCCAGCCGGCCCGCGCCAGGTAGGGTGCGGGCCGCAGGCCGTCTCTCTCCAGCAGCTCCGCTTGATGCTCTTTGCCGGCGGCAAACGCGATTACCGGATCTAGCGTCCCCGCGCGCGGACCCAGGTCAATTAAAGCGAACATCTTTCCGCCTCGCGCCTTATCCGCAATCCAGAACACCAGCCGCTCACCCCATTGCTGTGTTTCCACAACGTGGGGCAGCAAAAGCAGAAAGGCACGGGCACGCTCCGCATCCATGAGAGCGAGTGTAGCCCGTACCTGTTCTGCTTAGGGAAGCGTTCAGGAAAGACGGCCCTCACACCGTCATCACTTCTTTTTCCTTCACCTTGAACATGTCTTCGATCCGCTTGATCTGCGCATCGGTCAAGGCCTGAATCTCCTCATTGGCGCGTTTTTCATCGTCAGCGGAGATCAATTTGTCCTTCATCGCCTTCTTTACCTGGTCGTTGCCGTCGCGGCGAATGTTGCGCAGCGCGGTCTTGTGGTCTTCCAGCGTCCCGGCCAGCCGCTTCACGGCATCGCGGCGCCGCTCTTCGTTCATCGGCGGAATGGGTACGCGAATGACCTTGCCGTCATGCATGGGGTTGAAGCCCTGCCCGCAGGTACGGATTGCCTTTTCGATAGCACCCACCAGGTTCGCGTCAAACGGTTGCACAACAATCTGTTGCGCCTCGGGCGTACTGAGCTGCGCCAGCTGCGAAAGCTGCATGTCGGCTCCATAAGCCTCCGCGGTAATGCCGTCCAGCATGTGAACGGAGGCGCGGCCCGTGCGCACGCTGAGCAGATGCGCGCGGAAGTCGTCCACGGCCCTATCCATGCGCCCCTTGATCCCCTCGTACACGCCCTTCAGCCCTTCTATATTCACCATTGCCGTTGCCATGCCCTGCACTCCTCCTTGCTGGTTTCCAGCTGATTTCCTGCTGCCTTGCTGCCATCTTCCGCCCTGCCGATTCTAACGCGACAGCCCTTGAGATGCCTGGACGGCGACCACGCGGAACGCCGGATATGCCAGCGGGAGACCCTTGCCTGTCTTCACCTGGACCTTCCGGCCAAAACCCCGAACCCGAGCGCACATCACCCGAAAGGGGCATAAATCGCCCGGAAGTAACGTTGACCCATCGCAATCTCCTCAATAGGCTTGGCCTTGACTGGGAGGAAGAGTGAACAAAACATACCGCTCTATCGAGTTGTTCTCCCGGAATTCACGCAGGTTGCTGCTCCAAGTAGCCAAGAGGGCTTCCATGAAGATGATTTGCTTAACCGCCTGTGCGATCGCCGCTGTGTTGATCGTAAAACCCGCCTTTGCATTGGGTGGCTGTGCCGATTCGCCGGAAAATCCAACGGTCATACTGGCCGGACTGGCAGGCGGCATCTATGGCGCACGCTATCTTCGCACCCGTTTCCGTACGCGCAAAGGCCGGTAGTGCTGGCCTCCTCGCCGGGCAATCGGTCGAGCTACCCCCTGCCGGCCCGCCCGGCGGTGTCCCGTCTCTGGAGCCGTTCGGGGGTGCCCTCGACGATCGCCTCGCCATGGGCGGCACTCGCCGTTGCCTGCCTGTGCGCGGCGGCGGCGGCACTTACCCTCTTCAGCTCCATCCAGGCTCTGCTGGCTCAGTGGCGTTCCGATGACCTGAAGTCGATGGGGCTCCTCGTGCCCTTCATCAGCTTGGCCCTGATCCTGCGCGCCTGGGGCGCGGCCGGCTGGCGCACCGAAGGCAGCTGGTGGGGCTTTACCCTGCTCGCGAGCCTTGCCGCGCTGCTCTTCGTCCGCGACCAGAGCCTGATCATTGTCACGCTGGGCAAGGGCTGGTTGATGCAGCTGCCGCCCCTGCCGATCGTGGCGGTTCTGTATGCGCTCGGGTTCGTGCTGATGCTCGGGGGCCGTACCCTGCTGCGCGCGGCCTGGTTTCCTGTGTTGTTCATGGCCGCGGTGATTCCGGTGCCCCAGTTCTTCAGCCATCGTGTCGATCTGCCGTTGCAACATGCCTCGGCTACCGTGGCCCGGGGCTTTGCGCACCTGCTTGGCCAAAAGCTCACGCCCGACAATCTGCGGCTCATGTTCACGCCGGACTTCGGCATGTTTATCGCCCCCGGCTGTAACGGCATCCGCGGAGCCGTGACGCTGGGCCTGGCCGCGGTCGTCATCGCTTACGTATACCGCTTCCGCTGGTACCTGATCGCTCCGGTCGTGGCCGGCGCCGTCTTGCTCGGCTACCTGTTCAATTTCCTACGGCTTTGCCTGCTGGTCATCTATTACCAGATCGCGTTGCCGTACCCGTGGCTGCAGGAGCGCGCTCGCGGTGCCGACCTCCTCCTCGGCGGCTGCCTGTTCGCCCTCGCCATGTGGGGCTTTTTCGCTGTCGCCGACCGCCTGCGGCGGCCTGCTCCCACCCAGGCGCCCCCACCGCGCGACCGAGCCTCTGCACCGAACCGAGGCCTGCTGGCTCGCACCGCCGCAACCGTAGCCCTGGCCGCGATCTTCGGCATGGACGCCGTGCATGCTCAGCGACAGACCACCGCGCATGCCCCGCAGCTGCCACCCATGCCGGCCCGGTTGGGGGCCTATCACCTGGTGCGGACCTATCAGGACACCTTGCTCGACGGTGTCGTGGTGTACACCTGGGGTGAATACGCCGCACCGGATACAGCTCCCGGCATCCCGGGTGCGCACGTGGCGCTCGGTTTTGCGCCTGAACTGGACGTTCACGATGCCGAGGTCTGCCACATCGCCCGCGGGGAAGAACCCACATCGCATGGCCAACTGACCGTCTCCACCGTGGCCGGTGACGTGTCGCTGGTCGGCGCCACCTACAACAACGGCACGGTCCAGAGCCTGGAGGCCTCGACGGTCTGTGACGGCGGCCAGTGCGGTCAATTCACTCACTCGAGTGGGGGCGCGACGCTGGTTTACGCCCATCCCCATCGCACGTTGCCCATGCAGTGGGCTCCCACGCGGCCGGTGCCAGTCCTGGTAAAGGTGGAAAACGCACAGGCCTACCTTCCTGTGAGTGCCGTCGGACCGGAGATGACGGCGCAGCTTAAAGCCTTTCTTGCCAACGTGAATCTGGCGGAGTTGGCCTCTCAATTTCGCCGCGGACAGTAACCCGTCTCACAACAGCGGTCTCACAACCCAGCTTTCCAACGGCGCCGGTTCGCTCCTGGGTTGCCCGGTCGCCTATAATCGGGTATCTCTCCGGTAGCACGGGGTCGACGTAGAACACGCTGTGAGGTTGTGGTCATTTTTTCCGGAATGCGAGTGAGCGAGATCGCTCCCAGAAGTCCCCGCAAGTCCCTGTGCGCGCGCCCACACAGGACCTTCCTTGCAATTCCGACGGCTGCCACTACCCTTCTGCTTGCACTCGGTGGGTTAAGCCTGCCCGAGGCCGCTGTTTCACAAGTTCAGGCCCGGCTGCCCTTCGGCAACGGAGCCGACGCTGCGCCGCAGGTTCTCTGTCCGGTTGAGGTCGTCGGCAACCGCCGTATTCCTAAAGAATCGGTACTGGCACGGCTTTTCTCCCGCCCGGGCGATCAGTACGACCCAGCAATCGTGGAGCGCGACTACAACTCGCTCTGGAATACCGGCTATTTCGACGAGGTGCGCATTGAGCGCGTCGACCGGCCTACCTGCATCCAGCTGGTGGTCTACGTCCGCGAAAAGCCCACCATCGGCTCGGTCGAGTACAAGGGGTTGAGCTCGTTTTCAACCTCCGATGCCCTGGATCGTTTCAAGAAGGAAAAGGTCGGCCTCTCCGTCGAGAGTCAGTACGACCCCACACGCATCAAGAGGGCCGAGGTGGTCCTGCGCGAGATGCTCGGCGAACACGGGCACCAGTTCGCCACAATCCGCACCGAAGTCAAGACGCTGCCGCCGGCCCGCGTGGCCCTCACGTTCGTAATCAAAGAAGGCCCAACTGTTAAGGTCGGCAAGATCGCCTTCCAGGGCAATACCGCGCTGACGGCCCGCGAACTGCGCTCGGCGATGAAGAATTTACGACCGATCGGCATTCCGCATTCGCTGATCCTCGAAAATCTCTTCCCCCGCACCTACGACGCCAGCAAATTGGATGAAGATGCCGATCGCGTCCGCATCGAGTATCGCAACAAGGGCTACTTCAAGGCCAGCACGCTCGAGCCGCAGACCAATGTGCGCAACGAGGGCGGCATCAACCCCCTAACCCTGCACCCCAACACCGGCAAGCGCGTCGATATCCTGATCCCGGTGGAAGAGGGAGAGCGCTACAAGCTTGGGGGGATTACCTTTAGCGGGAACACCAACTTCTCCAACACCAAGGCTCTGCGGGCACAGTTCGCGCTGAAGGATGGTGAAATATTCAACTACACCGCCTTTGGCAAGGGGTTGGAAGCGCTGCGCAAGGCCTACGGCCAATACGGTTACATCAACTTCGTCCCGAACCCGATTCCGCGCTTCGACGAGGCCAAGCACCTGGTCTACTTCGATATTCAGTGCGATGAGGGCAAGAAGTTCTCCATCTCTCGCATTGAGTTCACGGGCAACAGCATCACGCGCGACAAGGTCATCCGCCGCGAACTGCTCGTTGAAGAAGGCCAGCCTTATAACAGCCAGCTGGTCGATCTCTCGCTGTTACGCCTGAACCAGTTGAGCTATTTCGACACACTGAGAGCCGATCAGGACGTCGAGACGCGCCAGAACGCAGATGCCGGAACCGTGGACCTGCTGATCAAGTTGAAGGAAAAGGGCAAGAACTCGATCGGTCTGAACGGCGGTGTCAGCGGCCTTTCCGGCTCTTTCATCGGTCTCAATTACCAGACGAACAACTTCCTGGGCCTCGGCGAAACACTATCGGTCACCGCCAATGTCGGCGACCTCTCCCGCAACCTCAGTTTGGGGTTCACCGAGCCCTATCTGCGCAACAAGCCCGTTTCCCTCGGTGTCCAGATATCGGATAGCAAATTCGACTACAACCCGGCAAAGAGTTATGCCATTGCCAATGGGCAAAGCGCCAATCTCACCAACGCGCAGAACTCCCTGCTGACCAATTACAACCAGTCCACACAGGGCATCACCATCTCCAGCGCCACGGCGTTGCGCAAGCTGTTCCGGCGTTCGGGCGTGGCCCGCGTCGGCATCTCGTACGGCCTTTCGCGTTCAAGCATCACGACCTTTAACCAAAACACGCTTAACGTGTTCCAGACACTGGCCTACCGTTCAGGCATTGCCGGTCAAAGTGCGCTGAATGGCATCATTACCTCCGTCGTAACACCTACCTTCTCGTTTTCCACGTTGGATCGTGGCGGTGGTCAAGCTCATAACGGTAAGGACCTGAACGTCGCCTTTCAGGTAGCCGGCATCGGCGGTAATACGAAGTACTATGCCCCGACAGTGGCCTTTCGGCAGTTCTTCCCGATGAAGGGTCTGCGGGTGGACCACGCAGGGCGCAACGTGCTCGGCTACCGCGTGCAGTTTCAAACCGTTGGCGGCTTCGCCGGGGAGGTGGCCCCGCCGTTCCAGCGCATCTACGGCGGCGGTGAAAACGATGTGCGTGGCTTCGACATTCGCTCGGCCTCGCCGTACTCCCTCATCCCGACACGGGTGCAGTTCAATCTCACCAATCCGGACGGCTCCCCGGTTCCGCGTGACCCCTCCAATCCGACGCTGGGCAACCTTCAAATTCCCTTGCCAATCTACCGCTTGGCCTCGGTCGGCAGCGACACCGGTTTCGTCTCCAACCTGGAGTACCGCATTCCGATCGTGAACCAGGTCGTTTTTGCCCTCTTCACGGATTTCGGCATGAACTTCGACCTGCAACCGTCGCAGCTACGGCAGAGTGTCGAGGGTCAATCGCTGGTCAATGCTCCGCTGTACGGTTGTCCGCAGATCGTCAACGGCTCCTGTTTGGGCGGCAAGCAGCTCAACTTCCCGCTCTATCTGCAAACGCTGGCGCACACCAACTACGTTCCGCGCATGTCCAACGGCGCCTACCTCCAGGTCGTTCTGCCGATTGTGCAAGCGCCGTTTCAAATCTATTACGCCTATAACCCGCTGCGGCTCTACAACAATCTTCCGCAGCAGCTCACTACCGACCCGTTCACCTTCAACGACCTGTTCCCGAAGGTGGACCCGACCTGTAATTCTCACGCCGCTACGGGCACCAGCGCTGCGGTTACTTGTACCCTAACCGGCGCGGGCGCCTTTACCAAGGCACAGGCACTCCAGCTCTACGGGGCCGACTACCTGCTGCGTGAACCGCGCAAGACCTTCCGCTTCACCGTGGCGACCACGTTCTAACCGGGACACACCGGATCACCAAAGACGGGAGGCAATCGCCTCCCGTCTTTACTTGGCACTGGACATCGCGCATCGTTTACCACAGGTGTTGTACGCCGTCGAACGATCCGTCCCATCCTGAGCCGGGCGGCGGACCGTGTGCATCGAATGTGTGAGGAAAAGAGACGACAGTCACGCAGGTGACAACCGTCCTTACGGCGTATTCTAACCTTCGACCAGTGGCCCTGGAGTTCGCACCTCGCAGACCCGGGAGCATCGAGGACAAGAGACTTGGAAACCCTTCTAGTATCACCGCCAACGCTCGTCAGCATCGGGGGTCAGCCGGCCGCCGGAATGTCGGCCAGCGCGTCGCCTGTCAAGACATGCGACCCTGCTCTGGCGCGCGATCCCTGGCTGTTCGACAGTCTTCCCCCGAGCTACGGCCCGGGTGCCTCCGCGGCCGACGCGATTGCTCCGCACGCGCCGCGTCAGGGCGAGTTGCCCCGCGAGTACCGTGAAGCCTCTCCCGAAGAGCTTGACCTGCGCATCCGTGCCGCGAAGCATGCCTTGGGGGAGCGGGTTGTTATTCTCGGCCACTTCTATCAACGGGATGAGGTGGTCCGCTACGCCGACTTTGTGGGAGACTCCTTTCAGCTCGCCCAAGTAACCAAAACGCGGCAGGCCGCCGAAGCCATCGTCTTCTGCGGGGTGCACTTCATGGCGGAAACCGCCGATATGCTCTCCGGGCCGAAGCAGGCAGTGCTGTTGCCCAACCTGGCCGCGGGATGTTCCATGGCAGACATGGCGGACCTTGACTCCGTGCAGGCCTGCTGGGAACAGTTGGAGGAGGTACTCGGCACCGAGCCCGATGCGCTAGGTCGTATGCCCGTAATGCCGGTGACCTACATGAACTCCTCTGCAGCACTGAAAGCGTTCTGCGGGGAGCACGGCGGGATCGTCTGTACCTCGTCTAATGCCAGTACCGTCCTGCGCTGGGCGTTCGAGCGCGCGCAGCGTGTCCTCTTCTTCCCGGATCAGCATCTGGGCCGCAATACGGGCAAGGCCATGGGCCTGGACACGGCGAAGATGCCGCTATGGAATCCACGCAAGCCGCTTGGCGGGACTACGCCTGAGGCCCTACAGCAGTCCGAGATCATTCTTTGGCACGGCTTTTGTTCCGTGCACAAGCGTTTCAACGTTGCACAGATCACCGAAGCGCGGGTCGCCCACCCGGGTGTGCGCGTAATCGTTCATCCGGAGTGCCCGATGGAGGTCGTCGATGCCGCCGACGAAGCCGGCTCGACCGATTACATTCGCAAGGCCGTGGAAGCGGCCGCCCCGGGTGCGGTCATCGCGATTGGGACGGAGATCAATCTTGTGCAGCGCCTCGCAGCCGATCACCCGGACAAGACGATTTTTTGCCTCGATCCGGTAATTTGCCCCTGCTCAACCATGTACCGTATCCACCCCGGCTACCTGGCCTGGGTGTTGGAATCTCTTGAGCGCGGCGAGCAGCCGAACCGCATCCAGGTGCCCGAATCCGTGGCGGTTCCCGCACGTCTTGCCCTGGAGCGGATGCTTGCCGCCAAGCCTTCACCGACTTCTCGCCTTGCGCCGGGCCAGCCATGAAGGTGGCGGTCATTGGTAGCGGCATCGCCGGTCTAGTCGCGGCGCTGGAACTTTCCAGGGCTCACCAAGTCACACTCGTTACCAAGTCGCGTTTGGCCGAGAGCAATACCCGTTATGCACAAGGCGGTATCGCCGCGGTCATGACGGCCGACGACAGCGTCGCCGAGCACGTTCAAGACACTCTCCGGGCCGGTGCCGGGTTGTGCAATCGGGAGGCGGTCGAAATCCTTTGCGCCGAAGGCCCGGACCGGGTTCGCGAGCTGATTGAGCTTGGCGTGGCCTTTGATCGCAAACATGGCGAGCTGGCGCGAGGTTTGGAGGCGGCGCACTCCCGTGCCCGCGTGCTCCATGCCGGCGGCGATGCCACGGGACTGGCCATCGAAATGGCGCTGGTGGAGGCGGTCCGGGCAGCGTCGATCCAGGTTCTGGAACACACCTTTGCGGCCGATCTGCTGCAAGATGCGGAGGGCGTTTGCGGCCTGGAGATCGTCGACGCAGAGGGGCTCAGAAGCCCGTTGGCTGCCGACGCCGTGATTCTGGCCAGCGGCGGCGCCGGGCATCTCTATCCCTACACGACCAATCCCAGTGTGGCTACCGGCGACGGGGTCGCTCTGGCGCTGCGAGCCGGGGCGAAGCTGGCCGATGTCGAGTTTTACCAGTTTCATCCCACCGCTCTCTCCGCACCCGGAGGTTTTCTGATCTCCGAAGCGGTTCGCGGCGATGGTGCCGTCCTCCGCGCCGCCGACGGGACCCGCTTCATGCAGGAGGTGCATCCGGACGCCGAGCTTGCCCCTCGGGACGTGGTGGCACGCGGTATTGCGGCCCAGATGATTCGTCAGGGGGGTACGCCGGTGCTGCTGGATGCCACAGCCATGGGAGCCGACTTCCTCGCCCAGCGCTTCCCGACCATTCACGCAGCCTGTCTCCGCGCCGGCTTCGACTGGAGCCGGGAGCCGATCCCCGTTGCTCCTGCCGCCCATTACTGGATGGGGGGCATTCGCACCGACACCTCTGGACGTACCTCGCTGAAAGGACTGTTTGCGGTGGGTGAGGTCGCCTGCACGGGCGTTCATGGGGCCAACCGTCTGGCTTCGAACTCTCTTCTGGAAAGCCTCGTCTTTGCCTGGCGCGCTGCCAACCTGCTCGTGGCGGACCGTGAGTCCGCGTTGCGGAATTGGCCGGTTCTTGAGTCTTCGGGCAGTCAGGAGATCGCCCTTCCGGCATCCCCCCTTCACGGTACGACGCAACCCATGCCCTCGCGTCAAGCCCTGCAAGCGATCATGTGGGCGAGCGCCGGCATCTCTCGCGACGCCGCCGGTCTTCGCGACGCCTTAAGGACGATTGAATCCTGGACGGTCAGCGGCCGCACTGTGCCGGAGCTTGAAGACGCGAACCTACTTCTATTGGCCAGGGCCGTCATCAGCGCCGCACTGGCGCGGGAAGAATCCCGTGGAGCTCACTCCCGCACGGACTTCCCTCAAGCCCTTGAAGCGCAGCAATTCCATCGGCCCGTCTCTCTGCTAGAAACAACCGCTGCGACCTACCCGAGCGAAGTCTCGCCGCAGCAGCCGGTCCCCGCCCTATGCTGACCCCGCTAAGTCCATCTGCGATCGACCGGCTCGTCCGCCTGGCTCTGGAAGAGGATGCCCCGTGGGGCGATCTGACCTCGCAGACGCTGGTACCGGCTGAAACGCGTTTCACCGCCAGCCTGGTCGCGCGGGAGCCGGGCGTGCTTTGCGGCGCGCAGCTCTTCACTGCTGCCATGCAGGTCACTGACCCGGGCATCGCCGTGGAATTCAAATATCAGGACGGCGAGGCCTTCACCAGCGGGGCCATTCTGGCCAACGCCGAAGGATCGGCGCGCTCCATCCTGCAGGCCGAGCGCGTCGCGCTGAACCTTGTGCAGCGGCTGTCCGGCATCGCCACTCGCACCGCCGCCTTTGTCGCGGCCGTCGCCGGTACGGGCGCCCGCATCGTCGATACCCGCAAGACCACGCCCGGTCTGCGCTACTTTGAGCGGCATGCCGTGCGCTGCGGCGGCGGCTTCAATCACCGTTTTTCGTTGTCCGACGCCGTCATGGCCAAGGACAATCATCTGGCCGCCCTGGGTACCGCGGACCTCACCACCGCCCTGCGTGGCGCGCGCGCCCAACTTCCCCACACCACTCACGTTGAGGTAGAGGTCGACCGTCTCGATCAGATCGAACCCGTCCTGGCCGCCGGTGTGGACACAGTTCTGCTCGACAATTTCTCTCTCAGCGACCTGCGCACCGCGGTCGCCCTGATCGGGGACCGGGCTCTCACCGAAGCCAGCGGCTCGGTAAACCTGGAGACGGTCGCCGAAATTGCCCGTACCGGCGTGAAGATCATCTCGGTCGGTGCCCTGACCCACAGCGTCCGCTCACTCGATCTGGGGCTCGACGTCCTGAACGAGACGGCCGCCGGCATCTTACGCACGGCCTGAGGACCACCCGTTGATCTATCTCGACGCAGCCGCGACCACACCCGTCCGCCGCGAGGTACTGGAAGCGATGTGGCCCTACCTGGCCGGCACCTACGGCAACCCGTCCAGCCACCACGAGATGGGCGGCCAGGCGGCCCGGGCCCTGGCCTCGGCGCGCGAGCGTGTCGCGGCCCAGCTCGGCTGCCGGCCAGGGGAGATCATCTTCACCTCCGGCGGAACTGAAGCCGACAACCTTGCCATCAAGGGGATCGTACTCGGCGCGCCACGCGGCCGGCATATCGTCACTACCGCCATTGAGCATGAGGCGGTTTTGGCCTCCTGCGAGTACCTTGCCCGGCATCATGGCTTCGAGATCGCCTACTTGCCTGTGGACTCCTACGGACGCGTCGACCCTGGGCGCTTCGCCGCGGCAATCCGTCCGGATACCACGCTTTGCTCGGTCATGCTGGCCAACAATGAGGTCGGTACGATACAGCCCATTGCCGAACTCGCGACGCTGGCCCGCAGCCAGGGTGTTCCCTTCCACACCGACGCAGTGCAGGCCTGTGGTGCGCTTTCCCTGCACGTGCAGACGCTCGGCGTTGATGCCATGAGCCTCTCCGGCCATAAACTCGGGGCGCCTAAGGGCATCGGTGCGCTATTTGCCCGTGGCCGACTCATGCTGGAACCGGTTTTGCATGGGGGCGGTCAGGAGCGCGGCCGGCGGTCGGGCACCGAAAATGTCGCCGGTGCCGTCGCTTTGGCAACCGCCCTTGAACTCGCTCAGCTTGAGCTAACGATAACGGCTGACCGTCTCACGTCGCTGCGCGAGCACCTGATCACCGGCGTTCTTGCCTCGGTGCCCACCGCCGTGCTGACCGGTCATCCCACCGAGCGGCTTCCGAACAACGCCTCTTTCTGCTTCCCCGGCACCAGCGGCGAGGCGGTGCTGCTGCAACTTGAAGAGCGCGGCGTCCTCTGTTCCAGTGGGTCAGCCTGTGCAGCCGGCAGCGACGAGCCATCCCACGTGCTCACCGCCATGGGCTTCGGGCGCGAGTTGGCTCAGACGGCAGTTCGATTTACTCTCACGCACAACACCACTGAGGACGAGGTGGAAAGGACCATAGCGGCAGTTCGCGCTTCGCTCGGAGCCTTGGGTCAGTTGGCCGGCCGCTCGTAAACCTTGACGCAGGCCAACTTAGGCCGCACCTCCTCACCTACAACTTTGGGTGCTGGCTCCGAGCTACTGGCCAGCGCCTCTGTGGATATCCGGGACGGAACTGCATACCTGCGCCCAGTCTGCGCTGAGAACCACACCCGGTACATCTAATCCACAAGAGATGGACGCTGCAGTTCCTTCCTCCACAAGCTATAGTGATGCCTATTGAGGTTCCCGTACGGGACGACCTCTCCGAAGGAGAACAAGCGCCATGGCCGCAACCGCCGTACACCCCTACGAATCCGAACTGAATAAGGCGGGTCAAACCTCTGGAAACGGCGTGGGCGCTGCCCCTCGTGGCACCGGTCTCCAGGTCATCCGTCGCAATGGCCAGTTCTCCCCATTCGATCCGGCCAAGATCTCTACCGCGCTGACCAAGGCTTTTGTCGCGGTCGAAGGCGCCGGGGCCGCCGCCTCGCGCCGCATTCATGAGTCTGTCGAATCCCTGACCGACCATATCGTGGAAGCCCTGCGCCGCCGCGCCACCGACGGTACCCGTGCCCTCCACATCGAAGATGTGCAGGACCAGGTCGAGCTTGCCCTGATGCGTGCCGGGGAGCACAAGATCGCCCGCGCCTACGTGCTCTACCGTGAGCAGCGCTCACAGGAACGGCGTCGCTATGAAGAAACCGCCCCCGCGGAAGCCAAGCCCAGCCTTCATGTCCAATTCAAGGACGGCCGCATTGAGGCGCTCGACGAAGCGAGCCTGCAGCGTACCCTTGCCATTGCCTGCGAAGGTCTCGCCGACGTTTCGCCAGACGCGGTTATGGCCGAGGTCCGCCGCAATCTGTACGACGGCATTCACCTCCACGAGTTAGGTCTAGCCCAGACCATGGCCGCCCGCTCGCTGGTCGAGCAGGAGCCCAACTACGCCTACGTCAGCGCCCGCCTGCTGCTGAACAACCTGCGCGACGAGGCGCTCGGCTTCATCATGCCCGGCACCGTCACCGTCTCGCAGCAGCGCAGCCGCGATATCGAGTACGCCGACTACTTCCCCGAATTCGTCAAACAGGCCGTCAAGCTCGAAATCCTAGACAAGGAACTTGCTGCCTTCGACCTGCCCCGCCTCGCCGCCGCGCTCAAGCCCGAGCGTGACCGCGACTTTCAATTTCTCGGCCTGCAAACCCTCTACGACCGCTACTTCCTGCATCGCGGCGGCGTGCGCTTTGAGCTGCCGCAGGCCTTTTTCATGCGCGTCAGCATGGGTCTGGCTATGCGCGAGGTCAACCGCGACGATCGCGCCATCGAGTTTTACGAGCTGCTCTCCAGCTTCGACTTCATGTGCTCCACGCCGACGCTGTTCAACGCCGGCACCCTGCGCCCACAGCTCAGCTCCTGCTTCCTTACCACCATTGCCGACGACCTCGACGGCATCTTCAAGGCCATCAAGGACAACGCCCTGCTGTCGAAGTACGCCGGCGGCCTCGGCAACGACTGGTCCAGTGTGCGCGGCCTTGGCTCGCATATCAAAGGAACCAACGGCGAATCGCAGGGCGTGGTTCCCTTCCTCAAGGTCGCCAACGACACCGCCATCGCCGTCAACCAGGGCGGCAAGCGCAAGGGCGCCGTCTGCGGCTATCTCGAGACGTGGCATATAGACGTAGAAGAGTTCCTCGATCTGCGCAAGAACACCGGCGACGATCGCCGCCGCACGCATGATATGAACACGGCCAACTGGATCCCCGACCTGTTCATGGAACGCGTCGAGTCCGACGGCCCCTGGACGCTGTTTTCGCCCGACGAGGTCCCCGAGCTGCACGACCTCTACGGCCGCGCATTCCAGAAGAAGTATGAGGAGTACGAGGCCAAGGCCGCACGCGGCGAGATCAAGGTCTTTCGCACCCTGAAAGCGCTCGAACTCTGGCGCCGCATGCTCACGATGGTCTTCGAGACCGGTCACCCCTGGATCACCTTCAAGGATCCGTGCAACCTGCGCTCGCCGCAACAGCACACCGGCGTGGTGCACAGCTCCAACCTCTGCACGGAGATCACGCTGAACACCAACGTGCGCGAGATCGCCGTCTGCAATCTCGGCTCGGTTAACCTTGCCAACCACGTCACGGACAAGGGCCTTGATGTAGCGCGGCTGAAGAAGACCGTTACCACGGCGATGCGCATGCTCGACAACGTCATCGACATCAACTTCTACACCGTGCCCGAGGCGCGCGCCTCCAACCTCAAGCACCGCCCCGTCGGCCTCGGCATCATGGGCTACCAGGACGCGCTTTACGCCCTGCGCATCCCGTTCAGCTCGCCCGAGGCCGTGCACTTCGCCGACACCAGCATGGAGCAGCTGAGCTATTTTGCGATCGAGGCCTCGACGAATCTGGCCGCTGAGCGCGGCCGCTACGCCAGCTTCGAAGGCTCGCTCTGGAGCAAGGGCATCCTGCCGGCTGACTCCGTCGATCTCCTGCAGCAGAATCGCAGCCACACGCTGCAGATGGACCGCAGCTACACGCTCGACTGGTCCGGCCTGCGCGAGCGCGTCAAAACCGTCGGCATGCGCCACTCCAACACCATGGCGATCGCACCCACGGCGACGATCTCGAACATTTGCGGCGTCACGCAGTCCATCGAGCCCACGTACCAGAACCTGTTCGTGAAATCCAACATGAGCGGCGACTTCACCGTGGCCAACGCCTCGCTCGTGCACGATCTCAAGGCGCGCGGCATGTGGGATGAGGTCATGATTTCCGACCTCAAGTATTTCGACGGATCGCTGGGCTCCATCGACCGCGTCCCGGCGGACCTGAAGTCGCTCTACGCCACCTCGTTCGAGGTCGAACCCACGTGGCTGATCCAGGCCGCAGCCTGCCGCCAGAAGTGGATCGACCAAGCGCAGTCGCTCAACCTCTACATCGCGCAGCCCAGCGGCAAAAAGCTGGACGCGCTCTACCGCGAAGCCTGGCACGCCGGCCTCAAGACGACCTACTACCTGCGTTCGCGCTCCGCGACGCACGTTGAAAAGTCCACCCTGAAGCGTACAGACGGCAAGCTGAATGCCGTCTCGCTCGCCGCCACAGGCGCCGTAGATACCGCACCGAAGATGTGCGCGATTGACGATCCGACTTGCGAAGCCTGCCAGTAAGTCACCACAACAAAGCGGGGACGATCCTTGTGTGTCACCACAAAGGATCGTCCCCACTCTTTATTGAGCTACTACCTGTAGTGCTCTCGCGATACACTAGGGCAACAGAAGAAACCCCAAGGACCGGACACCATGAGCACATTTGACGACTGGAACACAACTGAAACCGCAGCCCCCACCTCGTCCGCCGTCGCCGCCAAGGTCCCGGTCGTCACCTCCGTGCGTGTCGAAACAACAGAGCCCTCGGTAATCCCCGTTTCGGCCCAGCCCTCCGTCTCGCCCGACCCCGCAGTCGCCTCGGCCAACACCGTCATCGAGCGCGGTGGCGCCCGCGTGCGCGTGGACGACAAGGCCATGATCAACTGCCGCGCCGACGTCAACCAGCTGCTGCCTCTGAAGTACAAGTGGGCCTGGGAAAAGTACCTCGCCGGCTGCAACAACCACTGGATGCCGACCGAGATCTCCATGCAGGCCGACATCGCCCTGTGGAAGAGCAACAATGGCCTGAGCGAGGACGAGCGCCGCGCCATCAAGCGCAATCTTGGCTTCTTTGCGGCATCGGAATCTCTGGTGGCCAACAACATCGTGCTCGCCACCTATAAGCACCTCACCAACCCCGAATGCCGCCAGTACCTTCTGCGCCAGGCCTTCGAAGAGGCGGTGCACACGCATACTTTCCAGTACATCGTGGAGTCGCTCGGCCTGGATGAAGGCGAGCTCTTCAATATGTATCGCGAGGTGCCCTCCATCACCGAAAAGGCCGCCTGGGCCATCAAGTACACGCAGCATCTATCCGACCCGAACTTCGCCACCGGTACGCCCGAGAACGACCAGGCGCTCGTACGCGATTTGATTGCCTTTTACGTGGTCTTTGAGGGCATGTGGTTCTATACCGGCTTCGCGCAGATCCTGTCGCTCGGCCGCCGCAACAAGATGGTCGGCATCGCCGAGCAGTACCAATACATACTGCGCGATGAGTCGATCCACCTGAACTTCGGCATTGACGTCATCAACCAGATTAAAGCCGAAAACCCGCACATCTGGACAGCTGAGTTCCAGGAAGAGGTTCGCGGCATGCTGCGCACCGCCGCCGAACTCGAAGCCGCTTACAGCCACGACACCATGCCCAAGGGCTTTCTCGGCCTTAGCGCCCAGGCCTGCGGCGAGTACATGCACTTCATCGCCAACCGCCGTTGCGCCCAACTCGGCCTCGAGCAGGTCTTCGGCGAAACCGAAAATCCGTTCCCCTGGATGAGCGAAGCGATGGACCTCAAAAAGGAAAAGAACTTCTTCGAAACCCGCGTCATCGAGTACCAGAACGGCGGCTCGCTGGCCTGGGACTAACCTCACCTCACATACCCCAAACACGACGGCTGCCGAATGGCAGCCGTTTCGCTTTGCTTGGTAAGATCAAGCAGGCGCCCGGATGGTGAAATCGGCAGACACAGCGGACTTAAAATCCGTAGCTCCGAAAGGGGTGTGGGGGTTCAAGTCCCCCTCCGGGCACCACAGCTCTTCGTCACGCGACGCAGTTTCGCGTCTAAGCCGAGCTGACCTCCTAAGACATCTCGCCCCCAATCCGCAGCAGGCGCAGTGACTTGAACTTCAGAATCAGGAGCTCGCTCCTGGCGTGCAGAATGCGCCTTCCAAGCGGTGGGTGTCTTCCTGGAAGGAGCCTCGGTCGGAAGCCACGCAGCATCCAGCAAGAGACCAAGTCGCGCCTGTATCGGCTGAATCACACGCGAGGACATCGATCTGCCTGAGGAGGAGCTTGCGGAGAAGTACCCACAAGACAAATTGTTACAAGGCGGATCGCTCCCATCCACAAAAGAGCTGTACCCGTACATTGACTAGCTAGCTCGTTTCAGCCCTGTCTCAGCTTGGTACACTTCCGGACCTCGGGTAAGGATTTATGCTCCTTGGTGGTATTTCAATCCGGCGTGGCAGCTCCTATCTTGCAAGCATGCTGGTGCCCCTTCTCCTGCTTGCCTCCACTGTCGCTCAGCCTCCTGCCGCGGATGCAGTCGTGGAGCTATCGAAAGGATCCGCGCTGTACCGCGTCTGCCGCGCCGAGATCCGCTTGATGGATCTACCCTCGATCACCAAAGCGTCGCAGTCGGATCTGCTGAATGGCTCGTACTGCGTGGGTTATCTGAACGGCTTTGTGGCCAATCTCACGACGCAGACAAATATCTGCACCAACAGCGCTCCTGTAAGCGCCTTGGTGCGAGCCTACGTCGGGTATCTCGACAAAAATCCGGATCTTCTCGGCGAGGACCGGCGTCTTGGCCTGGGTATGGCTCTGCACGACGCCTTTCCCTGCCCCACCCGACAGACGCCCGGCTTGGCCCAGGCAGGCGTCAGTCGGGTCAGCTTCCATCAGAAGCCCTGAGCGGGTTTCCCGGCAGGGGTCTCGCGTCCGCCGTACACGGCACGGTAGATTTCGCGGTTACGCAAGATGCTCTGCACGTAATCGCGGGTTTCGGTGTACGGGATAGACTCGACCCACTCTGGAATGTCCTTGTAGTCGCCGCTTGCGATCCATTGGCGCACCGGTACGTCGCCGGCGTTGTAGGCCGCCAACGCGTACTCTACTTGCCCTCCGTAGTGATCGATTTTCTGCCGCAAGTACATGGTCCCCAGCCGCATGTTTTCACTGGGGTCCAGCAACTCATTCGTGCTGAAGTGACGCTCCCCTTGCTGCCTAGCGAGATCCTTGCCGGTTGCCGGGACGACCTGCATCAAACCCCAGGCGTTCGCGTGGCTCACGACCCCGGGATTGAACTCCGACTCCTGGCGAATCAGCGACGTGACAAGATAGGGGTCCAGGCCAAGGTTCTGAGCATCGGTGGAAAGCTGCTGCCAGTACGGCCGCGGAAACACCAGTTGCCAGTACACCGTCGGCACCTCGGCGACGGGTAAGGAAGAGAAGGGCACCTTGCTGCGCTTCATCGCCTGCAGCGCCCGCGCGTTCTCCCCGAAGCTTTGATAGATCTGCGCCTCGGCCAGCGCACCCCACTGCCCGGAGGTGGCACTGAGCTGAATCTCCGGCCGGATGTACTCATTCAGGGCGGCATTTGCCAACAGGCGCGCCTTGATCAGGTGCGGATCGTCCTCCGGCAAGGAAGCGATCAGGTGCGGATCCTCCACCGGCCGCACCGAGGCCAGCACCGGAGCCGGTGTCGCGGCCTCGCGGGTACCAATTACCGCCAGTCGCTGCCTGCCAAGCATCGCGTAGTAGCTGTTTACATACGCCCCGTTCAACGCGCGGTAGTAGTTCAGCGCCTGCCCGAAGTTCCCTTCGGCGTCCTCATAGAGCCGACCACGCCAGTACAGGGCGCCGGGGATCTCCTGGCCGCCGGGATAGAGGGTAATCTGCTCGTCAAACATCCGGGCGGCGTCGGCGTTCTTGCGCAGACGGTAGTTCAGCCACGCCGCGCGCCAGTGCGCGCTAGGGGCATACGTGCTGTGCGGGAAACGCGTCACCAGGTCGATGTAGTTGGCGATCGCATGGGGCGCGTCCCGCTTGACCAGATACATGTTTCCGCTGGAGTAGAGCGCCTCCTCCAGCCAACGGCTGTTTGGATACTGCTGTGCGATCTGGGCGACCAGGGTGTCGTGCTCGGCAATTGCGCCCTCATTGCGCGCAAACTCGGCTTCCAGGTACATCTTCAGCGCCGCGGTATCGTCACTGGTGACGGGCAGGTGCGCGATATCGCCGCGGGTGATGCGCTTCAGGCGAAGGTCGCACACGGCGGCATAGATCTCCAGCGCGTCCCGGTCCGCCTGGGTCAGGGTTGCGTCGTTTTTCTCCAGGGCGCGGTATTCGGTGGCCGCCTCGTTGTACTGCTTGTCGTTGAACATCGTGTCGGCGTGCTGTTTGTGCTCGGCCGCCGTCAACGGGATATTCATCGTCGTCAGCTGCAACCGGGCATACGCCGCCTCGCTGCTGGTGGGTTCACCCAGATAAATGGAACGGTAAAGCGCGCCGGCTGCAACCGTATCCCCCGTTGCCTGGTAGGCGCGGGCCAGCGCAGCACGAACGTCCAGACGGCCTCCGGCAGAGCTACCGGCCATGGGCTGAAGCACATGCAACGCAGCCGACGGATTCCCCGAGGCCATGTATGCGTTGGCCAGCAGCACCGGCACCTCCGGCACAAACAGGCTGTCCGGATGGCGGTCGGCAAAGTGCTCCATCAGCGCGATGGCATCGGCGGGGTGATTTGCCGCGATTGCCGCCTGCGCTCCGAGGTAATCGGCGTAATCGGCCAAGGCCTCGCCGGCACCTGCCGCCGAGCGGAATGCACCTTCGGCCTCGCCGTAACGATGATCCAGGGCATACGCGTGGCCGACAGAGAGATCAGCCGCAGCCGCAGCCTCACCGGGGTGCGCCGCCGCGAAGGTGAGCACACCGTTATATGCCGCGGCACTGCGCGTCGAAAGCAACTGCTGCGCCATGGGCCGAAGCGTGGCCGAAGCGACAAAAGCGCTGTTCAATCGCCGGCTTTGGGCCGTGGCGTGCTCCACCAAGGGACGGCCGGTCGGTACGCCGTGCAGGGAAGCTCGTTGCAGCAGGGCATGTTTGCCCGCGTGCCGGCTCTCCCCATGACGAACCGAGCCCGCGTGCCGGTCCCCTGTTGCCGCATGACCGTGCGTCGCAGACCCCGCCGCCGCACCGCGCGAGACCACGTGGTGCAGACCGGCAGCGCCCTTGGCATGCACGGCGATATGCTTGCCCGACTGCGCGTGGCCTGAGGGCAGCGCCAGGCCAAAGGTAACCAGTAAAGCAAGAGCGTACCGGCTTGTCATGGGGCACTCCTTCCTTGAATCTACTGCGAACGACGCCTCCTGTGTTTGCCTTCCGTGGGGCAAAGAACCAGACGGGATACGGAAGAGGCACCCACTCGGCGCAAGTGCTCTTTTTCGGGACACACGCCCTTGGCTTGGCTCGAAGTACACTGAAAGGGATTATGGCGGCCAATCCATCTACTCTTGTTGAACCCGACGCGCAGACAGGGGTTGCTGCACCCCCGGCTGTCGAGCCTCACCCGGATGTAGCCCTTGTCGAACGCGCCAAGGCCGGTGACACCGCGGCCTTTGAGGTGCTCGTGCGGCAGTACGACCGGCAGATCTACCGGACGGCGCTTCACATTACGCAAAATCGGGAGGACGCCGAAGACATTACCCAGGATGTCTTCTTTAAGGCCTTCCAGAAGCTCGAACAGTTTCAGGGCAACTCCAAATTCTCCACTTGGCTGGTTCGCATTGCGGTGAACGAAAGCCTGATGCGACTGCGTCGCCGTAAGACCTCGCGTACCGTGTCCATGGATCAGGACGTTGAGACCGAAGAGGGCGCCATCCCTCGCGACTTTGCCGAGTGGCGTCCCAATCCGGAACAGATCTTCTCCCAGTCCGAATTGGGAGACATCCTGCGTAAAACGATTGCCGGCCTACCCCCAGGTTTCCGCACCGTTTTCACCCTCCGCGACATCGAAAGCCTGTCAACGGAGGAGACGGCTGAAGCGCTCGGACTGAGCATCCCGGCCGTTAAGTCAAGGCTGCTTCGCGCCCGTCTGCAGCTTCGGGAGCGGCTCAGCCGTTACTTCCGGCAGAAGAAAGAGGGATCGCAGTGAACTGCACGGAGTTTCTTGCCAAACTGACCGACTACTTCGACGGTCAAATTGAACCCGAGCTCTTGGCCGAGGTAAAACAACACCTCGGTAGCTGTCATCACTGCGAGGTCGTTGTCAGCACCACGCAACAGACGATCTCTATCTACCGCCGCCAGGAGACATACGAGTTTCCAGAGGCCCTGTCAGAACGCCTGCGAGCGGCTGTGATGAAGCGATGTACCGAGGCCCATGGCAGCCTCACCAGTCGCGCCGAGTAAGCTGCAGGCTTAATCCTCGATCCTTTGGACAATGGGAGAAGGGCGGCTGGTGCCGCCCTTCCTTCCGCTGATTACTTTACGACCTGCTGAAAAAGGGGTGAAGTCAGCAACGTGGCAAACTGTCCGTCCGACGAGTTGTAATCCACTGTGAGCGTTCCGGAGCTCGAGTCGATTGTGGTGTCGTCCAACGCCGACTTCTCAATGGGTGACCCGCCCGACTTCCGCAGGATCATGACACCCTTCATCAGCGTCGCAGCCGTCGCAGCGGTTACCGAGTCGGACATCACCACGGCCATATTGAAACGTACGCCGTTGCCGAAGTCCATGGTGTAGCGCGCCGACTTCATCCGGTTCTTCACGGTGTCATAGTCGGCCAACTGCGCCGCCTCGCCCAGGACGCTGCGCATCATGGTCTGTGTACCCTTCTGATCCAGCAAACTCCACACAGCCTTGGAATCCACAGCCCCCATCTCGCCGACCATTTCGCCGTTTTGTAGAAAGTTCGGCGTCAGACCGTCCCGTGCATCGAGGGCGGCCCGCACGGCGGCCTGATCGCCGAAGACCATCGTCGTCTGGTTTAGGAAGGCGACGCTCATGCCAGAGGCGCCCATGGGATAAATGCTGTTATTGCGCAGCAGAATGGGCTTGGTCTTGTTTTTGGCAAATGCAGCCATAATCGACTGGGTCTGGAACTGGCCCTGGGCGACACCAATCACGCGCGCGCCGCCTTCGCTAATGTGAAACGCCGCAAATGCCAGCGTGTCGGCATCCTGATCGACCTTCAGACCGGAGGTCTTTAGCGCCGTCTCCAGCCGCTTCAGCTCAGGCGGCAGAACACGGTCTTTTAGTTGCATCGCCGCGGGCGAGTTCTGCATGGCGCGATAGTCCACCACGATGATCTGCTGCACATCCCGCGGGATCGACGAGCGCGCATCTCCGCTCAACTGCGCCGCGTGCGCCGCCGAGCCCAGTCCCATCCACGCCGCCACTCCGGCCGCAATCCATCCATTCAAGCCGTGCTGCCTGTCTTTACCCATGATTACCGCTCCCAACACGCCGCTCCCTCTCGGAAGCAACGTCCATTGTTCTCTGATATCCGGCCCGTCGCAATGCCCTTTTCCGGGAGTCACGGCCAGGGGAGAGGGCGACGCAGTCGCCGCTCCAGAATCTTCAACTCCGGGTCGAACCCTACGGTTTGACGTGCCCAATCCGCGTTCGGCTCATACGCCTTTTCGGGGATAAGACCGATCAGCTCCCCTTCCGCCAACTCCGCCCCATGCTGCAGGGCAATCTCGCGTACCGCCGTACAGGCGCGCGACAAGGGCGTCCGCTCAAAATCAGTGATGTTCATGCTCACCTGGGCTCGCCCGTTGGCGACTACTCCCATCGCTTTGATTCCGGAAAGTCCACCGTTGGAGGCCCGCACCTCACGGGCAATCTGCCGCGCCACGCTGATTTCAGGGCCTCTTTCACGGTCTTTTAAGTAAATGTTGTAGGCGATCAAAAACCGGCGGGCACCCACCGCGCTCGCACCGGCCTGCGGATGCAGCTCCGGGCCGCCGATATCCGGCCGGCGCGCCGCATCGCGCACGGCATCCTTCAGCAAACCCTCAAACTGTCCGCGGCGCACATCCTCCAGGTTCACGCGGTCCGGTCGCGAAGCGGCAGCCTCATACAGGTACACCGGAATTCCGAACCTCTGCGCGATCGCCATCCCCGCCTGCCGCGCCAGAACGGCACACTGCACCAGGGAAATGTCGCGAACCGGGACAAACGGGATCACGTCCGCGGCGCCGATGCGCGGGTGCTCGCCCCGCTGCTGCGTCAGGTCGATCAGCGAAGCGGCCTTCCCCGCCCCGCGCACGGCGGCTTCCACCACGGCCTCCGGCGCCCCGGCTACCGTCACCACGCTGCGGTTGTGATCCCGGTCCGCCGACCAATCCAGCAGGAAAACACCCGGGACCTGCATGGAACGCACGATCGCCTGAACCTTCTCAGGGTCCAACCCCTCCGAGAAATTCGGGACACATTCGACGATGGCATTTGGATCAAACATTGGCTGATTCGATATGACACAGTGGCGCGCGCGAGGTCCCTATTCCTTCGACTTCCACCAGCTGTAACCGACCGAGAACTGCACGCTGGCATTTACCCCCGGGTTGCGGTCGCCCAGGCTGGCGCTGGAGATGTGCACCGCATTCGCGCTGAAATCTACAGAGCGCCGCGGCTTGACGAAATAATGCACGCCAATGCCGCCCTGCGGCGTGAAATTCCAAACACTTGTGTCCGCGTTGGGACCGGACTCGTTCACGTCCTGCGGCCCCGTATCGCCATAGCCCGGATATTTGTGATTGGTCCACAGCAGCCCACCCGCGGCCTGTGCCCAGGGCATCAAACGACGGCCGTGGGTGAAGTTCCAGCGCAGAATGATAGGCGTGATCGTCACGCCCGAGTAGGTTCCACCGACGGTGTAGGGCGCGCTGCAGGTATTCGGATTGACCATCGTCCCGGTCGGCACCGCCGGGCACTTGATGCGCTCGAACGTCGGCGTAAACGATTGCCAGTATGGAATGATCTCGCCGGCATACTCAAAGTTGCCGCGGAAAAGCCCGGTCCCCAGCTCCGGCGTCAGCACCTTGCCCACATGCGCACCCGCCAGCAGGAGCCGGAAGCCGCCACGGTTTTCCGTCAGGCCCACGCCGCCCTGAAACAAAGCACCGAGCTCTAGGGGCATGCTGTTGGCCTGCTGGCGGACGGGCGATTCCACCAGTCGCCCATTCTCGGTTTGTGCCCTGGCATCCGCGCCGCATGAGAAGGCTAGGGCGGCCAATACAGCAAGAAATCGATAGTTCCCGATCAAATCTTCCCTCACAACCGAAGGCCGCCAGACGAACTGGCGGCCTTCTCATCATCCGCTGACGTTAGCTCAGGCCGAGGCCATCGCCTCATCCATGTCGAAGTTGGAGTACACGTTCTGCGCATCGTCGAGCTCTTCCAACGTCTCCAGCAGCCGCATCATGGCGCTGGCTTGCGTGCCCTCGAGCTTCTGATAAATTGTCGGCAGCATGGTGACCTCGGAGTTTTCGGGCGTGATGCCGGCCTTCTTGATCGCGGCGGCCACGGCTTCGTGATCCTCGGGAGCGGTCGTGATCTCCCAGTAGTCGCCGTCCTCGCTCAAATCCTCGGCGCCCGCATCAAGAACGATCTCGGTCAGCTTGTCCTCACTCGCGGCCTCTTTCGCCACCACGATCAGGCCCTTTTTCGTGAACATGTAGCCGACTGAGCCGGACTCGCCCAGGTTGCCGCCGTTCTTCGAAAAGGCATGACGGATCTCGCTGACCGCCCGGTTGCGATTGTCCGTGAGCACATCGACGATCACCGCCACGCCGCCGGGGCCGTAGCCCTCGTAGACAATCTCCTCGTAGCTCGCGCCTTCGATCTCGCCCGTGCCGCGCTGAATGGCGCGCTTGATGTTGTCCTGGGGCATGTTTTCGGCCTTGGCCGCCAGCACCGCGGTGCGGAGACGGGGGTTGCCGTCCGGGTCGCCGCCGCCGCCCTTGGCTGCCACCATGATTTCCTTGATCAGGCGGGTGAAGATCTTTCCGCGCTTTGCGTCCAGCGCGCCTTTCTTATGCTTGATGGTCGCCCATTTTGAGTGGCCGGACATGCTCTACCCCTTAGCTTCGCTTAAGACTTTGCTTCAAGATGAAATGCGCTGCCTGTCGTTACGTTCGCCTGCAAAGCAGCGCTGCGGGGTGATTTTACCATGCAGGCCTGCTGTTTCTCTTGTGTCCCGAAATGCGTCACAGGATCTCCGCGGCCAGCATTTCGTCGAAGCTTTCACGCCGCCGGATCAGCCGCGCCGCGCCCTCTTCGACCAGCACCTCCGCAGGCCGTGCGCGGGTGTTGTAGTTCGAACTCAAGCTCATCCCATAGGCTCCCGCGTCCAGCACCGCCAGCAGATCGCCGTCGGCCAGAGCCGGCAAGGCACGGTCGCGGGCCAGAAAGTCGCCGCTCTCGCACACCGGCCCCACCAGGTCCGCCGCGGTCATCTCACCGGTCTGCTCCCGCACCGGCAGCACCTCATGGTGTGCACCGTACAGCGCCGGCCGGATCAGGTCGTTCATCGCCGCATCGGCCACCACGAACCGCTTGGCTCCGTTGGCCTTGGTGTACAGCACCCGCGTCAGCAGAACGCCCGCCTGCGCGATCAAGAAACGTCCCGGCTCCAGCAGCACATGCAGATCCTTCCCGTGCAGGGCATTTTTCAGGGCGTCGGCGTACTCCGCCACTCGGGCCCCGGGATCGAAATCCGCCTGGCCGTACTCGATCCCGAACCCGCCCCCGACATCGATGGTGCTGATCACATGCCCATCCGAGCGCAGCTCCGCAATCAGGCTGCAGACACGGTTGACCGACTCGGCAAAGGGAGCGACGTCCCGGATCTGGGAACCGATGTGCACACTCACGGCCGCCGGTTGCAGCCAGCTGTGGCCCCGCATTCCCGCATAGATCGCGCGCGCCCGTTCTATCCCGATCCCGAACTTGTGCTGCCGCAGCCCCGTCGAAATATACGGGTGCGTTTCGACCGCCACGTCCGGGTTCACGCGCAGGGCGACCCGCGCCGGCTTGCCGCAGGCCTCCGCCCGGGAAGCCAGCAACGCCAGTTCGGCTTCGCTTTCCACATTGAAGAGCAGTATGCCCGCCGCGAGCGCCCGGTCCAGCTCCCAGGCCTGCTTGCCGACACCCGAAAACACCACCCGCCCCAGCGCCTCGGGCGCCGCCCGCCGCACCCGCTCCAGCTCCCCGCCGGAGACGATGTCAAAGCCGCAACCGCACTCCCCCAGCAGGCGCAGCAGCGCCAGCGAGGAGTTCGCTTTCACGGCATAACACACCGTGTGCGCCAGCCCGGCAAAGTTCTGCTCAAACAACGCAACCCGACCGCGCAAATCGTCGCCGGAGTACACATACAGCGGCGTTCCGTACCTGGCGGCGAGTTCACCCATAGGCGCTCCAGAGAGCGTCAGCAAACCGTCTTGATAGCGCAAAGGACGAGGGGCAGGAAAAAGACTCGGGAAAGACGGGCTCACAGCACCATGCTACCCGGACCGGCACCCGCCTGCGCCGGCAGCGCGTACTGCGCGTTCGGCATCACCACCCAGGCCGCCAGATAGGCCAGCAGCGGCAAGCCGGCGAACAAGACGGAGAGCACCACCAGCAGACGCACGATCGTCACATCCCAGCGGTAGGCCTCGGCAAAACCGGCGCAGACGCCCGCGATCATCCGTCCCTCGCGAGGACGCACCAGCCGGGTCGAGGCCGGCGCGGACCGTATGGGCATCCCTGTTCCCACCAGCGCCGTGCCGCAGCTGCTGCAAAACTGGGCCGTCGTTTCCGAAGTTCGTCCGCACACGGTGCAATTCATGATTAATCTCCCTATCCGCCCCGAAGCGGGGCGTTACCCATGCAGCATACGCAGCCGCGGCGACTGTGGTTCCCCAACCTACTTGCCCGTAAATGGCGTGTGCAGGTATCGCCGCGCCGCGTCCGCCTGCGACTGATCGCCGCCCGGCGCCAGCACCGCCTGGTACAGCCGCATCGCCGCAGGCCGATGATGCAGCAGATCCTCCATCTCGGCGGCGTCGAGAAAAGCCCGCTTGCGCAGCCAGTCACTGCTGTTCGGTTGTTCGGTGGCAAGCGTGTAGTTTGCCGCGGCGCCGGCAACGTCGTTATAGCCCCGTAGCGTGTCCGCCAGGCCGAAGTAGGCCAACTGCAGCCGGGCATCGACAAAATACCCCGGCTTCATCGCATCGCCAAGCACCTGCTTATAGGCCGCAATGGCCTCCGGACCGTGGCCCTCGTCCTTCAGCAAATTCGCCACCTCCAGCCGGAACAGGAAGTCGTGCGGAAACTGCGCCGCCAGCCCCTGCTGCACCGCCAGAGCCTCCGGATAGCGCCCGTCGTGGCGCAGAAAGAGCGACAGGATGGTGCGGGCCTGCACGCTGGTCACCACGCCGTGGGCAGCCGCATCGCGCAGCAGGTCCAAGCCCTTCTGCTTGGATCCCCCTACGCCCATGATGCCCACCATCAGGCGCACAAACCGGGGCAGGCTGGCCACCGCAAACTGCTGGATACCGATCGCCATCTCCGCATCGGCATACTGCGGATCGAGCTTCAGCACCGCCTCGGAGTCGTTGCGCGCGGCGTAGCCCTGCCGCGCCGCCGCCGCAAACTGGTGGTCCGCCAGGGTGACGAAGGAGGCATGCAGACCGCGTGCATAGCCTCGCGCGAACAACGCGTTTTTGTCGTCGGGATTGATCTTCAGGCGCGCATCGCACATCCCGATTACCTTGTCCGTGAGCCCTTCAATGGCCGCACGCGCCGCCGGCGGAATGCTGACGTCGCGCTTGCTAGAAAGAAAGCTGTCGTGTGCGTAGTAGGTTGTGTCCAGCAGATCCTGGTGGTAGAGCTCGCGAAAGATCGTCGTCAGCAGAGTGTAGTTCCACCCCATCGGGTCGTCCGGGTGCGCCTGGGCGATCGTTGTGAAGATCTTTTGAGCGCCGTCGTAATCCAAGTTGTAGAAGTGTTCGAAACCCTGCCGGACCAGCGGGTCCAGATTCAACGGGTCGGTATGCAGCGCCTCCGGCCGTCCGTTGCCCTGCGCCCCGGCCCACCTGCTGGCCGGGAAAAGTCCGAAACAGAGCACCGCCCCGAAAACCGCGACGAAGATCGGCTTGCGGGGGCGTCCCTTTGTTCGAGAGCCGCTGCAGACCGCCGTCCGAGAGCAACTGCGTACCGCGAAAAACAACCTCATGGGCGCGATTAGACTACAGTCTGGCTGCTTTCGCACTCGCCGGCCTCCCACTTATGAATCTCCAGACCATCGTTCCGTGCCTGCTTCTCCTGATCGGCTGTGTGGTGTACATCTTCAGTCCGGATCGAAAAAATCTTGCGGCGCCGCAGCAGGAAAAGACCCGCCTCGACTACTTGCGTGAGCGCAAGGACGTCATCTACGACAACCTGCGCGATCTGAACTTTGAATACCGCGCCGGCAAGTTTCCCGAGGACGACTACGGCCACCAACGAGCCGAATTGGAGCATGAGGCCGCCGGCGTGCTGGCGGAGATGGAAACACTGGGCGGATGAAACTCCCATGGCAAGCGCCGTGGAGCTTGAACCCCTGTGACGTATCCTGAGTCTGTGTTTCCTTTCCGTCTTAACGTCCGTACAAGTGCATTCCTGCCCGCGTTGCTGGCTCTGGCTGGTCTTTCGGCCTGGGCAGCGCAACCGCTTACCGGTACAGTGACCAACAAGACCAACGGCAAGCCCGCCGCCGGCGACCAGGTCGTGCTGATCCAGCTGCAGCAGGGCATGCAGGAATCCACCCGCACCACCACGGACGCACACGGCCACTTCTCACTCGAAGTTCCCGACGATGGCATTCACCTTGTCCGCGTCACGCATGAGAAAGCCGCCTACTTTCAGCCGGTGCAGCCGGACCAGCACACCGTAGCCGTCACAGTCTATGACGCCGCGCCCAACGTGCCCGGCGTCGGCACCGAGGTGGAGGAGCTGCACGTCGAAGCGACGCCGACCGAGCTGCACGTCGTGGAAGTGCTGCAGGTGCTCAACACATCAGCCCCGCCCCGCACCCAGTTCGGTCCCAATGGCTATGAGTTTTACCTGCCCAAAGGCTCCCTGATCGGCCGCACCGGTGCCATCACCCAGGGCGGCATGCCCGTGCAGACGCCGGCCGTGCCGCGCTCGGACCCCGGCCATTACAGCTTTCTGTTTCCCTTGCGTCCCGGCGAAACCCAGTTCGGCATCGCCTACACCATGCCCTACACGGGCTCCTACACCTTCACCCCGCAGCTGACCTCCACCGTGAAGACCTTCGCCGTGCTTCTGCCCACGAGCATGAAGGTCACTCCGGGTCTCGGATCGCTGCTGGCTCGCCAACCAGGCAAACCCGGAACCCAGACCCTGATCGCGCAGGACGCGCCCGCCGGCAACGGACCGCAGTTCACCGTCTCCGGCACGGGCACCTTGCCTGACGCCAACTCCGGCGGCAATGCCGGAGCCGGCCCCAACGGCGGGGGTCCCAACGCCAGCACGGCGAACCCGGCTCCCAACAGCGATGCCAGCGCTCCCACGGTCAGCAACTCGCCGCTGGCCGGCGGCCGCGGCCTGAACGAGCCGTTGGACGAGACCGGCGACCGTGATCCCTGGGCCAAGTACAAATGGTGGATCCTCTCCGGCCTGGCCCTGCTTCTCGCTGCAGCGGCAGGCTTTCTGCTGCGCAAGCCCTCCGGCGCCCCCGGCGAGCATGGGGCCGCTGCTCCAGGCTCCCTCGCGCCAGGCACCGGCCCCATGCCGACGCAGGCGGCACTCTCGCATCACGAGGCCATGCTTGCCGCACTGAAGGAAGAGCTCTTTCTGCTGGAGACCGAGCGTCTGCAGCAGCACATTCCCGAATCCGAGTACCGAAGCCTAAAATCTGCCATGGAGTTGGTGCTGGGGCGCGTTCTTCGTCGCGGCAGTGCTGCAAACTCGCCGGTCTCCGCAGCGGTGTCCCCTAATGCCTCAGCTGTGCCCTACGGCGAAACCAGCCTCTCCCCCTCGACCCGCGCAGAAACCCTGGCGGACGCTGAAGAACGGGTCCACCCGGGCCCGAGAGACGCATGAAAATAGCCCTGCGCATGCTTCGGCTTCTTCCCCTGGCGATCTGGGTGGGCGGCATCGTCTTTTTTATCGTCGTGGCCGGCGTCTCCTTCAAGGTCCTGCCCTCGGTGCATGAGGCCGCTCTGGTGGTTCGCGGCAGTCTGCTCATGCTGCACCGCCTTGGCCTCATCGCCGGTGCACTGTACCTGTTCTTTACCCTCGCGCTATTGGCGACGCAGGGTGACTCGCACCCAGCCAGGGCGGCAGAGATCGTCCTGGTCATCTCCATGATGGGGCTCACGCTTTACCTGCAGCAGTCTGTGCTGCCGCACATGGAGACCGATCGCCTCACCCTGGGCGGCGATGTTTCCACTGCACCCGCCGATGCTCCCGCGCACATTCACTTTGACCGGCTGCACGTGCTGTCCACCCGGCTGGAAGGCGTGATTCTGGTGGAAGGTCTGCTGCTGCTCTGCCTCACCCCGATCTATGGCCGGGACCACGCCGACCGCTACGCCTGAACACGAACAGGGCGCTGCTGCAACACTGCCGCTCTGGGGTGAATGTTGGTGACACGACATTCACTAGACCGCTAGAAGACATTAGGCTGCTGGAAGACATTAGGCTGCTGGAAGACATTAGGCTGCTGGAAGACATTAGGCTGCTGGAAGACATTAGGCTGCTAGAAGACATTAGATCGCTAGAAGATCCTGCCCTGCGCTCACAGCCAATCCCATCGCCTCGAGCCAGGTCTGTACGGCACTCAAAACCTCCGCACCCACCTTTACTCCTGGAACCAGCAGCATCGGCCCGTCCAGCAGGTCCCCTGCGGCCCGCAGCGCCACGCAGCGGTCCGCACGGTACGTGCACGACGCCAGATCCGAGATGCTCAGCACGCTCGTCGGCGTGCAGAGCACGGTCTTGGGCGGGGCCATCCGGTCGATCAGACTGAAGATCTCCAGCTTCGACTCCAGCTCGTCCGGCACGAAGTCGATCGCCACATCGGCGTCCCGCACCGCATCCTCGACGGTAAGCGCGAAGCTCAGCAATGCGGCCCCTTCGGGCACCGCCGCGGTCAATTCACCAAACTCTTCACGTGCCTGCCGCAGCTTGGCCGGCATCACGTCTTCCAAAACCGTGGCGAAGCCGGCCCTTGCGCAACGCAGCGCAAACGCCCTGCCCAGTCCGCCGGCGCCGATCACCGCCACCTTGCGAATAGTGAAGGCGCCGATGTCCCCGGCGCCTCCGTTAGCTGATGATGTCGACATCTGGCTATGTTCCTAGGATTTTGTATCCAGCGCGGCAAGGACGGAGTCGTAGCTCGGCTCTGTCTGCCGGATGTATTCGGCAACCCGCGTGCGCTCTTCGGGAGTCAGCACCGGCATAACGGACAGAATGCGGCGCAGCGTCACCGCGATATCATCGACATAGTTCATGGTGCGAATGGCTTCTCCGGACAGGGGCACAGTGTTTCTCCTTCAGTTTTCTCTTCCTCAGTGTACCTGCACCGGACGCACACAAAGGCCCTGCCTCATGCGCGTTACGCCTGCTGCGTGAAGCCTAGCGCGTCGCGCCTTCCTCACCCCGCAGATGCGCCTGATCCGTCGGTCCGCCCGCGATACCGCCGTCCGACTTCTTCGGCCGTCCGTCGCGATCCGTCATCTCCGAAATGGCCGCCATCTTCAGCGCGAAATCCGGGTGCAGATCGTCGCGCCGGTAGCGCCAGGTCCAGTTGCCCTCCGGGGCCGAAGGCCGGTTCATGCGCGCCTCGCTGCCTAGGTGCAAGATATCCTGCATGGGAAAGACGCAGGTGTTAGCCACCGATGTAGCCGCCAGCTTGATCATTGTCCACACCACATCGCCGTCGTGCTCAATCGGACGTGCGTAGATCTGCACATGTTCCCGCTCCACGGCCGTTGTGTCTTCACGCCACCAGCCCAACGTGGTGTTGTTGTCGTGGGTGCCGGTGTAGACGACTGTATTGGGCACATAGCGATGCGGCAGGTACAGATGTTCGCCGCGTTCCGCAAAGCCGAACTGCAGAATCCGCATGCCCGGCATGCCGAAGAACTCACGAAGGTCGTCCACCTCGGGCGTGATCACACCGAGATCTTCCGCCAGAAACGGCAAGGTCCCGAAGATCTCTTTCAATCGCTTAAAAAGCGCGTGCCCGGGTGCCTTCACCCAGTGCCCGTTCATTGCGGTCTCTTCCTCCGCGGAGATGGACCAGTACGCTTCGAAGCCGCGAAAGTGGTCTAGTCGTACGCTGTCGTACAGGGCCAACGCACGCCGGAAACGGGCCACCCACCAGTCGAAGCCATGCTCTTCCAACAGCGACCAGTGATACAGCGGGTTGCCCCAACGCTGGCCCGTCTCGGAGAAATAATCGGGTGGCACCCCCGAGACGCGGGTCGGCTTGCGGTTTTCATCCAGCTCAAAGATCTCCGGATGGGTCCACACGTCGGCGCTGTCGTAAGAGACGAAAATGGCCACGTCGCCCAGAATCTGCACCTTCTTCTCGGCACAGTAGGCCCGCAGATCCGCCCACTGTTCCTGGAATAGGAACTGCACCGCCTGTTCGATGGCGAGCTCACGCCCGCTCTCGTTCAGCACGTTGGCCATCGTCGTTTCATCTCGACGGGCATACTCCGCCGGCCACTCCACCCAGAGCTTGAGCCCAAAGCGCCGCCGCAGCACGGCGTAGAGCGCCCAATCGGTCAGCCAGGAGCTGTTTTCCTGCACAAACTTCTGAAATCGCAGACGATCCGCAGCCGAGGCTTGGTCGAGAAAGTTGGCTGCCGCTTCTTCAATCAGCGGCTCCTTCTTTTCCTGCGCCAGCCCGAAGTCGCAGGGGCCATTGTGCCCGGGTAAGCCCTCGATGCGGTCCGCCGTCAGCCATCCCGCCTGCACCAGGCGCTCCAGGCTGATCAGCAGGGCATTGCCCGCGAAGGCCGAAAGCGCGGAGTACGGCGAGCTGCCGTATCCCGTCGGATTCAGCGGCAGCACCTGCCACAAACGCTGCTTGGCGGCGACCAGAAAATCGACAAACTCGTACGCCGCGGGACCGAAGTCGCCGATGCCCCCGTAGGACGGCAAGGACGTGATATGCAACAGGACGCCGGACAGGCGCTCAGGATTCATTGGGTCTCCCGCAGGAACAAGCATTTCAACTGCAACCTCCCCCCTAGGACTTTGCACCCCATCCACGAGATGCAACGGCCGGCAAGGAGGACTTCATTCGCTAACTGCCCAACGGCAGGCCGGTCGGCTTGCGGCTGTAGATGATCGCACCCGCACGCTGGTAGTGATCCATCAGCGTGCCGGCAAAGACGTTGAACACCTCTGCCCGCTGCTGATCGACCAGCTTGTCGCGCGTCGGTCCCACGTGCTGGGCCATGTCATCCGCGGACGGCTCCTGCTTGGCGGCTACCTGCGCCACGGCGCCATTCGGACCGAGGTTTAGCGGTCCCGAAATACCGCCCTGCGGCAGCGCAAAGATCGCCGCCGCCTCCCCGGTCATGGGTCCAAGATCGGCTACCTGCCCATCTTGTCCCACCAGATCGCTGGACTTCACCGCAAGATTCATCTCGGCGGCCGCCTTGTGGAGGTCGCCGCGCTGCTTGGCTAGATCGTCCAGCTTGCGCAGCTCGGAGTTCATCAGGGCCGGCGCCTTCTCGTCACGGTAGTCTTCGAGCACGTGGCTCTTCCAATCGGCAAACAGCGGAGCGTGCGCCGCTTGAACGTCTTCCACCTGGAAGATCGCGTAGCCCTCACCCGTCGACACCGCCTGCGGAGCCGCGCCCTTGGCCGCGCCGAACGCCGCCGACAACAGACTGGCCGAATCCGGCAGACTCGCCACCGTGCCGTTGCGGCCCAGGAAGTCGGTCGTGGTCACCTGCAGACTATGCGCCTTGGCAGTGGCTTCCATGCCGTTCTTCTTGGCCTCGGCTGCGAGCTGGTTGGCAAAGTTACTCTGCGCCTGCGCGAACTTCTCCGCGGAGAGCTTGCCGGCGATCTCGTCCCTCACCTCGGCTATGCCCTTCGTGTGCGCGGTCTGCTTTTCTTCGGTTTGGATGATGTGGTAGCCGAACTGTGATCGCACCAGACCGGAGGTCTGCCCCGGGCTGAGCGCCATCGCGGCCTTGGCATACGCCGGATCCAGGCTGCTCGTCGGGATCATCGGCAACTCACCACCCTGCGCCTTGCTGCCCGGGTCGTCCGAGTTCGTCTTCGCCAGCTCCGCCAGGCTCGCGCCGCTCTGGATCTGTGTCAGCAGCGCCTGCGCCTTGGCCTTCGCCGCCGCGTCCGTCTTGGCATCGGCGCCCTTGGCCACAGTGATCAGGATGTGACGCGTCTTTACCTCTTCCGGGACCTGGTAGTCAGCGGCATGGGCGTTGTAGTACGCCTGGATATCCGCATCGCCCGGCTTCGGCACGCCGCCAGGCAGGTTGGACGCATCGGCGGCAAAGAATTCGATCTTGCGCTGCTCCGGGATTGCCGTCGCGTATTTGGCGCCGTTGTTCTTAAAGTACGTCTCCAGCTCCGCGTCAGAGGGATTGATGTTCTTCTTCACATCGGCTGAGGAGATCACGGCGTAGTCGAACTTCACCTTCTCGCCCTGCTTCAGGTACGCCGCCCGCGCCGCCTGGTCGGAGACCGAGACCCCACCGGTTACCAATGCTTCGAGCCGCTGCAATTCCAGATCCTGCTTCACCTCGGACTCAAACTGCACCGTCGAGATACCGAAGAACTGCTGCACGAAGTCTTGGTACTTTTCCATCCCGATGAACTGGCCGCCCGGAAACAGGTATTGGCTCAGCGGTCCGGTCTTCAGCTCACGCTGCAGATCGGCATTGGCCACCTGCAAACCCAGCTGGTCGGCCTCGCGCACCAGCACCACGCGCTCTACCTGCTGCTGCCCGGCGCGCGCCAGGATGTACGGCAGGTACATCTCCGGCATCTGCTGCTGGCGAAGCTGTGCCCGCGCGCTGTTCTCTACCTCGGCGTTGGTAATGGCCACGCTGTCGCCGGAAAGACGACCGTACCAGCTCGGCGAACGCACCGTAGCGTAGGTCGTGCTGTTATTAGCGGTGCTGTTGTCGAAAATACCCGGCACAAGGGTCACGACCATGGCCAGAATAGCGAACCCGATCACCACGCCGAAGACCACCTTGGTCGCTCGGCTGTCCTGCTGAAACAAACGAATCATGGGGGACGTAGCCCTCTTCCTGCGCGGGTGCGGTCCAGGACCCGGCACCAACCCGCATCGATACTCCAATGCCGGGCGAAATCAAGGAATGGGAGCGCCTTGAAGCCGCAGGCATGGCTCAGCCGAGTATAAATCAGTGGGTTTTCAGGCTGTCGGCAACGAAGCGGGCAGGAACCCTTTGGCCCTGCCCGTTTATTTCGTTCTTTTCTGGCGGCTCCCTCATGCAGTGTTAAAAGGGGTAGGGGTACCCCGGTTGCTGAGGATACGGAGCGTAGCGGCGCCGCACGATGGGTTGCCCACCCTGTCCGGGCCCCGCGCCATACGCCAGCCGCTGCATCTCCGCCTCTGAGACGGTTTTCACCGTGACTGGCTGTGCCAAGTGGAAGCTCAATACAGCTTCCGGAGGCACAATCACCCGTCCGCCGCCCGAAGCTGCCGATCCAGCCACACCGGCTCCGGCTCCCACGCCTGCGCCGATCGCCGCACCCGCTCCACCGCCAGCCACGCCACCGATGATGGCCCCGAGTGCTCCAAAGCCAAGGGCGCTGTTCACTGTACGAGCCGTCTTACTCCCACCTTCACGCTGCCAAATGTCGGAGGCGACAGGGTAGCTCACGCCGCCAAGCATCACATTGTCGATCTGCAGCGACAACTCACCTCCGCCCTTCAGCGCTCCGGCCTTCTTCGAATCCACCACCACGCCCTGCACCGAAGCCCCGCGTGGAATCGCAATCTGGCCGTCCGCGGCCACATCGCTCAGCACCGTTCCGTCAAAGGGCGTACCGATCGCAATGTGATTGGAGTCCAGGCCACGGTTGATCCGCACCCGCAGCAGCGCGCCGGGCGCCACCGTCACCACCTGACCGCCCGGCTGTCCGCCCTGCGGAGCGTACGCCCCCTGTGGCGGGTACCCTGGCTGCGCGGCGTAGCCCTGTTGCCCATACCCGCTGGGCGGAGCCGGATTGCCGTACCCGGCCTGCGGATTCGGCTGCTGGGCGTAAGGCTGCTGCGGATAGGGCTGCTGTTGCGGATAGGGCTGCTGTTGCGGATAGCCGTTGCCGGGCGCTCCGGGCTGCTGGTTATAGCCGCCCTGATTCGGAGCTTGCTGGCTGTAGCCCTGATCCCCCGGCGTCTGCTGCCCATAGGCCGTCGCCCCGTTGGCATAGCCCGGAGGCAGCGTGGACGCACCGTTCTCGCCTCCCTGATACGGCGTGGCCGGCTGCGCCGGAGCCGCCGGCGCATAGCTCCCGTCCGACTGCAACACAAGCTGGCTGGCACCGTCAGGAGAAGCCTGCGTGGTGTCTACTGCTGGACTTGCCCCCAGCGTCAACTCATCCACGACCTTCGTCACGCCCGTAGCGCGCGCCACCAGGTTCTCCGCCCGCGTACGCATGGCCTCCGTCTTCACGGTTCCCGTCAGCGTCACCACGCCGTATACCGTGGAGGACTGAACGTTCTGCGTCGAAAGCTCAGGCGCCGCCGCCAAAGCCTTCAACACATTTGCCTCTGTCTGCGCATCCGGAGTTCCATTAGCACCGTTCACGCCCTGCGCCACCGAACCCAACCCCGGTACCAGCACCAGGGTCAACCCACCCAACAGAACCGCACTTCCCTTCATGCGACCACGCTTGCTCATCGTCATACCTGAAGAACTCCTAGTCGGTTTGCCTCCGCTAGCTTCCTTCCGCCATGGGACGGAGGAGAGGCGATCCCGACTTCTGTCAGAGACGCGGTTTCCGGCAGAAAGTTCCGGTGCTCCCACTCGCTCGGCAGATCCGGTCTCCACTTGGCTTGCGGTTACGGCACCCCACTAGCTCCTGAGATGCAGTCGCGGAAAGCTCCTGCGGAGATCCCAGCGAAATCTCCGAATTGCCTCCCATTTTGGAACGAGACAGGTAGGGAGATCTGCAAGTGAGAGAAAACAACAGACCTGCAGAGAGATCGAGATACAGAAACGATTAGGACACCAAAACTCATCAGAAACCCCAGGCTCCCGCGCCACGCTGGCTCTATAGGATCCACTCCACCGGCAGATGGATCAGCACTCCACAGAGCCGTCTCACTATTCCCCACAGCCCGATCTACCTTGACGATCCCTGCCATCAAGCCTATATTGGGAATGCGGGGTGGAGCAGCCCGGTAGCTCGTTGGGCTCATAACCCAAAGGTCGTAGGTTCAAATCCTACCCCCGCAACCAATAAAAATCGGCAACTTAGAGAGAATCAGAAGAACCGATTCACTCCCAATAAGAAAATGGTTACTTTAGGCGCTCGCTCGTAAGGGCTTGAGTACCATCGTGACAACTTTCCATTAGCTTCCCTCTTCAATCCGGGCATTGCCTGTCCATACACATTCATTTTGGTCTGGATGGAGTCGTAACGCATGAGTTCCTGTCGGACCTTCATCGGCCCACCGGTCTGATCAAGCCAGGACCGGTACACGTGACGGAACGTGTGCCAGCTGATCGGACCCAATCCCAAATTGGGACCAGCAGGCCGGAGATACCGCTTCTAGATCTTCGTTGAGTAGCAGTGCTTGCTCGACAGCCGATTCGGGAACATCCATCCTCTTCTGTCTGCGGGCGTTGTTTGCTCCAGGCGAGCAGAACCTCCGGCAAGGACTCATGAATCGGCACATGATCGTGGGAATACTCGGTCTTCACATCGTCCACTCCTCCGTTCAAAATACTTCGTTGGACGAGGACCTGTCGGCACTCAGTACGAGGTCGCTCCTCTGCAAGCCGGTGATCTCGCGTACGCGAAGTCCAAGGCGGCTTCACAGGTGATGTCCTTTCGGTTGAGAGATGGCGGTTAGACAGTCTCGCCCTGAGCAAAGCGGGAGAAACCTTCGGAAAGTCCCTACTTCTTCCGCCCGGAGACCGGTGCAACGTACCACCACGACCATCGTGCGGTAGGGTTAGGCAACAGCAAGAGGAATCCTGTCGCCAAAAACTGAAACTCGTCAGTACGGTCTGCGCATTGCGAAATTCGGCGTGAGGCGGTCATCTTGGATTCTTGCTGTATTGCGCACCCGAGGACGGTATGGAGTAGTTCGTCATGAGATTTCCCATCGCGGTCACAAACGCCATGTCGCAAACAAAGATAAGTACCGATAAACCCCTTTCTGGCCATCTATTTTCACTCCAGCCGGGCTAGATTGCACAACCATCGGGCCCGCAGATGGCCTCCGCATGCGACGGCACAGGCTGGCTAAGGGTCATGCTCTTCAGAGCGTTCTGCCAAGCATCCGGTCTACCCAAAAACGGCGTATGATCGAGCCGTTCCAGCCTGCCGTCGCACTCAATCACAAAGGTCGGATAGCCTCGGGCACCAACAGCTCCCAGAAGATTGCGGCTTTCCATGAAATGAGCGTTGACCGCAACGCCACGGAAATGCTGCAGGAACTTCGAGAAGGCTTCGTGGTCCAATCCGATCTCACTGGCAAGATCACCCAGAACGGCTTCATCCGCGATCCGGCGTCCTTCGACATAATGCGCCTCATAGAGGCGCGCGAGCATATCCAGACCAGCCCCTTTGACTTGTTCCGCCGCCATGACGGCTGCGGTCGGCGGCTCCGAATCAAGCCATGCGGAATCATCGGTAAGCAATCCGTTCAGATACGCCTGGCCAAACTGTTGCCCCGTCACCTGGCTGATCTGACGATCGTGGGGACCCACGTAGTCCCGCCATGCCGGAGTGATCTTCTGCCTTCGGTCGCCGGTCATCATGCCGCCGCCATGAAGCTCGATCGAGGCGACCTCCCGCGCGGCTTTGACCAGGGGTGCTACGGCATAGCACCAGCCGCACAGCGGATCGTAGATGTAATGCAAGCGCACTGCTGTCATCGTTTTCTCCATCGTCTGAGCCTTGCTCGACATACAGATCGAGAAAGGCTCCGCTTGATTGTTTGTGTTGCGGTTGAGTGGCCTTACCGTGACAGCGCTGCTGCAATCGACTTCTGAAGCGGTGTCGTCGGGCGGCCGATCAGTGTGCTGAGATCATGTGATCCCGTATCGAGTTCGCCCCGACTTGCCCCTGCGTCCGCATCTGCAATGGCATGGGCCAGTCCCTCCGGAAGCCCGAAGCTGGCCAGAGCTTTGGCATACTCCTCCTGCGGCAGATCTTTGTAGACGATGGGCTTATTGGCCTGCTGTGCCACTTCAGCCGCAAACTTGGTCAGCGTGTAGGGCTCGTCGCCACCAAGTTCGTACACCTTGTTTTCGTGGCCTTCGCCCGTCAGCACAGCGACGGCGGCCTCGGCATAGTCCGCGCGGGTTGCGGTGGCGAACCGGCCATCCTTTGCCGCGCCCAGAACGGCTCCATGTTCCACCGCCGCTGCAAGCGAACCGGTGTGATTCTCCGTGTACCACCCATTGCGAAGAAAGGTAAACGGCACGCCGGAAGCCCGGATATAGGCCTCGGTAAGCTGATGTTCCTTGGCTAACAAGAGGTCCGAGGCATCGGCGTTGAGGATGCTGGTATACGCAAGCAACTTCACGCCGGCCGCGCGTGCTGCGTCGGTGACCGCCTGGTGCTGCGGCACACGATGGCCGACCTCGCTCGAAGAGACGAGCAACACCTTGTCCGCACCGGTGAATGCGGCAACTAGGCTGTCCGGCCGGGAATAATCGGCCTGCCGCACCTGTACTCCCTTTGCCGCGAAAGCCTGGGCCTTCTGCGGATCACGCACAACGGCGACGATCTGCCCTGCCGGCACCACCTCCAACAATCGTTCGACAACAAGCTTTCCTAGCTGCCCCGTTGCTCCTGTAACGACAATCATGCTTGTGCTCCTTGGCTGAGAACTTTCTCAACACTCCCGAGCATATCCGACACACTTACGAAATGTAAGTACGTACACTGATGTAAGCTACTTCCATGGCTGGTCAGGTTCAATCGATGAGACGAGCAAAACGTCGGCAAAAGGGTGATGTTTATTCCGCTGATTGCCCCTCGCGCACCGTTCTCGACCACATCACATCACGTTGGAGTGCTTTAATTCTGGTCATGCTTCTGGAAAAAACCCATCGCTTCAGTGAACTTGCACGCAGGATAGGAGGAGTCAGTGAACGGATGCTCGCGCATTCGCTTCATGCACTCGAGGCCGATGGCTTTGTGCTGCGCGTGGTGTATCCGACCAAACCGCCAAAGGTGGAATACAGCCTCACCCCGCTCGGTGGTGAGCTTGCGACCCACGTGCAGGCGCTCACCCAATGGGTGGAGAACAACGTTTCGCGCGTACTCGACTATCGCAAAGCGTCGGCAAATTAGTCATGCATCTCGGCTGGCTCTGCACTGACAGACCGAAGTCTAGACTCGATCGCTATTCACCCGTCAGGCGGGTCTCAGGAAATATTTTCTTGTGCCGGAGGCACCGAGTGCTCCGAACCCTCGATATGACCGCGGCAAACTCAAGGTGTTCCCGTCCATCGATCAAGCGAGCTCCTTGTGGACCTCCGCAATTCTTGCGACCTGTATGCTTCCATGTCGACGCACTCAAGAGATGCAAGGCAGGCCATGAGTGACGAGATGCTCGACCTGGTGGCGCGGCGGTTTCGCATCCTGGAAGAGCCGTAGCGCCTGCGCATCCTGCAGTAGCAGGAAGCAGGCGAGAAATCAGTCGGCAAGCTGCTTTTGTCAATCTGATGACACGCGGCGAATCGACCCTTGACGGTGTTAAATCCCCTCGTTGGGTTTACATACCGCAGCACTCATTGTTTAGGCCGGTTGACAACCCATTCCACACAGCTGGATACTCAGCAATCGTCTCAACCTGCGACACTGGGACATTGGAACGGCCAGACAGAGCTCATTCGGTGTGTGATCTTTACACACTGATCTGAACGAGCGATCACCACGAGGTTTTCATTGCATCCCATCGCAGAGCCACACTCTTCATCAAGGCGTATGTCACACCGGCCGAGCTGTATTCGGCGCCTTACGCTCACGCGTTTGACCCTAACCGCCTTGCTGGCTACGTCAGGAGCACTCGCCTGGGGCCAACGTGTCGCTCACCCCGACCTGGGGCCCCACGTCCTTCTATTTGACCCATCGCAGTCGCAGGCGGCGATGCAGGCCTCAATCGATCGAGTGTATGCGGCCGAGCAGCACGCCGAGTTCGGATCCGAGCGGTACGCCATGCTCTTCATGCCGGGCGAATACAAACTTGATGTCCCCCTCGGCTATTACACGGAAGTACGCGGTGTGGGCGAGACGCCCGATGCTGTGCACATCAGCGGGAACGTGCACGCCGACGCCAGCCTGCCGAACAACAATGCAACCTGCGTGTTCTGGCGCGGCATTGAGAATCTCGCCGTCACCCCTTCCACTGGCACGATGCAATGGGCTGTGTCTCAGGCCGTTCCCATGCGTCGTGTGCACGTCTATGGCAATCTGGTGCTGCACCAGAACCATGGTTGGGTATCGGGTGGCTGGATGGCGGATACCCAGGTAGATGGCACCGTCGACTCAGGCACGCAACAGCAATGGATCTCAAGGAATAGCGATTGGGCGAGTTGGTCTGGTTCCAACTGGAACATGGTCTTCGTCGGTGTACCGCATGCTCCGGCAGGAACATGGCCGGCGCAGGCCTACACCGAAATTGCCCAGACACCCGTGATACGTGAGAAGCCCTATCTGCAGGTAAACGCAACGGGAGCCTGGAGCGTGTACGTTCCCGGTTTGCGCAGGGACAGTGCCGGTGTGAGTTGGACGTCGCCTGCAGGTACAGGCCGTAACATCCCTCTGGATCGTTTCTACATAGCACGTCCAGAACGCGATACCTCCGCCACGATCAATGCAGCATTGAGGCGCGGACGGAACCTGCTGCTCACGCCGGGAATCTATCAGTTGACTGAACCGATCCGCGTGACGAAACCAGATACCGTTGTGCTCGGTCTGGGGTTCGCCACCTTGCAGCCGACCCGCGGGACACCTGCGCTCGTAACCGCCGATGTCGACAATCTCACCCTATCTGGATTGCTCGTGGATGCTGGCCCGGAGATCTCTCCTGTGCTGATACAGATCGGACCACGGAATAGTCACAATCGCCATTCTGAGCGTCCGACTGTTTTGCACGATATCTTCTTCCGAGAGGGTGGCGCCGATACCGGAAAGACGGTAGGCAACCTCGAGGTCAACGCCAACGACACGATCATAGACCACACATGGATCTGGCGTGCCGACCACGGCCAGGATGTAGGTTGGGACAAGAACCTGAGTCAGAACGGTCTGGTGGTGAACGGGGACGACGTGGTCGCTTATGGGCTCTTCGTGGAGCATCATCAACAATTCCAGGTGATCTGGAATGGCGAGCGCGGTCGTACCTATCTCTATCAATCCGAGATTCCTTACGATCCTCCAACGCAGAATGCTTACACCAGCGGGTCCGGCTCCGACGGTTGGGCCTCGTACAAGGTAGGGGATGCCGTTCATCAGCACCAGGCGTGGGGATTGAGCGTGTACAGCGTTTTCACCTATCCCGATGTCTTCCTGAGTCGCGCGATCGAAGCGCCACGACAGAGCGGAGTGCGCTTCGATCACATGATCACCACTTGCCTCAATACCCATGGTGCTATCCGCAACATCATCGATGATGCCGGCGGAGCCGCTACATGCCGACCGCAACATTGGCCCCGGCTAACGAGCTTTCCTCTCGCAGCGACAGAACCAAAGTGATCGAAATGCCACCGAAGCGGAGTCTCGATCGCCCTAGGCGTTGAGCGAGGGTTCAGGTCGAAACGTGCCGATCGCACTCCGCAGAACCGGCTGGTGAATGGACTGCGACTGACTGGCTGTCACCGTCTAGTTCAAGTGAAACCACGGCCTTGACAACAATCATGTTGCCGCTGTTGAATGGCCGCGCAGAGAAAGACTAACGTTTGTTTCAACGCACAGCGACGCCGAATAACAGCACCTCTGGGGAGCCTTCACATGAAGGCGACCCAGTCCGCTGTGCGGGCTTTTAGTATCACGATCTGGGAATCCCGGCGAAGCTTCACGACCCACATACAAGGTCGCGATCGCAGCAGGGTCAGCGTCGACTTCAGAAAGCGCACAAGGTAGCTCAGAGGAATGCATATGCTCTATGTCTTAAGCAGCGACTCGGCTCGCAATGACCGGCAGGCTTCCCACGGAATGGTGCGACGGGGCAAGCAGGAGTGCCGGAAATCGGCCCTTACACTCTTCATGGGCATGCTCCTCGGAGGCTGCGGTGCGGCCGGCATCTCTGCCAACGCACAAACCGCACCCGATTTCGGGCCGAACGTCTATGTGTTCGATCCGACCATGTCGAATGTCACGATTCAGGGCACACTCGAGTCGCTGTCCCAGGAGAAACAGTTCAGTACCAAGCGTTCTGCCGTGCTCTTCAAGCCGGGCACCTACAAGGTACAAGCGCAGGTGGGGTACTACGAATCCGTTGCCGGTTTGGGCGAGTCGCCCAACGCCGTTACTATCGACGGTTATGTGACCTCCAACCAAGTCGACCAGTACGGGCAACTCACTACGATCTTCTGGCGGTCGCTTGAGAATATGACCGAGAACGCGCCGACGACACTGCAATGGGCTGTCTCGCAAGGTGCCGCCTTCCGGCGTATGCAGGTGAACGGCCCTTTGGAGTTGACGAACACGGCGTGCAACTACTCAAGCGGGGGATTTATCTCCGATTCAGTGGTTAAAGGCAATGTGAATTCGTGCTCGCAGCAACAGTGGTTTACCCGGAACAGCGTGATCGGCAGCTGGACGGGCAGTGCATTCAATATGGTGTTTGCCGGCGTGGAAGGCGCACCGTTTCCCAACTATCCTTCGAATGCCTACACGGTGCTGCCGAAGACGCCCAGAAGCCGTGAGAAGCCTTTCCTGTATGTGGATCGAGACGGCAAATTCAAGGTGTTTGTGCCGGTGCTGCAGGAAGCTTCGTCCGGCGTGACCTGGTCTCATGGGCTCGCGAACGGGTACTCGCTCCCGATTGACGACTTCTTTATCGCGCAGCCCACAACACCGCTCGCGAAGATTAACCAGGCGCTCGCATCCGGGAAGAATCTTATTCTTACGCCGGGGATCTACCAGCTCACGGGAGCTATCGAAGTGTCGAGACCCGAGACCATCATGCTTGGCCTCGGGTATGCCACGCTGATCCCGCAAACAGGGACCTCCGCCATCAGGGTTGCGGACGTGGATGGCGTGCGGATCGCGTCGCTGCTGATCGACGCAGGGCCTGTGAACTCCCCTGTCCTGCTGCAGTTTGGCGATGCAGCGGCCCGGGGCCTCGATCATCACTGGGATCCGACCTCGTTGAGCGACATCTTTTTCCGAATCGGCGGTGGAACTCCAGGCGCGGCGACAACCAGTCTTGAGATCGACAGCAATGATGTCATCATCGACAATCTCTGGGCATGGCGAGCTGATCACGGCAATGGTGTCGGCTGGACAAGCAATGTGGCCGAGCATGGCGTCGTGGTGAACGGTAATAAAGTTACCGCCTTGGGGCTCGCGGTCGAGCATTATGAGCAGAGCCAGGTGCAATGGAACGGAGAGCACGGCGAGACCATCTTCTATCAAAGCGAACTGCCGTACGACCCTCCAAGCCAAGGGGCGTGGTCCACGAACGGAGCCAACGGTTACCCCTCGTATGTCGTCGCGCCTTCGGTGACACACCACAAAGCGTACGGGCTGGGCGTGTACTCCTACTTCAACCAGAACGTTGACATCGTCGAAGACAGCGCCATCACCGTGCCGAACACGCCTGACGTTACGGTAACGGATGCCGCCACGGTCTTTCTGGCAGGCAGTGGCTCGATCACGCACGTGGTCGATGGGGCGGGTGGAGCGGTGAGGAACGGTGTTCAAACCAGCTACCTGCCCTTCTATCAGGGCGCACCCTGCACGGCGGATTGCCCTGTGCCTCCGCCCGCTCCCTTCGGCTTGACGGCAGCGGTCGCTTCTCCGAACCGCATCGATCTCACGTGGCAGAGCAGCAGGCCGAACGTTCGTTATAACGTCTTTCGCAGTCTGGCGGCCGGCTTCACTCCTTCCGCAAACACGCTTGTTTACTCCGGCATCGTCGGAACCAGCTACGGGGACAGCGACGTCAATCCCGCCGCGACCTACTACTACGTGGTGGAGGCGGTAAACGACAGCGGCACCTCGGGCGTATCCAACGAGGTGAACGCCACGATTCCAACCACCGGTGGCCCAATCCTCCAAGACGTACTGCGTATCGATGCCGGCGGCGGAGCGACTGGCGCCTGGGTTGCCGATGAAGACTTTGTGGGTGGAACGGCAACCGGGACCGGCGCAGCGATCAACACGTCTTTGGTGGCCAATCCTGGCCCTCAGGCCGTGTATCAGAGCAATCGTTATGGCCCGATGACGTACACCATTTCCGGCCTGACGGCGAATAAAAAGTACATCGTCGACCTGCACTTCGCGGAAACCTACTGGACATCCCCCGGTCAGCGGGAGTTCAACGTTCTGGTCAACGGAAAGCTGGTGCTGAAGAACTTCGACATCATCGCCAGTGCAGGGGCGATCAACACTGCTTTTGTGCAATCCTTGTCGGCGATTGCAGATTCGACAGGAACCCTCACGATTCAGTTCGCCGTCGGGGCGGCGGATAATCCGCAGATCAATGGCATCGAGATCGGTCTTCCTTGCAAGACGGAGTGTCCGGTCATGCCCGCTCCGGCGGAGACTCTTACCGCCACCCAGACCGTAGCCAAACAGGTGAACCTGAACTGGACCGCGAGCCCAACCACGGGCGTGGTGTACACCGTATTTCGCAGCCAGGAAGCCGGGTTTGCCTCCACGGCCGCCAATGAACTCGCTTCGGGCATCACCGGCACCAGCTTCACGGACACAACCGCAAATCCTGCGACAACGTATTACTATGCTGTTGCGGCACTGAACGACGGCGGCCTCTCAGCCACCACGAACGAGGTCCGCCTCGCGACACCCAGTGCTGGCGGCACGATTGTCACAAAGCTGCTGGAGATCAACGCCGGCGGGGCCGCGGTGGGTGGCTGGTTGGCGGACGAGGACTTCTCGGGTGGGAACACCAGCTCCACAGGAAACCAGGTCGGCCTTGCGAAAGTAGCCGACCCCGCGCCGGAGGCGGTGTACCAGAGCAATCGCTACGGCGCGATGACGTATACCCTGCCTGGGTTGACCGCGGGTGCGGCCTACATCGTGGATCTGCACTTCGCCGAGACGTACTGGACCGCACCGCGGCAGCGCCAGTTCAACGTAGTCCTTAACGGCAACCAGGTCCTGCAGAACTATGACATCTTCGCCTCTGCCGGAGGTGCCTTTCTTGCGACGGTGCAGTCGTTTACGGTGACCGCAGACGCAACAGGCACGATCACCATTCAGTTCATCCCCGGCGCGGCGGACAGCCCTCAAATCAACGGCATCGAGGTAGGTACCTCCCGTTGAAAGGAGTTCTGCGTCCGCTTCGCTCCATGTCGGCCTTGCCGAAAGCCTTTTAAGGCAAACTCCTCCAGGTCCTAGATCGCACACCCCAGCATTTGCTTTTCTCGCGGATGCTGGGGTGTGTAGACGTTTGGGCACCGGTTCGGCCTGAGGGCGAGTAGCGCGGCGGCCACAAAACCCTTTCATCCACGGCGCCTGTGACGCGCGAGCTGCGGTGCGCCTCTGCGGAAAAAAGCAGCGAAGCTCCCTGTTTTGAGGATTGTGCTCTGTCCCTGCACGGTACCGGTGTTCGACGCCAGCATCAGGCTCATGCATATGCATTTTCAGCAGGCAGAGTTTCATGTCGAATGTGCTATTCCCACAGCGTAAATCCGGCTGATAGAAAAGATCGCGGGTGGCCAACTTCACTCGCGTAGTGCCGATTGAAACAACTGTCTTGACAAGGATCATCGTGCCGCTGTTCAATCAGCTTCTTGCAAAGACTAACGTTTGTTTAGGCAGACGCGGAACAACAGCAGCATTGTTTGGAGGCTTTTAGATGAAGGCGAATTGGTCCGCTATGCGGGCTTTAACCATAACGACGTTGTGCACCTTAAGCCTGAGCGCGTCTTGGGGACAGGCCACGAACTCGGGCGATATCCGCGGAACAGTGACGGATTCGACCGGAGCCCTTGTACCGGGCGTAACGGTCACGGTGACCAACGTCGATACCGGTGTCACCAAGGTGCTTTCCACGAATAAGGCAGGCTTGTACGACACCTCCTCGATCGTCGTCGGCACCTATAGTCTCACCTTCGAGAAGCCCGGCTTTGAGCGTTTCGAGCGATCCTCGATCAGCCTGGCGGTGGGCACCTCCACGGTGAACGCGGCGTTGAAGGTCGGCAGCACGACGCAAGAGGTGGTGGTCAACTCCGATCTCCCGCTGCTCGAGACTGAGTCGGGCACGCAGCAGACAACGCTCGAGGCGAAGTCCATGCAGGTGCTGCCGAACGTCAACCAGGACTGGGAAAATTTCGCCATTCTGATTCCCGGCTCAACGGGCAATGCCGGCGGCGTCAGTCCGGGGCAACAGATCTCCGCCAACGGCAATCTTCCGTACAGCAATGTCCTGGCGGATGGTGCTTCGGTGACGCTCGGGACGAGCTCCAACGCGGACGTTAACGTGTTTGAAACCGTGCAGGAGGTGCAGATCTCCACCTCCGCGTTTTCCGCGCAGTACGGTATCGGCGGCATCATCTTCAACCAGATCAGCAAGGGCGGCACGAGTCAGTTTCACGGTTCGGCCTACGATTATTTTCAGAGCAGCGAGTTCAACGCTAACTCCTATCAGTTTGGAGGACAGGGCAACGGGCTCCCGTTCCTGCGCCGCAACAACCTTGGCGCCTCCATCGGTGGTCCGATCCTAGTGCCCCACACGAACCTGGGTAAACGAGCATTCTTCTACTTCGATTACGACCAAGTTGTGAGCCATGGTGCGGCGACCGCAACGAATGACGTTCCAACCACAGACGTCCTGAGCGGCAACTTCAACGCGACGGGAATGTACACGATCTACGATCCAACCACGCAAGTAATCGGGCACGATGCGGCCGGTAACGCGTACCCTATCCGGCAGTCCTTCGCCAGCGAGTACGGCTCCAACAGCATTCCCACAGCGCTCTTCGACTCAGTCTCGGCCAAGTTCAAGAATTTCTTTCCCACCCCCGGCAACACCATTGCGGGCGGACACTTCCAGACAGGAACGCCAAGCGGCTTCGGCACCCAGCGCGCGAACTTTGAAGCACAGGTGCCGCAGTCCAACCCGGAGAAGCGAGAGTTCGGCCGTGTGGATTACGATATCAACGCCAAGAATCGCTTGACGTTCTCTATGACACAGGGAGACACGCCTGCCTTTGCTCCCTCGACACTCACGGCCGGCCCCGTCGGAACGTCCAGTTATGACATTTCGCGATTAAACCTGCAGGTTACGGATGTCTACACGATCAGCCCGCACTTCATCAATGAAGCCCGTTTTGGATTTACCTACCAGGGCAACTTCTTCGGTGACGGAACGCTTGGCCAAAACTATCCGTCTCAGCTAGGATGGCAATTCGCCAAGGCAAATGAAATCCCGGGAGTCGAGTTCCAAAGAAACTATTCTTATGCTTGGATTCAGCCCAGCAACGGCCAGTTTATCTATAAGGAGAACGTCTTCGACCCCTCCGATGTCGTCACGCTGATCAAGGGCAAACACGTGCTGCACTTCGGCGGCGAGGTTGGCATCTACCGCAACGACAACACCCCTTATGCTCAGATCAATCCCGGCACGCTGGTCTTTAACGGTGTCTACACGGAACACTGGAGCCTGAACAGCAAGGGAATCGCGCAGCCGGATACAAATACCGGGGTCGAATTTGCCGACTTCCTGCTGGGTGACGCAGAGGATTGGAGCGCTCAGAACGGCGGGGAATACGGTGCCCGTCTCAAGAATCCTCAGGTCTTTTTCCAGGATGACTATAAAGTTCGTCCGAACCTGACCCTAAATCTCGGATTACGCTATCAGGCTCGTTTAGGAATCAGTGAGGTAAAGGGCAATGTGGGCACCTACGATCCCACGGTCCTGAACCCCGCCAACAATACCTTGGGTGCTTACTGGTTTGGTTCGACCCACGCCAACGGCAGAAACAATCTGGAAAGCAACAAGTTCACCACGGTACTTCCGCGAGTGGGCTTCTCCTACCTGCCGCACCCGAATATGACCATTCGCGGCGGCTTCGGCTTGTACGCCTATAACCTAAGTTTGGACACGTACGGCGGCGGTCTTGGGCAAGTCAATACGTCTTCCGGAAACTATTACGACCCGACTAACGGCGTGATCCCGGCCATCAAGTTCAGTGGCTCCGGTACCGAGGGGTCCACCGGCGCGCCTCTTCCCTTTGCCACCCCGGGCACCAGTCCCACTCGCTTCAACGGGCAAAATGCAGGCTACACGCAATACAACACCCCGGACCCGGAGATCTATCAATACAACGTCGGGATACAGCAGGCCATGGGAACCAACACAGTATTTAACCTTTCCTATGTCGGCAGTCACGGCTTTCATCTGAACTTTCCTACGGATCTGAATCAGGTTCCGACCGCCCTGCTGTCGGTCAACAATACGACTCGTCCTAACCCCAACTATGATCAAATCAATGGGAGCACCAACGACGCGATCTCTAATTACAATTCGATGCAAGCGGAGGTCGAACAGCGCCTCTCCCATGGCTTGAGCTTCGACTTCAATTACACCTGGTCGCACTTCCTGGATGATCAGGATTCATCCGGCGGTGGAGGCCACACCGGTCCTCAACCCCGGCAGTATGCGGATGCCCCATCCAACTACAGCAATTCAAATTTCGATGTTCGGAACGCGTTCAAGGGCCGTATTGTATATGAGGTGCCTATCGGCTATGGTCGCCAGTTCTTCAATCACAACTACCTTGTAGATGCCCTTCTGGGTGGCTACCAGGTATCAAGCACCCTCCAGTTACAGAGTGGCAATCCCTTCTCCGTTTTCGCCTATAGTCAGAATACGTACGATGAGCCGGGAACCCTAAACACGCCGTTTGTCAACTATTCGGGTGCTCCTTTGACATCGCCGGGCGGGCACACGAATGCGGAGTGGTTCAACCCTGCTGCCTTTACGCTTCCTGCCCCTGGAACCTTCGGTAACGTCCGGCGCAACTCGCTGTACGGTCCTGGCCTGGAATACGTGAACATCTCGGCGGGCAAGCGCTTTACCCTTCATGAAAATGTGAAGCTGCAGATTCGCCTGGATGCCACCAACGCCTTGAACCATCCGAGCTACGGAAACCCCAGTGGGAGTCTGAATCCACTCGTAGTACAAAATAACCCCATGCTGAGTCAGCAACCAGGTCAGGCGTACACGGAAGCGGCAGCCGGCTCGGGCGCCCTGATCAACAGTATTACCGTGGGCGGCCGCAATCTACAGGGGGGTGTCCGCCTGGAATTCTAACTCCCATCTATCAACGAACGGACGGCGATTCCTCGCCGTCCGTTTCTCTTGCTCCGCATACGCAATGTGTGGTCCACCCAGTACGAATGAGCGCATGGCAGGAGAGATTTCCTTTGGTACCATTTTTGGCAAGGTGAGGGTCGGTTGAAAGTTAGTTATTGGCCGGTGTTTAGGGCGAAGAGAGACGACTTTGGCGTGACCGAAACATTCCTAGGCTTCGTGCTCGCGGCTGTGATGGCCTGTAGCGCGCCCATAGCCGGAGCCCAAGCCACAGCTCCCCCTGGGAACACGGGTCCAGCGTTGCAACTGCATCAGGCGATCGCCGCCTCGCAACGAGGGGAAGCAGACCGGGCTTTGGAGTTAACCCGCACACTCATCGTGGAGCATCCGGAATACGCACCGGCGCTTAAGTTTCAAGGAGCGCTGCTGGAGCAGCGGGGACAAAACGCAGAGGCGGCAGCCTCCTTTGCAGAGGCTTTGAAGTTTGCGCCGAACGATCCCGAACTCCTGCTGGAAGTAGGCACCCAGCAGCTTGTCGCGGGCAACAAGGATCAGGCAATCCAGCTTCTGGCTCACGCCGCGAAGTTATCGCCCAGAGATGGCGAAGTCCTCTATTACCTCGCTCAGGCATACCACCTGAAGGGAGAGAACGATCTAGCGCTCAAGACGATCGAGAAATGCCTTGAACTGCAGCCGAACGAACCCTCCGTTTGGCAGAAGTACGGTGAGCTGCTCTGCAGTTCCAAGAACTACGGAGCGGCTCTCACCTGGCTTCTCAAGGCACAGCGCGCAGATCCAACTCTTGATCGCATCGATTTCGATCTTGGGGTGGCCAGCTTTGACAACATGGACCTGGCGAATGCCGTGGATTACTCCACGAAAGCTGTCGCGGCGCAACCGGGCAACACGTTGGCGCTCGCACTGCTGGCTACGTCGGATACCAAACTCGCCAAGTGGCAAGACGCGGAGCCGATCTACGCTCAACTTCTCGCGATGAAGGCGGATGACCCCGCCTCACTCCTGGGACTGGGGCATTGCGAGTTAGAGTTGAAGGATTACCCTGCAGCGATTGCGTCGCTGGAGAGATTGCTGCAGTTGGACCCAACACAGATCCTGGCCCACTTCTATCTCTCTCGCGCGTACACGGCCCTGGGAAGATCGGCAGACGCGGCGCATGAGGCAGAACTGCACAGCAGGATGTTGGAGCGAGCAGCTTCGGTGGCTTCGGACAGCGAGGACGATGCACAAAAGGCGACGCTGCAACAGGTGCGACAGCTTCTTCAGACAGATCATGAAGCGAACGCGCTGCAGCTGGCGCGCTCCCATATGACCGCCCCGTATGCGACGCCGGGCACACCGTACCTGATGGTTGGAGCGCTCTATGTCGCGCTAGGTCGCACAGCCGACGCGGAGAGATGCCTGAAGAAGTCGCTGGAGATCGAGCCTGCCGTGCACGGTGCACATACCTATCTAGGAATTTTGGCCATGCAGGCCGGTAACCTTGAAGGTGCTGAAACGGAGTTCATCGCTGAGCTGCAATCCGATCCAAATTATCGCCTGGCATCGGCTGAACTTGGCGAGCTCAGGTATCGTCAAGGTCGATGGTTCGAAGCTGCAGAACAACTCTCCCGCTCCAAGACTGTCTCGCCCTACTTCCTTTACATGTTGTGCGACTCCTACTTTCACCTGGGAAAAGTGAAAGAGGCTGACCTTACAGCGGAACTGCTTGTGGATTACGGCAAGGCACAGTCGCAGGATCTTCTGCGGGGTGTTATCGATCTGCTTGAACGGAATCAACAAACCGAATTAGCGCAGCGCTTATCGGCCAAGCTGAACGCCCGGTCGTAGCGCCGCGGCGATCACAGGAATGCCTGGTGCGGAGTAGCGCCGCAACGGCAGGTTCCCTACTGGGAATGACAGAAAGAAGCAAAGGCGCTCTCTCCCATCAGGAGCACTGCCATCACCAACGGAAGCAAGTCCTATGTCCGTTTTCAGTGCTGCGTTGGATCGTGATCTCCGTCGAGCGCAGGCCCCGAGACCTGAAAGATCGCGTGAGCCGAAGCCGTGGAGTCAAAGCCAATCCAGACATCGAAGGTTCCAGGCTCAAGCACGCGCCGATGCAGGGCGGGGCTCCAGAAGGAGAGCGCTTCGGCCGGCACAGCCAGCGTTATCTGCCTGGATTCGTTCGCACCGAGAGTGATTTTCTGGAAGGCCTTCAGCTCACGTATAGGACGGGACGCGCTGCCGGCGCGCTGGTGCGTGTAGAGCTGCACAACCTGTGCGCCCGATGTCGCGGACGTGTTGCGCAACGTAGCTGTGACCTGTAGCGGATGCCCTGGTTCGACGCCCGATGCGGAAACGGTGACGTCGCTTAACGAGAAGCTTGCGTAACTCAGTCCAAAACCGAAGGGAAACAACGGCGTGCTGGGCATATCCCAGTAGCGCCTTGCATTGTTCTCCGGATCGTGAGGAAGTTTGCTGTTGTAGAAGAGCGGTTCCTGACCGCTGTCCCGCGGCCAGGAGAGCGGGAGATGGCCGCTGGGATTCGCGGTGCCGAAGAGCAGGTTTGCGGCGGCATGACCACCCTCCGTGCCGGGATACCAGATTTCAAGGATGGCCGGCACGTGCGTGGAGGCCCAGGTAATGTCGAGTGGACGGCCGTTCATGAGCAAAAGCACTACCGGCTTGCCCAGCGCAGTGACAGCCTCCAGCAGGTGTTCCTGCTCGCCGGGAAGGTTCAGGTGCGCACGTGAGGCATTTTCACCGCTCATGGTCTGCGCTTCGCCCAGCACCATCACGGTAACTTCGGCGTGGCGCGCGAGGTCGAGAGCGTGGGCAAACTCCGCTTGCCGAGCGGCCTCGGTGGTGAGGTGCAACGGTTCGGGTGGCACCTGTGAATCGAAGATGGTCGCCGAACCGCGCTCGATCTCGACACCCTCGGTGACGTCGACCTCAGCGTGGGGCAGCATCTCGCGAAAGCCCTGTGCGATCGTGACCGTATCACGGCGATCGCCGTGAATGGCCCACGATCCCACCGTGTCCACTTTGCTGTCGGCCAGCGGACCGATGACGGCCACGGACTTCAGATCGCGCCGCAAGGGCAGGGCGTGGTTCTCGTTCCGCAGCAGAACGGCGGTCTGCTCAGCGGCAACGCGCACCGCCTGGCGCTGCTCGGGTGAGGCGGTATCACGCTCGAAATGGGCCATGTCGACGTAGGGACGATCGAAGAGGCCCAATTCGTACTTGACCGCGAGTATGGGCCGCACGAGGTCGTCGATGGTCGCCTCACTGATCTGACCGGCTTTAACGGCAGCCGGCAGGAACTCCCGGTAGAGAGCGCTGGTCATCTCAACGTTGACGCCGGCCTGTGCGGCCCGCACGGCCGCATCCTGTGGACTGGCCGCAAAGCCATGCGTCTCCAGGTTCTTTACCGCTTGCCAATCGCTGACCACGACCCCTTTGAAGCCCCAATCCTTGCGCAGAACATCCTGCAGCAGCCAGCGATTCCCCGTTGCGGGCACGCCGTTCAGGTCCATGTAGGCCGACATGACGGTGGCGGCGCCGGCCTGTACAGCCGCGTGGAAGGGCGGCAGGTAGACGTTGTAGAGCAGCTCATCGGAGATGTCGCTACTGTCGTAGTCGCGGCCTCCCTCGGCTGCGCCATAGCCTGCAAAGTGCTTCACAGAGGCGAGCACATGATCCGGCGCACCGACAGAGTCACCCTGGAACCCGCGTACCTGCGCCGCGGCCATGGCTTGGCCGAGAAACGGATCCTCGCCGGCGCCTTCCATGATGCGGCCCCAGCGCGCGTCGCGAGCGATGTCGACCATGGGCGCGAAAGCCCAGTCGATACCCGCGGCACGCGCTTCCTTCGCGGCCATGGCCTGCGTGCGCTCTACCAAAGCGGGGTCCCAGGAGGAAGCCATCGCGAGTGGCACGGGCGCGATCGTGCGGAAGCCATGAATCACGTCATAGCCGAACAACAGCGGGATGTGCAGGCGCGATTGCGTCACCGCGATCCGCTGCAGTTCATTGATGCGAACCGGGTCGGTGAAGAACAGAAAGCTGCCGGTCCCACCGCTGCGTGCCAGCTCCTCCGCCTGTGCCGGCGGCGTATACATGGGCTGCCCGGCGGTCTGCTCCATTTGCCCGATCTTCTCCTCCAGTGTCATGCGCCCGAGCAGATCATTGGCAAGGCGTTCCGCCTGCGCGGAAGATCGCTGGCCGGCAGTTGCGCCGGCTTGCGCTGAAGCGGAAGCAAAGGGAAACAGCAGTGACAGCAGCAAAGCTGCATGGCGCACTTGGACGGATGACGTGTGACGAACTGAGAACGGCATGTGTGACCCAGGAAACTAGAACAGACAAAGGATTGTCTACTACAAAGTTCTACTCATCGCAGAGCTCGACTGCAAGGGGGTCCCGTATGATCTAGTTGCAACGGCTTGACAGGCCGTCCATGACCCGGGAAACAGATCGATGAACTCTTCCAGCCGCTCGCTGACCCTCGTTGCACTCCTCTGTTCTTTGGCGAGCGGCGCAAATTATGGACTGGCACAAAGCGCCGCGTCGCAGGATGGCCCCAAACCACAAAAAGCGAGCTCCGCTGTCAGTTCAGGGGATGCATCGCCTGCTCCCATCGTGTTCGAAAACACCCTCAAGCAGTCGAAGATCAGCTTCAAGCTGAACAGCAGCGTCAGTGCACACCGTTACTCGGTGGAAACCATGACGGGCGGTGTAGCAGCCTTCGATTACGACAACGATGGTCTACTGGATCTTTTCTTCACCAACGGCGCAGAGCTGCCCTCCATGGAAAAGACCGGCGGCGCCTTCGCCAACCGCCTCTTCCACAACAACGGCGATGGCACCTTCACCGATGTGACGGCCAAGGCGGGTCTGGCGGGCGTGGGCTACTCCATGGGTGTGGCAGCCGGCGACTTCGACAATGACGGCTTTGAAGATCTCTACGTCACCGGCGTGAACCAGAACCAGCTGCTCCACAACAACGGCAACGGAACGTTCACGGATGTAACCGCGAAGGCCGGGGTCAGCGGTGTGCTCGCCGGCAAAGGCAAGGGCTGGGCGGTAACGGCGGGCTGGCTGGATTACAACAATGATGGCCTGCTCGATCTGTTGGTGGTCAATTATCTCGACTATGATTTGAAGACAGCCGCCGTCTGCAGCACGCACAAGATCGTGACCTACTGCTCACCGGACGATTTCCAGGGACTGCCGAACATCCTGTACCGTAACAACGGCGATGGCACGTTCACGGATGTTTCGGCGAGTTCGCACGTGGGGCAATACGTCGGCAAGGGGATGGGCGTGGCTTTTGCCGATTATGACGGTGACGGCTACACCGACATCTTCGTCTCCAACGACACCTTCCCGAATCTGCTGCTGCACAACAACGGCGACGGCACCTTCACCGACCAGGCCACCACCGCCGGGGTCGCCTATAACGAAATGGGCAAGACCGTCGCGGGCATGGGCGCCGATTTTCGCGATCTGAACAACGACGGGCGTCCCGACATCTTTCATACGGCCATGTTCGGCGACTCCTTCCCGCTCTATCAGAATCTCGGTGACGGCACCTTCAATGACGTCACGAGCGAAGCCGGACTGACACCGCCGACGAGTCGACTGACCGCCTGGGGAACAGGTGCTTATGACTTCGATAACGATGAATTGAAAGACCTGTTCACGGCAAACAGCGCCATTCTGGACAACTCCATGGAGGTGGAAGAACGCCCCTTCGCCTTGCCGAACAGCCTCTTCCGCAACACCGGGAACTTCTCCTTCAAAGATGTGAGTGCGACAGCAGGTACGGCGTTTACAACGCCCGCGCCGCATCGCGGTGCAGCCTTCGGAGACTTCAACAATGATGGCAAGGTGGATGTGGCTGTGACGGTCTTGAATGAATCACCGGAGCTGCTGCTAAATCGCACGCAGAACGCAAACCACTGGGTCCTGTTGAAGCTGGTAGGGACCAGGGACAATCGCGATGGCCTGGGCACGAAGATAAAGGTCACTACGGCACATGGTGTGCAGTACAACGAGGCTACGACGGCCGTCGGTTACAACTCGTCAAGCGACAAACGCGTGCATTTCGGGCTGGGCAGTGATGCGGTGATCGATACGATCGAGTTACATTGGCCGACAGGTGTCAAGCAGACAATCAGAAGGATCAAGGCAGACCAGATCGTCACCGTAAAGGAGCAGGCCGATCCAAAATAGTCTGAGAGCATGCACCTAGACATTGATCACGGCGCGCCTGTAGGACACAGCTGTCAAGACAACCGAATCAGGAGTTGATATGAATGTGGGTTGGAGGAAAGTTACGCGACACCGAGGTCTAACGATCCTGACCGGTGTCGCTCTTCTGGTCTGTCTGCCAGGTGCGGTGCGCGCCCAGAAGAACGCCGTAAATCTATGGCTCACGACCCCGGACCGCACATCCCTGTTCGCCGAGCAGCCTGCCGGATTGGCACTTACTAAGTCGAACGGCGAAACACCGACTATTGTTGTGGACGACACGGTGCACTTTCAGCACATGGCCGGTTTCGGCTTCGCGCTTACCGGCGGTAGCGCCGAGCTGCTAGTGCGCATGACGCCCGACGCGCGGACGAAGCTGCTACGGGAGCTCTTCGCGCCGAATGCTGAGAAATCGATCGGTGTCAGCTACCTGCGCGTGAGCATAGGGTCGTCGGACATGAACGAGCGTGTGTTCACGTATGACGATATGCCGGATGGCGAACTGGACCCTCAGCTTGCTCATTTCGGACTTGGGCCAGACAAGGCGGACGTGGTGCCGGTGCTTAAGGAGATTCTCGCGATCAATCCGCAAGTGAAGATTCTTGGCAGCCCATGGAGTCCACCCTCGTGGATGAAGACTAACGACGCCTCCAAGGCCGGCAGCTTGAAGCCGGAGTATTACCAGGTATACGCGCAATATTTCGTCAAATATCTCCAGGCGATGGCGGCGGAGGGTATACACCTCGATGCAATCACCGTGCAGAATGAGCCGTTGAACAAGAACAACACCCCAAGCCTCTATATGCCTGCGAACGAGGAGGACGAATTTATTAAAGATGCGCTAGGTCCTGCGCTACAGGCCGCGGGACTGGCAACACAGATCATTCTTTACGATCACAATTGCGATCGGCCGGACTACCCTTTGCAGATTCTGGCGGATCCGCAGGCGAACAAGTATGTGGAAGGATCGGGCTTTCATCTTTACGGCGGTGACGTGTCGGCGATGACACAGGTACACAACGCCTACCCGCAGAAAGGCCTCTATTTCACTGAACAGATGGTGATCGAAAAACCCGGTGAGGTGCCTTTCAAGATCGTGGATCCGGTGAGCAGGGTGGTGATCGGCGCGACGCGCAACTGGGCCCAGAACGTGCTGCTGTGGAATTTGGCTGCCGATCCGCACAACGGACCGCATACGGCGGATGGCGGTTGCCCCATCTGTCAAGGTGCGATCACCCTCGATGGCGACAGCGTGACGCGCAACATGGCCTTCTATACGATCGCGCACGTCTCGAAGTTTGTGCGGCCGGGTTCGATACGAATCGGGTCTAGTGGACCGGCGGAAAGTGACTTAGCCGAGGTAGCCTTTGAACGGCCGGACCATAAGAAGGTGTTACTCGTGGCCAACAGGACCAGTGCGTCTTACACCTTCACCGTGGGCTCGCACAAGAGGGTGTTCCGCACAACTCTCGCCGCTGGAGCGGTTGGGACGTACGTTTGGCAGTGAGCTCAACGCACGCGTCGCGTACAGTTCCTGTCGGTACTCTAACAGTTGCGCAGCCCACAACCTACTCCGCGTGCAAGGGCTCCTGGCAAGCCAGACCCAGCAAAGCCTCAAACAGAAGTGCTCCTGAAAGGAGCACTTCTGCAAACATTCCCGCCGTTCCCTGGATTACCGTACCCACAGGATTTCAAAGGCGCCTGCGATGACCAAAATAGCAACCCAACAGAGAAAGTTCTTGTTATGGCCGTTGAGAAATTAGGGGCGAGGTTACCCCGTCTAGCTTTCATGCCTTGAATGAGCTACCGGCTGAAGTTGGCAACTACTCATAATGTGTTCGAGACCGATCAGTCTTCCTACCAACGATATTGGTGTGCCTCCGATGTGGGATATGAAGCAATTTTTCAAATCACTACTGTTCGATTAGCCAATGGATTACTGTCTACTGTTTCCGGTGAGCTCGTGCACTCAAAAGCGTTCTCTGTTCGGCCTGCCTGATGAGCCTCGTCACCGCAAAAGCACACCCGGCAAGCAGCGACAAACTCCATTGCAAAGTCATAGTCGAGGAATTACATATGATGAGTGTTTGGGGCCGCCGTTCCCTCTTTGTCGCCGCCTTTGCCGCTAGTACTCTGGCAAACGCCCAAAATCAAACTACTTCCACCGTTGCAATGCAGGCCACTGTCCCAACCACGGACAATCTGACCTGCAGCGGTCCCGCCAACTTTGGCACCAGTGTGACGTATGGAACGGCAGCAACTGCCAGCGTAAGCTGCTCTGTGACCACAAATGATACCAACGGCGTAACGATGACCGTGTATGTCTCAGGTGCGAATGCGCTAACGGGCAGCGGGTCGAACGTGATTCCTTACACTGCCCTAGGCGTATACCTTACGGGCGGCACCACCGGTCAGGCCAACCTACAGTCAACCTTCACGGGACTGTCGGCCTCAGGCTGGACGGGCGCTTCAAGTCTCGGCGGCTCTGAAGGGCTTGATATCGCGACCTTTGCCGATAACGATACAACCTATAACCCAACACTGAATCTTCAACTCAATCTGCCGGCCAGCACAAAGGCCGACACCTACACGGGTACTTTGAACGTGGTTATTACCCCGATCAGCTAATTACATTCGCCGGCAAGCTTCTTCCAGTCAAGAGCAGGTCACCAGCGTCTATGCTGGCGATTCGATCGCGAATCGCCAGCCTCTTGACGCCCACTGCTTAAAGCTTCTGATCTGCCGCTCGCACTCTGGGGTTGGTCTACGGCGTTTCGGGTAATCAAGAGATAAGTATGGTTCGGGCCTATGTAGCGCGCCTTCTGTGTAGCGGAGCATTGTTGGTGAATGGCAACATTCCTCCAGCAAAAGCCGTTGCTGTTTTTGTGCCGGGCACACCGGCGAATTCGCTTCAACTTACTGCGGCAGCACCCTTGCTGACCTTTGAGGAAACCGGACCTGGATTGAAGCAGCGCGAGGCGAGTACGGTTCTACGGATTTCGGCAAACAGCGGTGAGGTGAGTGCGTTGCACCCAGTGCAAGTCCTGGTCGCGGTCTCGCAAGCACAGGCCATGCAAGCAAGCGGCAGGGGTGCCAGCCTGGACGTAGCAGACCTGCGCATACGAAATGATCATGGGGAGTGGGCGTCGCTGCAACCCCTACAGGAATTGAATGGCCGCCTCGGGGTGAGAATCGCTACCGTGCGTAGCGCACCTGCCACCTGCCTTTTGCAGGTGCAACTGCATCTCTCCGCCGGACAGCGTCCGGGGGACTACCGCGGGCTTCTTACAGTAGAAGCCCAGGAGCAATAAGAACAGGCATGAAGTGTCTAGGAAAGGTATCTTTTGTTTGCGTTCTGGCATGTGCGGCTGCCGGTACCGTGGTGCATGCGCAGCAGGTAAGTCCTACCGTCGCTGAATTTACGAAAAAGGCACGTGGCACAATCCAAGTTACCAACATCAGCAAGGAGCCCAAGATCGTCTCCTGCGCGGCACAGGGCTTCGATGCGGATGAGCATGGCGCGGCCCATGCCCACCCACTGGACAGCGGACTTCACGTACGGCTGTCGACCGGACGCGTCGAGCTCCCTGCAGACGGCACACGCCAGATCTCCTTCGATGCGACACCTGCCGTCACGCCCGCCTGGTTTATGGTCACCTGCCAGTTCGTGCCGGTGCAGCGCAATGCAGGCCTGAACATTGCTTTGGATGTCTCATCCATCGTGGTGGTGCGCGACAAGCAGTTCGATACAGACGGGGTCGCATTGAAAGCTCGGCGCGAGGGGGACAAGGTGCGGATCGAGGTGACCAATAGCGGCGCCGGGCTGGCGCGCGTGGATTCCGGTCAGGTCATCGGACATCGGGCACAGGCCGATCTGGGCACCTTTCTTCTTTACCCACATCAGCGGCGGCTCGTGCTGACCGACTGGAAGCAGTCCGTTCCGCCTAACTCCGTGAGGATTCAAATTGGCAAGAAGCGCATGGAAACGGCGGTCGATTAAGGCCGCCAGCTACGCCTTGCCTCTGCTCTGGCTATGCCTGCCGGGCCCGGTGTTCACCCAGCTTTTTACGGTGGATGCCGGTCAGGGCATGGCTGGCCAGCCGAGTGGCGGCGTCGTCGGCGTGGATTTTGGTACGTGGACGACCGAAGCATCCCTGGGCATCTATAACTCTTCGGTGGTGGGGGGCGCCGTAGCTCGAAAGCAGCTCAACCCGACCTGGGGCGTCGCCGCCGGCGATCAGACCTTCCAGATCGGTATACCGACACAGATGCAATTCAGCAGCCAGGTACTGGCGCGCGGTCTTTCAGCGACCTACAGTCCAAGCCCAAAGCTGGCGGTCACCACCTTTGCCGGCGTTGCGGGCAACGGCTACTTCTCGAGTAATCTTTTTTATTCTGCTCCCGATATTCTACTGGGCGCGGTCTCAGTCGACTATTACCTGGACAACCCTCGGCGGATCATGCTTTTTACACGGGCGCTTGCCAGCAATCGGCAGACCCTGCTCGGTGGCCTGCTGTACCAAGCCAAAGAACTGCAGACCGGGTTTTCCGTAGGCGTGGCCAGTAATGAGCCACACGCCGAGGGCATCCTGCGGTATGCCGGCTCTCATTGGGATATTCGCGAGAGATACGTCCTGAGTGGGCAACACTTCGAGTTGCTCACGCTGCCTCAGTTCAGCACCGCGCAGGAGAACGGCCAGAACCTTGACCTAAGCTGGCTTCCCACCAAGGGAAGCGCGTTGCACATAGGCCAGCACGGTTACCTGGAGCCTTCCGAACCGGTCACCAGTACCGTTTCAGCAACAGCATCCACGACCTTCCAAAGGGGCACTATGGAGTCCGCGGGCGGGTTGTTTAGCGTGCGCCACGTCAGCCTCGGAGGTGACGTGTACCAAAGCCGGTTTGACGGTGCGTACGGCTCGGCCGCCTCTATGTTCTCCTCGCAGAAACTCTCTCGAAGGTTCTTCTTTAATGAGAATTACTATCGTCCACTGCATGCGCAGCAGGTAGCCTCGACCCTCGTACTGACTGCAGGCGAGCATCTAAATCGGCGAGTGACACTGACCGAATTTGCTACACGTGTCAATGGCCAATGGACACTGAACTACGGCGGCGGGCTGCACTGGGACCGCTTCGACGTAAATTTAAGCTACTCGACGAACTATGTCCCACTTGCAGCTGCGGGCGGCCGTTTCCAGCAATCAACGGATGTGAACGGCCATATGAACATCGGGCGCTTTCAAGTGGGTGTCAATACATACGTTCAACCTGATGGCAAGGTGCTTTACGGCTATGAGATCAAGACTTTCTACCTGCATCCGATGAGCAACGGCCGGCTCCACGCGCCTTCCAGCGTAGCGCCAGACTTCCCGCAGTTTCTGATCGAGGGCCGGGTCAACTTGAACGATAGCGGCAAGCCCGTCGCAAACGCCCCCGTGGTCCTTGCCGGGGAGGTGGTCTACACGGACGAGGCAGGAGGCTTCAGTCTGCGTGTGTCCCGCAGGCGCCCCTACAAGGTACGAGTGATGACCGACCAGCCCATCGAAGGTCAGTTCTATGCCCCCGTCCGCGCGACCAGCGACGTCATGGCGGGCACCGACGACGCACCAGGCGAGGTTAATTTGTCAGTGCGCCTCGATGGGAGCAGGACTGGTTCATCGCCGAAGGAAGGTTTAGTCGTTGCTGCTCGCTAGCAATTTTCTCCTCCGAGCGAAAGGCCCAGCATCAACGTCCCTCCTGAGAACAAAAACATCGTTGGGCGAAACTGCAGACCCCAGTTACTTCCAGCTGTACGACGCGCTGCGTTGCCGTACGCAGGAAGGCGGGTATGCCAAAAGTAGTCACATCGCTTGTCGATCAGACAGTTGTGTTTCACTTCCGTACAGTCCAGCTAAGGTTATGCCTCTTAAGGATGATCAAGTAGCCACTCCGGGTAGGCGTTTATCTCGGTAAACCATGCGACTCTGCCATGAGGCTAGAGACGGTGAATAACGAGGTAGAGCGCATGGCGACACTTCGTGAACACGATAAGCCTTCAGCTAAGCCTCCTCCGGGATGGAACAAGCTATCACTATGTCCTAAAATGAAGCACTCTGCGGCCTAGCTTGTGCGAAATGTAGAACCAGATCTATCATCAGCTGCTTGACGCTACACCCAACGTTGCATGTGGATCAGTTTATGTCCCAGAAGGATACATTGCTAGGTAGATCTACCGCAAAAGCTTTATTTCCGCAAAAGCGGTCGTAACATACGCTACATCTCAGAGCGTGGATACAACCAGCTGACGCCAGCAATACTTTATTGGATGGTAAGCCCATGATGAATGTAAATTCGAACCTGGAAACCACCGAAGCGGAACGTCTACGCGCACTTCATCGCTACGGTATTCTTAACACCACACCAGAAGCCGCCCTGGATGAGTTGACAGCGCTGACGCAAGCTGTGTTCAACGTACCGCTCGTTTACATCTCGCTCATCGATGAATATCGCAAATTCATCAAGTCTTCCGTCGGTATGTCTCCTCGCGAGATGCCGCAGCAGGGTTCGTTCTGCTCCCACACCCTTCTCCAAGCGTGCCCTTTGGTTGTCCTGGACGCCAGTCGAGATGCCCGCTTCAAGGATCACCCCTTCGTAACTGGCCCGCCTAACATCCTGTTCTATGCAGGCGCTCCCGTGGTGGACAAGAACGGTATGCGCATGGGGGCATTATGCATTGCGGACCAGACGGCCAGAACGTCCTTTACCAGCGCCGAGGAGGGAGTCCTCATGCGACTGGCCTCGATGGCTGCTAAAGCTATCGAGAACCAACTTTATCTCACCGGCAGCGATGACAGTGAGGGAAGCGTAGAGGATGCATCAGGTCCATTGCTCTGCTCCGCTATAGACCAAGGAAGATGGAGCTGGGAGGCCGACTCCGAAAAAGCGTTCTTCTCTGCCCAGGCACACGTCTTGTTGGGGTATGAGGCAACGCCTGGTTTCAGACCATTGAACTGGCTTTTGACCTGCGTGCATCCGGGGGATGTAGCCAAGGTTTACGCGGATACTGAGAAGTTCCTGGAATCGTCAGAACCATCCCTGGACGTCGAGTATCGGATACAGCACTGCAAGGGTGCCTGGAAGTGGATCCGGACACGAGCGGTCGCATTTCGCAATGAGCAAGGAAAAATGCTCAGGCTTAACGGTGTGATCAGCGATGTGACTCAGCCACGCACCATCGACGAATTGACGGGACTTTACACCCGCTTCGCATTCCTCGACTACGTTGAGTGGCGTCTACAGCGCATACCCGACATGGGAGAACAGTTTGCGGTCCTGGTCATAGATCTCGACGACTTTAAACGCCTGAATGCCGGCGTAGGTCATGACGCGGCAGATGCGGTTCTCATCGAGGTGGCGCGCCGGATCCAGGAGACGTTAGGCCTGTCTGTAGGATGGGCTGCTGGCCGCGTCGTTGGTGACGAGTTTGCCATACTCCTGGAAAACGTGAATGCCCTCGATGCGGGTTCCTACGCCTCATCGCTGCGTTTCCTGTTACAGCAACCCATTCACATCCAAGGGCAATCGGTATCGCTAAAAGCGAGCGTCGGTTTGGCCTTGGGCCAGCGACACTACACCAGGGCGAAGGATCTCGTGGCAGACGCTTCAGCAGCGATGCAAGCCTCCAGGAGTCACAACGAACGAGATCCCTTGTTTTACTCCGACGCCGTGCACAAGAGTCTGCGCAGGCGTCTTCATCTCGAGGCGGCTCTACGTACAGCGATCGAGAAAGACGAGCTCACGTTGAACTACCAGCCGAAGGTACGTCTGACCGACTCCGCTCTCTTGGGATTTGAAGCGTTGGTGCGTTGGTCTTCAGACGATGGTTCACCGATCACGCCTACGGAATTTATCCCGATAGCCGAGGAGACTGGTCTAATTCTTCCGCTAGGTCGATGGGCTCTTCGCAAGGCGGTGGAGCAGATTAAGCAATGGCGAGAGGCGGGTCTTCTGGTGGAAGGGATGAGTGTGGCCGTCAACCTATCTGCAAAACAGGTAAGCGATTATGGGCTCTCTGAGTACATTGAGGGACTGTTGCGGAACCACAAAGTACCGGGTCGATACCTTCGCATTGAGATCACAGAGGGAAGCCTTATTGCGGAGGTAGACAAAGCTCTTGCTCTGGCGCGTCGTTTTAAAGAGCTCGGGATCGCTCTGGACCTTGATGACTTCGGAACGGGGTACTCTTCCCTGAGCTATTTGAAGCAGTTTCCCTTCGATTCAGTGAAAATTGATCGTTCCTTTGTTTCGCAACTGTCAACGAAGATGCCGGAACCAATCACAGAATCCGTCATTGCTCTTGGGAAAGCTTTATCGTTCGAGGTCGTGGCTGAAGGTATTGAAACAGAGGAGCAGTTGGAAATCCTCCGTGAGTTGGGCTGTCACGTCGGTCAGGGCTTTCTTTTCTCTCGGGCCATGACATGTGCCGAAGCCACCTCGTTAATGTTAACCGGAGCGAGCTCGTTTGCTTGCCGCCAAACGCGTGTCGCAGGAGAGAGCGAGCCAAGCCCTCTTCTGTGCACAAATCTCGCTCCACTCGCCAAAAAACTTGGTTTGTCGTGAAGGAGGAGCGAGTATGGACAAATCAAGCGCAGTTTGCTCGTGAGTGTGAAAAATGCTGTTCACGCCAGAGCACACGCAATAGCTCCGGCCATTCTTCGAGCAGGACCGGGGTACAGCTCTCCATCGCATGATGCGTCTAGCATAGCGTAATCATCGGATCCAGTTTTAACTTATCGGCAACACGATGAAGAACAGCAAGATTTCGCTTCGGCCCCAGGCTTGCCACACGCGGCAGCGGTGGCCGTCACGCTTTAGGGCTGCTTCCCGCAGCTTGCCGAAATACCTATCATCCTTGCGCTTAGTTTGTAGCAGGTCTCACAGAGTCCTGCCGCAAAAGTTTCCAATTCCGCAGGCGCAATGCGTCGAGCGTTGAGCCTGCTTCTTCATTCGCTCCTGCCACAAGAGCATCCTCCACCGCCGGATCGGTGGAATTGAACCACCACTGGAGGAAGTAAATCCACAGCATCCGCTCGACGTCGTTCAGACGAAGTACTTAATCAGAGAACCCTCAGGGATTTCTCCTAGAGTTCCAGAAAACCGCGCCTGATGGCGATGGCCACACAGTGGGCTCGGTCGCTACCTTCCAGCTTGTCCATGATGTGACGAAGGTGCGCTTTGACTGTCTGTTCGCTGATGAAGAGCAGCTTGCCGATGTCGCGGTTGCTGTTGCCTGTGGAAACGTACTTGAGGATCTCACTTTCGCGGCTCGTAAGTGATTGCTTCGAGAAGCAGCTCGCTAACTGATCGGCCACAACAGGCGAGATGTATGTGGCACCCGCGTGCACGGCGCGGATGGCATCGAGCATCTCGCCTGGGGCGGTAGTTTTCAGCATGTAGCCGCGCGCGCCGGCAGCCAGCGAACGCGCGATGTTGGCGTCCCCCTGGAAGGTGGAGAGCATCAAGAGGCGAGCCTGCGGACTGGCGTCGCGGATCTCAGTGAGTGCTTGGATGCCGGGAATATCAGGCAGTCGGACGTCCATCAAGGTCACATCGGGGCAGTGTTCCTTATAGGCGGCGATGCCGGCACGCGCTGTTGAGGCTTGGGCCACGAGGCTCATATCATCCTGGCTGTTGAGTATGGCCGCAAGGCCCTCTCGGAAGGTCGGGTGATCATCGATACTCAGAATGCGGATCATGGAAATCGGTGCCCTCGTTCGGGAAAACTTTTTGGCTGGTTCTCCCATTTTTTAGGAGCCGGCGCCAGCTCCAATTCTTGCTGTTTGGGGGCGGCTCGGTGTAAGCGACGGCGCCCAGAAGCGAGATCTCGACGACCGTGCCGGAGGGAACATGAGGAACAAGACGGAGGCGGCCCCCGATGGAGTCGGCACGCTCGCGCATGCCCTTGAGACCCCAATGACCTTGACGCCCGGCTCTTTCGACGTCGGGTCTCATGCCGCACCCGTTATCCGTCACACTCAAAAAAAAGTGACTAGGCTGATATACGATATCGATCCGTAGGAGACTGGCGCCGGAATGACGCAAAGCGTTGGCGATAGCTTCTCCCGCGATCTGTTCAAGCTCCTTTTGCACCAGGGGGCGCAGGCGCAGATTAATGCCTACACTCTTGATCTGAGACTGTACACCTGTCGGCCACTCCGTGTTCTCGAGCGCGCGCGCCAGAGTGATCTCGAGTGAGTCCGTGGGTGGAAAAGGAGACCGCAGATCCTCGAGCGCCCTCCTGCTCTGCTCCGCGATCTCACGCAAGCGATGGGAGGCATGGCGGAGCATGGCCGACGCGGAGTGGGTGTCCTGTCCCTCTTGCGAGGCGGCGTACATCTGCATGCCCACGCCGAGCATTCCCTGCAGCAATGTGTCGTGTAGCTCGCGAGCGATACGGGTGCGTTCCCCTATACGCTCCTGCAGACGTTCCTTGATGCTGTTGCTGACTTGGGTTACGCGGAAGCGATGCAGCTGCCACACGCAGGTGAGGACCAAAACCGCGAGGAGGCTCAGGAACCACCCGGTCTGATAGAAATACGGTTGAACCTGCACCGCGATGGTGCTCTCCCTTGAACTCCAATCACCGTACCCGTCAGAGTTGGTGACACGGAAAAGATAGTGCCCGGGCGGTATGCCGGTGTAGGTCGCCTCGCGAAGGCTGCCTGCTTCCGTCCAACTTTTATCCCAACCTTCGAGCCGGTAACGGAATCGCAAGCGGCTAGGAATCTGGAACTCCGGCAAGGTGTAACGAATCGTCAGACGATGATGGCCGGGCGGCATGTTCAGCACGACGTGCCGGTCGACCACTGCGTCGCGATCATCCATCGCGACCTCATCGATGAGGATCGGCGCAAGAGGTCTCGCCTTGATCGTGCGTGGGTCGATCATAGCCAGTTCCTGCAGGGTCATGATCCAGATATCGCCGTGGCGGGAGCGAAAGATGGCGTTGGTGCGAAGCTGCGCATTGCGGAAACCATCACCGGTGCTGAAGAGAACGGGGGTGTGTTGTTGGCCGGCGGCAGGGTGAAGCAGGTCGGCCTCGCGGACCCGCATGATGCCATGCTGGGTGCCGAGCCAAAGATTGCCGAAGGTGTCCTCCGCAACAGCCGCAATCAGACTCGTGGGCAGACCGTTCCGTTGCGTAAACACCTGCACGGGTGCAAGCGCAGGCGGCACGTACAGCAGACCGGATTCGCATCCAGCCCAGATGCTGCCATCCGCTGAAGCTTCAATCGAATCAACCCTTGCGCAGGAGGCGATAGGGTTAACAATCCCATGGTGGATGCGGTTCAGACCGGTAAGTGTGCCCACCCAGATGTCACCCGTTGCATCCTCGGCCAAGGGCCCGACATTGTTATCGTCGAGACCGTTTGCCCTGGTATAGGAGCGTGGGGGTCCGTGTGCGGAATAGGCAACCACACCGATGTCCGAACCTGCCGTCCAGATCACCCCGGTGCGGTCGATGAGGACAGCGCTCACGTCCCTCCACGGAATCGCGGGCAAGGGCCGTTCCAGGACGCCGTCACTCAGGACACTCCCGCCGACTTTGTCGGTGAGAATCAGGCCCTGGCTGCCGCGGTCGCTGCTTTGGACCCACAGGGGAACGGCGGTCTTGCCATCCACTCCATGCGTTGCCCCTCTGTGGATCGGATCGCCTCCGTGCACCGTGCCGCGCTTCGATCCGATCGGGACCAGCGATGCATCGCGCACCTCGAAGAGCGTCTTGCCGCGACCAAACCAAAGCTCATGAGAGGCTCCCTGGGACCGCTGCATATCCAGCGTTGAGCCGGGCAGCCCCTGCCCGGTGCTGTATGACGTGACGGTGCCATCACTCAGCTGATTCAGCCCGTTGACCGCGCCCAGCCAGAGGCTCCCATCATGCGAGAAGTACAGCAGGTAGAGTTCGTCGCTGACCAAGCCCTGCGCCGCCCGTAAACGCTGCGTTCGTCCCGGCTCCACGCGAAACAATCCCTCCCCGGTGGATCCGGTCCATAGGGCGTCATCACGCGAGCCGGTGTCCAAGGCGAGCAACGTAGCAGTGGACAGCCCAGCCACCGGAATGGACGTGAAACGGTCGGCAGTCTGCCGGCTGAGGCCGCCATCACCGGCCGTCCACAGCCGGTTATCCCGGTTCAGGGCCAGCGCATACAGCCGGTCTCCGGCCAAGCCGTCTCGGCGTGAGAAACGCTTAAAGGCTCCCTGGCGATTCATCGCGAACAGGCCATCGAAGGTCGCCATCCAGAGTGTGCCCTGCCCGTCTTCAAGCAGGGCGTTGACCTCTTCCGGACGTGCTGGGATGGGTGTTGCGTACCGACGTACCGCCTTCCCGTCAAAGTGAAACAGCTCGCTGCGCCAGGTCACCGCCCAAACGCCGCCGGCCGGGTCCACAGCGATGCGCCAGACCGAGTCGCTGGGAAGGCCATCGCGGCTGCCAAAGTTCTGAAAGCGCCCATCCCGGTAGCGGGACAGCCCGCCGTTGCTGCTGATCCATAAGCTCCCGTCCCGGTCCTCGGCGAGGCCGGTTATGATTTCGCCGGGTAGGGAGTTGGGGCCCCCGGATGGGTAGGAGGTGAACTGAACACCGTCGAACCGGGCCAAGCCACCCCGTGTGCCGATCCACAAGAGCCCATCGCGAGTCTGAAGCACGGCACGAATGGAGTTTTGTGGCAGGCCTTGTTCCGAGGTCCAGGCGCGAAGCACGTACTGCCGAAGGTCTTTGGAGGAAGTGAGCCCGAACGCCTCCAAACTGAAAACACACGCAAGAAGCATCGCGACAGCTACAGTACAGGCGCGATACCGATACCTGGAAGGTAGGCATGCTTGCATCTTCAATCCAGCCTTGGGTTCGCCTGAGGCTCAATCCCTCTCGAGCGCTTGCCGGGAACAGCGGCGTTGCGATGAACTTCGAACAACACCAATGTACACGGAAGGACGCGGGGTGCTCTGAGGCACCGACCTCTTTCCAGACTAGCTGCCGCCGCTCGACCAGCTAGTCTGGGTGATCCCCGGTAAGGGGTCTAACCCAAAGAGATATGTCAAAAACCCCTTTGCACCGATACCCGATCCCAGAGCCCTTGCCTATAGTTCACTAAAACACCCCGCAAAGGCAGTTGCGTGTCCCTGCCCCTAGAAGGGGTTCTCACATAGCCGCTTCAAAAAAAGGGCTTCACCCGCGTACTGATGACTGCAGGGCTCCCCGTTGTTGCCGACTGCACCTACGGCAGATGCAGGACGGATCAAGGCGCGAACCGGGATGGCATCCGTTACAGGGCGCAGTGGCTGGCTGGATTCGGAGTCAGCAGCGATTACCAGCCGTGCCCCCAACGACAGAACGACGGCGCCAAAATGTGTGTGATCGATCCACACAAGAACCAGGGTCGGGGATGACCGCATGCCCCGCATCCCCCAAAAGAGGTATAGAAAAAGCACCCTTTACAACGATGCGCTGCCCGCAGCGGTTGCCTATAGTCAGCAAACATTCACCCGAGATTCGGAAGCAGTGTCCAAGCTCGCGCCGGTACGCGGATCCCCCGTACCCCGTGGATGGCAGCTGCAGGAGGCCATACCCGATGAACTTCCGTCGAACAAGACAGGGCTGCCTGGGCGCGGCGTTTGCCGTAGCCACGTTGTCCGGAGCCAACCATGTCCATGCCCAGCAGGATCAGGGCGCTGTGGAGGGCGTGATCAAGGACACCACGGGTGCGTTGATTCCGAATGCACAGGTAACGCTGACCAACACGGATCAGGGCCTGGTCTTCAAGGCCACCACGGACAGCCATGGCGTTTACGTCTTCTCTCCCGTAAAGATCGGCGACTACCAGCTCTCCGCGACCGCCGCGGGCTTCGGAACGACGGTACGGCAAAGTCTGCATGTGGACGTGCAGCAACGCCTGAACGTCGACCTGGCCCTTATTGCCGGAGCGCAAGCAGAGAGTGTGACGGTCAGCGCGGCGGAACCCGTGTTGCAGACCGAAGAGGCCTCCGTGGGGCAGGTCTTCGATTCCAAGGCCCTGGATGACACTCCCCTGAACGGCCGCAACTGGCTGTTCATCGCTCAACTGGCCGCGGGAACGGCCCCGCCGTCCGGGTCTCGCGGCGCCGGCACGGGCGACTTCAGCTCCTCCGGCTCGCGTTCGGACGAAAACAACTTCATTCTGGACGGCGTCGACAACAACGTAAACGTGGTCGACTTTCTCAACGGAGCGTCGTACACCGTGCAGCCCCCGCCGGAGGCTATGGCCGAGGTCAAGATTCAGACCAGCAGCTACAGCGCTGAGTTTGGACACTCCTCCGGCGCGGTGGTGAACGCCAGCATCAAGTCGGGCACAAACAACTTCCACGGCGCCCTTTGGGAGTACCTGCGTAACGACGCGTTCAACACACACCAGTATTTCGACCAGCCGACGGACCGCATCCCGGAATACAGGCAAAATATCTTCGGCGGCACGCTGGGTGGTCCCCTCCTGAAAAATCACCTCTTCTTCTTCGGCGACGTGCAGGGTAACCGAGTGGTGAACGGCAACAATGAGATCCTGACCGTACCCACAGCACTGGAGCGGCAGGGCGACTTCAGCGAGCTGTTGGACCCCGCCCAGACCGGCAACTTTCCCATCTACCTGTACCAGCAGCGGTCCGGAGGCGGTCCCAACCCGCTGCCCCCCGGCTCCACGATCGCTACGGCGAGTCCCTACCAGCAGAGCTGTAACGGCAAGCTGAACGTCATCTGCCCCGCGGCGGTCAACCCGATCGCGCAGAGACTGCTCAACCTGTATCCCCTGCCCAATCGCGTCAACACCTCAGGCGGCGGACTGCTGAACAGCAACTACACGCAGCCCATCAACAACACGGACAATACGGTGCAGTGGGACGCGCGCGTGGACTACAACATCAGCGCCGCCGATCAGGCCTTTGTGCGCTACAGCTACCAGCATGAGTACAGCTTCTATCCGCCGGCCCTGGGGCCGATCCTGGATGGAGGCGGCTTCGGCACCGACGGCAACCAGGTTAATATCGGCGAAAACTTCGCCCTAAGCGAAACCCACGTCTTTACACCGAAGCTGCTCAACGAGTTCCGCTTCGGATACAACTACGGGCACTTCTACTTCACACAGCCCAACGCGACCAATCCCAACCTGCCCGCCTCTCTCGGTCTGGGCGGCGTGCCTTCAGGCCCGTTGAACGGCGGTCTGCCCAATACGTACTTCAGCGGCCAGATCAGCGGCTTCGGCGCGCCCAACTACTACCCCTCCGACGAGCATGAGAACGTCTGGCAGGCCCTGGACAACGTCTCCCTGCAGCTGGGCAATCACTCCATCCGAACCGGCGTGAGCATCCAGCGCATTCGGTTCAGCACGCTGCAGCCCCCGCAGGGGCGCGGCGACTACAACTACAACGGAAGCTACTCCAGCGCCTACGGCATCGCCAACACCGGATTCAGCGTCGCCGATTTCCTCTCGGACAATCAAAACAACGGGGCGCTTACCTCCGCCAACGTCGTGGACGATGTACGCTGGGACCGCTCCGCCTACATCCAGGACGACTGGAAGGTGACGCCGAAGCTGACCGTCAACGTCGGGATTCGGGCTGAGAACCAGACGCCCTACTTCGAGCGCCATGGGGGACAAGCCAACTTCTATCCCACGCAGCCTGTCACCTTCGACCCGACCCAGGGCCAGCAGGGGCAGTCGAAGAGCGGAGGCGTGTATGTGCTGCCGAGCGCAAGCCGAAACGTCGCGCTGCCGGCAGCGTTCTCCGCGGCGCTTGCCGAGGACAACATCAGCGTGCAGTACTCCGACAATGGATACCTCCTCTCGTACCCGCTGTTTAACTGGGGGCCGAGAGTCGGCATCTCCTACAAGCTGGACGACAAAACCGTCATCCGTGCCGGTTTCGGCCTCTTTTATGGCGGCTTGGAGAGCGTCGGCTTCGCTCCCAACCTCGGCCTGAACTACCCCTTTACCGATGTGGTCGGCCTTACCAATCCGGGCAATCTTTCCTGTATCTACAGCAACGGCTGCCAAACCGACGGGGTCACGCTTGCCAATGGGTATACGACCTTTCTCGCCAACGGAGGCCTCTCGAATTTCGTTGGAACACCCAGTCTGAACGGCATCGCCAACAACCTGCACACGCCCTACACGCAGCAGTTCAACTTGAATTTTCAACGGCAACTGAGCCGCAGCCTGACGACAACCATCGGCTATGTCGGGTCGTTGAGTCGGCACGCTTCTAACTTCCCGGGTATTAACAGTGCCCCGGTGATCACGCCGTTGTGCAAATTTGACCCCATCACCGGCGTGGTGACGGATGCACCTTGCGGCACGGGCAATGCCCAGTATCCGTTCAGCCACGTGAACCCCACCGTTCAGTTGAATGACGGTGAGGCGGCGTACCATTCCCTGCAGACCAAACTTGAAAAGCAGCTTGGCAAGAACCTCGGCTTTCTGGCGACCTACACCTGGTCGCACCAAATGACCGACGCTGCTTCGGAGATCTCGCAAAATGACAACTTTCAGGGCGCAGGCTACACGGCCAATTACTACATCTTCGGGTCGCGGCAAGGCTATGCGAACGGCCCGGAGGACGTCCGCAACCGCTTCACCCTGAACGGCAACTACATACTGCCTGTGGGCAGGGGTCAGCGTTTCCTGAACCGAGGAGGCATCGGGACACAGGCATTGGGAGGATGGCAGGTAAGCCTGACTGAGCAGATCCAGGATGGCGAACCGTTCACGGTGGGAACGTCGGGCATCGACAACGTCGCCAACCTTGGCCAGAATGCGATCCGTATCGGCAACCCGTTTGCGGGCGGCGGCTCACCAGACCCCAGCCTCAACTTTCCTGCCGGCGCTACTTGTCCCACCAAGGTGCGTACCCTTTCCAGCTGGTTCAATCCATGCGCCTTCAAAAATCCGCTGCCGAGTTCTGCTGTCACAAGCGTGATCACCACAGCCTCCCAGGCCGCCCCTTTCCTGGGGGATCACAACAACGAGATCGCCGGCCCCGGGTACAACCGGACGAACATGTCGGTCTTCAAGTCCTTCCCCATCTACCGCGAATCGCAGCTGCAGGTGCGCGCGGACATCTTCAACGTGCTCAACTCGCCCGCGTTCGTCTTTACCGGAGGCAACGATGGCCCGAAAGGCGGAGTTATCTCCCCGGGCAGCTATCGCTTCTTCCAGAACAACACTCCAAACTCCCGCTTCTTCCAGATCTCGGCCAAGTACACGTACTAAGAAGCCCAGCGCCGCTGGGCGATGGGGATGCATGAAGGCGTGCAGGGAGCGGAATGCTCTAGAGAAGGTCTGATTGACTCCGGAACATTCCTCGGCGAGCTAAAGCCGTGCCCAACACCGTTGCAGCTAGGGCGGGATGGAAGTCCCGCCCCTTCACCATGCCAGAACACCAGAGCTGCCTTAGTATTCTGGCGTCGTGCAGTCATATTGAAATAGGAGACATTGATGGGCACTGGGTTATGGGCAGGGCGTCGGCAGGTGAAGGCTGCGCTGGGGAACAGGGGACGTCTTTTCGCCGCACTCGTGGCCCTGTCGCTCGGGGGATGGGTGTCGGCCCAGCAGCCAACCCCTGTCTCCGCGTCGAGCGTGACGCGCCAGGGGCCGATCGCGACCAGCACGGCGACAGGGGGCACCACGCCGATCCGCATCGACGCCCGGGGAACGGGCCGCACCTTCGACGGCGTCGGCGCCATCAGCGGCGGCGGCGGCAACACCCGGCTGCTGCGGGATTACCCCGCAAAACAGCGCGGCGAGATCCTGGACTACCTCTTCAAGCCCGGCTACGGTGCCTCCATCCAGCTGCTGAAGATCGAGATCGGCGGCGACGCCAACTCGACCGACGGCTCCGAACCGAGCGTCGAGCATGCGCGCGGTGCGGTGAACTGCAACGCCGGGTATGAGTTCTGGCTGGCCGAACAGGCCAAGCTCCGCAACCCGAAGATCAAGCTGTATGCGTTGGCCTGGGCCGCCCCGGGATGGATCGGCGGCGGCAAGTTTTGGTCACCGGAGATGGTGGACTACTTAATGACTTGGATGGGTTGCGCCCAAGCCCATGGCTTGACGATCGACTACTTGGGCGGCTGGAACGAAAGGGGCTTCGACAAGGCCTGGTATGAGAACCTCCATTCCGTGCTCGCCGCCAAGTATCCTCACACTCAAGTCGTCGGTGACGATTCGGACTGGGAGGTAGCGGATGCGATAACCGGAGATCCCAGCTTCGCCAAGGCAATCGACATCGTCGGCGTGCACTACTCCTGCCACGGCGGAGATGGCGGCGACGCAAACTCCTGCCACTCCACGCAGAATGGCCTCGCGACCGGCAAGCCGCTCTGGGACAGCGAGAACGGTTCCCAGGATGACGACACGGGTGCCGGCGCCCTGATCCGAGCCATCACGCGCGGCTACATCGATGCCAAGATGACGGCTTTGCTCAATTGGCCGCTCATCGCGGCCATCACTTCGAACTTGCCCTACCCTACCGTCGGGTTGATGGTGGCCGGGGAGCCTTGGTCAGGCAACTACAGCACTGGGAAAAGTTTGTGGGTGACGGCCCACATCGCTCAGTTCACCCAGCCGGGCTGGCAGTTCCTCGATGGGGCAAGCGGCTATCTCGGGGGAGATCGGACGCAGGGCAGCTACATCTCACTGCGTTCCCCAACGGGCGGTGATTGGAGCACAGTTGTCGAAGCGACGACGGCGACAGGGCCCTCCACGGGCCTGTTCCGGTTGGGCGGGGACCTGGCACATAAGCCCGTGCACGTCTGGGCGTCCAACCTGAACTCCACCGCGGACGGCGACCAATTCGTCAAGATGGCCGATCTTATACCGGACGGGTCGGGGAGCCTTCAGTTCACCTTCCGCCCTGGGTTCGTTTACACCTTCAGCTCACTTGGCAGAGGTGTCGGCAAAGGAGCGGCGATTGCTCCGCAGGCAAGCCACCTGCAGCTACCGTACCGTGACAACTTCGACGGCTACACCCCCGGACAGGAGGCCCGCTATCTCTCCGACATGCAGGGCTCCTTCGAGGTCCAGACCTGTGCCGCGGGCAGGGCTGGAAGCTGCCTCCAGCAGATGGCGGCAGTGAAGCCCATCGAGTGGCAGGACGACAGCGATGCCTTCACATTGCTAGGGGATCCGTCTTGGACGGATTACGCTATCAGCGTCGATGCGTTACTCGTCAAGCCCGGCACGCTGGAGGTGATCGGTCGCGCCGGCACGCAGAAGCGTCCCCAATCGCATCAACAGGGCTACCTGCTGCAGATCTCGGATACCGGGGCTTGGACGGTGATGAAGAGCGACACAAGCGGCAAGCGCACGACCCTGGCCTCCGGCGCCTCATCGCCCCTTGGCGTCGGCCAGTGGCACCAGCTCGGCCTTTCGTTCAGAGACGACAGCATCATGGCTTCAATCGACGGCAAACGCCTCACGGCTTTGAAGGACAAATCGTATCCGAGCGGACAAGTTGGCCTCGGACTGACCAGCTATGACACAGATCAGTTCGACAACCTATCGATTACGCCGTGATCACGACGTTGTGCGATGCCACTTAATTCGGAACCTCTTCACAGTGATGCCCAGATGCGGAATACGATATCCTGCGCTTTGATCGGCAACCCCCTCTTCTCTCATCCACAAAATCGGCAGCGTTTCCAGCAATCTTCTTGCGTCTGCAAGAGTCAGACACTTATCAACTAGAGTCCCTTGACCTCGTCAGACTTCAGCGCGGGCGATGCGAAGATACGGAGGATGCAACCACGCGACCTCGTCCGCTTGTCCACGTTTGCTCAGCGGCCTGTAGCGGCGGGCATCTTCCCGTCTCCGCGGCGGCGAACGTGTTCGGGGGGTCTCAGGCGTTTCTGCTCCTCGCCCCTCGTGTCGTTGGACCTCTGGCATCTGCTCTCGCTGGATGCCCCGACTGTGGCCGTGACTTGGCTGCTCTTCGTCGGCTGCTGCATGGGCGTGGGTGCTCAAAGCCGCACCGCGGCGGCTCTTTTTCTGGCTGTCTGGGCCGTCTACGCCGGAGACCGGCTCCTGGACGCCCGTGCGCTACCCCGCTTTAAGCTCACGCCTAGGCAGGCGCCTCAACCAACCTGCATTGCTGCTTCCCAAACGGACCTCAAACTCCGTCACCTCTTTCACCACCGCCACCGAAAGGCTTTTTGGATCGTTCTGGCGGGGGTCGGGCCGGTATTGGCATTTCTGCTGCCGAACCTGCCTGCCCGAACCCTGCGCGGGGAGTCCGTGTTGGCCCTCCTGCTCGCGGGCTGGCTGCTGGGCGTGCACCGCCTGGCGCACGCCCAGGATCCGCGGCGGCTCCCGAAGGAGTTCGTCGTTGGACTGTTCTTTGCCCTGGCAATCTATCTTCCCTACACGAAGGTCATCCAGGGCAACTTCTTCCTGCCCGGTGCCGTGCTGTTTGCCGGTCTCTGCACCCTGAACTGCCTGCTTTTGTATGCGTGGGAGCACCCGCACGATCTCTCCCGCGCGCATCCGGCCACCGTCCTTGCCGTACGCCGCCTCGTTCCGCTTGCTTTTGTCTTTTTCCTCGCTTCGGTTCTTGCATGGCTCCCGTTGCGAGCGGCGCCGCTTGGACAAATTCCTGCGGCGTGCGCACTCAGCACAGCGCTGCTTTTGGTGCTGCACGCCAACCGTCGACGTTTCACCCCGTTACGCCTGCGCGCCCTTGTGGACCTCGCTCTGCTCTCGCCGGTTCCCATCGTCCTGGTCGGGTGGCTGGGGCACGGGCAACGCGTTGCGGCGCGCCTGTGAAGGCCCGAGGTGTGGCCGGCGCGGCAGCCGAACCGTCGCCCGTACCGCACTTTGACCGGATCGCCCGCCTTTATCGCTGGGCGGAGTACATGGCGCTCGGCCCTCTCCTGAAACTCACCCGCGAGGAGTTCCTGTCCGCGCTTGCCGGCCGCCGCCAAGCGCTTTTATTGGGCGATGGCGACGGCCGTTTCACCGCAGCCCTGCTCCGCACGGCTCCCGCGCTGCACGCCCATGCTGTCGACGGCAGCCGCACCATGTTGCGCCTGCTGCACAGGCGTTGCGCGCAGAACGGCACCGCCAACCGGCTGGTCACCCAGCAGACTTCCGTGCTTTCGGCCGAGATTCCCCCGGCGACCGATCTCATCACCACACACTTCCTGCTCGACTGCCTCCCACAGCCCGAGTTGGACAGCCTGGCCCTTCGACTCGCCGCCGGCGTGCGGCCCGGTTGCCTGTGGGTCGTCTCGGAGTTCGGCTACCCGCGCCAACGGCTCGGACGAGTTCTCGCCCGCCTTTACCTTCGGCTTCTTTACGCGGCCTTCCGTGTGCTCACGGGCCTCGTTCCGCAACATCTGCCCGACCCGCAACGCGGTCTGTACGCCGCAGGTTTCCGCCGCTTGGAGCGCCGGGAGAGACTCGGCGGCTTTCTCTATGCGGAGCTCTGGCGATTGCCTGAAACGGCTGACGCTCCACACGCGAGCGGCGACGCAACTTGAGCCCGAGTAGCGACATCAACCCAAAGGTGAATGCCGATCAGGACGCACTGGAAAAACAGGCTCGCGAAGAGATCATCGCCGGCGCGCCGGCTCCGAACCTGCCGAATGCCGACTCGCAACCCCCGCTCGAACCACCGGTTCCCTCCTTGGCCGCCCCTGACCGTGCCGTGTTTCGCCCGCGACCCGCCGCGTTCAGGGACGAGAACTTCGTCGCCCATCCAAATCAAAGCAGGCTCAATCTCTACATTCTGCGCCACGCCAGCGCGGGCACCCGGCGGGCCAATCCCAAGATCGACGTGCAGCGGCCGCTGGACAAGGAGGGCAAGCGCCACTGTCTGCACCTGGCGCACGTGCTGAATGGACTCAAGCTGAGCTTCGACCTCATCATCTCCAGCCCGCTGAAGCGTTGCCTGCAGACGGCACAGCTGATCGGCACGGAGACCGGCTATGAAACACGCATCCTGCACGCCAAGGGGCTCGAACCGCAGGCGACCTATGCCCAGTTTCAACGCCTCATCCAGGAGTGCCGTACCTATGAGAATGTGCTGATGGTGGGGCACAACCCCACACTGACGCAGTTTCTGGGTCAGCTAATCGCGCACAGCTCGCATGAGGACGGCCACCCAACCCCGGCGAACGTGCGCATGCGGAAAGGCACCCTCGCCCGCGTCTCTCTCGACCGCGGCCCCGCCCTGTTGCAATGGATGCTGGATCCGCGGCTCGTGCGCGCGCTCTACGATACATCCACAAAAAGCGCCCGGCGGAAGGTGTCGCGGAAGTAAACCGCCTCCTTGCGCACGGACCAGGCTTCCAACTCCACACCGCCGCGCGAGGATTGCAGCTGCAGGACCACCCGCTTGGGGTACAGCAGCGTCTTCACGCGCAGCGCACCGGACACCCGTTCCGCCTGCAGTGCCTGGGCCAGCCGCAGGAGCACCACCGCCCGCCTTACGTGGGTATGCTCCTCCAACGGCACCGTGCGCATCGTGCGATCCATCGGCTCCGGCCGGCTCTTGCCGAGGTAGCGGGCGATGGCGGCCACAATCGCCCGCTGGGTCGGGGAAAAACCGAACATCTCCGAGTTCGCAATGATGTAGTGCGTGTGCCGGTGATGTCCCTGGTGATTCATGTACTTGCCGATCTCGCGCATCATCGCCGCGGCCGCCAGCCAGGAGCGGTACTCCTGCGGCAGCTCGTGGATGCGCCCCAACGCGTCGAACAGAGCCTCTGCCTGCTTGCGCACGGGTTCGGCCTTGGCCGGTTCCACCCCGTAGCGCCGGCACACCTCCAGCACGCCGTCCCAACGCTCGGACTCCATCGTCTTGTGCACGCTGGCGCGGCTGTCGGCGTCGGCCAGCATCTGGGCCAGCACACCATCGCGCAATCCCAGCGGCGAGTAGCGAAATCCGCCCAGCCCCATGCGTTCCAGCAACATCGCATACACCTGCGCCCCGCCCACGATGATCTCGGACCGCTTGGGGCCGATCCCCGGCACCGCCGCCCGCGGCGCGTTGCTCATCCTCGCCAGCCGGTCAGCCAGCCGGCGCACGGAGGCCGTGTCCGCCTGCAGCGGGGCGGCCTGTTCGGTCCTTTTGCCCCGCGTGAACTTCAGCGGGTGTTTTTCGGCCGCGCCCTCCGCGGGCAGCGCGTTGCTGGCCTCCGCTAGAGCGGCCGCCGTGCCGGAGGTCGCCAGCACCAGGTCCACCTGCGGTTTGCCGAGCTGGCGCTCCCCGCGCCCGAGCTCCCGCTCGATAAACTGCCGCAAGCGGGCGATGTCCTCCTTGGCTGGCGGGTCCGCCCGCAGGAACTCCTGTTTCAGCCGCACAGCACCCAGCGGCAGGCTCACCATTCCCTGGATGCGTCCGCCATCGGACACCGAGATCTCGCACGACCCACCGCCCAAATCGATCAGCAGCGTGCGCCCACGCGCATCCGGTTCATAGGTCATCACGCCCAGATGGATCAACCGGCCCTCTTCCAGGCCGCTGATGATCTCCAGATCCCATCCGGTTGCCGACTTCACGCGGGTGCAGAAGGCCTCGGCGTTGCGTGCATCGCGCGTGGCGCTGGTCGCCACCACGCGCACATGGTCGGCCACATGCAGCTGAACCGCCTTGTGGAAGCGCTTCAACGCGCGGATGGTGTTGACCATCGCTTCGGGAGAGATCTCCCCGGTCTCAAAGACGCTTTCACCCAGCCGCGTGACCTCGCGGTCCTCAAACAGCGTCTGCAGCTCGTGTTGTTGCACCGATGCAATCGCCAGGCGGCAGGAATTAGACCCTATGTCGATGGCCGCAAAGGTGGGCATGAGTCTCCGGAAAGGACAAAAATGGACGTTCTGGAATGAATGGCTTCAACAGACAAGATACATCGTGACCGTTGCGCGGAGGTCACGCGTTCGAACAGATCCTCCAGACCCCGGGTAACCACATCCTGGTGCCGTCTGCTCCGCTTGCCGCGGACAGCCGTGGGCTTGGTACCCTATTCGGGGGCCGCCCGATCGCCACGCGGCTCCAGTGGTTGTTTTTCGCAGCCAGGCAGGTTTCTTCCCATCGCTTTCTCAGCACCCCTCGGCAGGCAAAACACGACGGCGGCGCAGCCCGCCGCGGGGCAGCCGCCAGAACGGCACCCGCCTCAGCGTCTTTCCTGGCTCGTGAACCGGTTCGCAGGCCAGGGCACCGTCGCTCAGGGGCTCTTTCTTTTGGTCCTCTGGGCCGCCATCTACGTTGCCGCGCTCGCGGGTACGCCCGTTCTGGATGATGCCGACGCCACCCACGCCCAGGCCGCCGACGCCATGCGCCGCACCGGAGACCTCGTCACCCTCCATGTAAACGGCATCCGTTACCTGGAAAAGCCGCCCCTCCCCTACTGGATCACGGCCCTCAGCCTCCGCCTCTTCGGACAGAACAGCTTCGCCGTGCATCTGCCCCTCGCATTAACCGTGCTGGCGCTGGCGTGGCTTGCCTGGCACTGGGGCCGGCGCGCCTTCGATCTCCAGACGGAGGATCTCCAAACGGAGGATTGCCCGACGGAAGTCCGCCGGACGGAGGCTCGCCAGACGGAAGTCCGCCATCCGGCAGCGCTCCCCGGCAACACGGGCTTCTACGCCGCCCTGTTCGTACTCACCGCCGCCGGCGTCTTTCTCTTTACCCGCATCTTTATTCCCGATGCCCTGCTATCCCTGCTGCTCGCCACGGCGCTCTACGCCGCGCTGCGAGCCCTGGTAGCGGCCTCACACGACCGCCGCTGGGCATTCCTGCTCTGGCTTGCGCTGGGGGCCGGCGTGCTCACCAAGGGCCTCATCGCCCTGGTTTTCCCCTTGGGTGCTGTGGCGCTCTACCTGCCTCTTTCGGGCGAACTTCGCCGCTGGAAGAAGCTCCACCCGCTGTCCGGGCTCATCCTTCTGCTCACCGTCGCCGCGCCGTGGCACATCCTGGCGGGCCTGCGCAACCGGGGCGGCGCGGACGGCCATGGCTTTTTCTGGTTCTACTTCATCAATGAGCACGTTCTGCGCTTTCTCGGCCGGCGCTACCCGCCCGATTACAACAAGCTGCCCCCGGCGCTTTACTGGTCCCTGCACTTTGTCTGGCTCTTTCCCTGGAGCTTCTTCGCTCCCCTCGCCCTGCGCGCGGCATGGAGGGCCCGGCACCATCGGCACCATCGGCACCAATGGACACCCGGCCGCGCCTCACTCCGGCCACCCGCAGAGCGCACCTTTGCCGCGCGTTCCGTGCTTCTGCTCGCAGTCTTTGCCGCCCTGGTTCTCCTCTTTTTCAGCCTTTCCACCAATCAGGAGTACTACACGTTCCCCGTCTACCTGCCGCTGCTCCTGCTGCTGGCCGCGGCGTTGACCCGCGCCGAGATCCCCGAAAAAACCGGTAAACTCCTGCTGGCCTGCCAAACAGCGCTCACGGTCGTCTGCCTGCTCGCCGCCGCGGCCCTGGCCTTCGGTCTCTGGAGCAGCCGGCAGCTGCCTGCGGCGCCCGACGTCGGCGATCTGGTCGCCCACCGCGGGGTCGGCGGCTACACCCTGTCGATGTCCCGCTTTTTCGATCTAACCGGCGCTTCCTTCTCCGCACTGCGTGCCCCTGCCGCGCTCGCCGGCGTCGCCTTGGCCGTCGGCTCCATCGCCGCCCTGGCGCTGCGCCTGCGCAATCGGCAGACTGCAGCCACGGTCAGCCTCGCTCTAATGAGCACCGTCTTTCTCATCGCCGCCCACCTGGCGCTCGACCGGTTCAGCTCCCTGCTCTCCTCCCGGCGCTTCGCCGGCGATATCGAGCACCTCGAATCAACCCGCGCCATCGCTCCCGGCACACAAATCATGCTCTACGGAGACCAGGCGCTCGGCTCCTCGATCCCCTTTTATCTCGGCCGGCACGTGGATCTTGTTGACGGCCGCAGTACCTCGATGATCTTTGGCAGCACCTTTCCCGATGCCCCGCCCATCTTTCTCACCCCGGAGCAACTGCGCGCAGGATGGGGCCGTGGTCCCAGAAAACTGCTCTTTGTCCCCCAGGAACACCGCGACGAGGTCGACCGCCTCCTCGGTCCTCATCAACTCCTGCTCGACGAAAGCGCCGGCAAGGCCCTCGTGACCGACCGTCCCCTCGCCCCACCCTCCGTGGACAGCGTGCCGCGCTCCCGCGACAATGAAGGTAGCCTGTGAACGCCCCTCCGCCAGCCTCCACCGCCAGCCGCCCGTCGCGGCAGTGGCATCCCGTCTCGCTCGTGCTCATTTTTATCCCGTGGCTGATCCTTCAGCTGGGCGGCCTCTTTTCTCCCGGCCTGCTCGACGACGTCGATTCCGTGTACATCGAAATTGCCCGCGAGATGCTCGTCCGCCATGACTTCGTCACGCCCTACCTCGACGGCATCCGCTTCTTCGACAAACCGCCCCTGCTCTATTGGATGGCCGCCGCCTCCATGCGCCTCTTCGGCGTCCATGCCTGGGCCGCGCGCCTGCCGCTTGCCCTGGGCGTGCTCGCGCTGCTGCTGGCGGTCTACGCCCTCGGCATCCGGCTCTTTGCCGCGGTCTCCCCGGCCGAACACCCGGACCGCGCCGGCCTGTACGCCGCCTGGGCCACCGGCATCTCCATCGGCCCCTACCTCTACACCCGCTTCTACATCCCGGACATTCTCGTCGCGTTGTGGATGACGCTCGCGGTACACCTCCTGCTTCTCGCGCTCCAGCGGCTCGACGAAGGCCGTTCCGCGCTCCTGCCCAGCCTCGGCTTCGCCGCCGTGACGGCGCTGAACGTGCTCAGCAAGGGCCTCATCGGCCTGGTCTTTCCCGTGGGCCTGGCGCTGCTGTACCTGCTCTGGACGCGCCGCCTCCGCGACCTCGCCCGGCTGCAGCTCTTTCCCGCCGTGCTGGCATTCCTGGCCATCGCCGCGCCCTGGCACATCCTCGCCGCGCTGCGCAATCCGCCGGTGCCCATGCCCTCCGGGGTGGGCCTGCCCGCGCGCGCCGGGTGGGCCTGGTTCTATCTCTACAACGAGCACGTCGCCCGCTTCTTGCAGCACCGCATCCCGCACGACTACGGCCAGGTTCCGGTCCCGCTCTTCTGGCTGCTGCTCCTGCTCTGGCTTCTGCCCTGGACGGCTTTTCTCCCCGCAGCCGCACGCAACGCCGTACAGACCCTCCGGCAGCCGCGCCGCCAAAGCCTGCAATTTGACTCCGATGCTGTCTTCAACCCGCTCACCGACCTCCACGCCGTCGCCGGCATGGATCGTCAGCGCGAGGCAGCCCGCAGTCTTCTGCTCTGGGCGCTGCTGATTCTCGGTTTTTTCACCCTCTCCTCGCGTCAGGAGTACTACCACCTGCCTGCCCTGCCCGCGCTTGCCCTGCTCGTCGGCGGCCTGCTCGCCCGCGCCGACGGCCGCAATGCCAGAGGCGCGCAGCATACGCTGCTGGACGAGCTCGCCGCGCGCCGGCAGGCGCTGACCGGCTCCCGTTGGCTGCTGCTTCCGCTCGGTCTGCTGCTGTTTGCCGTCTGCGGCTACTTCGCGGTCACCGCCCCGCGCCCAGAGCCCGGCGCCACCCTGAGCTCCCTGCTGAACTCGAACCCGGATCTCTACAACCTTTCGCTCGGCCACGTCTTCGATCTCACCGGGCGTGCCATGGGTCTGTTCCGGGGGCCGCTGACCGCGGTCGCGCTCGGCATGCTGCTGCTCGGTCCCGGTTCGCACCTGCTACGTCGAAGTGGACGTACCTTCGCCGCGAACCTGCTGCTTGCCGGCTCGATGACCCTCGTTCTGCTCGGCGCGCATCAGGGCCTGGTCCGCTTCTACCCCATCCTCGGCTCAAAAGGCCTCGCAGAGGCGATCGACCGGGCAAGAACAAGCCGGCCGGAACCCGGCGACGTCATCGCCATCGACGGCGAACTCACCTCCGGCTCCACGCTGCTCTTCTATACGCAACAGCCGGTCTATCTGGTCAACGGCCGCGTCAACGGGCCCTGGTTCGGCAGCTTCTGGCCGGATGCACCCGCCATCTTCCTCGACGACGCCAACCTGCACCGCCTCTGGGCCGGCCCTCAGCGCGTCTTCCTGCTCACCTACCGACCCGGGCAGCGCAAAGCCGACCTTCTCCGCTTTGGCCGCGTCATCCCGCTGGCCGAAGCGGGCGGTAAAACTGTGCTCTCCAACCGCTAAGCCGATTCAGCCCGTAAGCTGTCATCCCGAAGGGATCTGCTCTGCCCATGACGGAATCCGCTACTCACGTCTACGCCGCGGAAATCTCATCCGAGGCTTCCACCACGCCGCCCTGCTTCAGCCGGTAGATCTTGCCGCGGTAATAGAAGTTTTCGCCCAGGTAGCTGCACGCCCAGAGCACACTGCCCAGGGCATCGCGCAGCGGATAGATTGCCGCGCCGCGCACCCAGTCGCGCTCGCCCAGCACCCGCAGGACTGTGGAAGCCTGTACCCACCGGTTCGCCACCGCCGCCAGCAGCCAAAGCGCGCCCAGCCATGGCCGGCCTGCCAGCAGTCCCCACGCCAGCCCCATCAGCCCATACGGCACGGCAAACGTGAGCCCGCTGCCGAAGTGCCCCCAGGGCCGCGACCGCCGCGTGCTTTGCATCCATCGCAGCTGGTTGCGGAAGCTCAGCGCAAACGGCGAGTCCTGCACCATCAGCCGGATCACGTGCGTCGCCAGCAGAACGGTCGTTCCCTGCTCCGCCAGCCGGTTGCCGAGCACGAAATCATCGGCATAAAACTGCCCAAGCTCTCCGAAGCCGCCCACCTGCTGAAAGCTCTGCCGCCGCACGGCCATCGTCGCACCCAGGGCGAACTTCGTGCCCTCGATCATGTCCGCGACGAACACGCCGGAGGTCATCTCCACGCTCTTGCCCACGGCATCCAGCTGCGAGCTAAACCCCGCCCCCGGATGTGGCGTTCCCAGGTACACGCAGGACGCCAGCCCCACCTCCGGATCGCGCAGGTACTGCACCATGCGCCGCAGGTAATCCGGCGTCACGCGCACATCCGCGTCGCTGGTGACGTAGTTATCGTGGGAAGCGACGGAATCCAGCTTCTCCAGCGAAAAGACCTTGGCGTTGTGGAACCGCGGGATCGGCTCGCCGCAGGTCACATACTGCGCACGTACCGCCGGGTAGCGCGCGCCGACCCGCCGCGCCAGCTGCAGGCCTTCATCCGACTCCTGCCGTGCACAGAAAAGCAGCTCGAAATCCGGGTAGTCCTGCTCGAAAAAAGTTTCGAGATTGCGCTCCATGCCCGGCTCGGTGCCGTGCAGCGGCTTCAACAGGCTCACCGGGGGAAGGAAGCGGGCCGCCTGGCTCTGCTCGCGGCGACGCCGCCGGCCGAAACGCAGCGCGGCGGCCACCACCATGCCGCAATAGATCGTAGAGGTGACGGTGCCCAAAAGGCCAAGGGAGAACAAGGATCGGGAAACAATGCGCATGGCTTCAGTAAGGTCGTGCAGGCGTTCAAGAAATGAAGTCTTGGGGGGGGAGGCGCTAGACTCCATTGTAGGGAACTCGCTCTTGGACTGGTTCTCGGGACTCAGCCGCGCAATCCGGTCCAGCAAAAGCCGGGGCTGCCCACCGTCTCTCCCGCGCCTATCCTTTCTTCCGCGTCGAGCCTTTCGCCTCGCGCTCTCGTGGGGGCACAACCATCGGCCGGCGCAGCGGCACCAGCCCCGCCTCCGGCTGCGATTGCGCCTGTTGCATGCGCGTCAGCATTTCCGTCCGCACATATTCGACAAAACCCTGCATCTGCCGGTTCATCTCCTCCATGCGTTCGCGCATTTGCAGCACAATCGCAATGCCGGCGATGTTCACGCCCAGGTCCCGCGCCAGATTCAGGATGAACTCCAGCCGCTCCAGGTCCTCGTCCGTGTACAGGCGCGTGTTGCCGTCCGAGCGCGACGGCCGCAGCAATCCCTCGCGCTCATACAGCCGCAACGTCTGCGGATGAATGTCGTACATCTCCGCAACCGAGGAGATCATGTACGCACCCTTCGATTTGCGCTTTGTTGCCATCGAATCGAGAATACCGCGCGTCCTCGCTCCCCGCCACCTTTGTCTGCGCCCTGCCCCAAACTGTGCATCTGAGTGGGTATGCCGCGATCCACTGCCGCCAATCTCGCCATCGTCGCCGCCGCCCTCGGGGCCACTGCCGCCCTCATCAAGGTGCCTCGCGCCCTGCTCCAGACGCCTCCCCCGGCCGGGGCTGTTGTCGTGGTCACCGGCGGCTCACGCGGTCTGGGTCTTGCCATCGCCTCGCGCTTCGCCGAGCGTCCGGTGAACCTTGTGCTGGCCGCCCGCAACTTGGCTGAGTTGCAGCAGGCCCAGCAGACCCTGCTCGCAAAGCATCCTCACCTACGACCGGAAAACTTCTTCCTCATCGCCTGCGATCTATCGCAGGGGACCGAATGCCGGCGCATGATCGACGAGACCTTCGCCCGGTTCGGCCGGCTGGACGTGCTGGTCAACAATGCCGGCGTCATCGACGTCGGCCCGGTCGAATGCATGACCGCTGAGCTGTTTGAACAAACAATGGCGGTCAACTTCTTCGCCGCCTTCCACGCCACCTTCCACGCCCTGCCCCGGCTTCTCGCGCAGGCCCCGGCCACCGGTTGGAGCCGCCGCGCTGCCGTGGTCAATATCTCTTCGATCGGCGGCAAATTTGCGGTACCGCACATGCTGCCTTACTCCGCCGCAAAGTTCGCGCTCACCGGCTTCTCCGAAGGCCTGCACGCCGAGGTTCGCGGCAAAGGCGTTCGCGTCACCACGGTCTGCCCCGGCCTCATGCGCACCGGCGGCGAAGATCATGCAAAATTCCGCGGTAATGTGGATGGTGAAAAGGCCTGGTTCCAATTCGCGGCAAAGACGCCGGGCGTCGCCACCACCCCGCAGCACGCCGCCGACCGCATCTTCGCCGCCGTCGCCCAGGGTCGCGCGGAGATTACCATCACCCCGCAGGCCTGGCTCGGCGCACGCGTCGCCGGTGTTTTCCCGGAGACGTTGCAGTGGATTAACGGCCTCACGGACGAGTTTCTGCTGCCCGATCCGCCGCGGCCCTAAACGCCGGCCTACTAAACGCCGGCCTACTAAGCGTCGGCCAGCATCTCTGCCCGCGGATCTTCGGGATTTAGCTTTTGCAGCTCGCGTAGGATCTCCTTCGAACGCTCATCCTGCACCTTGGGGACCGTGATCTTCACCTCGACGATCTGGTCCCCACGCTGCCCCTCGCGCGCCGCGATGGCCGCGCCCTTTTCGCGCATCCGCAGCTTCTGACCCGTCTGCGTGCCCGGCGGAATCTTCAGCTGCGCCCGTCCCGGCGTGCTGCCTTCACCGTCGATCGTCGGCACATCGATTCGCGCACCCAGCGCCGCCTCCATGGCCGTCACCGGCACGGTGACGTGGATGTCGTCGCCCACCCGCCGAAACAGCCTGTTCTCCCCCACGCGGATGATCAGATACAGATCGCCATTGGGCGCGCCTTCGGTGCCGGCGTTGCCCCTGCCCGCCAGGCGGATGCGCTGCCCATCGCGGGTGCCGGCCTTGATGCGAAACTCCAGGGGCTCCCGCCGCGTAACCGCGCCCGCGCCATCGCAGGTGGGGCACGCGCCCTGCACCTTGCCGGAGCCACCGCAGCGCGGACACTGTACGTTGAACTTCATCCGCCCGCCCGTCTGCGTCACCTGGCCGGTTCCGTGGCACTCCGGGCAGTCCATCGGCTTGCCCACGGTGCCAGATCCCTTGCAGGTAACGCATTGCTCCTGCCGCTGGATCTCCAGGCGGGTCACGCCGCCGCGGATCGCCGTCCAGAAGTCGATTTCCACCTGATATTCCAGATCGGTTCCCGGCTGCGGTCCGCGCGCCGGCCGCCGGCCGCCGCCGCTAAACATCCCGCTGAATACATCCTTAAAGGAGCTGCCGAACCCGCCGCCGGCCGCATCCGGCTGTTGCGGTCCACGGGGATTGCCGCTACCGCCGGCAAACCCTGAAAAGTCAAAACCGCCGAAATCGAAGGGCACCCCCTGCCCGGCGCGGCCGCCGCCCGGCTGGCCACCCTGGGACCCACCCGGAAATCCACTGCCTGCACCGCCGCCGCTGCGCGCATAGGCCTCCGCAGCCGCCGGATCGATGTTGTCCGAATAGAACCCCAGCTGATCGAACACCTTGCGCTTTTTGTCCTCGCTAAGGACGTCGTTGGCTTCGGAGATCTCTTTGAACTTCTCCTCGGCTTTCTTGTCGCCGGGGTTCACGTCCGGGTGATATTTACGCGCCAGCTTGCGAAACGCCTTGCGGATCTCGTCCGCGGTCGCCGTCTTCTTCACGCCAAGCGTGCCGTAGTAGTCCTTCTGCTGTGTAGGCGCCATAATTTCGTTTGCTTCGTTTGCTTCGTTCGCTTCGTTCGCTTCCGACCGCTTCGTTCGCGACACCCGTCTGTCGTCGTCGCACTCAACACGGTCCTACTCAACACTTTAGATGATCCGACGCTCAACCTGTCGCAGGAAGCTCGTCACAGCACCCCTGCCTTCTTCGCCTTCAGCGCCGCCCGCGACGCCCGCAGACTCATGCCCTGCGCAAACGCCTGCCGGTTCTCCGCCTCGGTCGTGCCCTGATCCTTGGGGCACCAGTACAGCGTCCGGCCGGCGATGTCCCGGTGCAAGATCCGCTCGCCACATACGAAGCACGGCTTTCCATGCCGCCGGTAGACATAGTGCTCCTCACCCCGCGCCGCCGGTTCGCTTCGCGTCGGCCGGTCCGCCCGCTTGGTGCACACGATTCGCCGATCCACCATACCTGCCCGCAGCAGCGGAATCAGGTCCTTCCACATCGCTTTCAGGACCTTCAGATCCATCTCGGTCCCGGGCGTAAACGGGTTCACGCGGTGCCGGAACAGGATCTCCGCCCGATAGATATTGCCCACCCCGGCCAGGATCTCCTGGTCCATCAGCAGCTCCGCTATCGGCTTTTTCCGCGCCAGAATCACTTCGTATGCCCGCTGCGGATCGTCGTGGCCTTTCGCGTCCTCGCCCAATGGGTCGGGGCCCAGCCGCTCCAGCAGCTTCTCCCACTTGGCGCGGTCGTACACGCTGCAATCGGTGGGCCCGCGCAGCTCGCACCAGTCCACCTCCTGCGGTGGAAACGGCTGTGTCCCATCATCATGGGCACAGGTCAGGTTATGTGGCTGGCCCTTTACGCTGCGCGCCGGCCTGCCCGACCCGGCCCTCTGCAGAATCGCCCGCAGTGCCCCTTTGGGCTCCGGCAGCGGCCCACAGCCCTCCGTCCAATCCCCAAACCGCCCCAGGTGCACGTGCAGCATCAGGTCCTCGCCGAACTCGTACCCCAGGTGCTTGCCCACCGCATGCACCCGCTTCAGCTTCTTGCCGTCCACCAGGTGGGCATCGCTGAAGCGGTGATTCGGCCCGGGCAGCACATTCAACTTGCGCCCGGCAAAGGCGGCAGTATGCCGCTCCGCCCAGCGATGAACCTCATTTCCCTCAGGCACGCGCTCACCCTCTTCCGGCAAGCGCACCCAAAACCGGACACGAAGCCTGACCGTATACTATGGCAGTTTTACCGACACCCTCCCCAGCCATGTCCGTACAGCTTCAACCCGCGCACCGCTTTTCCACCCTGGACGCCCTGCGCGGGGTCGCGGCGCTGCTCGTGGTGCAGGTCCACCTGCCCTTCCTGTTCGCCAACCACATGCCGTTTCCCAACGCGAATCTGGCGGTGGACTTCTTCTTCATGCTCAGCGGCTTTGTGCTGTCGTTCGCCTACGGGCAACGTCTCGCCGATGGCTGGCCCCTGAAGTTCTTCCTCCGCGACCGCATCATCCGCCTGTACCCGCTCTACCTGCTCGCCCTGCCGCTCGGGCTCGCCCGGCTGCTGCTGCTGGCCCCTGCCGAACACATCCCGCTCAGCCACGGCGGCACCGCCATCCTGATCCTTCTGGCGCTGTTCTTTCTGCCCGCGCCGCTGCTGCTGAGCGCCGGCGGACCCTACGCCTTTCCCCTCAATCTGCCCAGCTGGTCGCTCTTCTACGAACTGCTCGCCAATGTCCTGCATGCCCTGTTGCTGCGCCGCTCATCCTTTATCCGCCTCATCGCCGTGGTGCTGCTGCTGGCGGTCAGCTTCTTCGGCCTGGCGTATGCCCGCCACTTCGCCAACTTCGGCCCCTACAAGGGCGAAATCGGCGCCGGCATCATCCGCGTTGCGTTGTCTTACACCTACGGCATGCTGCTGTTTCAGCTCTGGAAGCAGGCAAAAGTTCCAAAGTTCGGCTCGTCCCTGCTCTCCGCGCTTCTGCTCGTGGCTGTTTTAGTTTTTCCCGTGTTCCACGGCTCCGCGATGCGCGGACGCAACCTCCTGTTTGAAGCCGTCGCCCTGCTGCTGGTCTTTCCCTGTGCCGTGATCCTTGGCGCCAACGCCACACCCGGCAAGACGTGGCTCCCGCTCTTCAGCCTCCTGGGTTCCACCTCCTATGCTGTGTACGTCTTTCACGTGCCGCTCTACGCCGTGTACACCGTGCTTTGGCGCGTTCTGCTTCATGCCAAACCCGCGGACCATGCGCCGGTCGCCGGTTTCGTCTACCTCGTCTTTCTGCTGGCCTTCGCCTATGGCGCGGACCGCTTCTACGATATCCCCGTCCGCCGGTGGTTGCGGCATCGTACCCGCCCGGCAGCGGGAAAGTAGGGCCCCGCGCCCCATCCCCTGTGCACAAACGGCAGCTCCGCCCGTAGCATGGAGGCATGACCTTCAGCCGTACCGCGCCTCTGCCGCTCCTGTTGGCCTTTTCCCTCTGTGCTCTGCCCCTCTGCACGCCCCAGGCCCGTGCACAGCACGGCCACGAGGACGAAGCGGCCCAGACGAAATCCACACCCGCCCCCGGTGCTCCGGCCGCACCCGCCGGCTCACCCAAACAGCCGGCCAAACCGGATGCGGAACCCAATCCGCTCCCCGCCGACAAATCCGTCCCGCAGACCGTCACCGTCAGCGGCAGGACGATCCACTACACCGCCACCGTCGGCACCATGGCGCTGAAGGCCAAGGACGGCAAGTCCACCGGCGAGGTCGTCTACACCGCCTATACGGTCGACACACCCGCCGGCCAGCCGCACCGCCCCATCACCTTCGCCTTCAACGGCGGCCCCGGCGCCAGCTCGGTCTATCTCAACATGGGCGCGGTCGGCCCCAAACACATCGCCTTTGCCAACCAGGGTGACTCCGCCTCCGACCCCGCCCTCCTCACCGATAACCCCGGCACCTGGCTCGACTTCACCGATCTGGTCTTCCTCGATCCCATCGGCACCGGCTTCTCCCGTTCGCTCGTCTCGGAAGACGAGACCAAGAAGCTCTTCTACACCCCCACCTCCGACGTCGAGTACCTTTCGCTGGTGATCTACAAATACCTCGTCAAACACGATCGCCTGCTCGACAAAAAATACCTCCTGGGCGAAAGCTACGGAGGCTATCGCGGCCCGCGCATGACCCATTACCTGCAGTCGCAGCTGGGTGTCGGCGTCAACGGCCTGTTCCTGGTCAGCCCCTACCTCAATCCCGATCTCGGCGACGGCATGCTCAGCCCCGCACGCTGGATGACCACGCTGCCTGCCATCACCGCCGCCCACCTCGAGAACGAAGGCAAGCTAACCCCTGAGGCCATGCAGTCCGTCATCGGCTACACCGAAGGCGACTACGCCGCAGCCCTCATCAAGGGCCCCGAAGACAAGGCCGCCACCGACGCCATGATCGCCAAGGTGACGCAGATGACCGGTCTCGATCCGCAGTTCGTCCGCTACTCCGGCGGCCGGCTCGATACCGGTGCCTACCTCCGCGAGGTTCATCGCGAGAAGGGCGAGATCGGCTCCGTCTACGACTCCAACGTCACCCTGCCCGACCCCTTCCCCTACTCGCCGGAATCCATGTCCTCGGACCCGATCCTCGAAAGCATCATCGCGCCCACCACCGAGGCCGCCGTCAACTTCATGACCAACACCGTCGGCTGGAAGACCGACGACCGCTACTACGCTCTCAGCTACGACGTGAACCGCGAGTGGGACCGCAAGACCGACGATCTGCGCCGCGGCTCCGTGCCTGACCTGCGCGAGGCCATGGCCGCCGACCCGAAGTTCAAGGTCGTCATCTTCCACGGCTGGAACGACCTGAGCTGCCCGTTCATGGGCTCCGTGCTCACGCAGAACCAGCTACCCTCTAACCTCGCCGGCCAGATGCAGATCCATGAGTTCCCCGGCGGTCACATGTTCTACACCCGCGCTACAAACGGAGCAAGCCTGCATAGCCTTGCGCAAGAAGCCGTAGCAAATCACTAGGCACTGGACCGGTGGACAGTCCCAGATCACAAGATCCTTCCCCTTCTTATCATCCTGAGCAACGCGAAGGACCTGCTTTTGCCCGGCCCCAGAAGCAAGCCGGTAAAGCAGGTCCTTCACTGCGTTCGGAATAACAACGGGATGACTAGTCAACTACAACCTACAACCTACTTAGATCCCGGCGGCAGCACACCATTCATCCGCAGATACTCCACCATCTGGCCGTAGTGATCGTACCCGTGCGCCACGCCAAAGCTGGCCAGCGTCGCCCGCGTGTTCATCCCATCCGCACCCTTGATCGTCAGAAATGCATTCTCCGGGGTGATCGTCGCGATTGCCTGGTGCGCGAACGCAAAGCTCGCCGCCAACGCGGACACAATTTCCTCCTTGTTCGTCATCGCGCTCAGCTTCTTCATATCGACGTCGGGCTTGGTCCCGCTGATCGCGCCGTAGAAGTAGTAGTTGGCTCCGATCACATGCGTCGCTTCCTGCGCAAACGTACGCACGCCCGTAAACTTGGCCTCCGACGAGCGAAAGGTGCCGCTGCTCGGCGCAAAGGTGAACTTGTCCGCTGGCATGGCCTTCACCACGCCCGTCATCTCTCCCTCAAACATACTCAGCAAAGCGTCCTCCGCTTTGGCTGGGTTCATCGGCGAGCCTGTCGCCGCGCTCTCCGCATTGCCCATCGGCATCTGCGCCACACCAACCCCGGAACAACACGCCAAAACCCCGGCCGCCAACCACATACGTACTTGCATACCCACCTCGAACCGTTCCTGAATTTCTAAGGGCATTCCTGGAATGCGATCCCAGCCTAGCAGACCGATGTGCTGCGCCGCCCGCAATCCGTTCATCCCAGCAAAACAGCGGGAGTACGCTAACGGTGATGCGGAGCTCTCCAATCGATCGGATTTATCTCGACGCCAACGCAACCACCCCCGTGCTCTCGGAGGTCGTCGCCGCCATGCAGCCCTTCTGGACCGAGCAGTTCGGCAATCCAAGCTCGAGCCACGCCGGCGGCCAACGCACCCGCTCAGCCGTCGAGCGCGCCCGCGGCTCCGTCGCCGCCCTGCTCGGCTGCAGCCCCGCCGAGATCGTCTTCACCTCCGGCGGCACCGAAGGCGACAATCTCGCGCTCACCGGCGTGCTTCAACCCTATCTGGATCGGCGCGAACCAGCGCACCTGGTGACCTCCGCCATTGAGCATCACGCCGTGCTCTACGCCGCCGAAGCCCTGGAGAAACGCGGCGTGGAGGTCACCTTTCTCCACCCTGACCGCAACGGCCTGATCGCTCCCGAAGCACTCGAATCCGCCCTCAAGCCGCATACCCGGCTCGTCTCCCTGATGCTCGCCAACAATGAAACTGGCACGATCCAGCCCATTAGCAAACTCGCCCGTCTCACCAAGGCACACGGTGCCCTCTTCCACACCGACGCCGTGCAGGCCGCCGGCAAACTCCCTCTCAACCTCGCTGGCGACTTCAAGAATGTCGACCTGCTCACCCTCTCCGGCCACAAGATGTACGCTCCGGGGGGCACCGGCGTGCAGTTCATTCGCAAGGGTATCTCCCTTGCGCCGCTCTTCCATGGCGGTCCGCACGAGCGTCAGCGCCGGGCCGGCACAGAAAACGTCCCCGGCATCGTTGGCCTCGGTGCCGCCGCCACGCTCGCACACAGCTGGCTTCAGAATGACGGCCCAGACCAACTGCGCACCCTTCGCGACCGCCTCGAACAGGGCCTCGTCACCGCAATCCCCGACACCCTCACCAATGCAGCCGAAGCGCCGCGCATGGGCAACACTCTTAACCTGCAAATTCCAGGCATCGACGCCGAACGCCTGCTGATCGCGCTGGACCTGCAGGGCATCAGCGCCAGCTTCGGCGCCGCCTGTCAGTCCGGCGCCACCGAGCCCTCGCACGTGCTGCTCGCCATGGGCCTGACCCCATCCGAGGCCCGCGCCAGCCTGCGCCTCTCTCTCTCCCGCCTCACCACGGAGGATGAGATCGATCGCGCCCTGCACATTATTCCAACCGCCGCAGCACGCATCCGCTCCGCCGCAAAAGGAAAGGGAGCCGTCACCCGAACCGGCTCCCTACCACGCACACACCTAGAACCTACAACCTAGAACCTACAACGCCCTACAGATACCAAGGAATATTCACCACAATGATTCGCTGATTGCCGCGCAGCAGCAACAGCAGCTTCAGGATCTGGACTCGCTGATTGTGCAGCAAATTCTCCCACCAGTGCCGCACCACGAGCTCCGGCACCAGAACCGCCACCTTGCGTCCGGGATTGTCGTCCTCCAGCTGCAGGATGTAGTCCATCAGCGGCGTCAGGATCAGGCGAAACGTGCTCTGCACCTGGATAAGTTCCGGCTCGGCCATGCCATGTTCCCGCACCGGTTCCAGCACCATCGCCTCCCACACATCCGCAAAGTTCGTCTCGTCGTCGTCGCTCTGTACATTGACGACCTTGACGTCCTTGCTCATCAGCAGACCGAAGCGGACGGCCTTTTCGCTCAGCTTATCCCACCGCGCGATGGGAATGACCACCAGCGGCTGTTCCAGGCCGGTCAACCGAATCGGCGTTGGGTCCGCGGTCTCCAGCTTCACCCGCGTGTAGTGGCGCTTGATCCCGTACATGGTCACGATGATGAGCGGCACCAGCAGCGCCGTAATCCAGGCGCCCGTCGTAAACTTCGCCACCAGCACCACGCACAGCGTGATCCCCGTAGCCACCGCGCCGAGGCCGTTCAAAAACATCTTGACCTGCCAGTGGCGCTGGTCCTTATTGCTCAGCCAGTGCTTCACCATGCCGGCCTGGCTTAGCGTAAATGCCAGAAAAGCGCCGATCGCGTAGAGCGGAATCAGGCGATTGGTATCACCGCCGAAGATAATGAGCAGCAGCGCCGTGAACCCGGTGAGGGCATAAATTCCGTGCGAGAACAATAACCGCCGCCCGCGCAGTAGAAACACGTGTGGAAAATAATCCTTGGCGGCGATCGCGCGAGCCGTCCGTGGGAAATCGGCAAAGGCGGTGTTGGCGCTGAACGACAAAGCCGCCAGCGTGGCGCCCATGGTGACGAAGTAGAACCAGCCCCGTCCGAAAACAGCCGCGACCTCGATGGACAATACCGTCTGATACTGCGGATCCTCCGAGTTCATCGCCGTAACGTGGTAGCCCTTGGCCACATAAGCCAATCCCGCCAGGAGGATAATCAGGATTGCGATGATGATCGTAAGCGCCCAATTGGCGTTTCGGGAACGTGGCTCCTTGAAGGCTGTCACGCCGTTGGACACGGCCTCCACGCCCGTCATGGCCGCGCAACCGCTGGCGAATGCCTTCAACAGCAACCAGATCGTCAGGTACTGCATGGTTGCCGGGACAGGCGGCGGAGGTGCCGCGATCGCGACCGGGTGGCCACCCGCCTGTGCGATATGCCAGAGACCGATGACCACGGTGGCCAGCAATGTACCCACAAAGAGCAGCGTGGGCAACATGAAGACAAAGCCCGACTCCTTCACACCGCGCAGGTTCACGACCACAATAATCAGCAGGATCAGCATGCATAACGCCACAAGGTGTGGATGCAGTGTAGGAAAGGCACTCACAAGCGCCGTCGCGCCGCCGGAGATACCCACGGCCGCAGTCAGGATGTAGTCGATCATCAGAGCGGCCGCGGCCAACAACCCTGCCCCGTCACCAAGATTTTCGCTGGCCACCGTAAACGAGCCGCCCCCTTGGGGGTAGGCCTCAATTGTCTGGCGATAGCTGAAGTACAGGATGGCGAGCAGGGTGAGGATGGCCGTGAAGATTGGCATTAGGTGCATCTGCACCCCGGCCACACCGAGCGGGATCAGCAGAACCATGGCCTGTTCGGGCCCGTACGCCGCACTGGTCAAGCCATCCAGCCCGAAGATCGGAATCCCGGCGGCTACCCCTATATGTTCGTGGGCCGCATCGCTGTTTGCCAGCGGCTTTCCGAACAGAACATCGAACAAACGCATCTCTTGCTGTCCCCGACGCTTTTTTGCGCCAAACATCCCATATCCTACGCCTGATCGTAATGGAGAAAGCATAAAGAATTTCTAAGGATGCAGCCCTTGTTCACCCCACAATGGGATGGTGAACCGCCGCAAAAGCAGAAGGGCACTCGCAAGGAGCGAGTGCCCTTCAAAACCGCGGGACAAGAAGCGGCTGGTCTGGCGGCTTTTACACGATTGCCGCACCAGACCGCTGCCCGCTATAAGGGGTAGGGGGTGCCGATCATGAGCAGCGTGTCGCAAATTTCTACAACATCCTGCGAAGGCGCCGTGCCCAGCAGGCCGATACCGCCCGTCGTATAGGGCGAGTCGTCCGGGACGCAGCCCTTGCCCAGCAACGGCTTGATGATCGGCGCGCCCAGCAGCTCGGCTAGCTGAATCAACTCCTCATGCGCACCGAGCGCACCCTGGCAGGCCATGATGGCGATGCGTTTGCCCTCGTTGATCACCTTCGCGGCAGCCTTCAGATCCTCATCGCGCGGCACGTTGCCTGTCACCGATCGAACGCTGGACGAGTGACCCTTCGCGTTGCGCTCCGAGCGGTCCTTGTCGCTCAGCTCCTCCAGCTGTCCATCAATCGGAATGGTCAGGTGCGGCACTCCACGCTTCTCCATCGCGCTCCGGATGCCTAGGTCGTGCTTTGGCGCTCCCTTGTTACCGCGAGGCGCAAACGATTCAGCGCCTCACCTGGATAGACGCCGTTCGATGACGTCAGCTTGCGCCGTCGATCTTTTACAGGAACTCTACAAATTTCCTGAACTCTACGAATTTTCCTGAACTCTACGACGCTCCCCCGGTTTGCTGGATTCGTTCCTTGTTCTCCCGCAGGAGCTGCAGAAAAGCCTCCAGCGCCGGTCCGGTCTGGCGCGGGTTCCATACCGCCGCCAATCCCAGGAACAGCTCTTCCGGGCGAAGCCGGCAAAAGCTTAGCCCGCGCGTCCGCAGTTGCCGAACCCCGGATGGCACCAGAGCGATGCCTTCCCCGGCCTCCACCAGCGTTAACACGCCGGCCCACGTACCCGAGGTATTCGCCACCAGGTGCGGCAGACTGCGCTCCGCGAACGCCGAAGCGATCGCATCGTGAAGCGGCTGATTGGAGCGCCGGTCCGCACACACCAGCGGTTGGCCGGCCAGATCCTCCAGGCGGAGCTCCCGGCCGGCCAGCGGGTGGTCCCGGCGCATCACGACCCTGATCGGGTCGCGAAACAGCAGTTCGTGCGCAAACAGGTGCTCCGCCGCCGGCTCCGGAGGCCGTGTCAACCCCACATCCAGCCGTCCCTCCTCCAACGCCTGCACCTGCAGCACCGGCTGCATGTCAAACAGCGAAAGCCGAATTCCTGGATGGCTGCGCCGGAACTCGCGAATGATTCTGGGGAAGAAACCGCCCGCACCCCAGAGGAAGAACCCGATCGACAGCGTCCCCGTCTCGCCCCGCAACGATCCACGGGTGACCTCGACGGCCCGTTCCGCCGCGCCCAGGGTCTTGCGCGCCTCTTCCAGAAAAACCGTTCCCAAGGCGGTCAATCGCACCTGCCGGCCGGAGCGGTCCAGCAGCAATCCCCCCAGCTCATGCTCCAGATCCGCGACCTGCTCGCTGACCGAGCTCTGCGACACATGCAGCTGCCGTGCGGCCGCGCTGAAGCTGCCCGCCGCCGCTACCGCGCTGAAGTATCGCAGATGACGCAACTCCATGCCGCATTCTATCGTTTTCACCGATAGCTATGGCCGGAAATAACTGTGAGCCGGGATTGCGCCAAACCCGGCGCTCTGCTGTCTACTACAAGAAGAAGTCTGTCTCGCGGAGAGCTTGCCCCTATGTGGATCGTTCGGCTGGCACTCAACCGGCCCTATACCTTCGTCGTGCTGGCGATTCTGATCCTGATCGCCGCGCCTGTGGTGATTCTGCGCACCCCGACAGACATCTTCCCCAACATCGACATCCCCGTAATTTCCGTCGCCTGGCAGTACACCGGCCTCAGCCCCGAAGAGCTCGAAGGCCGTCTGACCACGCCCTACGAAAAGACCCTCACCACCCTGGTCGACAACGTCGAGCACGTCGAATCCACTACGCTGAACGGCCAGGCGATCATCAAGATTTACCTGCAGCAGGGCTCCTCGCTGGCCACCGCGAACGCGCAGGTCTCCGCCGCCTCGGAGTTCGAGCTGCGGCAGCTGCCACCCGGCATTCAGCCCCCGCAGATCATCAACTTCTCTGCCTCCAGCGTACCCATCCTGCAGCTTGGTCTCTCCGGGGAGGGCCTGAATGAGCAGCAGCTCAATGACTATGGCCTGAACTTCGTCCGCACCCAGCTGGTCACGGTTCCGGGCATCGTTGTGCCGAACGTGTATGGCGGCAAACAGCGTTCGATCATGATCAATCTCGATCTGAAGCTGCTGCAGTCCAAGCATCTTTCGCCCGCCGACGTTCTGCAGGCCGTCGCTGCCGAAAACGTCGTCGAACCCGGCGGCACCATGAAGATGGGCATGCCCGAATACGACGTCCGTCTGAACTCGACCCCCTTCACGGTGCAGGGTCTGGCCGATCTCCCCATCAAGCAGATCAACGGTGCCACGGTGTACCTGCATGACATCGGCAGCGTCGTCGACGGCTCCATCCCGCAGACCAACATCGTGCGCCAGGACGGCCAGCGCGGCGTTCTGCTCAGCGTCCTCAAGTCCGGCACCGCCTCCACGCTGGACGTCGTCAAGGGCGCGCTCGACAAGCTGCCCCGCATCGAAAGCACGCTGCCCCCGGCCCTGCGCATCACCCCCATCGGCAATCAGGCCACCTTCGTCCGCGGCTCCATCAACGGCGTCGTGCGCGAAGCCATCATCGCCGCGACGCTCACCGGCCTGATGATTCTGCTGTTTCTCGCCTCCTGGCGCTCGACCCTGATCATCGCGGTCTCCATCCCGCTGTCGATCCTCACCTCGGTGATCATCCTCAGCCTGATCGGCGAAACCATCAACATCATGACGCTTGGCGGCCTCGCGCTCGCCGTCGGCATCCTCGTCGACGACGCCACCGTCGCCATCGAAAACATCGATCGCTTCCTCGAGGACGGCTTCCCCGTCAACGAGGCCATCCTCGCCGGCTCCGCGCAGATCGCCGTTCCCGCGCTGGTCGCCACCCTTTGCATCTGCATCGTTTTTCTGCCGATGTTCTTCCTCTCCGGCGTTTCACGCTTTCTCTTCGTTCCGCTGGCCGAAGCCGTCGTCTTCGCCATGCTGGCCTCGTACTTCTTCTCGCGCACCCTGGTGCCGACCATGGCGATGTACCTGCTCAAGCCTGTCGATCACCACGCGCCGCTCTCCCGCAACCCGCTCGCCCGCTTCCAACGCGGCTTCGAGCGCGGCTTCGAGGCCCTTCGCTCCACCTACCAGACCACCCTCGTCCGCCTCGTGGACCGCCGCCTGATCTTTATCCCGCTCTTCCTGCTCTGCTGCCTCACCGTCATGCTGCTGATTCCCTTCCTCGGGCAGAACTTCTTCCCCGCCACCGATAACGGCTCGTTCATCCTCCACGTGCGCGCCAAAACCGGCACCCGCATCGAGGAGACCGCCAAGCTCTGCGATCAGGTCGAAAGCACCATCCGTCAGATCGTGCCGCCCGCGCAGATCGACAACATACTCGACAACATCGGCCTGCCCTACTCCACGCTGAACACGCAGCACGCCACCAGCGGTCTGTTCGGCAACGGCGATGCCGACATCCTCGTCTCCCTCAAGGAAGACCACACCGACACCTTCGACTTCGTGCGCACCCTGCGCGAACGGCTCCCGCATGAGTTCCCCGGCACCACCTTCTACTTCCTGCCGTCGGATATCGTCACGCAGATCCTGAACTTTGGCCTGCCCGCGCCGCTCGACGTGCAGGTCAGCGGCCGCGATGACGCCGGTGACCGGGTGGTCGCCAACCAAATCATGGCGGAGATGAAAAAGGTTCCCGGCCTGGTCGACGTGCGCCTGCAGGAACCCAACGACAACCCCGTACTCGACGTAACCGTCGACCGCACCAAAGCACAGCAGGGTGGGTACACCGAAGGCCAGGTCGGCAGCTCGCTGCTGAACGTGCTCTCCGGCTCCACGCAGCTGAATCCGCAGTTCTTTCTCAGCCCGAAGAACGGTGTGACCTACAGCATCGTCGCGCAGACGCCGCAGTATCGCGTGGACTCCCTGCAATCCCTGCAAAATATCCCTCTGCCGGTCACGGGGGGGCAGACGCCCGAGATCCTCGCCGACGTAGCCACCATCAGCCGCTCCACTGAGTTGCCCGTCGTGCAGCACTACAACATCACGCGCACGCTGGACGTCTACGCGGCGGTGCAGGACCGCGATCTCGGCTCCGCGTCCCGTGACGTGGAGCGCATCCTCGAGCGCAACAAGGGCCACCTCAGCCGCGGTAATTTCGTCCTCATGCGCGGTCAGATCACGGCCATGCGCCAGGCCTATACCGGCCTCGTCTTCGGCCTGGTCTTCGCCATCTTCCTGGTCTACCTGCTGATTGTGGTGAACTTTCAGTCCTGGCTGGATCCGTTCATCATCATCACCGCCCTGCCCGCCGCACTCGCCGGCATCGTCATGTTCCTCTTCGTCACGCACACCACGCTCTCCGTTCCCGCGCTGATGGGTGCCATCATGTGCATGGGCGTGGCCACCGCCAACTCCATCCTGGTCGTCAGCTTCGCCAAGGACCGCCTCGCCGAACACGGCGACGCTCTGCTAGCCGCCATCGAAGCCGGCGGCACCCGCTTCCGCCCCGTCGCCATGACCGCCCTCGCCATGATCATCGGCATGATCCCCATGGCGCTGGGCCTGGGCGACGGCGGCCAGCAGAACGCCCCGCTGGGCCGTGCCGTCATCGGCGGCCTCAGCTGCGCCACCGTCGCCACGCTGGTGTTCGTGCCCTGCGTCTTCGCCCTCTTCCACGGCCGCCATCGCAAGGGCGATCGCGAAATGCCCACAGGCGTGGCTCCCGCGCCGGAACACGCCCACGCCTGATGGACCGGCCTGTCGCTGCTTTAGAACTCAATCTATCGCTGCTCTGGAAATCAGATTTATCGCCGCTCTGAAACTCGATCTATCGCTGCTCTGAAACTCCTTGAGGAACTCGCTTGACTCTCCCCACTGACTCGACAATGGAACCCGGCGCACACAGTCCGCAGACAGGTACCGCCTTCACCCCCGGTGGGGGCGGTGCCGACACCCGCGCCTACGACTCCGCCGAAGCCCAGATGCACCCCGACCCGGCGCACGCCCTGCCCGCGCCGGGTCATGGCTCCGGCGTCGCCAACGACGATACGCCGGCACCTCGGGCCGGCCGCATCCCCGGCATCGTCTGGGTGGCCCTGCTGATTCTTGCCATCCTGATTGCCTTCGCCGTCGTCACCGGCATCCTCTCCCGCTCGCATGCCGAACACAAGCTCGAAAAGACCACGGACGTCGCCGCAATCCCGACCGTCAACGTCAGCCACCCCACGCTCTCAGGCAATGCGGGCGAGATTTCTCTGCCCGGCAACACCGTCGCCTTCAACGACACGCCCATCTACGCCCGCACCAACGGCTACGTGAAGGCCTTCTACACCGATCTCGGCCAGCACGTGCACAAGGGCCAGCTGATGGCCACCATCGAAACGCCCGAGGTCGATCAGCAGCTGCAGCAGGCCCAAGCCGATCTCAAAAGCTCGCAGGCCAACCTGAATCTCGCCAACATCACCTCGGAGCGCTATCAGAACCTGCTCAAGGAAGACTCCGTCTCGAAGCAGGAAACCGACGTCGCCACCAGCACGGCGCTCGCCCGCCAGGCCGCCGTCGATGCCTCGGAGGCCAACGTGCGCCGGCTGCAGCAGCTGCAGTCCTTTGAGCACGTTTATGCTCCGTTTGACGGCGTAGTCACCGCTCGCAACGTCAATCCAGGCGACCTGATCAACGCCGGCGCCGGCACCGCCCCCAAAGAGCTCTTCCATGTCTCCTCGGACAAGGTCCTGCGCGTCTTTTCGCAGGTCCCCGAGCTGTACGCCCCGGATATTCACGACGGCGACCTCGCCGGCCTGACCCTGGACGAATACCCCGGCGTCATGTTCGGAGGCCGCATCACCCGCAACGCCCGCGCCATCGATCTGAACTCCCGCACCCTCAACGTCGAAGTGGACGTTCGCAACGAGGACGGCCGCCTACTGCCCGGCGCCTACGTCTTTGTGCACTTCAAGCTGCCGCAGTCGCCGCATGAACTCAACGTGCCCTCTACGGTTCTGCTCTTCCGCGCTCAGGGTCTGCAGGTTGGCCTGGTCCGCGACGGCCGCGTTCACCTGCAGGACGTCACCATCCGCCAGGACCACGGCACCACCGTCACCATCGGCACGGGCCTCGCCGCAGACGACTGGATCATCCAGAATCCTTCCGACGCCTTGGCCGAAGGCGAACGCGTCCACGTGGGCAACCCCGGGGAGGCAGGAGCGCAATGAGTCGTTACCTTCCTATGGGCACCCTCTCGCGGGGGCGCCGGCCGATCCCCCGCGCCGTCGGCAGTCTCCTTCTGCTCCTGGCGGGCTGCAAGGTCGGGCCAAAATACGTGGTCCCTTCGGCCCCCGTGCCGCCGGCCTATAAAGAGCTGGGCCCTGACGCCTTCAAAGAGACCGGCGACTGGGTGCATGCTAAGCCCATCGACGCCCTCCCCCGCGGCACGTGGTGGACGATCTTTGGGGATGCCGAGCTGAACGCGCTCGAACCCCGCGTCGAGCCCGCCAACCAGAACCTGCGCCAGGCCAACGACAATCTCCTTGCCGCACGCGCCGAGGTCGTTGTCCGCAAAGCCGACCGCTATCCCACCATCGGCATCGATGCCAACACCACCAACAACCGCTACAACCCTAATCTTCCCTACTTCAATCCGGCGCCCTCCCTCAGCGAAAACGCCACGCCACAGTACCCTCTGCAGATCACCTATGAGGCCGATCTCTGGGGTCAGGTGCGCCGCAATATCGCCGCCGGCAAGGAAGAGGTGCAGGCCTCCACCGCCGACCGCATCAACATCCTGCTCTCGCTCCAGACCGACCTCGCCATCGATTACTTCGAGGTCCGCGCCGCCGACGCCCAGCAGCAGGTGCTCAACGCCACCGTCGCCCAGTACCAGGACGCCCTGCGCATCACCACCAACCGCTACAACGGCGGTATCGCCGTCAAATCCGACGTCACCCAGGCCCTCACGCAGCTGCAATCGGCCCGCGTCGCCGCCTCCGACGAGGCCATCCTCCGCGCGCAGTATGAGCACGCCATCGCCAACCTCATCGGCGTCGCTCCCGCCGAGCTCACGATTCCCTACTCCCCCCTGCCCACCACCACCGCGCCGCCGCTGATCCCCACCGGCATTCCCTCGCAGCTGCTGGAGCGCCGCCCCGACATCGCCGCCGCCGAACGCCGTGCGCAGGAGGGCAATGAGGCTATCGGCATCGCCCAGGCTGCCTTCTACCCGCAGCTCATCCTAAGCGCCTCCGTCGGCTTCCAAAGCAGCACCACCCTCGCCTCGGTCTTCAACCCCTCGAACGTGGTCTACTCGCTCGGCCCCGGCATCGCCTACACCTTCCTGGATGGCGGCCGCCGCAGCGGCATCAAGGGCGAAGCCATCGCTGAATTCGACCGCAACGCCGCCGTCTACAAACAGACCGTCATCACCGCCATGCAGCAGGTGGAAGATTCCCTGGTCTCGCTCCGCGTCCTCTCCGACGAAGCCGTTCAGCAACGCACCGGCACCGTCGCCGCCGAAGACTCCGAACGCATCTTCAACAACCGCTACATCGGCGGCCTCGACACCTACCTGCAGGTCATCACCGCGCAAACCAGCGCTCTGGTCAACGAGCGCAACGACATCGACATCCTCCGCCGCCGCATGGACGGCACCGTCATGCTCATCAAAGCGCTAGGTGGAGGCTGGGACCGCACCCAACTGCCGCCAGCTTGACCCATCACCGCCGCTCGCCCTTTGCTTGTTTACTCAGAATTTGCTTGTTACTCAGAATTTGCTTGTTACTCAGAAGGGGATCTGCGTCTGCTGTTGCTGCCGCCTTTCTTGCTGTCGTCTTTCTAACTGTCGTCTTTCTGTCTGTCATCCCCGAAGGGGATCTGCCGTTGCCTTTGCTGTAGCCCTGCTGCTGCTGTCTTGCTTGTTTGTCACTTAGAAGAAACTGCTCTGGTCCCAGTTGAATCGCTACATAGAACTGCAAAAGAGGGTAGGCGAGAGAGGTCTAAGGCTCGATCTGCCTTCCAGTCGCTTTCCAGGTCCAAACCCGTTGCTGGAACGAAGATCAAGCTCCTGCTTCGGGGTTTAGAGCTACTTTGTTGTAGGTATAGCGCCACCTTCCATGAGTTATCGTCCTAGGTTGTCATCGCTAAGCGTAGCGAAGGACCTGCTGTTTGTTCCGGAACTCCACATCATCAGCAATAAGCTGTCATGCTCCCGTCCTCCAGTGAAGGAGATCTGCGGGGCCCACGCACAGACCCACCCGCAGGCGGCCAACGAGTTCCCATGCTACCCTCACCTCGCATGAAGCCCGCGCTCTACACCCGGCGTCACGCCCTGCGACTCACGGCTAGCACCCTCGCCGCGGGTGCTAGCCGTGTACGGGGTCAATCCCCCTCGCTGGCGCACATCAACGTGGCGACACTGGAACACGACCGCGTACTGGCGGAAGCCAGCACAGCCCTTGCAGCCCCGATCGCTCCCATCACAGCGACCGTTCCGCCCGGAGGCAAACCCCACGAGTTTCGCTCCGAGCCGGAACCCGTTCCCGGCAGCAGCGGCTCCGTCACCCCGCCGTTCCGAGCTCACGCCCGAGCCCTGCGCGAGATGTCCGCCACCGTCGCCTGCCTCGCCGCGGCACACCTGCTCACCGGCGAAGCCGCCTATGCGCAACGCGCCGCGGAACACGTCCGCGCCAATCTGCTCACCCCCGCCACGCTGCTCGCACCGGAGTTCGATGGGGCTGGCAGCAACGGCAGCCTCAAGGCAACACCGGACGGTATCGTCGATCTGGTTCCGCTCGCCGAACTCAGCCGCGCCCTGGTCTTTCTAGGCGACAGCGAAGCCTTCACCGCCAACGAGCAGGACGCCCTGCAAGCTTGGTTCAAGTCCGCCTATGACTGGCTAAACACCAACCGCGCCGCCGGCATCGCCCGCGACAAGCCCGATCACCGCGGCTCCGCCTGGCTGTTGCTCGCCGCCGCCTTCGCCCGCTTCACGCGCGACGAAAACGCCCTCGAAGCCAATCGCAAGCTCTTCCGCGCACCCACGCTGCGGCATCAGATCCGCACCGACGGCATCTTCCCGCAGGAGGTCGCCACCGCCAATCCTTTCCGCAACACCCTGTTCAACTTCGATCTGCTCACCGGCGCCTGCCAGCTCCTCAGCTCGCCCTTTGACCCGCTCTGGAACTATGAGCTCCTCGACGGCGTAGGCCTCCGCATCGTCGCAGCCTACCTCTACCCGCTCATGGCGCACCCGGAACGCTGGCCCTTTGTCGCCGACGCCGACCACTTCCGCGCCCTCCCCGGCCGACGCCCCGGCCTGCTCTTCACCGGCCGCGCCTACAACCGCCCCGAGTACGTAGAACTCTGGCAAAAACTCCCCACCGGCCCTCCCCCGGAAGCCCTCGCCGAAACCTTCCCCATCCGCGAATCCCTACTCTGGACAGCCCGAGCACCCCACGGCCTGTAAATCTGCCGTGAGATTGGTTGTGACCAACAGCCTGTCGGAAGGGATACATCTAGCGATGATTCGTAGATTGGTTAGCGTATCGCTGGTACTTATTGTTTAAACAGATCTGGATACGCTCTGGACGGTGCGAACCCATCGGTGCTGCTATCCACCAACATGGACATCAGCAAAATTGAGTTTGCGCACAACGTTAGGTCAAACTGCGAAGCGGTCTCATTCCGCCCCGGTTTTCCGCTATGTGTGGGCCGTCTCCCAGTCGTTAACGTCTAGATGTTATGGCCGCATTTCGCCTGACGTAACCTGCACCGGTAGAAGCTAAGAACACTGGCAAGTGACCAGAACTGAACTCGGGATCCCATGATCCCGAGCCGTTGCCTGCGCTGAAGAGGTGCCTAATCGATAGAGATCTTACGCAGCAGCCGGAAATCCGACAGCATCTTGCCGGTTCCCAGCACCACCGAAGCCAGCGGATCGTCCGCAATGGACACCGGGAGTCCGGTCTCCTCGCGAATGCGCTTGTCGAGATTCTTGATCAGCGCCCCGCCGCCGGTGAGCACAATGCCGCGCTCGGAGATATCGGCCGAAAGCTCGGGCGGCGTGCGCTCCAGCGCCACACGAATAGCATTTAGGATTGTGGCAATCGACTCACCGAGTGCCTCACGGATCTCGGAATCGTCGATCGTGACCGTCCGCGGCAGGCCCTCGATCAGGTTGCTGCCCGTGATGTCCTTTTGAATAGGCTTATCCAGCGGATAGGCCGAGCCGATCTCGATCTTGATCTGCTCCGCCGTGCGCTCGCCGATCAGCAGGTTGTACTTCCGCTTAATGTACGTGATGATGGCATCGTCCATCTGATTGCCGGCCATCCGAACAGAGCGCGAATACACGATACCCGCCAACGAGATCACCGCGATGTCCGTGGTGCCGCCGCCGATATCGACGACCATGTTGCCGCCCGGCTCGGTGATGGGCAGCCCCGCCCCGATCGCCGCCACCATCGCCTGCTCCACAAGATGCACCTCGGAGGCCTTTGCCCGGTACGCCGAGTCCATCACGGCGCGCTTTTCCACCTGCGTGATCTCCGAAGGCACGCCGATCACGATGCGCGGGTGCACCATCATCTTGCGGTTGTGCGCCTTCTGGATGAAGTAGTTCAGCATCTTTTCGGTGTGCTTGAAGTCCGCAATCACACCGTCTTTCATCGGTTTAATGGCGATGATGTTGCCGGGCGTTCGCCCCAGCATCTCCTTCGCCTCTTTGCCGACCGCCTCCACCTCGTTGCTGATGCGATTCACCGCGATGATCGAGGGCTCATTGACGATGATGCCCTTGCCCGCCGCGTATACCAGTGTGTTTGCCGTGCCTAAATCGATGGCGAGATCGCTTGAAAAAAGCGAAAAGATCGACCGCATGTTGCTGACGCGGCCCGTGCGCGATTGAAATCCATTTGAAGCCATCGAAAGTGGTATTCCTGAGAACCTTTTCGCTATTGTACGGTGTCGCGCACCGACGCGCTCATCCCTTCCATCCATCGCCGGGCAGGTACGCGCCTGGTAAACCACCTGCCTCTGTTCTTCATGCCTGCTTCAATCGCCCGCCGCACGGCATCGGTTCGAAACTCGGTCATCCAGGCCAGACCGTAGCTGTACCCCACCGTAACCACCAGAGCGGTAAACCCGAGGCCAAGCGAGCGCCAACCGGGCTGCCACCGTCCATCCCCTGCCAGCAGCGAGGTCAACAGCAGCAGCAGGGGCAGGTGCGCCACATACAGGGTGAACGAGAAGCTCGCCAGGGACCGCGCAAAACGGTTCCCGAACCTCCCGGCATCCGCGCGTTCCGTTCTCCCCAGCAGAACGAGCAGCAACGCCGCCGTCGCCAGACCCAGCCCATAGTCCTGCCATAGCCCAGGCAGCAGGTGCAGTTTGATGGTTCCAAAGAATATCAACGGATAGCTCACCAGGATGGCTTGTGCAAGCAATCGGCCAGGCCTCGGTAGCCGGGCTCGGGCCATCCAGGCACCCAGCAACCAGATCGGGAAGCAGAGCAGCACGCTCCATCCCGCTATCGCACCGCATACGACCAGAACAGCGGCAAAGATCGTCCTTTTCGCCCACGAAGTCGGCCGCCTCACTATCAGCAGAGCCAAAGGAAAGAGCAGGTAATACCAGAACTCAAACGCCAGACTCCATAAAGCCCCATCAGACCCCAGCGTCGGCACATGCAAGCCGCCCACAAAAAACAGGTTGCCGAAGAAGATCTCCGGCGAAAGCCGCGGCAGAACGGCGGAGGTCAGGTGGTTAAAACCTGCACCGCCGTACAGCAGCGGCGCCCGGTGCAGATGCAATCCCAGAAGGTCCCATGCAGCACACAGCACCAAACCCGGCAAAAGCACGATCCAAAGCCGCACCAGCCGATGCAGCAGATAGTCTTTCCAGTTCCAGCGCCCCCGATCCAGCGATCGGAACACCGATCCGCCCACCAGGTAGCCGCTGAGCACAAAGAAGACCACCACCGCCTGATGCCCTGCCGAGGTCAACAGGTAGGGCACAGCAGCCACAATCCAGTGGGGCTGCGCCAGCATCGGGTAATCCACAAACAGCATATTGCGCCAGTGATCCACCAGCACAAGCACGGCGGCCAGCCCGCGCAACAGATCGAGCAGCACCGAAGCTCGCGTACCAGCGAAGGGGACGGCGGCGAAGGGAGCGGCGACGAAGGGGACGGCGACGCACGGCCCCGCGGCCAAGTGGAGTGCGGCCCCGGCCGGTTCCGCGGTGTCGGCGCGGGACTCAACCCGCATAGGCCGGCTCTTTACCGCCAAATCGTCCATCGGAGCGAGGATAACGGTGCCGTTGCCTGTCTCCATGCTGCCGAGTTCCTCCCTCTCCGCCATTCCGCGCATGTCTACTGCACTCCCGTCCAGCATGGAGCCGCGCGGTGTCGGCGTCCATGGCTACATTGGGTGGTGCCGCCTGAATATGTGGCTCATCCTGCGACAATACGGGCTCTGGCACGAAAGTCGTCTTGAAACGCATCGGCCTTGCGGCGGCGCAGGTGGTCTTCCATCCAGGGCCGAACCCGGTCGTTGTGCCACTCCGTGCACGCCGCCAGCCCATACCCATAGAGCACCGCCAGGGCACCGAACCCTGTTACCGCCAAAAGCGTATTGGTTTTCAAACCCCAATGAGCCGGCGCCAGCCATCGAGCAAAGAACGCCAGCATGGGGTAGTGCGCAAGGTAGAGAGAGTAGGACATGCCAGCCAGACTGCGGCTGACACGTACCCACCCCGCATGCTCACGAACCGGGTTTTGCGCCGAGAGAAGCACCCACAGCAACAACATCGTCGCGAGACCGAGTACGTGATCCATTTTGAACAGACGCCACCGCCAGTGATACACCGTCAGGAAGCCAACCACGGGCAGGTAAGACGCAAAAGCGATCGCGCGCACCTTCCAGCCCAGGCGCGGGGGCTTTGCCGCCGCCAGCAGGGCGCCGCACAGCCACACCGGAAACAGTCCAAGCAATCCCCTCCCCACAAAGGCAGCGACGAGACAGAGCCCTGCCCCATACAGGCACCGCAGCCACACCGGCGTTCCTCGCCGAATCGCCAGAAAGCCAAGTGGAAACAGAAGGTAGTACCAGAACTCCGCCGCCAGCGACCAGAGCACGCGGTCCGAACCGAACGTGGGCGTCCGCAGCGTTTGCAGAAAAAACACATTGCCCCACAAGTTTGTCCAGGTCACGCCGGCTCCGGCTAGCGCCGAAGCAAAACTGCCGGCTCCCGTGCTTGCGGCAGAACTGGTCAGGCCTACGCGAGCGGCATCCCAGCCGGCGCACAACGCAAGGGCGGGCAGCAGCACAAGCCAGAGACGCACCAATCGCTGCGTAAGATAGCCCTTCCAGCTCCAGCGGTCGGCTTGCGTTGCGCGCAGCACGCTTCCCCCAACGAGGTAGCCGCTGAGCACCAGAAAGATGACCACAGCCTGAGGTCCCGCTGAGGCCACACCGTAAAAGAAGGAAACAAGGTGCGGGTGCACCGACGTCTTCATAGCCACAGCACAGTCGACAAAGAAGAGATTCTTACAATGATCGAGCAGCACAAGCAGGGCCGCTGCCCCGCGCATCGCATCCAGTGCTACAGAAGCGCCCGTCTGCCGGAATGACGGCCTCTTCAGCGGCGTCCCCATGCTCCCCCGATCACACTGAGGCTAGCATTCGACGGGGCTCATGAAGCTGGCCACACCTGGTACCAACGTGCCACGGGCATGCAACTTTCGGTACGATAAAACGTGAGGATATAGACACATGATCATCGGCGTTCCCAAAGAAGTGAAAGACCGCGAGAGCCGCGTAGGGGTTACGCCCGCGGGCGTGAAATCGCTCACCGAGGCCGGTCACAAGGTCCTGGTCGAGCAAAACGCCGGCCTGCTTTCGTCCTTTCCCGATGACGACTACCAGGCCGTCGGCGCCGAAATCGTCGGCGAGGCCTACAACGTCTGGCGCAATGCCGACATGGTCGTCAAGGTCAAAGAGCCGACCAAGGCCGAGTACTTCCACTTCCGCGAAGATCTCACGCTGTTCACCTACCTGCACCTCGCGCCGCTTGGGGAACTCACCCAGTTTCTGCTCGATAAGAAGGTCACCGGTATCGCCTACGAGACCGTCCGCGACCGCTTCGGTTCCCTGCCGCTGCTCACGCCCATGTCGGAGGTCGCCGGCCGTCTCTCCGTACAGGTCGGCGCGGCCTACCTGCAAAAGGAACACGGCGGCCGCGGTGTGCTTCTCGGCGGCGTGCCGGGCGTCACGCCCGGCAATGTATGCATCATCGGCGGCGGCATCGTCGGCACCAACGCCGCCAAGATGGCGCTCGGGCTCGGCGCCAAGGTCACCATCGTCGACCTGAACCTGAACCGCCTGCGTGAAATCGACGACATCTTCGGCGGTCGCGTCTTCACCCTCGCCTCCAACAGCTACAACGTCGAGCGCGCCGTCTCCGACGCCGATCTCGTCATCGGTGGCGTACTGATTCCAGGCGCAGCCGCTCCCAAGATCGTCACCGCGGCCATGGTCAGCAAGATGAAAAAGGGCGCCGTCATCGTCGACGTCGCCATCGACCAGGGCGGCTGCATCGAAACCGCCCGCCCCACCACGCACACCGACCCAAGCTACGAGGTTGACGGCGTGGTCCACTACTGCGTCACCAACATGCCCGCCGCCGTGCCCAACACCAGCACCCTCGCCCTCACCAACGCCACCTTCCCCTACGTCCTGAAGCTCGCCAATATGGGAGCACGTGCCGCTATCGCCAACGATCCCGGCATCGCCGAAGGCGTAAACACGATCGACGGCAAACTCACCTACCGGGCTGTCGCCGAATACCAAAACCGCGAGTTCACCCCCATCTCCTCCATGCTGCCGTAACGACTACCCGGTGGACATACAACGAAGGAGAGGGCGGTGTCTCAACATGGGACACCGCCTTTTTGCGTGCCCGGCGTAGACTTCTAGCCATGGGAGATCGCGGTAGCAGGCGCGTTTGGATCTTCGTGCTTCTGGGCAGCCTGCTTGTGCTGTTTCTCGCACTCGCCGGCCTCAACGCCTTTAATCTGCGCCTCCTCGACCCGCAATCTCCCATTGAAACGCTCGTCTTTCTGGCGCTTTCCATCGTCGCGTTTTTGCTTTTTGTCAGCGTTCTCGTCGCGCTCGTTCGTAACCTGCTGAAGCTCTACGGCGAAAAGCGCAGCCGCGTCCTGGGCGCACGCCTGCGCACCCGCATGGTGTGGGGCGCGGTGCTGGTTTCGCTGGTGCCGCTGATCTTCATGCTCGCCTTTAGCTACCTACTGATGAACCGCGCGGTCGACCGCTGGTTTTCGCAGCCGGTCACCGAGATGCGCGACGATGCCGCCGGTCTTTCCACTGCGCTCGAACGCTACGCCAACGCCAACGCCCGCGCCGAAGCCGACACGCTCGCCGTCGAACTCACAGACATTCCCGCCCTGGAGTCGGCACGCAACAACACGGGCGCCCACCGCCTTCCCACACCTGCCGCCTACGCCGCCTTCTATCGCATACTGCAGCGCAACGAATTGAATCTGCAGGGCGGCTTCGCCATTCTGTACCACGACGGCGCGCCGATCGCCTCGCTGCACGTGCCGTCCCAGGCCAAACAGGGCGTCGCCCTCTCGGCGGGGCAGGCCGTGAGTCCCGCCACCGAACTCGCTGTGCTCGAGGCCGCTCAACGCAGTGAGGGCACGCTCTTTTCCATCAGCGGTATCGACTACAGCCTCGCTCTCGCCGGCCTCAAGCACGGCGGTCTGGTCGTCGTGGGCCTACCCCTGCCCGGGGACGTCACCGCCACCAACCTGCGCCTGCGCAAAGCCGCCAACACCTATTGGACCGTCTTCCGCGAGCGCCGCCAGGTCCGCAGCCTGTACACCGGCCTCCTGCTCCTGATCACCGTTCTCGCCCTGTTTGCCTGCTGCTGGCTCGCCCTGAACACGGCAAAACAGGTCACCCGGCCGGTGGAATCGCTCGCCGAGGCCATGGAAGCCATCGCCGCCGGCGACTACGCCCGCCGCGTCGAACAGTCCGCTACCGAAGAGCTCGGCGAGCTTGCCGGCAGCTTCAACGCCATGGCTGCCGACCTGGAGTCGACCCGCTCCGCCGCGCTCGCCTCAGCCGCTCAACTCGGGGAGCTCAACACCGCGCTCGAACGTCGCCGCACCGAGCTCGAAACCATCATCGAAACCATTCCCGCCGGCCTTGTCACGCTCTCTCCGGAGCGCCGCGTCGTGCTCGCCAATCGCGCCTTCTCCGAGATGCTCGATCCCGGGGGCGAAAGGCTCTTCGTCGGTCTGCACCTGCGCGAGACCCTACCCCTTGAAACCATCGACACCCTCGAGCGCCTGCTGCAGCGCAGCCACCGCATGGGTTCGGCGGCTGCAGAGTTGCGGATGCCCACTTCCTCCGGCGAACTCCAGGTCTCGGCCGTGGTCGCTCTGCTCGAACGCGGTCCGGCGCGGGAACACCTCGGCTATGTGCTCGTCCTGGAAGACGTCTCCGAGGTGCTCCTAGCCCAAAAACAAAGCGCCTGGAAGGAGGTCGCCCGCCGTGTCGCCCATGAGATCAAGAATCCTCTCACCCCTATCTCGCTGAACGCCGAACTCATTCGCCGCCATATCGATCGCCTCGTGCCCACCCTGGCCGGCGGTCCCGGCGCTCGCTCCGCTGAGGTCATTCAGCGCTCAACCGACATCATCAATGCCTCCGTCGAGACGATGCGCTCGCTCGTCGACCAGTTCGGTTCCCTTGCCGAATTCCCCGCCGCCCGTCCACGTCCCGCCGACCTCAACACGATCGTGGATTCCGCGCTCGCGCTCTTCACCGGCCGGCTCGGCTCCATCCGCCTCCGTCGCCGGCTTGGCACTAACCTACCGCTCATCATGGCCGACCCCGAAGCCCTCAAACGCGCCGTAAGCAACCTCATCGACAACGCCGCGGAGGCCATGAGTGAGAGCCTCCTGCGCGAACTCAACGTCGCCACCCGCCTACTGGACAACGGCACCGCCGAGCTGAGCGTCTCCGACACCGGCCCCGGCCTCACCGACGAGATGCGCGAACGCCTGTTCCTTCCCTACTTCTCCACCAAACAGCGCGGCACCGGTCTTGGCCTTTCCATTGCTGCCAAAATCGTGCAGGAACACGGCGGAACCATCCGCGCGGAGAAGAACAACCCATCCGGCGCCCGTTTCATCGTAGAGTTGCGCCCGGCACCTGCCGTCGATCTCGAGGCATCGGAACCAGCCGGCTCGACTGCCGAACGCGGCGAAGCCATCGAAAGAGTTCCCGCTTGAACCACATTCTGGTTGTCGACGACGAGGTCGATATCCGCGGCTCGCTTGAGGCCATCCTCCGTGAGGAGGAGTATGCCGTGACCACAACGGGAACCGCCGCCGAAGCCCTAACCCTGCTGCGCGACTCCGATTTCCAAGCTGTTCTGCTCGATATCTGGCTTCCCGATGGAGACGGCCTCGACGTGCTCGCGAAGATTCGTCATAGCGAGGACGGCGATCGCCGCCCCGGTGCGCCGGAGGTCATCATGATCTCCGGCCATGGCACCATCGAAGCCGCCGTCCGTGCAACAAAACTCGGGGCGTATGACTTCCTCGAAAAGCCGCTCTCCCTTGACCGCACCCTGTTGGTCCTGCGCAACGCCGTCCAGGCCCATCGCCTGCGCGAGGACAACCAAGAGTTCGCCCGCCAGCTCGCCACCCGCGGCTCGGTCACCGGTCAGTCCGTCTCCATCAAGGCGCTGCGTCAGCAGATCGGCCTCATGGCCCCCACCAACGGCCGCGTGCTCATCTTCGGCGAATCCGGCACCGGCAAGGAGCGCATCGCACGCCTGATCCACGCCGAATCCGAGCGCAGCGAACGCCCCCTGGTGGAGGTCAATTGCGCCGCGATACCGGAGGACTTCATCGAAACCGAGCTCTTCGGTTATCGGCACGGCGCCGGCCCCGGTGGCCACAACCAGCCCACGGAGAAGCGCGGCACCTTTGAACGCGCCGATGGCGGCACTCTGTTCCTTGATGAAGTCGGCGATATGAGCCTGAAAACCCAGGCCAAGGTCCTCCGCGCACTCGACGAGCAGCGCTTCTACCCTGTGGGCGCCTCGCGGCCCGTCCACGTGGACGCCCGTGTCATCGCCGCCACCAACAAGGACCTCGAGGAGGAGATCGTGCGCGGCAACTTCCGCGAAGACCTCTTCTACCGCCTCAATGTGATCCCGTTTTCCGTGCCGCCCCTGCGCGAACGCAAGGAGGACATCCCGTCCCTCGTTCAGGAGTTTCTCTCCGAATTCGGCCAGCAATATGGCCGCCCGCGCATGGAGATCTCCGACGCGGCGCTCGCGCAGCTCCGCGCGTATAGCTGGCCTGGCAACGTCCGCGAACTCCGCAACGTCATGGAACGCGTGCTGATCCTGAACCCCAAGGTCCTCCGCATCGAGGTCAAGCATCTGCCCATCCTCGTTCAGCGCACCGACGGCCGCGTGAACGGCCGCGAAGAATTCAGCACCCTGCAACAGGCCCGCGAGGCTTACGAGCGCGACTACATCCTCAAGGAGCTGGATCGCTCCCACGGCAACGTGAGCCGTGCCGCCGAATCGCTCGGACTGGAACGCTCACACCTTTACCGCAAGATGAAGACCCTCGGCATCCAGCTCAGCGAGTAGACGCGCGCTGGTGGCTAGTGGATCGATAGACCCAAATACATGCGCGGGATAGATACAAAGGGATAGATCCAGAGGGATAGATACAAGCGATAGACCCGAGGCCCTAACTGGTCATCCTGAGCGCAGAAAAGTACCTGCCCCCCGAATCGCCCCTTGAGCGTGCGGCAGAACAGCTTCTGTCGCTATACTCCACCAAATGCCATTTTCTCCGACTTCGTTTCTTCGCGGCCGTGCGCTTGGATCCGCGCTCCTCTGCCTGTCGACCGGCGTCAGTCACGGCCGGGCGCAGCACCTCGACAACACAGCCGGCGCCGACATCCCCGGCCTCGTCGAGGTCTACAAGGACATCCACGCCAACCCGGAGCTCTCCCACTACGAAGCGCGCACCTCCGGCATACTCGCCGGGGCGCTGCGCAAGGACGGCTACACCGTCACCGAGCGCGTCGGTCGCTACCCTGACGGCTCCAAGGCCTACGGTGTGGTGGGTGTCCTGAAAAATGGCGCCGGCCCCACGCTGCTGATCCGCGCCGACATGGACGCCCTGCCCATCGTCGAAGAAACCGGCGTCCCCTACGCCAGCCACGTCAAAATGCACGACAAGGCCGGCGCCGAGGTCGGCGTGATGCATGCCTGCGGCCATGACGTGCACACCACCGTCCTGATCGGCACCGCCAAACGCCTGGCCGACGCCAAAGTCCAGTGGCATGGCACCCTGATCCTTGTCGGCCAGCCCTCGGAGGAGACCATCGACGGCGCCAAGGCCATGGTGGCCGACGGCTTCTACGAGCGCTTCGGCCATCCTGACCGCATCATCGGCCTGCACGACACCAACACGCTTTCTGCCGGCAAATTCGGCTATGTCCTGGGCCCCACGCTCGCCAGCTCTACCTCCATCGACGTCTTGATCCAGGGCATCGGCGGCCACGGCTCCGCGCCGCAACTCGGCCGCGACCCCATCGCCATGGCCGCCTATTTCATCACCCAGTTGCAGACCATCGTCAGCCGCGAGGAAGATCCGCAGGACCCCTCCGTCGTCACCGTAGGCGACATTCACGGCGGCACCAGGCGCAACATCATCCCCAATCAGGTCAAGCTCGAACTCACCACCCGCGCCTTCTCCGATAAGAGCCGCCTGGTGGTGATCGATGGCCTGAAGAACATGGCCGCCGGCCTCACCACCGCCTACGCGCTTCCACCTGACAAGGCCGCCACCGTCACCGTCCTCGAAGATGAGTCCACCCCCGTCACCTACAACGACCCCGCGCTGATGCGGCAGCTCGTACCCGTGCTGGACAAGGCTCTCGGCTCCGAGAACGTAGTCGAACAGACCCGCATCATGGGCTCGGAGGACGTCGGGATCTTCGGCCTTGACCGCAAGATCCCACTCGCTTTCTTTTGGCTCGGCGCCATGGACCCGGTGAAGTTCGCCTCTGCCCAGGCCGAGGGCACACAGCTTCCCGGCCTGCACAACAGTCACTTCGAACCGCTGCCGGAGCCGACAATCCGCACCGGCGTTACCGCCATGACCGCCGCCGCGATCTCCCTGCTACAGTAGGCTACGGATTCCAGAGAGATCTCATGCGCATTCTCATTCCGGGCGGCTCAGGGCAGATTGGCACGCTGCTCGCCCGCCATCTGCACACCGTCGGCCACGAGGTTACAGTCCTCAGCCGAAGCCCCTCGCAGCATAGCCGGAATCCCTGGCCCACGCTCGGGTGGGACGGACGCACAGCTGGGCCGTGGGCAGCCGAAATCGATCGTTCCGAGGCCGTCATCAACCTCTCGGGCCGCACCGTCAACTGCCGCTACACGCCTGAAAATCGCCGCGAGATCATCCGCTCCCGCGTAGAGCCGACGCTTCTGCTGTGCCGCCTGATCGCGGACTCCGCCACACCACCCCGCATCCTGCTCAATGCCAGTACGAGCACCTTCTATCGCAACGCCCGGGATCGTCCCCAGGATGAGTTCACCGGCGAGTTGGGTGACCTTCCCGGCGAGCGTGGCACCCGTGAACCGGCCAGCCTTCCGGAGACCTGGAGCTTCTCCATCGGCGTCGCGCAAAAGTGGGAGCAGGCCTTGGCCGCGATCCCCACACCTTTCACCCGCAAGCTACGGCTACGCTCCTCCATGGTGATGAGCCCGGACCCGGGCGGAGTCTTCTCGGTGCTGTCCCGCCTTTGCCGCCTGGGTCTGGGTGGTGCGCAGGGTCCCGGTACCCAGTTCCTCTCCTGGATGCACGATGAGGATTACTGCCGCGCAACGGATCTGCTGCTAGCGCAACCGGAAATCGCCGATAAAACCGCTGGCGTAGTCAATTTGACGGCTCCAGGGGCGATCGAAAACCGCCACTTCCTGCGCATCCTGCGCCGGGCCTGGGGCCAGCCCCTTGGGCTTCCCGCACCGCTGCCGGCACTGGTTGCCGGAGCGCTCGTGATGGGCACTGAAACGGAACTCGTTCTTAAAAGTCGCTGGGTGGTTCCCACGCTGCTGCGTCAACACGGCTTTCAGTTCCGATTTCCGCTCTGGACAGAGGCAGCCTCAGACCTTGTTGCCCGGGCAAGGGCCGGCATCCCCTCCTAAGCCCGCCAACGCCGGTACCGCACCGTTCCAGGCTGATCTCCCGCACCCACGCACACCATGCCGCAGCGCTGCATCACCCGCACACTGGCCGTGCTGGTCTCAAATGCCTGCGCGCTCACCGACCGCACCTCCGGCCGGCGCAGCAGCCAGGCCGTCAGCGTTTCCGCGGCTTCGCTGGCGAAACCTTTTCCCTGCTCGTCGGCCGCAACGGAATAGCCCAGCTCCACATCTCCACGTCCGCACGGAAAGCCGCCCAGACAACCGATCAGCCGCGGGGGCCGCTCCACCGAAACCATATAGCGGTGCCAACCGACCGTCTCCGGTTGCGCCTGCAACTGCGCGGCGATGTGCAGCCAGACCGCCGTCTCCCAGAGCGCCGGAGGCCACCCGGCAGGCACCTCGGCCTGCAGGGTATCGGCCAGGGCCTGCGCCGCGGGCAGAGCTTCCGCCTCCAGCATCTCCGGCGTGATCGTTACCAGCCGCAATCGCGCCGACTCCAGCGTCTCCGCCTGGCGGCCCAGCCGTCGCAGCAACGCCGAGATCACTCCGGCTCTCCGGCTACCTCAACATCCTCGCGCGTCCCTTCGGCCTGGGCCTCTGGGCTCTGGAATCCCAAGCTCTGGAATCCCAGGCTGCGCGCCAGCTGCTGACCCTCCGCCATTCCCTCCAACTGCCGCCGCCAGTCCAGCTCATCCACAAATCCGGCCGAGGTGCGCCAGTCCTCGCGCACCTTCACAAACAGCTCCAGAAACACCCGCGTTCCCAGCACGGCTTCAATCTCCTTGCGCGCCGTGGTGCCAATCCGCTTCAGCATCGCGCCCTGCTTGCCGATCAGAATCGCCTTCTGCCCTTCGCGCTCACAAAAAATTGCCGCCGCAATCTTGGTCACCGGCAGCCTGCCGTCCTTCAGCTTCTTCAGCGACTTCGGCTCCTCAAACCGCTCCACCACCACCGCGGCCGCGTACGGAACCTCTTCGCCGGTCAACAGCAGGATCTTCTCCCGAATCAGTTCCGCCACCAGAAACCGTTCAGGCTGGTCGGTCAGCTGGTCCTTCGGGAAATAACGCTGCCCCTCCGGCAGATATTTGACCACGCTGTCCAGGAGCAGCTCCAGATTCTCGCCCTTGCGCGCCGAGATCGGAATCACTTCCTTGAACTCATGCAGCCCCGTCCAGTGCGCAATCAGCGGCAGCAGCGCGCTCTTCGGCAAGGCGTCGATCTTGTTCAGCACCAACAACACCGGGCACTCCAGCCGCTGCACCAGTTGCAGCGCCAAATCGTCCTCGGCCTTCGACAACCCCCGCTTATGCTGCCCCAGCGATCGCACCTTGCGCTCGCCAGCCTCTCCACCCTCGTCGGAGACCACGGGGACCTCAGCCACAGGTAAACGGTGCGTCACATCGACGATAAACAGCACAACATCGCGTGCCTCCAGCGCCTCCTGCACCTCCTGCAGCATGCGCCGGTCCAGGTGCGTCTCGCCGCGATGCACCCCCGGCGTATCCACCAGCACCACCTGCGCCGCCGACCGTCCCGGCTCACCCTTCATCTTCTTGCGAATCGGCAGCTCCAGCACGCCCTGGATGCGGGTGCGCGTGGTCTGCGGCTTATGTGTGACAATTGCGAGCTTTTGGCCGAGCAACGCGTTCAGCAGGGTCGACTTGCCGGCGTTGGGACGGCCGACGATAGAGACGAACCCTGTGCGCAGTGCCATACACCCATCATCGCACCGCTCCCATGGCTCCTCCTACCTTGTCACCCTGAACGCAGGAAAGGACCTGCTTTTGCAGCGGCACAACCGCCCAAAGCAGGTCCTTCGCGTGGCTCAGGAGGACAGGGAGACCGGGGTGAATGACAGGGAGGGCGGGTGAGCTACTCCGGCTCCGTCAGATTCAACGTCCCCTGCAGTCCCACACGCACCCGCTCCACCAGTCGATCCGTCGAGGCCAACACCTCCAGCCGCAGCGGCCCATCTTCCACCACCTCCCCGGGCAGCGGAATATGGCCTGCGATCTCACTCACCAGCCCGCCCACGGTCGCCGCCTCATACCCCGTCAAAAGCTGCGGCAAGACCTGCTCAGGCCCCCCTGCTTCGTCCTCGTCATTCTCCGCGAACACCTCCGAAGCCGGCTGCAGGAACAGCTCCCGCAGCCGGCTCACCTCGAAGCTGCCCGGAATCAGAAACGTTCCACCCTCTTCGGCCACCGGCGTATCGCCCACCTCTTCAATATCGTGCTCGTCTTCGATATTGCCGACAATGGCTTCCAGCAGGTCCTCAATCGTCACCAGCCCGGCCACACTGCCGTACTCGTCGATCGCCAGACTCATATGCTGCTTGCCGCGCTGCATTTCGCGCAGCAACTCGTTTACTTTCTTGCTTTCGGGTACAAAATTGGCCTCGCGCGCCAGGCTCGCGACCGTGCGCATGGTCGCATCGTCATCCTTCACGCCCAGCAGATCCCGCGCAAAGGCAATCCCGATCACCTCATCCAACGACCCCGCATACACCGGCACCCGCGACAGGTTTCGCTCGTTTACCTTGTCGGTAAACGCCGCCAGCGTCATCGTAGACGGTACGGCGAAGATGTCCGGGCGCGGCGTCATCACCTCGCGCACCACCTTGTCGCCGAACTCCACCACCGAGCGCACCAACTCACGGTCGCTCTCCTCGAAGATGCCCTCTTCCTCGCCTGCTTCGAGCAGCGCATCCATGGCCTCGCTCCCGGGGCGCTCCTCATCCGGCTCCTCCGGCTCTGCCAGGCTGGCGATCGACATCACCAGCGAGATCAGCAGCGTGATCGGCAGCACCAGGTAAAACAACGCCCGCAGTACCGGCGCAAACCACCGCAACCAACGCCCTGAAGCCCGCGTAAACAGAAACTGCGGCAGCAGCCAGTGGCAGAGCACCAGGGCCAGACCGTACTCCAGCACCGCGCGTCCGACTGCCGCGCCCGCACCCCGCGCATGCCAGGGCACCTCGCTCGCCAGCAGCAGCACCAGCGCGCCCAGGGCCACCTGCGACAGCACCGAAGCCGAAGTCGTCGCCGACTCCCGACCCAGGTGCAGCTTCGGCTCCAGCTCCCGCTCCCACGCCGCTACGGCCTCACCCGGCTCGCGCGGCAGAAACTGCTCCATCGCCTCGTACACCCGCTCCGCGTACGCCGCCAGCGTGATTACTACCAGCAGCAGCAGCAGCATGCACGGCCCATAAACAGCACTCAACGCTTGCCTCCCAACGGTCTCTTCGCTGGGGAAGCCTTGGCCGGCTTGGCCCCGGCGCGCGCGATCAGACCCACCGGCAACCGCAGCTGTTTGCGCAGGGCCGCCTCATGTTCGGCCATCTCGCCGTCGTCGATCTCATGGTCGAAACCAGCCAGGTGCAGCACCCCGTGCAGCAGCAGGATCCGCACCTCGTCCCGCAGCGTCAGCCCATACTCAGACGCCTGCCGCGCCGCGGTCTCGAGCGAAATCGCCAGATCCCCGGCATGCTCACCGGCAAGCTCCACCGGCGCAGGAAAGCTCAGCACATCGGTCGCCTTATTTTTGCCCCGGAACTGCCGGTTTAGCCGGCGCAGCGCCCGGTCGTCGGACAGCAGAACCTCCACCGTCCCGCCCAGTTCCGCAAGCTCCTGCGCTCTCAGCAGAAAGCGGGTGAGCCCGGCCTTCGACAGGCCGAGCACACCCCAGGGGTCCGGTTCCGCTTCAAGACTTCGTGGCGGTTCTAACGAGATCATGGCTACAGTATCGCGTCTTCAGACCCTACTGGGTCTTCAAACGCGATGCCCCTGCCTCATTCCGTCCGGCCAAGCTCATCCCTGACTCCGGCTCAAGACCCATGGGCCCGGTCTGCTCGGCTGCCCGGGTATGGCTCTCATAGGCCTGCACAATCCGCTGCACCAGCGAGTGGCGCACCACGTCCTTGTTCTCAAAGTGGCAGAAGCCGATCCCTTCCACGCCCTCCAGCACCCGCAGAGCCTCGTACAGCCCGCTCTTCTTCGGGTTCGGCAGATCGATCTGGGTCAGATCGCCCGTGATGATGGCCTTCGATCCCTGCCCTAGCCGCGTCAGAAACATCTTCATCTGCTCGGTCGTCGTGTTCTGCGCCTCGTCCATGATGATGAATGCTTCGTTCAACGTCCGCCCGCGCATGAACGCCAGCGGCGCAATCTCGATCACGCCGGTCTCCAGCATCCGGTCCACCTTGACCGGGTCGATCAGGTCATAGAGCGCGTCATACAGCGGCCGCATGTACGGATCCACCTTCTCCTGCAGCGATCCCGGCAAAAACCCGAGCCGTTCGCCGGCCTCGACTGCCGGGCGAACAAGTATGATCCGCGCCACTTTCTTCGCCAGCAGCGCGCTAACCGCCATCGCCACCGCAAGATACGTCTTGCCCGTGCCGGCCGGCCCCATCCCAAAGGTCATGTCGTTCTTTTCAATGGCCTCCAGGTACTTGCGCTGGTTCGGCGTTCGCGGCTGCACGGCTTTCTTGGTGCCCGCCCCGCGCTGCTTGCCGCTATCCACCAGCCCACGCAACGTCGCCGAAGGATCGGCAACCACCAATTTCAGCAGCGCGTTCAGTTCACCGTTGTGCGGATGCACCCCGCTCCGGCGCAGTGATTCAAAATCCGCGAAAATGCCTCCCACGCGAGCCACGGCCTCGGCCTCGCCCATCACCTTGATCGCGTCGGACCGCAGATCGATCTGCACTCCAAGCGAATCCTCCATCAGACGAAGATTTTCGTCACGTGTGCCGTACAGCGGCTCGATACCGGGCGTCAGGGGCAGCGATGTCTTTACCAAGTAGGTTTCTGACCTCCGTCAGGTTGGTACAGGATTTGGATGTTTGAGGTTTGCAGCCGTTGCGTTCACCACCGGCTCCGGAACTGCCTGCCGCCAAAGTGCGGCCGCCGTTCCTGCCTGGTGAAACCACCGGATTGGCGAGGGGTGCCAATGAAGTAACGATGTTGCGGTGAGCGTAGCCCCGTCGGACACAACCGGTCAAGCCAATTTCTGGAAAACAGGGCCGGAACTCCCAAACTTTGGTTCGCACCGACGGGTCAGGCATTTGCCGTGCACCACGCAGCGGGCGCTTGCATAGCATTCCAACCTTGCTCAAGGGTGAGATGATAAAGGTATGGGTGAGATCGTGAAAAGGATTGCGATCTTTCTGGCCGTTGGTGTCGGTCTCGCTTTTCTTCTTTTCTTGCTGGTCTCTTCTAAGTAGGAACTGGCAACTGAAACAATGGCTCTCGATCCAAGGTTGACCGGAGATGCCCCGGTCCCATAAACTCGAAGGGTTGCAGGAGATGCGGCCCGTGCTGTGTCCGCACCTATTCCCCGCCCCGAAACAAGCTCCACCTCGGGTTAAAGAGAGTTTTCCATGGCAAATCATGTTTCATCCCTGAAGCGCGCCCGTCAAACCATCACCCGGACCGCGGTCAACCGCTCCAATCGTTCCAAGCTGCGCGGCTCCCTGCGCGCCATGCGCGAGGCCCTAGCCGGCGGCAACGCCGAGTCCGCCGCCACCCAGTACCGCGCCACCGTCAGCCTGCTCGACAAGAGCGTCCAGAAGGGCGTGCTGCACAAGAACACCGCCAGCCGCTACAAGGGCCGTCTCAACGCTCGCCTGAAAACCCTGGCCACCAAGGCTGCATAGTCTCCCGCTGCATAATTTCCCTTAGACAACTGTTTCACGAAGAGGTCAGCCCAGGCTGACCTCTTCGTTTTAATTACTGTCCGTAATGTCGCTCGCCGCCGCTCGCTCACCCCATACTTGTCATCCTGAGCAACGCGAAGGACCGGGCTTTTGCCCGGCGTCCGTGGTACGCCAGCCGAGAGCGAGGCGAGGATGACAAATCGCCAGCACTCAAACTACTGCGGCGAGCTACTGTGCGATTTGTACTCCGGCGACTCCCCCGGATTCAGCAGCGTAGGAGGCTTGCGCGGCGCATCCGCAACCGGCCCACCTGACTCCGGCTGGCCCGCAGTGGCAGCAGCGGCGGCGCTCCTCCCCGAAACCCCGGTCACCAACCCGGCATCCGTGCCATCACCCACCGTGGATGTGGATACAGCCCCGGGCGGTGCCGCTACAGGGGCCGCCGAAGTCGCCGTCGTAGCCGCACCTGCCGCCGTGGTCTCCTCTGCGCCCGCGGCCTCTTCAGCCTCCGGCAAACCTTCATGGATCGGCCTCGTAATCCGCCGCAGGATCACCGCGCCATGCGACTCCGGCGGCCGCATCGTCTCCACCTCGGCCAAATCCTTCAGGTCCTTGGCGCTCAACTCGGGCAAGGTGTACAGATCCAGCGACTTCGCCCCCAGCACCGCCAGCGTGCGTCCATCGGCGGAGAGGTCGAAGTTTTCCGCCGTCCGCGCCACCGGATCGCACTGCACATGCAGCAGCAGGTCGCCGCTCTCGGTCCCGTACACCCGGATCTCTTCGCTGAGCGGGCTCTCCGCGCCCAATCCGCTCGTCCCGCTGCCGGTGCTCGTCGCGTAGAACCGGCTGAACGCAAACCGTCCCGCATCCGGTGCGGAGATAAACGTCGGCGCCTGCAGCGTATCCCCGAACGGCTCCTCCCAGTTCTCATGGCCGTCGAAGCCGTACACCGCCAGCTGTGGGCTCGTGTCCGTGCGGCAGCTCAGCGCCGCAAACTGGCTGCGGCTCAGCAGGCGCAGCGTCGGCGCACACGCACTGTGCACCGCCGCCAACGACTGCGGCTTGCCCTCATACTCGTTGAAGCTCACCGCCCACTGATTGCGGTGCTGGTCCTCGGCCCACAGGTAGCCGTCGCCGTCCAGCGCCAACCGCAAAAATCCCGGCGACCCCACGACACCCGCCGGCTTGATCTGCACCGGGCGCTCCGGCTGATCCACCGAGAGGCGATAAAATTCAATCGTCGTTCGCTTGTGCTTTGGTTCCTCGTCCCCGGCCGCGGACTCGGTCTGCGTCTCGTCAGGGTGCTGCATCTGCAGCATCAGGATGCGGCCGTCCGCCGAGCTCTCAATCAGCTCCGGCTGCCCCGGCCGATGCGGCAGCGCCGCCCGTTGAAACGACGTCCCCGTCGCCAACCCCCGCAGCGGCGCAAACAGCGAAAGCTCCTGCCCCACCCGCAGCACAAAAAGTCCCTGCCCCGCGCTCCACAGGTAGTGCCCGTGGTCATGCAGGTGCCATTCGGTTTTGGCGAGCACCTTGCCCGTCGGCAGCTCAATGACCTCAGCGGCCACCAGCCGGTCGGAGTGGGTTCCATCGTCGCCGGCCAGCCGCGGCACCAGCGACCGCATGCTGAACGTGAACAGGGCATGCGTCTTATCCAGCACATGCACGGTCGCCATCGAGGCCCCGGCGTGCAGCAACGCCACCGGATAGCCCGGAAATCCAAGGCTCTCCAGCGCGATCCGTTGTTCGGCGACAGGCGGCTTCTCCGCGCGGCTGAGACCGCAGGCACCCGAGATCGCCACGGCAAACATTCCGCCGCACCTCACCGCCGATTGAAGACACCGTGCGAAGGACATGGAAATTGGCCCGCCTTCCCCCCGTTTTCCTTGTAGGCTCTAGTCTAGCCGATCCGGATGTCTGCTCAAGACCAGGACAGTCTCCGGCAATGGCCTCACTTCAATGTCCCGGCTGGCTTTCCCGTCCGTTTTTTGGACCCGGCAGCACAGGACAGGAGAATTTCAAAGATGATGCCTCTCTTCTCCCGACGCTCTCTCCCCTGCCTCATCGCCCTCGGCCTCATGAAGGCCGGCCTCGCGCAGACAACCGCAGCCCCGGCGCCGCCCGTCCTGCCGCACTATCAGTTGGCGCCCGCGCTCGACACCGCCTCGCTCGACACCAAGGCCGACCCCTGCAGCGATTTCTACCAGTTCGCCTGCGGCAACTACGCCGCGCAGCACCCCATCCCCGCCGACCAGACCGGCGTGGGCCAGTTCCAGACGCTCTACAACGTCAACAGCGAGCGCCTCCAGGGCATTCTGCAGAAGTACTCGAACGACACCGCCAACCGCACGCCCAATGAGCAGAAGATCGGCGACGACTACGCCGCCTGCATGAACACCGCCCTCCTCCAGGAAAAAGGCCTCGCCCCCGCCCAGTCGCTCCTCGACCAGGTGGACCGCGTCGGCAAATCGGGCCTGCCCTACTTCACCGGGGAGCTGCAGCGCTATGGCGTCGACGCCTTCTTCAGCTACGCCGAAATGCAGGACTACAAGGACTCCAGCAAGCAGATCGCCGTCGTTCAGCAGGGCGGTCTCGGCCTGCCCGAGCGCGACTACTACACCCGCACCGGCGACAAGGACAAGCTCCTTCGCCAGCAGTACGTCGACCACATCGCCAAAATGCTGACCCTCGCCGGCGAGCCCGCCGACCGCGCCGCCAGCGATGCCCGCGACATCCTCGCCTTTGAAACCAAACTCGCCGAGGCCTCGCTCACCAACACCGAAATGCGCGATCCCGCCGCGATCTACCACCCCCAAACCCTCGCCGTCTTTGAGTCCGAGCTGCACGGCATCCCGTTTGGGCCCTTTCTTGAGGCCATTCACTCCCCGGCGATCACCTCCCTCAACGTCGCCACGCCCAAGTTCTTCCCGGCGATGACGAACGCCATCTTTGCCGCCCGCATCGAGACCCTGCGCGCCTATCTGCGCTACCACGTGCTCACGGCCTTCGCCGCCAATCTGCCGTCCGCCTTCGATCAGGAAAACTTCCACTTCTACGGCACCGAACTCAGCGGTCAGCCCCAGCAGCGCCCCCGTTGGAAGCGCTGCTCCGCCACCGTCGACAACCAGCTCGGCGAAGCGCTCGGCCAGGTCTACGTGCAGCAGTACTTTGCCGGTGACGAAAAGGCCAAGACGCTCCAGATCGTCCACGATATCGAGGCCGCCATGAACCGCGACATCGACACCCTCACCTGGATGAGCCCCGAAACCAAGGTCCGCGCCAAGGAAAAACTCGCCGCCATCACCGACAAGATCGGCTACCCCGAGCACTGGCGCGACTACTCCAAACTGCAGATCTCCCCGACGGAGGCCCTCGCCAACCAGCAGCGCTCTACCGCCTTTGAGAACGACCGCGACCTCGCCAAAATCGGCCAACCCCTGGACCGCGACGAGTGGCAGATGACCCCACCCACCATCAACGCCTACTACGACCCCAGCATGAACAACATCAACTTCCCCGCCGGCATCCTGCAACCCGCGTTCTATGACCCGAACGCCTCGCTCGCCGTCAACTACGGCCACATCGGCGGCGTCGTCGGCCACGAACTCACCCACGGCTTCGACGACCAGGGCTCCCAATTCGACGCCAAGGGCAATCTCGATAATTGGTGGACCGCCGCCGACAAGAAGAACTTCGAAGCCCGCACCGGCTGCCTCGACAAGCAGTACAGCGGCTACGTCGCCGTCGACGACGTCCACGTCAACGGCAAGCTCACCCTGGGCGAAAACACCGCCGACAACGGCGGCCTCCTGCTCGCCTACATGGCCTACCTCGACCGCGCCAAACAGAACGGCATCGATACCGGCGCCAAAATCGACGGCTACACCGGCCCGCAGCGCTTCTACATCGCCTGGGCCCAGAACTGGTGCGCTAATATTCGTCCCGCCCAGATCCGGCAGTACGCCCTCACCGATCCACACTCCCCAGACCGCTTCCGCGCCAACGGCCCCATGGTGAATCAGCCGGGCTTTGCCGGCGCCTTCAGCTGCAAGGTCGGTTCGCCCATGGTGCCGGCCCAGAACTGCCGCGTTTGGTGAGTCTTTCTTCCACCAGCAACAACGGCCGCGCGTTGGGCTTTGCCGCCTGCGCGCTGGCCAGCAGCTTTTGGGGCTGCGGCTTCTTCTTCGGCAAGATCGCCCTCGCCGAGATGAACGTCGGGGCCATGGTCTTCTACCGCTTCGCCTTCGCCATGCTCGGCCTCCTGCCGATGCTCTTCACCCATCGCCCCCACCTGAACGCCCGCGAGTGGCGCCTTCTCCTGCTCGCCTCCTTTCTCGGCATTCCCCTGCAATTCCTGCTCCAGTTCTACGGTCTTTCCCTCACCACCGTCTCGCACGCCTCGCTCATGGTGGGCACCATGCCCGTGCTGCTCGCGCTCGGCGCCACGCTGTTTGCCGGCGAGCGGCTTCCGAAGCTCGGCTGGACCGCACTTCTGATTTCCACCACCGGCGCTGCCTTGATCGTCTTCGGCGGCCATCATCGCAGCGTCACCGGCGGTGGCGGCCCCTCGCTCACCGGCGACCTGCTCGTCGTGGCCTCCATGGTCATCGCGCTGTTCTGGATTCTCGGCAACCAGCGCCTGCTCGCCAGGCATAGCCCGGTCACGATCTCCGCCTGGGGCCTGCTCGCCGGCACGCTCATGCTGGCCGTCATCGTGCCGCCGTTCTGGGGTCTGCCGCCCGTTCACGGCATCTCGACCAAGGCTTGGCTCGCGCTCGCCGCCAGCGGCCTGCTCTGCACCGCCAGCACCACCCTGCTGTGGAACTGGGGTCTCACCCGCGTGCCCGCCTCGCAGGCCGGCGTCCTGCTCAACGTCGAGCCGCTCATGGGTTCCGTCCTCGGCGTCGCTCTGCTGGGCGATCACCTCGGCGGCTGGGCTTACCTCGGCGGCACCATGATCCTGCTCGCCGCCCTGGTCCTCACCACCCGCAGCGGTACCGGCTCAGGTACCACCGCGAAGACCGCCTCCGACGAATTGGCTATCTCCTAAAAAGCCGTCTACTGGTAGCATCGACCGCGCGGCACGGCTCTGCGCCGTCCGCTCCAGGAGATTCGAACCGATGAAGCGCCTTTCGTTTGCCGCAGCCGCTCTGCTCGCTCTTTCAGCCTTTCTTCCGGCCCAGACGGCTCAAACACCCAATCCCCAGGCGCCGGCCGCCCAGACCTCCCCCAGCAAGCGCCAGGTGCCCAAGCCGGCCACCCAAGCTGCCCCCGGCGGCGGCCCCGACCAGGTCTGGGTCAACACCAACTCCAGCACCTACCACTGCCCCGGCGACCGCTTCTACGGCAAAACCGCCCACGGCCGCTACATGACCGAAGCCGCCGCCAAATCCGCAGGCGCCCACGGCGTAGGCGGCAAAACCTGCTCCACCGGCAAGTAAGCCAACACCCAATCGATTAACCACTAAGCACTAAGCACTAAGCACTAACCGCTAAGCACTAAGCACTAAGCACTAAGCACTAACTTGTCATCCTGAACGCAGTGAAGGACCTGCTTTCCCGCGCCTCCAAGGCTCGCAAAAGCAGGTCCTTCCTGTACCGGAGTGACAACTCATGTTGTGGAGCGGTCCACCTTAAACCGGCGTAATAATCCCGCCCACCGGCAACGACGTGGGCAACATCCCCGGCCTCCGCAGATGCATCGCTTCCACCACCGTATCCGTGTACTTCAACCCGGCCCCGGTATTGAACAGCACAACCCGCTCCTCGGCCTTGATCTCCCCCGAAGCCAGCAGCGCATCGTAGGCCGCCGTAGCCGCAGCCCCCTCCGGCGACAGGAAAATGCCCTCATGCTTGGCCCAGTCCAGGATCGACGCCAGCAGCGTAGCGTCATCCGCACTCACCGCCTTGCCGCCCGACGCCCGCAAAATCTCCAGAATGATCGCATCGCCATAGGGCTTCGGCACCCGCAACCCCGAGGCAAACGTCTCCGCGCCATTGAAGAACTCGCTCGCCGCCTTACCCTCCGCAAACGCCTTTGCCACCGGCGCACATCCCGCCGCCTGCAACGCATACATTCGCGGCCGCTTGCCGGTCACCCAGCCCAGCGCCTCCATCTCCTCAAACGCCTTCCACATCCCGATCAGCCCCACCCCGCCGCCGGTCGGGTAGAAGATCGCATCCGGGTACGTCCATCCCATCTGCTCGACGATTTCGTACCCCATCGTCTTCTTGCCTTCCACGCGAAACGGCTCTTTCAGCGTGGAAATATCGAACCACACATCCTCCGCCGCCACGCCCGTCTCGCGCTGGTGCTTCACCCGCTCCGCCACCATGCGCGCGCAGTCCGAGATCAGCCCGTCGACCATCGTCACGTCAGCTCCGTAGATGATCCCTTCGAGGTAGTTCGCCATCGGCACATCCAGCGGCATAAACAGGTGCGCCGCAATCCCCGCCGCCGCCGCATACGCCGCCAGCGCCCCGGCCGCATTGCCCGCCGAAGGCACCGCCAGGTGCCGCAACCCATAGTGCTTGGCCATGGTCACGGCCATCCCGAGCCCGCGCGCCTTGAAGGTCCCCGTAGGGTTGTTCCCCTCTTCCTTGATCAGCACCCCGGGATAGCGCTTCGACTGAAGCATCGGCGTCCACCCCTCGCCGAGCGTCACCGGTGTCACCTCCGGCAGCACATCCCTGTAGCGCCACATCCCCAGGCTCGCCGCCGAGGCCGCCGCATACTCTGCAGGCGCCTCGCGCCGGGCCGTTCGCCGCAGGGCATCCATGTCGTACCGCACATACAACGACCCCGCATCCACCGGGCAAAGCGTCTGCGGCTCCTCCGCGGCAACCCGGTTACCGCAACGCGCACATTCCAGAAAAGCAATCTTCGGCATACCTCTTCATCGTAGCGGAAGGCTGACGCGAAAGGCTTCGTTGTCACTCCGCGTCAGGACACCGCCGGCCGCCGGCATGGGTACAAGGACGGCGGCTCAGAAGGAAATCTGCTGCCCGGCGGAGCTACTGGCCCGGCGGAGCTACTGGCCCGGCGGAGCGCCTGACCCGGCGGAGCTACTGGCCCGGCGGAGCGCCTGACCCGCCAGAGCTCCTGGCCCGCCAGAGAGTCGCGGCAACATCTCCGGAGTCACCCTCCTCCACGATGCTTTCCACACGCCGCAAACCACGTACGGAGTTACAGATGAGCATCTCCTCGGCCTTCAGCAGATCACTCCTGTGCAGCACCCGCTCCGCGATCCTGCCCTCCTCCAGCAGCTGCCGGCGATACACCCCGGGCAGAACGCCGCTCTGCAGTGGGGGTGTCACCCACTCTCCGTCGAGAGACAGCACCACAGTATGGATGGCGCCCTCCGTGACCTCCTCGCGCCGATTGAAAAACAGGCTATCGGCGAAGCCGTGCTTTTGCGCATGAGCCAAGGCGCGGTCATACAGCGCGCGGCACGTGGTCTTGTGCCGCAAGAAACGATCGTCGGCCGAGGTCCGCTCCTTCGACAGCAAAAGCGCGACAGACTTGCTCTTTTCAACTTCAAGCGGCTGCGTGGTGCACGCCGCAGCGCCATCGCGGTGCAACAGCAGACGCACACGGGCCTGCCCGGCTCCATCCCAGGCCTCCGCCGCCTCATGCAGGATTTTCTGCACGTGGGCGCGATCGAAGACGAAGTCAAAGTACTCCGCCGACAGCGCCAGCCTGTCCAGGTGCTGTTCCAGCAGCGTGAACCGCCCCCCTTGCAGCAGCAGGGTTTCAATCAGCTGGAACTCCGGCTCCGGCTCGCGCGTCACAAACCGCATCTTGGTGAGGCACTCCGCATACTCCAGCCCAGGTTCGGAGTCGAAGGTGATGCCCGCGCCCACCCCCAGCCGGGCTCGCCCCTTCCGCAGCGAGAGTGTGCGAATCGCCACGTTGAACTCCGCCTCGCCCTGCGGCGATATGTAGCCGATGGCGCCGGTATAAACGCCGCGTTGCCCGCCTTCGAGCGCATGCAGCAGGCGCATGGTGTGGATCTTCGGCGCTCCCACAATCGAGCCGGACGGGAACAGGGCGCGAAACAGCTCCCCGTAGCCCACGTTCTCTCGCAGCCGTCCTTCCACGGTGGAGGTCATCTGCAGGACCGTGGGATACCGTTCCACTTCAAAAAGCTTCGGAACCCGCACCGAACCCGCCTGGCAAAGGCGTCCAAGATCACTCCGCAGCAGGTCCACGATCATCACATTTTCCGCGCGGTTCTTCTCATCGGCGCGCAGCCACGCGGCCTGCGCGCGGGTCTCCGCGGCGTCCATGCCGGGCGCGGCCGTGCCCTTCATCGGGCGTGTGCGGATCAGGCTGCCTTCCCGCCAAAAAAACAACTCAGGGGAAAGCGACAGTACATGCCATCCCGGTTGTGGATGGAGCAGAGCGGCGTAGCCGGCAGGCTGCGCGCGCAGCAGCCGCTCATACATGGCCGCGGGCGGCTCAGCGGTATCCCACGCCGCCTCCATGGTGAGATTCGCCTGATAGGTTTCACCGGCGGCGATCAGCCTTTGAATCGCTTTAACTTTTTCTCCATACGCCGCCAGCGCCAGCGAATGTTGTGGAGCAAGTGGAGTAAGTGGCGTAATCGAAGGGGCAACGGCAGCACCCGCCGACGCACCCCCGACGGCCAGCCAGCGGTCTTCCTGCACCGCCGGCGCCTCATAGCAGCCCATCCAGAGCAGCGGTTCCCCCTCGGGCAGCGGCGCGGCCAGGTCGGCCAGGGCCGGCTCCAGCGCGTAGCCAGCCTCATAGGCGATGTACCCCGCCAGGTAGAACCCCTGCGCAAGTTTTTCCTCCATGGCGGCAAAGGCTCCGGCGACTTCGGCCGGCTGGCGCGCCTCAATCACCTCGACGGGCCGCCGGAAGAGCAAACGGCGGCCGGAACCGGCGCGGGAGGCCGCACGTTGAAGCAAAACGGAGCCCGTCTCCGCCGCCGCCAAGCGGCTCCACTCACCCTCTCTATCGCCGCTCCCCAGCACTCGCCGCTTCCCAGCACCAGCCGCTCCCAGCACCAGCCCAGCTTACGGCACCGCAAGCACCGGAAGCACCGCAAGCACCGCAAGCGGCGCCCATCTGGAACGGCACTCCATCCGGAGATCGGCCGGCGTGGCTCCGGCGACCCTTCCCGCCGCCAACCTTCTGTACCCTTGAAGCATGACACCCTGCCTCATCGCCATCGACATGGACGGTACCCTGATCGGCTCCGACGGCCGGATCAGCGACCGCAACCGCGCCGCCCTTCTGCGTGCCGAGTCCCAGGGCATTGAGATCGTCATCGCCACTGGCCGCCGCCACGCCTATGCCATGCGCCTCGTCCGCGCGCTCGGCCTGCGGAGCGCCAGCGCCGTGGTCAGCTCCAACGGCACCGTGATCCGCACGGTCGGCTCCGGGCTCGTGCACCGCACCCACATGTCGGCCGCCACCGCGCTTTGGCTCTGCCGCACGCTCGGCGATCTGCGCGACACCTTCGTGCTCACCTACGACCGCGTCGGCCCGGACGGCGAGGACACCCGCGGCGCCCTTGTTTGCGAGCCCAGCAACGCGCTGCACAACAGCATCGGCAACTGGATGCGCGCCAACGAACCCTACATCGCCCACGTCGACGACATCGAGGGAGCCCTCGCCGCCTCCGCCGCAGCCGTCGCCACCACCGAAGGCCTAGCCCTCGACCTCCACGCCCCCATCCAGGCCATGCTCTGCGGCACCGTCGCTCAGATGGAAGCCGCCGAAGCCGTGCTTCGCCGGTACCCGCACATCGCCGGCGTCGGCGACCCCGAGCCCCCAGGCTGCGAGATCGTCCTGCACCGCACCGCCTACCCCGACCGCGACCTCTCCATACTCGACATCCTCCCCGCCGGCTGCTCCAAAGCTTCCGCGCTCGACCACCTCACCCGCCTGCGCGGCTGCACGATGGCCGACGTCCTCGCCATCGGCGACAACTGGAACGATCTCGCCATGCTCGAAGCCGCCGGGCAATCGGTCCTGATGGGCAACGCCCCCGCCGACCTCCGCACCCTCGCGCTCCAGCGCGGCTGGACCCTCGGCCCCACCAACGACGAAGACGGCGTCGCCCTGGCCATCGAAGCCGTCCTCATCCCCGAACCCGTTCCGGCCTGATCTCACGCTATAACTCCCATCACTCAACCCTCGGCCACCACGCTCAGCCCCTCACCGCTCACCGCTGTCCTCTCGACCGGAGGCGCAGCCGCAGCGGAGAGATCTGCGGTACAAAGCCGCACTCCCGCATCCCCCTACCCCACCGCACCTGCCCCGGAAGTGGGACAGCGACGTGGAAACGCACCGTCGCTCGCCTTCCGCCGCGCTGGTAGTCTCTACCTCAGTGTTCCGCCGGCCTCAAATCAGCCGCTCCTTTTCCAACGCAGTCGCCTTTGGACTGTTCATGATGCCCTGCGCCGCGCACGCCCTGGAGCGCGTCACCCTCCGCAACGGCTTCACCTACGACTGCACCCGGCAGGAGCCGCTCGACACCACTCACATTCGCCTCTATCTCCTGCCCTCGCAACCCGACGCCGCGGTGAACTACATCGATCTCCCGGCCGGCTCGGTCGCCAGCGTGGAAGAGCTGCCCGACCCACCCAAAGTTTCCCTGCCCTCCGCCTCCGGTCACGCAGCGGCTCCCCCTGATCTCCACGCCCTGCTCAACACAGCCGGCGCCGCCCACGACATCGACGTCGAACTGCTCGCCAGCGTGGTACACGCCGAAAGCGGCGGCCGCGCCAATGCCATCTCCCGCGCCGGCGCCGTCGGCCTCATGCAGCTCATGCCGGCTACCGCCCTTTCGCTCGGCATCCTTGACGCCCGGCTGCCCGCGGGCAACATCAACGGTGGCACCGCCTACCTCGACGCCCTGCTCACCCGCTACAAAAACAATCTCGCCCTCGCCCTCGCCGCCTACAACGCCGGCCCCGGCGCGGTGGACCGCTATCACGGCATCCCACCCTTCCGCGAGACCCGGGCCTACGTCGTCCGCGTCATGACCGAGTTCAAACGCCGCAAGCTGGAACTCGCCCGCAATCAACAACCGCAGTAGGCACCCGCAACGCTATAGCCTGTAGATCTCATGTCCTTCGCGCCCCACCTGGCAAATTTCCGCGCTGACCTCGCCACAATCTCCCTCGCCCGCGTCGCGCTTGGCATTCTTGCTATCTACTTCAGCGACGTGATCCGCGCCGTCCGCTGGGCGCTGCTGATGCCCTCTGCCGACCGCCCGACCGCGCGCACGCTTATCCCCTCCCAGTTCGTCGGCTTTGCCGCCGTCGCCCTCTTCGGCCGCGTCGCCGACCTCACCCGGCCCTACCTGGTAGCCCGCCGCACTGAAACCCCCGTTACCCTCCAGATCGCCGTCTACTCGCTCGAACGGGCGCTCGATCTCGCCGCCACGGCCATCCTGTTCTCCGTCACCCTGCTTTTCACGCCCCACAACGCCCCGCACCATGAAGCCTTCTCGCGCGCCGGCATCCTCGCCTCCGCCGCGACCGTCTTCCTGCTGGCGGTTGCCGTCCTGGTCCGCACCGCCGGTGACCGCGTCTCAGCCTGGATCCGCAGCCACCTGCAGCGTCTCTCCCCCAAAATCGCGAACGCCGTCGCCGACCGCCTGCTTGAACTCCAGGCCGGCTTCGCCACCCTGCGTTCCGCTCCGCAGATCGCCGGCGCACTCGCCTGGTCGCTGGTCATCTGGGGTTCCATCGCGCTCTCCTACCTGTTCACCACGCACAGCCTTCCCGGCACGCCGCAGCTCTTCACCCTCGGCCCGGCCGCTGTCATGCTCCTGCTCGCCACCAGCATGGGCGCTTCCCTGCTGCAACTGCCCATCCTTGGCTGGTTTACGCAAATCGCCGCACTCGCCGCCGCGTACCACGCCTTCTTTGGCGCCCCGGCCGCGGCGGCCTCGCTCTGCGGCTTCATCACCTTCGCCGTCAACACCCTCAGCGTCATCCCCGGCGGGCTCCTCCTCGCCCGCCGGGGAGGCCTCAGTCTCCGCGAAGTCGCACGCCCCGTCACCCCGCCCGTAAACGCCTAAAATCAACACCTTGCTAAAATCAAACCCGCATGAAGTGCCCCTACTGCGGTTTCACCCAGGACAAGGTCATCGACTCCCGCGAAAGCAAGGAGGCCGACTCCATTCGCCGCCGCCGCGAGTGTGAAAAGTGCGCCAAGCGCTTCACCACCTATGAGCGCCTCGACGAAATCCCCTACATGGTGGTGAAAAAAGACGGCCGCCGCGAGCGCTTCGACCGCCAAAAAGTCCTCGACGGCCTCATGCTCGCCTGCCAAAAACGCGCCGTCTCCGCCTCCCAGATGCAGACCATCGTCGACCGCGTGGAAACCTACGTCGTCGACTCGCCCGAACGCGAACGCCCCACCGCCGCCATCGGCGAGCAGATCATGAACAGCCTCCGCGACATCGACTCCGTCGCCTACATCCGCTTCGCCAGCGTCTACCGCGACTTCAAGGACGTAGACGAATTCAAAGCCGAACTCGAAGGCCTGCTCGGCGGCAGAGGGTCCGCAAACAGCCGCGGCGCTTCTGGTTCTAAGTTGTAAGTTCTACGTTGTACGTTTTTTGGTGTGAGGACTTGTGCCGAAGTCGTTTCGTGAACTGAGAGTGTGGCAAGCCTCCATAGACCTCACCCTGCTCATCTACGAGCTCACTAGCGAATTTCCGAAGCACGAGCTGTATGGACTTAGTTCACAGATGCGCCGAGCTTCCGTTTCGATCGCCAGCAACCTGGCCGAGGGTTCCGCCCGCCGTACACGCCGCGACTTTCGTCAGTTCGTCATCATCGCCCGAGGCAGCAACTGCGAACTGCAAACACAGCTTCTTATTGCCTTGAAATTGGGCTACGCATCCGAAACGAAGCTCAGTCAGGCTGAAGCGCTCGCGCTGGACGTCGGCCGAATGCTGAACGGCCTTGCCAACTTCGTAAAACGAAGCCAATCAACCGACGCGAACACACCCACGTAGAACGTACAACGTAACACTTACAACGAGGAGCCACCATCGTGCCCACCACCCACCAAATCACCCTCATCCCCGGCGACGGCATCGGCCCCGAAGTCACCGCCGCCACCGTATCCATCCTCGAAGCCGCCGGCAAACAAACCGGCTGCTCCTTCGCCTGGCACAGCTTCGAGGCCGGCGCCGACGCCTACGCCAAGACCGGCGAATACATCCCCCAGGCCCTCATCGGCTCCATCCTCGCCGACAAGGTAGCCCTCAAAGGCCCGGTCACCACGCCCATCGGCGGCGGCTTCAGCTCCATCAACGTGCAGCTGCGTAAAAAACTCGACCTCTACGCCAACTTCCGCCCGGTCAAATCCCTGCCCGGCCTCAAAACCAATTACCCGAACATCGACCTCGTCATCTTCCGCGAAAACACCGAAGACCTCTATGCCGGCATCGAGTACATGGCCACCCCCGACGTCGCGCAATCCATCAAGCTCATCACCCGCAAAGGCTCCACCCGCATCGCCCGCTCCGCCTTCGAGTACGCCCGCAAGCACGGCCGCAAAAAAATCCACGCCATCCATAAAGCCAACATCATGAAGCTGTCAGACGGCCTGTTTCTGCGCTGCTGCAAGGAAGTCGCCGCCGAATTCCCTGAAATCACCTACGCCGAACACATCATTGACAACACCTGCATGCAGCTCGTCCTCAACCCCTACCAGTACGACATCATCCTCACCGAAAACCTCTACGGCGACATCCTCTCCGACCTCTGCTCCGCCTTCGTCGGCGGCCTCGGCCTGGTCCCCGGCGCCAACCTCGGCGTAGACGGCGCGATCTTCGAAGCCGTCCACGGTTCGGCCCCTGACATCGCCGGCCAGGACAAGGCCAACCCCACCGCCCTGCTCCAGTCCGCCATCCTCATGCTCCACCACCTCAACGAAACCGAAACCGCGAATAAGGTCCAGTCCGCCCTCGAAAAGGTCTACGCCGAAGGCAAATCCCTCACCCGCGACGTAGGCGGCTCTACCGGCACAAAGGCCTTCAGCCAAGCCGTCATTGCCGCGCTGTAACCCCGATCGAAATCTGGATGTACACCAATTCTTATTTTTGATGTACGCTGTCTTTATGGACATCACGATTACTGAGTTTCGGCGCAATCTCTTCGATCTCGTCAATCAGGCGATGGACGGCATCGAGGTGCATGTCACGCACAAGGGCAAAGGCTTTACCATCACCCCGGATCGCCCGGTTGAGGGCGGCCGCCTCAGCAGAATCAAGCCGATGAACATCATCCGTGGCTCTCTGGATGGGGCAAGCGAGCAGCTTATGAGGGAGATGGAAGCGGAGTGGGAGAAGGACTGGGCTGAACTTTGATCGCCTACGTTGATACTCACATCCTGCTCTGGGTGTTGGATGCTGAGTTTCACCACCTCACGGCCAAGGCGATGCAGGCGCTCGATCACGCTGATCTGCTTGTATCGCCGATGGTTCTGCTTGAGCTGGAATATCTGTATGAAGTTCAGCGCACGAATTGGACATCGAGAGATGTCCAATTCAAAATGAAACTCGACCTCAAGGCACGAGTTTGCGATCTTCCGTTTCCCGAAGTTGCCGAAGCAGCCCTGGACGAAAAGTGGACACGCGATCCCTTCGATCGCCTCATCGTCGCCCAGGCAAAGGCGAATGGTCTGGCACCACTCATCACAGCGGATGAACGTATGCGCAAGCATTACCCCGGAGTTCTCTGGTAGTTAGTGTCAATTTGGCCCAGCAGCCTATCTCTCCTCCTGCATCAGAATCCCTTGTGAAAGCGTGTATGAAACTTTCTCTTATCCCCTGCCTTGCGATCTTGTTCGTGTCCGGTTGTCACTCCCACGTCGCTACGTCTGGAAGCACCGGGTCTGACAACGGCGCGGCGAACACGAGCAAAACCGTCCCGGTTGCCACCCCGATAGATCCCGCCACCGCCGGCAGCATCACGGGCATCATCCACTTCAAAGGCACCGCCCCCGCCCGCATCCCGATCGACATGTCCATGGACCCGGCCTGCTCTCTCGCCGGCGAAAACCTCACCGAGCAGTACATCGTCAACAAGGGCAACCTCGCGAACGTCTACGTCTACATCAAGAGCGGTTTGCCCGCCTCCGCGGCTCCCACCGGCGCCGCGCCTGTCAAGATCGACCAAAAGGGCTGCCGCTTTATCCCCCACGTCGCCGCCGTGCAGCAGGGTGGCGACGTCAGCTTCATCAACTCCGACCCCACCATGCATAACATCCACACCGTCACCCTCGGCGACAATCCTGCGCTCGACGTCTCCCAGGGCCCCGGCGCGCAGCCGCAGATCCGCCGCATGAACTCGCCGGAGACCATGATCGCTCTCCGCTGCAACAACCATCCCTGGATGAACGCCTTCCTCAACGTCGCGCCCAACCCGTTCTTCGCCGTCTCCGGACCCGACGGCAGCTTCACCATCAACGGCCTGCCGCCCGGCACCTACACCCTCGCCGCCGTGCATGAAAAACTCGGCGAGCAGGACATCCAAATCACCGTCCCGCCGCACGGCAAGGCCACCGCCGCCTTCAATTACGCCGTGCAGTAGCATTCTCGCCGGGAACTTGTCATCCTGAACGCAGGGAAGGACCTGCTTTCGGCCAACCCACTCACCGTATTCGAAAGCGATCTCCCGACTCCCCACGGCCCCTATCCCAATCGCAAGGCAGACGTTCATGCAGCTTCAGCACGATCTCCTGGGCACTCACGCCCTTCCCCTGTGGTTTCTCGTTCTGTCCCTCTTTCTGCCGCGGATTTGCATCGTCATTGCCTGGCTGCAACACAGCGTGCCGGCCTACATTCCCTCCGCCGTCGGCATCATCCAGATCCTCGTCGCCGTCCTCATTCCCCGCCTGCTGATCCTGTTCTGGATCTACAGCGATCAGGGTATCGGCATCTGGTTCCTGATCCACGCCATCGGTCTCGTCCTTGCCTGGGGCGGCGGCGGTTCGCGGGTCTACACCCGCCGCCGCACGCGGGTAGTCGACTAAGCTCCCTCACCTATCCGCTCGGTTCCCTTGCGATAAACTGGGCGGATGGAACGGCGCGATGTCGGCATTCTCGGTGCCACCGGAACCGTCGGGCAGCGCTTCATCCAGCTGCTCGCCAACCATCCCTGGTTCAACATCACCTGGCTCGCCGCCAGCGACCGCAGCGCCGGCAAACCCTACGCCGAGGCCTGCAACTGGAAGCTCGACACAGCCCTGCCGCCGCGCATCGGGCAGATGATCGTGCAGCCCAACACGCCCGAGGCCTCCACCACCCCGCTTCCGCGCATCATCTTCGCCGCACTCGACGCCGCAATCGCCAGTGAGCTCGAGCCGAAGTTTGCAGACGCCGGCTGTGCCGTCATCTCCAACTCCTCCGCCTTCCGCATGACGCAGGACGTCCCCCTCGTCATCCCCGAGGTCAACGCCGACCACCTCGCCCTGCTCGAAACCCAGGCAACAAGAAAAACCTCCGGCGGCTACATCGTCACCAACCCCAACTGCTCCGCCATCGGCCTCGTTCTCGCCCTCAAGCCGCTCGATCAGCGCTTCGGCATCGAAAGCCTCTTCGTCTCCACCATGCAGGCGGTCTCCGGTGCAGGCTACCCCGGCGTCCCCGCGCTCGACATTCTCGGCAACGTCGTTCCCTACATCAAAAACGAGGAAGAAAAGCTGGAAGAGGAGTGCAACAAGCTCCTCGGTACCCTCACCCCCGACAACCGCATCAAGCCGCTGCCGGCAAAGCTCTCCGCCCACTGCAACCGCGTCGCCGTCGAAGACGGTCACACCGAGTGCGTCTCGATCAAACTGAAAACCCCGGCTACCTACGAGCAGATCCTCTCCGCCTGGCAGGAATTTCAGCCCTTCGGCCCCACCGCCGCGCTCCACACCGTCAAGCTCCCTACAGCTCCTATGCAGCCCGTCGAATTCGAACCCGCGCCCGACCGCCCGCAACCCCGCCTGGACCGCATGCGCGGCAACGGCATGGCCTCCACCGTCGGCCGCCTACGCCCCTGCCGACTGCTGGACTGGAAGTTCGTCGTGCTCTCCCACAACACGCTGCGCGGCGCCGCCGGGGCCGCCGTCCTGAACGCCGAGGTCCTCGCCGTTCTCGGCAAGCTCGACTTCAAGCACGTCCCCCCTCTCCGCAACTCAAAATTGAACAACGCAACACTCGAAACGGAACAACAACCCCAAGCCGCCGCGGTGCCCGCATGAGCACGCCGCACCCGGAAATCGTCGTCATGAAGTTCGGCGGCACCTCCGTCGAGGACGCCTCCGCCATGCTGCGCACCGCGCGCATCGTCGCCGGCCGCCAGGCAAAGGGTCTCAAACCCGTCGTCGTTGTCTCCGCCATGAGCAAGGTCACCGACCAGCTGCTCGCCTGCGCCGCCGCGGCCTCCGCCGGTCGCGGCGACCGCGAGGCGGCCCTTGAGATCACCTCCCGCCTGCGCATGCGGCATCTGCAAACCGCCTCCGAACTCGTAAGCGGCGAACGCCTCACCACGCTGCAACAGGACATCAACCGCGCCTTTGATTCCCTCGACGAGCTCGCCCGCGGCATCGCCATCCTGCGCGAGCTCACCCCCCGCACCGCCGACCTCATCGTCAGCTACGGCGAGCGGCTTTCGAGCGTAATCGTCACCGCCGCCTTCGCCGAACACGGCCTCCCCAGCGCCCACATCGACGCCCGCGACGTGATCCTCACCGACGCTCATTTCGGCAAGGCCACGCCGGATCAGGCGGCCATCGAACAGGCTCTAATAACAAAGGTTTTGCCGCTGACCGACCGCGGTGACATTCCCGTGATGGGCGGCTTCATCGGCTGCTCGGAGGGCATGACGACCACGCTCGGCCGCGGCGGTTCGGACTACACCGGCGCCCTCGTCGGCGGCGGTCTCCACGCCGGCGCCATCGAAATCTGGACCGACGTCGACGGCATCATGACCACCGATCCGCGCATCTGCCCCGACGCCCTGCGCGTAAAAACCATCAGCTTTGAAGAGGCTGCCGAACTCGCCTACTTCGGTGCCAAGGTGCTGCACCCGGCCACCATCCTGCCCGCCGTGCAGAAGAACATCCCCGTCTGGGTGCTGAACAGCCGCAACGCCGAAAATGAGGGCACGGTCATCACGGCCATGGCGCCCCCGTGCAGCAGTACCCTGAAATCCATCGCGGTCAAAAGAGGACTGACCATCGTCGACATCGTCGCCAGCCGCATGTTGCTCGCACACGGCTTCCTCAAGCTTGTCTTCGACGTCTTCGACAGGCACGGCTGCGCCATCGACATGGTCTCCACCTCCGAGGTCTCGATCTCCGTCACGGTAGATTCGCGCGAGGCCCTGCCCGCCATCAGCGCCGACCTGAGCAAGATCGCCGACGTGAAGTTCGAAGGCTCGAAGGCCCTGGTTTGCCTCGTGGGCGAAGACATCCGTGGCCACAGCGGCGTCGCCGCGCAGGTCTTCGGCGCGGTCTCGCACATCAACATGCGCATGATCTCGCAGGGCGCCAGCGAGATCAACATGAGCTTCATGATCAACGAAGACGACGTGCAAGACGCCGTACGCTCACTACACCGGCACTTCTTCAGCGCTCCCGATCCCGCGATCTTCGACGTCGAAAGCCGGCACGTTGTAACTTCTACGTTGTAAGTTCTAAGTGCAATCCACTGCGGCTCATTCCGCCTCAACCCACCACGCACAACGTAGAACCTACAACGTACAACCGCTCCAAGAGGTCCCATGCGCATCCTCATCCTCGGCGCCGGCAAGACCGGCAAACTCGTCGCCCAAACCGCAGCCCAGCACGGCCACAGCGTCCACGTCCTCGACGCCAAAGAAAACCGCGACGCCTCTGCCCTCACCCCACCCTTCGTCGCCGGCTTTGACGCCGTCATCGACTTCACCACACCCGAAGCCGTGATCGCCAATATGCGCGCCTGCCTCGCCACCGGCGCAAGAATGGTCGTCGGCACCACCGGCTGGTACAACCAGCTTGACGATATGGCAGCACTCACGGAACGCCGCGGCGGTTCCCTGCTCCACGGCACCAACTTCTCCCTCGGTGTGCAGCTCTTCCTCAAGCTCGCCGCCGCAATGACCGCGGAACTCCAAAAAGCCGGCTATACCTTCACCATCGAAGAAACCCACCACACCACCAAGCTCGACGCCCCCTCCGGCACCGCGCTCACCCTCCGCGATGCCGTCCTTCCCGCCTCCGGCCAAACCGAAGTGCCGGTCGAATCCATCCGTCAGGGCGAGGCCGTCGGCGAGCACGTCCTGATGGCCACCAGCCCCACCGATAAAATCCTGCTGACGCATCAGTCGCACTCCCGCCAGGCCTACGCCGAAGGCGCCGTCCGCGCCGCCGAATGGCTGGCCGATCAAAAATCCGGCGTCTACGACTTCAGACAGATCTTCGGCAATGTCTAACGGAAATCGATAGCCCGTTACACTGAAGTTCATGTCTTCGCCCACCGTTCCTACGGCCCCCCAGCAAAACTCGCAGTTCAGTTCCTTCTCCTTCGACGGGAAGCTCGATCGCCTCGCCGAGGTGGCCGTCCGCGTCGGTCTGGGCTTAAAAGCCGGCCAGGAGCTCGTGATGACCGCGCCGACGGATGCCCTTCCGCTCGTCCGCAAAATCACCGAGCAGGCCTACAAAGCCGGTGCCAAGCTCGTCACCACCTTCTTCGCCGACGACGCCCTCACCCTCGCCCGCTACCAGCTCGCCCCCACCGACAGCTTCGACTACGCCCCCGCCTGGTACTACGACGCCCTCGCCACCGCCTTCAAGTCCGGTGCCGCGCGGCTCGCCATCACCGGCACCAACCCCGCCCTGCTCGCCGGCGTTGACTCCGGCAAGGTCTCCCGCGCCAACGTCGCCACCTCCAAGGCCTACAAACCGGCCATGGAGCTGATCACTCGCCACGAGATCAACTGGACCATCGTCGCCGCCGCCACACCCTCCTGGGCCGCGCTCGTCTTCCCCGATGACCCACCCGAACTCGCACTCGATAAGCTCTGGGACGCCATCTTCACCATCTCCCGCATCACCTCCGACGATCCCGTCGCCGCCTGGCAGCAGCACGGCGCCGACATCCAGCGCCGCGTCGAACTCCTAAACAGCAAACGCTTCCACGCCCTGCGCTTCTTCTCCGACGATGGCTCTACGGACCTCACCGTAGGCCTCGCCGACGACCACCTCTGGGCCGGCGGCGGCGGCCTCTCCGGCAACGGCTGCCAAACCCAGGCCAACATCCCCACCGAAGAATGCTTCACCACGCCCCACAAAGACCGCGTGAACGGCGTCGTCACCGCCACCAAGCCGCTCTCGCACGGGGGCACGATGATCGAAAACATCCGCTGCACCTTCCGGGACGGGGAGATCGTTGAAGCCACCGCCAGCGCCGGCGAAGAGGCCCTCAACAAACTCATCTCCGCCGACGAAGGCGCCCGCCGCCTCGGCGAAGTCGCCCTCGTGCCCTTCCACTCGCCCATCGCGCAGAGCGGCATCCTCTTCTACAACACCCTTTTCGACGAAAACGCCGCCTCCCACATAGCGCTCGGCCAGAGCTACGCCACCTGTCTCCTCGACGGCGACAAGAAATCCGATGAAGAGCTAGCCAAACTCGGCGCCAACGAAAGCCTCATCCACGTCGACTGGATGATCGGCGGCGAAAAAGTCCACGTGGACGGCCTAACCGCCGAAGGCACCGCGCAACCCCTCATGCGCAACGGCGATTGGGTCTAGTCCTCTGAGACGGGAGGAATGTCCATTGTTCGGAAGGCGAAGACTGCATCATCCTTTGGGTTTCTAGGATGGCAGTCTTTCCTCATCTCCCGTGCCAAGTTGCTGAATTTTACTTCGTACTCTGCGTCACTTTTTGTGACGTTCCGATAACTAGTCTCATCTTGGAAGTCGTAGAGAGCCTCCAGGACACGCTGCGGTGCTACCAAGATAAAGCTGTTCACAGCGTCCGCATACCTCCGCTGAGCCTCTGCCGATCTCCCGCGGTGAACAACCCCGGACAAGGCAGCGACGTATTCCTTATATGTGTCGAGTTTTAGTCGACGCCAATCCGTTTCACGATCACGAACTCTTGTGAACGAGTGCGCCAGAGCAGCGACGATAAGGGAAACAACTCCAGCGACGAGCGCTGCCAGTAAGTTTGAATTCATATGATCTGCTCTCCTCTGCTCTTGCTGGCACTGCTGATGATATCCAGCATGTCGGTTGCCTGGTTGACGCCGCCATGCCGCATCGCGGACAAAACACGCGCGGCGAACGCTTCCCGAGCTCCCTCCTCGCATTCGTCGTAAACTCGAATGCGGTATGGATCTGCAAGGCTGCGGCACCGCGCTCGTAACCCCCTTCACCCCCGACGGCGAGCTCGACGAAGCCGCGCTGGGAGCCCATGTTCACTGGCAGATCGCCAACGGCGTCTCCCTGCTGATCCCCGCCGGCACCACCGGCGAAACCTCCACGCTCACCGAACGCGAATGGCTGCGCGTCGTGGAACTCACCGTCGAGGCCTCTGCCGGCCGGGTTCCGGTCTTTGCCGGCGCTACCCACAACAACACCCGTCAGGCCGTCGAAAACGCCCGCAAACTAGCCGGCATCCCCGGCCTCACCGGCATCCTCACGGCGAACCCGTACTACAACCGTCCCGGGCAGGAGGGCCAGTACCAGCACTTCAAGGCCATCGCCGAAGCGGTCAGTCTGCCCATCATGCTCTACAACATCCCCGGCCGCACCGGCGCCAACCTCGAGCCCGACACCGTCCTCCGCCTCGCCGAAATCCCCAACATCGTCGCCCTCAAGGAATCCAGCGGCGTGATGACACAGATCACCGCGATTCTCAGCCAGGCCCCGCGCTCCTTCCGCATCTTCGCCGGCGACGACGCCCTCACCCTGCCCACGATCGCCCTCGGCGGCGTGGGCGTCATCTCCGTGGCCTCCAACGCCATCCCGCAGCAGATGGCCGGCATGGTCGAAGCCGCCCTCACCGACAACTGGGTGCTCGCGCGCCGCGTCAACCGCCACTACTTCCGCCTCATGCAGGCCCTGTTCACCGAACCCAGCCCCGCGCCCATCAAGGCCGCGCTCGCCCTGCTCGGCCGCGGCAACGAAACCCTCCGCCTGCCCATGGTCCCCGTCACAGAACCCACCCGCCGCAAGCTGGAAACCATCCTCGGCGAACTCGGCCTGCTCGCCGATGCGGAACCTACCCGCAAACAGGAAGGCTCCGGCAACCTGCGCGTCTTCTAGCGCGGTTTTCTTCGAGGTCTACTTGCGGTCCGTCCTCACTTTTGTCATTCCGCAGCGCAGCGGAGAAATCTGCAGTCTGGATCGCCCGACAACCCAAGGGAAGGCCTATAAAAGTCCCAGCTTTCGGTCAGCCAATTGGCCTCACGCAGCCGCCCAGTTCTCCACCAGTAACCCCGGCACCCGTCCAAACTCCCGCACATTGTTCGTCACCAGCGTCAAGCCCAGACTCCGCGCGTGCGCAGCGACAAATAAATCATTGGCCCCAATGATCTGTCCTGACTTGCTTAGCCCCGCGCGAATCTCAGCGTAATGTGCCGCAGCCTGATCAGGCAGTTCTAGTATTTGGATATACCCCAGAAATCTCTCCAGTTCGAACCGGTACCGCATGGATCCGTCACGAAGAGCAAGGCCGTACAACAACTCCGCTTTGGTGACGACGGAAACGCACACGGCCTGGAGCGACACCTGCTCCAGTCGTTGCTGAACGGGGATGCTAGACACTTTGATCGCGTAAGAGCAAATGTCCGTGTCGAGCATGTACTGCGCTACCACGGGTCCCGTTCCTGTACGGGTAGCTTCTCAACATCGTCCATAAAATCAGCCGGTACCGGAACCGCCGTCGCGAAATACTCCGCCCAGGTCTTCACACGCGGAGTAAGGATCACATCCTCCCCTTCCTTGCGAATGGTCACCTCGGACGTTGAAAACTGAAACTCCTTCGGAATCCGCACGGCCTGACTCCGGTTGTTCTGAAACACTTTGGCCACCTTCTGCATAGTTGCCCCTCCTGCTATCCATCAGTAGTATATGCCAACTGAAACGCAGGCTACAGCTACAATCAGCCCTGCATGTCCACCCAAAATCCCCTGCAACACTCCATAGAACACTTCTTCGTCTTGGGCCCCGAAGCTATCGGCAACCCCGAAGCCCTCCTCGCCTTCCATTCACTCCGCGACGCCCTCGAAGCTGGCACCCTCCGCTCCGCCGAGCCTGACCCCGCGGCCCCAACACAATGGCGCGTCAACGCCTGGGTCAAGCGCGGCATCCTGCTCGGCTTCCGCCTCGGCGCCCTCGAATCCATGAACGGCAACGACCCCGGCGGCGCCTCCGCGCTCAGCTTCGTCGACAAGGGCACCTACCCCGCCCGCCGTTTCACCGCCGACGGGGGCATCCGCATCGTCCCCGGCGGCAGCTCCGTCCGCGCCGGCGCGCATCTGGCCAAGGGCGTCGTCATGATGCCCCCGGCCTACGTCAACGTCGGCGCCTATGTCGGTGAAGGCACCATGATTGACTCGCATGCCCTCGTCGGCTCCTGCGCCCAGATCGGCGCCCGCGTGCACCTCTCCGCCGCGGCCCAGATCGGCGGCGTGCTCGAACCCGTCAACGCCTCCCCCGTCATCATCGAAGACGACGTCCTCGTCGGCGGCAACACCGGCGTCTACGAGGGCACGATCGTCCGCGCCAAAGCCGTCCTCGCCGCCGGCACCATCCTCACCCGCGGCACTCCGGTCTTTGACCTGCCCAACAACACCGTCCTCCGCGCTGGCCAGGGGGGTCCCGACCAGCCGCTTATCATTCCCGCCGGTGCCGTCGTCGTGCCCGGCTCCCGCGCCATCACCAGCGGCCCCGGCAAGGAACTCGGCCTCTCCGTCTACGCCCCGATCATCATCAAGTACCGCGACGAAAAGACCGACCTCTCCACCGCCCTCGAAGACCTGCTCCGCTAGCTGGCTCCGCCCGATCTGTCATCTCGACCGGGCCGGAGCCGCAGCACGGGCACCTGCGGTTCCGCTGCCGCACCTTTTGCAGGAACCGATCGCTGCAAAACAACGTAGGAGCTTCACAGAGAGGTCCTTTCTGTGAGGCTCCTGCTGCTCTTGATACTTCTGACCGTGTACTGGCCGGCGGCTCTTCTCGCCCTCATGCTCTATCCCGTACTTTTCGTCCTTCTGCTGCCGTTCAAGCTCGTCGGCATTGCCGTGCACGGCGTCCTCAGCCTCGTTGCCGCAATCTTTCTGCTGCCGCTCAAGCTCCTGCGCGCAATCTAGATCTTCCGTCGTATGGGTGTACAGCTGCCGCCATCCTGAGCGTAGCGAAGGATCTCGATCTTCCTTTGCAGCTGCCGTATACCTGCTGGCAAACAGCCAAAGCCCACAAACATCTCACCGCCCGGGTAGCAGACTTTCATGCGCCCGCAGGCGAGGCACAAGCCCAAAACGGGAAAGCCCAGCCAAACAATTGTGCAAAGTCTAGGGCTTTCTTCTGCCATCAGCTAAACTGAAGGTCCATGGCTTTAGATAAACTTCAAATTATCCCTCTTGGTGGTCTCGGCGAATTCGGAATGAACTGCATGGCCCTCCGCTTTGGTGACGATATCCTCGTCATCGACGCCGGCCTCATGTTTCCGGAAGAAGAACTGCTCGGCGTCGACATCGTCGTCCCCGACATCAGCTATCTCCTCGAAAACCGCTCCAAAGTCCGCGGCATCGTGCTCACCCACGGCCACGAGGACCACATCGGCGGCCTCCCGTGGATCCTCTCCGAACTCAACGTGCCCGTCTACGGCACCGAGTTCACCCTCGCCTACGTCGAAGGCAAACTCGACGAACACCGCCTGCTCGACAAGGCCGAGCTGATCGAGATCCTTCCCGGCAAGCGTTTCTCGCTCGGGCCGTTCAGCATCAATCCGATCCGCGTCACGCATTCGCTCGTCGACTGCGTCGCGCTGGCGGTTACCACCCCGGTCGGCACCGTGCTGCACACCGGCGACTTTAAAGTCGATCTCAGCTCCCCGGACGGCCACCCCTTCGACCTTCAGGCCTTTGCGGATCTGGGCAAACAGGGCGTCCTCGCCCTCCTGCAGGACTCCACCAACGTCGATCGCCCCGGCTTCACCCCGGGCGAAAAGGCCGTCATCCCGCGCCTCGACGACATCTTCGCCGCCACCCGCAAAAAGCTCTTCTTCAGCTGCTTTAGCTCCTCCATTCACCGCATTCGCATCGCGATGGAGCTCGCCCACAAACACGGTCGCAAGGTCGCCATCATCGGCCGCTCGCTTGATAACTCCTCCGAAATCGCCCAGGACCTCGGCTACCTCGATCCGCCGCCCGGCCTCGTCATTCACCCCGGCCAGCTCAAGGACTTCCCGGACGACAAGCTCTGCATCATGATCTCCGGCACCCAGGGCGAGCCCATGAGCTCGCTCTCCCGCGCCGCCGTGGACAACCACCGCTTCGCCAAGATCAACGCCGGCGACACCGTGCTGCTCTCTTCACGGATCATTCCCGGCAACGAGAAGGCGATCTACCGCGTCATTGACCATCTCGAGCGCCGCGACGCCCGCGTCATTAACGACGACGGCACCAACGGCCTGATCCACGTCTCCGGCCACGGCTCACAAGAAGAGCTCCGGCTGATGATCAACCTCGTCCGCCCCAAGTTCTTCATCCCCATCCACGGTGACTACCGCCATCTCAAGCGCCACGCCGAGCTCGCCATTGCAACCGGTGTTCCTGAAAAGGTCATGCTGCTCGAAGATGGCGATGTCCTCACCCTGGACAGCAAATCAGCCAACAAGACCGGCAAGATCACCACCGGCCGCGTCTGCATCGACAACAACTCCACCGCGGATGTCGTCGACGACGTGCTCATCAAGGACCGCAAGCAGCTCGGCGGCGACGGCATCTTCCTGCCCATCATCGCCATCAACAAGAGCACCGGTCAGGTGGAAGGCTTGCCCGAAATCACCACTCGCGGCTTCGCGGCAGAAGATCCCGATCTGCTTCGCAACGCCCGTGACGTCGTCTCGCGCACCCTTGCCGACTCCAGCAAGGAAGAACGGAGTGATTACGGCGTCATGAAAGAAAAAATTCGCGGCGACCTAAAGCGTTTTTTGCAAAAAAATGCCAATCGCCGGCCTTTGATCATGCCCATCATCCTCGAGCTCTGACGAACGCTCGGGGATCAGGCTGCCCAGCACGTTATCGGTGAAGCCGGAACGGACTTACCAGTCTGGTCCCGTCCGGCGTGCTGGCCGCCTCCGGCCCGCCGCCGCCCATCCACCAGGCTGCGCCGTAAAGCACGGTGCAGGTGCTGAACAAAACCAGGCTCGCACCCCACCAGATCATGACCAAAAAGATGCTGATGGTGATCAAGACATTCGCGGTAGTCGCGAGACGCCGGGCCCATTGCTGCTTGTTCAATTGCTGTTCCCCCCAACGCGTCGGATTGTAGACGAAAGTAATGAGAACGCACCAGCGGCCGCTTTGACCCACCCTGAGTAGGAGGAAACAATGTCCAGAACAGCGTCAGAGATGGTGGAGCTAGGCACGGTCGCCCCGGCCTTCGAATTGGTCGACGTCCTCAGCGGCCGTGCCCTTTCCCGCGACGACATCTTCGCGTCCAGCTGGGACGATAACCTCAGCGACGCCGTCAACACCGCCACCCACGGCGGCCCGCGCCAAGAGCATGGCCTGCTGGTCATGTTCGTCTGCGTACACTGCCCCTACGTCAAGCACTTGGAGGCCGAGCTGGCCCGCCTGGGCCACCACTACGCCGGTCCGGAGGGCCCCATCGCCATCGCCGCCATACAATCCAACGACATCGTCGAATACCCGCAGGACAACGCCGACGGCATGCGCGAACAGGCCACCCGCCTCGGCTGGAACTTCCCCTATCTGCTAGACGAGAACCAGGAGGTCGCCCGTAGCTATGGCGCCGCCTGCACCCCGGACTTCTTCCTCTTCGACGGCGAGATGAAGCTCGTCTACCGCGGCCAGCTCGACGGCAGCCGTCCCCGCCGCGGTGACTTCGGCAACGATGAACCCGTCACCGGCAGCGATCTACGCGCGGCCATGGATGCGGTCATCGACGGCAAACGCCCCGACCTAAACCAACGCGCCTCGATCGGCTGCAACATCAAGTGGAAGCAAAGCTGACTCAAAACCAGACTTCCTCGTCTGTCATTCCGGAGGAGTCTGCATGTCTTCTGCTCTTGTCCTTCTCTCTGTCCTTCCCGCAGGGACACTCGCTTCTCTGCGCAGCAGAAATAAGAACGCCCGCGTCAGACTCTCGTCTCACGCGGGCGTTCTTTGGTACGGGCCCGACAATTAAAACTGAAAGCTTAGCTGCGCGTCTCAGCGTCCGAGCCGTGCTGCTTAATCATTTTGTTGTAGATGCCCAGCAGCAGGAAGGGCGCCACCCACTGGCCGACAAACAACGCTTCATGCTTTTTGCCGGCAATCTGGAAGGAGACGGAACCCAGGATGGAGGCAATCGCCATGCCCAGGTAGGCGCTCGAAGGAACCTTCGAGGTGTACTGCTCAATGGCTGCGGTGAATTGGTCTTCGTGGGCTTCTCCGGCGGGTACGCGGTAATCCGACATATGTTCTTATCTCTCTCCGGCCAGTTGCCGTCTTGAGGGAGATGCGGTTTGCCCCCGCCCGGGAAGTCTGCGCTTCAAAGGATTTCAGCGTACAAAATTTCCAGTCACCGTTTATCGCAAACCGGCGCGCGGTGTGGCGTCTCGGTAGCCATGCCACGGCGCGTTTTAGCCGCCGCAAAACACCTCCGTCTGTGCGTTGACTTTCCATTCAGGCGGCGGTAGGGTTTGGGAAGATGCGCTTCGCCCTCCGCCATCACGGACCCCATCACCACCACGCTGCAAAGGCGTTGGCGGCAGGTTCCTGTACGGCGGTTTAGGCAAACCCTACAAGGATCGACGGCCCGCTGACGCGCTACTCGCGAGCGGGCTTTTTTATGTCTGGTACACCCGGTCCCGTGACAAGGATCGAGCAAACGCGGGGAGCCCGCAGAAGGAACACGAAGCATGACGCAGATGGAGCCGCAAACGGCCATCAACTTCGCCAAGGACAGCGGCCTCGTCGCCGGCATCGTGCAGGACGCCCACTCCGGCGAGGTCCTCATGCTCGGCTTCCTCAACGAGCAAAGCTGGGCCAAAACGCAGGAATCCGGCTACGTCACCTTCTGGAGCCGCAGCCGCAAGGAGCTCTGGATGAAGGGCGAAACCAGCGGCAACCGCCTCCGCGTCATCAGCGCCTCCACCGACTGCGACACCGACGCCCTCCTCTTCCGCGTCGAGGTCGAAGGCGACGGCCTCGTCTGCCACGAAGGCACCGTCAGCTGCTTTACCAAACCGATCACGTTGTAGGTTGTACGTTCTACGTCGTACGTGTTTTCGTCGCTGCCCTACGTAGTCCTGGCCATCCTCCAGGTCTAAAACCAAGAACTACAACCAAGAACCCGAAACGTAGAACGTACAACCTAGAACGTACAACGTCTCAAGAGACCCCCCATGCCCCCTAAACTCAAACTCGGCATCCCCAAAGGCAGTCTGCAGGACGCCACAATCGCTCTCTTCGCCCAGGCCGGCTGGAACATCCTCGCCAACGGCCGCAGCTACTTCCCCGCCATCGACGACCCCGAGATCGAGTGCATGCTCGTCCGTGCCCAGGAAATGGCCCGCTACGTCGAGCACGGCGCGCTCGACGCCGGCCTCACCGGCAATGACTGGGTCCTCGAGAATCAATCGCAGGTCGAGCGCGTTACCTCGCTCACCTACTCCAAGCAGAGCCGCCACCCCGTCAAATGGGTGCTCGCCGTGCCCGAAGATTCACCCTTCACCAAGCCCGAAGACCTCGCCGGCAAGGTCATCGCCACCGAGCTCGTCGAGTACACCAAACGCTACTTCGCCGGCAAAAACATCCCCGTCACGGTCGAGTTCAGCTGGGGCGCCACCGAAGTTAAGCCGCCCACCCTCGCCGACGCCATCGTCGAGGTCACCGAAACCGGCTCCAGCCTCCGCGCCAACCGCCTCCGCATCCTAGAAACCCTCATGGAGTCCGAAACCCAGCTCATCGCCAACCGGACCTCCTGGCAGGACGACTGGAAGCGCTCCAAGATTCAGACCCTAAGCCTCATGCTCAACGGCGCCATGGCAGCTCAAACCCAGGTCGGCCTCATGCTCAACGTACCCAAGGCCGCGCTCGACCAGGTCCTCGGCGTCCTCCCTGCGCTCAACTCGCCCACCGTCTCCGAGCTCCGCGACCCAAACTGGGTCGCCGTCAACACCATCCTCGAGCAGTCCATCGTCCGCGACGTCATCCCCCGCCTCAAGGCCGCCGGTGGCACCGGCATCGTCGAATACCCGCTCAGCAAGGTCGTCCTCTAATCTCCTTTTGGTTGTCATTCCCGAGGGAATCCGCGTTTGGATTTGTTTTTTGTCATTCCGCAGGAATCTGCCTCTCGCCCTTGCCTTTCTTCTGTTATTCCCGCAAGGAATCTACTGTTCGGCCCGGTTACACCCTTAGCGCAACACCACCAGGAACACCGCCATGAAGATCTTCTGGATTATCCTCGCCATCGTCGTCATCGGCCTCGCCATCAACGCGCTCGTCGCCTACCTCCTGCAGAAAAAGCGCACCGACCGCGCCATGGCTGATGGCGTGATCGTCTACGCCACAGTGGTCTCCGTCTCGAACGTCGGCGGCTGGGCCAAATACGCCGAAATGAAAAAGATCGTTCTCCGCGTGCAGGACACCAAGGCCGCCGCCCCCCGCGAAGTCACCCTAAAAAGCCGGCTGCCCCCCAACCAGAAGCTCGTCTCCGGCATGAAAGTCCCTGTCGCGATCGACCCCCTCAAACCCCAGCGCGTCTACCCCGCCACCCCCGAAGCGGTCAAACGCATCACCCTCACCGGCTCCCGCCAGGAACGCCGCATGATGAAGCAGCAGGGCATGTAGCGTTTCGCGACACCGCTGATCGAACGCCAGCCTTAGCCGATATACCGGAAAGCAGACCCATGAAGATCCTCAAGACCCACGGCGAAAGCGCCAAAGCGGCCGAAACCGCCATCAAGCAGATCGAACAGCGCGGCGCCGTCTCCACCGCCAAGGTCGACGCCGTCGTCCACAAAATCCTCGCCGAGGTCCGCCAGGGCGGCGACGAAGGCGTCCGTGAGTACGCCGTACGCTTCGACAGCCTCGGCCCCGATCAGCCCCTCCTCGTCACCCGCGAGGAGATGAAGACCGCCTGGGACGACACCTCCGAAGAGCTCAAGGCCGCCATGCGCCTCGCCCAGGCCAACATTCGCGCCTTTGCCGAAAAACAGATGCCCAAGGCCTGGAGCTTCCGCCCGCAGGAGGGCATGGAGGTCGGCCAGATCGTCCGCCCACTCGAATCGGTAGGCTGCTACGTCCCCGGCGGCCGCTATCCGCTGCCTTCCACCCTGCTCATGACCGCCACCCCCGCCCAGGTCGCGGGCGTCGAGCGCATCGTCGTCTGCAGCCCCAAACCCGCGCGTGAAACCATGGCCGCCGCCCATCTCGCCGGCATCACCGAGTTCTACCGCATCGGCGGCGCGCAGGCCGTGGCCGCCATGGCCTACGGGACAACACAGCACGGTGGCACCATTGAACCCGTCATGAAGATCGTCGGCCCCGGCAATCTCTACGTCACCGCCGCCAAGATCGCCGTCTCCCACGAAACCGGCATCGACATGCCCGCCGGACCCACCGAAATCGTCGTCACCAGCGAAGCCGGCGACGCCCAGGGCATCGCCGCCGACCTCGTCGCCCAGGCCGAGCACGACCCCGACGCTCTCCCCATCTTCATCACCAACAACGCCGACCTCGCCGAAGAGGTAGCGCTAGAAACCAAACGCCAGGCCCACGGCAACGACCTCGCTGTGCAGTCCATCGAGGCCCAGGGCTACATCTTCGTCACAAAAACGGTCGAAGAAGCCCGCGAGCTCACCAACCGCCTCGCCCCCGAGCACCTCACCGTAGACACCGGCGCCGACCTCCGCTGGGTAAAAAACGCCGGCTCCGTCTTCATCGGCCACCACACCCCGCAGTCCATGGGCGACTACATCTCCGGCCCCAACCACGTGCTCCCCACCGGTCGCAACGGCCGCATCCGCGGCGGCTTAAGCGTGCTCGACTACGTGAAAATCATCACCGTCCAGCAATACACCCAGGAAGCCCTACGCATCGTAGGCCCCCACACCATCGCCCTCGCCGAAGCCGAAGGCCTCGTAGGCCACGCCGAAAGCGTCCGCGTCCGCATGCGCTAACGCCTTCATGGCACTACATCAGGCGAGTCAAACGTAACCTGTACCTCAGTCAGATTAGTGGGTACACTTCCTGCAGGAGGCGGGCTTATGACCAACATACAACTGCTACTAAGCATTGGCATTCCTAGCCTGCTGGTCATCATGAGTTGGTTGTCCAACAATACGCGGCTTTCAAATCTGGAGCGCCGGATGGATAGCAACACTGACCGCCTGGACGGACGTGTTAACAGCCTCCATGCTCGTATGGATCAGCGTTTCGACTACCTAATAGATGCCACCGTAAAGCTTCATGAGCGCGTCGCAACGGTCGAAGCAAAACAGAGCTGACCCATTCGGCACGTCGCTCGTAGCCTCTCTTGCTATCCGCTTCGCATTTTCATTCGGAGGCAATCTGCCGTCCATTGCTGCCCCACAATTCCCCGAGAGGGATCTGCATCTCGCCCGAAAACGGCGACTAACTCAAGGGTGAAAGATGAACTCTGTAGCCGAACCAAAATCACGAGACCCCATCACCCTCCCCCAACCCCGCGCCCGCGTCCTCACCATGCCGGAGTACCACCCGCCGCTCGCCGGCCGCGACGCCCTCCGCCTCGACTTCAACGAAAATACCCTCGCCCCCAGCCCCCGCGTCCTCGCCCGGCTCCGTGAGCTCTCGGCCGAAGGCCTCACCGTCTACCCCGAACGTGAGCCCACCGAGCGCATCGTCGCCGCCCAACTCGGCCTCGAAAGCAATCAGATCCTCCTCACCAACGGCGTCGACGAGGCCATCCACCTCGTCGCCTGTGCCTTCCTTGATGAAGGCGACGAAGCCCTCATCTGCACCCCCACCTTCTTCATGTACGACGTCTCCGTCAGCATGATGACCGCGAACCTGGTCCGCGTCCAGACCGACGAGGATTTGGCATTTCCTTTTGCACGCTTCCTCGCCGCCATCACGCCCAAAACAAAGCTCATCATCGTCGCCAGCCCCAACAACCCCACCGGCTCCGTCGTCAGCCGCGAGCACCTCCTCGCCATCGCACGGGCCGCGCCCCACGCCGTGCTCATGGTCGACGAGGCCTACTTCCACTTCTTCGGCGACACCGTTCTGCCTGACATCGCAGAGATCCCCAACCTCGTCGTAGCCCGCACCTTTTCGAAGGCCTACGGCCTAGCCAGCCTGCGCATCGGCATGCTCGCCGCCAACCCCCGCCTCATCGGCTTCCTCCGCAAGGTCAGCTCGCCCTACAACGTCAACGGCGTAGCCCTCGCCGTCCTCCCCGAAGCCGTCGCCGACACCGACTACCTCGACTGGTACACCCTCCAGGTCCACACAGGCCGCGAACGCATCATCTCCGCCCTCCAAACCCTGCAGATCCGTACCTGGCCCTCCGCCGCCAACTTCGTCCTGATGGACATAGGCCCACGCCACAAGCAGCTCTGCGACCTCATGCGTCAAAAAGGCGTCCTCCTCCGCGACCGCTCCTCAGACCCCGGCTGCGAAGGCTACGTCCGCATCACCGTAGGCCCAGAAGAGCACGTAACCCTCGGCATCGAAGCCCTCACCTCCGCCCTCAAAGAAATGAACTGGACCCCAGCCGAAGGCCGCCACCCCCACACCACCGCCAACGAACCCCGAGAGTTCGAATAACCACTCCCAGGCCCGCCTTACCCGACCAGCCTAGGCACTGCCACTGCATTCTCCCTCTCTAATTGTCATTCCGCAACGCAGCGATGGAATCTGCGGCGCAGCGGAGGAATTTGCGGCGCAGCGGAGGAATCTACATTGGCCTTTGCTTTTGCTTCTCTTTCTATGGTTCCCGAAGGGAACCTGCTTCTAGCTTTGCTCTCGATTGATTCCCGAAGGGAATCTGCGGTTGCGATTGCAGTTGCTTCTGCCGTCGCCCTTGCCTTCTTTCTGTCGTTTCCAAAGGGAACCTGCTGTTCCGCCAACCCCCCAGGCCGCCAAAGCAGCTCCCTCATCTTTCGGTGCAGACACCACGGCGTTACCATAGAACCCAATGAACACCCGACAGGTTCCCGAACTCACCCCGAAGCAGCGCCAGAACCTTGTCTTCGGTCTCAGCATGGTGCTCGTCCTGCTCGCGGCCATCCCGCTCCTCCGCCAGTGGCTCGGCTATGGCGCTCTTAAGAGCTGGGAAGCCATCCTCCTCGGTATCGCCATCCTCCTCGTCGGCATTCCCGCGCTGGTCCTCGGCATCCAGCAGGCGCAGGCTCGCAAAAACGCTCCCGTCACCAAGGCCCCAATCCTCACCCCCGCGCAGCGCGCCCGCCAGGAGCGTCTTCGCCAAAGCGCCCGCACCCGCGGCCGCGTCGTGGTCCAACGCCCCAAAGGAAGAATGCGATGAGCACACTCGATCAACTCACCCCAGATCGAGCCACAACCAATCAACTCGCACCCGAAACGCCCGCATCCGATAAGCCTTCCGAGCCGACTCGTGCCCCCACCGAAAAGGCCCGCACCGGCACCGTCAACCGCAACACCCTCGAAACCAAAATTTCCCTCCAGCTCAACGTCGACGGCACAGGCCAATACCACGTCGCCACCGGTATCCGCTTCTTCGACCACATGCTCGAAGCACTCGCCAAGCACGGCGGCTTCGACCTCGACCTCACCTGCCAGGGCGACCTCGATGTAGACCAGCACCACACCGTGGAAGACATCGGCATCGCTCTCGGCGAGGCCTTCGACCAGGCCCTCGGCGACAAGCGCGGCATTCTCCGCGCCGGCTATTTCTGCATGGCCATGGACGAAACCCTCGCCGTCTGCGCCATCGACCTCTCCGGCCGCGTAGCCTGCGTCGTAGACGACGCCCTCACCCAGCCCCTCGTAGGCGACCTCCAGACCGAACTCGTCCCCGACTTCTTCGACGGCTTTGCCCGCGGCGCCCGCGCCAACGTCCACTTAAAAACCATGTACGGCCGCTCCAACCACCACAAAATCGAAGCCATCTTCAAGGCCTTCGCCCGCGCCCTACGCGGCGCCTGCTCCCGCGACGAACGCATGCGCGACCTACTCCCCAGCACCAAGGGCCTACTCTGACCGCCCAGCGTCTAACACGCCCAGAGTCAAACTTGCCGGGCGTCTAAACCCGCCCAAAGTCCGCCGTCATCCTGAGCAAAGCGAAGGACCTCCGTATTCTGCCCACAGCCGGATCAACCCTCCCGAAGCAGCAACGAATTTCACCCGGCACGCCCCGCCCATGACCATCGAACTCCCCAAACAAAAACGCACAGACGCGGTAGCCTCCCTACAACGCTACTTCGAGGAAAACCTCCCCGAACCGCTCGGCGACCTCCCCGCCGGCCTCCTGCTCAACTACATCCTCGAAGAGATCGGCCCCACCATCTACAACCAGGCTATCCACGACGCCCAGGCCCGCCTCACCCAACGCGTCACCGACCTCGATAGCGAACTCTACGCCGACGAATCTCAATACTGGGCCAAAAAAGCCAAGAAGGCCCGCCGATCATGATCGCCGTCATCGACTACCGCGCCGGCAATCTCACCAGCGTCGTCAAGGCCCTCTGCTACCTCGGCGCCGACGACATCCTCGTCACCCAGGACCCTGCCGACGTCCGCCGCGCCCGCAAAATTGTCCTCCCCGGCGTAGGCCACTTCCGCTCCACCCAGCTCCTGCACGACCTCGGCCTCACCTCTGCCACCCGCACCGCCGTTGGCGAAGGAACACCGTTCCTAGGCATCTGCGTAGGCCTCCAATGGCTCTACGAAGGCTCCACCGAGGCCCCCGAAACCCCCGGCCTGGCCCACTTCCCCGGCCTCTGCGAACACTTCCCCACCCACGACGAAGCCCCCAATAACCACGCCGAACTAAAATCCCCCCACGTGGGCTGGAACTCCCTTGAATCCATCCGCCCCGACTCAAAACTCCTCGCCGGCATCGCCCCCGGCAGCTTCGTCTATTACACCCACAGCTGGCGCGCCCCGGTCTCCCTTGACACCGCCGCGACAACCCTCTACGGCGGCCCCTTCACCGGCGCGGTCGAGCGCGACAACGTCATGGGCGTCCAGTTCCACCCCGAAAAATCCGCCGACACCGGCCTCCAGGTCCTGCACAACTTCCTGCATCTCTAGCATCTCAACCTGCAGCGCAAGCTTCTCTGCGATCTCCGCGCCAACCTCCGCGCACTCTGCGTTCCGCTTCTACGCCCCTAACCCAAGGAGAGGCCATGAGCACAGCCACCGACCTGAACGACACCGAACAAGCCGACATCGCCCTCACCGACACCACCACGCAAGCTCCAATAGCCGACACCCACATCTCCAAGATCGCCACGCCGGCCGTAACTTCCGACCCGATCGACAACAGGACCGACGAAAAAGAGCTCCCCTAACTTGCTCACCAAACGCATCATCGCCTGCCTTGTGGCAGAGCAGCGCACGAGCTCCGCATGCTGACTAAACGCATCATCGCCTGCCTCGACGTCCGCAATGGCCGCGTCGTCAAAGGCATCCAGTTCCTCGACATCATCGACGCCGGTGACCCCGCCGAGCTCGCCCACCGACACGCCGCCGCCGGCGCCGACGAGATCGTTCTCCTCGACATCACCGCCACTCATGAGGGCCGCGGCACCCTGCTCGACACCGTCAAGCGCACCGCCGACGCCCTCTTCGTTCCCTTCACCGTCGGCGGCGGCATCCGCTCCGCCGAAGACGCCGCGCAGGTCTTTGACGCCGGTGCCGACAAGGTCTCGGTCAACTCCTCCGCGGTCGCCCGCCCCGAACTCATCGGCGAAATCGGCGGCAGCTTCGGCGCCCAGGCCGTCATCGTCGCCATCGACGCCCGGCGCGCCATCAACTCCGCTGACCCAGTTGGCAATGCCGAAGTCTACGTAGCCGGAGGCCGCAAACCAACCGGCCGCCGCGTCCTCGACTGGGCCCGCGAGGCCGAAGCCCGCGGCGCCGGCGAAATCCTGCTCACCAGCATGGACACCGACGGCATGCGCAACGGCTTCGACTGCGAACTCACCGCCCGGGTCTCCGAAGCCGTGGGGATTCCCGTCATCGCCTCGGGCGGCGCAGGTACACCGCAACACTTCGCCCAGGTCTTCAGCCACGCCGCCATTAATGGACTGCCCGGCGGCAAAGCCGACGCCGCCCTAGCCGCCAGCATCTTCCACTTCGGGGTCACCGACTCCCGCTCCCTCAAAGTCGAAGTAGCCCGCAGCGGGATAGCCGTACGCCTGCCCTGTTGAATCAAAACGCGTCTAGCTCGCTACGCGATACTGGTTCGCTCACCCTTGAGGGCTGGCACCTAGCTGATTTGACTGCAGCCCGCGGAGCCGTGTGCCAAAGCGGCCTGTGACGTAGATCCACAGCCTCGACGGCCAGTCCGGCCGCATGCAGGGTTGCTCCACAAAGTGGAAGTACATCCCGGACACGAACAGGACCGTGCTTCCCAGGACCAGCACCTGGATCAGGTAATTCTCCACCAAAAGAGCATGCGGCAGGATCAGGTGGCGGCTGAGCTTGAAGACCGCCGTAATCACCGTCGCATGCAGCAAATAGATGGAGTAGCACATACCGCCCAGGATGGCGATCCACGGTGTCGCAAGCCATCGCCGAAAGAGAAGCTGCGCAAGGCAGCAAGGCAGATCAGCGCGAGTAGAAACGGCAGCAAGGCATGTGCAAGCAACGTGCTTGGCACCGTAAACAGCAGGCCGAGCCCTGCAAACCCGATCACGTCCCACCTCCACGAGTAGCGCCTATCCGGCAGGTCCAGCGCCCAAACGTCGGCCACCAACAGCCCTGCAAGGAAGAAGTTGCCGTAGAAAAGAATTGAACCGGTGAAGCGGAGTCCCTCCGGCCCATGCAGCTGCAGAAACCCCATACCCAGCATCAAGGCAAGCAGGGCTGACCGTCGAACGGCTGTATGCGGAATGCAAAACAGCCGCATCACCAGCGGAGCCAGAATGTAGAACTGGATTTCGACCTCCAGGCTCCAGGCCACGAAGTTCACCGGCGGTTGAGCATACGTCAGCGTGTGCACATAGGCCATGGTGGCCAGCACATGACCGGCAAATCCCGGCCCCGGCCGCCCATGGGTATACATCTCCACCAGGGCAACCAGCAGCAGGATGGAGAGCAGATACGGCGGCTCCAGGCGGGTCAGCCGCCGAAGGTAATACCTGCCCAGGTCCACCTTCTTGCCCCCCTGCAGGTACTGCCGGGCAAAGGGTCTGGCGAGGATCATGCCACTGATCACAAAGAAGAGCTGCACGCCGCGATCCCCATTGCTGAGCGGCAGGAATAGAAATCTCCAGGCGTGCTCAATCGGCAGCATGTGCCCTGAGCGCATCTGTACCTGGCCAAGAACATGGAAGAGAAACACGGAAGCAATCGCGATGAACCGAAGGCCGTCGATCTCCGGAAACCATTGCCCGTCGGTCGTGGTTCTCCGTAGTTGGCCCAGTCTCATCAGGTCAGCATACGAAGTCACCACGAACAGCTGTATGCCCTGCCGACCGATCCCTGTAACACCTCCGGGTGATGGAAGCCGGGACTCGGCTTTGTTCTGATCGACGTTGAAGATGCTCCTCGTCCCCGAGCAACAAGCAGAAGAGGCAAGTGCCGGTACCGTATCGCTTCCGGCAAGCCCTCACGATCTACTGCCTGCATGGGCAACCACGCCGGACGGCAAGTTCTGGTGGGGCGTCTCTCCCCTGCTCGCCGCTATCTCCGTGGCCAAGGCCATCCGCCTGCCCAACTACAAATCGGCCACGCAGGCCCAGGTCGATTACAGCCTCGGGCTGATCAAGCGAGGCATGTTCGGCGCCGTCTTCTCCCGGCCGTTGCATCTGGAACGCTACAGCCGCTTCACCGTCTTTTCCTGGGCACTGTTACTGGGCGCGGTGGCCTTGCTGCTTGTGTTCACATGGCGCAGCGGGGCGCGAAGACGTCTACTCTCTCCTGAAATCGCGGCACTCTTTTTCTCCAGCTATGCCCTCGTCTACATGGCGCACATGGTGGGCTACTTCGAAGTCGTTTTGCTGCTGGTCACGGTCGCTCTTCTGCTTCTCCGTTCCTTCTGGGTGCGGCTTGCCTTTGCGGTGCCGGCGGTGGTCTTTGCGCTCGCCGTGCATGAGATGTTCTTGTTCGTCTTTCTGCCCGTGCTGCTCTTCAGCTTTCTACTCCAGGGCTTCGCCGGGGCCAAACCGGCCGTGGCTAAGCCACTTGCCCTGGGGGCGGTCGTGCTCCTGGTAACCGTGTCACTGGCCACCACCGTGCGGCTCGCGCTGAAGCCGCCGATGACCCCGGCACAGCTGACCGTCCTAACCGATCACATCACCCCACTCGTCGATTTCCCTACCAATGCCGAGATGTATGACGTGCTGGTGCGCTCCACGCGCGACAACTTGGACATCATGCGCGACGTCGCCGCACGCGCGCCCTGGTGGCGGCAGCAACTGGTTTCCCTGCTCACGATGGCGCCGACGATCGTGTTGCTTCTGCTCGCCACCCGTCGATTGCTCGGCCAATTGCCCGGCGCCGGGACCCGGAAAAACCCGCAATGGCTCTGGGCCTGTGCCCTCGCCGCCGGCCTTTCCCCCTTGGCCATGCATCTGCTGGGGTTCGACGTGGCACGCTTCAACGCCATGGTAATCCTGACCAGCTTCCTTGCCCTCCTCACCGTGTGCCGGTTTACCGAAGGACCGCCCGTGGCGCTCTCACCACGGCTGCACCATGCCGTCCTGCTGGTGCTGCTGCTCAACATGGCCAGCGGCGACCTGCTGATGGACGGTCGCACCGTGCGGCCCTTTCCCTTTATTCGCGAGCTGCCGCAGACGCTCGCCCTGCGCCACGGGCACTGGCAACCGCCCGACCCCGCCTACAAACCACGCTTTTAGCGCTCTGCTTTTGTAGGTCTAAGGGCTTGTCGAAACACTTTGTTTGATGAAGGGCACGGCTTCAGCCGTGCCGTAAACGCTGCAGTTGCAATACGGCTTTAGCCGCCGAGGGTACGATTTGGGAGTCTCTGAGCAAGGATGAGTCGTTCGTCGACTACGTTCCCTTTGTTGTCATCCCGTAGGGAATGTGCGTCTTATTCGTGCCGACGACCGCAAGCGAGGACTTGATCAGACCTTTCTTGGCCTCCGTTGCTCCTTTTCCACCAAGCCTCCTGTTTCAACAAGCTCCTCGACGGCCAAATCTTCGGTGGATGGTCGTCCTGAGCACAGCGAAGGACCTGCCGTTCGTTCGCAGCGCTCTACATTCTCAGGGAGACAGCCACAGGACGACAGCCTGCCCACTACGCCTCCATCACTCCGGAATACACCGCCATACCCGCCACGGCATCCACGCCCATGGCGTCCAGCTCGTCCACCTCGCGCCGCTCCTTGATCCCACCGGCCACGATCAGCTGCTTTGCCGTCGTCGACCGCAAAATTGCCGCGACCTCGATCGGAAAGCCTCCCATCGTGCCCTCGGTGTCTACATGGGTGTACAGAAATGCACCGCAGTAATCCTCCAGCCAAGTTACGGCCTCCTCCGGCGTAAGGTCCACCTGCTCCTTCCATCCGCGCACGGCGACCTTGCCGTGCTTGGTGTCGACCGAAAAGCAAAGGGCGTCCTCTCCCAACGCCCGCTTCAACTCCTCCGCAAACTCCAGCCGGATCAGCCTGTGCCGCCGCGGCTTGGGTGCCCCATCCATCGCTGCAGGCGATGAATGTGTTGATGACAAGAGCGAATCTTCAGCCCCGAACAGCGAAGACCCATAGATCACCCGCTTCGCCCCGGTCTCCAGCAGCCGCTTGCCGTCTTCCGCGGTCCGCAGGCCACCGCCCACCTGGCAGGGCAGCCGCTTCGCAATCATCTCGATCAGCACACGGTTGTCGCCCTGCCGCATCGCGGCGTCCAGATCGATCAGCTGCACCAGGGGATAGGTCGAAAATCGGTCGATCCAGTAGTCAAAATCATCAAACGAAAGCTTCAGGCTCTCGCCCTGCACCAACTGCACAATCTTGCCGCCCATCAGGTCGATAGAAGGAATCAACATGCTCCCATTCTCGCAGCCGGGCACCCGCCTGCACACATTTAAGGCTCAAAACCGTATCCTCAAACAGTGCTCAGCCCATCTCCCAGGCAAAAGAAAACGCCCACTCGAAAAGGTGGGCGGCTCCAATGCACATACCAACGATAAAGCTTTACTTTCAGGACTTTACAGCAAAAGTACGGGGGGTCTAGCCTTACGCCACCATCACCGCCGACCGCGCCTGCACCCGCTTCTTCGCCCGATGCTGCAAGACCAGACCCACGACCGTACATAGCAAGATCGCCGTGATCAACGCCTGCGACACAAGGCAATAAATACACCACTTCTGCAGGACATAGGCTTCCATGTAGGACAGAAACGCCGCAAAAGCAAACCCGATCTCCGCGCACTGCAGCGTCGCCCACAGCTGGTTCGCCAGCGCCAGCACGGCGATCAGCCCATAACCAACCAACCCCAGGATCGCCACCGGCAGGTGAACGCCGCCCTTCACAGGCGCATCGCCAAACCCAGCCGCGGCATCCGGCGGAAAGTCGGCAAACCGCGAGTGGTTCACCGCACCGCAGTCCCAGTTGGCCGAAACCGCGCACGGCGGAGCAGACCCCGGATCCTGGTAGTGAATCCGCAGGGCAAGACCCGAGTCAATCAGGCCGGCGAGCGCGAGAAGAACGATCAGGTAGCGCATAGCCTCCTCAGTGTATGGCACTGGAACACCGCTGCGGTTCCCGCTGCCACGTCCGTCTTTGAGGTCACACGGAAGTGACGCTCAGCCCTGCTACCGCGTCAGACAGAATGTAAGGGAGCAACAGGGCATGAGCTTGGAACAGATGGACGACACAACGGCAGCCGCAGCAAACGGTATCAAGGATCCGCTGCACCTTTGGACTGGCCTCAACGGTCCGGATGACGCACAGCGCTGGGTGGACTTCCACCTCGAAGCCGCACGCGCGGCGATCCGCGGGCTGACGGCCGTTGAAGGCCAGCGCACCGTCGCCAACACCCTCGAACCCTACGACCAGGCCGTCTGGCACCTCCGCATGGCCGGCAGCCAGGCCCATGTAATGTTCATGGTCTTCCCCGCCGCGGAGGTCCGCGACGCCGTGCAGACCCTCTCCCAGCAGGTCAGCGCCGAGGGTGTCGCGCTGAGCCTTAACAAGGAGGTTTACCATGCGCTCGAAGCCGTAGACATCTCCGGAGAAGACGAACGCACGCGTTACTACCTCGAACGCACCCTTCTGGGTTATCGCCTCGCCGGCGTCGACCGTGACGAGGCCACACGGGAGAAGGTGCGCTCGCTCTCTGAACGCATGACGGTCCTGGGCATGCAGTTCAGCCGCAAGGTGCAGGACGACGTGCGCCGCATCACGGTGGACGACCCGAACGATCTGCGCGGTCTACCCGCCGACTACCTGCAACGTCACGGCATCCATGAGGCGGAAAACGGCAGCACACTGACCGCGAGCGCCCCGGTGGAGATCACCACCGATCCCCCCGAGATGTCGCCGGTAATGAACTACGCCGCAAGCCGCGCCCTCCGCCGCAAGCTCTACCTGCAGTACAACGATCGCGGCTATCCGGAAAATGGCCAGGTGCTTCTCGACCTGCTCGCCGCACGCGAGGAGATGGCCGAGGTGCTCGGCTTCCGCAGTTGGGCCGACCTAGCCACCGTGGACCAGATGATGGGTTCAGCCGAAAACATGCGCCGCTTCCTTGGCGAGGTCGAGCAGGCCGCCCTCGGAACCGCCGAGCGCGAGTGGACCGAGTTGCAGGCGTTCGTCCGCGAACGCGACCCGCAGGCACTCCCGCTCACCCTGAGCGACGCTCGCTTCTGGGAGGAGCAGTTCCGCCGTGCGCGCTACGACTTCGACTCGCAAAGCGTTCGACCCTACTTCCCATACGCGCAGGTCCAGGCCGGTGTTCTCACCACCGCCGGCAAACTCTTCGGGGTGCGATTCGAACGGAACGCCGCCGCTCCGGTGTGGGATCCAGCCGTCGACGCCTTCGATGTGTTCGATAAAGTCGCAGCCTCCGAGGCTGCGCAGCCGATCGGTCGCATTTACCTCGATATGCACCCGCGCGAAGGCAAGAGCAAGTGGTTTTCGGAGTGCTCCCTGGTAGGCGGCGTGGCCGGCCGGCAGATCCCCGAGGCCTCTCTGGTCTGTAACTTTCCGCAACCGACTGAAGCGGATGCCGGGCTGATGCAGTACGCCGATGTCGTCACCTACTTCCACGAGTTCGGCCATCTGATGCATGAGGTGCTCGGCGGGCGGCAACGCTGGGCCGGCCAAAGCGGCATCGCCACGGAAGGCGACTTCGTCGAGGTCCCGTCGCAGATGCTGGAGGAGTTCTTCGAAGATGCCGATCTCCTGCGCACCTTCGCGCGGCATGTTGAAACCGGTGAGCCGATTCCGTATGAAACCGTGACACGGATGACCCGGGCCAGTGCGCATGGTCGTGCTCTCTCCACTATGACCCAGGTCATGTACGCCACCTACTCCATGGAAACACACGATCTCCGCGCCGCGGAGCTGGATCTCGACACGCTGCTGCAGGACGGGTATAGCCGCTTTTCACGCTACGAATTCGTGGACGGCAACCGGATGTACGCCGCGTTTACGCATCTGGTCGGTTACACCTCGAACTACTACACCTACCTTTATGACAAGGTCATGGCACTGGAGTTCTTCCGCCAGTTTGCCGCGCACGACGGGGCGGACATGCTGAACGGAACCACCGGGCAGCGGTACCGGCGCGAGGTGCTGGAGCCGGGCGGCTCAAAGCCGGCGCGGGAGCTGGTCAAAGCTTTCCTTGGGGCGGAAAGCACCGGCATGGCGGGCCTGGAGAAATGGATCAGACAGGAGTACGCGGAGATTTAGTTCTCTGGCCGCTTCGGCTGCGATTATCTGAGCCGAGGCGTTCAGGCATTGCGGAGAGCATCGAGAACCACCGCGCGCATCCGTTCAATGGGAGCCGGCTCCCCGGTCCAGATTTCGAACTGGCGCGCACCCTGGTGAATGAACATCTCTACCCCAGGGATCACCTCCCGCCCCGCCAGGCGCGCCGCCTGTAGGAATGGCGTTTCGAGCGGGTTGTAGACGAGATCGAAGACCATCGCGGCGGGCAGCAGACCCGCCGGCAGCGGCAACGGCGTGGGGTTGTGCCGCATGCCGGCGGGAGTGGCTTGGATCAGAACATCAAACTTCGGCTGCCCGTCGAGTTCTGCACCTCCCAGCGCGCGGGCGCCTGCTTCGTCGGCGAGCGCAACGGCAGAGGCGTGGGTGCGGTTCAGGATAGAGACCTCTGCACCCTCTTGCATGCAAGCAAAGACTGCCGCGCGCGCCGCGCCGCCCGCCCCCAAGACGAGAACGCGCGCGCCTCGCAGGACCAGCCTGGACTGCAGCGGCCCCAAGATGCCGGCGGCATCGGTGTTGAAGCCGGTCAGGGTGCCGTCCGCCTCGCGGCGCACCGTATTAACCGCGCCGATCCGGGCAGCGAGCGGATCGATTCTACCGAGCATCGGCACAACGCTCTGTTTCAACGGCATGGTCACACTGAAGCCGGCGAGGGGCAACTCGTGCGCAAACCCTATGATGTCTGCGGGATCGTTCGCGAGCAGCGGAAGATAGACTGCGTCCACAGCCCCTTCGCGAAAGGCTGTATTCAGCATCAGCGGCGACAGCGATGAGCGCACCGGTGAGCCCGCAACGCCATACACCGCGGTTGCGCGGCCCAGTTCGGTCACGCGATAGAGATCGCGAAGCATAGAGGCAGCCATCTGGCCGGGAGCGGTGGTCTCGGCGGGCGTCGCGGGTGCAAAGGTAAAGGCCGCGCCGGAGCGCAGGCCAAGAATGCGGGACGCCGCACCCGCCCCTCCCATGGCGATGCCCACGGCTGGGCACCGCGGCCCAAATGAACTTTCTGTTAGCCGTAGTAACGGCAGATTATCCGTAAGGCGATGAGCTGTAGGAACCACCTTGATTACGTCCGGCGCAAATGGTCTCATGCGCCGGAGCACCGCCTCCAGATCGCCGGCGCCTTCAAAGTCGTGCCAGCTCAGGACCAGGGTTGCGCTCCTGGAGCGCAACGGCCGCAGCGCTTCAACGCCCAGAGTTTCGGCGCTTTCCAGGGCAAGATCCACGAGTTTACAGCCAACCTCGGCGGCATGAGTAAGGATGAAGAGTTCCGCCTCGGCGCTGCCGGCGAAGTGGCCACCGCTTTCTACGCGGCGGCAGGTTGCCAGGAAGGTAGCGGAGGGATTTGCCGCAACATGCGCTCGCAGCGCCTCCAGAGCCGAGGAGGGATCCAGTAGAGCGTCGAGACGCAGCTCCTGAAAATTGAACTCGGGCAGCAGGGCGGCGGATTGCGCGAAGAGGGAGTCGGCGGTTGGGCGGGCGACCGGCACACAAAGACGCGGGAGCGGCCCGGGCATCCCGTCGCTGGGCGGTAGTTCAAGTAAAGGCATGCTCGTGGCGACTCTACCTGTACGGTTCCACCGGCGCAAGCCTGCCGCAAAACATATGTCGGCACAGCCCGCAATCACACGCGGGTGGGAGAGAAGCCAGGCCGATGATCTGTGCCGCGCATGCAACCAAAGGTACTCCCGTGCGTCTTATTAGGTAATTGAGAGGCATTCCTTACTGTCCCACCTTGTTGTAAATCCTCCCTTCGTCCTTCTTTTGGACACCCTTCCCTCCTCCCTCAGTAATTCCCACCTTTAAGCCTCTCAAGGCCCGCTGGAAAGCGGGCCATTCCTCTTTTTAAAGGCCGAGTTCTCGGCGAAACGACTAGCATCAAGCTGTGGAATCAGTGTCGCCTTTTCTACAGACCGAGCCAGGCGCCTCCAGCTTTTCGAAGCCTGCTGTGGGCTTGGTGAGGGTGGAGGCCTGGCAGCACCTGCGGTGGTTGCGAGCGGCCTTCAGCACGCGCATCCCGGGTGCCAGCCTGGCCTACGTGGAGGGCGCTCATGACCTCAGTCAGCGTCAGGGCGAACAGAACCTGGGCTGGACGCGTGAAGATGACCCACTCCTTGTAGGTGCAAACCGTCGCCGTTTCCTGCGAAACGTCACCGGGGATCCGGCTCACCCCCTGATCACAGTCAAGCAGGTCCACAGCGGCATCGTGCATGACCTCACCCCGGCTGAAACAGCGATGCCGCTCGAAGGCGATGGCTTAATCAGCGGCGTACCGGGACAACTTTTGGGTATATTTACCGCCGACTGCGTTCCCGTGCTGGTCGCCGACACGCGGACCCGGGTTGTGGCCGCGTTTCATGCAGGCTGGCGGAGTACGCTGGCGCGCATTGTGGAATATGGTTTGGAGACCCTGCGCACACAGCACGCCTCGCGGCCGGAGGACCTCGTGGCAGCAATTGGACCGGCGATCCGTCCTTGTTGCTTTGAGGTTGGGACCGAGGTGCAGGCGGCCTTTACAGGGTCATTCGCCTACGCGGACATGCTCTTCTCAAACCCCCACGCCCACTCAAGGCCGCGTCTCGACTTGCAGGAGGCCAATCGACGCCAGCTGGCGGATGCCGGTCTCGGCGCGGACCAGATCCAGACCGTAGCGGAATGTACCTCCTGCTGCCGAACAGCCGACGGCCGGAGAAAGTACTTCAGCTACCGGGCAGAGAACGGCGTAACCGGACGAATGCTCAGCATAATCGGCACCGACGGGGCTGTGCCTCAGAGCTAACCGACTGCGAACCTGCGAGCTATTACGACCTTTTGATCTTGCAATCACTTCCCAAGGTATCGGCATTCGCAGCTACGACTCAACGCCACACCCACACGATCTCAGTGTCCGGGCGGTGCCGGCACCATCACCGCATCAGGATCGACCTTGGGGATGCCAAAATGGCCGCCGAGGTGGACGAGATCCAAGGGGCGCAGCAGACCGGAGACGTCGATCCTGTCCATCTGACGGGCAGAGCGCACCAGCACGGCGATGTCGTCAATCTCCGCGCCGTGGAAGTGAAACCAGAGATCGGTGATCGGCTTCTGCGGTGAGGCTTCCTCGCGAGGGCTCACGTGCGCCTCGATAAGGTGCTTCCAGCCTGCGGCGCCATAGGCCGCGCGCAAGGCGGCCAGAGCCTCCGGAACGTAAAAGGCTCGCTCCTGATAGCGGTAGTTGGTCACGGTGACGGAGTGGATCGCCGCCGGCTGATTCCCCAGGATGGAACTCAGCATGTCCTTATCCAGCGTGAAGGAGCTACGCGTTGCCGGCTGCGAGGTCAGGTCGGCGAACGCCTCTGCCACGCCCGGAGGTTGCGGCGCGCCGACCGGCGGCGCCAGAGGTGCGGGGGCCGGAGCAGGTGCGTAGGATGGATCACCCGTAGCCGGCGGAGACACACGCTCGATAGGCGCCTGCGCGCCCAGCATTCCCGTCAGCAGGGCGGCGGAACCAAAAACAGCAAGCTTCTGCAAAACAGCCATACCGTAGTTAGACCCGTGCAGCACGGTGGGAGTTTCGGCGAACGACAGAGAAACAGGGTAGGACCAGCGTAGGTGGAGAGATCCTGCCGAAACCGCACCGGGGTCTTCGGCCCTGTGTCGCAATACTCGTCGCCCGCACTACTGCGGGGCGTGCGGAGCGAAGTAGCCTTTGCGGGCGTGCACCTGGTAGCGCTGATCCAGCGAGACGAGATAAATGGTGCGGAAGGCCCCATCCTGCTTGAAGTCGGCGGGGACATACTCCAGCGCGTACTGCGAACGCAGCTCCTGCTCCACGTTGGCGAAGCCGGTTGCCATGTCCTCCATCCGTGTGGGGAAGAAGGCGCGGCCGCCGGTGGCGTCGGCGATGCGCTGCAGCACGTCATCGCCCTTGTCCTTGCTGGGGCCGACGTTGGTTGAGATCGTGTAGATGATGGTCTCCGCGCGCTGGCACATCTTGATGGCGTCCGATTCCTTGGCGCGGCTGTAGTCGTCGTCGCCATCGGAGACCAGGATGAGCGCGCGCCGAACCGCCACGGCATCCTTCAGCGTCAACATCTGATCGCGGCAGGTCTTGTAGAGCGAATCAAACATCGAGGTACCGCCGCCGGGACGCAGCTTGTGGATGCCGGTATCCAGCAGATCGATGTGGTTGGTGTAGTCCTGGGCGATGTCCGTCTGCACATCGAAGCCTTCAACAAAGGCGCGGTCGGCCGGGCGCAGCACCTGCAGAAAGAAGTCAATGGCTGCCTGCTGCTCGAATTCAAAGCGCGAACGAATGGAATTCGAGGTGTCGAGCATGATCCCGACCCGCAGCGGCAGATTGCTTTGTTGTTGAAAACGGACGACACGGGCCGGCGCACGGCCATCATCGAGTAGGCCGAATTGCTGCTGCGGCAAGTTGGTGATGAAGTGGCCTTTGCCGTCAGTCACGGTGAACACAAGGTTCACCTCCCGCGAAAAGACCTGGATGGTCGGTGTCGCGGCGGCGGGCGGAGCTGACTCATCCCGCGGCTGCAGCCCGGGTTGCTGCGCGGCGGGTGTTTGTGCCGAAGGTGCTGTCTGGGCCGGCGTTGGTGCGCCAATTTGCGATGTTGCCGGCGCGGACGCCGCGGCGGGGGACGCCGTCTGGGCCGATGCCGCTGCGGAGGAGGCAAGAATACCGGGGAGCAGCAGCGAAACTGCGGCTAGGTGAAGTCGAACTCGTGCGAGGGCCGCATTCATGTCGATTCATCTTACCTAATCGCGGCGTCCTCTCGCCTCCGCTCGACCTACCGGCCTGTCCCGGCATCACTTTCAGCTGCCTGTCCGGGCGTGTCCGTGGCGGATTCGTCACCGCGCACGGTGCGAAGCAGGTCATCGAGCGCCGATGGCAGGGGAGCGTGCAGATGCAAGGCCGCGCCCGTACGTGGATGCATCAGCTGCAGCTCCGCCGCATGGAGAAAATTGCGTTCGAGGGCCGGCGCCGTCTCGCCATCGGCCTGCGCCTTCCCCGCAGCGCCGGGCTGCTTCAGCCGCTGCGGAGCACCGTACAGGGTATCCCCTACGACGGGGTAGCCCAACGCGGAGAGGTGCACCCGGATCTGGTGCGTGCGCCCGGTCTCAATCGTTACCTCGACCAGCGTAAAGGTCCCCCACGGACCCGGTTTGTCCCTGCTGCCGATGCGTTCCAGCACGCGCCAGTGACTGATCGCCGAACGGGCGCCCTGCTCCAGGCTGCGCTTCGCCGTCATCCGCACCCGCCGCGCAGGGTCGCGCGCGATCGGGAGATCCACCGTCCCCTGATCCTTGGGCAAAGCGCCATGGACCAGGGCGAGGTAGGTCTTCGTCAGGGAACGCGTGGCAAACAGGTCGGCGAGCCCACGGTGAGCGGCATCCGTCTTTGCGACCATGATCAGGCCGCTGGTCTCCTTGTCGAGCCGGTGCACAATACCCGGCCGCGGTGCGGCCGCCGGAGATCCCGAAGATCCGGGAAATCCGGGAAATCCGGGAGATCCGGGAGATTTATGAGCTTTATGAGACCCATGGGAAAGGTTCTGCCCGAAATGGTAGAGCAGGGCGTTCACCAGGGTGCCGCGATTGTGCTCGGCATCCCCGGCGCCGGCGTGCACCGTCATGCCGGCCGGTTTATCGATCACGGCGATGTCGTCATCCTCATAGACGATCCGGAGCGGAATATTCTCGGCCTCCGCTTTGAGAGGCGCGAGCTGCGGCTCACCCTCGATCTCGATCCGCTCGCCGCCTTCCAGCTTGTAGCTGGCCTTCTCCTGCCTTGTGTTGACCAGCACCTGCCCGTCTTCGATGAGTAGTTGCACCCGTCCACGGCTGATCTCAGGCACGGCCCTGGCGAGAAAGGCGTCCAGCCGCTTGCCCTTCGCGGTTGGCGGGACCACCAGGCTACGGGTGCCGTCCCCTACCTCAAAGGCAGGCAGCTCGACAGCTGCGAAGGCGTCCGGCTCGGCATCTGGGCCGGCATCCGGCGCACTACCCTCCGGCACTGGACCGATCTCCTCGCCCGCGAACAGCTTCACCTCGGCATCGCGCTGCGCCGCTGCCTCGGCCTCTCGGGTGGCCTCGCGATGGGCACGGTAGACCGGTTTCACGGTCTGCCGGCGCTTTCCTTTTCGAATCATGTTCTTGGACGGCATCAATGCACCTCCATGTGCAGAGGCGAGGGGGTTGGGTGCAGTGTAGGCTGCTGAAGCGCTGCGTGGGCGTGCCCGAGGGGTCTAAGCGCCCACAGCAGCACGCCCGTCAGCATGGCGGAGAGAGAGATCCACTGACCGGGTTCAAGCCAGGAACTGAGCTCGCGGGCGGGGGGTGCGGAGAGCATGTCCAGCACGAACGCGGCAAGACCGCCCGCCGTTAGGGCAAGAGAGGTCACCGTGCCGGCCGGTTGCGCGGTGTCCCGCTGGACTAGCTCCGGCAGCGCCGGGTCTCGGTAATCTAGGAGGCGAGATTGTGGCCGTACGGCCCACAGCCACACCGTCAGAGCTATCGACACGACGATACCGTAGAGCGCTACAGGATGCACCCGCAGCGCGGCTGGCGCACCGGCCACCGCCACACCCCAGGGCAGGCGCGTCGGCATCCCGGCCTCTGAACCGTCGGCCCAGTGTCCCACCTCCAGAAAGGCGGCCAGCAGCGCGGCTGGCGCGGCAAAGATGTCCAGCGTAGGCAGCAGGGGAAGATGCTTCCGGCGCAGATAGATCCAGGAGGCCAGCGCCGCCAGCGCCATCCCGCCCGGGGTCAGCGACGGCAGCCCCAGCAGCAGCAGGGGGTATTTCAAAAATGCTGCCGGGCTCTGCAGGGCGAGCAGGAGGCGGGAAGCAACGAAGCAGCTGAAGATGGCAAACAGACCGGCGTCCCAGACCGCCTCGGGATCCGGACTGGAGCGCCCAGACCCCGGGCGCGTGACGCCCCCACGCCCAGCACAATGGCGACCCAGCGTCATGGACGCGATGAGACCCAGCGCAGCGGCCAGACCGAAGGGCGTGAAGTGCAGGGGCCCCAGGCGCACGCTGCGCCATGGCATCACGGCGCTGGCGAGAGTGTGCACACGCATAGGGCTAGAAAAAAGAGTAGAGAAAAGACCGACCCACGGGGCCGTAGACGAAGCGCCGGTGAACCCGTCCTAAGACGGCGGGACCCAGCCGTGGCTCTTTAGGCATTCCGGACTGGCGGACACTGCACACCGAGCCATGTATACGAGCCAGATCCCTGTTCAATGAATGTTGGTTCAACCAGCGTGGATCGCGCTACCTGCTTTGCAGGCCGGTCTCACTCTCTGCATCGGATGCTAACGGGAGTGGCCGGGATTCGCAAGGCTGAGAACAGCTTGAAATGGCAGCCCCTTCGATCTTCTGTGCTATTCACGTCCCGGCCATCTCCTGGTTCGGCTGCGGGCATACCGCTTTTCACGTCCTCCGGCACCGTAACACGCTGGCAATCGGCTGTTAATTAGCCAGGTTTCCAAGGAACGCCAGCTCGGAGGCGCGTTAGCCGGCCTTCCGCTCGGCCAGAACCTCATCCAGCATGCCGGCGAGTGAGCCCGTCCGGGTCCGAACGGCACTTTGCGCCTGATTCAGGCTGCCGTTCAGAGTATCGAAGCGCGCACGCAGCGATAAGAGTTCATCCGCGATATTCAATGCGGCAAGTACCGCGACGCGCAAGGAGTCCACCGTGGCACCGTGCGCGGAGACCGCCCGCATCTTCTTGTCCACCACCCCGGCCAGGCGCTGAATGTGTTCGGGGTCCGTTCCGCGCAGTTGGTATATCTGATCGTAAATTTCCACAAGAACCGCACCGGCCTCGTGAGCTTCCTGTTCCGCGCGGGATAGCTCGGCCGCGGTCTTCCCTGCATTCATGCCTGTGTTCACGTTCTCTGCCAACGCATCTCCCTTACCAGTGCTGCAAGTCCTGCAAAACTCATTCAACTGAAGCCGCTCATTCAATTAGAGCCGCTCCTCCAGCTATAAAAGCTCGTCCATCTGCGCGAGCATGCGCTCCACCCGTTCGCGCAAGCTCTCCCGTTCACGGTGCAGGCTCTCCAGCTCCGTCTGAACGGTGCTGGAGGCCTCTTCGAGGGCCGCCAGCCGCTCTTGGAGGACAGCGTTCTCGGCCTGTGCGGCGTTGCGCTCGGCTTCGATGGCGGTGCGGGCGTCCCGCTCCCGGCGGATCATCTCAACGGCCTGCATCACCTTGCCTTCAAGGGCCTGAAACTCATCGGCGCTGACCGTGGCAGTCGGAGCCGCCGGGGGAGTTGCCGCTTCCACTTCCATGAATCTCCCAATAGTTTCCCGATACGCGATGCAGGATTCCGGTTGCAGTATAGCCATTCCGGCGGTGGATACTGTACCCCAAGTACAGCAGGAACCTCTCTGCATTCCCCTCTCTGCATTTCTACACGGAGGAGTCTTCCCTTCCCGTCGTCATCCTGACGAAGGAGACCTGCTTCCTGGGTCTGCGTAAACCACACAAGCTAGGGAGTCGTGGCGTCCCGGTGCACGCCTCCCAACGATTGCAGCGCGGCGATGATGCGATCACCGCTCACCTTCAGTTCTTCCTCGGTCAGCGTACGGTCCGATGATTGCAGCGTGAAGCGGAACAGCAGCGAGTAGCTGCCGGCGGCCACGGCCTTGCCCTTCGGGTCGCGGAAGATCTCCACCGGCTCCAGCCTTTGCAGCTCCGGGATCGCCAACGCGCTCACGGCCTGCTCCACCGCGCCCCATTGAACCCGGTCGGGCAGCAGGAAGGAGAAGTCACGTTCCACCGCCTGAAAGCGCGAGAGCTCGCGCAGGGCGGGCTGGCGCAAGGGTGTGGCGAGCAGACGTGCCCCGTCGATTTCGGCCAGCACGCAGGCCTGGCGCAGCTTGCGAGCAGCCGCCGAACCGGCGCTGAGTTCGCCAAAGATCGCGACAGGTTCCCCGTCCAGCAGCACGCGGGCTCCCCGTCCGGGTTCCAGCCAGGCCGGCGAACCTTGCGGGCTCGGCGCCAAAGGCAGTGGCTGAAAGCAAATTTCAGCTGCAAATTGGTGCAACAGTACTTCGAGGGCGCCTTTGACTGCAAAGAAGAGTGCATCGTCTGCACGGTGCAGAGAACCGGCGACGGCCTCACCCGTTGCACCGAGCACAAGACCTGTTTGCTCCTGCACTTGGGCGGTGGATCCCGTAAAGACCGTACCCAGCTCGAAGAGTCGCACGGTGTCGAGCCCGCGCGCGAGATTACGCGCCAGCATCCCCGCCATGCCGGGCAGCAGCGTCGGGCGAAGGATACCTGCTTCCTCACTCAGTGGATTGCCGATCGCGACCGCACCCGCCTCAGGCCGCCCGAACTCGGCGGCCTCCGCTGCGGAAACAAAGGTGGACGAGATCGCCTCCGTGTAGCCCATCGCGCGTAAAGCAGACCGGACCGCAGCAGCCTGGCGCTTGTGGGGCAGGTCGCGGACCTCGCCGGACCAGCCGGGCAGCGTGTTCGCAAAGCGGTTGTAGCCGTACACCCGAGCGATCTCTTCGACTAGGTCGATCTCGCGTTCCAGGTCCAGACGCCAGCTCGGCAGTTCCACCGCAAACTCGGCGGCAACGCCGGTGGGCGCCAGTTCACAGCCCAGGGCCGTCAGGTACTGGGCGAGGACGGCCTCGTTCAACCCGCTGGTGCGCTCCCCTGTCTCGAGCACGGCATCCTCGCGCGTGGTTCCGAGCAGGCGCTGCACCTCGCCCACGCGCAGAATTACCGGCGCACGACCGGAGGTCCTGGCGGCAACCTCCGGAATGACGACATCCACCAACGGCCCGGCAACGGCACCTCCCGCCTGCTCCACAACCAGGCGCGTCACGAGGTGATTCGCCGTAGGGGCAGCGTCGAAGTCGGCGCCGCGCTCAAAACGGTGCGATGCATCGGTGTGCAAACCGTGACGGCGGGAGCTTGCGCGGATTGTGGCGGGATCGAACCAGGCAGCTTCGACGAGAATGTTCTTTGTGGCCTCGGTCACCCGCGAGTCCCAGCCGCCCATCACGCCGGCCAGTCCCAGCGCCTTGCGCTCATCCGCTACGACCAAATCCTCCCCGGTCAGCGTGCGTTCGGTGCCGTCGAGCAATCGCAGCCGCTCGCCCGGATGAGCGCGGCGGACGACAATTCCCCCTTCGAGGGTGTCGAGATCGAAGACATGGGTGGGCTGGCCCATGGCGAGCCAGCCGAAGTTGGTCGCATCGACCGGACCGGAGATCGGCTTCTGGCCCAGAGCGGCGAAGTATTCGGCGATCCGCCCCGACGCGGCTTTGACCTGCACGCCACGAATCACGCGGGCGGTGAAGCGTCCGCACAGGTCGGGCGCCTCGACCCGCACCGGGAAACCTTCGCCCGGCAGTGTGGCCTCGACCGGGGCGGCCATGCCATCCGACAACGGCGCCAGCGGGAGGTCGTACATCGCCGCAGCCTCCCGTGCCACGCCGTAGTGGTTCATCGCATCCACCCGGTTGGTGGTGATGTCCATCTCATAGCGTGAACCGCCGCAGGAGGCCGCGAAGATGCCCTCGACGGCGATGCCGCGCAGGGTCAGATCTTCGGCAAGTTGCGCATCGTCCACCGGCAGCGGCGGCAGAAATGTGCGCAGCCATGTTGTCAAAACGTCCAAGTTTCACTCCAAATCCAGATTCACTGCAAAAGGCTACGTAGCACGCTGCCGCTCAAAGGTCCCATCCCGTGCCGATCGGCGAGGAGGAGAACGGAAGGGGTGCAGACGAGGGTCGACCGGAGGCGGCCCGTCTCTGATTGTATGAAATATTGCGGGCGCGGCAGAAGGCGAGGAGAACGTCCGCCGGGAACTCTGCATCTCACGCTGGGTAACACCCGCGCGGGTTACGATCCCCTTGCCTGCACGACCGCGAGCGGCCTGAGCAGGAACCAGGGGGCGGGAACCAGTGGTCAGAAAGCAGTGGTCAAAGGCAGGGTCAGCAAGCAGTGGGAATGCGTTCAGGCACAGCGATCACCGGCAGCAGGGTGCGGGTCTACACCGTGCCGGACGAAAGAACCCGTCAGAGTTACACCTACGCCGACATCTCCGCAGGCAAACTTATTGAAGCTCCTTTTGAAAAAAGTCGTTGACCGCCATGGCCATCTCGGCAATCGACTGCGCTGTGGGACCTAGGCGCGCGGCTAATGGAGCATCCGCTGCTGAATCTCTGGGGAGCGTACGTGACGGCGTTGCGGTCTGCGGCAGCGGCGGTTTTACCACCTACACCGACCAGCAACTCGCCGCGCGGCTGGGCAGAGCAGGGTTTCACTCGCGTGAAGATGAAGATCGGCACCTACCCGGCCGACGATCCGCGGCGTGTCGGGGTCATCCATAAGGCGATCGGCAGCCAAACCGAACTGTTCGTGGACGCCGACGGCGGTTACACCATGACGCAGGCGCTTGAAAAGGCACACATGGAATACTTTCGCAACCATCCACGCATGGAGCGCCTGTTCTTCGACGGCTTCCGCGAGCCGGTCAAGGGCGTCATGTATCCCGATCTGAGCCGGCCCGGCATGGGGCTTGAGTTAAAGGAAGGCGATGCCGCCCCTTTTCTGGTATAGATAAGCTTCTTTTTCGGCGCGGCCGATTCATTGTGAGGTGCTGTAGCGTATGGCAGAAGTCGGTTCCCTTTCCATCCAGAGCCTCGACCAGGACCTCCAAAAGGCGCTTGGTCCCACGCTCAGTCATGACCTCGAACTGGTGACGAACGCCCTTCGGGAGGGCCGCTTTCAGCGCAGCCTGGCGTTGCTGACCGCGGTTACCAGCATCGTGAGCGGGCTTGAGGTCGCCTATGAGCACTACCGCGGCAGCTACAGCCGCCGCGTCATGTACACGCCCGTGATCCTGAGCGTGCTGCTGGCGATGGCGGGCGTGGCCGGGTTCTTCAGCCGGCGAGCGGCGCGCACGGTCTTGCGGCTGGTCTCGGTGGTGACGCTGATCGACGCTCTGATCGGCTTTTACTTCCACGTGCGCGGCATCTATCGCAAACCCGGCGGCTGGCGCCTGCCGATGACCAACATGGTGATGGGGCCGCCGATCTTTGCGCCGCTTCTGTTCGGAACCAGCGCGTACCTGGGGCTGATCGCCTCCTACCTGCAGCGCGAAGAGGCCACGGGTCCCGTCTCCACGACAGGCAATGACAACTGGCTGAGCCGGCTTCTTCCCTCCGGCGAAGGCCGTGCCCTGCTAAGCGCAGAGCAGGACATGCGCGAGGGCAAATTTCAACAGCAAGTAGCGATCGTCACCGGCATCAGCGCACTGTTAAGCGGGTTTGAAGCGTACTACTCGCACTACAAGAACAACTTCCAGTACTGGGTCCAGTGGACGCCGGTGGTCCTGGCCCCGGCGCTTGCCGGTGTCGCGTTTGCCTCGGTGAAGAGCCGCAGGATGGCCACGACGGCGCTGCCGGCCCTCTCCGTGATTGCGGGTCTGGATGCTGCGGTGGGCTTTTACTATCACGGCCGCGGGGTTCTTCGTCGCCCCGGCGGCGCCAAAAATATCGTCTACAACATCCTGTACGGTCCGCCCATCTTCGCGCCGCTGCTGTTCGGCGCGGCCGGCATGCTGGGTGTTCTTGCAAGTCTCTTGCGGAGGAGGAAGTAATGGGACTGTTCTCAAAGGCCAAAACGGCACCGCCCGCAGAGATCCCGGCCGAGCTGTTACCCAGCGATAAGAGTACGGGGCGGCCACTACCGCCACGCAGGCAGCCCGGGTACTATCCAGACTTCAGCACCATGGCCCAGAAGAACTACTGGGAGAAAGCCACACGCCAAGTGGTGCAGGGGCGCGTCGACACAACGCCGAAGCGAACGTTCTTCACCGAGGACGAATGGAAGTTCTGGACGGTGGTCTTCGAACACCTCCTGCCGCAGACGGACCGAACACCCGACCGGCAGATCCCGCTGGTGGCTCCCCTCGACGACCGTCTGGCAAAGAGTCGGAACGACGGCTATCGCTATGCGGACATGCCGGAGGATCGGGTCGCCTACCGGATCGGCGTCAACGCCATTCAGGACGAGGCCAAAGAGCGATTCGACAACGACTTTCTCTCCCTCCCGTATCGACAGCAGGACATGGTTCTGGAAGCGCTACATGATGGCAAGCCTAAGGGCGGTGCGGCGATCTGGAAGCGTATGTCCGTGAGCCGCTTCTGGGAGCTGATCGTCTCCGATGCCGTGAAGGCCTACTATGCTCATCCCTGGGCGTGGGATGAGATCGGCTTTGGCGGTCCCGCGTATCCGCGCGCCTACATGCGCCTGGAACGGGGTGAGCCCGAGCCGTGGGAGGTCGAGGAACAGCGCTACGAGTGGCAGACACCCGCCGCCAGCGTCTCCGGCAAGGTACAGCCCGATCATGGCAGCGAAAGTGAAGCCAAGCAGAAGAGCCATTCCGCCGCAAAGGGGTCCAAGTGAGCACACCGATCGGAGGAGCGTTCAACGGCTCCGACTCCAAAACGCACCAACTCGGCCCGCTGCAATCCATACACATTCCGGCACGCCGCTTCAAGGACTCCGACGAGGTCGATTACGTCATCGTCGGCGTGGGCGCCGCCGGCGGCGTGTTGATACAGCGCCTAGCGCGGGCCGGCTTCAACGTCGTCGGCCTGGAGGCCGGGCGCTTCTGGGACACGGAGAAGGACTGGGTCTCCGACGAATCGGGTTCGCATGAGCTTTACTGGACGGATCCGCGTGTTACCGGCGGCTCCGAGCCGCTGGCGCTCGGAGCCAATAACTGCGGCAAGGGCGTAGGCGGCGGTTCGGTGCACTGGGCCTCGTTTTGCCCAAGGCTGCACCCATCCGACTTCGAAATTTACACTCGCGACGGCGTAGGTGTGGACTGGCCGATCAGCTACGAAGACATCCGGCCCTACTATGAGCAGCTGGAGCTCGAGATGCCGGTTGCCGGCCCGGCGTACTATCCGTGGGGCCATCCGCATGGCTATCCCTACGGCCCGCACCCCATGGGCGGCGTCGGTAACGCGCTGATCAAGGGCTGCTCGGCTCTGGATATTCCGGTCTCCATCGGAGGTCCCGTAGCGATCCTCTCCGGATCACGCGGCAACCGTCCACACTGCATCTACCGCGGCTTCTGCATCCAGGGCTGCAAGGTTGGGGCCAAGGCCTCGACGCTAATCACGCACGTTCCCGATGCCATCGACAACGGCGGCGAGATCCGCGATTTTTGCATGGTCAGCCGTGTGGAGCTGGGCAAGCAAAACCGCGTTACCGGGGTGCACTACTTCGATCGCGAGGGCGCGCCGCGCTTTCAGAAGGCCAAGGCCGTGATCGTCTCCGGCTACGCAATTGAGACGCCGCGACTGCTGTTGAACTCCGCCTGCAAGGGCTACGAAAACGGCCTTGCCAACTCCAGCGACACGGTCGGTCGCTACCTGATGGCGCAGGCCGGCAACGTGATCCTCGGCCGCTTCGATCAGCCCGTGCGCATGTACAAGGCCCCACCCGCCCATGCCCTCACCGAAGAGTTCTACGAGACCGACCCAAAGAACAATTTCGCTCGCGGTTACGCGATTCAGACCGTCGGTCCGCTGCCGGTCGCGTTCGGCAAGGACATGATCTCGTCCAAAAAGGCCTGGGGTTGGGGCCTGCGCCGCGAGATGATGGATTATAACCACTGGGCCGGATTCGGCCTGCTCGGCGAGATTCTTCCCTGGGCTAACAACCGCGTAACGCTCGCCGAAGACAAGGACAGGTTCGGTCTTCCCGTCGCCCACGTGAACTTCGATCTATATGAGAACGACAAGAATCTGATTAAAGCGGGCAGGAACAAGACAATGGAGATCATGAGCGCGGCCGGCGCCACGGAGGTCGTACAGGAGGCGCGGTACGCGCATCTGGTCGGCGCGGCGCGCATGGGATCGGACCCGCGCAGCTCGGTTGTGGACAAGTTCGGACGCACCCATGACATTGCGAATCTCTTTATCTGCGATGGCAGCATCATGCCGACGCAGGGCTCCGCCAACCCCGGGCTCACGATTCAATCCTTGGCCGCGCGCACCGCAGACTACCTCATCGCCCAGGGCAGCCGCATCTTCAACAGCGACGACCGCGACATGAGCACGCCCCCCATGCGCCGCGAACTGGCCCCACCCGACACCTGGGGCCACGGCGTACCGCGTTTGAAGTAGACGGAGACGATCGGTATTGAGTCCCGCCCGTTCATCTGTTCCCGACGGGCGGACTCGATGGACTTCGCCTACGGCTTCAGAAAACTGCTGCCGGGCAGGATCCTCGGCCGTTCCGGATCGTCGGCAATTGTCTCCACCAGGCGATAGAAGAAGAGGTTGAACATGCCCGCCGCCTGGAAATCGACGGGTTGGGTGAGGTCGTCCTGCGGACGGTGGTACTGGACCTGGTACCAATGGCGGTAGCGTGCCTCTGCCTCGGTGCCGGGATCAAATCCGAAGACAAAGCCGATTGCCGGCACACCGGCCTTGAGGAACGGGTAGTGATCGGCCCGTCGCAGCAGGCCGCGTTCCGGCTCGCGGTCGGGGCGCAGCTCGATGCCCAGCCCTGCCCCCACCTGCGCCGCGGTCGCGCCCAGCGTTGTGTCGCGAATCGCCAGTGCTGTCAGGATGTGCAGCGGAAACAGCGGCCGCAGCTGATCGAGGTTTACATCCGCGGCCAGGTCCGCCATCGGCACGGTGGGATGTTCGACAAACCAGCTGGAACCCAGCAGGCCTTTCTCTTCACCCGTAAAGGCACAGAACAGAATCGAGCGCTTCGGCGGCGAAAGCATGGTGCCATCGGCCTCGAGCGAACCGGACTTTGCCTTCGAACTCGCGTCCGGCTGCAGGGCGCTTCCCTTCCCGAGATCGTCCGCCATTTGGATCAGCAGCGCCACGTAAGCTGCGTCATCCAGCGCTCCGTTGTAGAGGTTGTCACCGCTCACGGGCGTTCCAAAACCATAGCCGTCCAGATGTGCGGCGACGACCACATACTGCCTACTCAACTCGGGATCCGTCCCGGGCAGAACGGCCAGCACATTCGGTGAACTGATGTCTTTCTCGATGGTGTGCAGCCGAATCTGGAGGCTGGCCGGGATATCGAAACTGGCGAGCGGCTGTTGGGCTCCGCCGCTCTTCAAAACGGCAGCGGCATCGCGGCCGGTCCCGGCAAGCAGCTTTGCAAAAGCCTCTGCGCTGAGGCGCATCGCCGGCAGCGTGGGCGCTTGCTCCGCTTCGCTGTGGCGTTCCGGTAAAGCTTTTCGCAGCGTGACCGAACGGGCATAGGCATAGGGCCAGCGCGGCGGCTCGAGAGTGAAAAAAGGATCATCCACATTGATCAAACCCAGCGCTCCACCCTTGCGTGCGTTGGCCGCACGCTCCGCGCCGGAGGGCAGGCCCGTATGTTGCGTGCCGAAGCAGACAACGATCTTGCCGGCGACGTCGCCCATCGCCTCAGCACCGCAGTAGCCGCGAAAGGTCAGGGTCCCTGTCGCCTCACGGAGCATGTTGGGTGCGGGCGTTGTGGTGATCTCATAGAGAAATCGCAACGGGAGACGTTGGCCGCCGGCGCGCACCACGGTGAAGTTTGTGCCCTGCGGCGTGAGATCGATCTGGTGCATCGGCACCGTTTGGAAGTAGCGGCCGGCGTCTCCTGCAGGCTTCAGCCCCGCGGCTGCAAAGCGCTTCGCCACGTAGTCCGCCGCACGCTGGTAGGCAGCCGTCCCGGTATCGCGGCCCTCCATGGTGTCGCCGGCAAGCGCCTCCGTGGTGTGCCACCAGGCGAGGGTATCGGGATTGTGAATCTCGCCATCGCGCGGGTGCTGTGCGAAGGCTGGGAACACAACGGCGAGCGTAAGGGCCAGGGCACAACTGAATCGAGACATAAGACGATGCTAGCAAGACCGAAGCATCCCTCGAGCTTTCGAGCGGTGTCGTGCTCCGGGATCGGCAGCGAGAAGGGATTAGCTATTCAGAAAGGTGATGCGCGCGCCGTCCCAGGTGCTGTCCCAACCCTCGCGTGAAAGAATCAGGCGGCGTGGAAGCGCCTTCAGGCGTCCTGCCGGCATGGCACCAGATCACGCGAACTGCTGCAGAAAGCGTACATCGCCACCGTAGAGCAGGCCGATGTCCGAGATGCCGTAGCGCATCATGGTAATCCGGTCGACGCCCATACCGAAGGCAAAGCCGCTGATGCGGCGAGTGTCGTAAAGCGGCTCACGGCCCAGTGCAATCCGCTGCCGGTCAACGGCCTGGAACACGTTGGGATCGACCATGCCGCAGCCCAGCAGCTCGATCCAGCCACTGTGCTTGCACTTGCGGCAACCGTTGCCGCCGCAGAACGGGCAGGAGATCTGCACGTCCGCAGAAGGCTCGGTAAAAGGAAAAAAGCTAGGGAAAAATCGCGTCTTCACCGCGGAGCCGAACAGCGCCTTCATAGCGTGGTCCAGTGTTCCCTTCAGGTCGGAGAAGGTGATATTGGTGTCAACGCACAGACCTTCCACCTGGTGGAAGACGGGCGAGTGCGTGGCGTCGGCGGCATCGTTGCGGTGCACCTTGCCGGGGATGACTACGCGCAGCGGCGGCGCCTGCTCCAGCATGGAGCGGATCTGCACCGGTGACGTGTGCGTGCGCATCAGCAGACGGTCGCGCGAGGGCTTGGACCCCTGATCGGCCACCACCAGGGTGTCCTGCGTATCGCGTGCGGGATGGTTGGGCGGAAAGTTCAGCGACTCGAAGTTGTAGAAATCCGACTCGACCTCGGGGCCGAGCGCCACGCTGTATCCCAGGCGCTCGAAGACAGCGACGATCTCTGTCATGGTGGAGATCAAAGGGTGTTCAGCCCCGATCCTCTGCGAGGTGCCGGGCAGGGAAAGATCGAGGGGCGCAAGCATCGGCGGCTGCCGGCCGCCGGGAGCGATGGCTGAAGCCGCAATCAGCCCTTCGACCTGTTCTTTCAGAGTATTGAACCGCTGCCCGATGAGGCGCTTGGACTCGGCCGGCGCAGACTTCAGCCAGGCGTCCGAGATAGCTTTCAAACGGCCCTGCTTGCGGCCCAGCCACTCCAGCCGAAACGCCTCCGGATTGCAATCCGGGGACGCAACCGCCGTCTCGGCAGCGTGGCGAATCTGGGCGAAAGCGGCTTCAATGGCGCCTTCGGAAAAGTCTGTCAACTGCGGAATGTCCAACAATCTTCCTTCCAGCGAAGCCGACTTCGCCGGCTTGAACCGGTCCTCGGGAGCAGGGAGCACGTCCGCACGCACGGGACCAGTCTCTGGATATCTTATAGCGCCCAGACGACGATCAACGCCATCAGGACACCCAGCAGGAGGCTCCGCTTGTCGCTGATAGCCCAGACAACCGGGTCGTCGTGCATCTCGCCCCGGCTGGCCAACATCCACACCTGGCTGAGCCACAGCAGCAGCACCGGCACCACCAGCCAAAGGCGCGCGGTATGGGCGTACAGGCGGGCCGTGTCCGGGTTGCTGATGTACAAGGTGGTGACCACAACCGCGGCATAGGCCGCTCCCGTACCCAGCGCACGCAGCTGTTCCAGATCGCCCACGAAGTAGCCTCGGCCGTTCGTAACCGCGGCCCCGCGCTCCCGCAGGGATTCCAGTTCGCTGAAGCGCTTCACAAAGGCCAGCGAAAGGAAGAAGAACACGCTAAAGCCGGCCAGCCATGTGGAAATCGGCACGCCCGTGGCGGAGCTGCCGGCGAGAATGCGCACGGTGTATAAACCGCTCAGCACAAACACATCCAGCAGCAGCTTGCGCTTGAGATAGAAGGAATAGGTCAGCGTGGTCGCAGTGTAGATCGCAAGCCACTCCAGAAAGCTGTACGGCCGGAGCAGCGCGGTATGGCCGCTGGAGGCGATAACGAACAGATGCGGCAAAAGGATCGCCAGCACCACCGAGACGCACATCATGGCTATGACGGCGGCCACGCCCGCAAAGGCGGAAAGGTCGCCGGCGGCAAAGGGACGGCGGCGCTTACGCGGATGCCGGCGATCGGCCTCAATGTCAAGCAGGTCATTGATGATGTAGGTCGCCGAAGCGCATAGGCCGAAGCTGAGAAACGCGATCCCCGCTGCCACAAAAGCGGGCAGATTCCAGTCGTGTGCCAGCAGCAACGGCACAAAGATAAGCGTATTTTTCGCCCACTGGTGCAGACGGATGGCCTTGAGCCAAGCCCTGAGCGCGGGCGCCTGATCGTCGAACCGGCGCGCCGGACTGATGCCGGCTCGCTTCAGCCCACTGGTCAAGGAGCTGTGAGGGTTGGCCACCATCGGTGACTCGCACGCTCGCAGTAACTCCACGTCCGGATGGGCGTTGCCGATGTAGCAGAAGGAGTCGCCGAAGTGCGAGCGGAAAGCGGCCAGCTTGTTACCACCCGCCAGATTGGTCTCGCCATCGGAAGCCAGCACGCCGTCAAAGAGTTGTAGATGTGCGGCTACACGGTTGGCCAGCCGATGGTCGGCGGCAGTCGCAAGATAGATTGAGCGGCCGGCGCCACGCTCCACCCGGAGCCACTCGAGCAGCGGCAGATTGTAGGGCAGGTGTTCCACATCGAGGGTGACCGCGGTCGTGACATGCTGCTTAAAGGCGGCTTTGCCCCGGGCGATCCAGCCCGGGACCTGGAGCAAACTCTGCGGATGCTGACGCGCCAAGGCGAGCACCGAATCCACCAGCGTGTCCGACTTGACCAGCGTGCCGTCCAGATCGACGCAAAGAGGCACACCCGTCCGGAGCGTGCCCGACGGCGGGAGAACATGATCCTGCGGCAAGGTCGCGTTGGGCGACGGCATAGTCTCCTGAAAGAGGTTGCGCCTGGGAACAACCGTATGTCGTCACTATAACCTTTTGCACATTCCCGAGCCATCACAGAAGATTGGCGAATTCTAAAACCAAACGGCTCTGCGGCCTCTCGCGGCGAAACGCGCCGCTCGGACCGAACGTCTAAAATCTAACGGTATGCGTGCCCTGTTTCATCCCCGGCGACGACCCAACCGATGGTTTGTGCCTGCCGGTTTGGCTTTGGTCCTTGCTCCCTCCGCGCTGCGGGCGCAGATGCACCACGTCGATGCGCCGGAGCGCGTCACCCGCGCCATCGGCGTCTATGAATGGACCGGCGATCTAAACAAGCCGACCGCGGCTCGCTTTGTCCCGGTCTCCTTGTTCATCAACGGTGCCATGCAGGATGCCGGCCTGTACCTGGCCCGTCCGGTGCCGTTTGCGCTGCAAACCGGCGACCTCTACTCTCTGGAACACGCCGGTGAGCCGCAAGGGCTGCTGGATCTGGATTACGCGCAGCGTGCTGTAACGAATGAAGCCGTAAAGGACGACGATTCTGTCGCTGCCTGGTATGGATTCGGCAAGTTCACACCGCAGGCGCCTCCCAAAACAGCAAATCTGCATCCTTCGACGCGCCTGCCGGTGATCCAAGCGGACGGAAAGACACCGGCCAGCGCCGATGACAGCCGTCCTCACATGAATCGGCGAGGCGATTCGCCGGCGCCTGCCCCCACCGGCGGGAGCAGCGAGGCCAAGGACCCGACAGCGAAGCCGAATGCCGACAACACCTCGAGTTCAGGCGGGACAGCTGCAGGTTCGAGCGGTACAGGTTCGACCGGTTCAGGCTCGACGACCGCGAGCTCCGACGACACCGACCGTCCGACTCTGCGACACCGCGACCCCTCGCAGGACGCCAGCAGGAAGCGCGAGTATGGCACCAGGAGCAAGCAGGCAAGCGTCACCTCCGTCGGCCCGGGTCCCGGGGACGATCCGGACCGACCGGTGCTGGGCCGCAATACCGAAGCCGACGCCGGAACGCCGCCGCTCACCGGCCTGCCCGCCGACATGCACCAAACCATCGGCGTCTCCGACCCCGTTCACCGGGACGATCACAACTTCGCACGGGAGTGGGATACGCCCTCCGAACGGACGCTGACCCTGTCCAGCCTGGAGGCTGCGGCACGCCCCCGCGTAATGGCCTATCTGGCGAAAAATAGCCTGGTTCCATCCTCTGCCCCGCTTCCGCAGGAGCAGGCCTCCGCCGTCGCAGCTTCGGTTCCAGCCGCCACGTCGAGCCCAGCCTCCGCGCAATCCGTGGCCAAGACGGAAGACACCCAGAACACCGACGAGCCGGGCGCGCCCCCGAAGCTGCAGCGCGGTGTTCCATCGCAGTATCAGCCGTCGGCGCCATCCGGCACAGCCGCGAAGGCCGCCCCTGCGACCGCCGCAGCCCCCAGGACCGTCACCGCGACCACGATGCCCCCGGCGAAGATGCCGCCCCGGAGCACGCCCTCCACCACGAACCGTTCGTCTACACATCTCGCATCCAGGACCGTCAAGAGTTCCCCTGCAGAACTTACCTTCGCCCAGAGCAGCCTTACGGGTTACACCCTGAGCTATGGCGGCTTGCCAACGTTTGTTTACACCGCGGCGGCCTCGGTCGCCCCGTCAAGGGCTGCCCCCTCAAAGCCTGTCTCCTCGAATTCTGCGGTGGCGGTTGCCGCGGCAGGTTCCGGTGTCCCCGCGCCGCTCCCGGCCGGCGCTTCGGCCCACCGTGCCGTCTTTGTGACGGTGGTGGCACAGCGGCTGCCCTCCGGTGAACTGCAGGTGGTCCTAAGTAGCATCACCGACAGCCTGCATCTCGATCGCAGCCCTCGGTTGCGACTAGTTGATGCAGTCGATCCAGACGACTCGCACCGTGCAAGCCTGCTTTTCGAGCTGCGCGGCGCCTCCAGCCGACAGTTCGCCCTCTACCGGCTGACCGCGGCGCAGGCTGAGCAAACCTTCACCACCGCCTCCATCGAGTAGGCTGAGACCGTGTGGATACCGCGGCAGGACCGGGTTCCCCGCAGACCGCTGCAGTGACAGCGGAGCGGCAACATCCAAGACGAAGTGACGGAGAAGTGAAGGAAGTGATGAGCGAAAGAAAAGCAGAGTCCAACGCCGGCAGCCCGGACCAGCAAGCCGCGAAAGATCAGGATCATCAGCAGGAAAGTTCAAAAGAGCCGCAAATTGCTCTCCTGTTTCCAGGGCAGGGCTCCCAGAATGTGGGCATGGGCCGGGCATTTTACGAGCAGTTTGCCGCAGCACGCGCCGTCTTTGAAGAGGCCGACGAGGCACTTGGATTCACGCTATCGAAGATCATCTTTGAGGGGCCGGAAGATGCCCTGGAAATGACGGAGAACACGCAACCGGCCCTCCTGACGACCTCGGTCGCTATCTGGCGGGTGCTGCAGCCGGAGCTTGCCAGCCGCAAGGCAAAGGTCTGCCTTGCCGCTGGGCACTCCCTCGGCGAGTACAGCGCGCACGTCGCGGCAGGGACCTTCAGCTTCGCCGACGCGGTGCGTACCGTACGGGCACGCGGCCAGCTGATGCAGTGCGCGGTGCCGACGGGCCAGGGTGCGATGGCGGCCATCCTCGGCCTGGACTACGACATGGTCAACGATCTCTGCGCTCAGATCTCTGACGAGATGACCGCGCCGCCGCCGGAGGATCCCGCCAACCCCGCGCTACAGTCGGCCGCCGCACGCGACGCTCTGGCCGATCCCTTCAACCCAGCCTCCACGCCCGCCGAAGCGGCCTCACGCGTCTCCGCTGTGGTGTCGCCCGCCAACCTGAACTCACCGGAACAGATCGTGATCTCCGGCGCGACCGAACCGGTTACCCGCGCCGCCGCCCTGTGCAAGGAAAAGGGCGCCAAGCGAACGATCATGTTGCCCGTCAGCGCCCCCTTTCACTGCGCGCTGATGCAGCCGGCGCAGGAGGGGCTTGCGATTCACCTGGAATCGGTGGCCTTCGCTGACCCGCAGCTCACGGTGGTTTGCAACGTCGACGCTCGAACCGTGAAACGCGGCGCGGATGCACGCGACACGCTGATCCGCCAGGTTACCGGCGCGGTTCGCTGGGTGGAATGCCTCCAGCATCTGCAGAGTTGCGGCGCCACCCACTACCTGGAGGTCGGCCCAGGCAAGGTGCTCACCGGCCTGAACCGGCAAATCGACCGTTCGCTGCAGACCTTCAGCATCGAGGACCCCAAAGGTCTCGCCAAGGCTCTGGCCATCTTTGGCTGAGGCGGATCGCTTTCGTTCCGGGAGCGTCATCAGGGGCGCGAACCGACGGAGCAGCCGTGATCGTTCAACCCAGGCCGGCAGCTTCCAGCCGTTGTTCCAGCCGCCCCAGCCGGTCCTCCATCGAGCGAAACCGTTCTTCTAGCGCCTCCGCCTGCTCCGTTGTGAGAAAGGTAGTTCGCGACTCGGGACGGCGACTGCCGCCGGCGGACTGGGCGGCCTGGGCGTTCTCGAGAACGTCGCCCGCTTCCTCCGCCGCGCCGGTCAACAGCTGCCGCCAGCGCGGCTCCCGCGCCCCGGATTGCCGGGCCATGACGCGCGTCATCGGCTCCGCGCGCCCGGCAAGCCGTTCAAGCGTCCCCAGCACGGCCATGTTGTCGTCAAAGGCATACAGGCGGTCGGCGCGCGTGCGCAGCTCAGCAGGCGTCTGCGCGCCGCGCAGCAGCAGCAGGCAGACCACCGCCACGTCATCGCGGCGCAGGTTGGGCTCGCCCAGGCCGTCGCGGACGCGGTGCTCGAACTTGGGCACGCGCGCGTCGGCCAGCACCCGGACCAAATTTTGATCCTCCAGGGAAGACAGGGCACCGCGCACGTCGCGCTCCGTCAGTTCCATCACCGGGTCGCGGCTGCTCTTTTGATTACAGGCGTTGACGAGGGCGTTCAAGGAAAGGGGGTAATACTCCGGCGTGGTGATCTCTTTTTCGATCAGGCAGCCGAGCACACGCGCCTCAACAGGGTTCAGTTCCACCATGCGGCCATGGTACCGAACTCCGCAAGGGACGGGGGAGATCAAGGTAGCGCCGTTAGCCGGTCCTACTCGCAGCGCGGGAGGCGACATCTCGCAAGTACTGAGAAGTCGCATTCTCCGGAAGTGATCGAACCACCTCCGCATGGTGCGACGAAGCCAAACCGCCGGGTCTCCTGCGGAGAGACAACTGATCTGTCCCGCTGCGGTCCTTGGTCATACATCATCTGTTCAGCACGTAAAATGGAGCAGATGACGTACTCGGAACAATTTGACGTGCTGGTGGTCGGGGCGGGCCATGCGGGGTGCGAGGCGGCGGCGGCGGCGGCGCGCATGGGCCTGCGCACGGCGCTGTTCACGCTCAATTTGGACCTGATCGCGCAGATGAGTTGCAATCCCGCCATCGGCGGCGTGGCCAAGGGACATCTGGTGCGTGAGGTCGATGCATTAGGCGGCATCATGGGCGAGGTCGCCGATGCCTGCGGCATCCAGTTTCGTCTGCTGAACACCTCCCGCGGCCCGGCGGTGTGGTCGCCCCGCGCGCAGTGCGATAAGGCGCTCTACCGGGTGCGCATGCGCGAAAAGCTCGAGTCGATCCCGAACCTGTTCATCAAGCAAGCCGAGGTAATCGACGTCATTCTGGACCGCAGCACCGCACCTTTGCCCACAATCATCGGTCTGCAGCTGCGCGACGGCCGCATCGTGGGGGCACGCGCCGTGGTGATCACCACCGGCACCTTTCTGAATGGCCTGATCCACTGCGGCGAGCAGCAGTACACCGCGGGACGCAGCGGCGAACCCGCCAGCGTTCTGCTGGGCGAGTCGCTCAAGAAGCTCGGTTTGCGCGGAACGCGGCTGAAGACCGGCACACCGCCGCGGCTGGACGGCCGCACCATCGACTGGACCCGCTTTGAAGAGCAGCCCGGCGACAGCGACCCCACGCCGTTCAGCTTCCGCAGCACGCCTGCACCCGGCTCCCCTACCTGGACGCCCCCGCTGAAGCAGATCAGCTGCCACATCGCCTACACGACGCCCGAAACACTGGCGCTGATCCGCGACAACGTCCACCGTTCGCCCATGTACACCGGGCAGATCGAAGGCATCGGACCGCGTTACTGCCCCTCGATCGAAGACAAGATCGTGCGCTTCCCGGACAAGAACCAGCACCAGTTTTTCCTTGAGCCCGAAGGTCTAAACACGCATGAGGTCTACATCAACGGCATGAGTACCTCGCTGCCGATGGACATCCAGGCAGCCATGGTGCATTCCATTCCCGGCCTAGAAAATGCGGAGATGCTGCGCCCCGGCTATGCCATCGAGTACGACGCCATCGACCCCACGGAGCTGGACCGCACGCTGCGCGTCAAGGCATTCCAGGGGCTCTATCTCGGCGGCCAGATCAACGGTACCAGCGGCTATGAAGAAGCCGCCTGCCAGGGATTGATGGCCGGCATCAATGCCGCGCTTTATGCGCGGCAGGAAGTAGGAATTCGGAAACAGGGACTAGGACAGGAACTTGGGCCCAGGGCACAGGGCACAGAAAATGACTTGATCCCTATGCCCTGTGCCATGGGCCCTGCCTCTTTCACCCTCGACCGCACCGAAGCCTACACAGGCATCCTCATCGACGACCTGATCTCGAAGGGCACCGACGAGCCCTACCGCATGTTTACCTCGCGCGCGGAGTTCCGGTTGCACCTGCGCATCGACAATGCCGATACGCGCCTCACGCCGCACGGCCGGGCGCTGGGGCTGATCGACGACGACGCCTGGCACGCATTCCAGGCCAAGGGGGAGCGCGCGCGTGCGCTCGCCGATCTGATCGAGCTAGGGAAGCTGAGCGAGGCCGATGCCCTGCTCCTTTCCGCCGCAACGGCAGACACCGGCGAGAGTTTTGCCCGGGGTGACCGCCCGGCACAGCTGTTGAAGCGCCCCCATCTCACCATCGAGCTTCTGCTGCCCGTACTGCTGCCGCACATGATCCTCCAGTTGAACGCCCGGCCTGCGTTGGCGCCATGGGTCGCTGCGCTGGAGGCTGTCGACTACGCGAACACGCGCACGCTGCCGGCTTGGGTGCGCAACGAGCTGAAAACCGTCGAAACGGCCATCAAGTTCGCAGGCTACCTAGCGCAGCAGCAGCGCTCGATCGACCGCCTCAAACGCGATGAAGCCCGCGTCATTCCTGGCTGGTTCGATTACACCCGCGTCTCCGGTCTCTCACGCGAGATGGTGGAGAAACTCGGCCGCATCCGGCCCTCCACGCTGGGCCAGGCCACGCGTATTGCCGGGGTCACGCCGGCAGCCGTGGCGCTGATTCAATGTTTTCTGGAGATCCAGGCGCGCGGGCTTACCGCATAACTTCGCTACCTTGCAATTTGCCTCTAAGTAAACACAAGAAGACCCGCCGAAGCGGGTCTTCTTGTGTCGATACAACTGTACTTAGAAACGTACGCCAAACTTCACCGGGATATAGGAAGTCGTGTTGCTGTTTTGGGGAAAGAAGTTAGTCCCCGTGAAGGTGAGGGCGTTCGCCACCGTATCACCGGCACGGAAGCTGTTATCGATGTACACGTAGCGAACCTCACCATAAAGCCTCTCGTTAGAGAAGTGCGAGAACTTGTAGGTAAGGCCAATGCCGCCATCAAAGCCCGGCGCGTTTGAGGTGTAATGGTCTACGTTCTGATTTATCTCAAACTCATCCCCATAAAAATCTTGCTCTATCTGCGGCAGGGTGAAGTTCGCCACCTTGTGGTAGAAACCCACGCCACCTGTTAGATACGCGCCCAAACCTTCACCGGAGTAGATCTGGTAAGTCGGTTGAATCGAAAAATTCCAGATATGACTGTTCGCATCCAAAAGACCCGCAATGCCGAGGACACCTGTAGGATCGTACAGGTAAGTCTGTTGCGCAATGGTAGCGCCCGTCATGCCGAAGTGGTCGTAATCGAACTCAAGGTTCACGCCGAAATGCTTGTTGAAGTTACGGCCCGCGCCCGCTTGAATGCCGTAGCTGGTCGTCAGGTAATTCGAGTTAGTCCCGACTGGCAGCGTGAAACCCGCGCCGGCATAGGCGGTGTACTTCGCCGACCCGTCAGCGTTCGTGTTACCGCCACGGTAGCGAGGTGCGCCGTAACGACGACGGCCGTACTGCGCATCCAAACCGGGCAGCTTCATACCGTTCTCGATCGAGGCTAGATTCAGCTGCGTGGCGGAGGCTCCGGCATCCTGCGTGTCCGCGCTCGACGAGTTTAAGGACTCAGAGAAGAGCGTGCCCGAACCCTGCGCAACGTCCCCCACAGCGGCCGGCGGGGCGAAGAAGTTCATAGCAGGTGCCGACGTGTTCGCCGGTGCACCGGCCTGGATCCCGTTCTGGGCTCCGGCAGCAAGGCAGGCGCTAGCGGCCACAGCGACCATCGCCAGTGGGCGGCGCAAAAGACTGGGAAGGGAGAAAGACGTAAACATTTGTTTTGAACTCCTTGGTACGGAAACCTGGTGCGGGGTAAGCTCCCGGGAACATGAACCCGACTGCGGCCGGATTGTTGCTCTCTGGGGCCAACCGTTCTCAATTGTGAGACGAGTGTTGGGGCTGCCGGGATGCAGCCTGGCGCAGGATGGCCGCCTCAAAGCAGGCGCGGATTGAGCCCGTACACTGAAACGACATGGGAATTGAAGCCAATCTGCAGAAGGTTCACGCCGACCTCGCGGCGGCCTGCGTGCGCGCGGGCCGGACGCCCGCATCCGTTCGCTTGATGGCCGTAAGCAAGGTGCATCCGGTGGAGGCGCTCGTGGAGGCCTACAACGCCGGGCAGCGGCTCTTCGGCGAAAACCGGGTGCAGGAGGTGGCGATGAAGTACCCCACGATCTCTGCTCTGCCGGATCTGGAGGTGCACCTCATCGGCCCCCTGCAAAACAACAAGACCACCAGGGCTGTGGAACTTTTCCAAGCTGTAGACACGCTCGATTCCCCCAAAACTGCCGCGCGGCTGAACACAGCGGCTGAAACGCTGGGCAGAATACTGCCCGTGCTGATCGAGGTAAAGCTTTCGCACGAGGAGAGCAAGCACGGCCTGGCGCCGGAGGATCTGCCGGCCCTGCTGGAGGCGGTCGCCGGGTTGCCGCATCTCCGCGCCGTCGGTCTGATGACCGTTCCCCCCATCGCCGACGATCCGGAGGAGGCCCGGCCGTACTTTCGCCGGCTGCGCGCTTTGCAGGAGGAAAACCTGGCCCGTTACCCGTCTTTGACCGAGCTTTCCATGGGCATGTCCGGGGACTTCGCCGTGGCCGTGGAAGAAGGCTCCACGACCGTGCGCGTCGGGACCGCCATCTTCGGCAGGCGCGTAGCGTCGTAAGCGGTTTTCATCGCTGAGTCGGCTTCTGACCGAAGAACAGGGCCAGCGAGACCAGAACCGTCGCCGCGCCGCCCGCGAAAAGACCGCCCATGGCGCCCGCCAGGCGCACGTTGTACTCCGGCGTCCCCGCAGCCACGGCATGCGCGATCAAGGCGTGCGCGACTGCGAAACCGACGCCCAGAAAAACCGCGACGAGAAGCAGGATTTGGCCTACCAGCCGCACAGTGCACATCTGGATCCCCAGCTTACTCCCATTCGATGGTACCTGGGGGCTTGCTCGTGATGTCGTAGACCACGCGATTGATGCCGCGAATCTCCGAGACGATCCGGCTCGAGATGGACCGCAGCACGGGATACGGCAGCGCGGCCCAATCGGCCGTCATGCCGTCTTCGCTTTCCACCGCGCGAATGGCGCAGGTGTAGGCATAGGTGCGCTGATCACCCATGACGCCGACCGTTTTCACGGGCAAAAGCACGGCGAAGCTCTGCCAGACCTTCGTCGTGAGCCCGGCCCGCGCAATCTCGTCGGTGCAGATGGCGTCAGCCTCCTGCAGAATGGCGACGCGGTCGGGGGTGATCTCGCCCAGGATGCGCACGGCGAGCCCGGGCCCAGGAAACGGCTGCCGCTCGAGGATCTCCGCCGGCATCTGCAGATCGCGACCCACGCGGCGCACCTCGTCTTTGAAGAGGTCGCGCAGCGGCTCGATGAGCTTCAGCTTCATATCCGCCGGCAGACCGCCGACGTTGTGGTGGCTCTTGATCACGTGCGAAGGACCGTGCACGCTCACCGATTCGATCACATCGGGGTAGAGCGTTCCCTGCACCAGCCACGCCACCTCTTCCCCGGCCGAGCGCTCAGCCTCGAAGATCTTTTTTGCTTCGTCGTCGAATACCGCGATGAACTCACCGCCGATGATCTTGCGTTTCTGCTCCGGATCGGTCACACCCACGAGCTTTGACAAAAAACGCTCGCTTGCATCGACAGCCACCACCTGCAGCCCCAGGTCTTCACGCATCGTTCGCTGCACGGCTTCGAACTCGCCCTTGCGCAGCACGCCGTTGTTCACGAAGATGCAGGTCAGCCGGTCACCGATCGCCCGTTGCACCAGCACCGCGGCCACCGAAGAATCCACCCCGCCGGAAAGTCCGCAGATCGCATGGCCCGTGGGTCCGATCTGCTCCTTGATCCGCGTGACCGTGGTCTCGATAAAGTGTTCCGGGGTCCAGTTCTGCCGCGCCCCGCACAGGTCGACCACAAAGTTCCGCAGCAGCTCCCCGCCCTGCCGCGAATGCACGACCTCGGGATGAAACTGAACGGCCCACATCCGCCGCGGCTCATTGGCGATCGCCGCCACGGCGTTGCTGGTCCTTGCGACAACCGTGAAGCCGGGCGCCAGTTCGGCGGCTTGGTCACCATGGCTCATCCAGACCTGCAGCTCCTGCGGAAGTCCGTGAAACAGTGCCGATTCCGCCACCACAGACACGTCGGCATGACCGTACTCATGCGCCGTGCCCGGCACGACACGGCCGCCGAGATGATGCGTCATGAATTGCAGCCCGTAGCAGATACCCAGCATCGGCAGGCCGGTTTCGAGCACCTTGGGGTCGGCCTTGGGGGCGTTCGCGTCATACACTGACGAGGGCCCGCCGGAGAGGATCAGGCCCCTGGGCTCGAGCGCCAATATCTCCGCAAGCGGCGTCGTACAGGGCAGAACCACGGAAAACACGTCCAGCTCGCGGATGCGTCGGGCAATCAGCTGCGTGTACTGCGATCCAAAATCGAGAATGACGATCGTGTCGGTACGGGAGGGGTTCACCTCTCCAGTTTACTTGGTGAGTTTGCGAAGCCGCCCGACCGTCTCGAAGCGGTAGGCTCAGCAAATGGAAGGCCTAGCGCCAAGCCGGCCTAGTTGGGATCCTTGGAGCGGGTGTTGGTTACCGCTCCCATGATTCCCGCGCCCAGCAGCAGAATAGCGATCCCGACCATCCAGTGCTGCGGAATGTGGGCGAGGTGGCAGACATACAAAACACCGACGATCAAAATAATGGTGCCAAGGGTGTAGATACCGAAGGACATGCTTTTTCGTGCTCCGAAGGTTTCTTGCAGGCTCAAACGCTAGTATGCACGTTCCGTAGCCTGGGCGATGTCGCCCTTTAGGGTCACAAGCGTCCTGAAAAAGGACAGGTTGGCGGCCCGGCGAACCACGTGGAAGAAGTCCAGAGCTATCAGGAAAAGTACGCCGATGAAGCTCCACCAGCTGATGAGAAAACCCTGCGTCTCCTCAGCTGAGAATGGCAGGGGCGTCGCGCAAAAGACCATCGCCAGCACCGTAAGCCCGACCTTCACGATGCCCATCACGAGATTGATCTCCACCAGCCTGGATCGCAGGGCCCGGGCCGCAAGCGCGGAGCGCAGGCTCTTCCCCACTCCCTGCCCTTCGGCCAGAACAAACAGCGGGGCGGCGTCCAGCGGCCAGACCACCAAGGACCACAGCAGAAAGAACGAAAGCGTGAGCACGACGATCATGGCGGCGAATAGAACGAGGTTCGGCTCCGCGCCGGCGCTCACGGCCGAGGAGATGCTGTAGTGCGCAGCCGCACTCATGCCTCGAACCCACAGCCAGAGAACCGCCAGCAGCAGCAGCAGGCGGAGCAGGCCGAGGGAAGCCACCGGCCCAAAGCGCCTGGGCAGGGAGGCATCCAACCGGCGCCAGATCGCCAGCCTTCCGGCCGTGGAAGCCACCGTCCAAACGGCGACCCCCGCAGGCAGCAGCCAACGCGCTGCGGCCTTGAGCGGCGGCAGAAGCGGAGCCAGTTGTACATCGAGGGTGTTCATGGCGGCCACCGGCTGAAAGACCGTCATCGCCTCCAAAGCCGGCGTATCCACCGGATGAGCTCGCCAGGCCTGCACCACTGCCCGTGCGGCGAACCAGAGCCAGGGAATGCCGACCGCCCACCGCCAGAGGACCTCAATGGCCGTAAGCCGTGGACGGCGCCAGGTGCTGGCCATCACCGTCACGAAGGACTGCGTGCCCCGCAACGGTGCACGGGGTGCGGCTGGCTGGGCAGTTCGAACTGAAGCGTTCGCCGAGATTATTGTCCTTTCCCGGCCGTACTGCCGGACCAGCCCGCCAGGGTCAGCGAAGCACCAAATTCACAAGCTTGCCCTTCACCACGATCGTCTTCACCAGCGTCTTGCCCTCCATCCGCGCGGCGACCTTGTCATCGGCCAACGCGACAGCTTTCATGGTCTCTTCGTCGGCGTCCGCGGCGACTTTGACGACTACGACCAGCTTGCCATTGGCCTGCACCGGTACCTCCAGTTCACTTTCTTTGGCGAGTGCGGGATCGGCTTCGGGGAACGGCTGACGAAAGACAACACCCGTACCACCCACCTGCTCCCACAACTCCGCCGCGAGAAACGGCGCAAACGGCGCGAGCATCAGCGTCAACGACCGCAGCAGCTCGGCAATCGTGACTGCGGGCACCGCGCCCGAATCCATCGCAGCTTCGGCAGCGGTGAGCTCGTTCACCAGGATCATGATCGCGCTGATCGACGTGTTGAAGTGCCATCGCCCGGTAAAATCTTCGGCAATCTTAGCCAGGGTCTGGTGCAGCGACCGCAGCAAGGCCGCCCCAACTCCCGGCTGCCCGCCGGCAAAGGCAGCGGCACTCACCCCATCGCCTTGTGCCCCTTGCGATCCGCGCACCACACCGGCGTACTTGGTGACCAGCCGATAAACCCGTGCCAGAAAACGGCTGACACCGGCGACACCATCCTCCTGCCAGTCCAGTTCGCGGTCCGGCGAGGTCGCAAACAGCGCGTAGACCCGCGTGGAATCGACGCCGAATTTATCGATCATCTCGTCCGGGCTCACGACGTTGCCCTTTGACTTGGACATCTTGGCGCCGTCCTTGATCACCATGCCCTGCGTAAACAGGCGCTCGGCGGGCTCGGCGTTCTTGATGAGTCCCAGATCTCGCATCACCTTCGTCCAGAAGCGTGAGTAAATCAGGTGCAGAATCGCGTGCTCCACGCCGCCGATGTACTGATCGATCGGGAACCAGTAGTTCGCCTTCTCGGAGTCAAACGGCCTTTGCGTATTGTGAGCATCCGTGTAGCGATAGAAGTACCAGCTTGAATCGACAAAGGTGTCCATCGTGTCGGTCTCGCGCCGCGCGTGCCCGCCGCACACCGGGCACTCGGTGTTCACAAAGGCCGGCACCTTGCCCAGCGGCGATCCGCCCTCCTGGGTAATCGCGACATTCTCCGGTAACAGCACCGGCAGCGCCGACTCCGGCAGCGGCACCAAACCGCCCGGCTCGGTACCCTCATGCCCGTTTGTGCAATACACCATGGGAATCGGCGTGCCCCAGTAGCGCTGCCTGCTGACGCCCCAGTCCTTCAGCCGGAAGGTGGTCGTTCGCTTGCCGAAGCCGTGCTCCTCCGCGAAGTGACCCATCTTTTCCTGCGCTTCCAGGCAGGACTCTCCCGCCCAGTCGCCGGAGTCGATCAACACCGCCTCTTCTTCACCGAGGTAAGGCAAAGGGAGATTGTCGGTGTCGAGATTGGGCGCGACCACGCGCTTGATGGGCAGCCCGTACTTGGTTGCGAATTCAAAGTCACGCTCATCATGGCCGGGCACGCTCATGATCGCGCCCGTGCCGTAGTCGGCCAGAATGTAATTGGCTACCCAGACCGGCAGCGTCTCACCGGTGAACGGGTTCAGGGCATGATGGCCGGTGAAGACGCCGTGTTTTTCGATGTTGCCAAGGTCGCCGGCCTCTTTTGCGGCCTGCTGCTGCGCGAACATCGCCTCGACTTCGCGGGCGAGATTCATGTCGGTCGCGGCCCACCGCTTCACCAGCGTGTGCTCCGGTGCGAGTTGCAGGCTGGTAGCGCCAAAGATCGTATCCACGCGCGTGGTGAACACCGTGATGCCATCGGCAGAGGCACGGGCAAAAGCAGATTCCTCCGCGTTGCTGCGGGATGACAAGTCAGAGAGGGTTTCGGGTGAGAGGTCGGGCTCGTTAAGGCCACTGCGCCCTGCCAGATCGGCTGCAATGGAATTCAACCCTATTCCCTGTGCCCTGTTCTCCGTGCCCTCAACCCTGAACGTCACCTCCGTTCCTTCCGAGCGGCCGATCCAGTTGCGCTGCATGATGCGCACCTTCTCGGGCCAGCCCGGCATGGATTCGAGCCCATCCAGCAGCTCGTCGCCGTAGGCCGTGATGCGCAGGAACCACTGCACCGTCTCACGCTGTTCCACGAGCGTATCCTCATGCCGCCAGCAGCAGCCGCCGACCACCTGCTCATTTGCCAGTACGGTCGCGCACCGGGGGCACCAGTTCAGCTTTGAGGTCTTGCGGTAGGCCAAACCGTGCTCGTACATCTTCAAAAAAAACCACTGGTTCCAGCGGTAGTACTCGGGCAGGCAGGTGGTTAGCTCGGTGCCGGCCCAGTCGTAGCTGAGCCCCAGGCGACGCATCTGCACCTTCATCTGCTCGATGTTTTTGAGTGTCCACTCGCGCGGCGGCAGGCCATTTTTGAGTGCAGCGTTCTCCGCCGGCAGACCAAAGGCGTCCCATCCCATGGGGTGCAGCACGTTGTAGCCGCGCATCCACATGTAGCGCGCCAGCGCGTCGCCGATGCTGTAGTTGCGCACATGCCCGATATGCAGCTGACCGGAGGGATAGGGCAGCATCTCCAGGCAGTAAAATTTGGGATTGCCCCCGGTATGGTCGTCGGCTTGGTACAGCGTGGGATCGGCATCCCAGCGCGCCTGCCACTTGGGTTCAATCTCGGCAGGGCTGTAACGTGCGGGCTCGGAGAACATCTGCTGATCAATATCCTGCATACGACTTTGATTGTAATGAAAGCCGTTTTCCAGCTCCACGAGACCCTTCCCCCAAGTCGACAACCTTTGCAAATAGGTATGACTCCTAGTGGAAAGTGTGTTTGGACGTGCCTCTGCTGGGGCGCAATGTTACTTTTCTGCACGCAACTTAGGAATAAGATTGAGGATCCCTCCCCTATGTACTACACCGATAAAAAGCTACAGTGGAACGTTCGTGTCGATAAGCCGAACCCCGTCTTCGCCCGCATGCTGCAACAGGCCATAGGCGGTGTGGAAGGTGAGATCCGCGTCTGCATGCAGTACTTCTTTCAGGCCTGGGGATCGCGTGGCCCGGTCAAGTATCGTGACATGCTCTTGAACACCGCCACCGAAGAGATTGCGCATATCGAATTTCTCTCCGTCGCAGTAGCCATGAACCTGCAAAATGCTCCGGTTTCCCTGCAAGAGGAGATCTCCAAGGATCCCATCGCCGGTGCCGCTTTGAACGGCATGGACATGCGTCATATCCTCTCTACAGGCCTGAGCGCCATGCCTACGGACTCCAACGGAGTGCCGTTTGACATGTCGCACATCTATGCCAGCGGCAACATCGCGGGGGACATGTACTGCAACGTCGCCGCCGAAGCTACAGGCCGTACGCTCGCCTGCCGGCTCTACCATGCAACCGATGACCCGGGTATGAAAGAGATGTTGGCCTTCAACATCGCGCGCGACACAATGCACCAGGAGCAGTGGCTCGCGGTGCTGGAAGAGCTTGGTCCGTCGCACCTGCCCGTACCGAACTCATTCCCGCAGTCGATGGAGAACAAGGACTGGAACTACAGCTTCCTGATCACCACGACCGACGGCGTCGGCAACCAGGCGGGGCAGCCCTGGACGCAGGGTACAGCACCGGACGGCAAGGGTGAGTTCAATGTGAAGATCGCCCAGCCGCTGGGCGAGGAGCCCAATCTGGGCTTTGGACGTCCCGACACCTTCGGCGAGAAGGAGCAGTCCAACGGAACGGCTTCTGGCATGCTCAACAAGGTCAAGAACGGCTTCAGCACGTTAGTCAAGTAGCTTAATTCTCTACTGAATTGTTCCTTCAGGAGCCGCTGCCCGCGCAGCGGCTTTTCTGTGCTGGTCTACCGAAGGATCAAAGTGCGCGATTTGCGACTGTGCTGTCTGCACCGTTAAGCCTCGCGTCTGCCGGCATACCCGATACCACGCTTCCGCCGCACAGCTCCAGTCGCGTGCCTCGTCTCCAGCCTGCAACAGCAGCGGTTCACCGGAGGTCAATACGGAGCGATCCACCTGATTCACGAGAAAGAACGAGTCCTTCGCCAGCGTCTGCCGCAGATCCCCCGGAGAGCGCAGCAGATCGCGTTGCACCTGATTGGCAAAGGGCTCACGCAGTGCCGTGATCGACACCTCCGGAAGTGTCGCTGAGGGCGCCACGGGAATGATGCTTTCATGCATCCAGGGCGCGTTGGCGATTACCGCCTCGTTATGCCGGAAAGCATGCATCAGCGCCCAATGGTACGGGTTCCACGATGGCCCTTCCGGCGCTTCGCCAAGCATCGGACGGGCGTCTTCCATCATGAAACCGACCTGTCCACGGATGCCGAGCGAGCTTTCACTGAGGCTGCGGATATTCTGCGCAATCGGGCGCAGGATGCGATTCGCGCTCGTCAACAACGTGATGTTTGCGATCAGCGCGAGAGCGACGCAGGCCAACGCGAACCCACCCCAGGCGGCAGGACGAGACCCGGCTCTATCTGGCATCGCCGGCACGATTGCCGCACGCGCGGACCAGCCGCTGGCCGCCAGTAAGAAGGCCAGCCAGATGCAGATCACCAGCCTGTCGGCGAAGAAGTAAAGGCCATTTAGTTGGGAAGGGATGAAGGGCAAAGTAAAGAAAAGCCCCCCACCGAGCAGGAAGAACGTGTCTCCTCGTGTCCAAATGCCGGCGCGGCGGTTGCGGCGAAACTGCAGCACGGCCAGAGTGATAGCCATAAACAAAAGAGCGAGCAGGGCAAAGCGGTACACAAGGATGTCCGGCCGGCGCCCGAAGACAAAGGCGAGGGCGTGCTCGCGAGGACAGATAGTCGCCTGTTGCATGACCCCCTTCCAGAACGGGGTTGGCGGCCCTTCTGTCTCGTTCACCTGTTTCAGGGGGTTTCCATTGGCGAACAGCTTCACATAACCAACGTTGAGCGAGGCCAGCAGCAGCGTCACCAGGTCGGCGACTCCGTGCGCCGGAAGGGTAAACCGTCCGGCATCGCGTGTGGTCTGCACGATGCTTGCCAGCAGCAACGCGCCCGTGACGGCCAGCAGAAGCAGCAGGGGCACAGGGTGCGTCAGCATGATGCCCGTGACCAGCACCAGAAAGCCCACCCGGCCCCAAAGGGTCCGCGTGCCCTGCACCTTCAGCCAAAGTCCGGTCGCCCAGAAGGAAAACGAAAGCGAAAGGCAGAAGTTCACAAAACCCATGCCCAGCGGCCAGTTCAGCAGCAAGGGTGTGCAGAGCAGTGCCATCAGGTCGGCGGAGGGACCGATCTGCCGCGCGAGAAAGCGAAACCCGAAGACAAACGAAACGAAATAGACGCAGATGATCACCCGGTCCGCCACGAGCATGGGCATGAAGCCGGAAAGCAGGAGCAAAGCGTAGTAATAGAGCGAATAGGGCGGCAGCAGGTGACGGATGCGGAAAAAGTGCGCATAGTCGGCATTCGTATGCGACAGCAGACTCCCGAGCACATGAACGTAGTACATGTGCACCGGCCCATCGGTCGTGGGAAAGCTCGGCATCGAGAGCATCCAGGCGCAGAAGCAAGCCACGATTACGAGCAACAGCAGACTAGCCTTCCCGCGATTTTCTATCGAGTCGGAATCGGACTGCCAATAGATCTCACGATCACGCTGACCTTGATCGTGCTTTCTGGCGCGCTGTGGACCAACGGATGGGACCTGTGAACTTAACGTCATGCTGTGTGGCGAGAGCGGCGGAAGACCGCGTTCTTCCCTTTCCTAAACGACCGGCACGCGATGGAGGCCCATTTCTCGCCCACACCGCAGCAGGCCGGACCACGCAAGTGTGTCTTGGTTCCCATTCTGGGCCAACGGAGCGCCTTTGCGATCGGAGCGAAAGCGTCAGGCGCTAACACCTCCGAGGGATGGGTGCAGCCGAAGCGCTTTGTTCTGATTCAGAATTGGGAACCGGCGAGGCCAAACGCGCCGCTCTCATGCTTGAAGGGACGAGCCAAATGACGACAGAACACGAGAAGGACGACTGGCACCTCTGCGCGACGGTTTGTCCCGTACCAGTAACGATCGCGCTTCGTTGTTTCCCTTGTGCGCGAGCTGCTGGGGACCTTGACCTTGCGGTACGGCTCTCCGCAACTACCCGATCAAACTTCAGACTGCGTTTCTAGGATGGCAGACACGATGGCCCAAGGCCAGACCCTAATCCGGACCCAGGCCTATCCTGGCTACACGGCCTCTGCTGAAAGAGCGCAATCCGGGCAGGCTTTTCCGGAGAGTTTGAAGCTCCTGCTTCTGCCGCTGGTGGCGCTGTTTGTGGTTGTGCCGTTGCAAGCCCATGGCAGCGCCTGCGGGGATGACTTTCCCTTCCATGTCTCCAGTTGGCTGGACGCGGCGCGCCAGATGCGCACCGGCGTGCTGTACCCGCACTGGACGAATCTGGGCGCCTATAACGCCGGCGAGCCGCGCTTCACCTTCTATCCGCCGATCTCCTGGATGCTGGGCGCGCTGCTCGTGCTGCTCCTGCCCTCTGCCCCGGTCACGGTGATCTTCATCTTTCTTGCGCTTACTACGGCAGGGTTCGCCATGTACGCCCTGGCCCGGCACTACGCCGCACCGAACGTTGCCCTCTTCTGCGCCGCGCTTTATGCGGTAAATCCCTACATGGTGTGCAACGCCGTGGAGCGCTCCGCCTTTGCGGAGCTGCTCTGCGCCACCTGGATGCCCCTGCTGCTGCTGGGCCTGCTGCGCAAAAACCCTACCGTGGCCGGACTCGCCCTGCCGCTTGCCCTGCTTTGGCTCACCAATGTGCCTTCCGCTGTCACCGGCGTGTACACGTTTGCGCTGTTGTTCGCGTTGCGGCTGGTGCTGGCGATGTGGCGAGGCGACCGAACCGAAGACGAACACCTCACCGTGATCCAGGTGCGCCGGCTGCTCGGGGTGGGCGCAGCGGGCTTCGCGATCGGGGTTGGCCTGCCGGCGTTCTACCTGGTGCCGGTTGTCTCGGAGCGGCGTTTTATCCAAGCTGCCGCTGCCTTTGGCGGCGAGCTGCAGGTGGGCAGTAACTTTCTCTTTCAGCACAACGGCCACCCACTGCACGACCTGATCTTGGGGCAGGTCAGCTGGATAGCGGTCGCGGCCCTGGGCATTGCGGCGGTCAGCCTCGCCGTCGCCCTGAACGGCAGCCCGGCAGGTCCAGAGGCAGCACCTGATCCACAACGGTGGAAGGCCGCCGGCAGCAGTTCCATGCTTTCGGCGCGCACCACGGCTTATCTTCTGCTCGGTCTATGCGCGGTTGTGGGCTTCGGGCTTTTCTCGCCCTCAACGCCCCTCTGGCGCCTGCCCGAGCTCAATCTGCTGCAGTTCCCCTGGCGGTTGCTGACGGTGCTCTTCGTCGCCGTCGCACTTGGGTTGGGCCTGGCCATCGAGCGGAGCGGCTTCCGCAGCTGGCGTCTGCTCGCGCTCGCACCCGTGCTCGCCTTGCCCCTCGCGATGCTCGCGGTACACAGCTACCGCCGAGGCAGTGTTGTGCCGCACTTTGATCAGTACATGGCTCACCTGGTGGCGGACGGCCACGGCTTCCATGAGACCCCCGAGTACACCGTGGCGGGCGCGCTCGACGCTCCGCTCCGCATCAACGACCCGGGCTATTGGCTTGGGGCATCCGCGGACGCGGAGGCGCCAGGAACGACCGTCAACAACGCACCCTACCCCCTGGATCCGAACTTCGCGCCCGGCTTCGGACCGGGAACGACGTTCTCACAACCCGCGCCGCGTCACCTTGTCCTGAACCTGAATCAGCCGCAGGTGCTGGTCCTTCATCTGCGCGCCTACCCGAACTGGCAGCTATTCCGTAACGGCGTGGCCGAGCCCGCACGCCTGCACCGCGCGGACGGTTTATTGGCCGTTGCCCTGCCTGCGGGGCCGTCCACCATCAATCTGCGTTGGTGCCGGCCGGCTGACCAGTACCTGGGCGACATATTGAGTTTTCTGGCGGCGGGTGGCCTGCTCGCATCCGCCTTCGTGCGGCGCAAAACTCACTCAATGCCGATTGAAACCAGTATGTAACGCACGTTCCTATCTCTCCCACGGAGGCCGCAGATATCGCGAGCCAAACGGGGGAGAAGAATCTTATCTTAGGCATGTAGAATCCAACGGTTGGTATAGATCGAGGTTAAGCAGTGATCTTCCCGAGCATCAGTATCGTCATTCCCGCTTATAACGAAAGTGCCCGCATTGAAAATGCGCTGACGCGCGTGCTGGACTGCATCCGGCAGCGCCAATGGAACGCTGAAGTGTTGGTGGTCGATGACGGCTCGACCGACGGTACCGCCGATATCGTGCGCCGCTGGGCTGAAACTCATCCGGAGCTCTCGCTTGTGGAAAATGCCGGCAACCGTGGCAAGGGCTACTCCGTACGCAACGGCCTGCTGCAGGCCACCGGCGAGATCGTTATGTTTACCGACGCCGATCTTTCCGCCCCCATCGAAGAGGCCGAGCGGCTGTTCGAAGCGCTGGAAAACGGTGCTGACGTGGCAATCGGTTCGCGCTGGCTGGACAAGCAGAAGCAGACCACGCACCAGCCCATCTACCGCCGCTTCTTCGGCCGCTGCTACAACTGGCTCACCCGTACCGTGATGGGCCTGCCATACTTGGACACCCAGTGCGGCTTCAAGGCCTTCAAGCATGAGCCGGCGAAGGATATCTTCCGTCTGCAGACTATTGAACGCTGGGGCTTCGATCCTGAGATCCTGTTCATTGCCCGCAAACTCAACTTCCGCGTCGCCGAGGTGCCCGTAACCTGGGGCCACGACGAGCGCAGTCGCATCAGCTACCTGCGCGACGGCACCCAGATGCTGCGGGAGATGGTCGAGATTCGGGGCAACTCCTTCCGTGGCCGCTACGATCACGCTATTGCCGCCCTGCGCGACACCAGTAGTTTTGTTACCTGCCGTGCCTCTCGGCCAAACCGTGTCACGACGACACAGGTGCAGCCGGTGCTGCTGCAAAGCCTCGAAAAGCATATCTAGTTTCCGGGGCGGCAGCTCATTGGGCCACCAGTCCCCGCAGAGCGGCAACATTGCGCTTTTCGTCTCCGTGCTCATCAACGGGTGTCTCCGCAATGAACGCGGCATGGCGGAAGCGTCTGTCGTTCAGCAGGCGGCGAAACGCCGCCGCCCCGATTGTTCCCTCACCGATATGTTGGTGCCGGTCCAGCTTGGAGCCCATGGGCGCCTTGGCATCGTTGCAGTGCCAGACGCGCACGGCCTCCGTACCCATCGTGTTTGCAACCGCGGCCAAAGTTTCTTCGTAGCCTTCGGCTGAAACGATGTCATATCCCGCCACATGTGTGTGGCAGGTATCCAGGCAAACGCCCACCGGTGCACACGGTTTCAGAGTCTCGACCAGCTCGGCCACCTGCTCAAAACTGCCTCCAAGTGAAAACTCTGCCCCGGCGGTGTTTTCGATCAGGATGCGGAAGTCGGCTTCCTGCCATGGCAATCCCCCAATCGCCCGCTCGATGCCCTCAGCCGCAAGACGCAGACCTTCCTCTCGCGTCAGGCCCTTCCACGATCCCGGGTGCAGTACAAGGAAGTTCGCGCCCAGCGCCAGCGCACGTTCCACCTCACCGCGGAATCCCTGAATGGAGTTGGTCCGCACGGTCTCCGTCTGCGAGCAGAGATTGATCAGGTAGCTGGCATGAATGACAAAAGGACCCATGTCGTTCGCAGCCAGCTCCTGTCGCATCCTGGCAGCATCCTCAGGCTTTACCGGAGAGCACCTCCAGGTGCGCGGGCTGGCGGAAAAGATCTGAAAGGTGTTCGCCCCCGCCGCCACAGCGCGTTCTACCGCCGTCCAGCATCCGCCGGATGTTCCTACGTGTACACCGATGCGCTTGGTTGCCATACCTCTCGAAGCTAACTGATTCCACGGTCTCGAACGCCGCGCGGCGAAAGACCGTATGCTGGCCAAGCAGCCACTCAAGGAGCAACGGTTCATGGCAGACACCACGCAGCGGCAGGGCGCGGCCTACAATCCCCTCACCCACCTCATCCTGGCGCCGATCTTTTTCGCCAGCCTGATCTTTGCCATCTACCTGACGGTGTTCCACCGCGCCGACAACCCCGTGCTGTACCCGTGGATGATCGTGCTTTCCGTGGCTCTCTTTTTATTGAACGTCCAAAGCCGCACCTACGCGCTGCGTGTCCAGGACCGTGTGATCCGGCTGGAAGAACGGCTGCGGTTGTCCACGCTGCTGCCCCGGGAAGAGCTTGTGCAGGTGCTCTCGCTGACCACCCCACAGCTGATCGGTCTACGTTTCGCCTCGGACGCGGAGCTGCCGGCGCTCGCGCGTCGAGCGGTCCAGGAAAACCTCTCCGCTGCTGCCATCAAGGGAGCTGTTGAGGTCTGGCGGCCAGATAACGCCCGCATCTAATGCGTAAATCCGGGCTTGCCACAAAGAAGCAGGACCGACGGCCAACGGCCTGCAGCCTCTGTGAGGCAAGTTTCTAATACACGTCGCGCTGATACCGTTTGGCTTTCTTCATGGCCGCGAGGTATTCGTTAGCGTGCTCCAGCGTTCCATCCGAACCCTGCGCGATGCAGTCGAGCAGCGCGGTTTCGACGTCCTTGGCCATGCGGCTGGCATCGCCGCAGACGTAGAAGTAGGCTCCGCGCTCAAGCCAGTCGTACAGTTCCTTTGCGTTTTCGCGCATACGGTCCTGCACATAAACCTTCTTGCCCGAATCGCGTGAAAACGCGGTATCGAGTCGCGCCAGCGTGCCGTCCTTCAGCATGCCGTCGAACTGGTGCTCGTAGAGAAAGTCCGAAACCCGGCGCTGCTCGCCGAAGACCAGCCACATCGGTCCTCTTTCCCCGAGCGCTTGGCGATGCTCCAGAAACGCGCGGAACGGCGCCACGCCGGTACCGGGGCCGATCATAATTACCGGCGCGTCCTTGTCTTCCGGCAGGCGGAAGGCGTTATTTTCATGCAGAAAAATGGGCATGATGCCGCCAACCGGCGCGCGTTGGCCCAGGTGGCCGGAGCAAACACCCTCTCGATCCAGATTGTGCGAGTGATACTTGATGACACGCACAGTCGTGTGCACGGCGTTTGGATGCGCCGCCTGCGAGCTGGATATGGAGTACATGCGCGGGGTCAGGCGCTGCAGCACATTGAACAGCTGCTGCGGGTCGGTAATGCCGCCGGGAAACTCTCGGACGAGGTCCACAAACTCACGGCCCCAGACGTACTCCTCGGCGCGTTCGCGGTTTTCAGACCCACCCAGCGCCTGCAGACCCTGCGGCACGTTCTCCCCGAACAGCTTGGCGTACTGATTCATGCTGCCGCGGGCCAGCTTGCCGATGCCCAGATGCGAGGTGAGCGCCCGGTGCAGGCTGATCTCGTTCTTGTAGTGGTCGAACACGCGCTCCGTGCCGGTGTATCCCAGGGCTTCAAGCACATCGTCCACCTGGACCTCGCGGTTGGTGGGGATGATGCCTACGGCATCGCCCGGCGTGTACTCCATGCCCTCATCGAGGGCGAGCTCGATATGGATGGTCTCTTTTTCACTCTCCGGGCCCGTCAAACGGTCGTTCACGAGGACGCGGGACTGGAAGGGCTGGTTGCGCGTGTATTTGGTGGCGTGCGGCTTGGCGACTGCGGTGTTGGACTGTTCGCTCATCAGGCTCTATTGTAGCGACCGCGCCGGTTTCAAGTCGCCCGGTTCGCGGCCGCTTTGCATTATGGAATTAAGTCAACCGTGCTCGACTCGGAGAGCTGGTGAATAGACACCCAGGTTTGTTGATAGGCGTTCAAGGCATCCGAAACCGAACTGCGGGAGTCGCGCAGGGCGTCCAGGTAGTCGATCAGAGCGATGCCGCCGTGGTCGAACGCGAAGCGGGCGATCGAGAGCACGTCGGCGGCCTCGTCCAGATAGTGGCTGCCAAACCGGTCGGAGAGGGCTTTGGTCTGCACGTAGGCCACCCAGGCCTGATCGACGTCCGAGGAGACCTGGTTGCGCGTGGCAGCCAGCGTGAGTTGGGCGGCATCGATGGAAAGGCGAGCCGTCTCTTTATTGCCTTGGTTCTTGTCGAATATCCGCAAGGGAAAATTAACGTTGAAGCCGAAGGAGTTTTCGTGGCCGGAACGGTCGTATTCCACCTCGATGGTCGGATCCGAGGTGCCGTTGGAGACCGCAAGCCGGTAGGCTGCCTGCGCTGCGGTCACGCCGAATCCCGCTGCGGCCAGATCGGGCCGTCCCACCAGGGCCTGTTGAATAAGCTGCTCGCGCGTCTCTTTCACGTCAGGCGGAATGATGTCGCCGGCGATGTCAAAACTTGACTTTGGTTCGCCAACGCCAATGAGGGTCTGCAGCTGGTCAGAGGCCTGCTGGAGCGCAACCTGGTCGTTTGCGGCGTCAGATTCGAAAGAACCCAGTTGCAGATCCAGCCGTTCGAAGTCGAGTTTACCCAGATCCCCGGCTTTGTAGCGGTCGTTGGCAATCTCCACCTCATGACGAAAGTCTGCCAACTGTGCTTTGGAGAGCTCCAGTGCCTGCTTGGCGAACAACATGTGGGTGAACGCTGTGCGAACCTGCAGGATAGTCTGCCGAATCGTGTCCTGGAGCTGCCCGGCTGTCTGCGCCGTGGTGGCGCGTGCGTCCTCCACGCGGTAGGTGCGCTTGTTTCCACGCTCAAAGAGCCGGGAGAACTGAACCGTATAAGCGTAGGGGTTGTTGACGTCAGCCGAGTAGGTGGTGTCCGCACCTGTTACACCGAGGTAAGGGTTCGCCCGCACCGCTGCCTGAAGTTCCTGCGCCCGCACGCTGCGCAGATTGGCGTCGGCCGCAAGAAGCGTCGGATTCCGGGCGCGGGCGAGCTCGACGACCTGCTGCAACGTGAGCGCACCCGGCTTGGCCGGTGGCGGTTTGCGAGGGTCCGAGCCTGGAGCAGACGCGGCAGCGTATGCCTGCGATCCGTTGGGCGTTTCGCTCGGCGCGCCGTTGGCTCCAGGGGTTCCAGGGGCTGCTCCGTGGGCGCCGGCACCCTGCCCCCCCTGGCCGCCGGGTGCAGAGCCCGACGCGCCCTGACCGCTGGCGGCTCCCGCCGCACCGGCACCGGCCGCGCCCCCGCCACCACCGCCAGACTGGGCAGAACCGTTGGAGGACATGGCAGACAGACCCAGGCAAATGGCTGCAGACAGTGTGATCTGCCGCATTGAGCGGCGTGCTGAAAAGAAGCCCAAGGAGCTCATTGTTCAAACTCCGCATCCGCCGCGGGCAGAACGTCCGTGGGCCGGGCCGCAAAGACGTAAAGCGTGGGCAGCAGAAAGATGTTGATGATGACCGCGCCAATCAGGCCGCCGACGATCACAATGGCAAACGGCCGCTGCGAATCCGAACCGATGCCGTGGGAAAGCGCCGCCGGCAGCAGGCCCAGTGTGGCTACCAGCATCGTCATCAAGATGGGCCGCAGCCGCAGCACGGCGCCTTCCACCGCGGCTTCCAAAACCGTGTGCCCATTCACGCGCAGCTGGTTCATGTACTCCAGCATGATGATGCCTGTCTGTACCGAGACGCCGAACAGCGCGAGAAATCCTACGCCGGACGACACGGAAAAGTGTGTCCCTGTGAGTAGCAGGGCCAGCAGGCCGCCGATGGGCGCCATGGCCACGTTGGCCATGATCAGCGACGCCCACTTGCCGGAGCCGAACATGGTGTAGAGGATCAGAAAGATCAGCAGGATGGTGATCGGAAGCACGATCAGCAGACGGCGCGAGGAGCGCTTCTGGCTTTCGTACTCGCCGGCCCAATCCAGCTTGTAACCCGTCGGCAGTTTCACCTGCTTGTTCACCTTGGAGATCGCCTCTTCGACGGTGGAGCCGAGATCGCGGTCGCGCACCGAATACTTGATTGCCACGTACCGCGTGCCGCCCTCGCGATAGATCTCCTCGGCGCCGTCGGCGGTCTCCATCTTGGTGACCTGGGCAAGCGAGACACGCTCACCCGAGGGTGACACGATTCGAATATCCTGAATGGCCTGCGGGGTGGAGCGGTACGGTCCGGCATAGCGCGTTGTGACATCATAGCGAGCCTCGCCGTCGAGCACCTGCGTGATGGCATTGCCGCCGACCGCGGTCTCAATCGCGTCCTGCACATCGGCCACATTCAACCCAAAACGCGCGGCGGCCTGGCGATCGACGACGAAGTTCAGGTTCGGCTGGCCAATGACGCGGAAGAGACCGAGATCAGCCACGCCATGCACGGTGGACATCACTCCCTGGATCTCTTCGGCCTTCTGCTCCAGCGTCTTCAAGTCGGTGCCGTAAAGCTTGACCGCGAGCTCGCCCTTCACGCCCGAGACCGCCTCTTCCACGTTGTCCGAGATGGGCTGTGAAAAGCCCCAGATCACGCCAGGCACCTTCTCGTTCAACGCGCGATTGATCGCTCCGATCAGTTCGTCCTTGTTTTCGTGGAAGACCGGTCGCCAGTTGGCTTTGGGCTTCAGGTCGATGAAATATTCAGTGTTGAAAAATCCGGTAGCATCCGTGCCGTCATCGGGACGGCCAGTCTGGCTGATGACCTGCGTCACCTCCGGAAAGGAGGACATAATCAGGCGCGAACGGTTCATCACCTCAATACTCGCCGTGGGTCCGGTGGAAGGTGCAAGCGTACCGCGTGCCCAGATGGCGCCTTCGTCGAGGTGGGGCAGAAACTCAGAGCCGATCACGCCGGAGTAAACCAGAACCACGCTGAAGACGAGGGCGCCGGCCGCTACGCCCATGGCCAGGCGAGGACGATGGATGATCCAGACCACCAACGCCCGATAGCGCGCCGTCAGCCAGCGCAGCACCGGGTTCTCCCACTCGGAGGTGCCGTTACGGAACAGGAAGCTGGCCAGCGTCGGGGCCACAAGCATGGAGAAGATCAGCGCGCCCAATAGCGCAAAGGCGACCGTCCAGGCCATCGGCGCAAACAGCCGGCCCTCGACGGACTGCAGCGTGAAGATGGGAAGGTAGGCCGTAATGATGATGCCGATGGCATAGAAGACCGGCCGCTGCACCTCATGCGCAGCCTGGCGAATCTGCTCCATCACGGTCAGGTCTTTGTTGCGGTTGTGACTGAGGTGGCGAACGATGTTCTCAATCATTACCACGGCGCCGTCGACGACCATGCCGAAGTCCAGCGCCCCCAGAGAGAGCAGATTGGCCGGAATGTGCTTCAGGCCGAGGCAGATAGAGGCAAAGAGCAGGGCAAACGGGATCGTTAACGCGACAATCAGTGCGCCACGCACGTTCCCCAGAAAGATAAACAGGATGATGACGACAAGGATGATGCCCTTGGTCAGATTGTCCAGCACGGTGTGCGTGGTGAGGTGCAGCAGATCGGACCGGTCAAGGAACGGCACGATCCTGACACCCGGAGGCAGGATACGCTCGTTGAGTTCGTTCACTTTCTTGTGAATGCCCTCAAGCGTTTCGTCCGAGTTCGCGCCTTTTTGCAGCAGCAGCACGCCTTCTACCGCGTCGTCATTGTTGGCGATCTTGCCATCCTTGCGCCCGATCGATCTGCCGATTTGCCCAAGCCGGATCTTGGGCCCTTGCACGACGGTGGCAACATCGGCGACCGTCAGTGCGGTGCCGTTCTGAGCTTTCAGCGGCACCTTCGCGATGTCGTCAGAAGTTTTGTAAAGGCCAACCTCGCGCACATTGATCTCCTGTGCGCCTTGCTCGATAAAGGATCCGCCCGCATCGGTATTGTTGGCCGCCAGCGCCGTCTTCACGGCGGCGATGTTCAAGCCATATGCCACCAGCTTGTCAGGGTCCAAAACGACCTGGTACTCACGGATGGGTCCGCCGAAGCTGGCAACGTCTACGACGCCGGGAACGCTCTTGAATTCCTTCTCGAGCGTCCAGTCCTCCATGGACTTAAGGGCCATGGTGTCAAAAGCCGGGTTAGTGCTCTCAAGCGTGTACCAGTAGATCTGCCCGACGGGACTCCAGTCGGTACCGATCTGCGCCTGAAGGTTGTTCGGGAGCGTGATCTGTGAAACGCGCTCCAGCACCTTCTCACGGTTCCAGTCGTTTACGCTCTCATCGTCAAAGGTGAGCTTCAGATCGGTGAGGCCGGCCAGGGTGAAGGAGCGCAGCGAGGAGGTGTGGGGTATACCCGCGACCGCGATCTCGAGCGGCACCGTGACCTGCTGTTCCAGCTCTTCCGCCGACCGGCCCGGCCATTGCACGAGCACCTCGACGTAGTTGTTGGCCACATCCGGGTAAGCCTCCACCGGCAGATTGTGAAACGAAATGGCACCCCAACCGAACAACAGCACCCCGAAGATCAGGACGATGAAGCGGTTGTTAAGAGCCAGGTCGACGAGCTTGCGGATCATGCGATGGTTTCCCGGTTCCTACTGCTCGGTCGCGTTTTCAAGTTCAAGGGCGTTGGAGACCACCTGCTGCCCCTCGCGGAGCCCGGTGACCGCCACGGCATTGCCCACCAGCATCGCGCCGGTGCCGACCGATACGCGCGTGAAGCTTCCCGGTACTCCGCTCGGAATGAAAACGTAGTCCCGATCGTGAAGGTGCAGGATGGCGTCGGCAGGCACCACCAGCGCGGTCTGCGCCGTTGCCCCGTGAAAGGTCGCCGTGGCGAACATGCCGATACGCAAGCGGTTTCCCGGGTTGGGCACCGCGATGCGCACCTTGGCGGTGCGGATCGTGGGATCGAGAACGGCGCCGATATCCGAGATCTTGCCCTTGAGTACCTGGCCCGGGAAAGCATTCAGCGTGATATCGGCTCCCTCGCCGAGATGGACCTTGTTCAGATCATTCTCATACACGTCACAGACCACCCAAACGTGAGAAAGATCGGCAACGGTAAGCGAGCCGCCGGGTCCGGTTGCGGTGAGGCCGGCGGCACCGGCGGCCGTCGTGTTCAGCGCAATGACCACACCGGAGATGGGGGCGTACACGTGGACGCTGTCGCCGGGGTGACTCTTGTCGACGCCGAGGATGATGAGTTGCTGATTGGCGGCCTTGAGGTCGGCCTGCGCATCGTCCTCGCCGTCCTGGGCGACCTCGAGCTGCGATTGCGCGATAGCGCCCTTGTCGTAGAGCAACTTGTCGCGGACCAGCGTAGTGCGGGCGAGCAACTCATCGGCGACAGCCTTCAGGTAAGCGGCAAAGGCGCCGGTAACGTCGGGAGACTGGACGTCCATGACCAGCTGGCCCTTGTGCACATAGTCGCCGATATCGACTTTGAGCGCGGTGACGCGGCCATTGGCGATCGACAGTACGGGAACCTCATGCGCGGGATCGGGCTGCACCTGGCCCGTTACGTTCAATGTGGCGAAATTTGAGCGCTCCGCCACTGGAACGAGCGGAAACTGTTGTGGCGTGCTCACATGCAGTTCATTCGCCTGGCCCGTCGACACAACCGGCACGGCGGAGGGCGGGGCCTCCGCCGCCTCACGGCCCGGTGAATCTTTCGGTCCATGGCAACCGGCCAAAAGCAAAGGCGCAAACAAAAGCAGCCATCCGGATTTGGGCGGCGAAGGCCGGCGGGAAGTTGCCGGCGCGCCGTACATGTGTTTCAAGAGTAAGAGCTCCACGATCTAGTAAAGCATGACGATTGTCGACGCCCGGAGGACGCGGGCATCTTTATTGCACTTTCCCAAAGTATCCGAGCCGTCGTAAAAAGTCCGTAAGTTCCGGGGGCGAAGCCCTGTCCAACCGCGACCGCCGAACCTCGGTTCGGGCTCGTTTTCAAGGCCGCGATGGGCTCTGTACAATCCAGGAAGATGGTGGGGTGTGAGTCTACGCACTGGGCAGCGCCTTCGGGGCCGCAAAGGAGCGCAGGTACGCTCACCGACAAGGTTTTCTGAGATCCAACAGGCGCCTATGACTCCGTTTTACGACCCCGCGCTGAGCTACGAAGATAACTATCGCCAGGGGCCGTTCGGTCATTTCTCTGAATCACCTGAGGCGTTCGGGCGAACCCCGCCAGCTTCAAGGCACACCCTGCTCGGCCAACCCGTGGATCTGCCGTTCGGCATCGCCGCCGGGCCGCTGCTGAACAGCCGGTACATTGCCGCGGCGCTGGCGCACGGCTTCGATCTGCCGGTCTACAAGACCGTGCGCAGCCGGGGCTGGGCCTGTCATCCGTGGCCCAATGTGCTGGCCGTCGATGTGGAGGGCAACCTTCACCATAGCGAAGGCCGCCTGCAGGGCCACACGCGCTACGCCGCGCCCTATTCCGTGACGAACTCTTTTGGCGTCCCCTCGTTCGAACCGGATGTGTGGCAGCCGGACCTCGCCCACGCCGTGCGCCTGGCCGGGCCGGGGCAGGTGGTCATCGGCAGCTTCCAGGGAACACCCAGCGAGAACGGCGGCACGGCAGCCTATATTGCCGATTTTGCGCAGACGGCCGGGCTGGTTCAGGAGACCGGCGCAAAGATTGTCGAAGTGAATCTCAGCTGCCCCAACGAGGGCACCGCACACCTGCTGTGCTTCGATACCGACCGCGCCTGTGCCGTGGTCGAGGCGATCAAGAACCGCATCGGCAATATTCCGCTGATTGCCAAGATCGCCTACTTTCACGACGATATCGCCCTGCGCAAACTGGTGGATGGTGTGGGCCGCGTTGCCGACGCGATTGCGGCGATCAACACGATCGGCGCGGAGATCTTGAACGAAACCGGCGAGCCGGCGCTGCCTGGCGAGGGCCGCAGCCGCTCCGGCGTGGGCGGCCATGCGATCCGCTGGGCCGGCCTGGCCACCGTGGAGCGGCTGGCCGGCCTGCGCGACGAGATGGGGCTGCATTTCCGCATCCTCGGCAGCGGCGGCGTGAGCGATCCCAGCCACTACGCAGCCTATCGCCTGGCCGGTGCGGATGCCGTCATGTCGGCGACAGCGGCGATGTGGAACCCGCTGCTGGCCCAGGAAATTCGGCAGGAGATGGAGACCTTGACACATGCAGGATGAGCTTGCCGGCGCGCAGGTGGCGGAGGCCTTGCTGGCCATCGGTGGCGTGGGATTCCGGGTAAACGACCCGATCACCTTTAAATCCGGCATCGTTTCGCCGGTCTACTGCGACAACCGCACCTTTCCCTTCTGGCCCGCGCAATGGAAGCTGGTCATCGAGGGTTTCGCGGCGCTTACGAGACGTGAAGGGCTCCGGCTTGATGTGATCGGCGGTATCGAGGCCGCCGGCATACCGCACTCCGCCGCTCTGGGCTATGCCATGGGCCAACCCTCGATTTTTATCCGCAAGCAGGCCAAGGAGCACGGCAAGCGCAACCGCATCGAGGGCGGCGAGGTCGCCGGCAAGCGCGTTCTGCTGGTGGAAGATCTGGTGACGACCGGCGGCAGCAGCCTGTCGGGCGTCGAGGCCCTACGCCACGCCGGCGCAACCGTGACCGACTGCCTGGCCATCATCAGCTACGGTTTCGCCGAAGCGCGCGACGCCTTTGCCGAGGCCGGCGTCACCCTGCACACGTTAACGGACTTTGAAGCCGTACTCTGCGGCGCAATGAAGCGGGACCTTCTGGACGAAGCCGGAGCAGCGGCGGTACGCGACTGGCTAGGCGATCCACATGGGTGGGTAGCACGGCGAGGCAGGCAGTGAGCCCACTCTCCCCTGCCCTCCAAAAGCTCGAGGCGTGCATGGACGCGAGCGACTCTCTACTGTGCGTGGGGCTCGATCCGGAGTTTGACAAGCTCCCTTCCGCATTTCAGAGCGAACCGCACCCACTGTTCGCCTTTTGCCGCAGGATCATCGACGCCACGGCGCCGTTTGCCTGCGCCTTCAAGCCCAACACCGCCTTCTTTGAAGCGCATGGGGCCGAAGGTTGGCAGCAGCTGGCGATGGTCTTCGCCCATCTGCGCGAGCACCACGCCGAACACTTCACGGTCTGCGACGCCAAGCGCGGCGACATCGGTTCCACCAACCGCGGCTACGTACGGGCGGTCTACGACGAGCTCGGCGCCGATTCGGTCACGCTGCACCCATATCTCGGTCGCGAGGCGCTCGCGCCCTTTCTCGGCCGCGCCGACAAGGCTGCCATCATTCTCTGCCGCACCTCCAACCCCGGCGCCGGCGAACTGCAGGACCTCCGTGCCGACGGCCTGCCGCTGTGGCAGCACGTCGCCCGCAGCGTAAGTTCTACCTGGAATGCCAGCGGCAATTGCATGCTGGTGGTCGGCGCCACGTGGCCGGAGGAGATGCGCACCATTCGCTCCATCGCGCCGGAGTTGAGCTTCCTTGTGCCCGGCATCGGAGCGCAGGGCGGCGACATCGAAGCCACGGTCCAAGCAGGCCTGCGCGCCGACGGTAAAGGTCTGCTCCTCGCCAGCTCGCGCGCCATCCTGTATAGTGACGATCCCGCCGCCGCAGCCAGGACCACACGCGAGGCCATCAACACCGCACGGGAGGCCTGCCTTGGCGCACGCTGAATCGCAGACAAGCCCTGTTCTGCGTCTCGAAGGAACGCTGGTCAACCACGACAGCCTCACGGAAGGCGCAGTGGAGATCGATACGGCGACCGGCCTGATCACGTTCGTAGGACCGAAGCTGGGTAAAAGCGATCTCGACACGGCCGGCTGCCTGATCTTTCCAGGCTTCGGCGACATCCACATTCACGCCCGCGAGGACGCCAGCGGCACCCAGACCTATAAGGAAGACTTTCGTTCGGCCTCGGCCGCGGCGGTGCACGGCGGCGTAACGCAGGTCGTCGACATGCCCAACAACCCGATCGCGCCGGTTGACGACGCCCGCTACGCCGCCAAAGAACGGCTCACCGCCGCCAGCGATGTGCACGTCACGCTCTATGCCGGCATCGGGCCCACGACGCAGCCACTGCACCGCCATGTGCCCTACAAGGTCTACATGGGACCCAGCGTCGGCGACCTCTTCTTCACCTCGCAGGCGCAGCTGGAGGGGGTCATCGCCGGCTACCGCGGCCGCAATGTCAGCTTCCACTGCGAAGATCCGGAGATTCTCGAAGCCTCACGCGGAGAGCCGACGCACGAACAGCGCCGGCCGGCACGCGCCGAGATCACCGCCACCGGCTTTGCGCTGCACCTGATTGAAACCTACGGCCTGCAGGGCAAACTTTGCCACTACTCCACCCGCGAGGGCCTGCAGGGGATCATCGCGGCGCGACGGCGCGGTGTGCGCGTCACCTGCGAGGTCACACCGCATCACCTCTTCTTCGACATTTCGATGCTCACCGACCGCAATCGCATGGCGTTGCAGATGAATCCGCCTTTGCGTTCTTCCGAGGACCGTCTGGCCCTGATCGAAGCCCTGCGCCGCGGCGACATCGACTACATCGCCACCGATCATGCGCCGCATACGCTGGACGAAAAAGCCGTCGGCGCCAGCGGTGTTCCCCTGCTTGACACCTACGGCGCCTTTGCGGCGTGGCTGATGCGCGCACACGCCTTTACACCGCAGGAGATCGCCCGCGTCTGCGCCTGGAACCCCGGCCGCTTTGTGCACGAGTTCCTTCCCGCCGGCTTTGGCGAGGGCTATGGCGCCATTGCTCCCGGCTACCTCGGCTCGCTCACCGTGCTCGACACAGAAACGCCTTACCCCGTCATGCGCGAAAGCGTCCACACGCGCTGCGCCTGGTCTCCATTTGAGGGCATGACCCTGCCGGGCAGCGTGCGTTACACGGTACTGCGCGGGAAGGTACACCATGCCCGATCCAGGAGCTGACCTCACAAACATGGACCCACTTCAGCACCTGATCAGCGCCAGCCAGCTGCCGCCCGCGCGGCTGGAGGAGCTCTTTACCGCAGCCGATCGCCTGCAGGCCGACGACAAAGCCCGGCGCATCTTCCCCGTGCTGCAGGGCCGCATCCTCGCCACCCTCTTCTATGAACCCAGCACCCGCACACGACTCAGCTTTGAGGCCGCGATGCAGAAGTTGGGCGGCAGCGTTTTGACGGTTGAAAATGCGCGCGACAGCTCCTCGGCGGTGAAGGGCGAAAGCATTGCCGATACGGTTCGCGTGGTCTCCGGCTACGCCGATGCCATCGCGATCCGACACTTCCAGGAGGGCACCGCCGCTGCCGCTGCCGCGAGCTCCCCCGTGCCCGTCATCAATGCCGGCGACGGCATCGGCGAGCACCCCACGCAGGCTCTCGCCGACGTCTATACAATCCGTCGCGAACTCGGGCGCCTCGACAACCTCCGCGTCGCGCTGGTTGGCGATCTGCTTTACGGCCGCACCATCCATTCGCTGCTGCCGCTGCTGGCGATGTATCCCGGTCTGCAGGTGCATCTGGTCTCGCCGCCATCGTTGCGGCTGCCCGTGCAATACATAGCAGCCTTGACGGCACAGGGGGTCTGCATCGATGAGACCGCCGCCCTCGAAGGCGCGGTAGCCGATGCAGACGTGGTCTACGTCACCCGCGTACAGGGCGAACGCTTCGCTTCTGTGGAGGAATATGAGGCCGTGAAGGATGCCTACGTCCTGAACACGCGCGTGGCCGAGCACTTGGGGGGCGCCGCCGTCATCATGCATGCGCTTCCGCGCTTGAATGAGATCGCTCCGGAGATCGATCTGGATCCGCGCGCGGCCTACTTCCGCCAGGCACGCAATGGGCTGTATGTGCGTATGGCGCTGCTAGCGGCGATGCTCGGGTGAGCGGGTCATAAAACGGCGCCTCCGCCCATGCGACAATAAGTTCTACGTAGGCCCTCTCACGACCCATGCTGCGTTCCGTCTTCATTGCCCTATCCGCCAATCGTCCGCTCCGCTCCTTTTCCGAGCGCAACTCGCTCGGCCAGCGGCTTTCCCGCCGCTTTGTGGCCGGCATGCGCATCGAGGAGGCCGTCGATGTCGTTGCACAGCTGAACGCAGAACAGATCGAAGCCTCGCTGGACTCCCTGGGCGAGAGCGTGGTGCAGGTCTCGCAGGCCGAAGAGAGCGCCGCGCTATATCACCAGCTGCTGGACGAGATTGCCGCGCGCAAACTGCGCGCCAACATCAGCGTGAAACTCACGGCGATGGGCATGGACATCGGTGGCCACGGTGCCGGGCCGGATCTGGCCGAACGCGTGGTTGGTGAACTCGTGGCGCACGCCGCGGAAACCGGCAACTTCGTCCGCATCGACATGGAAGGCTCCGATTACACGGAAGCCACGCTGAAGATGACCGAGCGGCTGCACAGCCGCTTTCCCGGCCACGTCGGTACCGTCCTGCAAGCCTACCTATTCCGCACCGCCGGCGACGCCGAACGGCTTTTAGGGCAGGGCATCCGCATTCGCCTGTGCAAAGGCGCCTACAAGGAGCCGCCGACCGTAGCCTTCCCCAACAAAGTTGATGTCGATGCGAACTACGCCAAGCTGATGAAACGAATGGCCACCAGCAGCGTGTTCTGCGGCATCGCTACACATGACGAGGCGCTGATCAACAACATGCGCGCGCATGTTCGCGAAGGCGCCGTAAAGCCGGAAGCCTTTGAGTTCCAGATGCTCTACGGTGTGCGCCGCGATCTGCAGCGTGCATTGGTGAGTGAAGGTTTCGGTGTACGCACCTATGTGCCGTTCGGAACGGAGTGGTACCCCTACTTCATGCGCCGATTGGCGGAACGGCCCGCGAACGTTCTGTTTCTCGCTAAAAATCTGCTCAAGAACTAGCTCATCCACGGGCTCATTAAAGTCACGGCTTCATCCCTGAATGGCAGGCACGGCGGCAGCTACGCTCTACCCATCTGACCCTGCATAGACGGCTGTAGCCCTAGCGCGGGTAACCCGGCTGCGTCGGCTGGGCACCCTGCGGATAAGCAGGCTGGGCAGCGCGGTTCGGCGGCGGCAGCATGGGCTCGACCAGCAGCAGATTGCTCAGCACATTCCGCTGTATCCCGTTCAGCTGGGCACCGAAACGGCCGGAATTGAAGGCGGCGTAACGCTGATCGGCCGGCAGCTCACGGAGCGAACGGAAGGTCTGCGCTACCGCACGCCGCTGATCCGGCGGCAAGCTGCCCAACTGACCCAGCGCCCCCCGGACCTGCGCACGCTGATCCGGAGAAAGCCTCTCCAGCGCCTCATTGCGCGCCAGCATATTCTGCCGGCGCTGCGGGTTCATGGCGTCCAGCTGGGCCAGGCGGTTGCGGTAGCGCTGCTGCGTCTCCGGCGGCAGGTCATGGAAGCCAGGCTCCTGATCGAGTGCCTGTTCCTGCTGCTGCAGGTTGAGGTTGCTGTGCTGATTCAACCAACCCGCAAGATGCTCGCCGTGGGGTCCGCGAAAGCCGCGCCGCTCCCCTGCAGACCCCTGCCTTGCCGATGCCTGCCCGGCCGGAGCCGCCTGGACTGTCGGAAAGCCATTGTTTTGGCGATGCGCTTCAGGAGGCCGGCGCTCGATGGGTGCCGGGGCCTGTTGCCGGCCGGGACCGGCTGCCGCTGCCAAGGAAGGCAACAGCAAACCCAGAGCTGAACCGAAAACTGTAAGACTCACGGTCGCCCGGAGGCAGGTCATCATTCTCCCAAACATGGCACGCTGCACCTGTCTCCAGGAGGTTTTGCCCACCTGGCGCCGCGTCTTCCACGTGCGAGTTGTGCCCACTTCAGCCATGTCCCCGGAAGCGAGCCGATCCAGCATACGCAACGCTTCTCTCCCGCCTGATCGTTCCTCTCAACCTTGGTTCGCGAAGCTCCATCATATAGAAAACCGATGTGGCAGCGGGTCGGGATCTGTGCCCTTCCCGATCCGGTCCTTAACTCTGGGGCTGAGGTGCATTTGGGTCAGAGCCAGGCTCATCCAGCAGATCCATCTGCTGCAGGGCCTGGGCATTATTGTCAAAGATACGAAGATCGTTCACGGTCGGAGACGACGTCGCGGGCGCCTCATGATGCCCGCTCCACACCGTCGCCGCTGTTCCTCCCCCCAGCAGAAGGATGAACAAAAAGGTCCCGGCCAACGCGACGCGCCGTCCGATGCCCGTACCAAAACGGAGCGTATCCACCAGCCGCTCCCACAGACCCTCCGGCGCCTCCGCCTGCGCCGCTCGCAATCGCGCACGTACCCGGGTGTCAAAATACGGGCTGGGCTCCGGGGCTGTCCAGGCGTCCAACACGCCCATAGTCGCCTGCAGTTCGTGAAACTCCTTCCGGCATTCGGCACAGGCAAGCAGGTGAGCTCGCGCCTCCGGTTGCGGGAGATCGGGCTCGAATAACAGGTCCGGTAGTAGGGTGTAGCAGATCTTGCAGTCTATCTGTGTCATTTGGACCTCCCACGGCCGGCAGCCAGCGGGTTTGTTACACCATAAGCGAGGGCCGAAAGGCAATGCCGGCACCCCTGGAAAGAGAGCAAACGATCCGGCGCGGGATGTGCGGATCGGTTTACGAAGGCGCTCATACAAACCCCTTCAGCTTTTCGCGCAGAGTCTGGTACGCCCGGAAGAGCAGAGACTTGGTAGCCGACTCGGACAGCTTCAACACCTCGCCAATGCTTTTGTAATCCAGCTCCTCATACTTGTGCAGCAGCACGGCCGTACGCTGCCGCTCCGGCAGGGCCATCACGTGCTCTCGGATGGCGGCCATGCGCTCATCCCGCAGCAGTCTGGACTCCACGGTGGGACGATTGTCGGCCAGGTCAGGGGTCGTACCGGTCTCGGTATCCGGCTCATCCAGATGCACCGTGGCAGCGGTCCGTTCATGCCGGGTGTCGCGGGCGTGATTCACACCCAGATTTGTGGCGATGCGGTAGACCCAGGTACTGAAGCGCGCTTCGGCACGGTAGGTCTCGCGCGAGCGATAGACCCTCAAAAAGACCTCCTGCGCCAGTTCCTCCGCCACAGCCTGGTTGTGCACCATGCGAAACATGAAATGAATGATCGGCTTCCGATACTTCGCCAGCAGCACATCGAAGGCGGCCATGTTGCCGGCCTTCAGCTCGAGCATCACCTCGGCATCGGTCAACTTGGAGTAGTCGCCGCAGCGCGACGCCTCTGCCCGCCGCATAACCGCTTCGGGGCTGTTATCGATGGTCGTTGCGGGATACGACCGCTTGACCTCGTCAAGCGATTGGCCTTGGGAGAGTCCGGGATGAATGGCAAGCGTACCCATATCCTCCTCAACCCGCGTCCCGGACGGAGGTTGCGGAGTTTGTGGAGGATTCTCGCCGTTTGTTACCCCCTCAGGAGCGTTCCCGGCACCGACCATTGGCTCACGCGGCATCAGCCTGGTATTGTAGCCGTTTCACCCTTGCCCCGCTCTCCCCAAAAGGTACACGCACGGCCGTTGCCCCGAGTTCTCCACCGCATTCTTACAAGCTCTCCTCCAGAACGCTGCCAGCAGAGCCTTTCTTCCCCAAATCCAGCTTTCAGCGTCCAACGCAGGTGATATGCTAGAAACCTGCAGGGGTACTAGGGCGGAAGTCCATGGACTGGTGCTGGTCGTCGTCGGGCGCATAACTCAGCGGTAGAGTGCCACCTTCACACGGTGGAAGTCGTAGGTTCGAATCCTGCTGTGCCCACCAAATAAGTCCAATGAAATGAACAGTTTACAGATTCAGGAAGCGATCGCTTCCCGGCCTGACGGTACGCTCGACGGTACCGAGGGCGAACCTCCAATGAGCAGTTCAAGCTGGCGCCCGCTCGCTTGCGGCTTTTCGGATGAAATCGCACGGGTGTAAGGGTACAGGGTGGTGCGGCTGTTGGCATGCCGCAGGAGTTCCTGCGCCGTCTTTACGTCTACGCCCAGACTGCGCAGGTTGGTAGCAGCGAGTGCCGGAACGAGTGCCAGCCGATAGTCTTTCCCGAGATGCCGGCCATACGACCGCTGGCCGGACATAGTTATCTAGGACCATGTCCGGGAATAGCGGCTGCTTTCCGTTCAGGCGTATCGACGGGAGAAGAGGCCGGTGGAAGGTGTTTTCCGTACCGCTCCGGCTCCCTACATCTTTCCTCGCCGGTTCGTCTTCGCAGACAGCTACAAGATCAGAGACCTTTTCCTACGCTACGATGCCAGCGAGTTGTCTCAAGACATGGCAGCGTCTCGATTATGCCATCGGTCAGGGCAAAGGTATCGTTGATCTGCTCTTAGGCGACGAGCAGGTTGCGGTGCTGGAAGGAAAGAAAGCCCAGCCAGGGAAATGGGGACTGGATTCGACCCGAAGAAAATTCGACTAGGGCGGTACAAGAGCCGGATTACTTTCCGACAACGTGACTTGTAGGGAGTGTCCTTCCTCCCGTCTACCAGAATCCCATAGGCGCTCCCTCATCGACAATTATGTAGAAGGTCACAAAAGCGTTAAGCGTCGCATCCTCCTACTATCTCGAGCCGATGCGAACACATCAGTCGCCTCATCTACCGCGTCGAACCGCCAGCTCCCTACAAGGAATGAATTACCGATGCGTCATTTTCGCGCTTCTACGCTCCTGCTCTGTTTTGTCGCACCAGTTCTCCATGCCGCCACGCCCATTAAGGTCCCTCTCACCGCCGACCACTGGCAGCCCGTTCAGGACGTAAACAATCCTGACAAGACCGATGTAAGATTCATCGGTCACGAGGGCTTCCCGCAGGGCGCCATCGTCCTCAAGAACGGCTCTGTCGTGCTGAACGGTCTTAGCTTTGGCGACGGAACCATTGAATTCGACATGAAAGCGACGGCCCAGGACATTCCCGGCATCCAGTTCCGCCTTCACGGCGAGCCCGGCCATCAAGATGCCGAAGAGTTCTACCTGCGCAGTTTGCCCGAGTGCCGCGCCTCCAACGACTGCATCCAGTACGCGCCTGTTATCCACGGCTTCATGCTCTGGAACGTCTATCCGCAATACCAGACACAGGCCCCCATCCTTGACGGCTGGAACCACTACAAACTCGTCGTCAGCGGCCGCCGCATGAATGTCTATATCAACCGCGCGCCGCAGCCCATCCTCGCCGTCGGAAACCTTGAAAGCTCCTCCACCGAGGGCCTCATCCAGCTACGCGGTCCCGCTGTCTTTGCCAATCTCACCATCACGCCCGGAGCCGTAGAAGGCCTGAGCCCGCAGCCCACACCAGACCCCGCCGCCACGGATGCCGGCATGGTCCGCCAGTGGCAGCTCGGTCCGCAAACCTCCGTCCGGCCCGGCCAGGATCCCGCCTTCTCCGAAGCACCCTCCGGCAGCAACTGGAAGCCCGTGACTGCCGACCACTCCGGCCTCGTCAATCTCAACCGCGAGTACCAGCTCGTCCTCCAACCAACAGCGCTCACCTGGCTCCGGACCACAGTCAACTCGTCAACCGTGCAGGACAAACTCGTCCAGCTCGGCTGGCTCGGCCACGCCTGGGTCTTCGTCAACGGGAAACTGATCACCCAGGGGAAAAACTACTACTACCCTGACAGCGAACGCCGCGAACCCGATGGCCGACTCTCGCTCGAAAATGGCAGCTTCCGCATCCCCCTGCACAAAGGTCCCAACCAGATCACCCTGGTGCTCCACAACGCCATCCACGAAGACCCCAAGATCATCAATTACTACGGATGGGGAGCTATCCTGCGCTTTGAAGACCCCCAAGGTCTCCATCTGTCCAATCCACAAAGACCCTGACATGCCGGGCACGGTGAAACAACTCTGCGAGGTCTGAGGGTGTCTCAGCAGTGCGTTTTGGCGCAAAGAGATGAACTTCCATAGGTCCTTACAAACGCCGTTGTCGCCAGGAACCCGGAAGCGCATTCCATAAATCTTTCCTTTTTAGTACGACTGCATCAACCAGTTACTTCCGTAATAGCCTATTCTTGGTCGACAACATCTGCGGCATGCACGGTAGTTCAAAGCTTTGAACGGGATGATGACTGAATGGCGACTGGTACTCCTACTCGACTCTCCGACGCAACATTGTTCGTCCTCGATCGGGACGTTACGCGACCGGCATACGATCGCAAGGCCTTGCACCCCCACACCGTACATATAGGTGTCGGCGCCTTCCACCGGGCACACCAAGCTGTTTATCTGGACAGCCTGCTTAGCAGCGGCGCGCTTTCGGGATGGGGTGAGTGCGGCATGGGCGTGCTGCCGAATGATCGCGCTATGCGCGACTCTCTCCGTGGGCAAGACTACCTTTACACATTGCTGGTGCGCAGCGCTCAGAAGCAGTCCGCGCGCGTGATCGGCTCCATCGTGGACTTCTCCTTCGCGCCGGAAGATCGCGAAGCCGCCATCGAGCGTTTGGCGGATGCAGAAACGCGACTCGTTTCGCTCACCATTACGGAGGGCGGGTATTTCCTTCATGAAGGCACCGGCGAATTTGCGCACGATGATCCATTGATTCAGCACGATGTTCACGAACCGGATTCACCTGTCACCTCCCTTGGCTTTCTCACCGCAGCACTCAGGCGGCGCCGTGACCGCGGCATCGCACCCTTCACTGTCATGTCGTGCGACAACCTGCAGGGGAACGGCCACGTCATGCGCAAGGTGCTTCTCGGTCTAGCCGAACTGCAAGAAACAGGACTGTTACGTTGGATCGGGGACAATGTAGCGTTTCCGAACAGTATGGTTGATCGCATCACTCCCGCAACCACCGCGGCGGACCGGGAGCAGCTCCGGGCCAGCTTCGGCATCGACGATGCCTGGCCTGTTGTCACGGAACCATTCCTGCAATGGGTGATCGAGGACAGCTTCTGCAATCAACGTCCGCCATGGCAAGAGGCTGGCGCAGAGATCGTTACCGACGTTTTACCTTACGAACTCATGAAGATTCGCCTGTTAAACGCCAGCCACATGGCGATGGCTTACCTAGGCGCGCTTGCAGGCTACACCTTCGCGCATGAGGTGATGCAGGACCCCTATTTTGAAGCTTTCATTAAAGCCTTCATGGAGGAGGTGACACCGGTCGTTCCCATCATCCTGGGCACGAACCTGCTTGATTACAAGCGCAGTCTCATCGAACGTTTTAGCAACCCGACAATCAACGATCGAGTCGCCCGCCTCTGCTCGGAGGGCTCAGCCAAGATGCCCAAGTGGGTACTGCCCTCGATCGTTGAGCTTGCGGAAAAGCGTAGCTCCACAAAGCTGCTGAGCCTCGTGATCGCCGCGTGGATCAAGTACCTGCAATCGCCGTTGGATGAACGAGGCAGCGCCATTGAAGTGGTCGATGCTCGCGCCGGGGAACTCAAGCGGGCAACAAAGTCCATCGGCGATGACCCCCGGCCCTTCCTCGCCGTCAAATCTCTATTTGGCCCTGCTTACTTTTCCGAAGCAGCCTTCGCTAACGAGGTGGAAGCGGCACTCAAATCGCTCGGCTCCTTCGGTGCACGAGAATCCATTCGCCGCTACACCGCAGCCGCATCAGGAGAGTAACTCCCATGACGCAGAAGCTCAGCGTAAGAGAGAAGCTTGGTATGCACCCACAGCTTGCTATTGGGTACCTTGGCCTTCTGCTGTTCATGATTGGCGACGGTGTTGAGTCCGGGTTCCTCTCGCCCTACATGCTTGACCTTCACTTCAGCCAGAACAAGATAGCGCTCGTCTTTACGCTTTACGGCGTGGCTGCCGCATTGGCTTCTTGGCTCAGCGGTGTGCTCTCCGATCTGCTGGGCCCCAAGAAGGTGATGTGGGCCGGCTTGGTCATCTGGCTTGTCCTCGAAGTTCCCTTCCTGACTCTAGGCCTGGCCAAGCATAACTATCCGGTCATTCTGCTTAGCTATATGGTTCGCGGCCTCGGCTATCCGCTCTTCGCCTTTGGCTTCCTGGTTTGGGTCACCGAGATCACACCGCACCGGTATCTCGCCACCTCCGTGGGTTGGTTTTGGTTTGCGCGCACCGGGGGTCTACCCACGCTAGGCTCGCTCTTCGCCAGCTACTCTGTCACGCGCAACGGCCCATACAGGACACTCTGGTACTCCGTTGCGTTCGTCGCGCTCGGTGGGCTCATCGCATTGCTCGGGATAAGAGAGCCGCGTGGCGCGAAACCGTTTCGGAAGGGGAACGAACACCCGTTCCGTGTTCTGCTATCGGGGATTTCGATCGTCTGGGAGGTTCCGAAGGTTGGTCTTGGCGGTATTGTTGCCATTATCACGACCACCTCGGAGTTCGGATTTCTGCTCTTTCTGCCCATCTTCTACATTCACACGGTGGGCTTCTCACTCCAGCAGTGGCTGCAGATTTTAACCGTCATGTTCGCCACGAACATCTTCTTCAACCTATTCTGGGGCTGGGTCGGGGACAAGATCGGTTGGCGTACGGTGATCACCGTCGTCGGCGCCTGCGGTTGCGCGGCCGCTGCCCTTGGACTTTACTATGTCCCACATATCTTCGGCGCCAACTACGCCTACGTCATGCTTGCGGGTATGGCCTACGGAGCGGCGCTCGCCGGCTTCGTCCCGTTGGGAGCCATCATGGCTACGCTTGCACCACAATCCCGCGGCGCGGCGCTTTCAGTGTTCAACCTCGGTTCCGGCATCAGCATCTGGCTGGGCCCCGCGATCGCCGGCATCTTCCTGCCGCGCATCGGAGTCTCTGGCGTGATCTGGATCTTCGCGCTGATGTACCTTCTGGCCGCGGTCGTTGGTAGCTTCCTCAAGACTTCACTACCCGGGTCTATCGATGATGAGAGAAGTACAGCGAAAGCAGTAACAATGCCTTAGAGCGCACGTGCCCTATGGATCAGAAGAGCTGGATGGTCTCTTGCTTGAGTGTCAAAGCGGCACGCGGCTGGCCCGATAACTCCGGGCTTTCAGGGTTTCGAGCAGGGCCGGGTAGTTCAGGTAAGCGGTAGGAGTTCAGCATTGCTTGCACCTAGGCGCAAGTACCCCCGTACCCTGATGAGGATGGGGCGTCCGCCGTGATGCCATGGGAAGTCAGTTCCGTCCATTGGCAAATGCGGGCCGTCGATCCAAGACCGGCCCGCACCCTCATTGCAAGTCAGGTAGCCTCCGACCAGCCATGATAGGAGCGTTAAGTCTTCGTAAACGCATTTGTGGGAAGTTGGCCATTTCAGACTCAGACGGTGAACGAAGGGTTATGCCGGAAAGGCTCGCAGACGGCTGACGTAGCTGCATGGATACGAAGACCTTTGAGATGACCATGACCGTCAGAGAAGAGGACGTGCAAACTGTCAAAAAACATCTCTAGGCGTTTCTGGATCAAATCAAAGAGCAGATCCCCGAGGCGATAGTGAGTGAGATCATCACGCAGCCGGCTCCTAGGGAGCGTGCCAGGTCTTGCGCTTCTCGGAAATTCACATTAACTGAATTTCTTCGCACTCCTGAGAGCCGCGAACGTAAAGGTAGAGACTTTCTAGAGGGACCAGCTCTTCTGGAAAGATAGCAACAATGTTCATTCAGCAATCCACCGAGTACATCAGCAAATCGAAGCCGAGATCGAGCGGCTTCAGCAACTCCGCGACCAGGTACAGGCTACGATCCAGAGCGAAGGGCGGCTTGAGGGCAACGAGCAGATGGCACCCCGCAAGCGCGCAGCCAAGAAGAGTGCGGGAAGAAGGCTGCCGGTACGGCATGACGAATGCAGCGTTCCTGGGCTTCGTCACCGGAGCCCTTCATGGCGACTACTTGATCGTGACAGGCTCGACCACGGCCACAACTGCCAGCGGTGTCGGCAGCTACCCTATCACCCATACCGTCACCGGTGCCGATCTCGCGAACTACTCCGTCAGGCAGGCGACCGGCACCCTCACCGTCACGTCTGCCACGCCCAGCCTCACGTGGAACTCACCCGCTTCCGTCCTTTACGGCACCGCCCTCTCGGCGGCGCAGCTGAACGCGACTTCACCCACGCTTGGCTCCTTTGTCTACACGCCCGCGCTCGGCACCATTCTGCTGGCAGGGCTGCAAACGCTCTCAATTACCTTCACGCCGACAGACACAGCGAACTACAGCACGCAATGTTGACGGTACCCCTCGTCCTGAGCAAGGGGACGCTGACCATCACTGCCAGCAATGTGGCCCGTGTCTTTGGCATAGCCAATCCCACCTTCACCGGTACGGTCTCCGGCGCAGTCAACGGCGACACCTTTACAGAGTCCTTCACAGGCGCCGCCGCTCTGACGAGCATTGTCGGCAGCTGCCCCATCGTGCCCTCGGTAGCCGGTGTCAACCTGGCTAACTACACCGTGAACGCGACCAGCGGCTCGCTCACGGTTCGTAGGCTGGAACGGCCACATCGCTCCTGCTCTCCAATACGAACCTCACCCTCAGCGCTACCACCTCTCCGCTAAACATCGTTACGCCCACCGGCAGCGTGGCCTTTTACGAAGGCCAAACCCTCGTCGGCACAGGCACGCTCGTCAATGGCAGCGCGAGCTACACCACGGGGCTTTCCCCGCCGGGGATGTGGTTGTAACGGCCGTGTACTCCGGAGATGCCAACTTCACGCAGTCTGCTTCCCCCTGGTTCTGGTGCTTACCGTGCAAGCTGGCTCGTTGCCCGGACTTCACGCGCTTAGCATGGCTACACTGGTACATATGATGCGTTCCCGTTTGCTTCTGCCCCTGGCTGCCGCGGTCCTGGTTCCTTTCGCTCTGGCGCAATCCAAGCCCCAGGCACAGCCCGAGCCCGTTCCGATGCCGCCGCCCATCATTGCGCCTGTCGACAAGCCCTATGTTGGGCCGATCTCCCTTTCGGTGGACCTCCGCAACAATGTCGATCGTGTGGAGCATGTGCATGAGGAGATCCCGGTCGAGCCGCGCGCCGAGGAACTCGTCCTGCTCTATCCGGAGTGGATTCCGGGTGATCATGCGCCGTCCGGTCCGCTCCAGGCGCTAGGCGGCATCATCACCGCCGTGGACGAAAAACGTGTGCAGTGGGTGCGAGACCGCGTGAACGTCTACGCCTTCCACGTTCCGCTACCGGCGGGGGCGAAGACGGTTACCGTGGACTTTGATTATCTTTCGCCGGTCAAGCCCGGCGCTGGACGGATCGAAATTTCAAATGTGATGGCGGACCTGGAGTGGAACGAGGTGGTGATGTACCCGGCTGGCTTCTACTCGCGGGACATCCCGGTCGACGCCACGCTCAAGCTGCCCGAGGGCTGGAAGTACGCCACAGCACTCGAGACATCCTCGAACGACAACGGGACGGTGAAGTTTGAGCGCACGCCGCTGAATACGCTGGTCGATTCACCGCTGTTTGCGGGTTTATATATGGCTCGGCTGGATCTGTCGCCCACGCCGACGGACACCGTGCACATCAACATCGTCGGCGACACAGCTGAAGACGTCGTGGCGCCCCCGGAGGCCGTGGCCGGCTTCAAGAAGTTGACGCTGGAGGCGGACAAGCTCTACGGCTCGCATCACTACAAGCATTACGACTTCCTTCTGCTGGTGAGCGACCAGGTGGGCGGTGTGGGGCTAGAGCATCATCAATCCAGCGAGGATGGCTGGCCGGCGGAGTACCTGACTAAATGGTCAGAGGGCGTGCTGGATCGCGACCTACTGGGCCATGAGTACACACACTCCTGGGACGGCAAGTTCCGGCGCCCGGCCGACCTGTGGACGCCAAACTTCAACGTTCCCATGCAGGACGACCTGCTTTGGGTCTACGAGGGCATGACGCAGTACTGGGGCAACATCCTGACCGCACGCGCCGGCATGCGTACTCCCGAGCAGACGCGTGACATCCTGGCCTACACGGCGGCGGGCTTTGCGGTCGACAGGGGCCGGGACTGGCGACCGCTGGTGGACACCACCCACCAGGAAATCGTCTCGCACCGCCGCCCGGTGAGTTGGGTTAGCTGGCAGCGCCCGGAGGACTACTACACCGAAGGCATGCTGATCTGGCTGGATGCCGACACCAAGATCCGCGAGCTGACCGGTGGCCAGAAGTCATTGGATGACTTCTGCAAACGGTTCTTCGGCGTGTACAACGGCAGCTTTATCACCGACACGTACACGTTCGAGGATGTGGTTCGCGACCTGAACGCAGTGGCGCCCTATGACTGGAAGGGCTTTCTCCAAACACGCGTTTACGATCTACACCCCGAGGTGCCCACGAACGGATTCACCCAAGGAGGATACAAGCTGGTCTACACGGACACGCCGACGCAGTGGTATCAGGACGAGCTGAAGGAGTTCGGCGCCTCGGACTTCTCGACCTCGCTAGGGTTGACCGTGGGTGAGCCAAAGGACGGCGGTCCGGCGACGGTCGGGAACGTAAGTTGGGATAGCCCGGCGTTCAAGGCGGGGATCACACCGGGCATGACGTTTGTCTCGGTGAATGGCACCACTTACACCGGGAAGGGACTGCGGGCAGCGATTCTTGACGCCGAGAAGACGAAGCAGCCGTTGCAGCTAGAGTTCAAACGTGGAGAGGACTACAAAACGATCGCGCTGCCGTACTTCGACGGCCTGCGATACCCGTCGCTGCAGCGCATAGCCGGCACGCCCGATCGGCTGGACGACATCCTGGCGCCGAGCAAGGCTCCCTTACCGGCAAGCTGATCCGCGAGGTGAAACAGGAAGTGACGAGCGGTGCTCCTGAACCTCTGGAGCGCCGCTTCTTTACGAGAGGGCGCGGTTTGCTCAACAACAGCTATGCTAAAAGCGAGTAAAAAAGCGACAAAACATGAGCGCGACTCCTGTTCACTCCACTGCCCTCTATATCGATCTAGAACTAAATTGCTGGAACGGACCTCCGCCTGCAGGACGCGCGCCGGAGATCATTGAGATCGGCGCAGTGGAGGTGGACCTGAATGATCTACGTCTGGTTCGTGAGGCGGCTTACTTCATCCGGCCCCGACACCTCTATGTGAGCACCCGGTGCACAAACCTTACCGGTATCATGCAGGAGGACCTGGAATCAGCGCCTCGGTTTCCAGAGGTCCTGGCCCGCTTCATCGCCGACTTCGCTCCCGCGGAGAAGCTTTGCTGCTGTTGGGGTCGGGACGCAGATTTGCTGCAAGCCGAATGCCGGAAACACCAGGTTCCGTTTCCCCTCCGGAACATTCGGGATATTGCGCAGCTCTTCTGGCATCTGTCCCTGCGGAGGGATCAACCCGGCCTGCAGACAGCTGTCGAATTAATGGGTCTCGTCTTCTCTGGCGTTCCTCACACTGCCTTGGCAGACGCACGAAACCTGGCACTCGTGCACACAGCCCTTCTTAGGCGGCAGCGGAGGCAAATTGAACCGACAGCCCCCGAGGTCACTATGCCCGTCGAAACAACGCGCTCTACCCTTCTGGACCCTTCTGGCAGACAAGCTTAGCCCACTTCTGGCAGACCGTTCTCTTCTGTCGCAGCAACGCCGGGGTTTGAGGAAGGTGAGCGACCTGGAGATCCGTGTGCACCGGAGGAGTCTCCTTTTTAAGTTTTTAAGTTCACACATTTTTGCAGGAATACGGTCTTTCCCTGCACTACCCACCGGAAGATCTCGAGCAGGACCGCCGGGCGTCGGCTCACCTTGAGGCAAAGCTCGCAGTCAGTAAGAATCTTCCATTTTCATTGTTTGAACATGCGGAAGGGCTGACTGTCAGAGTCGAGTCGTCCCCCTGCCGTCGCGACTGCGCCGTCAGCCTTCGAGTTGTACTTGCCGGTTAGAAACCCTGCTCCCAAAGGACTTCTGAGGCGCAGCCTTAGCAAAATCACCATGTAGTTTGGCGGGACACGGCTATTCCTCTTCGCTTCAGGCTGCAAGTGCGCATTCGCAAGACATGGTCGGTTCCATGACCTGGCTCTCCGGTATGTGCAGGTTCAGCTCACGCTGTCAATGCAAAACGCGGCGTGCAACGCCATGCGTACCTATGAGCAGCGACTGGCTCGTTGGCTTCTCATCTGCCGTGATCGAGCGAATCAGGAACATCTTGCCATGGCCCAGGAGTTCGTCTCCCAGATGCTGGGCAGTACGAGATCCACAATAAGCATTGCGGCGGCGCACCTTAAAGCCAAGGGGCTAATTGATTATCGACGGGGGGCAATCCAGATTCTGGATGTGAAAGGCCTCGAACGCGAAACCTGCGAATGCTACCGCGTCGTGCGCGAGCATCTTGAAACTACCGCTGATTTCGACACCGGCTTTGCCCTCAAGAAAAACTGAGCATCCATGCTCCTCATCCAATCAAAGTCGCTCAAGATACGTGGTCCTTCGCCTGCTCATGCAAAGTTCAACCCTTTCGTAACACGATCTTTCAGCACCTGGATTCCGCGATCATCCAGCGTCTTCAACTCCGTTCTGTGCAGCTTAAAGTCAGGCACAACTTGGAGGAGCCTGGACAGCCGATCCGCCACGTGTTCTTCGTGGAGGAAGGGATCGGGTCCATCGCGACCATTTTCTAAGACGGTTTCGAGGTCGAGGTCGGCATGTTTGGCCATGAATCGGCAATCGGCATCTCTGCTCTGATGGGAACCAAGCACAGCCTGAACCGCGTCTTCATGCAGCGCCCAGATGCGAGAAGCCGCCCGGCGGCCTGCGTACAGGCTCACGTCACCACCTCCGAGCAGATGGTGCGAGAACCTTGTGCAGTACTCGAGGGTCCAATGACTCGCGAGACGGCGAGCGATTTTCCTGTAAGTGCGAAGTCATACAGACGCCCCGAGACTCCTGTAGCACGCTGAGTGAGTACATCAGTACTTGGCGTGCTTCCTGGCATCGACCGTTCCCCGCGCTTTTGCGCCTCGTCAGCCACTTTGTTCGAACGGCTGCAGACGTAGTCGTTCTGGCCTGAGCTTTCTTGAGGACTTACCCATGCAACGTAAGCTGACCCTTCTTCCTTTCTCCGCTGTGCTCATGATGGCTCCCTTGTCCGCCTTCGCAACCCCTATTGTTCCCGGAGAGACGGTTCTTGCCGCTACGACAACGGCAGGCGCCTTGACTTCCGCGAACACGGTCGCGACGGCCAGTGGCCCACTTAGTGCAATCACGTTTACCGGAACCTGGATGGAGACGGTATTCCAAGATACGCAAAGCCCATTCAGCATCACCTGTGGAACCGGCTGCCTAACCTTCCTGATCCAGGTCACAGACACGAGCGGCAATGCGCTGGAGCACGTGACAACAGGCGACGGGGCCACCCCGACCACCACGCATGGGTTTCAATACTTTTCGACAAACGTGGGGTATGAAGGGACTGGAGATATTCCTCTGACCGTGGACGAAAGTCTTGACGGCGTTATCTCATTCGACTTTCCTGGAAGTGATGCCATAGGCAATGGCGCGAGCTCAGCTTCTCTACTGATCCAGACGAATGCGACCAACTTTACTCCGGGATTGGTTTCCGCCATTGACAGCTCGACTTCCACCGTGAGCGGCTACATCCCTGCAGTCGCAACGGCGGTAACGCCAGAGCCAAGCAGTCTTGTGCTGCTCGGCACAGCGCTCGCCGCAACGGTCGGGCTTGTAAACCGCCGAAGGCGTTTGTCGCTGCCGTAATTTCGCAGGCAAGTAAGCCTTACGGCCGGTGACAACTCGGAAAGGTCTCTTGCTCCTGCGGTTTTTCGCCGGCAAGAACTTCGTGCATGTTGAGCAGTCGCTTTAGGCGACATCTCACTTGAAGACAGCCGTCTCCTTTAGTGGGTTCCGGTGAAACGAACCAAGTCCACAGCCGGACTCTTGAAGTCGGTATGACCTATGTACGGCATCAGTATTACAGTCAACCACGGTCGCGATCGAAGCTCAGCGCTGCACGATCGCTAATCGGCACCGGTGTGCGAGCGACCCAAAGCGGGTCCACTGTTTCCATGGGTTTGCTCGGTGGCTTCTACCAAGCCGCTTTAGCCGGCACGCGAGCTGTGATTTTTACGAACGATGATAAGGGCAAGTACAGCACCGATAGGAAGTACAGCGGCGATGATAGTAACGATAAACATAGAAGATTTCCGTGGCCGAACGCAGAGAAGAGCGTCTGGTCCGATCTATTAAGGATGCCTATCCTTTTGCGGTTTCGCCAGTGACACGAATGTCATTCTCTTGGCATACGGGAGCTTTTCGTGCCAATTCTGAACTCGTGGTTTTGGAAGAGACGCTCTTGATTGTCGCCGTGTAGAGGTAGGAGGTGGGGCAGTCGTCCGGTTCGTTGATGGCCGGGGTGTGTTCTTTTCAGCATTGCTGTTGGGACAGATGGCCGATACAGGCATAGTCGGACGAAAGGAGGCTGACTGGTAGAGCCAACTATTCAAAGGGGCTCCCATTCTCCCATTCGGCAAACACTCTTCAGACAGGTGCGTAGCACCTATAACATTCATACTGCTTCAGATTCAAGTTTCCTTCATCTCGAGGAGCTGAATCTCCCGCGACGATACTCAATCAAGCCTTTTGCCTTCAAGGCTGCTGCAGCGATCGACACTATAGACCGTGTACTCCCAAACAGCACCAGCGGCATCTGGACGTAACGGAAAGCGAATCTCTAAACCGGTGAATCGCAATCGAACTTCTCGTGAGTTGCTTCACCGGTGAGGCACAGCCATGCCCATCCAGCTGTATAAAGATGCGATACGTCGCTTGTTCTCGCATTAAGTTCGATACCGTACCGACACCCCATACAAAGCGATTGACCGCGCTTTGCCTAGCGCTTCAGCGTGGCTAGTTCGCGAGACGAGTGCCGAACATCGCTCTTCAATAGCCCTACCGTTCCCGTTCAGCCACCACAGCGGCGCACACCCCTCACGATCAATGCGCCTGCGGAACCGACTGACGCCAGTATCATCACCTTAAGCACCAAGAAGCAGAAACAGTCCGTCAACGCGGGGATCACAGGCCTAGTGAAACAACGCGTTCAAGATGCAGAAGATTGATCGGGCAACAGCCTTTCCTATCATCCGGAGTTCCTATGGAGCAAAGCCATGGTGTGGCAGAACCCTTGTCGCTGGAGGGGTTAGAGAGCATCTTCAACCGGGCGAACGGCAAACCCGGTGCTCCCGGCCTTGAAATACTTTCGGCGGATCCAGAACGCCATATTGACCAGTGCGATCAGGGCTGGCACTTAAATCAACGGTCCGACGACACCAACAAAAAGCCTCTCCCGAGTTCAACCCAAAGACCGCTACAGCGACCGCGATTGCCAGCTCAAAGTTGTTCTCAGCAGCCGTGAAGGAGAGCGTAGCGGACTGGGCGTAATCTGCTCCGAGCTTCTTGCCCATCCAGAAGCTCACCAGAAACATGATGAGAAAGTAGATGACGAGCGGGATGGCAATCTTGACCACATCGAGGGGGAGTCGCACGATCAAGTCGCCCTTCAGCGAGAACATCACGAGAATGGTGAAGAGCAAAGCGAAGAGGGTTAGCGGGCTTGTACGCGGAACGAAGCGGGTCCTGTACCAGTCTTCTCCTTTGGCCCGGATGAGAACGGAGCGGATCAGGAACCCTGCGATGAACGGAATACCCAGGTATAAGCCAACGCTCTTGGCGATTTACCCTATTCCGATGGAAACCACACTTCCCTCCAGGCCGCAGAACTTCGGCAGCACGGTTAGAAAGACCCAGGCGTAGAGGTTATAGAAAAGCACTTAAAAGACGCTGTTGATAGCGACTAGGCCGGCAACGTAGTCCGTGTCCCCTTCGGCCAGTTCGCTCCAGACCAGCACCATCGCGATACAGCGGGCGATGCCGATCAGGATCAGACCGCGCATGTACGCCGGTTCGCCGCGCAGGAAGAAGATCGCCAGGAGGAACATCAAGACCGGGCCGATAAGCCAGTTCTGCACGAGCGAGAGGCCCAGCACGCGCCTATTGCGGAAGACCTCTCCAAGTTTTTCGTAGCGCACCTTCGCCAAGGGCGGAAATATCATAATGATCAACCCGATAGCAATGGGGATGTTCGTCGTGCCTACCTGGAATCAATTGACGAAACTTGCCGAGGAGGGAACAAAGTGGCCGATCGCGACACCGATTATCATGGCGAGGAAGATCCAGAGCGTCAGAAACCGGTCCAGGAACGACAGCTTCTTACGAGCGGCAGGAGCGCAAATTTGACCGCGGGTTACAGGAGCAGTGGGCACTAACAAACCTCGCAGGAAGCGTTGGTAACAGGGGCTGGAAATGGTGCGCCTTCCAGGAGGGCGTACTTTGATGGGGAGCGACAGGTCCTTGTGAGCCGTGCTTTATCGGCCTGCATGGTCTTTTCGTCCTTGAGCCACGCGAGCGTTTGACGGAGAGCCTCTGACGCACCGATGTGAGGTGGCATAACGATCCGGTACTGCATCCACTTCCCTTCCCGGCGCGCCTCCACAATGCCAGTATTACGCAGGTAAGCCAGGTGCCGCGAAATCTTCGGCTGGGGACCTCCCAGAATTTGTACGAAGTGGCAGACGCAGATCTCTTGATCGTTCATGAGATTCAGCAGCCGAAGCCGGGTATTGTCTCCCAAAACCTGAAAGAACCGCTCGATGTCATACGCTTTCCTTGCAGCCATGAGATATGTATACGCTTTTCCGTATTCGTGCATTTCATCTTTTGAAGACCTTGAGTCTTGCTCTCGGTGCGGCAGAGTGTTTCTCACTCGCCGGATCACGAAAAGCAAGAAGCCGGGCATGCGTAAGGTGCTTGTCTGACCACCACGGACACCAAGAAACAATCAGAACTGCGCTCCTTCTCTTAAATGCGTTGTTGACAGGATGCCAAGACGCGGGTAGATTTCAGTAAATCTCCGTGAGACTTTCTGTTGGAAATGGGAACGATACCAAGGGTCCATTTGCGCGTGCTTACCTGTGGTTCCCACACCGCATGGCCAAGCGGAACCCGCGATGTCGGTCATCGCCACGACGAAGTCTTGCACCGGCTTCGATGGCCAGTTCAAGACAATCGCGGCGCAAGCCATTTCAAGAGCAGTGGTTCTAGATAGATATAAGGGTTCGAGGTCACGATGACACATCGCTTCAAGTGTAGGTGGATCAATAGTTCCAAGTCGGCAAAGTGGATCATCAACATGGCACTGCTCGTCGCGCTGCTGCTGAGTGGCTTGCGAGCCTCGGGTCAGGCGGATGCAGGCGTGACTGGGACCATCACGGATAACAGCGGTGCCGTGGTTGGCGGCGCCGCCATCACCATCACCAACGAAGCGACCTCCGTGGCGCAGCACGTTGTGTCGGGCAGCGCCGGAACCTACACGGTGCGCGGCCTTCTTCCCGGCAACTACACCATTGCGGTGAACGCCAAGGGCTTCTCGAAATCGGTAAAGCGGGGCGTGCTTGTAGAGGTCAGCACGACCGGAACGATCGACTTTCAGGTGCAAACGGGATCGGCAGGCGAAACCGTCGAGGTGGACGCCGACCAGGTCACGTTGAACACGACATCGCCGCAACTAGGGTCGACGATCGATCCAGAGATCATCGCGGGCGTACCGGTGGAGGTAGCAGGACGCGGCCGACAGGTCGACACGCTGCAGTTTCTGTCGCCCGGCACAACGGGCAATACCTTCTCCCACCGGACCAGCGGCGGCGTCGATTTCGAGCAGGAGATCCTGTATAACGGCATCCCCGCACCGCAACCTGAGACGGAAGGCAACACGGGCAACTTCAATCCGCCCTATGAGCTGATCCAGGAGGTGCGTGTGGAGCGGTCCACGTTTGCGGCCCAGTTCGGTCTGGGCCAGGGAGCGTTGACGTACCAGACCAAATCCGGCGGTAATCGGTACCACGGGGATCTGTTCGAGATCAATCGCAACAACCTGTTCGACTCGGTCGGCTTCTTCAATGGCCCAGTGTGGGGCGGTTCGAATCGGCCGCCTACGGACCACGAGAATAATTACGGCTTTACCGTCAATGGGCCGATCAGAATTCCGCACCTGTACAACGGCAGGGACCGAACGTTCTTCCAGTACAGCCAGGAGTGGTACAAGCAAAACTTGGAAGACACAAGTGTCTCTACGGTTCCGACGGCATTGGAGAAGACGGGCAACTTCAGTGACTTTGTCAATGGCGGCACCGGCCAGCTCATCCCGATCTACGATCCCCAGACCGGCCATCCGTTTCCGGGAAATATCATTCCGGCCAATCGGATCAGCCCGCTCTCGGCCTCGCAGCTCGCCAATCTCCCCAATCCAGATCATGTTGGTACTGGCATCGGCGGTCTAACCAGCAACAAGGCGTTTGCTCCCAACGCCGTTCCCAATATCCAGCACGTCTTTGGGTTCACGATCGATCATAAGCTCACCGACCGGCAGAGTATCCACTACACGGAATGGAGAAACAGTTACAACTCCTCAACATTCATCAACTATCCCTTTGTGGTGACGCCGAATCCACTAAGCAGCCTGGAGTCGGAGCCGACCCTCGGCAGCGTTTACCTACTGAACTACAGCAACGCGCTTACCAATCACCTTGCGGTCACGGCCGGATTCGGCTGGGTCGGCGAGATCAACGACCAGATCAATGCATTGACAGGAATCAACTTTCCTGGCGAGGCCCAGAGCTCAGTTTTTCCCACCGTCGCGTTTGACGGACAGCACGCACCCACCAACTGGGGCGGAGGTTCCGTGTCGTCCGTGAATCGCAAGCTCGGCATTTCGGCAGTTAATAACTGGCTCTGGTCGAAGGGGCGGCATACCTTCAACATTGGTGGAGAGTTCCGCCGCACCTACCAGGACAACGGATTCAACAACACGAATGGTGCTTTTAATTTCAGCCAAAAGACGACGTCCACGCCGAACTCAAGCGATCCGAACTTCGGCAACTACGGTAGTGCCTTCGCGAGCTATCTGCTGGGGGTTCCGGATAGTGTGAACCGAGGTGGGAACCAAGAAGAGCGTTTGCGGAACGTGGATCTATCGCCTTACGTTCAGGACGACATCAAGTTCACACCGCGTCTGACAGTAAATCTCGGTCTTCGGTGGGACATTCAGGTACCGTTCACCGAGAATAATAACCAGATCGTGTTCTTGAACCCAAACGCCACGGATCCAGCAGCGGTCAATCTGGCGGGGCAGCCCATCGCGGGTGCTGCCAGCCAGTTCGGCAGTGGGTTCCCAGGTGCTGCCGGCTACAACCGGGCGCAGACCCACTTCGGTCACTTTGGCCCGCGGGTGGGCTTTGCGTACGAGTTGAATAAGAAGACGGTCGTCCAGGGCGGCTTCTCGGTCGCCTTCCTTGATGGCGGCGCCTATGAGTACGGTACGAACAAGGTGGCGATCAACAACGGCCAGTTGCTGGCAGGCACATTTGTTCGCAGCAGTACCGGCAGCAACGTCTCCTCCTACGGCAGCTGGGACACCCAGCAACTGCCGCTTCCGCAGGCCACTCCCTTCAGTCCCGGGCTCGGAGGCGGCCAGCAGATTGAGGCCTTCGACCCCGTCCATGACGGCTATGCACCCTATAGTCAACAGTGGGTGATGAACGTGCAGCGCCAGCTGCCCTTCAACACCTTCTTTACAGCCGCGTGGGTAGGCAACCGCGTGATCCACCTGCCCAGCAAGCTCAACACTCCCGACCAGCTGAATCCGCAGTATCTGTCACTGGGGTCGAAGCTGTCCGACGTCTTCGCGCCGGGGCAGACACAGCTGGATGGGGTGAACCTACCCTACGCGAATTTCTTGAACGACTTCGGTGGCTCTGCCACCGTGGCGCAGGCTCTCCTGCCGTTCCCCCAGTACTCTTACGTCTTCAACAACTTCGAAGGCTCCGGCACAACCTACTACCAGAGCTTGCAGGTTGAGTTGGATAAGCGGTTCAGTAACGGCTTGTCTTTCCTGGCGGGCTACACGTTGTCGCACCTGCTGGACAACAATGGTAGCGGCTTTTCGAGCTTTGCGGCTAGTGCGTTGAACAAGTACAACCAGAAGCCGGAGTATGTGGTGTCAGGTGCGGACGAGCCCGAGACGCTCAAGGTGAGCGGCGTTTATGAACTGCCAATTGGCCCGAAAAAGCAGTTCTTCAACAATAACGGCGTGACCGGGCAGTTGCTGGGGGGCTGGCAGATCGGATGGATCCTCGATTATGAAGCGGGTACTGCATTCGGCGTGACCGAGAGCGAAGTCCCACTTGCCGGAACCCAAGGCAACGCCAATCGACCTGACAGGGTTCAGTCAGTAAACCTGAAGACGAACTCTTACGCGAACGTGCGCAACCAGTTCAGAGGCACAGGCCCGATTGCGGAAGCCTTTACTACTGGAGCGTTTGCGCCGACACCAACGCAATATACGCTCGGCGACGCGCTTCGAAACTATGGAGCACTGAGGAATCCGGCTCTGTACAACGAGAGCGCCAATATCCAGAAGCACTTCTTCTTCGGCGAGCGCTTCAAAGGCGTCCTGCAAGTCGATTACTTCAATCTGCTCAATCGGACGCAGTTCGAGGGGCCCGATAATAACGTGCTCAGCGGAACGTTTGGCCAGGTAACCAATGCGGCATCACAGATAACCAACAGGCAGGGGCAGGCTCAGTTCCGATTGGAATTCTGATCCTCTTCCCGTTCTCTAAGCCTGCGGGCTGCCACGGCAGCCCGCAGGTGCTTTTAAAGCTCAGCTTCTATAATCGCTCCATGCGGTTAAGACAACGTTTTCGCACGCGCTCCATTGTTGCCTTGGTCCTCATCGGTTCAGGCTTCGCCTGCGGGAGAGCCGTAGGTCAAGACTGGAGCGGCGAGGTGACGCCGCAGGTGCAACAACTTTACGCCGAAGCGAAGGCCGCACAACAACGCGGAGACGCACGGGGCTCCATCGCAAAATATCAGGCCATGCTGAAGCTGGCTCCCCATCTTGCTCCTGCGTATAACAATCTCGGGATGCTGTACTTCGATGACGGTGCGTACGTAAAGGCCGCCGACACGCTGCGGGTGGGGCTGGCTCTGGACCCAGGCATGAACACCGCACAAGCACTGCTGGGCCTGAGTGACGCCAATCTGGGCCGGAACGAAGAAGCGAAAAAGGAACTCGAAGCGGCCCTCGCCGCCAATCCCGCTGACAATCGCGTGGAGCTCGCCCTGGCGCACCTCCTCATCTCTACTGGTAATGATGAGGAGGGTACGCAGCACTTGCGCAGCTATCTGGCGCGCAATCCCAAGGACCAACAGGCCTGGTATCTGCTCGGCAAAACGTATCTGAGATTGTCAGAGCAGTCACTGGCTCAAATCAATGCCATCGACCCAAACTCGGTGACGGCGCATGAGATCGCGGGCGAGATTGATGAGAGCATGCACAACTACGATGGTGCGCTGGCGGAGTACAACAAGGCGGTTCAGCTTGCGCCGGATCAACCGGGCACGCACTATCACCTTGGCAATGCATTCTGGCTGCAAGGCAACTGGCAGTCGGCGCAGAAGGAGTTTCAAGCAGAGCTGCGCAACGATCCTGCAAACTGTACAACGCAGTGGAAGCTGGGCAACAGTCTTCTTGCGGAAAACGGAGCGCTGGCGGCTGCGCTAACGCCGCTCGACCGAGCCGTGGCGGCTTGCCCCAACCTGATGCAGGCCCGGGTGGATCGAGCCAGCGCGTTGATCAAACTGAATCAGCCTGCGAAGGCCATGGACGACCTGCTGCTCGCCGAAAAGGACAGCCCACGAGAGCCATCCATTCATTTTCTGCTTGCGAAAGCGTACAAGGCCCTGGGAAGAGCGACTGAAGCAAAGACGGAGATAGAGACCTTCGGTGAGCTGCAGCGCGAGACAAGCGAGGCGACGGCGGGACAGGCAAGAGACGTCATGCAGGTCAAAAGTCCCGCACGGTAAAGGGTTGGGCGATGGAGTGCATGGCCGCCCCGAAGATCTGCAGCGCGGTGCTTACAGAATGGAGATAAACCGTATGATCCGTAAGACCGCTTTTTCCAGCTGCGCAATGCGATGGCCAATCGGTTGCGCATCTCGACCCCTCGTGGAGTGACCCCGGATTCATCGAAGGTTCACACTGGCACTATCAGTGGTTCGCACCCCGCGGACACGGCGTGGCTCACCAACGCAACGGGCTCTGACCTCTGTACTAGCCGCCTGACCACTTTCTTTGAGTACAAGACGCCAGGCTGGTAGGGCGACTTCTACGACCCATATAGTGAAACCGATCTGGAAGCTCCGTTCGAATTTAATTCCTCGGGCAAACCGTGGGAGAGCCGGCATGATGGGGTTCTACTCCGTCGATCCGGCCGGCCTGGCCTATGAATCGGTCAGTCCTGTCTGCCCCAAGATTACGATCCAGCTCCAGGCCCCTCACGCCGGCAGCCGACAATGCGCTCCCGTCCTGAGCGATCTTCAGCCGTGAGTGGAACCCGGGACCTCGCAGCTCCCAAGGAGTTACGGGATCCCCAGCACGATGTCGACCCTATGCTTTCCTCTTAAACCCGCAGGCAACAGATGCGTTGTCTGCTCTACCCCGTCCACTTGAAAGCTCCGCACGACCGTACCCGCACCATGCAGTTGAATACGCAGCACGGCGTGCCGGTAGCGCACACCCGCCAGCGATACATCGCCCCATCCTGAAGGAAGCGCCGGTGCAAACGCCAGACCGTCGCTCTGGAACCGCATGCCAAACAGCCCCGCATAGATCATGCGCAGGTATCCCGTGGCCGACCACGTCTGATTCGGCGCGGCAAGCCACGCATGCTCCACCTGCCATCCGCCATCCGGCACACCGGTCTGGCTGTTGTAGATCTCCCAGAACTTGTCGCGGTCTCCATGCGCCAATTGAGCGAGCGTCTCCACCTCCCGAGCAAAGACCGGCAGGTCCCCCGCGCGCGCGGCAGCCTCAGCCCAGAAACCCTGAATGGGTGGCCAGACAACTACGTTGTGGCGCCCAGGCCGCTCCTCACTGTAGCGTGCGAAGGAGGGCCAAACATCCGTCATGCCCTTCGGCTCCACATGCGCCACTCGCAGCACGGACGCGGCCTGTTCTGGCGTGGCGATCTCAAAGAGCAAGGAAAACGCCAGCCCCGCACCTTCCTGTGAGCCATCCAGCTTGCCCTCAGGCGAGAGCAGGTACCCGAACCGCCCCTCGTCGGCTATCCAGAACGTCTTGCGAATCCGTGCCGTCAGCGCGTCGGCGGCCGCCGTCCAGCCCACCGCCTCCTCCGCGGGCCGATGGATTGCCGTAGCCATCTGTGCCGCTGCCCGGTATGCGCCCACATAGAGACAGTTCGTGCTCAAGGCCATCATCTTGTCCGCCCCGGGATAGTTCAGCACAAACGATCCGTGACTCTCCCGCGCATCGGCCGGCGGCACAGGATATCCGGCGATGCCGTCGTTTAAAAACGCGGCACCTTCAAATAACCCGCGATCTGCATTGAAGTGTTTTCGCTTGTCCTCAACGAGTGTGTCCTGCGTCGTCTCGTAGGCACGCACCAGGAACGCACGATCCCCGGTCACCAGGACGTGATTCCACGCCGCCACGGCCCAGATCACCTGATCCCACCACTGGTCATCCTGCTGCACGATGAGCCGGCCATGAGCATCGCGCCGCACCACGGACCACAGCGTATTACGCGCGACCGCGGGCGCCAGCAGGCTTCCCGCACTCCAGCTGTTCACCGAGGCATCCCGCGTCCACGGTTGGTCATACCCGCCACCCGCACGAAAGAACATGGCCGGTTCCGTCGTCAGCAGACCCGTCTGGTTATAAACTCTCGCCTTGCCATGGGTTGCGTACGCCACCGCATTTACCCGCAGCAGATTGTCCATTGCAGACTGATACGGCAACCCCAACATCGCCTGTCTCTCCGGCGAAGCAAACTGCAACACAGGCGCGGAGCGAGCCTCCGTTTTCGTCTGTGATCCGGCCGCCGGCACTCGCTCGCCGCAGAGCACCGTAGCCACAAGCGTCGCCCAAATCCCGCATCTCCTATGCATCCGCAGCGCTTGCCTCCTGTACACCAACCTCGTCTTGCAACGCGTCAGGGCTGATTCGGTCAGCCCGAAGCACCATGCCGGTGCTATCAACAGACGTCAAACTGACGTTTATCATAGCCGCCAGTTCCGCTTTGATAGGAGATGTCCTTGGTGGCCGTGAGACGTTGCCCCTCGATCAGCTTCGGAGGCAGTTCCCGCATGTCGTTGTCTTCGCACTCTGCCTCTTCAAAGAAGCTCCAACTGAGCCCGACCTCACCTTTGCCGGAACCGCTAATGTACATGGCGCGTTGCAGAAGCAGACATCTTTGTGGCCGCGGGGGCAAGGCGGGTCAGATCGCGATACCGTGCGGCGCGATCGCCGAGCCAGTAAAGGCTACTCGAGACGACCCCCAGCAGCATCGGTTACTCGAGCTTGACAAAGGACGGCACCGTAATCGAGCTGGGGCCCTAAGTCCAACCGCCATGCCTCCACCGTGCTGTTCGCCGTTACGTCTTCGTGCCCCTATGCTTGCCAGAGCAGCACATTGATAAGTGAAACCCTTGGCAGAAGCGTTCAGACAGGAGCCCGGCAGCGTTGTCGTCTTCACGATGTCTACCTCCCCGTGGCCACATCCTTGATCCGCTCGCGCTGCATGGTTTGGTATGGTTTGCATAGTGCGGCTTGGCCGCCAAATGATCCTCGCCTACGCCAAAGTCCACATCTGGAGATTCAACACCGTTGACGCGACCAGCCAGAATGCGCGATGTAGCCGAGCTGGCCGGTGTCGGCACCATGACCGTGTCGCGGGTCATCAATGGCAACCTCCACGTGACGGAGGAAACCCGCAGGCGCGTCTTTGAAGCGATCGAGAAGCTCGGCTACCGCCCCAATCAGATCGCGCGTTCTTTACGCGAACAGCGATCGCGCCAGATCGGGATCATTGTGCCGAACCTCCATGACCCCTTCTTCGCCTTCTGCGCGCAGGCCGTCAGCTTGGTAGCGAAAGAACATGGCTATTCTGTGAACATCGCGATGTCGTATGAGGATCCGGAGGTTGAGTTCAACGAGGCGATGATTATGCTCAGCCGGCACACGGAAGGGCTCGTGGTGATTCCATCCGCAGGCAAGGTCACGCAATTGGCAAACCTGGAATTTCAGACCATTCCTATCGTCACCCTGGACCGTCCCCTCGGCAAAAACCGCTTTGACAGCGTCGTTGTCGAAAACGAAAATGGCGCCCATCTTGCGGTTGGCCATCTGATTGCCCACGGTCACCGGCGTATCAGCTTTCTCGGACTTTCACCCGATCTGTATACCATCGGCGCCCGTTTCCTTGGATATCGCAAGGCAATGCAGGAGGCAGGGCTCCCGCTCGATGTCCGTTGGGGCAATGCGAGCCAGGGCGAGATGCTAGAGGCTCTTCGCGAACTTTTGAGCAGCCATGCAGCACCTAGCGCACTGTTTTGTGGTAACAATCTTGCCACGCGCCATGCTCTGCACGGGCTTGCGGAGCTTAACGTCAACGTACCGAAGTCTGTCGCCCTGATCGGCTTCGACGATTTCGAAACAGCCGATCTGCTGAGGCCTGCGGTCACCGTTGTTCGCCAGCCGACGACCGACATGGGCCGCATCGGCGCCGGCCTGCTATTTTCTCGATTGAGGGCGGAGGGCCGGCAGGTTGCATGTAAGCAAATTACTTTGCCGGTCGAGTTAATCATTCGAGGGTCGTGCGGCACGCATCGACCTAGCGCCGACTTCTGCGTCGCGATTCGCGATGCCAGCGATCATCCTTGAACGAGTCAACTCCCACATCTTTCTTCGTTCCCTTTTTGTCTAATCCGCTTCTGTTGCAACGTACAAGTTGAGGAGACATTCTTCGAGGAGCCGGTGCTGCAGTTCTACCTGCAGTGTTGACCGTAGATCGCTCGTTGGCTTTCATCCGGTCGTTATCATCCTTGGCGCCATCCCCGAACTATCGCGCAGTTAATAATTGAACGGGTCCACGCCGGCAGGCCTTGGCGCACCGCGTACCGCTTTACTACCGCACGGAGGTTTATGTCTGACCTCATGACAACTTGCCAAGAACGCGAGCCATCAGAAGTACGGGCACGTACTTATCTTGAGGTTTAGAAATGACCGTTGAAAGGTTTAGAAATGACCGTTGAACTTTGGCTTTGGATCGGCACGATCGGGATGTCGATCGGGATGATTCTTCTCTTTTTTCCGATGCAGAAGAACAAGTCCCTTTCCGAGCAGGGTGATTCCATCGCTCATTTTCTGGTCCCGATGTTCGCTCTAACCCTTTATCTGCTGATGGCTCTGGGTCACGGCTCGGTCGTACGTCCGTCGGGCCGCGTGTTTTACTACGCGCGGTATATCGATTGGTCGATCACAACGCCATTGCTCCTTCTAAGCCTGGTTTCCGGCGCGGTCAAGGGTCACGCGAAGAAGCGCGGCGCGCTCATCGCCGGCCTCGTTATCTCAGACGTGTACATGATCGCGACTGGATTTGTCGCAGGATGGACAGACGATCCGACACTGAAGTGGTGGTTCTACGCCCTGAGCTGTCTTTCCTTCGTTGCTATCTATGCTCTGCTCTGGGGTCCATTTAAAGAACTTTCATTGCGCAGCCCGGAGGGCGCACTGTACCGTAAAAAGGCCGCAGCACTCTCCATTGTTTGGTTCGCTTACCCGATCGTGTTCCTCGTTGGCCAGGAAGGATTCCGGCTTTGGAGCCCCTTGGTAGATGCGGCGCTATTTACCATCCTCGATCTCACCGCCAAGGTGGCTTATGGTCTTTGGGCGGTAAGCATGGTCCAGCATGCTGGCCGCGTGGAAGATGAATTGCCGGAGAGCGGTGATCGTCTCGTACACGGGGTATAGCGTGGAGCGGGCCATTGTTATCGGAGCAGGTTTTGGAGGACTGGCCGCCGCGTTACGTTTGCGCGCAGCCGGTCTCGAGGTCGACGTCTTCGACAACCAGAGCGCCGCAGGTGGGCGGGCTGGTGTCTACCGGGAGCGAGGCTACACTTTTGACGCAGGGCCCACGGTCATCACCGCCCCCTTCCTATTTGATGAGCTCTTTACGCTGTTTGGCAGAGAGCGCCGGGACTACGTCGAGTTTGTTCCCTTGATGCCGTGGTACAGGATATGTTTCGCCGACGGCCGCAGCTTCGACTACGGCGGTACCCGCGATGAGTTGATTGAAGCTGTACGGCGCTTTTCTCCGTCAGACGTCGACGGCTACGTTCGTTTGCTCGGAAAAGTCGAACAGATCTATAAGGTTGGTTTCGAAGAACTCGGCGACCAGCCCTTCGACGACTTCACTGCCATGCTTCGCGTTCTGCCTAAGATGGCCATGCTGCGCAGCGATCGTTCCGTATACAGCTTTGTGTCGCACTATCTCAAGGATGAGGCCCTGCGCCGGGTGTTCTCGTTTCAACCCCTGCTCGTCGGCGGCAATCCATTTCATACGACTTCGATTTACTCGCTCATACAGCACCTGGAGCGCAAGGACGGTGTGCACTTTGCAAAGGGTGGCACGACGGCGCTGGTTGCCGCTCTCGTAAAGCTCGCCGAACAGCAGGGAGTTCGATTCCATTTTGGTCAGCGAGTCACCAGAATCGAAATCGAAGACGGGCGCGCAACCGGGGTGAGCCTTGCTGACGGGTCACAGGTATCTGCGTCTTGTGTGATCGCGAACGCCGACGCACCCGCGCTGTATCGCCAACTTGTTGCAGAGAAATGGCGAAAGAAGTGGACGGATGGACGCGTTGAAGGGCTTAAGTTTTCCATGGGTTTGTTTGTGCTCTATCTCGGCGTCCGAAAGACATATCCGGATTTGGCGCACCACACGATTCTCTTGGGAAAACGCTACAAGGAGCTGCTCGAAGAGATCTTCGAAGGCAATTTACTGAGCGACGATCTCAGCCTTTACCTCCACGCGCCTACGAGAACCGATCCAACACTGGCACCGCGGGGCTGCGAAAGTCTTTACGTGTTGGCACCCGTGCCGAACCTGAAGGCCGGCATTGATTGGTCCCGCGAGGCGAGTCGTGTGGAAGAACGCATCCTGGACATCCTGGAAGAGAGCGTCTGTCCCGGGCTTCGTGATGCGCTGGAGGTGCGATTTCATGTGACGCCGGAGCACTTTCGCGATAACCTACTCACGCACCACGGAACCGGCTTTTCCATTCAACCCACCCTGCTGCAGAGCGCCTGGTTTCGTTTCCACAACCGAAGCGAGGATGTGCGTGGACTCTACCTGGTAGGGGCGGGAACCCATCCCGGCGCCGGTTTGCCTGGCGTGCTTTGCTCCGCGAAGGTCCTCGAGCATTACATGCCGGAGATCCTCGCGTCCACGGTTGGCCAACAGGCCCCGGTGCTGCCTGCCGCAGAAACGCAGGAGGCGCTACGGTGACATTCGCCATGGCAACTCCTCCCGCCGAACAGATGATGGCAAAGGCCGGGAAGACGTTCTATCGGGCGGCAGCCTTGTTGCCTAGGTCCGTGCGCGCGGACGTCTTCCATCTTTACGCTTTCTGCAGGCAGGTCGATGATCTCGCCGATGAGCCAGGCGTTGCGAAGCCAGAACGTCGCCGGGTGCTTCACGCTCTTGCCGCCTCGTTCGCAAAAGGCGACCTTTCGCACCTAAGAGCTGCCGGCTGGCCGTTTGCCGCCGGCGGTCCGGTGCCCGCAGCCGCACGACTCTTGGTGGAGGCCGCGGCGCAGGATCTCCAGCAGCAGCAACCACAATCGTCCGAGGAGCTCTTGTCCTATGCCTTCGGTGTGGCGGGCACGGTGGGGATCATGATGGCCCACCTTCTGCGGGCGAAACCGGAAGGATTCCGTGCGGCCGTGTCCCTCGGCATGGCCATGCAACTCAGCAATATCGCTCGTGATGTTGCCGAAGATTTCGAAAACGGACGTGTCTACCTGCCTGCCGATCGGGTCAGTGCCCAGGCTGTCCGCACGGCACTGCACGTAGGCGCTGTATCCGAAAGCCCGGACAGCCATTTGGTGCTGGCAGCTACTGCGCATGTGTTGACCATGGCGGAGTCCCTGTACGAATCTGCCTTCGACGGCATCTGGAGTCTGCCGTGGCGCATACGTTGGAGCATTCTCGCGGCCGCCCTTTGCTATCGCGAGATCGGCCGTGAGGTCGGACGTCGCGGACATCTCTCCTGGTCAAGCCGAGTCGTCATACCGGGTAGGCGGAAGTTGTGGTTGATTACCCTGGCCGGGATGCGGTTGGTGCTGCCGCGATTCTGGGTGCCCCCGACCTCCGCGGCCCCAGCCTTGTTGGGGCTTGTAGCCTTGACTAACCTTCGTCAGCTAGGTGTGGCTTGATGTCCCTCGATACAGATGTTCTGATTCTTGGTGGCGGGTGCGCGGGACTAAGCCTAGCCACGGCGCTTGCTCTGCAAGCTCCGCATCTGCGCGTACAAGTTCTTGAATCGCGGCAAAGTTACCGGCGTGACCGTACCTGGTGCTTCTGGAACACCGAGCCTCACCCCTTCGCAGCCGGCGTCACGCACCACTGGGCGGCTTGGCGTGTGCGCCGCGCCGGATCAGAGGCTCGGCAATGCAGTGATCGTTATACCTACGAGTATCTTCCGGCTGACAATTTTTATCGGCTCGCGACCGACACGATCCGGAACGCCGGTCACGTTCTCTCCATGGGTGTGCACGCCCGCGCTATTCGCCCCGGCAAACATTTCGTTGAAGCTGACACGGATGCAGGTCTTCTACGCGCACGCTGGATCTTTGACTCGCGGCCAAGAGAACCGGGCAACGCGCAGCCAGTCCTCCTCCAGCGCTTTCTGGGCTGGCATATCTGTACCGCTGAGCCGTGTTTTGACCCTTCCGTGGTTGAGCTTATGGACTTCCAGCCGCATGGGGAGAATGGCCGAACGGTCTTCTTCTACATCCTCCCCTTCTCCACAACGGAAGCCCTTGTGGAAGCCACCTTCCTCGACGACCCCTCCCTCCCCGAGCCGGACGCCGACGTCGTTCTTCGCCAATATCTGGAGCGCATGCCGACAGGGGGTTATCGCGTGCTCTATACGGAGACAGGAGCGCTACCCATGGGAGAGCATGGGTCCGGCGAATCGAAGCGGCCTCACGGGCGGGTCATAGAGATCGGGACCCGCGGAGGACGCGTCAAGCCCTCCTCCGGCTACGCCTTTTTGCGCATACAGCGCCAGAGCGGCGCGCTGGCCCGGGCACTCGCCACCGGGAAGAAGCTCCCATCCACGTTTGAGTCTCCGCTCTACCGTTTGCTCGACTCTATATTTCTCCGTGCACTCAAGCGTGATTCGGAGCGCGCTCCCCTCTATTTCCTTGCTCTGTTTCGCCGCATCCCACCGGATGTCCTCGTACGCTTCCTTTCAGAAGCAGCGGGTCCGAGCGAAATGCTTGGCGTGATGCGGGCATTGCCGAAGTTGGACTTTCTACAGGCTGCCCTGCTGCCTGCGAAGGGGCTCCCTGCATGAGAAACTCGACCGATCATCCTGCACAGTCGCTCTTCAACGTTAGCCGCCTGATGATTTTCTCAGTGGCCGCCGTTGTGCTCGTGACCGGTGCGCGATATCTTCCGGGCAGCCGGTGGGGTTTATGGCTTTCCGTGGCTGCGATCCTCGTCGCGATCTGGCATGGAGCCTTCGACGGCGTGCTCGCGGAAGAAGCCCTGAAGCCGCGATTCGGAGAGCGCTGGAGATCTCCTTTTTACGCCACGTATCTCGCGCTTGGAGCCGCCGTACTGGTGCTGTGGTGGAAGGCTCCGGTAGCCGCGCTGTGCGCCTTTCTGCTGTATTCGGCGCTACACTTCGGTACAGAGGCCGAGCGCGAACTTTCACCTGAGTGTCTCGTGACCGGCTTGGCCGCAGGCTTCGTTCCCATTGCAGCGGCCTGTCACTGGTGGCCCCAGCAGGTTGCTACGCTCTTCGGGATTATGCTGCGCGGTAGCGCCGATTCCGCACAGCTGCTCACAACACTGGGCGGCCGCAGCCTGTGGCCGGCCGTGATCGTAGCTGCGCTTGGAACCCTGCGCATCCAGGGCTCGGAGCGATTGGCGTCCTGGGGACTTATCGCGACGGAGCTTCTGCTCTTTCGTGGCTGCTCTCCGGTGGTGGCCTTCGCGCTCTTCTTTAGCCTGTGGCATACGCCCGAACATCTGCTGAGCACCAGTACCGATCGCGCGGGTCATTTCCAACCAGAGCGACTAGTCGGCAATCTGCGTGGCGGCTTCGCTCTCTGGTTAGTGTCTGTGGTCGGCATGGGCGTGCTTTTTGCGGTTGGGCGCCACGAGGTGCAGCGCTATGTGGGTGTCATCTTCATCGCACTCAGCGCACTGACCGTGCCGCACATGGTTCTAGCGGAGCTCTGCCGGCGGCTGGATGGGACGTTGCCCGAATCCGCAAAACAAAACTTTACCCCACCCCGAATGGCCCTGCGCTGACCCTGACCAGCACGCCCTTGGGGCGCTCGACATCGAGCTGGCACAGCAGACCGCTGCGTTGTCCGATCCGATGCGCGAGGTCTGCCGGTACGCCACGGAGGGGTGCAGATGGGTTTGACTTACCAGTGGGTCTGACCGACCAGTGGGTCGACGATTGCGTGGACCTCCATGGCCTTGAGGCCGCCGTAGGAAAGACCGTGGGACACGACCTCTTGGCCGACTGTCTGACGTTGCCCGTGCTGCTGGCCGCACGCTCTCTGGAAGATCGAGGAATACGTATCTTCCTCAAGGCTCTACAGGCCGGCCACCTGCCGCTCTCTGAGTTGCAGCGCCTCTCTGTGGCGGTTCGTTCCAGGGGCGTGATGCAGCAAATACCTTACTGAGCAGGGATAGATCCATTAGGTTTCTCTGCGCCAGTCTATAAGCGAAATGGGGGTACGGCGTCACCCGTATCCCCATTTCGCTGCCCTAACCTGTAAAGGTTTGACAAGTTCCTTGACAACCCATCGCCCGGCGGCTTGTGCCGAGCGGGATTGTGAATGCTTAGATATTGGTTGTCTTGTTTCCGGTGATCAGGCGCAGAAGGAAGGTAAGGATGACCGCGCCCGCGATGGCAACGAGGATCGAATAAATCAGTCCGCCCGAGGCTGCCGCGCCAAAGAGATGCGCCATGATAAAGCCGCCAATAACGGCACCGACGATGCCGACGATGATGTCCATAAAGACGCCAAAGCCGGAGCCCTTCATAAGCTTGCCGGTAAGAAAGCCTGCAATCAGTCCAACGATGATCCACCAGATAATGCCATGTTGCATTGTGAAAACCTCCAAGTATTTTGTTTGTGGGCCTTTCGTGTTCAGAGTGGAAGTTGTGCAGGAAGGTTGCGTCCACAGATCGGTTTCGGGGTACCCGCGGCTTTCCCGAGTTGCATGCTCAGGCCGGCACAGATCCAGGCAGCCGGTGGGCACACGAAGGGATGCGGATGTATTCTGAGACTCATTGCAATGAGCCCTTCGACCCAACGCTCTACCCCGCGCCAGCGCGTTCTCAGCGGCATGCGGCCCACCGGACGTTTGCACCTCGGCAACTACATGGGGGCGCTGCACAACTGGGTGAAGCTGCAGAACGAGTACGACTGCTTCTTCTTCATCGCCGACCTGCATGCGCTGACCACCGATTACGCCGACCCCAGCCAACTTCGCGCCAACGTTGCCGATATCGCCCTGGATTTCCTTTCGGCGGGCCTTGATCCCGGCCGCTGCGTCATCTTCCGGCAGAGCGAGGTGCTGGAGCACGACCGCCTGAATACGCTGTTCGGCATGTTTACCCCGGTCTCCTGGCTGGAGCGCGTTCCCACGTATAAGGACCAGCAGGCACAGTTGTCGGGAAAGGACCTGAATAACTTCGGGTTTCTCGGTTATCCCTTGCTGCAGTCAGCCGACATCCTGCTCTACAAGCCGGATTTTGTCCCCGTGGGAGCCGACCAGGTGGCGCATGTGGAGTTGACCCGTGAAGTTGCACGCCGCTTCAACGATCTCTACCCCGGCGACTTCCATCTGGCGCCTGACGCCCAACCGTGGGAGATGGGCGCCATCCTTGAGAAAGCCCGCAAGCACGCCGGTGAGAGCAAGGACTCCATACGCACCCAATTTACCGCGCACCAGCTCTTCCAGGCTGCCGGAGAGACAAAAAAACTGACCGGCTTTGGCCGCCGCATGATCCTGCCGGAACCGCAGGCACTGTTGACGCCCAGCCCCAAACTGCCTGGGCTTGATGGTCGCAAGATGAGCAAAAGCTACGGCAACCACATCATGCTGTCGGAGCCGGAGGCGGATCTGCGTGCCAAGCTGAAGGTCATGGTCACCGACCCGGCGCGCGTGCGGCGCGATGATCCCGGCAACCCGGACCTTTGCCCCGTCGGCGACCTGCACAAGGTGTTCTCCGATGCGGAGACGCTGGCCAAGGTCTACAACGGCTGCACGACCGCGGGTATCGGCTGCATTGAGTGCAAGGGCTGGTGCGCGGATTCCGTCATCCGGACCATCGCTCCGATCCAGGCCCACCGGCGCGACCTGGAGAGTCGTCCGGGCGTGATCAAGGACGTACTCGCCAACGGCCGCGAGCGCGCCACCAAACGGGCTCACGAGACGCTGGGTGAAGTACAGGCGGCAATGGGGATGTGAGCGTAGGGACGCAGAGATCAGGACGCAGAGATCAGGACGCAGAGATCAGGGCGCAGGGCGCAGGGCGCAGAAAACTACAGGAAACCGTCATCCTGAGCGCCGCGAAGGATCCCTGTATTCCGCAGCGGCACAACGCTTTAGAAGGTCATGAGGACGCGTATGGCTGAGCTTCTACTTGAGGGTCCCATCGTTGCGCCCCCGCAGGCAGCTACCGTGAAGGGGCAAGCAAGCGAGGCTGCACAGGGTGAGAGCCGTGGGGCATTCGCAGCGTTCACCCTCCAGGCTCCATCGCCCGCGGCACCCCGGCCGGAGCCGCGCATCACGAAGAAAACCGAGCCGGAGGAGGTCTCGCAATCGCCGTTTTCGGTCGCGATCGGCCAAGTCTACGACGGCCCGTTCGACCTTCTGCTTGACCTGATCCGCAAGCAGAACATCGACGTCTACGACATACCGATTGCGCGCATCACGGCGCAGTTTCTGGAGTACACGCGCCACCTGCGGGCCGTGGACATCGATAGCGCCGGCGACTTTGTCTATACCGCAGCGCTGCTCATCCACATCAAGAGCAGGACCCTGCTGCCCCGTGAGCCGAACGAGGCCCGCACAACGCTGGAAGCAGATGATCCGCGCCGGGAACTCGTCGAGCGCCTGTTGGAGCATGAGCGCTTCAAGGCCGCCGCCCAGATGCTGCAGCAGAAGCAGCAGATCGAAGAAGCCACCTGGACGCAACCGGGGCTGAAGCGCTTCCTCAATGAGCAGGACGGGGGGGATCCCCTGAGCGGCGAGGCCGAGATTGCCGCCGACACCGGCGACCTGGTGCGCGTCTTCCGCGAAATCCTGCAGCGGCTCCGCGAGCGCCCCGTGCACCGCATCGATGAGGAGTCAGTCACGGTGCGGGACATGATCGAGTTCCTGAAACGGCGTCTGCTGATGGCCGACAGGCCGCTCAGCCTGCGCCGCCTGCTGCGCAGCGCCGGAAGCGAACGGGGATTGATCTGCACCTTTCTGGCCATGCTGGAGCTGGTGAGGCTGCAGGCCATCCTGCTGCGCCAGCCGGAGAGCTTCGGGGATGTTCTGCTAAAAAAAACCGACAGGTTCGAAGATGTGATGGAAGACAACGCGCAGGTCCGGGACGACTGGGACTGAGCTCGGCGAGCCAACCGAAGTGCCTTCCGACCATATTCGGACAGGGCACGGTAAGATAGCGCAAATACTGATGGTGAACCTTCATCCACGACCACGTTTTGCGGCCGCTCTGACCTTCCTGCTACTGCTGGCAGGCGGAACGCGGATCGCTTCCCGTGCCCAAAGCAAGAAGCCCGTCGATCCCGACGTGGTCCGTTCCGCCGAGGGCACCACGGAGGTCGGCGTTCTGGACGGCGCGGCGTATCGCATCGACATCCCCAGCGACTGGAACGGCTCGCTGGTGGTCTATTACCACGGCTATGCCGAGCATGGCGCCAGCTTTCACATCGCCGAACACCTGCATCCCGACCTCCGAAGTTTGACCGAACGGCACTATGCGGTGGTCCAGAGCGCCTATTCCGAAGGCGGCTGGGCGGTGCAGCAGGCCTACCCGGAGACCGAGGCGCTGCGCCACTACTTCGATCACAAGTACGGGCACCCAAAGGAGACCTATACCCTCGGCGGCTCCATGGGCGGCGCGCTGGTGATGATCACCCTGGAGCTCAATCCCAAGCCCTACACGGGTGGATTGGATCTTTGCGGAGCGGTGGGCCCCACGTTCGTCTCTTTCGATCGGCGCTTTGCGATGCGCGCCGCCTTTGATGAATACTTCCCCGGGGTCATGGGTCCCCTCGATCCCGTTCCCGCCGACTTTGACGATACCGCTGCCATGCGCGAGCGCGTGGCCAACGCGCTCAGGGCCAATCCGGCCAATGCCTTGCTGATCCGCAGCCTGATGGGTCTGCACACAGATGCCAACGTGGCACGGGATATCTCTTATTTCACCTTTGTGATCGCCGACATGCAGCGCCGGGCCGGGGGCAATCCGTTTGATAACCGCAACTGGATCTATGCCGGCACGAATCCGCTCACGACCGCCGGCGACATTAGCCTGAATGAGGCGGTACGGCGCTACACCGGTGCAAAAAAGGCGCGTGAATACCTGATTCACCACTACACGCCGACCGGCCGCCTCGGCCGGCCGATGCTGGCGTTGCACACGGTCTACGACCCCTTGATTCCGGCCAGTCTGCTGAGCCTTTACAACGAGATGGTGGAAAGCGCCGGGGCCGGTGACCGCTTTGTGCAGCAGTATGTGCCTCGTGACGGCCACTGCGCCATCACGCCGGAGGAGATCGGGCGCGCCTTCGATGAACTCGTAACCTGGACCCATGGCGGCATGCGTCCCCTGCCGGGGCTGCTGCATTGAGGTTGACACCAGGGGAGCCGCAAGAACGCCGGAACACGAACCAAAGCAGTTTGCGACAGCGAAAATGCCGTGTAAGCAGCGTGTCTTTTCTCGTCGATATAATGAACCATGGAGACTGCACGGCCCGACGCGCCAACTCCTGGGACCTCTGGAACTCCGGTCGCCGGAACGGGCCTTTCTGTGCCTGCTAAGAGCTCCCGAAATCTTTCTGAAAATGCAGAGTCGGGTATGAGCATGGAGTCTGCCCTGCCGGATCTACGCGGCGAGGACTCGACGTTTCGCAGCCGGTCTTCGAGTGTGCCGGCGCTTGATGGGCCCAGCGGCCAGTTCACGCACCCCCTTCCCCACCAAACACAGACTACCGAGCAGACTACTCCCGCCGCAGGCGAGGAAGATCCTTTTCGCCTGCGCGAGCACTTCGACATCATGCTCGCTACACTGCGGATGAATCGGCCGCATGATGACCAGGAGCTCGTGCGCGCGGCCTGGACCTTCACACAGCACCAGCACGAGGGCCAAAAGCGCGCCTCCGGCGAGCCGTACATTATTCATCCGCTCGAGGTCGCCCAGGTGCTGGCCGAGCTGAAGATGGATGCCACGGCGATCGCCGCAGGTCTGCTGCACGATGCGGTCGAAGACACCGACGTCACCACGCCGGAGATCGCCAAACGCTTCGGCGAACAGGTCGCGCACATTGTCGACGGCGTCACCAAGCTGGACAAGATCAAATTTGCCAACCGCGAGGATGCGCAGGCCGAGAACATCCGCAAGATGCTGCTCGCCATGTCCGACGACGTGCGCGTGGTCATCATCAAGCTCGCCGATCGGCTGCACAACATGCGTACGCTGCAGCACCTGCGGCCCGACAAACAGGCCCGCATCGCCAAAGAGACGCTGGACGTTTACGCTCCCCTGGCGCACCGGCTGGGCATGGGCAAGTTGCGCGGCGAGCTTGAAGATCTCGCTTTCCGCTACGTCGATCCACTCGCCTATGCCAAGCTCACCGGCGAGGTGGATGCCATGCGCGGCGAAGGCGAAGCCTTTCTGGACCGCATCGTCGCCACACTGCAGGCCAAGCTGCACGAAGCGCACGTGGAAGCCCGCGTCGAGTCCCGCATCAAGCGGCTCTACTCCATTCAGCAGAAGCTGAACCTGCATGCGATTCCGGTAGACCAGGTCTACGATCTGTTCGCCGTGCGTGTCATTACCGCCACGCTGCAGGAGTGCTACGCCGTGCTGGGTCTGCTGCACGCGACCTGGCGGCCCGTTCCCGGTCGTTTCAAAGACTTCATCGCGATGCCGCGGCCCAATCTCTACCAGTCGCTGCACACCACGCTGATCGCCGACGGCGGCCACCAGTTTGAGGTTCAGATCCGCACCGAGGAGATGCACCGCACCGCGGAGGAAGGCATCGCGGCGCACTGGAAGTACAAGGCCTCTGAGGCCGTCAGCGCGAACGACGAGAAGCGCCTCGCCTGGCTCCGCCAACTGATCGAATGGCAGCGCGAGATGTCAGACCCCAACGAGTTTATGTCCACGCTGAAAATGGACATGTACCCCGAGGAGGTTTACACCTTTACGCCCAAGGGCAAGGTGATTGTGCTGCCGCGTGATGCCAGCCCGGTGGATTTTGCCTACGCCATCCACACCGACGTCGGCCACGGAACCACCGGCGCGAAGGTGAACGGCCGGATCGTGCCGCTGCGTTCGCGGCTGCGCAACGGCGACATCGTCGAGATCATCACCCAGGCCGGCCATGCGCCCTCGCGCGACTGGCTCAGCTTTGCGAAAAGCTCCCGCGCCCGCAACAAGATAAAGCACTGGCTTAACGAAAACCAGCGCGCCCGTGCACTTGAAATCGGTAAAAAGCTGCTGGAGCGCGAGGCCCGCAAGCTGAAGCTGGCGCTCAGCCGCTTCAGCACCGCCGACTTCACGCGAGTGGCTAACGAGTACGGCCTGGGCGGCGAGGAAGATCTGCTGGTCGGTATCGGCTTCGGCAAATTCTCCACGCGGCAGGTACTCAACAAGCTGGAACCCGGCATCATCCACGGCGGTGGGACGGAACCTGCCGTGGAAGGCTCGCATCCAGTCACCGATGCGCTTTCGCACATGAGCGAGGCAGTCAAGCGGGTGTTCTTCGGCAAAGGTTCGGAGAGTCTGCAGGTGGAAGGCCAGGACGACCTGCTGGTCTACCGCGCCCGTTGTTGCAACCCGATCAAGGGCGAGGAGATCATCGGCTACGTTACCCGTGGAAAGGGTGTGGCCGTGCATGCGCGGTCCTGTTCGAACGTGCAAAACTTGCTGTATGAGGCCGACCGGCGCATTGAGGTGGAGTGGTCCAGCAGCACTCCCGCCCCCAACCAAAGCAACGGCAACACCGCAAAGGCGACCACCTACCCCGTAAAGCTGACCGTGCTGGTGGACGACCGTTCCGGCCTGCTGAAGGAGTTTGCCGCCATCATCTCGGAAGACGGCACCAACATCCGCAGCGTGGAGACACGGCCGAACGAGGACGGCACCGTATTCGTCGACTTCGTCATCGAGACAGTCGACCTCCGGCACCTGACCCGGTTGCAACAGAATCTTCGTAAGGTACCGGGGGTGCGCGATGTGCACCGTGTACAGAAGGTATGACCTCAGGTCGTCATTCCTGGAGGGATCTACGCTGCAGCCCTCTCCGGTGACGACACTGCGGTGAGGCTGCCTTCTCACCGCAGTGTCGAGCCAAGCGCAAGTCACTTCAGGCGTGACAATATATACGGGTCGCCTCGCCGTCCAGAACGTTTTAGCCGAGTGGCGGAACGTTGATCGTTTGCCCAACCTGGATGTGGTCGGGGTTGGAGAGGCCGTTGTGCTTGGCGATCTCTTCGTATTTGTTTGCATTGCCGTAGAAGAGCTTGGACACCTTGCTGAGATTGTCCCCGCTCTTGATCGCATACGGCTGGTCGTCCGGTCCGGTCTGGGTCATCTGAATCTCGAAGTCAGGGTAGTTCGGGTCGACCTGCTTGATGGAGTCCCACACGCGATTCGCGATGACCTTGGATGGTACGTCGCACTTGAGCACGAGTTTGTCGCCGTTCATGAAGACGCCGTCGAACTTTGCGCCGTACTCGGCAAAGTCGGCGACGGTCTGTCCTACAGGGGCGTACTTCTGCTGCAAAGCGGCTTGATCTGCCATGATTTCGTTCTCCTCAGGCGGATGCGCCGCCCGGTGATGAGATGCACCTCCGGGTCTGTCGCATGGCAGCAATCTTGCAAATCCCTTCGAAGGTCTCCGGCAGATGGTGCCGGCCTGAACGCCCCTCAAACGACAGGAGCGCCTCGCGCATCGAAGCTCATGAGGATGAGGCGATGGTATGTAGGCCGCAGCAACGTTCCGCAGGCTGCAGCGCTGGCCTTCGACAGGGAGAGCAGTTCATGATCAAAAGAAAGCAGGCAGCGCCCGCCGGTTGTCCTTCACACAAATGGCTGACCCCGCGTTTGTTCCGCGGAGCTGCGGTTCTGGCCGCGACTCTGTACCTCCTTGGCTGCCGCAACACCGCCAGCCAGGCTCCGCCGGCGGCGCGCAGCACACAACCGCAGCAGTTTCAAGTGCCGACACCCCCCTCTGCGGATCAGATTTCACCTTCTTCGCCGCGAGCCGTGCTCGACGGCACATCCACGACGCAGCCCGCCACGCAACCGCCGCCTTCACCGCGCCGCTAAGTTTTGGGTCGCCTAGAGTCTCGAAAGTCACAGGCGGGCAGGCCTAGCACTAGCCCCGCCCCCTGAGGCGGCTTAGCTGGCGCCGATCCCGTCCCGTCGGCTTCAGAGCCGGCAGGCGCTCAAAGGCGAGCAAGGATTTGCGCTCCTGTTGGGCCTTTGCCCGTGCTTCACGGCTTTCGGGCGACTCGGCATAGAGTGTCTGCGCCGTTGCAGCCGGGCCCCGCTCCTCACTCAGCTCCAGGACCTCAATCTGGTAGACACCGGCATCCGTGGTGATCTCCAATTTGTCACCCGGCTTGACCTCTCGAGCAGGTTTTGCGGTTTGGCCGTTACTCTTCACCCGCCCGAGCTCACACGCCTTTACCGCAATCGCTCGCGTCTTGAAGAACCGCGCCGCCCATAGCCATTTATCGATACGAACACTCAACTAATGCTCCTTCTCTGCTTCTCGCGCTTGCGGCAAACAGTCCCGGGCTGAGTCTTGCGTGCCCGTTTCCAAGTGCATGCGACAGACTTTTAGATGAGCTAAATGAGCGGCGACGAGCCGACATGCCTCTTCCCTGATCTCCGCTTGATCCCCGAAGCCCCCAAGCCATTGCACGTCGCGCTCCCGGCGAAACCAGGTCAGCTGCCGTTTGGCGTAATTCCGGTGTCCCTGTTGCGCTTCCGCGATCGCCTCCGGCAGCGTTTGACTGCCGTCCAGGACGGCCTTCGCCTGCGCGTAGCCCAACGAACCCAGCGAGCGGACCTCTTCCCCGTAGGCCGACCGGACTCTCGCCGTCTCTTCCAGCAGACCTTCGCGGAACATCGCCGCCGCCCGTCGGTCGAGGCGGGCGTACAGCGCCGCGCGGGGCGGAGTCAGCCCAATTTGCAAGGTACGGAAACCTTGCAGCGGCTCCCGGCCGGCGCTCCACTGTGCGGTCTGCGGCTGGCGCGCCAGAAGGCCGACCTCCAGGCTACGCACGAGCTTCGACACATCCTTGGCGTGGATGTTGGCCGCGGCAGCGGGATCGGTAAGACGCAGAAGGCGATGCAGCAGGCCACCGCGCCGGGCCTCGGCAGCCCGCAACCGCGCACGCAGGGCCTCATCCCGCGGCGGTGCCGGCGCCAGGCCGTTCAGCAGAGCCCGAAGGTACAGGCCGGTGCCCCCGGCAACGATCGGCAAGCGTCCACGGTCCCTGATGTCCCTCAGGACCGAGCGGCCCAGCCGCGCATAATCGCCCGCCGTGGTGGGCTCATCGGGCCGAAGCACATCCAAACCATGGTGCGAAACCTGTGCCCGCTCTGCGGCTGAGGGCTTAGCCGAACCGATGTCCAACTCGCGGTAGATCGCCACCGAATCGCAGGACAGGATCTCGCCGCCGAAGCGTTCCGCCAAATGAACCGCCAGCGACGTCTTGCCGCTCCCTGTCGGCCCAGCAAGCACGACCAGCGGGTAGTCTTCAATTGGGTCAGAAGGCGATTCTCGAGAAGCCAGTATCGGACGCATGCTTAGGCCGTCACCACTGCCGCCACCAGCCGGAAGGAAAAGCGCGCCCGGCACCGCCATGCATTACGGCAAACAGCACGATGAGGACGGCCAGCAGAATCAGGCCGCGAAGAACGCTGCGGCGTTCAAGAACCTCCCGCCTTTGCCTGTAGGTCGCCTGATCCTGCGCCGCACGCAGCTCAGCCCTGGACAGAGATGGAGCCACCGGCGGGCCAGCCCCTTTCAGCCCTGGCGAAATCGCAGGCTGTGCGGCTGGTTGCAGGGTCGGCATCTCCGTGCGGGGTTCGATCCGGTTCACGATCTGCGTCTACTCCGTCTTTTGATTGACGAGGTAATGGATCCGAAGCTCCAGGTTGGGTCCGTGGAACTGCGACGGTAACGGCGGAAACTGGCCTACGCCCGTGATGGAGCCCCATGCAGCCCGGTTCAAGGCGTCATCATGGGTTGATCCATCAAGGTAGATGCCGCCGATGGTCCCATCCGGCAGGATCTTGAAGCGGATCATGGTGACGCCTGACTTCATCAGCGGCGGCCTTGCCTCCTCGGGGATCAGCGGAATCCAGACATCGTAGATCTCCCGCAGGATTCTTTGCAGGTAGGGATTGAAATTAACTCCCTGCGTATCGGAGAGGATCTCGGCCGGTCCCATGCCGACTTCGCTTCCGCCGCGGCCGGTGCTGCGGATACCACCAGACGATCCTCCGCCCGGTTTTGCGGAACGCACCGCATTGTCCACCATGTCCCCTGCTGACTGCGCCGGAGTATTGAAGGTTGGCCGTGACGGGGGCTGCGGTGTGGGCGCATCGGCAACTACCGGAGGCGGTGGCCGCCGAGGTACCGGCTGTGGTGCGGGCGCGGAGGGTAGAGGAATGTTCGGAGGCGCCGTAGCCGGTGCAATCTTCAGCGGTGAAGGCGATGGCGGTGCCGGCCTTGGCTGCCGCGGCGTTTCGGCGCGGGGAGCAGCCGGCTCCGGAGCCGGTCGCGGTGCGACCTTCGGCTCCGTCGACCGCAGATGCTCCAGCGTGCGGGAGTCCACTGGAGCGGCCGTTCTCGGGTGAAGCGCATTCAGATTCGGTGCCGTCAGAGTGGTCACTTCGCGCTGCCGCAATACCTCGGACGGCAGGACCAGCTTCGGCGCATGCCATAGATACTTGGGTCCAAACAGCAGAAGCAGCGCAATGGCCATCCAGACGAAGATCGAGATGTAGATCGATTCGCGGAACCTTGACCGTGCCCGCTCATCCTCAATGGAATCCAGCAGCTGCACCAGCTCGTGTTCTTGTAGCTCGCCGTAGCGTCCCGTCTGAATGCGCAACGGCTCCGGGCGCACTGTGTCTCTCAGGGGAATGTGTGGAACGAACGAGAGTGGCGCGTCGGCATCAACCGGAGCAGCTGCTTCCCTGTCGCCAACCGGCAGCTGACTTTGGGCAGAGCCCTCTTCGGGACCGGGGGACTCGGCTGGGTCAGTCGGGGAGCGCAGCTCGGTCTCGTCGGTGGGTATGGGAATCGGGGCTGGCATAAGGAGGCGCTTTCCGTCTGACGAGACAAAGGCAGAGAAGGTTGCGGAGCGGCGAGGCCGGCAACTACTTTGCCCTTCCCATCCTCTCATCCGGGTCATCCGGGGTTGGGATCGTTCGTGAGGCGACCTTCAGCAAGCGACTTCGAAGCTCCGCTATGCTGACCGCATGAGCACACCCTCTCTCGCCGGGCGCAGCGTCATCCTCTTCACCGTTAGCGACCGCTGCTCTGCCGGGACGCAGGTGGACCTTTCCGGCCCGGCACTGGGCCACCTGCTGCACACGGCAGGCGCCGCCGTGATAGGCGTGCGCACGGTTTCCGACGACTTACCCGGCCTGATCAGCGCGCTGCGGGATTCCGCAACACAGAGCGCTCTGATCGTCACCACCGGAGGTACCGGCCTCGCTCCACGCGACAACACGCCGGAGGCCACCCTGGCCGTGTGCGATCGTCTGGTGCCCGGCTTGGCGGAACTGATTCGCCAGGACGGCTTGCGCGACACCCCGTTCGCCGCACTCGGCCGCGGCGTGTGCGGCGTCGCCGGCTCGTGCCTTATCCTCAACCTGCCCGGCAATCCTGAGGGAGCCGTTGCCTCGCTGCGCTCCGTGCTGCCCCTTCTACCCCATGCGCTGGATCTGCTCGCAGGCAAAACCCGGCACTGACGGGGCCTTGTGAACCGGCGAAGGCCGAGGCCCGCCAAGAGTGCCCCGCGGCCGAAGCGCTGTATTCCCGGGAGGGCCGCACGTCTGTAAAATGCGGAGTAGTGATTATCGGTCCTATCGCTCTGCTGCACAGGGCCTCCGTCACCCTATTGGGCTACATGAAACCCCTGGGTGTCTGGGGTGTGGGCGGCCTCGCCCTGATCGACTCCGCCCTGATTCCGATACCGGTTTCGATGGACGGCATCGTCATCGGCTACGTCGCCAACAACCACGACAAGTTTCTGCTCTACAGCGTTGTTGCCGCCCTGGCCTCGGCGATCGGTGCCCTTGTGCCCTTCTACATCGGGCGCGCCGGGGGCGAACTGTTCCTGCTCAAACGCATCAATCGTGAGCGCTACGAGCGCATGCGCGACCGCTTTGAGCGGCAGGAGTTCTTCGCCATCCTGATCCCCGCCATGCTGCCCCCGCCTACGCCGCTGAAGCTGTTCGAATTCGCCGCCGGCGTCTTCGAGATGAAGGCTCCCTCGTTTGCGCTGGCCATCTTTTTCGGCAAGCTGACGCAGTTTCTCGTCTGTTCCCTGCTCACCATTTGGTTCGGTCCGACGCTTATCCACAGTCTGCGCAGGACGATGCACCACCACCTGGCGCTGCTGATCGGGGGCGTTCTGTTTGCCCTGCTCGCGTTGGTGTTCTACATGGTGCGCCGCATCTTCGACCGCCGCCGGGGCGTCATCCTGCCGATCGAGGAGTCAACCGCCGTCGACCAGGCCTAGGCCTCACACATGGCAAGTTCCAGACCGCCACGCGGCCGTTTAGCCCAGCGGATGCCTGCCCTGTATCGACTCACGCCAGCTTGTGACGATCCCGTGCGCCATTACGGGCAGTCCAAAAAGAACGCCCGCGGTCAACTCGGTGGAGACAAGGTCGTTAGCGTAAAACGGCACTGCGGCCACGTAACAACCGGCCAGTCCGGCAACGGTGTACCGGTACATGCCGCTATCCAGCCAGACCACGAAGTTGCTGAGAACAAAGAAGCTTGTCGCCGAACAGAGCACGGCAAGCCCAACCCGCAGCACCGTCGCTCGCCGCAGCAGGGCACTGCCCAGAAAGCAGACGCCCACATACCAGGCCCATGTGACGAGGTAGGCGCTCAGGTGAAACGGGTAGCCATAGACCACACGGGTCAGGTACACATCCGTCAAAGCCAAGATCGCACCGCCCGCCAGAGCCTCCGGGCGCGATCGGCGAGCCCCAAAGAACAGCAGTCCCCCGCCTACAGCGGTGAAATTGAGCCCGATCCCGTGCAGGGCGTGGGGTACGAGACGGGATAGAGCGGCCAGCAGCAAAACCAGGTAGGACAGCATGAGGAGCCTCGGGGCACAGCGTTCGTCTGAACACAGAGGGACTGACGAGGACACCTCTATCTTAGCGGTTCCACCACGACGGGATGGGCCAACCTGCGCCGGCGATCGTTAACGCCCGAAACGGCCGTTCATTCCCTCGGCCACGACATCGCCGTGGGCGTCAAGAACCACTATCCCCGTCAGCGGCGCTTGCCCCTCACGGTGCAGGATCGGCGTGTCGGCCATAAATCGTGGGTCCTGGAAGCGTACTGTCTGTGCGCCTTGCCCAAAGGCTCCCTCGTTCTCATGATCGACGCTCAAATACGGCATGGGCGACCAATCCAGATAAATGCGTCCCAGACGACTGCGCTCCCCCGCCGCAAGGGCCGGCGTCGGTGCGGGCTTGATCAGCATGCGGTCGGGCACCAGGGTGCCCAGGTGGCAATCGGCGAGGCCCAACTGTTCGACCGGACCGAAGTCGGTTGCCGTGTACCAACGAAAGATACTCAGGGGATCGGGGCTCGCCAGCGTCTGCAGCGGTTGCAGGAGCGGCCTGACCTGCGCCGGGGCCAAGGTCAGCTCGCCCACAGATCCTGTAGACGAATCGAGGCTCGTCGCCGGCTCCGGCGACGGGACTTCTCCGGCAGCCTCGGTCGCGGGGGCCCGCAACGTTGATTGCTCCCCTAACGCGATTGCCCGGCCATGCTCATAGGTGCGAACACCCCAGACCAGCAGGACACCCGCCAGCGCGGCTCGTGCCCAGCCGGCGCCGGATCCCCGCTGGTCCCTGGCGCCAATCTCCCCACTGATCAACCTGAAAAGCGAGGGCAAAACCAATCCAGCCACCAGGAATGCGAAGAGAAGAGGATCGAAGATGAAGACGATCGAAGCGGCGTACCAGTGATCGTTGAAGGGGAAAAAGGGTCGCAGGCCGTAGTTATTGGTGTAGTCCAACAGCAAATGACTCAGCAGTGCGAGCAGAATCAGAGCGTACAACGCACCCCAACGTACCACTGCCCCACCCGTTTGCCGCCGAGGATCGGTCCGACCGGCCAATTTACGCCGTCGCCACCGATGCCAGGCGAAGACGCAGAGCAGCAGCAGTCCCGCCTCAAACGGTATTCCGAAGAAGGTGTGGGTGATGCCTCGATGGTGCTCGAAGCCGGAGACCGGCCCTCGTAGGCTCCAAAGCGTGTCGATGTCAGGGAACTCGGCGGCGGTCGCCATCGCCACCGTCGCGTAGGCGACCCGGCGATGAAATCCCGTCCTAGCCAGGCAGGCGCCCGTAAGCAGGTGAGTGACGGGTTCCATCTGCTAGGGCCGCCCATCTAGCGCGATAGAGCGAACTCGCTCTCGGAAGGGGATGGCAAGCCCGCAGGATGGCTTAGGGATCGTCCACCAATCAAGGCCAGCTCCCGCTCCTGTGCCGATGCCTCCTCCTCCGCGATGGCAAGCGTCAACATTTCCACCTCGGCCGGCGCCAGCATGTCGGGCGTGAAGCCGGCCACGGCCACATTGCCGGGCGCATCCCCAAGAATCTCGGAGATGCGGTTCCACAGAAAGAAGGGAGATGTAGTGGGAAGCAGGATCATGCGGCGCTTCGGCTCGGGCAGCGCGAAATACATGCCCCAGACAAGAAGTACGATGCATCCCCCGCCCGCCTCGAAGGCGTACGAAGGAGAGTAGAGATTTATCCCACCCGTGACGGCCAACCAAGCTGCTTGTACCAACTGAACAGTGGAGAACAAGCCTAGGCCTAGCGCAACCCCAAACATTTGGCTGCGGAACGTCAGGCCAAGCGGACGGATTGAAAAACAGATGAAAATCAATAGGCAAAGGATTAAAACATTGATCCCTTGCTGAAATCTAGGCGCCACTTCAGCGTAAACACCGTAGAGCGTTACATTCTTCGCGAAAAGTTCGGGGCCTGCCGACAAAGCAAGCGCCACAATGAGGGAAACGGCCCCTACCCAACGAAAGATGATTTTTCCGATTCTTTGTAAGCCCGGAAATGGGCGCATGGCTTCAGAAAATAGGCCATATATGATCAAGACGAGCAGCGATAATTCGAGCAACTGAGTTGTCCACTCAGCGTAGAACAGCGCACGATAGGCTACAGTCTTCGGGATGCGAAGTGCTGCTCGGTAGAACAGGATCGAGACGCGCACGCCGGTACCTGTCGCCAGCACAAACACAAAACCAGCAAGAAAAGGAAAGGTCCCCATTACTCGCCGAACAGCCATCGTAGTGAGCACTAGGATGGACAGAAACACCAAACAAATGCTGAAGAGAATTAGTAGATGATCGGCTCGCATCCTCACCCCTAACGAATTCAATATCACATTCGTTAGGGGAACGCTAGGATATCTTCAGCTTACCGGAGGTTGCAGCCGCCCTCATTGTTCGGTCCACACATGGGAACTGAGGCAACGACAGGGGCGAGCTTGCCGGCGCGCATGGCGTGGGCAGAATCTGAGTGTGAGATCATGGAGGATGCGGAGAAACCTACCAGGGCGAGGGCGAGGACAGAAAAGCGAGCAAGAATCGTCATTATATACTCCTTGTTAGTATGCCGACTGCAACTTAAGTGGACTGTCGCGTCGTCTAGGAACACACTAAAGTCGATATTCTGGAAGCGCTACATTACACCTAAGCTTGCTTAACTAATTGGCACTTTGGTTACTAAAGTAACTTATCTGACAATGCTAGTCCGTTTAGCCCGATTCAGCCGACGAGCGACCTCCTTCCCTGCGCCCACGTCTGGCGTCGTTGCACAGCTCATACGTTTGCCGATCTCGCGCCCCGGCGTATTCTGACCCCAGATGGCGTCCTCTCCGTACCCGCACTCCGATCGTGATCTGCTGCAGCGCATCGGCCGCTCGGCCGGCAGCAAAGCCGGTTACAAGCAACTGATCCGCGAGCTTGGGCTGGGCGGCGGCCGCGAACGCAGACTCCTGGTAGGACAGTTGACCCGCATGGTTGCCCGAGGGGAGCTGCGGCAGGTAGACGAAGGCGTTTGGGGTGTTCCCCTGGCGCCGGCTGCGAATGCAGGCATCGCAAATCCGGCAGCGAGCGCTACAGAAAGATCGGCCGGCCCCCCTGCGAAGGCGCATTCCTCAGGCACGGAGCAACGACGCGGCGCGATCAAGCACCGTGGGGGTGATCCACTGGCTGGTGGTCCACTAGCTGGTGATCTTCGCTCAGGGCGCGACCGGTTACTCAGTGGCCGGCTCGAGCTGCACCGCGACGGCTTCGGTTTCGTCCGGCTGGAGAGCAGGGACGGCACTCGGTCTGCAGAAGCGCAGGATATCTTTATTCCGCCTGTGGCGCTCCACGGGGCCATGCACGGGGATCTTGTGCTGGTGGAGGAGGACACACCGCGGGCGGATGGGCGACGTTCCGGACGCATAGCGCGCGTGCTCACCCGACGCAATCCCACGATGGTGGGCATCTTCCATTACGCGCGCAGCGCCGCCCGCAGGCGCTGGTCGGACGCTCAGGATACGGCTTTTGCAATCCAGGGGGACTTTGTGCAGCCGCTGGACGATCGCATGGGTGGGCCGATCGAGGTCGCCGGGGCGGCGGATGCCGTACTGCCCACCAACTCCGCCCATCGCACCCTCGGGGACGAGGCTCGTCGGTACCCTGCTACCGCACAGCAAGGATCCAGTGCGGAGGATAACGATGGATCAACTGTGGATCACAGCCAGAGCCGATGGCCGCTGGAAGGCCTCGCGGTCGAGGTCGAGATCCTGCAGTACGCTCAGGGGGGCCGTCCTGCGCGCGGCCGCCTTCTTGAAGTTCTGGGTCCACCGGATGCATTCGGTGTGGATGTTGAGATCGTGATTCGCAAGCACGGCATCCCGCACACCTTTCCCGCACATGTGCTGGAGGAGGCGGACGGCAGCAGTACGCACACCGTGGCATCACTTGCGAAGGATGAGCTCGTCCTGCGGCAGGATTTTCGCGATCTGCCCGTGGTGACCATCGATGGAGAGACGGCTCGCGATTTCGACGATGCCGTGCTGGTCCGCGCGATAACCAACGGAAATACGGAACTCCAGGTGCACATCGCGGACGTGGGTTGGTATGTCCCGGCAGGGTCGGCGCTGGATACGGAGGCGCGTGTCCGCGGTACCAGCGTGTACTTCCCCGATCGCGCCGTTCCGATGCTGCCGCACGCGCTTTCAAGCGGCATGTGTTCCCTGCTCCCGACACAGGATCGCCTTGTACTCAGCTGCGTGATGGAGATCGATCCGCGTGGCGAGATCGTGGGGTACAGGGTATGTGAGGGCATCATCCGCAGCGCCCGCCGTATGACCTACACGGCTGTGCAGCACTGCCTAAACGCCTCGCCAGCGGCCGCCGGCTGGAACGGCGGCAAACAGGTCACCCCTGTTTCAAGCACGGAGGACCAGCTTGAGCGAGAGCGCATAGGGCTGGAACGGCCGGAGCTGCCCGCCGCCTTCGACCGCATGCTCGAGCTGGCGCTGGGGCTGAACGCCAAGCGGGTGCGGCGAGGCTCAATCGATTTCGACCTGCCCGAACCGGTGGTGCAGTTTGATCCGGACGGCAATATGAAGGCGATCGTGCGCTCCGAGCGTGGCTGGGCTCACAGATTGATCGAAGAGTTCATGCTCAGCGCCAACGAGTGCGTGGCGACCTGGCTGACGGGTCAGGGCATTCCATCGATCTATCGCATCCACGAGATGCCCAGCCCCAAGCGCATTGTGGAGTTCGAGGAGACCGCCGCCGGATTCGGCCAGACGCTTGGCATCGGGAATCTGCCGGTGAAGCGGCTTACCATGAAGAGCGACCGGCGCGACGCGCAGCGGCAGTCCGCTCGCGGGCGCGACGGCCGACCGCCGCAGGCACACGAACTGCCGGCCAGCATCCCGGTGACGCCGCAGATGTACCAGAAGCTGGTGAGCCGCATTGCGGGCAAGCCGGAGGAGCGCATTCTGGCATACCTGATGCTTCGCTCGCTCAAGCAGGCCCGCTACGCCGAGAAAAACGAGGGCCATTTCGCGCTGGCGAGCCCTTGCTACACCCATTTCACCTCGCCCATCCGGCGCTATCCCGACCTGATCGTGCACCGTCTGCTGCGGGCGATGCTGCGCAGCGGCGCCGACCCGCGCGGAGGCCCCATTCTGTCGGGCGATCCACAGCCATGGGCTGCCGAGTTGGCCAGGTCCCAGGGCCAGCACGCGGCGGCGGCACGGCTCTCGCCGGCGACCGCCGTTTCGCGGGTTGAGGTAAGAGCCGACGCCGCGCACGTTGCGCCGTTGCGCCAGCCGGAGGGTGATAAGCACAGCCGCAAACGTCTCGGCAGGGTCGGCTGGAGCGATCAGACGGCCGGTGTCGCTTCCGCGCCGGCCATGGCCCCGTCTGACGATCTTTCCGTCGAGGATTCGGCTAACTTGACCGCTGGGACTGAAGTAGCGAAGTCCACGATGCCGTCAGGCGAAAGGTCTCCTGAGCCCATCTCCGCGGAAGAGCTGACGGACATCGCTGTCGAGTGCTCGCAGACAGAGCGGCGCGCCGCCGACGCCGAACGTGAGTTGATCGAGTGGAAAAAGATGAAGTTTATGGCCGACCGCGTCGGTGATGAGTTCAGCGGCTTGATCCTTTCGGTCACCAAGTTTGGCTTCTTTGTGGAGCTGGATGAGCTTTTTATCGAGGGCCTGGTCCCGCTCAGCTCCTTGAACGGAGATTTTTACAGCTTCCGCGACACGGACCGTTCCATCTGCGGGGCGCGCACCGGACACTGCTTCGGCGCAGGTCAGCGGGTGGAGGTCATCCTGGACCGGATCGACTGGCAACAACGTCGTCTGCAGTTCGCGCTGAAGCCGGGAACCGAAGCCACCGGCAGCTCTGGGCAGGGTTCCCTGCGCGCCGGCCGCAGCGACGAAGATCGCGCGTCAAAGAAGGCTCGGAAGACCACGAGGGCAAAGGTAAAGGCGGGGATCGTCGCCAAAGCCGAAAGAGCGGCAAAGGCGATCCGGGCCAGCAAGCCGTCTAAACCGCCCAAGGCGTCCAAAGTTGGCAAAGCCAAACGCAAGCGCGATAGCTAGACCAGCACGCCCCATGCAGCGACAGACGCGACCGGATTGAGAAGACTACAAAGAACGTGTTATGAAGCCGTTGTCCTCTCAACCCGGATCAGCTACGTCGGAATCCTGCCTCAGCCAGGCTTCCACCTCGCTGAGGCGATCCACCGGATGGGCTGAACCGCCGCAGTTCTCAGCTTCGGTTCCACGCTTTAGAAAGGCGATCCGGAGGCCGGCTGCGTGTGCGGCGGCGATGTCCGAGCAGCGATCGCCGACGAGCACCGAACGGCTGAGGTCGAGACCCAACTCGCGTTCGGCGCGCAAGAGCATGCCAGGCCCGGGTTTACGGTCTTCGTGTTCCCGCTTCCATTCGCCCAGGCCGTGCACGGGATGGTAGGGGCAGTGATAGACAGCATCGAGATCGCCACCCCTGACCTGAATTTCACCCTTCATCCAGTGCATCAGGGCGTCGAAGTCGGCGGTGGAGTATAGGCCCCGGGCGATACCGGACTGGTTTGTGACCACCACGATCCGGTATCCAAGGCCACGGGCGGTACGGATGAGCGAAAAAATGCCGTCTACCCAGCGCACGTCTTCGGTGCGGGAGAGATAACCGACCTCCTCATTGATGACGCCGTCGCGGTCAAGAAACAGCGCCGGGGAGGACGGAAAGGTCATAAGCGGTCTCCTGCGAGAGTGGTTCCGATCTGGGTGAGGCGCTGAGTGGTGTCGGCTGGAACCACGTCGGGTGAAGTAGCAGCAGGTGCAGTGACAGCGGGGGGAGTGACAACGCGCGGCGGGCGAGCGGTGCCCAGACGGCGAGCCTCCAGCAGGTCTTCGGCCTCGGCGAGCACCATCGCCGGCGTGACCTGGTGCATGCAGCCGTTGTGGGCGCAGGGAGCGTACTCCCGGCCGTCGTAGCAAGGCCGGCAGGCAAAGCCCTCGCCGCCCCAGAGCGCCACACAGTTGGCTCGCTGGGGGAGCCGGCCGCGCGGATCGGTGGGTCCGAAGATAGTCACGATCGCGGTCGAGGTAAGGCCCGCAAGGTGAAGCGGGCCGGTGTCGTGCGTGATTGTGACGGCGGCGGAGTTCAGCAGGGAGAGCGTTTGCACCACCGAAAGGCTGCCGATAAGGTCGATACACTGGCCCGGAGCCACTGTCGCGGCAAGTTCCATGAAGTAGGGTGATGCCCATCCGTCTTCAGAACCGCCTGCGAGGACGACCTCACAGCCCTCCGCGAGCAGGTGGGCGGCGAGGGTGACATAATTCGCGATGGGCCAGCGGCGCAGGGCATCGTCGCGCAGCAGATTGCGCGCGCCGGCCGGCACCAGGACAACGCGGGGGCGGCCCGAGTCAGGCAAAGAGCCGGGCGGCAGCGACGGTGGTGGCACGGGAGCGAGCTGGGTTGGATTTTCGCCATCCGCCCCACCGCTGAGAATGCGGGCGTACTCAGCGGTGTGGTGACGGCCGGGCAGCAGACGACAGGCCCGGTCGCGCTCGGACAGCTGGAGGTAGCGCCGAGGCCGCACGGGCAGGGTGAGCAGGCGGTAGCGGCGATCGTAGTAGAGGGCGGCGCAAAGATCGTAGGGGCCTGCCGCGGCGATGCGGCGGCGCAGCGCTCGCCACAGGCTGAGCATGCCGCGAACCCGTTCAACGGAGGTGCCGCGCAGCAATGCCGGCTCTTCCACGGGGAGGACGTGGATCCAGGGATAGAGGGCAAGAATCGGTGCGACGGCGGTACCCGCGATCCAGTCCACGGCATAGCCGGCGTCATGCATGGCCGCCGCCCCGGGAATCGCCATGACGACGTCGCCAATGGCGCCGAGTTTAACGATTAGCAGTCGCCGGACCGAACCGGTAGGCGGTTGCGGCGGCTTGCGTGCATGGGAAGCTGGCACAGCGGACATCCTAGTCCCCTGCCCCAGCGTTGGGCTTCGACGGCCAGGACGCGTCGCGGAGAAAGACAGCCTGATTGCGTAAAACGCTGATGTGGCCCAGGTAGCGCATCAGCAGTTCGTAGCGGTCGGGGCCGAGTGCACGCAGTGCCCATCCCAGCACGCGGTGCACGGCCTGCACGCGGCGGTCCGTGCCGTTGAACTGCTTCCAGGTAGCCTTTTGCGGAGCGACTTTGCCTTTGACCAAGCCGTGACGGCGCGCGAAGTGGGCGAAGGAGCCGTTCGCGTGGAAGGGGTCGGCGGTGGCGAGGTCGGTAGGTGGGAAATGCTCCAGGTGCGCGGCGAAGAGCCGGCGGGCGAGACGATTCAGCGCGGTACCGTCCGAAAGCCGGTCAAAGCCGTAGGGCAAAGCTTCCACCGCGGGCAGCCGATTTCGCGCTACGGCGGTGCGGTATGCGGCAAAGAGCGGCTGTAGGTCGGGGCGTGTGGCGAGGGTGAAGCGGTCGGTGTGATTGGAAAGGCCTGCGGGGTCGTTGAGGTCGATCCCGGAGAAGTGAAAGAAGCGCAGGGGTACGATTGCGCCTCTGCCGTCGCGCACGGTCCAGCTGCCTGCCTCGTCTACCAGGGTTCGCTCGTGGAGGTTCCAGTAGGCCATATTAAGCCCGACATCGCGCCATGTGACCACGTCGGCGAAGAGCGCCGGCATGAGGTTGGCCCATTTCTGATCGACGAAAAGCCCGGTGCGGCCTTCGCTGAAGCCGAGCGCCAAGCAGCGGTGCTCCCACCATGCCAACAGGCGCAACCCCTCCGCCGAGCCGCTGACGCCGATGAAACCGAGATTGTAGGTGCCGTTGTAGAGCAGGTCCTGCTCGGAGGGCGAGCGGCCGTCAAAGACGGCATCGGTCATGTGCGGGGTGAGGACGGCGGTGCCGGTGCGGAGGCTTTCAAAGACCGGCGTGAGCGGGGCGTAGACGAAGATGTCGGGGTCGAGATAGAGCACCGCATCGAGCGAGTAACGGGCGAGCAAGTGGCGCAGGAATGTGGGTTTTACGTTGGTGTTGAGCTCGAGGATGTCGTACTTCATGGCCTCGGTGCGCACGGAGGCGAGGCCGATCTCACCGAGCATCACCGGGGTGAGCGTGGCGTCGGTGCGGAAGGGCGTGGGGTCGGCTAGGTCGGCGACGATGAGGACGAAGAAGCGCTGTTCCGGGTGCTGCGCCAAGTACGACGCGGCCAGGGTGCGGGCGAAGGCGAAGTAGTTGGGAGAGACGATCGTGCAGGCGGCGCAGGTGGTAGCGGCGGAGCTCAACGGAGGAACGCCAGAGGGTACATGGTCATCGGGGACAGAATACCAAGGCTGCCGATGTCCGCGCTTTCATGAACGCGCTCTGCATGGGCGGACCTACATCGTCAGGATGGGGCAACAAGCGGCAGCCAGGAGCGGCTTTCGGCGCACCATCGACGGATCGGCTTGGCCGGGGCGCCCACAGCGATGGTCTGCGGGGGTATGACGCCGGTGACGACGGAGTTGGCCCCGATAACGCAACCGTCACCGATCGTGGAACCGGGGAGGACGGCGACCCGATCGCCCAGCCAGACATTGTTCCCGATGTTCACGGGACCGGCGGAGACGAGCGGCCGCTGCGCAGGTGGTGTGGCGGGATCGCTGGCGGCTGTGCCTGTGCCGGTGCCTCGGTAGCTGCCGTGGGCGTGGTCGCTGATGAGGACGCCGCTGCCGCAGAGCAGGTGGTCCCCGATGGTGACGCGGTCGATGCAGGCGATGTGGACGTTGTCCGAGAGGCGGGCGGAGCGGCCGATGCGGATCTCCGGCTGGAAGTGGGTGGTGTTGCCGGCGTCGGTGTAGGCGATGACGGCCTCGAGCCAAAGAAAGTCGCGGGCGTGAAAGTCGGGGCCGAGGTGCAGAGCGGAGGCACCGAGGATGCGTGGGGATCGCGCGGCGCGGAAGCCGGGCGCGTCGAGGTGGCGCGCCCAGAGCCGGTCACGGAGCTTGCGGCCAAGTGAGATCAGGGCGTGCTGAGGCAGGTTGAACCAGCCGTGCATCGCTGCTGCGTTTCGGAAACGGGAACTGATAGCCAAAACCTCCGAACATGTCCATTTACCATCTTTGCTCGCCAACTTGCGAGTTTAGGGGCTTTGGCATTAGCGAGGGTCGCGCCGTCACGCTCCCCTCCCCCACTTTTTAAGTTAAAGTCCCTGTTTGGGGCCGTTTGCGTTGCTTTTACGGGCTAAGATCAATGTTTTTATGCAGTTACAGCTAAAGTCTTGTGACTATTAAGGTTAGCTGGGTGTTTCTACAGCGGTGCGACTCCGTTTTGTGTTTCCTGCCTGCCATTACGGTACGGCAATGGGGTAAATTGTTGTGCAGCTCGGCCCAGAAGGTGAACCGAGGTCCCGGGATGACGGCGTTTTCTGCTGGAGGTGTGTGCGCCAGATTGCGTTCCAGGCCAGCCGTAAAGAAAGACGGAGTAGACGAACCAGTAGAAGGCCATGACCGGGATGAAGTCCAACGCACCATCCGAGGCAGCTACGACGGCGTACACCAGCAAAGCCTTCAACGCCGCCCGGCGCAGCGGGGAACGCATTACCTCCCCGTTCCAGAGCAGCACAAGCAGAGGACTGGCCATGATCAGCGTGAAAGAAAAGAGCCCGGTGAGGCCCCAGTACTGGACGGCGGAGGCGTAGAGCACCTCGCCGAAGCCGTACAAGGGGCTTTCGGGGAAGAAGGTGATGACGCTGCTCGCCGCGTTTACCTGGCCGACCCGGTTGCCGAAAGTGCGGTCAAAGAGAAAGCTCAGATTGCTTAGGCGGATGGTAACCAGCAGGACCGCGCCGAAGACAATCGCCGCGGCCAGCAGACGTCGGCGCACCTCACGCAGGTACACCGTGGGAAATGTACGGAGCTGGCGGAAAAGAGGCGGCACCAGCGAGAGAAGTTCATTGAGCACAAGGCCCGCCCACACAGTGCGGGAGAGAGTGAGCAGAATGGCCAGGCGGACCAGGACACGACGCCATCGCCGGGGCTCCAGGCGAATATAGAGAGGCAGGAGCATCAGAGTGCACACGCCGTAGATATTCCCATTGTTGTAGGTGGAGACCAACTTCAAAAACGCGCCGCGGGCGTTGTCTTTGCCGTCGGCGACCGTTCCGTAATCGGCGGCGTTCACCGTGAGGTACGGGATTTCGATGCTCTTGTGTATGAGCGGGTAAAGCACAAACAGAATGATGCCCCAGACCGCCGCCAAAAAGACGCAGCGGCAGAACCAGAGGCGCAACCGGTGTTCATCCAACGAGGGATAAAAGGGGCCGAACAGGAGGATGAAGATCCACGGCAGCGCAAACAGCCCCACAAAGGTGCTGAAAGTGAAGTTTAGATTGATGATTCCGTAGAAGACCCCGGCATAGACGAAGCAGGCCTGCATGGGCAGCAGCAGGAACACAACGCCGAGAACGCGGCGCGGAAAGACCAGAGGCATCGTCAGAAAACGTAGAAAGAAAGCCGGTACCGTAAGGAGGGCGAGCAGGATGTAGCCCCAGGTAATCGGCAAACCGGCCAGGCGGATGCCGCCTTTGGGAAACAGAACGAGCAGCACGAGCAAAAGACAGGCGGCCCCGGTAAGGAAGGGCGAAATACGGTGGTGCGGCCGGCGTGCGCTGCTCATCGCGCGATTTCCTCCGCCCTAGAATGCCCGCCGGAGGCGGCCGAGGCTGGCCTGGTGCTTTGGATTGGCCAGGATGCGCTGCGCCAGGAGCTTCAGCACAACGGCGAAGAGAGCGGCGAAGAGCCCGACGCCGAGCGAGCCGACGTAGTAGTTCTCCCGCGGAGGCCAGGCGCGGTGCTCCGGAGGGTAGGCGTGGTCGATGACCTGGATGGCGGCGTGATTGAAGTCCGCGCCGATGCGGGCACCCTGAAACTGCGAATTAAGCGAGTTGACCAATGCCGAGCGATCGGCGATTTCACGCTGGGCACGATTCAGCTGCAGGGTCACGGCGGGGATCCGGTTGGCGGGGGTGGCGGTTCCGGTGGCGGCTAGCGAGGAACCCTGCTCCAGGGCACGCTCCTGCGCCTGCAGCTGGCCGATCTGGGAACGAACGCGCTGAACGTCAGGATTCCGATCCGTTTCGCTTTGACGCAGCGAGGCCAGCAGAACGTTCAGGCCATCGACCTGCGAGCGGATGGAGGCAATGTTGCCGATGTCTTCGGCAGCCTGCGCGCCGGAGGCAACCTGGCCGGTGCGCTCCTGCAGCCGCGCGAAGGCCTCCTCGGACTGTTCGAGCTGGGCTCGCTGCTGTTCGAGCTGGCGATCGAAGAAGCTACGGGTCTGCACCGCCTGCGACTGCGCCATCTTGTCGCTCAGATCCTGCAGGCCCTGCAGGTAGGCGTTCGCGAGCATTGCGGCGTTGGCCGAGCTCGGATCACGAACGAAGATGGTAATGATGGAATCGCCACCCTCAACGAAGGTGCTTTTGGAGCCGAGGATGCTGCGCGCCGCCTCCATGCTGTTCGTCCCGAACAGCTGCAAGAGGTGGTTGCGCTCAATGATGTTGTCCTGCACGCTGCGGCTCTGCAGCAGGCCGATGTAGAGATTGCCGGGGGCGCGTGGCGTGAAGAGGGAGGAAAGTGCCTGCGTCTGATTCTGTGACTGCGACGGCAAAAAGGTCGCCGTGGCCACATAGGCGGCCTTGAGGGAGTGAACGTAGACCGCGCCAATAGCCGAGATGACCGCAAAGACGATGAGGGCGGTCGGCCACTCGCGCAACAGCGCGGCGAGTACGGCTACAAGATCGACACCTTCCTCGGGTACCGGCTCAGTGTCGTAGGGCAGGTGCTCGGCGGCAGTCTGTTCATTGAGCATGAGTCATGCCCTCCGAAAACCGAAGTGGCGCTCCATGCAGGCGCCCGGTGGCCGTCTTGCGTGGTTGAGGCTGAAAACTCATAGTTAACGGGCGATCAGGTAAAGACTAGCTGCGCTCAAGCCGAAGTTATTGATGATACCCACGGTGTCGAGAATGCGCTGAAAGCCGGCACGGCGGTCGAGAACGGGCGGCACGACGACGGTGTCGCCGGGGTAGATGGGCGCGTGGTGTACGTTCGCGTACTGCTCACTGACGACAGAGCCATCGGCACGCAGGATGAACTCTCGCTTCTTGTCAGCCTGCCGGTCGGGACCTCCGGCGCGCCGGAGGTAGTCGGCCACGCTTTGATGGGGAGCGTAGACGAAGGCGTTGGCGTTGTAGACCTGGCCCTGCACCGTGACGGAGTCGGGCACGCGCGGAACGACGAAGCGATCCCCATCTTCGAGTGCAAGGTCGGGCAGGGTATCCACACCGTTGCTGTTGGGCTTCAAGTCGAGCACCAAGCGGCCGTTGGGAACGGTGGTGCGCAGGCGCGCGATGGCGGCGCGGGCGGCAATGTCAGAGGCCGTGGCCGCGGTCTGATCCGCCGCGCTGGTGGCCTGGGCATTGCTGGTGGCGTTCTGCGACGAGGCCTGGGCGTCGAGCTGGTCTGCGTACTCCTGGAGGCGCTGCTGCTCCACGCGGCGGGTTGAGGCGCGCGTGAACTCCGAGGCATAAAGATAGGCATCAGGGGTGAAACCGCCTGCACGGCGCAGCAGGCCGCGCAGAGTTTCACCGGGAAGCACGCTGTACACGCCGGGAGCGACGAACTCGCCTTCTAGCCGAACGTAGCGGGTCTGCTGCGAGGACGGGACGCGGATATCCGCGGTGGAGAAGATGGTGACGATATCGTTGGGCAGCAGTTCCAGGTTCTGCGAGGCATCGCCGTCGAGGACCAGTTTGCCTAGCGAGAACGGGACGAGCGAGGTTTTGAGATTACCGGCGCTGAGGCGCTCGATAACGGCGTAGCTCCAGTCGATGTCGGGTGCAGTGAGGATGACATCGGTGGTGGCGTTGAAGTTGGTATTGTTACTGGTCAGCGCCGATCCCAGGGTGGTGCCGCCGGCCTGCGTCCCACCGACACTGCGGGAGCTGGGGTTTGCCGTCTCCTCCGGGGTGGTGCCGCCGGCCCCGAGCGCGCCCGGCTTGGCCGTGGAGGCGTTGGTTCCGGGCAGGTAGTCCTGTTGCAGCTGGCCCTGTTCATTCTGGCGGGTCCAGTAGCTGCGGGTGATCAGCGAGGCCTTGTTGGGGATGAGATCGCTGATGCGCATGCCGGGGTGCCAGACGTAGCGGCCGGGGTTGGCTACGTTGCCGCGCAGGGTGACGGCGTTGCGGAAGCGCTCCAGGATGGAGCTGACGGAGAGAATATCGCCGTTGCTGAGCACCTGGGTGCCCTGCGTGGCGAGATTGACGTCCTCGATGCTGCGCAGGCTGTGCTCGTATACGCGCTCGAGGCGAAGCGCCCCGCCGCTAGCAACGGCGGTGTCGCCGCCGGCGAGCTTGAGGGCATCCTCGATGGTGGTGGGACCCTTCAGCTCGTAAATTGCGGGGGTGTTGACGCTGCCGGCAACAGCCACCTGGGGGCCGACGAAGGGGATGAAGATGACATCGCCGGAGAGGAGGCGGATGTCGTTCTTTTTGTCGCCGTGGAGCAGAAGGTCGTAGAGGTCGAAGTGGAGGATCGTCTCGCCGTTGCGCTTGACCTGGATGTCGCGCAGGGAGCCATCGGGCAGCGGACCGCCGGAGGCGAAGACGGCGTTCAGCAAAGTGCTGAGCGAGGAGATGGTGTAGCTGCCGGGGCGGACCGCCTCGCCGACGACGAAGACCTGAATCGTGCGGAGCGAGCCGAGGTTGGTATTCAGCGCGAAGTTACGGTAGATGCGGCCGAATTGCGATTTCAGGTAGGTGTTGAGCTGGCTGAAGGGGATGCCGGTGACGTGGACGGTGCCGAGCTCGGGGATGTCGATGTTGCCGCTGCGGTCGACGGTGACGTCGTACTGCTGATTGACCTGGCCGGAGAGCCCGAGGGTCAGCTCGTCGCCGGGGCCGATGAGGTAGTCGGCGGTGACGGGAACGTTGGTGACAGGGGCGAAGGTGGTGGGGACGCCGGCGAAGAGCGACTCGCCGAAGATGGGCAGGAGGCCGCCGGTGGAGGTGGCCACGAGCTGCTGAAATTGGGTGACAAAGGTCTGCGTGTTGGCGGGGGTCGCTGCCCGGTTGTCCGTGTTGTCCTGGGCGCGGCCGGCGTCGGTCTGGGTGGGATTGCCGTTGGCCTGGGTGCGATTGCCGTTGGACTGGGCGGTGCTCTGGCCACTCTGGCTACCGGTGCGGCCCGGCGTGGCTGCGGACTGCGCGGACGGCAGAGCCAAAGGGCCGGCAGCGGAGGGCGCCACGGACGGAGCAGCGCTGGGAGCTGAGGAGGCCTGCGCCTGCACTCTCAAGGTTCCCGAGGGAAGCAGAAGGAGGCAGACCGTTGCTACGAATCGGGCGACCGTACTGCCGAACCGAGACTTTGAACAATTCAACAAGGGTGCGTTCACGCCGAAAAAGAATCCTAAGGGTACGCACAGTGGCGGGTGGGCTCACACCGCAAAACAGTTGTCGTCAGTTTAGCGCATCTTCTTAGCGCATCTTCGCCTTGCGCATCTTCGCCGGTGTTCGGGAAAGGCCGGATGCTGGCGCCGGTCTGGCCTTGAGAGATCGGACCCTCATCTCGGTCGGGCCGGCAACATGGGCGAACGCAGGCGGCGGCGGAGTTCCGCGGTCTGTTCGCGGTGACAGGGCAGGCAGAGGGTGCGCAGGTTGTCGAGGTCGCATTCGCCGCCGCCCTCGGCGACGGCGAGGATATGGTCGGCATCCCAAAGCGAGCGCCGGGCGGTGACGGAGGCGACACCCCACATGGCGAGCAGTTCGGCACGGGCGGCGCCGCGGCTGCGTTTGAGCTGCGCGTAGGCATGCACGGTGTCCGTGGTGCAGAGCGCGCAGCAACCGTGATCACGGGCGAAGACCTGGTCGCGGAGGTAGCCGGGGTCGGACCGCAGGCGCCATTGGTGCACGCAGAAAGCGGAACAAAAGGTGCGGCGGCGGGGGGCGAGGATCTCCAGCCGGCACCAGCGGCAGAGCGGCCGCCCGAGGGGTCCGGTGGGCAGCGATTGCCCTTTGACCCGGCCCGCTTCGGAGAGCCTGCGGGCCGGTTTTTGCACCAGTTCTGTCACCCGAGCCATTCCTTTAGCCCACTCTACGCGCGGACGGCGCGGCTGGACGTCAGGAGCCGGTGAAGGGGAACTCTTCGAGCTTCCTCCAGGGGCCGCCTAGGTACTCCCACCACAGCAGACCCGTGGCTGGCACCTCCCTGCTCCGAAAGCCTGCCTGCAGTTGAGCGAGCAGAAGTTTTGCCTCGGCGGGCTCGACCTTGTTCTGCACCACAATGTGTGGGCGCAGCGGCTGGCGGTCCTGCGGGGTGAGGTAGGGGGTGAACTGCGCGGCCAGGGCGCGGTGCAGGGATTGCAACTCCGGGCTGGTGAGGGTGTAGGTGACGCCACGGCCCATGGAGCGCACACCGTCCATCTTCAGGCTGAAAGATCGTTGCGCCTCGGCTGCAGAGCGCAGGATGGCAGCGGTGCCGGCGTCACCGGGCAGCTGGTGAAAGAGGCTCAGGTGGGCTGGAATGTGGTTCAGGGCAGGCGGAAAATGGGCCTGGCGCTGCGCCTCAAACCAATCTTGCGCCTCCGCCTGCAACGAAAGTGTTAGAACTGTAGTCAAAATAGACTCCGTGATTCGACGTATACGCCATATAATCTTGCGGCGCTTGAGGACGGCTTGTGACGGGGCTTCGGTAAGGTCGCAGGACCTTCTTGACTGGCTGCGGCCGCTCGCTGCCGTTTGCCTGCTGGCCGCCTCGCCGATGGCGCATGCGCGCATGAGTCTGATCGTAGCTGAGCCGTTTGGCTCTTTCGGCACGATGATGCCGCAGGGGCATACAAGCATCTACTTCTCCGACCTGTGCGTCGAGACGCCGGTCCGGTTGCGGCCGTGCCACGCGGGGGAGATGGGCGCTGTCGTCTCCCGGTACCACGATTTGCGCCACCCCGATCTGGACTGGATGGCCTTTCCGCTGCCGGTGTTTCTCTATGGGGTGACCCATCCGGCTGAAGCCGAGCTGCCCTTCATGACCGCCGCCCGCGAAACAGAGATGCGGGACAGCTATTGGCGCGATCATCTGACGGCGTACATTCCGGCCAGGGTGGATCGACACGGACAGACGAAGCCACCGGCGTATGGCGACTGGGAGGAAGGCATCGGCGCGGCGTATGACCGGCGCTTGTTGATGTACGTCTTTGATACGACCGCCGCGCAGGATGCCGTGATGCTGCGCTGGTTGAATGACCGGCCCAACCAGCGCAGGTACACGCTGACGCGGCACAACTGTGCAGATTTTGCGGCGGATCTGCTGCGCATTGCCCTGCCCCCCGCGACCGTTCATCGGAATGTGCCGGCGGACTTCGACATGACCACTCCCAAGACGCTGGCGCGCGAGGTAGACGGGTACGGCGTGGCGCATCCGGAGCTGCATGTAGCGGTGTATGAGATACCGCAGCTGCCGGGCGAGCTGCGCCGGAGCCGCCCGATCCGCGGCGCGGCGGAGTCGCTGCTGACCACCAAGCGCTACATGGCGACCCTGCTGATCATCCAGCCCGAAATCATTCTGGCGGCCTGGATCGACTATGAAAAGCACGGCAAATGGCCACTGGGGCAGGATGCTGTCGCCGTGGCGCCTGACTTTTGGAGTCCGGCCACGGCCCCGGACACGGTTGCTGCGGAAGAGTCGCCCCGCCCCGGGTCCCCGCAGACGGCTGCGGAGACCCCGGTGGCGCAGCCTGCAATCGAAAAGCTCGAACAGCCCGGTAACACCGGGACCGGCCGTTACTCCTCCGGATCGACCGCATCGCCGGCTGCCTCCACCGGCTTTCGAGCGAAATAGAAGAGGCTGTAGGCGAGCAGAGCGAACATGATTACGCTGACCCAATCCTTATAGAGCGGGTTCGTCGGCGCGAACTGCGGGACGTCGAGGTGCAGGAAGTCTTTTGCGAGCTTCAGCGCGACGCCCAGCAATCCCATGATGCCGCCCGCGGCGATCAACCCCGAGGCGTAGAGGCTTCCTGAAGAAACTTCGTTCTCAAGCGCGGAGGTGACGCCGGCTCCCTCTTTCGCGGCAGCACGGTCCACCAGCCAGCGCACGGCGCCACCGCAGAAGATGGCCAGCGTGGTGCCTATCGACAGGTAAGCGCCCACCGCAAAGGTAAGTGAGCGGATGCCCAGCAGTTCGATTCCGATCACCAGCGCAACGCCGAGCAGAACGAGGCTCCAGGGGAGCTTGCGGGTGAGAATGCCATTGATTACCGTGGCCATCAGCCGGCCCTGCGGGGCAGCCGCGCTTTCGCTGCCGATGCCCTGCACCCACTGAACGTCGATCGCGCCGGTCGCCGGGTTGTAGAGGTATTTGCCGTCTTCGAGCGTGGAGGAGCCGATCGCATTGAGCAAAATGAAGCGGTGGGCGTCGGAGACCGTCTCCTTGGCGGCGCCGGACTCGGCTTTGATCAGAGAGTGCGGGGTGACCGTGAAGCTGTCACGGGTGAAGGGGCCCTGGTTCTGCACGCCGTCGGGAAGCGCATTGAGCGAGACGGCGCGTGGGATGGGCAGGCGCTGAAAGCTTTCAAAGCCCTTGTTCATGGCACTCAGCGTGGGACCGATCGCAAAGATGCTGACGATGACGCCGACCATAACGGCGACCTGCTGCTTCCAGGGTGTGGCCCCGATGAGGTAGCCGGTCTTGAGGTCCTGCGAGGTGTCACCGGCGTTGGAGGCGGCGATGCAGACCATGCCGCCGATGGTGATGGCCAGCGCGCCAAAGGCGGGAGCCGTCCAGCCTTTGACGAGGAAGATGGCGGAGGTGGCCATGAGGGTGGCGATAGTCATGCCGCTGACCGGACTGGCGCTGGAGCCGACGATGCCGACGATACGCGCGCTGACGGTGACGAAGAGAAAGCCGAAGACCACGACCAGCAGAGCGGCGGCGATGTTGGCCAGGACACCCACCTGCGCGCCCGGCACCGGCTTGAACTGCAGAAACAGGAACATGAGGACGACGAGCAGAAGGCTGCCGCCGGCGACGACGCTCATGGGGAGATCATGCTCGGTGCGGCTCCGCGTTGCGGTGGCGAACGGCGCGGCCTCACGTTGCGCGGCGGAGGCGGCCGCGGCTGAAAGATTCGCGACGCTCAGGCTGGGCTCGTCGAGCGGGCTGTCGTTGAGAAGCGGGGCCGAGGCGAGCGAGCGGCCGTGGCGGTTCTTGCGCATCTCGCCGAAGCCCACGGTGAGTGCGCCGAAGATCGTCGGCGCGGTGCGCAGAAGGGTGATGAGGCCACTGGCGGCAACCGCGCCCGCGCCCATGGGACGAACGTAGGTCTTCCACAGATCGCTGGGGCTCATGTCGTTGATCGGCACGGTGCCGGGATAGAGTGGACCGGGCAGGTGCTTGCCGAAGAACACGATGGCCGGCATTAGCACCAGCCACGAAAACACGCCGCCGGCGAGCATGATGGCCGAGACGCGGATGCCGATGATGTAGCCGACGCCGAGGTACTCCGGCGTCACATCCGCGCGGATCGCCGCACCGCGCAGGATCTGCTGGCCGCCGGGGTCGAAGTTGGGCTGGTAGTTCGGGGTAGGCGGGAAAAGGCCGAGCAGGTTGTCGTTTTGAAACAGCGTGTAGAGCGCGCCGAGGCCGAGGCCGAAGAAGACGCGGCCGGCGAAGGAACCGCCGCGCTCACCGGCCTGCAGAACGTCGGCGCAGGCGGTGCCTTCGGGATAGGTGAGCGTAGCGTGCTCTTCCACGATCAGCTGTCGGCGCAGCGGAATCATGAATAGCACGCCCAGCCAGCCGCCGAACAACGCAAGGATAAAGATGCGGAAGCTTTGCAGATCGAAGCCCAAAAAGATCAGCGCGGGCAGGGTGAAGATGACGCCCGAGGCAATCGACTGGCCTGCGTTGCCGGTGGTCTGGACGATGTTGTTTTCAAGAATCGAGGCGCGGCCAAAGGCACGCAGGATGCTGATCGAAAGCACTGAGATCGGGATGCTGGCCGCAACCGTCAGCCCGGCCCGCAGGCCCACATAGACCGTCACCGCCCCGAAGACAATGCCAAAGAGGCTGCCAAGAATCAGCGCACGGGGGGATAGCTCCCTTCGGCTCTCGTGTGCGGGCACAAAGGGTTGAAAGCTCGGGGTTGCGGCCATGGATGAAACAGTTCTCCATTCGGGGGCAGGTGCCGTTGGTGAGGATGCTGTTGCAGTGGAGTGTATCGTCTTCCTTCGCCGTCTTACGATCTCCGGTCCTTAGGTTTTCGGTGTTCCTCTATGATCGAGCTCAGATCCGACGGAGAAGACAGGGCTTCGGCCTCCGCCATGCTGCAACCTTCCAGGCGTTCCCATCTCGGACGGTCACAGGCTCCACGCGCAAGATTTGGCGACGGCCTCTGGCCGGTCCGCAGCCTGTGCGCCGTCTCCTCTGCGGCTTTCCGTGCTGCCTCGCTGCTGATCCTCTGTTTGGTCTGTTTGGTCTGTTTGGTCTGTTTGGTCGCGGGATCTTGTCTTCGCGCCCAGACCTCGAGCTCTCTGCCGCCGATCGATTCTGGCGTCTCGGGCGCGATTGGCGTCTCCAAACCGCTGGCCGAGCTGGCTGGTTTGGAACGGCGCGGCGAGGGAGATTCCGATGCCGCGCTGCGGCTCCGCAATGCGATTATGCTGAGGGTCATGCTGGCCTCCTTTGACGTGGACCAGACCCTTGCTCGCATCGATGCGGAGCAGGCGCACGTGAGCGAAAGCCGTGCCGTGCTGGAGGCACAAAAGCAGCACCGCGACACGGAATTGAACATTGCCGCGTTTGCCGTCGGGGGTGCGCTGGGATCCGTAGGCTCGGCGATGGAACTCTCGGCAGGGCTGAACCGCGCCGGGAACGCCGTCAGTCTGGCCGGGGCGGCTTCGGCGTTGTCCATCTCGATCGTCCAGCTACGTCTTCGCGGCGGCACGCGGCTGCTGCTTTCCCCGTACAACATGCTGGCGGAGGTGCTAGGGGAGCCGCCCAACGCCCAAAGCCGCTACCCCGCCGTGGTCGAAACCTACCTGCACGCGCCGGCCGCCGAGGACGGCCTGCTTCCCGATCGCTCACCCCCTGAGGTCTCCCTGCGGACGGCCTGGGTTCGCCTGCACAGGCTGCAAGGCGCTGGGAGCGCCAAGGGTGACAACGGAGGCGCAACGGTAGCCAGCGTGACGACAAGTCCGGCCTCCGGCCTCAAACTGACTTCGGTAGAGCTAGCCGATCGCGAAGCCATGCTGCGCGACCTGCATGGCACGGTGGCCCTGCTGAAAACCGATCTGCGCGATATTCTGCTGCGCCTCAGCGTCGGCAATCCAGATGCAGGCAACGCACCTTGAGCCTTGCTGCTGTCGTGTCCCGTCTCGGTAATTTTAAGGCGTAACTTGGAGCTCTTAGCTCACGGCTCGCATCGTGCGGCCGTGCCGGCTGACAATCGCCAGGCGCTCCGAGGCGAGAATGCGGCACTTCTGCGCGCGCGCATGGCTGGCCCAGGGTCCGCTCGGGTCCAGCTGGGCGTAGGCGGTCCAGTGCCGCAGCGCCTTGCGCGTCTCGCCCTGCCGCTCGAAGGCGAGGGCAAGGTTATAGTGCGCGTCGGCGTAACCGGGCACCAGAGCCAGGGCGCGGGTATAGGCCTCAATCGCCTCGGGCAGACGGGCCTGCTCGTCGAGCACGTTGCCGAGGTCGAAGAAGGCGAGCGCGTAGTCGGGATCGGCCTGCGTGGCCACGCGATACAACCGCTCTGCCCGGAAGTAATCGCGTTCGTTGTAGCAGATCGTGCCGAGATTGATGGCGCCGGCGGCGTGCGCGGGGGCGAGCTTCAAGAGCCGTTCGTACAAAGCCTTGGCCTCCCCGAGGGTCTCCGGCCGCTCTTCCAGGCGCACGGCACGCTGGAAGATCTCCTGAAGCTCCCCCGCGGAGACGCGTGGAACGGACGCCACGTGTGTCAGAACACGGACTCCCGTACCGTCGCCCAAGGCGAAGTCAAAGGCAAGCTGCGCGGTGAGGGGGTCGACCAGCGCTCCCCCCTGGCGGTACGCCAGCCGCGTGCCGCGTGGCGCCACGACGGCCTCCGACAGCGGATGGGCAAGCCCGGCCACCTGGCGCATCGCCTGCACGGAGCGGTGAATGCTCTTCACCGAGATCCGTGTGCCGAGCAGATCCCGGAGCTTGCGCAGCTGCGACAGCGCATCGAACGCATACACCTCAGAGGGTGCAATCAGGCCGGCTCGCTCCCATATCTCCAGCTGATGGGCTGGGAGACGCAGGATTCGCAGCACATCTTCACGACGGTATTGGTCCAAGGCCTCTCTCGCGAGTATCCCGGCCGTTACTTGCATCCAGCCGTTTTTCCGAGTATGCGGTCCGTTCGCATTGCGGACAAGGGCCTAAGAAGGTTCGCCGGAAGAAAGCCGTGGATATCCGGAACCAAACCCGATGCTGGCCACCCGCGTTTTGACAGGACAACCGTAAACACCGTAGTGGGGCGTAACGGACCACTACCCGCGGCACAGTCCATCCGTCTAAGCCGGTCAGTCTCCCCGGGCAAGCACCCCTACAGAGTTTGACCGTGGTAATGCCCTTTCAGAGGGAGGCTCACTGCGTAACGTCTCACTTTGGAGCAACTTAAGACGAAAGCGCGCAACGATCTGTACCCTTGTTGAGGCGAAAGTGGGAGAGTTTTCGGCGCGCGCGACTCCGTATGCTCCGTGAAGAAGTATGGAAAGCAAGTCAACTACGAAGCTGGCACGGCTGGAAGCCATACAACGTTATGGAACCGCCGATCTGCCCCATGATCCCACCCTGGACGATGTGGCTCGCCTGGCTGCGCAACTTTGCGGTGCTTCTATCGCCGGTATCTCCATTCTGCAGGACGATGCAGTGGTACACCTGGGCCGCTACGGCTTTGATCTGCGTTCCACGCCGGCGCGAGAGCTGCCCCTGCAAACCACGATCGATGCCGAAGCTCTCCACCAGATTCCCTTTTTGCGACTGGAGCCCGAGTACGCTCCAACCGGTGCTGTGTTGCAGGGTCGGGCCTACCGATCCTATGCGGGTGCTCCGCTGCAAACGCCGGAAGGTGTCACCATTGGTGCGCTCTTTGTCCTGAGCGCGGTGACCCGGGAGCTCAGTGGGGAACAACTCGCCTCGCTGGAGGCGCTGAGTCATCTGGCGACCACAAGGCTCGACCTGCTGATGCATCTGCGCGAGACGCACCGGGCGGCACGCACACGGCATCGCGTCGAAGCCGCGCTCACGGTGGAAAAGAACTTCGTGGCCGCCGTCCTGGACACGGTAGGCGCGCTGGTGGTGGTCCTCGACACGGCGGGACGTATCGTGCGCTTTAACCGCTGTTGCGAGCTGCTCTCCGGCTACACCTCCGCGCAGCTGATCGGCACCTACGCGTGGGAGCGGCTGATCCCCAAGGAAGATATCGCCAGCTACCAAGAGCAGTTCGGGCGCGCACGACGCGGCGATTTCGCCACTGCCTTTGAGAACGACTGGCTCGCCGTTGACGGAACGCGCCGCCGTATCGCCTGGTCGACCACCACACTTAGCGATGCGCAAAACCAGATCAGTTTTATCATCACCACCGGCATCGACGTCACAGTGCAGCGCGAGGCAGAGACGGCGATTCGTGAAAGCGAGAAGCGCTATCGCGAGATCGTCGAGGGATCGCTCGGTGTGGTCTGCACCCATGACCTAAGTGGCCGGATCTTGTCGATCAATCAGCAGGGTGCGCAGACTCTGGGTCGTCGCGTCACCGAGGTGGTAGGCCAGTACCTCGACAATCTTGTTCATCCCCGGTTCCGGGATGAGCTGCAGCCCTACTTTCGTGAACTTCGCTCCTTAGGCGAGGCAAAAGGATTGTTGCACCTGCAGCACAAGGACGGAGAGCTTCGCATTCTGGCGTACAAAAACCGGCTCGTACAACCGGCAGATACCCCGCAGTACGTTCTTGGCTTTGCCATCGACGTGACCGAACAGGTCAACGCCGAGGAACAGCTGCGCCGGCTCATCCGCCAATCGGATTCGGTGCTGGAATCCACCGGCGATGGCATCTACGGCGTGGATCTAACGGGGCGGGTCACCGTGGTGAATCCTGCCGCTGCCAAGATGCTTGGCTACGAGCGCGAGGAGTTGCTCGGGCAGAACATGCATCAGCTGGTCCACCATTCATACTCCGACGGAACCCCCTACCCCGAGGCGGACTGCCCGATCCGGCAAAGCCTCAAGGAGCTTGTGCCGATCCGCGTGACCCATGACATGTTCTGGCGAAAGGACGGCTCCTCGTTTCCGGTGGAGTACATCGCCTGCCCCCAGATCGAGCATAGGGAGGAGACCGGCGGATTGGGGGAGGATCTTCACGTGGCGGCGAAGGAGGGCACGGGGCGGGCCGTGGGTGTGGTCGTCGCGTTCAGCGACATCAGCGAGCGCAACGCGCTGGACCGCATGAAGGATGAGTTCATCTCCACGGTGTCGCACGAGCTGCGGACGCCGTTGACCAGCCTGCGGGCGGCCCTTGGGCTGGTAGCGGCGGGACGGTTGAGTGCGGATCCGGACCGGACAAAGCAGATGATGGATATTGCCGTCGAGAGCACGGATCGGCTGGTGCGGCTGGTGAACGATATCCTTGACCTGGAGCGCATCGGCTCCGGCAAGGCCGACATGCACTTCACGGACTGCTCCATGGAGACGCTCTTCGAGCGGACCGCGGCGTTGATGCAGTCCGCCGCTACCCGCGCCGGTGTGCGGCTGGTGTTGCAGGCCAACGATGCCATTGTCTGGGCGGATCCGGAACGGCTGCTGCAGACGCTGAGCAACCTTGTCTCGAACGCGATCAAATTCGCTCCGGAAGAGAGCGATGGGGCCGAGACGGAGGTCGTGATGCGTGCGGTCTACCGGTCGTCTACCGAGGCCCTCATCGAGGTCACGGATCACGGCCGAGGCATCCCTGAGGCTCAGCTGCAGACCATCTTCGAGCGGTTCAAGCAGGTGGATGCTTCGGATTCCCGTGCCATGGGCGGAACCGGCTTGGGCCTGGCGATCTGCCGGAGCATCATCCTGCAGCACGGCGGCACGATCTGGGCTACCAGCACGCTGGGGGAAGGTTCGACCTTCCACATCACGCTGCCGACGCGGAATCACGCGTTTCTGCGCTGATGCCGGTGCGCTCCGCGTCCGTCCTGGCGAGCTACTGGAGATAGGGAAGGAAGCGGCTCATCCTTCCTCCCCGTACTTTCGAACCGAAGTCTTCGATCCAGACACTTTACCCTGTGTTCCAACCGGGCTATTTCCCTAGCTAAATTCCAGGGGCTGGATGTAAATAGAACACGCGACCCGGGATGGCCGGCTGCCACTCAGGTCTCTTCTCACGAGAGATCGCTGCTTGCATGTCGCTGCGCTGAAACAGCTCAAATTGCGCCAGCGCGAGTGGGCGACTGAAGAAGTAGCCCTGGAAGTTGCAGCAACCCTGTTGGAGCAAGAGGTCCCGGGCTGACTCAGTCTCGACGCCTTCTGCGATGACCTTGATGCCCAACTCGCCTGCGAGCGCGATCACTGCTTTTGCTATAGCGGTTTTCTTTGCGTCTTCCACCAGGTCATCCACGAAACTCTTGTCCAGCTTGAGTTCATCGAGTGGGAGGCGGCCCAAACGCGAAAGCGAAGAGTAGCCAATGCCAAAGTCGTCCAGCGAAAAGCGTACGCCCAGCGCCCGTACCGCTTGCATCTTGCTGATACTCTCCTCGACCATTTCCATGACGGCGCTTTCGGTCAATTCGAGCGTTAACGAATGCGGATCTGCCCCGGTCGAGCTGAGAATCTTTAGGATCGAGTCGGCAAAGGTACTTTCGAGCAACTGACGCATGCTGATGTTGACCGAAATGCAGAGGTGGCGGGTGGCGGGGTGCGAGGCCCAACGCGCAAGCTGCTCGCAAGCGGTGCACAGAACCCAATGACCGATCTCCAGAATCAAACCTGTCTCTTCAGCGATAGGAATAAATTCCGCCGGAGAGACCTGGCCGCGTGCCGGGTGCTCCCAGCGTAGCAATGCCTCCGCACCCGTGACCCGGAATAGAGAGTCTACCTGGGGTTGGTACACGAGACTGAGCTGTTTGTCGCGAAGAGCGTTGCGAAGGTCGGCTTCAAGAGTGGTCCGCTGCGTGACAATAGCCTGCAGTTGTGGATCAAAGAAGCAAAATCTGTTGCGCCCGAGCGCCTTCGCTCGGTACATCGCGATGTCTGCGCGCGTTAACAAGTCATCGATCGAGGCGGCTTTTTCGGGGTACATGGCAACGCCAATGCTGGGTGAAGTGGTCCATTCGTGCCCGCCGAGAGAGTACCGCGGCTGAAAGCCCCGGAGCAGATTGTCAGTAGCGACGAGTACAGAAGCTGTTGCGGCGTCCGAGGTCGATCCGAAGTCCTCAAGAAGCACGACAAATTCATCTCCGCCCAATCTCGCCACCGTCGCCCCGGATGGCGTGTACTTGAGCAAACGTTCGGCAACGGCCTGCAGCAGACTGTCACCCAACTGGTGTCCCAACGTGTCGTTTAGGGCTTTAAAGTTATCGAGATCGAGAAACAGAAGCGCTCCGAAGGTTCCCCTATTCACAGAGTTCACCATCGCTTCATGCATGCGGCGGCGGAGTAGGGATCTGTTCGGGAGCCCGGTGAGTTGATCGTAGAAAGCTAAGTGTTCGGTTACGGTGGCCTGCTTACGAATGGCTTCGCTGCGTTCACGCTCGACGATGTATGCCTCACGGTACCGCGTCACCATGTTGAGGATGACGGAGTAAAGCAGGTAACTGAACTCCATGCAGGCGACTACTGTGAGTTGATCCTTTGAGTAGTTACGCCACAGTTTTGGAAGCAGGCAGACGAGAACGACAAGCGGTGCGGGAGTGACAATAATGCCTAGAATGCGGGCGGCACGGCTGCCGTTGATCAAACGATTGAGGATCAGCAGCGGGAAGAACCAGACGAGAAAAGTGAGTGTGTCGAGCTGGTGCGCCCCACTGCATACGGTGACAATGATCTCCGCGGACAGATGAACGGTGTAGTACGCGATCGTGATGATGGCGGCGAAAACTGTTCGTGAACGGGCGAGAAAGGCGAAGAGAAAGAGACCCAGTTCCATGGGCACACTGGCCAGAATGAGCCATGCTTCGGGTCCACTGACGGAGCCGTCGTGTACCTTGAGACAGCCCCCGACCGCTCCCAACAGGGCAAAGAGCAGTCCCACAAGGACGCAGCGACGGGCCATCTCATGGGAGCGGAGCTCTGGAGCCATATCAACTGACTCCATAAGCTGCAACTGCAAAGGCGACGCCTTAGAATCCATATAAACTTCCGCTATTGCAGTATGGGCTACTGCTTACCCCTACAAACTGCAACCAACGAGGCAGAGGCACAGGCGACAGTGGGAGCTTACTTTGGCTTCGGCGATGTAGGCCGCTTCGATGATTGTCGGGAAGCCATCGAAGGCTTTTGCGCGCTCGAGAGCGGCATCGATCTCCTCGTCGGTCGTCAGATCATTCGGGTGTTGGGCCATGCGTGGTCTCCCATCATGCCCGAAGCTCACCACTGTGGTAGCTGCCATCTCTAAAACATGCCGAACGTCGCTGCGCTTGCTGTTTGCGGGCTTGATCGCGTCTTGCCGAGAAGCTTTCAAACCTTTGCCGTCAGGTCCGATGTGGCGGTCCCTCCGGAAGGTAGAGCAGCCGCGAGCAGAATACAGAGATCCTTCGCTGTGCTCAGGATGACGGCAAACTGTAGGAGCGCGCAGAAACGGCCTCGCGCAACACAACCCCCGAAAGCAGGGCGATTGCAGATTGCCTTGGGAAGGCATAAACAAAGGGGCCTATATAGAAGCAGGTTCCTTTGGAAACGACAGAAAGAAATGCACGAGCAAGGGCAAAGGCAGATTCCCTTCGGGAATGACGACCAAAGGGCGAGGCGGAATAAAAAGGGCGGACTCTTTCGAGTCCGCCCTTTGTTCATTCTTGGGCTGTCTGAGGTGCAGGAGATGCACTGCTGTTACTTGGCGGCGAGCTCTTCCTATTGGCCTTCCATGCGCATGGCTTCTAGTTCGCGTTCTTCTGCTGGGCACCCCCCATGACCTCGGCCTGGATCTGGCTGCCGCTGCTTCGAGATCCGGGGAGAGCGAAGGATGTCAGGCCGCGATGCCCTGCCACTCCTTGCCCCATCGGTGTTGCAGAAAGTCCGGCAGGTAGAGGCCGTCGTCTAATTGGGGCCACCAGACGCTTAGGCCTTGCGGACCGATGAATAGATCGGCAGCCTGCTCGTCGGTTGCGTTCCCAAGTTCACTAAGCATTTCGGTCGGGATCAGCAGGCGTTGGCCATTGTTCAACCGCAGCATGAGGCAGCGGATTCCTGGATCGGCGAAGTAGGTCGCCTCAGTGATTCGAGGGAAGCTCTCGAAGGCTTTCGCACGTTCCAATGCTGCATCGATCTTTTCGTCTGTGATGTAGTTACCGGGATGCAATTCCATGCATTCTCTCCCATAAAGCTCTTAGCTCAACATAGTGTCTGAATGCGACTTCAAGCACATGCCGAACATCGCTTCGTTTTCCGCCGGCCGGCGTGACAGCATTCTGGCGCGATGCCTCCTGCACTGTACCATTCGGCAGCAGGTCGACAATGACGAGCACACTTCCGTAGCTGCCGTGCACATGTGGCGGGAGATGATCGTGCGAGAAGACCTGAAACCATACCCCCTCGATCGTCTTAGAGCCCACGCCTCACTGTACCAAATCAGACAGGACAGCCTTCCTTAAGGCTGCCTTGTTGGGAGCTGACTGCAAAGCGAGGGTATGGTCCGATGTGGTTCAGGAATCTAAGCAAGCAGAGGCAAACGCAGATTCCTTTCGGGAATGATGACGAAGGCAAGGTTGCAACACAAGGGGCGGACCCTTTCGAGTCCGCCCCTTGTGTTTCTTGCTCGCGAAACGAGCATGTGGCCGTGCGCCCAGCACCTATTCGGCGGCGAGTTCTTCCTGTTCGCCTTCCATGCGCATGGCTTCCAGTTCGCGCTCTTCGGCTTCGTGGGCTTCCATGACCTCGGCCTGGATCTGGGCTGCCGCTTCTTCGAGCTCCGGGGAGAGCGCGATCTGGCGGTAGTATTCCATGCCCGTGCCGGCGGGGATGAGGCGGCCGACGATGACGTTTTCCTTGAGGCCGCGCAGGCCGTCGATGGCACCATTGATGGACGCCTCGGTGAGCACGCGGGTGGTCTCCTGGAAGCTGGCCGCCGAGATGAAGCTATCGGTGGAGAGCGACGCCTTGGTGATGCCGAGCAGGAGTGGGCGACCGATGGCGGGACGACCGCCGTCGGCGAGAACACGATCGTTTTCGGCGTTGAACCGGAAGCGGTCGATCTGCTGTTCGAGCAGGAAGTTGGTGTCACCGACTTCGTCGATCTTTACCCAGCGCAGCATCTGGCGGACGATGGTCTCGATGTGCTTGTCCGAGATGGACACGCCCTGGAGACGATAGACCTCCTGGATCTGGTCGACGAGGTAGATCTGCAGCGCACGCTCACCGAGGACATCGAGGATGTCATGCGGGTTGCGGGGGCCGTCGATGAGCGGGTCGCCTGCACGCAGGCGCTCGCCTTCCTGGACGTTGATGTAGACGCCGCGCGGCACCGAGTACTCTTCCTCGTTGCCGTTGTCGGCGGTGACGTAGACCTTGCGCTGGCCCTTGGAGACGTCGCCGAAGCGGACGACGCCATCGATGCGGGAGATGATCGCCGGGTCACGGGGCTTGCGGGCCTCGAAGAGCTCGACGACGCGGGGCAGACCGCCGGTGATGTCCTTGGTACGGCTGGACTCACGCGGAATCTTGGCGAGGACATCACCCGGGGTGACCTCGTCGCCATCCTGCACCATGAGGTTGGCACGGGAGGGCATGAGGTACCGCTTGGTGGTGCCACCGGCCTTGATCAGGATGGTCGGCTGACGCTTTTCATCGGGCGATTCGGCTACCACGAGGCGAGACAGCCCGGTGACTTCGTCGATCTCCTCGTTGATCGTGAGGCCTTCCTGCAGGTCCTTGAACTGGACGGTGCCGGCGATCTCGGTGAGGATCGAGAAGGTGTACGGATCCCACTCGCCGATGAGGTCGCCCTGCTTGACTTCGGCGCCGTCTTCGATGCGGAGTTTTGCACCGTAGACGATGGCGTAGCGCTCGCGTTCGCGGCCCTTGTCATCGATGATGGCGATGGAACCGGCGCGGTTGAAGGCGACGAGTGCGTTGTCTTTGGAGCGGACGGTGACGAGGTTGATGAAGTGGATCTTGCCGGCGTTCTTGGCTTCGATCTTGGACGCATCGTTCACGCGGGAGGCGGTGCCGCCGACGTGGAAGGTGCGCATGGTGAGCTGGGTGCCGGGTTCGCCGATGGACTGCGCCGCAATGACACCGCAAGCCTCACCCATTTCGACCATCTTGCCGGAGCCCAGGTTACGGCCATAGCAAAGGATGCAGCAGCCGCGCTTGGATTCGCAGGTGAGCACGGAGCGAATCTTGACGCGCTCGATGCCGGCGGCCTGAACCGCCTCCGCGAGATCCTCATCGATCTCCTGGTTGACTTCGACGATGGTTTCGCCGCCGATGCCCTTGAGCGCTTCGAGGGAGACGCGGCCGATGATGCGGTCGCGCAACGGCTCGATGGTTTCGCCGGCTTCGATGATGGCAGCGGTGTAGATGCCCTGGTCGGTGCCGCAGTCGTGCTCGGAGATGATGACATCCTGCGCGACGTCGACGAGACGGCGGGTGAGGTAACCGGAGTCGGCGGTCTTGAGCGCGGTGTCGGCGAGGCCCTTACGAGCGCCGTGGGTCGAGATGAAGTACTCGAGCACGGTGAGGCCTTCGCGGAAGTTGGCCTTGATCGGCGATTCGATAATTTCGCCGGAGGGCTTGGCCATGAGGCCGCGCATGCCGGAGAGCTGGCGAATCTGCTGTTTCGAGCCACGGGCGCCGGAGTCGGCCATGATGTAGATCGGGTTCATGGCCCCTTCCTTGTCCGCCTTCTTCATGTTGTTGAACATCTCGTCGGCGACGCGGTCGGTGACGCCGGACCAGAGCTGGGTGACCTTGTTGGAGCGCTCGAGGTTGGTAATCGATCCGTCAAGGTACTGCTGCTGCATGGCGACGACCTGGCGTTCGGCATCGCGCACCACGGTGTACTTGGACTCCGGGATGACCATGTCGTCAAGGCCTACAGAGAGGCCGGAACGGGTGGCGTACTGGAAGCCCAATTCCTTGATGCGATCGAGCGCCTTGACCGTGACTTCGAGGCCGAGGTTCAGATAGCAGTAGTTGACCATCTGGCCGATGCCCTTCTTCTTGAGCAGGCCGTTGATGAAGGGGAAGCCTTCGGGCAGCGCATCGTTGAGGATGGCACGACCGACGGTGGTGTTGAGGAACTGCTTGTTGAACTCGATGGGCTCGGTGTGCAGGAGGTCCTGATCATCGTAGGCCGTGGTCATGTCGAGCACCTTGCCGGTGTAGCGCAGACGAATGGGCGAGAGGGTTTCGACCTGCTTGGCTTCGAGGGCCATGATGACTTCTTCGATATTGGCGAAGACGCGGCCTTCCCCCTTGGCGCCGGGCTTGGTCTTGGTGAGGTAATAGAGACCGAGCACGAGATCCTGCGTGGGCACCGTGATCGGGGCGCCGGAGGCCGGCGACAGGATATTGTGCGAGGCCAACATGAGGACCGAAGCTTCGATCTGGGCTTCGGGCGAGAGCGGGATGTGCACGGCCATCTGATCGCCGTCGAAGTCGGCGTTGAAGGCGGTGCAGACGAGCGGATGGATCTTGATCGCCTTGCCTTCGACGAGCACGGGCTCAAAGGCCTGGATGCCGAGGCGATGGAGCGTCGGAGCGCGGTTCAGCAGGACCGGGTGATCCTTGATGACCTCTTCGAGGATGTCCCAGACGATCGGGTCCTGCTGCTCAACCATCTCTTTGGCCTGCTTGATGGTGGTGCAGTGGCCGGTCTGTTCGAGGCGATGGTAGATAAAGGGCTTGAAGAGCTCGAGCGCCATCTTCTTGGGCAGGCCGCACTGGTGCAACTTCAGTTCCGGGCCGACTACGATGACCGAACGGCCGGAGTAATCGACGCGCTTGCCGAGCAGGTTCTGACGGAAGCGGCCCTGCTTGCCCTTGAGGGTGTCAGAGAGCGACTTGAGCGGACGGTTGTTGGCGCCACGGAGCACGCGGCCACGGCGGCCGTTGTCGAACAGAGCGTCGACGGCCTCCTGCAGCATGCGCTTTTCGTTGCGTACGATGACCTCAGGCGCATGGAGATCCATGAGCTTCTTGAGGCGGTTGTTGCGGTTGATCACGCGACGGTAGAGGTCGTTGAGATCTGAGGTGGCGAAGCGGCCGCCGTCCAGCGGAACGAGCGGACGGAGTTCGGGCGGGATCACGGGGATCACGTCGAGGATCATCCATTGCGGCAGGTTGTCGGACTTGCGGAAGGCTTCAACGACCTTCAGCCGCTTGGAATACTTAAGCTTCTTCTGCAGCGACGTTTCCGTCTTCATGCGCTCGCGCAGTTCGATCGCGAGCTCATTGATCTCGACGCGCTTGAGCAGTTCCTTGATGGCTTCAGCGCCCATCATGGCCTTGAAGCCGGAGACGCGGTACTGCTGGTCGAGTTCGCGGAAGCGGTTCTCGTCCTTGATGACCTCGCGCTCTTTTACGGGCGCGTCACCTGGGTCGACGACGACGTAGGACTCGAAGTAAAGGACAGCTTCGAGCTCACGCAGTGAGATGTCGAGCAGGTGGCCGATGCGCGACGGCAGGCCCTTGAAGAACCAGACGTGCGAGCAGGGCGAAGCGAGCTCGATGTGGCCGAGGCGTTCGCGGCGGACCTTCGAGACGGTGACTTCAACGCCGCATTTGTCGCAGACGACGCCGCGATGCTTCATGCGCTTGTACTTGCCGCAGAGGCATTCCCAGTCGGTGATGGGCCCAAAGATGCGGGCGCAGAAGAGGCCATCGCGTTCGGGCTTGAAGGTACGGTAGTTTATCGTCTCCGGCTTGGTAACCTCGCCGAAGCTCCAGGAGCGGATCTTTTCGGGCGAGGCAAGCTGAATCTTGATGGAGTCGAAATCGGTGATGGGTCCGGCCATTTCAAAGGGGCTGGTACGGAACATATGCTGTGGTCTCCAGTGCAGCGCGGAGGCTGCGGGGTGACTGTTGCTGCTACGGGCGGTGACTTAGCGGCGCATCGCCTTGCCTGTTGTTGCTTGTGGGCTGCTGAGCCTTGGTTGCCGTCACCCGGAGCGAATACGGAGGTCCTTCGCTTCGCCCAGGATGACGGCAAGTGGGGGTTAGTCGGCGACGGCGAGCTCCGGAAGCATGGGCACGCCTTCTGTTGGGCTACGCTGTTCGGCGGCCTTGACGAGTTCGACGTCGAGGCAAAGCGATTGCAGTTCGCGAATGAGCACGTTGAACGACTCAGGCACGCCCGGTTCAATCGCCGCTTCGCCCTTGACGATGGCCTCGTAGATCTTGGTACGGCCGTAGACGTCGTCGGACTTGGCGGTCAACAGCTCCTGCAGGATGTAGGCGGCGCCATAGGCTTCGAGCGCCCACACTTCCATCTCACCGAAGCGCTGTCCACCGAACTGCGCCTTGCCACCCAGCGGCTGCTGCGTGATGAGCGAGTACGGTCCGATGGAACGTGCGTGGATCTTGTCGTCGACAAGGTGCGAAAGCTTGAGCATGTAGATATAGCCGACGGTTACTGGCTGCTCAAACACCTCGCCGGTCATGCCGTCGATCAGGTCCGTCTTGCCCGAGCTGGGCAGGCCAGCCGAAGCGAGCAGCGCCTTGATCTCCGACTCACGCGCGCCATCGAATACCGCGGTACCGAACCAAATGCCACGCTTCATGCCGGCGGCGACACGCAGAGTCTGCACATCGTCGAGCACAAGCAGCTGGTTGAGAGCGGCGGTGTCTTTAAAGGCCGTCTTGAAGATCTCGCGGATCTCGTTGGCATTCTGGCTCTGCTGTGCGAGCTCGGCAACCTTCTTGCCAAGTTCGTGTGCAGCCCAGCCAAGATGCGTTTCGAGGATCTGTCCGACGTTCATACGCGAAGGCACACCGAGCGGGTTGAGGACGATTTCGGCAGGCGTTCCATCCGGGAGGTACGGCATATCCTCTTCGGGCAGAATGCGCGCGATGACGCCCTTGTTGCCGTGACGGCCGGCCATCTTGTCACCGACCGAGAGCTTGCGCTTCATGGCGATGTAGACCTTGACCATCTTGATGACGCCAGGCGAGAGTTCGTCACCCTTCGACATCTTGGCAATCTTCTCGTTGGTGATCTTGCGGAGGACGTCGATCTGACGCGAGGTCATCTCTTCGATCTCGTCGATCTGCTCATTCACGCGCGGATCCTTGTCGGCGTAGCGAATACGCTTCAGGTTGCGTGTGGAGATGAGCTCGATGCCGTCGCGATCGAGGATGTCGCCCTTGGTGAGCAGCTTTTTGTTGGTGCGCTCGTCGTGCAGGTCGAGGAGAACTTCCTTGCCGCCGAGGATGCCTTCAAGACGCTTGAGACGTTCATCGGTGAGAATGCGGATCTCGTCGGCGAGGTTGCGCTCGAGTTTTTCCACCATCTCCTGCTCGATCTGCTGAGCACGAGCGTCCTTTTCTTGACCCTTGCGGGAGAAGATGCGGACGTCGACGACGGTGCCTTCGATGCCCGGAGGGCACGAGAGCGAAGCGTCGCGCACATCGCCGGCCTTTTCACCGAAGATGGCGCGCAGCAGCTTTTCTTCGGGGGTGAGTTGCGTTTCGCCCTTGGGCGTCACCTTGCCGACGAGGATGTCATTGTGCGCAATCTTGGCGCCGATGCGGATGATGCCCGAGTCGTCGAGGTCACGCAGAGCATGCTCGGAGACGTTGGGAATATCGCGCGTGATCTCCTCCGGTCCAAGCTTGGTGTCGCGCGCTTCGATCTCGAATTCCTCGATGTGGATCGAGGTGTAGTAGTCCTCGCGGACCAGCTTTTCGGAGATGAGGATCGCGTCCTCGAAGTTGTACCCGCGCCACGGCATGAAGGCGACGAGCACGTTACGGCCGAGCCCAAGCTCGCCCTGCTCCGTGCACGGACCGTCTGCCAGAACCTCACCCTTGAGAACACGATCGCCCTTGCGGACCAGCGGCTTCTGGTTAATGCAGGTGTTCTGGTTGGAGCGCTTGAACTTCGTGAGCTGGTAGATGTCGGAGCCGACCTCACGCGAGAGCTGCGTGGGGTGATGCTCGCCTTCGACACGGACGATGATGCGCTCGGAGTCAACGGAATCGATGATGCCGTTGCGCTTGGCGAGGATGACCGCGCCGGAGTCGCGGGCGGTGACGCCTTCCATGCCGGTGCCGACGAAGGGAGCTTCGGCAACGAGCAAGGGGACGGACTGCCGCTGCATGTTGGCGCCCATCAGCGCGCGGTTGGCATCGTCATGCTCAAGGAACGGCACGAGCGAGGCGGCCACCGAGACCAGTTGCTTCGGCGAGACGTCGATGTAGTCAACCTCGGCCTGCGGAACGAGGACGAAGTTGCCCTGCCGACGCGCGTTGACCAGATCCTCGGTCATGCGGCCTTCTTGATCGAGATCGATGTTGGCCTGCGCAATGGTGTGGCGATCCTCTTCCCAGGCAGACAGGTAGAAGCTGAACGGCTCGAACTCGGCGGTGCGCTTCCCTTCAGAGGAGAGCCGCTCGTTCAGCGCGACGGACTCGCTGATCTCGAGCGTGTCGCCCTGACGCAGACCGGTCTCGCCGGCGTTGGAGATGGCGACGTACTCGAGTACGCGGCCGTCCTTGACCTTGCGGTAGGGCGACTCGATGAAGCCGTACTCGTTGATGCGCGCAAAGCACGAGAGTGACGAGATTAGGCCGATGTTCGGGCCTTCCGGCGTTTCAATCGGGCAGATGCGGCCGTAATGGGTGGGATGGACGTCGCGGACTTCGAAGCCGGCGCGTTCACGGGACAGACCACCGGGCCCAAGGGCGGAGAGGCGACGCTTGTGCGTGATCTCCGAAAGGGGGTTGGTCTGATCCATAAACTGCGAGAGCTGTGAGGAGCCGAAGAACTCGCGGATGGCGGCCATGACGGGCTTGGCGTTGATCAGGTCGTGCGGCATGGCCGTCGACATCTCCTGATAGACGCTCATCTTTTCCTTGATGGCGCGCTCCATGCGGACCAGGCCGATGCGGAACTGGTTTTCCATGAGCTCGCCAACCGCGCGAACGCGGCGGTTGCCAAGGTGGTCGATGTCGTCAACCAGGCCGATGTTGCGGCGCAACTTGAGCAGGTACGAGATGGTGCCGTAGAAGTCTTCGGGCGTGAGGGTGCGCTTGTCGAGCTGCGAGGCGTCAGCCGACTCGTACAGCTTGATGTTGAACTTCAGGCGGCCGACGCGGGAGAAGTCGTACTTGCGCGGGTCGAAGAACATGCCTTCAAAGAGCGCGGTCGCGGTGTCGAGGGTCGGTGGATCGCCTGGACGCAGCTTGCGGTAGATCTCGATCAGCGCTTCTTCGGGCTTGCGCACGGAGTCGCGGCGAAGGGTGTTGGCGATGATTGTGCCGACATCATCGCGCTCGGGGAAGAAGACCTCGAGCGTGGTGACGCCGGACTGGACGATCTTGTGCAGCTTGTCGGCGGAGAGCTCCTGGTTGGCCTCGTAGAGCAGCTCGCCGGTGGACATATCGACCACATCCGCGGCGGTGATCGCGCCCTCGAACTCACCATTTTCGACCTCGACCGAGGTGATGCCGGCGGCGCGCAGGTTGCGCAGGGCCGACGGGGTGATCTTCTTGCCGGAGGCGAGGATCTCGGAGCCATCCGCGCCCTTGATGGACGAGGTGGTGCGGGTGCCGCCGATGTTGGTGGCTTTGCCCTCTTCGGTGATGTTCCAGGTGAGCTTCCCGTCCTTCACCGTGACGGTATCGACGGTGTAGAAGGTCTTGAGGATCTCTTCATCGGTGCGGAGGCCGAGCGCGCGGAGGAAGATGGTGCCGAGGAACTTGCGCTTGCGATCGATGCGGACGTAGAGGATATTTTTCTGGTCGTACTCGAACTCGACCCAGCTGCCGCGGTAGGGGATGATCTTGCCGAGAAAGTAGGTGCGGTTGTTGGCCGTCTCGAAGAAGACGCCGGGCGAACGGTGCAGCTGCGACACGATGACGCGCTCGGTGCCGTTGACAATGAAGGTGCCGTTGGCCGACATCAGCGGAATATCGCCGAAAAAGACCTCCTGCTCCTTCATGTCGCGCAGGCTCTTTACGCCGGTCTCGGGGTCCTTGTCGTAGATCTTCAGCCGGATGGTGACCTTGAGCGGAGCGGAGTAGGTCATACCGCGCTCTTCACACTCGGCCTGGTCATACTTCAGCTGCAGACCGACGGGATCACCGCATTTGGTGCAGAAGTCCGGGGTGTTCTTGTTGTAGGTGCCGCAGAACTTGCATAGCACATCGCCCGGATGGAAGGGATCGGTGATGACCATGTGCCCGCAGGAGGAGCAGGTGGTGCGCAGGTGGTTCAGCCCCTTGAGGTAGCTGCACTTGCACTCCCAGTTGCCGATGGTGTAGTCGACGAACTCGAGCTCGGAGACGTTGCGGAAGTCGGTGATGGGGAAGACGGAGGTGAAGACCGACTCCAGGCCATTATCCTCGCGCTCCTGGGGGAGCTTGTCCATCTGCAGGAAGCGCTCATAGCTGCGGCGCTGGACCTCGATGAGGTTCGGGATCTGGATACTGGTGGGGATCTTTGAAAAATCGAGACGGGTGCGAAGCGCGCGCGTTTCGGATGTCTGGTTCGCCATGCTCTCTCCTGGTACGTGGCTCGAGGCCTCCCGGAAACCCCAGCCGCGCATCTGGAAGCGGCGAAGGGTTCACGAGAGGAAGAAGAAACCGGGTGACCGGCCCTTCCCGTTGGATTGCTGCGCCCTGGATTTGACACCGTCGCTCCTCGCAGCGGGGCATCTCTGGCGCTTCTTGCGGTGACCCCAGCGAAGCATTCTGCGGGGTTTAAAGGATGGGCACTTTCAATCGACTACCCAGGCGGGATCGCGGCCCGTTTGACACACGCCCAGGGAGGGCGGGTCAGGATCGCCGGGTACTGCGGGACAAAATCGTCAGGAACACTGAGGGGTTGAAAGTGGCTGAAATGGCCGGTACGCCCTGCGGAACGGAATCTCCGGAGAGCGGACGTACTTTACCACTGGATAGGTTCTTGCTGAAACGCTGAATATCGCCGCCTTTAAGCTCCCGCCCGAGGAACCCAAGATTGCCGCCGGTCATACACTTCACCCTGCGGATCCCGCCGCTCGAATCGCAAGGTGGCCGGCTCCCTAGCCCACGCGCCAGGCATGGGATGAACCGGATGCTACGTTGAGGAGAGAAAGCGTGCCCGAAACATCGCTTGGCACGAAGGCCGTGTGACCACCAGGTTGCCTGTCCCACTGAAAACTACAATGCCGGGACAAGGATGTATTCTTCCATGAAGAAGAATAGCAAACCTCGTCCCGGCATGCAACTTCCGGGGACTGTTACTTGATTTCGACCGAGGCGATGCCGTCGAACTTCTTGGCGATGGCGGCCGCGTCGTCCTTGGAAATGTTCTCCTTCAAGGGCTTGGGTGCACCGTCCACGAGGTCCTTGGCTTCCTTGAGACCCAGCGCGGTGACCTCGCGGACAGCCTTGATGGTGTTGATCTTGTTTGCGCCCGCGTCCTTGAGGATGACCGTGAATTCGGTCTTCTCTTCGGCCACAGGGGCCGCCGCGCCGCCGCCTGCCGCCGGGGCTGCTGCCGTCGCTGCCGCTGCGGAGACGCCGAGGCGCTCCTCAAGCTTCTTTACGAGCTCCGCCGCCTCAAGCAGCGTGAGCCCAACGATCGCGTCTTCAATCTGCTGAATGTCCGCCATGTGTCTTCTCCGTATATCGATTTCGTGTTGCAGGATGTCGTTGCGGTTGCGTATTGCGATTCCGAGGCTTGCGCTTCAGACTGTCACACCCTCACCGGGTTTCCGATGCGCCCAGACTGCGCACCCGACGGAAGATGTGACGAAAGTTGAGTTAATTGCCTTCGGCCGGCTCGGTCGAAGCGGCCTCCCCACCCTGGGAGGCGGTGCTGTTTTCAGGCTGCGCAGCACCGCTGGGATTTTCAGCGACGGGGTCAGCTTCCGAGGCAGGGTTGGCGGCAATCTGCTCGGCAGGCGTGGGTTGCTCGGCCGCATGGGCTACGGCAACCACGTCAGTAGCGGGAGCGGCCGGAGCGGCTGAGGAGGTGGGGGCTGCAGGCGCAGGAGCTGAGAACTTGTCCTGCTCCACGGCCTGGTTCACGACGACAGCCAGATTGCGGCCAGTCGCGTTGACCACCGTCGCCAGGCGTTGGGCGGGGGCGTTGATCAGGAACAGCAGCTTGGAGAAGAGCTCTTCCTTGCCGGGCAGCTTGGCCAGATCGCCAATCTCGCTCACGTTGATGACCTTGCCATCGACGATGCCGAGCTTGAAGGTGAACTCCGCGTTGTCCTTCACCCAGGTGGAGAGCGCCTTGGCCAGAGCCACCGGATCGCCGGAGGTGTAGGCCACGGCGCTGACGCCCTTGAGGCCCTGGAGCGCCTGCTCCACCTTGGTGCCCTCCGAACTTTTGGCGGCGAGCTTGTTCTTGACGACGTGGTAGGAGCCGCCCGCGCCGCGGACGATCTGACGAAGGGCGAAGTCCTTCGACGCGGTCAGGCCCGTGAAGGTGCCGATGATCGCCGAGGTGCTGTTCTGGAGGTCGGCAGCGAGCGCGGCCACCTTTTTATTCTTTTGTGCCTTGGTCAATGCCATGGAGGATCCAATCTTTCGCTGCCTGGCAGGAGAATGCCAGGCTAAATCTGTGGCGCCGGGCGCCGAAAACATGCCGCTACTTGGCGACGTCCGCCGTTGCAGCCTCAAGCTCAATGCCTGGGCCCATCGTGGAGGACAGGATGATGCGCTTCACGTATTTACCCTTGGCGGCCGAAGGCTTGGCCTTCACGACGGCGTTCACGACGGTGAGAGCGTTTTCCGTCAGCTTTTCGGGCGTGAAGGAGAGTTTGCCGACGGGAACGTGAACAAGCGCCGTTTTGTCTGCGCGGAACTCGACTTTACCGGCCTTGATCTCGCGGATCGCGCCGGCGACGTCGGTGGTCACGGTGCCGGTCTTGGGATTCGGCATCAGGCCGCGGGGGCCGAGCACCTTGCCGAGACGGCCGACCGAACGCATCATGTCGGGGGTAGCGATCAGGGCGTCGAAGTCGGTCCAATTTTCCTTCTGGATGCGCTCCACGAGCTCGTCGCCACCGAAGAACTCGGCGCCGGCGGCTTCGGCTTCGCGCACCTTATCGCCCGAGGCGATGACGGCGACGATCTTGCTTTTACCGCCGAGACCGTGGGGGAGAATCACAGTGCCGCGCACCATCTGGTCGGCGTGGCGGGTGTCGACGCCGAGACGCAGCGTCAAATCGACGGTCTCGTCGAACTTGGCGTACTTGGCTTGCTGGAGTAGCGGAATCGCTTCACCGATGGCATAAGGGCGCTTTTCAACGAGCGAACGAGCCTTGGTGAGGTTTTTGGAGATTTTGCGGGCCATATCTATCCTTGTCTGCCACCCCGAAGGTTTCAGCTTTGAGGCTGAGGGGACATGCGGTGCACTGCATGGGCGTGGTCACGACGAATGTCAGCGGAGGGGTCCGAGACAACCTTTTTATTGTGCGACAGGAACGCGCACAGGTCAAGTCGAGACCGCTTGGCGGGATGGAAGTCGAGATGGGCAGACGGTCGTCTGGCGAGTCATGGCCTGCATCGTAGACAAACGTCCCGTTGAACAAGAACTTTACCCAAGGTGGAATGATGTCTTCAACTGCTCCGGTCAGCCAAGACCTCCTGGCACGTATTGCCGAACAACAGACCTGGATTACCCCAAAGGCAGAGATTGCGGCGCAGGACGCCATCAACGGCGTTTTGAACAAGCTGGGTGCCAAGGGGCGCGAGATTCTGCATGGCACGCCTTTGCATGAACCGTTTCACTCGGTGATTGTCACGGTGCCGCTCGGATCGTGGACCGCGGCAGTGCTGTTCGACACGCTGGGCGCGATCGGTGGGAGCGAGAAGTTCAATTTTGCGGCGGATGCGCTGGTGGTGGTGGGTCTACTTGGGGCGGTGGCCGCGTCGGTTACCGGGATGAACGACTGGGCCGAGGTGAAGCGTGAGGCGCCCCGCAAGGTGGGTGCGGTGCATGCGCTGCTGAATGTGGCGGCGACGGCCTTCTTTGTCGGCTCGTTGGTGGGGCGACGGAAAAATGGGTCGCGGTCGACGGCGCGCGGGCTGGCGACGGTGGGGTTCCTGATCGTGTCGGTTTCCTCCCACCTGGGCGGCAACATGATCTATGAGCACGGTGTTGGGGTGGAGTACGGCGGCAAACGCTGGCAGGAGTAGGCAGGCTGGCGACGGATCGGAGCAGGGGCCAGCGATGGCCCTTGTTTTGTTTGCGGCGATGTTTGCGGCGATATCCGCTTGGCCGGTTGTCGCTGTTTTGTTCTGTTAGGTGATGTGAGGTTTTCGAACAAAAGCAGGTCCTTCGCTACGCTCAGGATGACAAGTAGCAAAGGTTGCGAAAGCGCGGAGTCACTGTGGAATGAGAAACGTAGAGCCTCATCAGGTGCTTAGGTGGTCTCCGAGGGCGGCCAGGGCGGCGTTGTGGCCGGCCATGCCGTGGACGCCGCCGCCTGGGGGGGTGGAGCTGCTGCAGAGGTAGATCGCGGGATTGGAGGTGCGGTAGGTGCGCAGGGTGGGGCGGGCGACGAGGCCGGTGAGGGTCATGGCGCCGCCTGAGACGTCGCCGGCCAGCAGGTTGGGGTTGGAGGCCGCGAGTTCGGCGGGGTTCCAGACGCGGCGGGCGAGGACGGTGTCGCGGAAGCCCGGGGCGAAGCGCTCGATCTGGCGTTCGATGGCCGCGGTGCGGTCGATGTTTGAGCCGGCCGGAACGTGGCAGTAGGCCCAGGCGGTGCCCTTGCCGGCGGGGGCGCGAGCGGGGTCGATGACGCTGGGCTGGACGAGAAGCACGAAGGGTTTGTCCTCGGCTGGCGGTGGGATGCGGCCGAAAAAAGCGTCGTGTTCGGAGCGGGTGACCTCGGCGAGCGTGCCGCCGACGTGGACGGTGCCGGCGCGGCGGCAAGGCTCGGCGGCCCAGGGAATGGGGCTGTCGAGGGCGTAGTCGATTTTGAAGATACCGGGGCCAGGTTTGAAGTGGGCGAGGCGGGTGCGGTAGCTGGGGGTTAGGCTGTTGCCGCAGATCGTGGCGAGGGCCTGGGCGGAGGTGTCGAAGAGCGTGGCGTCGGCGGGCGGGAGATCGCGGAGGGTGCGGATGGGGTGGTCGAGGAGGACGATGCCGCCGAGGTCGCGGAGGTAGCCGGCGAGGGCCTCCGTGATGGCGCTGCCACCGCCGGCGGCAACGGGCCAACCGACCGCGTGGCCGGAGGCGGCGAGCACGAGCGCGGTGGCCGAGGAGACGACCCGAGTGAGAGGAAGGACGGAGTGGGCGGCGCAGCCGGCGAACAGGGCGCGGGCAGGTTCGTTTTGGAAGACGGCTTCGGCGAGCATTTTAGCGGGCCACATGGCGGCCACGCCGAAGGTGCCGAGGGCGACGGGGTTGGAGGGAATGCGGAGGAGGGGTTGGAGGAAGTCGGCGACGAGCTGAGGCCAGTCGCGGACGGAGCTGGCGAGGAGGCGGTGCCAAGCCTGAGCGTCGTGCGGGCTTTGCCGGGTACCAAATTGGGCGGCGGTTTCGGCGAGATCGCGGTGGAGGACGGCTGCCTGACCGTTGTCGAGTGGATGGGCGACGGGGATTTCGGGCTGCAGCCAGCGGAGGCCGTAGTGTTCGAGCGGCAGGCTGTTGAAGAAGGGGGAGGCGATGCCGAGGGGGTAGGCGGAGGAGCCGACGTCGTGGTGGAAGCCGGGGAGGGTGAGCTCGGCGGTGGCGCAGGCGCCGCCCAGGGCGCGGTTGCGCTCAAAGACGGTGACAGCTACCCCGCGCTGGGCGAGTGTGATGGCGGCGGCGAGGCCGTTGGGGCCGGAGCCGACGATGTTGACCGAGCGCAGGGGCATGGTGGAGTGAGATGCCGGGCGGAAAGCGGCGGCGGTCCGGCGGCCGGCATCTGACCGAAGTGTGGTTGCATCCGGCAGGGGCCGGACTGCTGGAGGCGTAATGGCTTTGGAGATGCAGGGAATGGAACTGGAAGACAAGAGTGCGCGGCTGCCGCTGCTGGATCCAGAGGCGCTGAACCCGGATCAGAAGGAGCTGTACTGCAGGATTGCGGAGAAGATGCTGCCCTGGGCGAAGGAGTCAGGGTTCAAGGCGGAGACCGAGGATGCGAAGTTGCTGGGACCCTTCAACGCGATGGTCTACAGCCCGGAGCTGGGCGCGGCGCAGCTGGCGTACCTGGGTAAAGAGCAGGAAGCCACCTGCCTGGAGGCACGGACGCGCGAGGTGGTGATTCTAACGGTCGGGGCAGTGTTTCAGTCCGACTATGAGCTGTACGCCCATCGGGCGGTGGCGGCGAAGGCGGGATTGGCGGCGGAGGACATCGAGAGGCTGGCGACTGGACAGGAGCCTGGGCCGGAGACGAAGCTGACGGAGGATGAGGTGACGGCGCACCGGTTTGTGTGGGCGGTGGCCAAGCATCATCGGGTGCCTCCGGAGCTGTATGGGGCGGCGCTGAAGGCCTTCGGGCACAAGGGGTTGGTGGATATGCTGCACCTTGCGGGGATTTATATGGCGGTGTCTACGATGTTGAATGCGTTTGCGGTGCCTGTGCCGGCTTGAGGCGGATGTTGCCGGTGGGGATTACCGGTTGCGGAGATCGGTCGCTACCGGGATGGCTGTGATGAGGGCGAGGACGAGAGCGAACGGCCAGAGCAGGCGCAGACCGAACTTCGGATAGCCGAATGCAGCGAGGACGCCGCCAAGCAGAAACAGGGCTACCAGCAGCGTCTTCAGCCAAAGCAGACGGGCGCGGGAGCGGACGGGCTCGAGCCGGGTTGATTGATTCCAGTAGAGGGCGCGGCCAAGCTCAATCCCGATGTCGGTCACCATGCCGGTGACGTGGGTGGTGCGAAGCGCGGCGCCCGATATCTTGGCTCCGGCTGCGTTCTGCAGACCCATGCTGAGAGCCATGACAGCGAGCAGAAGCGTTGCCGGGGCGCGCACTGGAAGGAGGGTCAAGCAGGGAATGGTGGCCAGGAGGACGGATTCCAGCAACAGAGGGACGGCGAAGACACTTTCGTAGTCGCGACGGCGTGACCAGTTGACTAGAATCGAGCAGAGGGCGGCACCGCCGAGAAAGGCGAACAGGACCGCCAGCGGCCGCAGCATGACGCGAGGACCTTCGGTGACGAGCGTGGCCGCGATGGTCGCGGTGAGGCCGAACATGTGCGAGGTGAACTGACTGTAGGCGAGGAAGCCGCACACGTCGACGGTGCCGGCGGTAAGCGCGAGCAACGCGCCCAGAGCCCAGTTGGCGGTCTCGCTGCGGTCACGGCCGGCCAAGCGACGAAGCGGCATGCGGCTTCCCTTCCCCGTTTAGTCGACCCAGCGGATGCGGACGGCTTTTTTGCCGAGGCGAAGCGTAGGGGATTCACCGGCCGCTGTGCGGTCGAGGGTGACGGTTGAATGCTTCTCGCCGTTAAGGCTTACGGCGTTCTCCTTGAGCTTTCGGCTTGCTTCGCCGGTGGAGGAGGCAAGGCTCGCGAGGACGAGGAGTTTGGGAAGCTTGATGGTAGTGGGGTCGGTGGTGAGACCTTCGGTGGCGAGGGAGATTTCTACCTCGGGGAGGTCTTCGGCTACCCCTTTTTGCTGGAACTGGGTGGCCCAGGATTCGGCGGCGTGGTCGGCCTCGGCGGGGGTGTGGAAGCCGGCGGTGATGGTGTGAGCAAGGTTCTTTTTGGCCTGCATGGGGTGCAAGGCGCCGGAGGCTACGTCGGCCTGCATGCGGTCGATTTCGCTTTGGGGGAGGTCGGTGAGGAAGATCCAGTAGCGCCACATGAGTTCGTCGTTGATGCTCATGAGTTTGCCGTACATATCGGGCGCGGGGGCCTGGATGCCGATGGCGTTGCCGAGAGATTTCGACATCTTCTGGACGCCGTCTAGGCCTTCGAGGATGGGCGTCATGAGGACGATCTGGGGTTTTTGGCTGAAATGCTTTTGAAGGTCGCGGCCGCGCATGAGATTGAACTTCTGGTCGGTGCCGCCGAGTTCGACATCGCACTCGAGGGCTACGGAGTCGTAACCCTGGGCGATGGGGTAGATGAGCTCGTGGAGCGCGATGGGCTGCTCGGAGTTAAAGCGTTTGTGGAAGTCTTCGCGCTCGAGCATCTGGGAGACGGTGAACTGGGCGAGCAGCTTCACCATGTCGTAGTAGCCGAGCTTGTCGAGCCATTCGGAGTTGAAACGGATCTCGGTTTTGGAGCGGTCAAGGATCTTAAAGACCTGTTCCCTGTAGGTTTCGGCGTTCGCCGTGATCTCTTCGCGGGTGAGGGGTTTTCGTGTGACGTTTTTGCCGGTGGGATCGCCAATCAGCGCAGTTGAGTCGCCGATGAGGAAGATGACCGTGTGGCCGAGGTCCTGGAAGTGCTTGAGCTTGCGCATGAGCACGGTGTGGCCGAGGTGGAGGTCGGGCGCGGTGGGGTCGAAGCCGGCCTTGATGCGCAGGGGAACGCCGGTGCGGCGGGAGTCTTCGAGGCGCGCGCGGAGGGCGTCGGGGGCGTCGCTGGCGGCGGCGGGGATGAGCTCGGCGGCGCCTTTGGTGATGAGGTCGAGCTGGTCGGCTACGGGGGGGAAGGACGAGGCAACGCTGGCGGGTTGGTTGGCTTGGAGGCTCATGAGCAGGCCTGTTCAGTATAGAAGTAGCTTGGAGCAAGGGAGAGCGATGCCGGATCGTAAGCCGAAGCGTGAGGAGCAGAGTGGAGAGCATGCCGCGAAGGTGTGTGCGGCGTGCGGCCGGCGGATGGAATGGCGCAAGAGCTGGGCGAAGAATTGGGATGAGGTGAAGTTTTGCTCGGACAGCTGCCGGGCGAAGCGGGGCGGAGGGACAGATGCCGGCACCGGCAAAGCACTGGAGGAGGCGATTCTGCGGCTGCTGCGGGAGCGTGGAGCGGGCAAGACGATTTGCCCGAGCGAGGCGGCGCGGGTTGTCGGCGGCGAGGCGGGCGAAAAAAACGCCGCGGCTTGGGAGGCCTTGATGGAGCCGGCGCGAGCGGCGGCGCGGCGCCTGGTGGCAGCGGAGAAGATCGTCATCACGCAGGGTGGGCAGGTGGTCGATCCCTCTACGGCAAGAGGAGCGATCCGTTTGCGACTGCGTTGAAGCGTGGTCAAAAAAGTTGATTGAGGGACTCGACGCGGAAGGGTGAGGTTGCTTCTAAGCCGGAATGGCAACCGCAAAGAAGACGGCAGGGACGAAGTCCGCGACGAAGAAGACGGCGGCGAAGAAGACCGCTGCAAAGTCTGCGACAACCAAGAGCGCAGCGAAAAAGGCACCCGCGAAGAAGACGGCTGGGAAGAAGACAACTGCGAAAAAGACAGCCGTGAAGAAGACGGCGGCGAAGAAGGGTTCGACGGCGAAGAAGGACTCGCTCATTCGCCAGAAGCGGTCAACCGGGGATGGACCGGCGTGCTGGCCGGGTTTTGAGCGGGTGCCGGGCAAGGAAGCGGGGACGAAGGGCAGTTGCAAGCCGAAGCCGAATGCGTCGAAGGGCGAGAAGAAGGAAGATGCCCGCGAGGCAGCAGGGGCCAAGCTGAGCAAGGCGGGTGGGAACAAGGCGAAGGCGAATCGGAGTTAGCGGCGTTGCCCTGATCTCGGCAGGGCGATTCAGTGCTGCGTCTGGGTTCAGGTGTGTCGCTGTGCCCCGCGAACAGCAGGTCCTTCACTTCGTTCAGGATGACAAGTTTGTGGGGGATGCCAGCTGGCCAGTCTGTGGTTACGGCCGAGGATCCCCACTTCGTTGCGGCTGCAATGAGCGGCTAGGCTACCGCCCCGAGTTGATTACTGATCGGTATCGGTGATTTCGGGGTTGGTGAGTGGGGTGATGGGCCTGGTTCCGGCGGCTCTGGGCGGTTGAGGCGGAGGGTAGGCGGGGGCGAGGGCTTGCGAGGCGACCTGCATGGTCGGGCTCACGAGATGGCGGCCCCCGGCGTAGCGGCGGTAGACGCTGATGTGAAAGCAGGCCTGCTGGAACTCTTCTTCGACGTCGATCTTGCCGGATTGGATCAGTGGGAGGAGATAGCTGCGCATCCAGGCAAGCTGGGCGGCGGTCATGCCGCGTTTGCCGAAGTCGATGGCCTGGCCGGTGAGGTGCGGCGAGGCGAAGTCGCCGGAGAGGCCGGCGGCGTTGCCGTTGACGCGGATGAGGCGGGACTGAAAGGCGACGGTGCGGACGGCGGAGGTGACCCAGAGCGGCTGGCGGAAGCGCGCGTAGTAGTCGCGGGCGATGTCCTGGGTGAAGAGCGCGGTCCAGGGGCGGGCGGAGCGGCGGTTGTAGGGCAGGTTGTCGTTGACGCGAAGGCTGGGGCTGACGGGGAGGTCGACGATCTGGCCGGTGGCGCGCAGACGGTTCAGCTGGGTGTCGTTTTCGATCCGCTCCAGACCGTCATTGTCAGCCATGGTGTTTTGGTGGATGAGGACCTCGCGGGAGCCGCGCAGGGGTGCGGGGACGACGAGACGGCCGGCCTCGTCGTAGATGTTGGGAAGATTCGGGGACAGGATGGAGGGGGTCATGGCGCCGGCGGTGATCGCGTCGCGTTCCGCCAGGGTGGAGGGAAGATTGGCGGCGAGCACCGCGGGTGCGGAGGAGCGGGCGTCCTCCGAGAGTGCGGAGGCCGGAATGGGGTGGTTGCGGCGGCGGGTGAGGCCGGGACGGTCGGCGGGCAGAGCGGGCGCGAGGGCCAGTTCACTCCCGAAGCCGTCGACGACCTGAGCCGGCGGTGCGGCCGGAGCGGGGCGGCCGGCGGACGGGACCTGCACCGTGACTGCGGCGACGGAGGGCGTTGGCGGAATGTAGCGCCCGGAGGATGGCGCGGGACGATCGAGGTCCTCGGGACGGGCTGTGCCGTAGGCATGGGCCGCGGGGGGCTGCGAGGTGGAGGCCTGGGAGGTGAGGGTCTGGGAGTTGGAGGCGTGGGAGGTGAGGGCCTGCGCCGTGGGGGCGGTGTGCCGCTCGATCGGGGCGGCGCCGGGTTCCCCTGCAGCCACCGACGGCGCTGGACGGCCGGCAGAGGCGACGACAACCGGGCCTGCGCTGTGGCTGGTGCCGGTAACGTGACTGCCGGGGCGGTTCGCGGCTTCCTTGTGCAGATGGGCGAGGGTATCCCCATGGGCGGAACGACCGGTCACCTCCGCGACGACGGTGTCCTGAGCCTCAGCCTGATCGGGTGCGGGCAGCGGGATGCGGCGGCGGCGGGGCGCGGCGCTCGCGCGGGCGGGCGGCACGTCGAGCCGGGAGTGCGGTTTTGCCCAGGCCAGTGGCGCGCTGCCGTGCGGCTTGCCACTGCGGGCGCGCAGCATGGGAACCGGGGCGTCGTAGCCGGCGTCCTGTGCGTGTTTGCCGCCGTGTCCGTGTTTTGCGGCAGGGTGGGTGCTCGAAGCGGCGCTGCCGTGTTTTGCGACCGCGCCGTGTTTTGCAACGGCATTGCCGCCGGCGTTGCCGTGATGAGGGGCCGAGAAGCTGCGTTCGGTGTAGTGCAGCGGCGTCAGCGCCGGTGTGATGTGCCGTGCGCGTGAACGGTTGGCGGCGGCGTTGGCTGCTGACGCGCAAGGGCCGGACACCGCCAGCAGCCCGAGAAGGAGTGCGCACGGGAGGGCGGCGGGCCCAAAGAGCGTCGAATTGGGCGCAAAGCTGGGCGCGATACTGGGCGCAAGGCTGGGCGCGCGGCCGAGCGGAAGGCCGGAAAGGAGACTGCGCCAGAGCCGGAGACAGATCATGATGTTTCTTGGAGGCCAGGAGGCCGCCGGAGCCCTTTCAGGGTAGAAGACCCGTTCCGGGTGTGGAAGTGGCGGTGCGGGTTCCCGGGGGGTGAGATTCGGCTATGTGGCTGTTGTGCGGAGGATCTCTGGTTGCCGTAACGATGCGGAATTTCGCAGGTAAACAGCAGGTCCTCGCTGCGCTCAGGATCGCAAGTCAGAGGGGACTTGCCTTCTCCGCACGATAAGACAGCCCTCATTAACCCAGTCGGCTACTGAGGTGGGTCGGGCGGCATGACGGCGCCGGCGCGTACCCACTGCTCGACGGCGGCGATATCGGCGTCGGAGAGTTTGCCCTTGGGCGGCATGTTCATGGGGTCATCCTTGGGGCCTTCGTGGCGGATGAGGGTGACGAGCAGGGATTGCTCGGGGTGACCGGGAACAAGCACCGGTCCCTGCTTGCCGCCGCGTTCCAGGCCGGCTTTGGTATCCATGGCGAGGCCGCCGCGGTGGTTCAGGCCGGCGTGGCAACGGTAGCAGTTGGCCTGGAAGATGGGTTGCACGTGCGCGGTGTAGAAGCCCGGTGTGTTGGCGGCCAGCGCGTCCGGCGCCGCGCCATGGACCGGATGACCGGCGGGCAGGCAGGCGGCGGCACAGAGAAGAATCACAGCGACGCCCAGAGACGTTCGTCGGGCAGAGATTGGTGCGGGCTGGTTAGAGGGCATGCGGTCGGCTCAGGTCCGTCATCTCTCACGATAGCGCAGCGGCACTGGGGCGAGGCGGGCGACCCGTCCGGAGTTGGGCAGGGGCAAAAGCAGGTCCTTCGCTTCGTTCAGGATGACAAGGTTGTTGAGAGGTCCTTCGCTTTGCTGAGGATGACTAGATCGATGAGAGGTCTTGCGCTTTGCGAAGTGCGCTTTACGAAGGATGACGACCTAACGGCTGAGGGCTGAACGGTTGTGGACAGAGGGCTGGATCCGCCGGCCAGGGCTTATTACCTGAACCCCCTCAAGTCAGTAAGCGCGCTGGTACATGCGGCTCATGCGGTCGTGCCAGCCCAGGCGATCGTTGTCCATGAAGGCCCAGGCGAGGCCGAGACCGAGCGGGCAGGCGGCGAGCAAGGCGGAGACGATGCGGCCGCGCATGGCGCGCCGTGTGGGATTGCTGTCGCCGAAGGTGCAAAGGCCGATGCGGGCCCAGCGCATGCCGGGGGTGCAGTCGGACAGGGTGAAGAAGAGCAGCTGGAAGAGCACGGCGGAGAGCAGGAGCGAACCCGCGGCGGCGCCGCCGAGCAAGGGGAGGCTAAGGGAACGAAGCGCAGGGCCGGCGAGCGCGGCGGCGGCGGTGGCGGCGCCGAGCCAGGCCGCGGCGATCAGCGCGCCATCGACGGCGGCGGACATGAGCCGGCGCTCGAGGGGTGCGGTGTAGGCCGGCAGGGTGAACTCGGCGTGGGCGGCGACGGGGAGGGCGTAGGGATTGCCGATGGCCTCCACCATGGCGCTTTCGAGCATGCCGCTCTGCCAGTCGGGAACGCTGCGGTGATCGAGAAAGGGTTCGGGTTCGGCGACGGTCTGGACGGCGTCGACCTCGAAGATGCGCAGCTGCGGCTCGGATTCAGTGCCGAGGGGGCCTTCGGCGAGGCGGGGACGGGCACGGCGCGGAGCGACGAGCTCGCGGGGGAACTCGATCAGGTTGCCGTGAATGGGAGCGGCTTCGATCGAGACGTACTCCGGGAACTCCGGCGCATGGCGAAAAGCGAGCTCCGCTTCGAGAGCTTCCAAGGCTTCCGGACCTTCCGGTTCGGCGAAGTGACGGGTGTAGCCGCGGGGAGCGGCGCCGCGCCGAGCGCTGATTTCAGAGCCGATGTCCGAGAAACGGGGGGTAGAGGGTGCGAGATCCTCGAAGAGCCGGACGGTGAGGCCGGCGGCGGAGACCTCGCGGAGGGGTGTCTCCGGGACGTGGACGGGTGGCGGCGGGGCCTGGTGGGCCGCGGGGGCTTCGACGATCGAGAGCAGGGACGGCTCGGCCATGAGCTCGCGGGCGCCGAGCACGATGTCGGCGAGGGCGTGGGCGAGTTCGCCGCGGGTCTCGGCGGCCTGGCGGGCGAGCAGGAGCTCGCGGGGACCGGGTTCGGGCCGATTGGCGGTGTCGAACTCTTCCAGCAGCTGCATCTGGGCTTCGGCGACGGCGCGGGCGCTGCGCTGGGCGACATCGGCTTCGGCCTGGGCCTGCCCGATGGCGCGCTCGGCCTCGGCGGCGAGAAATTCGCGGTAGGTTTCGCGGCTCTCGTAGCGGGCCTTCACGGTGTCCCGCACGGCGCTGGCGCCGCGGCGCTGGTCTTCGCGGCGGGCCTGGCGCAGCGACTCACGCAGGCGGCGGCTGCCGGCCTCGTGCTCGGCCTCCTGCTGAGCAACGGTGGCCCGCCGATGGCGGTGCGCGGCGAGCCGCTCGGCGGCCACCTGCTGCAGGTTGGGTGCGCCCTCGGTTCCTGTTGCCGCCCAGCTCGTCTCCGCTTGTTCCACACTTGCCGCACTGCCCATTGCCCTAAGTCTCCCAGCTAACCCAGCTACCCCGACCGGAATGTTTCCTTGAACACTTCCCTGGCCGTTCCATCGTCTAAGCTTGCATCTGTGTTTGCTTCTTTGAAGTTTGCTTCTTTGAAGGGCCGCATCTCAGCACGTTCCGGTCAAGGGCGACACTTCCCTCTCGGCCGGCGTGTCTCCCGGATGCGGAGACTCCTCTGGTTCATAAGTACCATTCCTATTCTTTCAGGTCATCCACCACTCGTTGCACAAGTAGTAACGCCGCCGACACCCCGTAGCCAACCCGGTTCCGGGACAGGCACAGCGGAGCCCCCGTCAGGAGCGCTGCCGAACCTGGACACGGACGACAGCATCCCGTTTGCGGTGCCGCTGAAGCCGGAGGACACCGACCACATCAGCGCCGAAAGCGATCTGCAAGCGGTGCAGGACGGCGTTTACCTGCTATCGGGCGATGTCGTCATTCACTTTCGCAACCGGACGATCTATGCCGATTCGGTGCAGCTGAACAAGGCGAGCGGCGTGGTGGTGGCCCAGGGGCACCTGCGCATCACGAGCGCGGACAACAATGAATCGATCCAGGCCTCGCACGGAACCTACAACCTGCGCACGGGAACGGGGGAGTTTTACGACGCCGCCGGGTCTGTGGGCGTGCGCAATCCGGTGGGGCTGCGCAATCCGGTGGGCATGGGCAATGCGGTGGGATTGGGCAACGCGGTGGGATTGGGCAGTGCAGAGGGATTAGGCAACGCAGGGGGGCCGAGCAATGCGGGGGCGGAGGGCTCCCCGGCCACGCTGAGCATGGGGCTGGAGACGCCGAACCCGTTTCTGTTTACCGGGCGGCTGGTGCAGAAGACCGGGCCGGCGGATTTTACGATCTACGACGGCACGGTGACCTCCTGCGCGCTGCCCAAGCCGGACTGGCTGTTTTCCGCGCGCAAGATCGTGGTGGCCGGGAACAAGGCGCATGCGAGCAACTCGACCTTTCACCTGCTCGGTCTGCCGGTGCTGTTTTTTCCGTACCTGACGGCGCCCACGACGGCGGGACAGCGGCAGTCGGGGCTGCTGATTCCGGTCTTTGGCGACTCGAGCACGAAGGGCATTACGGTGGGCGAGCAGGCCTACATCGTGCTGGGGCGCTCGGCGGATCTGACGGCCGGGACGGTGTACTACTCGCTGCGGGGATTTTCTGAGTCCGGCACCCTGCGCTACCGGGGTCAGGCGAACGACTTCATCACGGCGCACTTTTCCGCGCTGCAGGATCGCGGCTATGTCGCCGACAACGGCGTGTATGTCAACCAGGGCGGCGAGGACTTCACCGCGGCGTTTCGGCGGCAACTGAGCGCCAACACGCGGGCCGTGGGCGATGGCGAGTACCTGAGCTCCTACATCTATCGCGAGGCGTTTACGGACAGCTTCAACCAGGCGGTGTCGTCAGATATCACGTCGATCGGCTACGTGACGCACCAGACGGACGGTTGGTCGCTGGACGGGCGCGTGGACCGGTACCAGGGTCTGAAGCGGGTGCCCCTCGGGACGACGCCGGGGCAGCAGGTGCACATCCTGCACGCGCCGTCGTTCGATCTGGACGGGGCGGACCGGCCAATCGCGGGAACGCCGCTGGTGTGGAGCCTGGATTCGTCGCTGGCTGGGTTGAAGCGGGTGCAGCCGAATTTTACCTCGTCGGGGATTACCGAACGCTTCGATTTCCGGCCGGAGCTGAGCCTGCCGGTGCACCTCGGCGGGTGGAACTTCAGGGGAAGCCTGGCGACGCGGGAGACGGTGTACTCGCGCTCCCGGCAGACGCCGTATGGTGCCGTCGCGGCGCCGGTGGAGCTCACGCAGGCCTTGAACCGCGCCGACCTGGAGATGGAGGTGGCGATCCGGCCGCCGGTGCTGGAGCGGACCTTTGCGGTGCCGAAGGCGCTGGGGAACCTGTTCGGCACGGAGGTTCGCCACACGCTGGAGCCGGAGATCACCTACCGCGATGTGAAGGGGGTGGATAACTTCCTGAGCGTGCTGCGCTTTGACGATACCGATGTCGTGAGCGACACCAACGAGATCGAGTACGGCATCACGCAGCACCTGTACTTCCGTCCGAAGCCGAAAAAAACCGCGGCGTTGCCGGCGGGCTGCCCTGCCGAGGCTCATCAGACGACCGCGGCCGGCGAGAGGGCCAGAGGTGGGGCCTTCGGGGATGCCGACAAGCCCGGCGAAAAGCCGTCCACACCCGATGCCGGTGCCACCATGGAGGAGAATATGGCTGAGGCGGCAGAAACCGTGCCGGATGTGCTGACGCCGAGTTCGGGGGATTCAACCGATGCGAACGGCATTGCGGTGCCCTCGTCGGCGGCGCCGGACGTGCCCCTGCGGACGCATGCGCGGCACATGTCAAGCTGCACCCCGCCGGTCGAGACGGCGCAGCAGCCGTGGGCGAGCTGGCGGCTGACGCAGCGGTATTTCTTGGATCCGACTTTTGGGCATGCGGTCATTACGCAGCGGCGCAACATCTTTGAATCGACGCTTTCGCTTTCGGGGATCGCCTTTTTGACGGAGCCGCGGAAGATCTCCCCGCTGGTTTCGCGGCTGCGGGTGCGGACCTCCGAGCACACGGATGTGGAGTGGGACTTCGATTACGACACGGGCGCGACGAAGTTTACGAGCTCCAACGTGTACCTGGATGCACATGAGGGGCCGGTGTTTGGGGGCATCTCGTATGCACGGCTGAATGCGCCGGGACGGTTTGCGACCGAGGTGATCGATACGAACAACAATGCTTCACTGGTGAATTCGGCGGTATCGAACTTTTCGCAGATCCGGCTGCTGCTGGGCTACGGCGTGCCGGCCAAGCCGGGGCTTTCGGTGGCGACCAACGTCGGGCTGGACGCGCTGGGCGGCGCGGTGCAGTATGCGGCGCTGCAGACCAGCTACAACTGGAACTGCTGCGGGCTGGCGGTGGAGTACCGGAAGTTCGACCTGGGCACGGTGCGGGATGAGAATAGCTACCGGTTCAGCTTTACGCTGGCCAATATTGGGAGCGCGGGGAATATTCGGCGGGCGGAGCGATTGTTTTAGGGTGGCTTTCAGCGAGGGCTGCGGCGCGCGGGGAGAAATGCAGAGCCGCGCAGGGAGACGTGCAGATGCCTCCGCTGCGCTGCGGGATGACAAGTTGAAGAATGTGGCTTCGCCGGTAGGCGTGTGGCTTGGCCGGAATGCCGAGGCGGGTTGGGCTTGACCTGCGATAATCGGGGTACTGTGGCTTTCGCTCGTTTTGCCTCGCTTCCCCTTCTTGCCGTCGCCCTCACAACCCTTGGCTGCCATGCGCAGCAGCCCGCGCCGGGGCCTGCTCCGGCTGCGGGAACGACCGTGGCAGCGGCGACGCAGCCGGGTACGCCATTGACGCCCGGAACGCCGCTGACGCCGGACCTGGCGCGGCGTGTGGAGGTGGAGCTGAGGATGAAGGCGAATCTGCCGCCGGAGACGACGGTGCAGGTCGGCAACCGGACGCCTTCGGACTTCGCGGGCTATGACACGGTGACGGTGACGGTGACCAACCAGGGACGGACCTCACGGCCGATTCTTTTTCTGCTTTCGCGCGACGGCAAGACGCTGGCGCAGATCACGAAGCTGGATATTTCGAAGGACCCGAAGGAGCTGATCTCAGGCGCGGGGCGGCCGGCGCGCGGCGGCGGCGAGAACGCGCCGGTACTGATCGTGGGCTTCGACGATCTGGAGTGCCCGTACTGTGCGCGGCTGCACGGGGCCATCTTTCCGGCGCTGACGGCGCGTTACGGCGACAAGGTGCGGTTTGTGTACAAGGACTATCCATTGACGGAGATCCATCCGTGGGCGCTGCGCGCGGCCATCGATACGAACTGCCTGGGGAATGAATCGAACGCGGCGTACTGGGGCGACGTGGATGCGATTCACGCCAAGGCCGGTGAGATTGGGACCGATCCGAAGGACCCGAAGGTGGAGAAGACGCTGGCGCGGGCGAGCGAGCAGCTGGATGCCATCACGCGGGAGCAGGGCGCGGCGCAGAAGGTGGATACGACCAAGCTGAACGCCTGCCTCGCCAAGCAGGATCCGACGCAGGTGAATGCGTCGAAGGAGCTGGGACAGAGTCTGAACCTGGAGTCGACGCCGACGCTGTTTGTCAACGGCGACAAGATCGACGGGGCGGTTTCGCTGGAGTTTCTGTTTGGGGTGATCGATAACGCGCTGAAGGTGGCGGGGGTGCAACCACCGCCGCCGTATGTGGCGCCGAAGACGACCGTGACCGCACCGGTGACTCCCGCCGGCAGCTAATAAGCTGCTCCCCTGAGGAGGCTGTGCCCTCGAACAAACAGCAGGTCCTTTGCTGCGCTCAGAATGACAACTCATGGAGTGTTGTCGTCCATATTTACAACAAAAACCATTGGCAACACAGCGCGGATACACTGGCAGGACCGCGCCGTTGCGCTTCGGAGTTTGCCTTGAAGATTGTCATCGCTGAGAAGGTTTCTCCTGCCACGCTGGCCATTTTGAAGAACGAGCCGGGGTGGGATGTAGTGACGGCTGACGGGATCCCCGCGGGTGGGTTGCCGGCGGCGCTGGCGGATGCGGATGCGCTGATTGTGCGGTCGGCGGTGCAGGCCGATGCGGCTCTGTTGGAGCATGCGCCGAAGCTGCGGCTGATTGGCCGCGCGGGTGTGGGGGTGGACAACATCGACACGGCAGCGGCGACCCGGCGCGGCATCGTGGTGATGAATACGCCGGGAGCCAATGCCGTAGCGGTAGCGGAGCTGACACTGGGGCTGATGGTGGCGATGGCGCGGGCGATTCCGCGCGCGAACGCCGGCATGCACGAGGGCAAGTGGGACAAAAAGACGCTGCAGGGGACCGAGCTGCGCGGCAAAACGCTGGGCATCGTGGGCTGCGGGCGCATCGGGCTGGAGGTGGCGCGACGGGCGAAGGCGTTCGGGATGAAGCTGATCGGCTATGACCCGTTTCTCGCGCCGGTGATCGCGCGCGAGAACGATATTGCCCTGGTGGCGATTGAGGACCTGTTTGCCGAGAGCGATTACCTTTCGTTGCACGTGGGGCTGACGCCACAGACCGAAGGGCTGATCAACAAGATGTCGCTGGCGATCACCAAGCCCGGCGTGCGGATTGTGAACTGCGCGCGCGGTGAGTTGATCGTGGATGAGGCGTTGGCCGACGCGCTCAAGTCGGGTCACGTGGCGGGCGCGGCGCTGGATGTGTTTCGCAGGGAGCCGTTGAAGGATTCGCCTTACTTCGAGCTGCCCAACGTATTGCTGAGCCCGCACATCGCGGGGGCGACGGATGAGGCGCAGGAGGCGATCGGCGTTCAGCTGGCCAACCAGGTGCGCGATTACCTGAAGCTGGGCGTGGTGCAGAACGCGGTCAATGCGGCTTCGTTGAGCGAAGAGGAGTATGCCGAGGTTTCGCCGTACATCGAGATGGCGGCGCGGCTGGGGCTGTTTCTGGCCGATGCGATGGGAGCGGAGGGCGCGGGCAACATCGAGAGCCTGACGCTGCATTACAACGGGCGGATTGCGCAGTTGAAGACGGATCTGCTGCGCAATGCGGCGATTGCGGGGCTGCTGCATGGAGCGAGTGGATTTGAGGGTGTCAACCGCATCAATGCGGCGACCGCGGCGGCGGAGCGCGGCATACGGCTGGAGGAAAACAAGCGAGAGTATGTGCCGGGCGGGACGGGTGCGACGCTGCGGCTGATTGCGCACACGGCGGCGAGCGAATCGGCGGTGACGGGCACGGTTCTGCATGGCAGCTCGGCGCGGCTGGTGCGGTATGACGGCATCAACATCGAGGCGGAGCTGGCGGGAACGCTGCTGGTGCTGCGCAACAACGATGTGCCGGGGGTAATTGGGCAGATCGGCACGGTGTTGGGCGAGGCGGGGTTGAATATTGCCAATTTTGCGCTGGGACGCCGGCGAGCTGAGAGCACGGAAAGCCCGTCGCGGGCGGTAGCGTTTGTACAGCTGGATGCGACCGAGGCGACCGAGGCGGTGCTGCATGGGGCGCTGGAGCGGCTGCGGGCGATTGAGGCGATCAGCAGTGCGCGGGTGGTGAAGCTGGGCGGGTTGTAGGGTGTTTGCGGCTTTGGTTCCAGGCAGATCCTGCATCGGGATCAGCCTGATCAACCAGCCTCACTGCCAAGAGTTTGGACTTTGAAATGAGGGGTCAATCGGCAGGGCGAACATACCGGCTCCGAAGTGCGGCTTGCTTTCAAAACGAACCGCAAAGGGTGTTCCCCGTAGCTTGATCGACAACGGTTGATTGCCTCCGCCGTCCGTTGGCCGATAATCTCGCATTTCTGTCACGCTCGAGGTCATCGATCCAGGCGGAAGGTCTGGACTGTTGGCAAAGAGTTTGTGATACGGCAAGCTCACGGTCAGCCGCACAGGCAAGTATGATTTTCGATCCAGCTCATACCGGAGAACCTCGCTACCTGCATGAACCGTCACGGTCAGCGTACCGTTGGGCAAAGTTGAAGCCTCGGCAGGAACGGCTCCAAGTTCCTTCGAGCCCGGGTCAAAGATAGCCAACGTGGAGATCCGTTGTTCTTCACTCGCTCCGAAGGGCATAACCCTGGACGGCTCCGGCCCCCGGCTGATCCAACTGAACTCAGCCTTTCGTTGCGCTGTGTTCACCACCTCCACGCGTGCCATGTGCAGATGTGGCCGGTTGTCGAAGCACATCCACCATCCGGTGTCGCCCTGGTGAGCGTAGGTTAGCGTCTCGCCAGAGTGGGCATGCTCCACCACAACGAATTTGTCTAGCGGTGCCGTTTGTCCGTATTTTGCCAATAACATCAGCCGCCATGTGTCCTCCGGGCTAGGTCCAGTCTGCGCAAGGGCCGCAGGTAGCCGTACGAGGACGAGGACGGCCAGGATGCCGAGAACACGGTAGCTCATTCGCATGCAGGAATTGTAGACAAGCGATGGACACAGCGTAGGGCAGCAGCGTTGAGAGTATGAATTTCTATAGCAAGCCCTATTTCCAACTGCCAGAAAGATTTTCCGACTTTGCGCGGTGGGAAGCATCCCATGGAGCGCATGCCCGCCCAAGCCAACGCCGCGACTGTGGACGGCGCCAAGGTCTTTCGCAAGATCAGCTGGCACCTCATCCCCTACATTTTTTTCCTGTACATCCTCGCGTACCTGGACCGCGTGAATGTGGGTTTTGCGGCGCTCGAGATGAAGCACGACCTCCATTTGAGCGATACGGTGTATGGGCTGGGCGCGGGGCTGTTTTTTCTAGGGTCTTCATCGTTCGACCTGCCGAGCAACCTGGCGCTGACGAAGTTCGGGCCGCGGCATTGGATTGCGCGGATCATGATCAGCTGGGGTGTGGTCGCGACCGCGATGATGTTCGTCAAGGGCGGGCACAGCTTTGAGATCATGCGGTTTTTGCTGGGCGTGGCCGAGGCGGGATTCTTCCCGGGCATGATCCTGTATCTGACCTTCTGGTTCCCTTCCCGCGAGCGGGCCAAGGCGGTGGCGATCTTTATGACGGCGACTTCGATCGCGGGGGTGATCGGGGCACCGCTGGCGAGCGCGCTGCTGAAACTGGAGGGACACAGCCACCTGCATGGATGGCAGTGGCTGTTTCTGGTGGAGGGTGTGCCGACGTTTCTGGCGGGGTTTTCCGTGCTCTGGATCCTGAAGGACAAGCCGGATGAGGCCGGCTGGCTGAGCGCGGACGAAAAGCAATGGCTGAACGGGGAGCTGGAGAAGGACCGCAAGGCGGGTGGAGCGACGGAGCACCGGTCGCTGGGTGATGCGTTCCGGACGCCGATGGTCTGGGTGCTGGCGGGAATTTTCTTCCTGGACCAGATCGGGGTGTATACCGTGAATCTGTGGATGCCGTTGATCTTGAACAACTTTCTGCGCGGCGGGGCGGGGGCGCATGGAGGGGAGCTCTCGGCACAGGCGGCTAGCCTGATTGCACGCTATGCGACGCTGCCGTATGTGGCGGCGGCGCTGTTCACGGTGCTCATCGGGTGGTCGAGCGATCGCACGGGGGAGCGGCGGTGGCATATTGCGGGCTGCCTGGTGTTGAGTGCGGTGGGGTTTGGGTGGGCCGGCACGACGCACAGCTTCCCGATAGCGCTGATTGCGATGAGCCTGGCGGCGATGGGCTACTGGAGCATCATGGGGCCGTTCTGGACGCTGCCGACACGGGTCCTGGGCGGCCAGGCGGCAGCCGGCGGTGTGGCCATCATCACGATGGTGGGTGGCGTGGGTGGGTTTTTGGGGCCGTTTCTTACCGGGCGGCTGCGGGATCTGACGCACGGCTTTAGCGGCGGACTGTATGTGATCGCGGCGCTGGCGTTGGCGGGAGCGGGGCTTTGTTTTGCGCTGAAGGCGCCCGCGGCGGAGCCGGCCAGAGGGTAGTTGCGGCCCGTGCGTTAGATCTAGAGATGGATCGCTCTGTTTTCGTGCTGCCGGCGCTGCGGTCGAGATCACGGTTTTGTACTTGGGAGGGCGAAGAGCGGGTCCTTCGCTTTGTGCAGGAAGACAAGGTTATTCGGAGGGGAGAGGTCATTCGGGATGAAAGCGAAGGACCGCTGCTTGCTCGGGCGGGGCGCTATCACCCGTCCTTGCGGGGACTCGGGTTGCGCGCCGCATGCGGGTGTGGCGCGAACAGGCGGCAATTTCGATAGACTGGAAGAGTAAAGAGCGGCGCCGCTGCGCACGCTGAGGACTTCTACAAGCATGCGCAAGGCCCTTCTGTTGTCCACAACGTTGATCGGCGCAACACTGGTGCTGGCTGGGTGCCATAAGAACCTGGGCAGCGACGTGGTCGCCACGGTCAACGGCAAGCCGATCGCGCGGGCCGATGTGGACAAGGCGTATGCGGCGCAGCTGCAGAGCAACGGGCAGCAGCAGCCTGCGATTGAGCAGTCCGAGTCGCTCAAGCTGAACATTGTGCACGAGCTGATCGTGGAGGAGATTGCCGAACAGCGCGCGGCCAAGCTGGGATTGGTGGCCACCGATGCCGAGGTGGACGCGAAGGTGCAGGAGATGAAAGCGCCGTACACCGAGGATCAGTTCAATGCCCAGATGAAGGCGAAGAACCTTACGCTGGACACGGTGCGGCACAATCTGCGCCGGTCGCTAACGTTTGAGAAGCTGCTGAACAAGGAGATCAACTCCAAGATCACGGTGACGGATGCGGATGTGAGCTCGTATTACAACGAGCACAAGGCGGAGTTCAACCTGCCGGAGACCACGTACCATCTGGCGCAGATCATCGTTTCGAGCAGTCCCGGGCCGAATGCGGGCAATCTGCAGAACTCCAAAGCGGCCAGCGACAGCGAGGCTCGCAAAAAGATCGAGACGCTGAAGAACCGCTTGGATGCCGGGGACGATTTCGGTACGATCGCGATGAACTTTTCGGAGAATGCGCAGACGGCCTCCAACGGAGGCGATATGGGACTGATCTCGGAGTCGCAGTTGCGGTCGAATCCGGCGCTGTTTGCGGCTGTCGGGAACTTGAAGGCAGGGCAGAATACGGAGATTATTCCCTTCCCGGACGCGAACGATCCGCACAAGATCGGCGGGTACATGATCCTTCATCTTCTGGAAAAAGCGCAGGCGGGACAGCGGGATCTGAGCGATCCGCGGGTGCAGCAGGCCATTCGGCAACAGTTGCATGAGAGCCGGTCGCAGCTGCTGAAGAGTGCGTATTTCGAGATGCTGCGGGATGAGGCCAAGGTACAGAACTTTCTGGCCGAGGAGATCTTCAAGGAATCCGCGAAGTGAGGATGTCAGCGCGTTGCGGGGCGGTGTTGATGCTGGCAAGTACTTTCAACTTGGCTGGGTGCAAGCCGCTGAAGCCGGCAGTGCCTGTGGAGCAGCTGACGGCGCAGCAGGCGGAAGGCTACGCGGTGTTTCAGCAGCGCTGCGGGGTCTGCCACTATGAACGGGTGTCGAAGCCGAAGAACGGGCCTTCGCTGCGCGGCGTATTTCAGCATGAGTACCTGCCTTCCGGGGCGCCGGCGAACGATGAGACGGTGGCCGGGACGGTGCTGCACGGCCATGGGTTGATGCCCGCGCAGCCGGATATTGACCCGGAAAGCCTGTCGGCTTTGCTGGCGTATCTACACACGGTGTAGCCTCCGGTCCGAGAGACTTCTATGCCTGAAGAGACCCCAAGCCGGTTCGAAGACCCGAATGCCTCGCCTGCGACGGACAGTGGATTCGGCGCGCGGCACCTGCCGGGAACGCCGGCCGGGGAGGCGCGGGGCATGCTGCCCGGGGTAGCCATGCTGTGCATGTATCTGCTGGTGCTGGGGCTGCTGAACGTGTTTGCGGCGCTGCGGAACACGTTCGGGGCGGGGCCGGCGAAGTATTCGATCCTGGGGATCTGCACGCTGCTGGTGGTGGGGGTCTTCGGGCTGCTGCGGTTGCGGCGCTGGGGATGGGCGATCGTGACAGCAGGATGTGTGTTGATGGCCGCGGGATATTTTTACGGCTTCCACGCGGCGCACCGGGCGCCGTTTATTGTGCAGGGATTGTTTGCGCTGGTGTTTTTTCTGTACCTGAGCCGTCCCGAAGTCCGCGAGCGCATGCATTGAATGCGGCGAAGGTGGCAGGCGGGAGCGCGACGTGTGAGGTCTACAATCGGAGGGGTATGGCGTCCCAGTTTGAGACCGACACCCTAGTTCAGATCGACCTGAGCCCGCGTAAGCCGGTGGCCAAGCCGAGCTGGCTGAAGGCGCGTGCGCCGGTGGGCGAGACGTTCCATGCACTGAAGAAGCTGGCGCGGGAGTTGAACCTGCACACGGTCTGCGAGAGCGCGCAATGCCCGAATATCGGCGAGTGCTGGAATCACAAGACCGCGACCTTTATGATGCTCGGCAATCTGTGCACGCGGCGGTGCGGTTTCTGCGCGGTGCCGAAGGGGCGGCCCGAGCCGATCGACCATGGCGAGCCCGAGCGTGTGGCGTATGCGGTGGCTTCGCTGGGGCTGAAGCACGCGGTGATCACCAGCGTGAATCGCGATGACGACAACCTGGGCGCGGCCACGGCTTTTGTGAACGTGATCCGGCAAATTCGGCGGCAGGCGCCGGGATGCCAGGTCGAGGTGCTAACGCCGGATTTTCAGGGTGTGGAGGCGGCGCGGGGAATGGTGGTTGCAGCGCGGCCCGAGATCCTGAATCACAATATCGAGACGGTTCCCCGGCTGTACCGCGTAGCCAAGTCCGGTGGACGCTACGAGCGTTCCTTGCGCTTCCTGGAGGCCGCCAAGCAGGAGTCGGCGCTGCATGCGGAGGGGCCGATCGTGACGAAGACGGGCATCATCGTCGGCATGGGCGAGGAGATGCACGAGCTGCTCGCGGTGTTCCGCGATCTGGCCGACCGCAGGGTGGATATTTTGACGGTGGGGCAATATTTGCGGCCCTCGCGGGACCACCTGCCGATGAGCCGGTTTTATACGCCGGATGAGTTTGCGTTTCTGAAACATGAAGCGCTGGGGATGGGGTTCCGGCATGTGGAGGCAGGACCTCTGGTGCGGTCCAGCTACCATGCCCATGAACAGGCGCAGTCGACCGGTCTGGCGTAGAGCTGGAAGTTCGCGTGGAAAGTTGTTGACTTAGGGCGGACTTCATTCCAAAGTAGCAGTGACGAGGCGGGTAGTACCTGCCGTGTTAGAACCCTTGAACGGCGGTAACCCTCCAAAGGCCCTGTGGTTAGAAGTGCCGGAACAGCAGCACTTCGATAGCTTTCAGAAGCAGGAAGAGGATGATCTCTTCGGGTACCTGCAATGAAACGGCCGATAGCAAACCCGCAAGGGTCGCGTTTGGCCTCACCACCTTTACGTCGAGATCAACTCGGGGCTGCTACCCCGAGGTATTTCGCTTTGGGCGGAACTTGTTCCCTGCGGTGTAAGCCCGGGCGTACCGGCTCTTCGTAAAGGCAATCTCAAGATTTCATGGGAAGCTTAGGTATGACGATTCCGCAAAAGAAGCAGGGCGCGGCGGCGATGTCCGCAGAGGACCAGGACGCTCCCCGCGGCGACCGCCTGCAAAAGATTCTTGCCCAGGCGGGCATCTCCAGCCGCCGGGCGGCCGAGCTGATCATCACCGAAGGCCGAGTGCAGGTGAATGGCGAGGTGGTGACCGAGCTGGGTACGCGTGCCGATCCGCACCGCGACCATATCCGGGTGGACGGCAAACTGCTGCAAGGGCCGGAGCCGCAGCGGTATTTCATGCTGAACAAGCCGCGCGGCTATGTGACGACGCTGGATGACCCGGAAGGACGGCCGACGGTGGCCAGGCTGCTGGGGCAGGAGAGCCAGAAGAAGGTGACCGGGGAGCATTCCAAGCTGCCGCGGCTTTATCCCGTTGGACGGCTGGATTACCTGAGCGAAGGCCTGCTGCTGATGACCAACGACGGGGATCTGGCGAACAAGCTCAGCAAGGCCAGCGCCGGGGTGGAGAAGACATACCTGGTGAAGGTTTCCGGCGTTCCCACGGGCGAGGCGATCGACCAGCTGCGGCATGGGGTGATGATCGACCGTGGGCGGTTGAATGAGGTGCGGTCGGGGCGGCGGGACCGTGTGCTGACGCAGCCGGCGAAGATCGAGCAGGCGCGGGGCGGCGAGAACCCGTGGTTCGAGGTGACGCTGCTGGAGGGCAAAAATCGACAGCTGCGCAAGATGTTCGAAGAGATTGGCCACCACGTGGAGAAGATTCGCCGCATCGCCTACGGGGCGCTGACGCTGGATGTGCCGCCGGGTGGATTTCGCGAGCTGACGCAGGGCGAGGTGCAGGCACTGAACCGGGCGGCGGCGGGCAAGAAGGTGGAGCGCAAGCGGGAGCGGCCGGAGGCGGCGCAGCTGAAGAAGCCGGTGCCCCCGAAGCGGAACCGCGGCGCCCGAAGCCGGCCTAGCACGTCATAGCCCCTTTGGGGTAGATGTAGCCACGCAACTTTCACCGGGAAAATGCATTCCTAGCAACTGAGGTGTTCGAGATGCGTGTACGTTTTCCGAAGTCGGCCCTGTTCACGACTGTAGCTGCGGCGGGTTTAGTTCTGGCGGCTTCAACTTCCGCCAAGTCGCAAGTTTCCTTTGGCGTAAATATCGGCGGTCCGGCACCGGCTTGCCCGTACGGTTACTACGGCTACGCGCCCTACAATTGCGCTCCGTACGGCTACTATGGACCGCAGTGGTTCAACAACGGTGTGTTTTTTGGCGCGGGGCCCTGGTTTCACGGTCCACGCGGATTTTATGGGCCGGTGAACCATAACCTGGATCCCCGTTACGGCTACAACGGCGGTTACCCGGGACATGGTGGTTACCGTGAGCCAGGCGATCACTTCAATAACTTTCACGGTAACGACTTCCATGGACCGAATGGCGAGGGACATCACGAAGGATTTAACGGTGGCTACGAGCGGCAGCATGGTGGTAATTTCGGCGGCGGGCATAACGATGTAGGTGGTGGCGGTGGTGGGCACTTCGAGGGCGGGCACCACTAGACCGCAGTCTGACGGAACCCGGGGCCCGGCTATGCCGGGCCCTTTCTTTTGCGCCAGGCACTATGGGACAGGCTTGTTCTGCCGAACATCGATTGCTGCAGCCGTACACTGAAGACATGGCATTTTCCCTCTTCGGCAGGCGAGACAAGGCATCTGAACCGGTAAAGGACGCGCCGGAACAGCCGGGTGGAGCAGCCGAGAGCGGCGAAGCGGAGTCTGGGCAGCAGGGCGGATTCCTCCAGCGGATGAGGCAGGCGGTTACGCGCACGCGCGAGTCGCTTTCTACGTCGATCGCCACGGTTGTTGCGCTGACGCGCGAGGTGGATGAGGCCTCGCTCGACGACCTGGAGTTTGCGCTGCTGGCGTCGGACATTGGGGCTTCGACGACGGACGAGATCATCGGGCGGCTGCGGGAACGGGCGTTGCGGCACGGCATTGCGGACGGTGCGGAGCTGAAACATCTGTTAAAGGCGGAGATCCGGCGGATTCTGGACGGCGTGGCGGCCCCGGTTTCCCATCCTGCGACGGCGCCCGAGGTCATCATGATGGTCGGGGTGAACGGCACGGGCAAAACCACGACCAGCGGCAAGCTTTCGGCGCTGTACCGGCGCGAGGGCAGGTCTGTGCTGTTGTGCGCGGCGGATACGTTTCGCGCGGCGGCGATCGAGCAGCTGGAGGTGTGGTCGCAGCGCTCGGGTGTGGACCTGATCAAGACCAGGCAGGGCGGCGACCCTTCCGCGGCGCTGTTTGACGCCTTGGCCGCGGCCAAGGCGCGCGGTACGAATGTGGTTCTGGTGGATACGGCGGGGCGGCTGCACACCAAGACGGATCTGATGAAGGAGCTGGACAAGATGCGCCGCACGGCGGAGCGTCAGGTGCCCGGATCGCCCCATCAGACCCTGCTGGTGATCGACGCGACCACCGGGCAGAACGGCATGCAGCAGGCGCGGCTGTTCACCGAGGCTGCCAAGGTGACCGGCATCGTTCTGACAAAGCTGGACGGCACGGCCAAGGGCGGGATCGTGGTGGCAATCGCGCATGAGCTGGGTTTGCCGGTGCGCTATGCCGGGGTGGGTGAAAAGCTGGACGACATTCTGCCGTTCGATGCGCAGACCTTTGTCGATTCCCTGCTTTCCTAGACGGTTTTTGTGCCGATTTGGGAATTTGGCACGAAGGTAATGCCGCGAGTGGACTTGCCTATCCGCCGCGAGGGGTACCCGTCTGATCCATCGTTCGGAGCACGCAGCACGAGGGGTATCTTCTTTATCAATGGGCTGCGTCATTCTTGGATTGTTCGTAGCGTCCGGATCAGATAAAGGCGATACCCCATGCAATTCTTTGTGGCTTTTGTGACTCTTTTGCTTTCGTTGTGCCATCACTCCGTTGGCGGTCACTCGACCGCAGCCATGGCGTTCCGGAGTTCGAGCCCAAGCACGGCGATCCGCTTTCCGGATCGCCGGGAGCTGGCGCGGGAGACCGGTAGCACCGGTTACTCTGAAGCTGCATGCGCGTCCTGCCTGCGGATGAACGCTTCCTACGCCACGCGCTAGATCTTGCGCGGGAGGCGGCGGCGTTGGCGTCGCCGAACCCGGCGGTGGGTTGCGTTCTGGTGCGCGGGGGTGAGGTTTTGGGCGCGGGCGCACACCGATACGATCTGCGCGACCATGCGGAGATCGCGGCGCTGAAGGCTGCAGCCGCGCAGGGACGGGACGTGCGGGGCGCGACGGCGTATGTGACGCTGGAGCCCTGTTCGCACCAGGGGCGCACCGGAGCCTGCGCGGAGGCACTGGTTGCGGCCGGCATCGCACGCTGTGTCGTGGCGACGGTGGACCCGAATCCCCTGGTACGGGGTGGGGGTTTAGCCAAGTTGCGGAGCGCTGGCGTCGAGGTCGTGGTGGCGGACGCCGGCGCAGCGGTGGCGCAGGAGGCGCGACGTTTGAACGATGCGTTTGCGTTCTCCATTCAACAGGGCCGACCGTTTGTGACGCTGAAGGCGGCCGTCTCGGCGGATGGACGGCTGGCGCCGCCGCCCTCGTCGCGAACCGCCGCGGCACCCCACTGGATCACCGGGCCGGCAGCACGCGCCGACGTCCAGGAGTTGCGGCACGCTGCCGATGCGCTGCTGAGTGGGATCGGGACGGTGCTGGCGGACGATCCGGAGCTGAGTGACCGTACGGGGTTGGCACGGCGCACGCCGCTGCTCCGGGCGATCGTGGACCGGCAGTTGCGTACACCCCCCGATTCGAGACTGGTGCGGGGTGCGCAGGAGGACCTGCTCCTGCTGGCGGGAGAGGATGCGCCGGAGGAGCGCGCTGCTGGGCCTGCTGCGGGGCGTGCTGCGGGGCTGCGGCGGGCGGGGGTTCAGGTAGTCAGGCTGCCCCTGGCGGACGGCCGCGTGGATCTGCGGGCGGCGCTGGCGGCGTTGGCGGAGCGGGGCGTTCGCAGCGTGCTGCTGGAGGCGGGCGCGGCGTTGAACGGAAGCATGCTGCGGGCGGAGCTGGTGGACCGGGTGGTGCTGTATCGCGGGCCGGAGCCGCTGGGGGAGGATGCGGTGCCGTTTGCCGAGGGTGGACCCTCGCCGGATGCGTTGGTGGGGTCGCTGCAGTCGGTCTCGTGGCGAAGCTTTCCGCATGGAACGGGTGAGGATGTGCGCGTGAGCGGATACCTGCACGATCCGTGGGCTGCCATTTAACAGGCGGCAACCGACGCTGTACGCTAGAAAGATGTTTACCGGCTTGGTTGAGACCACGGGGAGTGTTGTGTCGGCGGAGAGCACCGGAGGCGCCATGCGGGTGATTTTGTCCGCGCCGGAGCTCGCGGGACGATGGAAGCAGGGCGACAGCATCGCGGTGAACGGGGTCTGCCTGACGGCGATTCCGTTGGAGCCGGGAGATTCCGTTGCGGATGGAGGCGCCTTTGCCGCCGATCTGGCGGCGGAGACCGTGGCGCGCACGACCCTGGGTGCGCTGCAAACCGGCTCGGTGGTGAATCTGGAGCTGCCGACGCCGGCGGGTGCGCCGCTGGGCGGGCATGTGGTCCAGGGACATGTGGACGGCGTGGGACAGCTGGTGTCACTGGTGCCGCTGGGACCCGATCCGGTCACGGCGGACTGGCGGATGACGATTTCGCTGACGGAAAAGCTGGCCGCGAGTGTGATTTCACAGGGATCGATCACGGTGGACGGCATCAGTCTGACGGTGGCGGCGGTGCACCCGACGGACGCAGGCGGGCACACGCTGATCGAGATCGCCGTGATTCCGCACACCTATCGCAGCACGCACCTACGGACTCTGGCGGCTGGGGCGTTTGTGAATATCGAAACGGATGTGCTGGCAAAGTATGCGCAGCGGGCCGAGACCGCGAAGGCGCAAAAGGGACCTAAGCCCGAGTGGCTGACCGGGGCGTACCTGATGGCGAACGGGTACTGAAATGGGTTGCATGGCGTACCGGAAGCGAAGATGCGGACAGCAGATCCCTTGGCTTCGCTGCGGAATGACAAACTTCATAGGAGGATGACAATCGTTGCGCAGGTAAATTGATTATCGTGAAGTGGATGCTACGCGGAGCGCCTAAAATGGGCGCATGAGTTCAACTGCTTCGCCCGTCGCCGCCCGCCAGTTTGCGCTTCCCTTGCCTCCCGGTGACTTCAAGGCGTACCTCTTCGATTGCGATGGAACCGTGGTGGATTCCATGCCGCTGCACTACCTGGCGTGGCGGCGGGCGCTCGATGCGGTGAACTGCGAGTTTCCCGAGGAGTTGTTCTATGCCTGGGGCGGCCGGCCGGTGGAACAGATTCTGGACGATCTGAGCAAAGACCAGGGCTTGACGATTGCGGTGCACGAGACGGCAGCGATCAAGGAAGGCTATTTTCACGAGGCATTGCCGCAACTGACGGCGGTGGCCGAGGTGCTGGAGCACATTGAGGACGCCCATAGGCGGGTGCCGTTTGCGATTGTGTCCGGCGGCGGGCGGGAGTCAGTGATGCGGTCACTGGAGCAGCTGCAGCTGCTGGATCGCTTCGAGACGCTGGTGTGCGCGGAGGATTACACGCTCGCGAAGCCGAATCCGGAGCCTTACCTGATCGCGGCGGAGCGGCTGGGCGTGGCGCCGAAGGATTGCCTGGTATTTGAGGATACGGACCTGGGTATCGAGGCAGCGCGGGCCGCGGGGATGGGCTGGGTGAAGGTGCCGCACCCGATGGAACGGAAGCGCTGACATGCTCTCACCCTGCAGTTCTGATTTGTGAGAGGTGCGCTACCTCCGTTGCGCTAGTTCCGTTGCGCTAAGGGCCTAAGCGCTTGCAGTCGGTAGACGTAGAAGTCCTCACCCCAGACCTCCGCTCCTGTGAACGTTTGCAAAGGGTCGGCGTGGACTCCACGGGCACCCAAGGCAAAACTCTGTGCGGGGGTGAGGGGGTAGCTGGCGATGAGGCAGAGCGGCGTTGCCGGGCTGGGCTTCTGCGTGAGACAAGCTTCCTGGCCGGGGCGCGCTCGTGGCTTTGATGTGCCGTGACCACGGCGTTACTGGGCGGCTACCGGTGCCTGCGGTGTGGTTTCATCCACGACTTTGTAGTCAGGCGGGACGAGAAACTGCTCGGCGGGCGGTTCGGTACGCTGCACGTTGTTCACGGCTACGAGCTGCTCGCCGGTGCGGGGATCGTTGTGGCGGATGATCATGTAGATGGAGAGCTCATCGGAGTACCAGTATTCGTCAGTGACGACGATCGGCCTGCCGGTGCCGCTGGCGGCGGCGGGGACGGTGCGTTCCTTGCGCACCCCGTGCAGCTCGAGGCCGTTCATGCGCTGCATGCCGAGATCGGTCTGGGTGAGGTCGGGTTGTTTCGGCTGCCGATCCGGTGGTAAGGCGCTGGCCGGCACGGCTTCGGGAGCGCGCAGGGTGATCTCGCGGGCCAGGCGCCGGAAGGGAAAGATCATGATGCTCTGCCGGCTGGAAGGGTCGTAGATGTGTTCGGACAGGATTGGGGTTTTGCCTAGGAGGTCGGTGGACTCCAACGGATGGCGCTCCTGGTAGATGCGGCCGGACGAGGAGCGCGCGAGGTGGTTGCGGGCCGTCGTGATGTGCTCGGTGCCGTCGGGGAGCTTTTCATGGGAGAGGATTTCCACGTCGCCGGAGAAGGGCGCGTTGGGGGCCGGGGTGAGGAAGATGCCGGGCACGACCGTGGAGACGCCGCGGTAGTCGCGCGGAGCACGCGCTGTGTAGGCCATTTGGGCGCCGGCAGGGACCGCGCTCCAGACGGCGAGGGCGAACAACGGCATAGCGAGGTGAAAGCGCATCGGGGACATGGGAGAGCCTTGAGGACAGCATCGAGCCGGAGAGAGGCCGCGTCAAGTAAAAGTCTGGTCTGGACGCGAAAAGGACGCCGTGGCGGGCGTCCTTCTTTGCGTTGCCGATGGATCGAGCCTCGCTCGGGGGCCTAGAGCGAGGCCTAGAGCGAGGCCTAGAGCGAATTCATGTTGTGCAGGAACTCGCTGTTGTTGCGGGTTTTGCCGAGCTTGTCGGAGAGCAGTTCCATGGCCTCGACGGCTGAGAGCGGGTTGAGCACCTTGCGCAGAATCCAGGTGCGCTGCAGCTCGTCCTTGGGGATTAGGAGTTCTTCCTTACGCGTGCCGGAGCGCTGGATGTCGATGGCCGGGAAGACGCGTTTATCGACGAGCTTGCGTTCGAGGATCACTTCCATGTTGCCTGTGCCCTTGAACTCTTCGAAGATGACCTCGTCCATGCGCGAGCCGGTTTCGACGAGCGCGGAGGCGATGATGGTCAGCGAACCGCCCTCTTCGATGTTGCGCGCGGCGCCGAAGAAGCGCTTGGGGCGTTGCAGCGCGTTGGAGTCGACGCCGCCGGAGAGGACTTTGCCCGAGGGCGGCACGATGGTGTTGTAGGCGCGGGCGAGGCGGGTGATGGAGTCAAGCAGGATGACGACGTCGCGCTTGTGCTCGACGAGGCGCTTGGCTTTTTCGATGACCATCTCGGCGACCTGGACGTGACGGGCAGCGGGCTCGTCGAAGGTGCTGGAGATCACTTCGCCCTTCACGCTGCGCTGCATATCGGTGACCTCTTCCGGACGCTCGTCGATGAGCAGAACGATGAGGACGACCTCGGGGTGGTTCGCCGTGACGGAGTTCGCGATCGATTGCATCAGGACGGTCTTGCCGGTGCGGGGCGGGGCGACGATGAGGCCGCGCTGGCCCTTGCCGATGGGCGTCAGCAGATCGAGCACGCGGCCGGAGATGCCCTCGCGCACGGTCTCCATTTTGATACGCTCCTGCGGATATAGGGGCGTGAGATTGTCGAAGAGAATCTTGTTGCGGGTCTCCTCGGGCGACTCGAAGTTGATCGCCTCGATCTTGACGAGGGCGAAATATTTTTCGCCCTCGTGCGGGGAGCGGACATTGCCGGAGATCGTGTCGCCAGTTTTCAGGTCGAACTTGCGGATCTGCGACGGCGAAACGTAAATGTCATCAGGACCAGGCAGGTAGTTGTAGTCCGGGGAGCGGAGAAAGCCGTAGCCGTCGGGCAGGATCTCGAGTACGCCCTCGGCGAAGATATGGCCTTCCTTTTCACTCTGCGCCTGGAGGATTTTGAAGATCAGGTCCTGCTTGCGAAGCGTGCTGGTGCCGCCAATCTCAAGGCCGCGGGCGAGCTTGCCGAGTTCGGCGATGCTCTTTTCTTTTAGTTCAGAGATGGTCATGTGGTTCTGGGTGTTCTTTCAGTGGTTGGATGGGTGGTGCGGGGGAGGAGTGTTACTGGAGAGGGGGGAGCGGCACGGAGCCGGCGGGAGTGGCGAAGGAATCCTGACTGGACTGCCATCGACGGGTGAAGCGGAGGGACGTGCGGGCCGGGGGGGGGGGACAGATTTGAAGCAGATTGCAGTGCTTGCAGATCAAGCAGTTCTTGGATTGATTCTTGCAGTTCTTGGATTAATTCTTAGTTTAGTTCTTGGATTGATGAAAGCCAGCCTATCAGAGGACTTCATTTCCTTCATCCGAACCGGCTGAACTGTGATGGGAAAAGAAAATAAGGAAGCGGCAGGGCCGCGCAGCTTACGCTGCGCGACGCTCTGCAACAACTTCATCCTGCTCAGGCGCGTCCTGCAGTTCACCCATGGGAATGGTATCCTTGAAGCGCTCCAGAACGTCGTTTGTGGTGTCTTGCAACCGAGTGTTTGGCTTGTGCAGCTTGCGGGTAGCCTTGGACGCCAACTGGCACAGCTGATAACGGTTGTTCACGTGCGTAAGTGCTCCAAAAATCAGATCCGAGCGCATAGATGTGTCTCCTCAGGGTTAAGGGGAGGCCGGAGCATGTCGTCTTCCGGTGCCGTCTTAAGGCGTGCCTCGAGGAATAGGCGAAATACGGCACAGATTCGCTATTCCAATTATGGGATTAGACGCAGCTTGTCTCTGTGAAGGTGCGTCCCATGGGAACTTCTTGTAAGAAACTGGCGTACCCGCTTTCATTGGACCCATTCCATCCGAAAGTCAAGATCAAACCGGCCGAACATACAGGTTGCGCCTTGAACCGCAGCATACCGAGACACCTTCAGGCGCCTTTTCTGTGCGACTGTTTGCAACATACCGCCTGCCGAGCGGGTGGTCAATGCTTTTTTTGAGGCACTTAGCCCATCGGATACCATTTTCGGTATACGACGGTGTACGTCGCGGTTACCTTAGTTCGCCCAGTAACTGCGGTCAAGGGTGCGGTACTGGATGGCTTCAGCGATGTGTTTGACGGCGATGGACGGGGCGCCGTCCAGGTCCGCCACGGTGCGGGCGACCTTGAGGATGCGGTCGTGGGCACGGGCGCTGAGGCCCTGCTGCTGCATGGCGCGCTCAAGCAGGCGTTCGGCGTCGGAGGAAAGCTCGCAGTGCTGGCGGATCTGCGGGGTGGACATCTGGGCGTTGGAGAAGACGGCGCGGGTGGCGGCGGATTTGGAGCCGGCGGTGCGGGCTGCGGACTCCAGAAAACGGGCGTACTGCCGCTCCCGGGCCTGCAGAACGCGCTCCCGGATGGCGGCGGAGGCTTCGGCGGGGGAGCCGCTGCGGAGTTCCTTGTACTGGACGGCCGGGACTTCGATGTGGATGTCGATCCGGTCCATCAGGGGACCGGAGACCTTGCTGACGTAGCGCTGGATCATGGGCGGGGTGCACACGCAATCGCGACCCTTGTCGTTGAAGTAGCCGCAAGGGCAGGGATTCATGGCGGCGGCGAGCATGAACCGGGCCGGAAAGCTGAGGCTCATGGCGGCGCGGGCGATGGTGACGCTCCCATCTTCGAGCGGCTGGCGGAGGACCTCGAGAACGTTGCGCGGGAACTCGGGAAGTTCGTCCAGGAAGAGGACGCCGTTGTGGGCGAGCGAGACCTCGCCGGGGCGCGGAATCATGCCCCCGCCGATGAGGCCGGCGTCGGAGATGGTGTGGTGCGGCGCGCGAAAGGGCCGGTGGGTGACGAGGCCCTCATCGCGATTGAGGACGCCGGCGACGGAGTGAATCTTTGTGGTTTCGAGCGCCTCCTCAAAGCGCAGCGGCGCAAGGATGGACGGTAAACGTTTGGCCAGCATGGTTTTACCGGAGCCGGGCGGACCGATCATGAGGATGTTGTGACCGCCGGCGGCGGCGACCTCGAGTGCGCGTTTTGCCATTTGCTGGCCGCGGACGTCGGAGAAATCGGGCAGGCCCTCCTGCGATTCGGCGAGTAGCGCCTGGGAGGCGACACGTAGGGGTTCGACGCCGATCGCGCCGAGAGCAGCGCCGTTCAGCAGCTGCCGCACCTCCAGCAGGCTGCTGACGGGGTAGACGTTGACTCCTTCGACGACGGCGGCTTCGCGGGCGTTGGTGGAGGGAATGAGCAGGTTTTTGATACCGGCGGCGCGAGCGGCGATAGCGATGGGGAGCATACCCTGCACGGCGCGGAGGCCGCCATCGAGGCCGAGTTCGCCGACCAAGACGAAGTCGCTAACCTCCTTGATGGCCAGACCGCCGTAGGCGCCGAGGATGCCGACGGCGATGGGGAGATCGAAACCGGAGCCCTCTTTTTTGAGGTCGGCGGGAGCGAGATTGATGGTGATGCGGGTGGGCGGCAGATCGAAGCCGGAGTTCTTGATGGCGGAACGGACGCGGTCGCGGCTTTCGCGGACGGCGGCATCGGGCAGACCTACGGTGGCGAAGGTCTCTTCCTGGGTCTTTACGCCGGAGAAGTCGACCTCCACGTCAATGATGTGGGCATCGATACCGTAGACCGCGGCGGACCTGGTTTTGAAGAGCATGTGTGTCGTGATCCTGCGATTTTGGGTGCAAAGTGACCGAGATTGGGACGGTGACGGACCGGCGATGGCCCGAAGGTGCAGCCAGTCTACCGCCGGGGTGGAGGACGGCCCCATACCACTTCCGCAGCCGAGAACCTACAATCAAGGCATGAAACGAGCCCGCGCACGATGAACACGAGCCTGTTTGAACTGTTCAAGGTGGGCATTGGGCCTTCGAGCTCGCACACGGTGGGGCCGATGCGGGCGGCGCTGGCGTTTGCGGAGAGGCTGCAGCGAGAAGATCTGCTGCCGCGCACGGGGCGCGTGCTCGTGGAGCTATACGGCTCGTTGGCGTTGACAGGTGTGGGCCACGGAACGGACCGGGCGGTGTTATTGGGACTGCTGGGCGAGGCACCCGACACGGTTGATCCGGCGAGCGTTGAGAAACGGATTGCCGCGGTGCGGGCCGAAGGGCAGTTGGCCCTGCTGGGACGATGGCCGGTGCCGTTTCGCGAGGGCGCGGACGTGCAGTGGCGGCGGGACCAGATGTACCCGGACCCCGCGCAGCCGGCGCATCCGAACGGCTTGCGATTCATAGCCCTGGACCGTGAGGGCGCTGTGCTGGCGGAGGAGGTCTTCTACTCGGTCGGCGGAGGGTTTGTGGTCTCCGCGGCGGAGTTTGCGGAGCGGTCCGAGAAGGCGGGGGCGGTCGCAACGGCTCGATCAGTGCCCTTCCCTTTTCGGTCGGCGGAGCAGTTGCTGAGAATCGCCGCAGGGCACGGGCTGGGGATTGCCGAACTCATGCTGGCGAATGAGGTCGCTCTTTTAGACCAGCCGGGGATTGTGCGGCCAGCGCCGGGGGATGCGGCCTCCGTGCAGAGTGCAGCGGGCGACGTGGAGCAGCGAATTTTAGGCTTGTGGGCCGTGATGCGTGGGTGCATCGAGCGCGGGATCGCAACGGAAGGCATTTTACCGGGCGGGCTTAGTGTAAGGCGGCGGGCACCGGGTCTGGCACGGCGGCTGGCGCAGATGGATGCCCTGGGCAAGCTGCGCGATCCGCTGGCGCCGCTCGATGCGGTGACGTTGGCGGCCATGGCGGTGAATGAGGAAAACGCCGCCGGCGGACGCGTGGTCACGGCGCCGACGAACGGGGCCGCAGGGGTGATCCCGGCGATCGCCTACTACTTCGTGCACCATGCGGGTGCGGCGCTGACGGAAGAGGAACGCACGGCCGGGCTGCTGCGCCTATTCCTAACAGCGGCCGCGATCGGAATTCTTTACAAGGAGAACGCTTCGATCTCCGGCGCCGAGGTGGGCTGCCAGGGCGAGGTGGGGGTGGCCTGTTCGATGGCCGCGGGTGGCCTGGTGGCGGCGCTCTCGCCGTTGCCGGATCCTACCCTGCCGACGGCTCTGCGGGCGGAACAGGTGATTGCGATCAACGCACAGATTGAGCATGCGGCGGAGATCGCGATGGAACACAATCTGGGCATGACCTGCGATCCGATCGGCGGGCTGGTGCAGATTCCGTGCATCGAGCGCAATGGGATGGGCGCGGTGAAGGCCGTGAACGCGGCGCGGCTGGCGATGAACGATACAGGCTCGCACAAGCTTTCGCTGGATCAGGTGATCGAGACGATGTACCGAACGGGTTTGGATATGCAGTCGCGCTACAAGGAGACCTCACTGGCCGGGCTGGCGCTGAACATCATTGAGTGCTGACGACTATGCCGAAGTTACCCAACAAGCGCCCTCTTTACTGTCGCCTCCCGAGTCCTGGCTCCATAAAGGGACGCTCTTCAAGCATCACGAACGCCTTTTCAACACTCTTGTACCGATTCATCAGCCCAGTATTGAAGAGGAGTTAGAGGCTTTATCGATCTTGCGTATGGATGCTTCGGATATCCGTTGTGCTTATTGTGGTGACAAGTCTACCGAGTGGGATCACCTAAGGCCCATCATTACCGGTCAGAAGCCTACCGGCTATATAACCGAAATCGCCAACCTGGTTCCCGCTTGCGGCAAATGTAACCAGTCCAAGGGTAAGCAGGCTTGGCATATTTGGATGTGCAGCAAAGCTCCTTTGTCCCCTGCCTCCCGGGGCATTATCGACTTGGACCAAAGATTTGAACGACTCAAGCTTTATGAGAATTGGCGAGAACCTGTGAAGATTGAGTTCGAGTCCATCATTGACCCTGAGGTTTGGAGTCAGCACGTTGACAACTGGCGACGGGTTCTCAATTTGATGGACGAGAGCCAGCGCTACGCGGCGGAAATTAAAAACCAGATCGAAAGCGCTATGCGGAATGCAGCACAAGTCTACGGAGAGCGATGACAAGACGTCGATGGATTGCCGATACCTGGACTGACTCCACTGCCTGGCTCACCGGAGATCAGGCGGCGCACCTGGCGCGGGTGTTGCGGGCGGAGCCGGGGCAGGTCTTTGATGTGCTGGCAGGTGGGTTTTTGCGGCGCGGTGAGGTGCAGACCGTCTCCGAGAGCGAGGTGGTGTTTGCGCTGGGGGAGGAGTTGGAGACGGACGCAGCGTTGCCGGTACACCTGCTGCTGGCGATCATCAAGTTCGATCACTACGAGTGGGGACTGGAGAAGGCTACGGAGCTGGGCGCGGCGCGGATTACGCCGGTGATTGCGCGGCGGACGGAGAAGCATTTGGGGCTGGCCGCCGGCAAGCGGGTGGACCGCTGGCGAAAGATCGTACGGGAGGCAGCGCAGCAGTCGCGGCGGAGCGATCTGCCGGAGGTAGATGAACCCGTAGCGTTGAAAGCTGCGCTGGCCCTGGTCGGCGCCCCGCACAGGGTCTTGCTGGCCGAGACGGAGCAGGAAAATACGCTGGCAGCGGCCCTGGCCGCGCAGCAGCGGCAGGATGGGCCGGATGCGGAACGGAGCCCGGAGCTTGCACTGGCGATTGGGCCGGAGGGGGGATGGGCGCCGGAGGAGTTTGCGCTATTTGAGGCCGGGGGTTGGGAGCGGGTGACGCTGGGGCCTCGCGTGCTGCGGGCGGAGACGGCGGCGATTGCGGGATTGGCGATCTGTTCTGCGCTGCTGTGACGTGGCAACCCGGAGCGGTTTGGGCAGTCCGAGCAGCTTGAGAGTGTAGATTCTCTTCGGTCCTGATAACGATTCTGCGAAAGACCTGCTCCCCTGAAGCGGAAGTGCGGCTTTGGGGGGGGGAAAGCAGGTCCTTCACTTCGCTCAGGATGACAATATTGAGGGAGTTTCGGTTGTGTGATGAGCCTCGGCGCTTGAAGAGCTTCAGTTCGGAGAATCAATCATTTACACGAAGAGCCCTGCCTTGGCTAACGCTCGTTGGTCTCGGACGGGTTGGCCTAGCTGAACATGTCTTTCACCTTATCGAACAGGCCTCGTGACTGTGGGGCATTGTCTACGTTCATGGTCTCGGCAAGCTGTTCCATCAGCTCTTTCTGCTGGCGGTTGAGCTTGCTGGGAGTTTGCACGCGAATTTCTACGATGAGATCGCCTTTGCCGTGCGCGTTCAGGTGTGGGACGCCCTTGCCGCGGAGACGGAACTCGCGGCCACTTTGGGTGCCTTCGGGGACCTTGATGGTGTCGGTGCCGTCGAGAGTTTTGATCTCGAGCTCGGTGCCGAGCGCGGCCTGCGGGAAGCTGATGGGCATGACGCAGTGAATGTCGTCGCCGTCGCGCTCGAAGAAGGCGTGCGATTTGACGTTGAGGACGACGTAGAGGTCACCGCCGGGACCGCCGAAGCGGCCGGCATCGCCCTCCCCGCCGTAGCGGATGCGGGTGTCGGATTCCACGCCGGCGGGTACCTTGACGAGCAGGGTGTGCTCTTTAGCAACGCGCGTATCGCCGCCGCAGGTGCGGCACGGATTGCGGATGACCTGGCCGGTGCCGGAGCAGACGGGGCAGGTGCGGGCGACCGAAAAGAAGCCCTGCTGGGTGCGGATCTGGCCACGACCCTGACACTGCTGGCAGGTTTCGGGCTGCTTGCCGCCCTCGGAACCGGTGCCGCTGCAGACCTCGCAGGACTCCATGCGCTTGATTTTGATCTCGCGTTCGACGCCGAAGACGGCCTCTTCGAAGCTGAGGGCCATGTCGAATTTAAGGTCGCGGCCGCGCTGGGCACGGGACGCGCGACCGCCGGCACCGCGCTGACCGCCCATGTTGAACATTTCGCCGAAGAGATCGCCGAAGATGTCGCCGAGATCGCCCTGTTGGAAACCGCCTCCCGCGCCGCCGGCAAAGGGGTTGCCGCCACCGCCGCCTACGGCCTGGTGACCGAAGCGGTCGTACGCGGCGCGTTTGTCAGGGTCGCTTAGAACCGCGTAGGCCTCGGAACATTCCTTGAACTTCTCTTCGGCCTGGGGATTGTTCGGATTGCGATCGGGGTGGTACGTCATTGCCAGCTTGCGGTAGGAGGTTTTGATCTCGCCGTCGCTGGCTGTTCGTTCAACGCTCAAAATTTCGTAATAGTCCCGCTTCATCGTCCCTGTCGCCATGGTCGCCTTACTTTGATTGGGGTGGTTCTGCTGCCAGCCGGTGCCGCTTGTGGGCCTGGCCGGAGCGATTGCACCGGGAGGTGATTGCCGCGTTGCGGTGATTCACCGAGCACTAGTAACGCGTTGCATGCGGCATCGCGTTGCGCTAGGCGTCTCGTGGCACTAGGCGTCGCGTTGCGCGGTGTTGGTGGCAATTTTGACCAAAGCCGGGCGGAGGAGCTTGTCGCGCAGCTTGTAGCCGCGGCGGATCTCCTCGAGGACCTGGTGGTCAGGGTATTCGGGAGTTTCGACACTGCCGAGGGCCTCGTGTACGTGCGGGTCGAACGGGTGTCCGACGGTTTCAACCGCCTGCACGTTGAGGTTGCGCAGGGCTTCCTCCATCTGTTTAACGATGAGCTCGACGCCGGTGCGCAGCTGCTCGATCGAACCCTGGGCCTTCAGCGCGAGAGCGAAGTTGTCGAGGACGGCGAGAAAGGGCTCGATGGCGGACTGCGTGGCGTAGTCGCGAGCGTCCTGCTTTTCTTTTGCTTCACGCTTGCGGGCGTTGTCGAATTCGGCCTGCAGGCGGGCGAGGCGCTCCTTCATCATGTCGCGTTCACCGCGAGCCTGCTCCAGATCGGCGCTGAAACCGGCATGCGGCGCCGTCTGCGGCTGCGCACCCTCAAATTCGGCGTTTTCCGCCACGTCCTGCCCCTCGATCTGCCCGTCAGCCGCTACCGTTCCGTGTCCGTCCATCTCCGGCTTCTCCATTGAGCTTTCGTTCCCTTCGATTCCGTCTTTTTCATTGTGGCCCATCCGCGCCCAGCGCGCGAAGCGGTCTGCCAAGCCCTGTTTTTCGTCCGTCATGTTCCTGACCCTTTCGCATACTGCGCCGTGTGCGGTACAACACCGGGAGGCGACGGTTGCCTTCGGCCGGCTGGCACAAGCTTCATAGATGACTGTTGAGCCCAGGAGACTCACGCGTGAGCTTAAGGGGTTGCTCGAACTCAGCCCCGGGATCCTCCGGGATTGTCGGAGATTCGGTCGAAGAGACCGGCGACGTAACGCACCGCACCCATGGTGGCGCCATAGTCCATGCGGGTGGGTCCCAGGACCCCCACCGTGCCAAGGGTTTCGCCGCCGCGGCGAACGGGGGCGGCGACGAACACGAGGCCGGCGAGTGCGGGGGCCTGCTCCTCGAGCTCGAAGATCACGCGAACGCTCTCCTGGTGGGCATCGATGTAGGCGGCGAGAAGAGCGGCGACGCGCTGTTTGGCCTCCAGCGCGACCAGAAGCTGGCGCAGTCGTTCACGATCGTCGCCCCAGGCGGTGCTGCCGCCGAGCAGGTTGGCGACGCCTTCAATGAAGACGGTGCGTTCGCCTTCGAAGGTGGCAGACGAGGGTACGGCACCGGTCCAGAGCCGTTCAGCAGCCTCCATCATGCGGAGGTAGGTGGTGCGCTCGTTTTCGATGCGACGCAGGAGTTCGGCGCGAACGCGCTCCAGCTGCCAGCCGCGGAAGTGCTCATTGAGGAAGTTGGCGGCGGATTCGAGCTGGCTCGCCGAAAGATCCTGGGCTACGGCAAGGACACGGTCACGAACGGTGCCGCTGCGGCCGACGACGACAGCCAGAACGCGATGGTCGGCAAGACGGGTGAAGTGGATGTGCTCGAGCGTGTCGGTGGCGGCGAGGGCGCCGATGGCGAGGCCGACACCGCTGGACAGGGCCGCGAGGACGCCGGAGGTGCGGGCGAGCATGGCCTGTGTGCCGGCGACACCGGCCAGCCGTGAGTCGATAGCGGTTTGAGCCTCTGCCCCCAGGCGCAGCGGATCTATAGAGAAGCCGGGAGCGCCACGGCTGCCCAGCATCTGTACGTAAAGGCGAAAGGCACGCGCGGAGGGGATGCGGCCGGCGGAGGTGTGAGGCTGTTCGAGGAGACCGGCGTCGCTGAGGTGGGCCATCTCATTGCGTACCGTGGCCGAGCTGACCTGTGCGCCGTCGGAGCCGAGGGCGTGGGCGATGGCGCCGGAGCTGACCGGCTCACCGGTGGCGATGTAATTTTGGACAACCGCGGTAAGGATTTGCCGTTGCCGCACTGTGATGTCTGCGCCGCCCATTGCTCTATAGTAGTCGGCCAGCGGAGCTGCGCACTGCCGAGCGTTGCATTCGGTTTTGCCCCTTCGCCCAAATTGGGAAAGCACGATTCGGTCTTGTTGCCGATGTGTGCTGCTCCAGGCAAAAAAGCAGGTCCTTCACCACGTTCAGGATGACGAGTTAGGAGGGTTAGCTGATTTCGAGCATGCCTTCGTCGCGGGCGGCTGTTGCCTGGGCGCGGGCGGCTACTTTGCAGGCGAGCGCGGTAAACTCGCGGCCGCGGGCGGTTTCCTCGCCGGCAAGGGCAGCGGGCAGGCCGCGGTCGCCGCCCTCGCGGACCAGCGGGTCCATGTCGATGGAGCCGAGGAACTCGAGGCCGTACTGGCGGGCGGTTTGTTCGGTGCCGCCGGCGCCGAAGACGTCGATGACGGTGCCGTCGGGGAGGGTCATCTGGCTCATGTTTTCGATGAGGCCGAGAACATCGACGTTGACCTGGTGGAACATTTCAAGCGCCTTGCGGGCGTCCTGCAGGGCGACGCTGGAGCCGGTGGAGACGACCACGGCGCCGCTTAAGGGGACGGTTTGGACTAGCGAGATGACGACGTCGCCGGTGCCGGGCGGCAGGTCGACGAGGAGGAAGTCGAGCTCGCCCCAGGCGACCTGCTGCAGAAACTGCTTGATGATGCCGTGGAGCATGGGGCCGCGCATCATCAGGGGCTTGTCGCCGGGGGAGAGCAGGCCGATGGAGATGAATTTGACGCCGTGGGCGATGATGGGGTCGATGCGGTTGCCTTCGAGGACGTCCGGCTGGCGGGTGCGGCCGAGCATGGTCGGAACGTTGGGGCCGTAGATGTCGGCATCGATGAGGCCGACGCGGTAGCCGAGTTTGACCAGGGAGACGGCCAGGTTTACAGCGACGGTGGTTTTGCCGACGCCGCCCTTGCCGGAGCCGACCGCCACGACGTGCGCGATGCCGGGCAGTGCTTGCGGCTGCGGTCCCTGTGGCTGGCCCGGTCCCTGATTGGGCGGCGGACCGCCAGGTCTTGTTGGTCCCATGTGTCCCATGTGAAGTTCCTCTGCCCTTTTGCGGGCTCAATCTGTCGGCGTTGCGGCGGCGTGCGACTAGAGATTCCAGACGTCGCCGATGGCGGCGCGCATCTCTTTTTTGCGAAGGGTTTCATCGGTGCGCATGGAGCGGCGATTGGCGGCGTCCCCGTAGCGGCGGTGCTGGTGGGCGGTTTCGGGGGTGACGGCGGGCACCTCAATCTTTTTGCCGAACATATCGACGGCGACGTAGGTGAGGTAGGCCGAGGCGACGTGCCGCATGCCGCGGCCGCCGAGAACGTCTTCGACCATGGCCTTTACGCCGATCTCCATGGAGGTGTTGAAGGCGCGGTTGACGCTGGCCCTGAGGATGATGAGTTCGCCGACCTTCACCGGCGCGACGAAATCCAGGTGATCCATGCTGGCGGTGACGCAGATGGAGCGCGCGTGGCGGCAGGCGGCCACGGCGCCGACGAGGTCGATGAACTGCATGAGGCGGCCGCCGAAGAGGTTGCCGATGGCGTTGGCGTCGTTGGGGAAGATGATTTCGCTCCGCTCGGCCTGCGACTCGGTCACGCTTCGGCTGATCACGGTGTCGTCCATGTGTCCATAGTACCGGGCGGCTGGCCGGGAGTGCGGGATGTTCCGGCGTAGCTGGACAGCATCCAAAGCGGGATGGACAAGATCGCAATGCTCAACGAGATCCTTTCGCAAAATCCGGGAGACAGCTTTGCCCGCTACGGGCTGGCCATGGCCTATGGCGCGGAAGGCCGGAACGAAGAGGCGCTGAAGGAGTTTGCCAAGACGACGGAGAACGATCCGGACTACGTGCCGGCATACCAAATGTCGGCGCAGACGATGCTGAAGCTGGGACAGACGGACGCTGCCAAAAACCGGCTGACGGCGGGGCTGGCGGCGTGCGGGCGCAGCGGCAACGCACACGCGGCGAGCGAGATGCAGGCGATGCTGGACGATCTGAGCTGAGGGGTCTCGCGGGCGGTCCACACGCGGGCTTGCCCGTTTCCGACCGTGAATGGGAGCCGCCAACATAGCGCCTGCTGTTTGCCATGCGATGGGAGAGCGATGAGCTGCCGCACCGAACCGGTGGGCACAGGCGTCTATACTTTTATCTATGGCGATTTCGACCGAGCAGAAGGCATCCGCGAGCACTTCACCCCAAACACTTCCGCGGACATTGGGCGAGCTTCGCCGGAGCGAATATACGCCGGAGCGCGTGGGCCGCAGCGTAAAGGATGAGCTTCGCGACAACCTGATCACACGGCTGCGGGCGATTGCGCCGGGCGGACCGGAGGATGGGCGGTCATTGTTTGCCGGCATCGTCGGCTATGACGACACGGTAGTGCCGCAGGTGGTGAATGCGGTGCTTTCACGGCATAACTTTATTCTGCTGGGCCTGCGTGGACAGGCCAAGAGCCGTATCCTTCGCTCGCTGACGACGCTGCTGGATCCGCAGTCGCCGTACGTGGCCGGGTCGGAGCTGCGGGACAATCCGTACTCGCCGCTGAGCAAGTTTTCCCGGGACCTGATAGCTGAAAAGGGCGACGCGACGCCGATTGCGTGGATGACCCCGACCGAGCGTTACGTAGAAAAACTGGCGACCCCCGATGTGACGGTGGCCGATCTCATCGGCGACGTGGACCCGATCAAGGCGGCCCGCTCCGGACAGGAGTTGGGCTCGGAGCTGACGATGCACTACGGTCTGCTGCCGCGGGCCAATCGCGGGATTTTCGCGATCAACGAGATTCCGGATCTGGCGGGCAAGATCCAGGTAGCGCTGTTCAACATCATGCAAGAGGGTGATGTGCAGATCAAAGGCTACCCGGTACGTCTGGAGTTGGATGTGGCGATCGTGTTTTCGGCGAACCCGGAGGATTACACGGCGCGCGGCAAGATTGTGACGCCGCTGAAGGATCGCATCGGCTCGGAGATTCGGACGCACTATCCGGAGTCTATGGATGAGGCAATTGCGATCACCGAGCAGGAGGCCTGGACAGCACGCGCATACGCCGATGCGCCGGGGCAGAGCGGACCGACGATCGAAAGCATCCATATTCCTCATTACATTCGCCAGATTGTGGAAGGCGTTGCCTTCGCCGCGCGGGAAGACAAGAAGGTGGACAAGAAGTCCGGCGTATCGCAGCGGCTGCCGATTTCCACGATGGAGCTTGTGGTGTCCAACGCCGAACGCCGCGCGCTGCTGCACGGTGAGTCGCTGGTGGTGCCGCGGGTAGGCGATATTATCGCCGCGCTGCCGGGCATTTCGGGCAAGATCGAGCTGGAGTACGAGGGCGAGATGCGCGGGGCCGATCTGGTGATTCGCGAGATCATTCGGCAGTCGGTAGCGTCGGTGTATGACAGCTACTTTGCCGACACGAACACACAGCAGATCGAGCAGTGGTTCAACCTGGGCGGCACGGTGGAGTTGAACGACAAACAACCCTCCGCGAAGGTGCTGGCGGAGTTGAAGGAGATTCAGGGGCTGTTTGACAAGCTGACGCCGCTGAAGACGAACCAGTGGACGGAGCCGGAGATCGCGGTTTCTGCTGCGGAGTTCCTGCTGGAAGGCATGACGGCGCACAAGAAGATCTCGCGTTCGGAGGCGAGGACGTTCTCGGCTGGTGAAAAGAAGCGCCGGAACGAGGACGCCGCGCAGTTGGCGGAACGCATGCGCGACCGTGATCGGGAGAGTTCGTCAAACCGGACGCGGCGTGGGTTTAACTAGCGCGGGTGCTTGGGGTCTGCCTGATGGTCACCGTTATGGTGGCCATCGGTGTTTGTGGGTGAGGCTGTTGACCTGGATCAAGCTGAAGGAGATTGACCGTTGGCAGCGCCGCGATGCTTTGACGGAGCTTCATCTCTCTGTGAAGGAGTAGTGACATGCATGTGTTCGACATCACCGCCCAGACGTATGACGAGGGCCGCGCCAAGCTGATTCCCTGTTTTGCAGGTCTGTATGGGACGGCCGTTGCGCTAATTCCTGCAGGTGCCGATCACATTCTGGATCTTGGCGCGGGTACAGGCCTGCTTTCAGGATTTGTGCGTTCCCGGTTTCCTGCTGCGCGTCTGCACCTGATCGATAGATCTCAACCCATGCTTGCACAAGCCGAACTCCGTTTTTCTGGCGATCATGAAGTACTCTGCCAGCTTGATGACTACCTGACCGCAGGGTGGGGCTCCGCATTCGATTCCTACGATGCGATCATCTCAGCACTCTCCATCCACCACCTCCACGATGAAGGGAAGAAGGCACTCTTTACGCGGATACGCGGTGCGTTGAAGCCGGGCGGGATTTACGTGAATGCGGAGCAGATTCTGCAATCAACGGCGGCTGCGGAGGCCGAGGCGAAGGCTGAGTGGCTGAAGGACGTGCGCGCCCTGGGCGCGACCGAAGCGCAGATTGCGGCTTCGCTGCTGCGGCAGACCGAGGACCGGTGCGCCACCATCGACGACCAGCTGCAATGGCTGCGGGAGGCCGCATTCCGTGAGGCGCGATGCCCCTTTGCGGATGGGCGGTTTGCTGTTTTCACTGCAGAATAGAGTGTTTCGTGAATGGCGAGAAAGCAATGCCCGGCGATTGCCGGGCATTCTTTCGGCGCGGACCTTGGACAAGCCAAGGGCCTTATAGCTGTTGTTATTGCTGTAGAGTCACCAATCAAATAGCAGGTCCTTCGCTACGCTCGGTATGACGACTCATGGCTCAGGACGACCGCTCGTAGAAGATTGGCGTACACCTGGTGAAAAACAGCTCTAGTGAGGTGAGTTGGCGTCTACCTTGGTCTTATCGATGTTCGCGTTGTCCTTGGCGGTCATGTGCGCGTTCTTGGCGTTGTCGTGGGCCACGGTGGCGCTGTGATTTTTCGCGCCGAATAGGTGTTCAGTGCCTTCCTTGGTCTTGTCGAAGCCCTTGACGGTACCTTCCTTGGTCTTGTCGACCGCGATGGTGCCGCCTTCCTTGGTCTTGCCGGCGACCTTGGCGGTGCCGCTCTTGGACTTGTGGTAGGTCTTTTTGGTGGTGTGTTTCACCGCGTGGCCGGTGTTATCGGCGGCATTTTTGGTGTCGCTGCCAGCGGCGTGCATGTCCTGGCCGGCAGTCTGCGCGAGGGCGCAGGAGGGCAGAGCGAGGGCAGAGGCGAGCATGAGCGAGGCCAAAGCTTTGGGAATCCGAAGGGAGTTCATAGCGATTTAGGTTCCGTTTCTGCCGCGAGGGTTGCAACCGGCTGTAGCAATTGTGATGACCCGAATCATACAGATCAGTTTCGTTCGCGGAAACCGCGTCTTTCGGCGCTGTACATTCGTATGCAGTAATTCAATCCTGCTTGACTCAACTTGCCCGGAGGCTCCACCCTGCGCGTTCTGTCCGCTGCCGCCCTCGTTTTGTCGTTGCCGCTGCCATTTCTGGCGTTGCCTCCCCTTTCCGCACAGAAGTCCGCTCCGCTTCCCTCGCCCTCGCTGTCGCAGCCGGCGCTTTCGCCGGATGGGCGGGAGATTGCTTTTGTCTCCGGCTCCGACATCTGGACGGTGCCGGCGGCGGGCGGCGAGGCGCACCTGTTGATCTCGGACCCGGCGGAGGAGTCGCGGCCGCTGTACTCGCCCGACGGCAAGCGGCTGGCGTTTGTGTCCACGCGCACGGGCGGCGGGGATATCTATGTGCTGACGTTTGCGACGGGGCAGCTGCAGCGGATCACGTACTCGGACTCGCCTTCGAGCCTGGATGCGTGGTCGAAGGATGGGGAGTGGCTGTACTTTACCTCTTCGGCGACGGATGTGGGTGGGCAGGGCGACGTGTTGCGGGTGCGAGCGACGGGCGGGACGCCGCTGGAGGTGTCGCATGAGCGCTATCTGAACGAGTTCGAGGCGGCGCCCTCGCCGGATGGGCGGCAGATCGCGCTGGTGGCGAAGGGAATTTCGAGCTCGCAGTGGTGGCGCAACGGGCACGCGCATATTGACGAGACGGAGATCTGGCTGAAGCCGACGGCGGGCGAGGGTGGCTATCGCAAGCTGGTGGCGGCGGAGGCGAAGCATGCGTGGCCGATGTGGTCGGCGGACGGCAAGGCGCTGCTGTTTATGTCGGACAAGTCGGCGGGCGGCGAAGGGCGCGGGCACGAGAACCTGTGGGAGGCGGATGCGGCTTCCGGGAGTGAAAAGCAGCTGACGCACTTCACGGAGGGGCGGCTGCTTTGGCCTTCGATGGGCGGCGATGGCAAGACGGTGGTGTTTGAGCGCGGGTTTTCGATCTGGAAGGCCGATGCGCGGACGGGCAAGGCCGAAGAGGTGCGGATCGCGCTGCGTGGGGTGCCTTCGGGGCCGGGCGTGGAGCACGAGACCGTAACGGCGTGGACCGGGCTGGCGCTTTCGCCGGATGGTAAGAAGATTGCGGTCGCGGGGCATGGCGAGATCTTCGCGGCGGGGGCGAAAGAGGGCGGCGAGGCGATTCGGCTGACGCATACGGACGCGGAGGAGTCGCAGCCGCGCTGGAACGGCGATTCGACGGAGGTGGTGTACCGTTCGGAGCGCGACGGTGGATCGCAGTTGTACGCGTACAGCTTTACGACGAACGCCGAGCGACCGGTGGCGCACAGCCAGCATCCGGCGACGGATATCGACCTGATGCCGACGTACTCGCCGGATGGTAAGCTGCTGGCATTTTTGCGCAATCGCCAGGAGTTGCACGTGGTGACACTGGCGACGGGGGCGGACAAGGTGGTTGCGACGGGCGAGCTTGACGACAGCGCGATGGCGTGGTCGCCGGATTCGCACTGGATTGTCTACGTGCCGACGGGGACCAATGCGTTTACGAACCTGTGGGTGGCACCGGCGGACGGGGCCGCGGCGAGCCGGCAGATCACGTTTCTGGCCAACGGGCAAAACGCTTCGCACATCGCGTGGGCGCCGGATGGCAAGTACATTCTGTTTGACACGTCACAGCGGGCGGAGACGCCGGAGCTGGCGCGCGTGGACCTGGTGCCGCATGTGCCGGAGTTTCGCGAGGACCAGTTCCGGGACCTGTTCCGGAAGCAGTCGACGCCGGGCGCGCCGGATAGTCCGGACAATCCGGGAGATCGCAACCGGACGATGCCGAATGAGGACAAAACGCCTACCGGCGACGAGGTTGCCGGCGAGTTGACGGAGGGGCAGGAGCCGAATCCGCCGGTTGTGGAGCAGGGGACGCCGGGAACGCGGAAGCCCGGTGCCGGCAAACCGGCACCGGGGGCGAAGAAGCCCGCGGAACCGACGAAGATTGCCTTTGAGGGCATTCGGGACCGATTGACGTTGCTGCCGCTGGGCGATCTGGGTGTGCGCTACCCGGTGATCAGCCCGGATGGCAAGACGCTGGCGTTCCTGGCGGATGCGGTAGGTGAGCAGAATATCTATACCTTTTCGCTGGACGAGCTGGCTGCGGAGCCGCCCGTGCCTCGGCAGCTGACGAACACGCATGGCGGCAAGGCCGATCTGGCGTTCAGTCCGGATTCAAAGACGTTGTTTTATGTGGAGAGCGCACGGAGTGCGCCGGGCACAAGCGGCGGGGGCTCCGCGGTGCGGTCGATCCCGCTGGAAAGCCGGACGCCCAAGGCGATCGCGCTGAATGCGTCGATGGAGGTGGACTTTGACCGGGAGAAGAGGGTGGTCTTCGACGAGGCGTGGTCGACGCTGGACCACCGCTTCTTCCGCGGCGACTTCAACGGCGCGGACTGGCCGGCGCTGAAGACGGAGTGGACGCCGTACATCGAAGGCGCGCGCACCGGCGGCGAGCTGCGGCGGGATATCAACCTGCTGATCGGGGAGCTGGACAGCTCGCACTCGGGTATTTCGAAGCCTTCGATGCCGGCGGTGCGGACGGGGCGGCTGGGGGTGCGGTTCGAGCGCGAGCCGTTTGAGACGGCGGGCAAGCTGGTGATCCGGGAGATCGTGCCGCTGGGGCCGGTGGCGCTGGAGGGCTCAGTGCATGTGGGCGATCAACTGCTGGCGGTGAATGGGCAGGCGATTACGCCGGCGACGAACCTGGATTCCCTGCTGATTGATGGAGCGAGCCATCGCGTGGTGCTGACGGTGGCGCCGGGCGGCGATGCGGCGAAGAAGCACGATGCCGTGGTAAGGCCGGTGACGGTGCAGGTGGAGTCCGGGCTGCTGTACCGCGGCTGGGTGGAGAGCCGGCGGGCGTATGTGGAGCGCATCTCCGGCGGCAAGCTGGGCTATGTGCACATTGCGGCGATGGGGGATGCTGACCTGGCGCAACTGTATGTGGACCTGGATGCGTTGAACGAAGCCAAGCGGGGCGTGGTGGTGGATGTGCGCAACAACAACGGCGGGTATGTGAACGGGCGGGTGATCGATGTGTTCGCGCGCAAGAATTACCTGCTGGGGACGCCGCGCGACGGTGCGACCGAGCCGATGCGGCAGGCACTGGGACAGCGTGCGCTGGGGCTGCCGACAGTGCTGGTGACCAACGAGTCCACGCTGTCCGACGGTGAAGACTTTACCGAGGGTTATCGCACGCTGGGTCTGGGCAAGGTGGTGGGCACGCCGACCGCGGGGTGGATCATCTTCACGGGAGCGCAGCGGCTGATCGACGGCTCGCAGGTGCGGGTGCCGGGCGACCGCATCCGCGATACGCGCGGGCAGGACATGGAGATGCATCCGCGGCCGGTGGATGCCGAGCAGCTGCGGCCCCTGGGTGAGACGGAGACGGGAGAGGACGTGCAACTGCAGAAGGCCGTGCAGACCCTTTTGGGGGAGATGAAGTAGGTCCTGCAGGATGGTAGTCTCGCCGGACTACCATCCTTATGCGATTGATTCGACTCCTTGTTTTGGTTTGTTTTGCCGTTACGGGTATGCGCGCCGCTTCTGCTCAGACGTCCGTCTACGGCGAGGTCAGCGCCACAAACTACGGCTACACCGTGAACGGCGGCGGTCTGGCCACCAGCACTGACGAGGTTGGTGGGACCGTCGGTGGCTTCTACAACTTCCCGATCCAGAGCCGGCTGACTGCGGGCATTGATGCACATTTTGGCTTCGGCACACGTACGCCGGGCGGTTTCAAGGGATTGGTGTCGGCGCGCTTCGGCGTGGTGCCGACGAAGTTTCCGCTGCGTCCTTATCTGGAGATCGGCGGAGGTTTTGTGAGCACGCGTTTGCCACGGTTGACGAACCTGGTTGGACCCGAAACCATCAGTAGCGGGGCCCTGGAACTAGGGGCTGGCTTGGATTTTCGGGTGACGCGTGCCGTGGACTGGCGGCTGATCGAAATTGAAGGTGCCGCGGGTGGTGGAACCAAGGCTGCGGGATCTGCTTCGTTGAGCACCGGACTGGTCTACCGCTTCGCTTCGGCCCATACAGGGCGGCTTTAGCCCAGATAAAACGCACGGTGCAGGAATCCTTCATCGTGCACAGTCCGCCTGTCTGGGACTTGTTAAGATGCCACAACGCGGTGGGGTGGCCGCGACCGCGGGGCCGCGAGACCGTCTAAGCTATACAAGAGGGTTTCTGCATGAAGCTGACGCGCTATACCAAATTCAACGGCGATCTTTCGACCAGCTTCGATCTGGAAGACCTGATGGAAGCGCTCAGCGACTTTTTCCTCGATTCCGGCTTCCAGGATCCGTTCTCGCAGTTCCAGAACTCCGGGGAGAACTCCATGGAGGATCTGCGTGAGGCGGTGCGGCAGGCGCTCGATGCAGGCGACCTGCTGGATGAGGACGTGCAGGAGAAGTACGAAGAGCTGCCCGAGGAAGGCAAGCAGGAGCTGGTCGAAAAGATCATCCAGCGCATGAAGGACGAGGCTTTTCTGAACGCCGAGGAGCCCAGCGAGGGCCAGGGCGAGCAGGGTGACGGCGAGAACGAGAGTGCGCGCTTTGAGGTCACCGACAAAGGGATGGATTTCCTCGGCTTCAAGGCACTGCGCGACCTGCTGGGGCCTCTGGGCAAGAGCTCGCTGGGACGGCATGATACGCGTTACGAGGCCGCGGGTGTGGAGACGAACGGATCGTCCAAGCAGTATGAGTTTGGCGACTCGCTGAACCTGGACATCACGGCGACGTTGAATTCGGTATTTGCGCGAGAGGGTGCGCCGAACGGTTCTGGCACGTTGAACCTGGAGTACAGCGATCTGCATGTGCAGCAGGCGGATTTTCAGAGTTCCTGCGCGACGGTGGTGCTGCTGGACTGCTCGCACTCCATGATCCTTTACGGCGAGGACCGGTTTACGCCGGCCAAGCGCGTGGCCATGGCGCTGGCGCATCTGATCCGCACGCAATACCCCGGTGACCAGCTAAATCTTGTGCTGTTTCATGACTCGGCGGAGGAGATTCCGATCTCGCAGTTGCCGCGTGTGAAGGTGGGACCACACTACACGAATACGCGCGAGGGTTTGCGGATCGCGCAACGCATCCTGCGCGCCAGCGGCAAGGACATGAAGCAGATTGTGATGATCACGGACGGTAAGCCCTCCGCGCTGACGCTTGAAGACGGACGCATTTATAAGAATGCGTTTGGGCTGGATCCGATTGTGATCTCGGAGACGCTGGAAGAGGTGGGGCGCTGCAAGCGGGCCAACATCATGATCAATACGTTCATGCTGGCGGACGATTTTCAGCTGGTGCAGTTCGTGCAGAAGATGAGTGCGATGTGCCGCGGCAAAGCCTACTTCACCACGCCGCAGACGCTGGGGAATTACCTGCTGCAGGATTACATGACGCGGCGCTCCAAGGTTGTGAACTAGGCGGCTGCGGTTGTGAATGAGTCTGCGATTGTTGTGAACCAGGCCGCTGCGCAGGTCGGCACAAGGGATTGTTATCCCCTTATGCCGCCGAGGCGGCCTTCTGTTCTATCCTTTGCCGATGCCGGAACGAAAAGTCTATCTACGCCGTGCCCGCCAGTGGATCGCGAACCGCGGTCTGCGCAGCTTCCTCAAGGTCGCGGCGCAGCGTGGCTGGTACAAGTTGATGCGCAAGCCTCTCCCCGGGCAGGTGCTGCCGGACCGAGGGCCGCACCCGTTCGATATATTGCATGGAGTGGACACAACCGGGTTAGTCTTCGGTGAGTCGCTGTTTGATCAGCGCGGCCACAACGCGGAATCGCAAGGTGCACACTATTGGGTGACGGGCTACTACGGTGTGGCGCCCTCCGCATTACGTGCAGCGCTGGTGCGGCTGGATGTCGCATGGGAACAGTTCACGTTTGTGGACATCGGTTGCGGCAAGGGACGGGCAATGTTGCTGGCGCTGGAGCATCCGTTCCGCGAGGTGGTCGGAGTGGAGCTTGCACCCGCTTTGGCTGCGGTTGCCGAGCAGAACCTGAATTTGTTCCACGCTGCGTGGAAGCAGCCTCATGTGCCGACGCGCGTGATCGCCGGCGACGCCACACGGTTCGATCTGCCCGGTGGGCCGCTGCTGCTGTTTCTCTACCATCCCTTTGCCGGACCGGTGATGAAACAGTTTTTAGCGCATGTAAAGGCGGCAATGGACGCTGAGCCGCGTGAGATCTATCTGCTGTATGCCAACCCCGAGTTGGCGCCCGATATCGTCGCTACACCGGGGTTTGAGCAGATCTGGCGCGAGGTGTTTCCGTTCGATGCGGATGATGTACGTGTGGATCGATTCGGTTCCACGTATGAGCAATTTGCGGCGTTCCGGCTGAAGTTACCCGCGGCGTAATCAGCTCTCTGCCGATGGGGTGAGTTGCGGATAAACGCGGCCCTTCCAACCGCCGCCTCTGCCGCGATAATGCTGGATGGCAGAACCGATTGAGGCAGCTAGGTAGAAGGCGGCGATTGCAGGCAGGGCCGGTCCCCACAGCGGCGAGCGGCGGTAGCGGCGCAGGGTCGGCTGAAAGAGCACGGCCATGGTGGCCCAACTCGCCAGCCCCAAGCAGCGGGCCTGTTTGCGGCCGCTGAGGGTGAGCACCACCGGGGCGACGTACACAAGCAACATGCCTGCGACGGTGCCGGTAAGCACGAGGGGCGAATGGCGCAGCTGGACGTAAGCGGTGCGCGCGATCATCTGCCACGCATCACGAAGATGCGGGTACCGGCGCAGGCTGAGGGCATCGTCCGCATGTCCGAGCCAGATGCGGTGCCCGCCGCGTTTGATCTCGCGTGCAAGGGCGACATCGTCGATCAAGGCGCCGCGGATACGAGACACACCGTCGATGCGATCCAATGCGGCGCGGGAGAGGAGCATGGTGCCGCCGGCGGCCGCGGCCACGGAGCGCCCCGGGTTGGAGACCGCGAGGAACGGGTACAACATGCTGAAGAAGAAGACGAACGCGGGTATCGTGGCGCGCTCGGCCAGGCTTTCTGTTCGCAGGCGGACCATTTCGGAGACGAGATCGTAGTTGCCCTGCTGCGCCGCCTGCACAAGGGATGCGAGATGAATCGACCCGTGCAGGATGTCCGCGTCGGTCAGCAGGACGAAGTCTGCCTGGAAGGCTTCAGGTTGCGTGAGACCCTGCGACACGGCCCACATCTTGCCGCTCCAGCCTGAAGGCAGCGGTTTGCCGTGGATTACGCTCAGGCGCTTGTGCTTCGCGGCGAGGTTCTGCGCGATGAGGCCCGTGGCATCGGTGCTGTTGTCATCAACGAGGATGATGTGCAACTTGCCTTCGAAGCGCTGTCCCAAGAGAGCCTCGAGGCACTCGCCGAGGTGCTCCTCTTCATTGCGCGCCGGGATGACGACAGTCAGGCTTGGGCAGTTGCGCGGCTGGCCGGCTGTCAATCGCGGCGCAATGGACCAAAACCTGCTTCGGCACGCAGCCAGACCAGCCCACACCAGAACGGTCGACCAACCTAGAAGGGTGGCCAGGTATGTCGCTTGATTGCTGCGGCCGAAACGCATCGATCAGGAAGCTTTCCGGTCGCGCCAAATGCGGTAGATGCCCCATGCGGCTGCGGTGCAGTTGTCCATGATGCGGCCATCGAGCAGCATCGCTTCGAAGTCGGCCACGGTGACGCGATGCACGGTCATGTCGTGCTCCTCTTCGTCGCGGTCCGTCTCACCCTGGGTGAGGCCTTCGGCGAGAAACACATGCTGAACCTGACGCATGACTCCGTAGCCGATCCAAAGGGACGCGAGCAGCGTCATGCGCTCGGCGCTTAGACCCGTCTCTTCGCGCAGTTCGCCGCGCGCCATCTCTTCGGGGTTCGCCTCGGCCAGTTCCCAGCCGCCCTGGGGCAGCTCGAAGTAGCTTTCGCCGACGGTGTAGCGGAACTGGCGCACCAGCCAGATCTGATCGGCCCCAGTGCTGCGCTCGATCGCAATCACGATGCACGCGGGATCCTTATCCACGACGCCGTAGAGGCCACGACGGCCGTCGGAGCGCTCGATGACGTCCTCACGAACGCTTGTCCAGGCGTTGCGGTATACCTCGCGGCTGCTGATCGTTTTGATCGACACAAGACCTCCTGCTCCCGATGCTAATGGAAGGCGATAGCTCGCGACCTCGCCACCTGTTTCGGTGAGCGAGGACGCGATTTTAGCCCTTTCAGCCGATCTGCAGGATGGCCAGACTCATGTGCGGCAGTTGCACGTGTTCGCCTTCCACAGCGATGCCACTAGCCGAGGCCAGCTTCAGAGATTCACCGGGTTGCAGGGGCTGCGATACAGGATCGCCCAGATTCATGAGCACGCGCACCGCACCGCGCTGCATGGTGAGCACTTTGCCGTCGTGGCTGCAGCTCACTACCGTATGCGCAAAGTCGCCATCGTTCAGATCCATGCGGGAACGACGGTAGAGGATGAGGTCTTTCACCCACTGAAGCATTTCCGCGTGCTTGCCTTGGCGCACCTCTTGCCAGTTCATCTTGGAACGGTCGAACGTTTCTTCCGCCTCAGGATCGGGAACTTCATGCTCATCCCAGCCGAAGGCGGCGAAGTCACGTTTGCGGCCCTCGGAGACCAGGCGGCGCATCTCTTCTTCCTCGTGATCCGCAAAGTACAGAAAGGGCGCGGTGGCGGCAAACTCTTCGCCCATCCAAAGCATGGGAATGAAGGGAGCGGTCAACGTGAGGCCGAGCGCCACCTTGCTGGCATCCATGCCGACGAGGTGCTCCAGGCGCTCACCCGCTGCGCGATTGCCGACCTGGTCATGATTCTGAATGTAGCCGATGAAATGATGCGCGGACAGGTTATCGACAGACCGACCGTGGGTGTGATGGCGATAGCGCGAATATTTTCCGTCATACACGAAGGCGGCGCGGAGCGACTTTACAAGATCATCCATGCTGCCGAAGTCGTCATAGTAACCCCGGCCGGGATCGCTCCACAGCAGCGTGAAGAGCGAGTGGTGAAAATCGTCGCTCCATTGCGCATCCATGCCGTATCCATGGGCCTCACGCGGGCGAACGAACTTCGGATCGTTAAGATCGCTCTCGGCGATGAGGACGTAGCGCTTGTTCAGCATGGTGCCGAGGCGTTCAACCTCGGTGGAAAGCTGCTCCATGAAGTGCACTGCGGAGCGATCGATGTACTCATGGGTGGCATCGAGACGAAGGCCGTCGCAATGGTAGTCCCGCAGCCACATGAGGGCGTTATCCAGAAAGAAACGCCGGACTTCGTCGCTGCCGCCTTCGTTGAAGTTTACAGCGGCTCCCCACGGTGTGTGGTACTTGTCCGTCAGATAGGGACCGAACTGATTGGTGTAATTGCCGACCGGGCCGAAGTGGTTGTAGACCACATCGAGCACCACGGCGAGGTTCTTTGCGTGGCATGCGTCGACGAAGCGCTTGAACGCATCCGGACCTCCGTAAGGCTCAAAGACGGCAAACAGGAACACGCCGTCATATCCCCAGCCGCGCTCGCCGGCGAACTCGTTCACCGGCATAACTTCTATGTGGGTTATGCCGAGTTCTACCAGGTGATCCAGGTGCGGAACGGCGCTGTCAAACGTGCCTTCCTCGCTGAAGGTGCCGATGTGCAGCTCATACAGGATGGCGCTGGAGAGCGGCGGTGTGTGCCAGTGATTGTCCGTCCAGGCAAAGGCGTGTTGATCATAGGTCCGCGACGGACCGTGCACGCCCTTTGCCTGCCATAGACTGCGCGGGTCAGGATACGCCGTGGTCTCATCGTTCAGCAGGAAGGAGTAATCGGTACCCGGGCCTGCGTCGTTTACCGCAAGCTGCCACCAGCCGCGGTCATCTGGACCGTTCATTTCCAAGGGCTCACGCCCCTCCAGCTTCAACTTCGACTTTTGCGCCCGCGGCGCCCACACCTTGAACTCGTACATCAATCAAACTCCTTGCAGATGGATACCACGACGCTGCTACTGCACACGCACGAGCAGCGCCACAGGAAAGGGTTGCAGCAGAGCTGCAACGGAGCAGTCACCCTGGTGTTGATCTCCCGTCAACCGATTGATCCAGCTTCCGGACGGGAGGGTCAAGGCGGCATCGGTGATGCCGCCCTTCAAACTCCAGCGCGGCGCCACCGTTAACACGTCCATGCCGCGCAGGTAGGCGATGACGCGATCCTTGTCGGCGCCCTCTGCATACATGGGTTCGTAGGCGGCCTCGGCGCCGAACCACTCCGGATGTTTGTTACGCAATTGGAGCGCCTGCTGCACGACCCAGAGCTTGGGCAGGCCATCGTCCATGCGCTTCAGAATGTCGGCAGGCTTCATACCTTGAAGCTCCTGCAGAAAACGGGACCGCTTGGCGTAGTCCACCGGGCGACGGTTGTCGGGATCCACAAGGGAGAGATCCCACAGCTCACCCCCCTGATACAGATCCGGGACGCCCGGCGACGTGTGTTTGATCAGGGTCTGCGCCAGGGAGTTCAAACGGCCGGCCTCAAGAATCCCGTTCACGAATGCTTGAAGATCTTTGACGAACGCTTCGTCTTTCAGCAAGGATTCCATGTAGGTGTTGAGTTCGTCTTCAAACTCAGCATTGTTAGCCACCCAGCTGGTTCGTTGCTTGGCTTCACGCATGGCCTTCTGCATGTAGGCCTTGAGGCGATCGAAGGTGAGAGGCCAAGCGCCGATGAGGGTTTGAAAGAGAAACCACTCCGTGCCTGCGTCCACCTCCTTGCCGCGGTAGCTGGCCGTCATGTCATGCCAACGGCGAATCGCGGCGGCAAAGGCATCGGGATCCTCGCTGAGAACAGCGATGCGGGCGCGCACGTCGTCGGCACGCTTTGTATCGTGCGTGCTGAGCGAGGTCATGGTGGACGGAAACGTGCCCTGCATCCTGCTGTTGTAGCTGTGGAACTGCTGCAATGAAAATCCGCTGCAGGCCGGATTGCCGCCAACCTCATTCAAAGCGATCAGGCGGTTGTAGCAGTAGAACGCGGTGTCTTCGACGCCCTTGGCCATCACCGGGCTGGTGAACTGCTGGAAACGGAAGACAAACTGCGCTTCCCTTTCGCCGAGGATCTTGCCCTGCAGTACATCGCGCATGAAGTCGAAGAGCTGGCCGTCGATGTCCAGACGGTTGTCCTTGGCGCACTCGGCGGCTTGGCGGATGATCTCGAGATCTTCCTCGGTCACCTCTTTGCGGCTGGGAACGATGTAGGTGCGATAGATGGAAAAGCAGGAGGCAAACTCGCGGAGGGCACGGCGAATTTCGGCGCGCGTGAAGTCCCGGAACTCCCGGTTTTGCTCACAGATCTCCACAAACATGCTGGCCAGCCGATTGACGTCGGAGCCAAGAGTCTCTTGCGTGACATTGAGCTTCTTGTCATGAGCCGTGGCAGGAAAGGTCGCCGTATCGCCGGTGTAGTCGCGATACAGTTCACCCATGCGAACCAGGCCTTCGCTGTGAACCAGCAGACCGACGGCCTGGTTCATGAAGTCGTAACCGCTGGTGCCCTGGATGGGCCAATTTTCGCGCAGCCACTCACCGGGTTCGAGAATCTTTTCTCCGATGATCCAGGCATCGGGAGCGTGCTGGCGCAGACGCTGCAGGTACTGCAACGGATCGCGCAGACCGTCGGGATGATCGATGCGCACGCCGTCGAGGATGCCTTCGTGCAGCCATTTCAGGATCAGCGCATGCGTCTCTTCAAAGACGTACTCGCGCTCCATGCGCACACCGATCAGGGTGTTGACGTCAAAGAAGCGCCTGTATCCCAGCTGCTGATCGGCGGTCTTCCAGTACGCCAGACGATAGTTCTGGTGAGTGAGAAGTTCATCGAGCGCGTCGGGATCGGCGTTCATCTCTTCGATGACGGCATCGATCTGGCGGCAGGTGTTGCCCTCCTCCGCGCACAGACGATCCAGCAGGCCGTTTAGAACACGCTTGTCGCGGTCGCGCGCATTGAGCTTCCAACGATCCCACTCCTCCGCCGAGGGCAGGCGGCCGAAGCTGGCGGAGAGGAAACGCAGCGTGTCGCTGCCGGCACGGTCGGCAGCTTTGGCCAGGATCAGCGGCATCGTGGTGGGCGAGACCGGCAGCGGCTGACCGGAGGCCTCAATGGTAAAGCAGGAGCCGTGACGAGCAATCTTTGCGCCGCCGTCGCGCAACACGCGCCCATACTGATCACCCAGGATGGGCACGAGCACCTTCTCGCGCAGACGCTCTTCCGAGGAGTTCCAGTCGATATCGAAGAAACCGGCGTAGCGGCTGTTAGTGCCATTTTCAAGAACGTCCCACCAGAAGTGGTTCTGGCGGCCAAGACTCATGTGATTGGGGACGATGTCGAGCACCTGGCCGAGGCCCGTTTCGCCGAGGGTCTTGCAGAAGCGGGCGTGCGCCTCCGCACCGCCGAGCTCTTCGTTCACCTTGCGGTGATCGACTACATCGTAGCCGTGCATGCTGTGCGGTGCTGCCTGCAGATAGGGGGAGCTGTAGACGTGGGTAACGCCCAGCTGTTTCAGGTACGGCGCGATGGCCGCAGCCTGATCGAAACCGAAGTTTTCATGAAGCTGCAACCTGTAGGTTGAGCCAGGAACTCGCGCCATGGAACGCTCCACAATCTTGCAATCAGGGAAGAAAGGGAGTCACGCGGCAAACCGCATCCTGCGTGACCCATGCTCTTCGGCCAAGGTATTTTGAGAGATAGAGTCCCTGCGCAAAGCAGGGGGTTGTATCCGGAGTCAGCCGCTAGCCCTTGCCTTCGTTAAACGGCAGCGGCTTCCATTGCCCGGACAACGTGAACGCGGCGTGAACGAGAGCCAGGTGCGAGAGTGCCTGCGGGAAGTTGCCGAGCATGCGCTTCTTCACGGGATCGTACTCTTCGCTGATCAGACCCACGTCGTTGCAGAGCGAAAGCAGCCGCTCAAACAGGCGTTGTGCATCGTCGATGCGGCCGAGTTGATGGAGGCAGATCACCATCCAGAAGCTGCAGGCGAGAAAGGTACCTTCGCTGCCCTTCAGCCCGTCCTTGCTCTTCCCAGTGTCGTAGCGGCGGACCAGGCCATTGGGCATAAGGGTTTTTTCGATGGCTTCGATGGTGCCCTTCATGCGTGGATCGGTCGCGGGCAGAAAGCCTACGAGAACGAGGCGCAGACAGGAGGCATCAAGGACCTTTGAACCGTAGCTCTGGGTGAAGGAGTTCAACTTTTTGTTGAAACCCTTTGTGAGTATCTGCTTGCGCAGGGTGTCCCGATTTTTGCGCCAGCGCTTTACATCGCCGGCACCGTCGTACTTTTCATAGTGTTTGACGGCGCGATCGAGTGCGACCCAGGCCATCACCTTGCTGTGAACAAACTGCTGGCGTCCCCCGCGCACCTCCCAAATGCCGTCGTCCGGCAGAGGCCAGATCTTGCAAAGGTGGTTCATGAGCGCGGCTTCCAGCTCGTTGGAGGGCGCTTTTAGATCGTTATCCACCTGCGGTGTGCGACTAAGGGCGACGCCGACCTCGCCATAGACATCGAGCTGAAATTGTTCCGAGGCGGCGTTGCCGATGCGCACGGGAGAGGAGTGCTCGTAGCCCGGAAGCCAGCCGGCGTTCCACTCCAGCAAGCGACGCTCTCCGCGGATGCCGTACAGGCTTTGCAGCTGATCCGGCGAGCCGGCAATGGCGCGCAGCAGCCAGGTTCGCCAGCAGATGGCCTCCTCGGTATAGCCTGCGCCCATCAGGATGAGAAGACTGAAGGCCGTGTCCCGGAGCCAGCAATAGCGATAGTCCCAGTTGCGCTCACCGCCAATCGCTTCAGGGAGCCCGGCAGTGGGTGCGGCGATCATGCCGCCGGTGGGATCAAAGATCAGAGCCTTCAGCGTAAGCAGGCTACGCTGGACCCGGTCTCGGTAAGCCCCCTTGTAGTTGGACCGCGTGGACCACTCGGTCCAGAAGCTTTCGGTGTCGGCGAATTCCTTATCGATCTGCACGGCAGGCGGCAGCTCTTCCGTTGAACTGGCGTAGGTGAGGGTAAAGCAAACTGTCTGCCCGGCGGCAAGGGTCCACTCCGAGTTGGTGGTGAGGTGGGCTCCCTTGAGCACAGGAGCTGGGCCTTCGGCACACTGGGTGCGAAGCACGACCATGTTCGGACCGGCAATAGCGCGCAGTTCAGAGTCGGCCATGGTGACCCAGGGCACGGTCAGGCCGTAGTCAAAGCGCAGAGCCAGATCGAGCCTCATCTTCACCTTGCCCTGGACGCCGCGCACCATGCGAATCACGTCAGAGTGCTCCCCGCGGAGCGGCATGAAGTCAATCAGCTGGACCTCTCCGTCGGCGGTAACGAAGTCCGTTTCGAGGATCATGGTATCGCCACGGTAACGGCGCCGAGTCTCCTGAACCTTTGCCTGGGGCGCGATGCGCCAGAAGCCATTGTCTGCCGTACCAAGCAGCGAGGCGAAGCAGGCGCCGGAGGAAAAGTCCGGCCAGCAAAGCCAGTCGATGGAACCTGTGATACTGACCAGGGCCGCGGTCTGCAGGTCCCCAATCATGGCGTAGTCCTCGATGCGCCCCGCGTGGAGCGGCAACTTCGATCTTCCCAATCCTTCGGGCAAGCGCCCTCCTCGTTCTTTCGTGCAGCGCGTACCGCCGGACAGCCGACAACCACCCCGGGATGCGATGCATCCCTTCCCTTGGATCGGGGAGCTTTGCAGACTACATCCAAGCAACGCTGAGCGTTCTGATGCGGTCCCGGCGCGGCACGACTGCGGAACCGAACTTAGACCGACGATCCTGCGTAGAATGACACGAAACCATAGGGGAGCACCGCATGAAACCGACTGAAGGCCGCCGGCGGGTAGTCATTGAAGAGATCGAACCGCAGGTAAACGGTGGACGGTACCCTGCCAAACGTGTGCTCGGAGAGCAGGTTACGGTGACGGCGGCGATTTTTTCCGACGGCCACGATCATGTGGGCGCACGGCTGCTGTACCGCCACAGCTCCGAAAAGAAGTGGAAGGAGACAACCTTCACGGCCCTGCCCAACGATCTTTGGACGGCAAATTTTACGGTAGATCAGCTGGGAACGTGGATGTTCACGGTCGAAGGCTGGGTGGACCACTTCGACACATGGATCTCCGACCTGGGCAAACGGCTGGCGGCCCAGCCCGATCCGCATGAACCGACGCAGCAGCTTTCCGAACCGCAGGATATTCCGTTGCAGCTGCTGATCGGGGCGGAGCTGCTGGAAGAGGCCGCGGGCCGGGCGAAGGGTGCCGATGCCAAGCGCCTGAAGGCCGGTGCGGAGGATTTGCGAAGGCTCTCCGCAGAGAAGCGTGCGTTTTACGACACGCCGCCGGCTGACGAGATGGTGGCCCTGGCCGCCCGGTACCCCGACCTGGAGCCTGCCACGCGCTACGCTGCCGAGCTGCCGGTGTGGGTGGATCGCGAAAGAGCGCGGTTTTCCGCCTGGTATGAGCTGTTTCCGCGGTCCTGCGGCGTGAGCGAGGCCGTGCATGGAACGCTGCGGGACGTGACCGTGCAACTGCCCGAGATCGCCGCGATGGGTTTCGACATCGTGTACATGCCGCCGATTCACCCGATCGGCGTGCAGTACCGCAAGGGGAAGAACAACAACGTGAAGGCCGAGCCGGGCGAGGTGGGCAGCCCGTGGGCGATCGGTGCGGCTGAGGGTGGACACACGGCGATCCATCCGGAGCTGGGTACGCCGGCGGACTTTGCCGCGCTGGTGGAGGCGGCGAAGGCGCACGGCTTGGAGCTGGCGCTGGATATTGCCTTCCAGTGCTCGCCGGATCATCCCTGGGTGACGGAGCATCAGGACTGGTTCAAGATGCGGCCGGACGGGACGATTCAGTACGCGGAAAATCCGCCGAAGAAGTATCAGGACATCTACCCGATCAACTTCGAGTCGAAGGACTGGCGCGGGCTGTGGGAGGCGCTGTACGGGGTGTTTCAGTTCTGGATAGACCAGGGTGTACGTGTCTTTCGCGTGGATAATCCGCACACCAAGGCCCTGCCGTTCTGGGAGTGGTGCATTGCGCAGATTCATGAGCAAACGCCGGAGGTGATCTTCCTCGCCGAGGCGTTTACACGGCCGCACGTGATGTATTCGCTCGCCAAGGGCGGGTATACGCAGGGGTACACCTACTTCACCTGGCGGAACACCAAGGCCGATCTGGAGGCGTACTTCACCGAGATCTGCAACGTGCCGGTGCGGGATTTTTACCGGCCCAATGTGTGGCCGAATACGCCGGACATCCTGCATGAGCAGTTGCAGGTGGTGGACCCGGCGGAGCGGCAGTCGATCTTTAAGTCGCGGGCGATTCTGGCCGCTACATTGAGCGCCAACTGGGGCATCTACGGGCCGGCGTATGAGCTTTGCGAGGGCCGTGCGGCCAAGCCTTCGCGGGGCAAGAAGGGTTCGGAGGAGTATCTGGACAGTGAGAAGTACCAGATTCGTCACTGGGATCGTACGGACCCGATCTCGATCGCTCCGCTGCTGACGCAGCTGAATGAGATCCGGCGTGCGCACAGGGCGTTGCAGAGCAATGAGGGGCTGCACTTCCATCCCACGCAGAACGAACAGGTGATGTGCTATTCGAAGACGAGTGCGGACGGTGGGGATGTCGTGCTTATGGCCGTGAATCTTGATCCGAAGGCAGAGCAGACCGCGTGGATGCAGCTGCGGCTGGACTGGCTGGGCGTTCCATGGGGCAGCGCGTTTGAGGTGGAGGATCTGCTGACCGGGTCGCGCTTCACGTGGAAGGAGTGGTGCTACGTGGCACTGAAGCCGGAGCAGCCCGCGCATATTTTGCGGGTGATTGCGCCGGCTGCGGTTGTGCCCGCGGCCCTGCCAGAGCGCGTCGAAGCAGAGCGTGTCGAAGCGCAGCCTGTTGTGAAGAGGACCTGAGCTGTTCGTTTTTGTCGGCCATTGCCGGAAGGATCTGCTTTCCCGGGTACAGTCTGTCCGGTTCAGGCGGAATGCGATTCCTCCGCTGCACTGCGGAATGACAATCGAGGGTATGGCCGCTGGGTGTTGCCGCAACGCCTAGCCGCTAGGCCTCGATCGCCGCCTTCAGCGCAGCCTGCACGTGGATGGCAGTGGTATCGAACAGGGGGACGGGTGAGTCCTCGGGGCCGATGAGGAGCATGATCTCCGTGCAGCCGAGGATGATTGCTTCGGCACCGCGCTCCACGAGGCGTTCGATGATTTCGCGGTAGAGATTGCGTGAGGCGTCGAGGGTCTTGCCGAGGCAAAGCTCGGAGAAGATGACCTGGTGGACGCTTTGGCGGTCTGCTTCTTCGGGGATCAGGACTTTGAGGCCGTAATCGCGGGCCAGGCGCATGCGGTAGAACTCCTGCTCCATAGTGTAGAGGGTGCCGAGCAGGCCCACGCGGCGGTGCCCTGCCTTATGCACGCGGGCGGCGGTGGCGTCGGCGATGTGGACGAGGGGAACGGAGACGGCGGCCTGCACCTCCTCGGCCATGCGATGCATGGTGTTGGTGCAGATGAGCAGAAGCTCCGCGCCGGCGCCTTCGAGACGTTGGGCGCAGCTGACCATCTTTGCCGTGAGTGCGGCCCAATCGCCGGCGCGCTGCAGGGTGGCGATCTCCTGGAAGTCGACGGAGAGCAGCAGGCAGGGCGCGGAGTGCAGACCGCCGAAGCGGGCGCGCACCGTTTCATTCAGCAGACGATAGTATTCGGTGGAGCTCTCCCAGCTCATGCCGCCGATCAGGCCGATGGTCTTGCAACGCACAAATAGGCTCCCTGTACTTCGTTCGCCGCAATCCGGCGTAGTCTTTGAGAATACATTTCAGCGACATCCGCTGACCATCGCCCCGGCAGCAACCCGCATCCAAACCCACCAAGAACCCGACGAAAGGTCGAGCGAAGCGTGAAGAAACCCTGCAGTGCCACGGATCCCCTTTGGTACAAAGACGCGATTATCTATGAATTGCACGTGCGTGCCTTTGCGGACTCCAACGGGGACGGGATCGGAGATTTTCAGGGACTGATCTCCAAGCTCGACTACCTGCAGGACCTTGGTGTGACCTGCCTGTGGATTTTGCCGTTCTTTCCTTCCCCGCTGCGGGACGACGGTTACGACATCGCCGACTACCTAAACGTCAATCCAAGCTACGGCACCATAGATGATTTCAGGCAGTTTATGGATGAAGCGCATGCCCGCGGCATGCAGGTGATGATCGAGCTGGTGATCAATCACTCGAGCGATCAGCACCCCTGGTTTCAGGCGGCGCGCAACGCACCAAAGGGGTCGCCCGAGCGCGAAATGTACGTCTGGAGCGACACGGACAAGCTCTACGACGGCGTGCGCATCATCTTCACGGATACGGAAAAGTCTAACTGGACGTGGGATGAGGTCGCGGGGCAGTACTACTGGCACCGCTTCTTTTCACACCAGCCGGATCTGAACTTCGACAATCCGCGCGTGATGGAAGAGGTGCTGAACGCGATGCGCTTCTGGATGGATATGGGCGTGGATGCGTTGCGTCTGGATGCCATTCCTTACCTGATCGAGCGCGACGGCACCAGTTGCGAGAATGTGCCGGAGACCCATGACCGGATCAAGGCGATTCGAGCGGTCATCGATGCGGAGTATGAGAACCGGCTGATTCTGGCCGAGGCCAACATGTGGCCGGCCGACGTGCGGCCCTACTTCGGCGATGCCGACGAGTGCCACATGGCATTTCATTTTCCGCTGATGCCGCGTATTTACATGGCCGTGCGGCAGGAGGACAGGCTGCCGATCACCGACATCATGGCGCAGACGCCGGAGATTCCGCCGAGCTGCCAGTGGGGTCTGTTCCTGCGCAATCATGACGAGTTGACGCTGGAGATGGTGACGGATGAAGAGCGGGATTACATGTACATGGCCTATTCAGCCGACCCGCGCATGCGCATCAATGTGGGCATCCGCCGCCGGCTGGCGCCGCTGCTGGATAACAACCGCCGCCGCATCGAATTGCTGAACTCCCTGCTGCTGAGCTTTCCGGGAACGCCGATCATGTACTACGGCGACGAGATCGGCATGGGCGACAACATTTATCTGGGCGATCGCAACGGTGTGCGCACGCCGATGCAGTGGAACTCCGACCGCAATGCGGGGTTCAGCAAGGCCGTGCCGGCCAAGCTGTATTTCCCGGTGATCATGGACCCGGTGTGGGGCTACCAGGCGATCAATGTGGAGGCGCAGCAGGGCGATCCCTCATCGCTGCTGCACTGGACGCGCAACATGATTGCGCTGCGCAAGCTGTTTCGCGTCTTCGGGCGCGGTTCGCTGGAGTTTTTACACCCGGAGAACCGCAAGATCCTGGCGTATGTGCGCGCTTACGAGTCCGAAGACGGGCATCGGGAGACGGTGCTCTGCGTGGCGAACCTTTCACGCTTCGCGCAGCCGGTGGCGCTGGATCTGACGAAGTTTATCGGTCGTCAGCCTGTGGAGATGTTGGGGTACGTGACCTTTCCAGAGGTCGGCAAGGCCCCTTATCCGTTGACGCTGGCACCGTACAGCTTTCTGTGGCTGGAGTTGCAGGAGCGGCAGGCCGCGCCGGAGGCGCCTGTGGTGGAGTCGCCCGCGGAGGTGCTGGCCGGGCGGATGGTCGAGCGGCTAGGCGAGACCTCGCCGACGCCGCTGAATGCGCTTGGACGCATCTTGAATGAGTCCGGCCAGGCCTTGCTGGAGCAGGTGTTGCCGGGGTATATCGCGCAGCGCCGCTGGTTTGGCGGGAAATCCCGCACGATCCGCTCGGCGACCATGGCTTCGGTCACGCCGTTGCCGGGGGATGAGGCGGCGCTGGCCGCGGTGAACGTGGTGTACGACGATGGCACGGCGGATCTGTATCAGCTGCCACTGGCAATGGCCGACGGTGCCGAGGCAGAGTCCTTACGCGAGTCAGCGCCGGCAGCCGTGATTGCCACCGTGAACCGGGCGCAGGGCGCGATGACGCTGTATGACGCCACGGCGAGCGCGAGCTTCCGGACCGCGCTGCTGACGATGATCACCCGCGGGTCAGAGGTTGCGATGAACCTTGGAGGCTCCGCAGCGAGCCTTTCCGCCACGAAGGCGATCGGATTCGATGGAGACGATCTGCTGGGCATGGCGTCGCGCGTGGGTTCCGTCGAGCAATCCAATACCAGCATTCTGTTCGAAGAACGTGCCATTCTGAAGCTGTTTCGCCGGCTGCGCGCGGGGGAAAACCCGGATGTGGAGGTCACACGCTTTCTCACCGAAGTGGGCAAGTATCCGAACGTGCCGGCCTACCTGGGCGATCTGCACCGGACCGACGATGGAACGACGCTGGCATTTCTGCAGGCCTTTGCGCCCAATGAGGGCGACGGCTGGGCGTGGACCCTGGAGGAGCTGGACAGGTTCTTCGATTCCGTTTCAAACTGTCCGCTGCCCAAAAACGAAGGCCAGCTGCCCGTCATTGGACGGCCACCGGAGATTGCCGCAGAGATCGAGGAGCATGCGGGCCTGTACCTGGAGGCTGCCCAGTTGCTTGGCCGCCGCACCGGTGAGCTGCACGTGGCGCTTTCGACGCCCACGGACAACCGGGCCTTCAGCGCGGAACACTTCACAACGCACGATCTGGCGGCGGAACGTCAACGTATCGAGACGCAAGCCGACGACACGCTGGAGTCACTGGCGAGCGCACTGGAGCGGGTGCCAACGGAGACACGTCCCTTAGCCGCGCGGCTGCTCGGATTGCGGGAGCGGGTGGCGGATCTGCTGACCGGGCTGGAAGGCGAGCCGGCGAGCTTCGGGCAACGTATTCGCATCCACGGCGACTACCACCTTGGGCAGACGCTGCGGTCGCGATCGGACTTCATGCTGGTGGACTTTGAAGGCGAACCGGCCCGGACGCTGGAAGAACGCCGCAGAAAGCAGTCTCCCCTGCGGGATGTGGCGGGCATGCTGCGCTCCTTCAGCTATGCGGCGCAGGCGGCGCTGCAGCGGCACGCACAGCGCCGGCCGGAGAACGGCGATACGCTGCGGCCGTGGGCCATGCTCTGGGAGCGCGCCAGTGCCGCCCGTTTCCTGGAGGGGTACACTGCCGCGGTCGCGGCGCGGCCGGGTTTGATCCCCGCGCCTGCCGAGGCACAGAACCTGTTGGCTGCCCTGCTGCTGGAAAAGGCCTTCTATGAGCTGCTGTACGAGTTGAACAACCGGCCCAGTTGGCTGCCGATTCCGCTCAATGGCATTCTTGAGTTACTGCAGCAGATGGCGTCCAGCCCGATGCCGGATTCTGGGAAGAACGACACCCAAGGAGCGCGTTGATGGCCACCGTGCCGAATATTGACCCCGTAATTCAGGACCGGGCCCACGCCACGGCGGCCGGCGACACCTTGCTGGTCTGCCTGCCGTCCATGGCAAGCGACGCCGCCGCGGCAACCCTGCGGGCGGTGGCATCTGCCTTCCGTGGCCGGCCTTTGCTGGTCGCTTCGCCCGATACCGCAGAGGAGCAGGCGGCCACCGAGCAAACGCCGCATCTTGTGCCCTACCCCACACCCCGCGGCGATAGTGAATGGGTGCTGGACGCCGCCGACTACGTTGCTGCGTCAGATCTGGCGCGGGAGCGAGGCGCCGCGCATGTGCTTCTGCTGGGGCCGGACGCTTCGGCGTTGCACCCCACGGCGCTTGTGGCGATGCAAAATAGTCTGCAGGCCGGCGCCGACATCGCGATGCCGCACTACCGGACCGCCACCGACGATGGCTTGGTGAACTCCGCCCTGCTGTACCCGCTGACGCGGGCGCTGTATGCGGATATACGCTTTCCGTTGCCGCTCGATCTCGGGTTGTCGACGCGTATGTTGCAACGGCTGGCAGGGGCGGCGAACCGGGTCACGCCGCAACCGGAGGCGTCGCTGATCTGGCCCGTGGCGGAGGCTTCTGTGGCAGGCTTCACGGTGCGGCAGGTGGAAGGCGGTGAACGCCTGCTGCCGCAACCGACGGAGTCCGATCTGAATGTGCTGTTTCCGGCGGTGACGGGATCGTTGTTCGCCGATCTTGAGAACAAGGCGAGCTTCTGGCAGAGGGCACGCGCGTTGCCGCCTGCACGTCCGGTGATGCGTGGAAACAGCGCGGCTTCGCCCTATGGAGTTAGCGATGAGCTGCACATGCTGGTGGAGAACTACCGCGCGGCGTTCAACAATCTGCGCGAGATCTGGTCGCTGGTGCTGCCGCCGCAGTCGCTGCTCGCGCTGAAGAAGTTGGCGACGAGTTCTCCGGAGAACTTCAGCTTCGCCCCGGCGCTTTGGGCTCGTACGGTGTATGACTTCGCCCTGGCATTTCACATGCGTACATTGAATCGGGGACACCTGCTGGGTGCCTTTACGCCGCTGTATCTCGCCTGGGTAGCAAGCTTTTTGCGCACCAGCGAGTCCGGCGAAACAGCAGGGGCCGACCTGCTTGAACTGACGGCCCATGCCTTTGAGCAGGAAAAACCGTACCTTGTGTCCCGGTGGCGCTGGCCGGACCGTTTCAATCCCTAGGCCGCATCCCAAACCGAATGTTGGGCCACGAGAAAGGAATGGTGATGGCGATGATGCAAAGTTACGACTTACAAAGAGGATCGACGATGGGACCGCAGATCGAGTTTGCCTTGAAGGAGTCAACCCAACGGGTGGTCGGGGTGTTGGTAAATTTCCTCCCCGGTGTTGTCGTGCTTCTGGTGTCGATCGTGGTGTTGACCGCGCTGGGCCTGCTCCTGGCCACTGCCTCCCGGGCGCTGCTGACGAGGCTGCGTTTCGATGAAAAGCTCGCCTCGCAACGGCTTCCCGGGGCGGTGACGAGCCTGGGCGACTGGTCGCCGGCGCATTCGCCCACCCTGCTGGTTTCGCGCACGCTGCTTTGGCTTTGTATCATTATCGGGCTTGCCATCGGCATCACGGCATTCGATGCGGCTTACCAGGCCAACTCGCAGGTGGAGCTGTTTGTCCTGCCTTACCTGACGCACCTGATCGGAGCCATTTTGCTGCTGTTCATCGGCGGCCTGATTGCGCGATTCCTGTCGCGTTCCGTGCTGATCAGCGCCGTGAACGCGCAGCTGCAATATGCTCGCGTGCTCTCGCTCGGGGTGAAGTGGCTGGTGCTGGTGCTGACGGCGGCCATGGCGCTGGATCATCTGCGCATCGGCGGAACGATTGTGGAACTGGCCTTTGGGATTCTGTTCGGCGGCATTGTGTTTGCGCTGTCGCTGGCCGTCGGCCTGGGATCACGCGATCTGGTAAGCCGCTCGATCGAGCGGATTGAGCGGCCCTCCGTCGTTCCTCCTCCGGAGGCGCCACAGACCGGGGATCCCGGTATGCCGCGCCCAAAACTTCGTCACTTTTAGCGGTCGCAACGGCAAATCAGAGTACGGCGAACATAAGCAGAGGCAGCAAAGGTATGCAGCAGCAGGCACTCTATACGGAGCTTACCGGCATCTGCCGTGATCTCTTCGATGATGAGTCGCTCGTGCTCAGGCCGGGGCTGACGGCGGCTGATGTGCCGGAATGGGACTCCTTCAACCACATCAATTTGATTGTGGCGACAGAGGCGCGATTCGGCCTCAAGTTCCAGACGGCCGAGTTGGAGTCGCTGTAGACAGTGGGCCACCTCGCCGACCTGGTGCAAAGCAAGCTGGCGGCGCAGGGCCGCTAAGGTCTCCGCCGCAGAGGTGTATCTATAGCTGCTTTTCTGATAGCTGTTTTCCTGATGGCGTAGAGCTCCCGCAAACAGCAGGCCCTTCGCTACGCTGAGGAGGATAAATCCCTCGGAGATTGGTCTTCTAGACCTACAACGAAACTGCTCCAGCCTTGCGTTTGAACGTGCAAGGAACGAGCGGATGAGACTTAGCGCGCGCCTTTGCGCAGGCGCTTCACGGTACCGAAGCGTGCGCGGGCTGCGGAGAGATCTGCCAGTGTATCGATATCCAGGGCATCGGCTTTGAGATCGACGGAGAGCGCCGACTGCAGAAGATCGCGCGCGCCGATATCCCCTTCCAGGCGCTGGAGATCGGCGAAGGTGCTGCGGGGAAGGTGCGCGGGAACCCCTTTCCGACCGTCGTACTCGGAGGCACGCACCTCGCTGCGGCGCTTGCATAGGGCCTGCAGATGCAGCGGCGTGACGAAGGGCATGTCGGAGGTGAGGACCACGCATGAGGATGCGTTGGTTTCAGCAACCGCGGCCACGCCGGCCGCGAGTGCTTGGCTCATGCCCTCGGCCCAGCGCTCACAGCGGACGATCTGCGCCTCGCGAAGATCGCACTGCGCCGTGATCTCCGCGGCGCGGGCGCCGACGACGACGATCACCGGTGCAAGTCCGGCCTCGCGAGCGGTGCGCACGGCGCGCTCAAGCAAGCGCTCACCGCCGAGTTCCACCAACTGTTTCGGCTGGCCCAACCGCGTGGAAGCGCCTGCTGCGAGAATCACCGCCGCCACACTCACAGTGCACACTGCGCTTGCAGAAACTGCGCCGGACTGGACGGGCCGTGATCCAATTGCTCGGCAACCATCTCCGGCGTCATGCGGCGGGAGTGGGGCAGTTTGCCTTGTGTGCAGGCCTGGATCTCGGCAATGGCCGCGAGCGCAATGGCCTCCGCACCGTCACCGCCGAGGTTGAGGCCGACGGGCGAGAAAAGTCGAGCGCAGGCCCGCTCCACGGTCCAGCCGAGGGCATCGGCGGCTGCCTTGATGAGAAGGGCGCTGCGGTGGCGGGAGCCCAGCATGCCGAGGTAACGCGGTTCGCAGGGCAGCACGTCAGTGAGCCAATCACGATCCTGCTCGTAGCTGTGTGTCATCAGCACCACGGCGTCACTGCTTGACGGCTTCAGGTCTGCAAGCTGTTGCACTGCATGCACAGCTTCGGCCTGCGGGAAGCGTTCGGGCTTTGCAAGCTGAGGACGGCCATCGAAGACGAAGACGCTCCAGCCGAGCAGGGCGGCCATCTGCGCCATGGGCTGCGCATCGTCGCCGGCACCGAAGAGAAACAAACGCTGCGGTGGGTCCAGCCGTTCGTGATAGATCTCACCAGACACCTGCGCGGCGGTGCTGAAGAGCAGACGGCCGTCGGCATCGGTGATCTGCCGCGCGAAGACTTGATGTTCTGTGGGCAGCGTGGTGGCGATAAGACACGTTTGGCCGAGCAGTGAAGCTTCGAGCGCTTCCATAAGGGCGGTGAATGCGGGCGTGCCGGCCGGCTCCAGAAGAACGTAGACGGTGCCGCCGCAGCCAAGGCCGTAGGGCATGTCGGAGGTGTCGTCAAAGAGTGTGGAATAGCATTCGATGGCGGGGCCGCTGCGCGTGAGCCAGCGTGCTTTGCGCACGATTTCCGCTTCCAGGCAGCCGCCGGAGACGGAACCGACATGGGAGCCGTCCGCACCGATGAGGATGCGCGCGCCGGTACCGCGGTAGCTTGAGCCCTGCACGTTGACCAGCGTGGCCAAAGCCACGGCGCCGCCCTTCTTCCACATGCTTACAATTTTTCGACGCTCAAGCAAAGGTATTCCTTTACGGCTTCAGGACTTTTCGCTGAAGGTATGGATGCCGCATTCCAACTTCTTGCCGCCCCAGCGACCGCTGCGCGGATCAGCGCCGGCGACGGGAACCGCCGTGCACGGTTCGCAGCCGATGGAGGTAAAACCCTGATCGTAGAGTGAAAGGCGAGGAATGCCGTGCTCGGCCGCGTAGGCCTCTACCTGCGCCCAGCTCCAGTCGGCGAGCACGCTTACCTTCTTGAGCATCGTGCCTGTGGGCAGCTTGTGATCTTCGATCTTTTTCAGGCCCGCCCGCGTGGGGGACTGCTCACGGCGCAGGCCGGTGAACCACCAGCGGTAGGGTTCAAGCGAACGCATGAGCGGCTCGACCTTGCGAATCTGGCAGCAGGCGGTTGGCTGCACGATGTGCAGCAGACCCAGCGTGCTTTCATGCTCTTCGCGCGTGGTCGCGGGCAGGGCGTTGACGAGGTTCAGGCCCCAGGCGGACATCATGCGATCGCGATACTCGATCAAGGCCGGGAAGTGATAGCCGGTTTCAAGAAAGATGACGGGGACGTCCAGCAGGTGCCGCCGCAGCAGGTGCAGAACCACCATGTCCTCGGTTTGGAAGCTGCTGGTAAGGCAGACCTCGCCGGTGCGTGCGGAGCCGATGACCGCCGCCACGAGCGCTTCGGCGGTGAGGCACTCCGGATCGCGCAAGGTACACTTATCGGAAATCTGTCCGCGCGGTGGCGGCGACTGAAGGTGCAGTTCGGTCAAAAGCTCTTCCATGCTTACCTCTCGCCCTTCCACTGCGCCAGGGCGTTGTGGCCCTCGATGTAGCCTTCCCCGGCGACTGTTCGCAAGGCTTGCAAAAGATCGGAGCGCAGCGTATCGCTCGCAGAGAGCGCGGTCACATTCGCAAGCTGCAAGGCACGCACGACGCCGGGTAGTGCGGCCTCCGGGATCAATGGGTCGTCCACGATGACCGCGGTCCTGCCTTCCTGCTCAAGCTGGAGTTGCACTGCGCGCAGACCTTCGGGATCGCCCGGCAGCAGAATAAACCCTGGTGTGGCGGAGAGTTTGCCAAGGGCAAAGGGATTGTCCGTCGCAGCCGATGCAAGTGGAGTCAACAGCATGCCCGCACCGAGGGTGGCATTGCTGAGCGAATCGATCAGAATGAAAGAACCGGTGGATCGATTTTCGGCATAGGGATCGAAGAAGAGCGGCAGGTTCGTGTCCAGCTCCACTTCAGCGATGTCGTTCATCGCGATGCGATCCGCGCTGAAGTGCTCAGCGGAGTTCACGTCGACGCGATAACCTATCGCACGGATCGTGGCGCGCACCGTGCGCGTGGTGTGCTTCAGCAGGTAGGTAGCGCCGGGCACCAGAGGCTGCTCATGCATCCAGACGGTCATGGCGCGCAGGCGTGTGCTGCTGTGCGGTGCCGCTTCCTCGACGGCGACTAACATTTCACCACGGCTGAGGTCGATCTCGTCTTCGAGCTCAGCCGTGACGCTTTGCAGGGCGCGAGCGGACGTCAGCTCGCCGTCATACGTGATCAGCGAACGAACGCGTGTTGTTCGGCCGCTGGGCAGTGCGCGCACGGCTAGACCGGGGCTGAGCTGGCCACGCTCTACACGGCCGGCGAAGCCACGAAAGGTGGCGTCGGGCCGAACCACAAGCTGCACCGGAAAGCGCAGCGGACCGGCGACTTCGGCCAGCGCCAAGGGAACGGTTTCGAGATATTGCAGCAGCGTGGGACCGGTGTACCAGGGCATCGCGGTGCTCGGCTCCACGACGTTATCGCCGACCAGAGCGCTTACGGGAATCAGCTCCGTGGAAGGGAGTTCGAGCCGTTGTGCGAGTTCGGTGAATGCCGTCCGGATCGCCTCAAAGACCTCGCGGCTGTAATCCACAAGGTCCATCTTGTTGACCGCGGCGACGACGTGCGGGATGCGCAGGAGGCTGGCGATGTAGGTGTGGCGGCGCGACTGCGGCAGCAGTTGCCCGGCCTTCACGAAGGCCTTGGCATCAATGAGCACGACGGCCACATCCGCGGTACTGGCGCCGGTGGCCATGTTGCGGGTGTACTGCTCGTGGCCGGGTGTGTCGGCGATGATGAACTTGCGCTTGGCGGTGGAGAAGTAGCGGTAGGCCACATCAATGGTGATGCCCTGCTCGCGCTCGGCACGCAGGCCGTCGGTGAGCAGACTGAGATCCATGCCGCCATTGCCGGCGCGGTTTACGCGGCTCGCACGGATGGAAGCGAGCTGATCTTCGTAGACGCTCTTGGTGTCATGCAGCAGGCGGCCGATGAGCGTGCTTTTGCCGTCATCGACGGAGCCGGCCGTGGTGAAGCGCAACAGTTCCTGATCGAGGTGGGCGTCGAGGAAGCTGCGAAAGCGCGCTTCGTGGGCGCCGTCGGCGGCATCGGCGAGGTGAAGGCTTTGGATCTCGGGCATCAGAAGTAGCCCTCTCGCTTTTTCATCTCCATGGAGCCTTCCTCGTCATGATCGATGGCTCGGTTTTCGCGTTCGGAGCGGCGGAAGGTGATCAATTCTTCGATGATCTTCGGCAGCGTATCGGCGTCGGAACGGATGGCGCCGGTGCAGGGCAGGCAGCCTAGCGAACGCATGCGCACGCGCATTTTTTCAGGCTTTTCGTGGGACAGCAACGTCATCATGGGATCGACGATCTGCAATGTGCTTCCACGCACCACAACCTCACGCTCCTGAGCGAAGTAGAGCGGCACGATGGGAATCTGCTCAGCGTAGAGATAGAGCCAGATGTCGAGTTCCGTCCAATTCGACAGCGGAAAGACGCGTATGGATTCGCCCTTGCGCAGGCGCGAGTTATACAGACTCCAGAGTTCAGGCCGCTGATTCTTCGGATCCCACTGGCCGGCGGTGTCGCGAAAGCTGTACACACGCTCCTTGGCGCGGCTCTTCTCTTCGTCGCGGCGGGCGCCACCAAAGGCTGCGTCGAAGCCACCCTCGGCGAGACCGTCGAGCAGCGACCGCGTCTTCAGCGCGCCGCAGCAGTTCTGCGTGCCCATACCCCAGGGGCTCATGCCGCCGGCAATGGCTTCCTCGTTGCGATGTACGAGCAACTGCGCACCGATCTCGGTGGTGTAGCGATCGCGGAAGGCGATCATCTCCGGAAACTTGTAGCCGGTATCGACGTGCAGCAGCGGAAACGGAATTTTACCTGGAAAGAATGCCTTTTGCGCCAAGCGCAGCATCACGCTCGAATCCTTGCCGATGGAGTAGAGCATGACCGGGCGCGCGAACTCGGCGACGGCCTCGCGCAGGATGTAAATGCTCTCTGCCTCAAGCGCCTGCAGGTGATTCATGCGCTCGCGTTGAGGGGCGACCGCTCCGTCATAGGTTGGACTCAACGTCGCCAGAATGCCTCCGATGCCGCGTAGTAAGGCGCGCGTTACAGGTTAGAGGTGTAGATGTTCTGCAACGGCATTCGTCGCGTCAATCTACCGAGGCGGGTGAGGTGCCTTGACGACGGAGGAACTGGCGATCGCGGCATCGCACCGGCGAGCTGTTTCTGCTAGACTCAACCAGTCGGCGACGACGCGGCTCCGCCAGGGTTTGCCCCGGTGCGCGGCTGCGGGGTCAACCGAATCCCGGCGCAGGCAGCACGGGTTCGGGGCGTAGCGCAGCCTGGTAGCGCACCTGCTTCGGGAGCAGGGGGTCGGAGGTTCGAATCCTCTCGCCCCGACCATTATCTTTGCCGGTTCTTCCTTTTAGCTTCCTTTCTGGACAGCTTCACAGCTTGTAGGCCGGTGTCTCGCGAAGACCGCGCTCCGAGCATTGACGGCAGCGAACTGTATTGACTCGGAGTGGCTCCGGCATTCAATAACCGCACCATAGACTGAGGGTTATGCACGCATTGCAGGCAGCAGAGACGCTCGTCCAGACCGACGTGCGCCGCAAAGACGTTAGCTCCGACCTGATCGGCGCCGCAGAACGGTTTGCTGACCGGCTCGCGGCAGGACCGGATGAGGCAGGCGCGGGTGCACCGCGGACGGAATTGCGCGAGTTGGCCGCCATGGGCCTGTTTACCGCGCCGCTGCCCGTCGCCGCCGGAGGTCTCGGCCTGGGAACGGAGCCGGGAGGCCACCTGCCGTTGCTGCGTCTGCTGGCAGCGGTGGGCAGTGCGGATCTTGCGCTGGGCCGACTATACGAAGGCCATGTAAACGGTCTGATTCTGGTGGCCAGCTTCGGCACGACCGAACAGCTGCACCGCGCAACGGAAGACGCCGCGGCAGGCAAGCTGTTCGGTGTTTGGAACACCGGGGATGGTGAGCCCATGTCCATGGCAGCGGGCGCGGATAAATTCCACCTGCACGGGTGCAAGGGATTTGCCACGGGGGCTGCGTTTGTCGAACGGCCGATCGTAACGGCGGAATACCGTGGCTGGCAGATGACCCTACCGCGCATGGACGCCGAGCCGGTGGCACGGGCCGTCACCATCGATCGCAGTTCATGGCAGCCGTTAGGGATGGAACGATCAGAGAGCTACACCGTCGATTTCACCGGTGTGCGGCTGGACGACGCAGACCTGATCGGACAACCGGGCGACTTCTACCGCGATCCCCTCTTCCGTGGAGGGGCGGTGCGCTTTGCGGCGGTGCAGGCCGGTGCCCTGGTGCGGTTGGCGTCACTGTTTGCGCAGTGGCTGCAGGATCGTGGCCGCGGAGCTGACCCCTACCAGCTGGCACGGCTGGGCGAGGTCACGCTGGCCGCGCAGGAGGCGGTGCTCTGGGTGGAACGCGCCGCCGCCGTTGCCGAGCGATGTCTTTGGCCCGATGCGGACGCCGGCGCCGCTCGCGAGATGATCCAGATGGCGAACATGACACGGCTGGCCGTGGAACGGCTTGCAACGGCCACGATGCCGCGGGTCATCGCGGGTGTGGGAGCCCATGGCCTTCTGCGGCCGTCCCGTTTTGAACGCCTGATCCGCGATCTGACGATGTACCTTCGCCAACCCAATCCGGATGGCACGCTGGCGGAGGTCGGACGCTTTGCCCTGGCGCACCGCGACGCCGCGGAACGGAACGCCTGCCTGTGGCAGACCACCGAGGAGAACTGATGGCCAAGCAAACGGACCGCTCCATGCCGCCGGATTACTTTGAGCAGGTCTACGCCGCCAAGAGCGATCCATGGGACTTCACCAACAGCGAATACGAACGGACCAAGTACGCGGACACCCTCGCGCATCTGCCGCGGACGCGCTACAGTCGAGGCTTCGAGGTGGGGTGCTCCATCGGTGTGCTGACATCACAGCTGGGAAAACGATGCGATTCCCTGCTGAGCGTGGACGTGGCGGAAACCGCCCTGACGCAGGCGCGCCGCCGCTGCGAGGGCATGCCCGAGGTCCAGATCGAACGCATGCAGCTTCCCGAGGAGCAACCGAACGGCAGCTTCGATCTGGTGGTGGTCTCCGAGGTGGGCTATTACTGGTCCCCGCAGGATCAGGGGCGCGCGATGGACTTGCTGGCCGCGCACCAGGAGCCCGGCGGCCACCTGGTGCTGGTGCACTGGACGCCGGAGGTGCACGATTACCCGCAGACCGGCGATGCGGTGCATGAGGCCTGGATTACCCGGCCGGAGTGGCGGCTGCTGCAGGATGTACGGCGGGAGCGGTATCGGCTGTCTACCCTGGAGAGAAGACAGGTCTGAAGCGAGTGACGGGATACTTGGCTATTATTCGATTGGTTGTCATTGCCCCGAAGGGAACCTGCCTTCGCCGCGGCTAGGACGATACCTGATGAACAGCAATTTGTTTGAGGAGATCCGCGATGGCCTCGTGGATCGGCTGCTCGCGCGGCCCGTTAAAGGTGGCATCGATGAGACCGTCCGAGTCGATGGCGGCGAGAACATCCGGCACATTGCGTTCGCTCTTGACTGCCTGCGCGGCCCAGCCGCGCCACTCCGCGGTCGGAAAGCTGACCTCGGTGACCGAACGGCGGGAGAACGCCTCGCGCAGCCGGCGCAGCGTTCGGAAGCGGTGAGCCAGAAAAGCCGCAGACTGCACAAGATGGGCTTCTTCGGTCTGCAGTTTGGCCCAGGCGCGCAGTTGGGCGGCAAGACCCACCTTTGCCCGCCCGTTCAGCCGGCCTGAGGTGAAGATGCGTACCGCCGGCTCATGCCGCAGGCGAAGGCCGGCGCGGCGAAGCTGGTGCACAAAGGTCTCGTCCTCCAGTACCGGCGACTCCGGCATGCCGCCGGCCTTCGCGTAGGCCTCACGTGTGAAGGCGAGCGACGAACCAAAATGATCCTGATGGCGAGGCCGAGGGTCGCCCGGTTGCGGATCGAGCAGGTCTTCGAGGTGTGCGACGAGTTCGCCGTAACGACGATCCTGCCGGTAGCAGCGACGCACGCACTCCGGCAGGCTCTGGACCTCCCCTTCGGCTAAGCTGATCTGCCCACCCACGGCGTCGGCTCCCCGCTGCAGCGCACGCATGTTTTGCGCGATCCAGTCCGGCGCGACGGCCGAATCAGCATCCGTGCAGAGCAGCGCGCCGGACGTAGATTGCGGGCCGCCGAGCCGTTGCCAAGCGGTATCGAGCAGAAGCCTGCGCGCTGTGCCCGCATTCGCCTTATTGGCGGGAAGATCGAGTTCCACACAGTGAAGCGCTACGGCAGGATGCGCCTGCTGCCATGCGCGCGCTACTGCCGCGGAGCGGTCCGTGCAATTGTTCAGCAGCAGCAGCACCTCGAAGCAATGATTCGGCAGCGGTGCCCCGCTGAGATCCATCTGCCCTGCCAATGCGTCGAGACAGGCGGCCAGGGTGTCTTCTTCGTTGCGGGCGGGAATCGTCACACAGGCCTGGCAACCGGGCGCGGTCATTCCCGGAATGAGCGGAGCAACAGGGGCATAGGTGAGAACCGGCTGTGCCGAGACGCCGATCACCGCACAGCCTCGTCGTGCAAACCGTCATGTAACGCCGAAGCGCGCCAGGCCGCGTTGGCCCACAGCCGCTCACGGCCACCGTAGCGCTCAGCGAACGACGTCAGCTGCCAGGCGACGTCGTTGTCGATCTGCGAGTCATAGCCTTCCGCGATACGGTGCTTGCGGCGTAGGGTCTCGGCAACGGCCGTGGAGGCTTCTTGCGCGAAGCTCGGTGCAAGCTCGAAGCCGGTAGCGTTGGCGCGAGCCTCTACTGTCTCGTCTGCCCCCGGCCGTGCCGCATAGGGCAGATCCTCATAGAATGCGATCGGCACAGCAGCCGTCGCGAGCGCCTCCAGCGCAGCATGGTGGACCACGCGATGATCGATGTGGTCGCCGATCGCGAGCGGCAGAGACAAGGCGATCTGACCGGGTTCGGCTTTTTCAGCGAGCTTGCGCAAAGCGCCGGCAACACGTGCAACGGCGCGGTCACCGGGCCGGATCTCGATGGTCAATACCTCATTCACACTGCAGGCCAGGCGCAGGGGCGCATCCAGCAGATCCAGATCCGTAATCTTCAGCCGGCCGCCGACAAGCTTGTTCCAAGCGATATCCTCGCGACGGCGGACGGCTGAGACGAAGCTGCGCTTGTCATTGCCGTGCAGCGAATCGACATCGGAGAAGGGGGCGTACTCGCTTTGCGTGAAGCAATTGAGGATGTCGACGCGATGGCCCGCGCGAAGCCAGGTCTCAATGGAAAGGCCGAGGGAGAAGGCGGCGTCATCCCGGTGTGGCGATACAACAACAATTCTCACGCCATGGTGAGATGCAGATCGGGTGTGCGGCGAAGAGGAGCTTTGCTCGCCAGGCCGCCCGCCGCCGCGCTTCCGAACGCATCCTAATGACCATGCGTTCTCTGCGGCCCGTGTCCTCTTTGTTCCAGAGTTTTTTCATGGGTGGATTTGAGTGCGCCACGCATCGTCGTCCGCACACCGGCCAGATTGACGTATTGCAACGCACGGCGCACGATGTCCGGGCAGCAGCGGACTACCGGCTGCTCGCCCAGGCAGGCATTCGCACCGTGCGTGATGGCCTGCGCTGGCACCTCATTGAACGCAGCCCTGGCGTGTATGACTGGAGCAGCTTTCTGCCCATGTTGCAGGCCGCGGAAGACACGGGCACGCAGGTGATCTGGGACCTGTGCCACTGGGGTGTGCCGGATGGATTGGACCCCTTCTCGGGCGAATTTGTGCATCGATTCCGCGATTTCGCAACGGCTGCCGCTCGCATCCTTCGAGACAACAGCGACGCAACACCCATCCTTTGCCCGATCAATGAGATCAGCTTCTGGAGCTGGGTCGGCGGCGACCGCGGCGTCTTCTTCCCCTACGGCGAAGGACGCGGGAATGCGCTGAAGCGGAGAATAGCCGAGGCCTCGATCGCCGGTGTCCGTGCGGTGCGCTCCGTTCTTCCCGAGGCGCGTTTCGTCCATTGCGAACCGATCATCCACATCTCCGGCGAGCATGGAAAAGCTGAGAGTGCGGCCGCTGCCGCGATGCACAATGCGGGGCAGTTTGAGGCTTGGGATATGATCGCAGGCCGCATGGCGCCGGAACTCGGCGGCAGCGAGGACTGCCTCGATATGCTGGGTTGCAATTACTACTGGAATAACCAGTGGGTGCACATGCGGGAGCACACGCCGCCGGGCCATCCGAAGCACAGGCCGCTTCATCGGCTGCTGGGACAGGTCTATGCCCGCTACGGGCGGCCCATGATCCTCAGCGAGACCGGTGCCGAAGCGGAGGCTGCGCCGGGGTGGCTGGCCATGATCTCAGCCGAGGTGCGCCAGGCACGGCGAAGCGGCGTGGATCTTCAGGGGATCTGCTTATATCCCGTTATGGACTATCCAGGATGGGATGACGGGCGGCACTGTATTTGCGGGCTCATCGACGTGGACGAAGCCTGGCAGGAACGGCGCTTGCGCAGCGACCTGGTGGAAGAGGTGCGGCTGCAGCGGGAGCTACTCGAAGCCAATCATGGCACTTTGCCGCCGATCGATGCTTACCAATCCGAGGCAGTCAGCACTGTTTAGGTGCCGACTGCCTCGTTGACTGCATTAGTTTGAGACCTTGGACAAGGCTTCTACGTCCGCAGTCCTGGAACGCATGCCCGTCACCAGTTTCACATTCGGCTTTGCCGATTCCATGGCCTTTGCCGTTGCTTCTTCGTCGGCGATGTTGCGGAACAGATGCAGAGCCTGGGCTACTACCTGATCCATGTTGAAATAACGGTAGTTGGCAAGCCGGCCGCAGAAGTAGACGTCCGGTGTGGCTTCCGCGAGTTGACGGTACATGTCATAGAGCCGCGCATTTTCAGGCCGCGGCACAGGGTAATAAGGATCTCCCTCGGCCATCGGGTACTCGTACACGATGCTGGTCTTTGGATGTTCCTGCCCGGTGAGGTGCTTGAACTCGGTGACACGGGTGTAGGCGTGATCGTTGGGGTAGTTCAGGACGCCGACCGGCTGCAGCTGCTCCTGATTGTGCGTCTCATGTTGAAAACGCAGGGAACGATACGGCAGGCGGCCAAAGCGGAAGTCAAAGAACTCATCGATCGGGCCGGTATAGATCATCTTGCGGTAACCGACTTCACCGAGGATTTCGCGATAGTCGGTACCGGTCATCACCGTAATCTTCGGGTTGGCGAGCATGCGCTCAAACATGCGCGTGTAGCCTTCAAGTGGCATGGCCTGGAACGTGTCGGAGAAGTAGCGATCATCGCGGTTCAGGCGCACGGGGATGCGGCCGGCGACACTGCTGTCCAACTCGGAGGGATCCATGCCCCACTGCTTCCGCGTGTAGTTCCGGAAGAACTTCTCATACAGCTCGCGACCGACCTTCGAGACGACGATGTCTTCAGAAGTACGAATCTCTTCGCGGGTTTCAGCCCGTTCGGCAAGAAAGCTTTCCATGCCCTCGGCGTCGAGGTCCAGCCCATAGAGCGTGTTGATCGTATCTAGGTTGATAGGAATCGGCAGCAGTTTGCCATCCACGGAGGCCAACACACGATGCTCATAGGGCCGCCACTCGGTGAAACGCGAGAGATATTCAACAACCTTTTCCGAGGCCGTGTGGAAGATGTGCGGACCGTAGGGGTGTACGAGAATGCCGTCGGCGTTGAACTCATCATAGGCATTGCCGCCGATATGAGTTCGCTTATCGACGACAAGCACGCGCTTGCCCAAAGAGGTCGCCAGCCGCTCGGCGAGCACGGCACCCGCAAAGCCTGCGCCCACCACAATGTAGTCATAGGTTTCTACGCTGGGCTTGGGGATACGGAAAGCCATCACCTCTACCGGCGCGGATGATTTTACCGACGCCCTGTGCGCGGGGCGCACACGCTCAATCTCAGCCTGCATGGCGGCCCAGGTGGAATCCCATGACGATTCGGAGAGCTTCGCCTGCACACGCTGCTGCCAGACGGGATCAGCCTCAGCCGACAGCGCGGAGTCCAACGCCGCCGCAAACTCTTGTGGGGTGGAGGCAATGGCGACGAGGCCGGCATCGCCGTAGTCATGCACCACATCGCGGATGGGCGTGGAGACCACACGCTTGCCGGCTGCGAGATATTCAGGCGTTTTTGTCGGAGAGATGAAGCGAGTGGACTCATTCATCACGAAGGGCAGCATCGCCGCATCCCAGCCTGCGAGATAGGACGGAAGCTCAGCGTAGGTCTTTGGGCCAAGGTAATAAATGTTGGCAGCCTGGGGCAGATCACTCGCATCCAGCTTGGCAAGAGGACCTAAGACCACGAAGTGCATCTCGGGCCGAAGTCTGGCAACTTCGCTCAACAGGGCGCGATCGAAGCGCTCGTCCAGCACACCATAAAAGCCCACGCGCGGATGGGCGATCGGGGCTTGATCCATCGGCTCGGCCTGCGGTGCAAGCGCCTGGCGAAAATGTTGCGGCTCGATGGAGCTGGGAAAGGCGTGGACGTTGTCATGCTGTGAGCGCTTGTGCTCGTAGAGCGAACGGCCGCCCGTGAAGACGACATCCGCACGCCGAAACAGCTCGCGTTCGTTCTCTAGAAGATTCGCCGGCGCACCCGCGAAGGCGGACAGTTCATCCATTGCATCGAAGGCCGTGACCTCCGGTGTGAGATGTCCTGCGAAGTCCAGCGCCATGGGCGTATAGAACCAGGCGTCATACGCCGTGACATTCTGTTCCGCGAGAAAACGATCCAGAAGACGGCGCTGCAGAACGTCAACATCTTCATGCCAAAGCAGGTGCGGACGCAGTACAAGCAGATGAGGAGCATTGTCGACCTTCAGAATCTCCAAGCTGCCGCCGGCTGGAACCGTTGCCGTGGCGGGATCATGCCAGATCGGCTCCTCCCAGAAGAAAACGGTACGTGTGCGCGCGGCACGGCTTAGCAGGTGCTGCGGGCGCTGCGTCACGAAGTGCCACCGCAGGTGCGAAAATACCAGAAGAACGGGATATTGCGGATTCACCTCTTGAGCTTGCTTCAGCGTAGGCGTCAATTGCAAGAGAACTCCATAACGCCATCATGGCGCACATAAGGCATGGTGGCCATCTGCTCGATGGCACAACAGAGATCAAACCCGGGAGCAGACCACGGGAATGCAGAGGAGTAGCTGGCGTGCTACTTGGTTAGAAGCACGACAGGGCGTACGAGTTTCCCGGGCCGAGCTAACGCTCTCAGAGAGCTGTCTCCGATGCAGCAAAGGCCGCGCGCTTCGCCGCCGGATCAAACGTCGCGATCAATTCAAAAACATCGTTCGGTAAAGCGTGTCGCGCTGTATAGGCTTGAAGCCGGCGTCGCGAATGATGCGGCGCAACTCTTCCTCTGTGGTGTGATTCGCTGTACCCGCGGCGCGCACGACGTTTTCTTCCAGCATCACCGAACCCACATCGTTGCCGCCGAAGCGCAGGCCCATCTGCAGAACCTTGAGGCCCTGCGTCACCCATGAACTCTGCACATTGGCTATGTTGTCGAGATACATGCGGCTGATCGCCAAGGTCTTCAGGTATTCGACGGAGGTGGCCTCGTCCCAACCACGGCCACCGAGTGCGGTGTTGTTAGGTTGAAAGCTCCATGGAATAAACGCAGTGAAGCCGCCTGTTTCTTCCTGCAGCCGCTTCACAACATCGAAATGGTTTACGCGGTGCTCTACATTTTCACCCACGCCAAACATCATTGTGGCGGTGGTGCGCATGCCGAGTTGATGCGCGGTGCGGTGCACCGAAACCCAATCCTCCGTGCGGCACTTCAGGCGCGCGATCTTATGGCGCACTTCGTCGTCAAGAATCTCTGCGCCGCCGCCGGGAATGGAATCGAGACCGGCATCACGCAGCCGCATGATCGTGTCGCGCAGGCTGATCTCGGAGTATTCCGCGATCGCGAGGATCTCCGAAGCCGAGAGGCAATGCAGCCAGATCTGCGGGAAGCGCTGCTTGATGCCGGAGAACAACGCCTCAAACCAATCGATCTTCAGATCAGGGTGAATGCCACCCTGCATCAACACGCCGGTACCACCCATCTCGACCGTCTCACGCACCTTGTCGTAGATCGTGTCAAAGTCGAGAATGTAGCCTTCCGCCGCGAGTTTGCCTTTGAGCGGCCGATAAAAGGCGCAAAAGGTGCAGTATTCCGTGCAGAAGTTGGTGTAGTTGATGTTGCGATCGATGATGTAGCTGACGACGCCTTCCGGATGCAGCTGACGGCGCACCGCATCGGCTTCCATCCCGATACCGATCAGGTCGTCAGAGTTAAAACAGTCCAGGGCTTGTTCTCGAGTGATCCCCATGTGTATAGTCTACGCCTCCGCACGGCGTTGCATCGCGAAGGCCATATCACCCGTTAGCGGTGGCAGTGTAAAAGCCGCGGACGGCTTGCCGTCAGGCAAACTCTGCACCGTGCTGCCGACCTGTTTGCCGGCAACGGTATCCCAGGCAATGACGGTGTAGGCGCCGGGAGAAAGCGAAGGAATGCGGAGCCGAAGGGAGACCGGCTTCGCTCGGCGATCCAGCTGCCCCTTTTTCAGCAGCGTGTCGCGCCGCAAAAGGTACACCACCGCCTGATCCGCGGAGGCGCAGCCGAAACGCGCCAGATGCCTGGGCTGCACGGTCTTCCCTGCTTGATCGCAGAGGCCGAGCGCGCCGCTCACATTTTCACGGCCAAAGCTCGGCCAGTCTAGCAACGGTAGAAAATCCGCGAGACCGCGCTGCGCCACGTGCATGCCAGGGGTAAGAGTGTGGATTCTGCGGTTAGGCCAACGCATGCCGCCACCCGCACCGCCGGAGGCCAAATGTGCCCACTGCATGTGGCGAAAGTATTCATCATCGAAGGCTTCAGGCAGGGTGCGCCGGTGATCTTTGAAGGTGTGAATCGGCCCGTGTTCGGAGTCGAAAAATGGGCGCCCATCGGTGATCTCGGCGAGCGACTCCTTCACGATGCGGCCCATGCCGATCGCGGCATCGACCGTGTTCTTCGGGTGATCGATCGTGCCCTGCTCGTAGATGTGAATGGTGGCGAAATCGAGCGAAGGGTGGCGATAGATCGCGGGCTCCATCTGCATCTCCGCGCGCCAGCGCAGCTCCGGACCAAAGAGTGAAACGGTTTGCGGATGGGTTCGCCCGAAGTTGCGCATTTCTACATCGCGCAGATGTACGCTGAGGTCCTCTATAAATTCGACAAAGGGCTCAGCACTCATCTCCGCCTGGGCCGGATGGATCTCATTCCAGACGTCCCAGGCGAACAGGGCGCCGGAGCCACCCCAGCGCTCGGCAGCAAAGGCGAGCCGGGCCTTGATGGACTCGCGGGTTTCTCGGCAGAGCAACGCGCGTGACGGATGCTGCAGTGTGCCGCCGTTTTTTATGCTGTACGGGTGATGCTTGAACTTCAGCCACATCCAGAAGGTGTCAAAGGGCGTCAGCAGGATACGCAGGCCATGCTTTTCGCAGAGAGCGAAGAGGTCATCCCAGAACTGAACGACGTTGCGGGACCACTTGCCGGGTGCGGTTTCAAAATAGCGGTGCCGGACCTGGGCGTACTCGAGCATCAGGCGCATGCAGGTGACGCCGTGCGACGCCAGCATAGCGAGATAAGCCTCCACAGCGGGCACGTTCTTGCGGCCGAAGAGAGGATTCAGCTCCTTCCAGCTGATGGCGTCGTTTTGCCCAATGGGATGCCAGGCTTCGCCAGCTTCGGTTTGGAAGTACGGCGCATTTGGCGTGCGCTCGATCCAGCCCAAGGCATTGTCAGGCAAAGCAGTGTAGAGAGGGGTACGCGTTTCGGAGGGCATGGTGGTGGTGAGGCTCAGCGATTATTTTCTTCTATCTTCGGCTATCTTGCGTGCCGCTACGCGGGCGTCGCGGATCAGGTCCGGCACACCGACGCCGCGATAGCCATTTCCGAGCAGATCGAGCGCCCCCAGCTGCTGAATTTTCTGCTGCAGAGCGGCCATACGTTCGAGGTGGCCGACCTCGTATTGGGGCAGACTGCGGGGCCAGCGTGCCACGGTCGTCATGGCCGCATCCGGTTGCGGCAGCGCCGACAGAACGGCCCCGAGTTCCCGCCAGGCCTCTGCGGCGATCGCCTGATCCGGCTGGGCATTCAGTGCATCGGCCATCTTGCCCCCAAAAAAGACGCGCACGATGCGAGCGTCTGCCGGCGCCCGGTCCGGGAACTTCTGCGCCGTGAAGGTGCCGGCGAGCAGCTTCGGGTGGTTCGCGGCTGCGGGGCCACCTTGCGGCACGAGAAAGCCGAAGCCGGGGGGCAGACCGAAGCTTTGGGCCATTGGCGCAGACCAGCAGAAGGTGGCAAGCACGGCGGAGCTGGCGACCTTTGGGATGAGAGCGGCAGCGGTGGAATCAACCTCGGTCATCCATCGGTGTGTCGCGTCGACGGAGGTGCAAAGGAGAATGTGGTGAAACGGCACCATGCCGACGGCACAGCTGTTCAGGTCGGCAGCCTCAAAGCGAACGAGCCAGCCCCCGGCGCTGCGGCGCAGGGTGGCGGCGGCCGTACGCAGGTGCAGGCGGTCTGACGGCAGCGCGGCGAGGATCGCCTCGACGAGCGAACCCATACCGCGGCGCAGCGTGGTGAAGGTCGGTTGCGGGGGCCTTCCGCCGCGATCACGCCGCTGGCTCTGCAGCGCCAAGATCAGGGAACCGTGCTCGGCCTCCATTTTGACAAAGGCCGGCATCACCGCGTGCACGCTTAGGCGCATAACGTCTCCGCCGAAGACGCCAGAAAGCAACGGAGCGCCGATCTTGTTCAGTACCTCGTCGCCAAAGTGACGGCGGACGAAGCTGGCGACGGATTCATCGTCCTGTGGAAGGCTTTCCTTGAGTTCGGCGGCGCGCTCAATCTCCGCCGCGAATGCCGCTTTGGCCGCAGATGAAAAGAGCGGCGAGGTCTCCAGCGTGCCGAGGTCTTCGGGAACCATCATGCGCATACGGTCAGGCATCGCGACGAGTTCGCCGTTCAGCCAGATGTAGGTCTTTTTACCGGCGTCGTTGGAGGTGATGATCTGATCACGCAGGCCGAGCTCCTCGGCGAGCTCGCGGGCCCAGGGCTTTTCGGTCACCCAGGCGTCAGGACCACCTTCGCAGATGAACTCGCCTCCGGGCGTGACACGGCGGGTGGTCTGGACGGTGCCGCCGAAGCGACTGGACGCCTCGTAAAGGTGCCAGTCCAACGGTGCGCCGGCCTGCCGTTGTTTCTCCAGCTCGTAGGCGGCGGCGAGGCCGGAGATGCCGCCGCCTATGATCGCGATGCGCTTTACTTGCGGCTGAGTTGGTATAAGGGTTTGGGCCGGCATCACGCCAAGGCCGGCTCAGGATTTGCCTCAGGTGATGGCACTGGCTCCGGAAGCGGCCTTGTCTGAATTTCGGCGGGCGTGGCCCAGGGTGCCGCGGGTGCGGGATCGTCGGTGCCGGTGCGGGTGGCGAGGACGTGCTCGATGGCGCGGATCAGTGTCGAGGAGTCGTTGAGGCTCTCGGCGCGGGTGACGTCGATGCCGATCTCGCGGCCGAAGTCGCGGAAGTTGATGTCGATGTCGTAGAGAATCTCCACGTGGTCGCAGAGGAACCCGACCGGCTGCATCACCACAGCCTTGTGCCCAGCTGCGGCGAGCGCTTTCAGGGTGTCTTCCACCGACGGGCCGAGCCAGGGGGCGCCGGCAATGCCCTGGCTCTGGAAGGCGAAGAACCAGCCGTGCTCGGTAAGACCCACCGGAGCAAGGCACCGGGCGATGGCGGCTGCGGTGCCCTTGCACTCGACCGGGTAAGGGTCGCCCTTGGTGGCAATGCCGTAGTTTTGAATGCCTTCGGCGGGGGGTGGGGCGCCGGGGCGGGCGGCGGCACCGCGGGCGGCCTCCTCCGGTGTGGCCGCGCGGATGGTGCGGCAGGGGACGGAGTGGGCGCTGAACAGGATGGGAACGCGCTTCCCAGCCTTGGCGCAGGCTTCGGCCCAGGCCGGCCACATGCGCTCGGCGAAGGCCAGTGGCAACAGCGGCTCGTCGGCCCAGCCGGCGATGAAGCGGTAGGTGAAGGGCTGCTCGCCTGCGCCGCTGTAGGTTTCGGCGAGCGCGGCGTCGAGGGCGCGGCGGTAAAGGCCGGTGGAGGTGCGGCTGTTCTGCGGGGCGAGGCAGAGGACCGTAGCGTCGGTGATGCCGTCGGCTCTCATTTGGCGGACGACGTCGGCGATGTAGGGGTGCCAGTTGCGCATGCCCACGTAGACAGGCTTATTGAGCGAGGCGGCGAGCATGCGGCCCTGCATCAGGGTCCAGCGGGTGAGCGGAGGGCCTTCGGGCAGGGGCTCGTCCTGTAGGCCGATCTCGGCGTAGCGTTCCTGCAACTCCTCTACGACGTGCTGCGGCATGGGGCGGCCGTTGGTGACCTTGGCGAGGTACTCGGCCATCTCGGAGAGACGGTCGGGTGTGCCGTGGGCGAGGAGGAGGATTGCGCTCTTGGTCTGCTGGCCTGCCATGTGTCTATCGTATGCCGGTATGCCGTCGGTCTGACTTCCCCCTGTACTTTTCAAGCAAAGTCTTGTTGCGATGGAAGTTAGATCCACACTTTTGTGGTGGACCTGCCTCCGAAATGCAAAGGCCCGGCGAAAAGCCGGGCCTTTGCTGATGTTGACTACGTTAGCAGGTCTGTTTGAGGTGATGTGCAAGGTTGTGGGACGCCGCCGACACTTCTAAGTTCGAGGATGGCAAACACAGATTCCCTTCGGGAGTGACAAACAAAGTACCTACGTTGAACCTGACTACGGCAGTGGTTCGGCGATGACCTCCACGTCTACATGGCGGGTGCTGCCCGCGATGTCCAGCGATCCCAGTATCTGGGGTTTGCCGGGGACGATGACCGAGGTACCTTTCAGTTCGATTTGGCGCACGATGGGATCCTGACCGGGGGCGTTGACCTGGGATTCCGCCAGGCTGGATTTCAGGACTACGGAACGGAGCCGAAGTCCGTTTGCAAATCGATCCAGGGTTGAGTCAAAGCTCATGCCGACATCCAGATACGTAAACTCCGTCTGCTGTGAGGAGCTGTTCTTGTCATAGCTTCCAGTCAGGACGGGAACCTTGTCGCCCTGCTTGAGGGTGACCTGCTGGCCGGTCACGACGACCATCGCAAAGTGCTGGACGCCTATTCGCTTGCCGCTCTCGCTTTCCGTGAGGGTGTAAACGAGGCGGTAGGTCTGCTTGGGCGTGTCCAGTTCGGCAATCAGCTTACCCATTAGAGCTAGTTGATCCGGCGGTGCCGCTGCAACGATGTCGTAGGTAGTTTCCAGAAGAAATAGCTTATCGCTGGGGCACACCACATTACGCAAGGCAGTCATGATGTCATTTGCCTCGTTACGCTGTGCGGCGTTCGCCAAGTGGAAGACCTGGGTCGGGTTCTGATTTGTACCCGAATTCGTTGGACAGGCATTTTGCGCGTACGCCGAAGGCAGCTCTGCGCCGAATGCGGCGGCGATCAGGAACGCGAAAGGGGTGCAGCGTGAAAAAACCTGTTTGCGGAGCGTACGTCGTGTCATTTGGTTTCACCTTCGGGCCTGGGAGGGGGAGGAGGGTCGAAGAACTGCTGGAAGCTGGCCTGCTGCAACTCAAACAATTCGGTTTGGAGGGCGGGGTCGAGTTGAGCCAATTCGACGGTTCCGTCGCGATGGAGCAGGTGGAGGATTGCCCGCTCCTGGGCTGTTAATGGCAGGGGTGGGGCCGGTTGGCTGGGAGCGTTGAGGTCGTCCAGGGCCTGGGCTTCGGCCTGGGTTGGGGTTTGGGTCTTCAGCCTCGCTTGGGCTGTTTGTGCAGTAAGCAGAGGAGTTCCCTGTTCAGCTGCGAGCTGTGAGGAGTTGAGCTTTGGGTGATCGGTGGATGGAGTTTGGCTGGTCAGTCTCGGGTGCGCTGTTTGTGTGGGTAGAAGAGCATGTTCCTGTTCAGTTTCGCGTTCTGAGTTCTGGAGTTTTGATTGATTTGGCTGGGTGAGGGTGTCGGGGGTTGCGAGATGGGAAGACGACGGTGCCTGGAAGAGCAGGAGCGCGACGACGGCGGCGACCACCGGTGCCGGGAGCAGGAGCCAGCCCCAGCGTGGCCGCTGCTCCCGCGTGACCTGCGTTCCCTTTTGCGTTTCAAGATGGCGGAGGAGGCGGGCGTTGAGGTCCGGCGCGGGGTCCGTGCCGGCGAGGTGGGCGAGGGTGCGGTCGAGGAGCGGGTCTGAAATGGGCCTTGCGGGCGGGTTGGGGGGCAGATTCATCGGCTGGCTCCAGTTCCCAAGCGTTGGCGGAGGCGGGTGCGGGCGCGGTGGAGCAGGGCGCGGACTGCGGATTCTGACTTGTTCATGATCTGGGCGATTTCTGCGGTTTCGAGCTCCTGGAGAGCGCTTAGGAGCAGGGCCTGACGCTCGGGGGCGGGCAGGCGGTCGATGGCCTCGAGGGTTCCGAGCATCTGCTGGGCTTCGTGGAGGGTTTGGTCGGCGGGGGTGGTTGGGGCGATGAGGGTTCCGAGGAACGCCTCGTCGGCCTGGTCGGGGCGGGTGCGCCGGCGGCGGTCGAGGGCGAGGTTCCAGGCGATGCGGATGAGCCAGGGACGGAGGTCGCGGATTTCAGGGAGTTTGTTCTGGTTCTGCAGGACGCGGAGGAAGGTGTCCTGGACGACGTCTTCGGCCTCGGTGCGGTTGCGGAGGAGGCTGTTGGCTACACGGAAGAGGGTGGTGGCGTGGGTGTCGACGAGCGCGGGGAGGTCCACCGTGGCGGCGGTGGTGTGGGTGGAGCGCGGGAGCGGCAGGGTGAGTTCCTCGAACACGTTGCAGGGCCTTCTACCGTGACAGACGTGTGAGGTGGGTTTGCGCTCGGGGAATTTGAGGAGATTCGTCGAGGTGCTCTGCACCTTAATGGCCGCCTTTCGCCGCAAGCGTATCCGCAGTGAATTCGGTCCATGGGGTTCACGGGTACTCGGTTTGACAGGTTGTGATGTGCTTGCCAGCAGGAACACGAATGCATAGGCTGTCCCCATGGACTGGAAGCAAAGCTTACCAACGACCCGCGGTACCGGAGACAGCGGCCTTGATAAGACCACGAATAGTCTCATCGAGCAGCAATGGCCCAAGATCCAGCTTTTGTTTCAAGAGAAGGTCGGACCGCTGGCTCTTGCCGCAGCCAAGAACGATCAGGCCATGGAGTCTCTTTTCAAAACGGTGTATTCGGTGCTGCCTTTTCCCGTGCGCATGGTAGTCAAGGAGCCGGCGTTCGTAAGCTTCTGCCTGGAGCACCGAACGAAGCTGCTGCCGCCAGGCGAACCCGTCGCCGACGCCAGCTAGTCAAGACGGCCGTGGTCAGTCGATCGCGTTGGGGTGGGTGGAGCGCGGGAGCGGCAGGGTGAGTTCCTCGAACACGTAATGGGCCTTCTACCGTGACAGACGCGGGAGGCGGGTTTGCGCTCGGGAAAGTTTCTTGGACGCCAATGCGTACGCTTCGAGGTCAGTTACTTGCCGAGAAAGGCGTTCGCAGTACTTACCTCGGGTCACTTACGAGTGGTTTATCGCTCGCAGTCGACCCTCTTCCTGAAGAACGGGCCGCATCAAGCCAGCCGTTTAAGATGACCAGTAGTCATGTATGATGACCGCTAGTCATGGAGGATAGTAATGCCGAGTGCAAATGAGTGGGCTTTAGTCACAGGGGCGTCGAGCGGGCTCGGAAAAGAATTCGCCCGGGCGCTCGCTTCGCGTCAGTACAACCTCGTGCTGGTGGCGCGCCGGGAGGAGCCGATGCAGGTCTTGGCGGCAGAGCTTCGTCAGCAACACGCCGTTGAAATCGTTGTTGAGCCAATGGATCTGAGTGCCGTAGGTAGTGCACTCGATCTCCAGAACCGACTTGACGAGCGGGATGTCGAACCTTCGATCCTGATCAACAACGCAGCCTTCGGCCTAAGCGGCGAGTTCCTGACGCAGAACACGGAGCACTTGCGGAAGATGCTGAACCTGGACGTTCTGACGTTGACGGAACTCACCCATCTCTTCGGCAATCGTATGGCAGCTCGAGGAAGAGGCCACATGCTTCTTGTGGCCAGCCTGGCTGCCTATCAACCCGACCCGCTGCTGGCAGCATACGGCGCAGCGAAGCATTTCGTGCTTGCACTCGGAGTCGCCCTGCACGTAGAGCTTGCTCCCAGAGTCACCGTTACCGTGGTGTCACCTGGGCTGATGGACACGGAGTTCAACGAAGTGTCCGGGTTCCGTCCGAAGGCCTCGTTGAAGCCGTCCATCGTCTCCCCGGCCAAGGTTGCGGAGGCGGGTCTGAAGGCAATGTTTGCGGGCAAGTCCAGCGTGATTGTCGGGAAGCTCAACCGGTTCACGGCCTTCTCCAATCGGTTCACCTCCCGGCATCTGCAGGCGAAGCTGACGTATCGCATGTCCAAATGAAGAGAACGATTGCAGCTCATGCGCATGCGGTCGAGGACAAAGCAGCACGCCGTACGGCAATCCTGCAGGCTGCCGATGTGCTGTTCGCGGCGGGCGTTGGAGACCTGCCGACAGCAGCGGAGATCGCGGCGGCAACGGGTCTTGCCAAAGGAACGGTGTACCTGTATTTCCAAACCAAGGAGGAGATCTTTGCAGCTCTTCTGTTACAGAAGTGGGGCGGCGTCATGGACGAGAGTCAAGCTCTTCTCCAGACGACGAAGGGTACGCGCGCGGCTAAGGTGAGTGCTTTCCTCACCGCGCTCGTCGCTCATCTGGAAGGTCGACCAGAGATTCTTCGTCTAGACGCACTCGGCTACGGCGTCTTGGAGAGGAACATGTCACGAGACGTCCTGACGGCTCATAAAGCGGAGTTTATGATGCGTCTGGAAACGACAGGTCGCTTGATCGACATTGCACTCCGGATTTCGGAGGGACGCGGCATTCAACTCCTGATGCGCACGTATGCCTTAACCCGGGGGCTGTGGCAGTCCTACCAGCACACGGAAGAGACGCTCGCGGCGGGAGTCGTCGTCTTACAGAGACTTGTTGCAAATCCCTTCGGCGTAGAGCTTCACGAGGCGCTCACGGAGTACTGGCGGGGAGCCCTTTCCATGTCGGCATAAACAGCCCTTACAGCTTTCGACTGAGGCGGCATTGCGGGGCGCTACTGGATAAACCCTATGTAATTCGGAAGATCATGATGTGGGGCGGGAGAAGCCGCCTAGGCGCGGACGGCCCAGGGGCTTTTGGCTTCGTCGGGAGCGCGGGGTGTGGGTGGGTGGATGCCGTAACGCTTGACGAGGTTCATGACGTGGATTACGGCATCCACCGGGGTGTTGGGGACGATGCCGTGGCCGAGGTTGAAGATATGGCCGGGGCGGTTGTTGGCCTGGGCGAGGATTTCTCGGACGCGGGTTTCGATGACCTCTGCGGGGGCGAACAGGGTGATGGGGTCGAGGTTGCCCTGGACGGCGCAGCCGGGGCCGATGGCGCGCCAGCCCTGGTCTAGGGGGATGCGCCAGTCCAGGCCTAGGACGTCGGCACCGGTTTCGCGCATGGTGGGGAGGAGTGAGGCGGTGTCGACGCCGAAGTAGATGACGGGGACGCCCATGGCGCGGACTCGGCGGACGAGTTCGGTGGTGGGGGCGAGGACGAAGTCGCGGTAGTCGGCGACGGAGAGGGCGCCGGCCCAGGAGTCGAAGATCTGGATGACGTCGGCGCCGGCGTCTACCTGTTGCTGCGCGTAGGCGGTGAGGACGGTGATGAGCTTTTCCATCAGCAGGGGCCAGGCCTTGAAGGAGCCGGTAACGGGCTGCAGGTCGCGGAGTTCTTCGGGGCGCCAGGCGTGTTCGGGGCGGGAGCTGAGCGCGGAGGCGGCTTCTTCGGCTAGGGGTGGGGCTTGGGGGGGGAGTTGGGCGGGGGCGAATGCAGATTCCTCCGCTTTCCACCCCAACGAGCTTCGCTCGCTGGGGACCCCGGCTTCGCTACGGAATGACAAACCGGTGGGGACGGAGGTCGGGGCGCTGGCGGTGGGGGTGCTGGCGTACATCATGCGCTTGGTTTCGATGTAGTTGCGGGAGCTGGAGCCTTCGATCATGTAGCTGGCGAGGGTGAAGGGGGCGCCGATGAAGCCGATGATGCCGAGTTGGTCGCCGTCCGCGCGCGGCGGGCTGAAGTGTTTGGCTACCTTCGAGATCGCCTGGGCTACGTAGCCCAGTTCGTCGGCGCGGTCGGTCTGGAGGGCCTGGACGTGCTCGAGGGTGCGGACGGGGTTGTGGACTACGGGGCCTTCGCCGTTGACGAATTCGAAGTCGAGGCCCATGGGGGTGAAGGGGAGCAGGAGGTCGGCGAAGATGATGGCGGCGTCGACGCCGAGGCGCTCGGCAGCGGTGATTGTGACCTCGGCGGCGATGTCGGGGGTGCGGCAGATTTCGAGCAGGGTGTGGTGGCGGCGGACGGCCATGTATTCGGGCATGTAGCGGCCGGCCTGGCGGAGGAACCAGACGGGGGTGCGGTCGACCGGCTGGCGCAGGCAGGCGCGGATGAATCGGCTGCCTCGCTGCCCTGCCGTGGTGTTTGCATTGGCCATCGTGTGTTCCCCCAAAGACTTACAGGCTAGCACCGGGCGGGAGGTGTGGCGACAGCCCCGGCGGCCAAAGCCACATCCTTGCGGCGGGTTTATGGCACGGCTAAAGCCGTGCGCTTCCGGAGTAGGCTTGGCGAAGGTTTGTGGCGGGATTGAAACGGAATGCTTCAGGTCTGGTGCCGCTGCAAACGCAGATTCCCTGCGGGAATGACAAACAAAGAAACCTGTTCAGAGGGTGGGGCGGTTATTGGCCGTACTGCTTGCGGAACGGGATGTGGTAGACGACCCCGACCGTGCCCAGGGTGGGGGTGAAGTTGTAGGTGCCGGTGTTCCAGCGCTGGCCCTGGAGGTCGAGCTTGAGATCGAAGTTGTGGGTGACGGTGAGGTCGATGCCGCCGCCGTAGTTGTAGACGATGGAGTTATCGCCGGTGTAGCCGATGTTTTGGGGGTAGTGAATCTCGCCTGGGCCGACGAGGAAGTCCACATAGGGGACGACACGGCCCAAGGGGTAGGCGGCGCGCAGGCCCACGAGGTAGGAGTGCTCGGCGACGAAGGAGTTGCTGTTGAAGTTGGCGCGGAGTTCGAAGGAGGGCTGCACGGGCAGGCGCGGAAAGAAGCGGGTGTAGTCGAGGCCGAGAGCGGCGCCGCCCGCGTTGTTAGGGCCGTAGGCGGGGTTGGCGATCTGAACCCCGGCGAAGACGCTGATGTCGGCGGAGCGGCTGGCGGTGGAAGGAGCTTGGGCGCCGGCGGCGAGTGGGAGGGTGAGCGGGAGGAGGAAGAGAGCTAATTGGAGGGAGTTTCGGGAGAGTAAGGTCATGCAGTTCACCAGGGTGGAGCGTGTTCGATTTTGGAATCGTTCGATGGCGATCAGGTTAGACGCTTTTGGAATGGTGGGGCCAGCGCGGGAGGGGTTGTGTTCCAAAACGGGCCGTAAGGGTCGTCGGAGTTTAGGGTTTACGGTGTTTATCGGCGGCCGGTTTGGCTACACTGTTGCGGGGCTGCGGCGTGGGATGCTCGCGCGGAAGGCGAGGAGCGCCGGCCCGACTACCAAGAAGAGAGTTGATTGTTACCGATGACGAATTATCTTGAATTGCCTGCCGGGTCCAAGGCCCCTGAACTGGTGAATGCCATTATCGAAATTCCGTTGGATTCGAGCATCAAGTTCGAATACGACAAGGAGCTGCATGTGTTTCGGATAGACCGGAACCTGTACTCGGCCGTGCACTATCCCGGGGATTATGGCTTCATTCCGAGCACGCTGGGCGATGACGGCGACCCGCTGGATGTGCTGGTGCTGGTGGAGGGACCGAGCTTTCCGGGATGCCTGGTGGAGGTGCGGCCGATCGGGGCGCTGGAGATGATCGACGGCGGCGAAGGGGACGAAAAGATCCTTTGTGTAGGGTCCAAGAACCCGCGCTATGAGGGCGTGACGGAGTACACGCAGATTTTTCCCCACATTTTGAAGGAGATCGCCGAGTTCTTTGGGACGTATAAGAACCTGGAGAAGAAGAAGGTGGAGATCGGCGGTTGGAAGGACGCGGCCTTTGCCAAGGACCTGATCACGCGGGCGCAGAAGGCCTACGCGGACAAGAACGCGGCGAAATAGCGGGCTGGTTGAAGCCAGCGTAGTTTGCCCGAAGGTTTCGGGTGAGTCGCGAGCGGAATACAGAGATCCTTCGCTACGCTCAGGAGGACGGTATACATCCCGCCAACAGAGCTTCTTCGCTATGCTCATGATGACGGTATACATCCCGCCAACAGAGATTCTTCGCTATGCTCAGGATGACGGTATACATTCCACCGGCACGCAAAACTTAGTTACTTCCGAGCCGGCCTCTTCAGGGATGAAGAGACCGGCTTTTTAGTTTTTCGGTGAGGGAATAGACGACAGCGCCCGCCACGGCGACAAGGGCGGCGAAGGCGAGGGCCGGAAACGGGCCGACGCGTTCGGCGCGGGCGGCCCAAAGGGCGAAGAGGATGAGCAGCGCCGGGCCGAGGGCGGCGGCTACCACGCCGGGCAGGCCGCCGGGGACGCGGAAGGGGCGCGGGAGTGCGGGTTCGCGGCGGCGCAGGACGATGAGGGCGACGAACTCGAGCAGGAGCGCGGCGCCGTAGAGTACGAGGTCGATGGAGATGAGGCGCTCAAAGCTGAAACGGAGCGCCAGAGCCCAGAGCGTGGCACACGCAACGAGCGCGGCATAGGGGACGCCGCGGGCATTTTCGCGGCTGAACCAGCGTGGGAGCAGGTTGTCCTGGGCCATGGCATAGGGGACGCGGGCGTAGCTCATCATGAGCGGGTTGAACATGCCGACGCCGTTGATCATGCCGCCGAGCACGACGGCGAGACCGAGCCAGGGGCCGACGAGGGCAGTGGCGGCGTCCGTCCAGGCACCGGTGGAGAAGCGCGCCGCACCGAGGCCGGCGAGGCCGACGGCCAGCAACGGCAGGATGTAGGTGGCGGCTACGAGCGCGGCGGCGCCGAGCATGGCGCGAGGGTAGTTGCGCTGCGGATCTTCGACCTCCCGGGCGACGGTGGAGGCGTTGTCCCAACCCATGTAGTTCCACATGGCGACCGAGATAGCCCCGGGCAGATCCAGCTTCGGGATGGGCGTGAGCAGGGTGCCGGTACCGTGGCCATGCCATCGCCAGAACGCAACGGCGATCAATAGGACGAAGGGCGCGAGCAGGACCGCAAAGAGGACGACCGAGCTTTCGCCGACGAGTTTGGCGCCGCGCAGGTTCCACAGCGTGCAGACGATCACGACCGCGAGCGCCCAGAGGGTGCCGCGGTAGCCGGAGGTCCATGCCGGAGCGACGCGGCCCAGGTACAGGACGAAGATGGTGGGGTAGATGGCCATGTCAAAGACGCTGGCGGCAAGCGAAAGCCAAGCCTCCTGAAAGCCCCAGAAACGGCCCAGTGCGCGGTGCACCCAGACGTAGTAGCCGCCCTCCGCCGGGAGGCTGCTGGCGAGTTCACCGACCATGAGCGAGGTGGGCAGGCTCCAGAGGAACGGCAGGACGGCGAGGATGAGCAGGGCGCGCCAGTAGCCCGCCTCGCCGATGATGTCCTCCAGGCCGTAGGGACCGCCGGAGACCATGAAGTAGGTGGCGGCGAGGAGCGGGATCAGGCGCAGTTTGCCCATTGCGGGGCGAGATGTCTGGGTTATTTCGGGTGCCTCCGGAGCAGGGGAACGTTGCGGATCGTGTCCGTTTCAGCAGGGTACATCCACTTGACGGCTGTGCTGGTCCGTTGAAGATTTGTTGAGTTATGAGTGACGAGTTTATGAGCTGTTGACTGACGCGGCAGAGTCCTCGACCAAACAGCGGGTCCTTCGCTGCGCTCAGGATGACAAACCATGGAGATTGGCGTGTCCTTCGCTGCGTTCAGGATGACAAAACTAGGGGGATTAGCAGGTCCTTCGCTGCGCTCAGGAGAGGAGTCGGGGGTTACGGGGTGGCCATTCACTCCTGCCCGTCCCTAAGGCCGCATTCGCTAGCGGGGAGTGGATTCAATCCATCGCCTGAGATCGTCCGGGGTGTGCAATCGGCCTGCGACTACATCGTCGATGAGGGTGCGGGTGCGATAGGCGGCGAAGGTTGCGTCGAGGCGCGCGGGGAGCTGTTGGCCGGGGAGTTTGATGAACACAGCCGGGCGGTCGGCGAGGGTGCCGCCGTGGCTGGCCTGCTCCTCTTCGCGGGTCCAGAAGCCGGACGGACGCCAGATGTCGTGGGTGCGCCAGCCGTGGTCGCCCATGAGGATGAGGGTGGTGCGGTCCCAGGTGCCGTCGGCCTCCATGAGCCGGCGGATGTGGCCGACGTAGAGGTCGGCGAGAGCGAGGTTGTCTAGGTAGGAGGTGCGGTGCGGGGGAAAGCTGGCGGTGCGGCGGTCGTAGAAGCCCCAGGGGTGGGGGATGGGCATGTGGAGCAGAAGAAGCCCGGTGGATTGTTTGTGTAGAAGCAGGTCGCCGGCGGCGTAGAGATCGCGGTAGTCGGCGGCGTGGCGCTCGACGTCGAGTTGGCCGGCTTCGTCCGGCTGCGGCGCCGGTTGCACCAGGTTGCCGAGGAGGCGGACGGCCTTTGCCGCCGTACGGACGGGGGCCAGAGCGTTCGCGGCGAAGGAGGCGGTAGCGGAAAGACCCTCGGGCAGATCGTCGCGATAGGTCCAGGAGCAGGTGTTGAGGACGCGAGGTAAGAGACGGCAGTAGGGCTCATACCAGCCGGCGATGCCGGTGGGCAGACCGGTGCGGGCGACGTCGGCGAAGACGGTGTTCCCCGGTTGAAGCGGCTGCCAGCCAGGGGTATCGCGGACGTGGAGGAGCAGCTGCCGGCCGTCCGCGGTGGGCACGGTGGCGGTGAGCGGGAGACCGGTGAGCAGGGAGGGGACGGCGAGGCGGGTGTATTCGGCGGCGGCCTGTGTGCGGGTGAGCACCGTGGACACACCGGCCAGGCGGTCGAAGTTGGGCAGGGCGAGGCCGGGCTGGCGGTTCGTAAAGATCTGCCGGTACGAGAGTTCGTCCAGGACGACCCAGACGACGCGCGGTTGCGGCTTTTGCGGTGTTCCGATCCCGAGCGAGGCTGGCGCGCGGGCGATGAACGGCGGATTGAGGTGACGGGTCACCCAACCATTCCAGAGCAGTTGGCCGAAGAGGAGCAGACCGGCGCAGGAAATCAGGGTGAAGCTCGTGGTGAGCTTGGCTTCCGAGCGACGAAAGAGCGGCACCAGCGCACCCAGGCGGGCGAGCGTGAAGGAAAAGGCCGCAGCGGGGAGAAAGAGGAAGGCCCCCAGTAGCCAGACGTTCGCTGGATGGCCGGAGAAGGTAGCAACCGTTGCGAGCAGGACGGCCGGGAGCGGAAGAACGAGCACGGTCCAGAGCAGAAGGCGGCAGCGGGGGTGCGCCTGCGTCCAGAAAAGGAGCAGCGTAAGCAGAATCGTAAGCGCGAGAACGTCAACGATGGCCGCGGTGAAGAGCGGGGTCGCGGCGCCTGGCAGGTGAAAGATCAACTGGTGCTGCGGCGAGACCAGCGGGCCTGTGAGGTAGAGCAGGTAGAGATTGGCGACCGCGAAGGCGACGGCGGCAATGGAGACGAACGCCTTCACGCCCCAGAGCTTTCACGAGAGGCAGGAGGTGTGCGGCGTTCGAAGTGGAACAGGATGCGGCCGTTAGCGAGCGGCTGCTCGGCGACGGTCTGGAAGTGAAGAGAGAACGTGGCGCGGAAGTTGCTTTCGGTAATGCCGGCGAAGATGGCGTCGCGGCCACGGACGAGCCCACGGAACATGATGTCGGTGGGCGGGACCCACTCAAGGACGAGTGTGGCAGAGGTGAGCGCGGCGCAGAGTTCGGCGATTTCGGCGAGCGGCACCTGATCGTGCAGCAGGAGGTGGTGAAGGACGGCGAGCATCAGCACGGCGTCAAAGCTGCCTTTGCAGCGGTCGAGGAAGCCGCGGCTTTCGCGGTTGCGCCAGCCGGCAGCGGGGGTGGGGTTGGCGAGATCGGCGACGAGTGGAAGGATGCGCTTGCCGGTACCGGTGAGGCGGCGGCAGAACGTGTCGACGGTGTGCTGGTCGGTGTCAAGGGCGATGACCTCGGCACCGGCGACGGCGGCGAGTTCGGAATAGACGCCGCTGTTGCAGCCGACGTCGAGGACGCGGTTGGGGCGGCGGCGGGCAAGGGCGGCGGAGACGAAGGCCTGCTTGGCGGCGTGATCGGCCTCCGTGTAGTGCGTGGCGGTGCCGGTGTAGGCGGTCCAGCGGGAGGGCCGCGGCGGCGGTACGGCGCGGCGCATCTGGCGGGCGAGGGATTCGAGGGTTTTGCGGAGGATGTGGTCTACGAGTTCAGGGTCGCCTTCGCGGCGGGTGGGCGCGGTTCCCTGCCGAGCGGCGGAGGGACGCAGGCGACCGAGCAACGATGGAAGCGTGATGGCGGAGAGTGCCGGCTGGCGCAGGCGGGCCGCCCAAGACAGCAGGGGGTAGAGCTCTTCGGGCTCAAAGCCGTCGCGCCGCAGCATGGCGGTGCGCAGCGGCCAACCGAGGCGGGCGTTGGCGATCACTGGCAGCAGGAAGGTGCGGATGAACTGGCCATAGGCAAACCAGATGGGCTGGGTGGGATCGAGGCGGGCGACGGAGAGGACATCGACGAAGACGGGCTGCGTGCCGCGAAAGAGAATGTTGAGCGGGGTGGCGTCTTTAAGGATCCAGCCTTCGGCGAGGAGGTCGCGGCAGAGAGACAGGGTGAGCTCGGCGGCAGCCAGCCAAAGGGCGGGTGACCACTCCCAAGGATACGAGGGGAAGGCGATGAGGGGGTGGCGCAGGACGAGCGGTTCGCCGTCTGTGTGCTCCGACGGAAGGGTGGTGCCGGCCTGGCCGAGGGTAAGGACCTCGCTGGAGACGAGGCGGCCTTCAGCGACCAGACGGGCGGCGAGCGGCGAGGTGAGGAACGCCAGCAACTCGGCCTCAAAGGCGGGCTGGATGAAGCGATAAGCACCGTCGGGTCTGATTTCTACGCTGCCGGCGGGGTCACGAAAGGTACGAGCGGCGGCCGGTGTGAGCAGATTTATCTGCACGAGGGACTCCGTCTTAGGAGTCCGCCCGGGACGCCATGACCTGGGTAGGGAGCGGCTTCTTGGACTCGGTCCGCGTGAAGAGGCGCTTGAGACTGCGGCGGAAGTAGAAGAGCGCACCCGAAGCCACCGCGCCCATGCTTTGGAAGAGCAGAAGGCACGAACCCGGATCGGTGTAGGCGTAGGCCCGGCGTTCGAGGCACAGCCCAAGGGAGAAAAAGAAGAGCAGGGTAACTGACCAATACATCAATTTGAACGCCATGGTGCTCCTTATCTCTGACTGAACCTTGAACTTAAGACGGAGGCTTGGCGCTGGAAGTTGCGATTCGACGACGAGTTTTCAGAAGAGTCTGTTGAAGGAGTGCCGGGTGCCGAGGGCGCGCCGATGCGGCACACTGCGGACGGCGTCCTGGACCTGAGCTACGGTGCAAGGGGTGAAGACGCGGTCGGTGCGGAAATGGTAGGTGCCGCCAGTCGGTGCGAGGCACCGACATGCTTTTCAGCTTAAGCGGTCACCAGCTTGCCGGCGACCGCCGTATCCAGCTCCTGAAGCATGTCTGGGTGGAAGGGGAACTTGCGGGCGAAGTGCTTGGGGGAGGCGAGCAGGCGCGGGAAGTCCTCGCGGCCGAGGGTGCGGGGATGCGCGTAGCAGCCTTTCCAGTCGGTGTAGCGGAGGTTTTCCGGCGAGAGGCGAAATCCGGACGTGTTGCCGAGAAGGGTGTGGTAGAAGGCCTCCTCCGGGATGGAACGGTTCTCGAAGTGCTTGTGCAGGCGCTGCCAAAGCGGCGATTCGTCGAGGAGGAAGCGGGCGATGCGGCGGTTGGCGGTGAACCAGGAGTCGCCACCGTAGCACTGCAGCGTGCCGTCGAACGGGGTAAAGCGGCGGATCAGGGTTTTGTTCTTCCAGACCCAGGCTTCGTTGGGCTGGCGAATGCGGCGAGCCGTTTTGACGCTGATGATCGGCAGGGCGACGTAGCGGTTGAAGGCGCCCTGGGAGTAGCGGGGGTGGTTGAAGGCTAATTCGCCGAGACCTTCGTTAATGTAGCGCTGGCCGAGGTCGTGGATGGGGCGCAGGTCGAAGAAGGCGTCGACCTCGGCGGTGCGGAGGTCTTCGAGGATGCGGTCGGCGGTTTGGATGGGGTAGTCGAAGGTGCTGAGGGGCACGAACCAGTCGGGGTCGGCGGTGTTGTAGAGCTGGCGGATGGCGGAGAGTTGGGCGTCGACGACGGCGAGGGAGCCCCAGCCGGTGCCGCGCCACTTTTCAACGACGCTGACGTTGCCGGGCAAGGCGGAGCGGTTCAAGTCACATTGCCCATAGTCGTGGTGGACGACGATAGGGGGCGCACCGAACATCTCGTTGAGGCGCTGGCAGAGATGGATGGTCTGCTCCGGCCGGTTATAGGTGACGATGACGAATCCAATGGGCGGCTTCATAGCTGACAGTTTCCGTGGGTGCCGTGGGTTGACGCCAAGCCCCTACGGCTATTTTATCGGTGCGGCAGGCCGGGCTCTCTCCCCCGAACGGGACACGAAATCGTCTCGATCTGTGACATGGGCGGGCATAGGCGGACGTGGGCGGACATGGGTTTGGTCGCGGCCGCGGCTGCTCGTGATCGGTGGCGGCGCGTAACGCGGATTCCTTTCGGGATGACAAGCAAACCCTGATGTCAGTTATCGAGAAGTTGGCGGCAGTGGTAGGCGATCTCCAGTTCCTCCTGTGCGGGCAATACACGGGCGGGCGGCTGGCCGCCGGTGAGGTGCTGCAGGCGACTGACGATGCGGTTGCGGATCTCTTCGCTGTGTTCGCCGATGCCGCCGGTGAAGACGAGTAGGTCCAGACCGCCAAGCAGGGCTGTGTAGGCGCCGACGGCTTTGAGGACGCCGGTGGTGAAGGCTTCGACGGCCAGCGTGGCTGCGGAGTCGTTCGAGGCGACCCGTTGCAGGAGTTGCTGCATGTCGCCTTCGCCGCCGGAGAGGCCGGAGAGGCCGGAGTCGTGGTCGAGAAGGTGCTCGAGGGCCTCGGGGGTGAGTTTTTCGGTGCGGAGCAGGTAGAGGAGGACGCCGGGGTCGAGATCGCCGGAGCGGGTGCTCATGGGGATGCCGCCGGTGGGGCTCAGGCCCATGGAGGTATCGAGCGATTTGCCGTCCTGGACCGCAGTGACGCTGGACCCGTTGCCGAGATGGGCGATGATGACGCGGGCAGGGGGTTTGGGAGCTTCCCTGGTCAGGCGGCGCATGACGGATTCACAGGAGAGGCCGTGAAAGCCATAGCGCTGCACACCCTGCGCGAAGAAGCGCGCCGGGATAGGCAGGTGCGTGGCGACGGGCGGCATGGAGCGGTGGAAGGTGGTGTCAAAGCAGGCGAACTGCGGGACGCCGGGGTAGAGCTGTTCGGCTCTTTGAATGAGTTTGAGCGCCTGCGGAATGTGCAGGGGCGCCAAGTCTTCTGAGGCTTTGAGTTGGTCCAGAACGGCAGGTGTAATGCGTTGATGCTCGCGGAGTTTGGGACCGCCGTGCACGACGCGGTGCCCTACGGCGGCGATCGGCGCGGGTAGGTGCTGCGCGAGCGCGGCGGTGAGGCGGTCGAGGGCCTGGTCCTGTGATTCTGAAACGTGAGCTTGGTCGAGCAACACCGTGCCGTCGGCGGCGCGGAGGCTGAGTTTCCCTTCGGAGCGGCCAATGCCATCGGCCGCTCCGGTGAGGATGAGTTGTTCTTCCCTAGGGGTTGTGGGTGAGGGGCCGTAGCAGCCCAGCTTGAGTGAGGACGAGCCACTGTTGAGGGCGAGGATGGTGCCGGAGTTGGACATGGTTATTTGCTCGGGCTCGTGGGACTTTGACCTCCATGGACCTCCGGCTTGTTGCCGGGCCAGATCCAGTTGGCGGTTTCGGGGCGATCGATGCCTTCGCTGTAGGCGTACTGGAGGCTTTCGATGACCTGATCGCGGAGCCATTCCTGGACGTGCGCGCCGGTGCGCTGGAGTTGCGGGACGCGGTCGATGACGTCCATGCAGAGGTGATAGCGGTCGATCTTGTTGATGATGGCGAGCTCCATCGGCGTATCGATGTTGCCCTTTTCACGGTAGCCGTGGACGTGCATGCGCTCGTGATTACGGCGTTTGTAGGCGAGCTTATGGATGAGCGTGGGATAGCTGTGGAAGTTGAAAATGATGGGCTTGTCGACGGTGAAGAGCGAGTCGAAATCATCGTCGGAGAGACCGTGCGGATGGGCGGATTGAGGCAGGAGCTTGAACAGGTCAACGACGTTGACGAAGCGGATTTTGAGCTGGGGAAACCAGTCCTTGAGGATGGCGACGGCGGCGACGGATTCCATGGTGGGGATGTCGCCCGCACAGGCCATGACGACGTCCGGCTCGACGCATTTGTCGGTGGAGGCGAAGTCCCAGATGCCGATGCCCTTGGTGCAGTGCTTCACGGCGTCTTCCATGTTGAGGAAGACGAGATGCGGCTGCTTGTCCGAGACGATGACGTTAATGTAGTCGCGGGAGCGGAGGCAGTGGTCGGCTACCGAGAGCAGGCAGTTGGCGTCGGGCGGGAGATAGATGCGGACGACTTCGGGGCTTTTGTTGGTGACAATGTCCAGGAAGCCGGGATCCTGATGGGTGAAGCCGTTGTGGTCCTGGCGCCAGACGAGGGAGCTGATGAGCAGGTTGAGCGATGGGATGGGGGCGCGCCAGCCTAGCTCTTTTTTAGACTTTTCGAGCCACTTGGCGTGTTGGTTAAACATGGAATCGATGATGTGAATGAAGGCTTCGTAGGAGTTGAGCAGGCCGTGGCGGCCGGTGAGGGTGTAGCCCTCCAGCCAGCCTTCGAGGGTGTGCTCGGAGAGCATTTCCATGACGCGGCCGTCGCGAGCGATCTCTGTGCCGTCGACGTCCTCGGGGAGTTCAGGCTCGAGCCAGGTTTTTTTGGAGGCTTGGTAGATTTCTTCGAGCTTGTTGGAGGCGGTTTCATCAGGGCCGAAGACGCGGAAGTTGGTCATGTTGCGCTTCATGACGTCGCGGAGAAAGTTGGCGAGGGTGGCCGTGGGGGACTCATACTTCGCGGCGGGTGTTTCGATCGTGACGCCGTAGTCTTTAAAGGGCGGAAGGTCGAGTGGAACCGTGAGATAACCGCCGTTGGCGTGGGGGTTGGCGCTGATGCGGCGATCGCCCTTGGGCGCCATCTCCTGAAGCTCGGGGATGAGGGTGCCGTGTTCGTCAAAGAGTTCTTCGGGCTTGTAACTGCGCAGCCAGCCTTCGACGAGTGCGAGGGAGGTTGGGTCGGTGAGCGGATCGGTGATGGGCACCTGATGGGCGCGCCAGAAGTTTTCGAGCTTGTGGCCGTGGACGGATTTGGGGCAGGTCCAGCCCTTCGGCGAGCGGAGGACGATCATGGGCCAGCGTGGGCGACCGGCGTTCGTGGCGCCTTCGGTACGGGCTTTAGCCTGAATGTCGCGGATGGCGAGGACGCATTGCTCCATGACGGCAGCCATTTGCTGATGCATGAGCTCGGGCTCGTGACCTTCGACGAAGTAGGGGGTGTAGCCGTAGCCGCGGAAGAGCTGCTCGAGCTCGTCGTCCTCGAGGCGGGCGAGGATGGTGGGGTTGGCGATTTTGTAGCCGTTGAGATGGAGGATGGGAAGCACGGCGCCGTCGCGGGCGGCGTTGAGGAACTTGTTGGAGTGCCAGGAGGTGGCGAGCGGGCCGGTTTCGGCTTCGCCGTCGCCGACGACCACGGCAACGATGAGATCGGGGTTGTCGAAGGCCGCACCGAAGCCGTGCGAGAGGCTGTAGCCGAGTTCCCCGCCCTCATGAATCGAGCCTGGGGTCTCCGGGGTGCAGTGGCTGCCGAGCGCGCCGGGGAAGCTGAACATCTGGAAGAGGCGCAGCATGCCGGCCTCGTTACGGCCGCGATCGGGATAAATTTCGGAGTAGTGACCTTCGAGGTAGCCGTTGGACAGCGTGGCGGGCGCACCATGGCCGGGACCGGCGACGTAGAGGACGTTTAGATCGTACTTTTTGATCAGCCGATTGAGGTGCACCCAGACGAAAGACTGGCCGGGATCGGTACCCCAGTGGCCGAGCAGGCGGCGCTTGATGTGTTCGGGCTTGAGCGGTTCGCGCAGCAGCGGATTGGCGCGGAGATAGAGCATGCAGGCCGACATATAGTTGCAGGCGCTCCAGTAGGCGTTCATTTTGCGCAGTTCGTCGGGGGCGAGTAGATCGGACTGCACTGGGGAGTTCGGCATGGGGCCAGACTAGGCTTCGAGCAGCCCCGCTGCAAGCAGCAGAGTGTGATTCGTTTTACGAATCAAGCTTTTAGCGGGATGGATAGTGGCGAACGGCATTGAGGCGAAAGAGCAGGCCGGCGCTGACGCCGTAGGGGCTTAGGCTGCCATAGGGGAAGCTGGGCCAGCGTTGGTATTCGACGTCGATGGCGCGAATGCTGAGGCGATCTGTGAGTGCGATGTCGAGACCCGCGCCAGGGGCGTAGGCGAGAAACGATCCGTGCGCGTAGCCGTAGGGCAAGGTGATCTTGCCGACGCCGGCGAGGATTTTGGCGTAGGGCTGCAGCTTGCGGGGGTGGAGGATGGCGACCCGGACGCCGCCGAGGTAGTTGGCCTCGGTGACGTCCTGGGCAGTGTGGACGTGAAGGAAGCGGGCTTCGCCTTCGAGCCCGAAGCGCCACTGCGGGTTGACTTCGGCGTAGAGGATGCCGCCGCCGAGGTCGCGGTGGCCGTAGTCGGCCTGGAACCAGGAGAGGCCGCCGCCTACCGCGACGTAGCTGCCTGGGCCCGAGGCCGTGGGAACGGCTTGTGCGTGGAGTTGGTTTGCGAACAGAACGTGGAAGAGAAGCGCGGCGAAGAGGAGTAGACGTTGGGTGAGATTCACTGGGTCACCACCAGCGTGACGGTCTGCGCCTGCGTTGTGCCGGAGCCCTGGCCTGTACCGACGACCTTGAAGCTGTAGGTGCCCGGCGGCGTGCCACTGATGCTGAGGCCGCTGCAGCCGGTGGCGCCCACCGCGAGGGTGAGGGTGAAGGCAAGCAGGAGCAGCGCGGAGAGCTTGCTGCGGCTGGCGGTTCGGGCGCGGCGACCTAAGAGGAGCAGAAGCAGTCCTGCCGGTGTGAAGCAGAGCAGCGTGGTGCCGGGCCGGCTGCGGAGGGAGGCGGTTGTCGAGGAGCCTGCACCGAGCGGATTACCGGTGTCGACGACGAGTGTTGTGGTGACGGAGCCATTCGCGTTAAGGGCCAGTTGCGATTGAGTGAAGGTGCAGGTGGCGGCATAAGGCAGGCCTTCGCAGCCGAGAACGATGTTGTCCGTGAAGTTTTTGACGGAGGCCAAAGTAAGCGTGACCGTGGTGTGCTGTTTGGTGACGAGTGCGATGTTCTGCGAGCTAAGGTTCAAGGTGAATTGCGCAGCCTGACCTGCAGTGATGGGCGTGACCGCGGATTGTGAGGCGGCGTAGGAGACGTCTCCTGTGTAGCTGGCCTGGACCTGTTGCAGAGTTGTTTCGAAGATGACCGTGATGGTGGCGACGCCTGTGTTGTCTACCGCAGCCACGCCCAGCGTGAGTGGGCCCGCCGTAAAGCTCACGCTGCCGGAGGGAGGAACGCTGCCCGTACCTTTGACGACGGCAATCAGTGTGACCTGTTGAGGGTTGGTGGGATCGGTGGCCGAGCCGGTGACCGTCGCCGCCGTGGACCGCAGCTGGATGACCTGGTTGAGCTGTGCTGAGTTACTGGGAAGGTCGGCGGTGTCACCGTTATAAGCCGCGGTGATGACGTGATTGCCGGCGGAGAGCTGCGGTAGGGTGAGCGAGGCGTGACCGGAGGCGTCAAGCGCGGCCGAACCGAGGTTTGTGGCGCCATCGGAGAAATTGACCGGGCCGGTGGCCGTCGCGGCGCCTGCGTCCGTGAGGGTCGCCGTGAAGGTGACGGCGTTGAGGGTGAGGGAGGGATTGCCGCTGGAGGCTACGGCCAGTGACGTGGTTTGCTTGACGGAGACGGTCAAGGGCGTGGTGAGCGAAGCGTTGGCTGCCCCATTGCCGAGGTACTGGGCGGTAATGGCGTGGTTGCCGGGAGAGAGCGAGGCCGTGGTGAAGGTGGCAAGCTGGTTGGCGTTGAGCTGCGTTGTGCCCAGGGTGGCCCCACCCTCCGTGAAGGCGACGGTTCCGGTGGCAATGCCGCCATTGCTGGTAACCGTTGCCGAAAAGGTGAGCGGCTGGCCATAGACGGACGAGGTAGCGCTGGCAGAGAGTGTGATCTGTGTGCTGTCGCTGACGACGGTTTGGGTGAGCTGCGCCGTGGCTACGGCGTAGTTTTGATCGCCGCTGTAGGTGGCGGTGATGGTATGTGCGCCGACGGCGAGGGCGGAGGTGGCGTAGGTCGCCAGACCGGTTGGCGTGAGGGGCACGGTGGCCAGCAGCGTGCCGCCGTCGCGAAAGGTAGCGATGCCGGAGGCCGAGACACCGTTACCGGCGAAGGAAGCGGTAAAGACGACGTTGCCGCCGCTGGGTGAGGGGTTGTTGCTGGAGCTGAGTGCGGCAGCAACCGCCTGGACTACCAATTCCTGCAGCGCAGAAGAGGTCGACACTGCGTGAGTGCCGTCGCCGTTGTAGACAGCGGTGATCGCGTGTTGGCCAAGGCTGAGGTTCGTGGTGAGATTCAGGGAGGCTGTGCCACCTGCCGCTACTGTTGCGGTGCCGAGGCGGGTTGCGCCGTCGAAAAAGGTCACCGTGCCGCTGAGCTTGGGACTGTCGCTGGTGACGGCGACGTTAAGGGTGAGGGATGCGCCTTGCGTGAGCGGGTTCGCCGAGCTTGTGAGCGCGGTGCTGGTTGGAGCCTGCTGAACGACGACGGTTACGGCCGAGGAGACGGCGGCGGCGTTGTCGGCGTCGCCGCTATAGGTGGCGGTGAGCGTGTGCGTGCCCAGGGACAGGCTGCCGGTGGAGAAGGCGTAGTTACTACCCGCAGAGAGCGTAAGTGTGGTCAGGACCGTGTTGCCCTCCTGCAATGTGAGGGTGCCGGTGGGGCTCACGCCGGGGCCAGCGATTGTCACGGGGAGCTGGACAACGGTACCGGCGTCGACGGAATTAGCCGGTCCGCTCAGGGTGAGGTTAGGCCGTGCGAGCTGCACCGTCTGTTGCAGGACGGCAGAGATGGATGAAGCGAAGTTGGCGTCGCCGATGTACGAGACGGTGAGATTGTGGGTACCGGCGCTGAGCGAGGACAGGGTGAGGCTGGCGTTGCCGTTGGCGTCCAGGTTGGCGCTGCCGAGCTGGGCTGAGCCGTCATGGAAGATGACGGAGCCGGTGGGGGTGCCCGTCGCCCCAATCACTGTGGTCTGCAGGGTGATCGCCTTGCCGGCGAGGCTTGTTGTGCTGCTGGAAGACAGGCTGGTCTGCGAGGCTGTTTGCTGGACGGTCTGGTTCACGACGGGCGATGTGCTTACCGCGTAGTTCGTGCTGCCGGTGAAAGCGGCCGTGATGGGGTGGGTGCCGACGCTGAGTGTGGAGACAGCGAGCGTGGCGCTGCCGGAGGCATTGACGGCCACACTGCCAAGTTGGTTTGCCCCGTCAAAGAAGCTGATGCTGCCGCTTAGCGGGCCATCTGCGGTGGCGCCGGGTGCGAGGGCGACCGTTGCTGAAAGATGCAGGGTGGCCTTGGCGTTAAGCGGGTTTGCGTCCGTGGCAACGGTGGTGACGGTGGCAATCTGCTGCACGGTCTCCACCATGGGCGCGGAGGTGCTGGCGGCGTTATCGGCATCGCCGCTGTAAACGGCTGTGATGTTATGCGTACCGGGCGTGAGACCCGCGGTGGAGAAGCTGACCGTGCCGCTGTTTGTAAGCGGGACGCTGCCGAGAGCTACGGCGTTTGGACCGGTGCCGTCGACAAATTGCACTGAGCCGGTGGGGGACGGGCCGTTTGTGCTGGAGACGGCGGCGTTCAAAGTGATGTTGCTGCCCACCGTGGGATTGGCATTGGAGCTGGCCAGGGTAGTCGAGGTGCTTGCCTGGATGACCTGCTGCGTGACGGTGTTGGAGGTGCCGCCGACGTTGGCGGAGTCGCCGGAGTACTGCGCAGAGAGCAGATGCGTACCGATGGCGAGGGTGCTCGTACGCCAGGTGGCCGCGCCGTTGCTGTCGAGCGTCACGGAGGCAAGTGCCGTGGAGCCATCGTAGAAGACGACCGTGCCGGTCGGCGTGCCGGTTTGATCGGCCGAGTTCAACGTGAGCGTCACGTTGCTGGTGACGACGGACTGCACCGGGGAAACGGCGAACGCTAGAGCGGCCTGTTGCTTGATGGTTTCGTTGTAGGGAGCCGAGTTGCTGGCGGCATTGTTGTCATCGCCGGAGTAGTTGGCGGTGAAGACATGGGTGCCGAGCGAAAGGCTGGGAATCGTGCAGCTCGCGGTGCCGTCGGCGGCGAGCGGGACGGCGTTGCACCATGTACTGGAGCCTTCGACGAAGGTTACAGTGCCGGTGCGCCCGGTGTCGGCGCTGGTGACGGTTGCGGAGAGAGAGAGCGGTTTGCCGAGCAGGCCGGGATTGGCGCCGGCGACAAGGGCGACACTGGTGGGCTCAACACTGAGCACCTGGCCGCTTAGATTGTCGACGGGAGTGACGTTGGGAGCGTCGGAGGGCCACTGGACCGAGCCGCTGATGCTCTGCCCCACCTCGGTCGGAGCGAACTCGACGCCCATGTTGCAGAAGACCGTGGGGGACATAGCGGCGGTGTTGCAGGTGGTGGTCGCGGGATCGAGGGCGGCTTCGTGCAGCACGGGTGCGGCGAGGGTGAGATTGTTGTTGCCGGCGTTATAAAGCATCTCGAGCACGGGCGCGGAGGTCTTGCCGACGCGCATGGCGCTGTAGGCGATGCCGAGCGAGGAACCGCTGATCTTTCGAACGCGGTTGTGAAACATATCCGAGATCCAGATGTTGCCCATCGGATCGAACAGAAGCGCATAGGGACCGTAGAGGCTGGCCTGATCGGCGGGGCCGGCGTCGCCGGCAAACTCTTCGCTGGCGGTGCCGGTGAGGGTGGTGATAATGCCGGGCGAGCCATAGATGCCGCGCACGCGGTTGTTGCCGGCGTCGGCAATGAGGAGATCGCCCGCGGGATCAAAGGCGACAGCGGCAGGGCTGTTAAGCTGGGCGGTCGCGGCAGCAGAGCTGTCGCCGGAGAAGCCACGTACGCCGGTGCCGGCGACGGTGGTGATCACACCGGCGGTGCTCACGAGGCGGATGCGGTGATTGTTGAGGTCGGCGATGGCGATCGCACCGTCGGAGCGAGCGGCTACGCCCCAGGGCTCGTTGAGTTGGGCCGTCGTGGCGAGGATGCTATCGCCGTTGTAGCCCTGCGCGCCGGTGCCGGCGACGGTGGTGATGTGGTTGGAGGCGAAGGTGAGGAGGCGAACGGCGGCGTTGCCGCTGTCGGCGATAAGGAGATCGCCGGCCGGGGTGAGCGCGAGACCCTGGGGACCGGTGAGGGTGGCGTTTGCCGCGAGGCCCCCGTCGCCGGTGTAGCCGGTGGTGCCGGGCGTGCCGGCGACGGTGGTGATGAGGCCGGTTACCGCGTCGACGCGGCGGATGAGGTTGTTGGCGCTGTCGGCGATGTAAAGATCGCCGGCACCGTCAAGGACAAGGCCGGTGGGGTTGTTGACTTCGGCCTGGGTCGCGGTGCCGTTGTCGCCGGAGTAGCCGGCGGTGCCGTCGCCGGCAACGGTGGAGATGAGGCCGGTTTTGGCGTCGACGCGACGGACGCGGTTGTTGCTGGAATCGGAGAAGAAAAGATTGCCGGCGCCGTCGACGGCGAGGCCGTTAGGAAGGAAGACCGGGGCCGAGGTCGCGAGGACACCGTCGCCGTGGTAGATCCATTGACCGTCGCCGGCGACGGTGTTGATGGTGCCAGGGACGAGAACGGGAAGGCCACCCTGGCCGATGCCGCTGAGCCGCGCGCTGGCGAGGACCGTTTGTCCGTCTGCCGAGAGCAGTTCCACCACCCCTTGGCGAACACCGGGATAAAGAGGGGTGAAGACCACGTACACGGTGCAGGTCTGGCCGCTGACGACTGGCATACCGGTGGCGCAGGTGCCTGCATCAGAGACGGCGAAGTCGAGACCCGTGATCCCGCCCGTAAGCGCCATGGGATTGGCGGCCTGACCGTTGCCGCGCACCGTCAGGGTGACCGCAACCGACTGGGAGGCGGTGGCGACAGGAGTGGCGCTAAACGTCAGGCCTGGTCCCTGCGCCACCGCCGCGAGGCCGAGAAGCAGAAGCAGGAAGAAACCGCCGACAAGGTGCAGCGGCCGCCTGGAGAGCAACGTCTTCCAGAACCACTGCGGTGCGATAAAAGCTGTTGATCGAGACACGTCTTTCTCCTCACGCTGTGAGCCCGGACGCAGTGCCGCGGAGGGCTTCAAAGAGCGAAGGCCTGCGCCGGAAACCGGGTCTGAGATCAAGCCCGAAGCGCACCTTCGAGGCGCGCAGCGGGATTACCTAGATCATCGGCAGGATCGGCGAAATGTTTAGGGGTATTGGCGAAGAAAAGGCGGAAATCGCTACGTCCTTTGGGGGATGCTCCGCCCTGAAACAGGACGCTCGCTCAGGCGGATTTCGTGCGTTTATAGAGAACAAGCGGTGTCACGCACATCAAGCCGAAGGGCGAGCGAAGGAGGGCAACAATGATCACAGAAGCCGACACGCGACGGAAGGGACGACCAGAAGGCCGTCTGCCGCTCGGTCCCGTTTGTGGGCACGTGCCGTTGTCTGGATTTAGAGAGGCAGGAACGAGGTTCAGGGGGCGACAGCTAGGTCGTTGCCGACTGGGTTTGGCTGGGACTGAACTGGCTGCTGTTGCTCTGCGTGGGGGTACTGGAGTCGCTGGTCGGCGCAGGCTTCATGGGGATCGTGGAGGGTCGTGCGACTCTTTGGCCGGCGGCGTCGATCTCGTTGGATTCGACGTAGAACCAGGTGAGGTAGGCGGCGCCGAAGCTGGTGGTGATAGCGACGTCGGCGGCGTCGCGGCCGGTGGCCATCAGGATGCGGCCGAGGCGCGGGTAGTTGTGGCGGGCGTCGAGATCGATCCATTTGCCGTCGAGCCAGACCTGGTACCAGGCGCTGAAGTCGCCGGGGCCGGAGAAGGGACGGCGGATGTCGCCGATGTAGCCGGTGACGTAGCGGGCGGGGATGTTCATGCAGCGGGTGAGGGTGAGAGCAAGATGCTGGAAGTCGCGGCAGACACCGATGCGCTCGGTAAAGACATCCATCGCGGTTTTGGTGGGACGCGCGGCGTTGTAGTTGAAGATGACCTTGTCGTGGACCCAGTCGCGGATGGCGGTCGCGCGGTCCCAGCCGGGTCTGAAGTGGCCGAAGAGGTCATGCGCGATGGCGCCGAAGCGGTCTGTCTCGCAGTAGCGGCTGGGAAGCAGGAACCGGAGTGTTTCGGCGGGCAGGTCTTCGATGGGCGACTGCTGCGCGCCGGGGTACAGGGGATCGGGGTTGTCGTCGAGCGTTTCGATGAGGTTGTTGCCGGTGAGGCGGATGTGGCCGGCGGGCGCGACGAAGCGGGCGCAGCGGTTACCGAACGCGTCGAGGTAGTCGGTGGAGGGGACGAGGAGGTTGTCGGCGGGATTTGCGCCGATGAGCTGCTCGATTTTGAGTTCGTTGCCGGATTTCAGGCGCGGTTCGAGCGACGGGTGAAGGTGCAGAACGGCCACCATGGGCGTGGCGAACGGCAGTTGGAACTGGATGTCGAACTCAGAGAGGATGAGCATGGCGTCCTTGGATTTTGGGATGTTCGCGCGGCGGCGTTCCGGAGAACGTTAGTGTAGCGCACGGTCCGACGGTTACCGGAGACGGCAGCGGACCAGGCGTTTTGCGAAAGCGGTTGATCGATCAAGTTCATCGATCAAGGAAGGAGTTGGGTAGGATAGCCTGAAAAGACACCACAACGACGCAAAGGAACGACGGGCGGAGAGGAGCTGAACAGGGCAACAGACCTGCTCGGGCGACCACACTTTGTCATGAACCGGCAATAGCCGCGGGGGCGCATGGGAACACAGGTTGCACTGCAGCACCGGACGGAGTACCGCTATCAGAGAGCTGTCGCGCTGGGGCCGCAGACGGTGCAGCTGCGCCCTTCCCCGCACTGCCGCACGCCGGTGCTGGGCTACGAGTTGCAGGTGGAGCCGGCAGAGCACAGTTTGCGGTGGGGGTTCGATGCGCTTGGGAATCATGTGGCGCAGGTGAGCCTTGCGGGGCGGACCGAGGTGTTTGGGGTAGCGGTAGATCTGCTGGTGGACATGACGCCGCAGAACCCTTTTGATTTTGTAGTGGAGCCGGGGTCTGAGAGCTTTCCGCTGCGGTATTCGGCGGAGTTGGCGGCTGACCTGGCACCGTACATGGCAGCCGGGTTTGCCGGGCCTGGACTGCGGGGGTTTCTGGGTGGGGTTTCGCGCGAAAAGCAGTCGGTAGTGAGTTTTCTGGTGGGGCTGAACCAGCGACTGCAGGCGGAGATCGCCTACAACCTGCGCATGGAGCACGGTGTGCAAAGCCCGGAGGAGACGCTGGGGCTGCGGTGTGGATCGTGCCGCGATTCGGCTTGGCTTATGGTGGAAATCTGCCGGCAGGTGGGATTGGCGGCGCGGTTTGTTTCGGGCTATCTGGTTCAGCTGGCGGAGGATGAGATCCCCGGTGTAGAGCCTACGGGGCCGAGCGTGGACAGCGCGGATCTGCATGCGTGGGCGGAGGTGTACCTGCCGGGGGCAGGGTGGATCGGGTTCGATCCGACCTCGGGGCTGTTGGCGGCTGAGGGACATATTCCGCTGGCATGCGCGCCTACGCCGTCCCAGGCGGCGCCGATCAGCGGAACGGTGGAGCCGGCGGGGGTGACCTTCAGCCACAGCATGACGGTAGGGCGGGTGAATGAGCCGGCGCGGCTGGCAAAGCCCTACAGCGAGGCAGAGTGGGCGCGGGTACGTGCGGTGGCGCATGCTGTAGATCGCGATCTGCGCGCGCAGGATGTGCGGCTGACCATGGGCGGCGAGCCTACGTTTGTGGGGATCGACGAGCCGGATAGCCTGCAGTGGAACTTCGAGGCGCTGGGGCCGGCGAAGCGGACGCGCGGGTTGGAGCTGATCTGGGCCTTGCGCGAGCGGACGGCACCTGGCGGTTTGCTGCACCTGGGACAGGGCAAGTGGTATCCGAATGAGATGCTGCCGCGGTGGGCGTTTATGTGTCTTTCGCGGGTGGATGGGGTGCCGGTCTGGGAGGACGGATCGCTGTTTGCGCTGCCCACGACGGCGTACGGGTTTGGGGATGCGGAGGCGAAGCGGTTTGCAGAGGCGTTGACGCGGCGGCTCGGGGTGAGCGTGGAGAATCTGCTGCCGGCGTTCAATTTTGAGGCTGGGGACGGGCTGGATGAGCCGGTCGGGTATGTGCTGCCTTTGCGGCGGCGGCAGCCCGGGGGTGTGTTGGCGTGGTCGAGCCAGCTTTGGTTCGAGCGGCCGGAGCGGCTGGTGCTCGCGCCGGGTGATTCGCCGATCGGGTATCGCGTGCCCGTGACGGTGATGCCGTGGGTGGCGCCGGATGAGTTGGTGTATGAGCGGGACGCGGCGGGTGAGGTCGCCCTGCCCGCGCGGCCGGCGCGGCATTCGGCAATGTTTGACAGTGAGCCGGAACCGGAAACTTTGCCTTTTGCGCCGGAGAAGCCCGAGTCGGCTCCCCTTCTGATTCGGCCGTCGCTTTGCGTGGAGGTGCGCGAGGGGCGGCTACACGTGTTTCTGCCGTTTGCCCCGGTATTGGCGGACTACCTGGACCTGGTGGCGGCCATTGAGGATACAAGCGCGTATGTGAGATTGCCGCTCTGGGTGGAGGGATATCCGCCGAACTTCGATCCGCGAATGCGCTCGTTTGGGCTGACGCCGGACCCCGGGGTGCTGGAGGTGAACCTGCCGCCGACGAGCGAGTGGGATGATCTAGAGGCTCTGAGCGCCTTGCTCGCGGAGGAGGCGCACCGGTTCCGGCTGATCGAAGGCAAGTTTGGGTATGACGGCAGCCATACGGCGACGGGTGGGGGCAGCCATATCGTGCTGGGTGGGGCGACGGTCGCGGACAGCCCTATGTTGCGAAGGCCGGATTTGCTGCGGTCGATGCTGACGTTCTGGCAGAACCATCCTTCGCTTTCCTACCTGTTTGCGGGAATGTATGTGGGGCCGACGAGCCAGTATCCGCGCATTGACGAGGCGCGGACGGATGCACTGTATGAGGCCGAGTTGAGCTTTAGTCACTTGCCGGCGAAGGGCTCTAGCCCGGCCGTGATTGGGACGGAGCTGGATGGAATTTTCCGGAATCTGCTGGTGGATGTGACCGGCAATACGCACCGGGCGGAGTTCTGCATCGACAAGATGTATCCGCCGGAGGGGTCTGGCACACGCGCTGGCTTGTTGGAGCTGCGGGCGTTTGAGATGGCGCCGCATTTCCGTATGGGATTGCTGCAGATGTTGCTGGTGCGGGCGCTGGTAGCGGTGTTTTGGCGGACGCCGTTCGCTGGATCGCTGATTCGCTGGGGTGCGGCGCTGCATGACCGGTTCATGTTGCCGTATTTTGTCGAGCAGGATTTTGCGGAGGTACTGGGGCGTTTGCGGGAGGCGGGGTTTGCGTTCGAGGACAGCTGGTTCCGGCTGCAGGCGGAGTTCCGTTTTCCGACGATCGGCAGCTTGCAGGTGGATGGCGTGACCGTGGAGCTGCGGCAGGCGCTGGAGCCGTGGAACGTGCTGGCCGAGGAGACGACGGCGGGGGGCACGGGGCGGAGCGTGGATTCATCACTGGAGCGGGTGCAGGTGAAAGTGAACGGGTTGGCGGTGGAGGGGCGGTATGCCCTCGCCTGCAATGGGCGGCGAGTGCCGTTGACGCCGACGGGCAGGCCGGGGGAGGCGATTGCGGGCGTACGATACCGTGCACGGCGGCTCCATGCGACGCTGCATCCAACGATTCCTGTGCACACGCCTTTGCAGTTTGACTTGCTTGATACGTGGAAGACCCGTGTGGCGGGCCGGTGCACGTACTTTGCCGGAAAACCGGATGGCGGCCTTTACGATGCACGACCGACGACGGCCGAGGAGACACGGGAGCGGCGGATGGAGAGGTTTCAGAGCACGACAACGGTTAAGGAACCGGTGCAGATTCCGCCTCAGGAGCAGAACCCGGTGTTTCCGATGACGCTGGATATGCGCTGGCCTGCCCCGGCGACGCAGGCGACTGACGTTGCCGGGCGGATGACGGATAGTGGGAGCGACAGGCTCTCGTGATCACCGGCGATCTCTACCAATCTCCGTTGTTGTACGGAGCGACCTTTGATGAGTCGACGGGCGATGGGGTGAGTCCGCGGCCGCATTGGGCGCGCCTTCTGGATGCGCTGCGGGACTTGGGCCCGGAGGAGATTGAAGCGCGGTGGGAGCGGGCCGAGCGGCGGATTCGCGACAACGGGATTACGTATAACGTGTACGGCGATCCGCTGGGAGCGAACCGGCCGTGGAAGATCGACATTGTGCCGCTGCTGATCTCGGCGGAGGAGTGGCGGTTTATCGAAGCGGGGGTAAAGCAGCGGGCGCAGCTTTTGAACTGCCTGCTGAAAGATTTGTATGGGCCGCAAAAGTTGTTGGCGGAGGGCCGATTTCCGGCGGCGCTGCTGTATGCGAACCCGGCGTTTTTGCGACCGCTGGCGGGGGTGCCGGTGCCGGCGCACAGCTACCTGCACATGCTGGCGATCGATCTGGCACGGTCGCCGGACGGACAGTGGTGGGTGCTGGCGGACCGGACGCAGGCACCGTCGGGGTCTGGGTATGCGCTGGAAAACCGGCTCATTGTGAGTGATGTGCTGCCGGAGCTGTATGAAGAAGCGAATGTACTGCGGCTGGCGCCGTTTTTCCGGGCGCAGCGTGAGGCGCTGCTGGGGCTTACGGATTCACCCGATCCGAGGGTCGTACTGCTGACGCCAGGGCCGCATAACGAGACCTACTTTGAGCACAGCTACCTGGCGAAGTACCTGGATCTAACGCTGGTGGAAGGGGCGGACCTGACGGTTCGGGACCGTTGCGTTTATCTGAAGACGGTGGGCGGCCTTGAGAAGGTGGATGTGATCCTGCGGCGCGTGGATGACAACTTCTGCGATCCGTTGGAGCTGCGCAGCGATTCCCTGCTAGGGGTGGCGGGTCTGGTAGATGCGGTGGTGGCGGGCAATGTGCGCGTAGCCAATGCGCTGGGTAGCGGATTGATTGAGTCGGCGGCGATAATGCCGTTTTTGCCGGGGTTGTCGAAGCATTTGCTGGGGCAGGAGCTGCTGTTACCGTCGGTGGCGACGTGGTGGTGTGGGCAGAAGAGCGCGCTGAATTGGGTTGTGGAGCACCTGGACAAGGTGGTGGTGAAGCCGGCGTTTCCGGCGCTGGGGATGGAGCCGGTGTTTGGCTCGGAGCTGGGGATGGCGGAGCGTGAGGCGTTTCTGACGCGGTTGAAAGCGAGGCCGCATGAGTACGTGGCGCAGGAGCAGGTGGCGCTTTCGACGGCACCGGTGTGGGAGGGCGGCCTGGGCGGGCTGAACTCACGCAGCGTGGTGCTGCGAACCTATGTGCTGAACACGGGCAAAGGATGGATGGCGATTGCGGGCGGGCTGGTGCGGGTGGCCGAGGCGCATGGGTCCGGCAATGGTTCGGTTGTGTCGATGCAGCGCGGCGGCCACAGCAAGGACGCCTGGGTGGTGAGCGATAAACCTGTGGACCCGATCAGCCTGTTGCCGGTGCGCGATCAACCGGTGAAGCTGCGGCGTGTGCCTTCGGTGGTGCCGAGCCGGGTGGCGGATAACACGTTCTGGCTGGGGCGCTATGTGGAACGCGCGGAGAATACGGCGCGGATCTTGCGGTCGATGGTGCCGCGGGTGCGGCGGGCGAACGAGGAAGAGTTGGGGAGTCTGGTGCGGCTGCATGGCTGCCTGGGGTCGCGCAACAGCAAGCTGCCGAAGCGCAAGCGGCCCACGTTTGCGATGCTCGAAAAGGAGATGTTTTCGCTGCTGAGCGACAGGAAGCGGTGGGACAGCCTGCCGGCGACGCTGGCACAGGTGACGAGGACGGGTGGCAACGTGCGGGAGCGGCTTTCGGCGGACATGATGCTGCTGATCCATCAGCTGCGGGACTCGATGCAGCTGGATCCGAAGGCGAAGCTGCCGGATGCGTCGGCAAAGCTGACAGGAGGGTTGGAGCTGCTATCGATGTTCAGTGGGATGGAGCGGGAGAACCTGATTCGAGGCTCGGGGTGGTTGTTTTTGAGCCTGGGACGGCGGATGGAGCGGGCGATTACGTTGACGCGGGCGCTGCGCGAGATCACCCGGCCGCTGGAGGCGGAAAACTGGGCGTATATGCAATGGCTGCTGGAGGTTGCGGACAGTTCCATGACCTACCGGCAGAGGTACTACACAACGCTGCAGCCGCTGCCGGTGCTGGATGTGCTGATGATGGATGAGACCAATCCGCGGTCGCTGCACTTTCAGCTCGACCACATCGTGGACCTGTATGCGAAACTGCCGAGAAATGAGCCGGAGGACCTGGCGGACATGCAGCGGGCTCTGGACCAGTTGCGCGGGATCGATCTGCAGGCGTTGCAGTTCCCTGCCGGCGGCAAGACGACGCCGAAGGATCCGTTCACGCTGCTGGACCGCTCGCTGGGGGATCTGACGGAGCTGCTGTTTACGTGGTCGAACAACCTGTCCAGCCGCTACTTCAGCCATGCGCGCACGTTGCCGAGTACGATGGGTTAGGTCCCCAGCGATGCTTTACAGGATCAGTCACCGCACCACGTACAAGTACCTGCATCCCGTCTCGTTTGGCGACCATGTGGCTTGTTTGAAGCCGCGCTCCTTTGCGGGAAGCGCGTTGCTGAGCAACTCGCTGGAGATTCGACCGAAGCCGGCGACGTATACGGAACGCGTGGATTATTTCGGCAATACGCAGTGTTTTTTCACCGTGCAGGCCTCCCACAAGGAGCTGGTGGTGGAGTCGCGCAGCGAGGTGACGTTGGAAGACGTGGCGGAGAAGCCCGCGTCGCTGCCGTGGGAGGAGTCCGCCGAGCCGCTGGGGCGGGATCACACGCCGGAGGGGCTGCAGGCGTTTCAGTTTCAGTTTGAGTCGCCACGCATTCGCAAGCGGCCGGAGTTTGCGGCGTATGCGCTGGAGTCATTTACACCGGGTCGGCCCATGCGCGAGGCGTCCATGGAGCTGACGACGCGGATCTATCGCGAATTCCGCTTCGATTCGAAGGCCACAGATGTGCGGACGCCGGCGGAGGAAGCCTTTACGAAACGGCGGGGCGTATGCCAGGACTTTGCACATGTGCAAATTGCGTGTCTGCGCTCGATCGGGTTGGCGGCGCGGTATGTGAGCGGGTATCTGCGGACGTACCCGCCGCCGGGGCGGCCGCGGTTGATCGGGGCGGATGCGTCACATGCGTGGCTTTCGGCGTATTGCCGCGGGGCGGGGTGGATCGACATGGATCCTACGAATAATGTGTCGCCGACCGACGGGCATGTGACCGTGGCGTGGGGGCGGGATTATGGCGACGTCAGTCCGCTGCGAGGGTTGATTCTGGGCGGTGGCGGCGGGAGTTTGAAGGTGGAAGTGGATATGGAACCTGTGGGGTAGGTTCGCGAGGACTGACGTTTGGTGGGAGTGCCTCAGTGAGCGAACAGCAGGTCCCTCCGCTTCGCTGCGGGATGACGAGTTTGTGGGTGAAAGCTCAAACAGCAGGTCCTTCCCTGCGTTCAGGATGACAAAACTGAACGAGTTGTGCGGCTTACACCAGGAGAGGCTGTGCGGCTTCGGGTTGATCCTGCATGGCGAGGTACTGGTGGACGAAGGCGATGGCCATGCTTCCCTCGCCGACGCTGGAGCTGACGCGCTTGATGGAGTCGTGGCGGACGTCGCCGACGCAGAAGAAGCCGGGCAGGTTGGTTTCGAGCAGGTAGGGCTGGCGGTTGCCGCAGGAGCCGTCGGGCAGATCGCGGCCGGTGCAGACATAGCCTTTTTCGTCGCGGAGGAGTTGGGCGGGGAGCCAATCGGTGTTGGCATCGGCGCCGATCATGACGAAGAGGGCGTCGGCGGGGCGCTGCACGGGAGCTTCGCCGTGTGTGGAGGTGCAGATGGTTTCGAGATTACTTTCGCCCCCGACGGAGACGATCTCCGTGAACGGCTCGATCCTGACGTTGGCGCGATGATCGAGTTGCTCGATGAGGTATTGGCTCATGGTGAGGTTCAGACCGGCGCCGCGCACGAGCACCGTGATGGAGCGAGCGTAGCTGGAGAAGAACATCGCGGCCTGGCCGGCGGAGTTGCCGCCGCCGACGATGAAGATGTCCTTGCCGCCGACGGTGCCCGCCTCCGTGCGCGAGGCGCCGTAGAGCACGCCGCGGCCCTGCAGACGATCGATGCCGTCCGCGCGGAGGCGACGCCAGTCCACGCCGGTGGCCAGTACGACGCTGGCGGAGGTGACGCGTTCCCCCTCATCCAGCTCGACGCAATAGCCGGCCGAGGCGGTGCCGTGAAGCGGGTAGATGTGGCGGACCTCGCGGGTCATGACGATTTCGGCGCCGAAGCGGGTGGCCTGCTTGACGGCGCGCTCGCTGAGTTCGTCGCCGGAGATGCCGCCGGGGAAGCCGAGGTAGTTTTCAATGCGCGAGGAGGTGCCGGCCTGACCGCCCACGGTGGAGCGCTCAATGAGCAGGACGCCCAGACCTTCGGAGGCGCCGTAGACGGCGGCCGCGAGCCCCGCGGGGCCGGCGCCGACGACGATCACGTCGTAGTTTTCTTTCCTCGGGGTGGTGCGGAAGCCGAGCGCTTCGGCGACCTTACGAACCGTAGGCGGCTGGCCCACACAGGTGTTGCCATCGATGACCACCGCCGGGCCGTTCATGGTCGCGGGCATGCAGGAGGGCACGCGGTCGGGCTCACGGGCGCGATCGACCCACTCGAAAGGGATGCGGTTGATGGAGAGGAACGAACGGATGTCGCGGCAGTCGGTGTCGTACTGCGAGCCGACGACCAGCACGCGGGAGGCAGGCTTTTCCATCACGTACTCCTGGATCATGGAGACGCGATCGGACATGGTCTTCATGATCAGGGCGCTGCATTCGGCCGAGCAGTCGATGAGGTCCTTGAACTGCATGCGGTCAAGGCGCATGACGCGGGAGGGCTCGCGGGCGCGGAAGGAGGCAGTGGAAGGGGCGGAGAGCAGCAGAAATAGCTCACCGGCAAAATCTCCCATGCCGTAACGCTTGACGACCTCCTGGCGGCCGTTGAAGTCCTTAAGGACATCAAAGGAGCCGCTCACAATGATAAAGAAGGAAGGCGACTCGCCTTCACGGATGAGCCAGTCGCCGGGACAGACGTGGACGTCGGCGGCTACGTCGGCGAAGTGGGCCCGCTGCCGTTCGGTCAGGCAGCACATCACCGGTATGTTCTCCAGATCCTTGAGCTCGAACACGGGGATACCTCTCCCCTTTTATTGTTTCACGTCTGATCTCACATCCGCTCAGGAGGATGCGCTTGCCCCCGCCCGATCGCCGGGACGAGGGGCGCCGGCGCACGGCATAATGACATATGACTGCTCTACAAGAGATTCCCCTGACGACTCTGGACGGCAAGCCTGCGACGCTGGCGCAGTTTGCGGGCAAGGCTTTGCTGATTGTGAACGTGGCCTCCAAGTGCGGGTTGACGCCGCAGTACACCGCGCTGGAGGCGCTTTACGCACGCTTCCGGGACCGCGGCCTGGTGGTTCTGGGCTTTCCGGCGAACGATTTTGCCGGCCAGGAGCCGGGTACCGACGCAGAGATCGCCAAGTTCTGCTCCACGGAATACCCCGTGACGTTTCCGCTGTTCAGCAAATCCGTGGTGACCGGGCCGGAGAAGCACCCGTTGTACGCGGCGTTGACGGGGGCGCAGCCCGACCGGACGAGCAACGGCGACGAGCTGCACCAGAAGCTGGCGGAGTTCGCGTCCGCGAAGGGCTTTCCGCCGCCGAACGCGCCGCCCGAGCTGCTTTGGAACTTTGAAAAGTTCCTGGTGGACCGCGACGGCGAGGTGATTGGACGATTTGCGCCGGACATGGTGCCGGATGACCCGAAGCTGGTGGAGGCCATCGAAGCGGCGCTGGGGTAGATCCAGAGCGAAAGACCATACGCGGCCGTGAGTTCCCCCTCGCGGTCGCGTATGCTTTTTTCATCCGCTCTTCGCATTTCAAACCACTTGAATTACAGGGGACCTAGTTTGCCGATGCCCAAGCTGCCCGTTGCCGGCTTCCACCGAGCGTTTGCCCGACGCTCAAAGTTCATCTTTGCTTCCACAGTTATGGCTTCCACAGTTGCGCTTGCGTTGCCGGTGATCGCACAGCAACCCATCAAGATCACGGCCGACCTGACCGAGGCATCGCGCAAGCTGTACCACGCGGAGATCGATCTGCCGGTGAAGGCGGGGGCGAACAGCTTTACGACGCCGGAGTGGATCCCGGGCAACCATCGCCCGACCGGGCCGGTGGAGGACATCACCGGCGTGGTGTTTACGGCGGACGGCAAGGTGCTGCCGTGGCGGCGCGACGATGTGGATCTGTACGAATTTCACGTGGATGTGCCGAAGGGCGTGACCACGCTGCACGCGCACCTGGACTGCATCGTGCTGTCGCGCGCGGACGACAAGATGGCGGTGCTGGAGTGGGAGAAGCTGCTGCTGTACCCGTCGCACACGCCGGTGAAGAACATTCCGATTCAGCCCAGTGTGACGGTGCCGGCGGGATGGGGCCTCGGCACGGCGCTGCGGCCGGTGACGGCGTTCGACGCGAATACCAAGCCGGGTGGGACGATCCTGTACCAGCCGACGACGGTGGAGCAATTGCAGGATTCACCGGTCATTGCGGGCGAATACTTCCATGAATTTCCGCTGGCGACCGACCTGACGCCGCAGCGCTTTATCGACGTGGTCTCCGACGAGCCGAACGATTCCAACCTGCGGCCGGAGATCTTGAAGAGCCTGAACACCCTGGTGCACGAAGCGGACATGGCCTATGGGTCGCACCACTATGACCATTACAACTTCCTGCTGACGCTTTCCGATGTGGCGGGCGGTGAGGGCCTGGAGCATGGGCAGAGTTCGGACAACGGTGTGGAGGAGCTGGGCTTTGCGGACTCGAAGCATCTGCTGGGCAATGCGGAACTGCTCTCGCATGAGTACACGCATTCCTGGGACGGCAAATACCGGCGGCCGGACAGGCTGTACCAGACGGATTTTTCAAAGCCCGAGGTCGGCGAGCTGTTGTGGGTCTATGAGGGCATGACGCAGTACATGGGCAATGTGCTGGCGGCGCGCGACGGGATGTGGTCGCAGAAGGATTACCGCGAGATGCTGGCTATCTCCGCGGCGCAGCTGGACTACAAGTCCGGGCGCGTGTGGCGGTCCACCGATGACACGGCCGTTGCGGCCAGCATTTTGCGTGGCGGTAACCCGGCGTGGGCAAATTGGAAGCGCGGGCAGGACTATTACCAGGAAGGCGAGTTGCTTTGGCTCGATGCGGACACCCTGATCCGGCAGCTGACGAACGGACAGAAATCGCTGACGGACTTTCAGCGCATCTTTCTGGGTAAGGGCGGCAACACCGGACCGCTGATTGTGACCTACGATCGCGCGGAGTTGATCCACGACCTGAACCAGGTGGTGAAGTATGACTGGGCCGGCTTCCTGCACCAGCGGGTAGATGAGCTCAACCCGCATGCGGACCTGGACGGCATCACGCGGGGTGGATGGAAGCTGGTGTACCAGGATCATCCCTCCGATGCGGAGAAGACGATGGCGGGCAGCCGTCGCGGAGCGGGTGTGGATGTGTGGTACTCGCTTGGCCTGCGCGTGAGTGCAACCGGGCAGATCGCGGATGTGCGCTGGGGCAGCCCGGCGGACAAGGCGAAGCTGGCGCCGGGGCAGCAACTGATCGCGGTGAACGGACGCGTGTTCAGTCCGGAAACGCTGATCGCGGCCGTGACGGCGGCGAAGGGCAACAGTGAGCCGATTCACCTGCTAATGCAGACGGAGACCTATGTGAAGCCGGTCGATCTGGACTACCACGAGGGTGTGCGCTACCCGGTGCTGGTGCGTGACGAGACGCAGAAGGACTACCTGGACGAGATCACCAAGCCGCTTGGCCCGCAGGTTGCGGCGGCGACCACCACCGATGCCCATCAGCAGAAGTAAGTGGCTGTTCTTGGATGTACCCACAATGCCCCACCCCTGCATGCGGTTCGTTTGTGCGGGGGTGGGGTTTGGCTCTGGAGCGGAGCAGCTCCCTTTGGAAGGATGTTTATGTCTCTTCGTCGTGCCGGCCTGTTTCTGTCTTTGCTCGCGGCGCCGGGGCTTGCCTCTGCGCAACAGCCACCCGCCGCAGGCACGTCTGCCCGCGCTTCGGCGCAGACGGTGTACACCGGCGCACCCGGGGCGTACACCGCGACGGACTTCCGGTTCGGCACAGGGGAGAGCCTGCCCGCGCTGAAGCTGCACTATCTCACGCTGGGCACGGCGCACCGCGACGCGGCAGGGCACGTCGATAACGCGGTGCTGCTGCTGCACGGCACGGGCGGCGAGGCGCATTCACTGTTTGCACCGCAGTTCGCTGGCGTGCTGTTTGGACCGGGCCAGCCGCTGGATGTCAGGAAGTACTACCTGATCTTTCCGGATGATATCGGCCATGGGGAGAGCTCGAAGCCGTCGGATGGGCTGCACATGCGCTTCCCGAAGTACGACTACGACGACATGGTGCGGAGCCAGCACGAGATGTTGTTGAACGGGCTGCATGTGGATCATCTGCGGCTGATCCTTGGCACCTCGATGGGCTGCATGCAGAGCTTTGTATGGGGTGAGACGTATCCGGGCTTTGCGGATGCGCTGATGCCGCTGGCGTGCCTGCCGGTGGAGATCGCCGGGCGCAATCGCATGATGCGCTACATGGCCATTGAGAACATCGAGCGCGACCCGGCCTGGAAGGGCGGCGAGTACACGAGCGAGCCGAAGGAAGGTCTGCGCGGGGCCGATGAACTGGTGTTCGTGATGGGGTCGGCGCCGCTGGTGCAGCAGAAGGCCGCGCCCACGCGGGCGGCCGCTGAAACGTTCATCGACCGTTACCTGGCCCGCAGCGTGGAACACGGCGATGCCAACGACTTCATCTACCAGTTCGATTCGTCGCGCAACTATAACCCTCTGCCGAAGCTCGGCACGATTCAGGTGCCGGTGATGTGGATCAACTCCGCCGACGACTTTATCAACCCGCCCGAGCTGGGCATTGCGGAGAAGACGGTCGGACTGATGCCGCACGCACAGTTTGTTTTGCTGCCGATCTCGGATGCGACACGTGGGCACGGCACGCACACACAGGCCGCGGTGTGGCAGCGGTACCTGGTTCAGCTGCTGGCGGAGTCGCAACCAAAGCCGTAGCTCCGTGAATGGCCGGTCTACCTTCGGATACGGTGCAGGTACGCTGACCGGCTCGCCGGCGCACCTGATTCCGGCAGATTTCAGGCGTGGGCGCGGGGAGTGTGCCCGTGGACGAAGTGGTATGGCGGCCAGGGACCGGAGAGCTGCATGGCGCAGTCCTTCAGCTGCAGCGTGGCGGAGCTGTACTTGTTCTGATAGCGCTCGACGGTCTTTTTATCGACGAGGTGCGCGATGTCCAGCAGCATTTTGCCGGCGTCCGTGCGCTTGCAGGTGATTTCTTCTTCCAGCGGCAGGAACATGCGGTGCATCTGCACGGAGAGCGCCCGGGCGCGGGACTGGCGTTCGCGCTGGCGGGTGGCGGACTGGCGCAGTTGCGAGAGGTAGGCTTGGCCGGCGGCCTGGGCGGAGCGGTCGTCCTTCTCCGGGCAGGTGTCGTCGACCAGAACCTTGAGGTGCATCTCGGCTTTACCGCGCAGGCGCTCGACGTTGGCGAGGAAGTGGCGCTGGTTGGAGCGAACGGAGCGGCGCAGGGAGTCGTCGTCGTCAAAGCAGGTGCCGAAACGGAAGGGGAGCACGGTGGAGCGGGTGAAACCGGCGGCGATGACGCGGGCGTGCTCGCGGGCGGCGGCGGAGGCATCCGGTCCGCTCAGGCGGGCGGCGTCCTCGGGCAGGTGCTCCGAGACGATCACAGTGAGCTCAGCTGCGGGAAAGAGAAAGGTCTGGCTGCCGAACATGCCGTGCACGCCTTCCAGGGGAACGGGACGGCGATGGTGGGCAAGCTCGGAAAATGCTGAGCGTTCGGCGATGCAGTACGCGTACCAAGCCATTGACGTGGGTGCTCCTGTGGTCCGGGTTCAACCGGTGTGTTAGCGCGAAGAAAACAAAGGACAAAACGGACGAGCGCCGACCTGGCGCGTGCAGCGAAAAGAGCACTGTCCCGATGGCGAGCCGATACTATGTCAGGGGTTACACCGTTGGCAAGGGCTTTGTTCCTAACCCAGAACCGCCGGGGAATGGCTCGTCGCCCGGGTATTCCGGCGTGAACGGAAAACGTTGCCGCTGGGTCTGCTGCTAGACTGAAGCGATGTCCGGCACCGGTCTAGAGGGTGCCTGTTTTACCCCGCCTGAAGGATGGAACCTGAGTGAATACCGCAATCAAGCGTGACGGCCAGCAATCGCCTGGATATGTCCTGACCACGGAGAACGGCGTGCCATGGGCAGGCAAGAACCGGCGGCCGATCCTGATCTTTGTTGGTCTGGCGCTGCTGCTGATCCTCGCCCTGAGCGTGGCCTATTCCATCTTTCAACACCGTACCGCCGAGGCGCAGACCGCCTTCGGCCAGGCCATGCAGATCTACCAGACCCCGTTGGTGAAACCGGACCAGCCGCTGCCCCCGGGCATGAAGGCCTACAACACCGCCAAAGAACGGGCGACCCAGGCCAACGCGCAGTTCGTACAGGTGGCCCACCAGTTCGGACTGACCGAGCCCGGCAAGCTGGCGCAGTATTTCGCCGGAGTCACCTTTCAAGAGGCCGGGCAGACCGCGCAGGCGGAAGATGCGCTGAAGCAGGTCGCCAAGGGATGGAATGGGGACACGGCGGCTCTGGGCAAGATGGCGCTGGCGCAGATCTACGGGCAGACCGGACAGAACGACCAGGCGGTGACACTGTATCAGGAGTTGGCCAAGGGCCACGCCAGCACGGTTCCTCCGGGTCTCGCGCAGTTGCAGTTGGCGGCTCTGTATACCTCTATGGGCCGTACCGAAGACGCACGGCACATCTATGCGGAGCTGAAGGATCACGACAAGGACGCCAAAGGCAAGCCGGGCATGGCGGCTCAGGTGGCCACGGAGCGGCTAAATCCTCAGCCGGTACCTGTACCGGGGCCTCGTTGAAGTTCTGTTAATTTGCCCTCCGCAATACACTGAATTCGGCGAGCTCGCCGCTATGAATCTTCTACCCAGGCACAACCTTGTCCTCCATCCACGAAACTTGTCATCCTGAGTGAAGTGAAGGACCTGCTTTCTGCCGGGAGCACCTGAAGCTCCTCGGACGAACAGCGGGTCCTTCACTGCGTTCAGGATGACAAGGTGAGGAGAGGCTGAAGGGTGAGAAGCACTTCCAGCTCTGTGCGGCCGGCTTTTGGCGACCGGTTGTGCACGGTCGGCCTTGTGCGGACAGCTCTGTATGACTTGGCGGCTACACCGTCTCCTCAGGCACCTCGTCGTGTGATTCGAGGTTGACGGCGGTGGACTCCTGGCTGACGTGGCGGGTCAGGCGGCTGGCCAGGGCCTCGGGTGAGCGTAGCCCCTCCATGACGGTCCAGGCATCGGTCTTGCGCGGCTCAAGCGCCACCGGGGGCAGCCATGGCGGCAGTCCCACGCGCAGGTAGTCCGCGAGGGCACAGGCATTGGGCTCATAAAGTTTGCGCAGGGCATCGACCCGGCGATGGGCCTCGCGATCGACGCCAGGCGCATACCCCGTCTCCTTCAGTGCGCTGCAAAGGCGGGCGAACTCCTCCCCATCCATGCGCGTCAGCGGAGCTTCGCGGAGGCGGGCCTCTTCGGCTTCACGACGGAAGACATGGCCCAGATCGACCAGGGTGTGGCGCCCGATGGCGAAGGTAAGCTGTGCCTGACGGGTATCCTCCCCGTCCAGGAGCGCGATCAGCAGAGCGCAGGTGTCAAGAACGGCAGTCAGGGAGGCCAGCCAACTCTGATTGTCGTGCTGCGACCGGTAGTAACAAAGAATGGGGTAGGAGATGTGGGTTTCGAGCATCTCCGCGCACCACCGCTCCCACTCCTCCAACAGCTTGCGCAGCGCCTGGCTGCCGCCGTTGAAGTTGTGCCGGAGCAGGAGTTCCCCGGCCGTGGGAGGCGAGCCGGCGCGGGAGTCCAGCAGCGCGACGAGAATTTCACGCTGGGAGAAGGCGGTATACAGCACAGGGAGATAGCCGATCACCAGGGCGACGAATCCCAACCCTGTGCCGGCCTCCAGAACTGTCAAAAAGCGCGCGGCATGGGATTGCGGAAGCACATCGCCCAGACCAAGGGTGAAAATTGTCGTTCCACTGACGTACAGGCAGGATTGCAGTCTCGACCATTCACTGTTGTGGATCAGCATGGCGTCGTGGAACGGAATGCGCAGGCCGAAGAAAATGAAGGCGAAGCCGAAGGTCAGCAGAAGTGCCCAAACAACAAAGAGGAGCAGCAGCGAGAGCGGTCCGTAGATACTGTAGAACTGCTCGCGAAGGGAGCGGGTCCGCAAAAGACCGGTTGCCCTGCGCCACGGACCCCATGTCATCGTGAAGAATAGACGGGTAATGCGTAGATGACCCACAGGACGGCGTGGCAGGATGATGGTCTGGAAGGCGTCCAGAAGCACGACCGCCAGTAGCAAAAAGCCTGAAATCAGGGCTAGGAAACGCACAACATCTCCTCTTTTGGTACGTCCATACCAATATGGAATCGCCCGGCTGGAAATCTAATAAACATACTCAACTTTGTATGCACATCCAGGTTACTTTCGCCTACACTTTCCATCGGGTTCTCCCAAACCGGCGCGTTCGTTGCGTCCTTCCTCCAACGAACGCCTAACGGCCGCGCATGGCGCGGGAGAGGTGTCGGCTATGAAGGCTCGCGTCCTTGTTGTTGATGATGATCGGTTGGTTGCCGACACACTTTGCTTGATCTTTCGGGCAAATGGTTTTGAGTCGGAGGCACGCTACTCTGCCGCTACCGGCTTTGCGTACGCCCAAAGCTATGCACCCTCTCTGATGCTATGCGATGTGATCATGCCGGAGGAGTCCGGGTTGCAGCTGGCCCAGCGTGTGCGCGAGGCGATGCCCACGACCCAGCTGCTGCTGCTGACAGCCTACCCAAGTAACGCGACTGAGCTACAGGACCCGGCAGAGACGCGGCGGAAGCCGCTGAAACTGCTCAACAAGCCGTGCCGTCCGGACGACCTGCTGCGGGAAACGCGCGCCCTGCTGCAGAGCACCTGAGCAGCCGCCGCAGATGCCTGTTCTCTTCTCCCTGGCCCGGGAATCCGGCGTAAACTCGTCCTCAGCATGCCCGACCTGACACCACCGGAGCCAAGCCTGGCAAGTCTGCGACGGCGCGGTACCCGCCGGCGCTCCTCCGCGGAGGCACCGGGCCTCTTTCAAGCTGACCTGTTCGCCGGGATGGTCGAGGTGCAGGCGGAATCAGCCACGGCGGAGGTATCTGTCGTTCGCACAGAGCCAGCGGTGGCCGTCACCGCGACGGTTGCCTTGCCGCGTTTGGAGGCACCGCCGGTCACTCCGCAACCATCGACCACCGCCTCCCCCACGCGGCCGATGGTGCCGGCTCGCGTGATTGCCGGCGAAGCCATTACGTTGGTCGAAGGTCCAGGCGCCACAGATGAGGTTTCAGGGCCCGAGCCGGCGGTGCGCCACTGGACCGTCTCCGGCCTGGTGCGGCATGTGCGTGGCATGGTCGAGCGCGGCTACGGGCAGGTGACCGTGGAAGGGGAGATCTCCAACTGGCGGCCGGCCGGCAGCGGTCATTGCTACTTCACGGTGAAGGATGCCGAGGCACAGCTTTCTGCGGTGATCTTCCGGCGGCAGGCGTCGCTGCTGCGCTTTCGGCCCAATGACGGCGACGCCGTCCGGCTGCGCGGACAGCTGAGTGTCTACGAAAGCCGCGGACAGATGCAGCTGATTGTGGAATGGATGGAGCAGATGGGTTTCGGCGCCCTGCTCGCCGCGCTGCAGCGGCTGAAGGAGCGGCTGCGGGGCGAGGGGCTTTTTGACCGGAAACGGCCGCTGCCGGCCTTTCCGCGCTGCATCGGCGTGGTGACCAGTCTGCAGGGCGCGGCGCTGCGGGACATCGTGAAGGTCTGCCGGCGGCGGCACGCCTCCGTGCAGCTGCTGATTTACCCGGCGGCGGTGCAGGGACCCAGCTGCGCGGCGGAGATCGCCGCGGGTCTGCATTGGTTTAACGCGCACCCGGACCGCGCGGAGGTGGTGCTGGTGGCGCGCGGGGGCGGCAGCTGGGAGGATCTACACGGCTTTGACGACGAGGCGGTGGTGCGCGCGATTGCCGCTTGCACGCTGCCGGTGATCACCGGGCTGGGCCATGCGACGGATTCCACGCTCGCCGACCTGGCCGCCGACCAGTGCGCCCCCACGCCTTCGGCTGCGGCCGAGCTGCTGACCGCCGGGCAACACCATGTGGAGGAGCACGTGGACCGGCTGCACGGCAGATTGCGCCGGGCGAGCTCCTTTGAGCTGCTGCGGGCGCAACAGCGTCTGGAGCGCCTGGGGGCGGCTGCGGTGCTGCGACGGCTGGAAGACCGGTTCAACCGCCGGGCGCAACGGATCGACGATCTCGTGTTCCGGACCAGCTCCGCCGAGCGTACCCGCCTGATTCGCGAAGAGATACGCCTGCGCGGGCTGGCGCAGCGGCTGGAACAACGCAGCCCGACGTTGCAGCTGGGGTTGGCGCAGCGGCGGCTTGAGGCCCTGTCCGCGCGGCTCGCCGGCGCCATGCAGCGGCGGACGGCGCGAAACGGGCAACGCCTGGAGCAGGCCCTGCACCAGATCCGGGCCATGAGTCCACTGCGGGTTCTGGAGCGGGGCTACGCCCTGGTGTACGGGGCGGATGGGCGTTTGCTGCGGGACGCGGAACAGACGCAACCCGGGCAGGAGGTTACCGCTCGGCTCGCCGTGGGGAGCCTCAAAGCGCGGGTACTGGGGTAGGCGAATCGGTGGTGATGTCCCAGTTTGCGACAGAACGGCTTCGATCTGCCCGCAACGGGGCATTCGGCCCATGCGCCGCGATTGCGTAAGATAAGCGACGGAGACTGGTTTGGCATGCGCAAGTTGTTTGGAACCGACGGCATCCGCGCCGTGGCCGGGGAAGCCCCGCTTGATCCGCGCACAATCTTTGCCGTGGGGGCGGCGCTGGGAAAGCGGCTCTCGGCTGGGGGTAAGCCCGTCCAGATCGTTCTTGGGATGGATACCCGCGAGTCGGGTCCCTGGATTGCGGCCACGCTGACGGCCGGTCTGCGCTCCGCCGGAGCCGAGGTGGTCTTTGCCGGCGTGCTGACGACCCCGGCCATCGCGTTTCTCGCCCGCAAGCATGGCTATGCCGCGGGTGTGGTGATCTCGGCATCGCATAACCCTTGGCAGGACAACGGGATCAAGATCTTCGGTGGTGACGGCTACAAGCTGCCGGATGCCGTGGAGTTGGCCATTGAGGGTCTGATCGAAGGGGAACTCGCCGCAGGTGAAGGCCAATCGGTTCAGGCAGCCGATCCGGCGACGCTGCCGCTCGTCGAGGAGAGCCTGCGCATGGAATATGTGCAGTTTCTGCGCGATGCTGTGCCTGGTGTCTCGCTGGACAACCGCTGTGTCGTGATCGATTGCGCCAACGGCGCGGCTTCTGCGGTCGCGCCGCAGCTCTTCGCTGAATTGCAGGGCACGGTGGAGGTGACCCACGCGTCGCCCGATGGACGGAACATCAATCAGGACTGCGGTGCGCTGCATCCGGAGATCGTCGCCGCCGAGGTGAAACAGCGTGGCGCGGTGATGGGCTTCACCTTCGACGGCGATGCCGACCGCGCGCTGTTTGCCGACGAGAATGGCCGCGTAATCAACGGCGATGCCGTTATGCTGGCCTGCGCGCGGGACCTGCATGCGCGCGGAGAGCTGGCCGGGGACGTAGTTGTGGCGACGACGATGAGCAATATGGGGTTTGAGGCCGCGCTCGGCCGCTCCGGCATCCGCATGCTGCGCGCACCGGTAGGCGACAAGTACGTTCTGGAGGAGATGCAGAGATCCGGGGCGTCGCTGGGCGGCGAACAGTCCGGGCACATCCTGATGCCTGCCAAGGCGACCACCGGCGACGGCCTGCTGACGGCGCTCACCGTGCTGGACGTTGTGCACCGGTCCGGCAAGACGCTCGGTGAACTTGTCGCCGATCTGAAGAATTTTCCGCAGATCATTTTGAATGTGCGAGTTGGCGAGAAGAAGCCGCTGGACGGTTTTCCCACCGTGGTTGAGGCAATTCGTGCAGCCGAAACGGAGCTGCACGGCACTGGACGCGTTGTCATTCGCTACAGCGGTACCGAGGCGCTCGCGCGCGTGATGATCGAAGCCGAGGATGAGGGCCGCATGCGGCATCACGCCGAGGCCATCGCTGCCGCAATCCGGAAGGAGCTGGGCGTCCAGTGAAAGGCGGGAGCTTCTTTGCGCCGAGGCGCGGCCCCCGGAATCTGATCCCTATGATCGTCCGAACGCCTCACGCGCTTGCGAAAATTTTCAATCGGCGCAACCGGATTACGCCGTCGCGTGTCGCAGGCGCTGTTCCCGGCTTTTTGCTGTTGCTGCTTACGCTGTTGATACTTGCGCTGCCCCTTCGCGCGCCGGCACAGCTGGTTGAAGTTGGCGACGGTGGCCCGGGTCCCGTAAAGGCGGAGCACCTCACCGCAGAGATGACGTCCCTGCGGCCCCAAATTGCTGCGGGAGGCGGGGTGGAGGCCGGGCTGGTGCTGGCGATGGAAGAGCACTGGCACGTGTACTGGAAGAACGCCGGCGATTCGGGCGAGCCGCCCAAGATCACGTGGACACTGCCTGCCGGCATCACGGCCGATCCAATGCAGTTTCCACCACCACAGCGGCTGCCGCTCGGACCGCTGATGGATTTCGGCTATGAGACACAGGTTGCGTTTCCCGTTCTGCTGCACGCCGCGGCCGGGCTGAAGCCCGGCAAGGTGCACCTGGATGCAAAGGTGAGCTGGCTGGTGTGCGCGGCGCAGTGCCTGCCGGGCAAGGCGCACCTTGGGCTGGATCTGGACGTGGTGCCCGGTCCTCTGCCCGATCCGCCGTTGGTGGGAGCGCTTGGCGCAGCCATCAAGAGCCTGCCGCAGCCGCTGCCGGCCGGCATGGATGTGAGCGCCGTTGGCGGGCCGAAGGCGCTGGCCGTCACGGTGAAGACGGATACCGGGCACAAAGACGTCGAGTTCTACCCCTTCGATCAGGATCAGATCGAGAATGCCGCGCCGGAGGGCGTAGAGCAGACCAAGGACGGTGTCCGGGTGGTACTCACCCGTGCGAGCGACTCCACGGAGCTTCCCAAAATGCTGCATGGGTTGCTGGAGCTCGACGGCGGCAAGGCCTATGAGTTCACCGTTCCGGTAAGTCCGGGCACGGTAGCTCCCGTTGTTGCTGCGTCCACAGGAGCGGCCTCCCCCGGCGCTGCCGGCGGCTCCGATGCCACGCTGCTGGGTGAACTGGGGCTGGCGTTTGTCGGCGGTTTGTTGCTGAACCTGATGCCCTGCGTCTTTCCCGTGCTGTTTTTGAAGGGATTGGCTCTAGTGAATTCGTGCGGTGATACCAGGCAGCACCAGAGACTTCATGGCCTGGTCTACACCTCCGGCATCCTCGTTTCGTTCTGGGCAGTGGTGGGTGTGTTGCTGGTGCTACGGGCGGGCGGACGGCAGATCGGCTGGGGATTTCAGCTGCAGTCTCCCGGTTTCGTCGCGATCCTGGCGGCGCTGGTGTTCTTTCTGGCGCTGTCGCTAGCCGGGCAATTTGAGATTGGGCTCTCGCTGACCAGTGCGGGTGGTAGCTTGGCGCAGAAGCAGGGATTTGCCGGCAGTTTCTTTACCGGAGTGCTTGCAACCGTCGTGGCGACGCCGTGCATGGGGCCGTTTCTCGGCGCCGCGATCGGCTTTGCCCTGGCGCAGTCGATTCTGACTACGTTTCTGATCTTCACCGCCCTGGCGTTGGGGCTGGCATTGCCTTATCTGTTGCTGACGCTGCAGCCGAGGTGGACCACCGTTCTGCCCCGGCCGGGTGCGTGGATGGAGGTGCTGAAGCAACTCACCTCCGTGCCCCTGTTTGCGACGGCCATTTGGCTGACATGGGTGTACGGCCAGCTATATACCGGGAGCACCAGCGCCGATGGGCTGAACCGGATGGCTCTGCTGTTACTCAGCTTCCTGGTGCTGGCCATTGCCGGCTGGGCGCTGGGTCGGTGGCCCGCACGGTGGGGCTCGGGAATTGCGGCCGTGATGCTGATCGTGGTTGCCCTGATCCTTCCGCTCAGGCCGAGGTCCGTGGAGGCCGAAGCCTGGCAGCCCTGGACGCCGGAGACCTTTGCCGCCGCGCGCGCCTCGGGAAATCCCGTTTTCGTCGACTTCACCGCCGCGTGGTGCCTTAGCTGCAAAGTCAATGAGGCCGCAGTGCTGCGCTCCGGCGACATCGAGGCCAAGCTGGCCAAGGGACACTTTCAGCTACTGAAGGCCGACTGGACGCAGTACGACCCAAAGATCACCGCGCAGCTGGCCAGCGTGAACCGCTCGGGGGTGCCGACCTACATCATCTATCCCGCGGGTAAGGTCTCTAATCCCGATGTGTTGCCTGAGCTGCTGACCAGGGATCTCGTCTCCAAGGCCATCGATAAAGATCTGCTGGTGGGAAATGCCGCCAATGCGAACCCGAACTAAATGTGGTAATCCTCTAGAAGAACAGTGGAGCAAGCAGATCAGGTACAGTTCACGAAGTTAAATGTCCTGTTATGGTCAAGACCGACGATCTCACTCCTGCGGCCGCCGTTAGACTCTCCGAACTGACTTGCCTAGTTGACTCTCTACCGGAGAGCGACGGTGTGTACCGGCTTCGATGTGAGATCCAGGGCTTCCCTGCCTTTTTTCCAGGCGGACGCGGCTTTGCTGGACCGGACTTTCCCTGCCGTCCAGTCATGATCCTTGGGCATAACTTCGACACCGAAGAGAACTTCAAGGCATCGGTGCTACTGGGGTACGAAGGCAACCCGAAGGCCAAAACATGGCCGAATCTTAGGACTCATTTGCTTCCCAACGCGGGACCTCTGACAGAAGAGAGTTGCTTCTTTACCAATGTGTATCTTGGCGCTATTGCGGCGACGACCTCACATAACGCCACTGAAGAGAAGACGCGAAAAAAAGGGAATACCGGCCCTTTTCCTTGCTCTGCAGAGTACAAAGCTGCGTGCGTTAAAGCTTTTCCCGAGCAGATCGCAATAGTAAGGCCCAGGGTCATCGCGCTACTGGGAGGATATGTTCCCGCCCTGTTCGCCGCAGCGTACCCATCTTATAAATCACTTGCGGAGGGCAGCCTCACTCGCCGGCAGAGTCACCATCCTTTCGGCGGCTTTCGGCTGCAGTACAGTTCTGGCCATTACGCCCAAGTCGTCTCGCTGGCGCATCCGTCGAATCCGCGGAGCAATGAGTCGCACATAGCGCAAGGCGAAGTCTTGGGCGCGGCTCTCCGGCGGATCGGCGATTGAGTCGTGTGCCGGCTGGTAGCTATGGGATATCCCTCTTTAGCCTTTCGATCTCATCCATGCGCCCGGCCAGTAGGCGTTCTCTGCCCTCCTGGGTGGGTTGGTAGTAGCGGCGGCCGGAGAGTGCGGGTGGAAGGCAGTCCATGGCGGCGACTTTGGCTTCAAGGTCGTGGGCGTACTGGTAGTCCTTGCCGTAGTCGAGCTCGCGCATAAGCTGTGTCGGGGCGTTGCGCAGGTGCAGGGGGACGGGCTCGGCGGGGCGGGATTCTATGTCGGCGAGCACGGCGTTATAGGCCGTGTAGACGGCGTTTGATTTGGGCGCGAGGGCGAGGTAGACCACCGCCTGCGCCAAAGCAAGATCGCCTTCGGGTGAACCGAGGAAGTGCATGGCATCCCGAGCGGAGAGGCACAGGTTCAGGGCCTCGGGCGCGGCGAGGCCTATGTCCTCGACGGCCATGCGCACCACGCGGCGGGCGACGTACATGGGGTCCTCGCCGGCGCGCAACATGCGGCCGAGCCAGTAGAGTGCGGCGTCGGCGTCGGAGTTGCGCACGCTCTTGTGCAGGGCGGAGATGAGGTCGTAGTGTTGCTCGCCCTTCTTGTCGTAGAGCAGAACGCGCTGCTGCAGGGCTTCGGCGGCGAGTTCGCGGGTGATTAGCGTTTCGCTGCGACCGGAGGCCAGCTGCGCGGCGACCTCGAGGGCATTGAGCGCGGAACGCGCGTCGCCGGAGGCGTAGCTGGCGACGGCGTCGAGCGCTTCCGGGTCGGCGTGGAGATGCAGACTGCCGAGGCCGCGGTCCTCGTCGGTGAGCGCGCGTTCGAGCAGCTTCAGGATGTCGTTTTGGTCGAGCTCGCGCAAGGTGTAGACGCGGCAGCGGCTGAGCAGGGCGGCGTTGATTTCGAAGCTGGGATTTTCGGTGGTGGCGCCGATGAGGCGGATGGAGCCGCGCTCGACGTAGGGCAGGAAGGCGTCCTGCTGCGCCTTGTTGAAGCGGTGGATTTCATCCACGAAGAGCACGGTGCGGGAGCCGAAGCCGGCGGCTTTTTCGGCGTCGACCATGACCTGCTTAATCTCCTTGATCCCTGAAAGCACGGCGGAGAATTCGATGAAGCTGGCCTCCGTGGTGCGGGCGATGATCTTGGCGAGGGTGGTTTTGCCGACACCGGGCGGTCCCCAGAAGATGAGTGAGGTGCTGTCGTCGCTTTGAATTTGCAGGCGCAGCGGCTTGCCGGGGGCGAGCAGGTGCTCCTGGCCGAAGTACTCGCCGAGCGAACGGGGGCGCATGCGCTCGGCGAGCGGGGCGGCCTGGCGCGGCTTTCGGTCGGTGCCCGGAGGCGGGGTGTTGTCGAAGAGGCTCACCGGCGTGATCCCCGGGCCTGCAATCTTTGGCGCATGGCTTCGTAGAGCAGCACGGAGCCGGCGACGGCGGCGTTGAGGGATTCGGTCTGGCAAGGGATGGCGATCTGTTCGTCCGCCAGCGCGAGGGCTTCCGGGGAGAGACCCCCGCCTTCGTTGCCGATGAAGATCGCGCAGGGCGCAGCCAGATCCGCGGCGAAGGGCGAGATTGACGCCTTCTGCGGATCGGTCGAGGGAGCCACCGCAGCGAAAAGGCGCATGCCCTCCGCGCGCAGCAGCTCCCGGATCTCCGGCAGGGTGGACCGCTGCACGGGAACGCGGAACGAGGCGCCGGCGGAGGACCGGACCACCTTGGGGTTCCACTGGTTCACCGTTCCGGGGGTGACGTTGACGCCGGCGGCACCGAAGGCCTCGGCGGAGCGCAGCAGGGTGCCCAAATTGCCGGGATCCTGCAAATTTTCGAGGATCAGCAAGGGTCCTTTCCTATTTTCCGGCTGCTCGGGAAGCTCGGCGATCGTCCAGGTAGCGGCGATGCCCTGCGGCGCGGCGGTGCTCACGGAGGCGTCAAAGATCTCCCGGCTGAGCAGGACCCAGTGCGCGGCCCGCACACCGGCCAGCCAGGGTTCGCGCCCGAGCAGCGTTTCGTCACCCTGGCGCAGGTACACGGTTTCCAGGGAGAGCCCGGCGCGATGGGCCTCCTGGAGGAGGTGGAGTCCCTCCAAACCGAGGAGATCGCCAGGCCCGGAGGGCTCGCCGCTGAGCGCGACCCGCAGCGCCTTCACGCGCGCATTGGTGCGGCTGGTGATCGGCGCTGGCAGGGCGGGCATACGGCTTCAAGTTTATCTGCCCCGCTTGGCCCCGGCGTGTCCTATCTTGGGACGCGGGCTGCGGGGCAGAATGCGGTAAAGTTCCATGTAGGAGTACAAGCTTACGTTGGACGCAGAGGTTCTTCGCATACATCCGGACGAGCCGGAGCCGGAGCAGGTCAGCCGCGTAGCCCAGGCGCTCGATGCAGGGGCGGTGGTGGCGCTGCCGACCGATACGTTTTACGGGCTGGCGGTGGATCCGGTGAATCTGCGCGCGGTGGAGCGCATTTACGACCTGAAGACGCGTGCCCGGCACAAGCCGCTTTCGCTGCTGATCGCCGATGTGGCGCAGGCGTACCAGCTCGCGCGAGGCATCGATGCCGGTTTCGACCGGCTGGCGGAGCGCTTCTGGCCGGGGCCCTTGACGATCATCGTCCGTGCCGGCTCCAAGCTGCCGCTGCGGGTGACGGCCAACACCGGCAACGTGGCGCTGCGGGTGCCGGAGGCGCCGATCTGCCGGGCGGTGGTGCGCAAGCTCGGGCTGCCGATCACGGCCACCTCGGCTAACCTGCGCGGTCTGCCGGAGTGCACCTGGGCCGGCTGCGTGCAGTCGCAGTTCGGGGACAAGATTCCGTTGATCGTGGACGGCGGACCGACGGCGCGTTCAGTGGCGACAACGATTGTGGACTTGAGCGGCGGTGAAAATTCCTGGATGATCCTGCGGGAAGGGGCCATCCCCACGCATGAGATCGCCCTTACCTTGAATCGATAGCCTTCGCCCGGCAATAGGCGTCCTAACCGTACGGGAGGAGTTCGCACACCGTCCGCATGTCCTTGCCTGCCAAAAAATCCCGTCAGTCCGGCCGACTCCGCCGCACGTCGCTGCCGGGCGCGTTTCGGCGTGCGCGAGCCGGACGCGAGGTGGAGGAGAACGCCGGCGAAAGCCCGGCCTCGCGCTTTTCCCGGCGCGTCTTCTTTACCGTGCTGGGCGCGGTGCTGCTGGGGGCGCTGGTGTGGTTCGTGTGGGTGTACCGCGAGATCACGCTCACGGCGGGGATCGACAACGCCCAGAGAGCCGATGCCATCGCTGTGTTCGGGGCGGCCGAATACGCCGGTCATCCCTCGCCGGTGCTTCACGCGCGGCTGGACAAGGCGCTTTCGCTTTACCAGCGGCATCTGGCGCCGGTGATCATCACCCTGGGCGGCGGCTCGGCGGGCGACGACGGCAACACGGAGGGTGGCGCCGGGCGGGATTACCTGCTCGCGAACGGCGTTTCGCTGCACCACATCATCGCGGAGACGACCTCCGTGGACACCGAACAGCAGGTGCAGCGGCTGGCGACCCTGGCACGGGCCAACGACTTCCGCACCATGGACGTGGTCTCGGATGGAACGCACCTGTTTCGCATTCAGCTGCTTTGCCGTCGCGCCGGGCTCACGGTGTACACCTCCCCGCGGGCGATGCTGGGGCACATCGACGATCTGGACAGGGCGCAGCGGTTGGGGCACGAGATGCTCAGCTACACCTCAGTGGCGCTCGATCTGCACATCAGCGCCCTGCACCGCTGGCTGGAAGGCCGTAACGACTAGCCAAATTAGTTGGGATTCACGTTGATGCCGCCGTTGGTGGTCTCCAGGCGCAGCGTGCCGCCGCCCGCGCCGATGTTCGTGTCCACGCTGTTGTGGCTGGATTCCTGCACGTTCGGGTATCCCACGTGGATGCCGCCGTTGGTCGTCTCCGCCACCAGGTGCGCGGCTAGATTCGGCGAGGCCTTCACGTTGATGCCCCCGTTGGTGGTGCGGGCATCCAGACCCTGGCCGCGCAGCCGGTTGCCTGTGAGCGCGATGCTGATGCCGCCATTGGTCGTGTGGGCGCGGACATCGCCGGCCACGGAGCGCAGGGTGAGCGCACCGTTGGTCGACCCGACGTCGACCCTGCCTTCCACATCCGTGACCGCCACGCCGCCGTTCGAGGTCTGGAAGCTGCCCGCTGTCAGCTGACGCGGCACACGCAGGGCAAAGCTCACGGACCAGCCCCGGCCATGCCAGCCGCTCGTGTCCGGCCCCTTGGCCTCGATGGTGCCGTGGGTCAGGATCTCCACCTGGTGCATCAGTTTTTGCGCTTCTTCAGCCGTCGATCCCTGGGCGGTCACGCGGGCCTCCAGATACACGTCACGACGATCCTCGCCGTACACTTGGAGACCGCCGTTTTCTCCCTGCACCCGCACCTGGCCGCCCTCGAGCGGGAGGGTGTACTTGCGGATCTCGCAGGCGCGCTCCTGCTGCCCAAAGAACCAGCTCGAGCCTCCGTCGCCACTGCCGCTCGGGCAAGCAGCGGTGGTGAACTGTTGCGCTCCGGCGAGCGCGGGAACCAGCGACAAGGCAAAAAAGGCGGCTGATGCTTTGGTCATCGTCACTCCTGATATGTGGATCGCCTGTGTGTTGACCCAAATTACGGTAAAGAACGCCGATCGGTTCCCGGTTGTACGAGAAAATCGTGCTCTTCCTCTTCCCTAAACGCTGCCGCCCGGCTTTGGGGATGCAGAATTCAGCAGGGCACAAGAATTTCACCCTTCCTATCCACTTTTCATCCTGAACGAAGTGAAGCGTTGCTCAGGATGACAGGGTTGGTAATTCCCCTGTTACCAGCCTGGGTAACTTCATCCCCGAGGCATAACTTCAGTAGAAGAGCTGCTGGATCGCTTCCCAGTCCAGGCTGCCGGCCGAGCCCTGCAGCTGCGGTCGGGCTTCAGCGGGACCCAGTTTGCCATCTTCGAAACGGAAGAACGCCGGGCCCTCCGGATCAATGACGAAGATGTTCCGTACCCCCATGCGCTCGTAGTCCTGCAGCTTGATCACCATGCGCCGCAGTGTGTCCTCCGGAGAGAGCACCTCGAAGACGGCTACCGGCGGCGTTACCAGCACCTGCTCGACGGGCTGATCCCTCGCAGTTACGACAACATCCGGGATACGGTAGCGGGCAGGGCTGACATGGATGCGCAGTTCGGGACGGGCCCGCAATTGCCACTCGGGATAGTGCGCCCGGAACCAGGCTTGCAATGCGTCCTGCCAGGTACTGTGGTCGTATTCGCCCATGGGCCGCTCCTCGATAAAGCCGTCGACAAAGTCCGGCGCTGGTTCGATCTCCAGGCGCAGGTATTCCTGCTCGGAGATTCTTGGCTCGGGTAAAGCTATCGGTAAAGCAGCCATCACGCCCTCCCATGCATTTACGGTTACTGCCCACAATACGTTTATCTACTTCGAGCTACTCCTCGTCAATATCCACCGCGGCCGGCACGCCGCCTTCGCGACGCATCTTCAGGTAGCCGCGGATGAACGGGTCCAGACCGCCGTCGAGCACCTTGTCCACATCGCCGACCTCGACCCGCGTACGCAGGTCCTTGGCCATGCGATAGGGCTGCAGGACGTAGGAACGGATCTGCGAGCCGAAGTTGATCTCCAGCTTCGAGTCTTCAACCTTTTTCGTCACCGCACGCTTCTTCTCGAGCTCGTGCTCATAGAGCCGGGAGCGCAGCATCTTCATGGCGCGATCCTTGTTCTTGTGCTGCGATCGCTCATTCTGGCAGCCGGCGACGATGCCGGTGGGCAGATGCGTAATCCGCACCGCGGAATCGGTCGTGTTCACGTGCTGGCCGCCCTTGCCACCGGATCTGTAGGTATCGATGCGCAGATCATCCGGCTTGATGTCGATCACAATGGAGTCGTCGATCTCGGGCGAGACGTAGACGGCGGCAAAGCTGGTCTGACGGCGCTTGGCCTGATCGAACGGCGAGATGCGCACCAGGCGATGCACGCCGGTTTCGCCCTGCATGAGGCCGAAGGCGTTTTCGCCGGAGAGGGTGAAGGTGGCCGACTTGATGCCGGCCTCATCGCCGTCCTGGATCTCATTGATCTCGGTTTTGAAACCTTCGCGCTCGGCCCAGCGCAGGTACATGCGCATCAGCATCTCCGCCCAGTCCTGCGATTCGGTACCGCCGGCGCCGGGGTGGACGGTGAGAATGGCGTTTAAGGCATCGTTCTCTTCGGAGAGCATGGTGCGGGCGTCGAGCTGCTCGGTGTAGGTGTCCAGCGACTCTATCTCGCGCTTCAGGTCGGGTTCAATGGAGCTTTCGCCTTCTCGCATGAGCTCGAAGTAGGCGGTCACATCGTCGGTGCGGCGACCGAGCTCGGCGTCATAGCTCAGCTGCGACTCCAGGCGCTTGCGTTCGCGCATCAGCGGCTGCGATTTTGTGGCATCGGCCCAAACGGCAGGGTCGGCGATCTTGGTTTCGACGCGGGCCAGTTCTGCCTTCAGGCGGGACGGGTCAAAGATACTCCCGCAGCTCGCGAACCTTTTCGCGAACCGGGGAGTAGGCAAACTCCAGTTCATCCAACATGGGCTTAGTTTACCGGGTCCGCCACCGGCGCCGTCGGCGCCCCTGGATAGCGGCGGTCCAGAGCGCCGCCGGCGAGGACCGCCACCACCAGAAATACGCAGAGAAACCCGACCCAGTCCCCGTGGAGGGTGTAAAAGGTCAGGCGGGAGCGATAGCTGAATGGCACCTCAACGGCGCCGCGGATGTGGCGCGGCATGGAGGCGACGATGCGGCCCTGCGGATCGATAGAGGCGGTGAGGCCGGTGTTGGTATCGCGCAGCAGCCAGCGGTTGTTCTCAAGGGCGCGCATGCGGGCCATGTCCAGGTGCTCCCAGGGCGCGCTGGTATCGCCGTACCAGCCGTCGTCGGTGAGATTGACGAGCACCTGGGCGCCGTGCAGGGTGAACTGCCGGATCTCGTCGCCGAAGATGGATTCGTAACAAAGAAAGACGCCGTAACGCAGCCTGCCCACGCTGAAGACGTTGCGCTGGGTGCCGGGGACGAAGTTTAGGCCATCCAGAAGGTGCCCGGCGAAGAAGAACAGTGGCTTGAAGGGGGTGTACTCGCCGAAGGGGACGAGATGCATCTTGTCGTAGCGGCCGGCATAGCGGCCATCGGGCAGAAAGAAGCTGGCGGAGACGTATTCGTCATAGTGGCCCTGTAGGTTGGGGCGGTCCGCACCCGCGACGGCGTCTACCACCACCGGCGCGTGCAGGGTCTGGGCTAACTGGGAGATCACGGCCCGGAAGTTGGGGTCGGCGCTGGCGAAGGGGGTTGGGGCCTCCGGCCAGGCGATTAGCTGCGGGGGCGAGTGAGGGTCTTTCGCCGGGTAGTCGAGAGACAGCCCCGGAGACAGCTGCGGCGACTCCGGATGCAGCGTCTGTTGCGTGAGACTTTCCAGCAGCTCGGGCTGGCTCTCCGGCGGCCCGGCCTGGGCGCCGACGTTCAGGTCGTCCTGCACGAGGATAGCTTTGGCGTCGGCGGTTTCGGGCTGCCGGCCACCACGCGTCATGCCAAGGTAACTCGCGAGGAGGAGGACGACCGCGCAGACCGGACCGGCTGGAATCTTCTTACCGCGGAGCCGTGGACGCCAGAGCCAAAGCACGTTACCAGCTGCGACGATCAACGACAGGCCCATAACTCCGGTCCAGGGAACGAGCGGTGTTAGCCAGGTGTTATCGATCTGGGTATAGCCGAGCAGGTCCCAGGGAAAACCTGTAATGCGGTCCCGGGCCAGTTCCACGGCTACCCAAAGCACAGGAGAGAGGCAAAGCGCGGCGGCTCGGCCCTTGGCTCTCTGGAGCAGGCCAAAGCCCGCACCGAACAAAGCAAAGTACAGACCAAGATAAAGCGAAAACAAGACAAGAATGCCGAGCGCGACGGGTTTTGGAAGGCCGCCGTAGAGGAACATCGTTTGGTAGATCCAGTAACAATTGCCCGCAAACCAGGCAACGCCGCAGAGGTAGCCAAGCCAGGCGCTTTGACGCACGCCGAGCGGGCGGCCGTCGTTTCGCGTTGTTCCCAGAGCGTACAGGAGGGGAACCAGGCAGACCCAACTTAGGAGGCGACGCCACTCCGGCACGGGCCCGGCAATGGGAAACGGCAGTAACTGCAAAACCGCCGAAAGCAGAACCATCGCATAGAGTCGTGGTGAAACCGATCGCATCGGGTTGAGTCTAGCACTCGGCCTTCAGAGATCCTGACGGAGGTAGCGTCCCCATGGAGGACTTATTGTCTCCGGCTCGACGTCGAAGTCATGTGCAGTTCCGTGGCGCTAAGTCGACCGGCAAGGCAAAGTTTGCCCTGCCCCGGCTGTGGTTCAAACTTTCTTACGCGGAAATAGCTTGATTGCTTGCAACCGGCCCCACCGGCACGTAGAGTTAGAGGAAGCTAGCACATATGTTGAGCCGCAGCTGGCCACGAAAGAGGAAGTTACATGGATGTAAGTCAGATTCTCTCCGAAATCGATGCGGAGATCGCACGGCTGCAACAGGCACGCCAGGCTGTAGCTGCATTGGATGGAGCCAGCCCGATTCCCGCCGCGCGCCGTGGCCGTCCGAAGGCCAGCGCCCCCGCCCAGCCAGAGTCTGCCGCCCCCGCGCCGCGGAAGCGCAAACGCAATCTCAGCCCCGAAGGCCGCAAGCGCATCCAGGAAGCGATGCAACGCCGCTGGGCCGACCGCCGCAAGAACACTCCAAAGGACTCCTCCACCAACTAGGCGTCAGCTTCCTTCTTTCTGATAAGTTGCCGAAGCGAAACGCGGGTTCCCTGCGGGAACGACAACAAAGGAATCCGGTAAGCAGGTTTAAGCAGAGCTTAAAGCTTAAGTAGATCCATAGCGTCCAGCCATTGGCTCAAAAGGCCGCGCTCTCCGTCAGGGAGCGCGGCCTTGCTTTGCTGTCTCGCTTTGGCTCTGACGGCTGGTCAGCGGGTCGCGATCACCTCGCGGACGTTATCGACTCCCTGAAAGAAGCGAATCGTTCCAAAGCCTTCGAGATACTTTTCCATCTGGCGGTTGCTGATAACCTGGCGCACCGGCAGCGGCTCACTGCCGAGCAGGCGTAGCTCGTCTGTTTCCGTGAGTTGGTAGCGGGCATAGCCGTTGTCCGGTCCGTCGATTTTGCCATGGCAGAAGGCGAGCAACATGCCGCCGGGCCTCATCACCGCGCGCAGCCGCGCAAACAGCGGCGGAACCAGCGGGGGCGGCAGGTAATCGGCAGTATCCCAAAGCAGGATCACATCAAAGTCCCGGCCGGAGAAGTCCAGCACGGCTTCGGCAAAGCGTTGGCCGTCGAAGTCCGCGGGCGTCTCGGCATGTGTATCCGGGGCGCGCGGCAGCAGCCACTCCGGCTTTTGGGCCTCGCCGACGATGTTGGCCATGTACACGCTGTGGCCAAAGGACGTCAGCAGATTGATGTTGTGCGGCGACGTTGGGCCGAAGTCCAGCACCCGCAGCGGCTGCGCCGGCTCGCCGCTGATGAACTTCAAGGCATCGGCCCAACCGCGCGAGTGCCGTTTCCGCTCCAGGGCGTGGCCTTCGCCGGTCGAACCACTTCGTTTGAATAGATGGATCATAGGGACTCTTGGCACCAGCCTAGCAACTTCCGGCCAAACCGGCGACCCGGCGTGTACCTTACATTCATCCTGGCACCTTCGGCCGCACATTGCCCCCCCCTTTGCGCTCACAACCGCTTGGGAAGCTTTAGTTCGCCGGTGCGCTCATCCTTCCTGGCGGCGGCGACGTCTATCCTTCGTGGGAACGCCGATTCATCTACCCGATCAACCGCCGCGTCGCACCCGCCGCCATCGCTCCCGTCAGCGGCGGGGTGGGATGGTGTTGTGCTGGCCGCTCACGCTTGTTCTTGGGACCTGCCCCTGGATGCTCGCCAGCGCGGCCGGGCAGCTTGCGGCCGGGGCACCGGCCCAGATGGCTCCCGGTGCGGGCTCCACGCCTGCCGGATCGCCCAGGACCTGGATCGATGCCGCCGGCGAAAACCAGCTGCATATCCTCGCCATGGAGGACCGGCAGCCGTTGCGGTACCGCGTGCACAAGGTGGACGCCCGAGGCGATGTGGTCCGCGAGGTGATTGAAAGCCGCGAGGGCAATGTGGCGCGGCTGATCGGACGCAACGCCGCCCCCCTCACCGCGGAGGAAAACCAGGCCGAACGCGACCGGCTGGAGGGCATTCTCGCCTCGCCCGGAGAGTTTCTGAACCGCGAACAACGCGATCGTGCCTCACGCCGGTATGCCCTGGAGCTGATACACACCATACCCGGAGCCATGCTGTGGAGCTTCACGCCCGGACAGCCGCAGCCGCCGAACGTCCCAGAGACGCAGGTGGTGATCGATTTCACCCCGGACCCTGCGTTCAAGCCACCGACCCTCGTCGCGGAGGCGCTCACCGGCATCGCCGGCCGGCTCTGGATCGATGCGGGGAGCCACTGCATCACCCGCATCGAGGGGCACACCCTGCGCCCTGTGAACTTTGGCTGGGGCGGTCTGCTGGCCCGCATCAGCAGCGGCGGCACGCTGGGCTTTGAGCAAGAAAACACAGGGGATGGCCGCTGGTTGTACTCCCGGCTGAGGGAACATCTTCTGATCCGCGAGATGATGCTGCGCACGGTGCACGAGGATGCGGAGTTGAACGTTTTCGATGTGCAGCGCCTGCCCTCGCTGCCGACGTACCAGGACGCGATCCATGCGCTGCTGGCCATCCCCGTGCCGACCCGCTAACTTCTCGAAGGTTCCCCTTCTTTGGCGCGGTTCCAAAGCGCATCCTTGGCTTCCGGCGGCAACGCTTCAAAGGCCGCGCCGCCGCCGGCCAGCGTCTCCATCGCGCTGTAGCGGCTGCGAAACTTCGCATTGGTGCGGCGCAGCGCCGACTCCGGATCGATCTTCAGGTGCCGGGCGAGGTTGACGGCGGTGAACAGCAGATCGCCCATCTCGCTCTCGGTCGCGTCCGGGTCGTTGCGGTCGACCTCGGCGCGCAGCTCGGCAGTTTCCTCGTCAAGTTTGTCGAAGAGACCGCCGGCATCCGGCCAGTCGAACCCCGCCCTGGCCGCCTGGCCGCCCAGCTTGGCGGCCTCGAGCACCGCGGGCATGGAGCGCGGGATGCTGTCGAGCGTGCCCTGCGGCGCTTCTCCGGCGACCAGCTTCTCCCCTCGCTTGATTTGCTCCCACTGGCTCAGGACGGCGTCGCTGGCGGCGGCCTTTGCCTCGCCGAAGACGTGCGGATGCCGGCGGATCAGCTTGCCGCTGAGCGCCGCCCCCACGTCGGCCAGCGTGAAATGACCGGCCTCGGCGGCCATCTGCGCGTAGAAGAGCACCTGCAGCAGAAGGTCGCCGAGCTCATCCCGCAGCTCCGGCCAGGCGCGCCGCTCGATGGCGTCGAAGACCTCATAGGTTTCTTCCAGCGTGTGCCGCTTGATGCTGTCGAAGGTCTGTTCCCGGTCCCAGGGGCAGCCGTCCGGTCCGCGCAGACGGGCCAGGATGGCGGCGGCTTTCGCGATGGCCTGGCCGGCTTGCTGGGTTTCCGTGGTCTCCAGGACTTTCTCATTTGCCATGACCCCATGCTATCGCCGCGGCGCGCAACCCTTAAAGACGAATGCGGGCGTACGCGGAGTACGCTGCGAAACGCTGCGGCTTCCGCGTACGCCGTTGCTCCTGCATCGGGTATTCCCGGGCAACGTCTAATCTCGTACAAGGCCCGCTCACGCAGCCGCACGCCACGATGGATCTGCTCCAGAAAATTCGAACGCTGCCCACCGGCCCCGGCTGTTACCTCTACAAGAACGCCGAAGGCACGGTGATCTACGTCGGCAAGGCCAAGAACCTGCGTTCGCGCGTGCGTTCGTACTTCCTGGCGGCCAACCAGGCGCATGCCAAGACCGGTTCGCTGATGCGCGAGGCGGTGGATCTGGAATACATCACCGTCGCCAACGAGCATGAGGCGCTGGCGCTTGAAAACAACCTGATCAAGCAGCGCAAGCCGCGCTTCAACATCCTTTTGCGCGACGACAAGACCTACCCCTACGTCAAACTGACGCTCGGCGACCGCCATCCGAAGGTCTTCGTCACGCGCCGCCTGCGCAAGGACGGCGGTGCCTACTTTGGACCGTATTTTCCGGGCAATCTTGCCCATCGCATCGTGGATGTCGTGCAGAAAGGCTTCCTGATCCCCAGCTGCAAGGTGGACCTGAACCGCTACCATCCGCGCCCCTGCCTGCAATATCACATCAAGCGCTGCCTCGGCCCCTGCGTGCAGGACCTGATCTCGCCCGAGGACTACAAGGCGGTCATCAAGGACGTGCAGCTCTTTCTAGGCGGCAAGACCGAGGAGCTGGAATCGCGGTTGATGACACGCATGTCGCTGGCGGCGGAAAACATGCAGTTTGAACTCGCCGCCCGCCTGCGCGACCAGCTCGGCACCGTGCACCAGGCCGGCGAGCGCCAGCGCATGGACACCACCGACACGGACGACGCCGACGTCTTCGGCTTCCACTTCGAAAACGACATGCTCGCCGTGAACCTCTTCCACATGCGCGGCGGCAAGATCGTGGACCGCCGCGACCTGTTCTGGGAGGATCTGCCGGAGTTCGAGGACGCCGTTACCGCTTCACCCGCCGAGGAGCTCGAAAACATCACAGACCTCGAAGCCGAGCCGCGCCTCGAGCCCAACCCGGCCCGCTCAGCGCCCGAGATCGTAGCGGACGAAGCCCCAGGTGATGGTGAGGCCGAGCAGCACTCCGTGCTCACCTCGCCCTTCGAGGCCGGCAATCCCGAGCTCGACGGCGACTGCGCCGCCACGCCGCCGGCCCCGGACGCCAAACCCTGCTTCTCCCCGGCAGCCTTCTTCTCCGCGCTGCTGAAACAGCTCTACCTCGACCAAACCTACGTTCCCAAACACATCTACGTGCCGGTCGACTTCCCCGACCGCGCCATCCTCGCCGACCTCCTTCGTGAGCGCTCAGGCCACAAGATCGAGATCGCCGCGCCCCAGCGGGGAGACAAGCGCTCGCTCGTCGACCTGGTCTGCCAGAACGCCAAGCAAAGCTTTGACCAGCGCTTCCGCGTGCTGCAGCCCAGCGCCAAGGCCATGGCGGAGGCACTCGGCGATGCGTTGAACCTCGCCGAGCCTCCCGAACGCATCGAGTGCTTCGATATTTCCCACATCCAGGGCGCGGAGACGGTTGCCAGCATGGTCGTCTGGGAAAAAGGCGCGATGAAAAAGGCCGACTACCGCAAGTTCCAGGTAAAGACCGTCACCGGCGTCGACGACTTCGCCTCCATGGCCGAGATCGTCACCCGCCGCTACAGCCGGCTGAAGGAAGACGGCAAGCCGATGCCCTCCCTGGTGCTGATCGACGGCGGACTGGGCCAGCTTCATGCCGCCGCCGCCGCGCTCAACGAGCTCGGCCTCACCACGCAGCCGCTGGCCTCCATCGCCAAGCGCGAGGAGATCATCTATCTCAGCGGCCAGGAGGACGATCCCATCGTCCTCGACCGCCGCAGCCCCATCCTGCACGTGATCCAGAAGATCCGTGACGAGTCGCACCGCTTCGCCATCGGCTACCACCGCAAGCGCCGCGAGATGCGCGACCGCGTCAGCGAGCTGGACGAGATTCCCGGCGTCGGCCCGCGTACGCGCCAGCGGCTGCTGGAGCACTTCGGCAGCGTCCGGGCCCTGAAGCAGGCGGCGGAGAAAAATGCCGATGCGCTGCGGGCTGTGGTGAATGCGGCCACCGCGGAAAAGATTCAGGGGCACTTCCGGAGCGGCGCGGAGCCAACGCAGCCAATAGAGCAAACGGAGACGCTGGCAGCAAAGACGGGACCTGACGTCCTCCTGTCCTCGATCACTTAAACGGGTTCAGCTTCTTGATCTACGCGAACGCCTCGATTTACCGATTTACCCGAAGGCGTGATCGGCGACTTCTTCCCGCTGCGCCGGGTCGCTGTCCCGAAACGGGTTGCAGGGCAGAAACAGCTGGAAGATCGTTCCACTCGCATCGGGCTTGACCGAGGAACGAATGTGCAGCATGCCGTGGTGTTTTTCCACGATACCGTGTGAGATCCAAAGGCCGAGACCCGTGCCGTTGATGCCCTTGGTCGTGTAGAAGGCTTCAAAAACGCGTTTCCGCACCTCCGGCGTCATGCCGTAGCCGGTGTCCGCGATGCTGATCCGCACGCCCGGCTCGCCGGTCTTCCAGGCTTCGGAGTCCTGTGTCCGGATCACAAGGCGGCCACCGGTGCGCATGGCTTCGATCGCGTTGCCGACCAGGTTGTTCAGCGTCTGGCGTATCTCGCCCTCGTAGCAGGTCACACACGCCGTTCCCCGGTGCTGCACCTCCAACGTGATGCCGGCATTGGCGAGGCGGCCGGAGTACAGACCCAGGGTGGGTTCGAGCAGTTCTTCGGAGGAGACGGCGCGCGGCCGGGTCGATTGCCGGTGGAAGCGCAGGGTGTGGCTCACGATCTGGGAGACGCGGCCCAGCTCCCCATCCGCAGTATCCAGATAAGAGCGGATATCGGCGGGCAAGTTCTGGTCCTGCCGCACCAGGAAGAGCAAATTGGTCACGGCTTCGAGCGGGTTGTTGATCTCGTGGGAGATCGAGGCGGCCAGCCTGCCCACGGCGGCCAGCTTTTCACTCTGGATCAGCGCCGCCTCCGAGCGTTTCTGCCCGTCGATATCGGAGATGGCCACCACGCCGCCGGTGACGGTCCCGCTCTCATTCACGATAGGGGCAGCGGTCAGGCTAACCCAGGCCTGCGTTCCGTCACCGCGCTGGTAGAGGAACTCCTCCGGCGGCAGCGCGCGGGCCAGTTGCATGGCGCGGGGCAGCGGAAACTCGTGGCCGCGGACGCGCCGGCCATCGGGATGGTAGGCCACCCACCGGCCATGCGACTCGGTGTCGGGGGTCGGCAGAACGGGGTGGCGGAAGATCTCCTCCGAGCGGCGATTGCCCAGCACGACCTCGCCGGAGGCCTTGGCCACGACCACGCCCACCGGCAGGTTGTCGAGCACGGTCTGCAGCGTCTCCTGCTCCTCTTTGATCGAAGCGAGGGCGTCGCGGATCTCGAACTGCCGCGCCCGTGCGCGCATCGCCGCCTTTACGCTGCTGACCAGCGTCGCCGTGCGGATCGGTCGCTCCAGCAACACCGGCGACCCGAGGGGGTCCAGTGAACTCATGTTCAGGTGGCGCATGGAGGCCGTCTCCCGGCCGCTGGCGGTCAGGATCAGGATCGGGAGGTCGGACCAGGGTGGCTGCTCCCGCACCAGGACGGTCAACTGAGACAGCAGTCTCGGCGTCAGGGCTTCTTCGGCGATCAGCACCGGACCCAGGGGCTCAGGGGCGACGGCGGAGGCCGCAGTGTGGGGACCGGCTTCCAGCAGAAGCAGAGCGGAGGGCTCGCACACCTGCGCCGGCACGCCGTTCTGGTTCAGTACCGCCGAGATCAGTTCCGCATCGCGCCCGGTCGGCGCGATTACACGCACCAGCAGACTCACCTAGACCTCTTCTTGCCCGGCCGGCGGGAAGTTTGCGGCATCGGGAATGCCGGTAAGGATGCCTCGGAACTGGGTGAGCGGTTCGCCCACGTGGATGCCGCCCTCGTCCAGCCAGAACTCGCGCAGGGTACGCTCATGCCGGCCGACCCGCTGCTTCAAGACCGAAACCACCTGCCGGATGGCGCCGTTCGCCTCGAAGTACCGCAGCAGAACCACGGTGTCGGCGAGATAGCTGACGTCGATCTCCGTGGACATGGTGCCTACCAGCCCATGCTGCGTGAGGATCAGGAACGTGATCACACCCTTCTGGTTGAGAAAGGCGATCAGTTCATGGAGTTGCAGCGTGAGGTCCTTTTCGCCCGGCATGGCGTTCAGGAAGCCGGTCAGGCTGTCGATGATCACCACCCGCGTGTCCCGCTCCTCCACATCGCTGCGGATCTGCCAGACGAATTCCCCAGGCGACAGCTCCGCGGGATCGATCTGCGACATGGCCAGAGAGCCTTCCGCAATGCGCTGCCGCACCGGCATGCCCAGCGCTTCGGCGCGCTGCTGGGCGGTGCGCAACACCTCGTCAAAGGCATAGATGATCGCCCGGTCACCCCGCTCCGAGGCGGCGCAGGCAAACTGCATCGCCAGGGTGGACTTCCCCACACCGGTGGGCCCGATGACCAGCGTTGCCGAACCCCGCAGGATGCCGCCGCCGAACATATCGTCCAGGGAGGCGATGCCGCTCTTGACCCGGTCCTCCGGAAAGTCTCCGTTGTGCTCATTGGCGACCAGGCGGGGATAGATGCGCACGCCCCCGGTCTCGATGGTGTAATCGTGGAAGCCTTCGCGGAAGGAGCTTCCCCGCAGCTTCAGAATTTCGATCTGCCGCCGGGTGACGCCATAGCTGCGCGGCACCTTGTCCAGCCGCAGCACCCCGTGGGCGATGCTTTGCAGCTGCAGGTCGCTGCCCTCGGCGGAGCGGTCGTCGAGCAGCAAAACCGTGGTATCCCGGCCGGCGAAGAACTGCTTTAAAGCCAGCAGTTGGCGACGGTACCGCATCGTGTCCGCGGCCAGCAGGCGGAGCTCCGAGAGCGAGTCGATCACCAGCCGCTTCGGCTTTTGGCTGTCAATCAGATCGGTCAGCTTCTGGACCGTCGTGGCCAGCTCGACCTCGCTCGGATGGAAGACCGTGTATTGCTGATCGGGGTTGAGGCTGGCCTCCTCCGGAATGAACTCGGCGATCGACAGCTCCCCGGGCGCCCAGCCGTGGGAGAGCGCCGAGGCCTCCAGCTCCTGCCTCGACTCCGAAAGCGTAACGTAGAGCGCACGCTCCCCTGCTAGGATGGCCGTCCGGATGAACTGCATGGCGACCGTGGTCTTACCGGTGCCCGGGGTGCCCTCCAGCAGGTACATCTGCCCCGCCGGCAAACCGCCTCCCAGAATGTCGTCCAAACCCTGCACACCCGTGTGTAGCCGGGCCGGTTGCATACCTGAAAGCATAGGCTTTAAGAATAGCCGGTCCGTCGTCTGGATTGCCATGTCACTTCCAGGCTATTCCGCATTCCTGGCGACCGGGGCTCAGTGCCTTGCTGCCCCTGACCCGTTGCGGCTGACGAGCCAGACCGTGTCGCGCACCGCGCCCGGCCTATCCAGCTGCGCGTACTTGCGCACGGTATACGCAGGGTTCTGTGCAAAGCGAAGAGCGAGCGGATTGCCGATCTCCGGCGGCAGCCTGCTCGGCGCCGCGGGTCCGGCGTGCACGACGAGAAAGGTGTCGTTATGGGCCAGGAACTCATCGATAGGCTCGATCGAGCCGGAAAAGAAGCCCACCTTTCTCCAAATCTCCATCAGGTGGTACTGCGTGATCTCCAGCTTGGGCGCCGAGGCGCTGATGCTCTGCGGCCAGTCCAGAAGAAAGGTGTAGCGAACACCGGAGTCATGCTGCCGCCCGATCAGCTCGGTAAAGCTGAAGGCGTCTTCGCAAACAACGGGTTCGCCTTTCGGCAACAGGGCGCTGAGTTGCGCGGTGTAGTCCGGCGCGGATGGGGAAAATTCTTTGACGTGATGAAATACCCAGAACAAAAGCAGAGCGGCCCAGCCGGCGACCGCCGCGCCACCCAGCCAGCGCAGACCCATGCTCTTGCCGTCCCGGCGGCCGAAGAAACCGGCTGGCACAAGCGAAAGAAGCAGCTGCAAGCCCTCCGCCGTCACGTATGCGACGGCCACGGTGATCGGCAGAAGGTAACGGTTGTTGAAGAGCCACGCGGAGACCAGGCCTTCCAGCAGAAACGCCACGGGCACCAGCAACAGGGCGCCGGTGACGATGTACACCGGCCGCCGCTCGCGGTACGCCACGCATAGCGCGTTTTCCCGGCCGCTGTGGAGGCTCCACAGAACGCCGCACCCCACAAGACAGAGCAGCGCGCAAAGCACCAGCGTGATCTCCGGGCTCGATCCCGTATAGACGCCGACGACATCCCAGCCATTCGGCGGCCGCGTCCAGAAGTGCGGCTTGCCCACGTTGGCCGAGGCGAAGATGTTAGCGCGCTCCGGCAGCAGCAGTAGCCAGGCCAAGGCGCCTGACAGATACAGCACCGGCCGCCAGCGATGCCGCAGGCGGTCCAGCACGACGATCGCCGCGAGCAGAAAGAAGCTGAAGACGACGCCCAGGAGGTGACTGGTCGTCAGCAGGCCGTGGGTAAGAAAGAGCAGGACGTAGAACTTCCGAGGCGTGGGCCGGGGAACATCCGCGAGCACCAGGGCAAGCCAGAAGGCAAGCGAAACGCCGAGGATCAGCAGACCGTAGAAGCGGCCCTCCCGCATGTGCAGCGTGAAGGGCGGGCTAAAGAACCACGTGTTGAACAGCGCCAGGGCGACGATGCCAGTTGGGTAGAATCGCCGCGCCGCCGCCCACGTCACGGCAAACGCCAGCCCGAAACAGGTGGAGGAGTACAGCCGAAAGGCCAGGTCCGTGGAGCCGAACAGACCGAACCAGCCGCGGCCGATGAGGTAGAAGGAAAAACCGCCGCCATCGGCGCCGGTCTTCCAGGCCTGGACCATGTGGTGCCAGGAAGGATCGTGCAGCAACATCCAGCCGAGCGTCTCATCCTCCCAGAAGATCCGGCCGCGGGAGAGAACGCAGGTCACGGTCAGCGTCAGGAGAAAGCCCACCAGCATGCCGGCCCAGTCCCAGGCGCCGAGCCGGCTGGCCCAACCCTCCGCGCGATTTCCTTCTGCCGGTCGCGAAGGCTCCGGCGTGGGCGGCTGCTCCGGCGGCGCGGGCGGCGCACCGCGGGCGAACCTCGGCGATGCCAGGGGCGTCGAAAACATCAGGACCTCGATTCCTGTGCAGGGTTCCAGCGAAGTTCAAGCAAGTTCCAGCGAAGCTCAAGCAAGTTCAAGGGAACCCACAAACAAGCTTGCCACGAATGTCGCAGGCGGCACGAGCGGAGTCCCGCGAAGAGCAAGCAGAGTTTTGGGCGCTCAAGTACACTCAAGCGTGAAACCCCTCCGCACGATTGAGGAAGTACGGCCCCGCGCGATTCATCCTTTCACGCGGAGCAATATCTCTCGGACGTGAAGGAAGAACCCCGGTGTCCCTCGACTTAACATGGCTGCCCGAACTTCCGGATTGGAAGCAAGCGCTTGACGCTGCGCGTAAGCAACCGCCAGAGGAGGCCCTTCCCTCTTTCGTGCAGCTGGCCAACAGCAGGCTGGACTTCGTGCGGGCGGGACAGCTCGATAAGGCTGTGCAAAGTTACCTGAAGCAGAGTGGCGCGCCGGCACCGCTGCCCACGGTTCGCCTCGCGCTGCTCGGCTCGTCCACCTTGACGCACCTCCATCCGGGCATTCGGCTCGGGGCGTTGCGCCGGGGATTCCTGCTGGAGGTCTACAGCGGAACCTATGGCCTTTATCGGCAGGAACTAGCCGACCCCGACTCCGGCCTCTACCGGTTTCGGCCCGAGATCGCCTGCTTCGCCTTTGACGCCGCGCATCTCGTGCCCACCGATGCCTCCGGCATTGCGGAAACCATGGCCAACCTGCAGTACTGCTGGAAGACCGCGCAGCAGGCGCTGGGCTGCACCGTGATTCAGCAGACCGCCCTGCCACGCTTTCCAACGGTTATGGGCAACAACGAAAATCGTCTGCCCACTTCGCAGGCGAGCCTCGTGACGCAGCTGAATCAGGCCATCCGCGAGCAGGCGAAGGAGAACCGTGTCGCGCTCCTGAGCCTGGACAGCTGGGCCGCCGAGAGCGGCATCGCCTCGTGGTTCGAGCCCTCGCTCTGGTACGCCGCCAAGCAGGAGGTGCATCCGCGCGCCGCGGTGCTGTATGGCGATCAGCTAGGCAGGTTGGTTGCCGCGCTGCGGGGCAGAAGCGCGAAGTGCCTTGTGCTTGATCTCGACAATACGCTTTGGGGCGGCGTGATCGGCGACGACGGCGTCGACGGCATCGCTCTGGGCCAGGGCAGCGCAACCGGCGAGGCCTTTGTGGCGTTTCAGCGCTACGTACGGCAGCTGGCCGCGCGTGGCGTGATCCTCGCGGTCTGCTCAAAGAACGACCATGCCAACGCCATGGCGCCGTTTGAAACGCATCCGGAGATGGTGCTGCGAAGTTCGGATATCGCCTGCTTCGTGGCGAACTGGCAGGACAAGGCCGCCAATCTGCGGCACATCGCACAGACCCTGAACATCGGGCTCGACGCGCTCGTCTTTGTTGACGACAACCCCGCCGAGCGCCGGTTGATTCGCAGCGAGCTGCCGGTGGTCGCCGTACCGGAGATGCCGGAGGATCCTGAAAGCTACGTGAGCTGCCTGGCGAGCGCCGGGTATTTTGAAGCCGTCGAGATCACCGGCGAGGATCGCGAACGCACCCAGCTGTACCGCACCAATGCGAACCGTGACGCCCTGCGGCAGACGTCCACCGATCTCGGCAGCTATCTTCGCGGGCTCGAGATGCAGCTGTTGTGCAGCAGCTTCGATGAGCTTGGGTTCAATCGGATCGTGCAGTTGATCGGCAAAACCAATCAGTTCAATCTCACAACGCAGCGGTACACCGAGGCGGATGTGCGGGCGATGATGCGCAATCCTTCAGCCCTCACCATGCAAATGCGATTGACGGACATTCACGGCGACAACGGGGTAATCGGCATCGTCGTCGGCGTTCGCCAGGCGGAGACATTGAACATCGAGAACTGGTTGATGAGCTGCCGCGTGCTCGGACGCGAGGTGGAACAGGCCACGTTAAATCTGCTCTGCGCACGGGCCTCCGCGATGGGCTGCTCGCGCCTGGTAGGCGTGTACCGTCCGTCGGCGAAGAACGACCTCGTGCGCGAACATTACCGGCGTTTCGGCTTCACGCTGCTGGAGTCCATGGACGACGGCAGCACGCGCTGGAGCCTGCCGCTAAACACCTATACCGAACGGCCGACACCGATCCACGCCGTTGATGGAGAAGCATGCAAATCCTTCATGTCTACCCCGAGTTGACCGGCATCTTTCGTGAGGTCTTCGACGACGACACAATTACTCTCACACCGGAGACCACCGCCGCCGATATTCGCGATTGGGACTCGGCCAATCACGTCACACTGGTTGTCTCCATCGAGTCGCGCCTCAAGATTCGCTTCAAAACATTCGAGCTCGAAGCGCTGCACAACGTCGGTCACTTGGCCGATCTGGTAAACGAAAAGCTGAACGCCAAAGGTGTAGCCGCGCAGCTGCAGTAAACGCACCTCCGGCTGCAAAATGGAAAACCGCGAACGGAAGCAGTCAAGATCGAGACCGATTCCGAACGCAAAACCGTGCGGTCCGCGAGGCCTGGGACAGGAGGCGCTGCCACCTTGTTGTTCAACTCCTACATCTTCCTGTTCGGCTTTCTCCCGCTGGCGTTGATCGGCTACCAGATCGCGGCGCACTGGCACCGGCGCGCGGTCGTCATCTGGCTTTCGGTTGCTTCGCTGGCATTTTATGGGTACTGGCGGCCGGCGTTTTTGCTCCTGCTCTGCGGTTCGATCCTGTTCAACTACATCGCCGGCGCCTTAATCAGCCGGCGCATCGCGAACACGTTGCCCACACCGCTGCTTCTGGGTGCGGCGGTTGCGATCAACCTGGCCGCACTTTGCTATTACAAATACCTCTTTCCCTTCTTCAACTTCATCACCGCCATCACCCATCGCACGAATCATTGGGACAATGTTTTTCTTCCGCTCGGGATCTCCTTTTTCACATTTACGCAGATCGCCTACCTCATCGATTTGCAACAGGGCGAAGCGGTTCAGCAGGACCTCGCCAGCTACACGTTATTCGCCACGTTCTTTCCGCATTTGATTGCCGGCCCCATCCTCCATCACGCCGAGATCATGCCGCAGTTCCAGGCAGAGCGCGACTACCGTCTGCGCGCCGACGATCTGGCCATCGGCTTTTCCTGGTTCCTCATGGGGCTCTGTAAAAAGGTGCTGCTGGCGGACCGTTTCGCGCTCACGGCGGATCCGGCCTTCTTCAACACGGTGGGGATCAGCACCTTCGCCGCCTGGGTCGGCGTGCTGTCCTACGCCCTTCAGCTTTACTTTGACTTCTCCGGCTATTCCGACATGGCGCTCGGTTTGGCGCGCATGTTCTCCATCGATTTCCCCTTGAACTTCAGCTCGCCCTACAAGGCGGCGAGCATCATCGATTTCTGGCAGCGCTGGCACATGACGTTGACGCGCTACATCAACTCCTATCTCTACAATCCGTTGTCGCTGTGGGTGAGCCGCCGTCGTGCCTCTCAGGGAAAAAAGATCACGCGCAAAGCGATGGCCACACCCGCCGGTTTTCTCAGCATGATCGCCTTGCCCACCACGATCTCCCTGCTTCTCGCCGGCATCTGGCATGGGGCGGGGCTGCAGTTCGTTGTCTTCGGCCTGCTGCATGCGGTGTATCTCACGGCCAATCACGGATGGCGCATCTTTCGTGGCGGGCACCCTGTGGCCTTCTTCTCAAAAAACACGGCTTTGCGTTCCCTCAGTCACGGCGGCCGCGTTCTGCTCACGTTTTGGGCGGTGCTTGTGGCCCAGATCTTCTTCAGGGCCACAGGCGTGCACTCCGCGGCGGCCATGCTCGCCGGCATGGCAGGGCGGCATCGCGGGGCGGCGGTACCGGCGGCCTCGTATCATCCCGCGATCACGGCGATGCTCCCCATTCTTGCCGGCTTCGTCATCGTTTGGCTGTTCCCGAACACACAACAGATCCTGGCGCGTTTCAAACCCGCACTGGAACTCGCTCCATCGGATACGCGTGAGGAAAAGCTACACCTCTTTTGGCGGCCCAGCCTCGCCTGGAGTACGGCGCTTGGGCTGCTCTTTTTTGCCGTGCTGGTGAAGATGGAAAACCCAACCAGCTTTTTGTATTTTCAGTTCTAAAGCCGCAGCACAGGTCTTTTTCAAGGATTACTCATGGGCTCCGTACAACAGCGGCACGACCTGACGTGGGAACAGATCCCAGCCACCTCGGCGAGGATCAGTGGAGGGCAGCGGTCGCCGTATGCGCGGTACCTGTGGCGCGTTCTGTTGATCCCGGCGCTGCTCTACCCCTTCGCCTTTCTGCTTGTGTGTCTGCCGTCGTATGAACATTGGTCGACGTCACAATGGGGTCCCATGCTGGAGTACCCCTATGTCTCCAACGCAAACGCGGACGTGGTCATCTTCGGCGACTCCAGCGCCTTCTTCGGAATCGATCCGCGTCTGGTGAACGCGCGGCTCGGCATAAAGAGTGTTGTGCTCCCCGACACCGTGGGAAGCATCCCGGTCACGGGCGATAAACCACTGGAAGCCTACTTGGCGCACAATCGCAAACCCAAACTGATTGTTTTCTACTTTTCCGCCTGGAACCTTGACTTCAATCACGCCGCCTATGGAAGGCTGTTTGAAGGCGAAGAGATGATGTTTCGTCACATGAGCGGACGGGAGATCGCCACCTTCGGGCGGCATCATCCTTTCGAACTGCTCTCCTTTCCGTTTCGCCTCTACAGCACCATCGGCCCCAAGATGGTGACCGCCGCCCTGCATCGCGTGAACCGCGAGCAGAACACAACCGAGGCCTTGGGACATGCTGATTACACGGAGCCGTTTGCGCCGCTCAACAACTCTTGCCGGATTCCAGCGAATTACCTGGCCAACACCGGTGACGAGTCAGTTCGCGCGCTGGTGCGCCGTTACGCCTCGCCGGGAACGCGCGTGATGGTGTATCTGGCGCCCATCCCCGCCTGCACCAACAGCGCCGACCTACGAGCGCGCTCTTTCGGCAGCCTCGACGTGGCACAGCCCAAGCTGCTGCCCGCCGACTCGTTCGCCGGCGATCCCTACTATGCACACGTCCTGCCCGGCTCGGTAGCCGCCGCTTCGCGGCTCTTTGCGAACGCCCTGCGGACGCATCTGCCGTAGAAGGCCATGTGCTGCAGTCTTTGAAGTGGTCGACCCGCGCTAGTTCGTACCCGTATTAGTGACCCAGGTCAGCCAGGCGCTGGCGGCGGTGGCGTTCGGCAACCAGCCCGCGGTGGGGCCGCCTGTGATTGAAGGCAGCAGGCTCGCTGAAGCGAACTGGCAGTTGGTGTCCGCCTGCGCGTCCACAACGCCGTTGGGATTACACAGAAATCGCACCGTCGGGGGCGCCGGCGATGCAGGGACAGTCAATACCACCTGACCACTGCTGCCGGTGGTCGTCTGCGCCTGCAGCAGTGCCGTGATCCACGCAAGGGTGACGTCGCGCGTGGTCAGTGTGCAGCAATGATCGGTCGTGTTTTGGACCGCAAAGGCCCATGGAGCCCCCTGCGCCCAACCCCGCTGAAAGAAGCTGAAGCTCCTTTGCGTTCCTGAAGCGGTGTCCTGGGCGTTAGCCAAAACGAGCATGGGAATATGACTGGCGCCGGGGCTCACCACCAGGTCATCCAGATCGTAATGGGCCGATCCCGCGGCATAGGGGATCGCCCCTAGAATTCGAGTCGGGTATGCATTGGTGAGGGTGGCCGAGAGCACCCCGGCAGCGGAAAAGCCATACGGAATGACCGGCGCATTCGTGAGCTCGGGGTGGCCAGTGGTTGCGCCGAGCTGGGAGAGCGCCGCAAACAGGGCGCGGCCCGGCCCCTTCGTCGCATCCGGCTGCAGATCGCCGGTGGAGGCCGCATTGCACTCCCGCGCAAACAGCATGGCCAGGTGGAACTGCTGCGCCATGGCCTGCACGCTCGCATCGTTATACAGGTCCACGCTGTCACCGCGTTCAAAGATCACCAACACGCCGGCCTGTGTGACCGCAGTCGCATTCGCTCCCGTCGCGAGCTGCAGCTCATAGGTGCAGGGCCCCTGCAGGTCCTCGGTGGGCAGCGTGGCGACGCTGGTTCCCAGGCCGGAGATTACCGTGCCCCCGCAGCCGGTGAGCGCGGTCAGCGCCCACGCGAGCAGACCTGCTGCCAGGAAGAAGCGAGGCAATCGAAAGGGAGCGAGCATGCGGGGTACTCGCGAAAAGTATAGTCGAGCCGATACAACAACGGCGAGAAGCACTCCGTTATCGTGCGTTTTAGGGCTCGCAGTGAGCTACCCGCGAGGCAGCTACCGCCCCGTGGGCGTCCTGCGCCTGCGCCCGCCCGTCTCTTCCGTCAGGGCAAATCCGCGCGGCTCTCCGCTGGCGTGTGAAAACAACCCGGTGCGGTCATTCGCTGAGAGCCCGTTCTGTCGCACACTAGGAAGAGCGCGTCTTTGCGCGGAGGATCCTGTTGCTCGTGAGCCCCAATCGCCGTCCTTTTCGGAAATACGCCGCCCTGAACTTTGCTCTGGCTTCCAGCCTGGCCTGCATCGCTGTCACGCCCGCATCGCTGGCCGCCCAGACGCCGCCGTCGGAGGCCAACGTTACGCGAGCCACGCTGGGCAACGGCATGCGCGTGGTGATCGTGCGCGATGCGCTGGCGCCGGTGGTCACGGTCCAGGCCAACTTCATCGTCGGCGGCGATGAAACTCCGGCCGGCTTCCCCGGCATGGCGCATGCCGAGGAGCACATGGCCTTTCGCGGCTGCACCGGCATGAGCGCCGACCAGACCGCCGCGATCTACGCGCAGCTCGGCGGCGACAACAACGCCGACACACAGCAGAACATCACGCAGTTCTACGCCACCGTGCCCGCCGGCGACGTGGGCGTGGCGCTCGAAGCGCAGGCCGCCTGCCTGCGCGGCGCCGACAACACCCAGGCCGAGTGGGACCAGGAGCGCGGGGCCATCGAGCAGGAGGTCGCACGCGATCTCTCCAACCCTACCTACAAATTCATCGCGCGAATGAATCAGGACATGTTCGCCGGTACGCCGTATGCGCACGATCCGCTGGGGACCAAAGACAGCTTCGACAAGACCACCGCCGCGATGCTCGGCGACTTCTACAAGCAGTGGTACACGCCCGCCAATGCCATTCTCGTGGTCGCCGGCGATGTGGAGCCCGCAGCCACGCTCACAAAAATCAAGCAGCTGTTCGAGCCGATTCCGAGCCATCCCCTGCCGGCACATCCGGCGGTGAACCTGCAGCCGGTAAAGGCGGAGACATTTACGCTGGACAGCAATCTACCCTATGTTCTCGGCTTCATCGCGTACCGTCTGCCGGGAACGGATTCGCCCGACTACGCCACGGCGCAGATTTTGGCCGATGTGCTCGGTTCGCAGCGCGGCGACCTGTATGCCCTGGTGCCCGCGGGCAAGGCGTTGGCCGCACAGTTCGGCATCGCCGAGACCTATCCCAAGGCCAGCGTCGGTTACGCGCTGATTGCGCAGCCGGCCGGCGTGGACGCCACGCCGGCCATGGCTGCGGCGCGGACGATCCTAACCACCTACGCCAAGAGCGGCGTTCCCGAGGACCTGGTTGCCGCCGCCAAGCGCAGCGAGATCGCGCAGGCCGAGTTCCAGCGCAACTCCATCCCCGGTCTGGCCAATGAGTGGTCGAGCGCGCTGGCCGCGGAAAGCCGCCACTCTCCCGAGGAAGACGTTAACGCCATCCGCAAGGTTACGGTGGCCGACGTAAACCGCGTCGCCGCGCAGTACCTGCTCAACACCGGCACCATCACCGCCACGCTGAAGCCCGTGCCCACAGGCCAGGCCGTCGCGTCGAAGGGTTTTGGCGGTGCGGAACAGGTCACCACCGCGCCCACGAAGCCGGTCGTTCTGCCGACCTGGGCCGCCGCGCAGCTGGAACAGCTGAAACCGCCCGCGAATACGGCGCTGCCCTCCGATGTCACGCTACCCAACGGCATCCGGCTGATCGTGAAGCCCGATCACACCTCGCCCACGGTCACGCTGGTCGGTGCGGTAAAGGGCAACGCCGATCTGCAGACACCGAAGGGCCAGGAGGGCGTCTCCGACGTGCTCGACGGCCTGTATTCCTATGGCACGACCACGCTGGACCGGCTCGCCTTTCAGAAGGCGCTGGATGACATAGCCGCCAACGCGAGTGCGGGCGGCCGCTTCAGCCTTACCGTGCTCAAGAACGATTTTTCGCGAGGCGTACAGCTGCTTGCCGATAACGAGCTGCACCCCGCGCTGCCCAAGGATGCGTTCGACGTCACACGTCAGCAGACGGCGGAGTTCGTCGCCGGCAACCTGCAAAGCCCCGGCTACCGCACCAGCCGCGCGCTCGAAACCTCGCTGCTGCCCCCGGCAGATCCCACCCTGCGCGAATCCACGCCGGCGAGCCTCAACAAGCTCACCTTGGACGACATAAAGCAGTACCACGCCATGACAATCCGGCCCGATCTCACCACCATCGTCGTCATCGGCGACATCACGCCGGAAGAGGCGCGGTCGGTGATTGAGAAGTGGTTCGGCGACTGGAAGGCGAGCGGTGCCAAGCCGGACACGACCCTGCCGCCGGTGCCCGTCAACAAGTCCGCCGCCCAGGCCGTGGCCGACGCCGAGCAGGTGCAGGATTCCGTTACGCTGGCCGAGGAGCTGGACCTGAACCGCTTTAGCCCGGATTACTATCCGCTGCAGTTGGGAACGCATGTGCTCGGCGGCGGTTTCTACGCGACGCGACTCTACCATGACCTGCGCCAGACCGCCGGCCTGGTGTATTCGGTGGACGTGGGCCTGAGCGCCTCCAAAACCCGTGCGACCTACTCAGTCGACTACGGCTGCGATCCGGCGAACGTCTCCAAGGCGCGCAATCTTGTGGAGCGCGACCTGAACCAGATGCGCACCGCGGAGGTCTCCCCGGCTGAACTGCACCAGGCCAAGGCCCTGCTGCTGCGCCAGATCACGCTGGGCGAAGCCAGCGAAGAGTCCGTTGCGGCCGGTCTACTCGGCCGCGCGCAGATCGGTCTGCCGCTCGATGAATCGCGCCGCGCCGCGGAGCGCTACATCGGGCTCAGCGCCGCGGAGGTAAAGGCCGCCTTCGCCCGGCAGGTGCAGCCCGGCAACCTGGTGCAGGTGGTGCGCGGTCCGGCTCCGAAATAGAGCTGCCCCGCGCAGTTGCGGGCCTCGCTGCTACCTGCGATTATGGCGCATGGATGCACGTCGTACGGACCCTTGCACCGCGCTTGACTCGCTTGACTTGACTGATAAGACAGATCCAACTGACTCGACTGATCCGTCTTACCCAGCCCGAGAAGCTGCCCCGGCCCTGAACCGGCGCAGCTTCTCGGCAGCGGCCGCTGCGCTTTCGGCGGCCGCGCTGCTGAGCGGGTGCCGCTCCAAAACGGAACCGGCGCGCGACGCCACGCTGCTGCACAACCGCGCCGTGCGTGAAGCCGTCACAGAGTTGCAGGAAACCATGAGCACCATCGATGAACGCCTGAACCAGTTCAACGCCGAAAACTGGCAGGATGCGCTTGCCAACCTGCAGACCTCCGCCATCCGCATGAACAACAGCATCGATGAGTTGAGGCGCGCGCTGGGCTACGCCGAACCTGCATGAAACTGGGCAGCGGCCACCTCCCAGATCAGTCTCGGCAAGTAACCCTACTCGACGTCTTTAGAGCTACGGCACTCGAACGGAAACGCTCTAACTCCTGGACTGCGTCTCAAACCACCGCCGCATGGCATCGGCGGCGATGCGCAACGAGATGCTTTGGATCTCGTCGCCCACCACCTCGCAAAGCATCACGGAATCGCTCACCAAACCATCGCAGCCGGCCTCCACGAAGCATGGAAGAAGCCGGGATACCTGAATCTCACTCTCTTGTTCTGCCGCCATCGTTTGGCCTCTCCACTGCTTGGGATGAGCATGGTATACGGCGACTCGCGGGCGGAGCGACATACCACTTATGGGCAGGTTCTCATCTTGCGGACGGCTTGCGGACGGCGTGAAGCGCCGCAATGGAGCAAAGCCGCTCGAAGCTATCCAGTGAGTCGCTCGACAATCGTGCCTAGGCGACCGCTGTTTGCGCTTCCACGTTGAATTGCACATCGTGCAGATGGCGATACAGCCCGCCCTCTCGCTGCATCAGCTCCTCGTGGGTGCCCGACTCCTCGACGTGCCCATCGCGAATCGCATAGATGCAGTCGGCCTTGCGGATTGTGGAGAGTCGATGCGCAATCACGATGGAGGTCTTGCCGTGCATGAGACGGTCCAGCGCCTCAAACACCATCTGCTCGCTTTCGGCGTCGAGCCCTGAACTGGGCTCATCCAGAATCAAGATCGGCGTGTTGCGAATGATGGCCCGCGCGATCGCGATGCGTTGCCGCTGCCCTCCGGAGAGCATGATGCCGCGCTCGCCGACGGCCGTATCGAACTTCTGCGGCAGCTTTTCAATAAACTCCAGCGCGTTAGCCGTGGCCGCGGCCTCCACGATCTGCTGATGCGTGGCCTCGGGACGGCCGTACGCGATGTTGTCCCAGATGGAGCCGGAGAACAGGATGGTGTCCTGCAGCACCAGGCTGATCTGATCGCGCAGGCTCTTCTGTTTCAGCTTGCAGACATCGATGCCGTCCACGCGCACCGTACCGGAGGTTGCGTCGTAAAAGCGCGGGATCAGATTCACCAACGTGGACTTGCCGGAGCCCGTCGGTCCCACCAAGGCTATGGTGGTGCCGGCCCTAGCGTGCAGATTGACATCGTCCAGAATCAGGCGGTCCGTGCCATACCCGAAGCTGACGTGATTGAATTCGATCTCTCCGCGCAGCGGCGGCGCATCCTGCGCATCGGGGGCGTCGCGCATCTCGCCGTCGCTCTCGATCACTTCGCGAATGCGCTCATAACCCACATCGGCCTTGCTGTACGAATCCATGATCTTTGAGATGTCCTGCATGGGCTTGTACATGCTTTTGATGTAGCTGAGAAAGATGACGATGGTGCCACCGCCGGCCACACCGGCCTCCAGCGCGCCGCGGCCGCCAAAGTACAGCACAAGGCATGTGCCGATGCCGGTGATAATGCTGACTGCGGGCACCAGCCGCGCCTTCAAGCGCCGCGCGCGCAACGCCGCTTCGACGGTCTCGAGACTTTCGCCCTCGAGCCGGTGAATCTCATGGTTCTCGCGCGCAAAGGCCTTCACCACGCGGATGGACCCGAGCACCTCCTGCACCACGGAGAGCATCTTGCCTTCGTGCTGGCGCACCTCGCGCGAGTACTTTTTCACTCGCCGGGTATAGCTGTACACGATGGCAAACAGCGCCGGCACCACCGCCATTGCGATCAGCATCAGCCGCCAGTTCAGATAGAACATCACCGAAATCATCGCGACGATGGTCACCACATCGACGATGATGCTCAGCAGGCCGGACACGATAAACGTCTGAATGCTGTCGATATCACTGGTGACGCGGCTGATCAGGTCACCGGTCTTCGACTTGTCATGGTAAGCCAGCGAAAGCCGCTGCACCTGCGTATACAGGCGGCGGCGCAGATCATGCGTGACCCACTGGCCCACGGTTGTGGTCACGTACTTTTCGCCGTAGGTGCAGAGAGCGTCCAGCATCGCAATCAGCAGCACGGCCACGCAGGCAAACTTCAGGATGCCCAGCGGAGCGGTGCCGGCGGTGTGGTGAATGACATGGTTCAGCCAGCCATGGGTGCTCTTGTGCGCGATCACGTCGTCGAGCACGATCTTCAGCGGCCAGGGGCCCAGCACGTCCGCGACGCTTTCACCCGCGATGGCGATCAATCCCAACCAAAGCTGACCCTGGTGCGGCTTCAGCAGCTCCCAAATGGTCAGCCTGCGGCGGCGCGGCACAAAGGGCGCCGGGATGTCGAGCAGCGGCACCTCCCCCAGGGGCTCTGGGCCGACATCCGGATCACGCTGACCCGCCTGGCGCGTACTGGCGGGGGCGAAATTTGGGTCGGCAGGCACAGAGCTTAAGATGCGCTGAAGGGACGGCCGTTGCTGGTGTCTACCACCTTCGTACCAGCTCGCGGCTCATCGATCACTGAGCGCTCAATGAACGAAACCGTACCTGCCCCGTACCGCCGCGACGCCGGCTAACTACACCAGCGCCACCCCTTCGACCGTCTCCGGCTCCGCTTCGCTCTCCTCGCCGATGTACGAGAGCAGCCGGTAGCGCGCGGCTGCCAGGCGCTCGCACTCGGAGCGGACCGCCGCTTCCATTTCGGCGAGCTCCGCGTGCGGGCTTTCGTAGGCGTCATCGCCGCCTAGCCGCCCCGCTATCCCCAGCAGGCCTGGCAGCTGCAAACCGCAGATCAACTGATCGAAGCTCTCCTGATTGACGTAGAGAGTGCCGTCGTTTTCATTCACCCCGGCCAGCCAGCGCAGGTCGCCATCAGCCCAGTAGCCTTCCGCATGCAGCGTCTCCAGCGGCACACGCCCGGCCAGCAGCAGACGGATCTTCGCCGCGGCACGCCATGCGTCCTCCCCGTTCAGCCCCGCCTCCTCGAAGCTGCCGGCCAGGCCCGCCCGCAGGTCCATGCTGTCAAACAACACCTGCGCCTCGAGCGTTCCGGGCAGGGCGTGCAGCAGAACGTACGCCAGCAGCGGAGCCCATGTGCGCTCCAGACCGACGCCCACGCCCGCTCCCGGCACAACCTCCCGAATCGTCTGCGGCCATGCTGCCGAAAGCGTTCGGGCAAGCTCCGGCATGGCGAGAGCCGCCTCCACCAGCGGCACCAACCGCTGCCGGTAGGCCTGCGATCCCGCTTCCCGATTCGCTGCCAGCTTCGACTGCTCCGCCTCCGGTAGAACCTCGGCCAGACGCCAATAAAACTCATTGGCGCGTTCAAAGAAGGCCGGCAGCGCTGTCGTAACGTCCCTTGTCGCGGCCGGCTGCATCTGCCGGGCGACTCGCGAACCGTCAGCGGCCACCGTGGTCGAATCGAGCACAGGTCCCTGTCCCGTGCGACTCGCAGCGGTGGTCCCGTTATTCTTCCCAGCGTTCTTCCCGGCTCCGCTCACCGCCGGTTTGCGCCGAGCCGTTTCGCTCGCCTGGGTCACGCTGGCCTGCAGCTTCGGTGACACCGGAACGCCCGTCGCCGGACCTGCCTGCACACGATCCTGCGCGGCACCTGCAAAGGCCGCGATCTGTTCCCGGTTCAGCGCGCGCCGCAGCGCCGCATGCAGCGGTTGGAAGCGCAGCCGCGTCAATGCCTGATCCAGATTCGCCACACCTCCGCCGTTCAATGCATCGCACAACCGGTCCCACGGCTGCTCCGCGGTGGAGCGCAGATCGCGCCAGTCCAGCAGCACGGCGTATTGGTACCCACGCAGTTCGATGTGCAGCCCGTGATCGCACAGATCGCTGCCGCGCCGCAGGAACTCCAGCCCGCGCGCATGATCGCGAAAGGCCAGAATGTTGTCGTAGTCGCCGGGCAAAGCAAGCCCTTCGCTCAACGTGCGCTGCCGCAGCTCACCCGAGCCCTTGTCCATCGACGCAGCCGAGACCTTAATCGTGCCACCGGTGCTGTCATAAGCATTGTTGTAGAGCACGACGGAGCGCTCCTCGCCGTTACGGTTGGAGTAGGCGAACACGTTCTCATTGACCGAGCCGTAACCGTTCCAGAAGTCATACAAAACAAAGTTTTCGCTTTCGGCAAAGATGTAGCGCTTCTTCAAGAGCGGCGCGATCTCGGCCATATGCCGCGCCACCAGCCCTTCGTCCGGATATTCCGTAAACTTCGGCATCTTGAACTCCATGCCGTAGCGCTCCGTGTAGCCTTCGATCTGCCCATGACCAAACATCGGCAGCCCCGGCATCGTCGCCATCACCGTGGCCACGCCGAAGCACTTGTCACCCGAGCCGAACTGGTCGATCGTCGTGCGCTCATCCGGGTTCGACATGAAGTTCACGTAGCGCTTCAGGATGTCCGGATCGAACTCGATGGTCTTCTTCAGGTAGCTGCGATACTTGGCGTTTTCCTCATCGCGCAGCATGTTCATGAAGGCCGAGTTGTACACGCGATGCATCCCCAGCGTGCGCACGAAGTAGCCTTCCAGCATCCAGAAGGCCTCGGCCAGCAGCAGCGTGCCGGGCACCTCGACAGCAACGCGATCCACCACCTCGCGCCAGAACTCCGCCGGCATGATGGCATTGAATTCCTCGTCGGTCATTGCATTTTCCGCGCGCGACGGGATCGATCCACCGACACCCGGCAAGGGAAACCACAGCCGCTGCACATGCCGCTTGGCCAGCACCATCGCCGCGTCAAAGCGGATGATCGGGAACATGCGGGCGACATGCAAAATCGCCTGCATCACCTGCTCGCGCACATAGGCCTTCGAATAATCAAGCTGCGCCGTATCGTTCCACGCAAAGGTGGTGCCGTCGTTGCCGTGATAGATGTAGCGCGTGGCCCCATCACGGTTGTCCCGCACACGGAAGGCCACGGCCGCGTCGGTCTGGTCGTAGTAGTGATCGTCCAGCTTGATTTCAACGCGCGGGTCCGCACTTAGATCCGGACCGTTGAAGCTGTAGCTAGGATAGGGACTCTCGTTGCGAAATACGAACCAGTCCGGATGCTCGATCACCCACGGCGAATCAATGCCCATGTGATTCGGCACCATATCGCTCGCCAGCCGGATGCCATACCGCCCCGCCCGGTCGCGCAGATCCGTGTACGCCGCGTTGCCGCCCAGGTCCTCGGCGATGTTGTACTCTTTCAGCGAATACGCCGAAGCCACCGCATCCGAGTGCCCGCGCAGGTGCTTGATGCGCTGCGATGCTACAGAGCGCTCCCATAGCCCTATCAGCCACAACGCCGTCATCCCGCGATCGGCCAGCAATTGCAGTTCCGCGTCCGGAATCATGTCCAGCTTGTGAATGTGGCGGCCATACTTGCGCGAAAGCTGCTCCAGCCAAACGTACGTGCTCTTGGCCATCATCACGACGGTGGGCATCCACGCCTGATCCGCCGAGAACGCCTCATACTCGTTCAGCGGCGCCTGGTAGTCGGTCGCGTAGCCCGCCCTACGGCGCACCCGCCGCCGTACCCCATCCGCACCGACCTCGTAGTGCTCCTCGAAGCCGATATATTCATCGCCGATAAAGCCCTCACCGCCGCCCGGCGCGCCGTGCCGGTACTGGTCCGGCCCCGCGGGATTGAACCGCATCCACACGGCGATCTCCTCCTCCTTCACCGTGTCGATCGCCAGCAGGATCGTCTTCAGCATCGCCCCCAGGTCCGCATCGATGAACCGGTCCCAATGCGTGCGGATGTACTCCAGCTGCGCCGTCAGCGACTCCGGGTTCAGCCGCATCGGTGCTTTCAGCGCATCCAGCAGCGTGCCGATCTCGGGGGCAATCTGCGGCCGCGTCGCAAAGTACTCCGGCAACTCCCGCACCACATTCTTGTAGGCAGTCGTCTCGGTCAGTCCCTTGTCGTCAAACAGCTCGCGGAACGGCTGAAACGCGGGATTGCTGTTGGCGAGATACAGCAGCAGCAGCTCTTCAAAGGCCGCCTCGCGATGGGGCAGACCTTCGGTCGTGCCCGCCAGCCACTCCTTCGCCGTCACCTTCCCCGCATACACTTCGGCGTTCGGGAACCGCTCCGTGAACGCCAGCAGCAGCTTGTCCACGGCATCATCGCCGGTCTGCGCGCCAAACCACCGCAGCGCCGCTGTAAGCACCTCCGGGTCGGTCGCCTCCCGGTAGCGCGCCACCACCGCGTGGCTCAACTCATCGATCAGCCCCATCGCAAACAGCGCACCGGCATTTACCAGCCGCTTCGGGTCTTCGACACCGCCGTTTTCCTCGGTGCGCTGCCGGTTCATCGCCAGCGCCAGCCGGCGGCTCGCCCCCACATCGCCGAAAACCACATTGCCCGCGTAGCTGAACAGGAGATCGCCGACGTTGAGCTTCTCCCGAAGCGACCGCGCGATATGAAATTCCATGGTGACTACCCCCTGCGAAACGTCGGCTCAGCGAAATCCTGCCGCATCTGCCGGCGACTTCGCCGGCAAGTACAGGATGCATTCGTGGCCTGACGTGGTGCTTTTCTTGTGAGGGCAGAGACCCCCCTGGGGATGCCTGGGCAGGGTCCTACTCTGCCCAGCCTGGCACTCGGCATCGCCGCTGCTTGACCGGCTTACAGCCAAGTATTACCTTTTGATAATAGTAAGGACTCGTTTATGGAATCAGCGCTCACCAGTAAAGGTCAAATCACGATTCCCAAAGTTGTCAGGGATCACCTTCATCTTAAATTCGGCGATAAGGTGCGATTCTTCTACCACCCGGACGGTCACATCGCGATCCTGCCGACCCTTCCCATCTCTGCCTTGGAAGGCATACTGGTGCCGAGAGAAGGGACCCATGTCTCCATCGAGGAGATGAACGAGGCGATGGAAACGGCTGCGGTCCAGGGATTCCACACCTGCAAGAAGTGACCAGCCACTGATGATCGGCATCGATACAAACATCCTGGTTCGTTATCTTGTGCGGGACAACCCGGAGCAAGCGGCACGAGCCCTTACCTTTATCAATTCGTATCTTAGCCCGGCCAATCCCGGTTATATCAGCAGCGTCACGCTCGCCGAAACCGTCTGGGTGCTTACAAGGAGCTACGCCTTTCCCGACCGCGAGATTGCGGACGCCATTGAACGTCTGCTGCAGGCCGAAACGCTTGTTGTTGAGAACAGCGATGATGTGTTTACGGCAGCAGTCACATTGCGAACGGGGCGTGGCAAATTTGCCGATGCCCTTATTGGAGCAATCGCTGCTTCTGCCGGGTGTGAGTTCACCGCGACCTTCGATCGAAAGGCAGCGCGGCTCTCTGGATTCAAGCTCCTGTGAGCTTGCAGATCACATTTTACGCAACGCAGGAGAACGCCGATGGCTGACGCGCCGCCGCCGCCTGGCGTACCCTAAACCGGAGCCGTGCCGCGTCGAGAAAGGGCGCCCGATGAACCATGTCCGCAGCCACAACCTCTCCGCCCGTCAGCACATCCTCCCGACGCCCCGACCCAGCGCGCGCTCCCACCACCAACCGCCACCTGATCCGCTGGGTGGAAAAGATGGCCGACCTCTGCCAGCCCGACCACATCCACTGGATTGACGGCTCCGAGGCTGAAAATGAGCAGCTCTGCAACGAGCTCGTCGCCGCCGGCACCTTCACCCGGCTGGACCCGCAGCTGTGGCCCGGCTGCTTCTACGCCCGCTCTTCACCGACCGACGTGGCGCGCGTCGAAGACCGCACCTTCATCTGCTCGCTCTCGAAGGACGCCGCCGGCCCCACCAACAACTGGGAGGACCCCTTCACCATGCGGCGGAAGCTCAAAGGACTGTTCAAGGGCTCGATGCGCGGCCGCACCATGTACGTTCTGCCGTTCTCCATGGGCCCGGTCGGCTCGCCCATGTCGCAGATCGGCGTGCAGCTCACCGATTCTGCCTACGCCGTGGTCAACATGCGCATCATGTGCCGCATCGGCGCCCCCGTGCTGGCGGAGATCGACAAGGACATTAAACGCGTCGTGCCGTGCATGCACACCGTCGGCTGCCCGCTGCTGCCCGGCCTGGTTGACGTCCCCTGGCCCTCCAACGAAACCAAATACATCGTCCATTTCCCTGAAACGCGCGAGATTTGGAGCTACGGCTCCGGCTACGGCGGCAACGCGCTGCTCGGCAAAAAGTGTTTCGCCCTGCGCATTGCCTCCAACATCGCCCGCGACGAGGGCTGGATGGCCGAGCACATGCTCATCCTCGGCATCGAAACCCCACCCGACGCCGCGGGCAAGACGGAAAAGACCTACCTCGCCGCGGCCTTCCCCTCCGCCTGCGGCAAAACCAACCTCGCCATGCTAATTCCGCCCGCCGGCTTTGAGGGCTGGAAGGTCTGGACCGTGGGCGACGACATTGCCTGGATCCGGCCGGACGCCAAAGGCCAGCTCCGCGCCATCAACCCCGAAACCGGCTTCTTCGGCGTCGCCCCCGGCACCTCCGCGAAGACCAACCCCAACGCCATGGCGACCCTTAGCCGCAATACGATCTTCACCAACGTGGCCCTGACCGTCCGCGACGGCCAGCCCGAGGGCGTCTGGTGGGAGGGCATGACCGACCAGCCCCCGACAGACGTGGAGATCCTCGACTGGCGCGGCGAGCCCTGGCATCCCGGCTCAGCGAAACCCGCCGCGCACCCCAACGGCCGCTTCACCGCGCCCGCCGCCCAGTGCCCCTCCATCGATCCGGACTGGGAGTCGCCCGAAGGCGTGCCCATCGCCGCCTTCATCTTCGGCGGCCGCCGCCCAACCACGTTGCCGCTCGTCTACCAGGCCTTCAACTGGGTCGCCGGCGTCTACACCGGCGCCACCATGGGCTCGGAGACCACGGCCGCCTCCAGCGGCAAGGTAGGAGAGGCCCGCCGCGACCCCATGGCCATGCTCCCCTTCTGCGGCTACAACATGGGCGACTACTTCCGGCACTGGATCCGCATGGGCCGCGGTCTCCAGAACACGCCGCAGATCTTCCACGTGAACTGGTTCCGCAAGGATGCTGAAGGCAAGTTTCTCTGGCCCGGGTACGGCGAAAATCTGCGCGTGCTCAAGTGGATCGTTGACCGTGTCCGTGGGCGCGTGGCGGCGCGCGAAACCCCCATCGGCTGGACGCCCTTCTATGACGACCTCCGCTGGGACGGCCTCGATCTGCCGCGACAAACATTCGACACGCTGGAAACGGTCGACTCCGAAGCCTGGAAGGAAGAGGCCATGGGCCACGAACGGCTCTTCCTCCTGCTCCACAGCAGTCTTCCACCCGAGATGATCTATGAGCGCGAACTGCTGATCTGCCGGCTGTGAATGCTCTGGTACCGCGCCGGAACCGATCAGAAATCCAAGCCAAGCCCCTAAATGCTTGTCATCCTGAACGCAGTGAAGGACCTGCTTCTTGCCGGACGCACTACGAAGCTTCAGAAGCAAGTCCTTCGCGGTGCTCAGGATGACAAGTTCGTACCGGGCCGAACAGACCTACAGAAAACGAAAAGGGCCACAAGGTACAAGAAAAACTTCAGCTCGCGCGGATCTGCTCCAGAATTCCATCCCAAAGCGCTAGCCGCGCCTCAATAGCCGCCTCGGCGGCCTTGGCAGCTTCCTCCCACAACGCCGGATCGTCACCGCAAAGGTCGGCGACCATCCGCAGCGAAAGCGGACCGTGCTCATCGCCGTCGATCTCGATGTGGCGCTCCAGATACCACACAAATTGGCTCAAGTCGCCGGCCATCTCGTGGTTCAGATCGCGCACCAGCGACCGAAACATGCCTGGGATCGCGTCCTCGCGCCCAAAGGTAAAGGCCGCTGCCTGCGCCGCCAAGGACCCTTCGCGGATCACCCGGAAGGTGGTCTCCATGAAGCGTTTTGCCGGCCTCGGCACCCCGCGCACTACCATCCAGGACTCCCATGGAAACGACTTCGTTCCGTCGCCTTCACCCTCTTGCCCATCTCGCACTTCCGCAGTGGCGTGGACTAGGCCGCGAATCGCCGCCGTACTGGCGCCGGCCTTCTCCATCGCCTCCAGATAAAGCTCGAAGTGGCTTGCCGTGCGCCCTTCGTACGCATCGGACTCCTCGCCCAACACAATCTCATTGATAAATCGTCGGCTGGCCGGAAACCGTGTCGGCACCCAGGGCACGTCGACGCAGGTCAGCTCCCGCTGCAGCGACTTCAACAGACTCATAAAGTCCCACACGGCATACACATGCGATTCCATAAAGATCCGTAGCTGGGCCGGGGTCCGGATGCTGGGATACAACGGGTGCGCAGCCAGGCGCTCACGCAGCGGCGCAAGACGGCCTTCGATCGCTTCAATGGAGGTTCCTGCAGGAAAAAGCACGTTGGTCATCAAAACGATTAGATAGCCTTGGTGCCGAATCGGGCACCACTCTTTGGTAACTTGCTTCGGCGACACCCAAGAAAGAGCCACCCCGGTCCTAGAACCAGGGGAGTAACCCCCCTGCTGAACCGCTACTTGAACATTCAGGGCGCGGCGACAGGTTACCTCGCATGCCTGGCCGCAAATCGGTGAAACTACAGAGGCTCGATCAAAGGGACCGACCCTCGCCTCCCCCATGACCCTACGCCAGGCACTCGCCCAAGCCGCCGAAACAATCGACCGGCAACACGCCACCGTTCTGCTGTTTCACGTCCTCAGCCGGGACCGCGCGTGGCTTCACGCCCACGCGGACGATCCGCTTGAGCCGGCGCAGCAGATCGCCTTTTTGCAGGCCGTCGAGGCGCGGCGGAACCACACCCCGCTGCAGTACATCACCGGCCACCAGGAGTTCTACGGTCTGGATCTCCGGCTTTCTGCCGCAACGCTGATTCCCCGCCCGGAGACCGAACTTTTGGTAGAGACCGTCCTCGATTGGGCACATCGACTCGATCCGCAGCCCACCGCCGCCCGGCCACTCCGCATCGCCGACGTCGGCACCGGCAGCGGGGCCATAGCGCTGGCCCTGGCCGCCAACCTGCCTCAGGCCCAGCTTGACGCGCTGGATCTTTCCATCGCCGTCCGCGCGGTGGTGGAAGCTAACGCGCACCGTCTCCAGCTGGCCAAGCGCGTGTCCTTTCATGAATCCGATCTGCTCTCCGCTCTGCAGCCCGCCATCGACGGAGGCCTCCGTCTCGACGCCATCGTCTCCAACCCGCCCTACATTCCCGACGGCGACGCGGCCGAGCTTCAACCGGAGGTTCGCGACTTTGAGCCGCACACCGCCCTGTTCGCCGGGCCGGACGGGCTCGATCTTTACCGCAGGCTCATCCCCGCGGCAGCGGACGCCCTGCGCCCGGAGGGTCTGCTGGCCATGGAGTTCGGCTTCGGCCAGCAACCAGCCCTGCAACAGCTGCTGCGGCGCTGGCACAGTGTGCGCTTCTTCAACGATCTGGCCGGGATTCCGCGCGTTGTACTTGCGGTGCGGCCCGGCTAACCAGCTACGGCGCCCCGCGAAGCTTGTCGGACAGCACCTCGATATGCATCTGCCAGACGGCACTCACGGCCAGCCCCAGCGCCAGCGCGGACTCAAACAGTGCCACCGGTAGATCGCGGCCGGCCAGCTTCGCTCCCCACCTTCGCGCCGCGTAGCCGCCCCAGGTTCCGATGGCTGCTCCGACGATGCCCGCGAGAACACCCCCGGCCATCGGCTCCAGAATGGACCTGGCCGCCAGGGCACCCACCAGCCCCCCGAACACGAGCCGCGCGGCCGCCGGTCCGGGCGCCTTGCGGCTCGGCGTCCTGGGCAGCGTGTCCCCTATGTACTCACCCGCCGCGAGCAAGCTAAAGGCAACAGCTGAAACGAGATACGTCGACCACATCGCCCATCCGCGCTCCGGCAGCCACCCCAGCCAGGCCGCCCAGCACACCACGGCGATGCCCGTCATGGTGCGCATCCCGGTCACAATCCCCAGCAAAACGACCCAGTCCATCCCCTGCGCCTTCCCTCACTTCTTACGCATGTAGCGCCCTGCCGGATGCCGAACGTTACATCGTTTTAACGAGACAAGGCCGGCTCCGGCTCCTGTTCCCGCATAAAGCCGTACAGCGGAAACGCATCGGCCAGCTCGCGCACGCGTCCGCGGATGTTGCGCAGTCGAGCCTCATCGGTCCGGTGCGCCAGCGCCTCCGCAATCCAGCCGGCGATTGTCCGCATCTCCTCCGCCCCCATGCCGCGGGTGGTCAGCGCGGGCGTCCCTAGGCGAATTCCCGACGGCTTCAGCGGCGGATTCGTGTCATAAGGAATCGCGTTCTTATTCACCGTGATGCCGGCCAGGCCTAGCGCGTGCTCAGCCTCCGAACCCAGGGCCCCGGCGCCGCCGGCGAAGACATCGATCAGCACGACATGGGTGTCCGTACCCCCCGAAATTACACGAAAGCCGTGGGCCATCAGCGCCGCCGCCAGCACCTTGGCGTTGGCGACGATCTGCGCGGCGTAGGTACGGAACTCCGGCCTCAGGGCCTCACCAAAGGCAACCGCCTTGGCCGCGATGACATGTACCAGCGGACCGCCCTGCTGTCCCGGAAAGACGCTGCGATCAATGCCGGCTGCCAGCTCCGCCTTGCACAGAATCATCCCCGACCGGGGACCGCGCAGGGTTTTGTGCGTGGTTGTGGTGACAAGGTCCGCGTGTGGAACGGGCGAAGGGTGCGCGCCACCGGCGACCAGGCCGGCAAAGTGCGCCATATCGATCAGCAGCTTCGCCCCAACCTTGTCCGCGATCTGCCGCATGCGGGGAAAGTCGAACTGCCGCGGGTAGGCGGAACCGCCGCCGATGAGCAGCTTCGGCTGTTCGGTTACCGCAATCGACTCCAGCTCGTCGTAGTCGATCGTCTCGGTGTCCGGCCGCACCTTGTAGCTGGCGACCCTATACAACTTGCCGGAAAAACTCAGCTTGTGCCCATGCGTCAAATGGCCGCCGTGAGCGAGATCCAGACCGAGAATCCCGTCGCCGGGTTGAATCACGGCCATGTAGGCCGCGGCGTTTGCCTGCGAGCCGGAATGCGGCTGGACATTGACATGTTCCGCCCCGAAGAGCTGCTTGGCCCGCTCACGCGCCAGGTCCTCGACGACGTCCGCGTACTCGCAGCCGCCATAGTAGCGCTTGCCGGGGTAGCCTTCCGCGTATTTGTTGGTAAAGACCGAACTCGTGGCTTCCAGGACGGCCCGCGACACGAAGTTCTCGCTGGCGATCATCTCGAGGCCTTCATGTTGCCGCAGGACCTCGTCCTGCAGGGTGCGCGCGATCACCGGATCGCTCTGTTCCAAGGTCGCTTCAAAGCTCGATTCAACACTCGTTGCCCGGTCGATGGCCATAAGGGAAGTGTACCGCGCGGCTCCAACCGAGGTGTTAGCCCCTTCTGCCTCAAAACAGGTCACTGTACCCCCAAGGGTGGTATGGCGCGCTCTCCGCTTTGCGCAGATCTTAAGAAGGAACCCGGGAAGGCACCCCTCGCACGGTGCCCCCGGTTGCTGTTTCGCGCTGATTCATTGCGGACGCGGACAGGGGAGAACGGTCATGGCAGCTCGCGTCATCACATTCCGATCCGCTCTACTTCCGGCCAAAGACGAGGCCTGTCTTCACGTCGACTCCCTGCCGCAGTACCGCGCGCGACAACTGACCGCCGACTCCTATAAGGTGCTCCCCATGTTCAGCCCCGCCCAGTTCAGCCCCGCCCGCGAATCATTCGCCACGGACCCTATCCATGCCACCCCGTCCATGCTTGCCAAGGTGCAGGCGGAGTGGGCCGATCGCTACGTTGAAGTAGAGATCGAAGGGCTGACACTGAAGCGCCTCGGCTGCATCTACCTCGCCGCCGTGCAACAAACCAGGTTTCGCATGCTCCAGGGCGTGCGCTCGATCTTCCATCTCAATCCCGCGCACTAACCAATCCCCTCCCCCCAGCCGCCGGAACCATCTCGGCGTCTCCTACCTGACCGGGGCCTCCGCGCGTCCCTGCGGAACATCGCAGGAACGGGAGGCCTTCCCGCCTTTTAGCCTATGAAGTTGTCATGCTGAGCAAGGCGAATGACCTGCTTTCGGCGCCTCGATCTGTGCTGCTTGATCTGTGCCGCTCGCTACCGCGCCTCACGCAACCGCCGAAACTCCCACCACACAAACGACCCCAGGTACCAGCCGTCGATGTACTTATAAGGCGTCTCCCCGGTCGTGTAGTGGCCGCAGGGCAGCACCTTCGCAAGATACGAAATCCCACGATCCTGAAATGCGTCCAACACCGCCCGCGATCCCTTCACCGGGAAGGTGAGATCGTAGGGCGCATACACCACCAGCGTCTTTCGACCGCTGCCCGCGGCAGTGGCCGTGAAGCGCTCCATAAAGCTGGACGGGCTGATGCAGGCGAAAATCTCCCGCGTCATCGCCTGGTCCAGCCCTGCGCGCTCCAGCGAAGAGCGCACATGCCGCGTGCTCTGCCCCTCCCAGACCACATCGCCGAACGACATCGACGCGTGATTGAACGCACACAACCGCAGCCGGGGATCCAGCGCCGCCGCCAGAAAGGCGTAGCAGGAGCCCAAGCTCGTGCCCAGAATGCCGATCTGCTCAAAACCCTGCGACTCCAGCCAGTCGCAGCAGGAACGGATATCCGCTACCCCCTGCAGAGCCGCTTCGATCGTGCGCCCCACGTTGGCGCTCACGGCGTAATCGGACCGTTCCAGCTCCGCCGGCCGCCGCACATCGTGGTAGGGCTTGCTCAACCGCAGGCTGCTCACGCCGAACTTCGCAAACATCTCGCAAAGCGCATTGTGCGAGAACGCGTCAGCGTTCCACTGCGGCAGCACGATCATCGCCTGCCGGGGACCCGCGCTGCCATCCTTCCGCCGCTTCGGCTCAGCCGGGTACCAGCGGGCGTTAGGACGGTTGTTCGCCGGGTACGGCGTCTGCACCGGCGACGTGAAGCGCAGAAACTGCTCCCGCCGCAGCTCGCCGACCGCCGCCCGGCGCTTCCACTCCCGGTCCTGGGCCAGCGTCTCGGGCCGTACATTGGTCGGATACAGCTCCGGATGCCGCGACTCCAGCGTGAAGTCCGTAGGCGTCCTGTAGCCGAAAAAACGCTCCGGATCGGCCACCAAATCCCGGTTCAGCTGCGCCATCGCCTCAAACGGGGTCACGTCACCACGCTCCACGAGCGCGGCGGTTGCGGTGCCGCCCACGCCGGCCAGGTGCTCGAAGCCCCATTCGAGCGTGCGTTCCACGCGGTTCTCGTCGCGCGTCGTCAGCGCGGTCTCCCACGCGTACATCCACCGTGCATAGAGGCTCGAAACCATCAGTTCAGTTTACCGTCCGGCAGCCGGAGCCGCCGGTGGCCGCGCAGGCCACACAGAATCTCGTACGGAATCGTTCCAGCCCACCGCGCATGATCCTGTGCCGAAACACCCTCGCCCAGCAGAACCGCCTCGGCGCCCAACTCAACGGCAACGCCCCGGTCGGCGTGCGCCGACACATCCACCACGGTCAGATTCATAGAAACCCGGCCCACCACGGGAGCCCGCAGACCGGCGATCATCACCCAACCATCGCCCATGCCGCTTGAGGCCTCCCGCCGCAGACCGTCCGCGTAGCCCACCGGCAAAAGCGCCAGCTGCATCGGCCGCTCCGCCCGGTAGGTCGCCCCGTATCCCACCGATTCCCCGGCGGCAATCCCGCGCAACCCGATGACATGCGTTGTCCAGCTGGCCACCGGCCGCAGCGCCCTGGCCAGAAGCCCGGCATCGGCGGTGGCGGACTCCAGCGGAAGACAGTAGCCATAGAGCGCCAAACCGGGCCGCACCATGGGACGCGCCCCCAGCGCCGCTGCCTGGGCCCGCACCCAAGCCAGGGTGTGCCCCTCGTCCAAGGCGGAGGAGTTGCCCAGATGTACAAATCGCGGTTGCACGCCGGCTGCCTTCACCTGCGCGAGCGCCGCCGCAAATCGAGCGCACTGCGCTGGCGTCTCCGCGCAATCGGCCACCTCCGACCGGCTCAGATGGCTGAAGACTCCCTCACAGCGCAGCCTTGGTGAACATCTCAGCCGCTCCAGCACCGCATCCAGCGCCGCCCCGGGTGCGACACCCTGCCGCGCCATGCCGGAATCGATCTCCAGGTGCACCGCCAGCTGTGTTCGCGCGTCAACCGGCAGCCGGTCCAACGCCCGCTCCAGCGCGTGGAGGTGTTCGGTCGTCCAGACCACGGGCGTCAGCTGCGCGGCGACGATCTCGGTGGCCTCCCCCGGCTCGAAGCCGCACATCACCACCAAGTGGGGCGCCTCGGGCGGCCGCTCTTCCGCCGTAACGGACCGCAGGGCCTCCCGCACCCGGCGTCCCTCCTCCACGTCGCACACGCCGAGCCAGCGAACCCCGGCCTCGGCCAGCACGCGCGCACACAAGCTAGCCCCATGCCCGTAGGCATCGGCCTTGATCACGCCAAGGAGCTCAACGTCGGCCCCGACCACCTCACGCAAAGCAGCCACGTTGCCCGCCAGCCGCTCCGCCGAGATCTCCAGTACGCTCTTCAAATCCAACTATCCCAAGGCGGCCTGTTGCCGCTCCCAATTATCGCCGGGACAAAGCACACGAGGCGGTTCGGCTTTTCACCGGCATCCGTGTGCACCTGCCGCTCATTTCGCGGCGGAGTTGGGCCGTCCCACATTCGGATCCAGGCGGCTCGCGCCCTGGAACGGCAGCATCCAGCCGGGATACTCCGGCGGCAGCCTGCTACCCTCGTCCAACTGCTTCAACTCCTCGGCGGAAAGCGTCAGGTCTACCGCCGCGAGATTATCCTCCAGCTGCTCCTTGCGCTTGGCCCCGATGATCACCGACGTCACCACCTCCTGCTGCAGCAGCCACGCCAGCGCCACCCGCGCCGGCGAGCAGCCATGGGCCTCCGCAATCGGCCGCATCACGTCCAAAATGCGCCAGGTGCGCTCCTTGTCGACAATCGGAAAATCGAACTCCGACCGCCGTGTGCCTTCCGGCTTCTGATTCTCGCGGCTGAACTTGCCGGAGAGCAGACCGCCCGCCAGCGGACTCCATACCAGCAGCCCCGTCCCTGTCTCCTTGAACATGGGCACGAACTCGCGCTCCAGGTCCCGGCCGGCTATCGAGTAATACGCCTGCAGCGTGTCGAACCTCGCATAACCCTTCAGCTCCGCGGTCGTGATCGCCTTCGACAACTTCCAGGCCTCCCAGTTCGAGGCGCCCACATAGCGCACCTTGCCCTGCTGCACCAGCGTATCCAGCGCGCGCAGGGTCTCCTCGATCGGCGTGACCGCGTCATTACCGTGGATCTGGTACAGATCGATGTGATCGGTGCCCAGCCGCTGCAGACTGGCCTCCACGGCATCCATAATGTGGCCGCGCGAGGCGCCGATGTCGTTCCGCCCCGGGCCCGTGCGCCCAAAGACCTTGGTCGCGATCACCACGTCCTTGCGCGCGATGCCGAGATTCTTCAGGGACTGCCCCAGCGTCTTTTCGCTCTCGCCCTCCGAGTACACATCGGCGGTGTCGAAGAAGTTCACGCCGGCGTCCAGGCAGCCCTTTACCAGTTCATCCGCGCCCGCCTGATCGACCGTTCCCACGGCCCTCCAGAAACCCGCACCGCCGTGAAACGTCATGCAACCGAAACAGATCGTGGAGACCAGCAGACCGGTGTTGCCTAGTGTCTTGTATTGCATGCGAGCGTCGTCCTTGCCGAAAACTTCGGATGACTGCTTGGATGCGGCACCCTTTGCCTGGGCACCACAGCTTTCGTTCTGCCGCATCTAGCACCCTTCCCTCTGTGCCCGTTCAAGTCTTTCGCCGGGAAGCGTCGCATGTATAGACTCGGGGGCAATGCCGAATCTCTGTCGCGCCGTCCTCGCTTGCTTGCCCGCCCTTCTCAGCCTCTCGCTCGCCTGCCCGGCGCAGGAGGCCGGCGTGCCCGCCCCGAACCTCACCGGCGGCGTTGCCGCGACGCCGCCTATGGGCTGGAACAGCTGGGACAGCTACGGCCTCACGATCACCGAAAGGCAGTTCCGCACCAACGTGGACGTGCTGCGCGACAAGCTGAAGCCCTTCGGCTGGCAGTACGCCATCATCGACGAGGGCTGGTTTCTCGAAAATCCGCAGGACCGCCCGACACCGGATAAGCTCGCCTATGCCATCGACGCAAACGGCCGCTACGTGCCCGTACCCGCACGATTTCCGTCCGCAGGAACAAAGTACGGTCGCCTCCAGGGCTCTTTGGGTACCGGCACGAGAGCTGAGATCGAGGACACGAGTTTCGCCGCGCTCGCCGCCTGGGTTCACGCCCAGGGCCTCAAATTCGGCATCCACATCGTCCGCGGCATCCCGCGCGCCTCTGTCGAGCGCAACCTGCCCATCGCCGGCTCTGCCTTTCACGCCTCCGACGCCGCCGACAAAACCGACGCCTGCCCCTGGGACCCAACCAATTGGGGCGTCCAGGACAACGCCGCCGGCCAGGCTTGGTATGACTCGCTGCTGCAGCAGTATGCCGGCTGGGGCGTTGACTTCCTGAAGGTCGACTGCATCGCCGAACACCCGTACAGGGTCAGCGAAATCCGTCAGATCCGCCGCGCCCTCGACAGGACCGGCCGGCCCATGGTGCTCAGTCTTTCCCCCGGCCCCACGCAACTGGCCCACGCCGAAGAGGTGGGCACGCTTGCCAATATGTGGCGCATCTCCAACGATATCTGGGATTATTGGGCGCCCGCGCCCGATCAGACCGGAGATTTTCCGCAGTCCGTGCTCGCGCAAATGCCGCGCCTGGCCGCTTGGGAGCCCTATGCGAAACCCGGCAACTGGCCGGATGCCGACATGTTGCCCCTCGGCGAGCTGAAGCCCTCGCCCGGCTACGGGCAGCCTCGCACCTCGCGGCTGACACCGGCCGAGCAACGCACGTTGGTGACCCTCTGGGCGATCGCGCGCAGCCCGCTCGTCCTGGGCGCCAATCTCACTCTGCTTGACCCGCAAACACTTTCGCTACTCACCAACCGCGATGTTCTGCGCGTCAACCAGACCTCCACGCACAGTGCAGAGGTGGTGCACAACGGCAATCTGCTCGCGTGGCGCGCCGATCTGCCCGGCGGCGACAAGGCCATCGCCATCTTCAACACAGCGGACCAGGAAGTGACCCCGACCGTGCAGCTCTCCAGCTTCGGCACCGATCTGGCCAACCGCGACTGGAGCGTTCGCGAGGTCTGGACCGGCGGCGCCGCGGTCACCGGGCACGAATTCGTGGAACGCATCGCGGCACACGGCTGCGTGATGCTTCTGCTGAAATAAAGGCTTGAAGGGAACCCCTGCCGCCACAGGATCGTATTCAAAAAGTTGCGCTGTTTGGCGCGTCATTGGTGCGCACCTAAGGTCACCTCGGTGCACACCGACGTGACCTTTTGCATTTGCTACCCGCCTCCTACACTTGCGACATGCTTCTGGATGTACTTCGATAGCCCGTTCGTTGCAGGGGAGGCGGCATGCTCGCAAAAGTCACACGTAAGACGATCTTTCGAATCAAGCAGCTTCATCTCTCGCGCGGGCTATGTTTTTTGCGCAAGGTGTACTGGGGCGTCCAGGGCATGCAGATCGGCCGCGGCAGCAAATTCTCCACGCTCGAGGTCACCTGGCCGCACAAGGTTTCGCTCGGCGAAAACTGCAGCCTGGAGCACGACGTCTACCTCAACGCCGCCGGACCGTACAGTGATGGCGTCAGTATTCAGCTGGGCGCCGGCTGCTTTGTCGGCAACGGCTGTGAGTTCAACATCTCGCACCGCCTCACCGTCGGGGAGAACACCTTGATCGCCGCCGGCAGCCGCTTCATCGATCACAACCACGGCATCGCCGCCGGCGCGCCCATCAAGCAACAGCCGGAGACCTCGGCCCCCATCAAGATCGGCCCGGACGTCTGGATCGGCGCCAACTGCCTGATCCTGCAGGGGGTCACCATTGGCGAAGGCGCGGTCGTCGCCGCCGGCTCCGTGGTTACACATTCGGTTCCGCCCTTCACGGTCGTCGCCGGCTGCCCTGCCCGTCCGATGCGCGACCGCCGGGAACCCCGCGGCGTCGGTGCGGAGCTCGTCGCCAGTCTTGCCAACGCTTTGGCCGCGCCGGTTAAGCCGTCGCGCTCCCGCCGCTCAACAGACATCCCGCTCCCGGCTCCGGAGCCCAAAGCCATGCTGGTCAACTGAGTTCGCGGCCGACACTTCCTCGATGCCACAACGTTGCTTTCGCGCAATCTTCGCCGTAGCATCGCCTCAGCATGCCCGCTCCGCCCAACAACCCATCCCCCGCTGAACTCCGCTCCCGAGCGGCGGGCGGCTCCGGGCGCGAAAAGGGAGGCGATCGTCTCATCTCCGCCGGCTCGCTCGATGACGACGCCCAATTCGAGCTGAAGCTCCGCCCCACGCACCTGCACGAGTTCATCGGCCAGAGCCGCGCCAAGGAGCAGCTCGCCGTCGCGCTCGAAGCCGCCAAATCCCGCGGCGAAGCGCTCGACCACGTCCTGCTCTTCGGTCCCCCGGGCCTGGGCAAAACCACGCTCGCCACCATCATCGCCAACGAGCTGGGCGTCGGCTATCAGCAGACCTCCGCGCCCGCGCTGCAGGTGCAGGGCGACGTCGCCGCCATCCTCACCAACGTCAAAAATCGCCAGGTCCTCTTCATCGATGAGATCCACCGCCTGCAGCCGATCATGGAGGAGAAGCTCTACACCGCGCTTGAGGACTACAAGCTCGACATCATGATCGGCACCGGCCCTTCGGCGCGCATTCACGGCGTCAAGCTCGATCCGTTCACCCTCGTCGGCGCCACCACGCGCCCCGGCATGCTCAGCTCGCCGCTGCGCTCGCGCTTCGGCATCCTTCTGCGCCTGGAGTTCTACACCGTCGACGAGTTGCGCTTCATCGTGGAGCGCTCTGCTGAAGTGTTAGGCGTCGGCATCGACCGTGACGGCGCCGCCGAGATCGCCGTGCGCTCCCGCGGCACACCCCGCATCGCCAACCGGCTGCTGCGCCGTGTCCGCGACTTCGCCCAGGTCCGCGCCGCCGGCCACATCGATCTTGCCACTGCCCAGAGTGCCCTCGACCTGCTCGACATCGACGCCCACGGCTTCGACGAGCTCGACCGCCGCCTGCTCCGCATCATCATAGAAAATTACGATGGCGGCCCGGTCGGCCTGAACACCCTCGCCGCCGCACTCGCCGAGGAGGAAGACGCGCTCGAAGCCGTCTACGAGCCCTTTCTCATCCAGATCGGCTTCCTGGCCCGCACCCCCCGCGGCCGCATCGCCACCAAACTCGCCTATGCTCACCTGGGCATCGCCATGCCCACAAGGCAAAACGTTCCCCTGCTGACACCGAACCTGTTTGAGTAAATACGACGTCTGACGACTTCTCGGCAGCAGCCAGCTTCGCCGGCAGCGCCGTACTCGGCGGCACCGGCGTAGCCACTCTCTGCGAGGTCACGGACGCCGTGAGTTTGCTCTTTGCGCGCCATTGCCAGCACGATGCTCTGGTAGGGCTTTCACCGCAGCCGAGAGGCACGGCCCTTCTGCTACGCCGAGGCATGTAGCGACGTAGAGAACTTTGAGCGATAGAAAGGCCCCGGTTTCCTGACGGAGAGCCGGGGCCTTTATCGCTTCTACGAGAATCATCCGCCAGAAGTAAGTCTGCTGTCACCGTGAAGCGGATTTGTAAAATTTGCAAATCTACTTAGCGTGGACCGTAGCCGCGACCCTGGTTGCCGTAGATGTGCTGCACGCCCACCTCATAGCCGCGACGGAAGCCCATACGGTAATCATGCCGGTCAGGCGGTGCGATGAAATGCGGGTTGCGGAACTCGTCGCGGTTGTTCACGTTCGGCGGACGGTGATTCTGGAAGTCCTTGCGTGCGCCTTCCACACCATCGTGAAAGCCCCGCTGCATGGCCGCGCGAAACTCCGGCGGCGCCGACTCCCATGGCTGCACGGGACCGTAGCTGTCCGGCCGCTGCGGCGGCGGACCGTAGTACTGCGCGGAAGCCGCGCCCACCATCAGGGCGAGGGAAAAAACCGGGGCGAGGAAAGCAGCAATGCGTGTTGTACGTGTCAATTTCATAAGGTTCTCCATCGGGATTTTTTGGGATTTGAGGTGGGCCGGCAACCGTCCATTGCTTGCCTAAACACACCTTTTCACAGCAAGTTGCACCCCTGCCTGCTTGCGGCAGAGGCCTCTGCCACCTAACGCAGAACCTCCGTCAGCACACCTCTTGCCGCCGCCAGGCGCGACTCGGCATCCGCGCGTTCGGTACCCAGTCGCAACATCGCAATCGCCACCTTTACCGTGTTGCCGGCTTCGCGCAGAGTCGCCGCCGCGGTCTCCCGATCGCACCCGGTCGCCGCCATCACGATGCGCTCCGCCCGGTCAACCAGCTTGGCATTGGTGGGCCGCACATTCACCATCAGATTGCCGAACGTCGCGCCCGTGCGCACCATAACGCCGGTGGAGATCATGTTCAACATCAGCTTGGTCGCGGTGCCGGCCTTCAACCGCGTCGATCCGGTCAGCACCTCCGCTCCCGTCGCCGGCGTGATCGCCATCTCTGCCCCTTGCGCCAGCGCCGAGCCCGGCACGCAGCTCAGCCCCACCGTCAGGCCGCCCCGCCGTCTGGCCTCGGCTACCGCGCCCAGCACGTAGGGTGTCCGCCCGCTGGCGGCAATGCCCACCAGGGTGTCCGGCCGGACCTGCCCATCGGCAAATGATGCCGCAAAGCCCGCTTCGACGAGGTCCCGCGCGCCCTCATCAGCGGAATCCTCTGAGTGCTCGCTGGAAAGACGCAGCGCTCGGTCGCCCCCAGCGATGATGCCCTGCACCAGCCCGGCATCCACGGAAAACGTGGGCGGACACTCACTGGCATCCAGAACCCCCAGCCGCCCGCTGGTGCCGGCCCCCATGTAGAACAGCCGCCCGCCCCGCCGAAACCGCTCCGCCACGGCATCCACCACCGAGGCAATGGCCGGCAACTCCGCCCGCACGGCCGCCGCGACACGCGCATCCTCATCGTTGATCACGGCCAGCATCTCGAGCGTGGGCAGCTCGTCCAGCCGCGCTGAAGCCTCGTTGCGCATCTCCGTCGGCAATAACCCAAGCTGTTCAGACATCCATTCCTCCCCAGCCTCTGTCCCGCGGGAAGCACCCGCGCAGACCACCCGCGGGACGGCACCCGATGCCCGCGAAGAACTTGTACTTCTTGTAGCACCTGCGGAGTCCACGTGATCCGAATTGGGACGGACGTGAACCGCACACATCCACTCGACCCACCGAACGTCCGGCCTTCTTGCAGAGGGTCGTACGCCCGCCGCACGGTCGTGTAGCGAACGCCGCCGAAGGTGCTAGGGTCGGCGCCGCCTCCGACTGGCTATGCTGGGCTGCCATGAACCCTTCCCGCTCCGCTTACATGACTCCGCAGGCCTTCACCGAACAGTACGGCGCACAGCTGCGCAAGGCCTTACCCAATCTCGTGGATCTGCCCATCGTCAAAGGGCGCATGACCACCGCCATGGCCAACGGCCTGAGCTGGAGCGAAGGCTTCGCCTACGCGCTCGAACAGCGCCGAGTAATCTCCGCCCTGCGCGCGGAGATCCACACCATGCCGCCGGAATCGTTCGCTGATGAAGTCGCCTAGGGCAGCTGCCTCCGTCCCGCCGCCCACCGCCTAGCAGGACGCCGAGCCGTCGCCGCGACATACCGCGGCAACGGCTCCGGTGCCTTACTGGTTCAGGGTTCCGGAGGACGGTGCATACACCGCGTTCCCCCCGTAGGTGGCCGTCATGGTCGAGGACCGCAACAGCGCCGCCAGCACCGGAACGGTGTACGCTCCCTTGCCGTCCAGCGAGTACGTCCCCACCGTCGTGCCGTTGGACGCGATTGTCACGTTTCCGCCGGGTATACCGCCGGTGGGCGCCGTCACGATCACGGTCAGCAGGCCGTCGTTCTGGCTCAGCAGCAGTTGACTCACGGTGGTGATCGTGGCCATTTTCGCCGAGGCCGGGGTGGGGGCTGGCGCTGTTAGCGTTGCAGGCGCCGTTGCCGCCACGACGTTCGGTTCAATCGCCCCGAGGCTCGGCGGAGTGGGCCGAACCGCGCCGTTGTAGTCCAGCAGCAGCTGGGACAAAACCGGGATGCCCGCGTCCGTCGCCGGACTGCCCGAAGCCAGGTTGAAGTCAAAGCCGTCGAGTGCAGCCTCGGTCGTGAAGCTCGCCGGCTCGCCGGAGAACTGCGGATCGGCACAGGCTTCCTGGGTGGAGGTGCCGGCCTGCGCATAGGTGACCGTATTCGCCGCGCAGCTACCGCGGAAGCCGTAGTACAGATTGTTCTGCCGCGTGATTTTGCCGATGAGCGCCGTCGAGCTGTTGCAGCCGGCGCCGCAGTACATTCCCGGACCGCCAACCTGACTTCCCAGACTGTACGTAGCCGGGTTGTCATAGCCGCGGAAGATGTTGTCCGCAAAGGTGTAGGTGGTGTTGGCGCAGTTCTGCACGCCGTTGTTGGTGCCGCATTGCATATCGATCGTCGTGGGCGCGTAGCTCACGGTCGAGTTGCCCGCGAACAGGGTGTTGTTGCCGTTGTAGCTGACAAAGCTGATCGCATCGCCGGCGCGGCAGAAGTCGCTCAGGTATTGGTTATAGCTTGCAGGCGCGCCCGTCATCGGGGCACTCATCCGCAGGCAGTCTGCCAGGATCAGGTTGTTGACCACCGTGGCGTTGGCGAAGGCCGGCCCCCACTTCGGGTTGCCGCCCATATTGCCCACAAACAGCGAATCCGCGATATTCAGACTGAAGCTGCCCGTATCGACGTGACCGAAGTCCGCGCCATCCTGGGTGTTGTACTGGAACAGGCTGTGATCGATCGAGACATTCAGTCCCGTGCCCGTCGGCGTTCCGATACCGTCCCCATAGCCGCCGCTGTTCTGGTCATAGCAGGAAGCCACCGGCACCCTGTCAACCAGCGGATACTCCTGGTTACATCCGCTGAACTGAACGGTGGAGTAATGCATGGTCAGTGTCCCGTTGACGCTGGGCGTGCTCGCCCCATCGTCAAAGTCCCAGCCGGCCATGCCGTTGGTGTCGATGTTGATCCGGTTGGCCGTCACGGCACCGCCGATGGGTCCGATGATGCCGCGATCCGTGTGACCGTGGATCCACATGTCCTGCAGAACGATGCCCGCCGTCTGCTGATTGGTGACGATGCCGTCGCCGTCATAGTCCTGAATGCCGCCGTCCGCCGTAGGAACGTGGCAATCGTTCGGTAACGGCGATCCATGGACCACGCAGCTGGAATGCCGCGTCAGCTCCACGCATTCCACCTGCACGTTTTGTGCGCCGCTCAGGTTCAGCACCGCATACGTTCCATGGCCGCCAAACAGTTGCGTCATCTTCGTCGGGTCCGGCGCGTTGCCGGCGCTGCATGAGGCATAGTTCTTACCCAGGATGCGCGTCGGCTGCGCCGCCGTACCGGCCGGGATGGTGGGATTGAAGCAGCCATACGGTCCACCGCTGTTGCCGGTGCACCAAAGCTCGTTTTGCGATGTGTCGTTGTCCCAGCCCACGCGCCATTGTTTTGCGTTATCGAGGATCACGGCATCGCCGCCGGCGATCACCCATTGCAGCACACCATAGGTCGCCTGATCGTCGTAGAGAAAACGGTAGTCGTTGAAGGCGCAGTTTTCATTCTGGCCGCCATCGCCGGAGTAGGGTGCATTCACCTTGCCGTTGCACTGGGCCGAAAGCCCCGCCGCAACACGATTGGCGGAGTACCGCGTACCGCCATCCGCACGAACGTACCAGGTCGTCTGAGCTGAAAGGCATACAGGGAAACCAAGACAGCAAAGCAGGGAAAGAAAAAAGAAATTGAATCGCATCTAGTTCGATGAGAACACGGGGCAACGTAGGTGCAGCCCGGGTAATGCAGGAAATTGCACCGTTCCTTGTTCAGAATGACTCAGCCGTCTAACTTTTTCGTAAGTTTTCAAGCAGTTGCTTCACCTTTGCACGCCTATTTGACGACCAATAGATTGTGTGGTGAAGTCCGCCGCGGTCGCGTGACTCAGTAAATTTCTTCTCATCCCCGTGGCTTTGCCGGAACTCCGTAAAAGTTTCATTGACAACCGAATGCCAGCCTAGTTAGGCTGCGCAACGACACACTGACGACCTGATTCACGAAACGCAGGGCCGGACGTGTGAGCCCTCCCTGTAGGGGATTACAGGAACGGGCTCGCTCGATCGCTCCAGTGAAGAATTCGGTTCGTGTTCGGAGGCAAGATGAAGTAAAGACGTCTATCCCTCGCCAACACCGCGGGGGCTTTTCGGAAGACTGTTGGCCGTGTTCTTCCTGTTCTTTACGGTATTCCTGCTGCATGCGCAAAACCAACCAGGGGCAGATCGCCGGCAACGTGCTGGACAACACTGGCGCCGCCATCGCCGATGCCACGGTGCCGGCCAAGGGCCTCGAAAGCGGATCGGTCTACACCACCAAATCCACGTCTTCGGGCAACTTCCGCTTTCCATCCATTCAACTCGGCCGCTATGAAGAGTCCACCGGATAAATCGCGGCCCTACCCGTGCATCAGCACCGAGACGGGACGCCTGTGCAGCGCCAGCTCCCGCAGGCGTTGCACCAGTTCCAGCGGGTGTACCGGCTTGGCGAGCACCTCGAAGTCGTACCCGTGCGCACGCGCGGCTTCCAGCAGTTCGGAATGTCTCCACTCGGCCCTTTTCGTCCGGGCCTTTCCATGATGTGCTACGCCTTGTCCGGGGAGGCAAGCCAACGGGCCGCCAGTTGCCTCGCAATGACCTCCGGACGAACCTCCGGCTCCGCTTCGCGCGGCGACTGGAAGGCAGAGGCAGCCTTGACCGCCATCCGGGCCTCGCGTTCGCGCGTCAGCGCGGCCGCGGAGATCACCACGGGTCCGGCGCTGGCAGCTCTGCCTAACGCCGTCGGTTCCGAAAGTTTGGCCCGTCGCTGAATCCGCACGAGCGGCTCCGCGTTCTTGGCCCCGTCCACGCGCAATCCACGTGGACGACCGCGGCGGCGAGCCGTCCCAGCAGCCGCCACCGGCTCAGCCGGCGCCGTAACCCGTTCCACCTTCACGGTCTGCACAGGGTTGCTCTTGGCCTTGAGCGGCTCGGTCTGCTGCAGCCGCTCCAGCTTCGGCTGGAGACCACGAACGACGGCAGGCGACTTGGCCAGCCCGGCCACGACGCTCCGCAGGGACTTCAGGCGAACCAACTCGCCGTCCAATTGATAAACGATTTGTTGCAACAACATTTGACTCAATTCTGGTGAGACCTACTTATGCGGTTTGTGAACAGACGACTTTCAATGAGCGAACTTCAACTTAGCGATGCTATGCCTGCCGCAAATTCCTTTGTTGACAGAATGCTATTTGGCGGCCTCCGCGGTTAGAACCTCGGTCATCGCTCGCTGCTGCTCCGGTGTTTTGCCGGTAAACACGGATTGCTCCAGTCCAGCCTCGGCCTCCAGCCAATCCACCAGCTTGGCAAACGGATCGAATCCAACCACATTCGCTCCATCGGCGACAAAGTTGGAAAGCGCATTCGTATCGTAGTAGTAACGCCGGCCGTCGCGGGCGTCCGTTATGTATTCGACGCCCCCGATGTCGATCCCGGAGTGTTTCACAATCTCCTCGACATCGGCGATCGCGTCAGGCGGCGGCAGAAAGCCCTCCACAGTGATCCCCGACTTCGGCGCATCAATCGCACACGCCGCCCGGTTCAAATCCGTGCCCGAGGTCGTCCGGCAGATATCGGCCGGGCACAGGTCAAAGGTTTCGCCCGTGATGTGCACTTTGATGGCATAGAGGAATTTGCCGTTCATAACCTCGACCCGGACGATGTGAGCATCCTGCGCCGGAATAAACTCCTGTACCAAGGCCGTCGAGTCCAGCCCAAATTGCAACGCCTCGGCCGAACCCGCCGGCTGTTCGACGGCGTGACGCAGCTGTGAGGCTCCGTCAAAGCGCTTCACGCCCGCCCCGGAGCCGCCGATATTCGGCTTCACCACGATCGGCCAGCGCAGACCTTCCGCCGCGGCCAGCGCCTGGCTGGGCCGATGGATTACGCGCGCCTTTGGATATGGTTTACCCAAAGCATCTTGCAGCACCAGCTGCCCCGCCTTGGAAAGCTCGGACTGAAACGCCTTTACCCCATTGATCACGCGCACGCCGCGGCTCTGCAGGTGCTCCAGAAAACCAAGCGTGTAGAAGATCTGGTCGCCGTTCTCGCGATTCCACGCCGAAGGACTCATGCGGTTGAATACAAGCGAGTACTTCAACTCCGGTTGATCGGCCGGATTATAGAAGTGATCCGGTGCAAAAAGCTTCACATACGGTGTGCCACGGCGATCCAACTCAGCAAAAAGCGGCTTGAACCAGTGCGGTTGCTCATAGTAGATCGCGATGGGCAGGGTGATGGGCATGTCTTCCTCAATCTTTGCTTGCAGATTTGACGCCAGAACCGTCATCGGCGACGCAGACCTCTGGTTGGCACGAAAGATCCGATCGCGAACGATCTAGGAGCGTAGGTGTTTGATCAGCTGCGTGGGATGGATCGGCTTGGGCAGCAGCTCGAAATCAAACCCGCGATCCCGGGCACGGGCAAGGATCTCCACCGTCGCTGCCTGTCCGGAAAACAGAACGATGCGCGTATCCGGGCAATAGCTTCGGATCTCGATCGCCGCTTCCACGCCGTCCACGTTGGGCATCATCACGTCGGACAACACAAGCTCCGGGCAGTACAGCTTGGCTGACTCAATTGCCTGGAAACCGGAGTACGCGGCCTCCGCGATAAACCCGTTCCGGTTCAGGATCTGGACGATCGTGTCGGCAATCAACCGCTCGTCATCCACCACCAGGATGCGAGGCAGGCGGTTGTCCCCGCGTGGGCTGGAACTCGAACTTTGAGGAACCGGAGAGACTGGACTGTGAGTGTCGCTGAACAGCAGCATGGGGGTCATTACGTCTTCTTAGAATACCCATTTCCTTCAAGGGCTGAAAGCAAATTGACAAATGGCTGCCGGCCCGAAGACCACTCGCTCCAACGCCCTCTTCATCGCTCCAACGAGTCTACTGGATTGTCGCCGTGCCCTGCATGCGAAACAGCGCCGGCACCCCCGATTGTGGTAGATATACCCGAAAAACTGTACCGGAAGGAGACGCCGTGCGGCTTCGGAAACTTACCGTTCCCCCGTGTTTTTCCACCATCCCCCGCGTCACCCACAATCCCAGCCCCGTTCCGGTTGATTGTTTTGTGGTCACGAAGGGGGTAAAGAGCCGCCGCCGCACATGCGCCGGAATGCCTTCACCCTCATCGCAGATCAGCACGGCTATGCCGTGGCCCTCGGAACGCCGGCGATGCCGTCCTCGAATCCGGATCCGCCCTCCCCGGCCGGGAGAGGCATCAATGGCATTCACCAGCAGATTGGCCACCACCTGGCGAATCTCACCCTGCAAACCCATTACGGAAAGCCCCGGCTCCAGATCCAGGGTGCACTGCAGTCCCTTGCCTGTCAGCTTGCGGTCAAACAAGTCCACCACCCCGTGCAACAGCTGATTCACATCAATCGTGACCGGCCGGGTCGTATCCCGATAGAACCCCAGCGTCTGTTGCGCGATCTGCGAGACCCGGGCCAGCTCCCCGTCAGCAATCTCCAGCAGACGGCTCACGGACTCAGGCGTCTCCGGGTCGGTTTTGGCAAGGTAGATCAGATTCGTCACCGCTTCCAGCGGATTGTTGATCTCATGGGCGATCGTGGCGGCCATGCGGCCGGTCGCGGCCAGCTTTTCGCTCGTGCGCAGCGCCTCTTCCTGCAGCCGGCGCGGCGTCATGTCCTGCACGGTGCCGATCATGCCCAGCATCTCGCCGCCGGTGGCTTTCGTCGCATTGCCGCGAATGGCCACCCAGCGCGGCTCGCCCTCGGGCATCGCCAGCCGGTACTCCGTGCTGTACTGCCCGCCGACCCGGCCGACTTCGCGCAGATCCTCCGGGGCAAAGGCCAGATCCTCGGTGTGCACAATCAGCCTGCGCAGGCTCTCGCGTGTAACCGGAACATTGGCTGCCACGCCAAACAGCGCACCCGCCCGTTCATCGAAGTCAATCAGATCCGTCGCCGCATCCCACGTCCACGTACCCATACCGGCCGCTTGGAGGGCGTGCGTCAATCGCGAACTGGTGGCACGTTGCTCGGCGCGGACGGCATCGGCTTCGGTGATCTGCCGCGACAGTCTCTCGTTCAGCCGAACGTTTGCAATGGCGACAGCCGCCTGAGCCGCAATCATGCGAAGAGGTGCCTCGTCCTCTTCCCCAAAGGCGTTTCGCGCCGGATGCCCGTACTGCAGCACCCCCAAAAGCTCGCCAGTGGAGCTTTGCACCGGGACCGCGAGGTAACTGCAAAGAAGTTGCTTTGCTCCCGCGCCGGTGTTCGATTGCAGACCTCCAAAACGTTCGTCCCCACCAGTGTCCCCTGAACGCACCAGACGCGGGCCGTTGACGCCTGCACCAAAGGCAGCCAAGGGCTCCGGCAGCCCCGGGGAGGTGACCGGCTCGTCGCCGCTGTCCGCGTGGAGAGAGGCCGCTGACGGCCACTGCTCCGCACCGACGGAAAGGAACACACCCTTTGTCGCTCCGCAGAGCTCCAGGCCGGCATGCAGTGCCACCCGGGCGATTGCCTCGAATCCGTGGGCTGAAGCCAGCAGCAACCCCGCGTCGATCAGCAAGCGTAGACGTGTTTCAGTTTCGGCAGCCAGGTCCGTTCCGCGTTCCCGGTGGAGAGGACGTTCCCCCACCTCCTAATTTCAGATGCAGGGTACCGCCCGCATGGACACGGCGCTTCAGCGAACAATCTTTCGGCCGGAGCTCGCCCGGCAAAAGTAAGGAGGACCGAGGTGCTCGAGGACTCCATCCGCGACGACAACAACTAACAGCGATAAGCCGCAGAATTTCGGAAACGATACAGCGTTCCCAGACGAAACAGGTTCAGCCGCCACTTTCGCGAGCTGTCGCTCGACGCCGGTGCTACCATGCCCCCATCCGCCGCGGCGCCGCGGAGTGTGGTGCCTCGGCGGAGCCGGCGCGCTCGCACCAAAGACCGCGGCAGGCCGTAAAAGGGGAGGGTTGCATGCCGTTCGGAACGCAGGGAGACCGGGAACCCCAGCAAGGATGGCTAGGTCCCGAACGTGCCGTCGATCTCCCCAGGCCGGACGGCTCCAACGCCGCCGCTCTCTACGAGCTTCGTCCGCTCTCGCTCGGTGAGGTGCTGGACCGCACCTTTGCCCTGTATCGCTCGCGCTTCTGGTTGTTCGCCGGCATCACCGCCGTCTCCGCCAGCGTGCAGGTTATCGTCCAAGCTATCTCGCTGGCTACATCGCACAAGCTGATGCGCCAGCTGGCAATCACACCCGGCGCAGTTCTCCCGGCCTTCAGTCTCCACCAGATTCTGGGCGCTCAGCTGGGCACCTGGGTCGCCGCGCTGGTCTTCGTTCTGGTGGCCGCCATCGCCAACGCCGCCATCACGCTGGCCCTCAGCGAGGTCTACCTGAACCGGCCTGCCAGCGCGAAGGAAGCCCTCCTTATCGCCTTACAACGGTGGTACCGCTGGATCGGGATCGGCCTTTGGCAGGCCGGCAGCATGCTTTGGATCTTTGTGCTGGCCATGGCCCTGAGCCTTCTGCTGATCGGCTACGGAACCCGGATCCACAACACGGCCCTGACTGTGATCGGCGGCGTCGTCGCCGCCCTTGGGGTCCTGGGAGGCTTGCCCGCCGGCATCGTCCTCTACCTCCGCAACTGCCTCGCGATTCCGGCCGCCATGATCGAAAAACTCACGGTGCCAGAGGCGATGCGGCGCAGCAAGGCACTCGCGGCCGGCACCAAGGGCCGAATCTTTGTGGTCCTGCTGATTACCGGGGTCCTGTATCTGGTCGTGGGCGTGCTGGAATCGCCCGCCTCCATCTTCATGCTCATGGCCCCGAAACAACAACACTACTTTGCCCAGGCCGTCACCCTGCTGGTCTCCTTCCTGGGCCACATGGTCGTGGCGCCTATCGGGCTCATCGGGCTCACGCTGGTCTACTTCGACCAGCGCGTCCGCAAAGAGGCCCTGGACCTGCAACTGCTGTTGGAAAACACCCGCTCGCCCACCGGAGCCGCCGGAGATCCGGGAACATCCACGCCACTGCCACCGCCACCGCCTCCCCAGGGGTACACCTCGCTTGGCTAACGCTCTCCTCGCCAGGATGTCCCTCAGCCTCGTTCTTCTGCCCATCCTCTCGCTTGTGGCCGGGGCCGCTCCGCAGCCGATCCCGCTGTCTGCCTTCCGCGCGCAGGTTGCCGCCGCGCAGCAACTCGTCTCCGCCTGCCGTGCGGGTGCCGCAGCCTGCAACAGCCGCACCGTTCCCCAGGACGCCGAGGTGGCGAACGAGAACGCTTCCACCGGCTTTCACGCCGGCTGGCAATGGCTCCACGATGCCGTGGAGCAAGCCGCCAAGGCCCCCGCTGCCGAACGCTCCGCAGCCATGGCAGCGGCCGCCGACCACCTCAACGAACTAGCCGCCCAGACCGGCGTGAATGCCGAGGACACCAGCGACTCGGTAACAGCAAAGAGATTGCCCGCTGCGCACGCCGCCGCGGGCCGCATCCTTGCCCGCGACGAGTTCCGCCCCGATGCCGGTCCCACCTGGCTGGATCGGCAGATCGCTCGCCTTCAGGACGCGCTCCTGCGACTGTTCCTGGGCATGGCGCGGGTGGGCACCCGCAACAGCTGGATCGCCCCCCTCATCGAGTGGCTATGCTTTGGCCTCGCCGCCGCCGGTCTGCTGCTGTTCATCCGCCGCAGCCTCCATCGGCAGGCGCTGCGCATCTCCCTTGCCGCAAGCGTTAGCTTTACAGCCAAAACAGGGCGCTCCAGCGCCGAATGGCTCCGCGACGCCGACGCCGCGGAGGCTGCCGGCAATGGCCGGGAGACGATCCACTGCCTGTACTGGGCCGCGGTGACCTCGCTCGAGGCCCGCAAGGCCTGGCGCCCCAACCCTACCCGCACCCCGCGCGAGTACCTTCGCCTGCTGCGCGCCGGGTCCGGCACGCAGGCTGCTTTGCGGAGTCTGACACGGCACTTCGAACGAACCTGGTACGGCTCCGCCGAGCCGACCCGAGCCGAAGTCCAGGCCGCCCGGACTGATCTGGCCGCCCTCCAGACCGGCTCCCTGGACCGCGACGCCCAGGGCCGGTCTCCGCACCTCCCGGCCGCGGCCTCGTCTCCGGCAGGGAGCGCTGGATGAGCTCCTTACCCTCACCCAACGCCGACCGCCGCCTGCTGCTGATCGTCTCCGGCATCGTCCTGCTCCTTGTCATCGCAGCAAGCGCAATCGCCCCGTCGACAGCAACGAACGATCCACGCCCGTCCACCTACAACACCGCCCCGGGTGGCGCCGAAGCTGCTTTTCTCACGCTCGGGGCCCTTCATCTGCCGGTCTCCCGCTGGGAGCAGCCGCTGGACGAACTTTCTCTCGCCGCGGCACCTCACACCACCCTGATCCTCGCCGAGCCCCTGTACTCGGCCCTCGAAAAAGACCGCCTCGCCTCCTCTATACATTCGTTTCTGCAGCATGGCGGCCGCCTGCTCACCACCGGCGCCAGCGGCGCCTTGCTGATTCCCGGCAGCGCCACAGGACCGAGCCACCGCTTCGGCGCGCTCTGCTACACGCAGCCCGAAGGTCCCGGCCCTCTCGCAAAAGCCGGCAAGGTAGAAATAGCCGACACCGCCGCCTGGTCCCCTGAAACAACCTCTGCGGCAGCCGCGGCCAGAGTCGAGCAGCGCTGCGGCGCCGACGCCGTCGTGGTCCGCCTGCCCGTCGGCGCCGGCGAAGCGGTCTGGTGGAGCTCCGCCTCGCCGCTCACCAATGCCGAACTGCACAACGACGCCGACCTCCACCTGCTGCTGGCCAGCCTGGGCGAAGGCCGCCAGATTCTCTTCGACGAGTCCCTGCAGCAGCCGGTTCGCTCCAAGTGGAGCGCCGCGGCGGGCCTCCCCCTCTGGTCGCTCTTTGCGCAGGCTGCCCTTGTCTTCGGCCTGCTCGTGTTCAGCTTCAGCCGTCGCCGCGGCCCCGTGCGGCTGCCGGTGTCGGTGCCGCGATCGTCTCCGGTGGAATTTGCCGCGAGCATGGGCGACCTCTATGAGCGCGCCGGTGCCACCGGTGTCGCCACAGCGGCAGCCCAACGGCGCCTCCAGCGCATCCTCATCCGGGACGCCGGCCTCGCCCGCCACACCGCCGAGGGCGACCCTGCCGAGATCGCCAAAGCCCTCGCCGCCCGCTTCGGAGGCGACTGGACCGTCGTCGCCGACCACCTGCACGAGGCCACCGAAACGGCCGATACGCCCCTGCGCTCCCGCAGCGCCCTGGCCCTGGTCCGTGCCCTCGGCGAAGATGCCGAAAGGGTGAAATCTGCCGCGCAACCCAAGCCGGTTCCACCCTCCCCGGCGCCGCAAGAGGAGACAGCCGTGCGTTAGATCAGGCATCCTCAGGCAGCAACCCTTTCACTGTGAAAAGAACGTCGGAACCAGCACGAAGTCTCGCCATGGAGTAAACGGAATGTCGGAAGGTCTCGAAACAGGTGTGGATAGCCCCGTACGGGCTGAGAACGGCGGGCCCGAAGGCCTCACCGTCACGGAAACGAGAACCGCAACCGGCGTCTCCGCAGCCGAGGAGCTCTTCCGCCGCGGTGCCGCCGAGATCGGCCGCGTGATCGCCGGCCAGGAGGCCACCGTCCGCGAGGCGCTCGCCACCGTCCTCTGCGGCGGCCACGCCCTCGTCGAAGGCGTCCCGGGCGTGGCGAAAACCCTTACCGTGAAAACCCTCGCGCGCTTCCTCGGCCTCGACTTCCGCCGCATCCAAGGCACCCCGGACATGATGCCCGCCGATATCCTCGGCACCACCGTCTTCTCCCCACCCTTCGGCGACCGCCCCGCCGAATTCCGCTTCCACCCCGGCCCGGTCTTTACCCAATTTCTTCTCGGTGACGAGATCAATCGCATGCCCCCGCGCACCCAGGCCGCGCTGCTCGAATCCATGGAGGAGCGCCAGGTCACCGCCGACGGCACCCGCCACGCGCTCGATCCCTTTTTCACCGTCTTAGCCACCCAGAACCCCATAGAATTCGAAGGCACCTACCCCCTTCCCGAAGCCCAGCTCGACCGCTTCTTGCTCAAGATCCGGGTGGGCTATCCCACCCTGGACGAGGAGCGCTCCCTTCTCGAGCGCCATCATAGCTCGCAAGATCCCGCCGGTCTCGCCGATCTGCCCCTGGAGCCCGTGCCTGCCGATCTGCTCGCCCAGGCCCGTCGCGAGATCCGCGCCGTCGCCGTTGAACCCGCCCTCTTCGAATACCTTCTGGCCATCGTGCGCCGCACCCGCGATTGGCCGGCGATCTCGCTCGGCGCCAGCCCCCGCGCCAGCACCGGCCTCCTCCTCGTCGCCAAGGCGCTGGCTGCCCGCGAAGGCCGCAGCTTCGTCGTTCCCGACGACGTCAAAGAGGCCGCCGTCCCCGTCCTGTGCCACCGCCTCGTTCTCCGCCCGGAGGCCGAACTCGAAGGCCTGGACCCCGACCGTGTCATCCGTGAGGTTCTGCAGGCCACGCCGGTCCCAAAATAGCCATGCGCACGCTGATTCCCACCCCGGCCACAGGCACCGCCCGCCCCCTTGGGCGCTCCGGCCGCCTGTTCGGCTTCGGCCTGACGCCCCGCGCGCTTTGGCTGATCGTCGCCGGCACACTGCTCGCGCTGCCGGCCTTTTGGCACCCGCGCGCCGTCTGGTTCATGGCAGCCTGGGACACTCTTCTGCTGGCACTTGTCGTCTGGGACACCGCACGCCTCCCACGCCCGCGGCAGATCACCGTCTCCCGCACCTTTCTCGACTCCCCGCAGCTCGGCGTGCCCACCCGGGTCGAGATCGCCCTCACCGTGGAGGCCGCTCAGGTCCTAGATTGCCGCGTCACGGACGACCTCCACCCCGCGCTCGTCGGCACGCCCGAAACCCATCGCCTCGACGTCTTCCCGCGCGAACCCGCCACGCTGCAACTCACCGTCTGGCCCCGTGAACGCGGTGAATTTTCGCTGCGCCGCATCTATCTCCGCTATCGCGGCCCGCTCGCCCTCGCCGAGCGCTGGGCAGCCGCCGAGCTCACCATTCCCTCCACAGCCGAGCCGGCAAAGGCAGCTCCGCAGCGTGTCCGCGTCTTTCCCGCCCACGAACAATCCCGCGGCGACAATGAATTTTTCCTCATGCGCGCTCGCCAGACCGAACGCCGGCGCCGCCAGCTGCGGCTCCGCGGCGGTGGACGCGAGTTTGAATCCCTTCGCGACTACCAGCTCGGCGACGAACTTCGAGCCGTCAGCTGGACCGCCACCGCCCGCCGTGGCCGTGTCGTGACCCGTCAGTTCATGGCCGAGCGCTCCCAGCAGGTCTGGGTCGTCCTCAACGCCGGCCGGCTCTCCCGCACCGCCTTCCACCTCCACCGCGGCGACGGCCCGCGGTTCGCCCACGAAACCGAAGCCGAGCGCGACGAAGCCCATCGCCTCACCGTCACGCAGCTCGATCAGGCCGCCACCGCCGCCGTCATGCTGGCCCAGGTCGTCGGCCAGAGCGGCGACAAGCTGGGCATGTTGGCCTACGGCACCGGCATCCAGCAGGTGCTGCCGCCCGGCGCCGGTCCGACCCACCTACGCCTGCTCATCGATCTGCTCAGCGCCACCCGCAGCGAAGCCGCTGAAGGCGACCCCCTGCTCGCGGTCGCCCGTCTTAAGCAGCTGCAACGCCGCCGCGGTCTGGTCGTTTGGATTACGGAACTGCCCGACACCGCCGGCCGGCCGGAGCTCGTCACCGCCGCAGCCGCCCTCGCCCGTCTGCACCTGGTCGTCCTGGTCCTACTGCAACATCCCGAACTGGACGCTCTCGCCTCGGCGCTGCCTATGACACCGCAGGCGATGTTCTACGCCGCGGCTGCCACCGAGATGCTTGAACGCCGGCGTGAAACGGTCGCCCGTCTCGAACACAGCGGCATCCTGATCGTCGAAGCCAACGCCGAGGAGTTGGGGATCCGCGCCGTCAGCGAATACCTCGAGGTGAAATCGCGGGGACTCCTCTAGTCGACCGCCCCCCCTCCACTCCGTCAACGGTGAAGGCCGGCCTTAAGGCAAAAAGCCATAAATTCCGGGTCGAAAGGAATTCCGCAGTGAGAGTTTGCCCGGGGTACCGTTTTAGCTAGCCGCGCGGGGTCGTCAGCCAGCGTGGATCGACCATCACCATACCGATCCCGTCGACAAAGGCACGCGCCGAATGCGGCCTGGGAAGGGCTTTCATGGAATTTTCCGTCCAGACCACCTGTCCGCTGCCCAGAACCCCGCCGGTGTCGATGGAGTCGCGTAGACTGCCTTCCAGAACGGTGTAGGGAATGTTGCGGAACGCAACGTTTGCTTGCTGAAACACCTGTGGCTTGAGCATGATCATCCTCTTTCGGGTCGTACGTTGCCAGGGACTGAAGGTTTGCGCATCGGGCACAACGGTAGGCTGGAGATATGTGAAGCGTTCTCGTCGTCGGAGTCTCGGTTGCAGTCGTAAGTGCGGCAGACTTTTCCCTGTCGGCCCGTCGATTCAGGAGTCAGATGCTTACTTTGGTGCAAACGTTCGCTACGCAACGTAGGTTACGGCAGTACTGCCACCTTTGTGTTAAGCGGTTCCGCATTTTTGATCGGCACCCTGTTCGGCCTTCGGGCGGGCGGCCGCAGAAGCAGCTCAAAACTACCGCTGCAGCCGCCGTCCGCCCTCGCTCCACCAGACGCAAAGTCCGGCAAACAGTGCCGCGCCCACGGCGCACTTCAGCGCCCACGGCGCATGCGTCGGCGAAAGAAACGCCTCGAAGCTGCCGGCCACGATCAGCAGCGGAATCGTGACTGAAACCAGCTGCACCGCCTCGGTCCCCGCCTTGGCCAGCGCATCGCGCCGCCGCAGCTGCCCGGGAAAGAGGATCCCCGCCCCGATCCGCAGGCCAGCCGCCCCGGCCAGCATGATGGACGGGATCTCCAACGCCCCATGCGACACCATGAACGCCAACAGGCTTCCCGCCATGCGGTGTTGCGCGCAGCAGGCCAGCACCGTGCCGATCTGCAAACCGTTATTGAACAGCAGAAACAGCGTTCCCAACCCGGCCGTGATCCCCGAGGCAAAGGTAAGAAAACAAACGCTCATATTGTTGGTCATGATGCCCGAGGCCGCCTGCGGCTTCATGCTCAGCACGGCATCGGTCCACATCTGGTGGTGGTTGATCTTTTCCATCATCCCCGGCCCCAGCCACAGCGCCGCGAACTCCGGCCGCAGCGTCTGGATCAGCATGCCGAGCCCGAACGTAGCCAAAAACACCGCCGTAGCCAGCGCGAGATACGGCAGCATCCGCCGCAGCAGCCGAGGGTAGCCGTGCGCCACAAACGTCCACAGGCTACCGAACGAAACCTGCCGCCCGGAGTACACAAAATTGTGAGCCCGCCCCACCAGCCGGTTCAGGTACGCTTCGAGCGTGCGCGAGGTCGGATCGGCCCGGGCACTGGAGAGATCCGCCGCCGCCTGCCGGTACAGCAACCCCAGATCGCGTAAATCCGGCGCTGAAAGCCGCTTCACGCCACCTTTTTCAGCCTCGGCCAGCAGCTCCTCCAGCCGGCTCCAGTTACCCTTGCGAAGATCGATCCAGAGATGTGTGACCATGAGCGACCTATTGAATCAACCAAATCACGCAACCGGCGAAGGGAACCAGCCGGACCGCGGCGCCTTCCGCCCCGCCGCTGACTTCACCGGCTTCGCCCGCCGGGGCTTTGCCGATCAGCTTAGCATCGACACCCCCGAGCAGGTCGCGCTCACCTTCCCCGTCGCCGGCATCGGCAGCCGCTTCGTCGCGCTTCTGCTCGACAGCCTGATTCAGTTCGGCGTCGTCCTCGTCGCCGGGCTGCTCCTGGTGGTCCTCTTCGCGGCACTCGGCACCCACGCCCAGACGGCCTCCCTCGCCAGCAAATGGTTTATCGCCCTGCTGATCTTTGCCGGCTTCCTGCTCTACTGGGGCTACTTTGCCCTGTTCGAGGCCTTTTGGCACGGCCAGACCCCCGGCAAACGCGCCATGAAGCTGCGCGTTATCAAGGACTCCGGCCGGCAGATCACCTTGTTTGAGAGCCTGGCCCGCAACCTGCTCCGCACCGTCGACTACCTACCCAGCCTGTACCTCGCCGGTGTGATCACCATGCTCGCCAACAAGCGCAACAAGCGCCTGGGCGATCTCGCCGCCGGCACCCTCGTCATCCACGAGCGCCCCGAAGGCCAGCCGCTCCTCTACACCGGCCAAAACGGGGGCAACTTCTTCGCGCCGGCCCAACCCTGGGAGACCTCCTCCGAGGCGCCCAGCCTGTTCCCCGCCGACAGCATCGCCCGGCTCTCCGCCCACGATCTTGTCGTCATCGAAGCCTTTTTCGCCCGCGCCCTGGATCTTCCGCTCGAGGTCCGCGCCGCCATGGCCCAGCGTATCCTCGCCAAATTAGCCGCCGGAATGAACGCTGCAGTCCCGCCCGGCAACCCCGAACGAGCCCTGGAAACAGTCGCCGCGGCCCTGCGAGCCCAGCGTCGCACCGTCTAGAGCTGACTTTAGCCCTTCTTCCGATGGTCATTCCCGATGGAATGCGCGTTTGCCGCAGCCGCCCACCCTCAGGCAAAGCTCGAATTCCGTAATACCGGGAAAGCCGGCTCCCCCTCGGCGACGGCGTCCCGCCCCGCCGCGGACGCCGCGACGATCAAACTCTGTCCCTCCGCCAACGGATGCACCCGGTCCCGCATCCCCATCCGCTCCGCCGAGGCCAGCAACCGCGGCAGCGGCTCCGTAAACGGCTCCCGCCCCAGCCGGAACGTGTTGTAGTGCATCGGCACCATGAGCCGTGCCCCTGCGTCCTCACAAATCTGCAGCGCCTCTTCGGGTGATGTATGGACGGTCCGGTAGCTGTCCGGGAAATACGCCCCGATCGGCAGCAGCGCGATCTCCGGATGCAGCCGGTTGCCTACCTCATGAAAGATCGGCGCATACGCCGTATCGCCCGAGTGCCACACCACCGGCGCGCCGGGCGCGGCAAACACATAGCCGCCGAATCCACGGTGCGTGTCCTTGAACATGCGCGCGCCCCAGTGCTTGCAGGGGGTAGCGGTGATCTGCAGATCTCCGATCGCGGTCTCCTCCCACCAGTGCAGCTCCCGCACCTCCTGGAATCCGAGGTCCGCGACCAGGTCGGCCACACCGTTCGGCACAATCGCCACCGGGGCCGGCAGCCCGCGCCGCCGCATCTCGCGCGTCACGGCCCGCAACGACGGCCGGTTCAGGTGGTCCATGTGCGCATGCGACAGCAGCACCGCATCGATCGGCGGCAGATCCTCTACCCTCACCCCCGGCCGCCGCTGTCGCCTCAAAAGGATCAGCCGCGTCGCAAAGACCGGGTCCACCAGCAGACCGCGCCCGCCGATCTGCAGCAGAAACGAAGAATGTCCAATAAAAGTGATCGCCGAGGCGCCCGGCTCAGGCTGGGGAGGCTTTTGCGGCTCACCCTGCAAAGGATTGGTATGCGATTCGCGGACGAGGCGCCAAAGCTGCTGCAGCTTGATACTCCGCCAAGAGCGGTTGCGGGCCATGCAATGGGTCTCCCGGGCCGGGATCGACAGCGGCAGTGCGCGGTCAGCCCCAACCCTCCCTTTACTGATGCCGGCCGCCGGAAAACGATGGCTTGCCGCTTCCGGCTCCCAGCCATGGCACCGGACCCGCGCATCTGAGCGTATGCGCCTCTGGTGTTTCGGAGGCCGAAGCCGAAGTTCATGCACCCAGGAACCCTGGACTGGCGGAGAATTGCTCACATGCAAGAAGTTCAAGACACACCCTCGCGCAGCATCGGACAGGCGGCGCCAGAGCACGAGAACTCGATCGCGCCGCTCGATGCCGATGCGCGCAAGGTTTGGCACCACGTTTCGCATTCTCCTCTGAAAAGCCTCTGGAACTTCGAAGGCACGCCGCCGATGGTCATCCTGAAGCGCTCGGCGACGGCCTTCATCGACGACAACCTCGTTTCGCGCGCCGCCGAACTGGGCTATTACTTCCTTTTCGCCCTCTTTCCCACGCTGCTGACGGCTTCCAGCATCCTTGGCTTGGTGGCCAGGCGCGCCAGCGGCGTCTATGAGGGCATGCTCAACTACCTATCCATCGTGATCCCGCACCCCGCCTTCCAGATGGTGGTTGAGACCTTCAACCAGACCACGGCTGCCTCCAGTGGAGGCAAGATCACCTTCGGCCTGGTGGCCGCCCTCTGGTCGGCCAGCGTCGGCTTCGCCGCCATTCAGGACACCGCCAATATCGTCTACAAGGTCAAGGAAACAAGGCCCTACTGGAAGTCCAAACTCCAGGCCATTCTCGTGACCATCCTGCTCAGTGTGGTCATAATGTTCACACTCGGCGTTCTCCTCGGGGCTGACTTCCTCACTCACCACCTCGGTATCTTTATCCGCAACAAGGCCATGATCTCCACGGAGGTCTGGCTGATCCACGCCGCCGCCGGCATTCTCGTCTTCGGCCTGCTGATGTTGCTCTTCGGCCTCATCTACTACTTCGCCCCGGACCTCAGAAACAAACGCTGGCATTGGCTCTCCCCGGGTGCGGCCATCGGCATCCTGGGATGGTTTGCCGCCTCGCTCGGCTTCCGCGTCTACCTGCACTACTTCCCAAGCTTCTCGGCTGCCTATGGCTCACTCGGGGCGGTCATTGTTCTGTTGACCTGGTTCTACGTCACCGGTCTCATCCTCCTCGCCGGCGCCGAAATCAACTCCGCCATTCAATCCTCCGTGATAGAAAAACGCCTCAAAGACGACGGCGAGATCGCCACACAAACCATCGCCGAAGCAGCCTGACAGGTGCCGCTGGCCAGCTAAACCGGACCGAACCGAACTTGCATAACTCCAACTCAAGGCCCTCCACCTTGTCATCCTCAATGAAGTGAAGGACCTGCTCTTCGCCCGGCGTCTGCATCACAGCCGGAAGAAAGCAGGTCCTCCACCTTGCTAAGAATGGCGAGGTAGCGGCACCTCTACCGCACCATCGGCTGCAAAATATCATCCAGCCGCGCCGGCGTGTTCGCCACCCGTTCCAGCGCCGGATACCGCTCCCCGCCGTGGTACTCCACACGGATCACCTTGTAATAATTCGTGTTCTCCACGATCAGCTCGATTGCCGGTCCATTTCCCTTCGCCTGCAGCAAAGCCGCCCGCAGCAGCCCCGGCTGAAACGCCCGCCCATTCACCGCCACAATGTTGAACCCCGGCGCCAGCCCCGCCTTGTACGCCGGACTGTCCAGGATCACGTCCTGGATCCCGCCGTTGTTCTTGACCAGCAGCCCCAGCGAGTACCGCGCATCCACTACCTCGGTCTCCGCCTCCGTCAGCTGCGACCAGTAATCCGGCTTCTCCATATACACCAGCTTGTAACCCGTCAGCTGGTTCAGCCCCGGCGTCTCCGGCAGGTGCTCCTCGTTCGCATCCAGCCGCGACCGCAGAAACCCCGCCCAGTCGTTGGCAACCACACCGTTCAGCGCCTTCACGATGTCGTCGAAGTCATACGGCACCACCTTGGGCCCTGTGCTCCCGCCGTAACCCTCAAACGCCGCCGCGAAGTCGTTCAGGCTCTTTTTGCCGTCGGTTTTGGCGCGGATCGTGCAATCCACCTCCAGCCACAGCAGCTCGCCTTCGTCGTAGTAATCGGTCGCGCGACGCCAATTGTCATACGCTCCGCCGACAAAGTACAGCAGCTGCGCCGCCGTCGCCGTGTCCTGCAGATCGCGCCACTCCCGCCCCGGCCGGGCATCGTTGTACTGCGCCCAGATCGTCGCCAGCCGGTCACGATAGATCGGCCCGTTCCAGATATTGGTCCGCGCCGCCAGCACATCGCCCAGGTACTCCGTCAGCCCCTCATAGACCCACAGCAGGTCACCCTTCATCGGTTCCTGATAGTTTGCGGTGGCCAACCCCGCAGGCCGCCGGTATTTGCCGTTCCAGCTATGCGTAAATTCATGCGGCAGCAGCAAACCGTCGGCGATAAACATGTTGTCGTCGACAAACGTCTTCTCCTCCACCCGGTCATCCGAGCTCTGGTGGTGCTCCAGCCCAAAGTGCGCCACCTGGTCCGACAGCGTCACCAGGAAGTGGTACGCCGTGTAGTGCCGCGACTTGTACAGGGCCCCGGTCTCACGCACCAGCTTCGAAAACTGGTCGATATGCTCCTGCGAAATGGCGATGTCCTCCGGCCCATCGCCGGCCAGATCCAGAAAGTGCTTCGGCGTCACCTCGGTCGCCAGCGGGATCTCGCGGAACCACCGCCCCGACAGCACCGGCGAATCCACCAGCTGCTCCAGCGACACCGTCTGGAAGACCGCGTGCGCCGAATCCTCCGTCGCTCCACCGATGGGCACCAGCGCCGTTCCAAAATGCCAGCCGTTCGGGATCGTGATCGAAGGCGTCACCATCACCTCCGCCGCCTTCGTCACTCCGCCGTTGGGGCTGCCCGGGTACACCAGCAGCTCATTCCAACTCAGCAGAGCTAAATTGGCGCTCGTAGACGCCCCCGCCGAAAACCCGGTAGCCGCCGCCGTCGCCAGAAAATCCATCTTCACGTTCAGCTGCGTCACCCCTGCCGGCACCGTGATCCGGTAGGTGTACATATCCAGCGGATCGCGCTCCCATTTCACGCGCTCCGCAGGTTTTCCGTTTTCCGCCTGCGTGGTGATGAGGAACCCGGCCTGGTCGGAGATCGGCCCGTCCGGCGCATGCTCGCCGGGAATCCACTTCGGGTACACCAGCGTCATTGCGCCCGGCTGCACCGGAAGGGTCTCCTGCGCATGCAGAATCCGCCGCGGCGCGTCGGTCAGGTCAACGGCCAGCGTGATCGGAGCCGTCTGCGCCTGCAGAACAGCGGGAGAAAGCGCAACGGAGACGGCAACGGCAGCCAACGCTGCACGAAACGGCAGAAACATCAAAGAAGCTCCTTCAAAAGCCCGGACAAATGGATGCGTAGCGAACAGCAGCACAAGCCACTTCTCCCAAGTGTACGTTCGCCAAAAGCCGCCTACATACCGCCTCGGTCCCTTCAATTCTTGGTCCCTTCAATTCTTGTCATCCCGAACTTCTTGTCATCCCTTTCACCCTTGTCATCCTGAACGCAGTGCAGGACCCGCTTTTGCCCCGGCAATCAGCTCAACCCCGCAACACCTTCTTCAACGCCCGCCAGTCCCGCTCCGTCCGATCCGCATACCGGCGCGCAAACTCCGCCACGGCCACATCGAACCGGTCGCTCCGCCCCACATACCCGGCCAGCGCATCCGGATCGCCCGCCCGCGCGTGGCCCCGCGCCAGCAGTTCCCCGCATAGATCCGCATAGTTGGCCAGCAGCCGCGCATCCAGCGTACCCAGGTTCACCGATCCCTTGTGATCGTTCAGCTGCCTCACCAGGTAATCGCGTCCGTCAATCGCCGTGTACCCCAGAAACGGATCCGACTGCACCTGCATCGCTCGCTGCCCATCGGCCACCCGCCGCCCCTCATTCGCCGCCGCGCCCCCATTCGCTGCCGCCGCCGGCAGATACGGCGCCCACGCCGAGGCCACCTCCTGCTTTACCTGCAGAAACAAAGGGTCTTTTGGCCCGTTGCCCTCGAAATAGATCACATAGGCCCGCAAGCCGACCGATCCCGTCCCTACCACCTTGAACGCCGCATCCACCGGCCGGTAACGCGAGAGCAGGTGCCGCCGCTCCGCCTCGATCGTCCACAGATAGGCGGTCATGCTGTCCAGAACCGCGGCCTTTTCCCCGCCTTGCAGCCGTTTCAGCACCGGCGGCTCGGATCGAAACACCCGGTCCGCCGATCCTGTCTTCGGCTCCGCCGATTCTGTCAGCGCATCGCGCAGCTTCAGCGGCGTCGACCGCTCTGCCTTGGAAAACACGTCCTCTATGGTCTCCAGCTCCGCCGCCCTGTGGATCTGGTAGCGCCCCAACTCCAGCACCGGCATCTCGGCAAAGCTATGCAGGCTCTTGCGGTAGCGCCGCAGAAAGGTACGCACCGCTTTGCGACAGTCGTCCTCCGGCTCATGCACCTCGCGCCCGGCCAGGTGGATGCTCGTCGCCATGCGCTTCACATCCCACTCAAACGGCCCGCGAACGGTCTCGTCGAAGTCGTTGATGTCGAACACCATGCGCCCATCCGGGGCCGCATAGCCCCCCAGGTTGCGCACATGCGCGTCGCCGCAAAGCTGCGTGAAAATGCCCGTGTGCGGCTGCAGGCTGAGGTCATACGCCATCACCGGCACGGCCCCGCGCAGGTACGCAAACGGCGACGCCGCCATGCGCTGGTACTTCAGCTGCAGCAGGTGCGGCAATCGGTCGCCGGCGGCCTCCTGCAGCAGGTGAAACGCATCCCGCTCCCGCTGCTTGCCCGGGGCATGCGCATGGCGCGACCGCGGCAGCTCCCGCCGGCGGCTTTGGCCGACCTGTTGCCGTTCCCGCTGTTGCCGTTCCTGCTGTTGCCGTTCCTGCTTGGAAAGCGTTGTGCTCATCTGGACCCCACCCAAAACCCCACCCATACATGGATGTCTCAAGCCACCTCGACGCCTCCCATCCGCAAATCGAAGCGCTCCCAGCTAAAATGGCCGGACAAACATGGCACTGTACGCAACGGTTCTCGGCATCATCGTGGTTGCCCTTTTGGGCGTCTCGCTCGCCCGTCTGGGCGCGGTTAAAACCAAGGCCGACTACCTCGTCGCCGGCCGCAGCCTGCCCGCCTTTGTGCTGGTGTTCACGTTGCTCTCCAGCTGGATCGGCTCGGGTTCGCTGCTCGGCGGCGCGGAAAACGCCTATAAACACGGCTTTGCCGCGCTCTGGCAGGGCGGCGGCGGCTGGGCCGGCCTCCTGCTGATCTACTTCATCGCCCCGCGCGCCCGCAAGTTCGCCCAGTTCACCATCCCGGACCTGCTCGAATCGCGTTATAACGGGACCGCCCGCATCCTCGGCGTCGTCGCCGTGCTCTTCACCTACACCGCGATCACCAGCTACCAGTTCATCGGCGGCGGCGACATCCTGCACCTCATCTTCCCGGGCGTTTCCGCCATCACCGGCCGCTACATACTCGCCGGCTTCGTCATCGTCTTTACCGCCATCGCCGGCATGAGCTCGGTGGCCTACATGGACGTTGTCATCGGCCTGCTCGCCACGTTCACCCTCTGCGCCGCGTTGCCCGTGCTGATTCACCTCGCCGGCGGCTGGCACACCGTCCGCGCCGCTCTGCCCTCTACCCACTTCCAGGTCTTCGGCGATATCCGCCCCTTTCACAGCTACGTCCAAACCCTTCCCGACGGCACCCGCCAGCCCGTGCAGTCCGCGCTTGAAATCTTCCTCCCCACCTGCCTGCTCATGCTCGGCAACCAGTCCATGTACCAGAAGTTCTTCTCGGCCAAAAGTGAAAAGGCCGCCCGCCAGGCCACCGTCGGCTGGATCATCGGCACCGTGATCCTTGAAACCGTAATCGTCGCCGTGGCCGTCGTCGGCTCCGCCCTGTTCCGCACCGGCGAGGTCGCGCAGAAGCCCCGCGAGGTCCTCGCCTACACGGCCACGCACGCCTTTGGAAACGCCACCGGCCACGGCGCGCTCAGCCTCCTCGGCGCCCTGCTCGTCGGCGCCATCTTCGCCAAGGTCGTCTCCACGGCCAACAACTACCTCTTCTCCCCCGCCACCAACCTCGTCAACGACATCTTCGTCCGCTACCTGCGCCCCGAAGCCTCCAACCGGCAGATCCTGTTCGTCAGCCGTCTTATGGTCGTCGGTCTCGGTATGTGGGCGCTGTGGCAGTCGCTCGGCACCTCCAGCGTGCTGCAAAAGAGCCTTTACGCTTACACGATCTACTCCGCCGCGCTCACGCCGGTCATCCTCGCCGCCTTCTTCTGGCGCCGCGCCACCGCCGCCGGCGCTGTCGCGTCCATCGCTGCCGGAACCCTCGTCACGGTCGCCTGGGACACCGTCTCCCCCCATCTGCCGCCTGTTCTTGGTGCCCGCGACGCCATCCTCCCCGCCCTGATCGCCTCGCTGCTGGCGCTGGTCCTGGTCAGCTTCGCCACACCGAAGCCCGACCTCGCCCACCTCCAATCCCTCGGCGAGGCCTAGCCAACCCCCTTCCCCGATCGCCTCCACACCAACAACGCGCACAGAACCTCCTCGGGTGGCACCGCCGTTTTCCGCGAACCTGCATCCAAGCCGGGAGGTGGGCGCAACCCCGCCAGAGGAGAATGCGATGGCTATCAATCAGGACCTTCCCGCAACCGACAGCGCAGCGGCTCTGCATGAGCTGATCGGACAGGACTCGACCGCGACCTTTGAGAACGACCCCAAGTTTGTCGATAGCGACCCGACGGTGGATGCCTCCAGCGAAAACCTGCAGACCCGCGCGGATCGCCAGGACGTGCAGAACATGCCGCCGATCGTCACGAAGAGCACCGTGGACGACGATGATGAGGAAGATGAAGACGAGGAAGACGACGACGAAGACGATCTAGACGACGAAGACGAAGACGACGATGAGGACCTCGACGACGAAGATGAGGATGAAGACGACGATGAGGACCTCGACGACGAAGATGAGGATGAAGACGACCTCGAGGATGATGACGATGAGGATGAAGACGACGAGGACGAGGAAGAAGACGAGTAGTGCCGTTCGGCGCGGCGAGTCTTCTCTCTCGTCGCGCCTGCTCCTGGAGAAGAAGGTCGGCATATTCGAGGCAGCAGGTTAGCCGGCTCTTCTCGGCCTTTTGTTTTCCCGCCTGAACCCCTTGAATTGCCTGGACCGCCTGAACCGATCCGAATGGCCGTTCCTGTCTGCGACGATGGCCTGAACGGACGGCCTAGGTAGGCAAAAGCACCAGATGTACCATCCGGGCCGTTATCGCCCCCAAAGATGTGAGGAACTCCCGTGAGCTTGGAACAAACCAAAGACAGCATCGCGTTACTGAAGGGTTTTGCCGCCGGTGTGGTCGGCGGGCTGTTGGGAACAGCGGCTAAATCCCTTGCTGAAAAGATGTACCCGCCGCGCGCCGAAGGTGAACCCGCCCCACCGGAGGTGATGGCGGAAAAGATCGCCGGGCATCCGCTGGATGAGGGCACTAAAAAGAATGCTGCAGAGGTGATTCACTGGGTTTTCGGGGCCGCTACGGGTGGATTTTACGGTGTACTTGCCGAGCTCTATCCGCAGGTCACGGCCAAGAACGGGGCCACATTCGGCCTGACGCTGATGAGCCTCACCCATGGGGGTGCCCTGCCCGCCTTAGGGATGGACCATAAGCCCGAAGATCAATCCTTCCGCGAGCACACCAGCGAGGCAACCACGCACATCGTCTACGGCGTCGTCACCGAAAAGGTGCGGGGACTGGTTCGAGGTCTGCTCGACTAGGCGAGGTTCGGCGTTAGCCCTACGATTGGGTCGATCCACTAACCCAATTGTGGGGCACGGCTCACCCTGTTTCGGTATTGCCAATCGCTCGTCGGTAAAACCTTTGCCGTGAGCACACTCCAACCTGGACCTCCCACCGCACGCCGGCACGAACCGCTACACTCGAGCCACAAGTACATCGGATTCGCTCAAGAATGGCTCAAGTCGCTTCTAGGGATCGCTCAAAAAAACACGTCGTAATCGTGGGTGCCGGCCCTGGTGGCCTGGCCTCGGCCATGCTGCTGGCGCGCTCCGGCGTACGCGTCACGATCGTTGAAAAGCACAACCGCGTCGGCGGCCGAACTGCGACTCTGTCGCAGGATGGCTATAAATTTGACATCGGCCCAACCTTCTTTCTGTACCCCAGGGTACTGAAAGAGATCTTCGCCGATGCCGGCTACGATCTCGATCGCGAGGTCCCCATGACCCGCCTCGACCCCCAATATCGCCTCATGTTCGGCTCCGGCGGCCAGATTGACGCCACCCCCGACATCGAGCGAATGGAGCGCGAGATCGCTCACATCTCGCCCCACGACGCCCTGGCCTTTCGCGGGTTCCTCGAGCGCAATCGCAAAAAGCTTGCCAGCTTTCTGCCTTTCCTCGAATCGCCCTTTGAAAGTTGGACCGACCTCCTCAAGCCGAGCATGCTGAAGCTCCTACCGCTCTTGAAGCCTTGGGCCTCGCTCGACGGTGATCTGCGCACGCACTTCACCGATGAACGCATCCGCCTCGGCTTCAGCTTCCAGTCCAAATACCTGGGCATGAGCCCCTTCCGCTGCCCGTCGCTCTTCTCCATCCTCTCGTTCCTGGAATACGAGCACGGTGTCTTTCATCCCACCGGCGGTTGCGGTGCCGTTACCGCCACCATGGCCCGGCTCTGTCGCGAGATGGGCGTCGAGATCCTGCTGAATGAACCCGTGGAAGAGCTGCTCGTCGAAAAAGGGGAAGCCCGCGGCGTTCGTACCTCCAACCGCACCCTCATGGCCAACTCCGTCATCGTCAACGCCGACTTTGCCGACGCCATGAAGAATCTTCTGCCCGGCGAACACCGCAATCGCTGGACCGACAAACGCATCGAAAGCAAACGCTTCAGCTGCTCCACTTTCATGCTCTACCTCGGCATTGAAGGCCGCTATGACGACGTAGCCCACCACACCATCTATCTGGCCAAGGACTACAAGCAGAATCTGCAGGACATCGAATCGCTGCACCAGCTGTCCGCCGAGCCCAGCTTCTACGTCCAGAACGCGGGCATCACCGACCCGACCCTCGCGCCGAAGGGCCACTCTACTCTCTACGTTCTGCTGCCGGTCACCCACGAGGTTGAAGGCATCGATTGGGCGCGGGAGACGCCCCGCTTCCGCGAACTCGCCCTGCGGCAGATTGAAAAGATCGGCATCACCGGCCTGGAAGGTCGCATCCGGACCGAAAAGATCCTCACGCCGCGTGGCTGGGCAGAAGAGTTCGACCTGCACAAGGGAGCGACCTTCTCCATGGCGCACTCCCTCACCCAGATGCTGCACCTCCGGCCACACAATCGGTTTGAGGACGTCCACGGCATGTACCTCGTCGGCGGCGGCACACACCCCGGCTCCGGCCTGCCGGTCATCTTCCAATCCGCCCGCATCTCCTCGCGCCTGCTGCTCGAAGATCTGAACATCGAGCCGCAGTGGCACAGCTCGGCCGAGGGTGCCTTCCGCGAGGACCTGATGGAGGTAGCCTCGTGAGTTCGGCCGTCGGCGCATCTCTGGGTACCCCAACGCTCGAACAGGGTTCCATCGAGTCCGCCGGCTCGGATCGATCCAGCCCTGAACGCGTGACGGTATCCAACTGCGGTACCTGTAACGCGCTCCGGCAGGAGGCGACCGCGCCCATCGTCTCCGAAGCACAGGCGCGCTGGGCCGCTCGTCCTGTCTCGGACCGCCTCGGGGTCATTCGCGCCACACGCCATACCATGGCTGGCCGGACCGAACTGTTCACCCAGGCCATCTCCCCCGCGCTCGCCCGCTCCGCCGCCGACACCCTCGTCACCGAGCTTCTTCCCCTGCTCGACGCCATGCGCTTCCTCGAGCGCAGTGCCCCCCGTCTGCTGGCCCCGCGCAAGCTGGGCTCCGCCGGCCGGCCGCTTTGGCTCACAGGCGTGCAGTCCGAAGTGCAGCGTGTCCCGCTCGGACACATCCTCATCATCGGTCCCGCCAACTTTCCACTCTTTCTGCCCGGCGTCCAGGCGATGCAGGCCCTCGCCGCCGGTAACGCGGTCACCTGGAAGCCTGGCCTCGGGGGTGAACACGTCGCCCGTCTGGTCGCCTCCGCCCTGCGCGAAGCCGGTCTGCCCCGCGGCGTCCTTCACATCACCGATGAGTCCGTAGAAGCCGCCCAAACCGCCCTCGCCCAGCAACCAGCCAAGGTTATCTTCACCGGTTCGCTTGAAAGCGGCAAAAAAGTCCTTCGCACCCTCGCTGAAACCGCGACACCCGCCGTCATGGAACTCTCCGGCGCGGATGCGGTCGTCGTTCTGCCCTCGGCCAACCTCCCGCTCGTCGCCAAGGCCATCGCCTTCGGCCTGCGCCTCAACGGCGCCGAGGTCTGCATGTCGCCCCGTCGCCTGGTCGGGACTGCGCAGACCCTGCGCGCCCTCCGTCCGCTGCTGGAGACCGAACTCGCCGCCATCCCGCCGGTGGTCCTCAATGACCGCACCGCCGCCTCGCTTCAGACGCTCGCGGACGCAGCCACAGCCGATGGGGCCACACTCTGCGGCGAGGTTGATCCCAACGCGCAGCGTCCACTCCTGATCGAAAACGCACGCCCCGAGATGGCCATCGCCTCCAGCGACATCTTCGCTCCCGTGCTCTCCGTTCTCGAGGTCCCGAGCGTGCTGCACATGCCCGCGGTGGTCAACGCCTGCCCCTATGCCCTCGCGGCGGCGGTCTTCGGCAGCCTTCGCGAAGCACGCTCCCTCGCCGACCAGCTGAACGTCGGTACGGTCTCCATCAACGACCTCATCGCCCCCACGGCCGATCCGCGCACGCCCTTCGCCGGCCGCGGCCGCAGCGGCTTCGGAGCCACCCGTGGTGCCGAAGGCCTGCTCGAAATGACTGCCCCCAAAACTGTTCTCGCCCGTCGTAAAGGCTTCACCCAGCAGTACAGCCTCGTCGGCAACCGCGAAATCCCCCTCTTTGCAGGCCTGATCGGCTTGCTGCACGGCGGCACCCTGACGGCTCGCGTGAAGGCTCTGCGAGCCATGGGCAGCGCTGGCCGCTCACGTTAAACCGGGCACCCGGCAATGAAGCCGGTCTTGCCCCCCAGAACATCGCAACAGGGAAATCTGCAACAAGGAGTAAGCAATGCGCGTTGGAGTCATTGGTTCCGGATTGGCTGGCCTGGCGTCGGCATGTACGCTCGCCGCGCGCGGGCACAAGGTCACCGTCTTTGAAAAAAACAGCTGGCTCGGCGGTAAGGCGGCTCAGCTCAAGCAAGAGGGCTTCCGTTTCGATATGGGGCCGACCATCCTTATTCAGCCCTCCGTGCTGCGCAAGATCTTTGCCGAGGCCGGCCGTGACCTCGACGACTACGTCGACATGGTCCGCCTCGATCCGCAGTGGCGCTGCTTCTTCGACAACGGCGCCACCCTCGATCTGCTCGACGACGAAAGTAAGATGGCCGCTAATCTCGAGACCCGCTGGCCCGGCATGGGCGCCGGCTACAAGCGCCTCATGCAGCTTTCCGAGGACCTTCACGATATCTCGGACAGATTTTTCTTCTGGAAGTCCGTCGGTTCCATGAAGGACACCTTCGAGGTCAAAGGTGCCTTCGACCTCAAGGTCCTCAAGGATGTCATGCGCATGCGCCTCGGCAAAACCGTCGCCGGCACCATCCGCGAGTTCATTCCCGAGCCTGAAACCGCGCAGATGCTCGACCACATGGTGCAATACGTAGGCTCGTCGCCCGACGCCTCACCCGCGATCCTCACCGCCATCGGCCACATGCAGATGCAGGAGGGCATCTGGTACCCCATGGGCGGCACCCGCGCCGTGCCCGAGGCCATGGTCAAGCTGGCCCGCGAACTCGGTGTCGAGTTCCACACCGATGCCGACGTAAAACGCATCCTGACTACCGGCGTCTATGCGAAGAAGCGCGCCTCCGGCATCGAACTCACCAACGGGGAGACGTTCGACTTTGACGCCGTGCTTTCCAACTCCGACGCCGTCCGCACCCACCGCGAGCTGATGGGGGGCTCCCATGCGCAGCGCCAATTTGACGGCAACCGCAAATATGAGCCTGCCTGCTCCGGCGTCGTGCTTTATCTTGGCCTGAAAAAACGCTACGACCACCTCGCGCACCACGACTTCGTCTTCAGCCGCGATCCGCACGAAGAGTTCCACGCCATCTACGAACTCGGCATTCCGGCACCCGATCCCACCTGCTATCTCGCCTGCACCTCCGCCACCGACCCCTCAAGCGCCCCCGAAGGCGGTGAGGCCATGTACGTCCTCGTGCACACCCCGTACCTGCGCCCCGGCCAGGACTGGACACAGATGTTCCCCGGCTACCGGCAGGTCATCCTCGACAAGCTCAAGCGCACCGCCGGTTGCGAGGACATCGAAGACCGCATCGTCTTCGAACATCACCTCACCCCGCAAGACATCCACGACCGCTATCGCGTGCTCAACGGCGCCATTTACGGCATCAGTTCGCACGGCGTCTTCCAGGGTGCCTTCAAACCCGCAAACCGCTCCCGCGAGCTCAACGGTCTTTACCTGGCGGGCGGCGCCGCTCATCCCGGTCCCGGAATGCCCATGGTTATGATGTCCGGCTGGATTGCCGCCGACGCACTCGACCAGGACGCACACAACGGTCAACTCAAATCCACTGACAACGACCGCACCCCGGCATACGCCTAACCTGAGTGTGCTGTCCCGTTTTGGGACAGCCGCCCACCTCCCGAACGGAGTAGCATAACGTCATGCCGCTTGGACACGAGATGCCGCAGATCTCCCCACTTACCCTGCGCTTCTTTCGGCGCGTGGTCCGGCGCTACTTTCGCCAGCACTTTCGGGCCGTGGGCGCGCAGGGAACCACCCGGCTCCGCAGCCTCACCGGCCCCATTGTCATCTACGGCAACCATTCCTCATGGTGGGATCCCATGATCGTCGTCCTGCTGGGCGAAAAGCTGCTGCCGGAACGCCGCCATTACGCTCCAATGGACGCGCAGGCCCTCGAACAGTACCCGATCTTGAAGAAGCTCGGCATCTTCCCCGTCGAAATGGCCACTACCCGCGGGGCAGTCAACTTTCTATCCACCGCGGAAACGATTCTGAACGAAGGCGGCGTGCTTTGGGTGACCCCCCAGGGCCGGTTTGCCGACCCCCGCGATTTTCCGCTCTCCTTCAAGCCCGGCCTCGGCGCCCTCGCCTTGCGTATGCCCGGGGTGCCGTTCGTTCCCCTCGCCCTCGAATACCCATTCTGGAATGAGCGCCTGCCGGAATCGCTCCTGCACTTCGGCGCCCCGGTCCACGTCACCCCCGAGCAGCCCACCGCCGGGGCTACCCGCGAGCTCGAAACGGCCCTCACCGCGTCCATGATGGAGCTTCAGACCGCTGCCATGGCCCGCGACCCGTCTGCCTTTGAAACCATCCTGAACGGCAATCGTGGCACCGGGGGCGCCTATGGCCTCATACGCCGCGCGACCGCCCTGCTCCAGGGGCGCCGTCCCACCCTGGACCACACCGAGCGGGGCGATGCCTAACCAGGTGCCCGGCTTGGGCCATTTCCGTGTTCACCCGCGCGTGCGAGAATAACGCCGATGCTAGGCGTCGTCCTACTTGGAGCTTCGACCGTCTGCGCCGTCTGGCCGGCTGTGTTGTTCACAGTCAACCTGCGGCGCTACCGTGTGCCGGCGCCCTCCACCGCCCGGCAGCCGTTTTCGGTCTCCGTGCTCATCCCCGCGCGCAATGAGGAAGCCAACATCGCCGAAGCCATGCGTTGCGTCCTCGCCAGCCATGGTGTTGACCTCGAACTTCTGGTCCTCGACGACGACTCCGCCGACCGTACCGCCGACATCGTCCGCACCCTCGCCAGCGAAGACCCCCGCGTTCGCCCCGTTGAAGGCCCAGGCCTGCCTCCGGGCTGGAACGGCAAGCAGTACGCCTGCTGGACGCTCGCCAGCCAGGCCTCGAAACGCTTTCTCGTCTTTCTGGACGCCGACGTCCGCATCGAACCGGATCTGCTCGTACGTATCGCCGCCTTCCGCTACGAGCGCGAGGTCTCGCTGGTCTCCGGCTTTCCCTGCCTGGTTACCTGCACCTGGCTCGAAAAGCTGCTTCTGCCGCTGATCCACTTCGTTTTGCTCGGCTTTCTGCCCATGGGCGCCATGCGCAAGACCACGGCCCCCTCTGCCGCCGCCGGCTGCGGCCAATTTATGTTCGTCGAACGCGAAGCCTATTTCGCCAGCGGCGGCCACAACGCCATCCGCGAAACCATGCATGACGGCCTTCTTCTCCCCCGCGTCCTGCGTCGCGCCGGCTACCGCACCGATCTCGCCGACATCACCGGCCTCGCCAGCGTGCGCATGTACGACTCCGCCGCCAAAGTCTGGTTGGGTCTGGCCAAAAACGCCACCGAGGGCATCGCCACTGCAGGCAAAATCGTTCCGCTCTCCCTGATCCTCCTGCTGGGGCAGGTCGTGCCGGCATTTCTCGCGCTCTATCTCGTAGTAGTCGTGCCGCTGCTCTTACTCAACGGCTACACAGGAACCACGCTATCGAACGCCCTGCTCCGGGCAGGCGTTCCGTTTCTGGACTCGATCTTTACCCTGGCCCATGGCGGCGCCGCCGTGAACATCGCCCCGCTGTCAGCCTTTGCGATCGCCTTAGGCGTACTCTCCATCGCGGTCCTCTGCAATTTCCTGCCCCGCCTGCTCGCCGTCCGGCGCTTCCGCCAGCCTCTCAGCTCCGCGCTGCTGCACCCGGTCGGCATCTTGGTGCTTCTGTTGCTGCAGTGGTACGCCCTCGCGCGCAAGCTCTTCGGCAGACCCGTCGGTTGGCGCCAGCGCACCTACTCCAGCGCCACCGGCACAGAAATCGGTTAACCGACAACCGACTAAACGCCCTTCTTCCGCGGCTCCCACACAAACTTGTGAATCTGCAGGCTCAGCCGCGCAGGCACCCCATCGGCCAGCATCCAGTCCACCACCAGCCGCGGGTCCAGCACCATATTCTCCGCTGAGCGCTCCTCGCTGGGTGTCTTCGTAAACGCCGGCGATAGCAGAATCCCGCCGCACCGCTTTGCCAAACCGTGCTCCCGGATGAACTCCCGCGCAAACTCGTAGTCCGCCCGATCCAGCAGTACAAACTTCACCTCGTCCCGCTTCGTCAGCGCGTGGAGGTTCTCCATCCGAAACGTCCCCGCCATGCCCGACCCCGGACACTTCACATCCACAATCTTGTGCACGGCCTCGGGCACATCCGCCAGCGGCCGCTCGCCCGAGGTCTCCATCATCAGCTCATAACCCACGTCCAGCAACCGGCTCATTAATGGCAGCAGCTCCCGCGCCTGCAGCATCGGCTCGCCGCCCGTGAACTCGATCAGCCGGCAGGGCTGCAGCGCTTCGATTTCCCGCACAATCTCATCATTCGTCCACGGCTTGCCGCCCGTAAACGTGTACTCCGAATCACACCAGCTGCAGCGCAGATTGCACCCGGCCAGCCGCACAAAGATGCACGGCACCCCCGCAAACGAGCTCTCCCCCTGCACCGACCGGTACAGCTCAATCAATCGCAGCGAGCGCACGGCCGCAACAGCCGGCGCTTCGGGCACCACATGGAGGTCTAGAACGGGTTGGGAGAGGATGTCGCTCATGGAATCGAACAGCCTTGTCAGATCAGAAGCCGAACATCAAGCCTGTACTGCGGACCGCTCGGCCGTAGAAGCGTTTAGATCGTCGTACTCCGGGTGACGGCGCAAAAAGAGCTGCACATAGCTGCAAACGGCGACCACCTTCAGTTGCTGCTCCCGGGCTCGGGCCAGCGCAGCCCGCAGCAGATCGGCGGCAAACCCGCGCCCTTGCAGCGCCCTCGGAACCTCGATGTACAGCAACACCAACCGGCCGTCCTCCAGCCGGTAATCAAGATGCGTGAGCTGACCTTCCTGCATCATCTCAAACCGGTTGCGGCTCGTGTTGTCGATTAACTCTGCCATGACTTAGTAATCGATGAACCTCAGCGAGGAATCAACGACGCTTGGACTTGCCTCTACTCGTAATATTTCGCAAAGCTCGTATCCGTCTCATACACCGTGCAATCCTTCACCCGCACCCGGCCCCGCGTCATGGCAGCCAACTCACTCGCGGTCTGGTTGTAAAAATACTTCGCCAGGTTCTCGGCCGAGGGGTTCACCGTCGTAAACGGCTCCAGCTCATTGATCATGTGGTGGTCCAGGTACTCCACCGTCGGCTTCAGCACATCCTTCAGCACCTTGAAATCCAGCAGCAGGCCATTCGACTCCAGCTCCGAGCCCACCAGCGTCACCAGCACACGATAGTTATGGCCATGCGGATTCTCGCACTTGCCGTAGTACTCGCGAAGAAAGTGACCGGAAGAAAACCCGGCCTGCACCGTAATCTCGAACATGCTGCCTAGATGCTCCTCCGGGCTCAAAGGAGCACCTTCAACATCATAACGGTGCGGCGCGGTAGCTAACGAATCGCCGAACTGACACGCGCGCTTACGCGCTGCCGCCTCGTCTGCGCCGCTTCTGGTCCCGCTGCGTGTCGGCCCGCCGCTCCGCCTGCTGAAACAGCGCGGAAAGCACCCCCGCCAACGCAATCACCAAGGAAATCGCCAACAGGGCCACGCCGGTCGTCCGCCACAGCGAACTATCCGTCGGCACACCCGGCACATCGCCGATATGCAAAAAGCTCAGCGCCACCGAAATCAGCGCCAACGTCCCCAGCGTCCCCGCCAGAATGTAGAGATTCCGTCCCATACCTTCTCAGTCTAGGCCGATCGGCGCGTAGACCTCACCTAAAAATCCCGACCCTGCGGCACTTGTCCTCCTGAGCGAAAGCGACGGGTCCGCTTTCGCGGTTGCGCACATCCCAACGCCGTGGGGCCGCAGTCAATGAGGCGAGGGCCTGCAGCTTCAACGTTACAACCGCCAACAAACCTTGCAGTACGGACTTAGCCTGCATCGCCGTGGCGCCTCGAACGGTTTCGGACGAGCATGACCATACGGTGGGATGCCCGGCCTTGTGCAGAACCATCTACGCTTAGGCCGTGCAGATCAGCTTTGACCCGGCAAAGACCGAGCGCAACCGCCTCGAACGTGGGCTGCCGTTTGAGATGGCGGCCCAATTCAACTTTGCGGATGCACTCATCCGGCCAAGTGTACGAAACGGTGAGCTGCGGCGCGAAGCCGTAGGCTACCTGGGTGACCGTCTGCATGTACTCTGTTACCTAGCCGTAAGCGGTAACATCAGGGTTATCAGTCTTCGCAAGGCAAATCGACGGGAGGCAAAACGCAATGGCTTCACGCTACGTAGATAATCTGATTGACGACGATGAAATACCAGAGCTAACGGAAGCGGATTTTGCACAAATGATCCCCTTTGCACAGCTCCCTGAAGACGAGAAAGCCGCGCTGCAAGAAATAATGGCCGGCAACGTCGTCTTCCGTCCCGACCCGGTCAAGAAAGCCGTCACCGTCGCCATTTCCACCGATACCCTTGAGCGTTTCACCGCGACCGGCGAAGGCTGGGAAGCGCGCGTGGACACAGCCCTTCGCCAATGGCTTCAGGAACACCCTCTCCTCTTGCCCAAAGCCAGCTAAACGACGGAGCTTCTATCTTCCGTTAGTCTGCGTGTAACCGGTTCAACTCGGTCCCAAGCTGGGCTTCTAACTGGGCCCCTGATCGAACACAAACCAGTGTTCCGCCACCTTCCGGAACGCGTACCCCGCCACATGCGGCTTCAGAGCAAACCTCCGCTCGCCCGCATCCGCATGCGCCATCGTGCACGGCTCATAGGGCGAGTGCGCCGAGGCCGCCGACCCCGGATCAACGCAGTACACATACCCCGTCGCATGCCCCTGGTGCACCAGCCCATCCCCGCCCGCAATGAAGAACACATCTCCCGCGGCATCCTGGCTCAGCCCGTCGCGCATCCCCGCCTGGCGAAACAGATCCCGGTACTGGTTCCACCGGTCCGCAATGAATGCCTTACGGCTGCTCTCCGTCTTTCCCGTCGCCGCAAACGTTACATACGCCCGCGTGATTCGGCTAAATTCCCGGTCCGATTGCGCCATGCCGCCGATCTGCTGCAACACCGCCCGCCGCTCCGCAAACTTCCCGGCCAGCTCCTCGATCGACGGCACCTTGGCGACAAAAAGGTACCCCACCAGCAAGACCGTCACCGCCACCGAAATCGCCGCAAACGACCCAATGAGCACCAGCAGCGACTTCGCCGCCACGCCCAGCCGCAAGCGGGCCACAACCCCAAAACAAACCACCGCAATCAGCAGCGGCACCACGATATAAAAGACCATCAGCCTCGCAAATCCTCTCCCGCACCCTCGAAGAACCGCTCCACATCCCCGATCTCCGAGGTCCGCCGGTACGCCGGCAGCGAATCCAGAAACACCTTGCCGTACCGTGTCGTTCGGATGCGCGGATCCAGCAACATCAGCACGCCACGGTCCGTCAGCGACCGGATCAACCGCCCAAACCCCTGCTTCAGCGTCAGCACCGCCTGCGGAATCTGCAGATCGTTGAACGCATTCCCGCCCGCCGCCGCAATCGCATCCGTCCGCGCTTTTGTAATCGGGTCTGTCGGCACCGCGAACGGCAGCTTGTCCACGATCACGCAGCTAAGCTGCTCGCCCTGGACGTCAATCCCCTGCCAGAACGAACCCGTCCCAAACAGCACCGCGTTCGGCGTCGTCCGGAACTGCTCCAGTAACGCATGCCGCGGTGCCGACCCCTGCAACAGCAGCGGAAACGGCACCTCGCACAGCATGCGGTCATGCATCTCGCGCATCGCTGCATAGCTCGTAAACAGGCAGAACGCCCGCCCCCGCGTGATCTCCAGCACCCGCCGGATCTTCTCCGCAGACTGCGCTGCAAAGTCAGCGCTGCGCGGATCGGGCATGAAGTCCGGCAGGTACAGCAGCGCCTGCTTCGCATAGTCGAAGTGGCTTGGCACCACCAGCTCCTTCGGAAACGGCACGCCCAGCCGTTTTTCCAGGTGCGCAAACCCCGGCACCCCATCCTTGCCCGCCACCGTCAGCGTCGCCGACGTCAGCACCACCGTCCCATACCGCTGAAACAGCGTATCCCCCAGCAGCTCCGACACATCGATCGGCGTAGCCTGCAGGTGCGTAGAAAAACTCTGCAACGCATCGCTATCCCTACCCCGCGCTGCCGCATTTTTGACCCCACCCGCAGCCCGCCGCTCAATCCAGAACACCGTGTTCTTGTCCTCGGACTCCAGCAAGAATCTCAGGTGGTTTCGTATATCCGCCGCCCGCTTCCGCAGCCCGGTCGCCTCCTCCACCTCACGCAGCCGCTCCAGTTCGCCCTCCAGCCGGACCAGCGCGTTCGACGTCGCCAGATAGGCATCCCCCCGCGCCTCCAAAAAATCCGGGCGGTCCGTAAACTCCAGCCGTCCCAGGTGCGAAGGCGGCGCCGGCAGCGACCCAAAGAACATCCGCGACCGGTCCCGCAGCTGCGCCGTCGCCGACTCGATCGCCGACGTGCTCACGCCCTTGGCCCGCAGCATGTTCTCCGTATCCCGCGCCAGCTCATCGAACCGCGCATTCGAAAGCGCAATCCCGAAGTACTGGCTCGCCACGTCCTCCAGCTCATGCGCCTCGTCAAAGATCACCGCCGCTGCATCCGGCAGAATCCCCGCGTCCACGCCTTCGCCCACCTGCTGCTTGATGTTTAAATCCGCAAAAAACAGGTGATGGTTGACGATGATCAGGTCCGACTCCAGCGCCTTGCGCCGCATCCCCGTGATGTAGCAGGGCTCCACATTCGGGCACGTCTGCCCCAGGCAAACCTCGCTCCGCGCATCCAGCTTCGGCCACAAAGCCGAGTTCTCCGGCAGCGCATCGATCTCCGCCCGGTCCCCCGTCTCCGTCCTCCGCTCCCACTGTGTAATCGCGTGAAACTGCTGAATATCCTCCAGCCCCGACAAAATAGGGTTATCCCGCAGCGAATACAGCTTCTGCTTGCACAGGTAGTTCGCCCGCCCCTTCATCACACAAACCCGCAGCGGCCCCAGAATGCTTTCCAGAAACGGAATGTCCTTCAGCGCCAGCTGCTCCTGCAGGTTCTTCGTCCCGGTCGACACAATCACCCGCTGCTTCCGCTCCCGCGCAAACCGCAGCGCCGGCAGCAGGTACGCCAGCGTCTTGCCCGTCCCCGTCCCCGCCTCCACAATCAGGTGCCGCCGGTCCCCCAGCGCCTCTTCGATCGCCTTGGCCATCAGGTACTGCCCAGGCCGCTGCTCAAAACGCAGCGAGCTCTTCGCCAGCAACCCGCCCTTGGCGAAAAAATCATGCAGCGTCGGCAGCTTCGCCTCCGCGGCCGCCTCACTCAAAGGCGTCTTGCGGGCAACCTCCCCAACTCCGACTTGTGGAAAGCTCGCCACGGCGTCTCTCTATGATAGTCGCCGTTTCTTCGCCCCGAAGGCATAAGACGCGTATTGCCATTGTCTCGGGATCAGGGTCGAAGGGTAATGGTTAATCCGTCTGTACTTTGACCCTCTTTCACCAACACAGGTACGGCTTCCATACGCCGTGTTGTGCTCGGGTACCACCAAGACTGCCTCTGTTTGTCGTTGGGCATGAACAGAATTCTGTATTGTCCATCGTCAAGCGGCGCGAGATCGAAGCTTCCGTCCGTCCCTGTAGCGGCGGATGCAATGTTGCTGACAGGATAAGCTGAACCCGGCAGCTGCTCAACGGCTGAAACAGAGCCATGTACTCCCTGGCCTTGCGCATCCACCACTCGCCCCTGCAGTCGTCCGGCGGAGTACAGCGCGAATCCAAGCTCACACCCCGCACCCGCGGTCAGAGCATAGGGCACGTTTACGCCGTCCAGGTTCTTTGCATCCCGGCTCATCAAGCCTTTGGGAACTTCGTACTCCACCCCATAGCTGCCCATTGCAACTGCGTCCAACGCGAAGACGCCATCATCCCCAGTTCGCACATGGATCGTTCTGCCATCCAGCCCCGTCAAGGTCACCGGAACATCCGGCACCGGCACTGGCGTTCGCTCACCCACGCCATAATTACTACTGAAGTGAACAACGCTGCCCATCACATCCGGTGTGCGGCGTCCCTCAGCCAGGGCTCTCAGCTCGCGCAGGAAAACGCCGGACGCGCCCTCTGGGGCGGTGCGCATACATATACCCGTCGTATAGATTCCCTGCTGTTCAGTCACATCCAGCAGATAGCGTTCACCCTCACGAAAACGAATGCCGCAATCACCTCCGCCCATGCCGGTCGTGACCTCAACCAGATGGCCGGGAGTGAAACGTCCGCTGAAATCTTCCGTGACGCTGATCGTGACGATACGATGGCCAAGACCCCAACTTTTCGAGCCGTCAGGCCTTAGGTGCTCGTTGTCAACAACCCTGACCTGCATAACCGTGCCCACAAATTGAATTCCATAGCTCTGACGTGTGCTGCAGGGTCCCGTGCTCCCACAGCTGCACGCACGCGCACGCCGAGATAACGCAACACATATAAGGCAAAACAGAAGAGCCCGGGATATGCACTTAAGACTTCGCACCGCACCTCCAATCAAGCTCTTGCCTACACTGTCTATATAAAAGACCCCACAGAAGGTCGAATTGTTCCCACATAACTCGTGCGACCATCAACAGTGAAGAGGTTTTAGCAATGGCACCGAAGCGCGAAATCAAGAAGCGGATGGGCAAAAAGCACCGCCAGGCGAGCACCCGCCCCAAGCTGGGCAAAGGCCCCGCCAAGGGCGCGCGCAAAAAGGGTTCCGCCATCACCGGCGCGGTGGCCCCCAAGAACCGCAAAAAGTTAGCGACAAAGCGCGCCTTCGAAGAAAAGGCCGCCCGCACCCCCACGCGCTCGCCCGAGTTCGAACACCGCATCATCGTCGGCGACATGGAAGAGGACGCCCCGCGCAAGCCGCAACCCGGCTCAACGCCCGGCACCCAGTCCAAGACCGCGCAGCCGGCGAGCGACGCCCCCGCCAAACGCGAGAAAAGCCCGACCCACGAAGCCCCCGCCCACGCCGCTGAAGCGAAGAGCTTTTCCCGCAGCGAAAGCAAGCGCAAGGCCCGCAAATCCGCCGCGGAGGCCAACGAACCCGCGAACGACCGCGAATCCGCCAGCTTCAGCGCCGACCTCCGCCACCGCCGCACCGCCTCCAGCCAGGACCTCAGCGGCCTTCCGCTCGTCGCCATCTGCGGCCGCCCCAACGTCGGCAAATCCACCCTCTTCAACCGCTTCACCGGCACCCGCCGGTCCATCGTCGGCGACGAACCCGGCATTACCCGCGACCGCATTTACGGCGAGGTCGAATGGGCCGGTCGCAACGTCCGCCTCGTCGACACCGGCGGCGTCATCCCCGACGACGAAGCCCTGATCCCGTCTGAAATCTTCCGCCAGGCCCGCGTCGCGCTCGACGAAGCCTCCGCCATCATCATGGTCATCGACGGCCGGACCGAGATCACCGCCGCCGACCAGGAGTTCAGCCGCATCCTCATGCGCGGCGGCAAACCCCTCTTCCTCGCCGTCAACAAGATGGACTCCGCCCAGATGGAAGCCGCCGCCGAAAACTTCCGCACCTTGGGCTTCCGCAACGTCTACCCCATCTCCGCCGAACACGGCTCCGGCATAGGCGACCTGCTGGACGCCGTCTGGGAAGTCCTCCCCCCTGAAACACTCGCCACCAAAGCGGGTACCCCCTCTTCGGCGACAGCTCCACCGTCGCCGAAGAGGGGTTCGGCAGACGCCCCAAACGCCGCCCCCGACACCGAAGAACCCTACGAAACCCTGGATACTCTCTCCGACGAGGCCTCCGAGGACGAAGGCGACAACTTCGCCGACCGCGCCGCCCTCGTCCCCCGTGCCATGCGCGCCGCTCTCCTCGCCGGTGAAGCCGCCACCGCCGACGAACCCGCCGGCATTGACGCTCCCCCCATCGGCGAACCCGACTACGAGGCACCCACAGACGGCTCCGGCATTGAACCCCAGGGCTTCCTAAAAGCCGACTTCAACCCCTCCGACTTCAGCGACGTAGAAGCCTCCGAAGATACCGAAGCCGACCCCACCGCCACCCCCGCCGAGCTCCGCGAGCGCAAGCTCCGCTCCCACGGCGAACACGTCAGCCGCGAAACCCGCATCGCCATCATCGGCCGCCCCAACGTCGGCAAATCCACCCTGCTCAACGCCCTCACCGGCACCGACCGCGCCATCGTCTCGCCCATTGCCGGTACCACCCGCGACGCCGTCGACGAGGTCGTCACCCGCGACGGCCACGACTTCCGCTTCATCGACACCGCCGGTATCCGCCGCAAGGGCAAAACCACCCAGCTCGCCGAAAAGCTCTCCGTCATCATGAGCCGTAAACATCTCGAAGCCGCCGACGTCGCGCTCCTGCTCATCGACGCCACCGAAGGCGTCACCGGCTCCGACGCCAACATCGGCGGCTACGCCCACGAAAGCGGCCGCAGCGTCATCATCGTCGTCAACAAGTGGGACCTCGTCTCCCCACCCAAATACATGCTCGACGAAAACGGCAACCGCGCCTTCGACGGCAAGCCCCCCGCCGACAAAAAAGCTTTCGAAGAGCAGGTCCGCTACCACCTGAAGTATCTCGACTACGCCCCGCTCGTCTTCGTCTCCGCCTCCGAAGGCCAGGGCATCGACCAGGTCTTCAAAAAGGTGGAACTCGTCGCTCGTGAGCGCCGCAAACGCGTCACCACCGGCAACATGAACCGCTTCCTCGACAAGGTGGACTTCGGCCGCGCCTCGGTTCCCATGAACCGGCGCGTCCGCATCTACTACATGACCCAGGCCGCCGTAGCCCCACCCACCTTCGTCCTCTTCACCGACCGCGACGTAAAACTGCACTTCAGCTACGAACGCTTCCTATCCAACGAAATCCGCAAAGCCTTCAAATTCATAGGCAGCCCCATCTGGTTCAAAATCAAAGCTAGAAACAAGAAAAAAGAAGAGTAGGTGCATCTGAGGGTCTAGATCTACGGTGCAGATACTTTGTCATCCTGAGCAAAGCGAAGGACTCGCTGTTGTGCCGGGTTTTTAGGTACCTTCACCCTTAGCTGTCAACCGCTGTCAACCGCTGTCAACCGCTGTCAACCGCTGTCAACCGCTGTCAACCGCTGTCAACCGCTGTCAACCGCTGTCAACCGCTGTCAACCGCTGTCAACCGCTGTCAACCGCTGTCAACCGCTGTCAACCGCTGTCAACCGCTGTCAACCGCTGTCAACCGCTGTCAACCGCTGTCAACCGCTGTCAACCGCTGTCAACCGCCGTCAACCGCCGTCAACCGCCGTCAACCGCCGTCATCCTGAGCAAAGCGAAGGATCTCCGTATTCATCTCGCGGCAGAACTACTTTCCGGAGAAAGGCAGCATAACCATGATCATGCATAAAGCTCCCATCCCGGCGCAATCCTCCGCAAATGGATGGCCGACAACCCAACCGTCTCCGCTCTCGCAGCCCACCTCAAGGTCTCCCGCGTAACCCTCAACAAAATTCTGAACGGCAGCAGCGGTATCACGGCACCTATGGCCAAAACCTGACCCAAACTCTGGATGGGACCTACAAACGCAATCTGAACTAAGCCAAGCGCAGCAAGACAACCGCAAGTTCATCGCCCCGGTAAGAGCAGCCTAGTCACGGCAGAGTGGTGTCGACTTCGCCGGCACTCTCCAGCTCCAGCGCATCCAAGCCACCATGCCGCAGGACGACCCATTCCACCTTCAACGCTTCGTCGAGGCCCAGCAAACCATTTACGGACAGGCCCAATCCGAGCTGGCTGCCGGTGAAAAGCGTTCCCACTGGATGTGGTTCATCTTCCCGCAGATCGCCGGTCTCGGCTCCAGCCCCACGGCGCAGCGTTTTGCCATCACCGGCTTGGCCGAAGCCAAAGCCTACCTTGCTCATCCGCTCCTCGGCCCACGCCTCCGCGAGTGCACCACCCTCGTGAACGCCGCCAGTGGCCGCTCGCTTGCCGCCATCTTCGGCTACCCCGACGACCTCAAATTCCACTCCTGCATCACCCTCTTCGTAGAGGCAGAAGCTGGGCAGAACGCTGGGGAGCAGGACCAGATCTTCGCCAACACCCTCATCGTGTGGTTTGGTGGTCGGGCCGACCAGGCAACGCTAAAGCTCCTACGCTGACCGAGCGTATATCCGCTACTCCTGCTCCTCTCCAACCCGAGGAGTTGTCATCCCACAGCCAAGCGGAAGGCTCCGCTGTTCGCCGTCGCCCAGCCCTAATACCAACAACTCCATGCGCACCTACCTCTACAAGCTCACCTCCGACCGCGGCGGCGCTCCCTGCGCTCCGCTCCCGCTCGCCGGCGACGGCCCGCTGCTCACGCTTTCAATCTGCAAGCCCGCCATCCGCCGCACCGCTCAGCCCGGCGACCGCCTGCTCGGCCTCACCAGCGTCGCCCTCGCCCAGCGTGAAAACTACCCTCTGGCCGCCGTAATCTATGCCGCAAAAGTAACGGAAACGCTCGATCTCGGCGCCTACTACGAACCCGACAGCCCACACACCTACCGTCCCGATTGCATCTACGCCTTCCACCCCGAAACGGGCGAGCTCCACCACACAGGCCGCACCCGCCTACACACCGAACCCGGCTACGCAGCCCGCGACGTCGGCCGTGCGCCACACTTCCGCAACGCCCGCACCCTGCTTTCAACAAACTTTCGCTACTTTGGCGCAGCCGCCATGCCCATCCCGGCAAGCTTGCCTCTGCTGCGCCATGTCGCCGAGACCCTCGGTCAAGGTCACAGAGTCTTCACCGACAGAGACCCGGAAAACCGCGAACTCGATCGCCTCTTCACCCTGCTCTGGAAGCAACCCACCCGGTTCACGCCGGCAAGTGTTGAGGAAGAAGCCCACGGCCACGCTCCCAGGGGCAAAGCCTTTCCTATCTAAGGCTTGTGCAATTCTATTGGGGGTCTTGCGAAGTTCCATTGCTGTTCGCTACAGCCGTCACACCGAAATAAAATCCGATGACCGTGCCGATCACACCGGTAAGCGCCGGCAAAATAATCTGCAGCATCTCCTTGGTCTGAGACCAGTGTGCCGGCCAGGATGTCGCCTCGATCGTCGCAAACACCACCAGGTAGCCCAGAATCAGCAGCAAGCCACACGCCACAATCAGCCGCACCCAATCCCTCTGCCGCTCCGGCGAGTACGCCTTCGGCTGGAGGCTCGGAACCGATCTGCGACCTTCCAACCCTCGAGATTGCAGCGGGGACGGCACAACATCAAGCGGCAAAATCACGCCCTGCGGCGGCAACTCACCTATGTCCTGGGTCGCGGGGGGCATCAGTTCGCGTCGCGCACCAGCGTCAGCTGCTCATACTTGTTCCCTTTTTTGAGCAGGACCTTCGAGTTCGGTGCATTGATCGAACGAACCACGATATCGCTGACCTTGATCGCCTGTGTCAACGCCTCCGACATCGTTATATTCTGCGAATCCGCCAACCGCCGCAACTGATCCAGCACATCTTCCGTGATGGTCAACCGGTCAGGGAGTCCTGCAACTTGTGTCGCCATGGTGGTCGTCCTCCTAAGGGCGAGTCTGTCATCAATTGGATGGCACATCCCAGCCATCTGACACCAACACAGTAGCACGCAACATAAACTTTATGTGCGCCGTCGCCATTCGGCCTCGCATGCACTGAGCCCCTCACTTCCTTGCACGATCTCGCCGCCCTGCGTCACCCTTCGGCGACGGGCAGTTTCTCCTCGCACACGCGCAGCTTAGCGTCCAGAGACGCCGCAAACTCCGCAAAATCCTTCAACCGCCATCAAAGCGGCGGATCACGTTATCTTGACAAAGTCATCCGTACTGCCCGGAGCCCTCGTTGATTCCCGCTCGTCGAAATCCCGCTCCGCGAACTTCCGTCCTCCCCATTCTGCGTCTGCGGACGCTCCTGATGCACCTCCTGACGCTCACCTTCGCTCTGCTCTGCTCGTCCTTCCTTGCCGCACAGCAAGCCGCCCCTGCCCCCAAACCCACCGCCGCCGACACCAAACTCCAGGCCCTGTATACCGCCGATTGGCAGTGGCGCCAGCACCTGCGCGGCGATGAAGATGACGACGAAACGGCCGCCCGGCTCCGCCCACAACTGCCCCGCATCGACGCCGCGAGCCAAATCGAGCGTCTCCAGCACTGGACACAGATCCTGCAGCAGCTCCACTCGATCAATCCCGCACAACTCTCCGCACCCGAACGCCTCAACTACGAGGTCTTTCAGGCTCAGATCCAAACCCTGCTCAACGCTCAGCGCTTCCGCGAATACGAAAGACCCGTCAACTCCGACAGCTCCTTCTGGGCCGGCGAAGCCGGCGCTCCGCAACAGCCGCTGCGCTCCGCCGGGGACTACGAAAACTACATCGCCCGCCTCCGCGACACTCCGCGCTTCTTCGCCGACGAGGAGGCCAACATGCGTGCCGGACTCGCCCGCGGCTTCACCCCGCCGCAGGTGACCCTCCTAGGCCGCGACCAATCCATCACCGCTACCGCGAACGCCAAAAGTCCCGAAGCTACCCCTTATTGGAAGCCCTTCATGGCCATGCCGGACTCGATCCCCGCCGCCCAGCAAACGGCACTCCGCCAGGAGGGCCGCGATGCCATCACTGTCGCGATCATCCCTGCCTTCCAAAAACTCCTCCGCTTTTGGGACGACGTCTACGTTCCGCACGCCACAAAGACCCTCGCCGCCGAGGCCCTGCCCGACGGCAAAGCCTACTACCAATCCAAAATTCTCGAATACGCCACGGTCTCATTGACTCCCGCGCAGATTCACACAATCGGCCTCGAAGAGATGGCCAGGATCCACGCCGAAATGCTCTCCACGATGCAGGAGGCGAACTTCACCGGCGATCTGCCCGCATTTCTACACTTCCTCCGCACCGATCCGCAGTTCTACGCCAAAACACCCGATGAACTCCTGATGCGTGCCGCCTTTATCGCCAAGGAGTTCGACGGCGTGGCCAGCCGCTTCTTCGGCTATGAACCCCGCAACCGCTTCGGCATCGTTGCGGTTCCAGCCTCCATCGCGCCGTTTTACACCTCCGCCCGTGGCGGCCAAAGCGTCTATCTCGTCAATACCTACGACCTCCCTTCCCGTGGTCTCTACTCCCTGCCCGCGCTCACACTGCACGAATCCGCCCCCGGCCACTCCTGGCAGCTCTCCATCGCGGCCGAGCACAAAAATCTGCCAAAGTTCCGCAACATCTACATCTCCGCCTACGGCGAAGGCTGGGCGCTCTACTGTGAGCGCCTGGGCACCGAAATGGGCATGTATCACACGCCCTACGAACGCTTCGGCATGCTCAGCTACCAGGCCTGGCGCGCCGCCCGCCTCGTCGTCGACACCGGCCTCCACTCGGGGGGCTGGACCCGCGAACAGGCCCAGGCTTACCTCCGCGACAATACCGCACTGTCCGACCACGAAATCGAAACCGAGGTCGACCGATACATCAGCTGGCCCGGCCAGGCACTCAGCTACTATCTCGGCGAAATGAGCATCCGCAAGGAACGAGCCAAGGCGGAGGCCACGCTCGGCGCGAAGTTCAACCTCCGCGCCTTCCACGACGCCGTGCTTGAGACTGGTGCCGTTCCTCTCCCCGTTCTTGAGGAGCACCTTGACAGTTGGATCGCCGGCGGCGGCATCGGGCCCTATCCGGAGATGGAGCACTAGCGCTGTTCGTTGTGGGTGTAGAGGGCAAGCTTCCAGGAGTTGTCATCCTGAGCATAGCGAAGGACCTGCTGTCTATTCGAGGGCTCTACAGCATCGGGAAAACAGCGCTAAGCGGATACAGCCGGCGACTCAGCCAGCGGACGCCGGCGCCGTGCCACCACCGCCAGCATTCCCGTACCGGTCAGCATCAGCACCCACGACGCGGCCTCGGGCGTTACCGCCGTACCGGTGGCCGTCCTCGACGTTCCCGTGAGATTCAGGGTTCCAGACGTCGCATAGTCCATGGTATTGAATGACTCCAGGTACGACGGGTGCGCGGCGTTGTAAGTCAACGCGTCGATCGAGCCGCCGGTATAACTCGTCAACGTGGAGACGGGCAGATCCAGATAGAACCTATCGCCCGTTCCACCGCTCCCCGTCGTAAGTTCGATCGTGTATAAACCATTGGATCCGCTGCTGGACATAACAGTGCCCAGGGTTTCAGTTTGCCCGTTCAAACTGGCCGTCACACTCCCGGAATTCAGAACACCCGTGGTTGTATCCACAACGAGCGTGCCGCTGGCTGTCCCGTACAGCAGATTGCTGTTCAAAGAGAAGACGGAAATCGTATCGGCTTTGGCACGGACACCCGCACAGAACACCATCGTAGAAAAGGTCATCGCAATTAAGGATCGGGAAAGAGAACGCATGGGACTTACCTCCAACGTCAGTCTCTTGCGAGCAATGCCTTCTGCCTATAACACTCCAACCCAAATCTGTTCTAAGATGAGGCACCTAAACGGGGTTATCCAGCCACTTCCGAAGATAGTTGTAGACCCACCCCCGTATCTGTGCCGTTTTGCGTCACGGCACTTCTCCGCCGGCGCCCTCCAGCGGCTGCCGAGCTGGGTCGTCAACGCGAAACGGCTCACCTGCCTCACCCGAAGGCTTTGTTCGCCCCTGCTTTCCGCCGGCTTGCGACGCCGCGCCATGCCTTGCACCGTTTTCCGAAACTCTTTGTACCGTGGGGTCGTACAGTAGGGAAACTGTCCAATTCAAAGGAGTCTCCAACCCATGGCCTTTGTCCGCCTTTCGGCGCGCGCGTTGATCGCCGCCTCTTTCACCGCCGCGCTCTGCCCGGTCCTCGCGCTGGCGCAACGCCATGGCGAGCCACCGCCGCCTGAAAAGGTCACCACCACGACCACCACCGAACCACTGCAGGACAAGAAACAGCCCGGCACGCTGGCCCCGGACAGCACCACCGAGGCCACCGTCGCCACCGCCGGCGGCCGTTCCATCGCCTACACCGCGGTCGCGGGTCTGCTGCCCGTCGGTGCCACCGACACCCAGGACGCCATGCTGGCGCCCGACGGCAAATACCTTCCGGACACCCCCATGGAGGTTCCCGCCAAGCCCGAAGACCGCCCCGCCACCGCGCACATGTTCTACACCGCCTACTTCGCCAAGGGCGCCGACATCGGCACGCGGCCAATCATGTTCTTCTACAACGGCGGCCCCGGCTCGGCGACCATGTACCTTCGCATGACCTCGCTCGGCCCGGTGCGCGTGCAGCTGCCCGACCTCCAGCACCCCGTCGGCGGCCCCTACAGGGTCGCCCCCAACCCGCAGACCCTGCTCGACGCCGCCGATCTCGTCTTCATCGACGCCCCCGGCACCGGTTACAGCCGCGTCGAAGGCAAGGACGCCGCCAAATCCTTCTACGGCGTGGATCAGGACGCCGCCGCCTTTGACCGCTTCATCCGCCGCTTTCTCAGCAAGTACGACCGCTGGACCTCGCCGCGTTTCCTCTTCGGCGAAAGCTACGGCACCACCCGCGACGCCGTTCTCGGCGCCAAGCTGCAGCAGCACGGCGTCGACCTCAACGGCATCGTCTTTCTGTCCCAAATCCTGAGCTTTTCAGACTCCGCGGACGGCTCCGATTCCGATCCCGGCAATGAAAAAGGCTTCTTTCTCGCCCTTCCCTCCTTCGCCGCCACCGCCTGGTACCACCACAAGGTGCCCAATCAGCCCGCCCAGCTGGAACCCTGGCTGCACGAGGTCGAGCAGTTCTCCAGCGGCGACTACGCCACGGCCCTGACCCAGGGCGCCGATCTCGATCCCACTAAAAAGCAGGCGACCGCCGCCAAACTCGAAAGCTATACCGGCATCCCTTCTGCCCTCTGGATCAAGGCCAACCTCCGTCTCTCCGGCGGCGAGTTCGCCAAATATCTGCAGGACCCCGCCGACATCACCACCGGCCGTCTCGACTCACGCTACGAGGGCCCGTCCATGGACCCGCTCGCCTCCCAGTCCCAATACGATCCCTTCAGCGATTCCGTCGAATCCAGCATCGATGCGGCCATGAACAGCTACGCCCACGAGACCCTGCACTTCGGCCGAGAGATGACCTACAAGGCACACCTTGATGACGCCCTTTCCGGCGAGCGGTGGAATATGCACCACAGCGCCCCCAACCAGCGCGGCGGCTGGGACACCTTCACCAACGTCATGCCCGACCTTGCCTACACCCTCACCGTCAACCCCCGCATGCATGTCCTGCTCATGGGCGGCTACTTCGATCTGGGCACGCTCTACTACGGCGCGGTCTACGAAATGAAACACCTGCACATCGCCCCCAGCCTGCAAAGCAATATCGAATACAAGTTCTTCCCCACCGGCCACATGGTCTACCTCAACGAACAGGCCCTGCACGACCTCCACGACCGCACAGCCGCCTTCATTCAGCAGGGCGTCAGCGGCCACTAAAAATAAACCTCGCTCAAGCTATGGCTTGAGCTATGGCTTGAGAAAAAGCATCCACCGCAAAGGAAAAGGCCGAGGATCTTCGGCCTTTTCCTTGCGAATCGTACCGGTCCTACGGCGCCAGCGTCGTGATCAGCCCCGGCGTCGGACTTCCCCAACCCGTTACCAGATCGAAGTTCGGCGTAGCCGAGTAGCTCCCCGAAGTCCCACTGGTAATGTCGTGAAAATCCAACTTGTAGAGCGAGGCCGTCCCGTTCTCCGCGTAGATTGTCGGATCCAGGAAGCCGACACGACTGCTCGCATTCGACGCCAGCTGCTGATTGACCAGCGCCGTGTAAGCCGCCCACATCGGTGCCGCAAAGCTCGTGCCGCCATACTCATTTGCTAGGCAGGCCTGCTGGTCGCTGCACGTATAGAACGTAAAATTCGCATTCGCCGACACATCCGGCCCATTGCGATACACCGTCGACCCCTTGTTCGTCGAGTTGATCGCCGCCTTCTGCCACGATGGGATTGCAATCTTATCCGGCGAGATCCCGCCGCCAGAATCCACCCACGCCGTCTCCGACTTCCACGCCCCGCCCGCACTCGCGGTGACCAGGTCGGTTCCGCCTACCGCAACCACATTGGCATCGTCGGCCGGCCAGGCTTCGTTCTTCCTGGACCACGTCGAGCTGTCACCGGAAGCCGCAAAAAACGTCTGCCCCTGCGCCGCCATCTTCTTGAAGTACGGATCCAGCGTATTCGGATCCGCCGGCGTCCATCCCCATGAGCAGCCGATCGTCGTCGGCAGCGGGCTGTGCGTCGTCATGGCGCTGATGATCGCCGTGTCCGTCGACCCGATATACATCGTCAGGCTCGCCAGCCCCGGTGCCATGCCCAGCGCCTGCGTCATGTCCAGATTCTGCTCGCCGTCATCGCAGTTTCCGCCGGCCTTCGTGTACACGCACGAGGTGCTCGTGCCATCCACCGAAAGCAGAGTGACCGGCACAGTGTTCGTCTGCCCGATGTTCCTGTAATACGTCGTCAAGTCCGCCAGATCCGTCCCCACATACTCAAACAATCCAAGGTTCTGCCCCGCACCCGTCAGCGCCGTCCCACCGTAGTACGCCGCGCGCATGTCACTGCCAAGAAACGAGCTCGAAGGCCCCGAACCCGTCGTCGCATGGCTCACCACTGTCTCCGGGCTGATGCCGTGCGCGGCGGCGTATTCGCTCTTCTTCTCCAGCCGGGGCTTTGGAATCGAGTAATCCTCCATCCCGGAAATGTGCCAAAGTGCAAACGGCAGGTCGGTCGTCGGCTCCCGGTCCGGACCGTAGAAAATCCGGTCTTCCGTCGGGTGCTGGTAGTTCATGATGTTGACGTGGAACGCCTTTTCCACCACCGAAACCGGCGCCTGCACCTGCACCTCCATCCCATCGCGCGATCCACCCGTGATCGCCAGTCCATGGCTCTGTGCAAACGCCACCAGGGCGTCATACTGTGCCTGTGTCGGCCCAAACCTCTCCGTAAATTGCGCCGGTGTCACGTAGTGGCGGTACGCCGAACTCGGCGGATCATAAACATCGGCCAGAAACGCATCCAGGCCGTCCGGGTCCCGCAGCGGCAGTACCAGGTTCAGGCTCATCACCTTGTCGCTCGCCAGGTGACCCAGCGCCTGCGTTGCCCCGCTCCGCACCACCTCGCGCACATGGTGGGTCGCCACGTTCTGGGCGGAGACGCCCGCCCCTGCCATCCAGCACACAGCCATCAGCGCCGCGGCGGCGCGCGTACGCCCGGGTTTATGGCCGTCTGCGAGGAAACTGCTTTGACCGTTCGAAACAGCCTCTTGCGAAAGACTCGTCACTGCGGCTTGGCGAAAAAGTTCCAACATCGTGCATCTCCTGTCAATTGCTAGGAACAAAGATGGGTTGGAGGTCGGCGGAATACCCTTGTCACATCATGGCAAGTTGCATTCAGCAGTCGTCTGCAAGAGGAGTGCGTGTCTCAATAAAGCAAAAGAGAGAGAGCAAAGGAGAGCAAAGGGGCAGAATGTCCGTTACCTTAGCACCATTGGGAACCTCCCTAAAGTCGTTATTTCTAATCTCGATGCAATCAAAACAATCAAAGTTCGGCCATCGAGAGGCCCCTTCAGAACAACACCTTTTCCCAGTAACCTGGCATACCGCGCACTTCGAAACTCCGCTCGCCACACCCGCGTCTCACATGGTCGGCAGGGCTTGGGGAGCGCCGAGGCTCTTACAATGAGCAAAACAATCTGAATGCCTGAGGCATTAGTCTGCTCCACGGGCGCACTTAGGGCGATGCGACTACCCGCGCGCGCCTAAAGGGAGGCAAGGCGTGGAACTCGATTGGCTGCCCCGCCGTGCCTCCTTCCGTCCAGGACCCATCGCCTCCCGGAGGCCGAACTCCGGGCCCGCGCCCTGGGTCCCGCTGCCGGTGGATGGATCACGCTCGTCTGCCGCCTCACCGATCGCCTCGCCGACCACGGCCTCATCGCCGTCCTCATCGCCCGCCTCCGGGGCACCGGCACCCAGCGAGAAATCCTCATCGAAGACTTGCTCATGAGCTGCCGCGTCCTTGGCCGCCAAGTCGAAGACGCCTGCTTCAACCTGCTGGCCGAACGCGCCATCGCCGCCGGCGCCCGCCGGCTGCTCGGCCTGTATCGCCCAACCGGAAAAAAGGCTCAGGTACGCAACCTCTATCCACGCCTCGGCTTCACTCCCCTGCACGAAGCCGGTTCCGCCTATACAGGTCAAGACGCGGGGCCAGACACGACTTCAATGACGGCTCCAGGCACGAATCCGGACACGCCCGGCCCCGGCACCACACGGTGGGTGTTTGACCTGGCCGGCTTCCATCCCCTGCCTGTTCCCTTACAGGTCCACGCCGTCACTCTGGCCGAAGTCCTTTAAGATCAAGCTGATTGGAAATCGCAAGCACCCCATGCCGACACGCGTCCGCTCCTTTTGCAAAATCAATCTCGGCCTCGCCGTCGGCCCGCCGCGTCCGGACGGCTTCCACGGCCTCACCACCCTCTATCAGACTCTTGCACTGCACGATCTCGTAACCGTCACCGCCCGGCCGGCCGCGCGCACGTCCATCACGCTGGACGCCGATCACCCCGGCGTCCCCTGCACCGCCTCCGGCGACTGCCACCGCAACACCGCCTATCGCATCGTGCACGCCGCGCTGGACCGCCTGGATCACGCCGCCGAGGTCCACATCGCCCTTCAAAAACGCCTTCCCGTGCAGGGTGGGCTGGGCGCGGGCTCCGCCAACGCCGCAGCCGCGCTGCTGGGGCTCGAGCGGGAACTCGGCGTCGCCCTGCCCGCCCCCGAACGCCTGGCTGTGGCCGAGGAGATCGGCTCCGACGTCCCCCTATTCCTGCTCGGCGGTACGGTCCTTGGCCTCAATCGCGGCGAAGCTGTCTATCCCCTGCCCGACCTGCCCACGCTGCCCGTCGTGGTCGCCACGCCGAAGGTCGGCGTCAGCACCACAGAGGCGTTTCGCGACCTGGACCGGCGAACCGCGGCACCCAAGGCCGAGACATCAGAAAAAGACTTGACGAACCCCGATTTCTCCTATAGGGTAGAAATGTTGAGCCGAGTTCTGGCCTCCGCGTGGACATCCACCGGGGTCGAACGAGTACCAACCGGTACCGCCCTTCCTTCCCAAACGCCCTCGGGCCGGGAAGCTCCACCTGAAAAAGGAGATGCAGCTGAAAAGTTGCAGAGGAGAGAAAGTGGTCTCGCCGGGAATCCGGGGTCCCCAGTCGACTTGTTGCCTGGTGTGATCAATCCCCTTCTCGCGCTTGTCCACACCGGGGTCGATAACGACTTTGAAGACGTTGCCTTTACGCAACATCCTCCCCTTCGTGATATCAAGCGTGCGTTATCCGGATCTTCGGACGGCAGCTCTCAAGCGCTCTATGCGGCGCTTTCGGGCTCCGGCTCGGCGCTGTTTGGGATCTATGCTGATCTCCGGGCAGCGCACGAGGCTCAACAGCGCGTGCAGTCTCTCGGCACCCGGGCGTTTGTTACAGAAACGCTCAACCGCGAGGAGTTCTGGCGCCGGTCTTTCGCGTAAGCTAGTAGCTGCGCACGAACCGGTCCGGGTAGCACGCAAACGGCGGTTCCGAGCGCAAGGCTGAAGCAATTCAGCTGCTGGGCGATCGACTAACGGTAGGTCATCTGCCTTTGACGCAGACAGTCCAGGTTCGAATCCTGGTCGCCCAACCAATTGTTAGCGTTCCGCAAGGGTGTAAAGCCCCTCAAGCGACGGGCCTCCGGCAACAAGGGAGCTTTTTTGATGGAGGGTGGCGCAACAGCCACCGGAAGTTTGGCAGAAACCCCAAAGCCTTCGCGGGCGGGGGCAGCAGCAGAAAGTAGGGATCCGGGCGAATCGCAACAAGCCGCCCCGATCCACAGTGGAACCGCAGGTCGCCAAAGTCGCAACACCCGGGGAGGCAACCGCTCCCCGGCAGCAAAGAAGCTGAAAGAAGCTCTGATCAGGTCAACCAACCTCAGGAGTCTCCCAGACGTGGTGAACGAAAACAGTACCGCAGCGGTTCCATTCCCAAGTTCTAACGGTTCTAACAGTCCCAACGGCTCCAACAGCAGCACACCGGGCTCCTCCGCCAGCGCACAAACAGCGTTGCGGGAGCCCGCGGCAAACGCATCCTCCCCGGCACCGGCAACCGCTTCAATAGCGGCCTCCGGTGCCGCTGTCGTCTCCGGCAAGCCCGGTCCCGAGAGCAAGGTCGCTGCCGAGAAGAAACCGAAGTCGCGCGTCAGCGAAGACCGCAACTTCAAGATCGTCTCCGGCTCGGCCAACCGCGCGCTCTCCGAAGAGATCGCTCAGTTCCTCGGCGTCTCTTTGGTGCAGACCGACTTTCGCCGCTTCAGCGACGGCGAAATCCGCTTCCAGCTGCTTGAAAATGTGCGTGGCGCCGACGTCTTCGTCATCCAGCCAACCTGCTTCCCCACCGATCAGCACCTCATGGAGATGCTGATCATGATGGACGCCCTGCGCCGCGCCTCTGCCGGCCGCATCACCGCCGTCGTCCCCTATTACGGGTACGCCCGGCAGGATCGCAAGGACCGCCCCCGCGTCGCCATCACCTCCAAACTCGTCGCCGACCTGCTCGTCAACTCCGGCGCCAACCGAGCCCTTTTCATGGACCTCCACGCGGCACAGATCCAGGGCTTCTTCAACATTCCCGTCGATCACCTCTTCGCCTCGCCCGTCCTGGTTGACTACTTCCGCCGCCTGAACCTGCCCAACCTCACCGTCGTCTCCCCCGACGCCGGCGGCGTCGAGCGCGCCCGCTTCTTCGCCAAAAAGCTTGAGCTGCCGCTGGCCATCGTGGACAAGCGCCGCACCGACATCAACGTCACCGAGGTCATGAACGTCATCGGCGACGTCCGCGGCCGCACCTGCCTCATCCTCGACGACATCGTCGATACCGCCGGCACCCTCTGCAAGACCGTTGACGCTCTGCTCGCCCAGGGCGCTGAAGCCGTCTACGCCTGCGCCTCGCACGCCGTACTCTCCGGCCCCGCCGTGGACCGCATCCGGGAGTCCAACATGAAGGAACTGGTCGTCACCAATACCATTCCCCTCACCGAAGCCGCGCAGGCCGTCGGCAAAATCAAAGTTCTCTCCGTGGCCGGCCTCTTTGGCCGTGCCATGGAAAGCATTCACATGGAGACCTCGGTCTCCACGCTGTTCACTTAAACCCGGGCTCTCAGCCCAAAGGGAGCGAGATCACACTCGTGCCCGAAAGGACAACATCATGGCTAACAACACACCCATCGCCGCCGTCACCGCCACCCCGCGCACCGGCAAGTTCAATAAGAACCACGCCCGCCGCGTGCGCGTCGCCGGCCTCATTCCCGCGGTCGTCTACGGCGCCGGTCAGCCTTCGGTCGCGGTCACCGTTGACCCGAAGGTCATCACCAAGATCCTTTACACGGGCAGCGGCCACAACACCATCTTCGACCTCAACCTTGAAGGCTCGCCCGCCTCCAAGGTCATGATCGTCGACTGGCAGAACGAGCCCATCAAGGGCAAACTCCTCCACATCGACCTCAAGCGCATCGCCATGGATCGCGCCATGCGCGTCTCTATTCCCGTCCAGCTCACCGGTACCGCCATCGGCGTCAAGAACGAGGGCGGCGTGCTCACCCAGATCCTGCACGAGGTCGAAGTCGAGTGCCTCCCCGGCAATATCCCCGAGCACATCGATGTGGACATCTCGGATCTCGCGATGAACGCCTCCATCCTCGTCAAGGATCTCCCGCATGCTGAGAACCTCAAGTTCCTCTCCGGCGAAGACGAGATGGTCGCCCACGTCACCCCGATGAAGGAAGACGTCGCCGTGGAGGCCGCCGCTCCCACCCCGACCGAACCCGAAGTAGCCAAGAAGGGCAAGCCGGAAGAGAAATAAAGAGTTCTAGGTTCTAGGTTGTAGGCAATGCAGTTACCCTACAACCTAGAACCAACAGCCCCTATGAAGCTCATCGTCGGTCTCGGCAACCCCGGTCTTGAATACCTGCTCACACCACACAATGCTGGCTTCATGGCTATTGATCGCATCGCCGAAATCTGCAACGTCTCGGCCACCAATCGCCGGGGTCGCGCACAAACCGGCCGGGCTCGCCTGATGGGACATGATGTCCTGTTAGCCAAACCCGAAACCTTCATGAACCTGAGCGGATTATCCGTAGCCGCGCTTCTGAAGGATCTGGACCTCCCCGTAGAGGATCTCATCGTCCTCTACGACGAGCTGGCAATCCCGATGGGCCAGATTCGCCTTCGCGAACGAGGCTCGGCGGGCGGGCACAACGGAGTAAAGTCGATCTCCGGCGTGCTCGGCACGGAAGAATGGACACGGATCCGGATCGGCGTGGGCAAAGCCCCCACCGAAACCGGCCGCGAGATTAAATCCGGCGGAACAAGTTTCCTCCTCGCGCCCATGCGCAAGGTTGAACTTGGGATCCTGGACGAGGGACTCGACCTGGCCGTACGCGCGGTCGAAGCCGTTCTCACCAAAGGCGCGAGCGCGGCAATGAATGAGTTCAACAGAAAGGTTGAAGGTTCTAAGTTGTAGGTTCTGAGTTGTAGGTTTTAGGATTGGTGCTCAGTCATAAGGTCCATGCGCCTTCTGCTCGACCACGCGGCTTAGGACCTATAACCTACAACTTAGATCCGACAACCCTTCACCACCATAGCCAAACCGGCTCCGGCACACAGCCGAAGCGGTGCGGGGCAAAACCCCGCGGAAAGAAGCACCATGAATCGCAGCTACGAAGTAATGTACATTCTGCGTCCCGACCTCGAGGACGCCGACGTCGACAAGAGCATCGAGACCTTCTCCGGCTACATCACCACCGGCGAAGGCACCGTCAAAAACGTCGAAAAGATGGGTCGCCGCCGCTTGGCCTACACCGTCAACAAGTTCAACGACGGCATTTACGTGCTGTTGATCGTTGAAGCGCCCGCCTCCCTGATCTTCGAGATCGAGCGCCGCCTACGCGTGACCGAGCAGGTCATCAAGTTCATCACCGTCCGCACCGACGAGGAAGAAAAGCGCGTCGCCAAGATCAAGGCTCACCGCGCCGCGCACGTAAAGCGCTCCGCCCAGCCCCAGGAAAACCCGGCCGAGGCCGCCGACAACGCAAATCATCCCGTAGCCACGCCGCAGCCGGCACCCGTCGCCCCCGCGGCGCCAACTCCGGAGATTGCCGCTGTCGAGGCTGCCACGACCGAAGCTGCCACGACTGAAGCCGTGGAGCCCGCACACGAAACTCCGGCCGCTCCCCCTGTCGAAGCAAACGAGCCTGAGCCCGCAGTCCAGGCTTAGATCTTCCACGGGGTTTAACTTTACTCCTCGTCATCCTGAGCGCAGCGAGGACCTGCTTGCTCATCGCTCAGCACCAAGCTTTCCGGGCAAAGCCACAAGGCCAACCCGTCTGAATTCAAAGGACACCCAAAACGCTGTACCTCGCTTCCAAACGGCCATCCATCCGGATTGCCAAAGTCCAGAGATCCCCCAGCGGATCTGGAGCGAAGGCAGCCAAAACCGCTGAGAGCTTCAGGCCCCAGCACACAAAGGACAAGCACCATGGCTGACGAAACACAAAACACAGCACCTTCCACACCGGCTCCTTCTACCGGCAGCTCGCAGGGCGGCGGTTCGCAAGGTGGCGGCGGTTACCAAGGCGGCAGTTCGCAAGGCGGTGGCGGTTCGCAAGGTGGCGGCGGTTACCAGGGCGGCAGTTCGCAAGGCGGTGGCGGTTCGCAAGGTGGCGGCGGTTACCAGGGCGGCGGCGGTGGTTCCCGTCCCGGCGGCCCACGCCCCCCCCGTCCCGCAGGTCAGGGCGGTGGTCCCGGCGGCGGCCGCAAGTTCTTCCGCCGCAAAAAGGTTTGCAAGTTCACGGTCGAAAAGATCGACTCGATCAGCTACCGCGACGTGCGCCTGCTGCAGCAGTTCGTCTCCGACCGCGGCAAGATCATCCCGCGCCGCCTCACCGGCACCTCAGCCCCGTTTCAGCGCAAGCTGACCCGCGCCATCAAGCAGGCACGTGCCATCGCCCTGCTTGCCTACGCCGCCAAATACTAAGGCCTTCGCCTTTCTTTCTGTCAGTGCCCGCATGAATCTGCTTTCCTGCGGGCACTGACCCCGGAGATCCACCATGGAAGTCATCCTCAAAGAAGAAGTCGAGTCCCTCGGCCACCGTGGCGACGTCGTCAAGGTCGCCGACGGCTACGGCCGTAACTACCTCCTCCCCCGCAAGCTCGCCATCGAGGCCACCCAGGCCAACAAGGCCGTGATCGAGCAAATGAAGCAGTCCGCGGTCCGCAAGAGCGCCAAGGAAAAGGTCGAAGCCGAAGCCGTCGCCACCAGCCTCAACACCGTCGTGCTCACCTTCGAGCGCAAGGCCGGCGGCGAAGGCCAGCTCTTCGGCTCCGTCACCTCCGCCGACATCGCCCAGGCCCTCGAAGCCCAGGGCCACACCGTCGAGCGCCGCCGCATCCACCTCGACGAGCCCCTCAAGACCGTCGGCGAGTACCACGTCCCCGTACGCCTACACCGCGAGGTCACCGCGCACGTTCAGGTCAACGTCAAGAGCGACCAGCCCGAGCCGGTGGCCGCCGCACCCGAGCCAGAAACCGCCAACGCCTAAGTCGTTTCAAATCAACTACCAAGCGCAAAACCAAGGCCCTCACCGCCAAGTGAGGGCCTTGTTCTTTTGTTGTCATTCCGCAGCAAAGCGGAGGAATCTGCATCTCCGCCTCAGCACCCCTACGGCTTAGCCGCCCCCTCACTCACCGAAATTCCCTTCATCCACGCCGGATCGCTGAACACCAGCGTCATCGCCCCATCCTTGCCGCCGGTGACCACGCCTGTCCCCAGCACAGTCTTCTTCGCCAGCACCGTAACCTTGTCGCTGTCCACCCCGGCGTTCAGCGGAGCCGCAAACTCAACGGTCACCGAGTGCTTCGCGCCATCCTTCACCGGCGAAAACCGCACCCTCTGGAAGCTCCAGCCCCCATCCGCCCCGCGCGTCGCCTCGATCGTCCGCTGCACCCCCGGCTCGAATGCATCGGTCGTATTCAGCACAAACGCCGTGCCATCGACCTTGTCGATCCGCACCGTCGCGTGATTGCCATTTGCGGCATCCAGCGCCCAGCTTTGCCCGACCGCCAGCGAGGACGGTGCGCTCTTCACTATCCAGTCCGCCGCGCCGGGCAGAAACACCAGCGTGTGCGCGCTCTCACTCATCGCCCCGTGATACGCCACAAAGTACGGCGGCTGCGAGATCTCCGTCCACACCGCCGCCGGGCTCGCCACCCCGCCAATCTGCAGCGCCGTGCCCTCCCCGGCCACCGCCGCCTGCTCCCGATACGCAAACACCGGCACCTTGCTCCCCGGCAGCGGCGTCATGCCCCCGCCCCGTTCCGACACATCCGACCCCTGCACAAACCGCCACACCAGCGGCTTGCCATTGGCCAGCGTCAGCCGCACCGTCGACACCGCGCCGACCGCCTCCGTATCCGCCGGCTCCCACGCCATCGCCGCCTTGTGCGACTCCTCGCCGCTCGCGGCCTCCATCGCCACCAGCGCATCGGTCTCCGCATAATGCACCCGCTTGCCCGTCGCCCGGTCCGTTAACGTCAACACGATAGCCGGCTTCTTCCCTGCCGGATCCACCTCCAGCGTGATCATGCTGTACGGCAGCTCCGTCCCCACAAACTGCACAAACTGCAGCGGCCAGTAACGGTAAAACACCCGGATCGGCTCAATCGGCGCCGCGAGAGCAGGCGACGCCTGTGCCCGCGCACACAATGAAAAAACCGGCAAAAAGGCAGTGGCGAGGGCAGCAAAACGGAAAGCAGAACGCATGGCAAATCTCCTTGAAAGTGATTTTGTGATTCTTTGTTCGCAAACTGAAGCTGAAGCTTTACGCACATAGGTGTAGGGCTTGCCGTCATCCTGAGCGCAGCGAAGGATCTCTGTATTCTGTCCGCCGCTCCCCCCCCCCCTGCCCTCCGAAAACCGGTTCAAAAACTCCACCGCAACCCCACCTCAACCCGCCGCCCCGGATCGGCCTGGTACGCCTCCCCGAACAGCGGCGACCCGAGCACCCCACCCGCCGCTGTCACATTCGTGTGGTTCACCAGGTTCGTCGACCGCAGATTCAGCGCCAGCGTCTGCCCATCCTTGCCCGCGGCATGCGGCAGCGCAAAACTCCGGCTCAGGTTCGAGTCCAGGTGGACGTTCCACGGCAGCGTCCCCGCATTCCGCCCGATCGGCGTCCCCGTGCCCGTCGGTGAAAGCGCCCCAAACCGCGTCCCGTACACCGTCGAAGTTCCCGTCGCCCCCGCCGCATACACCGGCCGGTCGTTGAACACCCCATCGCCGTTGTTATCGAACCCCGTCGTCACGTTATACGGCAGCCCCGATGCCGCATTGAACTGCACGCTCAGGCTCACCTTCTCCGGCAGCTGATAGCTGGCGAAGCTGAACACCTGGTGCGTCGCCACGCCGGTGATCCGGGCATACTCCCCCGCGTCGGAGTAGTAGCTCTGCGGGAAAAAGGTCGACGCATCCGAATCGCTGCGCAGGTCCAGCCGCACATAGCCGATAAAGATCTGCAGCTTCTTCAGGCTGTGCTGATCCAGCCCGGCAAAGATCACGTTCCCCCGTTCATGGGCCGTCTGCTGGAACTGGTAAAGGTCCAGGCTCGCCGCCCCCGGCCGCGGTCCGTTCGGCTGCCCATTCAGCGGTGCATTGATATTTTCCGACCGCGTAATGTCCCACGCATGCACCAGGTACACATTGCCCTGCGCATGCCAGTGCCCCGGAAAATCATGCTCAATGCCCAGATGAGACTCCCACTCCGGGATCTGCGTCAGGTTCGGCAGCGGCGCCCGCACCGTCGTGATCGTCGATGTACCCGTCATCAACGGGTTCCCATACACCGGGTTGTAGATCTGCAGTTGGCGCTGAATCGTCCCGTTCAACTGCTTGTCCGCCAGCACCGTTTGCGCGTCGATCGGCCCAAAGAAGGCGCCCGACCGCACATGAAATACCCACCTCTGCTTCTTGTCCGGCGACCACGCCAGCCCCACCCGCGGCCCCGCGTTCTGCACCGTCACCGGCGCATTCTGCATCGCCCACCGCAACCCCAATGACAGCTGCAGCCGAGGCCGCAACTTCCACTGATCCTGCGCATACAGCACCGCCTGCAGCTGGTTCAGCGTCACCTGCGGCGTCCCGGTGGTCACCCCGAACTCCGTCGGCGTTCCCCCCGGCAAGCCCAGCAGCGCATCACGATACTGTTGCACCCCCGTCAGCGTGCCCGTCGCCCCCGCCGTACCACCTGCCGCCCCGCCGAAGACATACGTGCCGTTGAACCCGGTCGGCGACGAATCGTGCAGCGACGCATCCACCAGCTCCACGCCAATCTTCAGGCTGTGCTTACCGCGGCTGTAGAGCACATCGTCGTCAAGTTCCACATCACGCTCATGCGACCGCAGGGGCCCCGTCGTCACCCCGCCACCCGTAAACGCGCCGGCCACAATCAGTGACGGCGCCACCGAGTTCGGCGTATCCGTCCGATACCGCCACGTGTAGCCAAAGCGCGTCTCATGTACCAGATTCGCCGAAAGCGTGCCGATGTTGGTGAACCGCAGCACATTCTCTGACTGCGTGCTGCTGTACCCCGCCTCCTGCAGCGTCGTCCCACCCACACCCTGGTTCAGCAGCCCGTTCACGTTCGCCGTGTACGCCAGGGTCGCGTTGTTCTTGGGATTGATCAGCAAGCCCAGCCGCGCGCTGCCCTCCCATAGCGACTGCGTGTTCGGCACATTGACCGTTACCTGTTGGCTGTTGCCTGCCGCGTCCAGCGTCACCGCGTCCACCACCGCGAATTGGTCGATCTCCCGATGCTCCAGCGCCAGCGCAAAGTCCACGCGGTCACGGATCACCGGCCCGCTCAGCTCCGCGCCATACCGTTGACGTCCGATCGCCGCCTTGCTCGGCGAAAACGGGTCCTTGGCATTCATGAACTGCGAGCTCTGCGTCGTAAACAGCGCCCCATGCACCTTGCTCTGCCCCGGCTTTGTATAAATCTCAATCCGCCCACCCTGGTACGGCGGCCGCGCATACTCGGCGGAGAACAAATCCGGATTGATCCGGATATACGAGATCGATGACTTCGGCGGAATCTGCCCCGAGCCCTGAAATCCATCCACCGTCACCAAAGCCTGCCCCGGCGCCCCACCCGCCGCCGCGGCCAGCACCTGCAGCTGCCGGTTAAACTCGTCCGGATCGTCCGCCAACTTGCTCAGGTCGGCCTTGTTGATCGTCTGCGACCCGGCCACATCCTCGCTCGCCACGCCAGCGTCGTCCACCGTCGCCGTTACCTCTGCCTGCACCGTCTGCGGGCTCAGCTTCACCGTCAACAAAGCCCGGCGCTCACCATTCACGGTCACCTTGCGCACGGCGCCCTCAAAGCTTGGCGCGGCGATGCTCACCAGGTATCCGCCGTCCGCCAGGCAGGCCGAGGTAAAGCGGCCTTCGCGATCGGTTGCAAGCGTCGCCGTCCCGGGAGTCAGGGACACCATCGCGTCCGCCACGGCCGCACCGGTCGCGTCCAGCACCTGCCCTGTTACCCTGCCGGTGTTGGCCGGGCAGGCTGTCTGGGCGGCCGCCGCGCCGACGCCGAAGACCATGGCGCACAGCACAAACACGAAACTTCTGCCGAGAGTACGAAATCCTTCGCCGGGAACCCGGTTGACTGGCATGATTTGCTCCGGTGGCTGCTTCGTTCCACGCAGCCTACAGGAGCTATCCTCGTTGCCCGACAACGAAATCAGCAGTGTCGCCTGTCAGCGATCGGAGATGACGCCTGTCATATGACATCTGTCACCTCGGAGTGCAAGCCGAAGTCGCAGAGGCTCCTCTACAATCGGCCCATGCCGAATGCCTTGCCCCTGCTCAAGCCCCGCGAAGCTGCCGCGCTGCTCGGCATCAGCTATCCCACCGTTAAACAGTGGATTCTGGCCGGCAAGCTGAAAACCGTGCTCACCCCCGGCGGCCATCACCGCATCGAGCAGAGCGCCCTTGAACCCTTCCTGAAACAGGACGCCGAGCGCCCCGCCACCGAGTCCCGCGAGCGCTTCCGCCGCGTCTCCGGCCGCAACCAGCTCATTGGCAAAATTATCGACGTGCAGATCGATGGCCTGCTCGCCAAGGTCGTGCTCTCCTTCGGCAAACAGCAGATCACCGCCATCATCACCGCCGACGCCGTCCGCGAGATGGACCTGAAAAAAGGGGATGCCGCCGCGGCCCTGATCAAATCCACTGAGGTCATGATCGAACGCATCCAAGACAGCTTTGTTGGAGGTGCGGAGGGCCAATCTTCATGACTTGTAGTCCGGAGCGGAGGAAGATTTTACTTTCGCTCTGCAACAGATGTACTTTGTAAACAATACTTTAGCCAAATAGAGGGGGAGGGGTCCAAGCCAACTATTCATACTTCAACGTAGTCACAGGATCCAGCTTCGCCGCCCGATTCGCCGGCAGCGTCCCAAAGATCACTCCAACCAACACCGCCGTCAGCAGGGCAATGATCGCGCTCCAGATCGAGACCGGAATCTTGAAGTCGGTGAAGGTCCGCAGCGCCAGCGGCAGCGCCAGCCCCAGCAACGTGCCGATCAGGCCGCCCGAAAGCGACAGGAACACACTCTCCGTCAGGAACTGCAGCCGGATCTCCCGGCTGGTCGCACCCAACGCCTTACGGATGCCGATCTCCTTGATCCGTGCCTGGATGTTGGCCAGCATGGAGTTCATGATGCCCACGCCCGAAACCACCAGCGTGATCGCCGAAGCCAGCGTCAGCACAATCACCAGCATGGTGGAGATCTGGTTCATGACGTTCAGCACCTGCGTCAGAGTGAAGGCGGTAAAGGTGTTCCCAGGCCGATGCCGACCACGAATGACCTCTTCAATGTGTCGCGCCGTCGGCTCAACCTCCTTGGTGTCACCCACGGAAAAGAAGATCTGCTTCAGGTTGTCGGTTCCGGTGAAGTATCGCGCCACAGGGTACGGCACCAGCATCGTCTGATTGCTGATCTCGCTCTGTCCAAAGGTCTGGATACTTTCTTCAAACACGCCGATCACGGTGAAAGGAATCCCCATGATCGTGACCTGCTTATCCAGCGCACCTGCCGAGCTGCCGTAAAGCTCCATCGCCATCGGCTTCACGATGACCGCGACCTTGGCGTGGGTATCGTCATCCTGATCGTCGAAGAAACGGCCAGCGAGCACCTTGAGGTTACGGACCTGCTTGTACTGCGGGCTCACGCCCAGCAGCATCGCCTCTTTCACCTGTCCGTTACCGATCGGGATGGAGTCGTGGAACTCCAGCATGGGAGAGCTGGCGACGATCCCCGGCACCTGTTGCAGCACCGCGTCCAGATCGCCCCGGTTCATATACTCCGGCGAGCTGGCCCCATCCGGTCCGGTGACGCTGGCACCCCCACCCTGCATCTCGATCATGTTCGGGCCGATCGAGGCGATCATGTTCAAGGCATACTGCCGTCCGGTTAGCCCCAGAGTCGCCACCAGGATCACCGAAGCCGAACCGATGACCATGCCCAGCATCGTCAGCAAAAACCTGGCCTTGCTGGCACAGAAGCTGTCAATAGCCAGCGACCAGGTCTCACGAAATCCGACCGTCGAACGGGCACTGCGCAGGGTTGCTTCAAAGCTGTCGTGTAACTTGTTTGCCCGGATGTCAGCAGCGCGGCGACTTGCGGCACCACCGGCCGTCTTGCCGGAAGCAGAAGGGCGGTCCAGTTCCAGAACGGGTTCGTGAACGACTGTAGCCATGCCCTTTACGCTAACCCTCTCGCGTTGGCCCCAGGCAAAACAAGCCACCGTGCTTCCAGTATGGCAGCCGATTCAAAAACACCACCAGAGCAAGAGATACCCGGAAGGGTGCGAGGGATGCAGATCTTTATCCCCCCTTCCGCCCTTGGGCGTACCCCGAAGGTAGTGCATCGCCGTACGCCGCGCCTGCCTACACCAGTGCCGCATGGGAGCGTCGGGCGGCCAGGGCGAGCGCCAAGCGGGAGATGCCACTAAATAGGATGGCCACACCCAGCAGTGTGCCCACCACCCACTCCGCGGAGGATGGCAGGTGCAACCAGATAAACCCCGCCAGAATGATAGAGATTACCGCATCCACAAAGATCCAGCCGCCGCCGGCCACTCCGCGCACCGTAAAGCCCGCGATTAATTCGAACACGCCCTTAAGAAAGAGATACAGCCCGAGAATCAGAGTGAGCGAGACCAGCCCAGCGATCGAATGCAGGAACAAAAAGATACCGGCGGCGATATAGGCCAGACCGACGAGAAACTCCCAAATGTGGGATCCGGCACCGCGAACGTGCCAGGCCAGCGCGAAATGTCCGATGCCGCCGAAGATCAGCAGCCACGCCACGATCGTCTCAATCACAACACCGGCTATAAAGGGTGTCGCCAGGGCCACGAGCCCAAGCACGATCAGCAGCACACTGAAGCCGATCGACCAACCCACGGACCCACGCGAGATGCCTCGCACCGGCAAACCGCTATTCGGCATTTCCGTGGTCCCTATAGCTTCCATAATGGCTCCCGGCCGTAGAAACGGCCTCATGGGGCTTGGATGCAAAGTGGGACCGACATTGCTCTACAACGCAGAAAGTAGCCCGTTGAATGTTCCCAGCATCGGCAGGAACAGGGCCATGACCAGTCCGAAACCAAAGAACATGAAGCCGAACATCAACCACAACCCCCAACGTTCATAGGCCCGCGCGGCGTTGTATGGCAGGTAAAACACCAGGATCTTTCCCCCATCCAGGAAAGGCAGAGGAACCAGGTTGAAGATAAACAGCAGCAGATTCACGAGGATGCCGAAGTAGAGGAACAGCAGAAGCGGGAATATCCCCGGCAAACCCGGCGGAACGCTGTCCAGTTCGCGCAAGCTCAGCGCCTCGGCGATGACTAGCGTTGAGCCCGCTCCTGGGTTGGCGTGCTTGACGACAAGCAGCACCACTAGACAGACAAGAGCCGCGCCCAACTGGGCGGCAGGACCCGCCAGCGTGGCCTTGATCTCATCCTTCGGATGGCGAAAGTTTCGCGAGATCATCGGCACGGGCTTGCCCCAGCCGAGGATCAACGGCGACCGCCAGATGTAGATCAACGGCCAAAGCGCCGTCCCGAAGAAGTCAAAGTGCGGAACCGGGTTTATGGTAAGGCGGCCGGAGAGCCGGGCGGTTGCATCGCCAAGCCGGTTCGCCATCCATGCCTGCGCACAGTCATGCAGCGAGATGGCCAGCAACAACACCACGATCTCAAAGATCACCAGAGCCAACGTCATGGGCATGGATCTAGGGTACCCCGAGGCCGGCCCTCGCAGCCTGGCGTCGTCGCCTGCGGGGTCATCCCAATGGCAAACGAACGCTACGTTGGTGAGGCTGCGCTGTGTTCAACCGGTCCGTGGGACGCCTCTTCCACGCGTCCGGCATGACCCCGGCGGGCAGTGGCGTTCCCAACCCAGACACGAGCATTGTTTTCAGAGCTTCTACGACAGAGAGCACGTCCTTTTGCTTTCGCCCTCGTTTCGCCCAGCCTGCCTGCCTACCATCGCCCCCAAAGCGCTTGTACGTCAGCAAGAAAGGCGTCTCCGGGCGTCTTTCCGGCGCGAGGTCTATTCTGGGAGTGGCACCGCCGCAGCGGTACCGGGCCAGGAGGATGCACAGCATGCGCGGTGGATGGGATAGCGGCAGCAATCGAGGCAGCAACTCCGGACGTGGAGCCGGTAGTTCCGGGCCGCGCGGTAACAACGGCCCAGGCGGCAGCGGCGCGCCCGCAGGCCGGAGCAACCCAAACGAGCGCTGGTCCAACGAACTGGATGCGATCTTTGAGCGGGCTCCGAAGGACACCACAGCGCCGAAGAACGACGACGAGCGGAACTTCTTCGAGGAACGCATCGAGGTAAAGCCGGCAACCCTGGCCTGCCCGAACTGCCGCGAAACGGCAGATTATGCCCTTACGTGGCTGGTACGCCGCAAACGTGAGCACCCCGCCGGCTACGCCGACGAGGCCACACACGCCCGCTTTGAGAAGGCTGGCAGCTACATGGTGCGCAAGGACGACAGCGTCGCCTGCCAGAACGTCCGCTGCCGCAAGCGCTTTGAAATTCTCGGTGTGCAGACGGTGGCCTTTCTCGAAAACGCCGCAAAGGGTTCGGTGGAAGACCGGGCGGCCCGGGTGCGGGCGGCGTTTACTGGCCGGACGCGCGGTTGATCGCTCACATAGACTCTGCCCACCGTGGATCTGCTCTCTGGGCCATACCTGAGCCTGCTGTGATTTAATGACGGTGTTGTTCGTCCGAAGGAGCTTCGCCATGGCCACCTCCGTTCTGCCCGCCGAAGAGCGTGCCCTCACACCGGATCAGGTAGAAGATCTAGATCGCCGCCGGCGCCGCGGGCAACTGCTGATCGTAATCGGGTTCCAGATGTTCATCGTCGCCTGCCTGACGCTGCTTTGGAGCGGCCAGGATTTCTCCTACTCGCCCGGATGGGCTCACCCCATGGTGTACTGGAACTGCGTAACTTTACTGGGGTCGATGACCTGTTTCGCCGTCGGCCTCCGCCTCCGGCGTGGTTTGAACGAATTCTTTAGCTACTAGAGTTCTTCCCGAATAGCTATTCAAAAGCCGGGCTGTCCTCTTCCTGAGGTGACGCTCGGCTTCTCGCCTCTTGCCGGGCTTCTCTCACGGTTGCTTGCCGGCAGCCGGCGCCACCAGGGTGACCGGTGCACCGTTGTCCAGCGAAATCGGAAAGCCGCTCATCTTCCGCAGGCTTTCCTCGTTATTGCCCAGGAACTGCCAGCAGACCACGTCCGGCTTCAGCAGAACGCAGGTCACCATGGCGTGCATGGCATCGCCCGTGGGTAGAGCGAAGCTGCCCTGCAGCTGCTCGGCCGGGTGACCGCCGACGCTAAAAGTCATGGGTTCACCGAATTGCGGCTTGGCACCCGAGGCCGAAAGCCCGCGCACCTCGCCCTGGGTGAATTCGGGCAGCTGCTCGGGCGTGAAGGTGCGCTTGAAACAGGCTGCATCCGCCCGCACCAACAGAAGAATGGAGAGCTGACCACCGGCGGTGCTCATCACGGAAAGCGGCAGGGTAAGGCAGTGCGCGGCATCCTTGCCGCCGACCGGGCTCTCCTCCACGCTGGCCTTAAAGGCCGCCGAGACCAGGGCAGTCGCGTCGCTGAAGGACGCGGGATAACTGTAATGAAGGTGCAGGGTGTCGTTGCTGTAGGTTTTGAATGCGGGTTTCGCGGGGGAATCACTCGGACCGGCTGCGCTGGTGCTGGGAGCAGGAGGCGTCGCGGTTTGCGCCCGTGCGACAGGGACGGCAAGGCAGACCAGACAGGCGGAGGTAAGGCAGACCAGACAGGCGGAGGTAAGGCAACGAAGCACGCGCATAGGCGAATGCTAGCACCGGCCTCGCTACCCCGGCTGACGCTTCCACTGCCGGGTTGGAGGGAAGACGCTATGCTGGCTGGATGGCTTCCCTCACTCCTCCGGACGAGGCGCAGATCACGGTGCAAGCGAAGGTGCAAGCCACGCCGCAGCGGAGCTACGTGCTCATTGCCTTCGTAGCGGTTTATGTATTCTGGGGTTCAACCTACACAGCCATCCACATCGCGGGCGAGCATCTGCCGCCGCCGGTGGTTTCAGCGTCACGTTCGGTCATCACCACCGTCCTGATTCTGGCCATCTCGTTGATTGGGGGCAAAAGCCTGCACGTTCCTAAGGGTGAAGGCCCGAAGCTCGCATTGGTGGGCATCCTCTTCATGAGCGGCAACAACATGCTGCTTACCTGGGGCGAGACGATGGTGCCCTCCGGCTTTGCCTCGCTGATCGTCTCCACCATGCCCATCATGATCGCGCTGATGGAGCGCCTTCTGCCCGGCGGCGAACCGCTGAACAAGCGTGGGTGGGCGGGCACGCTGCTGGGCACGGCCGGCATCGCCGTTCTGGTGTGGCCGTCGCTGCACCACACCGTGCATGCTGCCGGCGAGGCAAACGGGGGCCGCGCCGGACTCGGCACCCTGATCTGCCTGTTGGCGGCTCTATCCTTCGGCATCGGTTCTGTGCTGTCGCGGCGGTTTCGCTTTCAAGCCGATACCTTCGTCGCCACAGGCTGGCAGATTGGTGCCGCTGGCATCTTCAACCTGCTCTTCGCACTCGCCGCGGGCAGCTTTCATCGCGCTGTCTGGACGCCCCACGGCATCGAGGCCGTCCTATACCTGTCGATCTTCGGCTCCCTGGTGGGGCTGGTGGCCTTCACCTACCTGCTGCAAAACGTACCGGTCACCAAGGTGGCGACTTACGCCTTTGTAAACCCGATGATCGCGGTTCTACTGGGCGTAGTGCTTCTCGGCGAACGCCTGGCGGCCACCGAGATTACCGGGATGGCCATCATCGTCGGCGCCGTGGCTCTGGTGGTGCTCAGCCGCGTCGGCGGCACACGCTCCCGGGCGGTGCTTGACCGCGAACTGATGGCCACGGCGGGCGATGCTGAGCGGTAAGCCTTCTAGCTGCTACCGCTTTGGCTTCACGATCGCCGGCGCCGCGGGCGTCATTTTCAGTTGACCGTCCTGCACCTTGTAGGTCTTGCCCTGCTTTGGCAAAGACACTAGCTTGTCCAGTTTGAAACCCTGCGCCGTAGCCTGAGCACCGATTGTCGCCAGCGTGGCCGGCTCTAGCTCCGGCGTACGCGCCAGGACAGAGAGCGTCTTCCGCTTCGGATCGGCTGCCAGAGCCCAGCTGTAATCGGGTGCCAGCGCAACGACCCAATACTTCTGCGTGAACGGCCAGATCAGACCGAACGTGATCTTGCCGTCGCCCTTTTTGTCCATCTTGCCGGTGGTGGCATACTCCTGCGGACTGCCGTTCTTGCCCGGGCAGAAGGTGCCTATCTGAATCGAGCGCGGTTTATCGCCTTCGGCGAAGAGAACGGTCGCCTGACCGGCACAACGAGCTTCGAACTTTGTGGGATAGCGCGAGACCTCATACCAGATTCCGGTGAGGCGCTTGGGGTCTAGGGTCGGTACGGGTGTTACCTTTTGCACGGGCGCAACCTGAGCATCTGCCGGGAATCCGGCTGCCAACGTGGCGCCCAGCATGACACCCATCAGGATGTTCCGTAGCACCGCTCCATTTATATCCCCATCCTGTCGCTGCACCCTCACTAAACGCCTCCGCTTGCTGTCCGTTCGATGCTTGCCTTGCCGCGTGCCCGGCTTCAGACGGACTACTTACGCCGCCAGCGTACGCCATCTTTGGAATCTTCGATCAGAATGCCTTTGAGCAGCAGATCGTTGCGAATCGCATCGGCCTTGGCGAAGTTGCGCTTCGCCTTGGCCTGGGTTCGTTCAGCGACCAGCGCGTCGATGTCCGCATCCGTTGGACCTGAGACGGAAAACCGCGCCACCACCTCGGGATCGGCCTCAGCCAGTCGGCCTTCGGACTCCGCCCATTTTAGAGCGAAGCGGGTCAGCTCCGCATCCCGGTCCACCATCACGGCAAAGATGGCATCGAATCGCTCCAGCAGCGCCAGCGTGGCCTGCGCGTCACTGCGGCACAGCTTGCCGTGATCGGCCGCGGTGTTTACAGTGCGGATCACTTCAAAGATGGCGGCGCGCGCCTCCGCGGTGTTCAGATCGTTGGCCAAGGCTGCGGTAAATGCTTCGTACCCACGATGAACCACGGCGGAAACCTCAGGATCGCAGCCGTCTGTAAACCCCTTGCCCTCACGCATACGCTGCGCGAATGTGCGCAGCCGTTCCACCGCACTGGTGGACTCACGCAGGCCGTCGAAGGTGAAGTTGAGCTGATGACGGTAGGGCACGCTGAGCAGCAAGAACCGTATCGCCGAGGCCTTGTAGCCCTTTAACAGCAAGTCGCGCAGGGTGTAGAAGTTGCCCTCGGACTTGCTCATCTTGCGGCCTTCGACCAGCAGGAACCGCACATGAAACCAGTGCCGCGCGAAAAGTTCTCCGGTGGCTGACTCCGATTGCGCGATCTCGTTTTCGTGGTGCGGAAACATCAGGTCTTCGCCGCCGGCGTGCAGGTCGAAGCTGTTCCCCAGGTAGCGCATCGCCATCGCGGAGCACTCGATGTGCCAGCCTGGGCGCCCCTCGCCGAGCGGGGTCTGCCAGCTGGTCTCGCCGGGCTTGGTGGCCTTCCACAGCGCGAAGTCGCGCACGGCGTCTTTCTCGTACTCGTCGGCGGCGATGCGTGCGCCGTCTTCGATACCTTCGAGGTCCTTCTTGGACAGCTTGCCGTAGCTCGGGTCCTTGGCGAGGCGGAAGTACCAGCTGCCGTCCTCGGCCTTGTAGGCGACGTCCTTGGCCGCGAGCCGCTCGATCAGGTCGGTCATGCCCTCGATGTTCTCGGTGGCGCGGGCGATGATCTCGGGCCGCTCGACGCCGAGCGCGTCCATGTCCTCGAAGAAGGCGCGTTCGTACTTGGCGCTGTACTCGCCGATGGGCTGGCCGGCTGCGCCGGCGTTGCGGATGATCTTGTCGTCCACATCGGTGACGTTCATCACGTGCTTCAGGTGCAGGCCGAAGAGGCGCGCGGCGCGGCGCAGCGCGTCCACGTGCAGGAAGGTGCGGAAGTTACCGATGTGGCCGTAGTCGTAGACCGTGGGGCCGCAGCAGTAGAAGCGGAGGCTTTTGCCGTCGGCGGCGTACAACGGTTCGACGCTGCCGGAAAGGGTGTTGTACAGCTGAAGTGTTTCTGCCACGCGTTCTGCGGTAACCGTTGCCAGTGGGCCGGGTTCTTGGACCGACCGTCGCGACTGCCTTCCCCTTGAGGTTCTCCAGTTGATTCTAGCGAACCGCGTGGTCACCACCGCCGGAGGGCTCCCCCGGCCCTGGTACTTTTTCGCTAAAGTCTTCCCGCCATGAGGTTTAGGTCCGGACTGTTTGGGTTCGCCGGCTATTGCAGACGAAGAGCTCGCTGATTGCCACGGTGTGGCGCGGACATTTCGCCGATCTCCTTCTACGGTACGCGTTTGGGGGTTAATGGTGTGCAAAGCCTTACCGACAAGGGTGCTTTTATTCCAAAACGATTGGGTTTGACCGGCCATCGCCTGAGAAATGGCAAGCCCCACAATCTATAGCACCAAGTGCTAGACTTCGAATCATGGGACCAGCGCTCTCCAGAACGCTGGCGGTCTACAAAGGCAAGGCGTTCGTCCGCTTTGCGAGGAAAGCTCGCATGAACGACGCCGATCTTTGGCAGGCAGCACAGCGGGGCAAACGATGGCCTGGTCGATGCCGATCTTGGTGGAGGGGTGATCAAGCAACGGATCGCTCGGGCAGGGGAAGGCAAGTCCGGGGGGTCACGGTCGATCCTTCTTTTCCAGAAGAACAATCGTGCTGTGTACGTCTACGGCTTTGAAGAGAAGGATGCTGCCAATATTGACCGCCGGGAACTGGAGGCATTTCGAGAGCTTGCGGAAGTGATCCTCGGCTACACGGATGTTGAGATCGAACAACGGGTGAACGACGGAGCGCTCTTCAGGGTGGAAGAGCCAGGAGAAGACAATGCCAAGGAAGCATCGGAGTGACGCCTTAGCGGCCATTCACGAGACGGCCGATGATCTGCACCGCGTCGGCGGGATGGACCAAAAGACGATGCGCAAGTTTGACGCGCTGTGTCTCACGCCCATCCAGGAGATGACGCCTAAGAAGATTCGCGCTCTGCGCATCCGTGAGAAGGCCAGTCAAACGGTCTTTGCCGCCTATCTGAACGTCACTCCCAGCCTGGTCAGTAAGTGGGAACGTGGAGAAAAGCATCCCCAGGGAGCGTCACTTAAGTTGCTCTCCCTCGTGGACAGGAAAGGTTTAGAAGTCGTGGCCTGATTCTGATGGCCGGTGGATGAACCGGTGGTTTCAGAAGGACAAGCCAAAGCTAAGGTTGTAACGCTTTGGGCGATCTGACTTCATCTTTAATACAGGACTTTTCGGTCAGACCCTGGTCGGCTTTATTCCAAAGCGGGATGCATACCTGTATCTGCTATCGCTTCCCGAAGGTGTTTCGTTCCGAGCGCTGGGTGGCGAGTCGGATGGGAAGGCTTGGAGGTAGCTCCAGGAGTGCAGCCAAGACGATGGCCGCCCGCGAGAACGGCAAGAAGGGTGGCCGTCCGAGGCGAAAGGAAGCCGTTGCACCCAGTCAATAGCCGGGAGGGACCTGTGTGCTTTGGTGAAGCGGGCTTCGAGCGCACAAAGTATTTCCATCCCGCTCTGGAGTCACTTCCGACAATGCGACTTTTAAGGACGGATCTGGCAGGCCCAACGAGTTGGGATAGGGCACTCAGCGAATCCTGGCCTCACGGCCATTTGCAACCTCACGGGCAGTTCACTGGCCAGCCTGCTGCTTTGCATTGAACTAGCTCACTTCTGCCTTTGAGTGTGGACTGTGATCGTGTACCCGTCTGGATCACGGAAGGCGAAGAAGCGGCCGAACGGGCCGTCAGCAGGCGGCAGGATGATGGGTACACCGGCTTGCACCAACTTGTTGTGCACGGCATCTGCATCGGTCGCGGCCATCCAGAGCGAAACACCCCAACCAAGCTTGCTGGTGGCATCCAGATCCACCATAGGAGTGCGGATCGCAAATGGCACAGGTTGCGTCGAAAAGACAATCGCACCCGGAGGGTTTTGCGGCAAAGGCTTTAGGCCGATTCTATCGACATAGAACGCTTTCGATGTTTCCAGGTCACGCACCTGGAGCGCTAGGAAACTAGGGCCGATCAATTCAACGGGAGTGGTATCGTTGCTGGAAGATGTCATGATCCTTATATAAACATATAAGGATCATGACATCAAGGCAGAGAGGGTCCATGCAAAAGAAGAAGTTGCCTGAGCATCCGATGTCGGAGCGGCTGGGCTATGCGCTGAAACGGGCACAGCATGCCCTGCGTACGAGCATCGATGACCAACTCCAACCGTTGGGACTGACCACGGCTCAGTACAATCTGCTTTCGGCCGTTGCAGCAGAGCCCGGAATTTCGAACGCTTCCCTTGCGCGCATGGCCTTTGTGACGGCGCAGAGCATGCAAGGCATCGTCGCAAACATGGAACTGCAGGGTTTGCTCCGTCGCGTTCCGCACCCGACGCATGGCCGTATTCGGCAAAGCGAGCTTACTCGTGCAGGAACAGATGTTCTGGCAAAAGCAAACAATGTGCTCCTTGGAATTGAGGAGAGGATGACGGAGGGGCTGAGTCAGGTAGAGGTGGAAGCGTTGCGTTGCGCACTGCTTCGCTGTGCAGAGAATATGCAGACCACTCCGTAGTCGCGGTCGAGCAATCATCCGCACGCTCTTAAGACAGGTACCGAGAAAGGCGGCTCACGCCAAGTGAGTAAGCTGGCCTATTTCCCTACTGCATCACGGGCAGCCAACTTCCGCCTGTGCGACATAGCAGTACCGACCTCACCCGAGGGGGTCACGATGTCTTTGGCTATGGCAGAGGTTCGGGGCAATAAATGACTGAATAGACGGATATAGGTATACACTTAAAAGATGCCTAGGGTGAGGAGCGACGAAAGGCGAAGCGCCATTTTGGTTGCGGCGACTCACCTGATCGTGGAACAGGGCTTGGGAACACCAACGATGGGCATTGCGAAAGCGGCCGGAATACCAAACGGCTCCCTTTTTACCTATTTTGCGACAAAAGCAGATCTTTTCAATGAGCTTTATCTCGAACTCAAATCGGAAATGAGTGCAGCTGCAGTGCGGGACGTGAGAGAAGCCAAGCTTTCTCGTGAACACTTCTTCCAGGTCTGGAGAAACTGGATGAATTGGGCGATCACCTTTCCCGAGAAGCGCAACGCCTTGAGCCAACTTAATGTTTCCGATGCGATCACTCCCGAGACGCGTGCCGCTGCGCAAAAAATGATGAGGCCACTTGGCGAGTTGATGGAGCATTTTCGTGCTGCAGGGCCGATGAGTAAGGTTCCACCGGTTTTTGTCGGGGTGCTGCTGAATTCGGTCGCGGACGCGACGATGGAGTTCATGAGTCAAGATCCGGAGAACGGGAAGAAGCACTGCAAAGACGGTTTTGAAGCGATGTGTCGCATGTTGATGTGAAATTTCGTTACAGTAGATAAGTGGCTGGTCAGACACAATAGGAGAAAAGGAATGACTCTTCACAAGCGCACTTCTGAAACCAGGGCGTATATCCTCACGGGGCCAACCTCAGGCGTTGGCCGTGCAACCGCGCTGGTGATGGCAAAAGAAGGCACGCTGGTGCTTGTGGGCAGGAGTCTCAACAAGCTCCGAGACGTGCAGAAAGCGATCGAGAAAGTGGGCGGACAGGCGGTGCCCATTCTGTGTGACATGTCAGATTTGCGGAGCGTTCATCGTGCGGCTGCCGAGATACTTTCACTCGATCTCAAAGTCGTCGGCTTGCTCAACAACGCGGGTATCCAGAATCCAAGTGTGACGAAAACCGCAGACGGTTGGGATAACACGTTTGTGACGAACCACGTTGGCCCCTTCGCGCTGACGGAGGCCTTGCTGCCGCATCTCGAGAACGGTGCGAATGTTCTTTTCGTTGGTTCAGCCACGGAAGATCCCGAGCGCAAGCCTGCGGTGCGGGCGGGTTTTCGCGGCGGCCGCTACGTCTCTGCCGAAGCAAGTTTGCGAGGCGAATGGAAGGCAGGTGGTTCCGCCAAGTCCGGGATGGATGCCTATGCCACGTCGAAGCAGTGCAGCATCGTTACAGCGCTGGTGCTTGCGCGTGAGAATCCACGGCTGCACATCAACGCCATCGAACCCGGAGTCATGCTCGCAACAGGCCTGCATGGCCATATGAGCACCGGCCGCAAAATCCTAATCTCTGTGCTCGTTCCAGTGCTTTTGCCGTTTGTGAAAGTGCTGAACACACCCAAACGGGCTGCGCGCGTTTTCAGGAGGATTCTTAACGATACCGCCGGTGCAACCGGTGTCTACTTCGACGAAGGCGGCCATCAAATGAACGGATCCGCATTCGTGCGGGACACCGACTGTCAGAACCGTGTTGTCGCTGAGACGCGCGCGTTGCTTGCAAATCGTTCAGGTCTGATGCGCGAAGCGGATGCTGTTGTGGTGTGATTGGCCACTTGAGCCAGCGCCTCACAAAAGCATGAGGCACAACGCCAGTTAGCAACTGCCAGGATTAGTAACGAGAAACGCGGTTGTATTGAGTAGCTGGTCGGTGTTCGGGCTTTCTCTCGTTCTTAGCCCAGTCGCAAACCCGGTGCGGCTTCGAGCGTGTCGTCGGCGAAGTGGTTGTTTAGTAGCTTGGGCCAGGCGGCGGCGGCGATCATGGCGGCGTTGTCGGTGGAGAGGCTTAGTGAGGGGAAGGCTAGCGGGAGGCTTGCTTTGGTGGTGGCGGTTTGGAGCCTGGAGCGGAGTTCGCGGTTGGCGGCTACGCCTCCGGAGACGGCTATGGCTCGTGCGCCGAAGTGCACGGCGGCCGCGACGATGGTGCGGGTGAGATAGCCGGTTACGGAGGCCTGGAAGCTGGCGATCAGGTCCAGCGTTTCGCGATCGAGCAAGGACAGGGCCTGCGCGAAGGCCTCCGGGCTGGTGGGTTTTGCGGTGTGCAGGCCTGCGGCGCGCATGTGGGCCTCGCGGGCGGCGGTGGCTTCGCGCATGCCGTGCAGCTCGACGTGGCGGCGGACGGCGGTCTTGATGCCGCTGAAGGAGACGTCGAAGCGGGGCTCGTTGGCAGGGGCGTTGGGTTCGGGGGCGGCGCGGCCGTTGCCTTTGTCTTTGATCTGGGCGAAGCGGAACGGGACCGCGGTGGGGTCGCCGTGGGCGGCGAGGGCGTCCATCCAGGGGCCGCCGGGGTAGGGCAGGCCTAGCAGTTTGGCGACCTTGTCGTAGGCCTCGCCGGCGGCGTCGTCTACGGTGCGGCCCACGTTGCGGTAGGTCCAGAGGCCGGCCGCGTCGCGGGAGGCGAGGTAGAGGTGCGAGTGGCCGCCGGAGATCACGGCTGCGAGCAGGGGTGAGGCCTCGGCGAAGCGTTGTTCGGCTTCGAGCAGCACGGCCTGGATGTGGCCTTCGAGGTGGTTGACGGCGATCAGTGGGAGGTCGGCGCCGAAGGCGAGCGCCTTGGCGAAGGTGATGCCGACGAGAAGGGCGCCGGCGAGGCCAGGGCCTTCGGTGACGGCTATGGCGGAGAGCTGGCGGTAGCCTGCCGTGCTTGCCGGAAGTCCGGCGGCGCGCATGGCCTCGCGGACGACGGGAACGACCGCGCGGAGGTGTTCGCGGCTGGCGAGTTCGGGGACGACGCCGCCGTAGTCGGCGTGGACGAGCTGTGAGGCGACGATGTTGGAGAGGACTGTCCGGCCTTCGGCTACGACGGCAGCTGAGGTCTCGTCGCAGGAGGACTCGATGCCGAGGATGAGGCGGTCGGGCATCTGGCTAGTTTAGCGGGTTGCTTTTTGGTGGGGTGGAGCCGCCTGGGACAGAATACGGAGATCCTTCGCTGCGCTCAGGATGACGGCGGTTCCTGGTTGGGTGCGGGTGCTGGGTGCGGTGTGGGTTTCAGGTCTAGGTTGTGGGTTCTAGGTTTTAGGTTGTGGGTTGTGGGTTCTAGGTTGTGGGTTCGATGACCTACTGCGGAACGACGTAGAACGTATGACGTACAACCTAGAACCTACGCTATCAGGCCTGGTTGCCGGCGCCGGACAGCTGCTTGGCGTCGGAGAGGGTGACCTGGATCTGCATCCGTTTCTGGCCGCGGTAGATGGTGAGCGTGACCTTGTCGCCGGTGTGGTGGGTGTTGAGGGCTACGGAGAGGTCCTGCGGCGTGGTGATCTCCTGGCCGTCGAGGCCGACGATGAGGTCGCCGCCGAGCATGACCGGCGTGTTGCCCATGTAGGCGCGTTGGGTGCCGCCCTTGAGGCCGGCGGTCTGCGCGGCGCCGCCGGGGAGGACGCGCTCGATGAGGATGCCGTAGTCGGCGGGTAGACCGATCTGCTCGGCGACGTCGGGGCCGATGGCCATGGTGACGACATCGAGCGAGGGGCGGCGCACGCGGCCGTACTTGGCGAAGTCGCTCAGGACGGCTTTGGCCGTGGAGATGGGGATGGCGAAGCCGATGCCGGCGGACTGGTCGGCGCCGCCGTTGGGGTTGGAGGCGATCAGGGTGGTGATGCCGATGACCTCGCCGTGCGAGTTCAGCAGCGGGCCGCCGGAGTTGCCGGGGTTGACGGAGGCGTCGGTCTGGATGGCGTCTTCAATCTTGTTGCCGGAGGGCATTTCGATGGAGCGGATGGCGGAGACTATGCCGCGGGTCATGGTGCCGGAGAAGCCGAACGGGTTGCCGATGGCGTAGACCTGCTGGCCGACGACGAGGCTGCCTGTGTCGGCGAGCGTGGCAGGCTGCAGGTTGGCGGCGCCCTGGATCTGCAGCAGGGCGAGGTCGTGGTTGCGGTCGGTGGCGAGCACGTTGGCTTTGTATTTGTGCTTGTCGGAGAGGGTTACTTCGACGAGTTGGGCGTTATCCACGACGTGGTTGTTGGTGAGGATGTGGCCTTCCTTGTCGAGGATGAAGCCTGAGCCCTGGCCCTGCTGCGGGACGGGGCGATAGAAGAAGTCGTAGGCGACCTCGGTGGAGGTGATGTTGACGACGCTGGGCAGGCCGCGTTTGTAGACGGCGATGTTTTGCTGCTCTTCGGTGTCAAAGGCCGGGGCGGCGTTGGCCACCTGCAGGCTGAAGTTGCCGAGCGGGCCGTGGAGGGCCTCGGTGGCGGCGTCCGCAGCGGCGGGGTGGAGCAGGCCGGCCAGCGAGCCCGCGGTGAACGCGTGGCTGGACAGGTAATAGAAGCCGGTAAGGAGCAGCAGCACGAGAAGAACGGGACGAAGTTTCATCGGTTTGGGACGCCCAGGGAGGTGCGCGGCCGGCCAGAGGCGCGGGGCAGATCCCAACGGCTCTATTCTATCCGGCGGCGAGCGCAAGCGAACGAGCCTCAGCAGACCCAATGCCATGCCGTTTTAAACAGATGGACAGGGTGTGTCCCTTTGCAGGGGAACCACTTTCGTGCGAATGTAGGTTTACCTTTCATTGCCGATTCACGATCCCCGCTGAGTTTTTAGGGCCTTATCGTTTGTGCTGCCTGTTTGATGTCCGAAGAAGGCTGTTTTCGGCCTTGGCGGTCGCGCTCCTCCCGTGCTGGGGATTGGGGCATGGCCAGCGTGCGGTCTCGTCGAAGCAGGGGTCTGCCATGGCGGATCCGGTGAAGAATACTGCCGTGCTGACGGGGATCGTGGCCGATCCTACCGGCGCCGTGTTGCCGGGCGCCGGTGTGCATGTCGCGGGCAAAGCCGGCAAGGCCGAGGCCAAAACCGACCGCGAAGGCAGGTTCACGATCCAGCTGCCGCCGGGAACCTACGTTTTAGAGGTGCAGGCCGCCGATTTTGTACCGTATACGAGCCGGACGCTTACGCTGCGGGCGAACGGGCCTGTGCGGCTCTCCCTTCGCCTGGAGGTTGCGGGGCAGGCAGAGACGGTGGAGGCGGACGGAGGCGGCGCGGTCGATCCGCGCGGCCTCAAAGGTACGCAGGTTTTCGAGGGCAAAACGCTGGATCTGCTTTCGGACGATGACGAGACGCTGTTGCGGCAGCTCCGGGCGCTGGCCGGCGGGGGTGCCGGCGGCTCCGGGCTGCAGATTCTGGTGAACGGGTTTGCGGGCAACCAGATGCCGCCCAAGAGTTCGATCCGCTCCATCAAGATCAACAGCAATGAGTACTCGGCTTATTACGACTCACCGGGTTTTGGACGGATCGAGGTGCAGACCAAGCCCGGTGCGGACAAGTTGCACGGTGCGCTGAATTTCCAGGGAACAGACCAGCCGCTGAACGCCAGGAATCCCTATGAGGGCACGCTGGTTCCCTACTACCGGTTTCTGACGGACGGCAATCTGAACGGTCCCCTGGGCAAGAAGACGTCGTATTTCGTTTCGGAGCAGGTGCAACGCTTTGCGAACAACGCCGCCGTGAACGCGATCAACCCCGCCGATACTACGCAGCAGGTTTCGGCGGCGTATCCGGCGCCGCAACTTACCCAGACGTACTCGCTGCGGCTTGACCGGCAGTTCAGTCCCAACCACTTCGCCTACCTCCGCGATCAGTGGAGCCAGACGCATGTCACTAATAACGGGATCGATCCGCTGGTTCTGCCCTCGGCGGCGTACTCGTTCAATACCCTCACCAACGCGGTGCAGGCTGCCGATACGCAGATTTTGAGCTCCCACGCCGTGAACGAGACGCGCTTCCAGTACCTGCGCACCCGCGTTCGGCAGGATCCGAACAGCACGGCGCCCGCTCTGGTGACGGAGGGCTCGTTTATCGCCGGCGGCAGCAATACGCAGACCCTGAACGACAACCAGGATCTGTTTGAGCTACAGGACGAATTCGAGCTCGAGCGCGGCCCCCATGCCTTCCGGACCGGCTTCCGGTTCAGGGACCATCGCGACGCCGATACCTCCACCGCCAACTTCAACGGACAGTTTATTTTTCCGAGTCTCGAGGCCTACAGCCTTACCCAGTCCGGGCTCGCTGCCGGTCTGACGCCGGCGCAGATTCGGGCCGAAGGGGGCGGCGCCTCGCAGTTCAATCTGACCGTGGGGCAGCCCAGCGCCGTTGTCTCGACTGCCGATTTTGCCGCCTATGCCGAAGACGACTGGAAGCTGCGCCCCGACCTTAGCTTTAGCTACGGTTTGCGCCTGGAAAGCCAGTCGGCGATACCCGATCACTTCGATCCGGCCCCGCGGGTCAGCCTGAGCTGGAGTCCGCACCGGGGTCACGCGGCGGAGCCCGTTGTTTCGATCGACGCGGGCTACGGAATCTTCTATGACCGCTTCGCGCCGGCAAACCTGCTGCAGGCGGTGCGTCAGAACGGCATCAGCGAGACCGCTTACTTCGTCCAGAATCCAGACTTTTATCCGAATCTGCCGGCTACGAGCGCCCTTACGGCGGGGCAACCGACGATCTACCGCGTGAGCCCGAGCCTGCACAGCAGCTACCAGCAGCTGGGCGGCGTTCTGGCCGAGCGATCGCTGGGCAAGCGCGGCCAGTTGCAGGGCCGTTACTTGTATTTTCACGGCACGCACGGCTATCTGAGCCGCAACGTCAACGCTCCGCTTCCCGGCACCTACGACCCGGCAAATCCTGCGAGCGGCATTCGCCCCTCACCTGCGGCGGGCAACCTTTACCAGTATTCGTCTGAGAGCAACGGCAACTCCCACCAGCTGGGCGTTGCCGCCAACGTGGCTTTCGGCAAGGTATTCCTGTACTCGAATTACCAGTGGGAGCACACCTATAACGAGAGCACCTACAACACCGTGACCGGGGTGACCAGCTTTCCGGCCAATCAGTACAACGTGGCGGCGGACTACGCGCGGTCCTCGGATATGAACCGGCATCGGGTCGCGATCGGCGCCAGCTGGACCCTGCCGCATGGGTTTTCGCTACGGCCCTACCTGGACGCCCACTCCGGCAATCCCTACGACATCACCACGGGCTCCGATCTTAACGGGGATACGATCTACAACGACCGGCCTGCCTTTGCGACCGATCTGACCCGAGCTTCGGTGGTACGGACGGCCCTGGGGAACTTCGACACAAACCCGCAGCCTGGGCAGACCATCGTTCCCCGCAATTACGGAACCGATCCCAGCTATGCGTACGTCAGTCTGGCTACTCGCTACACCGTTCACGTGGGACCGCGGCCGCCCGGCAAAGCCGGGCCAACCGCTAAACCGGATCGGCCTTACAACCTGCGCTTTCAGGTGGATGTGCAAAATCTGTTCAATCACAATAACCCGGGGCCTCCGGTGGGTGTGTTGAGTTCGCCGCTTTTCGGACGTTCCCTGTCCCTGGCCAGCGACTTTAGCACCTTTACGGCTTCGAATCGGACGATCCTGCTGCAGACCCTGTTCAGCTTCTAGCCTTCATGTTTGAAGAGGAGCGACGGGGCTTAAATCCTACCTCGGCGGCTAAAGCCGCATGATGACTGCAGCGTTTACGGCACGGCTGAAGCCGTGCCCTTTCTTTATAGCCGTTTACTGTCGGGTGCCGTTTACTGTCAGGTATAGAGGCCATCCAAACTGTAGATCCCTCCGCTGCGCTGCTGGATGACAACAATACGCTGCGGGATGACAACAAGAAGACGATGTCACAGCCACATCCAAAGTGGAACAGGTCTAAATAGAATTTCCAACAGGCTTCCGGCCACGTTGCCGGGGAGGCCTGAAAAGCCGCAAATTGATGTGCCGCAGCCGCGCCGTCTCCCATCCAATCATTTGTTGTAACGATGTAAGGAGAGATGAACGCATGGCATTAGAAAAAGTGATGTACACGGCGCACGCCAAGGCAACCGGCGGGCGTGACGGCGTGGCGAAGACCGATGACGGCAAGCTGGATGTGAAGCTCGACCCACCGCCCGCGATGGGTGGCGGCGGCACCGGCACCAACCCGGAGCAGCTGTTTGCGGCGGGGTATGCCGCCTGTTTCATCGGATCGATGAAGTTTGTGGCCGGGACGCAGAAGATCACCCTGCCAGCGGAGACCGCGATCGATTCCAGCGTCAGCTTCGGCCCCCTGGCCAACGGCGGCAAGGGCTTCGGCGTCGCCGTGGACATGAAGATCCATGTTCCGGGGATGGACAAGGCGCAGGCGGAGAAGCTGGTGCACGAAGCGCACGAGGTCTGCCCGTACTCGAACGCCACGCGCGGCAATATCGACGTAACGCTGTCCGTTGCCTGAGCGGGCCCCTGCTTAGCCGCGTGCACCAGGCTGAATCTGTACGAGGTTGAATCTGGAGCAGGCTCAATCTGTAGCAGGCTGAGTCAAGGCTACGCGAACCAATGTACGGCTGAAGCTTACATCCACCCCCTCCGTATCGCGGGCTGCCCCTTGCGGCCTGTTTACGGAGGGGTTTCTCGTTCCCGGCGGAGCGGCCTTTCGCTGCAGAGGCACCTTCTCGCTCGACCGCACGAACGAAGGCGGTACGCGGTGAAAACTGGTTGCGCTGGGTTCAAAAGGAGGGGTGGAGGAGCCCAGCCGGTTGCCGATTGGCGGCGATGCAACCGTAAGCTGGTAGAGCATGTCCACGCCGCTTGAGCTCGCGCTGCTGTCCTGCCTGCTGCTCGGGCTGCGGCACGGCTTCGACTACGATCATCTGGCCGCCATCACGGATATCACGAGCGTGCAGCGAGGGTGGCGCGAGGGCATGGGGCTGGGGCTGCTGTATGCGCTGGGCCACGCGCTGACGGTAGCCGCGCTCGGGGTAGCGGCGATTTCGCTGCATCTGCCGATCCCGCAGCGGCTGGACGCGGTGGGCGAACGGCTGGTGGGCGCCACGCTGATCGCGCTGGCGGTGTACGTGGCGATTACCCTTTGGCGGTCGCGCTTGCACCTGGCGGGGGCGGCGCCGCATCACCATGTGGCGCGCAGCCGCATCGCCATGCTGATCAGCGGCGCGCGGTATGCGCACTGGGGCGTGCGGCGGCTGTTCGATCCGGACCGGCCGCGGCCGGAGCCGTTTGCGTTTCGCTACGACCGCGGCTCGGTCTTCGTGGTGGGCATCCTCCACGGGCTGGGCGCGGAAACGCCGTCGCAGCTGGGTCTTTTTCTGTTGACGGCTCACCTGGGCGGCACGGAGCGCGGCATGTTCGGCCTGCTCAGTTTTCTTGTGGGGCTGCTGCTGATGAACACGCTGATGACGGCGAGTGCCTCCGGCGTGTTTCTGGGCAGCGCCTACCGGCCTCGCCTGCAGACGTTTGTCACCTCGCTCACCGCTGTGTACAGCTTCGCGGTGGGTACCATTTTTCTCTTTGGCCTGAGTGAACGGCTGCCGGCGCTGACACGCTAGGCGTGCGAGTGAGTTCGGCAGAGTGGGTCACGCCAGGTGCGTGAGCAGGGAGTTTACTATCACCGTTATGGAGCTTGAGCAAAAGTCGGAGCTGGAGCAGAAGGCGGAGCTGGAGCAAAAGTCGGAGCTGGAGCAAAAGTCGGAGCTGGAGCAAAAGTCGGCAAGGCTGGAGGCGTCGCTCCGCGGCCTGGGATCGCTGATGGTGGCGTATTCGGGCGGGACCGATTCTGCCTTTCTGGCCTGGGCGGCGCACCGCGTGCTGGGTGAACGCATGCTCGCGGTGATCGCGGATTCCGCTTCCCTGCCGCGCAAGGAGTTGGCCGCGGCGCTGGCGTTTGCGGAGAGCAGCGGCTTTCCGGTAAAGGTGATTGCCACCGGCGAGCTGAGCAATCCGGACTACCAGCGCAACGACGCGCAGCGTTGCTTTCACTGCAAGGACGAGCTGTTCGAGCGCATGGCCGAAGAGCAGGGGCGGCTTGGCTTCGCGCACATTGCTTACGGCATGAATCTGGACGATCGCGGCGAGATCCGTCCCGGTCAGCGGGCCGCCGCGCTGCACGGGGCCTTGGCGCCGCTGGTGGAGGCCGAGCTGACCAAGGCGGAGATCCGCACACTGGCGCGCAATGCCGGGCTGGCGGTCTCGGACAAGCCTGCGAGTGCGTGTCTTTCCTCGCGCATCGAGTATGGCCGGCCCGTGACGGCCGCGGCGCTTGAACAGGTGGAGCGCGCGGAGGATGCGCTGCATGCGTTGGGCTTCACGCAGGTGCGTGTGCGGCACCATGGCGACCTGGCGCGGGTGGAGATTGCGCGGCCCCAGTTGCCGCTGGCGCTTTCGCTCGACATGCTGGACCGCCTCACCGTGGCGGTGCGCGCCGCGGGCTTTGTCTACGTCACGCTGGACACGCAGGGCTACCGTTCCGGTTCCATGAACGATGTGCTGCCTGTTTCGGCCATCGGTGCGGCCAGGAGCTAGCGAGCCTGCGCTCCGCCGCATCTATTTCTTTATGGCCGTTGTGGCCGTTGTGGCCGTTGTGGCCGTTGTGGCCGTTGTGGCTTTGTGGCCGTTATGGCTTTATATCTTTTGCCCGACGCTGCTTGAGGGGTTTGAACGCTCCGCAGCAGCCATCTGCTTTTTCTTGAAGGTCTTTCAAAACGATGCGTATCGCTTATCTTGACTGCTTTGCCGGGATCGCCGGCGACATGTTTCTCGGAGCTTTGCTGGATGCCGGTGTTCCGTTTGAGGTGCTGCACGCCGCCACGGCCGCGCTGCAGCTGAACGCCAGTTTGCGTGTGGAGACGGTGGACCGCAGCGGTATCTCCTGCACCAAGGTGCATGTGCTGGAAGGCGGTGAGCCGGCCGAAGGCAAGGCGCACACGCATGCCCATGAGCATGGCGAAGAGCATACGCATGCCCGTGAGCATACGCACGCGCATGCCGGAAGCGAGGTGGCTGAGCAGGAACACCGCACGCACTCGCACCAGGTCAAGACCCAGCATCAGCATAAGACCAGGCATGCGCACGATCCTGATCATGACCACAAACATGATGAGGGGGAGCACAAGCATGATGAGGCGGGCCACAAGCATGATGAGGTGCACGCGCATGGGCGTGGGCATGGGCATGGACGGTCGCTGACCGAGATTCGCGCCCTGATCACGGCGGCGGCGCTGCATGATGCGGTGAAGAGTCTTTCCATTCGCACCTTTGAGCTGCTCGGGCACTCCGAAGCCAAGATTCACAACGTCCCGGTGGATGAGATTCACTTCCATGAGGTGGGCGCGGTGGATGCAATTGTCGACATCGTGGCTTCCTGTGCCGGGATCCATCACCTGAAGATCGGCACCTGGTATGCCTCGGCTGTCAACGTGGGGGGCGGCACCGTGCAGTGTGCGCATGGGACCTTTCCTGTGCCGGCACCGGCGACGGCGGACCTGCTGCGGGCGGTGCCCACCTACTCCGCTCACGTGCAGAAGGAGCTGGTGACACCGACCGGCGCAGCGCTGTTGCGTGCGCTGTCCCCGACCTTTGGAGCGCAGCCCGCCATGCGCGTGGAACACATCGGCTACGGCGCGGGCACACGCAATCCCAAGGACTTCCCCAATGTACTGCGGCTGAGCGTGGGCGAAGCGGCGATGCAGGATGCTTCAGAGACGGCCGGTGTCCGAGGCGATGCCGAGACGGTAAGCGTACTGGAGACCGCACTGGACGATGCCTCACCGCAGTTGCTCGCCTATGTCGCGGAGACGGCGCTGGCGGCTGGGGCGCTCGACGTGATGCTGACGCCGGTGATCATGAAAAAAGGCCGGCCAGGAACGCTGCTGACCCTGCTGTGCAGCCCGGCGTCGAGCGCTGATTTCGAGGCGATGCTGCTGCGCGAGACGCCGACGCTCGGCCTGCGCGTTCGGCAGGACCGCCGGATTTGTCTGGAGCGCGTGCAGATTGCGGTGGAGACGAAGTACGGTGTGATTCGCGTGAAGGTCGGCCGGGCTGGAGACGAGGAGCGCAACGCCGCGCCCGAGTTCGAAGACTGCCGGGCCGCCGCAAAGGCGCACGAGGTGCCGCTGAAGCTGGTGCAAGAGGCTGCCCTGGCCGCCTATCGCGGGACGCAGGCCTGACGCGATGACACCCGCTGATCTTCTGCAACTGCTGGCTGCCGTGGAGCGCGGCGAGACCACCATCGCGACCGCCGCGCAACGGCTTGCGACGCTGCCCTTTGAGGACCTAGGGCACACGCGTGTGGATCATCACCGCAGCCTGCGAACGGGGCTGCCCGAGGTGATTTACGCCGCGGGCAAGACGCCGGAGCAGACCGTGGCGATCTTCACGTCGCTGGCCGCGGACGGGGTGGATGTGCTGGCGACGCGCGCTTCGCAGGCAACGGCGGAAGCCGTGCTCGCGCGGCACCCGGAGGCCGTTCATAACGGTATGGCACGCACGCTTTCATTGCGCCAGGGGCGTGAGCGGGAGGCGATGGGTCACGTTGCGGTGCTGTGTGCCGGTACCAGCGACCTGCCCGTAGCGGAGGAGGCCGCGGTGACGGCGGAGACCTTCGGCACACGGGTCACGCGGCTGTACGATGTGGGTGTCGCCGGGCTGCAACGGGTGCTGGCCGTACGCGAGCAGTTGGCAGCCGCGGATGCGGTGATCGTCTGCGCGGGCATGGAGGGCGCGCTGCCTTCGGTGGTCGGCGGCCTGGTGGCGGTGCCGGTGCTGGCGGTTCCCACCTCGGTCGGCTATGGCGCTTCGTTCGGTGGGGTCTCCGCGCTGCTGGGCATGCTGAACTCGTGCAGTCCCAACGTCAGTGTGGTCAACATCGATAACGGCTTCGGTGCCGCCTACAGCGCTGTGCTGATTGCGCGTGCGACGGGGAAGGCGCGGGAGGCCTGATCGGCTTGCAGGCACGGTGCTTGCCACGGCGCCTGCCACGGCGCCAGGCCCGGTGCCTGGCCCGGCGGTGCCTGGCCCGGCGGTGCCGCCTATTCCATGGCCCGCGGGGACGGAGAGGTGGGCATGGGGTTGGTGCTCAGGATGTGGTAGGGACCGTACTGAATCGTGAGGGTGGCATCGCCGCCGAGGCGGATGTGGCTGTTGGAGATCATGCGGGCCGGAAACCAGAAGTCGCCCACCTTGCTGTATTCGGTACGAAACGAGCCGTTTTTAACCCAAAAAGACGGTGTTTCGACGGGTTCGGCGTCGATGCGGACGATCGCGAAGTCGGTACTCTGCACCCAGATTTTGCCGCGGTAGGTGAAGCGATTGTTATGGCGCGGCGTGACGGAGAGCACGTAGCATTCGCCTTCGGGCAGCCGCTCGGAGCCGAGCAGCTTCATTTCGTAGTTGGCGGGCGTCATCCGGACATCGGTGCGGCCGGCGGCCTCCTGTTCGCTGTCCATGGCGCGCTGGAAGACGCTGTCGCGGAGCAGCGGCGAACCGTTGGCGGAAAGAATGACGAACTGCTTGGAACCGGGAGCGGTATAGGTCATCTGCACCGTCTCGGAGGCCAGTTTATCGGCCAGCTTGCCTTTATAGGACAACGTCATGACACGCCGGCTCTCGTAGCTGCGGAGAGCCAGGGCGCGCAGGTCGCTGGTGTGCTGTAGCTGCGCCCCAATCTGCTCGACGGTCAAAGGAGGCGGCGCGGCTGGGTTTGCGGCCAGTTGACTCCCGGCCAGCTGACCCCCGACCAGCTGGGCGCGCACGGGGCTGCTGCCTGTCGGCAAGGCAAGTGCCAGGCACAGGAGGCTGCGCGGCAGCCAAGTGCGATGCGCGCATCGGACAACCGTACGTCCAGGCATGAGGATCCTCGAGCAGTCAGTCTCCGACCTTGGATGCGGGTCGTGAGCCTCGCGCGATGCGGGCACAACCCCGAACCTGAACACGGAAACCTTATGGCAGGCCGCAACTATGACAGCATGTCAGGTTCTCTCCGAGACGTATGGGGCAGACGAGCGGTTGTCGCTCGGGTACGAGGAGGTTCAGGCAGCGCGACAAAATACGGAGATCCTTCGCTACGCTCAGGATGACGGCGCTGCCATACCTACACATAGACCTACACGCAAATTCTGCACGCGAGCAGCTCTAGCCGGCTCCTTCCGAGGCGCCGGGTTTTGTTTTCTTCAACAAGAAGGCCCCCGGAACGCAGATGGCCAGCACCAGGGCCATGTAACGGAAGACATCGACATAGGCCCAGAGCTGCGCCTCCCGTGTGAGGCCGGCGCTGGTGAGAGACAGTGCACGAAGGTTCGCAATGCGGGGACCGGCGTGCTGCGCCATGGTCGCGGTCCGGAGCTGGATCGTGCGCTGGTAGATCCAGTTCCCTCCGGAGAGCCAGTGCAGGAGCTCAAAGCGGCGGGATTGCGCGTGGCGCTGCGAGATGGTGTTGGCGGCGGAGATGCCCACGCTGCCGCCCACGTTGCGCATGAAGTTGAAGACGCCGCTGCCGATGCCTGTTTGCTTTTGCGAGAGCGTACCCAGCGCTACCTTGGAGAGTGGAACGAAGACCATGGACAGGCCCACGCCGCTCCAGGTGATCGGCCAGAAGAGAGACCAGGGTGAAATTTGCAATGTGACGAAGCCCAGCCACAGCGTGGATACGGCGATCACAGCAAATCCCAGGGAGACAATTTTTCGTGGATCGAACTTGGATGTAGCCGCACCGACGGCCAGAGCCGCCACAAAGGCTCCCAAACCGCGCGGACTGACGGCAAGTCCCGCTTTGTAGGCGTCATAGCCCAGCAGATCTTGGTAGAAGACAGGCAAGATGGTCGTCAGAGCGTACAGACCGATGCCCAGGACGAAGATCAGCACGCAGCCCAGGGACAGATTGCGGTCTTTGAAGACCGTCATGTCCACCAGCGGCTTATCATGCAGCAGCTCCCAAAGGACGAACAGGAGGAAGCCCCCGATCATTACACCGATGGCCCAGCGGATGCGGATATCGCCGAACCAGTCCTGCTCCTGCCCTTTGTCGAGCATGAACTGCATGCCCGCAATCCAGAGAGCCAGGAGGCCAAACCCGATGCCATCGAATCGGCCCGGCTTTGCATTCTTGATCGAAGGCGGGTCTTCGAGAAACTTGCTCTGCAGCAGCAGGGCCAATAGGCCCATGGGCACGTTGATGTAAAACGCCCAGCGCCAGGAGAGCGCCACGGTAAGATAGCCCCCGAAGACCGGCCCAACCACCGGGGCAATGACGATGCCCAGAGCGTACAGGCCCAGCGCCTGGCCCTGTTTTTCCGGAGGAAAGCTTTCCACCAGGATCGCCTGCGCCAACGGCTGCAGCGCCCCGCCGGCCGCGCCCTGGATGATGCGCGCCAGCAAGATCAAACCGAGCGTGGGGGCGAGGCCGCAGAGGACAGAGGCGACCGTGAAGACGGCGATGGAGGTCATGAGGAACTTCTTGCGGCCGAAGCGCTCCGCGAAGTAGTTGCTGGCGGGAAGAAAGACGGCGTTGGCGACGAGGTAGACGGTGAGCACCCACTCGGCTTCATCGGTGGTCGAAGCGGTGGAGCCCGCGATATAGGGCACGGCCACCGAGGCGATGGAGGTATCCATCACCTCCATGAAGGTGGCGATCATGACCGCGATCGCAATCAGCCATGGATTGACCTTCGGCTTCCAGCCGGCATCCGCACCGCCCGGCATCAGACCCGATCCTCGGAATTTTGAGAGTGATGCCGCATTATTTGACCCAGACCTTCGGTTCGACGGACATGCCCGGCCTCAGGCGCTCGGCGCCGGGCTGGCCGGGTTTGAACCGGATGCGCACGGGCAGACGCTGCACCACCTTGACGTAGTTGCCGGTGGCATTTTCCGGCGGCAAGAGGCTGTAGACCGCGCCGGAGCCGCCGGGCAACGCTTCGACGTAGCCCTGAAAGTCCTGCTTGAGGGCGTCGACGTAAATGGCTACGGACTGGCCGGGGTGCATGTCGGTGATCTCGGTTTCCTTGAAGTTCGCGGTGACCCAGATGTCATTGGTCTGGGTGAGGGCGAACATCTCCTGGCCGGCGGTGACCTGCGAGTTGAGTTGTACGCTCTTGTCGCCGATGATGCCGTCTTCGGGGGCGTAGATGCGGGTGTACTGGAGGTTGAGTTCCGATTGATCGGCGTTGGCGAGGGCCTGTTTTTCAGCGGCCTGGCGTTCGACGAGCGTGGCCCGCTGCGCGGCGATCTGGCGCGGCAGATTGCTTTGCGCCTGCTTGAGAGACACCTGCGCCTGCCTGAGCTGAGCCGTCGCCTGTGTGACCTGCTTGGCATCGGCATCGGCGGTCTGACGGCGGGAGGTGACCACGGCGGCCTGGGCTCGCTCCTGCGTGGCGCGCTGATCGTACATCTCGCGGGAGACCTCCTCCTTCATGACCAGCTGCTTGTAACGCTCCTCTTCCCGGGCGGCGTTGGCTTCATTGGCCTCGGCTTCCCGCAGGTCAGAGAGCGCGGCCCCATAGCGAGACTGCGTGGCAGCGACGTTGGCTTCCGCGCTGGCGACATCCTGCTGTTGCGTGAGAACCTGCGAGCCCTGCGTGGTCGCGGTGATCGGTACGTTGGGCTGCTGGGCGGCGACGTTGGCCGTTGCCTGGCCGAGTTGAGCGACGGCCTGCTCCTTGGCAATCTGGTAGTCGCGCGGATCGAGCTGCAGCAGCAGCTGCCCTTTCTTTACGAAGTAGGTGTCTTCCACATAAACACCGCTGACGAAGCCATTGATGCGGGCACTGATGGGGTCAGTGTGGCCGTCTACAAAGGCGTCGTCGGTTTCCACGTACTTGCCGAGATACACAAAGAGCCAGATGATGGCGACGAGGAGGAGGACGAACCCGAGGAGGATGAGCAGGCTGTAGAGCGGATGGCTTTTGATCCAGGCGCCGATGCGCTGGGTGATGGGCGGCTTCTTTTCTTTGTCTTCCTCGCCGTCTTTGTCGCCGTCGCCGTCGCCGTCGCCGTCCTTGCCATCCTTGCCATCCTTTTTCTCGTCGTCGCCGCCGTCCTTTTTGTCGCCGGCCTGCTCCTTTTGGGAGCGCACGGCTTCGAGCTCGGCGCGGAGTCTGGCCTGCTCGTCGTAAAGCATGCGCAGCAGGAGACTGTTCTGTTCTTCCGCCGGTGTGGGGCGCATCGCGTCGTCAGAGCCAGGGAGCGAGGAATCGGGCATGCGTTATTTCCTTAACGTCTATTTCCTTAAGAGCTGGGGCAGATTCGCTTCAGCGTTGCCCATGGCGCGGGCGAGCGAGATCTTTGCGAGGTTGTGTTCGTAGACCGCAGTGATGTAGTCGTCGTCAGCTTGCACGGCGGACTGTTCGGCCTGCACGAGCTCGACGGTATCGGTGATGCCGGCGGCGAAGCGATCACGGGATTGCTCGAGCGAGTCGTGCGAGAGGCCCACGTTGCTTTTGGAGACGCCGACCTGGTCGGCGGCGGCGTTCAGATTGATAAAGGCCTGGCGCACATCCTGATCGACCTGGCCGCGCGCGTCTTCGAGCTCGGCCTTGCGTTGATGCAGTGCGGCCTCCGCCTGCTGAATGTCGCCGTGAATGCGGCCGCCTTCATAGAGTGGAATGGTGAGCAGGCCGGAGACGGTGTAAACACCGGTGGAGTGGTTGGAGGGCGTTGTGCCCGCAGCTCCGAAGTTGGCATCGACGGCAAGATTGGGAAGCCGTTCGGCATGTGCGGCCTTGAGGCTCTGCTCGGCGGAACGAACGCTGGCTTCGGCGGCCTTGATGTCGGCGCGGGCCTGGAATCCACGCTGCAGGGCGGTGTCGAGGGTGAGGTCCGCTAGCGGGGTGAAGTGAAAGTCTTCGGAGAGGAGGAACTCCTGGCCGAGCGGAAGGCCGATGATGCGGCCGAGGCGAAGTTTTTGGCTGTCGCGGTCGGCTTCAAGCGAGCGGAGCCGCTGCTGTTCGGACTGCAGTTGCACCTGGGCGCGTTCGGCATCGACGCGGGCAGCGAGGCCGGCGGCGAAGCGATCGGCGGCCTGCTTGGCGACGGCGCGCGCGTTTTCCACCTCGGCCTGCTGGGCGCTGAGGCGCGCCTCAGTGGCATTGAGTTGCAGATAGCTTCCGCCGACGGCGAGCACGACGAGATCGCGGGCGTTCTTGGCCTGTTGCAGGCTGGCCTTGACGGCCTCGCTGGCGCTGTGGAGATTGTCAATGCGTACCAGATCAAACACCGATTGCTGCAGCCGGGCGGCGCGCGCGTCGTAGTAGTTGAACTTTACGGACTCCGGAATGATGGTAAGGGAGACGCCCAGGGTGCGGAGATTTTCGCGCTCAAAGGTTTCGCTGACGCCGGTGTTGAGGTTGGGCAGCAGCGTGCTTTTGGCGACGGTTCGCTGGCCTTCGGCCTGTTGCACGGCGTTGGTCTGCTCGATGGCGCCGAGGTTGTAGTGAAGCCCCATCGCGAGCGCGTTGGCGAGGGTGAGTGCGAGAGCGTGGTCAGACAGTTTGCCGGTGGCGACGCTGCCGCTGTAGGGCGGCGTAACTGTGAGGGTGCTGGTGATGGAATCGACGCTGTTGGTCGATCCGCCGGTAGCCGTGCGCTGTGTGACGGAAACCTCGCCGGTCTGCCCCTGCCGGCCGGAGAGCGGCAGGGGCGTGGGGGAGGTCGGTCCCATGACCGTGGAGGCCGGGCTCTGCGCAGACAGGCACGGTGCGAACAGGCACGGTACGAGCAGGCACAGTGCGGATGCCGTGGTGCTTAGGAGGAGCCTCCGCGCCGAAGTTTTGTATCGCCAAATTGGGGGTGCCGCTTGCAGCTTAGCCAATGCCCAACACCTTTTCTCTCGTGATCGGCAGATCCCGAACACGGCGGCCAGTGACGTGATAAGTCGCGTTAGCGATTGCCGCGCCGGTGCCGACGATGCCAATCTCACCCAGGCCCTTGGCCCCGATGGGGCTGGCCTTTTGATCCTCGTGGACGAAGAGGACGTCGATGGCATCGATATCGGCGTTGACGGGCATGTGGTGCTCGGCGAGGTTGTGGACCTTCGCTTTTTCTGAGAGCTCGGGCCGGTTTCCCTGCGTGAAGATCGTGACCCCGCCGGGGATCGCCATCGCCTTTTCCGTGTCGAAGCGCAGGACACGGCCTTTGGCGATGGAGGACGGGACGATCCGTCTGTGCAGCAGCTCGGGCATGTTGTCTTCGGCGGCGAGCAACGTAACCCAGGGCTCCATCTCCAGCCTTCGCCGCGCACGGTTGATCCCGGTATTCGCGTTGATGCCGGTGATCCCGTTGATCCTCAGCGTAATGAGTAATGCCATGAACAGAGCTCCATTCCCGCCGGATCGGACGTAGAGGACGTAGAGGACGTAGGGATCGGTGGATCCGGCGGGGAGAAGAGGGGATGGGCGCTCGTGCTGCCCTTTGCGCTTTGTTGCTTGAAATTCAGTTGCTTGAGATGCAGCAAACGTACTTTGGGCTTCTTCGGCCGATGCGATGAGCGGGAGATTGCGGCCGAATTACTGCCAACCGCCGCCGAGGGCGCTGTAAAGCTGCACGAGGGTGAGGGCCTCCGTTTGCTGTGCGCTGGCGAGGTTCAGCTGCGCGGAGAACAGCGTGGTATCCGTGGTGAGGACCTCCAGATAGCTGGTGGCGCCGCCCTGGTAGCGGATGCGGGCGAGGCGCGTGGCGTCCTGCGCCGCCGAGACGAGTTTTTGCTGTTCGACGCGCGCGGCACGCTGCTTGTTGACGGCGATCAGAGCGTTGGAAACGTCGTGAAAGGCCGTGGCGATGGCCTTCTGGTAGTCGAGTACCATCTCCTGCTTCTGCCGTTCGGAGAGTTGCAGCTGCCCGCGCAGTTTGCCTCCCTCAAAGATGGGCTGAGAGGCGATGCCGTAGCCGTAGACCGTCTGCCCGGAGGTGTTGAACAGGTTGGCAAAGGTGTTGCCACCCAGGCCGCCCGAGGCGTTCAACGTGAGCTGGGGAAAGAATTGCGCCTTGGCGACCCCAACCTGTGCGTTGGCCGCGCGCAACTGCGCTTCCGCCTGCTGGATGTCCGGGCGGCGCTCCAGCAGCTGCGACGGCAGGCCGACCGGCAGGTCCCCCGGCGGCGGCGCCAGGGCGTTCGGATCGGTATGCGCCACGGGACCGGGATTTTCGCCCAGCAGTAACTTCATGGCGTTTTCGTTTTGCTGAATCTGCTGCTCCAGCAGAGGGATCTGGTTGCTGGCGGTGTAGAGCAGCTCTTCGGCCTGGCGCACGTCCGAAAGCGGCGAGGCCCCGCCCTGCTCCAACGTCCGGGTCAGGTTCACCGAATCCTGGCGCACCTTCAACGTCTGCTGCGAGACCGCCAGCTGCTGATCGAGCAGGCGCAGCTCGAAGTAGGTGGTCGCCACCTGCTGCACCAGGCTCAACCGCACGGCGCGCTGCGCCCAGACCTGGGCCAGCAGAGTGTCCCGCGCCGCCTGCGTCTGCTTGCGGTAAATACCCCAGAAGTCCGGAGTCCACGCGGCGGAGACGTTGTAGCTGCCGAAGGTGAGCGGACTTTGAATGGTGCTGCCGAGGGTGTTGGGGAACTCCGCCCCTATGCCCGTGCCGCCCACGGTGATCTGTGGGAACTGCGCTGCACGCGTGATACGGACCTGCGCTTGCTGCTCCAGGATGCGCTCCGCAGCCACCCGCAGATCGAAGTTGTTCTGGAGCGCGATGCGGATGAAGTCCTGCAGTTCGGGTTCATGGAAGACCTGCGCCCATTGCTGATCGCCCAGCGAGCCGTTGGGATCGCTGGAGACAGTGGCGTTATCGGCACCGCGGAAGGCGGGCGGCACCGGCGCGGCGGGGCGTGTGTACTTCGGGCCGATGTTGCAGCCGGCGAGGACGAAGCCGGCCAGAGAAAGACAGGCCGTGCCGGTAAGAAGACGCTTGCCCTGGTTGGTGAATGTTTTGGTCATGTTGAGCATGGCGATCTCCTTTCAGGCCGGGTGCTGTTGCCGCTGCTTGTCGTCGTGGTCGGGTGGACCGTCGAGGCCGGGTTCGGCGGATTGCTTGGAATCCATCGTGGTGCCCTTGCCGCCGTGGCTGAAGCGATGCGAAAGGTATTCCACCACCGCGAAGCAGACCGGAATCAGCAGGATGCCACCGACCGTGGCCAGCAGCATGCCGCCGACGACCACCGTGCCCAGGATGCGCCGCGAGACGGCACCCGCGCCGGTAGCCGTCCAAAGCGGAAGACAACCGAAGATAAAGGCCAGGGCGGTCATCACGATGGGACGGAAGCGCAGGCGGGCCGCGTTGAGGGCGGCGTCGGAGATGCTCTGGCCGGCCTTGTAGTTGGTCACGGCGAACTCGACGATGAGGATGGCGTTTTTGGCGGAGAGGCCGATCAGCATGATGAGGCCGATGGTGGCGAAGATGTCGTTTTCAAAGGCGCGCAGCGTGAGCGCAATGTAAGCCCCGAGGATGGCGACGGGCGTGGAAAGCAAAACGCTGAAGGGCAGCGACCAACTCTCATACAGCGCGGCGAGGATGAGGAAGACCACAAAGATGGAGAGTGAAAAGACGGCCCAGGTGGGGACGCCGAGCGCGGCCTGCTGCTCCTGGTAGCTAATGCCGGAGTAGTCAAAGCCCATGCCCTTGGGTTGGGTCTGCTGAAAGACCTCTTCGAGCGCGGCGCGGACCTGGCCGGAGCTGTAGCCGGGCGCGCCGGCGATGTTCAGCTGCGCGGCGGGAAATTCATTGAAATGGGTGATGAATTCGGGGCCGGTGATCTGCTTCACGTGCACGAGCGAGGCAAGCGGTACCTGGCTGCCGTTGGCACTGCGCACATAGAACTGGTTGATGTTGCTGATGTTTGTGCGTGAGGAACCTTCGGCTTCGACGTAGGTCTGCCACTGGCGGCCGAAGCGATTGAAGTAGTTGACCAGGTAGCCCCCCATGAAGGTGGACATGGTGGTGTAGACATCAGTCAGCGCGACCTGCTGTTCGCTGGCCTTTTCGCGATCGACATCGGCGTAGAGCTGCGGAACGGCGGGCAGATAGGAAGGGATGGCCTGGGCGATCTCCTTGCGCTTGGAGGCGGCGCCGAGGAAGGCGTACAGGTTTTTGGTGAGGAAGGCGGGATCGTCCGTGCCGGAGCGGTCTTCCACCTCCATGGTGACGCCGCCCGAGGTGCCGATGCCGGGGATCGCGGGTGGCGGGAAGCTGAAGGCCAGACCCTGACCCACGCCGCCGAGCTTGCGCCCCAGGCTGGCCTGAATGCTGGTGAGCTGTTCGGCCTCCGATTTGCGCTCGTCCCAGGGTTTCAGTGAGACGAAGAAGAAGGCGGTGTTGGTGCTCTGCGTGAGGGTGAGCAGGCTGAAGCCGTTGACGGCGATGACACCGCCGATGCCCGGTGTATCCAGCAGTGCCTGGGTGACCTCCTGCGCGGCGGCGTCGGTGCGCTGCAGGCTGGAAGCATCCGGCAGCTGCAGCGCCACGAAGAGATAGCCCTGATCTTCGGTAGGGATAAACCCGCCCGGCAGACGGGCCGCCATCAAGACCGCCACGACCGCAACCACCGCGAGCACGATCATGGCTAAGCCGGATTTGTGGATCAGGAGCTTTGAGGTGGAAACGTACCTGTCCGTGGTTCTGCCGAAGAAGCGGTTGAAGGCGTCAAAGAAGCGCTGCAGCGGGCCGGGTTTGCGGTTCTTGTCCTTGGGCTTCAGCAGCAACGACGCGAGCGCCGGGCTGAGCGTGAGGGCATTGAAGGCCGAGATCAACACCGACACAGCGATGGTGACGGCGAACTGCTGATAAAGGCGGCCGGTGATGCCGGGAATGAACGCCGTGGGGATAAACACCGCGGCAAGAATGATAGCGATGGCCACGACCGGGCCGCCGACCTCTTCCATGGCACGAATGGTGGCGTCTTGCGGGCTCATGCCTTCGGAGTCGATCAGGTGTTCCACGGCTTCGACGACGATGATGGCGTCATCGACGACTAGACCGATGGCGAGCACGAGGCCGAAGAGCGAAAGCGTGTTGATGGAAAAGCCCAGCAACGGAAACAGCGTGAACGTGCCGATGAGGGATACAGGCACGGCCAGCAGGGGAATCAACGTGGCGCGCCAGCCCTGCAGAAACAGGAAGACGACGAGAATGACCAACAACAGGGCGATCGAGAGCGTGACGAGGATATCGTGGATGCCCGCGCTGACGGCCTTGGTGGTGTCGAGCGGCACCTCATACTGGAGGCCCGCGGGGAAGCGCTGCTTGAGCTCGTCGAGCTTTTTGCGAACGTCGGCGGCGGTCTGGACGGCGTTCGAGCCGGGCAGCTGATAGATGCCGAGCACGCCGGCAGGCGCCTTGTTGTAGCGTGCGGTCAGGTTATAGACCTGGGTGCCGAGTTCGACGCGGGCCACGTCGCGCAGGTGCAGGACGGAGCCATCGGCGTTGGCGCGCACGATGATGGCGCCGAACTCCTCGGGCGAGACAAGGCGTCCCTGCGTCTGTACGGTATAGGTGAACTGCTGGCCCGCGGGGACGGGTTCGGCGCCGATCTGGCCGGCGGGGTTTACATTGTTCTGCACGCTGAGCGCGTTGATGACGTCGGTGGCCGTCACACCCAGTTGCGCGAGTTTGTCCGGCTGCACCCAGACGCGCAGAGCGTACTGGCCGCCGAAGACCTGCACGCGACCCACGCCGTGCACACGCGTGAGCTCATCCTGGAGGTTGATGATGGCGTAGTTGGTGAGGAAGTCCGCGCCGTACTGCCCACTTGGTGAGCTGACCGAAACCAGCATCAGCGGCGAGGTTTGCGCCTTTTGTACGAGGATGCCGGCGGTGTTGACCTGGGCGGGCAGCTGCGACTGGGTTTGCGAGACGCGCAGCTGGGTGAGGACCTGATCGATGTTGGGATCGGTTTTTACGTCGAAGTCCACGTACACGGTCGCCTGGCCGTTGTTGGCGTTTTCCGAGTACATGTAAATGCTGTTGTCGACACCGTTGATCTGCTCTTCAAGCGGCGTGGCCACGGATTGCACCAGCGTGCGCGCATCGGCACCGGGGTAGGTGGCCTGCACCTGAACCTCCGGCGGCACGATGTTCGGGTATTGCGAGATGGGCAAAGACGTCAGCGTGACCAGGCCGATGATGACCGTGAGGATCGCGATGACGATGGCGACGATGGGTCGCCTGATAAAGAACTTCGACACCGGTTACCTCCCTGTCGCGTCGTTGCTGGTGGAGGCCACGGGCTGCGTGTTGGCATCGGTGACGGTTGCCTTGACGGGCATACCTTCGGCCAGCTTCTGCAGCTGATCGGTGATGACCTCGGCGCCCGGCTGCAGGCCGCCCTTGACGACCCAGTTGGGACCGATCTGCGGACCGAGTTGGATCGTGACAACGTGCACCTTGCCGTCAGAGCCTACGACGTGGACCTGCTCTTCGCCCTGCAACTCGGTGACGGCGATTTGCGGGATCAGCAGGGCATTGTGAAGGATCTGGGTGTCGGCGGAGACGCGTCCGAACTGGCCGGGGCGCAGCACGTTGCCGGGGTTCGGGAACGCGGCGGCGACGCGAATGGCGCCGGTCTGCTGGTTGATCTGGCGATCGACAAAGACGATGTGACCGGTTTGCGGGTACCTGTCGCCGCTGGCCAAAGAGAGCGTCAACGGCAAGTTCGCGCCGCTGTGCAGCAGGTCCGCATGGCCGCTTTGCGCGCGCCGCACGAGTGCGAGATACTCCGCGTCCGAGATAGAGAAGTAAACCTTGATGGGATCCAGCTGCGAGACCGCCGTAAGCGTCGATTGCGGGCTGACGAGGTTGCCGACCTGCGTGGTCGCCTGCCCGGCTACGCCCGAGATCAGCGAACGCACCTGCGTAAAGCCGAGGTTGAGCCTGGCGGTGGCAATCTGCGCACGGGATGTGGCGATCTGGCCCTGCGCGGTGGCGGTCTGCGCCTGCGCCGAGCGCACGGCCGCCTGCGCCTGCGTAAAGCCCTGCTTGTCGTTGTCCAGCTGGCTTTGCGCGATGGCGCGCTGATTGGCAAGCGGTGTATCGCGGTTCACGTTGATCTGCTGCAGACCCAGCGCGGCCTGCGACTGCCCCACCTGGCCCTGGGCCTGGCCGAGCTGCCCCTGTGCCTGCGCGAGCTGTCCTTGGGCCTGATCGAGCGAAGCCTGAAAGGGCCGGGGATCGATTTCAAAGAGCACCTGCCCTTTGCTGACATTGGAGCCTTCGCGGTACAGCTGCTTAATGAGATAGCCGCTGACCTGCGGCTGGATGTTGGCATTGACATAGCCATCCATGGTGCCAACCCAGGAACCGGTTACGGGCACATCGGCCGTCGTGGCGCGTACGGCATGAACGGGCATGGGCCCCATGGCGCCGGCAGGAGCCGCGGCAGGCTTTGCGCAACCGGAGAGCAGCAGCGTGCCACCCGAAACGCACAAGGCCGCTACGGTGCCCGCGGCGGATGCTTGTAGACTTCCTCGGAAAAAACGGGTCTTCTCAATCATGAACGGTTGTCCCACGTTTGCAGTATGTCAGAAACATACACGCATGTATCGATTCGTGAGAGTCTGAGGGCTGCGTGAAAGATTCAGAAAATCCGTTGCTCTCCCGTGAAATAGACGCAAATGCCGCCCCGCCGCGGCAGGCGAGGGCGCGCGCGACACGGCTTGAACTGGTGAACGCCGCACGCGACATCTTTGCGCGGGACGGCTTCGAACAGGCGCGCCTGGAGGATATCGCCGCGGCCGCGGGCAAGACGCGAGGGGCTTTTTACGCCCATTTTCAGGATAAGGAAGATGTCTTCTTTGCCATTTTCGAGGAGGATTTGGAGCGCGACAAAAAGCGGATCCGCGCCGCGTTCGAAGGCCAAAAATCGATCGAGCAAAGGATCGAGGCCTTGACCACGCTGCTGGCGAGCCTGGCCAAAAATCGCCGCCGCATGCTGCTGTCGATCGAATTCAAGCTGTATGCGATTCGCCGACCGCAGCAGAAACGGCTCGCGGCCCTGCACAACGCCATGAAGATGCGCTGTGCGGAGCAGCACATCGATGAACTGCTGCCGGAGCTGAAAGGCAGATCCGCGGCCCACAAGCGGGAGACCGCGGCGCACCTTGGAGCGCTGGTGGATGGCCTGGCGCTCAACCGCCTCTTCGATCCGCGCTCCATGCGTGAGGCGAACCTGCGCGTACTGCTGAAAGCCGGCGTGAAAACAACCATCACGATGGATCGCGCCAAGCTCCGAAAGTAGGGACTGCCCGGCCGCAGGCTGGCATCGTCGGCGTTCAGACAAGACGTTGAGACCAGACGCTGAGACAAGGCGTTGAGACAAGGGAAAGGACCTGCCCTCCTGTGAACTTCGACAGGGGCGGCAGGTCCTCGTTGTGGAGTAGAGGTGAGGGGTTAGTAGGGCGAGTAGTAGCGGGGACGGTAGGCCGTGTTCGCGACCGGACCGTAGGGCGCGTAACCATAGGGCACGACCACGGATGGAGGCGGCGGGGGTAGGTAGCCATAGAGCACGGGAGCCGACACAAAGACGGGCTGCGGCGCGACGTACATGACAGGTTGCGGCGGCGCGTAGGCGTAGGCCGGCGGCGGCGGGGCGTAGCTCTGCTGCACCGGCGGAGCGTAAGCCTGCGGAGCGTAGTTCTGCGGAGCATAGTTTTGCTGCGGAGCGTAATTTTGCTGCGGAGCGTTATTTTGCTGCACGCGCGGAATCAGGCCCGAGTCCTGGGCGACCTGATTGCGGTCCGGGATCACGAAGTCATCCATGACCTTGAGCGTCAGCCGGGTTTCAGGCTTGAGCGTGGGGCGCGGGCCGCGGCGGGGCAGGTTGAGCAAATCGATGGGCCAGAGCACAGGGATGGCCCACTCGATGGCATCGCGGACGGGGTGACCGGTGCCATGGATGCGGCCTTCCTTGTCGACCGGGTACTTGGGCACGTAGACCACCTTGCCGGCAAACGGCACAACGGTGTTGCCGAGGATGAGGCGGTCGAACTTGAGCTCCATCCATCCCTTGCCGACGAAGTGGCCGGGATCCCTGTAGTCCTCAAAGCGGCCTTCGAGATAGGTGCCGTAAGGAAAGACCGAACGTCCGTAGAGCTCCACGTGGCTGACGCCGCAGAGGACGGGGTCGCCGATCGATTCGGTTTTAGAGTTGATTTTGGGCTCGGCGACCGTGCACTGGATCAGGGATCCGGCCGGGACCAGCTGCTCGGCGGCGCGCGCAGCCTGGGGAGCGACCACCAGGGGGGCGGCCAGGAGCAGCAGCGGGGCAAAGAGTTTGGCTTTCAGTGAAGCTGGCTTCTTGTTTTTCAAAGGGGTGTTCAAAGGGACGTCCTCCCAGACGTGCGTGCAAAGGCCAGAGGCTGGCCGGTTGCGGTTGCACATGCCCTACGGAACGTGAAGCGATGCCAGCGGAAAGTAAGCTGAGCACAAAATGGTCTTTCTGCGAAGACCCAGTGTATGGTTGGCCCCATCATCCGCTGTTTGCGCGCGGCCGTCAAGGCTCCGGGCGGGGGACGGCGTATGCCGGGCTTTCCGAGGGAGCGCGGCGTGGGCTTGGATCTGCTTTCCCGGACGAAAAACTAACGTTGTCTTCTTCTTCCGGCTTTATGGTGAGAAGCAAGCGTTGCATACGGCAACGCTGCGTTCCGGCCAGGGAACGTGACAAAGGTCACAGGCTATAGGCGTTACGAACGTTTTCCAAAGGGGCTGGTACTGCCGGCCATTCGGCGGGATAATCGGAAGACGCAAAGCACAGAACGCGAAGAAGCGATCGCTACACCATTTCAAGCAGGCGACACAGGAAAGGCCGAGGCAGGATGACGGAAACAATCGTGGTAACGGGGGGCGCGGGCTTTATTGGGGGCAACTTCGTGCTCCATTGGCTGGGCGAGAAGCTGGGTCCCGTGGTGAACCTTGACAAGCTGACGTATGCGGGCAATCCGCAGACGCTGGCCACGGTGGCCGACCGGCCGGAGTACACCTTTGTGCAGGGCGATATTGACGACCCGGCTGTCGTGGCGGAGATCTTCGCCAAGCACCAGCCACGCGCGATCGTGCACTTTGCCGCCGAAAGCCACGTTGACCGCTCGATCCTGGGGCCCGAGGTCTTCCTCCAGACCAACATCCACGGCACCTTCACGCTGCTGCAGGCCGCACGCACGTACCTGGGCACGTTGAACGAGGAAGACGCGAAGAATTTCCGCTTTTTGCATGTTTCGACCGACGAGGTGTACGGGACGCTGGAGCCCGAAGATCCGGCATTTTCCGAGACCACACCCTATGCGCCGAACAGCCCGTATGCGGCCTCGAAGGCGGCTTCGGACTTCCTGGCGCGCGCCTGGGTGCACACCTACAAGATGCCGGTGCTGGTGACCAACTGCTCGAACAACTACGGTCCGTACCAGTTCCCGGAAAAGCTGATTCCGTTGATTATCAATAACGCGCTCGCGGGCAAGCCGCTGCCGATCTACGGCGACGGCCTGCAGGTGCGTGATTGGCTTTATGTGGTGGACCATTGCCGGGCCATCGCCGAGGTGCTGAAGAAGGGCAAGATCGGCGAGACCTACAACGTGGGCGGCGTGAATCAGCGCTCTAATCGCGAGGTGGTGAACACGGTGTGCGCGCTGCTCGATGAGCTGGTGCCGGATTCGCCGTACAAGCCGCATGCGCAGCTGATTACCTCCGTGAAGGATCGTCCGGGCCATGACCGGCGCTATGCGATCGATGCGACCAAGATCGAGCGCGAGATTGGATGGAAGCCGCAGGAGACCTTTGAGACCGGGCTGCGCAAGACGGTGCAGTGGTACCTCGACAACCGCGAGTGGGTGGAAGGCGTGACCAGCGGTAGCTATCAGCAGTGGGTTTCGGCGAACTATGCCGACCGCACGGGCGAGGCGGTCTCCAAATGAAGGGCATTATTCTTGCAGGCGGTTCCGGCACGCGGCTTCACCCGGTGACACAGAGTATCTCCAAGCAGCTGCTGCCGGTGTATGACAAACCAATGATTTATTACCCGCTTTCGGCTCTAATGCTGGCGGGGATCACCGAAATTCTGTTGATATCGACGCCCCAGGACACGCCCCGGTTTGAGGCGTTGCTGGGCGATGGATCGCAGTGGGGGTTGAAGCTGCAGTATGCGGTGCAGCCGTCGCCCGATGGGCTGGCGCAGGCGTTTCTGATCGGCAAAGAGTTTCTTGCCGGCGACGGTTGCGCGTTGGCGCTGGGCGACAACATCTTTTACGGCCATGATTTAGCAAAGAGCCTGCGCGCGGCCGCGGCACGCACCGACGGAGCGACGGTCTTTGCCTACCCGGTGAACGATCCGGAGCGTTACGGTGTGGCCGAATTCGACAAGGACCGCAAGGTGATTTCCCTTGAAGAGAAGCCGGCCAAGCCGAAGTCGCGCTACGCCGTGACGGGGATCTACTTTTACGACAAACAGGTGGTGTCGGTGGCGGAAGGCATCAAGCCTTCGCCGCGGGGCGAGCTGGAGATCACGGACGTGAACCGCTGGTACCTGGAGAAGGGTCAGCTGCACACGGAGGTGTTGGGACGCGGCACGGCGTGGCTGGATACGGGCACGCACGAGTCGCTGCTGGAGGCTTCAAACTTTATCCAGACCATCGAACACCGGCAAGGTTTGAAGATTGCCTGCCCGGAAGAGATTGCGTACCGGTTGGGATACATCAACAAGGATCAGCTGGAGGCGCTCGGGGCCAAGCTGGGCAAGAGCACCTATGGCCAGTATCTGAAGCGCATCGTGACAGAGACGGTGTACTAGTGACCAGTCCAGAGATTGTGCAAGGCGCGTCCAGGGTTGCGGTACCCGGTCCCATTCTGCTGACCGGCGTGAACGGGCAGGTGGGTGGGGAATGCCTGCCGCTGTTGCAAGCCATGGGCGAGGTCGTGGCACCGCTGCGGGCGGAGCTCGACATGAGCGACCCCGAAGCGGTGCGCGCGTATGTGCGGAAGGTGAAGCCGCGCTGGATTGTGAACCCCGCGGCGTACACGGCGGTGGACAAGGCCGAGAGCGAAGCCGAAGCCTCCCACGCGATCAATCATGCTGCGGTGAAGGCGTTGGCGGAGGAGGCGGCGAAGCTGGGTGCGCCCGTGCTGCACTTTTCGACCGATTATGTCTTTGCCGGGGGTGGGACCGAGCCTTGGCGGGAGGACGATCCGACATCGCCGCTGGGGGTGTATGGAGCTTCCAAACTGGCGGGCGAACAGGCGCTGGCAGCGAGCGGAGCGCCGTACATGGTGTTTCGGACGAGCTGGGTATACGGGGCGCGTGGCAAGAATTTTTTGCTCACGATCCTTCGGTTTGCGCGCGAAAAAGAGCAGATGAAAGTCGTGGCCGACCAGCACGGGGCGCCGACTTCGGCACGCGATCTGGCTCGGCTGGTGACTCACGTCATCGCCCGCTTCGAGGCGGAGGCCGCGGCGACGGGCAAGACGCTGGCGGAGGTAATGATGCCGTCTTCCGGCGTGTACCACGCCTGCGATGCGGGATTTACGACGTGGTTCGGCTTTGCCGAGGAGTTCGTGCGGCTGGCGCAGGAGGCGGAACCGGAGCAGCGCTTTGCCAAGCTGCTGCCGATTACTACGGCGGAGTATCCGACGCCGGCGAAGCGGCCGTCGAACTCGCGGATGAGCTGCGACAAGTTGAAGGACAATTTGGGCTTCCGCATGCCGACGTGGCAGGAGTCGACCGCTGAGATCATGGGCGAGGTTCTAAGCAAGAAGTGATGTGAGACGGTGCTGAGCGGCTACGGCTGTTTGCCGCGGGTGCAGAGCAGCTGCAAAGCGGTGCAGAGATCCTTCGCTACGCTCAGGACGACGGCACTTTACGCCCGTACGAAGACATCTCTACGGCGCCAGCACCATCTCACATGCCTTCCATGTGCAGTTCACGGTCGCGCGGTGGACCAACTGCACGTAGGAACCGCTGGCCGGGAAGAGCGCAGAGAGGTCGGCGTGTGAGAACAGGGCGTCGAGCGCAGGGCCGTTCAGATCGCCGGAGTCGCGGTGGGCGTGAATGACCTTGCCGCGCGAGAGCAGGATGCGGTAGCTTCCTGAGCCATTTCGCCCGCCGGAGAGTCCCAACGGGAAGGTGCGCAAGCGCAGGAGCGCAGCGTTTGTGCTCGCTGAGGCGATCGCAGCACTGCCCTGTCCGCGGGCGGCGGCGATGGCGCTGAGGTGTGCCGCTACGTCGGCGTGGGGATTGTTGCGCAATGAAGCGCGCACGAACGGCTCGGCCTCGGCGAGCTTGCTTTCCTTAAACAGGATCCAGCCCTCCGTGTCCCAGGCGGCGGCCAACAGTTGTGTGCCGAAGAGTGGGATTTGCGGGTTGCCGTCGAGGCTCCAGCCCTCGCTTTCGAGCTCCAGCTGATTGAGAACGGCACGTTCGGTGGCCTCGGCGGTGGGCAGTTCCATCCCGGCATCGGCGAGGGCGTAGGCGATGCTGTTGCGGACGGAGGTGTCGTCGGTGAGTTGCAGCAGGGCGGTCATGCGCCTGGCGCCGGAGGCTTTGTCGCCGCCCTTCAATTCGGCGGAGGCCAGCGCGTATTGCAGTTGGAGATCGTTCCGGGCGGTCTCGGGAAGGCGTGCGAGGCCGTCGGTGCCTGCCTTGATCGCCTCGGACGTCTGGCCGTCGTCAAGCAAGATGCCGACGAGGAGGCCAATGGGGCGGGGATCGGTGGGGGCGGCGGCGCTCCAGGCGCGGAGGGTGTCCAGAGCTTCGGGACGGCGCTTCAGGCCTACAAGCGTTGAGACCAGGGGAGCGTAAACCTGGAGGGCGTCGGGATGATCGGCGAGCTCTTTCCGGAAGGCGATTACGGCTGCGGAGGCGTCGTTTTCGCGGAGGCTCAGCATGCCGCAGGCCGACCAGAGACCGGGCTGTTTGGGGTCAAGCTGGCGCACGCGGTCGAGCAGGGTGTGGGCCTGCGCGAGGTGGTTGGCCCCGATAGCCTCGACGGCTGCGTGGAGCAGGTCTTCGGTGGACGGAAGGACCGCCGGATCGCTTGCCGCGGAGCCTGAGGGAGATGAGCCTGGCAGAGACATCTGAGCCGTCGCGCAGGGCTGGGTAGCGAGCAAGATCACCAGCAGCGCCAACCGCCCGAAAAGCCGCCGTGCGTCCATGGATAGCTTGTACCAGATGCGCGCGTCGCTGGACGAGCCACTGCCGTGGATGAGGGGTGAGCTACGAGGAAGCCCGGGGGCGAGTACCTCCGTGGAATGGTGGATCAAGCGGGGATCGGCCGGGATCGGCCGGGATCGGCGGGGGGATTTGCAAGAAGTGTTGTAACTCAGTGTTTACCTCCGGTTCACAAGCCGGAAATGGCCAGCGTTTTAGTTTGGGGATCATGCCTAGGAATTTCTGGTTTTCTTCCCGCACCGTGCCGGCGGTTTTGGTTGCCGGTGCGGCGCTTTTTGCGCCGTCGCTGTACGCCCAGTATGAGAATGGCAGTGTTGTTGGAACGATCAAGGACCCGAGCGGAGCCCCGATCCCCCACGCTGCCGTCACGGTAACGAACACCGCGACGGGCGTGGTCAACAAGGCCGAGAGCGGCGATGCCGGCGAGTACGATCTGCCGCAGTTGCGTGTGGGCGTGTACACCGTTTCGGCGACGGCCCCGGGCTTTTCAAGCGCCGTGGCCAAGAACATCACGGTCTCGGTCGGCAACCGGCAGCGTATTGACTTGAGTCTGCCGGTCGGCACCGCGGAGGCTTCCGTCGAGGTCAGCGATGTGGCGCTGCAGCTTGAAACCGAGCAGACGCAACGCGATCAGACCTTTACGAACACGCAGACCGAAGGCCTGCCGCTGGTCAACCGGAACTACGAGGATCTGCTGGGGCTGGTGACCGGTGTGCGCCAGGCGCCCAGCGCGGCGACCACGTCCAGCAACCTGAACGCGCTGGTGCGCGAGGGCGCGTACAACGTAAACGGGCAGCGCTCGGTGTTCAACAACTTTCTGCTCGACGGCATGGACAACAATGCCTATGGCGAGTCGAACCAGGGGTTTGATAATCAGATCATCTCGGTTCCACCCGATTCCGTTGCGCAGTTCAGCGTGGTGACCAACAACGAGGGCGCGGAGTATGGCCGCAGCTCGGGCGCCACGATCAATGTGGCTACGCAGAGCGGCGGCAATGCCTTTCACGCCACGCTGTATGACTTTCTACGCAACACGGACCTGAATGCCGCGGGCTTCTTCAAGCCCAATACCGTGATCGGCACCGGTGGCGTGGTTCCCTTCCGCAAGCCCACCAGCAACCGTAATCAGTTCGGCGGCAACTTCGGCGGGCCGCTGCTGCGCAACAAGTTTTTCTTCTTTCTGGATTACGAGGGTCTGCGCAGCATCACCAAGCCGCTGTATGTGCTGTCGCTGCCCACGCAGAACGAGTTGAACGGCATCCTGGTGGTGCCGGTGCGGAATCCGCTGACCGGCACGACGTATGCGGCGAACACCGCCATTCCGACGGCGGCCTTCAATCCGCTATCGCTACAGATTGTGAACGCCTTTAAGCAGAACGTTCCCGGCCTACCGGTGAACGGTCTAGCTGCCACCGGCCTGGCCAGCAGCGACTACTCCGAGCAGGTGCCGTTCAACGATCACTTCGACAAGGGCGATCTGCGGCTGGATTACACGCCGAACGCCACCTCCACCTTCTTTCTGCGCATCAGCGACCGCAAGGAGACCGGTGTGAACTTCGCGCTGATCCCGCTGCCGCTGGAGGGGCAAAGCTCCGGCACGCAGCGCATTTTGGACCAGCAGGTGGCGCTGGGCTACACGGGCACCTTCGGCTCGAACCGAATTCTGGATCTTCGCCTTGGCGTGTCGAGAACCAAGGCCGGCAAGACGCCGCTGAGTGTGGGCACCACGCCGTTCGGCATTCCCGGCCTGCCCACGGCCGCGAACCTGTCCGGCGGTCTGCCGGCGGTGAGCATCTCCGGCGGTTTTACGGCGTTTGGCCGGCAGACCACCAATCCGCAGTTCCAGAACCCCTCGCTGCTGGATCCCAAGATCAACTACACGTATGTGAAAGGAAACCACTCGCTGAAGTTCGGCTATGAGTGGGAGAAGGTTTGGATGGGCGTGCTGGACAACGGCCCGCTGTATGGCTCGTTTGCCCTCGGCGGCGGTTACAGCAGCTGCCCGGCCGGGACACAGATCGGCACCCTGGGGAAGTGCTCCAGCGCCGCCGGCACCCCCACCCAACTTTCCAGCACGAAGGTCGCCGACACCTACTGGGCCGACTTCCTGTTCGGCACCAGCAGTACGTATTCGCTGGGCAACTACTTCGAGGCCCACCTGCGGCAGACGATCCAGAGCGCCTATGCGCAGGACGACTGGAAGGTGACGCCGAAGCTGACGCTGAGCCTGGGCCTGCGCTGGGAGTACGGTTCGCCGTACTCCGAAGAGAATAACTACATCTCCAACTTCGACCCGATCACGCAGACGGTGTTGACGCTTTCGCCGGGCGCGGTGGGCGGCAACGGCATCACGCCGACGAGCGGCTCCGGCGTGTATGGCAAGACGCTGCAGGACCCCGACCTGAACGACTTTGCCCCACGCTTCGGCTTTGCCTACGCCGTGACGCCGACGGTTGCCTTCCGCGGCGGCTTCGGCACGAGCTATGTGCACTACAACCGCGCGGGCTCCGGCAATATTCTGGCGATCAACGCGCCGCAAGCGCAGTTTGCGGCGGTAAGCCAGATTGCGCCGACGACGGCCAATCACTGCGCCACGCCGCTACCGACGCAGGTGATCCCGATCGGCTCGACCAAGGAAACCTGCTACGCCACAATCGACCAGGGCTTTCCGACGGGGCTGGCCACCAACTTCAACTCCTCGACAGACAACGTCACGTGGTCGCCGCGCCACAATCGCGACAGCTACGTGGAAAGCTACTACCTGGCCGTGCAGAAACAGCTGTTCAAGAACAGCGTGCTGGATGTGGCCTATGTCGGCAACCATGGCCTGAAGCTGCTGCAGTTCCTGAACGGCAACCAGCGCAATATTTCAGCGACCGGAACCTACTCGCGGCCCTTCGGCAACTGGCCCTCGGATATCACCGAAGCGCTGGATGAGGCGTACTCCAACTACAACTCGCTGCAGGTGCGGTATGAGCAGCGCATGGCGGGCGGCCTTACGCTGCTGAACAGCTTCACGTGGGAGCATTCGCTGGACAATGCCAGCTCCTCACTGGAGGGCAATACGCCTTCGCCGCAGGATGCGACGAATCTGCGGGCGGAGTATGCGCAGTCGGATTACAACCTGCCGGTGGCCAATGTGACGAGCCTGGTGTATGACCTGCCGTTCGGCCGGGGACGCCACTTCGGCCACGACATCAATCCCTACCTGGATGCCGTTGCCGGCGGTTGGCAGGTCAGCGCGATCAACACGGCACAGGCAGGCACGCCGTTCAACCTGACGTATACGCCCAATACCGCGCAGCTGGCTTCCACGCAGATCACGGCCAGCTACCGCGGCGCGAACCTTTACCGCCCCAACCGCGTGGCGGGCGCGCCGCTGACGCAGGGCCGCAACGTGCAGCAGGCTAATACCGGCTACATCCAGTACATCAACTACAACGCGCTGAGCTTTCCTTCGATCAACAACGCCGCCGGCGTGCTGCAGGAGCCATTCGGCAACCTGGGGCGCAACCCGGGCCGCACGCCGGAGTTCAACGAGATGGATCTGGACCTGAACAAGCGCTTCTCCACGCCGATTGAGAGCTTGAAGGTGGAGTTCCGCTCCGAGCTGTACAACATCCTGAACCACACCAACTTTTACCTGCCCAGCAGCCCCACCGGAACGCAGGGCCTGAACCCCACGGGCGGCGGCCTGATCTCCAGCACATTCGCGCCGCGGGTGGTGCAATTCGCGCTGAAGCTGATTTACTAAGCGCGATCAAGGAAATTAAGCCCTCTCCACGCGGCCCGGAAGCTCGGGCCGCTTCTTTTTGTGGAGCAATGCTTGCGTGGCGAGTTGACCATGGAGGTTAGCTCTATCGGGTCGGGAACGACAGTGCAAAGACACCGCCACCGAGGCCGCTACCCGCGAAGGAAACTTTGGCGTTGTCCGCCGCTACGGCTTGCGCAATCCACCTAAGCCAGGGCCGTGGCCCGTAGACAAGAATCGCGTCCTGCTGCGCGCGCATTTCCTCAAAGGAAGCTCCGCGGAAGGGAAGATCCGTTTTGCCCGTCAAAATCCTTGTCGTCAGCGACGTAAGCACTGTGTCGTTAAAACGCCGTTCCAGCGGATCGGAATAGAGGCATCGGATGCGAGGAATGTAGCGTGCATCACCGTAGAAGGGGTACAGGATGCAAGCATCCACACTGAGATAGATCGGGGCCTGCGGATGACTCTGCAGGAACATCTGCGCTGCTGCCGTGTCCTGGTAGGAGGCCGTTTCGATGCGATTCTGCTGTGCCTGTCCACGGATGAGGCGGGCCGCTTTCAGGGCGAGCAGAAAGACGCCGCCAACGACCGCGGCCCGCAGGGCGATTTTGTTCCAGCCCTGCGTGACCCGCGCCACGGCGATCGCGAGCAACGCGACGAAACCGGGGATACTCTGCACGGCGTAGCGAGGCTGGAAGTAATGCGTGACGAAGTGCGCAATAAGGAGGACGGGGATCGGAATCAATGTGAGGGCCAGCAAGGCTGACCAGAGCGCACGGCGAGCCGCCGCGCTCTCTGCGCCCGGAAGTTGCACTCCACGACGGGGAAGCGATCCGAGCACCGCCGCACACAGGGCAAGCCAGATACAGTTGTCGCTTCCCACGGCACGCGCCAGCGGCACAGGCAAACTGAAAAAGCCCCAAAGATAAGTGGCTGCCAGCGAGTTGAGATTGAGGTCCACATTGAACGGAACGGAGGGCCGGTAAGGCCGCACAGCCCGCAGAGCGGGCACATCCAATGCGATTGCTGCCAAGCCGAGAAGGAGCGCACAGAGGATCCACTTATTCGCAGGCCGTCGCTGAGACAGGCAGGCGACAAGTTCGGCAACCACAATTGGAAGGACGACGATCGCCCCAAGAAATTGCGCCGTGACAGCGAGTGCGATTACGCCGGCCAGAGCGAGCGCACACCAGCGGTAGTGGGCCTGCCTGAAATGAATCCGGTACCAGAGCAGAACTGCCGCCAAAGTCAGCATGGCAATCAGCGCGTAGGGGCGGCACTCTGCGCCATAGCTAAGAAACTGTGTGATCAACACCGCGCCGACGGCGACCATTCCCGCACGATAGCCGCCCACAAGAGCCGTCACGCGGTAGAGAAACCATTGCAGAAGCAGAAAACATAACATCGAGGAAAAACGCATTGCCTGTTTCGAAAAGCCAAGCACCTGCGCTGTGGCCCAGAGAATGACGTCGTTGCCGGGAGGCTCAAGCACCAGCGGTGTGGAGGCTTGAAACTGCAGGACGCCGAGCAGGCTTCTGTGATGGAGGGTGTAGTAGGTGAGTGCTTCGTCGTTCCAGAAATATTTTGCCTTGGAGTACTGCAGGAGTACGACTGCGGAGAACATCAGCAGCGCAATGAGCTTTGGAGGGCTGGTACGCCGGTCTTCGAAGACAGCAGGGAACGTGGCCTTTTGAGGTTCGACAGACATTGTCCTGAGGATAAACCGCCGGAGATGTTGCCCCAGCCAGCCTCAGCACACCACCGCAAAGGGCAAGCAGATCCTGGTGTATGGTGGAGAGGTTTACCTTCCCGCCGTGTGAGAGGCTGACCCGTTGCTGCAGGAGCAAACACGACAAACGCCGCGCATATCTAACCAAATCTGGCTGTAACGCTTCCCTTTCTTCTGCTCTTCTACCTGGAACTGGCTCACCACACACTGTGGCGCGATGAATTGAATGCGTTTGGTATCTCCGCCGGCTCCCCTACGCTGTCCGCTCTGTTTCAGAACGTCCGGTACGAGGGGCATCCCTGGCTGTGGTATCTGCTGCTTTGGTTGTTAGCCAAAGTGACGCACAACCCCGTCATTCTGAAGTGGCTGCAGGTGGTCATCGGCACGGGCATCTACTTTGTCCTGGGATTTCTGTCGCCGTTTCGCTGGTGGGAGAAGATGCTGCTGTTTCTCACCTATTACATCGCGTTTGAGTACACGGTTCTTACGCGCATGTACGGCATCGTGTTGCTGGCAGGAATGCTTTACGTGCGGAGGAGAATGAGCCGTACGGAAGGGGTGCTGGGCAACGTCCTGCTGCTTGGCGTGATGGCAAGCGCCGATATCACAGGGGTCTTTCTTTCGTTGGCATTCATTGCCGAGTATCTCTACAGCCTGCGCTACCGGAGTGAATTGTCTTCACCTGCCCCAAAGCGAGCGACGATGGCCAAGGCGACCGTTGTGTATGTCGCATTGCTGCTCCTCGCGGCCTTGTCGATGTGGCCGCAACCGGATGCCGGACAGAAGCGGGAGCAGGGTCTGCTTTATGGGTACAGCAGCCACAACTTCCACCTGCTGCGCGTGATCACCAGTGATGTCGTGATTCCCTACCTGCCGACGGCAACCGGGGTACGAGGAAGCTTCTGGGACACCACAGTCAACGCGCATACCCATATCTTTATGCTCCTTCTGCCCTTCATTTTGCTGGCCTACTGGCTGGCCCTAAGACGATACCCAAACCTGCTTGTGCTGCTGGGTACGGATGTGGTGCTGACCGTGGCGTTTGGCTACCTGGTGTACCTTGGAAAGCCCCGCCACTATGGCATGACGTTTCTGACGTTCTTCTTCTGCCTGTGGATGTTGCGTGCCGCGGGGAAACGGATCCATCCGGCAGCTTACGTCCTGCTGATTCTGAGCGCACTCGGCGGCGTACGTGCGCTGGGCGCATGGCGGCCGTTTTCAAACGATCAAGCAACGGCGGCCTGGCTTCAGCAGACAGGTCTGAGCAAGTTACCACTGGTCGGATCAGAGGACTTCACCACCTTTGGGGTCGCCGTTGCCCTGCAGCAGCCGATGTACATGCTGGACTGCAACTGTGAGCGAAGCTTTTTGCGCATCAACTCCGCCCGCGACAGCTACACCTGGGATCAACTGCCGGAACGCATGCCGGCTGCGTACCAGGCGGTGCACGCAGACAAGTTCACGCTGGTCACCGAGCATGTGATTGCCCCGAAGGAACTGGAAGAGCTGCATCAGCGGCATTTTAACGTCACGCTTCTAAAACGGTTTACAGGAGCTGAGGTAGGCGAGGACAACTTCGAGGTTTACCTGGTGCAGGTCAGGTCAGGAGCGTAGGCGCACTTCGGCGAATACAATAGATAGAAGGTCGCGCTATGGTACGGGGTCCGGTCACCTGCCCCGTGCGAGCAGCCAGCTTCAAGCCATTGGGGATTCTATGCTGAACAATCGAAGGATTGCCGTGGTGCTGCCGGCTTATAATGCGGCCAAGACGCTGAAGCGCACGATTGATGACGTACCGCATGATTTGGTCGACGACATTATCCTGACCGATGACTGCAGCAAAGACCATACGGCGGCGCTGGCCCGTGAGCTGGGCCTGGTAACGGTGCAGCATACGAATAATCGCGGCTACGGCGGCAATCAGAAGACCTGCTATGCGGTGGCGCTGGCCCGCGGCGCGGACATTGTGGTGATGCTGCATCCGGATTACCAGTACACACCGAAGCTGGTGACGGCGATGGCGTCGATGATCGCCTACGACGAGTTCGATTTCATCCTGGCGTCGCGGATATTGGGCAACGGCGCGCTTTCCGGTGGAATGCCGCTGTACAAGTACGTCTCAAACCGCGCGCTGACGTTTGCCGAAAATATTCTGCTGGGGCAGAAGATCTCGGAGTACCACACGGGCTACCGAGCGTGGAGCCGCGCGGTGCTGGAGCGGCTGCCGCTGATGAACTGCTCAGAAGATTTTGTCTTCGACAACCAGATGATCGCGCAGGCGGTGCACTTCGGCTTCCGCGTGGGCGAGATCAGCTGCCCGACGAAGTATTTCGAAGAGGCCTCGTCGATCAACTTCCGGCGCAGCTGCACCTATGGGCTGGGTGTGCTGGGAACGGCCGTGCAGTACCGCATGCGGCAGATGGGTTTGAGCAAGCCGGCGATCTTTGAAGATGTGCCTGGTGCGCATCTGGATCAGAGCGCGGCGTACAAGGCGTACATGACGAACGCGTAGAACAAGGTCGCCAGTGCAAAGGCGAACGCAGATTCCCTTCGGGAATGACAACAAATGCGAACACCCAAGATTGTTGCCAGATTGTCGCCCATCATACCGAGAGCGTGTTCAGGCCCTCCAGCACGACCTTCGGCTTCTCGCCGCGGGCATCGGCTTCACTTAGCTCGATGTGGACGGTGCGGCTTTCGTTGGGCATGAGCGTGATGTAGTTTTCGCTGAAGATCGCGGGCAGGATGCGGTCGCCGCTGGATTCGCGCACGACCTTGAGACGGGCGAAGACGGCGGGTACGGCTGCGGTGTTTTGCAGTTGCGTTGTCAGGATCCACTGGCCATTCTGCTGAGTGGCTTGCGTGGAGTTTTGGACCTCCGCTTTGCCGAGGGTGCGCAGGGCGCGGTAGTCGGCCTGTTCGAGCCCTCGCATGTAGAGGTTTCTTGAGCGCACGGTGCCGTTTTCGGAGAGCGTGAGGCGGAGAAAGTGCAGCGAGGACAGACCCGCGGGATATTCCATGTGGATCGGCGTTTGCGTGGAGTCTTCGGTGCTGTCAAGCGGAGCGGAGCGCTGCAGCATGGACTTTCCGTCCAGGTTGAAGACCTCGACCAGGGCGGTTAGGCCTTTGCGGTTGCCGGCGCTGTAGTTGACGACCTCGATGGTCTCCTCATAGGAGTTCCACTGGATGTGCAGCGGTTCGGAGCCGAGTTTGCAGCCGAAGTAGGCGGCGGTCGGCGCGAAGTACCAGTCATAGGTCTGCCAGACGAAGGAGGGCCAGCAGGGATGGCTCATCCACAGCAGAAGGCCCTGGCGGTACTTGCTCTGCGCCTCGAACATGGCGCGGTAGGCCTCATAGCTGACCATCTCGCCGAGGGCGATCCAGTCTTCCGCGTTCGTGGCGCCGCCGTAGCTCTCGGTGACGAGGGTGTTGAAGGCTGTGGCTCCCTGGGCGCCGGTGAGGGTGTAGTCGTGCAGGCCCCAGTCGAGGCTCATGGGCCACACGGCGGACCTGGGCATCATGGCGCGCACGCTTTCGAGGGGCGGAATGGCGGGGGCGCCGATCTCGGAATGCAGCTTTTTGTCGGCGAGGCGGAAGTAGTTGGGCACCGAGAGCGCGTGGTAGGGGCCGTGGCCGCTGACGGGGCCGTCGGCGGAGCTGCCGATGTACTTGATGCCCGGGTGCAGTTCGGCGAGCAGCTGCTGAAGCCCGGATTCTAGCGGCTTGGGTGGGAACCACTCGTTGCGGCCGCAGTAGAGGCCGATCGAGGCGTGGCGGCGGATACGGGCGACGTAGTCGCGGGCGTTCGAGAGGAACAGGGCGTTGTCGTTGGGTACGGGGCCGTCCCACGGATTGGCGAGCCAGAAGTCCTGCCAGACGACGAGGCCGTACCTGTCGCAGGCGTCGTAGAAGCTCGCGTCGCCGATCTGGCCGACCCAGTCGCGGATCATGGTGAAGTGCATGTCGCGGTGGTAGCGGACGGCGATGTCGAACTCGCGGGCGCGGAAGCGCAGCATGGATTCGCCAAAGCCCCAGTTGCCGCCGCGGGCGATAAAGCGCCGGCCGTTGATGAACAGGTGCAGCGCGCCGCCGTCTTCGTCGTAGGTGAACTGGCGGATGCCGGCTTTGAACTGCAGGCTATGGTGAACGGCGCCGTGTGGGCCTTCCATGCGCAGCTCGACGTCATAGAGGTGCGGTTCGCCGTAGCCGACGGGCCACCAGAGTTCGGGGTTCTCGATGCGGAGCTGTTTGTGGGTTTCGGGCGAGAGTTTGACGACCTGCCGGGCGGAGGCGGGCACGGTGATGCGCTGCTCGAAACGGATGTTGCCGAAGCTGCCGCGCACGATGCCGGTGACGGGCTTCCTCGAGTGATTGACGGCGACAAACTCGAGGGCAATGTCGGCGTGGCTGGTGTCCGGCAGGGGCAGCGTGGAGGTGACGAGGGGATCTTCGAGCGTGACCGCGCCGGTGGTGGTGAGGTAGACGTCGTTCCAGATGCCGGTGTTGCGGCCGCGGATGGTGCTGATCCAGTCCCAACCGATGGAGGCGTGGAAGGTGGGGTTGTCGGCGCCTAGCGCGCCGCCGTTTTTGCCGGGGCTTTCGAGGGTTTTCTGCTTGCAGCTGCCGGGGGTATCGTTGCGCAGAACGCGGACCGCGAGCGCGTTGGGGCCCGGAACCAGCTTGCCGGTGACGTCGAAGCGGCCGCGCATGAAGCCGCCCTCAATGCGGCCGAGGTGGGCGCCGTTGAGGTAGACCTCGGCCTTCCAGTTGATGCCGTCGAGGTTGAGCATCTGCACGCCGTTGCGGGATGCGGTGGGCGTCTGGAATTCCGCACGGTACCAGAAGTCGGCGTAGAAGTAGGAGTCGGAGATATGCAGCTGGTTCTGGCCGAAGTTGGGGTCCTGGATGGCGCCGGTGTTGAGGTACGAGGTCAGCGTGGTGCCGGGGACGGTGGCGATCATCCAGCCGGCGTCGTGGAAGCCTGGTTTTGAGAGCTGTTCGCCGGTGAGATTGTCGCCGGGCGCCGGCGTTGTGGCTCCGGGTTGCGCGTGGGGAATGCGCTGTAGGCGCCAGGAGCCGCCTGCGATGGTGAGGCGGCCATCGAGCGCTGCGTTGGGCATAGGTTTGGCTTGCGCGAGGAAGCCGCCGTGGCCGAAGATTTCGAACTCGCTGAGAATGTAGCCGTCGGGCGAGGTCGGCCGGGTCATCAGCACACGGACGTAGCGGCCCTGCGCGGGAGAGGCGAGGCGGATGTCGTCGGTGAGACCGGCGGCGGCGGGGAGCGGCTGCAGATCGGTCCAGGTGACGGCGTCGTCGGAGACCTGGAGTTTGCCTTCCGCGGCGCGGGCGATCCAGTGGAGCTTGATGTTGTCGAAGGTGAAGCGGCTGCCCAGATCGATGTAGACCCACTCTTCATCGAGGCCGGCGCTCTTCCAGGCGCTGGTGAAGCTGTAGGGGCCGCCGACATCGACACGCTGCTGGCCGTGATAGAAGGCGACCTGACCGCAGCGCCAGGACAGGTAGGAGACCTCGGCGGTCAGAGCGCCTTCGGCGGTACCCGGGGCGGCGGCGTCGGCGCTGGAAGACCCGGTCATGCCGAAGTCTATGCGATAGAAGCGCTTATTAGCCGCGCTGCCGAGCGGAAGGGAGACGTTGAGCAGGTGCGATCCGTTGGACAGGCCGGGCGGGTAGTTTTCCGTCGGGAGAGGCGCGGAGCCGTTTACGGCCGGGAGCTTCTGCCAGAGGTGGCCGTCCTCCGAGATGGAAGCGGTAAAGGTGAGGCGGTCGACGGGCACGGTTTCGGGGACGACGACGAAGACCTTCAGGCGATCGACCGCGGGGGCCTCGGCGCCGCCCATGAGGTGAAGCTCGACGGTGGGCGTGGGGCCGGTGAGGGCCTGGAGGGCGGACTCGAAGTGGTCGGTGAAGATCTCGCGATCTTCTTTGCGCAGGATTTCGCCGTCGGCCAGCGCGACGAGCCAGCGCGGGGGCTCGGTGTCGATGAGGCCGTCGGTCACCAGCTGCGCGGTGAGGTTGTAGTCGTAGCTGGAGGAATGGTAGGCCGGGCGCAGGAGCGCAAGGTTGCGGTACGGTGCGGCGGGATCGAGGATGAGCGTGGGGCTGAAATCCTCCGAGGGCAGGCCGGGGTAGACGCCGACGCCGCGCGTGAACGAAGTGGCAGCGGGAGCCGTGCCCTGGGCCAGCGCCGCTTCTTCGCCGGCGGAAGACGCCGTGCCTCTATTGAGCGCCGTTGCGGCGAGGGCGAGCTTCGGCAGCGAGAGTCCAGCCCCCGCGATCAGGCCTGTTTTAACAAAGTCTCGCCGTGTTGCCATGCACTCTCCTTGCTGCTACGTGCTTTCGACCGCCGCTGCCGTCCGTCAGCGGAGGGGAGAAACCTGCTTTCTCCATCGCAGCGCGCCTGCCGGAGCGGCGGCCGCGGCGATCGAAGCTGCTCTTGATGCCTAGTTCAAGTCGCCAGTTTATGGCAGGTTGCCGGATGGTGTTCTGCGGAGGAGCAGAACACCATCCCACGGAGCAAAACCGCTGCGCAACCGCTGCATGGGGACACGGCTTGGGGTTGGCAACAGGAAGACAACCATCCGGCGACCGAATGAAGCGGTTTCAGGCGGGTACCGAGACTTCACTTGGCGACGTAGGCCGGGGGCAGTTCCGCTTCCTTGAAGAGCGACCCGACGGCGTCCTTTGCCGAAACCGAAGGCGTGCCGATACCGTCGAGCGGCCAGGCGATGTTCAGCGTGGGGTCGTCCCAGCGCACGCAGCGCTCGCCGGCCGGGTGGTAGAAGCCGGTGGTCTTGTAGAGCACGTTGGCGGTTTCGGAGACCACGACGAAGCCGTGACCGAAGCCTTCAGGGATCCAGAGAAACTCGATCTGATCGCCGGTGAGATCGAAGCCCGCCCACTTGCCGAAGTCCGGCGAGCCGGGCCGCAGATCGACGGCGACATCCCAGATGTGACCGTCAAGCACGCGCACCAGCTTGCCCTGCTGTTCGCCGAGCTGGTAGTGCAGCCCTCGCAGCACACCGCGCCGCGAGTACGATTGGTTGTCCTGCACGAATCGGTCGGGCAGGCCGGCGGCGGGGAAACCTTTGGCATTGAATACCTCGGCAAACCAGCCACGGTCATCCCCGTGCTTTTTGGGGCGGACGAGCTTTACATCACGAAGGGGGGTTTCGACGATCTCCATAGGCCTATTATGCCGACCGTGGGTGAATTGGTGAAGTGTTTCTAGGAAACGAAGGTAATGCCGCAAACCGCGACGGCTATCCCCCAGAAGCAGCAGAAAATCGCCCCATCCGAATCTCTGTCTGGCACGATACTTTTATAAGACCACCCTGTCCGTAGTAGGCCGAAAGAAGAGATTGTGTTCGGTAAAAACATTTTGCAGAGTCTACGCAGCCTGTTGCGGCTCTCTCGCCGCGCAAAGCTGATTGCCCACCGTCCCAATGCGGTGTGGTTCGCCACGGCCGTTCACCTTAGCCGGTTGCAATGGGGCTTTTATCGGCTCCTGTGGTGGCGTCCGGATATTTTGCTGCGGACCTCGGTTCTGCTCGACGTATACCTCTACGAATTGAACAAGCTGGGAAAGTTTCCCATCGCCTGGAACGCCGTCGGCGCCGAGCACCTGCGCTGCAATGCGTCTTGCGTGACGGGCGGACGGCACACAGGCGGCACACTGTACTGCGCCGCCCACCTGCCGCTGTTTTCGGCGCATGCCCGCGTGTTGGAGGAGCTGAACGCGGCGCCGTCGCTGGTGATTGCGCTGGCCGATGCGATCGACAAGGAGGGTGGATACCCCCTGCCGGGTATGAAGAAGAGCATCCCCGCGTTCCCGCCCAGCACCTCCACGCTGGTCAAGGTGCACCGGGCGCTGCAAAGCGGTGCGACGGTGGGTTCGATGATCGATGCGTATCCGGGCGGACCGCTGAAGCCGCAGCTCTTCCGGCTGGCCGGCAAAACGGGGAGCCGCGTCGTGTTTCTCTATTCGGAGCTCGACGAGGCCCAGCAGATGAAGTTCACCATCGCCATGCCGCCGCATCCGGTGCCCGATACGGAGGAGAAGGTGCAGGCGAACCTACTGGCGTACGACAAGGAACGCAAGCGCATTCTGGCCCACTATCGCGGCGACCACCCGGCCTCTCAGCCCAGAAGCGCCTGATGCGCCGGGCTGGCCGCCTGGGCGGATGTGGCGGCCTCCGCCGGCAGTGCCGCGGCGGCGGCCAAGCGGGCCGCCAGGGGCTGACGGGCGAAGTAGGCGAGGTAGCCCGCCGCGAGTTTGCCGGCCTCGGTCTCCCAATGGAAGCGGCGTGCCTGTTCCAGGCCTGCGGTTCTCAGGCGCTCGGCAAGGGCGTCGTTGCCGAGCAGACGCTCCAGGCAGCCTGCGATGGCCGGTACGCTGTAAGGATCGATCAGCAGCGCGGCATCGCCGGCGACCTCGGGCAGCGCGGTGGTCTGCGACGTCATCACGGGTACGCCGGAGGCCATGGCCTCGATCACGGGCATACCGAAACCCTCTGCCAGGGTGGGGTAGGCAAATACCCGGGCATGACGGTAGAGGGCGGGTAGGGCGGCATCGCTGACGTGCTCGAGAAAGAGCACGTCGTCGCCCAAGCCCAGCCTGTCCTTGAAGGCCAGGATCTCCGCAAACCGGAAGTCGCGCTGCCCGACCACCGCCAGCTTCGGGCGTGGCTGCGGAAGTTTTGCGTAGGCTTCAAGCAGACGGCGATGGTTTTTGCGCGGCTCGAGCCGGCCGACGGTGAGCAGGTATTCGCCCGGGGTAAGCCCCAGGGCCTCTACCAACTCGCCGCCTTCGTCGCCGGGGTGAAAGCGATCCAGATCCGCGGCGTTCCAGACCACCGAGATCTTTTCCTTCGCAAGCCCGTACCGCTGCACGAGTTCGCCTTTGGAGAACTCGCTGACGGAGTAGACGATCTGCGCACGACGGGCGGAATGGCGCACCAGCAGCCGCGAACGGAGGCGGAAAAAGCGCGTGAAGAACTCGGGAAAGTTCTCAAAGAGAATGTCGTGCACGGTCAGCGCACGGGCGCAGGGCAGGCGGGGCGGCGCGATGTATTGGCTGTGCAGCAGATCGAGCCGGTAACGCGCCGCGAGCCCCGGCAGCTGACGCAACAGGCGCTGCGCGGGGTTGGCGTGCGGCATCTCGACGAGCTCCACGTTAGGAGCTTTGAGCTTCGCCAGAGCACCTGCATCGCAACGGGGAAAGTCCGCAAAGAAGAAGAAACGGCTCTGCGGCAGCAGTGCCGGCAGCCGTGAAAACAGCTCCAGGCAGTGGGTCCGCGAGCCCTGATGCAGACCTTCCAGCGTGTGCAGGTCCACGCCAATGCGGAGACGAGCCGCTTTCCGCGCGCCCCTGATGCCCTGTTCCGATTCCGTGCCGTTCGTTGCGATTCGCATGCTCCGTGTATGTTCAAGCGGCGATCCACGCGAGGTAATCCCGAGGTTGTGGCAGTGCCTATCACCCGGTTGTGCCGCCGGCTGCCTCGACCTGGGGTCCGGCCAGGGCCACCGAGATATCCTTGGCCGCGGAGCGCAGGCCCGAGCCATACCGCCGGTAACCGCCGGCCAGCAGAAGCCGAAGCAGCACGGGCGTCGCCCGCAGACCACGCTTTTGTACCTGCAGACGGCCGAGGAAGTAGCGCCGCCGCGCGGCCAGCAGGGGGATCAGTACGGCGCCGATCTCGGGTTGGAACTCAAGTGCGGCGATGCCGTTGGTGAGCCGCTGCACCTCATTCTCATAAAACGAGCTGGAGCGCTCGCGGGCCAGGCGCAGCTTCGTCGCGGCGTCCCACTCCCCCGTACCGAGCTGCTGCTGCGCGTGCTGGCGGTACTGCGTAACCGGCACATCCATTCTGGCGGCCGACCCGACCGCGCTGCCGACGAGGCCGATCCACTCATCGTGCATCCACAGCGCCGGCACCGGCAGGATGGCGGGCTTTAGATCGGCACGAAAGGCCATCGTCGCGCCGCAGAGCACGCTATAACGGCGAAGCACGGGCAGCAGGTTGCCGCCTTTGCGCAGCTGCGCCGTGTCGCGAGGCCGGATGGGCAGGCTGGCGTAGAGGGTGCGGTCCAGGGTGCGGCCCTCGCCATCGATCAGCGGAGCATCCGTGTAGGCGAAGGCGACGCCGGGGTCCCGCCCGAAGACAGCCCGGGTTTGCGCGACGCGATCGGGAAACCAGATGTCGTCCTGGTCGCAGAGCAGGATGATGTCGCCTTCGCAAAGCGAGATGCAGCGGGCAAAGTTCTGTGCGGGCCGCAGCGTTTTGTCGTTGGAATGGAGGCGAACGGGAAAGGGCGCCCGTTCGCGGAAGCGTTCGAGTACAACCATCGTCGCATCGGTCGAACGATCGTCGCAGATCACGAGCTCATCGGGAGGTGCGGTTTGACCGAGGATGCTGTCAAGCTGCAATTGAAGAAAAGCCGCGCCGTTAAAGGTGCACATGGCGATGGAGACCGTGAGATTGGAGGGCGAATTGATGAGTCGTTGCATCGGAATGACACACCTTCCCGGAAAAAGAGCTCGGGCTTTCATTGCTATGCTGTGCCTGACGAGACGTATGCGCCAATCCCTCACAGTAGTCATGCCGGACGCGGAGAACGGAACGGACGCCGAAGCGATGATGCTGATCGCCGGGGCATCGACGGCCGTCACGGCGGTCGATGCCCCGGCCTCAGCCGCGGCAAACTCCGCGGCCAAGAGCGCCGCACGGGTGTACTCCCGCAATGTGATCATCAGCGCAGCGCGCATCGGCGTATTCGCTTGCGCGGGCGTTCTGCTGCCGGCGTTCCTGACGCATCGCATGCCGACCTCCGTGTTTGGGGCGTGGACGCTGATTCTGCAGATCGCCGGCTATGTGGGGTATCTGGAGTTCGGGATTCAGATTGCCGTAGCCAAGTACGTAGCGGAATTTATCGCCTCCGGCGATAGGGACAACTGCCACCGCCATGCGAGCGCGGGTGTGGCCATCACCGGGGCCACGGCGGCGCTCGGAATCACGTTGAGTATTATTTTCTCTTTGGTCGTGCCCCGTTTATTCCCGGAGATCCCGCCGGCACTGGCCAAGGATGTCTCACGCGGCGTGCTGCTGGTGGGCTGCTCCGCAGCGCTGCTGCTGGGCACCTCCGCCTTCCCGGGCATCTTTCTGGGGCTGCAGCGGTACGCCGTACCGACCTCGATTGCGATCGTAAGCAAACTGCTGTACGCCGTGCTGCTGACGGTCATGGTGGCGCACGGCAGCAGTCTTACCGCCATGGGGGCCGGTGTGGCCATCCTGAACACCGCGACCGCCCTCACGCAGGTGCTGGCCTGGCGATGGATGGCAGGGGAGATCCGCGTTGGGGTGAGCTGGCTGCAGATCGCCGTGGTGAAGCGGGTGCTCGGCTACTGCGCAGTGCTGGGGCTGTGGACCGCCGGCCTGCTGATCATCAGCGGCCTGGATACGACGCTGGTGGGCCGCCTGGACTTCCCCGAGACCGCGTTCTACGCCATCGCCGCGACCCCACTCACCTTCCTGACCATGACGCTACAGGCCGGGTTAAATCCATTGATGCCGGCCGCCTCCGCCATGAGCGTGACGCGCAGCGCACAGCAGATGGGCCAAACCCTGCTGCGCAGCACGCGCTACGCCTTTTTGATCCTGCAGGTCACCGGGTTGCCGTTGTTTCTGTTCGGCTTCACGATTCTGTCTGTCTGGGTGGGGCCGACGTATGCGCGCCATGGGCTGGCGCTGCTGCGCGTTTTGGTGCTGGCCCACATCGTGCGCAACCTATGCGCACCGTACGCCACGATGGTGATCGCGGTGGGGATGCAACGCTATGCGACGTGGGCCGGCCTGTGGGAGGCGGTGGTGAATCTGAGCCTGAGCATCCTGCTGGGAATACACATGGGCGCGATCGGCGTGGCGCTGGGAACGCTGGCGGGCGCGGTGGTCGGCGTGGCGCTGCACTTCCTGCTCAGCATGCGGCACACGACGCGCCTGCTGTCGATTTCGCGCCGGGAGTTGCTGCGGGACGGCCTACTGCGCTCGTCGCTTTCGCTGTTGCCCACCCTGGCCCTGCTGCCTGTGTTCTGGCGGCCGGAACGGGTCGCGTATACGCCGGTGTATGTTGCCGTATGGTCGGTCTGCTCCGCGATTCTGTTCTGGCGAACGAACCTGACCGCGGAGGAACGCTGTGCGCTCTCCGCGAAGATACGCAGCCGGCTGCATCGCCCCGCGCTCACCCCGATGACGAGTTCGTGAACCAAGGCCTGCCACGCAGGATAGACAGGTCAGAGTTGTACGACACAAGGAACGCGGCAGGACCACGGGAGGAACGCGGCAGGCTTGCCTAGGACGTCAGCAGACGCTCGGAGAGCTGAATGTAGCGGGCGGCCATACCGTGCGTGGAGTAGTCCTGCTGCTGAAAGCGCTGCTGCGCGCGTTGCACGAAGCCCTGCAGCTCCTCAAGGGTGCAGCCCAGAACGCGAGCGCGCAGGGCGGCAGGATCGCTGGGCGGCACATAGAGCACTTCGTCTTCGGTGAAGTAGGTCGGGATGCCGCCGGTGTTGCTGGACACGACAGGGACACCCAGGCTCGTTGCCTCGAGCGCCACCGTGATGCCGGAGTAGAGATTGGTGACCATCGGAACGACGACCACGTCGGCCCACTCGTACAGGTCGCGGAACTCCTGCATGCTTGGGTTACGGGGAACGCGAAGATTTTTGTACTGCGCCGCGTTGGCTTCTGTGAGCCAGCCGCAGATGATGACCATCTCAAAGCGTTCGTCATTGCCGAAGGCCTCGAGCAGGGTCTTCCAGTCACGCGTGGGATCCGAGCCCATGGCGAGGATGCGCCGCGGCGTGTGCAGCTGAACGTCGGGCTCGCTCCACGGAAAGGAATCCAGCGATATGCCGAACGGCAGCAACATCGGCTCGCTTCCCGGCACCAGCCTGCGCACGATGTCCAGGTACTGCCTGGAGTGGAAGGTGAGTGCGTCGGCGCGCAGCAGCAGCTTGCGCAACATGGCGCAGCGCGCCGAAGAGAAGGTGTTCCACTTGTTGAAGAGCCACACCGTCTGCGCGATGAGCCGCACGCGCTTCGTACCGGGAACGACGTACGGTAAGGCGCATACGGCGAGAAACTGGACCTCTTCCATGGTCCAGACGATATCGGCCGAGGTAATCAGCTTGCGATTGCTATAGGCGTGCAGGATGTCGAAGCCGAGCAGCTTGATCAGGGCGCGACGAATGAAATTGACAACAGAGGACTCAGGTGCGTCGACGGAGTAGGTCAGCCGCCAGCCCATCGATTCGGCGTGGTGGAAGCCGTACGGCGTGACGTCAGGAACTTCGCCGCGCAGCGACTTCTGACGGTAGCACGCTACATCCAGACCGTACTTCAGATGTACATGCGCCGTGCGCTCTCCCATGAGGCGAGCCTAGCACAGGACGGGGGTCGAGGACGTGACACAGAGGTACAGTTACCCTCCTTACTCTCACTGGTCGGCCAGAACGACCAGATGGTAACCCATGAAGGGCAGTCTTGGGTACCTTTGCCGCCGCCTGGGAGTAACTGGCGACCGCCGCTCCGGTGAGAAAGAGCACCGGCATGAGCTCTCCCTTGTTGAAGATGCCGGTGATGACCCCCTGTGTGGCGACGATGACCAGCGGCGTCCACAGCAGGGCCAGGCCGGCAAAGGTAGCCTCCGGCGTGCGCAGGCGAAGAGCCTTCCAAGACGTTGCGAGCAGCTGAAGAATAAACAGCGCAAAGAGGCACAGACCGCAGACGCCCGTCTTTACCAGCAGGTACATGTACCCGTTATGGGTGATGGGGATGTATTTAAATGCCTGCGTGGAGCTGAGTTGCATGGCGATGCCCAGATCCACGAGCGCGCCGCCGCCACCGCCGAAGATCTTGTCGCCCGTGGAATAGGCCGCATAGGTCTTCTCCGCGCGGTAGGCCTCAAAGCCCCGCCAGTGATTGTTGATGTCGGAGAAGGTTTCGTAGGCGCGTACCTTGACCTCGGAGCTGGAGTTGACCACCTTGTTCATGAACATGTTGAGCGGACCCGACTTCGCCTGCGCGAGGTACGAACCCGCGCCAATCAGGGCTACGAGCGCCAGGAGCAGGCCGATGCCGCCGCCGCCCACCACACGACGCACCGCCGAGCGCCACTGCAGCGTGCACAGAGCGCCCGCGGCGAGCATCAGGATGTGAGTTCGCGAAAAGGTGATCAGGATGGCAATCGTGGAGGAAACGTAGAAGAAGACACGCATCGTCTTCCACCGCTCCAGCCCCATCGCAGAAAGCCTGGAGCGCCGCAGCAGCAGCACAAGGATCAGCGGCAGCATGGGGATAAACGTTCCCGTGCCGGTGACCTCACGATAGGCATCCACCGACGAGGCATTGGCGAGGCTGTCGCGATGGATCACGGCGTTGATCACGGAGAAGACCGCGATGCCGCCGCCGGCGATCAGCATGGGTTGCACAAAGCGTTGCCAGCAGCCGACGCGCTCGAACGCGAGATAGCCGAAGCTGAGATACACGATCGCAAGCGTGAAATACCAAAGATCCTTGAAGAAGTCCCGCGCGGGATGGCCGTAGATGCCATGCAGCGTGACGCAGAACAGCAGCAGCGGAAAGATCAGCAGATACACCAGGCCGCGCGGCAGTGCCAGCTCCCGCGAGCGCCTCCAAAGCAGCACGAAGATGGTCAGCAGACCGAGATAGTAGGCCCCCAACTCCAGCGACGGCAGCGAACTGAGCGAAAGCGCGATGCCGATGATTACGAGCAGAAACATACGCGCTTCGCTTCCCTTCTGTTCCCTACATCACGTCTAGTAGCGATAGAGGAAGGCCGAGGCCAGCGCCACGGCGATGCCCAGACCGCCGCCCTTCAGTGCGGCTCGCATCTTGTCGGTGGGGATGAAGACGATGTCGTCGGACAACAGAACGGGGTCGGGGCCGGCGTGCTTCAGCGCATTGCCGTAGTTGAACGGGATCTCGGTTCGCTTGCCGTCGATGGTCCGTACGATCTCGGCCTTGTCGGTGATGCCTTCAAAGCCCGCGCCGCCGGCCAGGGTGACGGCTTCCACCGCCGTGGTGGGCGAAGCGGTCTTGAGCTTGTACACGCCGGAGGTCTTGACCGCGCCGACGACGTAGATCACGCCGACCGTACCGACCGCCACGGTGTCCCCCGGAAAGACGGGGATGGAACCCACACGCGAGACGGCCGGATTGGCCCCGAGATTCAGCGTGTAGGTCTGCTCGGCACCGCCGGCCGGGTCGGGCCGGATCAGCGTGATCGTGCGGCTGGCCAGCTCTTTCAGGCCCTCCGCCTGCGACAGCACGCTCAGCACCGTCGGCGTTCCAAAGGCGGAGTAGTTGCCGGGCTTCCCCACCTCGCCCGCGACCGTGACGATCTGCGAGGGGCGTTCCAGCACGGTGACGTGCACGTGAGGATCGTTGACCATGCCGTCGGCCTCCAGGCGGTGCGCGATGGCGGCTTCGGCTCCCTCCGCGGTGAGGCCGCGCACGAGGATGGACGGCAGCAGCGGCATGCCGACGGTGCCGTCGGTGTTGACGCGGGTTTTGTAGTCGTACTTGTCGATCTCAAAGATTGAGATCGCAATCTCATCTCCCGGCAGGAGCATGAGCGCGGGACGTGGAGCTGCCAGCAAGGCCGTGACGGCATCGGCACCCGCCGGCAGACCCGGCCGGGGTGCCAGCTCATGCACCGGCGCGGCGCCGAGATACTGCGCGCACAAGGTGGGCGCGAAGCCGGCGCCCGCAAACAGCATCGCTGCCGCAAGAACCAGCCGCGAAAATCCAAGCTTAGCCTGCATCGGCCTCTCCCGCGGCAGCGGCATGTTTGCCGAAGCCGTCATCTCCATCCCGCCCCCTGTACTCGTAGTACTCGGCGGAGTTCTTCTGCATGCCGTTGAACACAAAGCCCTGCAGCTGCGCGCCGAGCCGCAGCATCTGCACCGCCGCGCGCCGCACCGTCTTGCGGTTGGCAACGCCGTCGCGCACCACCAGCAGCACCATATCGACGCTGGCGGCGAGGATGCTGGCATCGGCGATCGCGAGGCCTGGCGGTGTATCTAGAATCACAAAGTCGAAGTCGCTGCGGGCCTCTTTGAGCAGCAGACGCATCGGCTCGGAGCCCAGCAGAAGGCCGGGCGAGGGCACGGCCGGACCGCTCGTCAACACTTGCAGGGTGGGCATAGCGGCGATTTTTTGCGAGCAGTCCTCCAGGCTGGATTGGCTGTTCAATAGGGTACTCAGACCCTTGCGGTTGGAGATGGCAAATTGTTTCTGCAACGTCGGGCGGCGCAGATCCACATCGATCAGCAGAACGCGCGCCCCGTTCTGCGCGAGCACGCAGGCCAGATTGCTTGACACCGTGCTCTTGCCTTCAGACGGCATGGCGCTGGTGAACAGGAACGAGCGCGGCGCTTCGACCATACGCGTGAGCAACAGGCCGGAGCGCAACAGGCGAATGCCTTCTGCAAAGGGAGAGAGCGGATGCCGCAGCACCTCGATCGGCGGTGGATCAGGCTTGTCCTTCGCCTGCAGCCCGGCGGGACGTGTCACTGCTTTCTTCGACACCTTGGAATCGAAGCAGGGCAAAACGGCGAAGGACGGCAGACCAAGGTAGCGCTCCAGATCGTCCACGCTGTGGACCGAGGTATCCGCCGCTTCGACCAGCATGGCCATGATGAACCCGACGACCAAGCCCAGCACGAGCGAAATCGCAATCAGCATCAGCGGACCGTAGCCGCTGGGCGTAACGGGCAACAGAGGCAGATCGATCAGTTCGATTTCGGCCGATTCGAGCCCGGAGACCACACCGGCTTCACGCAGGCGCTGCGTGAGGCCTTCATACAGCGTGCGGCTGGACTGGTAGTCGTGCAGCAAAATCTCATACTGCACCATGTCATTGCGTTTGCCGAGCGCCTTGCCTTCAGCCTGCGCGAGCGCGCTCTGCGTCATGGACTGGTTGCTGGACGCGGCGTTGAAGGCGATCTTGGCCTGCTCCAACACACGGGACTGTTCCTTGGCCACACCGGCCGTGGCTTCGGCGAGCTCCGCTTTGAGGCGCTTGGTTTCAGGGTAGTTCTGCCCGAACTGCTCGCTGACGTTGGCATACTGCGTCCGCAGCTGTGCCTCCGAACTGCGCAGGGTCTGCAACAGGGAGCCAGGCGTGGGCTGCGCGTTTGAGGAGAGCATCGGCGGGCCGCCTTCGACGAGGTCAGGCCGTTCGTCTTCGAGAATGCGGTAGCGGGCCTCGGCGGTAATGCGGGCAATATCGGCCTGCTCATTGGCGCGGGCGAGGTCTTCGAGCTGCGCCGTCACGAGATTATGCGTGTCGTCGAAGCCGATCACGCCGAGTTTGCCCTGCAAATCGACAAGCTTTTGCTGGTCGTCGAGCACCTGGTTTTTCAGGTCGTTCAGCTGGCCGGCGAGGAACTGCGAGGCACGCTGCGTCGAGCTGAACTGCGTTGTGAAGATGCGTTCCACGTACTGATTCATCAGCGTGCTGACGATCTGAGTGGAGAGCAGGGGCGAGGTGGTGGTGCAGCTGATGTTGATGGTGTCGGTCTTGGGGATGCGCTCGATCTTGATCATGCCCTCAAGCGCGGCGACCATGCGCGCCTGCACGACAGGGTCAGTCAGCGACGCGTGCGGGCTGGCGGCCTTGCCGAGGATAGCCGGGTTTGAGGCCAGGTGGAGCTGCTCGGCTACCTTCAGATACAACGATTTGCTCTCGAGGACGGAGACTTCGGACTCGATGCGGTCGTCGAGATCGAGAGCGCTGCCGCCGAGGCCGCTGTCGCCAAAGCGAAAGCGGTTGGACGAGCCCGAACGCACCTGCAAAGAACCGGTAGCCACGTAGACGCGCTTGCGATGCGCCAGGTAAAGGCCCGCGAGCAGAGACAGGAACAGGACACCAAGAACCACATAGCGCTGGCGGAGCAGCACATGCCCTATCGAAAGCAGGCTGATGTCGTTGGTTTCAACGCCCGCTGGCGTGGCTCCGTCGGCCCAGGGCAAAGCCGGCGGCAATGTGGTGTCAGAGGGCATCAGACGCTTTAACTCCGCTTGTACGGTGGACCACCGATGGAAAACTCGTTGTACTTCGCCGGCCGGGCCGCCCGTATCAGGCACAACGGGCGAGTCGGCTTATAAGAACGCTTCCAGTCTCCCGTCTTTCGGAGAGATTAGAAATCACCCATCAGTTGAAGGGCGGCGGCGGCGTTTTACCCGGAAGGGCACTCCCGCACGGCTGAAAAGTGTGCGATAGAACGCTTCTCCTGTATGCCTGTGCGTTCTAGCTGCTTTGCTGATGATGTCGAGTTTTCGAACGACAACAACAGGTCCTTCGCTCCGCTCAGGATGACAACTCATAAGATTGGCCCTCTACAACTACAACAAAACAGCTCTGGTACCGTCCTTTATGAAAAGCGCGAAGGGCGGAGGTGCTCCCCGAGCAATAGGGTGCCGGAAGGCTCCAGAGTGCCGGAGGGCTCCGCAGGTAACGGCCGGCGAGTGCTGGTTTTGGGCGCCAGTTGCTTCCAACTGCGCAGCACGTCGGCGAAACGATTGAACTTGCTCCGGAATGCGGGGCGGTGGGTCAGCAACGCGAGCAGGCCATACACGGCCAGCCTAGGTGCAAGACCGAGCAGCAGCACCCATTCGGCCCGCCGGCGCATCGCCGGGCTGGAGCAGGAGGCGTGAAAACGGCGGTACCCGGCGTAGAGATAACTCATGCGCTCCACGCTGTAACCGCCAAAGTGCAGGTACATCAGCCGCGAGCAATGCACGGTCCGCAGACCCCGCTGCAAGGTATGGGCGCAGAATTCCACGTCTTCGGTGTACATGAAGCCGCTTTCATCCATGCCCCCGACGCCTTCCCAGTTGCTGCGCCGGGTGAGCAGAAATGAGCCTTCGACCCAGTCATGCCCGAAGGCGCCGAGCGAGGGCTCGCCGAAGGGGTGCTGCAGGGGTTTACTCCATTGCAGTGTGAACTTCCAGAGCCGCCAGGGCTTTGGGAAGTGCCCGGTGTTAGCGCGCAGTTCACCGTTGCGGCCGTACATGCGCCCCCCGACGACGCCCACCCGCTCGTCTTCAAGCAGAATGCGCAGCCCCGGTGTGAGATCGGTGAGCAGCACGGTGTCACAGTTGAGGAGCAAGAGGAACGTACCGCGGGCGTGCCGGGCCGCGAGGTTGTTTCCCCCTGTGAAGCCGAGGTTTGTTTCGCTTTCCACCACGCGCACGGAGGGATAGTGCGTGCGCACATAGCCGGCCGTGCCGTCGGCGGAGCCGTTGTCGACGAGGATGATCTCATGCGCTGCGCTGACGTGCCGCTGGATGGACCGCAAGCAGTCGTCCATGTAGTGCCTGGAGTTGTAGGAGACCAGCAGGATGGATACCAGCGGCTGGTGCGTCTCTTCCGTCATTTTGAACTCTCGGCTCAAGTGTTTGGAATCCTTTAGGTGTTCTTCGGCGTGTTCTCAGTCCACCCTACCCTTGCCGGTTTAGCCGAGGAATCCCAAATCTTGTGTAGAGAACGCTGCCAGCGTGGGAAAGACCGCGGACATCTGCGACGGCGTCACGCCGAACCATTTGGCGAGTGTGGCGCCGTACTGGCTGCTGGCGGTGGTGGGGATCCAACGGCCGTTGCCCCCGGAATCGTCCGGCCCATTGAGGGCGAGCCTGGGATAGGTGCCGTAGAGAGCGCCACCCTTTACAGCGCCGCCCAGCACAAGGTGGTGCGATCCCCAGGCGTGATCGGTGCCGTCGCTGGAGTTGGGCTGCAACGCGCGGCTGAACTCGCTCATGGTGAATGTGGTGACCTGATTGGCGAGGCCGAGTTCAGCGATTGCCTGCTGAAAGGACGCGAGCGCGGCGTCCAGGGTGCTCAACAGTGACGCCTGTACCGCGAGTTGCGAGCCGTGTGTATCGAAGCTGCCGAGGTTGCAAAAGAAGATCTGCCGGTTGACGCCGAGGGCCGAGCGAATCTGTATGATCTGCGCCACCTGCTGCAGTTGGGTCGCCAGGCCATTCCCGCTGGGGAACGTGGTTTTCAACGGCTGCACCGATTGCGCGGCGGTTGCAAGCGCGGAGGCATACTGGAAGGCGTTGCTCGTGATGCCGTTATCGGCCTGCACGAGGGAGACACCGCTGTTCAGCGTTAGCAGGGCCTGCTGTGCGGAGGCGCGGGCCGCGCAGAGGGCGCCGGCGGAGCATGTACCCATGCCGAGTTGTCCGGGGGTTACGGTGAGGGCGCTGGTGTTGGCGCCGTCGCACAGCAGAGCGTCGCCGCTGACGGAGGTGACCATCGGAATGTTGGCGTTCGGGTTGTACCGCGTACTGAGGCTGTCTGCGATGCGGCCGGCCCAGCCGCTGTGCACCTCGCCGCTACTGCTGGCGTTCTGCCACTCCTGCGTCTGGTCGAGATGCGAGAACAGGTTCCACGGTGTGGTGCCGCCGGCCAGGTACTGAGCCCGCGTAATCGGCTGCGTGAGCGTGCCGACGTTGGCCACCACGGCCGCGGAGCCACCGTCGATCAGACCGCGCATTTTGGGCAGACTGGGGTGGAGCGCAAAACCAGGCAGAGTGGCCGATTGCAGCAGGGCGGACTGCGCGAGGGCAAGGGGACCACGTAGAGCGGCGTAGTTCGCGTAGCCCTGCGTGTCAAAAGGGACGAACATGTTGTTGGCATCGTTGCCGCCGCTGAGGAAGACGCAGACCAGGGCCTTGTAGGCGCTCCCGCTCTGGGTCCCGCTTTGGGCCGCGGCATTCAGCATGCCCAGAGGACCCAGGCCGGCGGCGTTGCCGGCGGCCAGCAGGGCGGCGGAACGAACAAAACTCCGGCGATTGAAGCTCATCTGATTCGGACGCATGGGGCTGGTCTCCTGCACGGCTTCCTAGTGGTTGATCTTGCACTGCCTAGTGGTTGATCTTGTACTGCGCTGAGGTGATTACGAGATAGAGAGCCATTTGAAGGCGTTGCTGCGGATCGGTGACGGGCGCAAGCGAGGTGAGCAGGCTGGAGCGCATCGCGGCCGGCATCCCCCCGTGTAGAAAAATGGTGCCCAGCAGATCAACGAGCGCCTCGGGTGACTGCATGGAGGCCTGGCCCAAAGGACTGTTTGCACCCAGATTCAACTGGAGCTGCCAGACGTTGTTGGAGCCGATAAGGTCGGCAAAGCTCATCCTTGCGGCGACGGAGGCTGTGTTTTCGATACCGAATTCGGGAGCGTTGAAGCTGGTTTGCGGGATCACGTAGCCGGGAGGAAAGAAGCCGAAGACACTGGGTGCATTCATAGGAAACTGCCCCATGGTGTTGGCTTGCCATAGCAGCAACGTGTAAGGCCATGGCACGGTTGGGTCGGTCGGGGTGGGGGTAAAGCCGATGGCGCGCAGCACCGAGGCACCATACAGCAACGGCTCGCGCAGATGGCCGCCGTCGTCGGTGGGAACGGTATCGCCCGCGCGGGCCTCCGGATCGAGCAGGATGGCGGTGATGACCGCTTTCATATCCCCACGCACGCCGAGGCCGTTATCGACGAAGACGGCAGCAACACGGGCGACGTAAGCGGAGCTTGGCCGGCTGGTGACGAGGTACTGAATCAGCTGCCGGCAGATGAAGGACGGCAGGTTCGGGTGAGCGAAGAGGTTATCGAGCGCGCCGTCGAGATCCTGCCGGGCACTTTGACCGGCGGGCAGAACCGTACCGTTCAGCAGAGCCTTCGAAGTGGTGTCATGCTGGTCTTCCACGGCTCCCATGGGCAGGTCCATGCGGCCCGAGTAGACAGGAAACGCCGCCGGCGGTTGGCCGGGACCCGGCACGTAGGTCCACCCGGTGAAGGCACGTGCGAAGGCCTGCACTTGCGCTTGGGTGTAGGTCGGAACCGTGTTGCCGGTGCTGTCGGTCTGCGGGGTGCCGTCCGCGTTCAACAGGTTGGGACCGAGGCTGAACAGCTGCATATTTTCGCGCGCAAAGTTCTCATTGGCGATCTGGCCCGCGGGCGCTTTGGCGCTATTGGCCATGTTCAGGAAGTCGCCCATGCCGGGAGAAAGGGTGACATCGGTCATCAGCTGCCGCCAGTTGGCGAAGGCGTCCTGCAGCAGGATGTTGTAGTAGAACGTGGTGGCACGGCCGCCGAGCGAGTCGTTGCTGATGACGTAGATGTGGCTGAGCGCGAAGGCCACCCGCTGCCGCAGTTGATCGGGGGCGGTCAGCGCGGCGCCCCACCACTCGCTACCCCAGGCGCTGTCCTGCGAAAGGCTGGGGTCTTCGGCGACGTAGCGGGCCGGCAGGGGATCGGGGATGGGAGCGAGCAGGGTGGGCTGCGAGGCAAACTGGGTCGCAAGCCAGGCGTTCAGGCCCTCCGCCTGCACCAACGTCACATCCGAGGCGGTCGGGCCGAAGGTGGCCTGATCCAGAAAGCGGGCAGCGGCGCTGAGCGTAGCCGGAGAACCTGCGGATCCGGCAGCGGTACCACCCTGCCCCAGGCCGGTTGGGGTTCCCGTGCTTGCACCCAGACCGCCCGCGCCCGGGCTTCCCGTGGTTCCGGTCGCACCAGAAGAACCGGTGGACGCTGTCGTGCCGCTCGTGCCTGTAGCGCCTGAGGCTCCGGTGCCGGCAGGGGAGCCGCTCGTGCCCGTGGAGCCCGAGGCTTCGCCCGATCCGGTGCCGGGCGAGGCAGCCGTGCTACCGGACGAACCGGTTGCGCCGGTTGCGCCGGTTGCGCCGGAGTTCCCCGTACCGGCGCTGGCGCCCGTGCTCGCCGTTCCAACCCCGGGGTTAGTGATGGGCACCTGCGTTACCGAACCGGGCGGTTTTGCAGGCAAACCCACCATTCCGCAACCTGTTAAGACCAGTATGAAACTCAGCATGAGGGCTTTCAGGTACCGTTGCACGTTTCGCTCCTGCCGTACTTAACGGCAAATCAAAGGCGAAGGTAAGGAGTGTCCCAAAGCGAGACACCGGGCCAACACATCTCCCAGGCGATCAAACGGCACACGCCGGGAACAGCAACGACGCGGAGAAATCAGGGAGTTTACTCCGTGAGCTAAACCTGAGCTAAACCCAGGAGCTAAACCCAGGAGCTAAACCCAGGAGCGCTCCCCCTTATCTGTCCCCACACTGCTTACACGAAGGAGACGTGATCGCGGATGGGTCCTTTCCGTGGCCCGAATGTGGCATTTGCCGTGGTCCTTTTCTCCCGTGCCGTGAGCTTTCCGGTCATTGAAGTGGACGGCCGCAGGACCGATAAGGAATCATGCCTATTTCGCGTCTCATTTCCTATTTGCTTCAGCACCGAACGCCAAATGCCCCCTTGGTCCGCGGTGCGCGAAATGAGTACGGTGGAGTTTTCTGCACCCCTCCCGGCACCGCTCTTGTTCGTGAATGGTTCCCACTTCGCTCGACAGAGATCGCCAAGACCAACCGCCTGGGCAGGCACGGTCGCTGGAGCGGCTTAGGCTTGGCCTCGGCTGCGCTGGCCGGCAGCCTCGCGCTTGCCGGTTGCGGCGCAAATCTGCAGAACGCGGCCGGCGACGGTCCGGTTGTTTCCACGCGCGCCATCGCCGGCCAGGTGCATGGCGGCGTCTTTCCGATTCAAAATGCAACGGTCCGCCTGATGCAGACAACGACCAGCAGTTCCAGCGGCTACGGCAGCGCCGCCACAACACTGGGAACGGCGACGACCGATGCTAACGGCAACTTCAACTTCAGCCAGACGTACACCTGCTCCGCCTCCACGGAGTTTGCCTACATCACGGTCACGGGCGGCCACAGCTCCAATCTGTCGGGTTCGGACTCAAACAACTCCATCGTGCAGTTGGGGGTTATCGGCAGCTGCGCCACGCTGGCGGCGGATTACAGCACGATTCAGCTGAATGTGAGCGAAGCGAGCACGGTGGCCGCGGCCTATGCGCTCGGGAACTTCATCACGATCAACGCCAACACGGGAGCGGGAGCCGGGCAGCAGATCGTGAACATCGGCGCTCCGCAGCGCAACGCTTACGGCTCGCCCGGATGCAACGGAACGGGTTCCAGCATGATCTGCAATGCGGCCGGGCTGGGCCATGCTTTTCAAAATGCGTACAACCTGGTCGATCAGGTCTCGTTGACCACGGGCGCCCTGCCCACAGGCGCTGCACGATCCGCGAATCCCTCCGCGACGACCATCCCGGGTGTGGTCCCGCAACAGATGATCAATACACTCTCGAATATTCTGCAAAACTGTGTGGATTCGCTCAGCACGAGCAACTATTGCAGCACGCTGTTCAACTACAGCACGCCTCCCAACGGAACGGCGCCGGCCAACACCCTGCAGGCGGCCATGAACATGGCCAATAACCCGACCAATAACATCAGCAACCTATACGGCCTGCAGTCGCGGACACCGTATTTCACGCCCGACCTGGACGCCGCACCGACCTCACTTACGGTAAGCATCTTCTACGGGATCAACGCCGCCGGAAATGCAACGAATTTTCCGTATCCGGTCGATCTCGCCCTGGATGCTGCTGACGATGTCTTTCTGCTTTACGGCAGCGCCGCTCCGGGCGCCAACACAGTGACGGCGGTGGCAGAGATGTATGCCTCCGGCGCCTCCGGCGGCTACGTGACGAACAACCAGTACGGTTATCCCAGCCAGATCGCCGTGGATACGAACGGCAATGTCTACGCCACGAACAACGACGGAGCCACGGGCGCGGTGCTGCGTATGCAAAACGCCGGTGCGCTGAGCCCGGTGGCCAGCCTGGCCAATGCCTCCGGCGTGGCGGTGGACATCAACAACAATCTCTGAATCTCCGCAGCAAACACCAGAGGCCACAGCATGAATGAATACAAGTACGCCAACATCTCCGGCTCAAACGGAGCGGCGACGGCGGACTTCTTTACCGGTGCGATCGGCAACATCCCTGGTCTCGCGATCGATGGGATGGGTGGCGTGTGGGGTGTGCAGAACGTATCCGGCGGGAACTCGAGCGCGGTAAATCTTTACAACAGCGGCTCTGTGAACGTCCCCAGTTACAGCGCGACGGGGTACAACACGATCGGGCTTGGCGCAGGCAATGGCTTTTCGATCTCGCTCGTGCCTACATCGACCGGCGTCGCCGGCGGCTACTTCCCACTGAACGGGCAACTGGCAACGGCGGGGTCCTACCTTCCCAATGGGAACCAGCTGTACACGGCGGCTGTGACCACAACCACCGGCTCGGCTGCGCCCAACCGGAACGCGATGGACGGCGCGGGCACTATCTTCTGGTCGGATCTTGAAAGCAACGGTCTGCTTTGGATCTTCACGCCTTCCAGCAACCCCCTGCAGACTCCCGGCACCACGGTTTCGCTGCTTCCCTGCTACCCGGCGCCGGACGGCTCCGGGTACAGCTGCCTGTCGGGCGCCAACCTGGGTGGAACCTACCTGTGCGGCATGGCGGTGGACAGCGCCGGCAGCGTCTGGCTGGGCGCCGATACTGGCCTGGGAACCTTTGTCGAGATCATCGGCCTGGGTGCTCCCACCTGGCCGCAGCTCAGCTATGCCAATCCGGGATCTAAGCCGCAGTAAGGATCTGCCTCTCTTTCCACCTGACTGCGGCGGCTCTGACTGCGGCGGCTTTGAGGGGCCGCCGCAGCTTTTCCACCGCTGACATCCTGAAAGTCACAGGTTCTGCACGCCGTCTGCTCGACTTTTGCCCCATCCCTGGGGCACGTGAAATGCTGCTTAGCCTAACCTTGAACAGAATGGCTGCACTCTCACTTGCCTCACCCTCCGTCGAAGGCGGTCTTCCCTCCTCTGTGCAAACGGAGATCACGGTGCTCGGCGCGATGCTGCTGGATGCGGTCGCGATCACGGACGCCACGGCCCGCCTGCGCCCTGAAGATTTCGCGCTGGACTCGCATCAGCGCATCTATCGCGCCATGACCGACCTGCTGACGCATGGCACCGCCGTTGACCTGATTACGGTCTCCGATGCGCTCACCAAGCGCAAGGAGCTGGATGCGATCGGCGGCGTGGCGTACCTTTCCTACCTGACCGAGGGAATTCCGCGCAATCCCAACATCGACAGCTACGTCCGCATCGTGAAGGACAAGAGCCTGCTGCGGCAGCTGCTCGGCATCTTCCACGAGGGCATGGCGTTGGCCTCGGACCAGAGCGAGGATGCGACCCAGGTCCTGAACAACGTTGAGGTCAAGCTTGCCGAAGTCGCCGATTCAGCCATCCAGCGCGGCTTCTCCAACATTCCCGATATCGTCGCGTCGTCGTTCGGTTCCATCGATGCGTTGTATGAGCAGGGCCGTGAGGTCACCGGGCTGGCCACGCACTACATCGAGTTCGACAAGATGACCTCCGGCCTGCAGGACAGCGAGCTGATCATCATCGCCGCGCGGCCGTCTATGGGCAAGACGGCCTGGGCGATCAATATCGGGCAGAACTGTGCGGTGCGCGATGGCAAGGTGGTAGCGATTTTTTCACTGGAGATGAGCAAGGAAAGTCTGCTGCGCCGCATGCTCGCGTCCGAGGCGATGGTGGGCAGCCGCAAGCTGCAGACGGGCTTTATTCCCCGCGAAGACAAGGGCAAGCTGATCGCCGCGCTAGATCGCCTCATGAATTCGAAGATGTTCGTCGACGATACACCCGGCATTACGCTGGCGGAGATGCGCGCCAAGTGCCGCCGGTTGATGCAGCAGGAAAACGGGCTGGACTTGGTCATCATCGACTACCTGCAGCTGATGACCGGCGCGGCGGCTGGCGGGAAGAAGCCGGAAAATCGCGTGCAGGAGGTGGCCTCTATCTCACGCGGGCTGAAGGCGCTGGCCAAGGAGTTGCGCGTTCCCGTTATTGCGCTGTCGCAGCTCTCGCGCGGTTCCGAACAGCGCACCGGCGACAAGAAACCACTGCTGAGCGACTTGCGCGAGTCCGGTTCCATTGAACAGGATGCGGACGTGGTCGCCTTTATTCATCGCGAGGAGTACTACGACCGCGAAAACGAGGACGTAAAAGGCAAGGCCGAGATCATCATCGCCAAGCAGCGTAACGGTCCGACCGGCAGCATACAGATGGCGTACCTGAGTGACTTCACGCGCTTTGAAAATCTCGCCCATGGAGATGACATGGGTGGCGACGCCTACTGATCCTGTTGAGATCCCAAGCAAAAAGGGTACGGCTGCCGCCGTACCCTTTTTACGCAAAGAAACGGTTAGACCGTGCCGCCCACAGCTGTTTTCGGGTTGATCTTCACAGTTTTCTTGTCATAGGGCCGTGGTTTGGCGAGTTCAGCTTCCAGTCCCTTGTTGTATTCATACACATCGGAAAAGAAGTGCATGCTGCCGTCTTCATCGGCGTTCGCGGTCAGGTACATCAGGGAGACTGTCAGCGGTGTCTGTAGGTTCACCTGCTTGTTGTTGTGAACATCCGGGTCGGTGGTGCTGCCGCCGGAGTCCGCGTCTGCCGTGGTCTTGGGAGCGGTCTCCTGCTTGCCGGAGTCGTCGGCGTTACCTGCCGGCTCGCCAAACATCGCCTCGTGGATTTTGTCGTTCGTCCAATCACCCTGTCCATTGAGGACCCAGTCGGCCATCTGTTCCACGTTGTTCAGGCGAACGCAGCCGTGGGAGCGGTCGCGGTCGGTGAGGTTGAACAGATTCATCTCCGGCGTGGAGTGCAGGTAGATGTCGTATTCATTCGGGAACATGAATTTGATCAGGCCTAGGGAGTTTTTCGGCCCCGGCTTCTGCCGCACGAGATAACGCGAATGCTCGAGGTCATCCACGGTCCAGTCTTCGACGGGCTTGCCGCCGGTCGTGGTGACCTCATAGCCATGCTCGTCGAAGTAGCCTTTGCTGGCGTGCTTGAGCAGGTCTTTCTTCACGATGTCGTTCGGCAAATTCCAATAGGGCCGGAAGATCATGTACTTCATCGTGCGGACGAAGACAGGAGTTTCGTGATTGTCCTTGTTCTGGCCATCGATGACCTTCATTTTGAAGGCCTCGTTGCCGTTGGCGTCGTAGGTGCGCACGTAGTATTCGGGCAGATTTACGAGCACGCGCGGTTTCACGAAGTTATCCGGGAGCCAGCGCCAGCTTTCGAGCGAGTCGCCGATCTGCTGCACGCGCACACTCATGGGGATGTTGAGGGCCTCAATGGTGTCCTTGTTCAGCTTGCCGTCGGTGGCGAGGCCGTGACGAGCCTGAAACTTCTGAACTGCCTGCGAGAGCTCCGGCGTGTACTGGGCTCCAGTCGCCTGCACAGGGCCGTCACCCAAAAACGTGAGCCGCTGCGCGAGCTGCGGGGCGGCAGGGTAGGAACCGCCGGGCGCGATGGCCTTGTTCACAGCCGGCAGTGTGCCCGGCTGCTGTGAACCTTCCTGTTTGGCAAGATCGATGTAATGCGGCAAGGCGTCTTCGGTCGCCTTGTACATCGCATTTTGCGGTTCCTGGGCGTCGAGAACCTTGGTAACGTCGTCAGCATCCACCAGCTGCTCATTCAGCAATGTGGGCAGGTCGTACTGCTCGCGGCGCGCGGGCACGTCGATGTCGAAGTTCAAGGCCTGCGGATTGATGCGGCCGAGATGCAGGTCGCTGAGATAGCGCATGGCAGCGACGGTCATCTCCGCGTCGAACTGCGCAAGGGCGTCGCCGTTTTGTGCGCTGCCCTTTAGGCCGTTCAGGCGGTCGGACCACCGAGAGGAGTCGTAGTCGTCCGGCTGCAGACCTTTTTGTGCGGCGTCGCCAAAGACGTCGATCAGGCGTGTAGCGGTGTCGGTGGGCTTGCCATCCCGGGTCCAGGCGAGCTCCCAGTTGCGATCCCCGTAAAACTGCTGCACCTCGGGCTGGAAGTCAGAGAAGTTCGACCACTTCATCGAGGAGATCTGTGGCGAACCCGCTACCGTCCGCAGATTGGAAGCATAATCAGACGAATTTGCTTTGGAATTTGACTTGCGGTGGTGGAACATCCGCGTCACGCTCGCCACATCGAGCGTGCGGCCCTTGCAGCCCGCCAGGGGCGCGACCGAGAGCAGAACCAGGGTACCGGCGATGGAGGAAAGCCGCAGACGGCCACTCGGGACGGAAGAGGTACGGCCAGAGCACAGGAAGGGGTGTAACTTGATCACGGCGGTTTGTAAGCCTCAGGCTTTCTCGGGTACGGCGCTATTGTTCTATCATTCGATGCAAATGCTCAAGGTAAAAGGTTTGCCGGGAATACGCCTTCCGTGGGACACGTGCTCCAAAGAATGCTTTTAGCGATTCAATTTGGGTCAGCCCGGCATGCTCGAGCTGATCCAGACTAGGCAAAGCACGGCCTGGGCGGCGATGATGGCGCCCGAGAGCAGCAAGAAGACCTTGCGCTGTTTGGTTTCAAGGGCATCGGCAAAGACGCCTCCAATGAAAGTGAACAGAAAGGGCAGAGCCCAGACCCACGGCGCGGAAAAGACCTGCGTGGTGTAGAGCGGCACGAGCAAAAGGATCATCAGCAGCGGAACGGTGTTGCCGAAATACCGCGATCGGCGCACCCCGGCGTAGAGCACCAGCGCCACGGCCGAGGCGACAAGGATGCCTGCGTTCGCCGGTTGCTGGACGAAGCTCCTCGCGTTGTCGAGCGAGAACCAAAAGCGCACACTACCCCCGGTGAGCACGTAAACAAACGCCGAGGGACGAAAGGAAAAGCTGGCAAAGAGGAGAGCGGTGGCACCCAGGGCAGCGAAGATCACAATCTGGGCCACATAGCTGCGGCGGCGCTCGGCGAGGTAGTAAAAAAGAACGGTTCCGACCAAGAGACCCAGCGCCGCTGCCAGCAGATGCGCCGCAGCCGTCAGGCCCAGCGCGAAGGCGAGCAGGCCGATGCGCGGCTTCCACTTCCGGCGGGGGCCCTGCAGGGCATGGGCCACGCCGATCGCCGTGTACAGCAGGCCGTAGAGCCCCCAAAGCGCGAGAATCTCATTGTTCGGCGTGGACGCAAAGTGCACGATCGCCGGGCAGAAGACGTACAGGGAAAGTGAGAGGGCCCCACCCTCATTGCCGAAGAGCCGGCGTGAGACCCACCAAAGGCCGCCCCCGAGCCACACGGCGAAGAGCACAAAGGGCAGACGGATCAGCCACTTGACGCTGGAGAGCTCATGACGGGCCTCCCAGGTTGAGCCGTTCAGCGACGTGCCGCCGGCGTAGAGGCGATTTTCCGGCCGGCGCAGCTGGTCGGCTCCCAGCAGAGCGAGACGCTGCACGGTCAGGGGAAAGCCGGCAAGACGATAGGCCAGGGTTCCATCGCCGTTCAGGTTGCCACAGGTGGTGAAGTAGCCCTGCAGGGGGGAGGGCCGCTCCCACATCTCGCGCCCGCAGCGGGCAAAGCGGTAGTCATCCGAATTTAAGGGCTGATGGGCAATGGTCCAGAGACACTCGCCCATCAGGATGAACAGCAGAACGGCCGCGATCCGCTGTCCTCGACCGATATAGAAGCTACGCCAACGCACCCCAACAGGGTACAAGGTCCGTGCGGCTGCCGGGTGGGCAGCCGCATCGGAGGTTGACTTCACAGCGACCGCACCGTTATTTCACGGCCACGGCGGCGTGGGCATAGGACAATAGCGGCCAGCTATTGGCGGCAAAGCCCAGCGTCTGCACGACGATCCCGGGCGAGGTGACCGCCACGTACCAGATGGCGCCGGAGCTGTCGATCGCCATGCCGCGCAGGTTGGTGCTGGTGCCGTAGCACTGGTTGTTCAGCGGGAAGCAGGGAGAGACCGAGGTCAGTGTGCCGTCGGTGATCTTGCCGTCGCCGCCGGGCACCATCTTGAAGAGCTGGCCTGCGCTTTCAAAGTCGGTCCAGTGGATGTTGCCGGAGCCGTCGATGACCGCGTCGCCAGGGTTGGTGAATTTTGAACCCGTCGACGAAGTGCCGGTGTAGATGCCCTGGCTATTCGCATTCGTGGTGATGGTGGCGGTGTTGCCATTGGAGGTGGCGTTGGCGCTGTTCAGGGTTCCGTTCAGCGGCAGGTAGGCCTCGTCCGTGCTGGTCATGGCAATACCGAAACCGCTCGCCGCGCTCAGCGCCTTGGTGGTCAGGGTAGCTCCCACGCCGAGCGTGCCGTAGCCGAACACGTAAAATTCCGCGTCGGCGGTGGAGCCGGCAGTGACCCCGAAGACGTTCTGCTTGGAGTCGATGAACAACCGCTTGTTGGCAGCGCTCAAGACCGGAGCCGCCGTTCCAAAGGTTGTGACGGCGTAGTTGTTTGCCACCGCATACTGGTAGATGGACTGGTTGGTGTCCGTGGAATCGCGCGCGATCCAGACATTGTTGGACGCGTCCAGAGCCACGCCGCCCGGGTACCCGTTCGTCACGGCAAAGGCAGTCTTCATCGTACCGGCCGTGGTGCCGGAGGTGGGCACCTGGTAGAGCTTGCCCGTGGCAGAGTCGTCCGTGATCCAGGCGTAGCCCAGGTTGTCCAGCGCAATCTCATTCGGGACGCTGATGGTGTAGTTCGGCGACCCGGCGAAGAGGCCGCGGCCTCCGGCAGTGAGGCCGTCCACTGTCGCATAGTTGGCCTTCTTCACGCTGTCGTAACCGGTGTAGACCACGTAGGCGTTGTCGCCGGCGTCGAGCGCGACGTGGACGGGAGTGCCGAACCCGGGATCCCCGGTGAGGCCCGTTCCTTCGTAGAAGATCGAGATGCTGTAGGCGATCAGCGTGTTTGTAGTATTGCTGACCACATCGGTGCTCAACGCCGGCGTAAAGAACGTGGTTCGCGGCTGCAGCTGGAAGAGATTGTCCACGTTGTTGTTGGGATAGGTGGCGATATTCTGGGCTACCTGCAGCGTGTTGCTGGGCGACGTGCCGCCGGGGGGCGTGGCGTACTCAAACAGGGTGCCGCAGTAGGAGCCGTCCGACGTGGTGGCGGTGACTTTGGCGCTGTTGGTGACCCCGGTGGAGTCCACGCAGGCCTGCAGGATGTTGCCCAGCGTATTGATCATGGCCTGCGGCACAACGGTTTGGGAGTTGCCCGGGATGGCCGTACGCGCCAGGCCAGTCGGCGTGCTGCCATCGTAGCGAACGCTGTCCACCAGGTTATAAGCGTTGGTGAAGCCGTGGGCGAGACCGGCGGCGGTGCAGGCCATGTTGGCCCCGGTGCCCGTGCAGGAAGAGGTCGCGGCATTGTTGGCCGTCGGCGCCGAGATATTTGCCAGCAAACCGTACCTGTTCGCGGACTGGTCCGTGGCGATCGTGATGAAGTTGTTCAGGGCATAGGCCGCGGCGACGGTGCTCGGCTCGGAGAGGAACACATTGACACCGTTGATTTCGGCGGCCGTTGCCAGATCCGTGGAGCAGGCGCCGATGACGCCGACCTGGACCACATTGTTGTTAGTTGTCGTGCTGTTCAGTACGTGACCACCCGCGGTCACGATGTAGGCATACTGCCCGGCGTCGCAGGTCCAGTTACTGTCAAAGGTAAAGAAGCCGGTGTTGTCGGACTTTACCTGCTCCAACACCTTGCCCAGACCGCCGTAGCCGTTGCTCTGCGATTCCATCAGGGTAATGTTGGCCTGCTGGATGGGGTAGGCGCCGCCGTGAACATGGCCGGCGATGGCGACACCGGGGATCAATCCCGCGGCGGCCGTGTTCTGCAGGTTGCCCGCGCAGCCGGTAAGGCCCAGGGTGGCGACGGCCGAAAGCAGAAGAGCGCTCGAAGTCCATACACTTGCGGTCCGCTGCTGGTAGCCTCCCAGCAAGCGTTCCTTGAGCACGGGAAAAGACCAGCGTTGAAGATTAGCGTTACGTAGCGTAGACATGACTTGTATCTTCGGCAGTCCCGGATAGGGAAACAATGCCCGGGATCGACACAGTCCCGACCAAAAGAGTCAGTCGGCTAACACAATCCGGCAACATCCGGTTTCTTACACGAAAGAAGCAGCCCGCAGGCTGCCCCTTTCGTTTTGGCCGTTTCAGGGCTGATGTCCAGGCTAAGCGGAACGCGCATCCCACTCCGCATACGTCTCCTGCGCGCCGATGAGTGCGTCGCCGAACTTGACGCCCAGTTGCGGCAGACTCTTGACCATTACCTGCTCCATGGCGCCCATCAGGGCAAGCGTGTCCATATAGTCGAAGAAGCCGAGGTGCGCGATGCGAAAGATTTTGCCCTGCATCTCGCCCTGGCCGTTGGTGATGATCGCGCCGAAGCGTGCCTTGAGCTGTTTGACGATCAGGCCGGAGTCGACGCCTGCGGGTGCGTTGACGGCCGTGGCCGCCGCGCCCGGCGCCTGCGAAAACAGCGTCAGCCCCATGCGCAAGACTGCCGCGCGCGTCATCGCGGCGATCATCTCCGCATTGTTCACCAGCTTTTTGCGGCCCGCGGCGAGATCTCCCGCTGGGTTCTCCGGCGTCGCGGCCTGCGCGGCGATCCAGTCCAGCGCGGCGCCCAGGCCGGCGATGAGCGCCACCGCGGGCGTATAGGCGGATTCGCCGTTTTTGGCGTTCTTGCGCTCCTTGCGCAGGTCGAAGTAGTAGCGCGGGTTGTAGGTGGCTTCCATGCGATCCCAGGCGCGCTCGCTTACGGCGAGATAGCTCAGCCCGGGCGGAATCATCACCGCCTTTTGCGAGCCGCCGATGAGCACATCGATGCCCCAGGCGTCCATGTCCAGGGGCGTGGTGCCGAGCCCGGTGATGGCGTCGACGACCAGCAGGGCCTCGGAGTGCTCGTCCTTCAGTAGCTGCCCGATGGCCTGGACGTCGTGGCGCGTGCCCGTGGAGGTTTCATTGGCCTGCACGAAGACGGCGCGAGTTTCGAGCTTCAGCGCGGCCTTGATCTCTTCGATCTCGAAGGTCTCGCCGTAGGGCTTGGACAGCGTGTCCACGGCGCAACCGAAGGCTTTACCCAGGGCGGCCCAGCGCTCGCCAAACTTGCCGGCTGAAAGCACGAGGATGCGGTCGCCAGGCGAGGTGAGGTTTGAAACCGCGGCCTCCATGGCACCGGTACCGGAGCTGGACAGGATGATCACATCATTTTGCGAGCCGACAAAGGCCTTCAGCTGCTCCAGCACGCGTTTGAACAGGGCGCGGAACTCCGGCGTGCGGTGGTGAATATCGGCTGCGGCCATGGCGAACTGGGCGGCGGGCAACAGGGGCGTAGGACCAGGCGTGAAGAGGCGCGTCTTCCGAATCATGGGTACATTCTAATGATTTGGGCGGTTTTCTTCCCATCCGGCCGGCATAAAGAGGACCCGCGGGCCGTTCCAACGAGGCGAATGCGAAAGCTGGCCCCACGAACCGGAGCGGCCAAGCGCGGGGGCGACGCGGTAAGCTGGTACCGACAAGGAGCCTATCCCCATGCCCTCCATTGCGGAGCGAATCAACACCGACATCACCGTAGCGATGAAGGCCCGTGAGGCCAACAAATTGACCACCCTGCGGATGGTGAAATCCGCGCTGAGAAGCAAGGAAATCGACAAGCGCGAACCGCTGACCGAGAGCGAAGAGCAGGCCATTCTGCAAACGCTGCTAAAACAGCGCCGCGACTCCGCCGAGCAGTTCACCAAGGGTGGACGTCCGGAGCTGGCCGAGCAGGAACGCACCGAGATCGGCATGATCGAGGTCTATCTTCCCAAAACAGCCGCGGAGGACGACATCCGGGACATCGTGCATGGGGCCATTGAACACATCGCGGCGGGCAGCGAAGGCCGCCGGCCCGGCCCCAAGGATATGGGTCCGACGATGCGCGTGGTGCAACAGCGCATTATGGCCAGCGGTCTGTTCGTGGACAACAAGGTGGTCAGCGACATGGTCAAGGCAGAGCTGGGCAGAGCCAGCGGCACCGACCCGGGGACGATCAAGGATGCAGGTTACGGCGGCTGAGCTTTTTTTCGACACCAGCTTGGGAGACCAAGTTCCGCGGAGACCAGGTTCCGCGGAGGCCAGGTTCCGCGGAGGCGGCCTGGCCCCTGCTTTTGCGCCAGGTCTTCTCCGCACAGCGGCGTCTGTGACTATCCGCATTCCGCAGGCAACGATTCGGCGGCCTGACGCACCCTATGCTTTATCGCGTCACGACGATGCGGGTTGGCGAGCCTGCCACCTGGCCTGACTGTAATAAAGTTTTCCGAGGAAGTTCTGTAATACCTGCGTGGAGAAGGTATCCAAGACTTCAGGTTTTCGCCCTGAAATTCTCCACTGCGCAGCACCCCATTTTTATTCCTACCCAAAGCCACCCGGCGTACGCCGGATTCTCTTCGTGTGCCTGCCCCTCCCCGGTTTGCAGCCGCACTGCTTTTCATGGACTACCCACAGGAGCGATCGATATGTCGAAAACCATCGTAGGACTTTTTCCCAGCACCGCAGCCGCCCAGGAAGTTAAACAGATTCTTTCCAACAATGACTACGATGCGAATGACATCAAGATTGTGGCGGCGGACCAGAACGACGCACGGACGGACGGTTCCACCCAGGATGAGGGCATCGGCGAGAAGATCAGCAACTTCTTTCATGGCCTTTCGGGTGGCGACGAGCATGCCCATTCCCATTACGCGCGTGGCGTGAATGAAGGCGGCGCCCTGCTTACCGTCAAGACCGACGACGCAGATGCCGAAGAGATGGTGCTGCTGATGAAACAGCATGGCGCCCGCGAGATCGAAGGCGGTTACGGCGAGACCACCGGCGCAGGTTATGCCGGGACTTCCTCCGCCACAGGTACGGACTACGCTGCTACCCGCGATGCCTATGCCGGTAAAGATGTGGCCGGCCAAACTGCTATTCCGATTGTGGAAGAGGAGATGGTCGTCGGCAAGCGCGAGGTGGATCGTGGCGGTGTTCGCGTCTACTCGCACGTGGTGGAAACACCGGTACAGGCACAGGTTGACCTCCATGAAGAGCGTGTCAACGTTACGCGGCGTGCGGTGAACCGTCCGGCGACGGCGGCTGACTTTGAAGTTGGAAACCGTTCCACCTTTGAGCTGCGGGCGATGGGCGAAGAGGCCGTCGTCGGCAAGACAAGCCGCGTGGTGGAAGAGGTTCTGGTGGGCAAGCAGGGCAGCGATCGCATTGAGACCATCAACGATTCCGTGCGCCGCACCGAGGTGGATGTGGACCGGATTGAGGGTGAAACCGTGAAGGCGGGCGAGACGCTTGACTCGTCCAACAAACTGGCTCGGTAGTCGGACCGGGTCGACGGGTACGGTGGGCGAGGGGACTTCACAGTCCCCTCGCTTTGTGTTTAGGGCGATTCCTAGGATCCAAGGCTGCGCGAAAGCCATACCGGCTCCCTGCTCATCGAAGACCGGCTGCGACGCTCACAGAGGGCGGTCGGGCGGCTTGATCCAGCATCGCTCATGAGGCTCGATTTGATCAGGCCGGTAAAGGCCTGGGATTACCTCCTCAGAACCCATCGAGGTGATTCCGAAGCCAGTCTCATCCGTCTATGCTGGGAGAGTGGTACGCGGAGCATCATCGAAGCGCGGCTGGAGGTGGCGCGCAGGCACCATCGCCCCAGGCCTTGCGCTTCTGCTGGGCAGCGCCTCCGCCAGCCTGGGTCAAATACAGGCACAGAAACAAACACAGACGCCGCAACAGATACCCGAGGGCAACGTATCCACGGCAGCCCTGCCCACCGCTCCTTTGGCGGCCACGGGCTCAGCCGGTACCCTGAGCGGCACTGTAACGGACAGCCATGGCGCGCTGATGGGGGGCGCGATGCTGAATTTGGAAATGTCCGGGAGACCGGCCCGCAGCGTGCCCTCGGACCGCGACGGACGATTTGCCTTTGAAAACGTAACGCCCGGCGTTTTCCACGTGGTGATCACCTTGCCAGGCTTTGATCCGGTGTCCGTGGAGGGCACCCTGCAGGAGCGTCAACGGCTCACACTCGACATGCCTCCGCTGCTGCTGGCCACGCTGAATGAGAGCGTGGAGGCCGTTGCTTCGTCCGAGGAGCTTTCCACGGAGCAGATGCAGGCCGAAGAGCACCAGCGTCTGCTGGGCGTGCTGCCCAACTTTTTTGTGAGCTATAACTGGAACGCGCCGCCGCTGACGACGAAGGAGAAGTTCACGCTGGCGACAAAGAATGTGCTCGACCCCGGCAATTTGGCGCTCGTCGGCACGGTCGCGGCCGTGCAGCAGGCAACGGACGCCTTTCCCGGATATCACCAGGGCGCGGCCGGCTATGGGAAGCGGTACGGGGCCGATCTCGCAAACCTTGTGGTCGGCACCTACATGGGCGGAGCGATTCTGCCGTCGCTGTTTCACCAGGATCCACGCTACTTCTACAAGGGCACGGGATCGATCCGATCGCGCTTTCTGTATGCGGTGTCAACGGCGGTGATCTGCCGCGGCGATAACGGCAAACGGCAGCCGGCGTTCGCCAGCGTGCTCGGCGATCTCTCGGCCGGCGCCATCTCCAACCTCTACTACGCACCGTCCGATCGACAGGGCGCCACACTGACCTTTGAGAACGGCCTGCTGGGCATTGCGGGCGATGCGATGAATAACGTCTTTCAGGAGTTTGTGCTGAAGAAGCTCACCTCCAAGGAACCGTAACGATCACCCGGAACGCTTGGTGCTTGCCTTGCGATTCCCTCAGTCTGTGAATTTTCTAGAAAACTCGATAGAACTCATGTCCGTTACACTTCCCCGACCTCTTCGCCCGCACGCCTCCCTGCTTGTCACCGGTGCCTCCGGCTTTTTTGGCGGCGTGCTGAAGCGCCGCCTGCTCCGTGAGGGGCATACGGTGGTGAACCTCGATCTGGAACACGATCCGGATACGGACGCCAACCTTACCAGCGTGCAGGGGGATATTCGCAATGCCGCACTGGTAGGGGAGCTCTTCGCAAAACACGGCTTTGACGCGGTGTTTCATTGCGCCGCGCAGCTCGCCCATGGCGCGCGCCTCGATGAACAGCTGCTGTGGACCTCAAATGTGGACGGCACGCGGGTACTTGCGGAGGGGGCGCGCGCGGCCGGTGTGCGGCCCTTTGTCTTCATCTCCTCGAACTGCCTGTGGGCCTCCGATCTTGGCCATCCTGTGGATGAGGTCGCCGACCTGCCCGCGCCGATCGAGCTGTATGGACGCTCCAAGCTGGCCGGCGAAGAGTTGTTGCGTGAGTTCACCGTCGAGCTCGACATCGTCACGCTGCGCTGCCCGACGATCATGGATGCGGGCCGGCTCGGTCTGCTGGCGATACTGTACGAGTTCATCGATGACGGCAAGACCGTGTGGGTTGTGGGCGACGGCGGCAACCGCTACCAGTTCATCTACGCCGACGATCTCGCCGAAGCCTGCATCCTGGGCGCGCAGTATGGCCGCAGCGCACTGTTTCACATCGGCTCCGATGACGTGCGCTCCATGCGCGAGGTCTATGAATCGGTGATCCGCGCGGCGGGCAGCCGATCCCGGGTGCGTGCCCTACCGAAGGGGCCTACGGTCGCGGCCATGCAGCTGGCACACCGGTTGAAGGTCTCTCCGTTGGGACCGTACCACTACCGCATGATCGCTTCGAACTTCGTCTTCGCCACCGATCGCATCAAGCGCGAGCTGGGCTGGCAGCCGACGCTGACCAACGAAGACATGCTGCTGCGCGCGTATCGCTTCTACGCGGAGAATCGCCGCGAGATCCATGCGCGTACGGATGTTTCGGCGCATTCGAAGCCGGCGTCGATGGGGATCATCCGTCTGCTGAAGTGGATGTCCTGAGCCTTACAAAGCCGCGGCGCGCGGCGGCAACTCTTCGCCCATGCTGGCCGCACTCTCGCCGAAGCGTGCTCGCAGCCAGCGGTTGGCCGGCTCGGAGTAGAAGCGGCCTACGACCTCGCCCAGCACACCTGCAAGCAGGATCGTAGCGGCAAACAGGACAGGCACGGTGCGCAAGGAGGCACCGCGGGTAAGGAACCAGTTGAAGCCGGCGAACACCAGAAACATGTGCGTGAGATAGATCTCGTAGCTGCGGCGGCCGTATGCCAGAACCGGGTGGAGCAAGCGGGGTGCACGCCATCCTAGTTGCGCGGCAGCCGCGATGAGCAGACAGGCTCCCAAGCCGACCAGCGTCATGCCCAGACCCGCATCCTCCAGACCCAGCCTGTCCACCGTGCGGGAAAAGCAGAGACAGAACACCAGCAGCGCCAAACCTGCGGCCACACAAAAGTGCAGCGTTGTACGCGAGATCACGCGACGATGTAGCAGCAGAGCGGTCATGCAGCCCATGGCGATCGCGTCGGTGCTGCCGAGGTAGGAGTACTCCTGCCAGGTCTCGTTGCCATGCGTAAGTACAGTGCGTCCAAACGGCCCAAGCACGAGGAAGACAAGCAGCACGAGAAAGATCCAGCGGCCTCGCGCGAAGCGGCACAGCAGCGGAAAGAAGAGATAAAACATCTCCTCCACGGAAAGCGACCAAAGCACATCCCAGTTGCCCGGTAGGTAGCCGCGCGTGGCCTCCAGCAGGTTGATGCGAAACGTGAATGCCGCCAGCAACGCCGCTCGAAGGCCTCCCGTTTTTGGGGACACCGTGTAATTCTCAACACCGAGTTTATGCAGAACGCTCAGCAGCAGAAGCAGCGTTATGAACAGCGGCGCGATACGTGCAAAGCGCAGCAAGTAGAAGTCGCGTAGGCTTACGCGTTCCAACGCACCCCAACGTCGCAGCGAAGTCGCCGTGATCAGAAATCCCGATACCGCAAAGAAGATCTGCACGCCATTTTGCCCCTGCCATACCAGCGAGGCCGCCAGCTGCCGCGGTACGCCGTGCAGATAATGATTGCCGCTGAGCACCAGCCGCATGTTTATGTGGTTCATCAGCACATAGAAGATGGCCAGCGCGCGCAGGCCATCGACGCCATCCAGACGCGACCAGCTGCGTGCGGTATTGGCGGAAGCCGTTGCCGCTGTTGCCTTGGAGATCATGCTCCTGCTCGCTCCAAGAATCATTTACACGTCCATGCCTTCTTCCGCTTCGGTCTGGCTGATGGCCGTCACGCCCCCACCGTGGCTCGCCGCAGCGTGGCCCAGCGCGACGGAGAGCACGCAAAGCACCAGTGAAAACAGGACGTTCGCCAGCGCACGCCCCCACGCCCCCGTACGCAGCAGATCGAAGGTCTGGAGGCTGAAGGAAGAGAACGTGGTGAAGCCGCCGCAAAGACCGACCATCACGAATAGGCGCATGTTGTCTGACGCCGCATGCCGTCCGCCTGCCAAGGTGTACGTTCCAAAGAAGCCGATGACAAAAGAGCCGAGCACGTTGATCAGCACCGTGCCCCAGGGCAGCTGGGCGCTGAACGGGGCTGTCCAACGCGTGATCGCATAGCGTGCCACACCACCCAGCGCGCTACCAAGGGCTACCCAAAGAAAGCTCATAAAGCGGATGTTCTCCACATATCGTTGTTGCCTTGCTTCCGTGCGCTTTGCGACGCAGGAAAGCTGCTCACTCAGTCTCGCATTGCCGTTATGCCGGCCTCCGTTCTTTTTTTAGGCAAGCCTCATACCGGCAAGCTGTGCGACGATGCGAACAGTGATCACGACGACGGATAGCTTTCATCCACCGGAGTCTTCCGGGACCTCCCTGGGCAGCCATGGACTGAAACGCCAGCTGCGGCTGCGCGATCTTGTGCTGGCCCAGATCCTCACCGTGGTCGGCAGTTCGTGGGTGGGCCTGGCGGCGGGGCTTGGGCAGGCGCAGCTAGTCGCGTGGTTGATCGCCTTTGCGCTGTTTTACACGCCGATGGCTGTGGCGGTGTACTACCTGAACCGCGAGATGCCGCTCGAAGGCGGACTGTACGTATGGGCGCGGCGCGCGTTCGGCGATACCGCCGGCTTTATGACCGCCTGGAACATCTGGGCGTACGGTCTGGTCGTGATCGCACTGCTGCTGACCCAGATGCCCTCGGAGCTGGCCTACTTTCTTGGACCACGCTTTGCCACGCTACCGGAGAACAAGCCGCTGGTGGCTGTGATGCTGGCGGCGTATCTCCTGCTGCTGGCGTGGACCGCGCGCCGCGGGCTGGCGCTGGGCAAATGGATTCACAACGGCAGCGGTATCGCCATGCTGGCCGTCTTTGGCCTGTTGATCCTTTCGCCGGTTTGGGCGTGGGCACACGGCGTGCACCTGCATTACGCGCCTTTGGCGTTGCACCTGCCGCCGCGGGATAGGACCTCGCTGAGCCTGCTGGGGCAGACGCTGTTTGCGGCTTCGGGGCTGGAATACATTGCCATCATGGCCGGCGAAACGCATGCGGCCAATCGTGAGATCGGCCGTTCTGTCCTGATGGCTTCGCCGGTGATCTTCCTGATGTTTGTGCTCGGCACGGCCTCCGTGCTGAGCTTCCATCAGCTCCACGCCGGTGTTCCGATCAACTACGTTGCACCGATTCCGCAGACGCTTTCGCTGGCTTTCGGCAGCAGTGGCGCCGCCGCCTATGTGGCGAAGCTCGCCATTCTGCTGCTGCAGATTCGCATTCTGGGCGCCGCGAGCTTTATCTTCACCGGCGTGGTGCGGCTGCCGATGGCCGCCGGCTGGGATCATCTGGTGCCCGCGTGGTTTGCGCGCCTCGATCCGCGCTTCAGCACGCCCGTGAACTCCATCACGCTCACCACGATCGCCGTGGCCGCGCTGCTGCTGCTGGGCTCTGCCGGTGTGCATGCGGCTGAGGCGTTTGCGGTGCTGAACGACACCTCGTCCGAACTCTACGCGCTGGCTTATCTTTCGCTGTTTCTGATTCCCCTCGTGGGCAGCCGCGCCGTGCGGGCCAAGCTCCCGCGCTGGGTTGCGCCGGTGTGCTTTGTGGGCGTGCTGACGATCCTGTTTGTGCTCGTCTTCAATGCATATCCCTTCCTCGACGTGGCCAGCCCGGGGGCGTTCGCGGCAAAGATCGTCGGCACAACGCTTCTGCTCAACGCGCTGGGGTACGCCTTTTACCGGCTGCGCTCACGGCCAGCGTTTCCTGCCGTCTGAGGCCGTCGAGCATCGCCGGCGTGCTCGGAGCATCCATCAAGACATGCCCGAACTTCCCGAGGTCGAAACGGTTGCCAACGGTGTGCACGCCCGCGTCGCCGGCCAGCGCATCGAGGGCGTCTGGACCAGCGGCAAACCGCAGACCTTTAAGACGCCGGAGCACGAGATCTCGGAAGCGCTCACCGGCGCGCGGATCGAGCGCGTGCGGCGGGTAGGCAAGACCGTCGTCGCGGACCTGCTGCCCGAGGCTCAACTGCTGGTGCATCTCGGCATGACCGGTCGCTTGCTGGTGGCAGCGCCGGAGGTTCCCTGGCCGCCGCACACGCATGCCGTGCTCACGCTTTCGGACGGCCGCGAGCTGCGCTTTGTGGACCCGCGCCGCTTTGGCCGGCTCAGCATCGTGCGGCCGCATCCGGAGTCGGGCGAAGGCTACGGCGGCCCCGGCGCCGAGCCCACCACGATCGGCGCCGACGAATTTGCAACGTTGTTCCGCGGCCGCAAGCTCGCCATCAAGGCCGCGCTGCTGAATCAATCGATCCTGCACGGTGTAGGCAATATCTACGCCGATGAAAGCCTGTTCCGGGCAGGCCTTCGCCCGCGCAAGGCCGCCGGCCGGCTCACGCGCGCCGAGTTGAACCGTCTGCATGCCGCGCTGCAGGGAGTGCTAGCGCGTGCGATCGAACTCGGCGGCTCGTCGGTTTCCGACTACGTGGATGCGGCGGGCGTGCGGGGCTTCTTCCAGCTGGAGCACAAGGTCTACGGGCGTGCCGGCGAAGCTTGCCATGACTGCGCAACGCCGCTCAAGAAGATCATCGTCGGGGGCCGGACTACGGTGTACTGCCCGGCCTGCCAGAGATGAACACCGCCGGACAGGCGCTCTAACAGCGGCTGTAGACCTGCTCCGCCACGACCGCCGCACCCCTAGCCCGCGTAGCCTGATCGTCCGGCACGATCTCCAGCTGGTAGGCCTGCAGCGGGCTCATCTTTACCATTTCGTGCAGATATTGGCGCAGCAGATTCAGATCCAGGAAGCGAACGTTGAAGCCGGTGAAGAAGAATTTGCCGGCACCGGTGTTGTGGATGCTGGAGGCCGTGGCCGCGGCCAGCGCCCGATGCCACAGGTTGCGGAACTCCACGCAGCGGGCGTCCGGGGCGTCGCGCCGCGTGGCGGCCGCGAAGACCTCCTCAGGCTCCATATCGAGGAAGCGCAGACGCATGGCGCGGTGCCCCATGATGCCTTCCAGGTGGCCCTTGCCGCCGCAGCCGCAGTAATTCTCGCGCTCATCGAGCGTCACCGTGATATGACCGCCCTCCCACACATCGTCCGTCATGGGATAGGTGCCGTAGCCGATGCCGGTGCCAAGCGTCCAGATGCGGATGCGCCGGTCAAGCTTGCCATATTGCGCAGCCAGCCCCGCCGCCATCGCGTCGGCGTCGTTGGAGACGATCACGGGCGCATGCAGCCCCTGCAAACCGAGATGATGCATGACAAGTTCGGCGATGCGGGCGCCCTTCAGCTGCGGTAGATTGGGCGCGTCTTCTACAACGCCGTTGCGCACCAGTCCGGGCAGCGTCAGGCCCACCGCCGTCAGCGATTTGCGGTACGCCCCGACGACACGCAGCGTCAGCTCACACACGGCCAGCGCGAGGGCGTCGGTATGGAACTCCGTCAGCGGATTTTCTTCAAGTTCCTGACCTTCTTCGATCTCGGGAAACACCTGCAACGCACCGGAGAGCACACCATCGATCAGCAGGCCCGCGTACAGGCGTTCGGCGACAACGATCCCCACGGTATGGGTCCCACCACCGTGTTGCTCTGTTTGGTCGAGTGTCTCCATGGTCAACATTGTTGCCTCCCATATTCTCCGGCGAGCGGCGCTGAAACCGCGGCCCAGTCACGGTGCAGGTGCGCCGGCGAGTCAGCGTGGAGTGAAAGTAGCCTGATATGGACATCTTCGTCAACCGAAACAAAAAGGCGGACGCCGAAGCGCCCGCCTGTGTCTCACTCTGCCCCGATTTGGGGAGTTGCAGCGCCTTCCCGGCGACACTAGTCGAACTTCGCCAACCGGTTCAGGCCATTAAATGCCGCCACCTTGTAGCACTCCGCCAGGGTCGGGTAGTTGAAGACCGTTTCCACGAAGTAATCCAGTGTTCCGCCCAACGCCATCACGGCCTGACCGATGTGCACCAGTTCGCTGGCGCCTTCGCCGATGATGTGTACCCCCAGCAGCGCATGCGTCTCACGGTGGAAGATTAGCTTCAGCCGGCCGGTGGTATCGCCGCGAATCTGCCCGCGGGCGATCTCACGGTAGTACGCCACGCCGACCTCATAGGGCACATCCTCCTCGGTCAGCTGCTCCTCGGTCTTACCCAGGAAGCTGATCTCAGGGATGGTCCAGATGCCGTAGGGGTAGAAGCTCGGGTTGGAGACGATGCTCTCGTCGCCGAAGGAGCGCGCGGCGGCAATGCGGCCCTGCTCCATGGAGACGGAAGCCAGTGAGGGAAAGCCGATCACGTCGCCGACGGCAAAAACATTGGGGGATTTGGTACGGAAGTCCTTATCCACCGGAATGCGGCCGCGGCTGTCGGAGTCCACGCCGATGGCAGAGAGGTTCAACTCGTCCACATTGCCCTGCCGGCCGACGGAGTAGAGCAGCGCATCGCCCTGCACCTTTTTCTTCGACTCCAGATGCGCGATCACGGAGCCATCCGGCGCGGCTTCGACCGACTCCACCTCTTCGTTGAGGCGCATGGTCACGCGCGCGTCGCGAAGGTGGTAGCTGAGCGCTTCAATGATCTCCTGATCGGCGAACTCCAGCAGCCGCGGCCGGCGTTCAATCAGGGTGACACGCACGCCGAGCGCGGCAAACATACAGCAGTACTCCACACCGATCACACCGCCGCCGACGATGATCATCGTCTTGGGCAGGTTGACCAGGTTCAGCACCATATCGGAGTTGATGATGGTGGTGCCGTTCACCGGGACTTTAGGCGAGGTCGCCGGCTTGGTGCCCGTGCCGATGACGATGTTCTTGCCCTCATACACCGACGAGCCCTTGGAGTTGGTCACACGGATGTGCGTGGCGTCCTCAAAGCTCGCCGTGCCGGTCAGCATCTCCACGTTGTTGCGCGAAAGCTGCGCGTCGGTGACGTCGATCTCCGTCTTGATCACGTGCTGCACGCGGAAGGCAAGATCCGCCATGGTGATGCGTTCCTTCACCCGGTAGTTCATGCCGTAGATCGACTTGTAGTTGTAGCCGGACAGGTGCAGCACGGCCTCGCGCATGGTCTTCGAAGGAATGGTGCCTGTGTTGATACAGGCACCGCCCACTACTTCACGCATTTCGACCAACGCTACGCGCTTGCCGTGCTTGGCGCCATAGATTGCGGCGCGCTGTCCAGCGGGGCCGGATCCAATGACGATCAGATCGTACACAATTCCCATAGAGGTTCGGTTGACTCTCCTCGGTTTGGAAGACAGACCTGAAAGGTCCGCGCAGTTTGGGTCGCAGGCTATGTTTGCTGATGCCGCTCCCTATCATAGACCCCATTGGTCACCGCAGCGGGTGGTAGGGTGCCGGACAGGAGGGTTACAGGACGTGTTGGCCGCCCGAAAGCCGTTCCGTTGCGCCATCACGGATCTTTCTTCCTGGATATCTGACTCCCGCACGGATCGTCGGTTGCGGCTGGAAACTGGGCTGCGGCGCTGGGCTGTTGATGGCGTCGATACCGTGCAGCTGCGGGAGAAGGCGCTGAAAACAGGCGAGCTTTTTGCGCTGGCCAACGCCGCCATGGAGATCCTCCGAGGGCTTCCGGGAGACAGGCGGCCCCGGCTGCTGGTCAACGGCCGGCCGGATGTAGCCCTGGCCGCCGGAGCCGATGGCGTGCACCTCTCCGCCCAGCCGGGAGCCCTGACGCCGGCGCAGGTACGGGCCGTGTTTGCGGGCGCGGGCAGGCCGCACTGCCTGATCAGCCTCAGCTGCCACACCCTGGACGAGGTGGCTGGAGCACGCGACGGAGGTGCGGATCTGATCCTCTTCGGTCCCGTGTTTGAGAAACGCGTCGGTGGTGAGGTCGTGGTCGAAGGCAAAGGTCTACGACTTCTGCGTGAGGCCTGCCTTCTGGCGGAACCTGCACCGGTTCTCGCGCTGGGCGGCGTTACCCCGGCCCACCTGGACGCCTGCCTGGAGGCCGGAGCCGCCGGGTTTGCCTCCATCCGCGCCTTCGCCTGAGCCGTTCCGGCGCCGCTGATGTGTAAGGTCAGCTCGGTGGAAGCGAAGAAGGAACCACGCGCTGGGCAAGGGGCGGAGGCGTGAGAAAGCGGAGGCGTGAGAAAATGGATACATGGTCATTCAACCGGCCCTGCTTGTCGATGAACCGCTTTCGCTTGATGTTCAGCTTCCGGAAGGCGCAATCACCTACGCTTCAGACGTGCGTCAGATGGGTCCGCTGGCGATGGATGGCCAGGCGGAGCTCCTGGTCGAGCATCGCGGGCACAAGGAAACCGTGGACGATATCCGCGTCCGCGCGCACCTCACCGGAAGCTTCGAGTTGCTGTGTGCGCGCTGCCTGACGGCGGTCCCAACGCCGCTCGAAGCTCGTTTTGACCTGATCTTCCGGCCGGAGGACGTCGATGCGGAGCCCGGCGAGCACGCCATCTCGGAAGATGAGACGGAAATCGGGTACTATGAGAAGAGCGGCCTTCCGCTGGAGGATGTCGTGCGTGAGCAGGTGCTTCTGACCCTGCCCAGCCGGGTTCTCTGTCAGGAGGCGTGCAAGGGCCTTTGTCCGCTATGCGGTATCGATCGCAACGCGGAAGATTGCAGCTGTGTGGAAGCAACCGGAGATCCCCGCTGGGGAGCGCTGGCTACCTTCAGCCCAGCCAAAGCGTAAGGCCTACGCTACGCAATTGTTTTGTTTCGCCGTTACGGACGCCCTGTGCGCGCCGGACGGCACATCCGAGTTTTCTGAGAGGTTCATCATGCCGAATCCGAAACGGCGCCACAGCAAGCAGCGTACCGCCAAGCGCCGCTCCCACGACTTCCTCACGCCCATGGGCGTTTCCGGCTGCCCGAACTGCGGCGAACGCAAGCTGCCGCATTGTGTCTGCAAGAAGTGCGGCGAGTACAAGGGCCGTGCGATTTTAGTTGTCAAGGAAACGGTTTAGCTTGTTGAGGCAGCACTTGGCGCCTCGGCAGCATTTCCTCGAGATAGCCAGCTGAGAACTCCCGAGTTCATGACACGCAGCGTTGTGATCTGCGGTTGACGGAGCCGTTGTAAATAGGTGACAGCGGCTCCCATGACCTCTCTTCCCCCTTTCCGTGTCTCCCTCCCAGCCCGTACGCACACGTGATGCCGATCGATATTTTTCTCGATGCCATGGGCTCTGACAAAGCACCCGATCCCGAGATCCGCGGTGCCATACTCGCCTGCCGGACTCTGGACGTGCGTGTGCACCTTGTCGGTCCGGAGGATGTGCTGCGCCCTCGGCTGCGTGAGTGCCTGAAGGCCACGCGCGGCAAGGAACCCCTACATCTGCCGGGTACGCGGGCGCCCAAGGTTCCCAAGCTGCCCATCTTCATCCAGCAGGCCTCCGAGTGGATCAGCATGGAGGACAAAGCCGCCCTGGCAGTCCGCTCCAAGCGCGATTCCTCTATGCGCGTGGGCTTGAAGGCCGTGCGCGAGGGCCGCGGTGCGGGCTTTGTGACCGCCGGCAACACAGGCGCCGCCATGGCGACGGCCAAGATGGTGCTGGGATCGCTCGCCGGCGTCGATCGCCCCGCCCTCGCAACCGTTCTACCCACCAGCACCGGCGCACCGTGTGTGTTTCTCGATGTAGGTGCGAACGTGGATTGCAGCGCGGAAAACCTGCTGCAGTTTGCCGTGATGGGCCACATGTATGCCCAGAGCGTGCTGCGCATCCGCAATCCGCGCGTGGGCCTGCTTTCGATCGGCGAAGAAGACTCCAAGGGCAACGCACTGACCCATGAGGTGCTGCCGCGGCTGCGTGCGATGGCCGCGCAGACGGGACTGAACTTCGTCGGCAACGTGGAAGGCCGCGATCTGTACAACGGCCGTGCCGATGTGATCGTCACCGATGGTTTTGTCGGCAATGTGGCACTGAAGACCAGCGAAGGATTGGTCAAGCTGGTGAGTTCTACCCTGCGTGAGAGTCTGAAATCGACTGTGACGGCGCAGGTCGGCGCACTGCTGAGTCGCAAGGCCTTCGACATGTTCAAGAAGCGCTTCGACTACAGCGAGTACGGCGGCGCTCCGCTGCTGGGTGTACGCGGCGTATGCATCGTGGGCCATGGTTCCTCGAACGAGCGCGCGATCATGAACGGCATCCGCGTGGCTGCGGAGTTCGCTTCAAACCAGGTGAATCCTGCGATCGAAGCTATGCTCGCCAAAGCTTTGCCCAGCGCCTAACAGACACTCTCTACGCGCTGCCTGACATGCGCCGCAGTTCTTCCCCGGCCAAGCCTCCGGCTGGTACGAGCTTGCGGTCCTTGGGATTCAGGGGATCCCTTGTGGTTTCCAATCCAATGAGAAACCGTAACGGTGCGAAACCTACCAGAGCCTTTGTGACCGTCAGCGACAGGCCATACACGGCGAGGATGAGGCAGATCCAAATAATTCCCGCACTCAGTCCTCCCCCGGCCAAGTGGCGAACGCTCACGGCCATCAGGTGTGTGTTCAGGAGGGGCCAGAGCAGCAGCAGCACGAGCGGGTGTGAAAGGTAGATCCCGTAGGTATCCTCCCGGACACGGACGAACCGGGGCCAGGTGGCGCGCTGAAACTTGTAAATCAAAAGTACCGCCGCCACGGAGAACGCCTGATTGCTGAGACGCAGCGAGTTCATAGGGTCTTCGGCCGCCCGGTGCAGAAGGAAACGAGCCTCCGCATAGGCCGACAGCCCTAGAATCGAGGCGAGGGCAAGGAACCAGACGAGCGAAATTTGGCTGATCCAGCGATCAAGCTTCGCATGCTCACGAGAGGCATAGCTGCCCAACCAAAGGTAGAAGACGAAGCCAAGCAAGGCCTCCGTATGCCGGCTCGGGATCCACATGGCATAGATATTCACCGCGTAAAACAGGCTGCAACCAAGCAGAGCCGCTCCGAACAAGAGGCTGCCGTGCATCTTCCGAAAGAGCAGAAGAATAGCCAGGCAAAACAGCAGGTTCGGGACAAACCAGAAAGGCGTATCAAAAAAACTGTGGTTAAAGTCGTTTACTGCGGCGGTGAGGAGGGCGTGCGACTGCATTGTCACACGGTGGTGAAGCAAGTCCCTCGCGAACAGGGCGACGATCATGGCGGCGATCCAGCAGCACCACGGCGGCAAAATGCGGGCGATGCGTCGGCGAAGGTAGATCCAGGGGTGTGCCGTTTCCACCCCGCGTCCGGCGAGAAATCCTGACGCGAGAAAGAAGGCGATCGTGCCGAATTTGATCGGCGTCGTTACAGCGATCACCAGTTCGGGGCGCTGATTCACGATGTGCGCGATGATCTGCGCGCTATGCAAAGCCACGACGGCAAACATCGACCAGAATCGAACGTTATCGACGAACAGGTGCGAAGGCTTCTGTAGCGGCACGCCTGCCTGACCCACACGGGGAGCAAGACTCATGTGGGCCTTTGCCCGCGTCCCAGCGAAGAAGGTTGTACCGGCATTCATCTCGGCCCCCACATTTACATAGAATTCATTCTATGTTGATGTCGGGGGCCGACTGGAATATTTTTTGAGGTTTTCTGAATCCGGTTCAGACTCCTCATTGCGCAGGCCAAGCGCCTGGAGTAAGCGCCGGCGACTTCGTCCCCCATCCGGGGCCCGGACCGCGGTCTTATCAGACGGGGTTTGAGGCGTCGCGCCATCGTGCTTAAGTTGGGGCGCCAAGTCACGCGGTCACGCTCGCCGCCGTCCCTCCCTTTATCCCGCTGGCGCAAGCAGGGATTGGGATTAAGAAGAGGGCCGCAGATAGCAAAAATCGCCCCTCCCTTTTGAAGGGGAGGGGCAAGGCGCTTGCATCGTCTGCTACAGAAAAAGACGATGATGACCCTTGTAACGGGTTACACAAAACGCGACGTTCCGGAGACTTTCCTTCAAATTTCTTGTTTTCTGGTCTTCTCAAAGTTCAGAAGACACATGCAGCTACAACGTGATGCCGCGCAACAGCATTTCATGCTGGCAACACCGCGACCTTGCACACCTCGCCGGCGGGCATCACGCGACGCGACACCATCATCCCAACGATGGTTGTGAGAAGGTGCGGCCTTTCGGACCGCAGGAGAACTGTTCTATGCCGGAGATCCTGGATACCACCCATCTGCCTGTGTTCCCCGCCGGTGCGGGCAAGGGCGGCCACTTCACACCGCTGCCGCAGGATGTGGAACATGGCGAGATGCGCGCCCATACGCAGCAAACGATCAATGCCTCACGCGAGCACCTGTACAAGCTTTGGCGCGACGTCACCAACGCTCCGCAATTTCAGGAGTACGTGATCTCCGTCGAACCCAAATCAGGGACCCGCAGCACATGGACCTTTGGCAATCCCGAGGACCTAAGCGCGCCGCGCCTCAGCTATGACACCGAGGTCTACGAAGACGTGCCGAACGAACGGATAGCGTGGCGTTCGGTCGACGCCATGTTTGAAGAGCATGGCGAGGTTACGTTTCAAGAGGCTCCTGGCGGCCGAGGTACGGTGGTTATTCTGCGGGAGAATCAGGTGATTCCCGGTGGCCGGCTTTCCATCGCCGCAGCCGCGCTCGCCAAACGTACACCGCGCCAGATCGTCATTGAAGATCTTCGCCACTTCAAGGAGCTTGCAGAGTCGGGCGAGATCCCGACCGTGGTCGCAAATCCGCATGGACCTCGTGGTTTTAGCGGTTCGTTGAAGGCGAGGCTCTATGGCGAACATAACCCAACGCCTCCAGGCACGAGCAACCTGCCGCAGGCCATCGCTCCGACAAGCGACCCGTCGTAGGGTCAAGCATTCTTCACTCAATCCCGTCGCGGATGGCAACATGTGCCGTACGTCACGGCCAACGAACCTGGAGCAAAATTATGAAGGCTGTCTGCTGGATGGGCAAACACAAGATCGAGGTGCACGAGGTCCCCGATCCCAAGATCATCAACCCGCATGACGCAATCCTGCGCGTAACCCGCACCGCTATCTGCGGTTCGGATTTGCACCTGTATGACGGCTACATTCCGACCATGGAATCCGGCGACATCCTCGGCCATGAGTTTATGGGCATCGTCGAAGAGGTCGGTCCCGAGGTGAAAAACCTGAAGCGCGGCGACCGCGTGGTGGTTCCCTTCACCATCGCCTGCGGCAACTGCTTCTACTGCAAGACCGATCTATGGAGCCTCTGCGACAACACCAATCCCAATGCGCAGATCGCCGAGACGATGTACGGCTATTCCGGCTCGGCGCTGTTCGGCTACTCGCACATCTATGGCGGCTACGCCGGCGGCCAGGCGCAGTATGTTCGCGTGCCGCATGCCGATGTGGGCCCGATCAAGATTGAATCCGATCTCGAGGACGAAAAGGTGTTGTTTCTCTCCGACATCTTTCCCACGGGTTACATGGGCGCGGAAAACGGCAACATCAAGCCCGGCGACACGGTTGCGGTGTGGGGTTGCGGACCGGTTGGGCTGTTCGCCATCGCCTCAGCGTACATGCTGGGTGCCGAGCGCGTGATTGCCATCGATCGCTTCCCGGAGCGGCTGCGTCTGGCCCGTGAATACTGCGGCGCTACCACCATCGATTACACCGATGAGGACGTCACCATCGTGGAAGCGTTGCGCGACTTCACTGGCGGCATGGGACCCGACGTCTGCATCGACGCGGTCGGCATGGAGGCCCACTCGAATACCGCTGTTGGCTTGTATGACAAGGTAGAGCAGATGCTGATGCTTGAAACGGATCGTCCGTTTGTGTTGCGGCAGGCGTTTCAGGCCATTCGCAAAGGCGGCACGTTATCCATTCCCGGCGTGTACGGCGGTGTGTTGGACAAGGTGAACTTCGGCGCAGCCTTCGGCAAAGGCATCAAGATGGCGATGGGCCAGACACACATGCAGAAGTACCTGGCACCGCTGCTGAAGCGGATTGAAAACAAGGAGATCGACCCGAGTTTCATGATCTCGCACCGCATCGGCATTGAAGAGACGCCGGAGATGTACAAGGTCTGGGCGAAGAAGCAGGACCAGGTCACGAAGATCGTTATCGATCCCTGGAAGGATCGGCTAGGCGAGCCGTTAAAGGTCACCTAGTCTTTGCGGCCGGATTAGCTCTCCGGTCGATTGCAAACCTTGTTATCTAACTTGCAATCTTGTCATCCCACAGCGTCATCCCACAGCGTAGCGTAGGGATCTGCTTTTCGGCCTTTCATAAGGGCGATGAAGCAGACCCCTTCACTGCGTTACGGGATGACGGATGTGAGGTCAGGGGACGACAGGTGCAGGTCTCACGCTGTCCAGGTTCAGTCTTGCACGGCCTCGTCGAGAACCTGCTGCGCTGCACGCAAGCCACTGCGCAGCGCGGCATGCACGGTGCCCCAGTGGCCGGTAGTGTCGGTGTGCTCGCCTGCAAAAAACAGCGTGCCGGCTACCGGTTTGCCCATGGCGGCGCTTGCGTCCAAGGCCAATGCGGGCACATAGCTGTACGATCCGAGCGCATAGGGATCCGTACTCCAGTCATACGTTTCGGTGCTGACGAGTGCCTGGCGGATCGTCTCTTCCGCGATGCCGAAGATCTCCGCAAGATCATGGCAGGCCATTTCGCCCAGAGCAGCGGCCGACCTTCCGCGCAGCTGCTCGCAGCGCGGACCGCCGACCCAGCCGACCAGGGTGGGCAATGGCTCGGGCTCCGGGTGGCGTGTCCACCAGACCGGCGGCATACGCTTCGGAGTGAAGAAAAATCGCGCTGTTTGCAAGGCCGCGCGGCTCAGCCCGGGATGCGTGGGAAGCTGCGCCCACCAGCGCTCACGAAAGATCATGGTGAAGCGAACGACGTGACCCATCGCCAGGCGTCGTGCTTCAAATAGCGGACGCGGCTCCGGCTCAAGGCGTATGCTGAACGGCTCGCTGGAGTTGGCGGCGTGCAACACGCCAAGCGGCAGCGTGATCACGCAGAGGGGTGCGCGTAGATCCCACTGTTTGCCGCTGGCCACCACCTCACCCTGGCGCCACCGAATCGCGTGCACGGGACGGCCCAGCACAATCGTGCCACCAGCAGCCTGCACACGGCCGGCCAGAAACTCCGGCAGCCGCGCGTAGCCGGCGGGCATGTGCCAACCGCGGTCACCTTCGCTCGCCTCCTCGGCTGCCTGCTGAATCCCCAGCGAACGCGCACTGATCCACCGCGCATCGGCTGCGTTGAAGCCTTCCACATAGCCGGTCAACGCCTCGCCTTGCCACGCGGGCAGATCAGCTCGCTCCAGCCACTCCGCGAAGCTGATGTCCTCGCCCGGCAAGTGGGCAAGCTGATGGAGCGCGGAGAAGAAGTTGTCGCCGCGTGCATCGTCTTCCGTTAGGCCGGCCGCGCGCTTCTGTTCGTGCAGCATGGCCCCGCTTCGTTCCACGGTCTCAAGCCCGGCTTCCGCCAGCACCGACCAAAGTTCAGGCACACGGCCGTGAATGAACTCCGCGCCGTGCTCCACCAGCACGCCGCTTGCGACGCGTTCGGTATAGATGCGACCGCCAATGCGGTCGCGCGCCTCGACGACGATCACACGCAATCCCTGCTGCGCAAGCATCCGGGCAGCTGCCAGGCCAGCCACGCCGGCGCCGATCACCAGCACATCGGCATCGTGTCCTGTTCTTTTGGCCATCGGGAAACTGTCTTTCTCGGTCATCGTGTTTCAGGCGCTCCGAACTGCGATTCCACCAGGGCCAGCGCGGCCTGGCGATCCGCCACCAGACCCTCCAGCTGGGCGTCCTCAGCCGTGGTCAGCATCTCCTTGAAGCGCGGCCCCGGACGATACCCGGCAGCGATGAGGTCAGCCCCGGTTAGCAGCAACGCGGGCCGAATCTGCTCCTGCCCCATCTCCGCCAGCGCCGTGGTTGCCGTTTCATAGGGTCCCAACATGCCATGCGAGCTCATCACGTCCGCATAGTGCAGCGCCATGTGTTCCTCAAAGCGGGGCATACGGAGAAAGCGCTTCAGCGTGGATTGCTTCATCCTGGGCACATCGCCGAACTGCATATGGTGCTTCACGAGCTCCAGGATCTGCGCGCAATCGTCGTTGGAAAAACGCAGCCGCTGCAGGATCGCGCGTGCCACGGCGACACCGACCTCCGCGTGGCCGTTGAAGCGAATGCGGTCGCCGGGCTTGTCAGGATTCGGCGGGGTAAACGTGGGCGGCTTGCCGACATCGTGCAGCAGCATGCCCCAGGCAAGCGTGGCGCTCGCCCCTGCCGGCAGATGATCGAGCAGCATCAGCGTGTGCACCCACACATCACCTTCAGGGTGGTACGCGGGCGGCTGCTCGCACCCTTTCATGCGTGCAACCTCGGGCAGCAACACGGGCAGGAGAGCACTTTCGTCCAGTAGACTGAAGCCACGGTGCGCCGCGCCTTCGGTTAGAATCTTGGTCAGCTCCTCGCGGATGCGCTCGGGCGAGACCTGCGTGATCTCCGGCGCCAGCTGCTGCATCGCATGCATTGTTTCGGGCTGCACCGCAAAGCCGAGCCGCGCGGCAAACCGCACGCCGCGCAGCATGCGCAGCTTGTCTTCGGTAAAGCGCCGCACGGGGTCACCGATGGCACGCAGCGTCTTCGCCGCCAGATCGGCACGGCCATCGACAAAGTCAAGCACACAGGCTTCGAGAGGCTCACCCGCCTCGAACCGCAGCGCGTCCAAGAGCAACCCGTTGACCGTGAAGTCGCGACGCAGCACATCTTCGCGCGGATCGCTGGAAAAGGTCACCGCGTCGGGCCGCCGGCCATCGCTGTAGGCGCCATCGGAGCGGAAGGTGGCTACCTCCGTGGCTACGCGCTCGGCCTCGACCCCGTTGTCGACGTCGACGTCATCGAGGACCAACACAACCCCAAAGTGCGCGCCGACGGCCTCGGTTCTTGGAAACAGCCGCATCACCTGCTCCGGCGTCGCGGCCGTGGTTACGTCAAAGTCTTTCGGAACGATGCCCAGCAGCAGATCGCGTACGCAACCGCCGGCGAAGTACGCCTCAAAGCTCTCACCGGGACCGCCGCCGCGCAGCCGTTGCACGATTGCCAGCGCGGCACGGTACTGCGCGTTGTCGAGTTTCAACACCCCTATGGGATGCGGCTGGAACGCCGGAGGCTGCGGTCGCGGTCACGGGCTGCAAAAAGCCGGCCGCGATGCCTAGTGCAGCGTCTCGGGGATCACGGCGTACTGCAGCAGAATCTCAAAGGGCACCACGGCGAGCGTAGCCTCATGCGTGGCCTCGAGCACCACCGGGCAGGGTGCCCCCGCGCGCTGCGCCTGCAACCAACGGGCCGCACACACGCACCAGCGATCGCCAGGCTTCAGCCCGGGAAAGCCGTACTGCGGCATGGGCGTGATCAGATCGTTACCAAGCCGTGCCGACGCGTTCAGGAAGGCCTCATTCACGATGCAACACACCGTGTGCACACCACGGTCGTCGGGGCCTGTGTTGCAGCAGCCATCACGATAGAAACCCGTCATCGGCTCCGTGCCGCAGGTTTCCATGGGCTGGCCTAGAACGTTCTTTTGCTTGGACTGGGTTTCCGCAGCGGACATGCACACGATTGTAGTGTGTCGTGGGAACGCCTGGGAAGCCGTGCGCGGAGGCCGTTGTTGCCCGAGCAATCAGGCCTGTGCTGCGGAAGGCGCTACGGCAGGCAATCTCTGCGGAACCGGCAGGGTGATGCGGATCGTCGTCCCGCGAAACCGCCCCTGCGTGGCGGTGCGGAGCCTCAGGCTGCCCCCCTGTTCCTCCACGATGCCGCGCGTCACCCACAGCCCGAGTCCCGTACCGCGCTCACCCTTGGTCGTAAAAAACGGCTCAAAGATGGAACGCAGATTTTCGCGGGCGATACCCTGGCCGGAGTCGGCCACGGTGACACAGGCAAACTGCCGCTGTTTGCCGTGCAGCCGCGCCCGCACCAGAATGCGCCCACCGCTGGCCTCCATCGCCTCCAGCGCGTTGCCGACGAGATTGGCAAATACCTGGCGCAGAGACGGATCGAAGTGCGCCTCATGCAGTCCCACGCCGTAGCGTGACTCAATCGAGACGCGGTGCTGCTCGGCACGCGAATGAAACAGCTGTACCACCTCTTCCAGCAGACTTTGGAGGTCCAGCGTGCGGCCGGGCACCTTGCGATAGAAGCTCAGCGTCGATCGCGTGATGTGCCCCACGCGGTCCAGCTCCCGCGAGGCAATCGAGATCAGTTCCTGCGACTGCGGCGAAAGCTCCTGCGACTGCAACAGGTAGAAGATGTTGGTCAGCGCCTCGAGCGGGTTATTGATCTCATGCGCCAGCGTATTGGCCATGCGTCCCGCCGCGGCCAGCCGCTCGGAGTTAATCAGCCGCGTCATCAGGTCCGCGGTCTCGCGCTCAGCCTCCTTGCGTGCGGAGATGTCCTCCACCACCCAAAGCAGCGTCGTCGCCGGTCCGGATTCGCCATCATGCCGCAGCAGCGAAACGGTCAGTTGTGCCGGAAATGTGGCGCCGTCGGAGCGCAATAATGTGCGCTCCACGCGATAGCCGGAGCGCTTGCCTTCCAGCAACTCCGCCAGCAGGGCCGCGTCGGTGCCTTGCTCGGAGGGCATCAGAAAATCCTCCAGGCGCAACGCGTGCAACTGTTTCTCCGTGACGGCCAGCATCTCGCCCAGTCGCTGATTCACCAGCAGAAAGCGGCCCTGCGCGGAGGTGTGGGCCATGCCCACGGCGGCCTGGTTGAAGGTGGCGGAAAAGCGTTGCTGCGCCAGCCGCAGCTCGGCCTCGGTGCGCAGCCGTTCGCGGCGTTTCTCGGCGTCAAACAGCTCGCGCTCGATGGCCGGCAGAAGGCGTTCCAGATTACCCTTCAGCACATAATCGTGCGCCCCGGCGCGCATCGCTTCGACCGCCGAAACCTCGTCAATCGTGCCCGAAACGATGATGAACGGCAGATCCGAACCGCTGCTCTGAATCAGGGCGAGCGCATCCCGCGCGCCGAAGCTCGGCAGCGTGTAATCGGCAATCACCAGATCCCACGGACGCTCCTCGGCGAGCGCGGCCGTCAGCTCCTCCGCGGTCTCCACACGGCACGCCTCCACGGCGTAGCCGGCGCGGCTCAGGTAGCGCCGTAGCAGCAAAGCGTCCTCCTCGTAGTCCTCGATGATGAGGACACGCATGGGCCGCCGTTCCGTGATGGCAGGGGTCATTATGGCGTGGGTGGACATTGATTCAGCAGCAGCCAGTAGATGCCCAGCTGCTTGGTCGCCTCCGCGAATTCGGCAAAGTTAACGGGTTTGCGAATGTAGCTGTTCACGCCCAGGCGGTAGCTCGCGACGATATCGCGCTCCTCATCGGAGGACGTCAGCACCACCACGGGCAACATCGCGGTCTTGTCCGCGGCCCGGATCGCCCGCAATACATCGAGGCCCTCGATCTTGGGCAGCTTCAGGTCCAGCAGCACAAGCTGCGGCGCGCGCTGCGTGCCGGCCGCCACGCCCTTCATGTACTCCACGGCCTCTTCGCCGTCGCGGCACACGCGGATCTCGTTGGCCACCTTGGCTTTGTTCAGCGCGCGGATGGCCAGCGCCTCGTGATCGGGATCGTCTTCCACCAAAAGAATCATGCCGTCACTCATTTCTGTCTCGTGATCTCGAAGGTCCCGTCTATGCCTGGGCCGTCAGCGTGAAGGAGAAGGTTGCGCCTTTACCGGTTTCGCCTTCCGCCCAGATTTCGCCGTTGTGCCGGCGGACGATGCGCGAGACCGTCGCCAGCCCGATCCCCGAACCCTTGAAATCGCGGTCCCCGTGCAGCCGCTGAAACGCTGTAAACAGCCGGTCAACATATTGCATGTCGAACCCAGCGCCATTGTCACCGATAGAGTACACGGTCTGCTCTCCCCGCGAAGTTGCACCGAAGTGGATTTCGGCCTCTGGCGTCTTGGACGTAAACTTCAGGGCATTGCCGAGCAGATTTTCAAAAGCCACCCGCAGCAGGCGCGGATCGGCCTCCGCGATCACGTTCTGCTCGGCGGTAAACGTCACCGAACGCTCCGGATCATTGGCCCGCAGCTCATCAAAGATCAGGGCGGCCAGCTGCGACAGGTTCACCGTCTCGCGCTGCACCTCCGAGCGCGTCACCCGCGAAAGCTGCAGCAGCGCATCGATGAGCATACCCATCCGCTGCACACCGCTGCGCACCCGCCGGATGTAGTCGCGCCCATCCTCGTTGAGGACCTCGGAAAAATCCTCTTCCAGGGCCAGCGAAAAGCCATCGATGGTCCGCAACGGCGCCCGCAGATCGTGCGAGACCGAATAAGAAAAGGCCTGCAGCTCCTGGTTGGATACCTCGAGCTCGCGCGTCCGCTGGACCACGCGCTCTTCCAGCGCCGCGTTCACCTCCTGCAGCTCCGCATTCAACGCCGCAATCTGCACCGCACGCTCGGCCAGTTGCTCACGGTCCTCCCCGGAGCGCCGCATCAGCTCAAAGGCGACGATCATCAGGACGATGTCCAGCAAGAAAGCCACCGCGATGCTGACCACGGCCCTTCTCCGCGCAGCCTGCGACTCCGCTTCACGGTCCGCCAGCAGCCGCCGCTCTTCGTTCTCAAACTGCAGCAGCAGGTAGCGCACGCTCACGTTGGCGTTTGGGCTGTCCGCGACGGCCTGAGCGATGACCGCCGTCGGCATCAGCGAAAGGGGCCGCGTGCTGCGCAGCGTATGCACACGCTCCATCACGGCGAACTTGTCCTCCGTGGCCCGTCGAATCAGCTCGATGCGCGCCCTCTGCGAGGCGTTGTCCCCCGTGTAGTTGGCCATCAGCTGCAGTTGGGTCGCGAACCGTTGCTTGGCGGCCTCAAACCGCTGTTCGGAGGTTTCACTTGCGAGTAGAAGGTAGCCACGCAGCGCGCTGTTGCAGATCGCGATCTGCTCGTTGGCGCTTTCAACGGCCGCCACCACCACCACGGTGTGGTTCAGCCAGCTTTCCGCGACGAACATGGTCCCCAGCGAACGAACGGCGACCCAGCTGTTCAGAATCACGATCAGGATCGCAGCCAGCATCACCAGGCGAAAACGGCGGGTTCGGGTCATCGACCCCTCCCCGTGTTCGCGCTTCCCAAACAGCGACCCGCTGGCCTCATCACTGACACGTTAGCAGACCGCACGGGTTCACCGGTACTCTGCACGGCCCAAAAGAGGGCAGGCCCCCACGAACAAAAGGGGCAGAGGCCCAAGAAAGATTCTCTCCCAGGCCTCTACCCCGTGCACCGGTCTCCGATCTACTTCGCGGTCAGAGCCAGCTGTTGCTGGTACTCCTCATACGGTCCCTTGTGGTCGGTGATATGGAAGTCCGCCGGACCGCCTTCGAAGTGCCAGATCCGCGTGCCGACCTCTTCAATGAGGTCCTGATCGTGTGTCACCAGAAACACCGTGCCTTCATACTTCTGCAGCGCCTGATTCAACGCATTGATCGATTCCAGATCCAGATGGTTTGAAGGCTCATCGAGCACCAGAATGTTCGGCTTCTGCAGCATCAGCTTGCAGAACAACAGCCGTGCCGCCTCGCCGCCGGAGAGCGCATCGGTCTTCTTGTTGCCCTCTTCGCCGCGAAACAGCATCTGCCCCAGGATGCCGCGAATGTCTTCCTTGCTGGCTCTGGGATCGTACCCGTGCAGCCAGTCCGCCGCCGTCATGCCGAGCGTGATGGAGCCCTTGTGATCCTGCGCGAAGTAGCCGATCTGCGTCTCATGGCCCCACTTCACCACGCCGCTGTCGATCGACACATCGGTCTCTTCCACGCCGGGCCCGTTGGCCAGCAGCGCCTTCAACAGGGTCGTCTTACCCTGGCCGTTGCGGCCGATGAGCACAACCTTCTCCCCACGCTGCACCGCGCCGGTGAAGTTGTTGATCACGTGCTCCACATCGCCATTCGGCTGCGTATAGGTCTTGCTCACCTTCTCAAAGTCGAGCACATTTTTGCCGGAAGGCTTCTCAAGCTTGAAGCTGATGAACGGGCGCGCGATATTGGACCTCGCCAGATCGGATGTCGCCAGCCGCTCGACCTCCTTCTTGCGCGAGTTCACCTGCGAACTGCGCGTACCGGCCGAAAAGCGCGCGATGAAGTCGTTCAACTGCGCAATCTTCTTCTCGCGCTGCTCGTTCTGATTCTCGATGCGTGTGCGGACGCTGGTCTTCTGCAGCACCATGTCGTCATAGCCGCCGGTGTACGTGATGATCGTCTCGTAATCAATGTCGGCGATGTGCGTGCACACGTTGTTGAGGAAATGCCGGTCATGGGAAATGGTGATCACGGTGCCGTTGTAGCGCAGCAGAAAGTCCTGCAGCCAGTGGATCGATTCCAAATCCAGGTAGTTCGTCGGCTCGTCGAGGAACAGCGCGCCGGGGTTGCCGAACAGCGCCTGGGCCAGCAGCACACGCACCTTTTGGCCGCCCTGCAGCTCGCTCATCTTGCGCTCATGCAGTTCGTCGGAGATATCCAGACCCTGCAGCAGGATCGCGGCATTGGCCTCAGCCTCATAGCCGTCCTCTTCGCCGACCGTGCCTTCAAGCTCACCCAGCCGGATGCCGTCCTCGTCGGTCATCTCGGCCTTGTTGTAGATCACCTCGCGCTCTTCAAGCGCCGCCCACAACGGCTTGTTGCCCATGATCACCGTATCGATCACGCGAAAGGCGTCAAACTCATACTGGTTCTGCTTCAGCACGCCGAACTTGCGCGGACGCACCACGGTGCCCTTCTGCGCGTCGAGCTCGCCGGTCAGCACCTTCATAAAGGTCGATTTGCCGGCACCGTTCGGCCCGGTCAAACCATAGCGGCGCCCATCCGTGAAGCCAACGGAGACGTCCTCGAAAAGCAGCTTGTTGCCGTAGCGCATGGAGACATTAGAGACGGAGATCATCGAGACTATTTTCTCATGCGCCGGTCCCGTTTTCTCACCCGCCGGCCCGTTGTGTTATCGTTTGCAGCCGCAAATGGGTCCGAAGACCGGCAACCGGGTCGTTTTTTCCTTTGCTTCAGTCGAGGGCACAAGGTATGCCGCGACGACCAGCAGGGATGGCAGCGTAAACATCAAGAGTTCCATAAACATTCCTTTCGGTACGCCACAGCCATCCGCCCCGGGGCTTCGCAGCTTCGGGGGCGGAGAGCTGCGGGCTCTAGCGCATGCCGCCGGCGGCCTGCAGTAACGACCCGTTTACCCAACGCGCCTCATCGGAGGCCAAGAATGCCACAACATCGGCGATATCGTCCGGCTCGCCGATGCGTCCCGCCGGCGTGCGCTGCCGCAGGGCCTCAAACGCCTCGGCGGGGAAGTTTGCGGTTCCCTCCGTCTTCACGGGGCCGGGATTTACAGCATTCACACGGATCTTCTTGGTCCCGAGCTCGATAGCCAGAGTGCGCGTAATCGCGTCGAGTGCACCCTTGGTGCCGTTGTAGATCACCATGCCCGCGGGCGTCTGATCGCTCACCACGGAGCCGATGTTGATGATGCTTCCACCCTCCGCGGGGAAGAGCGGCAGGGCTGCCTTGGACGCCAGCAGAAGGCCCGTCACGTTCACCCCAAACTGGCGATTGATCTCGTCCTCGCTCAACTGCTCCAGCGGACTGAAACCATAAACCCCGGCGTTGTTCACCAGAACATCCACCTTGCCGAACTGCTGCTTGGCCTCGGCAAACAGGGCATCCACTTCGGCCGACTTCGCCACGCTGCCCCCCACGGCCACGGCCTTGCCGCCGGCCTCGGTGATCGCGCTGACCACGCGCTCCGCGCCGGCCTTGTCCGAGGAGTAATTCACCACGACATTGGCGCCTTCACGGCCCAACGCCTTCGCAATCCCCGCACCGATTCCCTTGGACGCCCCTGTTACCACCGCAACCTTGCCTGTCAGCTTCCCCATGCCGTTCACCTCTTCCTTCGATTGATGGCGAATACTTCGACGCCTATCGAATAGATAAGGAAGGGTACAGATCGGTTGCGAAAAGTTTGTGAATCGGGGGAAACAAACTCGAACCTACATCGGAGCAAGCACGCACGGAGACGTTTTTCACAAGCTGGGCACGTGGCTAATTGGAGCCGGCAATGTTGATCTGTTTAGGACCAAAGTCTATGCAGCCAAGGGCAGCTTACGGGAAAGAAACATGATCGGATCGTCCAATCCGATAAGAGGGCTCCCGATCGCCTTGTATACAGTGCCTAGTTGGGGAATATCGAAGTACCGGTTTAGAGCATCCACTGCAAGATTGTCCGTTCGTTGGATGCTGACCGAATCGATGCGCAATGCTTCATCACCCATACCAGCCCGGAGCTTTTCCAATACAAGTGACGTTGCCTCACGCAGTCCCATTTTGTCTAATCCAGGCGAAGCCAGCACCAATGAACGGAAATCATCGTCCACCGTCGAAGGCACCAACATGGCCAGAGTCAACGGACCAATGCTTCCCTCATTCAAATCTTTCAAGATTGGAAGGAGACGCTCAAGGTACCCACTAGTTACCACCGTTGTGAGAGCCAAGTTAGTACTCCTTCCGGTTCTGCTTGAAGTGCTTCCAGCATACCTTGCGCATGATCCCTCGTCTTGCCAAGCGTGTAACGATCCTCCAATTGCCAAGCGGTCGCGAGACTCCAGTTTTCGTTGAAGCGAACGGAATTACCCCGCTGAGCTTCCACATGGGAACGAAGACCGCTGAGTAGCAGAAGTAGCTTGAAGTCGTGGGTACGAAAGATTTGACGAAAACCAGATTCACTCTCCGGATATTCGGATAAGTCAAGCGTTCTGCAAATGCAGGCTTTCAGGGCCATCTCCACCACGTAGCCGCAGAGATAAACCGAGCCGTCATAAAGACCTGCCTCAAACAGCGCTTGGGCCTCTTGCAGTCTCGTCGTAGCTAAATTCTGCAGATACTGGGGAGACATCTTGAAAGAATATAAACGCGGCAGGCCGTCGCAGATACAACGGCCTGCCCCTGCATCTGTCATTGCCGTTACTTGCCGCGTTAGCGGTTGCCGCCCGCGACGTCGAGCGTGGAGCCGTTCACCCAACGGGAGTCGTCGGAGGCGAGAAACACCGCTACATCGGCCACGTCGGCAGTCTGGCCCAGGCGTCCGAGCGGCGTTGTGGCCACCACCATCTTTTCGAACTCCGAATCCTCGCCCGTGTAGCCCGCCGTAGTGGTGCCTTCGGTCACGATCAGGCCGGGGTTGATGGCGTTCACGCGAATCTTCTTCGCACCCAGTTCCTTGGAAAGCACGCCGGTGATCGTGTCCACCGCGCCCTTGGTCCCCGCATACACGCTGATGCCCGGAAACGTGCCCTTGGCGACCACCGAGCTGATGTTGATGATGCTGCCGCCGGCCTCGCCAAAGAGCGGCAACGCGGCCTTCGTCGTGAACAGCAGACCCTTCACGTTGGTGTTGAACTGGCGGTCATACTCCGCCTCCGTTAGCGACTCGAGCGGTGTGGGACCGAACACGCCGGCGTTGTTCACCAGCACGTCCACCTTGCCAAAGTGTTTCTTTACCTCGGCAAACAGCGCGTCGATCTCGGCGACCTTCGCCACGCTGCCGCCGACCACCACGGCCTGCCCGCCGGCGTCTGTGATCGTCTTGGCCGTACGCTCCGCACCGGCCTTGTCCGACGCGTAGTTCACCACCACGCTCGCGCCCTCACGGCCAAACGCCTTCGCAATGCCGGCACCAATGCCCTTGGAGGCCCCTGTGACTACCGCAATCTTGCCTGTCAGCTTACCCATACCGTTCACCTCATTCGATGTTTATCGAATATTTCGACACCTATCAAATAGATCGAGCCGGCACCGATCCGGTTTCGAAAAGTTTGAGAGCAGGCGAGCAAAGCTGAATTTAGAGCGAAGAGAGCTCGCGCAGATACGCCTCCCAAACGTCGCGGCGCAGGGTCAGCTTCATGCCCCGGCCATCGCGTTCGGAGGAGATCAGCCCGGCCTCCTGCAGTTCCTTGACGTGATGGGAAAGCGTAGCCGGACTGATACAGTGCCGCACCGGCAGAGCCGTACAGGGCAAGGATTCCTGCTTGGCGATCTGCTGCAGAATCGCGAACCGCCGGGGCTCCGCGACCGCACGCGCCACGGCGGCAACCTGATCCGGGGAGAGCCTCAGCAATGGCGCCGTCGTCATCCTTCCATACTACGGTGCCCTGCCCCAGCGCCCGGCGACACGCCGCAGTGCACACGAATGATCCAACGACACCATCAATGCGGCGGTAGCAACGAGCCCAGTTGGCAGTTCGTGCGCTCCAACGGAGCGCCGGCACGCGCCAGTTTAATCGCATACGTGCAATTTTTGGAGCTGCTGCCCGTCAACATGCCGCTGTAGACATAAAGGCTACGGTCGGCGGGGCTGTACAGCGTCAGGGTGCCTTCCCCGGCCACATTGCTGAACTGAAAGAACGGAACATCCTGGTTGTCCGCGGCCGCATGCACCGTGCGTGCGGGCGAATGGGCCCACCAGCCGATGACCAGGGCAAATACGACTAGCAATACATCACGTACGACGGGAGGACGTTTGAGATGTTGCATGGTAAAAACTCCGGACAGAACTGGATAGGGATCTACCGGAAAGACGTACCGCACGAGTAAACAGCACTGCCTCCGGCACTCCGCGTTCCGCAAAACCAACAAGCCGGCTCCTGTGCGCCGCACGGTTTTGCCTGGACCGCGTAGCATGAACCTTGCGCCGGCAACGCATCCACGGCGGGCGTCGTGCTTTGCAGGGAGGTCTAATGCCGCTTCGTCTTTGCCGGAAGCTCGTCGGCCTGTCCGCCCTGGCCTTGGGTCTCGCGGCGGGCCCGGTCGGACTGCAGGCCCAGGGCTACTCCGCCGATAAGCCTGTCGGGGCCACCGCACAGCAGCTGCCGGCCTACCTCGCGCACGCCGGCGTGGAACAGCGCCTCGGCCAGCCGCTGCCGCTCTCGGCGATCTACACCGATGACACCGGCCACACCGCTCCGCTGGCCAGCTTCCTCAACGGCAAGCCCTCGGCGCTGGCGCTGGTGTACTTCCACTGCGGCATGCTTTGCCCGCAGGTGTTGCACGGCCTCTCGACGGGCCTGAAAGACACGACGCTCAAGCTTGGGCAGGACTACAACGTGCTCGTCTTCAGCATCGATCCGCACGACACGCCGGGGGACGCCGCGGTGGCCAAGGCCGACTTCCTGCATCAGGCCGGCATGGGCCCCGCCGCGGCCGCCACCGTACACTTTTTCACCGCACCCGAGCCCAGCATCGACGCCGTCTCCGGCGCTACGGGCTTTCACTACGTTCTGGTGCCCGGCCCGGACGGCAAGCTGAATCAGTACGCCCACTCCAGCGTCGTCATGTTTGCCACACCCGATGGCAAGCTATCGAAGTACCTCTCCGGCGTGGTCTATGAGCCGCGCGATCTGCGCATGGCCTTGCTCGGGGCCTCCGAACACAAGATCAGCAATCCCGTGGATCTGCTCATTCTGTACTGCTGCAGCTACAACCCGACGGTCGGCAAATATTCCGTATCGATCATGCGGGTTTTGGGGATCGCCGGCATGATTACGGTCTTGGGCCTCGTCGGCTTGGTTGTGCTGATCACGCGAAAACCCGCGACACCCAAAGCCGCCTAAACGCCGCCCCCTGCCTCAGTTTCCATGGCCCAGATGATCGAGCACAAGCCGCTCGATCCGCTCGGGAAACTCCTCCAGCAGCCAGTGCGATCCGCCTTCGAAGCGCTCGAAGCTATACGGCGCCTCTACATACTCCTTCGTAGCCAGCGCGGCGGTCTCGCCAAGCGCGATGTCCTGGTCGCCCCACATATACAGGGTCTGCACCCGGATGCGCCCCGTCTTCGGTGGCTGCAGATCCAGCGCGCGATACCAGTTCAGCGCCGCGGTCAGCGCTCCCGGTTCGCTGAGCCTGCGGACGTTTGCCTCCACCTGCTCCGCCGGCACCTTGCCTCCATAAACTTCGCGTAGACGCTTGCCTCTGTCGGCGAGAAACAGCTTCTCGGCAACGTGACCCGGCATCTTGAAGAGGGCGATGTACTTCGACTTCCACATCTGCTCGGGATCGCTCCGGATCGCCTTGAAAAACGCATCCGGATGCGGCACCGCCAGCGCCGTCAGCGAACGTACCCTCTGCGGCCATGTTCCCGCGACCATCCACGCCAGCACCGCACCCCAGTCATGGCCGACGAGGTGGAACCGCTTCGCGCCCAACGCATCCGCAAATCCCAGAACATCGGCGGTCAGGTGAGGGAGATCGTAGTCCGCCGCAGCCTCCGGCCGGGCGCCGGCCGAATAGCCCCGCTGGCTGACGGCGACCGCGTGGTATCCGGCCGCGCCCAGCGCTGCGGCCAGCGGCGCCCAGCTATCGGCAAACTGCGGGAACCCGTGCAGCAGCAGCACAAGCTCCCCGGTTGGAGGGCCAGCCGCCAGCGTGTCGAATCGCCAGCCGTTTACAGGCAGCGTGCCTTGCCGCAGATCTGGGTTCATACGCCGCTCCTCACCCCTCATGCTGCCTCAAGCCTAGGAAGATGGCCGCGCAGCAGCCAGGCCTTGCTGCATCTTCGGCTGGATCGTCACCTCGTAGTCGTGGCCCAGCCAGCGGCCCTCCGCCGGCCAGTGCAACGTGAAGCGCAGACTGCCCGCGACCTCCGGCGTGACGCAAATATCCGCGTAGGAACCGGGGGCGCCTACCTGCCGTGAGTCCGTGCGGTGGGTGCTGGCCCAGTCATCCAGGCTCCAGACCACCTGGAAGCGGCTCCGGTCGGTCACCCGCAGCGTGCTCCCCGGCGTCATGGTGGTAATCGGCCGGTTCACGCGGAAGATCTCGATCCGGCTCTGGAAGCTGCGCTGATCCGCGGGCACGCCGTAGCGTTCGGCCACCACGGAGATGCGGTCAAATACCTGTCCGTCCGCGATCGAACGCAGCAGCTTCAGGTACTCCGCATGCGACCAGACCAGCGGCTGTGCAGAACCGGCGGAGCGACCGCAGTACATTCCTTCCTCCGGCATATCGTTGTAATCCCACACCTGCTCCGGCATCATGCCGCCGATCGAGGCAAAATTCTCCATTGCCTTCAACAGCGACTGCACATCGCCGCCCGCAGCCAGCTCGTAGTGCGCGCGCTCGCCGACCAGGATGGGCCACGCCCGGCCCTGCCCGAAGTGGATGAACGGGCCGCCGTCCTTTCGCTGGCCGTAGCCGTCATGGTTGTAGCGACGCCAGCACGGACCGTAGGGCGTTTCGATCTTCAGCACCTTGTCCACGACCTTCAGCGACTCCACAATGAGCGGGTCGTCCGGCCGGCGGATACCGTAGCGCACCAGCTCCAGAAAGCCGCCGTCGATCACCGCCCGCGCCTCGAAAGAGTATTCCTCGCCCGGTGCGCGGTTGGCGATGTTGATCTGCCCCAGCGGAATCTCCGGATTGTGAAAGGGCTCACCTACCGCCGGCGGACGAATCCGCATGTAGTGGTACGGCACATCCGGATCAAGCACACCGAGCCGAGTGGTAGTCCACTCGTCCAGGTGCGCCTCGATCCAGTCGGCATAGTCCTCCAGAAAGCCGCCGAGCTCCCCCGCGCCGTAGTGCCGCACGATCTCGCCCGCGCACAGCAGCGCGGAGATCACCACCGCCAGCGTAGAAGGCGAGTAGCCCGCGTTTTCCTCCCAGCGCTCCTGCTGGGTCACCGGTGCATAGCGCACCAGGAAGCCGGCCGCCCGCGTCACAAAGGCGCTGATATCGAAGCTTCCAAGCCCATTAAGCTTCCACAGCCGCCAGGCCAGAATCATCGGAAAGGCGACCTCGTCCAGCTGAATGCCTGACCAGTAGGGCGTTCCATCGATCCAAAAGTTCTGCGCGAAGCCGCCGTCCGGGTGCTGCGTGCAGGCCAGGTACACCAGCGCGCGGCGGGCCGTGTCGATGCGGCCGCAGGCCAGCAACGCCGTGGCCGACTGCACCATGTCGCGCGTCCACACCAGGTGATACCCGCCCAGATCGTCGTCGGACTTCGCATTGCCCCACGGAATCGAGGCCGAAGCGATAAACGCTCCGGAATAGGTCTTGTCCTCATGCGCCAGGATGATGTTGTGCGATACGCGGGCCAGCCGGCCGCCGTCGCCCGCCACCGCCGCCAGCCGCTCCGGGCTCAGCGCCCGGCGCCACTGCTCGATAAATCGTTTCTGGTGCATCTCGTACGGTGTCGACAAAGTCTGCATCATGCCCGAAAGCGCGGCATGACCGCCCTCACCCAGGGCGATCGCGATCGTAAACTCCCGAAAACGCGCTACATCGATCTCCCCCATCAGGGCAATGTTGCCGTTCAGGGCCGAACCGTAGTTCCAGCGCATCTTCAGGTTGTGAGCCAGGTCCTGGTAGCCGTCGCTGATGCCCACAAAGCCGCAGGACGACCGTGAAAAGCCGCAATCGGCCCCGAACGCCAGGGCCAGGTCGTCCTTCCACGCCAGCAATGCACGCTTGCCGGCCACATCCACCGAGCGCGCCGAGTTTCCCGCGCCGCCGCCGTTCAGGTGAGGCGCCAGCAGCGCGTAACACTTCAGCCGGGACAGGATCTCCTCGTCGCCGGCGAGCTTCACGTTCATCAGCACCACCGGATGGTGCGGGTCAGAGATGAACTCCTTGGTGACCGTGTAGCGCCCGTTCAGGTCGTTCGCGACGACGCGAACCGCCAGGGCGTCCTCGTCGATGTAGTGGAAGTCGTACTCGAAATCGCGTTTTTCCTCGTGAACAAAGGTCTCGCCATCGGAAAACAACAGCTCCATGTCACGGATCTGCGGCCGATCGATGGTGGGGTAGTACACCTCGTTCAGTGTTCCGTGGGAGAGCGTAAACCAAATCTTGCTGGAGGCCGCGTAGGCGGTCGAAACGGCGTCTTTTTTGCTGGAGGTCCAGCGCGGCTCCAGACCCGGCGCGCCCGGAGCGGCGCCTTCGTCTTCCAGCCAGCGGTAGTTCACCTTGGAGATATCCATGCGCTATTAAATGCGTCAACCCGGGGAGGAACGCAAGCGGACCCCAGAGGAACCGCACAGATCGGGGGCTTCGCTCGCCGCCAGGCGAAGGCCACCGTTCACATTCGGACGGTTCGCAGCCAGAAACTCGCTTTTAGCTGCAACTTTTGTGTTACTGACGGAGGGAAGTCCGGGGCTCGTAGCACCTTCGTCACGTTACACGCGTCTTATAAAGGATATGAATACGGTAAACGAACGGTCACAGTTCGATGCCGTGCAGAAGCACCTGCAAATGGTTCGAAATTATCTGCACACGGTCATCTCTCCCGAAGAAATCCTGCTGCGCAAGGCCATGCAGGAGTACGCGATCAGCCTTCAACCCCGAAAGATGCCCACTGCCGCCTGAATACCGCCTCACCAACCACCGTACCTGGGCAACCCGGTGGCCGAGGTATGCATCGCAGGCTGTAGAATCCAGATTCGTACACGAGGCAACCTCACATCGTGGCGATGCCGAATTCGTACGTTTAAAGATTTATTGGAGTTCTTGAGTGCGCTCAGGTTGTTTGTTTGTTCTTCCCCTTCTCGTGTCCGCCGCCAGTCTAGCCGCCCATGCCGACACGATCGCCAGCTTCAACTTCCAGGGCTCCAGCATCTTCTACGGCATGGCCGGAGACACCGACACAGTCAGCGGAACGACCACGATCGACACGACGACAGGGCAGGTGCAAAGCATTTCCTTCGTCGCTGACGAGCTTTCGTTCTCTGACGTCAGTTTACAAAACGGTGCTGAGGTGTTCGTCGGCCCTTCGGATGCGGCGTTTAGCTTCTCCGCGGCCTCGCTGATCGGGTACACGGGATCCACATTCAACCTGAATGGCGCCAACGACCTCTACGTGGGCTCTTTGACCTCCGGCTCGATTCTCACCTCCGGCACCCTCACCCCTTTACCCGTTCTCGACGCCCCGGCAGCACCCGCGATCACCCCGGAGCCCGCCAGCCTTCTGCTGATCAGCACCGGTCTACTCGGGTTGGCTCTGCTTCTCCGCCGCAAGCCTCAGCCTTTAGCCGGTTAATTCTGCTCTTGGTCTTGTGAGGGGAGCTGACGGAGCGATCTCCCTGTGCTCCGAATTCAGTGCACCCTCAGTTAGCAGACGGCTGCGGCGTTCCCTGCGACGCCACGGTCGCCGGATGCAGCAGATCGACATCCGCCGTTCCCATTCTGCCTGTCGCATCCACGCGCACCACGAAACGTGCTCGCACCGCCTTGGGATCCAGCGGAACCAGGTAGTCGAGCGTGACAGCTCGCTCCAGACGTCCCGTCGGCGCGACATCTCCGCCGGCTTTCACCGTGATCGCCCGCGCGTCGATCTTGACCACCTTGGCCTTCTTGTCGAAGGTTGTCACCGTCACGATGAACTTTGCCATCCGGGCATCGGTCGCCGTGGCATTGGCCCATACGATCCCGCGCGCACCCACATGCAGCCTGTACTTGTTCGGCACCTCTGCCGCCTCCAGCGTAAGGGGTATGCCGTCGTAAACCATGGTGCTGCTCTCGGCGGCGGCCAGCTCAGTCGCCAGGCGGCGCGACGGATTATTGTCCGGAGTCAATCGCGCCGGAGCGCGGGAATCGAAATAGCCCTGCCGCGTGAAAACCTTCAGATCGGGCCGGCTCGGCACGGTGATGCTGATTTTGCGGAAATGATGAACATCGCGCACCGGGTTAGTCGGGCGATAGGTGAGCGTGTAAAAGCTTGAACCGTCGCGAATGGAGGTGCCTATCTCGGCATCCACGTCGTTCCGGCCATAGAGATTGCGCCCACCGGTCGCCCGCGCGAGCTCCTGAAAGTCAGGCTGTCCGCCGAACGGATCGAAGAGGGCCGCATCCTCGCCGTACACGCCGGGGTTCACCAGCAGGCCGGCAGGATCGATCGTGTACAGCGTCACCCGCGCATCGCGCAGCTCGTTAATCGCCCGCTGCTCAGCATTGTTCACATTGTCACGGTCGACAGAACTGAACCGAGTCCGGGCGACGTTGGGCAAACCTCGTCCGATCCAAATCATCGATTTATGGCCGGGGTGGCCAATCGAGGCCTCCGCCACACGCTGCAGGGTAATAAAGGCGGTAGCGTAGCGTTCCCCTACCCACTGGTAGTTCTGCGCCTGCCAGGGATAGGCAGAGAAGTGGTGGTCCAGCGCTGTGAGGATCTCATCCTTATTTTGTGTGTAATCGCGGAGAACCTCGAACTTCTGCAGGCTCACCGAGACCAGCATGGTGGGCGTATCCAGCTTGCCGGGCTGCTTATCCAGAAACTTCTTCAGGGAATAGCGCGCGAACGCCATGTCCTCAAAGCGTGTGTTGAACTCATCCAGCAGAATGATGTTCACCGGCGCACGCGGCGCAAGGCGATCAAGATCCGCCGTGGATTCGATCGTTACATCGGGGGCTGGCGTAAGGTGCCCCGGAACCTCGAAGTTCTGAACTGTCTGGTCGGCGCTGTCTTCCTGCACGTGGAAGTCGTCGCGCGTCAGGTTGGTGACGGGGTTTCCCTGGCGGTCCACCACAACCATATCCAGAACCACAAGGCGGGCGTTGACACGGATCGTATTTCCGGCGTTCGGGGTCGCAATGGGAGGCGTCGCCGTCTGCGGAGCGGTGGCGGGTTCTGCCGGCGTCCCTGCAGCAGGTGTTGCCAAAGGTGCGGCGGGATTTGCCGGCGCAACCTGTGCCTCTACCACCCTGCACAGGGTCGGCATAGCGAAAACGAGGGTCAAAAGGGCTGTGGAGATGCGAACTGCCATAGAGGGATAGGCGGTCTTCGTGTGCATGGGTACACAGCCTCGCTTCTGCGACGAATGATACCGGATGGAAGTTTCTTACTTCTCACAAAACTATGGTGTAGCCGAACCTAACGTGCCGCTTCATGTTGAAGCAAAGCGGTTTGTGACATCATCACCGTAAGGAATCAATACAACTTAGCGGGGCCAGTCATGCCTTCTCTCACTGCACTCACCAAGCGCGTTGCCTTCACCACGCTGCCCCTTTTGGCCGCGGCTGCGCAAGGCCAAACGTGCACCGGTCTTTGCTTGCAGCAGATGAGTTGCCCCGCCGGCGGCACCACGAGCGTCAGCGGCACGGTCTACGCCCCCAATGGGACAGATCCCCTGCCGGGGGTGATCGTCTACGTCCCCAACGCTACGGTGGCAGCCTTCACCCCCGGTGTCAGCTGCGCCCTTGCGGGTCAGGTGCCGTCCGGCAGTCCCCTGGTCGGCACCACCACCGCAGTAGACGGAACATTCACCCTGGCCAACGTGCCGGTAGGCAGCAACATTCCGCTCGTGGTCCAGTCCGGCCGCTGGCGCCGTCAGGTCACCATTCCGGCCACCGCCGCCTGCACCAACACGGCCTTCAGTACGCGCTTCCCGCAAAACAAGAACGAAGGTGACATCCCGAAGATCGCCGTCGTCACCGGCTCCGCTGACGCCGTGGAGTGCGTCCTGCGCAAGGTCGGCGTCGCGGACACGGAGTTCACCGATGCCAGCGGCTCGGGCAGGATCAACCTGTTTCAGGCCAGCGGCAGCCCGGGCGCCCTGATTGACGCGCAAACGCCCGTCGCTGATGCCCTCCTCGCCAACCAAACCTCTTTGAACGGCTACGACGTTCTCATGCTTCCCTGCGAGGGCGGCGCTTACACCAAGTCCTCCGGGCAGCTCGGCAACCTGATCTCCTACGCCAACTCCGGCGGCCGTGTGTACGCCAGCCACTTCAGCTATGACTGGTTCGTCAACAATGGCGCCTTCAACACCGTGGTGAACTGGGAGCCAAGTCAGGCCGAACCTCAGCCGAACAACGGCACCGCCACCATCGATACCAGCTTCGCCCAGGGCCAGACCCTCACGCAGTGGCTGGGCGTTGTCGGTGCGACGACGACTCCCGGCCAGGTCGCCATCACCTCCGTGCGGCACGACCTTTCCACCGTCAATGCGCCCACCCAGGCGTGGCTGACCCTCAACAACACTGCCTACGGCAACCCAATCATGCAGTTCACCTTTGACACGCCCGTGGGGTCGACCACCAACGCCTGCGGCCGCGTTCTCTTCAACGAGTACCACGTTGAAAACAGCAGCGGCACCGGTAAGTTCTCCTTTCCCAGAGAGTGCTCGGGCGGAGCCATGACCGCGCAGGAAAAGCTTCTCGAATTCAACCTCTTTGACCTGACCGGCAATGGCACCCCGCCGACGCTGACGCCGGCCTCGACCGACTTCGGCACGGAGCCGGTCGGTTCTACCACCGGCATCCAGAAGTTTTTCTGGACGAACAACACGTTCTTTCCCGCGGTGGTCAGCTCGGCCGCGGGTAGCGGCGACTTCTCCGTCACGAAGAACACCTGCGCCACCGTATCGGTTGGGGCGACCTGCGAGATCGATGCGGATTTTGCCCCCACGGCACTCGGCGCCCGTACGGGTACCCTCACCGTCGTCGCGAACACAGGTACCCTCACCGCGGCACTGACCGGGAACGGCATCTCGCCGCTGGTGGTGTCAACCTCGGGCCTGCACTTCGGCCCGGTCGACGTGGGTGCCTCCGTCTCTCAAACGCTCATGCTGACCAACACCACCGCAGGCACTCTCCCGCTCACAAATCCGTCCGGCTCCGGCGACTTCTCAGCCACAACCACTTGCGGGACCGGCATCCCGACTCAAAGCAGCTGTACCGTTACGGTCACCTTCACGCCATCTGCCACCGGGCCGCGCACAGGTACCCTGAACTTCGCTCTGGCAAACATCGCCGGCTCCCTGGCGTCCACGAACCTCTCCGGCACCGGCGTCGACTTCATCCAAACGGTCGGCCCCACCTCTGCGCAGACCATCGCCGGTCTGGGCGTTTCCACCACCGGTCTGACAACGCCCATTGCAGGCTTTGACAATGCTGTCTTCCTAACCTGCACAACTACGGCACCTGCTTCGACGTGCACTCCTACAGCGATTAACTTCACCCCGGCCTCACCGACCAGCGACGCCGTAACTATCATGACAACGGCGCAGTATGCCGTGATCGGGTTTGGCGGACTGGGTGAGGGATCCGTAGGAACCAGCATCATCCTGATCAGCGGGGTCCTGCTCCTTCGTCGCCGTCGTGGCCTCGCAAGTGGAGCACTCAGCCTCACGATCCTGGTCGCCGGTACCGCAGCGCTCGGCATCTCGCTGACCGGCTGCTCCGGCAAACAGCCTGGCCTGAACACGCCATATACCCCCGCCGGCACCTACAGCTACACAATCACCACGACAGACGGATTCCTCAAACATTCCGCCACCTACACACTAGTGGTTACATCGAAGTAGTCGAGTTCCACCCTTTACCGTTCAAATCGCAACTCAGCGCCTCGATCGCCTCAGCCCTGCGACCTCGGTACTCTGCTTGCGAAGCGGATCGCCAAGCGCACAATCAATCACGGCTTCCGTGGCGATCTGTGAGGGTGTGCGGTCGACCGTAAACTCCGAATCTACGACTCTAGCCCGCAACCAATCTACTCACCCAGGGCGTAAAAACACTTGCTGTGACGAGCCGCCGCACGCACGCACGAAAGCCCACCAGCAGGGCTGGTGGGCTTTTGTTGAGTTTATTGCCGGCGATGACCTAATCTCCCACACACTTGCGCGTGCAGTACCATCGGCCCGACGAGGCTTAACTTCCGTGTTCGGGATGGGAACGGGTGGACCCTCGCGGTAAACTCACCGGCAAATTGTCGAAGTGACGCCGTCAGGCGATCCTTCACAACTGCATAGATTGGGATGCAACACGTACTTCGTTGTTCTGTAGCTATAACTACAGGGCCTGCACCAAGAGATTAACTCTAGATCTCGGTATCGGAATACCAGATCGTGGCAGCTTCGCTGCGCAGAGTAAATTCTATGGACAAGCCGAACGGGCGATTAGTACTGGTAAGCTGCATGCATTACTGCACTTCCACCTCCAGCCTATCAACCAGGTCGTCTTCCTGGGCCCTTCATTACCCTTAAGGGTTGGGAGATCTCATCTCAGGGCATGCTTCCCGCTTATATGCATTCAGCGGTTATCATAACCGAACTTCGCTACCCAGCCGTGCCCTTGGCAGGACAACTGGAACACAAGAGGTTCGTCCATCCCGGTCCTCTCGTACTAAGGACAGCCCCCTTCAAATCTCCTACGCCCACAGCAGATAGAGACCGAACTGTCTCGCGACGTTCTGAACCCAGCTCACGTACCGCTTTAATAGGCGAACAGCCTAACCCTTGGAACCTTCTACAGCTCCAGGATGCGATGAGCCGACATCGAGGTGCCAAACCATTGCGTCGATATGAACTCTTGGCAATGATCAGCCTGTTATCCCCGGCGTACCTTTTATCCGTTGAGCGATGGCCATTCCATACAGAACCACCGGATCACTAAAGCCTGCTTTCGCATCTGCTCGACTTGTAGGTCTTACAGTTAACCACACTTATGCTTTTGCACTCGACGGTCGATTTCCAAACGACCTGAGTGTAGCTTCGCGCGCCTCCGTTACAATTTAGGAGGCGACCGCCCCAGTCAAACTACCCGTCTTACAATGTTCCTCTTCCCGATAAGGGAAGCAGGTTAGGATCACAACAATCGCAGGGTGGTATCTCACCGTTGGCTCCACCGAACCCAAAAGTCCGGTCTCAAAGCCTCCCACCTATCCTGCGCAGCAATGGCCGTAACCCACTGTAAAAGTATAGTAAAGGTGCACGGGGTCTTTTCGTCTAGCTGCGGGTAACCGGCATCTTCACCGGTACTACAAGTTCGCCGAGCAACTCGTTAAGACAGTCGTACGATCGTTACTCCATTCGTGCAGGTCGGAACTTACCCGACAAGGAATTTCGCTACCTTAGGACCGTTATAGTTACGGCCGCCGTTCACCGGGGCTTCAGTTCGCAGCTTCGGCTTGCGCCTAACCGCTCCCTTTAACCTTCCGGCACCGGGCAGGAGTCAGCCCCTATACGTCGTTTTCGACTTTGCAGAGACCTGTGTTTTTGTTAAACAGTCGCCGTACGCGTTTCACTGCGGCCCCCTCAGGCTTTTACACCCATGGGGGCGACCCTTCTCCCGAAGTTACGGGTCTAATTTGCCGAGTTCCTTAACGAGCCTTCACTCGAGCGCCTTTGGATATTCTCCTCGTCTACCTGTGTCGGTTTGGGGTACGGTTCCCAACGATTCTCCTTAGAGGTTTTTCTTGGCAGCGTGGAATCAGCAGCTTTCAGCCATACGGCCTACTGTTTTACACCTCATGGTTATGCCCCGACGGATTTGCCTATCGGAACCCACTTCACGTGTATCAAACCACATAGCCATATGTGGTCCTGCTTATCCTTCTGCGTCACCCCATCGTAATAACGATTCGTCGGGAGGTCCGGAATATTAACCGGATTTCCATCGCTTACGCCTTTCGGCCTCAGCTTAGGGACCGCCTAACCCTGAGCGGATTAACCTTCCTCAGGAAACCTTAGACTTTCGGCGTCAGTGGTTCTCACACTGATTATCGCTACTTATGCCGGCAGGGTCTCTTCCCAAACCTCCACGTATCCTCTCAGTCACGCTTCAATGATTTGGGAATGCTCTCCTACCACGCACACATAAATGTGTGCATCCGCTGCTTCGGTATATAGTTTTAGCCCCGTTGTATTGTCGGCACCGGACCGCTTGACCAGTGAGCTATTACGCTTTCTTTAAAGGATGGCTGCTTCTAAGCCAACCTCCTGGCTGTCTGAGCGTTCCGACTTCCTTTCCCACTTAACTATAATTTGGGGACCTTAGCAGGCGGTCTGGACTGTTTTCCTCTCGACTGTGAAGCTTAGCCCCCACAGTCTGACTGCCGGGCTGGTTGTAATCGGCATTCGAAGTTTGGTTGGATTCAGTAAGCCGGAAAGCCCCCTAGTCCATCCATGTCTCTACCACCGATCCAAATCACCCGACGCTAGCCCTAAAGCTATTTCGGAGAGAACGAGCTATCACGGAATTTGATTAGCCTTTCACCCCTACCCTCAGCTCATCCGAGCTTTTTTCAACAAACACCGGTTCGGTCCTCCAATGGGTGTTACCCCATCTTCAACCTGGCCAAGGGTAGATCATCCCGCTTCGCGTCTATTCCTGCCAACTTATCGCCCTATTCAGACTCGCTTTCGCTGCGGCTCGCTCACGCTTAACCTTGCTGACAAGAATAACTAGCCGGCTCATTATGCAATAGGCACGCGGTCAGACATTGCCCTTACGGGCCATAGTCCTCCCACTGCTTGTAGGCACACGGTTTCAGGTACTATTTCACTCCCCTTCCGGGGTGCTTTTCGCCTTTCCCTCACGGTACTGGTTCACTATCGGTCAGAAACGAGTATTTAGCCTTACGGGATGGTCCCCGTGGATTCAAGCAGGGTTTCTCGTGCCCCGCCTTACTCAGGTACCAGCTTCGAGTCCAGATCCCTTTCGTCTACGCGCCTGTCACGCTCTTTGGGACCGCTTTCCAACGGTCTTCGACTAGAGACTGAATTGGTAACTCTACTAGTGCTGGCCCTACAACCCCCGAGATACCGAAATATCACGGGTTTGGGCTACCTCCGATTTCGCTCGCCACTACTCTCGGAATCGAGGTTTCTTTCTTCTCCTGGAGGTACTGAGATGGTTCACTTCCCTCCGTTCGCCTGCACCCGCCTATGTATTCAGCGGGGCATCCATGCGGGTTGCGCATGGGGGTTTCCCCATTCGGAAATCTCCGGATCAACGCCTGTGTGCGGCTCCCCGAAGCTTATCGCAGCTTGCCACGTCCTTCATCGCCTGTTTCTGCCAAGGCATCCACCGTGCGCCCTTAGTAGCTTGACCATAGAATTTACTCCAGCACAGCAGAAAACACCCGCCACACCAAAGCTCTGAACTCTACAGACCTAATAAGTTCTTACTTCGCCTGATATTCCAATATTTCAATATCTAAAGACACTCTTGTTGCATGATCAGCTTGCCGCCCCGAAAACACCGGGACAAGCAAAGCTGCTCAGCCTTGTAGTTATATTTACCCAATCTATGCAGTTGTCAAAAATCGTCATCAAGCAAACGCCTTGCGTCGCTACACATTACTAAAATGTGCTTGAGCTCACACCCAAGGCTCAGAGTAAAACCCTGAGCACCAGGTGTATCCCTGATGCCCTTTCCGCAGAAAGGTTTCGAGGACATGGTTGAACGTGCACACCAGCTACGCCGGTGTTGACCATCGCGCAGAAGGTCAGAACCAAAGAGAAGGTTTAGCTCAGACTCCCTACCGCCGAAGCAGTAGAGGTGACGATCGCAACTTCAAGCCGGATTGCTCCGCCCGCTATCGCGGGTAGCTGAAGCTCGTCGTGCGTTTCTCTCTTAGAAAGGAGGTGATCCAGCCGCAGGTTCTCCTACGGCTACCTTGTTACGACTTCACCCCAATCATGAATTACACCTTGGGCGGCTGCTCCCCTTGCGGGTTAGCCCACCGACTTCTAGTGCAACCCACTTTCGTGATGTGACGGGCGGTGTGTACAAGGCCCGGGAACGTATTCACCGTGGCATGCTGATCCACGATTACTAGCGATTCCAGCTTCATGGAGTCGAGTTGCAGACTCCAATCCGAACTGAGGCCGGCTTTTTCCGATTGGCTCCCCCTCACGGGTTTGCAGCGGTTTGTACCGGCCATTGTAGCACGTGTGTAGCCCTGGACATAAAGGCCATGAGGACTTGACGTCATCCCCACCTTCCTCCCCGTTATCCGAGGCGGTTTCGCCAGAGTGCTCAACTAAATGGTAGCAACTGGAGATAAGGGTTGCGCTCGTTGCGGGACTTAACCCAACATCTCACGACACGAGCTGACGACAGCCATGCAGCACCTATATACAGATCTCTTGCGAGACGCCGATGTTTCCACCGGATTCCTGTACATTTCGAGCCCAGGTAAGGTTCTTCGCGTTGCGTCGAATTAAACCACATGCTCCACCGCTTGTGCGGGCCCCCGTCAATTCCTTTGAGTTTCAGCCTTGCGACCGTACTCCCCAGGCGGATTGCTTATCGCGTTAGCTTCGACACGGCAGGATTGGGTACCCACCACATCAAGCAATCATCGTTTAGGGCTAGGACTACCAGGGTATCTAATCCTGTTTGCTCCCCTAGCTTTCGTGCATCAGCGTCAGAAATGGTCCAGTGAGCCGCTTTCGCCACAGGTGTTCCTTCCGATATCTACGCATTTCACCGCTACACCGGAAATTCCACTCACCTCTCCCATCCTCAAGCCTCGCAGTTTCCCATGCAGACTATGGGTTGAGCCCATAGATTTCACATAAGACTTGCGAAACCGCCTACGCACCCTTTACGCCCAATAATTCCGAACAACGCTTGCCCCCCTCGTATTACCGCGGCTGCTGGCACGAAGTTAGCCGGGGCTTCTTCTATGGGTACCGTCATTATCGTCCCCATCGAAAGGAGTTTACATACCAAGATATTTCATCCTCCACGCGGCGTTGCTGCGTCAGGGTTTCCCCCATTGCGCAAAATTCCCCACTGCTGCCTCCCGTAGGAGTCTGGACCGTGTTTCAGTTCCAGTGTGTCCGTGCGCCCTCTCAGGCCGGATACAGATCATCGTCTTGGTAGGCCATTACCCTACCAACTAACTAATCTGCCGCGACCCCCTCTTTAAGCGCGATTGCTCGCCTTGACCCGTGGGTATTATGCGGTATTAGCCCAGGTTTCCCTAGGTTATCCCCCACTCAAAGGTAGGTTAGTCACGTGTTACTCACCCGTGCGCCACTTTACTCAGGCATTGCTGCCCTTTCTCGTTCGACTTGCATGTGTTAGGCACGCCGCCAGCGTTGATTCTGAGCCAGGATCAAACTCTCGTTTAATCTTGGTTTGCTCCAAGACCCGTCAGGACGGAGGTCCCCGGTCCGAAGCACCCCACACTCTCGAAGAATGTGAGGGTATAACTTGTGAGAATTGGCTAAACCAGAAGGATTTTGCCTCTCACGATTGGCACGTTCAACCATGTTGTCAAAGATCCTAGTCAGATCAGGCTTGAGCCGTCCGCTTTGGATCAAGGATAACGAGCTAAGCTCGGTCCTCGAACTGTCGCCTATCAACGAGTAGTTCACTCGTTCTCGACTCTTTAGTTGTATCAGTAACTTGGGCTTTTCGGCAAGTCAGGAGCATACTGCTCACTTGAATCATCACCGGCTGAGCGCTTGGACTGCTGGGCTAGCGGCTCTGTGCCGCATCGCTCCGTAACAACTTTCTTAGAGTATCGTCGGCGCGACTGCCTGTCAATACCCTTTCCGAAAAAACTTAGCGAAGCACCGCTGCGCTCCTCCACATGGAGACACCCTGCTTTTGGAGGCAGCAACGTTGCAAACAAAGCGAAGAGCCCGGGCAATTGCCCGGGCTCCATCTCACAAACGCACGTGAAGGTCTACGCCTCAGGCTCTGCAGAGGCCCTTGTAGACGCCACCGTAAAGGCGGGGTCGCCTACCTTGAAGCGGGCAAAGCGTCGAACGGAAATATTCTCGCCCAGCTTGGCTACCTTTTGCGCGATGAGCTGCCCAATGGTCAGCGACTGTTCTTTGATGAAGGGCTGCTCCAATAGGCAAACCTCCTCATAGAACTTGCTCATCTTGCCCTCCAGCATGCGCTCGATGATGTTGGCCGGCTTGCCCGTGGCCGCAGCCTGTGCGCGATAGATATCCTTCTCGCGCTCGATGTCCCCGGCCGTCACCTCTTCCTTGCCGACGTAACGTGGATCGACCGCGGCGATGTGCATCGCCACGTCACGCAGCAGCTCCTGGAAGTCATCCGTGCGCGCCACAAAATCGGACTCGCAGTTCAACTCGAGCAGCACGCCGATTTTGCCGCCGGCATGGATGTATGTCCCTACCGCACCCTCGTTGGTGGTGCGACTGGCCTTTTTTGCCGCTGACGCCATGCCTCGCTTGCGCAACACGACAAAAGCGTTCTCCATGTCGCCATTGGCCTCCTGAAGCGCCTTCAAGCAGTCGCCCATAGGCGCGCCGGACTTTTCGCGGAGCTCTTTGACCAGCCTGGCATCAATCTTCGGTGTTTCAGCCACAATCATCTTCCTTCCCTCAATCCTGCGTGTTCCGGTGCCCGCGTTCAAGCCGCTCGGACATATTCCCGAAGCTTCCTGCCGACCCAGTCGATCGCATACATGTGTCCAACAACGGCTACCGCGGCCGCAGCCGTAGTCACACCCGCTAGAAGAACGTTGCCCTTACTCAGGTTTGCACTCATGACGCTCCCTTTGTGCGACCGGACCATGAACATCGATCCAGTCGCCCTTCTGATGTTGCAGCCCCTGTAAAAATTCGTCCATCCCGCAGGAGCGGCATACATAGTAATGGATGTTGCAGAGAACAAAACGACTGCGCAGGCCAGGGCTTCGAGATACCGAAGTTGAGACCTAAAAGCCAGGCGCAGATTGTATTTGCCGCCTGACGATCTCGGCCCTAGGCCGATATCACCTGCTCGAGCTCAGCCGAGGTTGCCTCCACATCGCTTTCGGCCACGGGAGCCTTGCGGATCCCTCCGCCGAGCGCCGCGTTCAGGTCGATGGTTTCTTCCTCTTCCGGCGCCCCCGTCTCAGCTACCGGCAAGGCAGCCTCGCCCGGTTGAGGCTCTTCCTCCTCACCCAGTAGGTGAGTCTCAGGCGCGATCGGCTGCACATCGGCATACTCGTTCGAGAACGCCTTATCCGAAATCATCTGCGTACCTTCAAATGCCGCATCGGCAATCTTGGTCGTAAACAGACGAATGGCGCGCAGGGCGTCATCGTTGCCGGGGATTACGTAGTCAACCACGGTCGGATCGCAGTTGGTATCCACCACGGCGACAACCGGAATCCCAAGCTTGCGGGCCTCGGCCACGGCAATCGCTTCGTTGTTTGAATCGACGACAAAGATTGCATCCGGCAGCCGGCGCATGTTCTTGATACCGCTCAGAGAGGTCGAGAGCGACTTGCGTTCGCGCTCCAGCTTAATGACTTCCTTCTTGGTCAGTAGCTCATAGCGGCCGTCGGTCGCCATATCGTCCAGTTCCTGGAGGCGCTTCACCGACTTCTGTACCGTGACCCAGTTGGTCAGCAAACCGCCGAGCCAGCGTGAGTTGATGTACGGCATGCCCGCGCGGTTCGCCTCCTCGGCGATCGCGTCCTGCGCTTGGCGCTTGGTGCCGACAAACAGGATCAGTTTGCCCGTGGAGGTCAGGTCGGAGACATACTTGGACGCCTCCTTGAACATCTTCAGCGTCTTCTGCAGATCGATGATGTAAATGCCGTTACGCTCGCCAAAGATGTATTCCTTCATCTTGGGGTTCCAGCGCTTGGTCTGATGTCCGAAGTGAACGCCCGCTTCGAGCAGCTCCTTCATCGTAATGCTAGCCATAGAGGCTCACTTTCTGGGGCATCGCTGTCTGTACATCCGGTCGCTGAGCTTCTACAGCCAGGAGCCTTGGCGACAGACGATTGATCCCGATGGGTTGGGAGATGGGGTTCCGGGCCGCGAACGCTGTGTCTGCGGGTGAAGCTGCAGTGCCAGTGCGAAGTGAACAGTGAAGAAGGGCCGTTCAGCCTTGCTTCACTGTTCACCACTGAATATATTTACTCCAAAGCGCTAGCGCTTCGAGAACTGGAACCGTGCGCGGGCGCCCTTCTGGCCGTACTTCTTGCGCTCCTTGCCGCGCGAATCGCGCGTCACAAAGCCGGCAGCCTTCAGGGTCTTGCGCAATTCCACATTGAACTCCATCAACGCGCGGGCGATGCCGAGCTTGACCGCATCCGCCTGGCCGTTGACGCCGCCGCCCTTGACCGTGGTGTACACGTCGAAGGTCTCGTTGATGTCGGCGATGCCGAAGGGCTGTTTCGCCGCGGCGCGCTGCGCCGGCGTCACGAAGTACTCCTCAAAACCCTTACCGTTCACCTTCCACTCGCCCGAACCTGGACGAAGGAACACACGGGCAATGGCGCTCTTGCGCCGCCCGGTGCCGTAGTACTGAATCAGATCTGCCATCTTTCCTCGTAGAGCCCAGGGCGCAGAGCGCAGGGCGTGAACACTTTGTGGATGCTGCCGATTCCGTTTTAGCCACCGTAAGAGCCTGCTGCGCCCTTTACCCTGTGGCCTATCCCCTGAATCCCGTTTAGCCGCGAAGCTCAAGCGCCACGGGCTGCTGCGCATGGTGCGGGTGGTCGGCGCCCTTGTAAACCTTCAACTTGGTCGCCATTTGGCGGCCCAGCTTGCTCTTGGGCAGCATGCCCTTGATCGCCTCTTCCAGGATCTTCTCCGGACGACGGGCCAGCAGTTTGATGAAGCTTTCTTCACGCAAACCGCCCGGGAAACCCGTGTAACGGCGGTATACCTTCTGCTCCGCGCGCATGCCGGTCACGTGGATCTTCTCGGCGTTCACCACGATCACGTGGTCGCCCATATCGATGTAGGGGACATACAACGGATTGCGCTTGCCGGCCAGAACGCTGGCGGCCTCCGACGCGAGGCGGCCGAGGGTCTTGCCCTCTGCATTCAGCACATACCACTTGCGCTGAATGTCCTTGCCGCTGGGGATAACGGTCGACATTGTGGGTTACTCCTTACCTCTGCCGTCTTCGTGGCCGGCTTGATGCGCGAAGATATTGTGCCTGCCCCTCAAATACCGGGGGTGTGAGCGGAAATTCTCTCACGCACGGCACGACACCGCACGCAAGAGAACCGCGTTACCTGTGGAGCGCACGGAGCCTTGGACGACAGGCCGGGGGACGGAGGAGCTCTCGGCATACTGCCGGCCTGGCAACCTTAAAATGAAGGCTGCCGGAGAGCGACTCGCCTCTGTGCCTCACGCCCACTGCCAACTTTGCCTTACGACAACTCTGAGGGTGTAACCCCGGAAGCCTAGGTAGGTGCGGGCGCAAAACTGCGCGAGTATCTAGAATAGAGGAAGTTGCATCAGTCGTCAATCGTAGCTTGAAGTCCCTGAACAATCCTTTGGCATATGTTTCCTATGCAGGTACACCTACTAAAGCATTTGATGCGACTGGATCATCGCCGATTAGTGCGCGAGAGCAGGCGCGATCAGGGCAAAAGCTGCACCGGCCGCCTCGGCGATCTTCACATCGTTCTCCTTGTTTAAACTCGCAACGCCGACGGCACCCACCACCAGTCCACCCGATCTAAGCGGAACGCCACCCCGCAACGTCATCAAGCCGGAGGTCACAAATGCCAGTCGGCCGTTGTCCACGTTCTCCTCCGTCTCCCCGCTGGGCCGTTGCAGAAGAGCGGACGTCCGTGCCTTGCCGATCGCAAGGTCCGGACTGCCGGGGCGCACCCCGTCCATCTTGGTAAATGCCACTAGAATTCCACTGCCGTCCACGACGGCGATGGCGCAGGGGGCTTGCAGTGTTTCAGCCTCGCGTTTAGCGGCAATGATGACCTGCTGCGCTCCAGCTTCGCTGATCGTCTCTGTTTTCAGCGTCGGAGCAACAACTGCCGCACCCTTGGAGCTGTTGACCGCGCCGGAGCCGCTCGTTTGCATGACCAAGAACACCACCCACGCGAGCTGCTTCATCGGCACGAGCATGCAGTTTTCCTCGTTTGCTTTGATGCACCTGCCGGATCAGGAACGTCGCAAAGAAAAAGGGCCGCCCGGGGTAGGCGGCCCTTGACCTTCGTGCCTGCGTGCCTACTGGTTCTTCTTCCAGTTCAGCAAGTCACCCAGTGTCGTCGAAGAGGACGATCCACCGGAGGACTGGTTGGACTGGCCGCCACCGCCACCCTTGCCCTTGTTGCCGGACACGGTCTCCTTGTAGCTCTCCACCTCGGCGCGGCTGGCTTCCTCACCAATCGCCTTGAGAGAAAGACCGACCTTCTTCTCTTCCGGGCTCATCTTCACGATCTTGAACTCGTGCTCATCGCCCGCATTTAGGGTGATGGGACGGCCATTCTCGTCAGCGGCTTCGGATACGTGGCACAGACCCTCGACACCCTCGGCGATCTCGACAAAGGCACCGAACTGCGCCGTACGCAGCACCTTGCCATGCACGACATCTCCGGCGCGGTGCTGTTCGAAGAACGTGTCCCAGACATCGGGCTGCATCTGCTTGATACCCAGCGAAAGACGGCGATTCTCAGGCTCGACGCCCAGAACCACAGCTTTCACCTTCTCGCCCTTCTTCAGGACCTCGGACGGATGCTTGATGCGCTTGGTCCAGCTCAAGTTGGAAACATGCACCAGGCCATCGATACCGTCCTCGATCTCGATGAACGCGCCGAAGTCGGTGAGGTTGCGAACGCGGCCTTCCACAATCGCACCGGTCGGGTATTTATCCTCAAGCGCCTCCCAGGGATTATCCTGCAACTGCTTCATCCCGAGCGAGATGCGGCGGTCGTTCGGATTTACCTGGATGATGATCACCTCGACCTCATCGCCGGGCTTAACCATCTTCGATGGATGCTTCATCCGCTTCGACCAGGTCATCTCGGAGACGTGGACCAGGCCTTCGATGCCCTGCTCCAGCTCCACAAATGCACCATAGTCGGTGACCGACAACACGCGCCCACGAACCTGCGCACCGATCGGGTAACGCTCCACGGCATCGAGCCACGGATCGGGGGTCAGCTGCTTAAAGCCGAGCGAAACGCGCTGCTTGTCCTTGTCGAACTTGAGCACCTTGACCTGGATCTCGTCGCCGACGTTTACCAGATCGCGGGGATGTGTCAAACGGCCCCAGCTCATGTCCGTGATGTGTAGCAGGCCGTCGAGCCCGCCCATATCGACAAACGCGCCGTAATCGGTCAGGTTCTTCACCACGCCGGTGAACACAGCACCCTCTTCGAGGCCCGCCAGGGTTACATCCTTCTTGGCGTTCTGCTCCTCTTCGAGGATCTCCTTGCGGGAGACGACCACATTTCCGCGCTTCTTGTTCAGCTTGATGACGCGGACCTCGATCTCCTGACCGATGTACGCATCCAGATTGCGGACGGGGCGCACCTCAACCTGCGATCCAGGCAAAAACGCCTTGATGCCGATGTCCACCGTAATCCCGCCCTTGACGCGCGATACCACGATGCCCTTTACCGGGGTCTTGGTGTTGGCCGCCTCTTCCAGCGTGTCCCAGACCTTGTGGCGCAGCGCCTTTTCGTAGCTGACGAGGTAGCCGCCTTCGGACTCCTCGCGCTCCACGACGACCTCAATGGTGTCGCCCACCTGGAATTTGGGGGCGCCCGCGTGATCGACCACCTGCTCCAACGGGATCAGACCCTCGGACTTCAAGCCGATGTCGACCACCATGTGCTTGTCGGTAACCTTTACGACGGTGCCCGTCACAACGGTCTCGTCAGAGGTCAACGACTGCGCGGCGTCCTTTTCGGCGGCCTGCTCACGATCGAAGCTCTCCAATGCCGCAGCAAAATCGTCGGCGTCGTACTCAGGTTCGCCCGGGGCGGAACCGGCCTTTGGTCTCCGTGCCTGGAAGATGCCGTTTTCGGGAGTGGCTCCGGAGTGGAGAGCTTCAGGGGTGTCCTGCAGAGGCTGATTCAGTCCATGCTGCTCAAAGTTCTGTTCGCCAGCGTTCGGCTGATCCAGGCTTTGCGAATCAAGACTCTGCGAGTCAGGGCTCTGGGAGTCGAGGCTCTCAGGGGTAAGGGTTTCGGTCGTTGTGGTTTCAGTCATGGTGGGATCGAGTGTGGTGTTCAGGGGTGTGCTCTCAGGGTTGACGGTTTGGTGGTAGAAGTCGGCCATGGTAACTACTCCAGGATCAGTGCGGCGTGAGTCCAGACACAGCCCAAGTGACGCCCGAAGGCGGCAGAACGCCTAGCCAGCCTTTGGGGGCTGGCTAACTACTCGGTAATGTGGGAAGGAATCGGGTAATGCATTCAAGGCAACGGCGACTGAATCCCGCGCACAATCGCGACAGCCCAAGTTTAGCAAGTAGGTCGCCCCCGGTCAAACGGACCGGCGAAACGGACCTGTCAAACGGACCAGTCGAACGGACCGGCCAAACGGACCTGACGTTCTCCGTAGACCGCCCCAAGCACTGCCGGCGTTCCCTTGCGCGTAAGGTCTGGAGCAGGAACCGACGCACCTCATAGCGCCACAGTCCTTGGACGCTCCCCTTAAACGCGACCGCCCACAATTCGGCGCACACGCCCGCAACTCTTTCTATACTGAAGCGATGGACCGGCTCTGGACCCCCTGGCGCTACAGCTATGTCACCAAGAATGAAGGAAGCCCAGCTCGAAAAGGGGTTCCCGAAGCGTTGGAGGGCTGGCCCGGGGATCGCGGCTGCGTCTTCTGCAACCTCATCGGGGCCGCCGACTGGGGCCTCGCCCAGGGCATGGACCCGGCCGCCGTCGACCGCGCCATCTACCTGCTGGAACGCGGCATATCCTGCTTCCTCGTTCTCAACGGCTTTCCCTACAACAACGGTCACCTGATGATCGTGCCGTATGAGCATCAGGCCTCACTCGCCGCGCTCCCTCTCGCCACAGCGACGGAGATGATGCAGCTGGCGCGCCGCGCCGAGCGTGCCCTGCGCGCGGTCTACAAACCGCACGGCCTGAACTTTGGCCTGAACCTCGGCGAGGCCGCGGGCGCCGGTGTCGCCGAACATCTGCACCTCCACGGACTACCCCGCTGGAGCGGCGATACCAACTTTATGACGGTGGTAGGGGAGACGCGGATCTTGCCTGAGATGCTGGAAGGAAGCTGGGAGCACCTGCGTGAGGCACTTCGCCAAGTGCCGCCGGAGTTCTAGCGCTTGTCGGCGACACTCCGCCCGGCACGCGCGTGGCTTCGAAGTTGGTGATACGCCAGCCGTTCAGCGGAACCCGCTGGTAAACCCTCGTGTAGCGGAACGATCCCTTCACGGAGCGGCCATCCATGGTGCCGTCGATCTGCGCCAGCGACGTCACCACCGCCAGATTGCCGCTAATCTTGATCTTGCTGTCGGAGATATCCAGCCGCTGCAGATCAATCTGTCGCGACCGCATCCGATCGAGCTGCTGCGCCTTGGTTACCACCTGGCCGGACGCCATAATGCCCAGAAAGTCCTCTGCCAGCAAGCGGTCCATCTCCGGGATGTTGTCCGAAATCTGCGCCTGGCGCCACTGCTGCTCCAGTTGACCGATCTCTGCACGTTCCACACGCTTACGCTCGTGCCGCTGCGCCGGAACAGGCACACAGCATAGGCTGAGAAGGCCGGCTACAGAAAGACTCGCGACTTTGCGGTTTATCCCGCGCATGGGCGGAGAATAGCGCGTCGAGCCGGCGCAAGTCAAAGGCTCTCCCTACCACAAACAAGGCACTAGATGACGACAAGGAGTCATGGGGGAACTCCGATGTTCACTACTCTGAACACCTGCGACTAGCTCAGCGCATCCAGATCTTCGACCGAGCGATCCAGCATGTGCTGATACAGGCCGCCGGTGGCCAATTGCGCAAAGTGCGGTGTCTGCCGATGCGCCTCGCGGGCGGCCTCATCCCGGTACTGCTCATAAATCAGCACCGTGTCCGGCTCACCCTGCACGGTGTGGGCCACGTAGGTCACGCACCCCGGCTCTTGCCGCGAAGCCGTGGTCAACTCCCTTAGAATGTTGGCGATCGTCTCGCGGTCTTCGGGTTTAAAACGCAGCCGCACAAGAAACGAGATCAAGCAAACACCTCTTCGAAACCGCCTACGGTCATCGTCTGCGCCCGGTCGGGGCCCGTCGAAATCATGCCGACCTTCGCCGCGGACTCCCGCTCGATAAAGTGCATGTACTCTTGCGCCGCCTTGGGCAGCCGATCGAACTCCGTGATGCCCTCCGTCGTCGTGTTCCAGCCCGGCAGCCGCGTATAAACCGGCTCGATCGACTTGAACCCGCGTACGTCGGCCGGGATCACGTCCGTCACCCTGCCGTCGATCTTGTACCCCGTGCACACCGGGATCTCCGGGCACTCATCCATTACGTCTAGTTTGGTCACTACCAGCCATTCGGTGGAGTTGATCATGTTCGAGTAGCGCAACAGCGGCAGATCCAGCCAGCCCGTTCGCCGCGGCCGGCCAGTGACCGCGCCGAACTCCTGCCCGCGCGCCCGCAGCAGGTCGCCCGAGGCCCCCGAAATCTCTGTCGGAAACGGCCCTTCGCCCACCCTCGTTACATACGCCTTGGTCACGCCGATCACCGTGCCGATCCGCGTCGGTCCCACGCCCGTCCCCGTCACCGCACCGCCCGCCGTCGAAGACGAACTCGTCACAAACGGGTAGGTCCCATGATCGATGTCCAGCAGCGCACCCTGCGCTCCCTCGAACATCACATTCTTGCCCGCATCGATGGCGTGATTCAGCAGAACAGCCGTGTCGGTCACAAACGGCGCAATCTGCTCCGCCAGCCGGGCGTAATCCTCATACATCTGCTTCGGATCCAGCGGTTCAGTCCCGAACAGCGCATGCGCGATCGTGTTCTTTTCATTGCAGGCATTGGTGATGTGCGTGCGCAGCAGCGACGAATTCAGCAAATCCACCACCCGCAGCCCATTGCGGTGAATCTTATCCTCATACGCCGGTCCGATGCCCCGCCGCGTCGTCCCGATCGGCTGCCGCCCCGGCGCCGTCTCCGCCGCCAGCTCGATCATCCGGTGGTACGGCAGGATCACCTGCGCACGGTTGGAGATACAAAGCTGCCCGTTAGCTCCACCTTCCACCGGCAGCCCGGCCTCGCGCAGCTTCCTTACCTCGTTCAGGAACGCCGCCGGATCCAGCACCACGCCGTTGCCGATCACGCCCTGGCACCCCGGCCGCAGTACACCGCAAGGAATCAGCTGCAGAACGAACTTTTTGCCCTCAATGATGACCGTATGCCCGGCGTTGTGTCCCCCGGCATACCGCGCCACCACGTCGAACTTTTCGGACAACACATCAACGATCTTGCCCTTGCCCTCATCGCCCCATTGAGCTCCAAGAATGACGGCGGACGGACGGCGGGACTGATTCACGAAGGTTCCTAGCCAAAGGTGTGCGCGAAAGCGACTGCGCCTTATGAAGTTTACTACCTTCCTTCCGTACCGGGTGGCGCCCCTAACAGCCGCAGCACCTCTTCGGTCGTCCGCACGAGCTGCGCGTACAGAAAGCCGTGCCAAACCTCCCGCTGTCCGTCCACCTGCACCGCTCGCAGCGCCTCGTGGTACGCCGGCCTGGTCTCCGGCAGCAAAACCAGCGGCGGGTACCCCGCTTTCAGCAGAAGCAGATTCATCAGCAAGCGCGCCGTGCGGCCGTTGCCGTCACTGAAGGGATGGAGGGTCACCAGTCGTTCATGGGCATCGAACGCCGCCTCCGGCCCGGAGGAGCAGCTCGCCAACCACTGGCCGAAGTCGCCCATCAGCGCCGGCAACTCGGCAGGCGAGGGCAGCGCCAGGGGCGAGCCGCTGATCATGCGCCCATGATCGCTGTAGCGTCCAGCCTCCTCCGGACTCACCCCCTGCATCACCAGCCGGTGCAGGTTGCGGATGTCCAACTCGCGCACCGGCTCCGCGGTCTGCGCCAGCGCCCTCATATAGTCGAGCGCCCCCTTGTGACCCGTCGCCTCCAGGTGGTCCTTCAAGAGCTTCCCGCTGACCGTAATGCCCTTCTCCAACACAATCGCCGTCTCGCCGCGCGTCAGCGTGTTGCCCTCCAGCGCGTTCGAACTATACGTAAGTTCCACGTCATACCAGCTGTCCAGCGCTCGAAGAGTGCCTGCCGGCAAGGGCCGCAGGGCATCCAGGGCAGCCCTCAGCCGCGCTACTCGCTCCCGCCAAGGCTCTAAAGTGTCCATCTAACTTCTTTCCTTTGCCGACTAGCACGGCGATTACCCAGCGACTACGCCAGTCTCGGATACCGCAGCTGAAATCCCGTCTTCGCCTGGTACGCCGCCGCCAGCGCACACACCTTGGCCTCCCGGTACAGCGGCCCTAGAAACGTCAGCGACACCGGCGTCCCTGGCCCGCCCGCATTGTTCAGCGCCCCATCCGCCGGATCAGCGGATGGCGGCGCATCCGCTCCACGGAAGCCGTTCGGCACGATCACCGCCGGCTGCCCGCAAAGGTTCGTCGCCGTCAGTTGCGGCCCCGAGCTCGGCGTCACAATCACGTCGAACGGCGCAAAGAACGCGTGCAACTGCTCCATCGCCAGCCGCCGCGCCCGCGACGCGTTGATGTAATCCACCGCCGGGTACAGCCGCGCCGTCCGAAAGCTGTTCGGCCAGTCGAACGGCATCTGGCCGGCCAGCAGCCCGTCCCGGCCCGATCGCGTCAGCTCATCAAAGGCCGCCGCCGCCTCGGCCTCCAGCATCGGCACCAGCGCGCCGTAGTTGAACTTCGGCAGCTCCACCGGCTGCAGGGTCACACCCATCCCGCGCAGCACCTCCAGCGCCTTGGAAGCGAACGACGCGTCATACAGCTGCCGCTCGAACTGCGCCTTCCGCCCCGCTTGCCGCTGGTTGTACTCCTCCAGCTCCTTGCCGGCGAGCGTCTCCGAAGGCGGCTTCGCCGGCTGCAGCATCGGCGCGTCGAAAGCACTCTTCAAGTACCCGACCCGCAGCTTCCGCACATCGGTCGTGAAATCCGGGTTGAACGCCGCCGGCTGCACACTCGGATCCTGCCCATCCGGCCCATAGATTGCTTCGAGCACCAGCGCCGCATCCTCCACCGACCGCGCAATCGGCCCGATCTTATCCATCGACCAGCTCAGCGCCATCGCCCCCGTCCTTGGCACCAGCCCAAACGACGGCCGCAGCCCCGTGCACCCGCACCGCGTGCTCGGCGACGAGATCGACCCCAGCGTCTCCGTCCCGATCCCGAATCCCACGCAACCCGCGGCCACCGCGCTCGCCACACCCGCCGACGACCCGCTCGAGCCCTGCTTCGGGTTCCACGGGTTGCGCGTCCGCACCCCCGGCGCCGCTCCCCAGAGATCCCCCTGAGCTAATGCTCCCAAGGTCAGCTTCGCCACCAGCACCGCTCCGGCCGCATCCAGCCGCTTCACCACCTCGGCGTCGTAATCGAAGCTCTGCGACATGTAAGGCCCCGCACCCCAGGTCGTCGGATACCCCTTCACCGCCAGCAAGTCCTTCGCTCCCCACGGAATTCCGTGCAATGGTCCCCTGAACTTACCTGCTGCCATCTCCCGGTCGGCGGCCGCCGCCTGCGCCAGCGCTCGCTGCTCCGTCCGCGTGATCACGAAGTGCAACGTCGGGTCGTAGCGCCTCAGCCGCGCCAGATAGAGCTTGGTCAGCTCCACGGAGGTCGTCTTCTTCGCCCGCAACAGCTCACCCAGCTGCCGCACCGTGGCAAAGGCCACCTGCTCCTCGTTGCTGATGGTGATTTCGGCAATCGACGGCGCCGGCCCCAACTTCGCCGGCAGCCGCACCGTGTTCAGCACGGTGCCCGGCAGTACCGGATCCTGCACCAGCGAAGGCGCCACGCTGTTCGGCAGCGTCATCTTGCGCACCTCGGCGAGGTCCTCCCGCTGGTTGTTCAGCCCGTCAAGCATCATCTGCCGCTGCTCCGGCGTAAAACTCACCCCCGCGATCACCGCAGCGGCCTCGATCATCGCGTCCGTGATCTTCGGCAGCTCCGCGCCGGCAGCCGACCCATCACCCTGCGTTCTGCCCTGTGCTGCCGCTTCCCCTGTGGCCAGCGCCAGCAGCGCCCCGGGAAAGATCGCCGCTCCACCCACGGCACTCACCGCAGGCAGCAATCCTGCACCCGACAAAAGCATCAGAAAACGGCGCCGTGCCGCGTCGGCGACGCCCAAAGAAGAACATTGCTGTTTCATGAACAGAATTATTGCATCGTGAAGCTCCTATTTCGGCCCACATTAAGGTTTACTGAAGGAGAAGGTGAGAGGATCCGCAACACGAGACTCCTTTAAGTGCCGCAAACGGATCCTCTCCCTTCCCTCGAACCCCAACGCCCCAGGTTGTTGCGCGGAAAGCCCTCGTGGTGGTTGTGCGGAAACCCCTCGCGGTTGTTGTGCGGAAACTCCTCGTGCGCTGTATCGGCGCCCGGCTTATGCCTTCACCGCGGCCTTGAGTACAGGCAGCGCCGGCAGACCGGCCTTCAGCGGCCCCTCCTTGTCAACGGCCTGCATGACCTGCTCGGCAATCTTCTGGTCCGTGAGGCCAGCATTGCCCAGCTCCACCGGAAACAGGATGGCAAACTGCAGCCCGCCATCGGCGAGCTCCAGGCGGGACTCCACATTCGGTCCGGGCAGAGCCGTTCCGACCCAACCCTCCACATCCCGATGTTGTGCCTGGATTCGCTCCCGATAGCCGCCGTACACGTCGTTCACAATCTCCAGCAGCGCTTTCGTGACCGTAGGCACATCGGCGGTCGCATTCAACTTCGCCGTCAGCTCATGCCAGGCATACTCCGTGCCGGGCATCTGCTTGTACAGCGGCGTTCCTGTCTGGAACAAAATCGAGTTGGCAAATACCGCCACACGGCCCGTCGAATGCAGCTCCGTCCCCGTGCCCACCAGCTCCATCATGTAGAACCGCACCAGGCCGACCTCGATCACGTCGCCCGTCACGCCCGCCACGGTGATCCGGTCCCCCACCCGCACCCCGTACCGCCCGACGATAAAGAAGTACGCCGCCACCGACAGCAGGATCGACTGCAACCCCACCGCGATACCCGCCGAAATGAACCCCGCAAAGGTCGCCAGTGAGCTGAACTGCGTCACGAACCCAAACAGAATCACCAACCCGCTCAGAAATCCAATCACCGCACGGCGAACAAACAGCAGCTGCCGCCGCCGCCGCAGATCGCTCACATACCTCACCGTCGCCTGCGACCACAGCCTGCTCGCCAGCGCCAGCAGCCCCAGCAGCACCGCGATGACCGCCACCCGGATCAGCAGGTCCCGCAGGATCGAAGTCTCTTCTTCGCTCACGGCTGCACGCCAGGTCGTCAGCGTGCCGCGTGCGTTCTCCAGCAACACGATCTCCTCGCTCAACGGCATCGTCGCGTTCGCCAGCACCTCAAACGTCGAGGTCAGCGTGTCGAATTGCTGGCGCGTGTTCGCCAAATCCTGTGCATCCGTGGTAGGCGACGTCTGCAGGTTGACCGATTGCTGCGTCAGCGCCTGCCCCTGCTGCACCGTCGTCCGCAGCACCTTGATGAACGGCATCCGCATATCGGCGGCCTGGCTTCGCAAGGCATCGATGGCCTTGGTCTGCGTATCGATCGTGCGCATGGAGGAAAGCAGGCTGAACAGCGTCTCCGCCTGGGTCGTCACCCCGGCCTCATGCACCGCGGCCAGGCTGGAGAGCAGCGCCGGCGTGGGCGGTTTCGTGCCCGTGGTCAGCAGCTCCGGCGCCGACCGCTGCAGCCGGTCGATATCGCCCGCCAAGCCGGTCTGCGTCTGGGCGTCGGAAAGGTTGGCGACCTTGCCCAGCGCCTCCACCATCGCCTTCTGCAGCTCGATGCCGCCCTCAATCTGCTCCTCGCGTTGCTGCAGCGCGGCCAAATCCGCCCGCTTCGCCGTGGCAATCTGCGCCTGGGACGCCGTCTGCTGCGCTTGGAGAGCGGTCAGCTGCGCCTGGGCATGCGCCTGCGCCGCACTCATCCGCTGCGCCTCGCCTTGGACGTCCGCCGGAACCGGTGTCGCATTCGGCTTCGGTCCCTTGGCGCCGCCCTGGATCTTGCTCAGCAGCGTGGCTTCACTCTTTGCGGCTCGAAACGTCACCTGCGCGATCGCCAGCGCCTGCGCGGAGCTCTGTTCCGCGTACAGCACATCGCTGGGCTCACCGACCTTCTGCACCGGCGTCAACGCCGTCCGGTAAAAGCGCAAGATGCCGTTCAGGTGCTGCAGCACCTGTCCACTGCGTTTGCCGACATCGATATCCGTGCCTGTGATTGGCGCCAGCTTCGCAAGCTGTGCCTGAAGCGTCGCCGCCGCTTCGACCGTCCTGGTCCCGGTTGCGGCCGCCGCCTTGGCCTGTGAGGCACCATTCACCGCCGCGCGGTCGGCAGAGCCATCGTCGGCCTGCCCAGCCACGGGAGTCCCCGTACTGCCCGCCCCCGGACTACCCGCCCCCGGACTACCCACTCCCGTGCTGCCTGCCCCCGTAGTGTCCACTCCAGCGCCGCCCGCCGCGATAGCCGAAGGCACCTTGCCCGCCCCGGCCGCCGGTGCCTTGGTGCTTTTGGCGGCATGCAGAAACAAGAACTGCCCCACGGCTAACGGCCTGTGGGCAATCCCACCTGCCCAGCACAAGCCCACAAGAGCCGCAACCAACCGAAACACCGCCAACTCAGTTCCTCCTGCCCAATCTCTCTTTACAAGTCCCTTATGAGACGGCAGAAAGGTTCCGGAAGCTGCCGCCTCCGCCTGCCACCTTCTGGGGACAGTCAATGCATGAGGAACAGCATGAGGAACAATGGGTAAACATGCAGCGAGTTGCTCGCCTGCGGCGCTGACCGCCGCTGTACGCTAGGGATTCTAGCGATACGGTTCATTCCGTATAGAATCGAAAGGGCGATCAGCACGACCTGCGCCGGAGACGGCCCGTGACTGATGGTTCTATGAACCTGCGCAAGTCATGATTCCGCTTGGCAGCCGCTACCCGGATGTGTGTCCTTTCCAAGGAGTGCCGTGCGTCACAGGTTGTCCCGTCATCGTTTTGTCCCCCTCGCTCCATGCTGTCTTCGATTGATCTCTACAGGCCTGCTGCTGAGCCTGCCGGTCTGCGCCCAGGTGGCCCCTGCCGCTCGGGTCCGTGGAACGGTCACGCTTGCTGACCAGTCTGCCGCTGGGGGCGCGCAGGTCACCCTTACGGGATCCGTTGGTCCGGCGTTGCAGGTTTCCACCGACGCTAGCGGGCAGTACACATTCCCTGCGGTGCCTGCGGGCAAATACCAGCTAGCGGTGCACAAGGACGGCTTTGCACCCTATACCGTTCCCCTACCCTCCCTAAGTCTCGGCCAGAGTCTCACGGCAGATGTCGTCCTCGCACTGGCGAACACCTCCTCCGCGGTCACCGTCCACGCCAGCGTCTCCGGCACCGCGCTTAATGGCTACTACGTTCGCGATCCTGACCGGGGCGTGCTCGGCAACTCGCCGATCGTCGACCAGCCCTACACCATCACCGCTCTGCCCACAGAGCAGATTGCCAATACGCAGGTCAAAAGCCTGCGCGATGCCATTCAATACCTTCCCCTCGTCTCCTACACCGAACAGGAGGGCGATCAGATTCTTCGCCCCACAACGCGCGGCTTTCAGGGCAGCATCGTGCAAAACATCCGCCAGGATGGCATGGCCATGGCCGTTACCGGGGCAAATCCCCTGGAGCAATATCAGGAGCTGCAGGTCGAAAACGGGTTGAGTGCGGCCTCCTACGGACCCGCCAATCCCTCCGGCACCTTTGACTTCGTCCTGAAGCGGCCGACGGCGGAACGCACCACCAACCTGTACCTGGAGCAGGACAGCAGCTCCGTCGGCACAATCTACGGCGATGCCGGAGGCCGGCTGGGAGCGCACAAAACCTTTGGCTACCGCACCAACCTGCTCTACGGTGACGGCACGGCCTTTGTCGCGGAAAGCCGCCTGCGCCGGCGTCTGGGAGAATTTGCCTTCGACGCCAGACCCGGCGAACACACCACGCTCGATACACACTACAGCGCCTATAACATCGTGCAGCGCGGCTATCCGGGCTGGTTCAGCTACGGGCAGGACCCGACCGACACAACCTCCACCGCGCAGCGCCCAAAACGTACGCTGCTGCTGCCCGCTGCACCCGATCCCACCCGGCCAGGCTTCGGCCAGGTCTACGCAGGCGATAACCTCACGACACAGAGCGTCAGCGCACGGATCCTGCATGACTTTTCCCCGAACTGGCACGCCGCGGCCGGCGGCCTGGGCCAACGGCTCGATCGTCTCATCGACGGCACGGTCAACACCCTGACGAACAACACGGGCTCCTACAGCACATCGCTTTCAGCAGGCTTCGCCGCACGCTTCGGCGTGGAAAGCGATCTTGGCTACATCACTGGAACCCTGAATCGATGGGGTCTAAAGCAGGATCTCACCGCCGCGAGTCAGGGCTACCGGTTTAGCCAGTACGCCTACGCGACACCTTCAGCCGCCAGCCTCTTCTTGGGGCTGGGCAGCGTCGCCAACCCCGTGCAACTCCCTGCGCCCGCGGCCGGCCTTCCGGCCAATCGCGGCCTTTATGTGTCCACGCTCCTCAATCAGCAGGGCCTCAGCGTAAGCGACCAGATCTATCTTCCGAAAGGTTTTGCGGTGCGCCTGGCCGCCAGTCAGGACTTCTTCGGCGCCGACAACTACAACGCCACAAAACGGCTCAGCGGCTCCAACCAGAACGGCATCAGTCCAGCGGTCAGTGTGCTTTACAAACCCACGGCCGCAATCACCACCTATGCAACCTACGCGAGCAGTCTGCAGCAGGGTGATATCGCCCCTGGAAGTGCCACGCTGGTCAACGCCAACCAGGTGCTGGCCCCCTACCGCAGCAAGGAATGGGAGATCGGGGCGAAGGAAGCAACCGGCACCCTCAACCTGACTACCGCCCTGTTTCGCCTGGAACGGCCGTTCGCTGAAACTGTGGCCTTGAACGCAAAGCAGAATATCTTCGAGATCGTTGGGCAACAGGTGAACTACGGTGCGGAGATCTCCGCACAGGGCGTTCTCTTTCGTCGCTGGCTGGTCGACGGCGGCTTCACCGCGCTCAATGCCCGGCTGAACAACACCGGTATTGCGGCCACGGGCGGCAAGCGTTTCGTCGGCATTCCCGACTACCGCACCAATTTCTACAGCGAATACCGCATCCCCCATGTGCGGAATCTGAGCCTTACCGGCGATTGGCAGTTCACCGGCCAACGACCGCAGGATGATGAAAACCTGCACACCACACCCGGAAGCAGCCTGTTCGACCTGGGCTTCCGTTACTCGCACCCGGTGTTCTCACGGCTGGCAACCTTGCGCTTCACGGACAACAACTTCACGAACACGCATTACTACTCAACGATTGCAGCAGGCGATATCACCGGTACCAATGCGAGCAGCAACACGGCCTTTCTCGGCAACCCGCGCACCCTGTCGACCTCGCTGCAGTTCGCCTTCTGAAGCCGGCACAAACAGGGCAAGCAGGCACTCTACAAAGTGCCTGCTTGCCTTTTTGCGCAGAGTTAGCTTCGGCTGTGATTAAAGTGTTGCAACAGACTGATCTGGAAGATTCACGACAAAAGAATGTCTAAATATCCAGATTCTTTACATCCAGCGCGTTCTCTTCGATAAACCTGCGCCGCGACTCCACATCCTCACCCATCAGCGTCGTGAAGATCTCCTCGGTCGCCGCGATATCCTCCAACCGCACCTGCAGCAGCGTGCGTTTGGCCGGGTCCATCGTCGTCTCCCAAAGCTGCGGTGCGGTCATCTCGCCCAGGCCCTTGTAGCGCTGCACCTGGTACTCCTTGCGGCCCTGTTCGATCACATACTCGAACACCTCGCGCACCGTGTTCTTCTCCACCGGATCCTGCGAGGCCTTCGAGTTGCGCTTACCCGGCTTGGCCTCATCCATCGTGCCCGGCGCGGCCGCAATCGTCTCGTTCACGCCCTCTTCCTGCGCGACCTCGTCCGCCTCGTCCATCTCTTCCTGCGAAGGATTCAGGCTCACCACCGTGTCCGCCTTGGCCGCCTCCTTGGCGCCCTTGCCGGCGTACTCGATGTGGAACGGCCCCTGCAGCGCCTCACCCAGATGCGCCTGCTTGGCCAGCAGCTGCCGCGACTCCGGCGCACTCGCCAGCGTCCAGTCGATCTTTCGCGGCGCACCCTGCGCGTCCGTATAGACCACGGAGTACGTGCGGTGCTCCTCGTCGAACAGGACCTCGCTCACACCCTTGAACTGCCAGTGCCGCGCGATCTCATTCAACTTCACGCGCATGGCTTCGAGCTTTTCAGGCGACTCGAAGTCCGCACGCCGCGCCGACTCCTTGCCTTCATTCCCAAAGGTCTCCGCAAAAAAACGCACAGCCTGGTCGTTGCGCAGCCGCTTATTTACCTTGTCGAAGAAGCCCAGGTAGTCATCCAGCTGCGACATGAACTCCGTCAGCTTCGCGCCCTCAAGCGTGTGCCCCGCGTCGCCATAGCGCACCACCATGCCGTCCGACGCGCGCTTCACCATCACCTGCACATACTCGCGCTCGTCCTTGATGTACTGCTCGAACTTGCCCTTCTTGATGCGGAACAGCGGCGGCTGCGCGATGTATACATTGCCCCGCTTGATCAGCTCCCCCATGTGCCGGAAAAAGAAGGTCAGCAGCAGTGTGCGGATGTGCGACCCGTCGACATCGGCATCGGTCATCAGGATCAGCTTGCCATAACGCAGCTTGGAAATATCGAAGTCGTCCTTGCCGATGCCACAGCCCAACGCCGTGATCATCGCGCGAATTTCTTCATGCCCCAGCATCTTGTCATAGCGCGCCTTTTCCACGTTGAGGATCTTGCCCTTTAATGGCAAAATCGCCTGGAACTTGCGGTCGCGCCCCTGCTTGGCCGTGCCGCCGGCCGACTCACCCTCGACAAGGTACAGCTCGCACAACTCCGGCTTGCGCTCCGAGCAATCCGCGAGCTTGCCCGGCAAACCGCCGCCATCCAAAGCTCCCTTGCGCCGGGTAAGATCGCGCGCCTTGCGCGCCGCCTCACGAGCCCGCGCCGCATCGATCGCCTTGTTGATAATCTTCTTCGCAACCTGAGGATTCTGCTCCAGAAACGCGCCCAGCCGCTCATTCACAAACGCCTGCACCGGCCCCGCGATATCCGAATTGAGCTTGCCCTTCGTCTGGCCTTCAAACTGCGGCTGCGGCAGCTTTACGCTCACCACCGCGACCAGCCCTTCGCGCACATCATCGCCCGTCAGGCCTTCCGTATCGTTCTTGAACAACCCCAACGACTTGCCCGACGCATTGATCGTCCGTGTCAACGCCGTGCGAAAGCCCGACAGATGCGTTCCGCCGTCAACGGTATTGATGTTGTTCGCAAAGCTGAACACCGTCTCCGAGTACGAGTCGTTGTACTGCAGCGAGATCTCCATCACCACGTTGCCGACCTCGGCCTCCATGTAGATCGGCTTCTCGTGCAGCAGCACCTTGCCCTTGTTCAGGTGCTTGATGAAGCCCGCAATCCCGTCATTGAACAGAAACTTCTGCGTCTTCGCGTCACCCGACTTCGTATCCGTCGCGCGCTCATCGGTCAGCGTGATCTCGATGCCCTTGTTCAAAAACGCCAACTGCCGCAGACGGTTCGCCAGCGTGTCGTAGTTGTATTCATGCACCGTGAAGATCGACTTGTCGGGCAGAAAATGAACCTTCGTCCCACGCCGCTTTGAAGGTCCCACCTTTCTCAATTCAGAGATGGGATCGCCCTTCGAGTAATCCATCTCCCACGCAAAGCCATCGCGCCAGATCTCGACGTCGAACTCTTCACTCAGCGCATTCACGCAGCTCACACCGACGCCGTGCAGCCCACCCGACACCTTATAGTTCGAAGCATCGAACTTGCCGCCCGCATGCAGCATGGTCAGCACCACCTGCACCGCCGGCATCACCTCGCCCGTCGGCAGCGTCTTGTTGTCGACCGGAATGCCGCGCCCGTCATCGACCACCGTCACCGAGTTATCGACATGGACCGTTACATCGATCCGCGTCGCATGCCCCGCCAGCGCCTCATCCACCGAGTTATCCACCACCTCATACACCAGGTGGTGCAGCCCCTGCTCCCCCGTTGACCCGATGTACATCGCCGGCCGCAGCCGCACGGCGGCCAGGCCCTCGAGAATCGTAATATTCTCGCCGCTGTAGGAATTCGACGAATTTGAATTGGCCGCGGGCGTAGGTTCCTGCGGATCGGGAAGGGGCGTCTGGGTTGCCAAGCGAGCTCCGGCAGGCGGATACGATATAGCCGTTTCAAAGCCAGAGGCGGCCACAAAACGCAAGGAAAATCCGCCTGTTCTGGTATTTATCCTTGGCTACAGTTTACCATGCGGCCCGCCGTGGCCCGCTTTCGGCCTTCCATGGCAACCCAACAGCCCGCAAAGGCATTTTTCAATCCCAACCCATCACGGGCCTCACCACAGCCCCTTCTTGCGATTTGGCCCGCTACCGCGGCGCCTCCGGGGCATTCGCCCGCGCCGTCATCGGCGACTGGCTCGCGATCGCATACAGCGCCTCGCCCGAGATCCGCCTCGCCAGACGCCACGAAATCCAGTTCAGCGGCAGCAGGATCGGCAAAAGCCGCCAGTCTCCAGTCAGCTCCACTGCCATAAACGCCGCCATCAGCGGCGCATGCGTCACCGCCGCCATAAGGCAGCTCATCCCCACCATCGCGCCCAACGTAGCCTCCCCCGGCGGCAGCAGATGCCCCAGCAAAGCACCGGCGGCCCCCCCGGCAAACAGCGTCGGTGTAAACACCCCGCCCACGGTCCCCGTACCCACACACGCTGTTGTCGCCAGCAGCCGCATCCCCAGCAGCAGCGCCAGCGCCGCCACCCCGGTCCCCACCACCGGCAACTGCCGGTGCGCGCCGGCGATGCCCAACGCCGCATCCAGCCCCAAATCCCCGTTCCCCCAAACCCGCGGGTCGCGCACCGAAAGCAAACCCACCAGCAGGCCGCTGCCCACCATCGACCACGGCAGATTCTTCGCCGCTCCCAAACTCCGGATCAGCTTCTGGTACCCCGGCCCAAGCGCCCCAAACACAAGCGCCAGCCCCGGCAGCGCCGCCCAACTCCAGGCCGAGGCCGGCAGCACCGCATGCGACGGATAAAGCCGTGCAAACCCCAGCATCTCGCCTGCCACCAGCCAACCAGCCGCCGCGGCCAAACCCAACAGCGGCAGCTCCCGCCAATCCAGCGCGCCCAGCACGATCTCCGCCGCGAAAAACACCGAAGCCACCGGTGCGTTGTAGGCCGTCGTTACTCCGCCCGCCACCCCCAGCGCGACCAGCAGACTCAACCCCCGCGCCCGGTCGCCCGTACCGTCCGGAACCACACCCAAACCCTCCGGGCCACCCATCCATCGCTCCAGCCACCCGCCACCCGCCGAGCACGCCGCCCCGGCGAACTGGATCATTGACCCCTCACGGCCCACCGCCGCCCCGCTCGCCACGGAAAATGCCGCCGAAATCGTCCGCCAGCAGTTCGGCAGCAGCGGAATCCGGCCGCCCTGGTGCCGTACCGCCTCCACATACTCCACATAGGCGCGCGGCTCACGCCCCAGCCGATGCGCCCCCCAGCGCCTCGCCATCACCACGGCGGTCGCCAGCACTCCCCCAAAGGCAGGCGTCAGCACCCGCCGCCACACCGGCAGGTGTGCCGCTGCCAGCGGAGGCACGCTACTGTAGTGGGTCAGCAGCCACTCCAGGCCGATAAACCCCAGCCGCACACACGCCGCCGCAAACGCGCCCAGCGCCCCCATCACCAGCGCCGCCAAAACGAGCCGCCAGTCCAGCCGGCTCAACCGCACCGCCGCCTGCGGCAGGTGCACAGGCTCCGGCGTCCGGCTCTCTCCGCTCATTTCCAAATCTGCCCGGCGATCCGGGCCAAGGCACGGAACTCACCTGATTCCAAACGAAAGTCCTTTGCACACGTATTCAGCCGGCCCCAGCCGTCCAATGGAAAACCTCCAACACGTCCCATCTTGCAACGCCTCACCGCCGTAAAGACAGCCTTGATGCAAATGGGGCAGAACAAATTCGCACTCTCCTTTCGGCTAGGCCTCGGATCACCCTGCTAACGCCATCTTTCGGACCGATCCGGGCCCCGCACTGCCCCCTCACCATGCTGGATGGCCTCCACCTCGATCCATGCCTGCTCACTTTTCTGCAGCCGATCGTTCGTCTTTGCGTCTGGCTTGTGCTGCTCGCCGTCATCTTTCTGCCTCTGGAGCGCCTCTTCGTACTGCATCTGGGCAAAGCCCTTCCTACGGCGGTCTGGCAGGACCCCCCTGTATTGCTTCCTGAGTAGCCTGCTCCCCGCGGCCTTTGCTCAGCCTTCTTCTGTCGATCGTCGCCCTGGGCGCTCACCGCCTCATCCCGTCCGGGTACTCCGCCGCAGGGAGTCACGCCCCGCTCACGCTGCGCATCCTCGCCTCCTTCATCACCGGCGAGACCGGCTTCTACTGGGGCCATCGCTGGAGCCAGGAAATCTCCATTCTGCGGAGCTTGCACGCCGTGCATCACAGCGCCGAGCACATAGACTTTCTCGTCAACATCAAGGCCATCCACTAGATGTCGTCTCCACTAGAGGTCGACGGCGTCTCCGTGCCCGACAACACCGCCGTCACCCGGAGCCAAGCTCCATCGCCCCGCTCGGCACCGGACTGCTCACCGTCGGCGGCCTGCTGCGCAGGCGTTTCGCGGCTGTTTAACGCTGATTCACTAAAGGAGTGCAGCCCCACTTAGAACTGTTTCGTCTGGGTGTACATCTGCCCCAGATCTGAGCCTAGCGAAGGATCTCTGGATCCCTTTGTAGTTGCCCTACACCTGCGGGAAACCAGCCCTAGTCGTATCCGCTGGGCACGTTCGGGCGTGTGGGAGCGCCTCTTCACGGATTTTGTGGTGGACAAAGAAACCTGTACCTCATGCGCATGGCTGCACCTCAAGCTATGTGTGGATACAACCTAGCTGTGAAGTGTCAGTAGGTTGGGCTGAGTTCCGATAGGTGCGGCATAGGCCCATTCGCGGGGTACGGTCTCGGTGAAGCGCTCGGCCTTGCCGTTGATCTGCGGCCTGTAGGCGCGGGGGAAGCGCTTCACGGAGATGCAGTTTTGCGCAGGAGCCTTTGGAAGCGGTGGTCGCACTAGCAGGGCCGTTGTCTGTGGGTACGCCGCGGCCGGCGAAGCCGAAGCGGCTGAAGCGGGCTCGGGCCACGTACAACAACAGCATGGCGAAGTGTGGGTCTGATCGGGCAAAATGGCGGCGTAGGCGATGCGGCTGTGGTCGTCTATGGCGATGTGGAGGTACACCAGCCAACGCCTCGTTTTCGCGAGTGCGGTCGCCATGCACGCGGTGTCCAGGCCGGACGATGCGTGCCAGGCGCTCGGTATCGAGGTGGATCGTGTCGCCTTCCCCTGCGGTGCTCGTAGCGCACCGCAGGGGAAGGCGGATCCAGGGAGCGCAGACATTTTAGACCGTGCCGGCGCAGGACACGGCTCGCTGTGGCCGGACTGAGCTTCAGCGCTGTCGCGATACGGTGCACAGAGTAGCGCAGCAGGCGTAGCGCCAGCACCGGCTCTGTCGGCTCCGCGGAAGCGCGCCTCGGACTTGAGCACGGCCGGGAAGAGTGATCGCGCAGCCGCGCCTCACGCTCCTGACGAAAACGCTAAACCCACTGCCAGCCGTCTTCTCGCTCACTGCAGCACAACCTTCGCCAGCTCGGCTCACATCACAGCGGGAGTCTGGCGTTCCTCTGAGTGTCCATTCGGTCTCTCCGGGAAAACTGATTCGTCGCAGAACCAGCTTCTCGCGCTCAGATCGAAGGGACAACCTCCTGAAACTTCACAGCTAGTGTTGTCACCCTTGAGCGCAGCGAAGGACCTGCTTTCGCCCTGAGTGCCGAGATGCTGTAAAAAGCGGTCCTTCGCGTTGCTCAGGATGAAAGTTCTCACTGACACACCGCATTTTGTTTGCTCTGGCTTTCAGTCGAAGAAAACGCTTCAGCAGCAAAGTATCGGCGCGAGCGAAGCCTCAAGCCGACTTTTGCTCTAAAAAGCCTGTTCAAAATCTCCTAAGTAGGAGTACGAGAAAGGCGAGGTGGACCATTAGCAGGCTCATTGAGCTTTCGTTCGCAGTTCTTGCACACTGCCGTCTACCTCTTGTCGAGCCAGGCGAAGGACCTCTCGACGGCCCAGCGCTCGGGCATGACGGCAAAAGTATGCAACTCACTCCGTTCGGCTACTTGCACGGTGGCGCCGAGTTTACCCCGGACCGCCTCGGCAAACAGCTTGCCGGCGTAGCCGCCATCCACCAGCACGCTGGTGACTTGCTGGAGGTTGCCGGCGCAGCGGGCGAATGCGGCCAGGGCCCTGTTGCGGTCGGTCACCTCGGCCGTCGTCATGGCCATCGCATGCGGCAGCCCCTGCGTGTCGACGGCGATGTGACGCTAGATGCCGGAGACTTTCTTACCCGCGTCATAGCCCTTCTGCCCGGCCCTAGCCGTGTTCTTCACGCTCTGTGCGTCGACGATCAAGAAGCTGGTCATGGAACTGAGCCCCTGTCTGGCGCGGTCCTCGCTAACTGATTTCAGGCCTGCTCCAGAACGCTCGTGCCGTCCGGACCAAGTTCTGACCCCTTGGCACGTACAAATGCACCGTACGCCATTTCGCAAATCCGTCCGGCCACATACGCCACTGACAGCCCGTCTTGAGCAGATACAACGCCCCCCAGAACACCTGACTACAAATCCACCGTCCGCGGCTTGGTCCAGCGCCGCCCCCCCCCCTTCAGCCAAGGGGGAACCCGCTCAAACTGCTCCCGGCTTACATCACTGCCCTACACCTTCCGACCCACCCACAAAGTCTCAAGCCAAACTCATCCGCGCACTAGTCATTAGATCGTGAACAGGCCCTTAGAACCTCAGAAGCATAGAACCATGTTGGCCGTCTCCAGCCGACGGTCGGCTGCTGCTTTCAAGAGAACCGACCTGCTAATTCTGAATAGTCCTCCTTATAGCCATCTTGGCATTCGGCGTGCCGGTTTCGCGCTCATCCGGTCTCCGCCGCTACGCGTGGCGTTTACCAGATCTTGCACGCCGGAGCATGCACCATCGGCTGCTCTGCCTTGCAGCCAAACGCCTTTTGAAACTGCGGCATATTGCTCACCACGCCGTTGATCCGCGCGAAGCCCGGAGAGTGCGGATCGGTGATCGCGTTTACCCTCAACGACTGCGGCCGGGTGTTCTCGCACGCCCACTGTGCCATGCCAATAAAGAACCGCTGATCCGGGGTAAACCCATCTATGTCGTGCAGGGTCTTGCCCTTCTCCTCCACCTGCCAGGCCAGATAGGCCAACAGCGTACCGCCCAGATCGGCCACATCCTCCCCGCTGGTCAGCTTGGAGTTGATATGGATATCGTCTACCACCACGTACCCCGCATACTGATCCCGCACACACCCAATCCGCTCCTCAAACCCCGCCGCATCCGCGGGCGTCCACCAGTCGCGCAGGTTGCCGCTGGAGTCAAACTGCCGCCCCTCATCGTCAAAGGCATGGGTCAATTCATGGCCGATGGTCGCTCCCGTGTTTCCATAATTCGGCGCATCGTCGAGCGACGGATCATAAAGCGGCGGCTGCAGCACACCCGCCGGAAAGTTGATGTCGTTCATCTGCGGATTGAAGTACGCGTTTACCGTCGGCGGAGTCATACCCCATTCCTCACGGTCGACAGGCTTGCCCAGCTTCGCCCACTCGCGCGCTTCATCAAACTGAAACGCTCGCCCTACGTTGCCGAAATAGTCATCCCGCTTCACCTCCAGCGTGCTGTAATCACGCCAGTGGGCGGGATAACCGATTTTGTTGCGAATCGAGCCCAGCTTACGCAAAGCCTCCACCTTCGTCGCCGGGCTCATCCAGTCCAGTCCCTGGATCTCCAGACGCATCTCCTGCTCGATCTGGCCCGTCATCAGCTCGGTTTGTGCCTTCATACTCGCGGAAAAGGTACGCGCCACAAACTCCTGTCCTAGTGCCTCGCCCAGGTTGCGATCCACGGCACGCACACAGGTCTTCCACCGCGGCGGCGGCTGCGCGACACCACGCAAAGTATGCGAAAAGAACGCAAAGTTTGCATCCGCGAACGGCTTGGCCAAATAAGGTGCGGAAGCTACCAGCAGATGGAACTTGAGATACGTCTTCAACACAGGCAGGGGTTCTGTGGCCAGCTCCGTCTGTACCGTCCGCATAAACTGCGGTTGCGAAACATTCAGGTTCTTTAGGTCGGGTGCACCCTGCAAAGCAAAAAAACTCGCCCAGTCGAGAGCCGGTGCCAACCCTTGCAATTGCGTCAGCGGCATGGGGTGGTAGGTCTTGTGCGGGTCCCGCCGTTCCACCCTCGTCAGCGAGGCCGCCGCCAGCACCGTTTCCAGCTTCAAGATAGCGGCAGCGTCCACCTTCGCCTGCGCGGCTCCTTCTCCCGAGAGCGTCAGCATCTGCTCCACAAACGCCAGGTACTCCTGCCGGATCTGCAAGCTGTGCGCGTCGGTCTTTGTGTAGTAGTCGCGATCCGGCAGACCCAGGCCGCCGGCCGCCACCTCCACGATCACCTTGGAGGAGTCCACTGCATCCTGCCCGGTCGAGCTGCGGAAGAAGTAGTTTCCCGCGGTCTCATGCTGCAACGGAGCCAGTGCGGCAAAAACCGCACCGCGCGTTGCCAATCCATCCAGCTTTGCCAGTGCCGGCACCAGCGGATAGAGCCCGGCGCGATCGATCGCTGCCGTGTTCATGCAGCTCTGGAAATAGTCGCCCACCTTCTGCTGCACGGGCGTACGTTCCGTGGCTTTTGCATCCGCTTCCAGAATGCCCCAAAGAAACTGCTGGTTGTCATTTGCCAGCTTCCCGTACACACTCCAGCTCGCCTGGTCGGCGGGGATCGGATTGTTCTTGATCCAACCTCCGCACGAATAACTATAGAAGTCGGCACACGGGTCGACTGAGCGGTCCAAGCTCCTGATGTCCAGAGAGGGCGAGTACGGCATCTTTTCCAACGGGGATACTGAAGGCGCTGGCACTGTCGTCATCTGCTGTGCACAGACCCCTTGTGCCCACAGAAGGCTTGCTAAAACGCTCGTCAAGACGCCTACCAGCCGGAACATGCCTGACCTTCCGCGGAACCCCCTCGACACTCGGTTACCTCTCTGCTTTCTTCTCAACAAAATGCACCTCCGAAGCGGAATCCATCTGGTGTCACCATGCGCACGTGCGACGAGAGCACCCTCTCGGGCTACCTCGCCGGCGGCGGCATGTAGTACGGCAGCTTTTCCTGTTCTTGCGTTGCGCGCTTCACGGCAATATCTGAAAACAGCAGAGCTGGCGTAATGATCGTTTCCGGCAACGGGCTGATCTCCTGTGAGATGTATGAACTTCCGCCGGCGGCGATTAGTTCCGACCGCAGAGATCGCTGGTCAAGCTCATCGAAAGCCGCGCCCCGGACAAGCGTTCGTCGGCCGTCTGGAGACACTCGATAGAGCAGGCGAGGGATGAGATCGCCGCCTCCCAGTGTCTCCACCTCGTACACATCCCGTCCCTGCTCCTTGGCTAGCTTTGCGAGTTTCTGGCGTAACTGCTCCAGGCTCAGGGTCTCCGCGCTCTTCACCAGCAGAACTCCCGGATGCGGATGCGCGGGACCGCCCAGGGTCGCTCGTCCATGGCCATTCGACTCCGGAAAATCCTTCACCGGCTGCCGTCCCACGAGAAAGCCAACCAGCCTCCCACGGTCGATTAAAGTAACAGCCTCCGCCGGTTCTCCCTCATCGTCCACACGGTATGCCCCCACCAGGGTGCGTCCGTCAAAGGTTCGCAACGTCGGATCGTCGACCAGCGTCAGAAACGGCGGCAGCACAGGTGTGCGCAGGCTGGATTGGTACGCTCCCTGCGTCCTTGCCGTGGTCCCCATGTCAGGCCGCTCCGCGTCGATATTGGGCACAATCAGGCGATTCACCACGTCAGCGGCAGCATCACCGGAAAACAAGACGGGACCGTGATAATCCTCGGCCTCCACCACCGGCGCCTGGCGCAGCGCCTCGAAGCTCTTCAGATCGGAAACCGTCCGCTCCCGCAAGGCCTGCGCCGATTCCAGCCCCGCAGAGGTTGTGGCCGTAGAACCGTTGTTGCGCCCCAGCTGCATCCCATCGCTGGCTTGGCCGCCCACCGAGATGACGTCCTGGTACCCCGTAAACCCATGCCGGACAGCCGTCCCATCCGTGTTAACCGTGTACCGGTTTACCGCGAGGGCGTTCAACGTCGCGCTGGAATACTGCACGTCCGCCGCAAAGAATTTTACGGCAGATTCGGTCGCATACAGCCCGCTGGCATCGACCAGCCGCCGCTTCCACTCCTCACGATCCAGATCCAATCGCGCTACCGGCTCCAGGGTCTGCACTGGCGTCGCTGCGGTGAAGTCATTGGCGTTGGGAGCGTTCTGAAACTGCTTGATGGCGGCAAGTTTCGCCGAGTAAGACCGCAAAGCCGCCTTGTACGCTTCGTCGGTTGCAGTCCAGAGCGCTTCCCGCAGGGCTACGGGATCGTTGTCCCCCGGCGCCAATGCCAACGACCCATTCCCCCGCGCGGAGCTGGAGTCCGTTACATAATCCCCGACGCGCACCTCCACCCGGACGACTCTCTGCTGGTTCTCCACCTCGCTGGTCAGGGCACCATAGCTCGCAACGGCCTCAAAGCTGTGGATGTCTTCCAGCCGGTACTCGATGAAGTAGGGCGCCCGCATGCCCGGCAGCACCAACTGGGCCTTCTCTCGTGCTAACTCCGCCTGCATGGCCTGCAACAGGGGATCGGTTCCCTCATCCGTTGTCGTGGCTGCGGGGGACAGAGCCGCTCTTGGTACCGGCTTCAGCTCTGCAGCCGGCGCAACACTTTGAACGCCGCAGGCCGGGCCGGCGCAGGCGCCCACGAAGATCAGGGAAAGTACAGCGAGACACGAGTTCCTTCGCAGGGGGTAAGCGAGAAAAGCGCGCGCGTCGCGGAGAACCGCGAACAGGTGAGGCATCATTGCCCACCTTTCATGACCGAGATCGGCGGTGCCGGCAGGATCGGCGGCCGAGCCGTGCCCTGCGCCTGCCGCTGCGTCTCGATCTCCGACACCAGCATCGCGGGAGCCACGGCACTCACCGGAATCGTGCCGCTCTCAGCCCCGCACTCCCCGTTGAAAACGTCGGGCTTATCGTTCGTGGCGACAATGCGGCTCAGCGCGGCCTGCGGGGTACCCACAATGCTCACGCCGCGTACCAGCTCGTCTGGTCGGCCGTCGACGTACACGCGATACACCACCAGGGGAATGACCTGAAATGCCTGCGGGGACGAGCGCGAAGTTACCGCGAAGCCTGAACTGATGTCCTCAAAGTAAAGGCCATACGCCTTGCCCTGCTTCTTTGCTTCGGTCTTCAGCATCTCGCGCAACTCGTTATCGCTCACCGCCTTTGTCGACGTGACAATCAGGTTTCCTTGTCGGCCGGTCGGCATCTTGCCCGTCTCCGCGCGCCCATGCCCATTGGTGCTGGCAAACCCCGCCACCGGCAAACGCGACATTAAAAACGTCTTCAACACGCCCCCGTCAACCAGTTGCACACGCTGTGCCGGTGCACCCTCGTCATCGAATGCATAGTGTCCACTCAGAGGTTGGCCGTTGAACGCTTTCAATGTCGGGTCGTCGGCAACCGAAAGAAAACTGGGCAAAATGGGCTTTCCAAGCAGTTTGGTAAAGGTCTGTCCTTCCTCATCGCCACGCTGACGCTGGCCCTCCAGCCGATGCCCCAGAACTTCATGAAAGAACACCGCCGCCGCGCGACCGGACAGAATCGCCGGTCCGTCATAGGGTTCGGTGATGGGCGCCGATCGCAGATCGTCCAGATTCTTTGCCATGGCCTCGGTCCTCGCCAGCACGGTGGCCTGGTCGGGCAGGTTGCCCGTCGCATCTGCCTCGAAGGTCTCTGCCCGGAACAGGTCCATCCCGTCAGCGGCTCGCGTTCGCGCCACGACCACCAGTCTTGCCACCTGGCTCGGGGCCGCCAGCTTGGCCCCTTCGCTCGAAACAAAGTAGTTTGTCTCGTGCGAGGCCTGCAGAATCGCCATGTCATAGGTAATGCCTGCATGATCGCGGAACTGCGCCGTGATCTCCCGCAGACGACGCTCCCACATCTCCCGGTCGACGCTCAAAGCCGGCTCTGGGAGCAGAATCTTCGATTGTGCGGTCTCAGCAGAAAAGTCAGCGGAGGTATCCTCTTCCTTTGCCCGCACCTCCTGCTCGGTACGGACCTTTTCCAGCGCATCGAGCGCCTTGCCGTACCCTCGATTGGTCGCATACCAGAGCGATCGTTCAATGGCAGCACGGTCGTCCGTCAACGGTAAGGGCAGCGTCGTCAGAGCGCTTGTGCGGTGAGTGCCATGCGTGTTGTCGAGCGTCGGCGAACCCAGCCGCACCTGGACATCCGCGGTGCGCGAGTGATTGCTCGTGGCCTGCGCCACCGCCCCAAACTGCGCCGTGATGTTCAGCGTCTCGGTGTCCGCCACGGCGTAGCTGAGAAAGTAGGGACGCGGTTGCCCGATTGCCTTGTGTGCCGCATCCGTGGTCGCGGCCGGCACCATCGCTGTTCCCAGCGCTCCCATCGCGCGGTGCAACTCCGCTTCCATGGCGGCAATCAGCACAGGATCCGCAACTCCGCCAACGCCCTCAGCCTTGGCGCTGTTGGCTGCCACTGCAACGGCCTTGCCCGGGTCAGCTTTGCCCGCGTGCGTCCTGGCGCTCCCGCTCTTATCTCCGGGCGACGCCGGCGTCTCGGCCCGTCCGCCGATCACACAGAGGCAAACGCCCGCAACAGCCGCAACAGCACGGAGCCACGCAACCGGCTTAGAGAACCACAAGCGAGAGATCTGCGTCACGCACACCATCCAAGGCCCCTCTTTACCCAAACCACATCCGAGACCAATCCCATAGCGGCAGTGTACCGGGGCGGGCGAAGATCTGGCGACAGTACGGAGGTAACATGCGCCCAGAATCCGCGCCCAGCTTGCCTTTTCGCTTGCCCTCCCCCACACTCGGTACACCTTCTCCACCATGCGCCTTCGATTCCCGTTGTTTTTGCTGGTCCTGCTCTTCGGCTCCTGCACCGCCGGCGCCCGCGAAACCGCGGCGGAGCACAAGGCCGCCGTCTACGCCGCTGGGGAGATCGCCGCCGCTCCCCTCCAAGGCAACCTGCCCGACTACTCGTTGCCACCCGCCCAACTCGCGAAGGCACAGCACCTGGCCACCGTGCACAACACCCTGCACTTCGCCGACGAGATCTGGAGCCTAATCCAACTGCTGCTCCTACTCTTCCTCGGCGGCATCGCCTGGATGCGTGACCGCGCTCTCCGCCTCAGCCCCAACCGCTGGCTCCAGGGCTACGCCTTCCTCTTCCTGTTCCTCCTCGCCACCTCTCTCCTTAACCTCCCACTGGGTCTGTACGGACACAGCACCTCTCTGCGCTACGGCCTGTCGGTACAGCACTGGGCTAGCTGGTTCGGCGACCAGGGGAAATCCTTCCTTATGGAATGGCTGATCGGCGGCCTGATCCTCATGCTCCTTTTCTGGATCATCCGCAAGCTGCCGAACCGCTGGTGGCTTGCCTTCTGGATCTTTACCCTCCCCCTCACCCTCTTCGGCCTCTTTATCGGCCCTTACGTCGAGCCGCTCTTCTTCCACTACGAACCGCTCGCCAAAAGCCAGCCCGCGCTCGTCGAGCGCCTAGAAGAGATCGCCCATCGCGGCGGCATGGACATCCCGCCGGACCGCATGTTCCTCATGCAGGCCTCCGCCAAACTCACCACACCCAACGCCGATGTCGAAGGCTTCGGCCACTCAAAACGCGTCGTCGTCTGGGACACCTCCATCCAGAAGCTCACCCCCGACGAGATCCTCTTCGTCTTCGGCCATGAATCCGGTCACTACGTTCTGGGTCACGTCGTGCGCGGCCTCCTGCTTAGCTTTATCGGCAGTTTTGCAATTTTGTTTATCGGTTTTCTCTTCGTTCGCGCCGCACTCTCCCATTTCGGGAATCGGTGGCGCATTCCGGGACAGGACGACTGGGGCGCCTTGCCCGTTTTGGTCCTAGCCTTCGCGCTCTTCTCCACCCTGCTCGAGCCCATCTCGGCCACGATCTCCCGCTCGCAGGAGCACGCCGCCGACATCTATGGCCAGGAAGCCGTGCATGGCATCGTCCGCGATCCGCAGACGACTGCCCGCCAAGCCTTCGACGTCCTCGGCTCCACCTCGCTCGCCGACCCAAACCCCGGTCGTTTCCTGGAGTTCTGGACCTTCGACCACCCCGCCACCGGCCGCCGCGCCGCCTTCGGCTGGGCGTATAACCCCTGGGCGCCCGGATACACTCCAAAGTATTTTTCCCCTGCGCCATCGAAAGGGCAGTTGCAGCCAGCGCGACGCTAAAGACTTGGAAGCTAAAGACCTGGACGCTAAGGACCTGGACGCTAAAGACCTGTAAGGCAAAGACCTGCTAGCGCACCGCTCTTCCAGAGCGCACCGGCACCTCGGCGGCCGGCAACGCTGATTCACTCAGCGGCTGCCTCCGGTTCGATCCCCACCGTCCGTCCCCGCCTCTTCGGCCTTATCCGCTGCCTCCACGGGCACAAACACCCGCGAACCGTCCTCCGCGATCCGGATGCCGCCCGAGCCGATGTCATACACCCAGCCCGAGACCGTCAACTCACCCCGAGCCATGGCCCCCGCCACCGAGGGATGCGTCTTCAGGTGCAAGATCTGCATCAGCACGTTCTCCTCGGTCAAATGGTTCAGCTTTTCAGCGGGCTGCCCCTGCCCATCCCACAGGGACGCGGCGACACGCAGCGCGGCCTGCCCATTGTTCAGCCACGACCGCACCGTCGGCATGCCCTCCGTCGACGGCGGATTCAGCAGCGCCTTCATCGCCCCGCAATCCGAGTGCCCGCAAACCACCACATGCTGCACCTTCAGCGCCGAGACCGCAAACTCAATCACCGCCGACACGCCGCCCAGCATTTCGCCATAGGCCGGCACCATGTTGCCGATGTTGCGCGTGATAAAGACCTCTCCCGGGCCCGAACTCGTAATCGCTTCCACATCCACGCGCGAATCCGCACAGGCGATCACCAGCGTGTGCGGCTGTTGCGGATGGGTCGCCGCATGCAGGTACTCCGCGGCTTTTTCGGCGTAAACCTCGGACTGAAAACGACGCGCGCCCTCTCTCAGGCGCTCCAAAACGGACAGGGAGGAAGGGTTCTCACTCATATCCTCCTTAGAAGGAACTCCCCGCCCGAAGTTACCCCCTGCAACAAAAAAATTGCCTCCCGCGCGGCAGCTGAAGCTCTGATGCGTCCTCCCGCGGCGTTGGCCGGCAGGCGCCGGGCACGGATCCACTATCATTCTCCCCATGCCCGACGTCTCCAAACCGGACTGCCTCTTCTGCAAGATCGTCGCCGGAGCAATTCCCGTCGCGCGCCTGCACGACGATGCCGACACCCTGGCCTTCGCCGACATCCACCCCCAAGCGCCCGTGCACGTCCTCGTCATCCCGAAGCGCCACATCGCCTCCCATGCCGACGCCCTGCCCGAGGACGCCGCCCTGCTCGGCAAACTCCTCGCCGCCGCCGCCGAGGTCGCCCGCGCCCAGCACCTCGAAAGCGGCTACCGCCTCGTCGTCAACACCGGCGCCGACGGCGGCCAGACCGTCGAACATCTCCACCTCCATGTACTCGGCGGCCGGCGTCTGGGGTGGCCCCCGGGCTAGCCGCGGCAAGGGCTCTCGCCCCACCTACACCCCCTATGCGACCCCCACACCTTGTCATCCTGAACGCAGTGAAGTATCTGCTTTTCCCGTAGCTGCTTTTCCTCTTAGCTGCTTTTCCTCTTAGCTGCTTTTCCCCTTAGCTGCTTTTCCCCTTAGCTGCCCGGCTTCACGGGGCAAAGTACCCCTTCGCGCGCTGCGCAGAAGAGTGCTTTTGATCGACCGCCCACTCAGGAAGAACCCACACCTAAACCAATCCTTCATCCCCTATTTACTCCCTTGATTCCCGTCATCCGGCGGCGAGGCCGCATCGTGAACGGCGCGAACTGCGTCCAAGCTACGTGACCGCCTTTCCCTGGCTACCGGCTGCGCTCGCTTCCGCGACGATCGCCCTGCTGTGCGTCATTGGGGTAAGGCTCTGGAGGCATATGGCCATCGCATCATCCCGCAAGGAACCCATCCCCGCACCTACCCATGACATCGTCGCCCCCGCCTCGGGCTGGGAGGCCGGCCAACACGAAACTGCCGTCTTTGCCGGCGGCTGCTTCTGGGGCGTCCAGTCCGTCTTCCAGCGTGTCAAAGGTGTTCTCGAAACCTATGTGGGCTACACCGGCGGCTCCGCCGACACCGCCGATTACAAATCCGTCAGCTATAAACAGACCGGTCACGCCGAAGGCATAGAGATCCTCTACGACCCCGCAAAGGTAAGCTACGGCACCCTGCTGCGCATCTTCTTCTCCGTCGTCCACGATCCCACGCAGCTGAACCGCCAGGGCGGCGACATCGGCACACAGTATCGCTCTGCGATCTTCTTCACGAACGATGAGCAGCGCGAAGCCGCGGCCGCCTATATCAAGCAGCTCGACGAAGCCGGCATCTTCTCCGGCAAAATCGTCACCGCGGTCACCCCGCTGACCACCTTCTACAAGGGTGAGGACTATCACCAGGACTACGCCATCAAGAATCCGCACAACCCCTACATCCAGGTCTGCGACATCCCCAAAATCGCCTCTCTTGGCCAACAGTTTCCTGACTTGTTCCAGGAGTACAGCAGGTAACACCTTTGCAGCACGAAGGTCCCGTTACCTGCATGCTAAAGTTTGCACAGTTCCGGCAGCATCTCTGCCCAGGTGATCCAGGTTTTGACGAAGCAGCACAGCATATTTCTTTCAAAGATCGTCAGCCTGGCACTGCTGGCAGCGGTTTGTGGCCAGGCCGCCGTCGCGCAGAACGCGGCGGGTGGCCAACCCGCTGTCACCGGGCAACAGACTTTGGAGCAGTTGGGCGGTAAGGGAAAGCAGGAGGGTGCCACCGCCGGCGCCCTGGGTTCCAAGGACGCCACCACCGGCCAGAAAAAGACGTCCAACAGCGGGGCGGCTCAGCCCGCGGCCGCCGCCGAGGAGGCCGCCAGCACCTCCAAACTCCCCCTCACGCCCACCGATCCCTCCGTTGCGCCGACAAACCTGCCCAAACACCGCCCGGTGATCGGCGTGGCCCTGGGCGGCGGTGCCGCCATCGCGCTGTCCGAGGTGGGTACCCTGCAGTGGCTCAACGAGCACCGTATCCCCGTCGACGTCATTGCCGGCACCAGCATGGGCTCCATCCTTGCCGCGCTTTACTCCACCGGCAAGACGCCCGAGCAGATGAAGAGTGTCCTTACCGGCGATAGCGTCGCCCGCGTCTTCCGTATCGGTACCGCCTTTTCCAACCTCAGCTTCCGCCGCCGCGAGGATGACCGCGAGGTGCCCAACGCCATCAACATCGGCCTAAAACACGGCGTCTCGCTCCGCAACAGCCTGCTCACCGACACCGGCCTGAACGATCTGCTCGATAAAGAGTTCCTGGACTACAACGACCAGACCGACTTCAACAATCTGCCGATCCCCTTCCGTTGCCAGGCCACCGATCTCACCGCCGCCAGGACGGTGACCTTCGCCCGCGGCTCGCTTCCTGACGCCGTGCGCGCCTCCGCCTCCATCCCCGGCGTCTTCCGCCCCTTCCAGATGGGTGGGCACGAGTACGTCGACGGCGCAATCCTCGAAAATCTGCCCACGCCCGACGTCAAAGCCATGAAGGCCGACGTGATCATCGCCGTCAGCCTTCCGCTCGAACCCGTCGGCCAGGGCGAACTGGACTCCATTCTTGGCGTCCTGCAGCGCGCCTTCTCCGTCGGGATCGAAGCCAACGAGCGCGAAGACCGCAAGCTCGCCAACATCGTGATCATGCCCGACGTGAAGGGCTTCACGGCCAACGATTACCTTTCCATGGACAAGCTCGCCGCTCGCGGCTACGCCGCCGCCGAGGCCCACAAGGCCGAACTCCTCCAATACGCCCTCTCCGAGGAAGACTACAAGGCGTATCTCGCCGCCCGTCGTTCCCGGGAGCGCCCGCCTGCCGGCTCCGTTCTGCGCGTAAAGGTCACCGCTCCGGCCCCCGGCGTCAAGCAATACACCGAGCGCAAGTTTGCCCCCATCGTCGGCCAGCCCGTCGATACCAACCAGATCGACGAGTTCCTCTCCGACATCCGCGCCGACGGCCGCTACAACGCCGATTACACCGTCGGCTATGACAACACGCAATCCAATCGCCCTATTGTGCTCGTCTCCGTCACCGACAAGAACACCGGGCCGCCGTTCCTCGATGTCGGCCTCAACGTCGCCGCGCAGACCGGCGGTATCACCCGCGCCAGCCTCTCCACCATCCTGCTCTACCAGGATCTAGGCGGCTTCGGCTCCGGTTTCCGCGCCAACGTGGACGTCGGCTTTCTTACCCGCGTGGAGGGGGAATACTTCTATAAACCCAATCCCTTCACCCACTTCTTCATCGCCCCGCGCGCGAACATCACCCGCGAGCCGTTCTACATCTATAACGGCAACTACCGTGTCTCCGAACGCCAGTCGCAGTTCGGCGGCTTTGGCACCGACGTCGGCTGGGGCGATGGCAAGACGATGGAGCTGCGCGCCGGCTGGAACTTCCAGAACGTTCAGTGGTACACCACCACCGGCCAGGACAGCCTGCCCAACTACTCCGGCAACTCGCAAACCGGACGCGTCCGCTTCATCTACGACAATCAGGACCGTGCCCTGGTGCCGCGCTACGGCATCCGTTCCGACACCAGCCTAGGCTATCTCTACGCCACGCCCGGCAGCCCCAGTGCACCGCAGCTGCAAAGCCAAATCGAGTTCGCCCATGAGCTCGGCTTCGCTCCAAAACGCTTCAAGTCGGACGTGTTCCTGGTGAACGCGGAGGGCGGCACCATGTTCGACCGGGATGTCGCCCAGCCCTTCCGCTTCACCCTCGGCGGTCCCCTGCGCCTCGGCGCGCTCTCCATCGATCAGCTGCGCGGCACGGACTACTTCCTCGTCACCCCGGGCTACCTGCATCGCCTCATCGCGCTGCCCGCTCCCATCAGCGGCGCGGTCTACCTCGGGGCGGCGTATGAAGCCGGCCAGATGCGCTCCCCTGACGGCCCCACCACCACCCAGCAGGACATCTACTTCGGCCTGATCGCCGAAACGCCGCTCGGCGTCATCACCGCCGGCCCGGCGCTCGGCATAAATGGTCAGCGCAAATTCATCTTCACCCTGGGCCGCTTCTTCTCCACCCCGGGCTCCCTGCGCTAGGCAAATCCCTAAAGGCGGGTGAGTGGTTGGTCGACTGCACCCTTTTGTTGTCATTCCCGTAGGGAATCTACTTTGTGGCTGCTACGCAGCATCAGGCATGCTGCCCTAGCGGCCCGCATCCAGCCGGGTCGCCAAGCGATCCGGCAGCCCGGCAGCCCGGATCGCCGCTTGCGCACCCGCGACGTCATACGCCACCCGCCGAAACGTCACACAGCTCGCCTCGCTGTCGTAAAGCGCAAACGCCGCGCGCGGATCCCCGTCCCGCGGCTGTCCCACCGCACCCGGATTGACCAGGTAACGTGCCTCCGCTCCCAGCGGCAGCTGGCACTCCCCATTCGCGTCGCAAACCGGGTGAACTTCCTCCCACTCCGCACCCTGTTGCGCAAAGGCGCCCTGCACATGGGTGTGGCCAAAGAAGGTGATCGGCGTCGTCATCCGCTGCAGCGGTGTCCACGCGTCACGCATGGACAAAATGTACTGATCCTCATGCAGCGGCGACCCATGCGCGCAGGTGGCGCGCTCGCTCGCCGGCACCGGCCCCTTCGGCATCGCCTTCAGCCACTCGAGATGCTCATGCGTCAGGTTCGCCTCCGTCCACGCCGCGGCCTGCGCCGCCACGGGATTAAAGCTTTGCGTATCCGACAGCCCCGCACAAGCCCGGTCATGGTTTCCGCGCACATTCACCGTCGCCCGCTTCCGTAGGATCTCGATCACCTCATTCGGATTGCCGCCATAGCCCACGGCATCGCCCAGGTTCCAGAGTTGATCGAAGCTCCCCGCGGCCGTCAGCACCGCCCGCAGGGCGTGAAGATTGCCGTGAATGTCGGAAACGATGAGCGCACGCATAAGAACGCTAGTCTACTCTCCAGCCTTGCCCGTCCCAAGGCCCGGCTCACTTATTCCAGACCCGAAGGTAACTCCGCGCCGGGTACCGGTAACGGCGCCGCAGGCACTGGTAACGGCGCCGCAAGCACTGGTAACGACGCCGTAGGCACTGATAACGGCCTATCCCGGGCCGTTCGCATCGTCGGTGCCGCCGCCAGCAGACCCCGCGTGTACGGGTGCCGCGGCGCGGTCAGCATCTCCCGCGCCGGCCCCTGCTCCACGATCTCTCCGTGCCGCATCACCGCGATCCGGTCCGCAATCTGCCCCACCACCGCCAAATCGTGCGAAATGAACAGCATCGCTAGCCCATACTCCGCCCGCAGTTGCCGCAGCAGCTCCAGGATCTGCGCCTGCACCGTCACATCCAGCGCCGTCGTCGGCTCATCGGCGATCAGCAGCCGCGGCCGGTTGATCAGCGCCATCGCGATCACGATCCGCTGCCGCTGCCCGCCCGAAAACTGGTGCGGAAAGCTCCGCAGCCGGCCCTCCGGGTCGGGCAGCGCCACCGCCCGCAACACCTCCAACACCCTGTGCCGCAAGGCGGCCTTCGACGTCCGCGGCGCATGCGCCAGCACCGCCTCGCCCACCTGCTCGCCGATCCGCATCACCGGATTCAGCGCCGTCATCGGCTCCTGAAACACCATCCCCAGCGACCGCCCCCGGTGCCGCCGCATCTCTTCTTCCGGCAACGCCAGCAGATCCGTACTCCCGACCCCAACTTCGATTCCAATTCCAACTCCAGTTCCAGCTGCCGTTCGGGCGCCGCTCCCAGCCCCACCCCGCAGCCAAACCTGCCCGGACACTCGCGCCGCCCCCGGCAGCAGCCGCATCAGTGCATGCGAGGTCACCGACTTCCCTGACCCCGACTCCCCGACCAGCCCCAGCGTCTCCCCCGGCGCGACCTCAAAGGAGACGCCGCGCACCGCCTCCGCCGCGCCAAACCCCACCCGCAAATCGCGCACCTCGAGCAGCGGCCCAGCCTCACCAGCACCCATCCCCCGAGCATACCCAACCAGCCCCGGCACGAACGCGGGCGCGGACGAACCCAAACGCGCTCCCCAGCGCTCAATCCGGCAGCTTTCTGCATTTCCGTTGGGTGGGTACTGTACAGAATCTTCAGCCCGTAACCTGCCTCAGTGCAAGACTTTAGCCAAAAAGTCCGGGGGGCTACCCAGCCCGGATCCTATCCGGTGAACCACCTGCCGTCGCGAAGCATCAAAAGGGTGCATATCGGAGCCACTGTGAAGAAAACATCCCTGCTGCTGACCTTCGCCGCCGTCACCCTGCCTGCGACGCTTCTGGCCCAAACCGCTCAGCCCATCACCGGCCAGGCCGCCTTTGCCGGCTACTCCGACCAAAAACCCGGCACACTGCGCAGGATCACTGCCGCCGACCTGCCCGCCCCCGCCCCCTCTGAATCCGTCGATAACGGCCCATCGCTAATTGACCGCCCGCAGGATGCCTGGCCCCAAGGGCCCGCCGGCTTCAAGGTCACCCTCTACGCCGGCGGCGACAACAGTAAGGACCAGTCCGCCAATCGCAAAGAAGTCGTCGGTCCCGCCACACAGGGCACCTTTCGCGAGCCGCGCCTGATCCGCACCGCCCCCAACGGCGACATCTTCGTCTCCGATTCAGCAGCCGGCTCCGTGTACATTCTGCGCGGCATGGGACCTGACGGCCGCGCCAAGACGATCTCCCGCTACGCCGCGGGTCTGGACCATCCCTTCGGCATCGCCTTCTACCCCACCGTGAATCCGCAATATCTGTACATCGGCGACACCACCCAGGTCGTACGCTTCCCCTATCACAATGGTGACCTGAAGGCCACGGCCGCCCCGCAGACCATCGTCCCCGATATTCCAGGTTTTGCCCAGCTACGCGGCGGTGGTCACTGGACCCGCGACGTCGTTTTTACCAAAGACGGCCAGCACATGCTCGTCTCCGTCGGTTCGGGCTCTAACATCGACAACCCCGACACGCACCCCAACGAGTTCCACCGCGCCGATGTGCTCGAGTACACCCCCACTGGCACCTTCGAAAAGGTCTACGCCTCTGGTATCCGCAACTGCGTCGGCGAAGCGATTAACCCCGTTACCGGCCAGCTCTGGTGCTCGGTGAACGAGCGCGATCAGCTCGGCAACAACCTGGTTCCCGATTACATTACGTCCGTCAAGGAAGGCGGCTTCTATGGCTGGCCGTGGTATTACATGGGCCAGCACCGCGATCCTCGACTCGACCTGCCCTGCGCCAACGGGACCGGTGCGAATCCACAGGCGTCCTCGCTTAACTCAAGCGACGCTGCCTCCTGCCAGCATGTGGACGTCAGCAGCAAGGTAATTACGCCGGACATCCTGGTGCAGCCGCACATGGCCTCGCTGGAGATGACCTTCTACCCGCAAAATCCGGCAGAAAAGACCGCCTTTCCCGCCAGCTTTGACGGCTACGTCTTCGCCGCCGAACACGGTTCCTGGAATCGCGCCCGCCGCGGCGGCTATGAGGTCATCGCCGCGCCGGTCGATAACGGCAAGGCCACCGGAGCCTATATGGACTTCCTTACCGGCTTCGTCACCCCCGACGGCCAGGTCTGGGGCCGGCCCGTGGGCGTCACAGTCGGCAAGGATGGCAGCCTTTATGTAACTGACGATGGCAGCCGCTCCGTGTGGCGCGTTACGTATACCGGTACTGGCAAGACCATGGCCTCGCGGTAGCTTGGAAACAACCTAGCACCCCTGCATGCTTTGGTGTGCAGGGGTGATTTCTGTTCCACCCCAGTTCTGATTCCTGCGGGCATCCTCCTTCATCCAAACCTGTATGACCGACTTCGGCCCTTCGCTTCGGCTTTCGGTTCTCGATCAATCACCCGTGCCTGCAGGCCGTAGCGCTGCCGAGGCATTGCAAAATTCGCTCGATCTGGCGCAACACGCCGATCAGCTCGGTTACACCAGGCTCTGGTACTCCGAGCACCATGCGATGGAGATGCTGGCCTGTACCGCCCCTGAGATCCTGATCACTCGTGCGGCGGCGGCGACGAAGCGCATCCGTGTGGGCTCGGGTGGGGTGATGCTGCCGCACTACTCCGCCTTCAAGGTCGCCGAAGTGTTTAGTACCCTGCACGCGATGTTCCCGGGCCGCATCGATCTCGGCATCGGCCGTGCGCCCGGTGGCGGCCAGCTGGAAAGTTACGCTCTGCGCCGCGTGCGCCAGGGTCCGCAACCCGACGATTTCCCCCAGCAGCTAGCTGAATTGCTTGCCTACCTGCACCCGGAACGTTTTGCCGAGTCGCCTGACCATCCGTTTCGCAAGCTTCTTGTTGCGCCTCTTGAACCGGGAGCGCCGGATGTTTGGCTGCTGGGCTCTTCGATGTGGTCCGCTGTCACTGCGGCGCAGGAGGGCCTGCCCTATGCCTATGCGCATTTCTTCTCCGCACAGGGTACGCGCCAGGCAATCGAGTACTACCAGCAAAACTTCCAGCCATCACGCTTTGACGACGATGGTCTGGGCCGCAAGAAGCCCGCCGCCACGCTCGCTATCGGCGTGATCTGCGCCCCCACGCAGGACGAAGCGGAGTTTTTGCACGCCTCTGTGCGCCTGCTGCAGCGGCGCATCCGCACCGGTGACCGTCGCCCCTTAGCCTCGCCGGAAGAGGCGTTGCGAGAACTTGAAGACATGCGTCCGCAGGCGCCAAGTCCCTTTGCTTCGTTCACCGCCGGCAGCTTCGACGAGCCGGATGAAGAATGGCCGCGTTATGTAGTTGGAACGCCCGACAATGTCGCCGCCAAGCTGCGCGCTCTTGCGGATGATTTGCATCTCGGCGAGTTGATCGTGAACACCATCACGCACTCGCATGAGGCACGCCGTCGTAGCTACAGCCTGCTTGCGGAAGCGATGGCGCTTCCTGTTGCAAATCCGAACGAGGCCCATACCTTGCAAGCGGCTTGAACTAAAATATCAGGCCGTTAGGACGTCTAGCCTGCCCGACGGATACTTTCGGACACCAAAGAGAAAGCGGCCGGATGCATCCAGATGCCGGAGCTCTAACGCCCGTTTCGTGGCCGAGAGATGGCTGAAACCGTGCACCTCCTGCGCATAGGGTCCGCGCTCGAGATCGTCGATCTTCAGGACGTATAGATCGGCGCCACCGCCGCCGGAGAGAAAATGCGTGGTGGGATGATTCTCAAACTGCAGGACCTGCAGATCATGGTCGTGGCCGGCCATGTAGAGATCTACCTTGTACTTCTGGAAGAGCGGATCCCAGTCGCGCACCAGCACGGGATGATCGCCATGCGGGCCGTTGGAGTACACCGGATGATGGCCCATGACGACCAGAAACGGCGTCGTCCGCGGCCGTTGCAGCTGCTGCTCCAGCCACTGCAACTGCTCGGCCTGCTGCGCCGGTGTCAGGGTGAAGTTAGCGCCGTGCGGTGGGCGGCCATCGGCGGCGGGCATGTTGCTGTCGAGCACAATGCAGTGCATCACCGGATTGCGCGCCGGGAAGTCAAACGTATACCAGCGTGCGGGCAAGGTCCATCGGGTCGGTTTGCCGTCCAGGCCACGGCCGGTACGCGCATATTCGAGCTCTGCCTCGACCTTGTCCACGGTTGGTGGCAGTTTCTGGTAGTCGTGGTTGCCCAGCATCGTGTACGCTGGCCCGGGAAAGACCTCTGCCGGATACATTGCCTCGAACTGCGTCTTCCAGCGCGATGACTGCGCCCCGCCCGGGAGGTCGCCGTACCAGCTGTCGCCGAGCAGAAACAGCGTCTCCGGCGTAAGTTTTTGCGCGGCGGCGTAGTGACGCATGCCCTGCGCCACCTGCGTCTGCGCGGCAAATCCATCGCCGCCGCGAAGGTCATTCGGCCCGACCACATCCAGCCAGCCCCAATCACCCAACACCAGAGCATGGGCCGCCTCTGCATTGGCCTTCGGTACCGCGGCGGCAAAACCATGGCCCGGCGCGGCGGCCATGGCGCTCCAGGCAAAAGCCTGACGTAAAAACCGGCGACGGGATGACGGCGAAACAATCTCCATTCCTTCATCTCAGCACAAAATGCGCGAGAAATCTTGAATACCCGCTTACATTGCGGATCGACGGGCGCTTTCCGTTTTTCAACAAACCGGGGCCTGCCGTCGATGAATTGAAACACTGGTGCAACCGAATGTTCATGCAAGCACTTTAGGGTTGAGTCAATCCATTTGCCTTTGCCACACGCGCGTGCTCAGGGCTCGCCGTGAATTGACTGTCCGGAGTGCCTATGAAGCGGTTTCTGCTGCTTGTTTTCTGCTGTCTGTTCGCTGTTCTGCCTTCGCTTTTCGCCCAGTTTGAAACTGCCTCGGTGCTCGGCTACGTTCGCGATGCCTCCGGTGCGGTGGTGCCGCGCGCCACGGTCACGCTGATCAACCAGGGCACACAGACCCAGGTGCACTTGACGACCGGCGATGGAGGATCTTTCGAGTTCACCGATGTGAAACCGGGCCAGTACCGCGTCACGTCGCAGGCCGCAGGTTTCGATCTCAGCACCACCGAACCCTTCACAGTGCAGGTCAACGCTCGCCAGCGTGTGGATGTGTCACTCCGGGTCGGCGCGAGCGATACGGTGACCGTCACCGATGCGGCTTCGCTGCTCGACACCGATGACAGTGAACGCGGTCAGGTGATCGGTACACGCGAGGTGGAAAATCTTCCCCTCAATGGCCGCGCCTACGCCGACCTTGCCGCCCTGGTGCCCGGTGTGCGCCGCGATGCGTTGGAGAACCAGACAGACACCAGCCGCGACGCCTCGTTCAACGTGAACGGACAGCGCAGCGAGTTCAACAACTTCCTGCTCGACGGCCTGGACAACAATGCGTACGGCACATCGAACCAGGGCTTCTCGAACGAAGTGATTCCACCTTCGCCCGACGCGATTAATGAGTTTCGCGTGGAGACGGACAACTACAGCGCCGAGTACGGCCGCTCCGCCGGTGCGGTCATCAACGTCAACATTCGCAGCGGCACGGATCACTTCCATGGCAAAGCGTATGACTACGTGCGCAACACGGTCTTCAACGCCATCGGTCCCTTTTCGCCGACCACCAACCCGCTGACCGGTCTGCCGCAAAAGCCGAGCCTCAATCGCAACCAGTTTGGCGGTACCTTCGGCGGTCCCGTGTGGAAGGGACATACCTTCTTTTTCGCCGACTATGAAGGGAATCGGCAGGTGGTGCACTCCGTGCTGACGGCCACCGTCCCCACCGCCAACCAGGCCGGCACCAGCGCGCTGGCGATCGCGAATGGCGGCTATACCTTTCTCGGCGCGGCCCGCAGTGCGACCGGCGGCTATCTCGGCTTCGAAGGAACGACCCCGCTGCAGATCCGCAACCCGATCACCGGGCAGATCTATGCCAATGGCGTGGTTCCTTTCAACGATCCGACTGTCTCCAGCTTTGCCAAAGGTGTTCTCCAAAATTTGCCTACACCGAACGTGGGTGCCGGCATCTTTGCCAACAACTATGCGTCGCAGCCAGCCGACACCATCACCGACAACAAGGGTGATGTCCGTGTGGACCAGAACTTCAGCGGCAAGACCACGGCCTTTGCTCGCTATAGCGAACACCAGGTGAACATTCTTTCGCCGCCAAACATCCAGGGACCTGCTGGCGGTAATTCAAACGGCAATGTACAGATCTTTAACCAGCAAATCGCGGGCGGCGTGACCCGCACGCTGACGCAGAATGCGATCCTCGACGCACGCTTCGCATTCACGCGCACTGACGGCGGCAAGTTTCCGTACGGGCAGTTTCTGCCGAGCCTGATGAGCGGCATCCCCGGCCTGCCCACCGATCCCACGGTCGTGCGCAGCCTGAACGTGCAGAGCGTCAACGGCTATTCTCAGTTCGGCAACCAGGGCAGCAACCCGCAGTTCCAGAACCCCTATGTCTACAACCCCAAGGTGAACTTCACGCTGCTGCACGGACGCAACAGCTACAAGATCGGCTATGAGTACCAGGCCATCTTCACCACCGTGGATGACTTCAACCCGGTTTACGGTCAGTCCACCTACAACAACGGGTACAGCTCCGTGGGCGTTACCTCCAGCCAGCTGAACGCCTCTCCGGATACCGGTTTCAAGGATGCGGCCTACCTGGGCGATTTTCTCTTCGGCGCGCAGAACAGCTACCAGTTGAACAATTACCAGATCGTGCACCTCAACCAGCGGATGCACTTCATGTATCTGCAGGACGACATCCGCGTCAGCTCCAAGCTGACCGTCAACGCCGGCCTGCGCTATGAACTGGTGACGCCGCAGTGGGAGTCCAGCAACCTGCTGGCGAACTTCAGCCCCGCGACCAACTCGCTGATCACCGCCTCACCGGGTTCGATTTATAACCGCGCACTGGTGAATATGCCGAAGCTGGATTTTGCGCCCCGCGTCGGCTTCGCGTACTCCATCGATCCGAAGACCGTGGTGCGTTCGGCCTACGGCATCAACTACGCACAATTCAACCGCGAAGGCGGCGAAAACCTGCTGGTCTACAACCTGCCCTACATCGTGAACACCAACATCAACCAGGTCCCGCTAAACGGCAATCCGCTGATCGTGGGCACCACCGGCCTGGCAACCTGCACGGCGGCGCAGGCGCAGGCCACCTATGTGCCCGGCGCGGCCACCTGCTTCCGCACCACGACCCAGGGCTTTCCCACCGGCTTCACCAGCCCGTCCGTGGTCACCGCAACCAGCTATGCCAACACGCAGGCCCGCTACATCCCCGCGAACCTGCCCACCGGTTATGTGCAGTCGTTCCAGGTGACCGTGCAGCGCCAGATCACCAACTCCTCTACCTTTGAAGTCGCGTATGTGGGTGAGCATGGCGTGAAGCTGCAGGTGCTGGGCGACTACAACCAGGCCACCCCGAACCCCGTAACGGCAACCTGTAACAGCACCGTCACCACAGGCTGCGTCAACCTGCTGCTCAACAACCAGGGACGTCCGCTCAAGACGTTCCCCACCATCGAAGAGACGTTGCCCGCGGGCTTCCTCTCCTACAACGCGCTGCAGACCAAGTTCGAGCACCGCACCTCGCACGGGCTGTATCTGCTGAACTCATTCACCTGGTCGCGCGCGATCGATAACGCCAGCGGCCACCTCGACACCAACGCCGGCGACAACTCGCGCATCAACCTCGCCAACCCGCTCGGAGAGCGCGGCGTCTCCGGCTACAACCAACCGCTGAACGAGACGCTTTCGCTGGTCTACGATCTTCCTTTCGGCAAAGGCCGCGCCTTCGGCTCGAACGCTCCGTTCCTGCTGCAGGAGTTGCTCGGCGGATGGCAGATCACGGCGATCGAGAACGCCGACAGCGGCTCGCCCGTGAACATCATCTACTCGCCCTCCACGGCGCAGTCGGTCAGCACGATCCTGAATCAGCGGCCCAACCAGCTGTCCAAGGCCGCTGTCATTCCGAAGGCACAGCGCACACGCGTCAATAAAAACCAGGGCATAACCACACTGCAGCTGAGCGCCTTCAGCCTACCCACCGCCAACCAGCCCTACGGCAGCGCGGGACGCAACTCGGTCCGCTTCGACCCGTATTACGATACCGATCTCGGCCTGCATAAAGCGTTCGCGCTTTATCCGGAAGGCGTCGTGTTTGACTTTCGCGCGGAGGCCTTCAACGTGCTCAACCAGACCAACTACGCCTTCCCGCTTAGCGAAACCTACAGTCCCGGCTCCAGCAGCTTCGGTGTCGTGACCGCAGCCACCACGCAGCCGGCGCGCATCCTGCAGCTTGCCGGCAAGATCATCTTCTAACCAACCCAAACCCTGCAGACGCGGCAGCTATCCGGCCTCCGGTAGCTGCCGCACTGCTTTGCAGCCAACGTTCAACACCTCAAAGGATCTTCCCGTGCCGCTTCGTCCCTCGTTCCAAGCTTGCCTTTTCACGTTGCTCTTTCCCGGCATCGTATTCGCTCAAACTACAGCCCAAACCGTGATTCAGACCGCGGCCCAGCCCGCGTCACAAGCAAGCCCGGATGCCGGGATCAAGCTCAACCAGATTCAGGTCATCGGCACGCACAACAGCTACCATGCCGGGCTGACGCCGAGTACGGCCAAATGGCTGGAGAAGCAGAATCCGCAGGCCGCGGCGTCGCTCGACTACAGCCATCCCCCGCTGACGCAGCAGTTTGATCACGGCGTCCGGCAGATTGAACTCGACGTGTATGCCGACACGCAGGGCGGCCGCTACGCTCACCCCAAGGGCCCGGCCATGGTGGCCGCCGCGGGGCTGCCCGCCGACCCGCCCGAGGACCCTAATGGCCTGATGCTGAAGCCCGGCTTCAAGGTCATGCACGTACAGGACATCGACCAGCGCAGCACGTGTCAGCCGTTCCTCGCCTGCCTGCGTGAGGTGCGCTCCTGGTCGCAGGCGCACCCGGCGCACATCCCGATCTTTATCCTCGTCGAAACAAAACAGGGGTCGCCCAAAAATATGCCGCTGACCGAACCGGAGGCGTTTACACCCGCGGTCTTCGACGCTCTCGATGCCGAGATCCGCTCCGTGTTCTCGCCGAGCGAACTGATCACACCCGACGATGTGCGCGGCAGCTACGGGACATTGAACGCGGCCGTGGTGGCAGGCCATTGGCCTTCACTCGCCAGCGCACGAGGCAAGGTGATCTTCCTGATGGATCAGCGGCCGGTCACGCCGATTTACCTGGAAGGACATCCCTCGCTGCGCGGCCGGGTGATTTTCACCAACTCCGTACCTGGCCAACCCGATGCGGCCTTTCTGGAGCGCAACGACGGTCCAGCGGCGGAGATCAGCGCGCTTGTACGGCAGGGTTACCTGATCCGTGCGCGCACCGACGGCGATACAAAACAGGCCCGCACCGACGACACCTCCACGCGCGACGCCATGATGGCCAGCGGCGCACAACTGCTCAGCACGGACTACCCCGCAAACGAGCCGGCACGCTGGCCAGGGCACTTTTCCGTCGCATTACCGGGCAACGCCGAGGTGCGCTGCGATCCCGCGAACGCGACGGCCGGCTGCGCGGGTGAGCTTCTGCAGGGGAGCAGCCAGGCAAAGCGGTAGCACGACGCAACAGCGAACATAAGCGGCGCGGTTTAGTGCCTTGAAGGGTAGAAACCGCGCCGGCGTTCGGAGCTTGATCCGCCCCGGTACACTGGGAAGGCCTATGTTGTCCTCCTTCGACGCCCTCATCGTCGGTGCCGGCCCCGCCGGCTGCGCTGCCGCCTTCGACCTCGCCCACGCCGGCCTCCGCGTTTTGCTGCTGGATAAGCGCAGCTTCCCACGCCATAAAGCCTGCGCCTGCGGCCTCACGCGCAAGACGCTCAAGGCGCTGCGCTACTCCGTGGATCCGGTTATCGAGCGCAGCTGCCGCGACGTTGTTCTGCAGGAGGCCGGACCTGCGTTCCTGGCCGGCCGCCGCACCGCCGACAAAGCCTGCGAGGTGCGGGTTCATCTGCGCAACCCGTTCTGCGCCATGGCCGTCCGCGAGCGGTTCGATGCTTTTTGTCTGGAGCGCACGCTGGCAGAGGGCAGACACGGAAGCAAGCCGGAACTGCGCAAAATGGAAGGCATCGTGGCCCTGCGCGAGTTCGCGACGCACATCGAACTCGAGATTGCCCTGGGAGATGGATCCAGCGAAACCCTGCAGGCCCCCGTGCTGATCGGCGCGGATGGGGCGAACGGCCAGACGCGCCGCCTCGCTGCGGGTCTCGCCGCCCAAGTGCCCGAGGCAGCTTCGCGCCAGGCGCAGTCCTCCGCACTGCCCGCCGAACCCGCCTGGTATGCCCGCGGCTTTGCCCTGGAAGCCACGGTCCCCTACAACGCGTTACCGGCGAAGCTGCCGGCCGGCGATGCTCCGCTCGATCTCGTCTTCGACTTTGCCCCGATCGCCGGGGGCTACGGCTGGCTCTTTCCCAAGGGCGATCACATCAATATCGGCGTGGGCGGTTTTGTTCCGCAAACGGGTACTTCCAGCGCCGCAGAGCCTGACGGCATGGCGTATGAGACCGTCTCCCGCGCTCTGCTGAACAGCTACACGCAGACCAAGCTGGGTATCGATCTCACCGCGCTGCCGCAGGCGCACGTCAGCGGACAGCATCTGGGCCTCGGCGGCCACGCCTATGCGCCGCAGGGCCGCATTCTGCTGACCGGTGATGCCGCCGGTCTGGTCGATCCACTTACTGGGGAAGGCATCCACTCGGCCATCGTCAGCGGCCAGGCAGCGGCGGCTGCCGTGATCGAAAGCGCCGGCGCAGGTGGGATTGCCGCGGCGTATCTCCATCAACTCCAGCCCCTGCAGGCGACCCTTGCCTTCTCGCACCGAGCCGCGCGCTCCTTCTACCGCGAGCCCGAACGAGGCTTCAAGGTCATGCGCACACCGCTGCTGCGCCAACTCGTACTCAAGACCTACGCCGACGGCCTGCCCACGACAAACCTGCTCGCCAGTCTGGCGCGCCGGGTCGCCTAAGGCCGGTCTTCAAGCATTAACCTTCGACCTCATTCCTGCGGAGCTCCTCATCGTTCCTCTTGCCCCACGGCTCGTCTTCGGTCTCCAACTGCTGTCGACCCTGAGCATGTTCGGCATCATCTGGTTCGTGCAGATCGTGCACTATCCGCTCTTTGTCGAGATCGTGCCTTCGTCCTTCACGCGCTACGAGACTGCCTACGCCAACCGCATGGGGTATATCGCGGGCCCGTTGATGCTTGCCGAGTTGCTGAGTGCGCTGTTGCTGCTCGCGCCCTCGCTGCGCTTGCCAGCGATCCCGGCCTGGCAGGCCTGGTGCGGGCTGGGACTGGTCGGCCTGCTCTGGGCCTCGACCGCATTCATCCAGGTTCCCCTGCACAACCAGCTGCATGCGGCATACGACCCAAATGCGATCCGACGGTTGGTTCTGAGCAACTGGGTTCGGACGCTCGCCTGGAGCACTCGTGCCGCGCTGGTTCTTTTCTGGATCGACCGGCTGGCAACGTTAAGTGGCTAAGGCTATTTTGTTGGAGGTATAGAAGACCACTCTTCCATGAATTGTCATTCTGAGCATAGCGAGGAGACCTGCTGTCTTTTCGAGGACTTTATAGCATCAGGAAACAGCTATATAGCCCCTCTTGTGCAAAGACTTACGTAAGATGAGGGTCTATTGGAAGCGCGGAAGATGCTCAAGATCCGCTTCCGGCACGGGTTCCAGCGGTCCCCCGGCCTTCACCCAGGCGCGCAGGCCACCCTGGATCACCTTGGTCCGGCAGTCTTCCTTTTCCAGCATCTTGGCCACGCGCACACTGGTGGCATCGCGGGCGCAGGAGCAGTAGAGATAAATGTCGCACTCCGGCGCCATGAACTCCCGCAACGCTGCGAGTTCTTCCCTGAGCCGGTTCGGTTCCACCCGGATCGAGTTCTTAATGCGCTGCGTCCCGGCGTCATAGTACCCATGCGAACGCACATCCGCGATGACCACCACGCGGTCGCCGGCGGCGGCCTGGAGACTGGCATGCAAATCGCTGGCCGAGATGCGCTCCACCGCACTGAAGCGGGTGTCGCGCAGATAGCTCATCACCAGCCAGAGAAGATACAGGACCAGCGCCGTGGTCAGGGTAGCGGCCGTAACATGTCCAATGTGTCCCAGCCAGGCGATGATTTCCCGCAGAAACCGCGCAAAGACGAACCCCACCAGGCTCCAGGCCGTGCTGTATAGCAGCAAACCGGTGCCATCCAGCAACAAAAACCGCCAAGGCTGCATATTCAAGCTGCCGGAAAGCGGTGCCGCGACCGTGGCCAGACCGGGAATGAACTTCGCAAAGAGCAGGGTCTTCGGTCCGCGCCGGTAGAAGGAATTTGCTGAACCGAAGATGCAGGTCTCCGGGTTCATGCTGATACGGCAAATTCCGGTGAGCAGCCACCATCCCGTCAGGCGTCCGCCAAGAAACATCAGGGTATCGCCCAGCAGCGCCGCCGCCGCCGCGCACAGAATCACCAAACCGAGTTTTAATCCGCCGCCGTGCGCGGTCGCCCCGGCCACGAGCAGCACAACGGAGATCGGCAGAGGTAATCCGCAGCAGGAAAGAAACAGGATCGCCGAGGTGGCCGCGTATCCATGGTGCTCCACCGCGGCCATTAGGTTGATCACGTGCTGTACTCCGGGGCGGAAAGGGCCTAAGAACTGAATTACTCCAAGGCTTGGATGCAACTCTTGGATGCAGGCCGTACCTGCAGCGATTTACCCCGGGATTCCCCTTATGGGTGATTCAGCTGGCAACTTCCGGTCTCCTGGCTCTGAATCAACGATGCTGTTCCAGGCGGGAGAGCTGATCGGCATCCATCGTGCCGCGAAGTTGCAGCAGGTAATGCGTGGTTGCCTTCTCCAGGTCGGCGCGGGCCTGGGAAATGCGATCGATTTGTGCGAAAAGAGCGCCTTCGTCCAACGTCTTTGCCCGCGTCAGCGCCTCCATCCGGTTCTGTTCACCCTGCAGATCACTGTACCGTTTCAGCAGCACGGAGCGATTGCTCTCAAAGGTCGCGTCCATCTGCCGCTGCTGGTCGGGTCGCAGCTGCAGTTGCTTGGCGAAGTGTTTGTCATCCCACCATCGTCCCGGCGGCCCCAGCTGCAGACCGGCGCGTATGGTGTTCTTTGTGGCGTTCGCCTCGGACGAATCACCCGGAAAGGCACCGTCTCGGTTGCGGCCGAAGTCTCCAGAAGGTCCGTTACCGAAGCCGGGGCCGCCACCCCGCATGCCGCCGCCCCCTCCCATGCCACCGCCCCCACCGCCGTGCTGGGCGCGCGCTGCGTCGCTCGCACAGCATAAAAACGCGAGCATGGCCGCAGCCGGCAGGGACTGCGCAAAGGGAGCACGGATGCGCATCAATTTGTGACCGGCTCCCGAAGACTCTCCGGCGCAGGATGCCCCGCTTCGTTCAGGTCAGCCAGGGACACCGTCGGCTGCGGGGTGGAACTCAGTTCCTGATCGATGGAGCTGAGCAGGCGGTTGTCCTCCGCCAGTTCGGCTCCACTGGGCATCGCCCCTGTCGCTTCCCCCATCGCCGGCGTGGCCACGGCTGCGGGCGCCGTGTGCTGCGGCAGATGGAGCCCAACGGTGAAGACCACAGCAGCCGCCGCGGCGACCACACCCGCGTTCCAGGCAGGATGCGCGCCCCATCGAAGCGCCCAGCGCGAGGGCGTGCGCACCCGACGCGGGGCTTCTCGTTCCGCCCAGACCACGCTGAAGTTGTTGAACTCCGCAAGCGAGCCCGAAACGGTTTCGGCTTCGGCCCGGCAGAGAGAGCAGGCGGCAAGATGCGCCTCAGAACGGCTGTCCAGGGTGGCGCCGGCCAGAAGATCACTGAACTGTGCATCGGTCAGGTGTAGGATGTGGCTAAGCTGTTGGCTGGACGTTGTGGATCCGCTCATTTCGCCTCCCCCACGCGCTCCCGCACGGCACGGACGGCGCGGTGCAGATGGGTCTTCACCGTATTCAGCGGCATGTTCATGGCACGGGCGATCTCTGCAAGCTCCATCTCCTCAGAGAATCGCATAAGAAAGACCGCCCGCTGATTGGCCGATAAGGTTTTTACCACCCCGGCAACCGCCCTGGCCTTTTCGCGAGCCAGCAGCTGACGCTCAGGCGAGCTCTCCTTGCCCGGAAGAATGGAGGCCATCTCCATGACGTCGGTTGCGGTCTTCGCGGCCTTGCGCCAGAACTGCAGCTTGCGGGTCCGCTGGTGGTCCCGCACCAAATTCAAGGCAATCGAGGTCAACCACGTTTGCACGCTGCAATCGCCGCGAAACTTGTCGCGCCCGGTATAAGCCTTGACGAAACAGTCCTGCACAATGGAAGCGGCCACATCCTCATCCCCGACAGCAAAGGCAACAAAGCGAAACAAACGGGCGCGATGCGTGCGTACCAGAGCGTCAATGTCATCGAGCTCCGTGATCGCGCGCTCCCGCTTTTCTGCCCCAAGCATATCCAACGCGATCGCGGTCTGCATGAGGCAATAGACGGGCAACCCCCGCAGCCGGATTACAATTCCGCACCTTCGTTTGACGCTTTCGGGGCGAGGATGGCTCTCCTGGGTGAAGAGGCCCAGGGCCTCGGCGGCAGGTTACTGCGACGGAGCCTTAGCTCCGCCAGTGCAACTCCACCGGACCGCCTGCCAGCGGGTGATCCCCTTTCCCGGTGAGCCTGCGCTGCTTCAGAGCGAAATACCATTTGGCGGGCTTATCGGCGTCGTCGATCAGCATCAATCCCGGGTTGGAGCGCAGCCCGCGAGCTTGTTCGACCATGGTTTCCTGATCCTGGGCCACAAAGCGGCCGCCGAAGAACCGCACCAGCGACGTCACAAACGGCACACGGTAGGCGATGTTCCACGCCGCCACAACGTCGATGCGGCATGTCGAAGCCGTGACCGGCGTGACGGTGGTCAGCGACGAAAACCAACGCTGCGTTCCCCGGTCGTTGGTCGCGACGATGGTCTCCGTGCGCCGGTTCGGCAGCGTGAAGTCGATCGTCGTCAACGGCCGGCCCAACAGCTTATACGGTGCCGAGTTCGCGCTCGGTGCGTGCGGGCTCATGCGGAAACCGGCGTTGCGCCCCTGCCCTGCCTCATCGAACAGCGGCTCGAAGTGCTTGGTCTTCTCATGGATGCTCGCCGCCGAGCGCCACCACCAAGCCTGATGCACAAAGGGGCCATGTGCCGGGTCCATCAGCCCGATAATGCCGTGATCCACGTTGCAGGGAAGATCCGCCGCAAGGTGCGCGGTGCGAAAGCGCGCGCCCGGTTCACCGAATTTAGGCAGAACCGGCAAGGGTGGCAGCGCGTTCGCGTCCAGCACGCGCCCAACCCCGGCGGCGGGAACATAGACCCAGGCATACCCGTCGCTCTCCCGCACAGAAAAGGCGTTGGCATAGAGGCGCGTGGGCTCCAGGTGATCGTGTGAGGTCAGCGACGGGATCTCCTCGCACCGTCCGCTGCATGGCTCAAACCGCCATCCGTGGTATTTGCACATGACCGTCTCGCCATCAAACCACCCGGCGCTGAGCGGGATGCCACGGTGCGGACAGAGATCGCGCAACGCAAAAAGCGCGCCATCGTTCCTGCGTCCCAACAGCATCGGTATGCCGAGCAGCGTGGTCAGGGCCGTCCCGCCGGGCCGCAACCCTGCTGCCCGCACCGCCGGGTACCAGTCACCGAAGATCATCTCCGCCGGTGGACCGGGCCTGTCCGCTTTGGCGCCGGCTAGCTGTACCAGCCCAGCCCCGCCGCCAGCCCGAATTGGCCGCATACGCGCCACAATCTCAGTCTACTGGAGGAAGATCACTGGTTACCTCTCTCCCTAACCGCAAAGGTCGTTGGAACGCCCGGCTCAGAAAGAATGGAGGAGTACGACCGCAAAACCTTACTCGATGATTGAGCTCAACAGCGCTTTTGGGCGAACACCAAGTCCAGCAAGCCTCTTCAGCAGAAAGCGACGCTCTTCCTGGTTGAGGAGTAGGAGGCTGGCACTGGTGACTCCTAGAAGAATCGTGGAAGCACCTCCGATCACAAGACCGGGAAAAGGCGCCATCGCCCCGGTGACGCTGCGCACGGCATAACCGGCCAACAGCATCAACGCGATCAACCCGCTTACAGGGAGAAGCACGTCTCGAAGATGGCGGGCAAAGGAGATCCTGAACAGTCGCATGGTGTACCACGGAACGTACCAATTGTTGGTAAGTAACTGTGCAGCCATGGTTCCACAAGCTACGCCGAGTAAGCCGATCCGGTGAGCAAGAGTGATTGAGAAGAGAAGGTTCAGTCCACCGGCAACCAGGGCTGGCACTAGAAAAACGACGCGGCCCGTTGCCATTGTGGCTGAAGCCATCGAAAGATGGTGAGCTTCCAGCAGCATAACGGCCAAAAGAACCCAAACAATGGGGAAGCCGACAAAGTGACCCGGTCCGATCCATACTGTAATTAGTCGATCTGTGAAGCAGGCGATGAAACTTCCCAGAATTACCATAATCGCAAGGCTGAAACGTAGATTGCGGTTCAACAGTTGCAATATGGTGGCCATGTCTCCCATAGCATAGGCCTGCGAGAGGATAGGCGAACTGGTTGTGATCAGCATCATGGAAAGGCTCATCAGAATCGTCACGATTTTTGCAACGGCTTGGTAGTTCGGTACGTTCGATGGACCAAAGATCGAGGCGATGACGAGATTGTCCGTTTGAAGGATGAGGACTCCTCCCAGGACAGTCGCTGCGTACTTGAAGCTGGGTCCGAGCAAGCGAGTCAGCGCGCCAAGGTCAAGACGGCCCTCCGCCAAGGGATTCTCGAGGAGCCGATGCAACATAAAACGAGCCATGAGCAGCGTGCACGCGGCCTGCAGGACGAAGGCTGCGGCCAGACCCAGAAAACCTCCACCGGACAAAAGCGCAGCAGTGAAGAATAAGAAGCCCAGCAAGGCTCCGCTGGACCGAACCAACTTTTCTTCGAAGACATGTCCGAGTCCATAGATTCCGGCAAACCAGCCTTCACCTACAAGATTGAGGGCTGCTCCGACGGCAAAGAGGAACCAGGCGCGGCGCAATTCAATTTCCATTGCCGAGGGTACAAAAGTAAGCAGATAGCGCCAGCCGGCAAAGGAACCAACGGTGGCGATCAACGCGGCGAGTCCTGAAACCGCGAAGGTGCAGGATCGAATCAATGTCGCGATTTGTTGTCGTTTGGCCGCTTCGGAAAGACCGGGGTCGCCAGCGGCGAAGCTGATCTCCCGGCCGAACGTTGGCGAGAGTCCGAGGTCGAGAAGTAAAACGTAGTTGCCCAAATTGAGGAAGATCATCCACAACCCGGCAGACGCAAGGGGCAGATATCTGAGCAGAATCTTAAATTGCAGAAGCGAAACACCGACGCTGACGGCCGTTAGACCGACACCTCCAGCCACTCCCATGAGAAGCCGACTGTTGATGCTCCGAGATTTCTTCATGGCAGTTCACGAAGCAATGCTTCGACTCCCTGCGCAAGAGTGATCCTAGGCCTCCAGCCTGGCAGGCCTGGACCCTCCCAAAGGCGCATAACCTCTCGCGGACGGTACGGTCTGGCGCCCCACTGCACAGGAATCTCGGAACCGGCAACCTCTTGGAGCAAGGCGACAATCTCGCGAAGGCTGCGGCGCTCGCCTCCACTCAGCGCATAGGACGTGCATGCAGGTTGCACAGGATCTCGCACCAGGGAGGCAGCCTGCAGATACGCTCGGCATATGTCTTCAACGTGAACGAGATCGATGATCTGCTGTCCGCCCGAAAGCTGCAACTCCACCTTTGATCTTAGGGAATTCAAGAGGAGATTGAGCAGCTTGTTTCGCGTGTCGTCAGGACCGTAGCTGTCGAAGAGTTTAAGCGTTATGGCCCGCACTGCGCCGATGTCGCAGTAGTATGCGAGGATGTCCTCAAAGGCCTGCTTCGTCGCCGCATAAAGATTCACAGGTCGATAAGAGTCCTGGCTGTAATGCTGCCAGGATGTACCTGTATTGACCAGCGCTTGCACTCCGGTTGACTGCATGGCTTCCAAGAGCTGGGCACCCAGCAGAATGTTCGAATGAACCAAAGGAGTGACCTGCGCGACACTATGCTGTGCGATGAAGAGCGACGCCAGATGAAACACCACGTCAGGCTTACTGCGCTCGAGCGCCTCGATCACTTCAGCAGTGTTGCCGTGATAGGGATGCAGACCTAAGCCGCTAAGAGAAGGTTCATTTGTATGAACAAGCAGGTGAACGGCCCAGCCTTCCTGCTGGAGAAGGCGCACCAGGTGAGAGCCGATGAAACCTGTTCCTCCAGTCACCAAGGCTCGGAGTTGAGGACTCGAGGATTTCGGCGAGGGCAACATAGCGGCTAGTAGCGGAAAGGGCTGTCAAAGCCCTCTAGCGTGGGTAGATTCCGATCTCGTTCGGACAAAATCGGGTCTGTCATAGGCCAAGGAATGCCTGCGGAGTCCCAACGTATGCCCGCATCGTGTTCCGGTGAGTACACCGTAGTGAGTTTGTAGTAGAGCAGCGCTTCGTCGCCGGTTACACAGAAACCATGCGCCACCCCGGCGGGTAGATACAGTGCATTCGATTGCATGCTGCTCAGGTTCACCGAGATGTGCTCCCCATAGGCAGGCGAACCTTTGCGAAGGTCCACCGCAACATCGAAAGCGTTGCCCCGCAAGCAGAAGACGACCTTGGCGTGATCCATGGGCGGCAGCTGGAAGTGCAGGCCTCGGAGAGTCCAGGGAAGCGAGTAAGTCGCATACTCTTCTGCAAAGTCGACATGGAGACCCATGTCCTTCCAAAGCGGCCGGTGGAAGACTTTGGCGAAAAAACCTCGAGAGTCGCGCGTGACGGTGGGCCGCAACTCAAAACAGCCGGGGATTGAAGTTTTTACCAAGGCAATCTTAGGACGGACGAGGTGATCCTCATCGATGCCCGCCATACCGGTGCCGACTCCATTATTTTCCATCGCAAGCAACCTCCTTAGCTTAAACCAGGCTAAACGCATGGGCAATCGTGTCCGCCCAAAGCAGACCCGATTGGACACGCGCGTCGCTGCTATCCTTATCTCGCACTCCCGCTCATGAAAAAGGTCACCATCGCCATCCTGTTGGGAGTAGGTGTGCTGCTCTTCGTCGCAGCACACTGGGCCCAGGTATCGACAGGGGAACGTCTGGTGCTTGTTCTCTCGATGCTGGTGTTCTTTCATGGTCTTGCGCTATTGACACGTGACCGCTTTACTGGCTTGCTACAGCTATGCACGCGGTCGGCACGATCTCGTCTGGTGCGGCGATAGCTTTAGTCGGACAAATATTCAACATGCAGTAGCATTGGCCGTCGGCAGTCCTCCTCTGGGCAGCTTATGCCGGTGCAGGGTGGCTGCTGCTGCGGGACCAGTTTCAGGAAACGCTCACTCAGCTCTTGATTCCTACATGGATAATGGCCGAGTGGGGGGACCGGGCAAGTGCCTACGGTGGAGCCGACGTGTACCTGGCGCGCATCGGTCTGGTCCTCGGAGTGGTTTTCCCGACCGTATTCCTCCACTCACGCAAGTCGGGCAGGCTTCGGCATCCTCTCTGGCGTAGGGGCAGCTATCACGCCGATTGCTGTTGGTGTGCTCTCGACAAGTTGGAGGAGCGCCGGCTACTCGCAGTGGGGATCCATCCCAATCTCCTACCGGTAAAGGTGCCCGGTTATGACCGGGAAATTAGCTGCTGCTGCAGCAGCTCCACAATCTCCTCCGGCGCACTCACCTCCGTGTTGTCCCGCATGCGTCCCCCACGCTCCAGATCGATCAATCCGTGCACAGTCGCGAGTACCAAAGCGGCCAGCTTCTGAGAATCGCCGGCGCGCAGATCGCCTTCGACCTGACATTTCCCAATGTGATCAGCAAGCGCTTGGAGAGCAGCGGTGGCCTTCTGTCCCGTTGAGCCGTCCGGACTTCGCACCATTGCTTCACTGAACATGAGTCGGTAGCGGCCAGGACGCTTCCGTGCGAAGCCAATGAGGTGCAGCAAGGAACTCCGGAGAGCGGCAAGGGATTGTCCTCTGTCTCCTCATCACGGAACAGGCAAACGAAATCGTCGAGATCTTCATCGGCAAGTGCGGCCAGCACTGCATCCCGGTTCACGAAGTGACGGTAGGCCGCGTTGTGGGAGACGAAGGCTCGCCGTGCTACTTCCCGCAGGGTGACCGCCTCTGGACCTCCCTCGTCCAGCCATTGCTTGGCAGCGGCGATGAGCCGTTCCCGTGTCGCGCCTGTCTCTGTAATCAGCACCAAGAACAGTGTCGCCGAACAGGTTGACGCCGGTCACAAAGACACGTTGACAGTGGTCACAATCTGCTCGATTCCTCCTCAGATTCAGTGCTTTTGGCTAATAGAATGCAGCCATGGAAACGTATCGGGTAGGTGTGCAGCGGAGTACAAATCGCGATACGATCGCGTGGTTTCGGCACTTCCTACTGACTCTCGTTATCTACGTTGTGGTTGGAGTGATGCTCGCCAAATTTTGGCCCAGCCTAGGCTCTGAATCAATAGCGAGAAGGATCCTCTCCGGTGCGGTATGGGCCGCTGCCTTCACTTGGACCATCAGCAAGTTTGGATATGGACTCGGATCTTACTATGACCTTGTTGTGAGCGAAGATGAGATCACAGCGCAGTATGCGGTCGCGTTTAAGACCGTACACAAAGGCAGGGTGCGAACCATTCTGGAGCGAGGGCGCTGGCTATCGAATCGGCCTGGCATGGTCGCTTCCGAGCGAGGCAAACTCGGCGCATGGTTCTGGGGTGGCGTGTTCATTCCGCGGGATCTCCCCGACTACGATCGTCTAGGGGAAACGGTCCTTAGCTGGAGAGCGTAGCCTTCACCACGGCCAATCTGCGGCCCTCCCGGCATCCCATCGCCTATGGACTTGCCGCTGCGCTTGGAACGCCCTTGAGGGCATCCCACAACCCCATAGGCGCGGTGGCGGCGTTTCCTAAAGCCAGTTCAAGAGACGAACGCTGCTTTGCAGCGCAGGCTGCAGCCGATGGGTGGCTGGGGATCACCAAGGGCATGCCGGTCCACGTAAACGCGGCGCAGGTCGAACCGTTTCTGCGGGAAGGATTCTTCGTATGGCGCTTCTTTGCAGCGGCCCTGATGCTCGCCGAGGCCTTCGTGCTGTGGCTTTTGTACCGCTCTTGGGAGGCCGTGTACCTGGAGCAGAACTTGTGGAAGCCGGTTCCGTTGTGGGTCAGGCTGGGGCAAAAGGTACTCGCGGCCGGCTCGGGTGCGGCGAAAGGTTTGCAGGCTCTGCTGGCCTAGCTGGCCCCTGCCGACGCCCTCGCCAGGCCCGTGATCCTGGAGCAGACTGCCCCTCAGCCCAAGTTGAAGCCGGTACCAAAACCTGCGCCGGTTGCGCCGGTTCAGGCAGCGAAGCCGACGGCGCCGGCCGTTGTACCAGCGAGCCGAAGGCGACGTTCTGGGACGAATCGAAGGGGCTGGACTAAGCCATGCTCTCCATCTCCAACTCTCCCAGCGCCGGCCAGGCCCGCACGTACCACGCGCGGGAGTTTGCCTCCGAGAAGCAGAACTACTGGAGCCGCGACCAGCAGGGTCACAGCGAGTGACAGGGCCGGCTGGCGAAGGAGTGGGGGCTGCAAGGCACGGTCGGCTCCGAGCATTTCGCCCGTCTGAGCGAGGGCCAGCACCCCGGGACCGAGGCGCAGCTGGTCCGGCTTCCGTCTCGAAGACCTACGAGGGAAAGAACGGCAAGGAGATCACCACGGTCGAGCACCGAGCCGAATGGGATGCCACGTTTTCCGCGCCCAAATCGGTTTCTCTAACGGCACTGGTGTGTGGCGATGAGCGGGTGCGGGAGGCGCACCGGGCGAGCGTCCGTGTGGCGCTGGGCGAGCTGGAGCGGTACACCGAGGCGCGGATCGGCAATGTGAAGGAGCCGGAACCCACGGGCAAGTTCATCGCCACGACCTTTGAGCACGACACCGCGCCCTCAGCCGAGCTGAAGCTGGCAAACCGCGAGCTGGGTATGGTGGAGGGCATCGGCGAAGTCGGATGTCGCTGAAGATGAATGACGACCGCTCCGTCGAGATCGACCCGGCCAAGCATCCGCATCTGGACCATGGCTATGCCGTGACCAGTCACTCCAGCCAGGGCCAGACCGCTGACCGCGTGCTCATCCATGTCGATACCGAGCTCGGGGCCAAGGATTTGTTCAACAACCGGATGGCCTACGTTGCCATCTCGCGTGGAGCACATGATGCCCAGCTCTTTACGAACGATTCGGGATGGCTCAGGCGCGGCACTTGGGCGGGATGTGTCGCACAGGAGTGCTTGTATGTCGAAGCTGGTGCAGCAGGAGGTGCTTGTGCTGGCACAGCAGGAGCACCTCTGCGGATTAGCCTTGGACTCTGAATAAGACGGTAAGTTGGGAAGCATCCTGGACAAGATCCTGCAGTCGCAGGTCGGATTTCGAGTCGCCTTTTTACCTTGGCAACTAGGCATTCTGAACACACGCGAGGCGCGTTCGGCCCACGCTGCGTTCGCGCATGGCGCCCAGGCCGGCGAAGGAGAGATACGTGAGTCTCAAGCGAGGTATTCTCAGCGGGTTTGCAGGCGGTCTCGTCATGAGCTTTGCCAGCATTGCCATTTCGTTCCTCCAGCTGCGTATCCTGCTGCGTTTGTCTGCCGCAAACCGCCGTCGGCATCTGGCTTATCTTTTTCGATTTTGGAGCATACGTAGCTCTTTAGACCTGGGCCCCACGCAGACCCTTGGACGGGAGGTCAGCTTCGCCGTGGGGCGACAGGACCTGGACGCCAGCGAACATGCTCACTACCTGAGCAACCTGGTTCGCTCGCGCACGCGAGTCATCTTTACAATGGTAGCTGTGGTCTATCCACTGGGTGCTCTTGCGAGCTGGGCTACCTTCAGACCGTGACGCCAGCCACGCAGCATGGCAACCTGCGTTGGGCATGGATCGTCTTCTTTGCCACAGCCGCGTTCAATCTGCTGGGCCAGGGCTGGTTCGCGGGGCTATATGGCACGGGTAGGGTCTTTGCTGTACGCATGCTGCAAACGGCCAGTCTCGTGCTCGGCTTTGCGCTGGTGGTCGGTGCCCTGCTGTTTGGTTGGGGGCTTCAGGGGATGGCGTGGACATCCCTGCGGCAGTCCGCCTGCACCGTCGCGGCAGCCTCCATTCTGCTGCAGCAAACCATGCAGGCCGGTCCTGACCGCGGCAAAGTCGACTTTAGCCTGATCCGCGGTATGTTCGGGCCGGGATTGAAGTACACAGCAACGGTACTTGGTGGCGTGCTTATACTATAGACAGACACCTCGTGATTGCCTCCACTCTCGGTGCGGCCATCATTCCCGATTACCAGGCTGTGGCGAAATTATCACCACCTTCATGTCGCTTGCCATGATGCTTGCCGTCACCACTTGCCCTTCATGTCACAGGCCTATGCGCAGGATGGTATGGGGTTGATTCGCCGCTTGCTACAGCAGAATCAGTGGGTCAGTCTGAGTATCCTCGTGCTGCTCGGCAGTTTCTCGCGTGCTTTGCCGACCGCGCCATCAACTTGTGGCTCGGCCCCAATCATTTCATCGGCTTCGGTGTTGTATGGGTTCTGTTGGTGATGGTGCTTTTTGAGGCGCATTACTTAGCTATGGTGACGGCAACCATGGCTACCGGTAGAATCGTGTTTGTTGTTCCTGCTCTCTTGGCTGGGGTTGTAAATATTGCAATCTCTGTTTTTCTGGCGCATAGGCTGGGCATCATTGGCGTCGCTCTTGGGACCCTGCTGGCGCAGATCATAACGAATAATTGGTACGTCCCGTCTATGTCCTTCGCCAGTTCCACACATCCTGGCGAGAGCATTTTGCCGGCGTCGTTGCACCGATCCTTCTTTTGCTGGCCACCACACTCGCCGCGGGTACAGCAGCCCGCCAGTGGACGGCGCACTTCTCTAATGTTGGCGCGCTCGTCCTGGGCTGCCTGTGCATCTTCGTTGCGGGCGGGGTCGTCGTGTACACCGTGGTGCTCCGGCCGTCCGACCGTGCGTTCCTGCTGGCTAAGCTGCGCTTTTCTGCGGCCACGAAAGCGCTCTAACCGAACATGCCGCAAAGGTGACGGCTTACTTCATGCCTAAAGTGACAATTGCCATTCCTACCCGGAATCGTGCGAATTACCTACGCCTCGCGCTCGACAGCGCTCTGCGGCAAACCCTGCAGGACATCGAAATTGTGATCTCCGAAAATTGCTGTACCGATAAGACGGTAGATCTTCTGGCAACGGTCGTCGACCCCCGCGTACGCATCCTGCGACAACCCGCTGATCTGACCATGGTCCAGAACTGGAACGCCTGCGTCGATGCCGCGACCGGGCAGTACTTTCTACTGCTGTCGGACGACGACGTGCTCGAACCCCGCGCCGTCGAAGCTATGGTGCAGGTGTTCGAGGCCGGCCCCGATCCGAACCGCACCGGCTTCGTCTATTGCCGCGGCCGCATGATCGATGGTGATGGCAAGCTCATTCGCTCCAGCATGCGATCCCCCCTGCAGGAGGAAGCACCGGAACTCATCGTAGCTTTCTTCCAAGGGAAACGTGAGACCTGGCCCTGCTCTATCCTGCTTCGCCGGTCCGATCTCGAGGACGGCTATTCTTCCGATTTCCTGCTCATCACGGATGCCGCCGCATGGATGAAGGCCGTCTGTCGCCATGGCCTTGCGCGCTTCGTCGACGAGGAATTGGTGAACTACCGCGCCCATAACAATCTTACTCGAGCGACACCTATCACCGTATGGCAGCGGGAGAATTCTACCGCAGCCGCACTGGCCGTTCGTTCTCTTCGAGAGGCCGGCCGCTCCAATCTGGCCCTGGAGAGGAAAATTGAACGGTCCGCACGGCGCTTGAATATGCAGACCGCCCTTGCCCTTCCGCTCAGCGCTCCCGATACAAGCCGACGCACAGTTTTAAAAACCTACTTCCAGTACCTCCCGCTTTTCCTAAAATCCGGCCATGGTCTCTACATGTTCGGTAGAGCAGTGATGGTCGTTATCTTGCCCCAGGCGGTCGTACGTCTCGTTCAAGCCGTTAAAGAGCGTTTCCGTCAATAATGACGCTCATGTGTTACACGACGACAGCGGTTTCCCAGCAGGTGTAAAACAGCCACAAAGTGAATACATAGGTCCTTTGCTACGCTCAGAATGACGGCATGCTGTAAAACTATACGAAAACAGCTCTACGGAGATCCGTTTCAGTTGGTCATCGAATTCTGAATCCTCAGGTTCTTAGTTCTTCCAACCTGACGGTCGCCTGTCTTCCACTCATCCCAGAGCGCGTCAAGCAGATAGTGCCGCGTAGTAGCGCGGCGAGCAGGGTTTCATAGCTGGCGCCGATTACGCCGTGCAGCGGACCAGCGCAGCTAAGGACCGGAGTTCCATGCGTCGCAACATGCCGAAAGCCAGCTTGGCACGGCGTCGCAGCAGCAGCAGCCGGTCCCGGCGAGATCCATACTGCCGGTAAAAAAGAGTCTCGGCCGCCAGCATCCCTTGCAACCGTGGAGAGCTCTTCAGTGCGACATGCAGATCCTGTGACTTACTCTCTAATTGGTGCAGCAAGGTCGCATGGAGCAGGAATACCGAGTTCTGCTGCGCTTGCAGCCGCGCAAACATCGCGTGATCAAGATAGTCCAGCGGGTAATCCATCGGAAATCCCCCTGCAGCGCGGACCGACTCGACCCGCAGCAGCGCCCCGGAGTTATACACGCGCACGGTAAGTTCCAGGAAACCAAAGAGCTCACCAAAGCTCTGCACTGACCGGTTTCCATGGGGCCAGTGCGGTGACAGAACCAAACCGTCCTGGACGAGTTTCGGCACAATCGCGCCTAAGTCTTGCTTCCCCCGGAAATCACTGGCTACTTGCAGCGCCTCGGTCAGATACTCCACGGTAACTGTTGTGTCCTGGTCCAGGAGCAGAAGCCAGGGTGTGCCGTCGTGTTCCGCACGCTCCAAAGCATATTGGTACGCAGCGGCTAAACCAGGGTTGGAGGGATCGTTGTGGTAAGTGCAGGGAAATGATGTCTCCGGAAGCTCATGTGCAGCCGGCGAATTGTCATACACAATACAGGCGACCGGCGCCCCCGGCATCTGGACCAAGGTCTGCATGAGGGACTGAAACGCCGAGCTTTCCTGAGGTGATAGCCGATACAGCACGGCTACGGCAAGCACCTCCATCCCTCGACCCCGCTGTAAAGGTGCACTGGTCACCGAGGACGTTACACAGTTACCGCTCCTCGACAGAGGGCTCTCTACCTGGTGCCCAGACGTCAAATCGCTCATTTGTTTATTCTATTGTGGGGAACTCGCCTGGTGCAGATATCGATTGCGTTGTGTACCTACAATGGAGACCGCCATCTTCTGGCGCAATTGGACTCTATTCGTACTCAGACCCTGCTTCCCGCCGAGCTCGTCATCTTCGACGATGGTTCCTCCGACGACACGGCCGACAATGTCGAAAAGTTTGCTCAGACAGCTTCCTTTCCAGTGCGATTTTTTCGCAATGCCGTCAACCTGGGATCGACCAGGAACTTCGAGCAGGCCATGCAGCGATGCCGGGGCGAGGTCATCGCCCTCTGTGACCAAGACGACCTCTGGGCACCCGACAAGCTGGCCCGCATGGTGGCTATCCTTGAGGCAGAACCAGCGGTTGCCGGGGTCTTTTCCAACGCGCATCTCATCGACGACGCTGGCAATGCCCTACCGGACGACCTTTGGCTGCGCCAAGATTTCACCTTGGCACGCCAGCGGCGCTTTGATCAATCCAGCGCCGCTCTTCAGCTTATTCGGCGCGACACCGTGACCGGCGCCACGCTAGTTTTTCGCTCCTCCTGTCTGTCTTGGCTGCTACCCATTCCCACGGGTTGGGTACACGATGGCTGGATCGCGCTTCTGCTGGCCAGCATGGCGGAATTGCGAGCGCTGCCCATTTACCCGATGAGCTATCGAATTCACGCGGCGCAGCAGGTAGGCGCCGTACAGGTCGCCTTGCACACCCATCTCTCCACCCCCGTGGAAAAGGCTCGCGGCTTCCATCGTGCAAATGCTACCCGATGGCGGGACTTGCTGGATCGGATGGAAGACCTGGCCGCCCTTCCGGATACGAAGCTACAGCCTGCTTCGTTCGTGCTTGCAGAATTACGCCGAAAAGTTGACTTCGTCCAAGGACGTGCGACTCTGCTCGACAACGGCCGGCTTCGCCGCGTTCTTCCGGCCCTCCGCCTGCTGCCCGGGTATCAGCGCTACGAAAAGGGTGTGCTCAGCCTGTTACGGGACCTTACGCATCGCGTAGACGACGTGGCCTGAGCGCTCCCTGACTCCTGCCTCGCACCCGCTTGACGCGGCGATGGCTCTTAACGGACCCCGCACCTTTAAACGGACCTTCTGATGTCTGCGCCTCTCACACCTGCCGCAATGTCTACGCAAGTCCAACAGAGCGGCGCGATTCCACCCCTCGGTATCACCATTCCCACCTTTAATTGCAGTTATGTACTCCTGCGCTGCTTCGAGCACCTGGAAGCCCAGACCTGGAAGCTTTCGAGGTTACAGTGATAAAAGATGGCTCCACGGATGAAGCCGCGGCTCCTGGAGCAGTATTGCGGGCGGGACCCCACTCCGGGTCCGCTACTTGCGCCAGGGGAACGCCGGCTCGGCGTGAGCAGGCAACCACGCCCTCTCGCTGTTAGCCCGAGCGAGGTATGCGCGACCTGTCCGCTCCAGCAACCGTCAGGGGCCAACTTCAGTAACCAGAGTTCGGAAGCAGCCAGTAAATCTACAACCTGACCGCAGATGCACGGAGAGCTTTGAGAAGCACCCAGGCGGTACCGAGCATCAGGCCGACGAGCAGGCCAAAGGCCGATAGAAGTATGCGATGGGGCCCGGATTTCGTGTCAGGCACGGTGGCTTGGTCTAGGATTTGGAGGGGTGAGTCTTTCGCTTCATCAAGGCGAGCGGCTTCGTACTGGCGAGCGATGATGTCGAAGAGCGTCTCGTGATATTTCACGTCCCGGGCTTTGCGGATGTACTCCAGCTCGAGCCCCGGAACCTGAGCAGTCGAAAAGCGCCCGAACTGACTCTGGCTCCGGCCGTTTTCCAGCTGCGAGGTCTGAGATTGGAGGGTGGCGATCTCGTTCCTCAGTCGGATGATATCGGGGTTGTCATCGGACTCGTCGTGCAGTAAAGAAGCTAGCCTTACCTGCCGTTCCGAGATCTGAGCACGCAGCTGAGCGAGCGTTTGGATCTCAGAGGAAGTCTGGCCAGCGGGTGCAATAAGACCGCTCTTCTCTTGAGCCTGCTTGAGCGCAACCTCGGCGTCGGCGAGCTCATCTTTTTCCTTCGCCAGACGCTGCTCGAAGAAGAGCCGGCGCTGTGAGCTTTCAGTGAGGGCGAGCCCGTTGGAGGTCGTCTGTAAAGCCTGCAGGTAGCCGTTGGCAAGATCACGCGCTCGTTCGGGGCTCTTGTCAACGACGCTGACGACGACCAGGGGATCCTTGATACCCACAGTGAAGCTGCTGTTCCTCTCCAGGATGGCCGCGGCTGCACTTTCCTTCTCGACCTTGTAGACCTGCATCAGGTTGAAACGCTGGATAAGAATGCGAGCGATGGTTTGGCTCTTGAGGATGGCGGCGTAGAGATCGCCCTGGCCCTTGCCGGCGAGTAGACCGCCAGCACCCAGCGCGGAAAGTTGTCCCATGATCGCGGCGGAGCTGGAGCCGACAGAGTTGGAGCCAGGAGGCACAAAGGAGCTGGTCGCTTTATAGGTGTTGGGGAGCAAGAAGGCGAAGAGAGCGACCAGAAGAAAGGTAGCGAGGCCGCTGAAAAGGATGGTGCGGCGTCCGGCGGACAAGAGGCGGAGCATGGTTTGAAAGGAGATGGCTTCACCCTCCAGCACTGTTGTCGTGGGGGACCCGGAGGTGAACTCTTTAGGGGACAGTTGCGGCATTGTTCCAGGCATGGCTCCTGCTTTTCTAAGTTGCGCTTTTGCAATTTTCCGAGTTGCGCTTTCTTGGCGAACCGAAGCTAGCAAAATAACCGCTCGTGCCGAAGCACTGCGGCCAGGATCTTCAGGGGATAACGTGATGCACGTTCTCCCCCAAGTTTAAAAGGCGGTGTGCTTCGTATGGGTGCCGCATGGGCCGGACACGTACGCCCCGATCGTCTGCGTCCTGCTCAGCGAGCAGCTTTAGAAGGGCGAAGTTAATGCCGGCTATAGGGAGAAATAGAATCGGGTTCGACAAACCGCCGGATATCCATGTCACCAACAGAAGAAAGATGCTGACTCTCTCGAGCGGGCGCAGTCGGCTGTTCCACCACAGTGTCCGGTAGTACAAAGCAGTGAGGGATACCAAGAGCAGCATTCCGACCACGCCTAGCTGGGCGAGCAACGCCAACAGCTGCACTTCATAGGTGTAGGGAGTGCCTACCGACCGAATTACCTCATGGGTGAAGCTGCCGAAACCGTTTCCCCAGAACGGCGAGTCCTGAAAGAAAGCAACTAACGCCCTGATCTGTTCGACTCGTACATCGTCTGAGCCGCCGGCAACATCGGCAGAGAAGCGGAGCTGGTAAAGAGCGATAAGGAAAGGCAGGCTTACCAGAACCGCAACGCTCAGCAAGGACGAGAGCACAAGAGTGAAGCGGTCCTTCTTGCACACAAGCAGGCCGAGGCCAAAGGCAAGCGCAGTGAAGCCCCAGAAATAGCGTGAAAAGCTGATCAGCACCGAAAGAATGAGCACGAGGATCAGCGCAGACGAACCCAAGCTACTAAGACCCAAGCGGTCGCGATAGCGGAGCACCACGTATATGCAGAGCGGTACCAGTTCGTCCGACATGAACTGAATTCGCCCGAAGAGATCGCCGATATCCATGCTCATGAGCTCGACGCTGAAGATCTTATCGACCTGTGCGACGACTTCAGTGATGGACACTCCGGCGTGGAAGGCGTAGAGGATAATGCCGAACTTAAACAGAGCGGCTGCGACTGTGGAAGAAAGGATGATCTTTACGAAGCGGAGGAAATGCCGCTCACTTTGCCCACAAAAAACAGAGACGAGCCAGCAAACCAGGAAGGTGAGAAAGATGTCGAGGCATTGGCGGAAAGCCCCGGCCACCTCAAAACCCCGACTGAGCCCCAGCATCACCCACAGCAGCATGACGGCGGGGACCGTAATCAGCAAAGCGACATTTTTGAGCAAGGCGTGACCCCGGCGAAAATAGCAGAAGAACGCCACGGGTAGCAGAAGAGCATAAAGCGGACTTTTCAGGTTGAGGCCGTAAATCGAGCCACTTGGTAGAGCAATTGTGAGGAAGAGATAGAGGCCGAAGAGAAGCTCAAAACCGCGCTCCAGCGATGGCGCGAAATCCAAGCGAGCTGCAGCCGAAGGTGCTGCCAGAGCGGCCATACCAGAAGCATACCTGTGTGTTCCCACTTGGTGAAAGTCCGTTCCCGTCAACACCAGGGAGACCGACTCCACGGCGTTAGTAAGCAGTCATTTCGCGGTCCGAGGTTCTCTCCGTCTTCGATCCTCAAGCCGCGTCACAATCCTGGGTTCCCGGGGCTGCAACGATCGCGCGAAGCCGGGTGCGGCGACGTGTCGACAGGCGATAGCCCATTTCCTCCGCGGTAACACGCTGAAAGGCGCGACTTTCCATGCGGAGAACCCCTTTTGCGTAGCGACCCAGCAAGCGTATCCACCGCTCGGTGCGGGCAGCCAAGCCCATGTGGTGGTCCCAGAAGCGGCACTCATCCTGGAGCATCAGACGGTAGCGGTCCGGACTCATGCGTTCTTTACGACGCAGGATGGACAGTTCATGTGGCACCCTCACATCGGCGATCGCGACGCGCTTGCCGGCCTTGTCCAGCCGCTGGTATAGACGCGTGTCGCTATTATGCAGAGGAAAACTGAGGTCGTAGCCACCCAGTTCCAAGAGCGACCGGACCCGTAGCAGAGACGCCGAGTTCAGCGCCGAGGTGTGAAGTGGCGCAAGCCCAGAGGCCGACGCTGGCAGAACAGCAGGCAGGAAGCCTTTCACAAAGTGAAACGGTGAGATGAGCCGGCCCATGTCCTCGATGCGCGGAACCACGGCTGCCACTCTCCGATCTTCGGCATACACTTGTGTCACACGCGCCATGGCAGTAAGGAAGTCCAGCGGAAGGCGCGTGTCTTGGTCCAATGTCAATAGCCAGTCAAAGCCCTTTTCCGCAGCCATCGACAGCGCATCGTTGTAGGGTCGCGCGAGACCGGGATTGTCCGGATACGCCCGGTAAGCTACTGTCGCGGGAAGGTCGGAGACCGTCTGCCCTCCCGGTGTGTTGTCAGCGACGAACACCTTCAGCTGCAGGCCTAATGTTTCCGCCTGCTTCGCGCAATCCAATAGGGTGATCAGGCTTGAGCTTTCCACCGGAAGAAGTCGATAGATTACAACGATCGCGAAAATAGTCATGGGCGCTTGCTGTCCGAGGTTCCTCGACCGGAATCTGCATGTAGATTGGCCAAATCAATTATAGCGTCGGCTTACAACAGCAGATCGCGCAGCAGCGCCGACAGTCCTGTAGGCGCGTAGCTGCGATAGCCACGCCAGTGCCGTACAGCCGAAGACCAGCGGCGCACCCTTCCTGCCTGCAGCTGCCAGACCACACGGCGCATGTGTTCGGCTTTCTTCTGCGCCATCGGAAGCCACCACGCGGCTGCCAGCTTGGGGTCCTGCTGGGCCTGCGCGAGCAACGACTCGAACTGCAATGCGTCCTTGCTGTACTCGCGCAGGTTCCGTTGGCGGGACAGTTCTAGATAGGCTCCCACGCCATTGCGACGCAGGTAGGCAAGCTTTTCTGTCCTGGTAATCGGAACGCCAATCTGTTGCTGCTGATGCACGCGATAGCCCACTAAGCGCTCTGGGCAGGGTAGCAGGTGGCCATCTGCGGCCAACATCAAAGCCAACCAGAAGTCATGCGGCCAGTGATCTGGCATACGCGAAAGCACGGGGCGCCAGCAGTTGCGAAATGCGAACGCCATTCCCGTGACCACGTTTCGCTGCAGGAGTACCGGTACGGCTTCGCCGGCCACAAGTCTTCGCTGATCCTCAGCTAGAAACCGAAAGCTTCCCCACAATGTCCCCGGAAGCCTGTCCGAGTTCGTGTCGATGATATCGCCGTCCGAAAACACTCCGCCTGTTTCTGGATGCGAGGCGAATTGCTCCTCCAGACAACGCAGCTTTTGGGCGTACCAAATGTCATCTTGATCGCTCAACACAATGATATCGCCATCGCACAGCGCGATAGACGTCATGAAGTTCCGGCTATACCCGAGTCTTTCCGCATTTCGGTATAAGCGAACAGGAAAGGGAGCCTCACGCGCGAAGCTTTCGAGCAATGTGAAGGTGGCGTCTGACGAGCCATCATCGCAGATGACGACCTCATCCGGGGCACGCTGTTGATCCAGAAAGCTCCGCAGCTGTTCGGGCAAATATCGTGCCCCATTGTACGTGCACATGGCGATAGAGAAACGAAGAGCGGGTTTTCCGATGCACTTCATGTACATACAGGTAGTGTAGAAGGCACGGCTTCGGTCCTTCAGCTTGGGACCTCCCGAGGTTCGGTTCCCGGCCGTGAAATCACGCCGAAAGCTTTCTCCCCCGATTGACTGGCAACAACCCAGAGGTGTTCAATGGATCTGAGCATGTTGGGGTCTTGTTTTCCATGTTAAATCGCGAAGAATACGCTTCACTCATTCTTGTCCGACTTGAAGAAGAGCTGCCCCGTCTCCAGAATGAATTTCCCCGGAACGTGGTGCAGAGCTGTTACATCGACAATCTACTGCCCAGGGACCTGGCTTTAGAAATCGTTCAGGCATTTCCGAACAAGAGCACGATGACGCTGAAGAAAAGCCTTCGTGAGAACAAGTACGTCGCGGCTCAGATGAACCAATACTCCCCCATCCTGGAAGAGATCGTCTACGCCTTCCAGGACCCGCGCATCGTAAAAGCGGTGGGGGCCATTACGGGTATCAAGGAGATGATACCGGACGATCGTCTGTACGCTGGCGGAATCAGCCTCATGGCACTTGGCAATTTTCTGAATCCACACTTGGACAACTCCCATGACAAAGACCGCGAGCGCTACCGCGTGTTGAATCTGCTCTACTATGTCACCCCAGACTGGAGTCATGAGAACGGCGGCAATCTCGAATTATGGGATGCGGGTCCTAAGGGCGAGCCGCGTGAGATCACAAGTCACTTTAATCGTCTAGCCCTGATGGTTACGCACGAGAAAAGTTGGCATTCGGTCAGTGAAGTAAACGTCGATCGATCTCGTTGCTGCGTTTCGAACTACTACTTTTCCGCGAAGCCACTCGAAGATCATGAATATTTCCACGTTACCTCCTTCCGTGGTCGTCCTGAGCAGCCTGTTCGAGATCTCGTCCTGCAAGGCGACATCGCTCTCCGGCAAGGGCTTCGCAAAGTCTTCAAGAAGGGTATTGTTGAAAACAAGCACGTCTACGATAAGACCAAGGCTTGAGACCAGCTGTGATTGCAGTCATCGGTGAATCTTCACAAGGCGTATATTCTGTCCTTGGCTCACCGTATCCATATGCCCCAGCGCCTGTGGATACGCCTGGGAGTATCGGCCATTCATGATTCGGGTTTTGATTGACGCCACTGGCATTGCTAAGAAGAAGGCTGGTGTCGGAGTCTATGGCAAGAACCTGGTTGACAGGCTTGTCGCGGCCGGCAAAGTGGAGTTGTTTCTGGTCGTGCAGGACGACGACCCGGACTTTACCTACCCCAGCGACCCGCATCTCACCGTTCTGCGCATGCCTTCCGGTTTATTGCGAAGAGTGCCGTTGCGCCTGCTCTTTGAGCAGGTAGTCTTGCCTCTTCTGATTCTTAGACACCGGATTGATGTCGTGCACTCACTTCATTACTCTTTTCCGCTGTTCCGGTTTGGCGCCCGGTCTGCTGTCACGATTCACGACATGACATCATTCTCAATGCCGGATTTGCACATCGGTAGTAAAGGTTTGTATTACCGTTTCTTTATCCGGCGGGCACGGCGGCATACTCATGCGCTCATTTTCGTGTCGCGTTCCGCTCAGGAGGATTTTCTCGCTCGATTCGGTCCTCCCCTCGGGGTGGCAACTGTTGTTTATCACGGCAGGAGTCTAGACTTTAAGCCACACCGCGACAGAGCGGCGATCATCCCCGTTCGCACAAAGTACGCTCTACCCGCAAGCTACATCCTTTATATCGGGACCATTGAGCCCAGGAAGAATCTGGAGCGACTGATCCAAGCCTTTGCCACGCTGGCCCCAGCGTATCCCGACTTGTCTCTTGTGATCGCTGGCATGATGGGTTGGAAGCAGGATCACCTTTGCGGTCTGGTCCACGATCTCGGGCTACAGGACCGAATACTCTTTCCTGGGTTCGTTGCTGAAGAGCACAAGGCGCTGCTACTCGCCGGCTGCACACTCTTTGTATATCCCTCCCTCTACGAGGGGTTTGGTCTCCCCGTGCTGGAAGCTCTGGCCAGCGGGGTTCCAACGATAACGAGCAATCTTTCTTCTCTGCCAGAGGTAGCCGGAAGCGCAGCATTGCTGGTGGATCCCAGGAACACGTCTGCGCTCGCTAAAGCCATGGACACCATACTCTCAGACCCTATACTGGCTGCTGAGCTCCGGCGTAAAGGACCGGAGCAGGCCGCGAAATTCACTTGGGAACACGCTGCAGAGCAAACCTCTGCCACATACCGAGATCTGGTCCATTCCAAAACTTAGAAAAGCTCTGCAGAGACATTGCATCTGCATTCGCAGTGAGGCAGGGGCGAGCTTGGAGCAAAAAGCACTACACTGGTATTTCGTTTGACCGGGTCTACTCCGAGGATGCTTAAGGGTCATCAAGCCCAATCGTGGGTTCACTATCGTGGCCGCGCATCAGGCATCGTTCGAACCATCTGCCGTCTTGTGGACGACACCCCGCTCACGAGAGATGTAAGGGCGACTACCTGCACGAGTGTCAGCACGAATTACGGAGACCTCCCTACCATCCACACGAAAAGCAATTTTGCCGCCCTGATCGACGCCCAGAGCTCCAAGCCCGCCGTCAAACAGCATCTGGCCGCGATCCGAATGCTGTTCGATTGGCTGGTCACCGGCCACATCATGGAAACCAATCCAGCTCATGCCGTGCGGGGGCCAAAGCACAGCGTCCGAAAAGGCAAAACTTCCGTGCTCTCTGCCGAGGAGATGCATGAGCTGCTGGCCGCCATTGACAACACTTCCCTGCTCGGATTCCGCGACCGTGCCCTCATCGCGCTCAGGGGCTCTACCTTCGCCCGTGTCGGCGCGGCAACCGGCATGCGGATCCAGGACTACTACGTCCAGAAGCACCGGGTTGGGTACGGGTCCACAAGAAGGGCAAGGTGACCGAACTCCCCTGCCATCACAACCTCGATCATATCTAGAGGAGTGGATTTCCGCTCTAGAGGAGTGGATCTCCGCGTCTGAGCTCGCCAGCGAGCCCGAGGCTCCGCTCTTTACTACCCTGCGCTATGGCCGGCTAACCGGTCGCACTCCCCTGCTTCAGGCCAACGTGCACTTGATGATCCAGAAACCGGCCAAAGCTGCCGGGCTACGGACCAAGATCAGCGCCCACAGCTTCCGCGCCACTGGCATCTCCAACACATGGCCGGCCATGAATCCACTCGTACGACGGGGCTTTACGACCGGCGTAGTGATGAGGTCGCACTCGATGAGGTGGAGCGGATTGCCTATTGCGGTTTAGTGGTCATACACAACAGCCGTCGCTCTCACCTGCCAAAATAGAACGATGAGCCTGAGAATAAGGCTCATGATCAAAGTTCGTGTGTCGCACAGTACCTCGCACCACCCCTGCAAATAAATATGTCGTCCAATCCGCTCGACCACTTTCTTACAATTCCCAATCGCGACGCTTACGCAACCATTCGGGGGTTCGTGTATCAGGCCATTCTCACCGTTGAAGCGAGGCTGCATCTGTCGCCTGCCGAGTTGCTGGAATTGGACGCCGGGGAGGACATCGATTGGCGGTTCCTGGCTGAGCAGACGATTGCGGTCCGTAAGGACGCTGACCGCGTACTCGAACAGATCAAATACCGGGGAACGGGAATTTCATTACGCTGCGAGTTTAGCGTGGAAGTCTAGTCACCTTCTACCAACACCGCATACGTAATCCCGAGATGCGTCTCAATTTCGACTCTTACCGAATGCGAGTATCTCCCAGGAGCGAGGTCACTCCCATCCGTAAGGTCCCAAGGGGATTGAGCTTGGACATCCCTGACGAACATAACCGATCCAGCAGAACAGAAATATCGCCTTGCTTCCCTCCGCAACGTGCTTTTAGCGCCTAGTAAGCCGCCCAAGATTGACCGTAAGCACCTCGGGGACTTCCGTATATTTAGCCGCACCAGCTCGGATGATGACTTCTTAGGTTTCGTCAAAAGCTTCACCTGGATGAAGACGTCCAGCGACGTCGAAAGCTCATTAGCGTTGGCTGAGCAAGCAATCCGTTCGCGACCCCTTATCGCAAGCTCTCCATCCTCGACGACCTCGAGATCGGCTTAATATCAAGGAAATTTTGCGATCGACTCTCTCTACTCGTTAGGGAGCTACAACATTGGGGTGTCATCCGGCTCGCTTGCAGCACCGGACGAAGACGGTGGACCAGCATGCCTCCTCCCCACCCAGTCGCCTGGACGAAAAGGGCACTCCGCCTGGAGCACTTTGGTGTAACGGCTCAAGCTCATCTTCTGATCCAAGCTTTTTAGAGAGAGTTAGAGGTCCGAAGCGATAGGAAGGTTGTGGTAGTGAGGGCCAGTACCGAACAAGCCTCCAGCAACTCACTCAGACGCTGGGAATCGAGAGCCGGGTGCATTTCGTGGCGAATCTTGCTCCAGAGGAGTTGCACCGCCTTTATGTCCATTGCTCAGCAGTGGTTGCGCCCTCACGCATGGAGGGTTTCGGGTTGCCGCCACTTGAGGCGATGGCCCGGAGACGCCCGGTTATCGTGGCGGATATTCCAGTGTTTCGTGAGCTTTACGGCAGCAACGCCTTGTATGTCAAGACGGAAGACACCTCTTCCTGGAAGAACGCATTGGAGGCATTGCCCTCCGTCTCGTCCGCCGCCTTGGAGGCCGCACAAATGCACGCGCTTTCCTTTAGTCGCGAACGCATGGCAACCTCTTTGCGCGGTGCGCTGCAGACCTTCTGGGGTATTTAGATTGCCAGTCAGGACACAAAACCATAGTCGGAGTGGCGTTTGCGAGGCAAGCCTGGCGGCAACACAAATCCGGTCTTCTGTGAATGCCGTGCTGTAGACCCAGCGGTGGAGATCCGGTGACGATCACCGCAGTTTCTCACCCACTTTCCAGACAGGAAGTGGCAGTGATAGGGTAAGCCTCAAGAGGTCGTACCGGATTTCGACGTAGACATCAAATAGGGCTTACGAAGAGATTTCTTGTATGCTGACATACAAATAGGGGCCTCCGGCTGGAGACCGAAAAACGACCGGAACTATGCTGCTCGTCGAAGAGAACGCAATCCGCGATTCACGCATGACTCCTCGGCTAGGCCATGTTGGGGTAATTATTCCAACGTGCAACGCCTCACGGTTCTGGGATGAGCTGACGGCCAACCTTGATAAGCAGGGTGTGCGCAAAGATCAGATTCTGATTGTCGACTCCGCCTCCACGGACGGCACCGCGGAGCTGGCTCATGCGGCAGGCTACCGAGTCGTGGAGATCGCGCGCTGCGACTTTAATCATGGCGGCACCCGCAAAGCCGCCTGCTTCTGCCTGCCGACGGCGGAGTTCCTGGTCTTTCTAACGCAGGACGCTATTCCGGTCGACGGGAATGCCTTGTCCACGTTGTGCGGCACGTTCGAAGATCCGACAGTCGGTGCTGCCTATGGCCGGCAGATCCCGCGGCCCGAGGCCTCCGGCATCGAGCGCCACGCGCGGCTCTTCAACTATCCCGGGCGCTCCGAACTGCGAACGCTGGACCACCGTCACACCCTTGGCCTGAAGGCGGCTTTTCTCTCCAACAGCTTCGCCGCGTACCGCCGAACTGCGCTGGAGACGGTGGGCGGCTTTCCAGAGGATGTCATTCTTGCGGAGGATTCCGTGGTCGCCGCGCGCATGCTGGCCGCCGGCTGGCGAGTGGCCTATGTGGCGGAGGCCGCCGTCTTCCACTCGCACGCCTTCACTCTTGCCCAGGAGTTCGGCCGGTACTTCGACACGGGCGTTCACCATGCCCGCGAGGCCTGGTTACTCCAGCAGTTCGGAGGCGCCGGCAATGAGGGTCGCCGCTTTGTTCTGTCTGAAATGCGCTACCTGCTCAAGACAGCACGACGCGAACTTACCCCTGCCATGCTGCGTACCGCCTTGAAATGGATTGCTTACCAGCTGGGCCGCCGCGAAAAGCATATCCCCGTGGTATTTAAGCGTAAATTGTCCTCCAGCCCCAACTTTTGGAAAGCTTAGGAAGTGCGGCGAGCGGAAGCTTTCGATTCAAAAACCCCAAAAGGTGTTTTACCGTCTTGACGTCCGAACACAACCTCCGCAGCCGCCCAAACCGAGTTCGGGTCTGTCGTCTTTCTCTTCTACTTACAGCTGCGGCGGCGGCAAACCCCGGCCAGGGTGCTGCGCAGCAGGTTGACTTTGGCGCATGGCGACTTCCTTCTTCTCCGGGAGCGCTGCCCTTCCTCTCCCATGGTGATCTGTCAGCCACGCTGCCGGTGGTTGCGGGGGGGATGCCGGCGGTTCCCCCGCCAGGTCCGGGGCAGACGGCGGCGATGCGTCGGGAAAAGCCATCGATGGATACGGATCGCAACGGTTCGACCTTCGTTCCGATGGACAGCTGGATCTATCCCGCTCTGGAACGGCTAGCGAATATGGGAGCCATTCCATCGCAAAGCGTAGCCATTCGTCCCTGGACGCGTCAGGAGTGCCGTCGTCAGCTGCGCCAGGCCGAAGACATCCTCTTCGGCTTTGGCAGCCTGGACACGGAGCTGGACGAGGCCACCAAAAAGGAAGCGGGACGGCTGCTCCCGGACCTTGAGCGTGAGCTACGCGAGCCCGACGGCACCGCCAACTTCGTCCTGGACTCTGTGTACGCCCGTGTCGGTACGATCGCCGGCCCGGCGCTGACGGACGGATACCACTTCGGGCAAACCTGGTGGAACGATTACGGCCGTCCTCTCGGCAGGGGCACGAGTTCGCTGGAAGGCTACTCGATCCGGCTCGCAGGCGGCCGTTTCTTTCTGTATGACCGCCAGGAGATTCAGACCGACCCGGGCCTCCCGGCTGTTAGCCCCACAGAAGCCGCTCTCTTCAATCAGCTGGATAACGTTCCCTTTGAGGTTCCGGCGGCGCCGGCCGTTCCCGCGGCCGCGCTCATTCTGCCCGCGCCGGCGGTGGCCGCCTACGTGCGCCAACGCCCGCTGGATCTTTACGGCGGCGGCGCCTTTGCCGGAAACGCTATCTCCTTCGGAAAGCAGGAGATCTTCTGGGGGCCGACCACGATGGGTCCATTCGCTTTTTCGCGAAACGCCGAGCCCACCTACAACCTGCGTTTCGTCGCCACCCGGCCACACCCGTTTCCTTTCTTTCCCGAGCTGGGCAGCTACCGCTTCGACATCGTGTTCGGGAAGCTTTCCGGTCACCAGCATCCCGCGCGCCCCTATTTCAATGGCCAGAAGATCGAACTCACCTTTGGGTCTTACCTGGAGACGAGCTTCACGCGCTGGTCCGTGCTTTGGGGTGTCGGCCATCCGATCACTCTGGGGTCGCTGAAGAACAACGTCTTCAGCAGCAACTCCACGGGATCCACCTTCGCCTATGGCGACCGCACGGATCCGGGAGACCGCAAGAGTGATTTCGACTTTCGCCTCCATGTGCCGGGCCTTGAACAATTCGTCACGATCTACGCGGATGCCTACGCGGACGATGAACTTAACCCCATCGACGCCCCACGGCGTGTCGCATGGGCGCCCGGAATCTACGTTTCACGCCTGCCGTCCCTTCCTCACGCGGATCTGCGCCTGGAGGTGTCAAGCTCTGAGGAGATGAGCAAAGACGAGGGCGGAACGCGCTTCTTCATCAATAACCAGTACCGCGACAGCAACACCAACAAGGGCTTTCTGCTTGGGAATGCGGTCGGGCGTGACGCGCGAGCGATCGAGGGACGGGCCGGCTGGTGGTTCTCCGGCCGCACCCGCGTCGAAGCCGGCTACCGCCAGACTAAGGGTTCGCATGTCTTTCTTCCCGGCGGCAGCACCATCTCCGATGCGTTCGTTGAGAGCAACTACGCCTGGACGCGGGAGTGGTCGGCGCAGCTGTTCGCCCAGTACGAACGCTTTCTGGTTCCGTCCTATCTGCCGGGCGCGCAGCACAACGGCAGTGCCCGGATCCAGATCACCTGGACACCGCAGAAAGCCGTAGAGTTACGGCGCTGACGGAGCGGTTGGACCAGGCAGGACCGCTTCTCTCTTCGAGCCCTGCCGGCAAGGAACGGCGCAACCTGCACCCGCACCGCAACAAACCTTCACCGACTACGGTCCTTGGTATCATCGTTTCAACGAACAGGACAGGCATGCAGCAGTTCAAAAGGATCGGTTTGGCAAGGCACTTTTGGTTATCTCCCTCGGCTCTGGCTGGATATTTTGGACCTGCACTTCGACGTAGCGGCTGGCTTTTTACCGTTATTGTTCTTGCTGGAACCGGCGCTCAGGGCCAATTTACCCAAAGCACGACGAACCAGGTAGACTGCACCGATCCGCTGTACAGCAGTTCCGCGGCTTGCGGCAGCAACCAGGTTCCCAACGCCTCGCAGACAAACCTCTCCACCCCCGCGTCGTCCGTGAATACGACGGGCAACACACCTAACCGGAACGCGGACACGCAGCAGGTGTACAGCGATCAGGCCGGGCTGACACAGCGCCGTACGACGACCAACAACAACCGGCCGGCGGATCTGTTTCCGCCCGAACCGCTCACGGACTTTCAGCGGCTTGCCCGCGCTTCGACCGGCCAACTGTTGCCGATCTTCGGCCGCGACCTCTTCGAGCGTGCTCCCTCCACCTTCGCTCCCGCCGATCAGATTCCCGTCACGGCCGACTATGTGGTCGGGCCCGGCGACGAGGTCCTCGTTCGGCTGTGGGGCCCCGAGACGCTGAACAGCCAGCTCACCGTGGACACCGCCGGCTCCATCTACATCCCCAAGGTCGGCGCGATCCATGTAGTCGGCCTGCGCTTTGAGGATCTGCAGCGCACCATCAGCACCGAGGTGAACCGGGTCTATCGGAACTACAAGATCTCGGTCAGCCTGGGGCACCTTCGCTCCATTCAGGTGTATGTGGTGGGCGAGGCACGCCGGCCGGGCGCCTACACCATCAGCTCCCTCAGTACCGTGCTGAACGCGCTGTTTGCTTCCGGTGGACCGAATGCGCAAGGTTCGCTTCGACGCATTCAGGTGCGGCGAACCGGGCAAACCCTGCCCGAGTTCGACCTGTACGATCTGGTGCTGAGCGGCGATCAGTCCAAGGACATCCGCTTGCAGTCCGGCGACACCATCTTCATCCCGCCGGTCGGCCCGCAGGCGGCGCTGGCCGGCAGCATCCGTCATCCAGCCATCTATGAATTGAAGGAAAAGAGCACGGTCGAAGATCTGTTGACGCTGGCCGGCGGATTTTCTGCCGTGGGCATCACGACCGACCTTCGCCTGGAGCGCATCGAGAGCGACCACACGCGGCAGGCCATGAATATCACCCTAAATTCCATGGGGCGCGACACCCTGCTGCACGACGGCGATGTGCTCTACACCGAACACATCTCCAACGCGTATCAGAAGTCGGTGACGATCCGCGGCAATCTGGCCAACCCCGGCCGCTTCGCCTGGCGCGAAGGCATGCGGCTCAGCGATATCATTCCGGATCGCCGGTCGCTGCTTACGAGCGACTACTGGCGGGAGCGGAACCTCCTGGGCGTACCCACGCCGCTCTTTGAACCGGGCAATCCGCGCGTCCCTCTGGACCGCGACGGTCTGCCTATGAACGTTCGCCGCGACCAGTCGCTCTACGGCAGTGCCGATGCCCAGACCAATCAAAATCAGTACTCGGAGGGCAGTGGAGGCGATCGCAGCGCCGCCGCCGATGCTTCAGACACGAACGGCTATGGCAACGGTACCTTTGGCAGCGATGTCTACGGGAGCAACCCTTCTTTGATCGCGCTGGGCGCCGCCGCTGCCGCCGACTCCGTGGCTCGCCAGGGATCCGATACCGGCAACAGCGCCAACGGCCTGGGCTCACAGAACGGGGGCAACCGCACCAACTCTTCCGCCTTACCCCTGCCGCTTTCCACACAGACTCCCGGGGACAATGGGCAACTTCGGCCAAAAAACCAGATCAGGATTCCCGCCCCGGAGATTGACTGGTCCTATGCCGTGATCGAGCGGCTCGACCCCGAGACACTGAAGAGCACGCTGGTGCCCTTCAACCTGGGCAAGCTGGTGGGGGAGCACGACGCCAACCAGAACCTGGAACTGCAACCCGGCGATGTCGTCACCATTCTTTCTCAGAACGATATCGGCGTTCCGATCGATGCGCAAACAAAGTATGTGCGCCTGGAAGGCGAATTCGTCTCCGCCGGCGTGTACAGCGTCCAGCCCGGCGAGACTCTCGAGGAGTTGGTACAGCGTTCCGGCGGGTTTACCCCGAAGGCGTACCTCTATGGCAGCAACTTCACCCGTGACTCCGCCCGCGTGTTTCAGCAGCAGCGGCTGGATGAATACATCTCCACGCTTTCGACCGACCTGGAGCGGGCCGCGGCTGTGCGTGCGGCCTCCTCGACGACGGGCATTCTCGATCCCAACTCGCTGAATGAACAGCGCACCCTCGTAAGCCAGCTAAGGGCCATGCGTGCCACCGGCCGGGTGGTGCTGGAGTTTCAGCCGGACAGCAATGGCCTTACAAGTGTTCCCCGCATTCCGCTGGAGAACGGGGACGTATTCCGGGTGCCCTCCAAGCCCAACACGGTGAGCGTAGTGGGCGCGGTATACGGCCAGAATGTGTACCTCTACAACGCGGATCGCAGGCTGGACGACTACATCGCGCTCGCCGGAGAGCCGAACCGCGTGGCCGATCGCAAACACGCCTTCATCATCCGCGCCGACGGCTCCGTCTATAGCCGGGAACGGGCGCAGGGCGTCTTTTCCAACCACTTCGATTCCGCCCGCATCAACCCCGGCGACGCCATTGTGATTCCAGAAAAGCTGATCAGTCCGACAGCCCTGCGGACCCTGCTGGACTACTCGCAGATCCTGTCCTCCTTCGGCTTGGCGGCGGCGGCGATCAACGTCGTGCGCTAGGCGTTCGGAGGACGCCGCGTCCCTGCAGCGGCTCGTACACTGGAAGCCGATGACGTCTGCTGCACCGCCTCCAGCCTGCGCTCCCGCCCGGCCTCGCTCCACGCTCTGGACGCTACTTCTGCTGTGGCTGGCCTTTTACGGCAGCTTCACGCTGTGGCGCCCCGCGCTGCTGGACGATGCCGACAGCGTACACGTCGAGGTCGCGCGAGAGATGCTGCTGCGCCACGATTACGTGACGCTCTACGCCGACGGGATCCGCTACCTGGAGAAGGCGCCGCTGCTCTACTGGGGCATGGCCGGCAGCATGCGTTTGGCCACCCTCTTCGGCGTGCACCGGCCCGCAGCGCTCGCGGCCGCCGCGCGTGTACCGCTTGCACTGGCCGTGCTGGCGCTTGCCCTGTGTAGCGAATCGTTGGCGCGCTCCCTCTTTCGTTCCACCCGCGCGGGGTTCTATGCCGTCCTCATTCTGCTGTCCAGCTTCGGCATCTTCATCTTCACGCGCATCACCATCCCCGATGCGTTGGTCTGCCTTTGGATCACGATCGCGCTCCGGTGCTTCTGGCGAACCGAGGAACTGGATGGGACAGCACGCAACCCGGCGAATGCCGCCCAACTCAGGCATTTGTGCTGGGGCTTTGCTCTCAGCTGCGCGCTGAATGTGCTTACCAAAGGCCTAATCGGGATCGTGTTTCCGATCGGCATCGTACTCGTCTATCTCCTGGTCACGAAAGGTGTCAGACGCACGGCAGACCGCCTGCGGGTGCTGCATCCTTACAGCTCCCTCCTCGTTTTTCTCCTCGTAGCGGCACCGTGGCACATCCTTGCGGGCATGGCGAATCCAACGCAAGGCCATCCCGCACCCTTCGTCTTCGAGCGCGACACCAGTGCCGTTCTGCCCTGGGGACACTGGAGCGTGCCGCTGCCCAGCGACGGCAACGTGCGCGGCTGGCCCTGGTTCTACTTCATGAACGAACACGTGCTGCGCTACCTGAACCTGCGCGTTCCCCGCGACTACGACACCGTGCCGCTCATGCTCTTCTGGGGGTTGTGTTTCGTTTGGCTGATGCCGTGGTCCGCCTTTCTCTTTAAGGCAACGGCGTGGGCCGCGCCTATGCGCTCAACGAAGTGGCGCAGTCAGCTGCGGCGTCACGATCTTCCCCTGCGGCGCCGCGGCCTGCTGTTGCTGGTGATCTGGATCGCCTTTGTACTGCTCTTCTTTTCCCTTTCCACGCGGCAGGAGTACTACGTTTTGCCTGCCTTGCCCGGCGCGGCGGTACTAATCGCGGGCTGGCTGGCCTCGCCTCTCCTCAATCGGCAGCAAGGCAGAGCTTTTCATAGGGCCGGGCAGCGGGTCGCGGGTGTTCTGGCGCTGCTGGGATTTGCCGCGGCGGCAGTCTGCGTCTTCTTCATCGTGCACACACAGCGGCCGGAGGCGGGCGTTGACCTATCTCAGCTCTTGCAGGCCAACCCCGGCGAGTACGCTCTCAGCTTCGGGCATTTTCTCGATCTGAACGCCAAGGCGATGGGGATGTTCCGCACCCCGCTTGCGCTGACGGCCCTGTGCCTTGGGCTGGGCTGGCCGCTGACCTGGTGGCTGCGCTGGCGCCGCAAAACGCACGCGAGCAACCTCCTGCTGGCTGCGAGCACCTTTGGGTTTCTACTCGCCGCGCACATGGGTCTGGATACCTTCGCCCCCGTGCTCAGCTCCGCGCAGTTGGCCGAAGCGATTCGACCGCAGGTGATGCCCGGGGATCTGGTCGCCATCCATGGTGAGTACGAAACCGGCTCCACGCTGGGCTTTTATCTGCAGCGCAACGACATCCACATCCTCGAAGGCCGCAGCTCCAACCTTTGGTACGGCTCATTCTTCCCCGATGCTCCACACATTTTCGAAACACCGGAGACATTGGCGGCGAAGTGGCAGGGCCCGCAGCGTATCTTTCTCTGGCAATCGCTCACCGACCCGCCGAACACTTTGCCCGCGCTCCCCGGATCGGTATATGTGCTGGCCAGGAGCGGCGGCAAGGAGATCGTGAGCAATCAGCCCGCCATCGGGGCACGCAGCCTGCACTAACGGGCCACGGTTTGTGCATCCTTGGCTGATCTGCGACAGGTATCATGGGCCTTGCTGTTCACCAAGACCTATGCCCTGTGACCCGCAAGAACTTCGCCATGTGCCGCTGTTCGCCCTGCTCGACGAGGAAGAGCTCGCCGTGCTCGCGCAGCAGGTAGAACTTCGTGACTTCGACGCAAAGCAGAGAATTTATAAGGCGGGCGACGCTTCTGCCCGCGCTTTCATCGTGCTCAGCGGCGCCGTGCGCGTCACCTCCATCGACCAGGATGGACAGGAGGTCCTGTTCGCCGAACCCAAGCACGGTGACTTCTTCGGCTTCGCTTCCATGCTGGACGACGCCGCGCACCAGACCACGGCGGTCGCCATGGAGCGAACCTCCTGCGTCGAGGTCGACCGGCACGATCTAACCCAGTTGTTTCAACGCAAGCCCATGGCCGGGCTTGACCTGCTCACCGTGGTGGCAAGAGAGATCCACATCACGCAGGGCCTGGTGAGACAGCGCTCCCAGCGGAACCCCAACGAGCTCATCGACGAGCGCGAGACCTTTGGTGAGCGCATGGCCGACCATGTGGCCTCCTTCGGCGGCTCCTGGAAGTTCATCATCCTGTTCGGCATCGTGCTCACCGCCTATACCGCGATCAACGTGAGCCTTAGAGGCAACGCCTGGGATCCCTATCCTTTTATCCTGCTGAATCTTTTTCTCTCCATGCTGGCAGCGATCCAGGCACCCGTCATCATGATGAGCCAGAACCGGCAGGACGCCAAGGACCGCCTGCGCTCCGAGTTGGATTTTGAAGTGAACCGGCGCGCCGAGAGCGAAATCCAGTCCCTTTCACGCACCCTGCACAAGCTCGGCGACAAGATGGAAGACATTGAAGACCGGCTGCGCGGGCCCAATGAGCCGCGTGAGCCTTACGATCTGCAAGGCTGAGCAACCTGCAAATGCGTACTCTGCATTTGCAGTGGCTTTACACTTTACTCAAGGTGCCGCGATGGAGCCGGAGCCGCTCGCCGCGCCATACCACGGTATCGCCGGCATAGCTCCAGGCCCAGAAGAACAACCCGAACAGATCACGCACCGGCAGCAGAAACAGATCGCGCAGCACCTGCTCGTCGTGCAGCAGGCCCACGCCGACGGACAAGGCCACCGCGAGGCGCACCAGCAGTGCAATCGACAGCAGCGACAGGCTCCAAAGCTCGCCACCGCTGGCGACCAGGGTAAACAGAGCCCAGGGCAGGACGTACGTAAACAACAGCCCAAAATAGCCGGCCCGGCGCGAATCGCGGGTGGAACGCGACCAGCGCAGCTGATGGTCCGCAAAGCCCTGCAGCGCGTACGCAGGGATGCTGGTGGCGACAACCTCCGGCACCAGCTCCACGCGGTAGCCCGCGGCATGCAGCCGCGCGCCCAGCTCATAGTCATCGGCCAGCTGATCGGCCAGGGCTTCGAAGCCGCCGACGGCCGCCAGCGCCGACTTGGTCGTCGCCAGCGTGGATCCCAGCCCAAAGCGCAGGCCGCCTTCCAGCGCCCGCGCCGCCAGCACGCCGGGGATGAAGTCCGTGGCAATGCCCAACGCCTCAAGGCGCGAACACACCGTCGCGGAAGCCCGCCCGATGTAGGGCACCGTGATCAGTCCGAGCACCCGCTTTTGGGTAGGTACCATTGCCTCCGCGGCAAACGGCGCCATCACATGCTGCAGGTACTTCGGCCCCACCAGGATGTCGGAATCGTTCACCAGCACATGCTCATAGCGCGCACAGGGCAGCATCTGGGCGAGGGAAGACACTTTGCCATTGGATCCCAGCCGAGCCGGACATTCCATCAGGCGGATGGGCACGTCGGGGTACTCCAGCTGCAGCCGCGCCACCTCGGCCACGGCCGTGTCCGCGAGTGTGCCCACGCCGAAGATCAGCTCAAACGGACCTTCATACTGCTGAACGCAGTGGCTGACAAAGCCCGCATACATGCGCGGATCCGCGCCGCGCAGCGGCTTCAGCACCGAAACCCCGGGCATGGGCCGCAAACCGGCAGGCCGGGCCGCCGACGCCTTTACCGCGCGCTGAAACGAGCGCAGCCCCCAAAGCGCGAGCAAGCTGTAGCCGATGCCGCAAAGGGTAAGCAGCGCGGTCAGAAAAGGCAACGCGGAGAGGAAAGCATTCACCGCTGTCTAGTGTAGTCAAAGGGCGCACCCCTTGTGGGCTTCGCATGCCGCCGCGGCAGGCTCCGGTGATCGCTTACCGCGCGATCATTCACTCCGCGATCGTTTACTCATAGCGCAGGCATTCACTCATAGCGCGATCGTTCACTCATAGCGCAGGGCATCGATCGGGTCCAGCGTTGAGGCCTTCCACGCGGGGTAGATGCCGAACACAAGCCCGATCGCACAGGAGGAGACAAACGCCGCGGAGATCCAGACTAGGCTTACCTGCGAACTCATCAAAAAGTGCAGCCCAAACGCAATCAGCGAACCCACGGCGACGCCAAGCACACCGCCCACCGCGCAAAGCACCACGGCCTCCACTGTGAATTGCAGCAGAATCGTCCCGCGCGTGGCGCCGATCGCCTTGCGGATGCCGATCTCGCGCGTGCGCTCCGTCACCGAGACCAGCATGATGTTCATCACGCCCACGCCGCCGACCATCAGGCCCACGGCGCTCAGGCCCAGCATCAACAAAAACAGGCTGCCCGTGATCTGCGACCAGAGCTTGGTGATCGAATCCGGCCCGAAGATCGCGAAGTTGTCCTCGGCCACGTTGGGCACCTTGCGGCGGCGGCGCAGCAGCTCGCGGATCTCGTCCTCGGCGATGGGTTTGTTCTTCTGATCGTCGATCCGCGCACTGATCCAGTACTCCAGGATCTCCGGGTGCAGCTTGTGGAAGGTGGTGATGGGCATGTACACCATGTTGTCTTCGGGATTCTTGCCCACGCCGAAGGCCGATTTGCGCTTGTCCATCGTGCCGATCACGGTAAAGGCGCGGCCTTCCACGGTGATCTCCTTGCCGGTCGGGTCGGCCTCGCCAAAGAGCTCCCCCGCCGTGTCATTGCCCAGGATCGCCACGTCGGCAGCGCGTTGCTGGTCGGAGGCCGTGAAGTAGCGTCCGTAGACGATCTTCTCCTCGTACACTTCTCCGTTGGAGACGCTGTCGCCGGTCAAGGTAAGGTGCTCCGCCTTGCGATTACCGTACTTTGCCGTCGCCAGGCCGGTGTTGAAGCGCATGTCCTGGTAGCGCAGGTTGGCGCTGGAGGCGACGATGTGCGGCAGCGTGCCGATGGCCAGCATGTCGTCATAGGTCAGCTGCTTGCGCGCCAGCATCTCCGCCGTCGGCCGAATGGTAATGGGCGACATGCGCGCAATCCACATCACGTTGGTCCCGAATTGCTCCACCAGCGCCGAAACCGAGTTGTTCAACCCGTTAATCACCGAGGAGATCGCGATGACGGTGATGACGCCGATCACAATACCCAGAATCGTCAGCCCCGAGCGCAGTTTGTTAGCGCGCAGGGTGTCAAGCGCCATGATGACCGCTTCGCGCTGCTGGGATGCCTGCAGGTTTGCCATAGGTTAGAACTCACTCCGCAGCGCGACGATGGGATCCAGCTCCGCTGCCTTGCGCGCCGGGTACACGCCGAAGAACACACCTACGCCGACCGCGACGCCCAGCCCGGCAAACACGCTCCACAGCGCCACATGCGACGGGAAATTCAATGCGATCGTCACCGCCTCCGCTCCACCCACACCGACAACCACACCGATCGCTCCGCCCAGCAGCGCCATAATCGCCGACTCCATCAAAAACTGCAGCAGCACATCGCCGCGGCTCGCACCCAGCGCCTTGCGGACGCCGATCTCGCGGGTGCGCTCCGTTACCGACACCAGCATGATGTTCATGATTACGATGCCGCCCACCACAAGGGAGATCGCGGCGATGGAGACAGCCACCAGTTCAAACGAACCGGAGATCTGGCCCCACAGCGAGACCAGCCCGTTGCTGGTTTCTAGCGCAAAGCTGTCCTCCGTGCCGGGGCGGTCGTGGCGCACGGAGCGCAGCAGAACGCGAGTCTCGTCCATTGCGTTTTCCTGCGCGGCGCCGTTGCCGCCCTTCACCGCAATGGAGATCGACTTCGCCGTGCCGTATGTGCGCTGGAAGGCGGTCAGCGGAATGGCCACCCAGTCGTCCTGGCTGATGCCCAGCGTCTTGCCTTTTTTTTCGCCGAGGCCGATCACCGTGTACGGCACGCCATCGACGCGAATCTCGCGCCCAAGCGGGTCGGCGTTGCCCAGCAGGTTTTCCTCGATGTCGGTGCCGATCATGACCACGTGTGTGGCGTGATCCTCCTCCACCTGGCTGAAGGCGCGGCCTTCGGTCAGGTTCAGGCTCAGCATGTCGGGCATCAGCGCCGTGTAGCCGCGCACCTGGGTGCCGGTGGAGCTCTGCCGGCCGGCCACGATGGTGCCGGCCGTGGTCTCGCTCGCGCCTACCATCTGGCAGGTGCGGCAGCCCGATTGCACCGCGTGATACTCCGGCAGTCCCAGCACCTTGCGCTTGGTGTAGCGAAGGTAATCCTCGTAGTTGGTCACCAGCGTGGGCATCTGGTTGGCGGTAAAAACGTCCGCCCCGAAGCTCGCAACCTTGGTGGCGACGTAGCGGTTGGCCCCGTTCACCAGGGTCACCACCGCGATCACGCTCGCCACGCCGATGACGACGCCCAGCAGCGTCAGCACCGTCCGCAGCTTATTGGCCCACAGAGAGGCGAGGGCCATGCGGAGAGCGTCTTTTCGTTCCATGGCCATAGTGCTCGCGCGGGACCGGCGCCCAAACCTGAGTGTACCGCCCGCCGGCCAGGCCTGGTCTTTCTAGCAATGCCGGCCGCACGACCGGTTCGTCGCCGGGTTACCAAGCATCGGTCGCCTCAGGGAGCAGCTACAAGCTCTTTGCGCATCTAAGATTTTAATAATTCCTGCGGAGGCGCGTGCGTTGAACGAGGTTTTCCTGAACCGCATTGCCACGGCCGTGCCCGATCACGATGTGCACAATGCCTTTGTGGCTTTCGCGGACAGCCTGCTCGCCGCCAGGGCGGAGCCCCGGGTGCGGGCTCTGTTCAACCGCATGTCGAGCCGCTCCGGCATCGCACACCGCTATTCGGTGCTGACGCCCAATGAGGCCTCGACCGAGTTCCATATCAACGCGCACGAGTTCTATTCCACCGGCGACTTCCCGCATACCGCCGAGCGTATGGGCGTGTACGAGCGGTTTGCCCCCATTCTGATGCGACGGGCGCTCGACAACCTGCGGCTGAGCGAGGCCGAGCGCTCTTCTATCTCGCACGTGATTATCACCACCTGCACCGGCCTATACGCGCCCGGGCTTGATTTTGAGGCCGTGGAGTATCTGGGGCTGCGCACCGACGTCGAACGCACGGTGATCGGCTTCATGGGCTGTTATGCCGCCATCAACGGCCTGAAGATCGCCCGGCACATCGTCCGTTCCGAGCCCGAGGCCCGCGTCCTGATGGTGAACCTTGAGCTCTGCACCCTTCATCTGCAGGAGACTGCCGACCTCGAGCAGGTGCTAAGCTTCCTGGTCTTCGCCGACGGCTGCGCCGCCAGCCTCATCTCCGCCGAGCCCACAGGCTTTGCCCTGGACAGCTTCCGCGCCGTGCTGATCCCGACCACCCGCGATCTGATCACCTGGCGGATTGGCGGCGTGGGTTTCGACATGCTGCTCAGCGGGCGGGTCCCGGGTGCGATCGGCAAGGCGCTCGAGCATGGCGGCGGCGAGGTGCTTGGATCGCTTCGCCAAGAGGAGATTTCATTGTGGGGCGTGCATCCGGGCGGCAAGAGCGTTCTGGACGCAGTGGAGCGTGGGCTGGGGCTGCCGGCGGCGGCTCTGCAATGTTCAAGGGAGGTTCTGGAAGAGTTCGGCAATATGAGTTCGGCGACCGTGATGTTTGTGCTGCAGCGCCTGATGGCGGCGGCGCAACCCGGCCAGCAGGGCTGCGCCATGAGCTTTGGGCCGGGCTTAACCGCGGAGACGATGCTGTTCCATGCCGCATAAACATACAACGGTGCCAAAGGCCTCGGCGATTGATTTCAGCACCAGAGTCGACCCACCCGACCTGCCGGAGTGGATGGAGCAGGACTGTTCCTACGAGGAGTTCCGCGACTGCCTGCAGGAGCTCGACCAGGTGAATCGCTGGACCTTCGGCTTTCGGCCGAACCGCCTGTTCCTGAAGCGCATCGCAGCCCGGCAGTACCCGCAGCGCCTCAGGGTGCTGGAGGTCGGCTACGGCAGCGGAACCGGTCTGCGGCTGTTCGGGCAGAACGCAAAAAAGCGAGGCCTGGCCGTCCGTCTGACCGGGGTTGACCTGAACCCGATGGCCGCTCGCGCCGCCGACGAGCTGAATGCCGCATTTCCCCCCGCCGGCTGGAGCGGACCGGCGGCCTGGCTCACCGGCGATGCTCTGGCCACACCCCCCGCACAGGGGCAGGATGTCATCTTCAGCGCGCTAATGACGCACCACATGCGCGACGACGAGATCGTCGCCTTTCTGCGCTGGATGGAGCAAACTGCCTCCGTAGGCTGGTTTATCAACGATCTACTGCGCAGTGCCCGGTCCTATCGCCTCTTCAACATTTTTTCCCGCGTGATGCGCTGGGGACCTCTGGTGCGTCACGACGGTCCCGTCTCGATCCGGCGTGGATTCCGGAAGGGAGACTGGCTTCGCCTGCTGGCCGAGGCGGGTATCGACTCCGACAACGTTCGCTTCGATCAGTCCGCTCCGGGCCGGTTGTGCCTGACGAGAATCCATTGAGCCAGCCTCCAGCAAGCCAGCCTCCGGCAGGACAGAGTCCAGCAAGGGGCCAGTCCTCACCGGAGGTCCTCGTGCTGGGCGGCGGCCTCGCCGGGCCCGCAGCCGCGATCCGGCTGGCACGCGCGGGCCGTCCGGTGACGCTCCTGGAGCGCGACCGGGAGGCCAAAGACAAGGTATGCGGTGAGTTTCTGAGCGCCGAGGCCCTGGATCTGCTTCGAAGCCTAGGCATCGACACAGCCGCTCTCGGTGCCACGCCGATCCGCAACGTACGATTGTGCGGTCCGCGGCGCACAACGGAGATCCGGCTGCCGTTCCCGGCGATGTCGCTCCGCCGCCGCTGCCTGGACGCCGCCTTGCTGAACGCCGCGACGGCGGCCGGGGCTAGGGTCGTGCGGGGCTTGAGCGCAGAAGCGCTGACGCGGGCAGACGGCCTATGGCGCGTGGACCTGAGTGATGGGCGCGAGCTTGCGGCCCCCAACGCCATCCTCGCCACCGGCAAGCATGATCTGCGCGGCCTTCGGAGGCCCGAAGGTCCGCAAAACGATCTCGTCGCGCTGAAAATGTACCTTCGCCTGCAACCTGCGGAGGCGAAGGCACTGGAAGGAAGCGTGGAGCTGCTGCTTTACCCAGGAGGCTACGCCGGCCTGCAGCCGGTGGGAGACGCGGCCAATCTGTGTTGCCTGGTGAAACGCGATTGTTTGACCCGTTATGGCGGCTGGCAGGGGTTGTTTCAGCGGATTGCCGCCTCCTCCGCGCACGCCCGGGGCCGATTGGAGGGATCTGAACCCCTCTTGCCCAAACCGCTCGCCGCCGCCGCCATTCCGTACGGCTTCGTGCGCCGCCACGCTCCCGGAGAGCACCTATGGGCCGTCGGCGACCAGGCCGCGGTAATCCCCTCGTTCACCGGCGACGGGATGTCGATAGCACTCTACACCGGCCTGCGCGCCGCCCAAGGCCTGCTGTCGGGGGAGTCCAGCGAGATCTTTCAGGCCACGCTCCACCGCGGTCTCGGAGGTCAGGTCGGGCGTGCGACGGCGATCTCGCGGGCCCTGCTCCGGCCGTCCTCCCGCTCCCTGCTGACCGGCCTGGTGCACCTGTGGCCGGGCCTGATGCGCTCGACCGCACTCTGGACCCGCCTTCCCATGGAAGCCATGAACGACGTCGGTTGATGGTCTGTTCCTTGGTTTCGATCGTCGCTCCTTGGTTGTCATTCCCGACGAAATTGTATGTTCCTCCGGGTCTAAGAATCTAAAAGGTGACACGCCCTGACAGCTGCATAAGCCTGGGCGGCGAAGCTGTTTGGATCTGCCCGAAGTCTGTCGCGGAGATATTGCCCTGGACGGCATTGGGGCCAAAGAACTGCCCGTGATTGAAGACGTTGAAGGCCTCCGCGCGCAGCTCCAAAGCATAGTGTTCCCAAAGGGCCGTGTTCTTGCTCAAAGCAAAATCCGTGTTGTCCGCGCCCGGGCCATAGAAGAAGCGCCGGCGCGCGTTGCCGAGAGTGCCCAGGCCCGGCAGCGAGAACAGTGCGGCGTTAAATGCCGGCGCGTTGGGGCGATGAGCCATCCGCAGATCACCTCCGGCAAACTCCGGTTCGTCGATGCCGTTGTTGTTGATGCCGTTCGGAGCTGTACCCAGCAGCGAGGTGTCGTTGTTGTTGACCAGCGTTACAGGCAATCCCGTGCTGAAGCGTGTCAGTCCGGAGATCTGCCAGCCGCCCACCAAACGCTCGCGGCCGGGGGCGAGCCGCTCAAACGGCAAGCGGTAGCGGTATACCGCGATGAAGTTGTGCCGCAGGTCGAAGGCGGAAAGCGCGCGGCTCAGTCCGGCGTTGCTCACGGCGGTATCCGGGTAAACGGCCTCTGCCAGCGAGGATGACTGATCGATCGACTTGGACCACGTGTAGGCGAGCTGAACATAAAGGTTGCGGCTTGCATGCTGCAGATTGGCTTCCAGCGCATTGTCATGTGCGTTGGCAATCGTCTTTTGAAGGTTCACGCTACCGAAGGCTCCGGAGAAAGCCGTTCGCGTGCCCCCGTACACCGTTCCGTCACTTGCGGTGAACGTTCCGGATTCGCTGAAGGGTCCGCACGTGGCAGACCCTGCCGCGACCTGCCTGGTCTGGCTCAGGGCAAGGCAAAGCGCGGGGTTACCCGGGTTCACCTCTTGGATCACCAGAAGGTGGTGAGCCTGTGTGCCGACAAAGGCGAGCGTTGCCGTGGTGTGCAAGCCGAGCTGCTGTTCCACGGCGAGGGTGTAGTTTTCGCTGTAGGGTGTGGTGTTGTTGTTCGCAAAGGCGGGAATGCCGGTGAGCGGTTCGTAGTCGGCCCAGTTCACATTGCTGTTTGGGCTCGCCGCGGAGGCTCCAAAGGGCACGGGCGCCAGGGGAAAGCGCTGTCCAAGGCTTTGCCCGGTGGAGGCCTCCACGAAGGGTTCGTTGAGCAGCGTTGGCACCGGCAGGGTGTCTGTGAAGCCATAGGGCGGGTTGCCGCTCATGATGCCGGCCGACAATCCTTCAAAGGCGCTGTAGTAGATGCCGTAGCCGGCGCGTACGACGGTGCGGCTGCTATCCCGGAACGGCGACCACGAGCCAGCCACACGGGGCGCGAAGTTGGTGTACCTCGTGGGTGAGATCGTGCGCGGCACATCCGGATCGCCCGGAAACAGGATGCCCTTGGGAGCTGTGGGATACACGACGGACTGCTCGTTGGGATCGAGTGAGAGCAGTTGGTTGTACTTCTCATACCAGGGCGGAAGAACGTCCCAGCGAACCCCGTAGTTCAGCGTGAGCCTGGGCTTGACGCGCCAGCTGTCCTGCGCATACAGGCCGATGTAGTGATTGCGGTTGTAGAAATTCTGGCCTGAGCCCTGCGTATAGCTGGAATCGATGCCAAGTAGAAAATCGGCGAAGTCCAAACCGGTCTCCGAGCCGGTAAACGAAAAGCTGCCATTGTCATAGACGTTTGGGTGCGTGTTGATCTGATCGCCGTGGAGGTCCGCGCCAAACGACAGCAGATGTGAGCCCCATGTGCGCGAAACATCGTCCGTACCCTCAAAGATGTTCTCCGCCTGCGAGAGGCCGGTTACCGTGGTGCCCAGCGTGAACGAGTTGAAGACTAGATTCTCGATACCCTCGATCGCAGGCTCCTGCACCACAATGCCGTTTGTCCCCGCACCCGAAACGAAGCCCTGCGAGGCAAGCGATACGCCCTGGCCACCTATGGGCTGACCGACGGTTGCGGCGTTGCGCATATAGCTGCCATGCAGCGTGTTGACCAGATTCGGCCCGAACGTCGAGGTGAGACCGGCGGCATACAGCTGGGCTCGACCCTGATTCCGCGCGCTGAAACCGGGTATATTGGCACCGCCCTGCTGCGTGGGATAGGGGTTCAGCAGGTCGTAGTCGTCCACGAAGCCGTAAAGGTTCAACTGGCCGGCGCGTGTATTCACGTCCAGTCGAAGCGCGCCTTTGTCATCGCGCACGCTTTCGGCATAGCTCGACGTCCCGAAGGTGCTGGTGCCGATGTTGGGCGCTGGAATGTAGGGCAGCAGAGCCTTGGCAGGCGCCGACCAGGCGCTCTGCGGGATGGTGCCTCCTGGAAACACGCAACCCGTGCCCGCGGCAGCGCTGTACGCCGTGGAGGTGCAACCTTGGGCATAGTAGGGCTCGTTATTCAGCACCGCGTACCCCAGCCGGGAACTGAGAGACTGCGCCCAGCTGTCACCCGAAACCGTACCGTTCAGCGAACGGAGACTGTCAGAAAGGTCGCCTGCGCGATCGGCCAGCGAGGGTACCGCGATCTCCCCTGAGTCGAGGCCCTGCAGCTGCCGTGTGCCCTGGTAGTCGAGGAAAAATTTCAGCTTCGTGTGCAGCACGGGCCCACCCAGTGTGCCGCCGAACTGATTCTGGTGAAACGGTGCGCGTTCCAACGAGAAGTAGCTCCTCGCATCGAGCACCGTGTCGCGGTAGTAGTCGTACACACTGCCGTGGAGGTGATCTCCTCCGGAGCGCGTTGTGACCAGCACCTGCCCGCCGCTCTGGTTTCCCAGCCGCGCGTCGAAAGCGTCCGTCAGAACTTTCAGTTCCGCAATGGAATCAAGCGTGGGCACCACGGCCACGCCCATGCTCACATCCTCCTGTACATCGCTTCCGTTCACGCGGAAGGCGTTCGCCGTCTCCCGCTGGCCGCTGACCGAAAGCGCACCGATATCGAGGTTGCCTGAGGGTGGAGTGCTGGCCACGCCGCTCATCACGACAGCGTTGGGCTGCGCTGAACTGATGGGGACCACACCCGGGGTTACGGCAAGTTCGTCCGTGAAGCTGCGCCCATTCAACGGGATGGCTGCAATCTCCCGCTGATCCAGAGCGATGCCGCCCTGGGTCTCCTGCGTGTCGATCTGCCCGTGTCCGCTCGCGTCGGTGACCTCGATGCTTTCGTCCACGCTCGCCACAGCAAGTTGCAAGGCGGAAAGGCGTTTGCCGCCGACGACCAGCAGCGTTACGGTTCGGAAGCCCGGCTCGGAGACGGTGAGGCGATAGCTTTGACCCTCAACGGCCGGCAGCAGGAAACGCCCGTCCGATCCGGTCACCGTACGAAGGGGACTACCCGCAGCCCCATTCAGGGAGGTGAGCTCAAGCTGGGCACCCGCGACCGGAGCACCGCTTCCGTCCATTACGGTGCTACCGACAGAGGATGGACGGCTCACCTGCGATGCGAGTTTGCCTTGTGCAAGGAACAGGCTGCCGATAGCAGCGAGGGTGCGGAGTGTGTATGCGTGCTTCACGTAACCTCGTGACAGCGCGAGGCCCGCAGCCTAGAATTGTGGGTGCGTGGTGGCCTGGCTGCTGCGTTTTTTGCAACGGGCTCCCATTTCCGGCCAAGGATACGTGGGGGCCTGTTCTTCAATCACTATATACGACCAGCACAGTCCGAGATGAACGGCAGCCGGCCAGCGAAATCCGGCGTAACGGGAAGTCCACGTGCGTAAGATGGGGCTGTGCCCCCGGCTTTAACCCAAGAGATACTCCCTGACCCTGCCGGTTCCCTGCCCGTCGAGCCGTTCCGGAAGGCGCTCTCCACCTGGTACCGCAAACACGCGCGCGCGCTGCCCTGGCGCGGCGTGCGCAACCCGTACGGCACCTGGCTCTCCGAGATCATGCTGCAGCAGACCCGGGTAGCCACCGTGATTGAGCGCTACGGCGAGTTCCTGCGCCGCTTTCCCACGCTGGCCGATCTCGCCGCCGCGCCGGAGGACGACGTGCTCGCGCTGTGGAGCGGTCTGGGGTACTACCGGCGCGCCCGCATGCTGCACCGGGGCGCGCAGTTCGTGGTGCGCGAGCTCGGCGGCGTGCTGCCCGAAACCGCCACCGAGCTACGCACGCTGCCCGGTGTGGGCGAGTACACCGCTGCGGCGATCGCCTCGATCGCCTTTGGGCAAAGCATTGCCGTGCTGGACGGCAACGTGGAGCGTGTTCTGCTGCGGCTGCTGGGCAGGGCGGAAGAAAAGACGGCCGCCGGGCACACACTCCTGCTGCGGGCCGCCAACGAGCTTGTGCCGCCCGCGCCGGCGAGGCGTGGGAAAGCCAATCCAGCTGGCGACCACAACCAGGCCATGATGGAGCTCGGCGCGACGATCTGCCTGCCGCGCGGCCCGCTCTGCCTGCAGTGCCCCGTCTATGATCTCTGCCGGACCCGCGGCGAACATCCCACCGCGCCGCGCGCCGCCCTGCGCAGCCGCCACGTGGCCCACCTGCTCACCACCCGAAAGCATGGGGTGCGCACGGAGGTGCTGCTGGAGCGCCGCGCCGCCGAGGCCACGCTGATGCCCGGCATGCTGGAGCTGCCCCCGCTGCCGCTGGAGGCCGTCGCCGACCGCGAGCCGGTTTTGCGCCTGCGCCACAGCATCACGAACACCAACTACTACGTCGAGATCTACGCGGAAGGCGCCGCCGGTCCGCTGGCCAAGCCCGAGATCGCCTCCGGTCCCATGCCGGAGGAGCCCGCCTCCCTGCCCTGGGAGGAGACCGCCGCCGCAAAGACGGCGCTGCTCCCGCAAGAAATGCCGATGGAGATGCCGATGGAGACGCCGGCGGAGGCCGATCTCACCGAGGAGGAACGACGAAGGACGATCGCGGCGGAGGCGATCGGCACGGTCTTCTCCGGGGAGCCGGGCGAGCTGGGTTCCGGCCGCAGCCTGCGCCGCGAGATTCCCGCCGCCGAGGCCGATCTGGTGTGGTGCTCCACCCGCCGGCTCTACGATCAGCCCCTGACCGGGCTCGCCCGCAAAGCGCTGCAGCGTATGGGCCTTATGCCCATGCGCGCCGTACGCGTTCGCGAAAACGGTGCGGTGTAGGCAAAAACGCAGCCGTAGGCCCATCCTCTCCGAAGGTCCTATACTGCGAAATACCGACAAACAACGATCCGCCCAATCGGTTCGCGGCACGTCCCTGGAGCCTTTCTGAGAAACCCATCGTTCGCCGTTCTAGCCTCCATCATTCTGGCAGCGCTTTCCCCCGCGTCGAAAAGCCTAATCGCGCAGCAGCCCGCCCCCGGCGAGCCGGCCGCGCTCGTCAAGGCTGAGGCCGCCGTCAGCTCGGACCGCCTGCGTGAGACCGACCGCTTCATCTCCTCCGACATCTTCGAAGGCCGCTACCCCGGTCTGCGCGGTGGCCAGCTCGCCGCCGAATACATCGGCGACCAGTTTGCGGCTGCCGGCCTCGTGCCCGCGGGCGACGGCGGCAGCTACATGCAGCAGGTGAACTTCGTCGGCATGAAGGCGCTTCCGGCGCAGACCAACCTCCTGCTGGTGGGTGCGGGCAAGACGCAGCCGCTCACCTATGGCAGCGACTACACCGTCGCCAACCAGACCCTGACGCCCACGGCAAGCATCGATGCGCCGATCGTCTTTGTCGGCTACGGCATCACCGCGCCCGAGTTCGGCTGGAACGACTACGCCGGCGTCGACGTGAAGGGCAAGGTGGTGCTGTGCATCGTGGGCGACCCACCGTCGGAGGATCCCAAGTTCTTCGCCGGCAAGGCGCTGACCTACTACGGCCGTTGGACCTACAAGTTTGAGCAGGCCGCGCGCATGGGCGCGGTGGGCGCGCTGATCATTCACCGGACCGACCTTGCCAGCTACGGCTGGACCGTTGTGCAGAACTCCAACACCAGCGAAAAGACCTTTCTGCGCGACGATGCCAACCCACGCCTGAAGGCCGCCAGCTGGATTCAGCTCGAAGTCGCACGCAAGCTGATGGCGATGGGTGGCCAGAACCTCGATGCGGAGTTCACCGCCGCCGGCCAGCGCGGCTTCCATGCCGTCGAGCTGCCCGTAAAGCTGAGAGCCACCGTCACCAGCACGGTCCGCCCCTTCCAAAGCCCCAACGTCATTGCCATGCTGCCTGCGGCTAGCCGGGCGGGATCACAGGCAGGGCACACGCCCGATCAGGCCGTAATTTACAGTGCGCACTACGATCACCTCGGGATGGTGCCCGGTAAAAACGGCGACAACATCTACAATGGCGCGGCAGACAACGGCACGGGTGTCTCGATGCTGATCGAGATGGCGCACAGCTGGAAGAACGCCGTCGACAACGGTCTCATCCTGCCGCACTCCGTATTCTTCGCCGCGGTGACGGCGGAGGAGCAGGGCCTGCTCGGTTCGGAATACCTCGGCCAGCATCCGCCCGTGCCGGCAGCGCAGGTGGCGCTCGACATCAACTACGACATGCTGCTGCCGATCGGCGTCCAGAAAGAAATCAACGTCAACGGAGCGCAACGCACGAGCTTTTACCCCACCGTCCAGGCGACGGCCCAGCGGTTTGACCTGGCGATTGTGCCCGATCCTCGTCCGGAGGCCGGCTCCTACTACCGCTCGGACCATTTCAGCCTGTCCCGCGTGGGCATTCCGGCATTTTCCATCGACAGCGGCATGCTCTACGAGGGCCACGACCGCGCTTGGGGCGAGGCGCAGGAGAAGGCCTTCAACGACAACGATTACCACAACTTCTCCGACGAGTTCCACCCCACCTGGGACTTCAGCGGCGATGCCAAACTGGTGCGCTTCGGCATGGACCTGGGCTGGCAGGCGATCTCCGCGCCCGGTACCATCCACTGGAACGCCGGGGACGAGTTTGAGGCGGCCCGCAAGGCCTCCGGCGGCCAATAACGGGCCGGGGCTGTTGCCACGCGAAGATGGAGAAGCAGATCCCCACGGGATGACAATGGAATAGGCAAGACGGGCCTCGTTGGTTGCCATTCCCGGAAGTTTGCACTTGCATTTACCCTACGGAGCCGTGTGCGGCTCAACCTGTGCCGAGACCGCGTCGCTCCTTTGCCCGTTGCTTCCGACCGCGACCACGCTGTACCGGTACCGCTGTCCAGGCTGTGCCATGGCATCATGGAAGCCCGGCGTGGCAACAGGTTGCGGCGTAAGCTGCGCGGCGGCCTCCGCCTGCGCAGGTGCCTGGGCACCGCCCAGCGCCTGCCGGTAGACCAGGTACCCCGCAAGTTGGCCGTCCTCGACCGGCTCCCACACCAGATCGACCGCGTAGCCGGACGGCTTATGGGCGTCTCCCGCCGGAACCTCATACCCGAGCGCCATCAGACCCGTGGGTATCGCAGGCGGGTAGACGTCCCGCCATGTGATCGCCACCTCGGCGGATGGGCTGCTCTCCAAGACCAGCATTCTGCCCCCGACCTGCACATGCTCCCGCCGCACAGCGGTGTACCGGTACAGCACACCCGGCTCGATGCTGTTGTCGATCGTCGCCGAGGCCGCCTCATTGCCCGGCGCCGCTTGCAGCCACACGACATCGGCATCGGCCTCCCCACGCTTTTCAGCGACAACATGGCCGCCGTGAGTACCTCGGCCGTGCCCTTTGCCCTTCCCCGTTGCTGTGGTCTGGGAAGACTGGTCGGGTGCTTTCAATTTGGACGCCGCCGGCTGCACAGGGGCTTTCTCCGGTTCAACGCGGCGCAGGGTGACCTCGCCCGCGCCGCGAACAGGCAGCCAATGCAGGGCCACACCTACGCGCGTGCCGTCAGCGTGGAAATCGCTGACCGGGGGCGGAGCGGTACCCGCGGCGGCGTAGACCGGGTCGGAATATCCCGCGCTCCTGCCGGAGGGCGTCTTCAGCTCGACACGGTAGGCGATCGGCCGGGGACTGCCACTCCGTAGCGGGGGCGGCAGCGGATCCGTCCAGGCTACGAGAGGCTCCCTGCCGGGGCCAGGGACTTGGAGCGGCTGAGCGGTTTCGGCGGCGTCCACGGGGCGGCATGGGGCGGCTTTGCCGTCCTGCCGGCAAAGCACACCGGTCAGCGACCGCACCTTCAAGGGTTGGCCATCCGTGCTGAGCCCCGGGATCGTAAATCGGAGGGCAACGGCATCGCCCGTGCGCGTGGCGGTCAGATCGGTCACAACACGGGGGATGAACAGTGAGGGCGGACGGGGCGGGCCGGGGCTGGCGCAGCCCCAAAGGAAGCCACCGGCCAACAAGGGAATTGCATTTATGGACCGAAATCCTCTGCCTCGGCTTTGTTGCCGACGATCAGACCGCATTGGTTGAGCCTAGCATTCGGAAGGCAACCGGGAGCTTTGTAAGTCAGCTGTTTCCGACTGCTTATCTTCGGAAAACAGGCCGTCTATCCAGGCGCGGCGTGCGCTCCAGATCGGACCCTCCTGCGGGTAACCGCCCACACGTGAACGGTGAGCGCCCACTTGTGCGATCACCGAACTACCGAGGCATCTTTTCGCTGCACGGAAACATCTTTCATAGCGCACACCAGAAAGCGCCGCACGCCGCGCCTTGTGCCCCAAGTATTGGAGACCGCCGTGCCAAAACAGACTATTGAATCTTCCGTGTCGATGAATCCCACACCCTTCCTTCCTGTTACCGCCGCCGAACTCTCACGACAGAGTGTTTCTGCAATCGATGAACTGGACCGGTCCTCTGAAGCCGGAGACAGCCTGGAATCGGGGCTCCTGCTCGACTCCACAACCGTAGACGGCGTAGAAGCAGCTGAAAGTCTCGGCATCTCCGCAGAGGCCGCCGAGCAGTTCATCGAAGGCAAGCGTATCGGCGATCGGATCAAGTACCTACGCCAGCGCAAAGGCATGGGGCTTGTTGAACTTGGCCGCCATACCGGCCTGTCCGCCAGCTTCCTGTCGCAGTTGGAGACTGGACGCGTGGTACCCACATTGCGCAACTTAGCGCGAATTGCCATCGTCTTTTCCAAGGATATGAGCTACTTCTTTGAGCCGGAGCGGGCGGAGCTCTTCCGTGTCCTTCGTGCTGAAGACCGGCAACGGTTGCCCCAGAGCGGCGTCGAGGATCCCGGCTACTTCTTTGAAAGCCTGGGACATGTCCCTATGGACGGCGGTATCTCTCCCTATGTTGCCGAGTTCCTGCCGGCAACCGCCAAGCGCCAGCCTCGTGCGCACAGCCACGCCGGTGCCGAGTTCCTCCTTATCCTGAACGGCTGTATGCGCCTGACGCATGACGGCCATGCGGACACCTTGGAGAGCGGGGATGCGGTGTTTTTTCATGCCAACACAACCCATAGCTACGAGCGTACGGGCGACGACAGTTGCCTGGCGCTGATCATCACCATGCAGGAGCATCCGCACGGCCAGCACACTGGATCCCGCATCCCGGTACGCAGCAGCAAGACCGGAAACACAAATGGAGTAGGTAAACGGCGGCGTTAGCCGCCGTTTACAGTCTTCGCTTAACTCAGAAACAGCTTCTCCACAGCGAGCCAATCATTGACACGGCGAAATCCTGAGACGAAGGCGTTCGCCGGTGCGCTGTATAGGATGCCTTCGCCCCGAAATCGCCGCAGTTGCCGTGGGTTGTCGTCGATCAGGTAATCGCCGCGCAAGATGCCCTTATCGCCGCAAAAAACGATGTGCGACGGGCGAATGAACGGGAAGCGCTGCTTCAGCCACTCAAACTTGGCGGTAAAGCTGGTGGGTACTTCCATGGCTGCGGTGGCGATGTACACCTCATATCGCTCCTGCAGCCGCTCCATGACACGTTGCGAATGCGGCATGACCGGCAGATTCGCAAAGAAATCATCCGAGCGCATGTACCGCTCCAGCACATGCAGCCGGTCTTGTGGAACGTAGTCCCAGATCCAGCGCCCATACAGGTCCTTGGGCGTTAGACGCTCCTGAAAGTCGCGGTTGTAGCGCACCAGATGTTCGCCCAAAGCATCCGCGATTACCTCGTCCATATCTACGCAGATGATCTTGCGGCCTACCCCCACTGAGACATCCAGGCTCATCGCGCAGCGCCTCCCCTTGCCGGGGACTGGGCTCCAGCCTGTGCGGAGTTCAGCCGGTCGCCGGCCGTCCAGACCCGCGGTGTGTCACGGCGCGGATCCCAAAACAACATGCGGCCACAGGTCTCGCAGGAGAAGATTTCCTCCGCGTGATCACGGCCGATCAGGTCCTGCCAGCGTTGCGGACGCACCCCCATCTGACAGGCCGCGCACTTGCCGGCCGTGGCATTGCCGATGGCTTCGGCTACCGCCGTACCGCGGGTTTTGATCAAGCGGTCATACGATGAAAGCCGGGCCGGGTCGACCGCGCTGCGCAGACCGGTCCGTTCACGCTCCACCCCGGTGATGGTCTCCTCATGGTGTGCTTTGAGCGAGAGAGCTTTTTCGCGCTCGGCCTTCAGCGCCTCCTGAGCCCGCGCCAGGGCTGCCGTCGCTTCGGCCTGCTCCGATTCAAGAGCCTCGTTCCGTTCTAGCGAGGCAAAGGATTCATCGTCGAGCCGCTCAATGGCTTTGTTCGCGAAGGTGATCTCGTGCTCATAGGCGGAGACCTGTTGTGCGTTTGACGCCCCATTTAGAGAGTTCCGCAGACGTTCCAGCTTGGTTCGCTGGGTGGCGATCTCACGATCCTGGGCGCGGCGCAGCTTGTCCTCTTCCCCCAGCGCGGCTCGGCACTTGGCCAGCCTCGCTTCGGCAAGGGCCAGCGTTCCTTCAGCCAATTTCACGCGCCGCGGCGCCTCGGCCAGTTCCGCGCGTAGCCGTCCAAGTTCCAGGTCCTGGGCCTGCAACACGATCAGGTTCTCAAGATCCGCGTTCACCCTACTCCTCTACAGGCCCACGGGGCCGTTCCTCGCAGCCTAGCATTGTCCCGGGTCGTTTGGCCCTCCCACCGCCGTGAACACGCGCAGGCTGTGGGGGCACCTCCTTCCAGACAGCAGAACCGCCGCCGATCAAACCATCGTCACGCGAACGTACAACCGTTTGGGGCTTTTTTGAATCCCGGGCTTCTGCTTACAATCTGAAGTAGAACTTATGGCCACAGCAACGCTCGATATGCCGGCAACCTCCGCGCCGACCACGATCGCCGCCCCTAAGCCGTGGCGGCCCAAGGCCAATCCCTGGATCGTGGCCATGACCGTGACGCTGGCCACGTTCATGGAGGTGCTCGACTCCTCGATCGCCAACGTGGCGCTGCCGCATATCGCCGGCGGCCTGGGCGCCACGCAGGATGAGGCCACCTGGGTTCTTACCGCCTACCTGGTCGCTAACGCCGTCATTCTGCCCGCCGGCGCCTACATGACCACCTTCATCGGCCGCAAAAAGTTTTACATGATCTGCGTGGCCCTGTTCGGCATATCGTCCGCCTTGTGCGGTCTAGCGCCGAGCCTTCCCCTGCTTGTGTTCTTTCGTATCCTGCAGGGCATCGGCGGCGGCGGCCTCGCGCCCAGCGAGCAGGCTATTCTCGCCGATACCTTTCCGCCCGAAAAGCGCGGCCAGGCCTTTGCCATGTACGGTCTAGCCGTCGTCGTCGCCCCGGCTATCGGTCCCACGCTGGGCGGCTACATCACCGACAACTTTGACTGGCGCTGGATTTTCTTTCTCAACATCCCGATCTGCTTCATTTCGCTGTTCCTGACCTCTCGCATCGTCGAAGATCCACCCTACGTGAAGGAAGAGGTCGCACGCTCCCAGAAGGGTGGCGTGAAGCTGGATCTGCTGGGATTTGCGCTTGTGGGCCTCACCTTCGGTTCACTGGAGTTCATCCTCGACAAAGGCCAGGAGGACGACTGGTTCGGCTCGCACCTGATTGTCTTCTTTACGGTCACGATGGTAGTGGCCTTTGTGACCCTGATCTGGTGGGAGCTCAAACAGCTGCGCGAAGGCAACCGGCCCTTGCTGAATCTCACCCTGTTCACCAGGCGAAGCTTTGCCATCAGCTTCATCCTGATGTTTGTGCTGGGCTTTTCGCTCTACGGCACCACCATCCTGATTCCGCAGTTCGTGCAGACGCTGCTGGGCTACACCGCCGAGCTCGCCGGTTTGGTGCTCTCACCCGCCGGTTTCATGATGATGGCCATGATGCCGGTGGTCGGCATCCTTTCCAGCAAGGTCGATCCACGCAAGCTGCTCGGCTTTGGCTTCGGCTTATTGACCATCAGTCTGGTGTACATGTCCAAGATCAATCTGGGCGTCAGCTACGGCGAACTGGTTTTCATGCGCGTGTTTCAGGCCTCGGGTCTGGCCTTTCTCTTCATTCCCATCAACACGCTGGCCTATGTCGGGGTAAAACAGACTGAGAACAACGATGTATCCGGCCTAACCAACCTGGCGCGCAACATCGGCGGTTCCTGCGGCACCGCCTTCATGGCCACGCTGCTGGTACGTCGTTCGCAGGCCCATGAGAGTTCCATGGTGCGCGATATGACGCCCACCAACCCGGCCTTTGCACAACGCGTGCAGGCCTTGGCCGGGACCTTCAAGGGCGGCAATGGGCATGGCGTGACGGGGGGACCGTTCGGCGGTGCCTCGCCCGGCGCCATCCAGCAGGCGCAGGCATTCATTTACAACCAGATGCATCAGCAGTCGGCCACGCTGGCCTATGTCGACATCATCCGGTACCTGACGCTGTTCTGCGGCGCCATGCTTCCACTGCTGTTCCTCATCCCGCGCCCGCCCAAAAACGCGGCGGCCAGCGCCGGACACTAACCTGCATGGCAGCGAAGGCGCCAACTGGTGGCGCCCGAGTGCTCCAGCCACTTGTGGTCGCTTGCCATCGAACAACAGTTCTATAGTTCTATTTTTTTGGCCATTGCTGGTCTTTCTCCTGCGCACACCGAAGCGAGTGTTTGCAGCAGCCGCTCTGGGCGCGGCGTTCTCGATCGGGGTACGGCTTAGCCTGTGGCACACACCGCTGGCCGTGGCGCAACCTTATGTGCTGTATTCCTGGACACCGGCCCGCCTGGACGAACTATTCGCAGGGGCTATGCTCGCCGTTCTCGTACGGGGACGCCATCGTGTACTGGCCTTCTCGTATAGCCGAGTGACACTCGGGATGGTGCTAGGGCTTTTGCTGATGCTGGATGCATTTGCATTTTCACTCCCGTGCCCTTGGAGTGGTCGTCCGGCTGCGATCACGCTGTCTCTCACCGTCATCTTGGCTATGCTTAGTTACCACCTAGCTATGTTTAGTTACCACCTATATGAGAAGCACTTCCTACGCTTAAAGCGCTACTTCGCGCAGGGTCACCGGCCCGAGCCAAACTGCGCCAGGTTACGCCTGTGAGAGGCACATGGCTTAGTGGAAGCCTTCTGAAGTGGGTCAGCCGAATACCGGAATGTTTCACTTGCTTACGCCCAATGACGGCACGGACGCTAAAAGCAGAGGCGAGGGGATCGCCCCGCCTCCGCGTCACGCTGATCGGTTTACGCCTGGTTAGCCTGCGGTATGGGAAACGGATTGCGCTCCGAGAACGGCTGCTGATGCCAGTACGGATACGCCAGGGGAACGTTGCTCGCGGCATCGAGTCGGGCTACCTGATCCGGCGTCAGCTCCCAGCCCACGGCATCCAGGTTGGCGCGCAATTGCTTCTCGTCGCGCGCACCGATGACCAGGGTTGAGACCGTCGGACGCCGCAGCAGCCAGTTCAGCGCGATCTGCGGCACGCTCTTGCCATTTTCCTTAGCGATCTCATCGATCGCGTCCACGATTTTGTAGACGTGCTCGAACGGCACCTGCGGTCCCATGTCGACCACCGTCTTGTTCTGCAGTCGGCTGTTCTCCGGTAGCGGCTGGCCACGCCGGATCCTGCCGGTCAGACGGCCCCATCCCAATGGCGACCAGACCAGCGCGCCCACACCCTGATCGGCAGCGAGCGGCATCAACTCCCACTCGTAATCGCGGCCCACCAGTGAGTAGTACACCTGGTGGCCGACATACCGTGCCCAGCCATACCGTTCGCTCACGCTGAGTGACTTCATCAGGTGCCAGCCGGAGAAGTTCGAGCACGCAATGTACCGGACCTTGCCTTCGCGCACCATCTTGTCCAGCGTGTTCAGCGTCTCCTCCACGGGAGTGAGGGCATCGAAGGCATGCAGGTGGTAGACGTCCACATAGTCGGTCTTCAACCGCTTCAGCGAGCCTTCCAGCGCCTGCGTCAAATGGTAGCGGGAACTGCCGGCATCGTTCGGGCCTTTGCCGAAGCGAAAGGTAGCCTTTGTAGAGATCAGAATGTCTTCGCGCTTCAGGTGGCTGACCGCCTCGGCCAACACGGCCTCGCTCTTGCCCTCGGAGTAGACATCGGCTGTATCGAAGAAGTTACAGCCGGCCTCCATACAGACGTCGATGAGCTTGCGTGCCTCCTCCACCTGCGTGTTTCCCCATGCGGCGAAGAACTCGTTGCCGGCGCCAAAGGTACCGGTGCCGAAGCAGAGCTCAGGCACCTTCAAGCCGGAACGACCCAACTGACGATATTCCATGCATTTCTCCTTAAACGCTCAATCGCCGCCGGCGATCTAATGCGTCCTTGGATGCCCTTTGCGCTCCAGTGGACTCGAACTGAAATCCCGGCTCAGGCCTTCTCGCATCGCGGCCGCATCGAGCGCGGCCTGTGTGTGAAAGAAGAGGCTGTGCGGATTGGAATGCGGGAAGTAGCGAACGACGATCTCCGCGTGCTCAACCGCATCATGCTTTCCGTCGTGAAACGGATAGCCGAGATCCTGCAGCAGATGCAGCGAACCCTCATCGCCGGAAGGGTTGCCGCTGTCGCCGACGATGCCGAAGACGACGCGGTGGGTAGCCCGCGAATACACCGCAACGAAATCTCCCAAACGTGCTCCCTTCGCATGTGCCTCATCGCCCAGCACCACGTAGTTGATCCGCGTTGCATCCACGTAGCGCGACACATCGGTCTCGCGCCTGCGAGCTGCATCCGTAAAAGCCGTCTGGGAGATATACAGCCCCGGGAAGGGATCCTGCGGACCCTGCACGACCGGCACGTGGGGATGGTGGTCTTCGGTGAGATACCCGACGATGTCGGCGTTCCGCCAGCCGCGGTAGTGCGCATGCTTCAGAGAATCCAGCGCCTTACTGCCGGGCGGTCCATACGCATTCGGCGCCCCGTCCACATCTACGTCCATGCGGTGGGTCAGCAACTGAAAAGGAGCGTTCTTCGGACTCGGCGATTTTACGGCAGCGGCCAACAGCAGCGGTGCAAACAGGATGAGGGCGAACAGAATCCGAGCCAGCAGCAACAGTCCCGAGAGGCTACCCGAGGAGCGCTGGGGGGCGGACGTCTTCTCCGGCACGATGACGGTCTCTGCGCCGGGCACGGCAGAAGGCTTGGCTGTCGTTGAAGCAGGAAACATGCTGAAAGTCACCATTCCTCCGCGATTGTTAGACGGCTCTCTTCGAAGCAGGTTGCGCCGGCTTCCGTTGTCGCACAACGGTGTCAACTCCCCGCGAATCTGAACCAGCTGAGGTTCGAATGAATCTGACCATCGTTGCTTGGATCTCCATTGCCGTAGCGATTAGTTGCGCCATCACCATCGCTGTGGACGAGGTACGCCGCCCGCAACGCATGGGCATCATGAACGTAGTCTGGCCTGTCACGGCGTTGTACTTCAGCGTGTTTGGACTTTGGGCCTACTTCACCCTGGGTGTCGGCAAGTCGAAATCCAGCAGCCAAACCGGAGCAACCGGCAGGATGGGGAACGTCGAGGCAAAAGACGCGCCCCCGACGATTGCCCAGGTCGCGGAAGGGACCAGCCATTGCGGTGCCGGCTGCATGATTTCGGACGTGGGCACGGAGTTCGCTATTGCCGCGAGCGGTCTCACCCTCTTCGGATCGGTGCTTTGGGCGGAGTACACCCTGGATTTTGCCGTAGCGTGGGCGGTGGGCATTTTGTTCCAATACCTGGCGATCAAACCCATGCGCGACGACCTTACTCCGGCTGGCGCAATCTGGGCCGCGGTGAAAGCAGATACCCTCTCCATTCTTGCCTTCCAGATCGGCATGTATCTGTTTATGGCGCTGGTGTACTTCCGGCTGTTTCCGGCGCCGCACCATCTGACGCCCTTCGATCCGCGCTACTGGCTCATGATGCAGATTGCCATGGTCTGCGGCTTTGCTACGAGCTTTCCCATGAATCGCTTGCTGATCAGGCTTGGCCTGAAAGAGAAAATGTAAGTTCGCTTATGGTGCAGCCGGCAGCGGCGGCGCAGGCGTCGCGGTCGGGGTCGCCAGCCCGAAGAACATCACCAGGCTGTTGCGCACACGGTTAGAAATCCACAGGTTTCCACTGGCGTCCGGAGCGATCGCAAAGGGCTGCAGCAGTGCCGCGTCCTTACCAAAGGCGAACGGGGAGATGCCCGTGCCGGCAGAGACAGTGGCGTTGTTGCCGGCGATCTCGGTAAACGAGCCATCGTAGTAGTTCGTCACCCAAAACTGGCCGGCGGCATCGATCGCCGCGCCGCCCGGCGTGAACAGACCGCCGGCACTCTGCTCCGTGATCCGCAGCGCCCCAGTGCTCGAGACCTCGCTGAAGGTAAAACTACCGCCGTTGGGCAGCGTGTTGGCAACCCAGACATTGGCCTGCGGGTCAACCGCCAGGGCACCTGGACCGTCACAACAGGTTGCATTTTGCGCCGTACCGTCGGCAGCTACGTGCGTCACGTCCTGCGCACCCTCGTTCGCCAGCCAGAGTCCGCCGGCACCGTCGGCGGCCACTCCAATGGTGTACGACGAGTAGCCTGACCCCACATTGCGCAGGAAATTTCCGCTTAAATCGTAGATCGTGGCCGTGCCGCTGGCGTAGTTGCCGATCAGAATCGTATTGTTGGTCGTATCCGCGGCAATGGATTCGGGAAAATACAGGGTCTGATCGGAGAAGGTGTTCACCAGCGTGCCGGGCGTGCTGCTGCTTGCCCCCAGCAGCTTGGCGACGCTGCCCGTGGTGTTGCCATGGCCTACGTTCTCCTCGCTCGTCACCCAGACGTCGCCGTTCGTGTCGAGCGTCAGGCCGTAAGCCTCCGTCTGCCCGTCGCTAAAAGGAGTGCCGCTGAAGGGCGTGCCCTGCGGGGAGTAGGCGACGACACCGATCGGATTCACGGTTCCGTCACTTGCAGGGCCGCCGTAGTTTGTCGCCCAGACATTGCCGGACTTGTCGATCGCCAAAGCCGTCGGCTCGAAGAGTCCACCGCCTGTCACCGTCAGGCTCATGGTCCAGTCATGCGGAGCCGCCGGCAACGTGGGCGCGAACGGAGGCACGCCGGCCTGCGTGTTGAAGACAGCCGCAACGTTGTTCCCCGGATTTTTTACGATGCCCATCAGCGCGGTCAGGGTATCGGCCGGCGCTGTGCCCGATCCGCTGCCCGGGGTCGCCGCCGTGAACAGGGGTGTGCAGGCAGCGCCGCCGGTCGAAGCCGTGCAGCTCGCCAGTGCATTCGCCAATGCATACAGCTTGGCCGTTTCAAGGGTGAGATTGCCCGCGACCGATGCCGCCTGACCCGTCACGGAGTCGGCGAGCAGATGTGCATTCAGAAAGGCGTTTTTCAGGCCCAGCTGGTTCGTAGAGCTGGCGCCCACATGGTCAAAAGCGGTAACAAACGGAGCCAGGGCGTAGCCTGCCGCAACCGTGGTCACCTCATTCACCACCAGCTTCTGACTGCTCGTCTGTAGATCGCCGCAGTTCCCCAACGCACTCGCAAGCACGAGCGCGCCGTTCGCGGCTCCTCCCTGTAGGGGATTGCCGCCGACTGTCACCAGGTAGACCTGCTGATTCGCCGAGGGGCAGGTGTAGTCGCCGACCAGGCTGAATCCGCCGCCCGCATCGGTCGTTACAGCCTGCGTCAGCAGGCTGGTCGAAGCCGAACCGTTCCCGCCAGATCCTACCGCAAACAGCTGCACCGAGGCGCCGGCCACCGGTTGATTTCCAGCGAGAACCCGTCCCGGCAGCGTGGTCGTGGCTACCGGCCCCGTGCTGCCCGTAGAGCCTGTGCTGCCCGTAGAGCCGGTGCTGCCGCTTGAGCCTGTGTTTCCTGTAGCTCCGGTACTGCCGGTCGTGCCCGTAGATCCGGTGCTTCCAGTTGTGCCTGTAGTCCCCGTTGAGCCCGTAGTCCCGGTTGAGCCTGTAGATCCCGTAGTGCCAGTCAAACCCGTGGTGCCGGTGGACCCACTTGAGCCTGTCGTCCCGGTAGCTCCTGTGCTTCCCGTCGAGCCCGTATTGCCTGTGGATCCGGGCGAACCTGTGCTGCCCGTCGAGCCCGTAGTCCCCGTGCTACCCGTCGCGGCCCCGGAACCGGCGACTCCGGCGCTGGTTACGCCGCCGCAACCGATGACGGACACCACCAACAGAAACGGTGCGAACAAAAGAAGCCTGCGAATTGGAGGAGCCGAAAGGGTCATGGCCGGTACGCTCGGTCAGTCTAGCGACCCAAACGACGCGGGGCAGTCCCTCGACCTCCCGGGCACGTACCACTGGCGCTGCCGTCCCTGCCCCATTCGGGGCATGCCTGCCACAGTGGAGCGTGCGGCTCTCAACGCACGCCGCAGCCTACATCCGGGCTGCTGCGACAGTAAAAGAAATGTGCAGGCGGCTCATAAGCCGAATTCTGTTCTAGATGGTCATTCCTCTAGGCCAGGCATTGCTGCCTGGCTCCAGCAACCTACCCGCAGGTTCCGGCTGTGGCTGCCCGCTTACACGAACAACACACTCTCTCCGCCTATGGCGCAACGGGCCGTTGCGCAGCCTCGCCTGGAGAGGGGCGAATCGGCTTTCCTGCCTATTTGGTCTTGCTCCGTGTGGGGTTTACCATGCCACCGACATTGCTGCCGGTGCGGTGGGCTCTTACCCCACCCTTTCACCCTTACCCTGCAGCTCTTGCGAACCGCCTGGCGGTTTGCTTTCTGTTGCACTGGCCGTCCCTCAGCCTTGACGCTGAGGTCCCGGACGTTATCCGGCACACTGCCCTGCGGAGTTCGGACTTTCCTCCCCCGCGCGACAATCAGCCGAGACCAACCGCGCGCGGCAGCGACCATCCGGCCGCCTGCACTCCCCCAGTCTACAAGCATCCGGCCGTCAGCCCCGCCGCCGCCGCGCGTCTGCGAGACAATGACCTCATGCCGATCTCGCGACGCCGGTTTCTTGCCACATCCACCGCGATGGGAGCTGCCGCTCTCCACGACCTGCAAGCTTCGGCCAATCCCTTTTTGCGCGCCAAAGGCGCAGGCCAGGTACCAGCCCCCACAACGGACCACCAAGAGTACCGGATGGGTCTCGCGGCCGGCACCACCGCCGTGCCCGCCCAGCTGCCGACCATCCGCGAAGCCGCCCGAACCCGCGGTCTGCTGGCCGGTTGCGCCGTAAACATCCAGGCGCTGCAAACCGATACCGCCTACGCGCAGCTCGTGAAGGAGCAGGCCAACATCGTCGTTGCTGAAAACGCGATGAAGTTCGGTCCGATTCACCCAGCACTGGACAAGTTCTCGTTCGATGAGCCCGATTTCCTCTTCAGCTTCGCCCAGACCCACGGTATGCAGGTACGCGGTCATAATTTCGTCTGGCACCGCCAACTCCCAGCGTGGTTTGAGGGCTATGCCACCGCCGGAAACGCGGCTTCGATTCTTGTCAATCACATCGAAACCGTGGGCGGGCGTTACGCCGGACGGGTGCACAGTTGGGATGTGGTGAACGAGGCCATCCATGTGGAAGACGGCAAACCCAGCGGCCTGCGCGACTCGCCGTGGTACAAGCTGCTCGGGCCGGGCTACATCGATCTCGCGTTCAGAACCGCACGTCAGGTCGATCCTCACGCCCTGCTTTGCTACAACGATTACGGCATCGAGGGCGACGCGCCAGCCGACGCGGACAAGCGTTCCGCCGTGCTGAAGCTTGTGCGCGGCATGCAGGAACGTGGTATTCCGCTAGATGCCGTTGGCATTCAATCGCACATCTCCGCCGACGGAAACGCCCGCTACGGGGGAGGTCTGACCGGCTTCATGCATGAAATTCAGTCCATGGGTCTGCAGATCCTGCTGACGGAGATGGATGTGAACGATCGTGCCCTGGGAGCCGACAGACAAACCCGCGACAAGGTGGTCGGAGCGGCCTACTACCAGTACCTCAACCTGGCGCTGGCGAACCCGGCCATCCTCGCCGTTCTCACCTGGGGTGTTACCGACAAGTACACCTGGTTGAACGGCGAGGACCCCCGTCCGGATAAGTTGCCCGAACGAGCTTTGCCCTTTGACGCAGACCTAAGGCCGAAGCTTGCGTACCTCGGCGAGGTCCAGGCCCTGCTGAATGCTCCGGCACGAGGTTGATAGCGGCCAACATCGCCACCGCAGCAGCATCCCTTCCGTGACTGACCGTGCGAGTCCCTTTACTGCACGGTCAGGTTAACCGCCGCGCTGTGCTGCACAGAGCCGCTGGTGGCCGTGACAGTCACCACAAAGCTGCCGGGAGACTGGTAGGCATATCCCAGGAATCCGCAGCCCGTAAGGCCGGTAATCGCTGCCACGCTGACCAGCATCGCCAGCGCAAAGGCCAGGCTCCTCCCCATCCATCGGCGGCGATGACGAGCTACCCCAAAGGGGAGAAGCATCGCCGTCAACACCGCGGCGCCTTTGGCCCAGGGCGGGCTGGGCGCCACGTTGTCCGCGGTCGTTGTGGTAGGGGCGGCCGTTTGGATGGTGAGTTGCACAAGCTGCTGACCGGAGGATGCGGCCACGGACGATGGAGTCAGCTTGTAGGTCGCCTGAGGCGGCAGTCCACTCACGGTCAAGGTCACCCCTCCCGGAAAACCGCTATCTGAGGGTGCCAACTGAAAGGTGTACGTGGCACTCGCGCCGGAATCAATCGTCGCTGTTGTGGTTCCCGAGTTCGTGAAGCTGAAATCGAGAGCAGGAGCCATTGTCACCGTCAACGTGCCGGTGCCGGTAGCTGCGGAGTAGTAAGTATCGGCAGCTTCGGAGGCGGTAATCGTATGCGCACCTACCGCAAGCGTGGCCGTGGAATACCGGCTCGTACAGGTTAGAACCGAAGCGCCGGCGTTGCAGCTTGCAGTTACGGCTGGCCCGTTATCCACAACGAATGTCAATCCGCCGCTGGGAGCCACCGTCCCCGCGTAGGTCACCGTGGCGGTCAGGGTCGCGCTGGCTGTGCCGTCCACGACGCTCAGATTGGAAACAGCCACCGTGACGGGACCGATGCCTGCCGCGCTCAACAGCACCGTCTGCACCGCACCGGGCTGGTTCAGCGTGTTGTCCGTAATGTTCAACGTGCCCGTGAGTGGACCGGCGAGCTGCGGCGTGAAGGCAACGCCTGCGACGCAACTGGCCGCCAGGGCCAAAGAGCCGGTTGCCGTGCATGTGGTCGTCGCTGCATCCACCGAAAAATTCGCGGAAGATGTAGCGATTCCTGAGAGGGCCAGCGGGACGTTCCCGATGTTCATCAGGGTGACTGTTTGGGCCGCGGTGCGACTCCCCGTGGTTGTCAGGGGAAAGGTGAGGGTCTGCGGATCAGCCACATCCAGCCGGAAGAGGACCGTGGTTCCACCGGCGCCGTTGGCTCCATTCGCTTCCGCCGTGACATACAGATTGCCTGCTCCATCGAGCGCAACACCTCTAGGGCTGGCGAAGCCTGCGATGGTGTTCAGCGGCTGATACGTTCCATTACCGGCAGCTGCGTAACGCAGCACACCCTCACTTAACCCCGGAGCGGTGACATACAGGGTCCCCGCCGCATCCAGTCCGAGGCCGTTCAAATTGCCCAGACCTGTGACAACAGCGGTCTGGCTGTAGGTGCCGCCTGCCGCGGGTATCTCCTTGTAAATTGAACCCGTCCCGGCATCCGCCGCGAAGACGTCGCCGGCGCCGTCGACAGTTAATGCGACGACCTGAGTAAAGCTGGAGCTTACGACGCTCTGGACGTAGCCGCTGCCGTATGGCACCTCCTTGAGCAGCTGGTCACCGTTGCCGAGGTAGACCGTGCCGCTTCCATCGACCGCGACGGCGCCAACCTGCCCGAGACCATTCACGCTCGCGGTAAACACCGGCAGCTGCGTATAGGTGCCCGTCGACGGCTGGAAGATCTCCTCTACGACCTGCTGTTGTGCGCTGTCAGCCACGAAGAGGTTCCCAAGGCCATCCACGGCCATGGCGGACACATTGCCAATCCCGGAACCAAGGGTGGATTGCGTATAGCCGCCGTTTGCCCGCGTCTGCTTCAGAATCGAGCCGCTGGAGGTAGCCGCGTACACATCGCCGCCGCCGTCGGTCGCTACCGCACCCGTGCGCAAACTCGTACCCGGACCGCTGGTCAGCGTAGTCGGCGTGCCTGGGTAGATCACGCCCTGCGGCCCGGTGCCGACGCCGCTGATGGGCGCGCTCGCTAGTACGTTACCGTTTGCATCGACCAGGTTGACGCCGCCGGAGCGCAATCCCGGAGCGGTCGGCTTAAAAGCGACAGTGACCGTGCACCCGGTTCCCGCGGAGAGCGCTCCGGAACACGTCGTGGACACGACGCCATAGTCGAGTCTGCCTGCTCCCTGAGTCATCGCCGCGGGCGTTCCGAACGTGCCCGCGACATCCACGGTGAAGCTGATCGTAATCTGGCGAGTTGCCGTGGTGCCGACCGGTACACTGCCAAAGCTGGGTGCAGGGTTTAGCCGCACGCCCGTGGATTCAAAGTACGAAACCGCGTAGAGCTCGCGATCCGGCCCCTGTGTTACTGCCTGAGCGCGATAGTCGTAGTACACCTGTTCGCTATAGGTTCCATTGCTCAGGGTTGCCTTCATAAACTGGCTGGGGCTGGCATAGAATAGGTTGCCGAGGTCGTCTGCGATAACACCGTACGTTGAAGGTGCGTTCAGCACGTTCGACTTGTTATAGGCGCCCTGATTCAGGGTGTACTTTTCGATGTACGCTCCGCGAACCGTTCCCACGTAGAGGTTGCCGGAGCTATCGATGGAGACGGCATAGGGGGTAGGCAGGGTGTTGAAGTCGATCACGGTCTGCGCATAGGTGCCGGCGGACAGTTCGTATAGGGAACTCTCATTGTCGTCCGCGACAAAGACATCACCGGCAGGGTCCACCGCCACGCCCACCGGATCGGTGAACTTGCCGATCGTGCTTGCGAGGTAACCGCCGCCTGCCCGGGCTGTTTCCTTCGTCACAACTCCGTTACCGGCGATATAAAAGTTACCGCTGCTGTCCCGTGCCAGACCGATAGCAGAACCGTACCCGTTACTCGGGAAAAGCACGGTTTGGGTATAGGTTCCGTCAGCCTGCAGCGCTTCTTCGTACACGTTACCGGTGTTGTAGTCGGCTACATATAGGTTCCCGGCGGGATCTACCACAACGGCGTGCGGATTAGAGAAGCCCGAGCCGAAGGTGGTTACCTCACCGACGCTATGCGCCGCCTGCGCATGGGCACTCCCCTGAGCCAAAAACAACAGTAGGGCGGCGGCCAGGAGGCGGGCCCAGACGCCAGACACGAGGACCGACATCCGCTGAAACTCCGTGCTGAACTGACCGATGCCTTTGCCGGGGAATGAACCGACGAACGACTTTCTCCGAGGCGAAGCTTTCTTGTTAGGGGCGCTGCTCACGGCTACTCCTCTGATAGACCCTGCCGAGGTTCGAAAAGACATAACACCATTGCAAACACCGAGTCAGGCTACAGGTCGCGCTCACTTTGGCACATCCGTAACCATCCTTTCGGCCCAAGAAAGTTACTCACGCCCCTTGCAGTGAACCACGGAGAGAAGCGCTTCTCGCTACAACCTGGGTAGCACCCGGCACACGTTCGAGTTAGCGACAGAGGCGCGGCCACCGCCCGAGATCTTCTGAAGTTCCTGAAAACGTTGCTCTTTCTTTCTTCAGACCACGTACGATCCGGGCATCTGTGTCCCAAATTGAATCACCGCAGCACCCGAGTGCGTACTTTTGAAGAACGCGAGCGCAGCATATTCGGTTTTCAGCGCGGTTACTTTCTAGCTCCCCGATATCCCGCGAGGGTTCCTCGCCGGCAAGTAATGAGCTGCGGCGTACCCTGTCGCTTATGAACGACGGCGTCTACATGCCGCTACTGCGCTTTTCCGGCGCAGGGTACGCTCACGAGAGCAATCCTTTTCGGGGTTGCCGGCGTTCTAATTGAAGACGTCCTGCCATGGCGCGGAGCGAAGGCACCCGACGAGCAACATAGACTTCGCTCTTTTCCAAGAACCGCACCCCAAACCGTATCCCGGCGAGGCCGTCGGATCGATCGTGAAGACCCTACGGAGAACGAACAGCATGTGGAAGTCTGAAAAAGCCCCGCGTTCCTCAGTTGCCGACCAGCAGGAGAATCGCATCAGCAGCACGGAATATGACAATGCAAACGACGTGGGCGTCTTTGCCCGCGCAACCAACAGCACCGCCACCACGATGGACGAACTGCGCGGTCAGGGCGGCTTCGGCGTTATTGTGGCTGCCTCGGAGATGAAGCAACCGCCTGCCACGCACACGCCCAGCATCGGTACCCGCTTCACGTCGGAGCTCGATTCGATCTCCCGGCGCGAACGCCAAGTGCGTGAGATTCAGGAGCTGGCAACCCACCGGGTCATCGATCTGACGACCGAACAGCTGCGACAGATCCTGGAGTTCATGGTCTGAACCACTCTTCGGACGGCACTTACGTCAACTTGGTAAAACACACCAGCGTGCGATTTGCGTCTGTACTCGCCAATCCCATGCTGGTGTGGTCATAGCAGCTCTGCTGCTGCCTTGGCGAAGTAGCTGACGATAAAATCGGCTCCCGCGCGTCGAAAGCTGATCAGGCTTTCGAGGGTCGTACGGTCGCGATCCAGCCAGCCACGTTCGAAAGCCGCCTGCAACATCGCATACTCGCCCGAGACCTGGTACACCCCCAGTGGCAGATCGGTATGCATCCGCGCGTCACGCAGGATGTCGAGATACGGCATGCCGGGCTTCATCAGCAACATGTCCGCCCCTTCCGCGATATCTTGTTCGATCTCCCGCATGGCTTCGCGGCGGTTCGCGCCATCCATTTGGTAGGCACGGCGATCGCCGAACTGCGGGGTCGAGTCCGCGGCCTCACGAAAAGGCCCGTAGAAGGCCGAGGCAAACTTCGAAGCATAGCTCATGATCGGCGTTTCCGATTGACCGTCGGCGTCCAGCGCTCTTCGAATCGCCTCCACACGGCCATCCATCATGTCGGACGGGGCAACGATATCTGCCCCGGCCTCGGCGAGCGAGACGGCGGCCCGCGCGAGCAGCGGCAGCGAGGCGTCATTATCGACGGTAAATTCATCCACCGCACCGGCTTCGAGGTCGCGCACCTCCTCGGGTGAACCCGGACGCCGCACCACGCCGCAATGGCCATGGGAGGTGTACTCGCACAGGCAGACGTCGGCGATGACCACCAGCTTCTTGGCCGCGGCGTTTGCCTTAATGGCGCGCAGGCCGCGCTGCGTGATGCCGTCGCTGGCGTAGGCGCCGGATCCTTGCTCGTCCTTTCGATCAGGGATGCCGAACAACAGCAGACCGCCTAGCCCGAGTGCGGCGGCCGTCTCCGCCTCCTTCACCGCCTCGTCCACCGAGAGATTAAAGACGCCGGGCATGGAGCCAACCTCGCGGCGGACACCCTCGCCTTCACACAAAAATAGCGGGTAAATCAGCGCCCCGGGATGCAGCTGCGTTTCGCGCACGAGCGAACGCATGGCCGGGGTCGAACGGAGACGGCGAAGGCGGGTATCGGGATACGGCATACCGCGTTGGAGTACCGGTGGGGGCGGGACGTTGCAGACTGCGGCGTCCCGAAGTTTTGCGACGCCGCAGAAGCCCGCGTCAAGCCTGCCACTTTCCGCCACAGATCGCTTCTAATAGAGGACATGACGACCCCGGAGATACCCCAAGTCCTGACCGAACGCGGCGGCGCGGCGCTGCAGTGGGAGGCACTGCGCGAGCGTGTCGCCGGGCGGGCGCAGTCGCCGCTGGGCCAGGCCCATGTGCGCGTCCTCGAGCCCTCCGCAGATCTTGCCTGGATTGAAACGCAGCAGAGCCGCACCGCCGAGATGCGGCTCTTGCTGGCGGGCGGCATGCCCTTCAGTTTTCGCGGCATCTTCGATGTCGGCGACACCCTGGCCAAGGCCCGCATCCCCGGGGCGGCGCTGGAAGCTGAGGAGCTGCTGCGCGTAGTTGGCCACGCCGGACGGGTGGAAGCCTGGCGGCAGCTGGTGCTGACCCCGCCGGACGCTGTGAAGGATGCCTGGCCGGCGATCGAGGAGCTCTCGGCGCCGCTGCTGGAGCATGATCTTTCCGGGCTGCTACGGGGGCTCGAGGGCAAGCTGGAACCGGACGGATCGTTATCCGATGACGCCTCACCCGAGCTTTCCCGCATCCGCCGCGCCCTGGGCCGGCAGCACGCGGTGATCGAGGCCAGCCTGCGCCGCGCGCTCGACCGCCTCAGCGCCGACAACCTGGTGCAGGATGCCCTGATTACCGTGCGCGGCGACCGTTTCGTGATCCCCGTCAAGGCCGAGGCCCGGCGGCGCGTGCCCGGCGTTGTGCATGGCACCAGCTCGTCCGGTCAGACTGTCTTCGTTGAGCCGCTCGACACCATTGAAAGCAACAACGAACTGACGCGATTGCTGGGCGAGGAACAGGCCGAGATCCACCGCATTCTGCTCGCCATGACTCGCGCGGTCGCGGGGTCCAGCACGGCGCTTGCCCTGGGTGCGCAGATTCTCGCCGAAGCCGATGCCCACGGTGCAGCGGCCCGCTTCGCCCAGGACCTTGATTGTGTGCGTCCCCGATTCGAAGGTGCCGCCACGGTGCCGGGCGACAGCGAACCGGATGAGAGCCAACCGTTTGAGCTGACCTCCGCGCGTCATCCCCTGCTGGAACTCCGCCTCCGCGAAACCGGCGCGCACATCGTCCCGCTGACGCTGGCGTTGCCCGAGGGCAAGCGGCAGATGATCATCTCCGGCCCCAATACCGGCGGCAAGACCGTGGCCCTGAAGACGGCCGGCCTGCTGGCGCTCATGGCGCAGGCGGGATTTCCAGTACCCGCCGAGACCGCGCATCTGCCGATATTTACGGCTATTTACGCCGATATCGGTGATGCGCAATCGCTAGAGACGAACCTTTCCACCTTTTCCGCCCATGTCACCAACGTAGACCGCATCGCCCGGCTGGCCGACGATCGGTCCCTGGTGCTGCTGGACGAACTCGGCTCCGCAACAGACCCGGAGGAGGGTGCGGCCCTTGCGGTTGCGGTCGCCGGTCATTTTCTGGACCGGAATGCCTGGTCGATCGTCACCACCCACCTGACGGCGCTCAAGGTCTACGCGGCCAAGCATGAGGACGTGCTCAACGCCGCGGTCGGCTTCGACGAAGCCACGCTTTCGCCCACCTATGAGCTGCGGCTAGGGGTTCCCGGCGCCTCCGCAGGGTTGAATATCGCCGCGAGACTGGGCCTGGACCCGGCGATCGTCGCCGATGCCCGCGCGCAGATGAGCTCGCAGCAGATCGATATTGGGCGCTTTCTGGACGAGTTGCATGCCCAGCTGACAGCCGCGGGCGCCGAGCGGGCGCAAAACGCTGAGACCGCCCGCAAGCTCGAGCGCGAACGGGAGTTCGTGCAGGCCGAAGGGCGCAAGGAGCAGCAGGCGCGCACCCGGGAGCTTGAACGGCAGCTCGGGGGGCTGATCAAGGAGTTCGAGGCGCAGCTGCGCGACACGGTCAAGGCCATCGACGACCGGACCATCGCCCAGAAGATCGCCAAGGACTCGGCCCTGCGGATCGCACGGCTGAAACGTGAGTTTTCGGAGCAGTTTCAATCCACGGTGGAGGCGCACAGCACGCCGGAACCCGCCAAACAGAGTAACGGCAAGGCACGCCGTGACGGCGAACCCCGCCCGGGCGATCTCGTTCGCCTGCGCAGCCTCAATCGCGAAGGCCGCGTGGAGCGGGTCATCGACGCCCGAACGCTCGAGGTCAGCTTCGGCACCATGAAAACCCGGGTACCGCGCTCGGACGTCGCCGAACTAACCCAGGTAAAGGAGCCCTCGGGGGACAGCCTGAATCGGCGCCGCGGAGGCGTGTACATCGCCGGCGGCGACTCCGACTACATGAGTCCGGAGATCAACGTCATCGGCCGCACCGCCGACGAGGCCGAGGCCGAGGTCGATCGCTTCGTGGAGCGGGCGTTTCTGGCAGGCCTGCACCACATTCGCGTGGTGCACGGAGTCGGCATGGGCATCCTAAGGCGCACCCTGCGTGATGCCTTGAAGAAGCACCCACACGTTACCGGGGTGGAAGAGCCACCGTACAACGAGGGCGGACAGGGCGTGACGCTGGTTTTGCTGCGCCAGTGACGGGTCGGTGACCAGCAGATGCAGTTCACCTAGCGCTTGAAACTGGTTCTCGCCAGACCAGCACTCCCGCGGGTGGCTTCGAAGTACACGCCGCAGGCACTCACGACGATTCGATTCGGCCCGGCGAGCAAAACGGAGTCGCCCGGAACTTCGGTGGTCGCGCCGGTGATGTCGGCATCTTCGTGCTGAAGATCCACCTCCGTTACCGCACGCGAGTGGATGCCCAGCTGTGCGAAGCTGGCCGGACTCTCCGACCCTCGATTTTCTTTTTGAAAGACGTCATCCGTCACGCTGCGGGTGGTGATGTCATCGAGCGGCACCGAACCGCCGCGCCAGCGGAGCGAGTCGTCGCGGTAGGTGAGTGTGGAGCCCAGCAGGGGCTCCGCCTGCTGCTTACCCCAGCAGGCGCTATTGGTCGTCGGCAGCACCTTGGTGATGCGCCAGCTCCCCTGCAGACGGCTCGGCATCTGCTCCGCGGTGAGGGTGACGGCAGAGATCAGGACGAGCGCCGCAGGCAGGATTTTGGTCGTTTGAAGGAGGTGCATAGGAATCTTTCCGCGTACCCCGACGATCTTGCTCCATGGGGTTAAGTACGTGGATGCCGGATCGTCCACGGAGTGTTGTGTTTCCCCGAAAAGAAGTCCATACTGTCGGCCCATTTTGGAACGACGCGGCCTCTCTGCCTTGACCGTTCCAACACGGGAACGTAGTTTGTCTCAATTGAGCCCCATCCGCTCCCGCTGGTTGCGCGAAAATACCGTATGGATCTGCAATACCTTCGGGAGGCGACCCGCTCAGAGCACGAAGCTACCGAAGCGGCCATGCCCTTACTTGGGCCGGATCTCACGCGGGAACGTTACGCCCACGTTCTCCGTTGCCTGCTGCCCATTCTGCGGAGCTGGGAAGATTGGTGTGCTGAAAATGTCCCACAGCGGCTGCGACCCATGCTGGAGCCACGCCGCCGAAGCCATCTCCTGCTGGCGGATTTGCACACACTCGGCGGCGAGACGGCCGCAGACCCTGCCGGCCCGAGTGACAGCCGAGACCCCGCCTGGTCTTCCATCCTGGAAATGTCAGCAAAGCAAGTGAGGGAGCTTGCCAGTGACGGCACAGAGAGGGAGTACGAAGCCGGGTTCCTCGGCGCCCTTTACGTCCTGGAAGGATCTACGCTGGGAGGGCGCATCCTTGCGCGGCAGGTGGAGACGGTGCTGGAACTCACGCCCGGGCAGGGCAACGCGTACTTCCAGGGTCACGGAGCGGCGACCGGCGCTCTCTGGAAGGAGGTCACCGCGGAGATCGCGGCGGTTCCGGAGGAGATGTCCGTCCGCCTGCTGAGCACGGCGCGCCGCACATTTACCGCATTCCGTCAGGCGCTAGAGGGAGGCGAGCAGCCGGCGGCAGGGATAGCAGTGGCGCCGGCTGCAAAAGAGACTGCTGCGCCGGCAACGGCAGCGACTAGCGCGATGGTGGCAGGAACGTCGCAACGCAATCAGGCATCGAACTTACCGTGAATGCGCATCAGGACACCGTCTCAAAGGAAACCAGCCGGGTAGCTGAGAGCATCGCTGCGACCGAGGTGCACTGTGAGGACGAGCCCATCCGGGTGCCCGGCGCGGTGCAGCAGCATGGATTTCTGCTGGTCACCGACGGCGAGTTCCGCTCGATCTTGATTGCGAGTGAAAATGCGGAGCGTTTTCTTCGCCTGCCGTTTCGCTTAGTTCTGGGCGCCCCGCTCGAAACCCTGCTGGGCCGGGAGCTACTGGCCGCCCTGCGAGGCCTGCGTTACATTCCCGAGGCAGAACGGGACGGTCTGGTCACCTTTCTGGGGTCTTTCCGTTTGCAGGGCGAGTACTTCAGCGTCACCACGCACTGCACGGGCTCGGAACGCGTACTTGAGTTTGAGCTGCAGGATCAACTCGTCGGCCCGGAGATGATGAACGGGGTTATCACCAACTTCGTCGGTACGCTGAGCCGCTTACAGAACGAGCGTGAGCTTTGCAACGCGCTCACGCGCCAAATTGCCGACCTGACCGGCTTCGACCGGGTTCTGCTTTACAGCTTCGACGCGGAAGGCCATGGCACCGTACTCTCCGAGATTAACAATGGCAAGCTCCCTAGCTACCTTGGCCTGCGCTTTCCATCTTCGGATATCCCACAGCAAGCGCGCGATCTGTACGTGCTCAACACGGTACGCATCATTCCGGATGCCACCTATACGCCCTCTCCTTTGCGTGGACTGCCAGGGCAGGACACCGGTGGCTTCGATCTGTCGCTGAGCCTCCTGCGCAGCGTTTCGCCGACGCACCTGGAATACATGCGCAACATGGGCACGCAGGCCTCCATGTCGGTGTCCCTGGTCACGGACGGAAGGCTCTGGGGGCTCGTGAGCGGGCATCATGCCGAGCCGCACCTTGTTCCCTACCTGATCCGCAGTGCCTGCGACATGCTGACCAAGATGGCCAGCACCCAGCTTTCGAGCTTTGGTACGGCCTCCCGCCTGCAACAGCTGGTGCAGTTCCACGCGGTGCAGCGGAACATCCTCACCGAGCTCGCGGCCGGGCAAAATCACCAAAATCACTTGGATGGGCTCACAGGACAGCTGGCGCAGGTGATCCAGATCACCAACGCTGCCGGCGTCGCGCTGGTGGTGGATGGCGATGTCGTCACGCATGGCGAGGTGCCGTCGCAGGCCGCCATCGTGCGCCTCACGGAGTGGCTGAACCAGACGCAGGAGCTTGATACCTTCGTCAGCTCCCACCTAAGCGCCGAGCTGCCCTGGACCGACGAGATCGGCTCCGAAGCCAGCGGCCTTCTTGCGATCAGAATCTCCGCCGTCCAGCATCGCTATCTGCTTTGGTTCCGACCGGAGGTGGTGAAGACGGTGCGTTGGGCGGGTGAGCCGGACAAGATCATCGCCGCAAACCAGACCCTTCACCCGCGGAACTCATTTGGCGAGTGGAAAGAGACCGTACAGGGACGCAGTGAACAATGGACGGCGGTGGAGGTGGATTCGGCACGTGATTTTCGTTCCGCGCTCACGACCATCAGCCTGCGGCGCGCCGAAGAGGCGGTCGAACTGGGCGAAGCAAGATTCCGCCAGCTCACCCAGGCGCTTCCCGTGCGCGTCTTCACGGCCGATGACTCCGGTGACTTGACCTACACCAACGAGCGCTGGCAGAACACGGGGCTGAGCGGGAGCGGCCGCTGGTTTGACGAGCGGCAGCTGTGTCCGGAAGACGCTACCCTGTGCGAGCAGCTGTGGATTCGAGCCGTGGCCGGCAACTCCGACTTTGAGGCCGAGGTCCGGCTGCGCACTCCCAGTCCCGAATCTCCCGGCGGTTTCAGCGGGCAGGAGCGCTGGAACTTTGTGCGCGCCGTACCTTTTCATCGTGCCAATGCCGCGCGTGCCGGCTGGATCGGCTGTTTCATCGATCTGACCGAGAGCAAGGAGCGTGAAACCGCGCTGCGCATGAACGAAAAGCTCGCCCTGACCGGCCGCATGACCAGCGTAATCGCACACGAAATCAACAATCCTCTGGAGGCGATCACCAACCTGATGTACCTGCTGCGCGCCGAGGTCCATGACGACGGACCGGCGACCGGCTACATCGGCATGGTGGAAAGCGAGCTGGAGCGCATCTCCGGCATCACGAAGCAGACCCTGCGCTGGAACCGTGAAAGCGCCGATCAGCGCGAGACCTTTCGCGCAGGCGAAATGGTCGATGACGTACTGCGGCTGTTTGCCGGCAAGATCCGCAACCGGCAGATCACGGTCAAGCTGGAAGGCGACAGGCAGACGCAGCTGTCCGGGGTCGTCGGGCAGCTGCGCCAGGTGCTGGCCAACCTGGTCGCCAATGCGATCGACGCGGCGCCGGTGGGTGGCAGTGTGAGCATCGGGATCATGGCGGCGATGGACGGCATGTCCCGTGCAGAGACCGGCTTCGCGGTCACCGACAATGGGAAAGGCATCAGCGCGGAGACCCTGAAGCGCCTATTTGAGCCGTTTTACTCCACTAAAGGTGATCTGGGCAACGGTCTGGGGCTCTATATCTCGCGGGAGATCGTGGAACGGCACGGGGGCAGAATTGTGGTGAATTCTGTCGTCGGCAGCGGAACCACGATGCGGGTCTGGCTACCGGCTACGCAGGCCGCAGTGCCGTTATCAACCTGAAAGGGACTTACCTTGGTTCGTTATAGTCGCCAAATTTCCCACCAAGGCTCACTCGCAGACGGCGGCCTCCTGGCTGGCTTCAAAAGCCTTCTGTCCTTTGGGGCCTTGTGCGTCGGATCCGTGCAGCCGTTATACGCAGCCCCGCTTGCGTTGGCGCCACAACAATCAACCACGGCTACTGAGAGCGCCTCGTCTGCGGGCCATCCCCTACCCTCCGAAGCCGTGGCCAGACTGTTGCCCGCCACTGTGTATTTTGAAGGGAAGACTGCTCCCCTTCAGCTGCGCAACGCCGCGGCCGTGCGCTTCGGCGACAATGCAACCGTTTGGGCCTCCCTGGTGGATACCTCCGGCTATGCCAGCGATGTACAGGAGAGATACCAGTTCTATCTTGTGACGGAATCCGCTTTGCTCGTGGGGCAAGCAACCTTGGCCGCCGGTGCCTATGGCGGCGGATTTCTCGGCGACCGCTTCCTTATCATGGACCTTGGCGGTCACACCCTTGCCGAAGGGGATCTGCTCACCGATCCCGGCATCAAACGTCCCCGCCCGTTGCAGATGCTGCCGGACACACCGGATGCTGTCAAGCTCTATCTGGGGCGGCGCTGGGTGCGGTTGAAGGCATTGCCTAGCCAGAGATGACGGCCAGATATCCGAGGCCGGAGACTTTCGCGACGTGGCGCGTTCCTCTCAGTCTGCGACGGTTTTTAACGAATTTCATGCGCCCCTGCTTTACAACTCTGATTCCCAAGCTGTCCACGGCTAAGAAACAGTTGCAGCGCCGCATCATCAGGGTTGAACCTGCTCAGGCGTTCTGCAAGATCGCGGCTCTCCGCTGCCTGCCCCAGCCGGCACTCCAGAAAGGCAAGGTCCAGACCGGCGGCGGTCTGCGTCGGATCGGCTCGCACCAGGCGATCGAAGAGGCGCAACGCCTCGGAAAGCTGGCCATCTGTCGCGTCCAGCACGGCGCGGTTGTTCAGCGCGCTGGGATCGTAGGGATTTTCACGTAGAGCAGCGCCGTACTCTCGCCGGGCACCTATGCGATCGCCCGCCATCTGCTCCAGCAAGCCAAGATGAACGTGCAGCTCCGGGTCGTCGGCACCGGTTCCTTCGGCCCGGGTTAGGAGAGCCAGCGCACGCTCCGCCGCGGTCCGGTCTCCCTTTTCGGCGATCTGCGCGTACGCCAGCCCAAGTTCACGATCCGTGGCGGGCACACCGCCCACCGGCACCAACGCCTCGCCGGCCACAACGCCCGCGGAGCCGCCGTCGTGCACCGGCCGCCGCTGAATGTTGTGATCGGTCAGCTGTTCATGGGTGATATCCGCGGTGGAGCGCGTGGGCATGTGGCAGAGAGCACAATCCGGCTGCTCTGGATGATGCTTTGCCGCGATCGACGGCGTGTTGTGACATTCCAGGCAGCGCGCGCGAAAGAAGCCGACCCGCTCGGCCGGTGCGGGCTCGCTGTGCGGGTCATGGCAGGTAGTACAGGTCAGGCGATCGCCGCTGCCACGCTTGCAGGCGCTTTGCAGCATGGCCTCGTACTGGCTGCTGGCACGGCTGCCGCCCGCGGCCTGGCTCGCGCGCACGAAGTACACGGCGAAGTCGGAAAGGGTATCGCCGGGACGAAACTGCGCGAGGGAGCGGCCCGGCTTGTACGCCGTAGCGTTGCCTTCCAGATGGCACTGAATGCAGGCGCTGTCGCGGGCCGCGGGCGGCAGCTTGCCCGGATTCAGAATCGGCGCGCGGCCATCCGTGGCGAGGTGTTGAGCTGGATCTCCGTGGCAACTGTTGCAGCCCAGGCCCGCCTCGTCGAACGGCCGCTCTGGGAAGCGATTTCGCGTCTCCGGCGACGCGGTTTCCACCTCGCCGGCGTGGCAATGCAGGCAGTTGGCGTCCACCGGAAGCGGCGCGGGCATCGCGGTCACACTGTCATACGCCGGGGCCATCGCCCACGCCTGTCGACGGCCGTAGAAATTTACCGGCAGCTCAAACCATTGACCCGCCTGCTCGTAAAGAAAGGTGCGCCCCCGTTTGCCGGACCCGACGAAGTACAGCAGCTCCCGTTCGCCTTCGAGCGCCGGCTTGCCCTCACCCTCCGGGCGCGAAAAGCTCATCCAGGCACGGCGGTGGTGGCTCAGAACGCGGTACGTTACCCCCGAGCTCCTATGGTGAAAGCTGCCCGGGATCAATCCGTCGGCGGCGGCGCCGCTGCCGCGCGCCATCGCCGTGCGCTCGTAAGTGGCATAGATCGCCGCATGGCAGCCGGCGCATGCAGCGTCTGGATGCCCCAACGGCGGCGGCGGTGCCGGCTCTCCCTGCAACGCCGCCAGCACATGGCTGTGGACGCGGGTCTGCCTCGAGGCGGCCGCGACGGCAAACACCGCCAGCAGCATGAGCATCCCTCGTGCAAACAAGAGCAGGGGCGGCCGATATGTTCGCAGGGAGAACATCATGCCGTAATCACCCGGGATTTTACTGCTGCCCCGCCAACTTGGGTTCGTCCGCGGCCTGCACCCTCTCGGTCAGCTGCAGTTCGCGGCTGGCGTCGGCGGGACGGCCAAGCGCACGGTAGGCCTGCGCGAGCAGGTTGTGCGTCATGTAGTTTGCCGGATCCATGGTCTCCGCCTTTTGCAGAAAGCTGGCCGCCCCCACCGGCTGACCCTGCTTCAGCAGCACCTTGCCCAGCAGGATGTAGGGCCCGGTGACGTGGGGTTCCAGCAAAACGGCCTGCTGCAGGACACGTTGGGCCTCGGGGTAGCGCGCCTGGCGACTGTAGGCGTCACCCAGCCGCTCATAGACCGCGCCCTGCAAAGGATCGGCAACACGCTCGGCCTCGAGCTCTGTAACAGCAACGTCGGTGCGGTTTTGCGCGAGCGCGATCTCGCCCAGCAGCTCATGCGCGAGCGGCAGCCGCGGGTCGAGCGCGAGCGCTTTATCGGCATACTGCTGCGCGATCGGTACGTACTCCCGGCGCAGCAACATGCGGGCCGTCAGCAGGTAGGCAGCCGCCGAATCCGGCGGAAACGCATACTGCGCGGCAAAAGCATGGCGTGCCTCGTCATACTGCAGCGTGTCCAAGTAGCACAGCGCGAGCACATAGGTGGGATCGGCCTTGGTCTGCACGCCGAAGGCATGGTTTACGACGAGCAGCGGAATGGCATCCGCCGGCCGGCCCACGCGGAACAACGCCAGACCCCGCATCTGCGCCGCATCCTCGTCGTGCGGATCGGTGGCGAGCGCCCGTGCGTAGGCCTCCTGTGCCGCCGGTAATTGGTTCAGGTCATAGAGGGCATCGCCTTCGGTGCGATCCAGCCCGGGCAGCGCGGGTTGCGCCGCCCGCAGCGTCTTCAGCGCCTCCAGCGCCGCCGCATCCCTGCCGGTCAGGATCAGCTTGCGCACCGCGGCAATGCTGCCAGCGCCAGGGGTGTTGGCAGCCTCGGCCTGCGCGCGTGCAAGGGAGTTCCCCGCTGCGAAAAGCAAAGATACAAGCGCGCCGCAGCCAAGGCTCCGCCGGGAAAGCTGTTTCAAAGGAATCATGCCGCTGGAGCCTACGCCGTCATTGTAGAAAAAGATGAGAAGAGCCGCAGCTCTTCTCATGAGGAAAGTCGTTAAAGGTTAGAACTGCACGCGGCCGGAGAATTGCAGCTGCCGCGGGTTCGCCGACGAGTTCGGGTACGGTCCAGAGGAGATTTGGCCACCCTGATCGATATTGGCGACCGGCGTTCCCCAGTTGATGTGGTTGAAGGCGTTGTATCCATCTGCCCTTAGCTGCACCGTCACGCGCTCACGGATGGCAAAGTTCTTCTGAATGGAAAGGTCCGTGTTGAAGAAGTGCGGACCGGTTGCGGCGTTCTTGCCGGTATTGCCGATCTGGTCCAGAGCCGGAGCGGTAAAGCCGCCCGTGCCCAGGGGAATCGGTTGGTAGTAATAGAGGCTGTTGCCGGGGATGCCGCTGATGTTCTTATGGAAGGCATAGCTGTTGCCGTTCACGTAGCAGGGGGCATCGCTCGGCACCCATGAGGTGTAGGTGGAAGCGCACAGGTTGAACGGCAGGCCACTGGAGTAGTTCACCGTCGGATTGATCTCAATGCCGCTGACGATCTGGTTGATGATGGCGTTGGCGTGGTTCAGCAGGGCCTTGTTCCTGCCGAACGGCAGCTGGAAGATGCCATAGGCGATGAACACCTGGGGACGGAGATCGCTATCCCGGCCGTAGGTGGCCTGATGGCTCCACGTGGAGTAGCTCGTGGTGTTACTGGTGCCCTGCTGCCAGGAGTAGTTCGCGTTGAGCGAGTAGCCGTGGGCCATGTTCTTGGCCAAAGAGACCTGCAGGGCGTTGTAGTGCGTGTTCAGGTTGTCGCCGTAGTAGTTGATGCTCTGGTTCCAGCCGCAACCACCGTTGGGCGCAAGCACACCGCCAGCCGCTGCGTAGTTGGCATCGGCGCAGGCGGGCAGTTTGCCGCCGTAGTAGCGCTGCAGCAGCACCTGGTTGGAGGTTCCGCCGTTAGCCGCCACGCCCTGGGCTCCGCCCGTCGCCACCGTGGAGGCAACTGACGGATCGTAGTGCAGAGCGTTGCCGTTGACGCTGTAGGCAGCAGGCAGGTTGATCGCCGCCTCATTGGGGTTCACGGTATTGCCCGAGACGTCGCCGAAGGTGTGCGTTCCCTTGTTGCCCACATAGGCCAGCGTCATCGAGAGCGTCGGCGTAAGCGACTGCTGCACGCTGAGGTTCCAGGCGTCCAGGGTCGGCAGGGTCAGGGTCGTTGGCCGCGACCGGGCGGTCTCCAGGTTGCCGGGGTTAGGCAGCAGACCCGTGCTGGGCACCGTTGGAAATGTGGCCGCAGGCGCTCCGCTGGCGAGATTGAAGGCATAGGCCGTATCGGTTGGGGTGTCACCGCCTGTTGCAGTCACGGCCTGGTTTTCGAGTACCGGCAGATTTTGCGTGGCGGCATGCCCGAAGATCGAACCGAACACACCGATATCAAAGCTGCGGCCGTAGCCGGACCGGATCACCGTGGTCGGCGTCGCCTGATAAGCCACACCCAAACGGGGAGCGTAGGTGTTGTTGGGCCGCTGCTGGTCCATATTGCTCTGGATCCCACCCACGCCGGCAACCTGCAGGTAACCGGTAGCCAGGTTCAGCAACGATCCAAGTTGCGCGCCGTTGACCGACTCCGGGAAGTACACCTCATAGCGCAGACCATAGTTCACGGTCAGCTTCTGGGTGGCGCGCCACGTGTCCTGAATGTAAAAGTAGTCGCGCTTCTGGAATTCCTTGGCGTTGGTCGAGGTGCTCACATAGCGCTGCAGTGTGGTCACGTCGCCCAGAACCAGGGTCGCAAACCCTAGACCCGCGGTAGAGCTGCCCCCCGAGGTGGGACCGGTACCGAAGTTGAGCAGGCCGGCCCGGTTGTTGTCGCTGGGCACCCGCAGATTGCGGGCGTAGCGAAGATCCGTACCGAACTTCACCTCATGGTTGCCGAGAATTTTGGTCCAGTTATTCGCGATCTGGTATTGATCCTCATGCTGCGAAAGGGGGCAATTGCAACGATTGATGTTGAGACCGCTGCCGTACTGCGGGCCCGTCGCGGTACCGTCGCTCGGAGCGCCGAAGCTGCCCACTTCCGTAACGATGAAGCCCGGCGCACCGTTCGTAAACGGGTTTGCCGTGTTCAGGCCGCCAATGCCCAGCTGCGTGGCCAGCGGCGTGTTCTGGTCATACTTGGCCGTGACGATGTTGTAGCGCAGATAGCCGAGCCGGATATCGGTCACCAGTTTGGGATTGATGGCGACGTCCACGCCGGCGGCGGTGCTGTCGTTGGCCCCCATCGAGGAACCACCGTACCCGCCAAGGCCGAAACCCGCGCCGCCGGCCTGCCCGAACAGGGTGTTGCCGGTGAGTGTGTCGGTGAAGCGGCTGAAGCGGGCGAAGGCATGGGTCGAAGAGCTGACGGTGTAATCGAGACGGCCGTCAAACTGATTGCTGTTGAAGCCGCCCGTGCCGCTGCCGGCATAGTTGTTCTTCAGGCCACCCAGCGCGCCTGCGGTGTTGGGCGCGGAGGCTTGCAGCAGCTTTAGCAGGCCCAGTGACTGTGGCGACAGCATCGCGGTTGGAATGACGTTGTTCGCAAACGGGGTCGACGTGCCCGGCTGATAGATCAGCTGATTGGGCGACGTCGCGAAGTTTCCCACGGCCCCGTTTGCATATTCGTTGAAGTCGCAACCGGGGGTACCGCTGTTGGCCGTTGCCAGCCCGAGACACGTCTGCACAAGGTGAGCCGTAGGTACCGTTTGCACCGCCGCGATACCGACCTTTTGGCGCGTTCCCTGGTAATCGCCGAAGAAGAAGGCGTGGTTCTTCCAGATCGGTCCGCCGACGGATCCGCCGAACTGGTTGCGCAGACCACCCGGAAAGGGGTTGGTCGCGCTCAGCTGGCTGGGGCCCTGGGTGAAGGGATCGCGCGCCAGGTTGGCGTTGCTCTCGCGGTAATCAAAGGCCGAGCCGTGGAAGTTGTTGGTGCCGGACTTGGTCTGCGCGGTGACCACGGCGGAGACCGCCTTGCCGAACTCGGCGTCGTAGTTCTGCGTGGCGATCTTGGTTTCCGAGAGCGAATCGGCGTTAGGGTTGATGACGATGATGCCGAGGATCGGATCCTCGTTATCGGTGCCGTCCAGCTGGTACGCGACACCCGCAAACGACTGGCCGTCCACCGAGATCTGCTTGGAGCCCTGCGGATCCTCGTCGGCGGAGTGCGACCAACCGAGCAATTGAGCGCCGGGAAGCAGAAGCTGCAGGTTGGTGAAGTTGCGATCGGGAATGGGAAGATCGACGATCTCCTGCGATGAGAAGGTGGTAGACACGTCCGCGCGGTCTGTCTTCAGCAGCGGCACCTGATCGGCGGCCACATCCACGGTCTCCGAGGCGCTGCCGACCTCCAGCGCCGCCTGGACCTTCAGGGAGGTATCGGCGAAGACGCGGATGTCGTTCTGCTGGAATCCCTTGAAGCCCGCGACGGTCACTCTGACCTGGTACATGTCGGGAATAAGGTGATCGGCCGTAAATTCGCCGCTGCCATTGCTTGTCAGGGTCGAACTGGTTCCCTTGGCCGTGTCCGTCACGACGATGGTCGCGTTGGGCACAGCAGCCCCGGTGTTGTCGGTCACCGTCCCGAAGATGGTCCCATAGATAGCCTGCGCGTGCAGTCTGCCGGCCAGCAGCACCCCACCCGTCACCACTTGCCACACGAACCGGTTTCCCCGGCAGCCTTGGCTGCGTATCACCACAAACACCTCCCACAACGCACATAACGTTTCAGCCGAAGCTGTAAACGACCGAGCACGATGCTGTTCGCATCGAAGAAACCCTGTATCTGTAGAGCCACGAAAACATAGGAGCTGGCGTAACGAGTTGTCAAGGAACAAATGCAATCAGCTCACTTTATCTGTAATGACAATTACTGGAATGCTGGCGTAGCAGGTCTTCATGATTCGTCTTGACCGATAGAGAACCAACCGTTCTCTGCGGCTCGCTCACCTCCGGGCTGTTGCCGTATGGTTGTCCGAGTGGGTGAAGCAGCGGCGTGCATGGGCAACGTGGGAGGGCGAACGTGCAAGGAGAGATAAGGAGCGTATGATCCCGGATCAAAGAGCCTTCAGGCGGGTGTGGAGGGTGGTTTGCGTGTGCGGGCTGCTTGGAAGCGCGGCAGCCTGGGCGCAGCTTCCGGCAGCGCCCGTGGCGGCAAGCAGCCCCGCCAGCAGCCCCGCCGACCTGAGCAGCTACATCCGCTCGAGTTGGAACAGCCTGTCACGCTCAACCGCCGACTGCGCCTCCGTCGTTGATCCGAAGGTTATAACCGCACCCGTGCTGTATCTGCCGGCCGGGATGACGCCGCCGCCGGCTGTTATGGCGCTTGAAGCAAAATGTCATGTCCGCATCCTCCATCTGCCGCGGCCGATCCACGAGATCGGCGCCGTACGCCCGGCGGATCTGATGACCGAGGGCTTACTCTACCTGCCCAACCGCTACGTCGTGCCCGGTGGCCGATTCAACGAGATGTATGGCTGGGACAGCTACTTCATCCTGCTCGGCCTGCTTGAGGACAACCGCGACGATCTGGCGCGGGGCATGGTCGATAACTTCTTCTTCGAAATCGAAAGTTACGGCGCACTGCTGAACGCCAATCGCACCTACTTTCTCACGCGCTCGCAGCCGCCGTTGCTGTCGTCCATGATTCGCGAGGTGTATGAGCATGGCGGCGCAGGCGGGACGGCACCGCTAGACAAGGCCTGGCTGGCGCACGCGTATGCGCTGGCCGAACGCGATCATGCACTGTGGACCTCGCCGGTGCACTCGCTGGGCACGACCGGTCTGGCGCGCTACCACGACCTCGGCGAGGGCCCGGTGCCGGAGATGGCGGACGACAGCAGCTACTACCCTGACGTGATTCGCTGGCTGCTCGCGCATCCGGACAGGGGCAACGGCTATCTGGTCGATGGGCCTGCCGAGCCCACCGCGGCACAGGCGGCGCAGCTCGCGAAGACCAGCTGCGACGTCCGCCACTCGCACGTCTGCGCCAAGGCCGTTGTCGATGGCCACCGGCTGAGCGCCAGCTATTACGAAGGGGACCGCGCCATGCGGGAGTCCGGCTTTGATACGAGCTTTCGCTTCGGTCCGTTCAGCGGCTCGACCGGGCAGTACGCGCCCGTCTGCCTGAACAGCCTGCTGTTCAAATACGAAAACGATCTTGCCCACTTCGCCACCCTGCTGGGCCGCACCGCCGACGCAAAACGCTGGACGGCGATGGCCGAAGCGCGGCGTGCGGCGGTGAACAAGTATCTGTGGAATGCGCAGGACGGCTACTTCTACGATTGGAATTACGTCGACGGAAAGCAATCGACCTACCGCTACCTCACCGGCTTTTACCCGCTGTGGTCAGGGCTTGCCACGCCGGCACAAGCCGCCGCGGTAGAACGTCATCTGGCTGAGTACGAGCGCGGCGGCGGGCTGGCGGAAAGCACGGAGCAGTCGGGCACGCAGTGGGATATGCCCTACGGCTGGGCTCCCACGAATTGGCTTGCCGTTGAGGGGCTGGAGCGTTACGGCTTCCACGACGAGGCGCGGCGGATCTCGCGTGAGTTCAGCTCCACTGTGCTTGAAAACTTTCGCCGCGATGGGACCGTGCGGGAGAAGTACAACGTGGTCAGCGGTACGGCAAATATCGCCGTCGCGGCGGGGTACAAATCTAACGTGATTGGCTTCGGCTGGACCAACGGGGTGTATCTGCGGATGCAGGATCTGCTGAAACAGCGATAACCGAAAGCAGGAATGTTTCAGCCCTAGTCATGTCATCCTGAGCAAAGCAAAGGACCTGCTGTTTCCGCTTGGAGCGGGAGCGAACAGCAGATCCCTTCGCTACGCTGCTCCCTTGGCTCCGCTGCAGGAGGACGAAGTTATGAAGAGAACGACAAGTCAATGACGGGCTGGCAAGCCATAAGCCTATTAATGTTGGGCGATCTGGCCCCAGCCAGCCGAATCAGCCGGCCAGAGAGTGCGTCAGGCCCGCCATCTGCGTCTGCAGAGCCGGCGCGGAGACACGCTGCCCTGCCCGCTTGGCATAGGTGGCCAACGCCAGCAGGGGGAAGTAGTTCCGGTACAGGCCGTAGCTGAGGTAAAACACGTTGGGAAAGCCTGTCCCGGTGTGCAGCTCCTCGTGCCAGGTGCCGTCGGCGCGCTGATTCTCGTGCAGCCACTCCACACCGCGTTGGACCGCGGCGGAATCCGGTCCTTCGGCGACGATGAGCCCCAGCAGCGCCCACGCGGTTTGCGACGGTGTACTTGGCGCAGCGGTGTAACAATTTTTCTCGTAGCCGAGGCAGCTTTCGCCCCAGCCGCCGTCTTCAGCCTGCACGGACTTCAGCCACGCCACGCCATGCCGCACGGCCCGGCTCGAGGCCGGATCGCCTGCGGCCTTCAGACCGCGCAGCGCAAGAAAGGTGCCGTAGATGTAATTCACGCCCCAACGGCCGTACCAGCTGCCGTCCGTCTCCTGCGTGGTCAAGAGGTAATGAATGCCGCGATGAATGGCCGGGTGCCGGTAGGTCATGCCGCGCTTGCAGAGCGACTCGAGCACACGGCCGGTGATGTCGGGACAGGTGGGGTCGAGCATGGCGTTGTGGTCGGCGAAGGGAACGCGGTTCAGGATCTCCCAGTTGTTGTCGACGTCAAAGGCCGCCCAGCCGCCGTCGGAGCTTTGCATGCCCAGCAGCCAGTTGACGGCGCGGGCTTCGGTTTTGGATTGGCGCGCCGGATCGGAGGCCTTGGCGTGCAACAGCGTCAACAGCACCATCGCGGTATCGTCGATGTCGGGATAAAACTCATTGGCGAACTCGAAGGCCCAGCCGCTGGGAGTAAGGTCCGGCCGCTTTTCCGACCAGTCACCCTTGCGGCGAACCTCTTTTTCGAGCAGCCAGTCGGCGGCTTTGGTCAGCTGCCGCTGGACCTTTTCGTCGGGAGCCACGGCCAGCAGCTCACCCAGCGCAAACGCCGCGATGGCGGTGTCCCAGACCGGCGATTTGGCCGGCTGAAAGACGAGTAGATCGCCGTTATCGAGCAGCAGATCTTCGAACTGTTTGATCGCCAGCACCAGATCGGGCTGATCGCGCTCATAGCCCAGGGCATCCATGGCCATGATGGCATACATCATGGCCGGGTAGATCGCGCCCAGACCTTCGGTGTACTGCATGTGCTCCAGCATCCAGCGCTCGGCGGAGCGGATGGCCTTGGAGCGAATTTTCTGCGGACCGCGCTGCTGCCACAGCTTGAACAGCCGGTCGGCCTGCACGAAGAGCTCGGAGATGCGGTCGCGCTTGGGCAGGGAAAGCCGCTTGTTGGGCTTTAGCAGCTCGTTGACCGTCATGCCATGCGGCGTGGCGCAGGTGTTGCCGAGCGCTTGCACGATCGCCAGCGGAACGATGATGGTCCGCGTCCACGAGCTCATCTCATAGAGCACGCTGCCCGGTACCAGAAGAATTTCAGGCGGCACCGTCGGCACAAAGCGCCGCGGGAATAGGCCGAAGAGGCTGAGATTGATCTTGGTGTAGCTGTTGCAGGCCTGCAGGCCGCCGAGGGTCTGGATCAGGCCGCAGAGGCGCTGCATGTTGGGGGTGCCTGCGTCGGCGCCGGCCAGCTTCAGCGCGATGTACGCCCGCACCGTGGCGTTGATCTCCGCCGGTCCACCGGGAAACAGGTTCCAGCCGCCTTCGGGGCGCTCATGCCGCCAGATCGAAGACATCACGCGCTCGAGGCGCACGGGATCGGGATGGCGCCAGACGCCGTCGGCGTCAGGTGGATGCATCCACAGCTGCAGCAGAATGTAGTCGGAGAGCAGGGTGGAATCGCCGAGCAGATCGCCGCACCAGGAGCCATCCACGGCCTGCAAGGAAAGCAAAGCCTGGGCTGCGCTTTTGGAGCGTCGCAACGACTGTTGCGAGAGCTCGGTGGCTTCTGTCCTGGAGTAGATTTCTTCCCGTGCAACAGAACGCATCTCGGAGGAGATAACGAATGGGATGGACTCTCTCATCTACCTTCCAGGGTGGTGGTTGACTGGACGCCGAACACGCCAGCGGATCGTGCCGTTGCAAATCGTTACAGCTCGGTTAAAGGCAAGTCTACCTGCAAGTTGCAGCCCTCACAAGAGCCTGGATTGTCTAGCCGGGGTAGCATCGCGGGCACCCCGAGCCTCAAAACACTATGGAATAGGACTCCCGTTCCCCAAAGAAGTTCCTAAACTCCTGGGCTTACGAGGCTGCCGCTCTACCGGGTGATGGGCGCCGATGAAACTGCGAGCCGCCGTCGCAGCAGAAGGTACACCGGCACGCCGCTCAACACGATCAGCAGCCCCGGCCACGTTGTCGCGGGCTTGTAAGCAAACAGCACCAGCAACACCACGGCGGCGCCCGCGATGTACAGTGCGGGCAGCCAGGGATATCCCCAGCAACGATACGGCCTGGGTGCATCCGGCCGGGTCTGGCGCAGCCGGAACAGACCCGCGACAGTGAGGATGTAAAACAGCAGCGCGGCGGAGATGACGTAATCCAGCAGGTTGCTGTAGAGATTGCCGTAGGTCCCGGTTGCCGCGTCGAATGTGCGCGGCAGCACCAGCAGCAGCGACCAGACGCACTGCAGCGCCAACGCCCATCCCGGCACCTGCGCGCGGTTCAGCACGCCGGCTTTTTTAAAGAACAACCCATCCTGCGCCATGGCGTAGCAGGCGCGGCCGCCGGCCAGCGTCATCGCGTTCACGGTGCCGAAGGTGCTCACCATGATGAGCACACCCATGGCGATGCGCCCGATGCCGGGCAACACCGTATCGACTACGGAGGTCGCAACGCGATCGTTCGGCGCGGTCTGAATGCCGTGCACCGGCAGCACCGCAAGGTAGCAAAGGTTTACCAGCAGGTAGAGCACGATGATCATCGACGTGCCGATGCCGAGCGAAAGCGGCAGATTGCGCTTGGGGTTGCGCACCTCACCGGCCACAAAGGTGATGTCGTGCCAGCTGTCGGCGGAGAACAGCGAGCCGGTTTGTGCCACGCACAGGGCCACGAACAGACCGATCGCGGTCGTGGCGTCCACGACACCGTTCAGGCCGCGGTTGCCGACCACATCCACCGGCGCCCAGGGGTGCGCAAAGTTCGCATGCAGCACCGCCGGATGCCGTACAAACGCAAACACCCCCAGGGCCAGCAGCGCGACCATACCCGCCAGCTTGGCGACGGTGAAGACGTTCTGGATCAGCTTGCCCCACTCCACGCCGTAGCTGTTGATCACCGTAACTAGCAGGATGATCGCCAGGGCCAAGGCCTGTGCGGTCGACAGCGAAAGCGCATAACCGGGCAGCACGTGAACCGGCGCGATCAGGTAATGGGTTTCGCTGACGAATGGAAACAGCACACCGCTGAAGCGCGCGAACGCAATCGCCACGGCAGCGATGGTGCCCGTTTGGATCACCGTGAGCAGCGTCCAGCCGTAGAGGAATCCCCACAGCGGTGAAAACGCCTCGCGCAGGTACACATACATGCCGCCGGCTGAGGGCATCATCGCCGCGAGCTCGCCGTAGCTGAGCGCGCCGGCCACGGTCAGCACCCCCGTGATGGCCCAGACCACCAGCAGCCAGCCCGCCGAACCCACCTGCCGCGTGATCTCCGCGCTGACGATGAAAATTCCCGACCCGACCATGATGCCGGCCACGATCATAATCGAATCGAACAGCCCGAGCGCCTTGCGGAACTCCTGCGGCGCGCCGTGCTCGCGGGCCTCCTGCTCTTCGGTGAGCAGCGCGGCATCCGGTGCGTGAAAATCGCGCAAATCGGTCATCGTGCACCGGACCTGACGGCGTCCCTAAGACAAAGCTGGCGTGCCATGGATTCCTTCCTTGTTCCGATCGCGGATTGATCGCTATTGATGGCTATCGATCACGGATCGTCTTTTACGGGTATCGTTTCCGTAGCCTACAAGAGTGGCGTGCAGGCGTGCTGGAGAGGAGCGAACGGATGAGTTCCACGCAAGCGGTCCTGGGGAAGGAAAAGCTGCGCTACGGCGTTGGCGGCTGTTCGGTGGGCGCTGTACCAACGGTGTTTCTCGTTGCCTTCGAAGGCCCAGGCATCTGCGCCCTACTGCTCGGCGACGCGGAAGGCGAGCTTCTCGCCGACCTGGCACAGCGTTTCCCAAACCGTGAAATTCTTCCTGCCGAGGAGGCGCAAATGGAGATCCTCGCGCAGATCACTGCCTTGCTGGAAGGCCGGCGTGAATCATTGGGAATGCCTCTGGCGCCGCAGGGCACGGCCTTTCAGCGGAAGGTATGGCAGGCGTTGCGCGCTGTTTCGCCCGGCGCGACATCGACCTACACGCAGCTGGCACAGAGCCTGGGCCTGCCGGCAACGGCTGTCCGCGCGGTCGCCGGGGCCTGTGCCGCCAATCCCTGCGCCGTGGCGATTCCCTGCCACCGCGTCGTGCGCGGCGACGGCGGTCTGGCCGGCTACCGCTGGGGCGTGGAACGCAAGCGCGCCCTGCTGCGGCGCGAGGCGGAACAGGCAATGACCGCACGCCCGTTCTGCCTGGTCCCACTGGTTCCCTAGTTCCCCTAGTTCCCCTAGTTCCCATAGCTCCATAGCCCCATAGCCGCGCCGACAGTCCGGTCCGGCGTGGACGGCTTCGCCGCCGGCGCGAGATAGTGGAGCATGGAAGACAACGCCACACTACCCGGAAGCCGGAACGCCAGCACACGGAACGTCGGGGCACGGAACGTCGGGGTACGCAGTGCCATAATCGCCCCCGAGACCCTGCCGCCGGTCCAGGCCGAGCCCAGCCGGCTTGAGCGCATCACGGTGTGCACCCGGCCGTTTCGCGCCGCCGGCCCCCGCATTGAGGCCGAGCGGCTACATGAGACACAGCTGGCTGGCACACAGCTGGGCGGCAAGCAGCTGGGCGGCAAGCTGCTAATCCACAACTACGGCCACGGCGGTTCGGGCTGGTCTTTGAGCTGGGGCTCCGCGGCGCGCGTTTTGCAGCTCCTGCGCGAGTCGGCGCGGGTGGATCCGCTCGGCGACGTCGCCGTGATCGGTTGCGGCGCCATGGGACTCACGACGGCAGTGACGCTGCAGCGCGCCGGGCTGCGCGTACGAATCTACGCGCGCGATCTGCCGCCGGACGTGCGCTCCTCCCGCGCCACGGGCCTTTGGTCGCCGGATTCGCGCTTTGCCCTGGCGAAGGATGCCGGCGCAGACCTCGCCGAGCGATGGGAGGCCATGGCAAGGCATTCCTGGTCTGTCTACTGCAGCATTGCCGGGAAGCCGAACGCTCCCGTGGACGTTCACGACCGCTACCTGCTCTCCGATCTGCCGCCCACCGACGCCATCGCGCTTCGCCAAAGCGAGGACCCCATCGGCTTCGCTCATTTTGAGCACAGGCTCGCCGATCTCTACCGCGGCGAAGATCTCGGCCCCGGCGAGCATCCCTTCCCTACCGCCTGGGCACGCCGTGTCAGCACCTTTCGCTTCAACATCGCGGCGTACACGGAGAAGCTTCTGAGCGAGTTCCGCGACGCCGGCGGCCAGCTGCAACGGCGTGAGTTCCACACCAGGGACGAACTCACCACCCTGCCGGAGAGCGCGGTCGTACATTGCACAGGCTACGGCGCCCGCGCGCTGTTCGGCGACGATTCCCTGATCCCGGTTCGCGGCCAGATCGGCTGGCTGCCGGCGCAGCCGGAGCTCGGCTACAGCCTGCAGTGGGACCGCCTGAGCATGGTTCCACGGGGCGACGGCATCGCCGTACAGGTGGGCGCCGCCAGCGACGACACCGGCTGGAACGATGCGGGTGAAATCCCCAATCGGGAAGAAAGTGAGGCTGCCGTGCGAGCCCTGCAACGGCTGCAAAGCAACGACTGCCAAATCTTGTGCGTTCAGCCTGATTGATTGCGAGAGAAGCGATGTGCTTGCCGAGATCCTGCGAACGGCGTTCATCACTGGACTGCGACCGATGCATAGGGGACCGTCGTCGATCCGGGTTGTGACTAGATGCAGAAAAGCAATTCCAGAGAAGCAATCGCCTGCCCTGGGAGGCAGCGCAACATTTTGTCACAAAGTGCATCTACTAAGTAGGGGTTTTATCAATGCCGCGGATGACAGCAACTGCTCTAATGCTCTCCCTGGCGACTCTGTCCGTTCCTGCACTATCGCAAGGCACGAACCCAGCCGTTCGGGACTCTTACTCTGCACTCAATTACGTTCAAGGCACGGCCACCCTGGATGGCCAGTCTGTAACCACCAATCTCACGGCTACGCCACGCATCCTGCATCCGGGCGAAACGATCGCCACACAGGAAGGCACCGCTGACGTCATGCTCGTCCCCGGTACGCTGCTGCGCATGGGCCAGAACACCACGGCGGAGATCGTCGCCGGCACCAACGGCCGTGCCGAGGCCCGCATCGAAAGCGGCCGCGCCAATGTGGCCGTTAACGCCATCGCACCGAACAGCTTGCTGCTGGTGGACCTGCCCAACGGCCAAACCCAGCTTCTCAAGCGTGGTCTGTACACCTTCGATGTGCCGTCCGAGACCGCGCGTGTCTTCAACGGTGAGGCCCTTGCCTTCCCGGGAAGCGACACCGGCAGCAGCGTAAAGTCTGCCAAGGTGAAAGACGACCATGAGGTCCTCTTCGGTGGAGATCGTGTGCATCCCGTGAAGTTCGACACCGAGGTTGCTCAAAATGATCTGCTCCCCTGGACCGGACCGCAGGAAGCCCACGCCGACGGCTACTACGGCCTGACCAGCGGTGGCGGTGAGGGTGCGGTCAGCAATGCCGGGTACCTCGCCCCGGCTGATTACGGGTATAGCCCCTATGCTCTAGGGCTTGGATTCGGACTTGGCTATCCGTACGGTTACGGCTTTGGCTCCGGTTACGGCTTTGGATACCCGTTTGGCTTCGGCTACGGTTACGGTTATCCCTTCGGCTTCTACGGTGGCGGATTTGGCTACGGCGGTTATGGCTACGGAGGCTATGGGTATGGAGGACGTCGTGTGCTCGGTGGCGCCGGAGTGCATGAGGGCCTGCTGAACGGCTACGCGCGTGGGGGCGGATCGCAGCGTGGGTACACCAGCGCCGCGGGTAGTGCGTTCCACGGTGAGAGCGGCTTTGGCAGTGGAGGAGGCTTCCACGGCGGTGGAGGAGGATTCCACGGTGGCGGCGGCGGCGGCCATCGCTAAATAGCGTTCCTGATTAGTTGGAAGGTAAAAGCCGGTGCCCTGCGGGGTGCCGGCTTTTTTTGTGCGGTGAAAAGCCCCACGAACTTCCCAGTCCCTATCCTTCGGTTGTTCCTCTGACCCTCATCCAAAGGTCCTGTGAAACGTAAGGCAAGCGCTCCCGTTGAAGGTAAATTGGCTACTGAGCTGAATGAGGCGCAAAGCCGCGATCGGCAGTACGCCGCACTCGCGGCCGAGCTGGACGCCGACACAACGGTTCCCGAAGCGATCCGGACGCTGGCGCGCGACAAACGCGTTACCGTGCGCTGCGCAGGTGCACCCGACATGGCCGGCAAATGCGTCGTCTACTGGATGCAGCGCGCCGAACGCGGCCTCGACAACGCCGCCCTCGATAAAGCCATCGAGCTCGGCAACGCGCTCGGTCTGCCGGTGGTGGCGTACTTCGCCGGAATCAGCAACTTCCCTCATGCCAACCTGCGTCACTACGCTTTCTTGAATGAGGGCCTGGTGGACGTCGCCGAAGACTGCGCCGCAAGAGGGGTTGGCTTCGTGTTGCGCCGGCACCCGCATGAGGACCACCTCCGCTTCTTCGCCGACGTGCACGCTGCCATGGTGATCGGCGACGAAAATCCCATGCGAGAGCCGCAGCGCTGGCGCATGGACCTTGCTGAAAAGTTGACGGTGCCCTTCTGGACCGTCGATGCCGATGTAATCGTGCCCTCGAAGCTGCTGGAGAAGGCGCAGTACTCCGGGGCCGTGATCCGTCCGCGCCTGAAGCGCATGATGCCGGACTTTATCCAGCCCTTCGCCAACCCCACAGCCGACAAGCCCTGGCACACGCCCAAAGGCCTGCAGGCCGACGACCCCCACGAGGACATGACCCGCGGCTGGCAGCACCTGGACCGCAGCGTGAAGCCGGTCGAGGCTTGGCAGGGCGGCCGCAAAGCGGCCTGGAAGCGCTTGGAGTTATTCGCCACCAGCAAGCTCGGCAAATATGCCGACGACCGCATGCACCCGGAGCGCGATTCGACCAGCCGGCTTTCGCCCTACCTGCACTTCGGCCACATTGGTCCCATGACGATCGTGAACGCGCTGAATGCAGCAGTCGAAAAGGACCCCAGCCTGGCCGCGGCTCGCGATAGCTACTTCGACGAGGTCATCACCTGGCGTGAGCTCAGTGTGAACTTCTGCCGCTACCAGCCGGACTACGACAACGTGAAATGCGTCGACAACTGGGCCGCTGAGACGATCGCGAAGCATGACAAAGACAAGCGCGATACGCTGTACACACTCGAACAGCTGGAGGCCGCGCAGACGCATGAAGATCTCTGGAACGCCGCGCAGACCCAGATGATCCGCCACGGCTGGATGCCCAACTACCTGCGCATGTACTGGGGCAAAAAGATCGTCGAGTGGACACCAGACGCACCGACCGCGATGCAGTGGATGATTCACCTGAACGACAAATACTTTCTCGACGGCCGCGACCCGAACGGCTACGCCTCCATCGCGTGGGCCGTGCTGGGCAAGTTCGACCGCCCCTGGCCGGAGCGGAAGATCTTCGGCAAACGCCGCTACATGACCCAGGCGAGCGCGATGAAAAAGTTCGACGCGAAGAGTTACATCAGCAGCGCCGAAGCTCTGCCGAAGTAGCCGGCTTTAGGACAACAGCAGATCCCTCCGCTGGAGAACCGCTTACTCCCTACGCCGAGACCTCCGCGCGCACCAGTAGTTCGGCCGCACGCAGACCGCGCTGCGCGTAGCTCGCCTTGACGAAGGCATGAAACAGTGGGTGCGGCTCCAGCGGCTTGGACTTGAACTCGGGATGAAACTGGCAGCCGAGAAAGAACGGATGCTGGGGAATTTCGACAATTTCCACATAAGTCCCGCTCTCGGAAGCCCCGGTGAGCCGCAACCCTGCGTCGGTCAGGGGCTTTTCAAACTCACGATTAAACTCGTAGCGATGACGATGCCGTTCTGAAATTTTGGTCGCACCATAGGCCCTGGCAGCCAGCGAATTCGGCTCCAGCACACACTCCCAGGCGCCTAAACGCATGGTGCCGCCCATCTCTTCCACGCCGGTCAACTCGCGCAGCTTATAGATGATGCGGTTCGGCGTCTGCGGGTCGAATTCGCCGCTGTTGGCGCGCTCCAGCCCACACACATTGCGCGCGTACTCGATGCACGCGGTCTGCATGCCGAGACATATGCCGAAGTACGGCGTGTTCGACTCACGAGCATAGCGAATCGCGTTCAGCATGCCTTCAATGCCGCGCTTGCCAAATCCGCCGGGAACCAGAATGCCGTCATAAGCGTCGAGCATCGAGGCGTACTCCGGCACTTCAAGCGACTGCGCCTCGATCCACGTCACGCGCAGCTTCAGGTTTTCCGCGAGCGCACCGTGTACCAGTGCTTCCTTCAACGATTTATAGCTGTCCTCGTACTCCACGTACTTGCCGACGATGCCGATATGCACCTCATCGTTAGGGTTGTAGGCACGATGCACCAGGTCCTTCCAGCGCCCCAACTCAGCCTCCGGGCCACCGTCGAGCCGAAGGTATCGCAAGACCAAAGCATCCACGCCCTGCGCGTGCAGGTTCAGCGGCACCTCGTAGATCGAAGGCACATCGCGCGCAATAATCACGCCGGCGTTCTCGACGTTGCAGAAGTCGGCGATCTTGTCGCGCATCTCCTGCGGGACCTCGCGGTCGGCGCGGCACAGCAGGAGATCGGGCTGGATGCCGATCGAAAGCATCTCCTTCACCGAGTGCTGCGTGGGCTTGGTCTTCAACTCTTGCGCGGCGGCGATCCACGGGATCAGCGTGACGTGCACAAAGCAGGTGTTGTCACGGCCAAGCTCCTGGCGCATCTGGCGGATCGCTTCAAGAAACGGCAGGCTCTCAATGTCGCCTACCGTACCGCCGATCTCGACGATTGCGACATCGCAGTTCTCACCGATCTTCTTCGCCGCCGCCTTGATCTCGTTGGTTACGTGCGGGATCACCTGCACGGTCTTGCCCAGGTAGTCGCCGCGGCGCTCACGCGCGATGATGGATTCGTAGATTCGGCCGGTGGTCAGGTTGTTGTCGCGCGTCAGTGGGGCGTGGGTGAAGCGCTCATAGTGGCCCAGGTCGAGATCGGTCTCGGCGCCGTCGTCGGTGACAAAGACTTCGCCGTGCTGAAACGGGCTCATCGTGCCCGGATCGACGTTCAGGTAGGGGTCGAACTTCATCAGGTTCACGCGCAGCCCGCGCGTCTCGAGCAGACAGCCGATGGAGGCCGCGGCCAGCCCCTTGCCCAGCGACGACACGACGCCGCCCGTCACAAAGATGTACTTTGCCGACACGCTTGCAACCTCTTTGAGTTGTGAAGTGGATTGTGCGTTGGGGTGCACGATGAAGTATACCGTGCCCGGCCCGGGAGTTCGCCGGAGGTCGCTGCGAAGCCACCGTGGAAATGAGGTCCGCAGCCAGCTTTTGTCGCTCCCCCGTTCGGGTCACCGCCGGCCCAAACGGGCTCATGGCGCATCCGCGCGGGTACCCATACTCTCCAGTCTGTGAGAGTTGCCCACTACCTTCGCAGCCTGGAACGACGCGCCTACCTTGCCCTGCGCACCCGCGCCAACAGCCGTTCGGCCCGCTGGTCCGCCGAACGTCGCCCGCACCCGCGGCCGGAACACCTGCTCACCGGCGAACGCGGTGAAGACCTGGCCTACTTCCATCTCCAGGCGCTCGGCTACCCGATCGTGGCTCGCCGCTGGCACTCCAGCCGGCTGCGCGGCGATCTCGACCTGGTCGCCTGGGACCGCGATACGCTGGTTGTCTTCGAGGTAAAAACCCGCACCGCCCGCGATCTGGCACCGGCGGAAACAGCCGTCGACGGCCCCAAGCAGCGAACCCTGCGCCGCATGACCCAGGCCTACCGCCAGCGCCTGCCGGAGCCCTGGCGCGAGGCTGTTCCCGTCCGGATCGATGTGCTGAGCGTCTATGACCTGCCTACCGGCCCCGAGTTCGAGCACATCCCGAATGCCGTCTCGCTCGCCGCGGCGATCTGATCGTCTAACCGCCCCCAGCCAGCCAGCAGGTCGACTCAAAACAGGACAGCGGGACCCCACCGTCGCGCTGCGGTGTCTAATAGAGGACAGGGCCGCCACATGCTGCCCGATCCAGACCCAAGGAACCGACGCCCGATGAGCTTGATGGATGCACCCGCCTACGACACCCGCCGCGCCCAGACCATCAAGGCTTTGCTGATTGCGCTCGCCTCGCTCGTCGTGCTGCTCCTCGTGCTTACCCTGCTGGGCTATATCCTGGGCCACGGCTGGCTTTTTTCCAACCTGCCCGCCGAGCACAAGGTGAGTGAGTTCTACACCGCGCTCCAGGACAAGGACTACGCCAAGGCCTACGGTCTATACGAAAATGACCGGCAGTGGCAGGAGCACCCGGACCAACACCGGAGCTATCCGCTCTCCCGCTTCACCGAGGACTGGACGACCTACAGTCCCGTGAACGCTGCCATCCATTCGCACCACGTGGATGTGTCCCGCACGGATGGCTCGGGCACCTTCGGCACGGGCATTATCGTGGCCTCCACCCTAAATGGGACCAAAGGCATCGATGTGTACGTGAGCCGGGCAGACGGCACAATCACCTATCCCTCGCCGCATGTCATCGAATACTGATTGGCTGCGCCGAGACTGCCGATTCTCTCCGCCGGAACGCGGTAGCTCGGCAAGATCTCTGTTCCTACGCTCCTGCCTCTTCGATCCGCACCTCGGTGCGCGTCACCGTGGCATGCGTGAGACCGCATTTGGGGCAGTCGCGGCCTTTGCGATGGAGCACCTGAGAGATCAGGAACACCTTGCCGCAGGAAAAACAGCAAATCGCCGCGTTGTTGCCGTACCAGTCTTCCTGTAGCGGAAGATTGTCCTTATCGAGAAACCGCATGAAGCCATAGTAGGGCAGGCTGCGTGCAATCCCAACAAGACTCGGGTGCTGTGGTGGGCCCACCAGGACTTGAACCTGGAACCAACGGATTATGAGTCCGCTGCTCTAACCATTGAGCTATAGGCCCGCCCATCGATTGTATCCGGCACCCCGGTCGGGTCGATTAACCGGGCATCCCAGGGGTTGGTCGGACGGTATCGGAGATCCCCGCAGCGTGCCTAGCCGATCTTGGCGTTGCTTCCCGGCGTGGTTCCCGTGTCGGCCGGGGCGGATGGATTGAGTTGCTGAATGGCATTTTCCGGCGTGGCGGATACCACATGGGTCTCGCCGGAACCTGAGGTACCCGGATTGTTGCCGCGGTAGCCGGAGGGGGCTGCCTTCGCATCACCACGGTCGCCGGTGAGCGTTCCGGGAGCGTCGTTGGTCTGCGGCTGCTGCTTTTTGCTGGCCTCGTTGGTCTGGTCCTGTGTTTGCGTATCTGCCATGCTGTTTCCTCACGAAATCCCGGTCTATTTCATTTGGATGCGGTTTGTGCCGCGAAGCGCCTTGCGGGAACCGCGTGGAAGTCCAGCGCGTACTATATCGTCGAACGGCGCGGAAGCAATCGCGCCCTGAAGGAACCGTATGCAAAGCCGAATCGTTGGATCCACCATGCCCGTACTGGAATTGCTGCTGGAGCCCGGGGAAAGCGTCATCTCCGAGGCCGGCGAGCTCAGCTGGATGTCCCAATCGATCGCCATGACCACGCACACGCAGTTCGGCGGGGGTGGCGGCTTCTTCGGCGCGATCAAACGCATGGCCGGCGGCGGCACCCTGTTCATGACCGAGTACGGCGCGCAGGGCTACGCCGGTGAGGTCGCGTTTGCCACCAAGATTCCCGGGCACATCCTGCCGGTCGAGGTCTCGCCCGGGCACGAGTACATGATCCACCGCCATGGCTTTGTCTGTGCCACGCCGCACATTCAGCTGGGCGTGGGCTTTCAGCAATCACTGGGCGCGGGCATCTTCGGGGGCGACGGATTTCTGCTGCAAAAGGTGTCGGGCGTCGGCACCGCGTGGCTGGAGCTTGGCGGCGAAACCGTGGTCCGCGACCTTCGTCCCGGCGAGACGCTGCGGGTGCATCCGGGCCACGTGGGTGCGTTTCAGGCCGGGATCGCCTTCGGGATTACACGCATTCAGGGCATCCGCAACATGTTCTTCGGCGGTGACGGCATCTTCCTTGCCACGCTGACCGGCCCGGGCCGCGTCTGGCTGCAGACCCTGCCGCTCGCGAATCTGGCCCACGCGCTGGCGCCGTACCTCTCCCGCGAAGGCGGTGAATCGCGGGTGGGCGGCGGCGTAGGGACGGCGGCGGTGCTGGGAGGCCTCGTCGGTGGTTTGCTGGATCGAGACCGCTAGGCTGGGCAGGAGTGGTAGTCTAACGCCGTGTCCAGACCTGATCTCCTCCAAAGGTCCGCCTTGCGTCAGCGAACCATGCTGCTTGGCGTCTTGTCCGCCCTGTTTTATCTCCTGCTTTGCGGCACACGGTACCTGCAGATCCTGGGTCTAAATCAGGGACACTTCGTCTACGCCCTGGATGACCCATATATTCACCTGGCGCTCAGCGAAAACATCGCTCATAGCCATTATGGGATTAACGCCGGGGAGCCTTCCTCGCCGTCCTCAAGCCTGCTCTGGCCTTATCTGCTTGCAGTGTTTGCACGGTTTTCTTGGCAGATTTATACCCCTCTTTGGTTAAACCTGCTCTTCGGCACGGGCGCGGCGGTGCTGGCGGGTGCAGCCGTAGCTCGTTGGCCACCGCCCCAAGAGTTGTCTGAACGCAAAGAGGAGCGCTGGCGCCTCGCGCTTTCGGCTTTGGCTTTGGTATTTATCGCAAACCTCACCGGACTCACCTTTATCGGCATGGAGCACACGCTGCAGGTGCTACTCGCGGGAGGTGTGGCCTGGGGTTTGATTGCATGCCTTCGCTCGCGTGCTATTCCGGGCTGGTGCTTTGTGGCGGCGGTGTTGGGTCCTGCCGTTCGTTATGAAAATCTTGGGCTTTCGCTTGCTCTAGCCATTGCACTCCTTGGCCTGCGCAAGCGCTGGCAAGCTTTGATCCTGTTCACAGCGAGTCTCATTCCGCTGTTGCTCTTTTCCTTGTATCTACACTCGCTCGGTTTGCCGTGGCTGCCGACCTCGGTTTTGGTGAAAGGTCAAATCGCTGGATCGAGCGCCGGTCCGGTATCGCAGGCTTTGCAGACCGCCCGCTATTCCATCAAGCAGGCTTTTATAGAACCGCACCACATACTTGTTGCGATTCTCTTTCTGACCCTGATTTGCGTAGCCTGGAATGAAAAGGTACGCGAGCGAAGGTTTGCGCTGGCTGGAGCCGCCCTGGCGACCGGCCTGCACCTCGTCATCGGCCGTTTCAACTGGTTCCATCGTTATGAGGTGTACATCGTTTTCTTCGCCGCCCTGGTAGTGCTGCACGTGGCGCATGAACGAGCACGTGGGCTGTTTGGGTGGTATGGCTTGGGACTGTTCGCCTGCAGTTACCTGTATCTGCAAGCTTTTTACGATGTGCCTTTGAGCAGCAACGACGTATATCGCGAGCAGTACCAGATGCATCGGTTTGTAACCGACTTTTATCACGGCAACTTCGCCGTAAATGACCTCGGCCTGGTTAGCTACAGGAAACCGCCACAGACGTATGTGCTCGATCTGTATGGCTTGGCCTCCATGGAATCAGCCCGACAGCGCGATAAGTCGACAGCCTGGTTGGCTTCGACCGTTCAAGCGCATCATGTTGGGCTGGTGATGGATTACCCTGGCTGGTTCAGTGCAGCTCCAAAACAGTGGACGGTGCTTGGAGATATTTGTCTTACCAGCCCTCCCGTGGCACTTGGAGGTTCATGTGTCCGCTACTATGCGACAGAACCGCAGGACGTAGGGGAACTGCAGGATGACTTCGACGATTTTATCGTCGGCCTACCGAAAGGCATCACCGTTCAGCGCCCGAACCCGCCACTTGCGATGATTTCCCATCCATGACACGCATCCTTTGCTTGTCGCCCTTCATAGCGGGAAGCTAAAAAGAGTTTTATTGCCGCCGCGCCCGGGCTGCCATAGACTCGTCGAATGTTACTTCCTCGGACCTTCCTGCCCTGGCGCCTCTCTGCACTTCTTGGCCTGTGCACCGGAACCATGGCCCTCGCCACAGCGACGCCTTTCCTCAACGCACAGCAATGGGCCAAGGATGCGCTCGCGAAAAGCCCCCGTCATGGCGAATACGTCACCATCCCTGAGCCCGGCGGACGTAACCTGCAGGCCTGGGTGGTCTACCCCGAGACCAAGGGCAAGGCGCCGGTCGTGGTCATGATTCATGAGATCTTCGGGCAGAGTGACTGGGTGCGTGAGATGGCCGATGAGGTCGCGGGCGCGGGCTACATCGTAGTGGAACCTGATCTGCTCAGCGGGCTTGGACCGATGCCCGGCACCGTTGCCTCCACGCAACCGATGGATATGGCGCACATGGACATGGGCCAGGGAGCGGCGTCGGTTTCCGCAACCCCCGGCGGAACCGCGGCCTTTCCCGATCAAAGCTCCGTGGTGAAGGCGGTCTCCTCGCTGCCCGATCCGCAGGTGCTCACCGATCTGGACGCCGCCGCGGACTACGGCAAGCACCTGCCGGCGGCTTCGGGCAAGCTGTTTATCGCGGGTTTTTGCTGGGGCGGCGGCAAAAGCTTCCTGTTCGCGACGCACCGGCATGATCTTGCCGCGGCGATGGTCTTCTACGGTCCGCCGCCGGCGACCGGCCTGATGACGGCGATCAACGCTCCCGTTTACGGCTTCTACGCCCAGAACGACGGCCGCATCACCTCCACGGTCGATCAAACCAAGATCGACATGAAGGCAGCCGGCAAGATCTATGAGCCGGTGGTCTACGACGATGCCGGGCATGGCTTCATGCGCGCCGGCGAGGCCCCGGATGCCAGTGCTCCGAACTCTGCGGCACGTCAGGCGGCCTTCCGACGCATGGTGAGCCTGCTGGGCGGGGTGCGCTAGGCGGTATCGTTCGTACATCCATTTGTCCTCCTGAGCAGCGCGAAGGACCTGCGGTTCGGATCCTGCTACGCGGGAGCTGAGACGAAAGCGGATCCTTCAGTGCGTTCAGGATGACAAGGGGACGTTCGGGACGACAATGACGTTCTGGACGACAAGGGCGCGCCGGCGCTGATTCTGCCCTACGGGGAGTGCGGCAGCAAAATCTCCATGCGCTATGCTCACAGCCGAATAGACCGGTGCTTGTGCCCCTTGCGCGCATCCAAACGGACGTAGCTGTTTTGAACGAAGGAGATGTTCATGGCTTTTGAAGTTCTTCCCCTGCCCTACGACTACGCCGCACTCGAGCCGACGATCGATGAAGCGACCATGAGGCTGCACCACGATAAACACCACCAGACCTACGTCACCAACCTGAATGGCGCAGTCGAGAAGCACGCCGATCTGGGCAAGAAGACTCCCGAAGAGCTGGTCAAGAACCTGGATGCCGTGCCTGAAGACGTGCGCACCGTGGTTCGCAACAACGCCGGCGGCGATGTAAATCACACCATGTTTTGGCAAATCATGAAGCCGGGCGGCGGCGGCAACCCGATCGGTGCCATCGCCGAGCAGATCTCCGAAGACTTCGGCACCTTTGAAGATTTTAAGAAGAAGTTCAACGAAGCCGGCGCGAAGCAGTTCGGATCAGGCTGGGCCTGGCTGGTTTGGAAGGGCGGCAAGTTGGAAGTGACGAGCACTCCCAACCAGGACAGTCCGCTCTCGCAGGGCCTGTACCCCATCCTGGGCAACGATGTCTGGGAGCATGCGTATTACCTCAAATACAACAATCGCCGCCCCGACTACCTGGCCGCGTGGTGGAACGTTGTGAACTGGGAAGAGATCAACAAGCGTTTCGAGCAGGCGAAGAGATCGGCTTAGCCTCGGTCCACAGAACGGCGAAAGGGCGCTTCGAGCGCCTTTTCGTTTTTACGTTGCGCAGGGTGAATCGGCTCTTGCGAGTCCCATTTGCCCCAGGCTGCGTCTCATAAGCAACGAGAGTACCTACTCCGAGGCGCTTGCATGTGGATTGTTCGGCTGGCTCTGCGCCGCCCCTATACCTTTGTAGTTTTGTCGCTGCTGATCGCCCTGCTGGGCATCGGTTCGGCGATTGAATCGCCGAAGGATATCTTTCCCGAGATCAACATCCCGGTTGTCACGGTGGTGTGGACCTACACCGGCCTGACCCCCACGGAGATGCAGGCCCGCATCGTAACGGTCTCCGAACGTGCGCTGACGACCACGGTCAACGACATGGAGCACACCGAGAGCACGAGCTACTCCGGTGTCTCGATCATTAAGATCTTCTTCCAGCCGAACGTGGAGATCGCTACGGCGGTGGCCGAGGTCACCGCCATCATGCAGACCGTTCTGCGTATCCTGCCGCCGGGATCCTTTCCTCCGTTCATCCTGAAGTACGACGCTAGTTCGGTGCCGATCGTGCAGCTTGCGCTCAGCGGCCAGGGCCTTAGCGAGGCCGATCTGTACGATGACGGCACGCAGTTCATCCGTCCGCGCCTGGCCAACGTAAGAGGCGCCAGCGTACCGCTGCCCTACGGCGGCAAAGTCAAGCAGGTGATGGTCGATCTGGACCCGAACCTGATGTTTGCGCACCATCTTTCGCCGGTGGACGTAGGCACAGCGGTCGCGCAGCAGAACCTCATCCTGCCGGCCGGCCTGGCTCGTATCGGAAGCACGGAGTACGTGGTCCGGACCAACTCCAGTCCTGACGATCTAAGCAGTCTGAACGATCTTCCGGTGCGCGCAGCCAATGGAGCGATGGTCTACGTCAAGGATGTGGCCCAGGTGCACATGGGCTACGCGACCCAGACCAACGTGGTGCGCCAGAACGGCAAGCGTTCCGCACTGCTGACCGTGATCAAGAACGGCGACACCTCGACGCTGGACATCGTTTCGCAGACCAAGAAGATGATCCCGCAGCTGACGGCTGGGCTGGGCAATTTGACCGTCACGCCGCTGTTCGATCAGTCGATCTTCGTGAAGACTTCCATCGAAGAGGTGGTGCGCGAGGCGACGATCGCAGCCTTTCTCACCGGCATGATGATTCTGCTCTTCCTGGGCAGCTGGCGGTCGACGCTGATCGTCTGCTGCTCGATCCCGCTGTCAATCGCCACGTCGCTGGTTCTGCTCTCGGCACTGCGATACAGCATCAACGTTATGACGCTGGGCGGCATGGCTCTGGCGGTGGGCATCCTGGTCGATGACGCCACGGTAGAGATTGAAAACACCCATCGCAATATGGCGGAAAAGAAGCCGTTGACGCGCGCGATTCTGGATTCGGCACAGCAGGTGGCCGCACCGGCGTTCGTTTCGACGCTTTCCATCTGCATCGTGTTCACCCCGGTCGTGCTGCTGACCGGCGCCGCGAAGTACCTCTTTACACCGCTGGCCTTGGCCGTCGCGTTTGCCATGATGGCCAGCTACTTCCTGTCGCGCACCCTGGTGCCGACCATGATGCACTTCCTGCTGCGTTCGGAGATCGACCTCTACCAGGACCCGGCGGCCAGCGAGCGCGAGGAGCGCCGCAGCGTTATCTGGCGCATCCACCAGAAGTTCGACCGGCAGTTTGAACGATTCGCTCACGGCTACAAAAACACGCTGGAATGGTGCCTGGAAAACGCCGGCCTCACCCTGCTGCTGTTTGTTCTCCTGGTGGTTGTCAGCCTGCCGCTGACCTTCTTTATCGGCCGCGACTTCTTTCCTTATGTCGACTCAGGGCAGATGGATCTGCATGTGGAACCGCCTGCGGGTCTGCGCATTGAGGACTCCGAGCAGTACTTCGCCGCCGTGGAAAAGGAGATCCGCACACTGATCCCGGCTTCCCGCTTGCAACTGATTCTGGACAACATCGGCCTGCCGAACTCGGGCATCAACCTTGCCTTCGGCAACTCGTCCACGATCTCCAACACCGACGGCGACATCCAGATCGCGTTGACGCCGGGCCACAAGGACACGCAGATGTACATGCGCAAGCTGCGCGCGGATCTGCATGCCAAGTTCCCGGACGCAACGTTCTTCTTCACGCCGGCCAACATCACCAACCAGATCCTGGACTTCGGCCTGCCCGCGCCGATCGATCTGCAGGTCGGCGGAGCCGGCAAGGGCAACTACAAGCTAGCCGCCAAGCTGGCCAAGCAGATTGCGGCGATTCCCGGAGCGGTGGACGTTCATGTGCTGCAGCAGGTGCAATATCCGACGATGCAGGTGAACTCCGACCGCAGCAAGGCGCGGCTGGTTGGACTGACGCAGCAGGACGTCTCACAGGCGACGCTGATCTCGCTTTCCGGCACCAGCCAGACAGCGCCCAACGAGTGGCTGAACACCAACAATGGCGTGAACTATCAGGTGGTAACGCAGACCCCGCTGTACCGGATCAGCAGCCTGCCGGAGCTGGGCCGAACACCGGTCAGCTCGCCTTCGGGCAACTCCACACAGTTGCTGTCCAACGTGGCGACCTTTCGCCGCGATCTCAGCCCTATTGTGCTGAACCACTACAACATTCAGCCCGTGTACGACGTCTTCGCGGATGTGGACAAGCGCGATTTGGGCTCGGTGGCGAGTGCGATCAACAAGATCATCGACCCAATGAAGAAGGACCTGCCCAAGACGACCACGCTGACGATGCGTGGTGAGGTCACCACGATGAATGACTCCTTCCTGCGATTGGGTATCGGCATCATCGCGGCCATTGCGCTGGTGTACATGCTTATGGCGGTGAACTTCCAGAGCTGGCTGGACCCGACGATCATCCTGATGGCGATCCCGTGCGCTTTTTCCGGCATCCTGTGGATGCTGTTCGTGACGCATACCACCTTTAATGTCCCTTCGCTGATGGGCGCCATTATGTGTATCGGCGTGGCCACGGCAAACTCGATTCTGATGGTCGTCTTCGCCAATGACGAGCGGCTGGCAGGCAAGAATCAGCGCGAGGCGGCGTTGAACGCCGGGCGTACGCGCCTGCGGCCGGTGCTGATGACCGCGCTGGCCATGATTATCGGTATGCTGCCGATGGCGCTGGCCTTCGGCGAGGGCGGTGAGCAGAACGCCCCGCTGGGACGCGCGGTCATCGGTGGGCTGCTTTTTGCGACCGTCGGCACGCTGTTCCTGGTCCCGGTAATTTATTCCAGACTGAAGACCAAGGCGCCGATCGACTACACCAAGGAAATCGAAGACGAATACCACGAAGGCGAGCAGACGGGCTCCCAGGCAACCGGACAGGAGCAAACAGCGTAGATGGCCACCAACCCACAGGATGAACACAAACTGCCGTGGCCCGAAGAGAGCGATCCCGCGAAGCTGGGGGAGGAGTTCGAACTGCAGCCGCGACTTGGGGACGGGCGTACGTTGGGCCGCAGCTTCGAGGATCCAAACTCGGTTGACGACGGGCGGCTGGGCAAAAGCTTCGAAGAGTCCAACTTCAGCGGAAAACACGAAAAGCCGCCGTTGAAAGCTCGCGTCCACGCTCCCCAGAACAGGGGTACCGTGGTGAAGGTCGTCATCATCGCGCTAACCGTCTTCGCGCTGCTGGCGCTCTTGGGTTGGTTCTTTCACCATCGCGACAGCGAGGACACGGAGAAGCTGGCCGATCAGCAAAAGAACGCCAAACCCGTGGTTGAGACCGCGCAGGTGCAGCCAAGCAAGAGCGTAGCCGGACTTGTGGTGCCGGGCACGACCATCCCGCTGACCGAGGCCTACGTCTACCCGCGCGCCAACGGCTACCTGAAGAAGCGGCTGGTGGACATCGGCGACCACGTGCAGAAGGGTCAGCTGCTGGCCATCATCGATGCGCCGGATCTGGATGCGCAGGTGGCACAGGCACGCCAGCAACTCGCGCAGGCGGAGCAGCAGCTGGATCAGCAACGTTCTCAGCTGGCGCTCGCCACCGTCACCGTGAACCGCTATCGGGTCCTGGTCGCCAAGGGTGTCTTCTCGCGGCAGGATGGCGACACGCAAGAGACGAATTACTCCTCCAACATTGCCAACGTGGCGGCTGCGCAACGCAATGTGGACGCATTCAAGGACAACCTCGCGCATGAGATCGCTTTGCAGGGATATGAGTACGTCCGTGCGCCCTTTACCGGCGTGGTCACGGAACGGAACTCGGATATCGGTGCGCTGGTGTCTTCAACCGGGAATTCCGGTTCGAGCGGCCCGGCGCCGGCAGGGCAGAATAGCTCGTCCGGGGGAACGACGCAGCCGGCCTCGACCAACAACGGCGGCACCGCGGGTTCGCCGACCACGGCCGCGACCAGCGCGCAAACACCGGGGCAGTCCGGACCGCTTTTCGCCATCGCGCAAAATACAAGGCTGCGCATCCTGGTAAGCGTGCCCGAAGGCTACGCGACCGCTATTCACGTGGGCTCGGTCGCCGATGTGCAGTTCCAGGAGTACTCCGGCAAGCTGTTCCACGGCAAAATCACGCGTACCTCCGATTCTGTCGATGCAAACACCCGCACGCTGCTGACCGAGGTACAGATCGATAACAGCCAAGGCAAGCTGATTCCCGGCATGTACACGGTGGTGACCTTTGCGGCACCGCCGGGTGAGCAGGCGCCGCTGTTGATCGTGGGCGATGCCGTGGTGATCCGCCAAGACCGGTCCATGGTGGCAAAGGTGGTCAACGACAAGGTTCACTTCGTTCCGGTGGTGCTCGGGCGCGATTTTGGCTCGGCCATTGAGATCATGAACGGCCTGAAAGCAGGCGATGTGATCGTTACCGACGTGACTGACAATGTCGCGGAAGGGGCCGTGGTGAAGGTGCACATGGCCGCCTCTCCGGAACAGAGCCCGCAGAAACCACCCAGCCAGACAACGCCGCCGGGCGGTGCCTCGCAGTACGGTGATGAGGGCATCAGCGACCAGAACCTGCAGGGCGCGCAAAGTCAGCAGAACCAGAGCGGCAAGACCCAGGGACAAAGCAAGGGCGAGTCCGGAGCGAAGCGCTCCGCTACTGAGAGCAAGCCATGACTGCGGGCGGCGGAAACACGGGCCGGCCGAAGCCAGGCGTGAGAGCGATGAACGATCAAATTCCCGCAAGGAGCGGGCGAGGAGAAGCGAAGCTGGACAGGGTGCTGGGTGCGGTTCAGGACAGGGAAAGCACGGCGAGGAGGGTGAGAACGGTCGCGCTGGCAACGGTGGCGGCGGGGCTGGCCTCGGTGGCGTTGCGGGCGCAGGTACCGTCAACGGTACCGGCGCCCTCACCCGCGCTGCCCCCCATACAGACGGCGGCCCCGCCCACCAGCCAGCCGACGCCGGCGCAAAATCCTTCACCTTCGCCGGCGCTGCCGCCGGATCTTTCACTGCCGGCCCTAAGCCCCGTACCGAACCAGCGAAGCGTGCCGCCCGGCCCGATACCTTCCAACGGCCCCGCCGACCAGATGCGTGTGCCCCCGGTCTCTCCGCTGGACAGCCACATCCCGCCGCCGGACTCGCCCGCGCCGCAGATTACCGCCGCGCAAAACTCCCAAGCGACCGCGGCACGTGATGATGCGTACGGTCTCAGGCCAGATTTTTTGGGCTTTTTGGGACCTTTTCGCAGGCCCACCGTGCCGCAGTTTCTTCCGGGCGACCAAACACGCCTTACCCATCTGGTCCGCGACGGCCGGCTTTACCTTTCGCTCGAAGACGCCCTGGCCCTGGCGCTTGAAAACAACCTCGACGTCGAAGCCGAGCGTTATGATCTGACCCTCGCCAGCACGGATCTGACACGGGCGCGTGGCGGCGGCAATCTGCGCGGCATCGACTATGGCATCGTGGAGCCGCCGGCGGGTGTGGGTGGTCCTGGATCGCCTTTGCTGAGTACGGAGACCGTAAATGCCAATCCCACGACGCCCACAGTGACAGACCTTACCTCGCTAAATTCGACGACGCAGGTGCAGAACAACCTCGGCGAGCTGGGCACGGGCTTCACCTACTCCACCGGTCCTAATATTCCGCTGTTCGACCCGCAGTTGATCGGCACCGCCGGTTACTTTCGCCGTTCCGACACCGTCACGCTGGGCAGCACGACCGACACCACCGGTACCGGCACCACGACAGGCACCAACACGTCAGGCACCACGGTGACAACGCCCGGGGCGTTGAACTTCGTTGCACTGAACGTGGCCTATCTGCAGGGATTTCGTACCGGTGCGCAGCTGGAAGCAATCGTCAACAACGATCCCGTGGTGGTTTATGGCACCGCCGGCCAGCTCAACCCGCTTTCCCAGCCCAGCACCTTCGTCACGCTGACACAGCCGCTGTTACGCGGCCGCGGCAGCGAGGTGAATCTGCGCTTTATCCGTCTCGCGCGCGCCGACCAGAAGATCTCGCGACTGCTTTTTGAGCAGCAGGTGCTGGAGACCGTCTACGGCATCTCCCGGCTCTACTATGACCTTGTTTCACTCGGAGAAAACGTTTTGGTGGAGCAGGACTCCCTTCGCGCCGCCACCAAGCAGCGTCAGGACGATCAGGATCAGGTCACCGAGGGCACGCTCGCGCCCATCGAACTCACTCGCGCGCAAGCGCTTGAAAATACCAGCCGGTTTGCCCTGATCCAGGCCCAGGGACTGTACAAGCAGGAGGAGATCATCCTGCGCAACCAGCTGCTGCGTACGGCTTCGCCGGCCTTTACCGCGCAGTTCAGCGAGATCGTCCCCACGGACAAGATCGTTGTGCCGCTAGAGCTGGAGCCGTTGAGCCTGCCCGCCCTGGTGCAGGACGCACTGGGCCGCCGGCCCGACCTCGCACAGGCGCAGCTGCAGATACAGGCCGGACAGATTCAGTCGGCTGCCAGCCGCAACGAGGCCCGGCCGCAGCTGAACGTGTACGGCAACTACCAGAAGCGCGGCTCCAGCGAGCAGCCCTATGAGGTTCAGGGCACCACGGGCACGGGCATCGCCAACGTTCCGCAGGATCTGTCGCTGGGGGGTCTGCGCGTTTCCACCATCTACCAGGCCGGGATCCAGCTCACGCTGCCTTTGCGCAACCGTGTCGCGGAGGCCGATGCGGCGCGCGACTCCGTGCAGGTGCGCCAGGTGCAGGCCCGAACCGAAAAGCTGGCGCAGAGTGTGCGACAGGATGTGGAAACCGCCGTAGTGGCGCTGCAAACCGCCGATGCCGCGTATCGGGCCGCCAGCTCCAGCCGCGACTACCAGGCGCAGCTGGTGGATGCCGAACGCGATAAACTGTCCGTCGGACAAAGCACGGACCTGGCCGTGCTGCAGGATGAGTCCTATCTTGCGCAGGCGCGCTCCACCGAGATCGCTGCCCGATCCAACTACATGAAGGCCCGCATCGAACTTGACCATGCCTTGGGGGATCTACTGGAGAAGAATCACATTTACCTGGACGATACGGTGCGTGGGCAGCTTCCGCAGTGAAGGACCCGCGGATCCGTTCTTTTTCCTATGGAAAAAGCAGATTCCTCCGCGTTGCTACGGAATGACAGGGTTTTACCTCTCGTGTCATCCCGTAGCAAAGCGGAAGGATCTGCTTGCACTTCCAATGCAGTAAATCTGACCCGCGGCTAGTCGACCGGCTGATTTTTCTTGGGCCGCCGATTGGCCTGCAGCACCTTCTTGCGCATACGCAGGCTCTTCGGCGTCACTTCCACGAGTTCATCGTCGGCGATGAACTCGATGGACTGCTCAAGCGTCAGCACCTTGAACGGCACCAGGCGAACGGCGTCGTCAGAACCGGACGCGCGCATGTTGGTCAGCTTCTTTTCGCGCACCGCATTCACGTCGAGATCGTTGTCTCGCGAGTGTTCGCCGACCAGCATGCCCTCATACACCTCTACGCCGTCGCCGAGGAACAGGATGCCGCGTTCCTGGATACCATCGAGCGCATACATCGTCGTCACGCCCTGGCGATCGGAGATCAGCGCGCCCGAAGGCCGCTGCGGGATGTCGCCCGAGTACGGAATGTACTCGCCGGCGATCGAGTTCATGATGATCGTGCCGCGCGTTTCGGTCAGCATCTCATTGCGCAGACCGATCAGGCCGCGCGACGGCACCTTGAACTCCATGCGCACACGGCCGGAGCCGTGATTTGACATCTTGACCATCTCGCCCTTTCTCGGCCCAAGGCGCTCAATCACGGTACCGACGAAGTTCTCGGGAACATCGATGGTTAGGATCTCGGAGGGCTCCATCAGCTTGTCGTTCACGCGCTTGGTGACGATCTGCGGACGCGAAACCATCAACTCAAAACCTTCGCGGCGCATCATTTCGATCAGCACGGAAAGCTGCAACTCACCGCGGCCGAGCACCTTGAAGGTATCGGGTGAGCCGGTATCCTCCACGCGAATGGAAACGTTGGTCAGCAGCTCGCGTTCGAGCCGCTCCTTGATGTTGCGCGAGGTGACCAGCTTGCCTTCGCGGCCGGCGAATGGACCGTTGTTGACGGCAAAGATGATGGCGATAGTCGGCTCATCAATGACGATTGGCGGCAGCGGCTTGGGATCTTCCAGCGCGCAAAAGCTTTCGCCGATGGTGATACCAGGGATGCCGGCGACGGCAATGATGTCGCCCGTGGTCGTCTCATCCGTATCCACGCGCTTCAGCCCGTCGAAGGTGAAGAGCTTGGTGACCTTCACAGTCTCCAGCTTGCCGTCGATGCGCGAAAGCGAAACTTCCTGACCGCTCTTCAGCGTACCGTTGAACACACGCGCAATGGCCAGGCGACCGAGGTAGTCGGAGTAGTCGAGATTGGTGACCAGTACCTGCAGCGGGCCATCCGGGGTGCCGGGCGCTTCGGGGATGGTCTTGAAGATGAGCTCAAACAGCGGCTGCAAATCGGTGCCGGGGACCGCGAGATCCATCGTCGCCGTGCCCGCCTTGCCGTTGGTATAGATCACCGGGAACTCGAGCACATTCTCATCCGCATCGAGGTCGATGAACAGGTCATACACCTCGTTCAGCACCTCCTGCGGACGGGCGTCGGGCCGATCGATCTTGTTGACCACCACGATGGGCGTCAGCTTGGCTTCAAGCGCCTTGCCGAGCACGTAACGCGTTTGCGGCAGCGGGCCTTCGGAGGCATCGACCAGCAACACCACGCCGTCGACCATCTTCAACGCCCGCTCCACCTCACCGCCGAAGTCGGCGTGGCCCGGTGTGTCGACGATGTTGATCTTCGAATCCTTGTAGTGGATTGCCGTGTTCTTGGCCAGAATCGTGATGCCGCGCTCTTTTTCAAGGTCGTTCGAGTCCATGACGCGCTCGACCATGGTCTCGTTGGTGCGGAAGGTGCCCGATTGGCGCAGCATGGCATCGACAAGCGTGGTCTTGCCGTGATCGACGTGGGCAATAATGGCGATGTTGCGAATGGGCTGGGTGGCGACGGGCGTGGCGGTACTCACTTGTTGAAATCCTGTCTGGCGCTGAACGCGAAGTCAAGCTTCAAAGGGTCCAGAGGCGCCGGGGCGCGCAAAAAGCGCAGCACCTTTATCTTACCGTAGGCAAATGTGGTGCCAGGTCGCGACCGGCCCTGGCTCGGCTACTACGGGTCACGGCGAGTTGCGCAGGCTTGCTTCGGGGGCCCAGAAACTACACAGATGCGGGCGTTTTCCCTTTACGAGAAGCTCCGTTGGCCGGCGCTGCTGTGCAAAAATGACAACATCAATGCCAGATCAATCGCCGCCAGATCAATCGCCGCAGGGCTTTGGGAAGTCGTCGTTGGGGAACTACAAGCTGGACAACGCCTTCGACGAGATGTTCGAGGGCGCCGGCGTCCTGCGTGAACATTACAATCCGCTGCTCGATCACTTCTCCGCCCTGCCGGCCGAAGAGGTGCAACGCCGCAAGCAGGCTGCCGATCTCGCCTTCCTGAACCAGGGCATCACCTTCACGGTCTACGGCAAGGATGAGGGCACCGAGCGCATCTTTCCTTACGATCTGCTGCCCCGCATCATCACGGCCAAGGAATGGGTGCATGTTGAAAAGGGCCTGACGCAGCGCATCACCGCGCTGAACCTGTTTCTAAAGGACATCTACAACGAGGGCCGCATCCTTAAAGACGGCATCGTTCCCCGCGAGTTGATCTACAGCTGCCCGCAGTTCCGCCGTCAGATGCAGGGCCTGCAGGTACCCCGCAATGTGTATGTGGCCATCTGCGGCACCGATCTGATTCGCCTGGAATCGGGTGAGTTTGTGGTGCTTGAAGACAATCTCCGCGTGCCCTCCGGCGTGAGCTACATGCTCACCAACCGGCGCGTGATGAAGCGCATCTTTCCGCAGCTGTTCCGCAATTACAACGTGCGCCCGATCGAGCACTACACCCAGGTGCTGCTGAGCACGCTGCGTTCGCTCGCGCCTGAGGGCCGGCCAGAGCCGAACATCGTTCTGCTGACGCCCGGCGTGTTCAACTCCGCCTACTTCGAGCACGCGTACCTTGCGCGGCAGATGGGCATCGAGTTGGTGGAAGGCCGCGATCTTGTGGTGCACGACAACATCTGCTACATGCGCACCACCAGCGGCCTGCGGCGTGTGGATGTGATCTACCGACGCGTGGATGACGACTTCATCGACCCGCTTGCCTTCCGGCCTGATTCAATCCTCGGCGTCGCGGGGCTGTTCAATGCGTATCGCGCGGGCAATGTCACACTCTCGAACGCGTTCGGCACGGGCGTGGCCGACGACAAGGCCGTGTATGCGTATGTTCCAAGCATCATCAAGTACTACCTTGGCGAAGACCAGATTCTGAATAACGTGAAGACGTATCTTTGCGCCAATGACAAGGAACGACAGTACGTTCTGGCCCATCTCGACAGGCTCGTGGTGAAGGCCGTGGGCGAATCCGGCGGCTACGGCATGCTGATCGGACCGCAGTCCACGACGAAGGAACGCGAAGAGTTTGCGGACAAGATCAAGGCGAACCCGCGCAACTACATCGCGCAGCCCACCATCAGCTTTTCGCGCGCGCCGTGCCTGATCGGCGATGAGCTGGAGCCGCGGCACGTGGATCTGCGCCCCTATGTGCTATACGGCGACAAGGTGACGATCGTGCCAGGCGGCCTCACCCGCGTGGCGTTGCAGCGCGGCTCGCTGGTGGTGAACAGCTCGCAGGGTGGTGGCTCAAAGGACACCTGGGTACTGAGCTAGAACGCAATTAGAGGCCGTTCATGCCGACAAACGCAGACTCTCTTCGGTAATGACAACCCATCGTGCTCATTTGCGGATGCGCGCGCCCAGCACAAATCTGAACATACCCAGCAGAGTGGCGCCCTCGTCCGGAAAGTCGCAGCCCAACATCAAGATGCAAGGGGCGCAGATCTACAGGGGTCCAAAGATCTCGGTAGACTCTCCCTTATTGGGATTTGCATAGAAGCTGCTATGAGGCTGACGGCGTAACGACGAGAGGTGCAGCGGCTTCCAACTAGCTGCTCATCGTCTCCGTCCAGGCATTCGACTCCGCTCCCCGTTCCGCCGGCGTGGCGAAGATTTCTTCATAGTCGCGGCTGCGCGTGCGACGGACGACGTAGTCCTCCAGCAGGAGGACGGCGGCGATCGCCGTAAAAGAGCAGAGCTCGCCGTAGACGCGTGTCTCAAGAATCACGCCCGTGTAAAACATCACGGCAACCCAGAACGGCAGGATATAGAGATAGTTTGCAAACCGCAGAGGGCGCAGGCGGCCGCGCAGAACGACAACAACCGGCAGGATATAACCGCAAATATTCAATAGCGCCGGCCACAGCCGGGGACGTAGCCGTCCGATGTTGGTCCAGATCCGGACAAAGTTTTCGGAGTTATCGTTATGGCGGTAGTGGTAGGCCAGGGGCAGTTTTACGGCAAGCCAGATCACCACGAGCAACGCCGCTTTCGCCCAGGGAACCTGCCGCAGATCAAACCGCTGCGACAACGTCAGCCGGCCGCCGGTAACCTCCAGCACGGCCCTGGGTACCTGCCGCGAGGCGGCGTCCAGGATGTAGATGCCGATCAGAAACAGGGTTGTTTCGCGATTAAAGGTGCCGACAAGCATCACCGCTGCCAGCGGCCAGAAATTGCGGGTATAGATCGCCAGCAGCCCGCCCACAAAGAAAGCGAGTGACGGCATGTCATACGGATAAGAAAAGTTAGCGTCCAGGTGGACAACGTACGTCCAGAGCACAAGAACCATGAAAGCCGGCACGGCCAGCATGGACAGTACGCCGGTCTCCGTAACGGCCCGGTACAAGCGGTGTACCAGGTAGCAGGCCAGGGAAAACGACACCAGCGAGACCAGGTAAAACGCCAGCGTCTCCCGTGTGGCTGCGGAAGGCGCGTCGAAGCCACCTCGCGGATGGGCAAGGTGCGTCATCAAAAAGGCCGAGTGGTTGATCGGGTACATCAGATAAATCGGCAGCACGCGCTCCTGAAACGGCAGGCGCTCTCCGCCATGAAGGTATAGCGGCATCTTCAGGTAAAACGTGGTGCTCACAACGTAATAACGAATAAGCTGCAGCGTGGCGCAAACGTACAACACCCACGTGAAGTAGGTAAAGAGTGACTTCTTCAAACGTGTCTCCAAGTGAAACAAACCCTTCGGGTACAGGGATCAAGCTGTCTGGTATGGATCTGCTGCACGAAGCGTCCACGCGACATCTGCCTTCGATGTAAGTTTACCGGTCCGTAGAGAATCCACCGGCAGACACGCTTTCACGCGGCAAATACGATTGAAGCGCACAGGCAGTCCGCCATTCACACCGTTCGGCAGTTTCGCCGACCAGCGACAACCCGCACCGCCTGCCCCTAAGCTGAAGGCATGCCCGGCCGCTTGATCTTTCTTGCAGCAACCTGCCATTTGAACGAGTCTCCGCTCATGCGGCGGACGGTTCGAGCAGCGCTTCTGCTGCTTTGCGGCGTCTGGCCTAGCTTTGCCGCCGGGCAGCCAGCCGGCGCGCCGCGACTGGTCCTGATCGACCAGGACGGCTCCGGCCCGGCAGGCTCCAACCAGATGGCGATGATGGCGCTGCTGCAGTCGCGGCAGACGCGTGTTTTGGGCATCACGATGGTCAGCGGCAACGCCTGGGAGCCGGAAGAGGTCGCCCACACACTGCGCATGCTGGAGCTGATTCATCGCACCGACGTACCCGTCATCCCCGGCGCAATCCATCCCCTGCTGCGCACCCGCGAGGAGGCCATGGCCGATCGCGACGGCAGCTTCGTCTGGTACGGCGCCTGGGGCACGCTCGCCGAGCACACCAGCAACGAACCCTACCACCCTGCGGAGACAATCCCGCCGCCTGCGGAAGGCGCGCCGGCGACCAAACCCCTCGACGAGGACGCCGCACACTTTCTTGTCCGCCAGGTGCACGCGCATCCGCACCAGGTCACGATCTACGCCGCCGGGCCGCTCACCAATATCGCGCTGGCCCTGGCGATCGACCCCGGCTTTGCCGAGCTGACGCAGGGCATCGTCATCATGGGGGGAAGTCTCCACCCGCAGACGGCGGACCCCGAGTATGCCGATCACCCGCGGCATGAGTTCAACTTCTGGTTCGATCCCGAGGCCGCCCACATCACCCTGCGCGCCGCCTGGCCCCGCATCGAGCTGACGACGGTGGACATCTCGCTCAAAACACACTTCACGCCCAAGCTGCTCGAAGCAATCGGCACGTCAACACAGCCGGCGGCACGATACCTCGTGAAGTACACCGGTTCGGAGTTTTACTACATGTGGGACGAGCTCGCCGCCTGCGCCTGGCTCGATCCGGGGATCATCACAAGGGACGAAACGCTGTTCGTCGATGTGGATCTTGCGCACGGACCCAACTACGGCGACACGCTCACCTGGGATAACGAACACAAACCCACACGGCCGGACCTGCGCCCCGTGCATGTGCAGCAGGAGTTGGATCCAACCCGCTTTTACAAGCTCTTTACCGCGCTGATGCAGGCCCCGCCGGTGACCCCTTGAGCCGTTCCGTGTAGATTGGCAATAATCTGCCTTTCTTCACCGGAGGTTCACATGCTCTCCCGCGTCGCCGATTCGCTCTACTGGATGTCGCGTTATCTGGAGCGCGCCGAGCACACCACGCGCCTGCTCGACGTGAATCTGCACCTGATGCTGGATGAAAGCGCCAGCAGCGCCGACCACCGCTGGCCGCGCCTGCTGCGTTCGCTCGGCGACCCGGCCCGCATCGCCTGGGAGGGCAATCCCTATGCCCTGGCCAGCACGCTGACCTTCGGCAAGGAGCTGAAGACCTCCGTGCTGAGCTGCATCGTGGAGGCACGGGAAAACTCGCGGCACGTGCGCGAGCAGATCTCCACCGAGCAGTGGCACCGGCTCAATTCGCTGTATCTCGATGTCATGCGGCCGGAGCATCGCAGGGTGATGCAGGTGGAATCCCCACAGGCCTCGAGCGAAGCCCCCTCGGCCTTTCTCGGCCAGGTCATGGAGGCCATTCACCAGTTTCAGGGCATCACCGACTCCACCATGAGCCACGGCGAAGGCTGGCAATTCATCCAGGTGGGGCGTTTTCTGGAGCGCGCGAGTGCGACGGCAAAGTTGCTGGAGGCGTATCAGGACGATCTCTGGGCGCAGCCCGAACGCGCCGGTGAAAGCAATCAATACCTGGAATGGATGGGGCTGCTGCGCAGCGCGACGGCCTTCGAAGCCTACTGCAAGGTTTATACCGCCGATCTGACCCCGGAGCGCATCCTCGAATTTCTCCTGCTCGATCCGGAATTTCCGCATTCGCTGCGCTTTTCCATCGACAGCGTCGAATGTGCCCTGGGCAAGATCCACGCCAAGAGCGGCTTCAGCGGGCCCAAAGGCCATGGCGAGCAGCTGCACCGCATCGCCGGCCGCCTCAGTGCACAGCTCAGCTACTCCGGCGTCGATGAGGTTTTGAACGGCAATGTTACCGAGTACCTGCAGTCCATCCAGCAGCAGTGCCAGCTGATCCACGAGAGCATCTACCAGCTTTACGTGGACTACTCGATCCAGGTGGCGCTGGCCGGCTAGGGCCTGCCTCTCCGTTACGTTGTCATCCTAAGCGAAGCGAAGGACCCGCTTCCCAAACCGCAAAGCGAGCGCCCATGTACTACTCCATCCGGCACCTCACGAAGTTTCGTTATGAAAAGGCCGTTTCGGAAAGCATCATGGAGACGCGCATGCACCCGCGCTCCGATGCCAACCAACGCTGCCTCACCTTTCAGCTTTCCGTAACGCCGCGCTGCCGCGTCTTCAGCTACCGCGATCACCTGGCCAACCACGTGCACCACTTCGACATCCCCGCGGGCCATGGGCAGTTGGTCATCGTGGCCGAAGCGCTCGTCGAAGTGCAGCCGCAGGCTCCGCTGCCCGAGGCACTGCCGCCGTCCGCCTGGGCCGAGCTGGACGAACTGGTGCATGGCGGCGACTTCTGGGAGATGCTGCTGCCCAGCGAGTTTGCCTCTCCCACCGCCGAGCTGAAAGCCCTGGCTGCCATCCTCGACGTGGGACGACGCGACGATCCGCTGAGCGTTCTGCATCGGCTGAACCGCCAAATTTACGAGTATTTTGACTACAAGCCAAATTCCACCAGCGCCGATTCCCCCATCGATGAAGCCCTCACCACGCGGGCCGGCGTCTGCCAGGACTTCGCCCACATCATGATCGCGCTCGTGCGCTCCGAGCTGCGGATTCCTTGCCGCTACGTGAGCGGCTACCTTTACCACGGCGAAAAGGGTACTGACCGCTCCGATGACACCGCCACGCACGCCTGGCTGGAGGCATTTCTGCCCGAGCTCGGCTGGGTGGGCTTCGATCCAACCAACAATCTCAGCACAGGCGAGCGCCACGTGCGCACCGCCATCGGCCGCGACTACGCCGACGTTCCACCCACCCACGGCATCTTTCGCGGGCGCACGCAGAGCCACCTCACGGTAGCGGTCCGCGTCACCCCCAGCGAAGGCACCCCGTCCCTCGACCGCGAACTGCCCATCCCCGAAGACTGGTCCATCCTGGTAGAAAAAGCCCAGACCCTGCCCGAACAACCACCTGTTCCACGACGACAGCAGCAGCAGGCACAACAGCAGCAATAAGAACAGTAAGCTCTGCAGCGCAGTGCGTGTTAGACAAATGCGAGCAAAGGGTGAGAGTGAAAAGCTCCCACTCTTTGCTTTCTAAGTCTCCGGTTAGAAACTTGTACCCAATCTGTGCCCGAACCCAAAGGGCGCCCAATAACGAGCTGGAGCTTTTTGTTGTAGATGTATAGGCCAATCTTCCATGAGTTGTCATGCTGAGCGTAGCGAAGAACCTGCTGTTTCCTCGAGGACTCTTACTTCACTAGGAAAACTATAAAACTGCTCCGCAGAACAAGAAAGCCGGGCAGATGCCCGGCTTTTTGTTTGCGGATCCTTCGATCTAGAACTCCAACCGTACGGCTAGCTGTACGTTGCGGCGCTCATCCGTCGAGCTTGGTGTGCCTGTAAGTTCACCCTTGGCCGTTTTGATGTAGCCGGCCGTGGGGACGCCGCCGACGGTAGTTGTGGTGGTGGCGTAATCGGCCGAGGAGCCCGTCGCAACATACTGGTTATCGTGGTTGAAAAGATTGTAGAACTCGCCACGGAACTGCAGACGATAGCGCTCAAAGATGGTGAAGGTCTTGTAGGCGCCTAGGTTCACGCTGTAGTTGTCTGGACCGTAGAACTGGTTGCGGTCCATGCCGTTGGTGAAGGTACAGCCATTCACGCCATTGGTGCAGGGAAGATCGGACTTGTTGTTGACGGGGTTGATGCCAGGGTTCTTGGCAGACAACGGTATCTGGAGGTAATTGTAGCTATTGGTGCCGCCATTGTTGACCGGATTGCCGTGAAAGGCCAGCCCGGGCGTGTGGATGATGTTGGGTTCAGCCTGGCCATCTGTGTTGCTGTTATCCCAGACATTGAAAGCCGTTCCGCTACGTGCGGTAATGATGGGAGCGAAGGTGAGGCCGCCGAGTGTTTCTTTCAGGAGCAGGCCGTGGTGGCTGAGCTGGATCGGCTCGTAGATGGCCGAAACCGCGAGGCGGTGACGGGTGTCGAAGTCCGAGTTGCCGAAGCTGGAACGCGGGTTGAAGGGATCGAGATAGCCGAGGAAGCCGGTGATGTTGTTGGAGGCGTTGCCGGTATCGAAGGTAGAGCTGTTGTCGTCCAGCGAGCGGGCCAACGTGTAATTGGCCGTGAAGTGTAGGCCTAGGCTACGGAAACGATCGATCTCCGTGCGGATGTTCATGGAGTTGTAGTAGCTGTCGCCGTTGGCGCCGCGAAGATTGGCGGCGGTGTACTGGGTTTGGAGACGGTTGGCGACGCGGGTGTCGCCAAGGTAGTTGCCGCCGAAGTAGGAGCGGTTCACATTAGCGATGGAGTAAAGGTGAATGCCGCGTGCGCCGGCATAGGAGATCTCCACGAGCGAGCCCGGTGCAAACTCGTGCGCCACGGCCAGATTGTAGTTCTGCTGGTACGCCGTAGGAATGTTCTGCTGCACCGGACGGAGACTGGTGGCGGGGAATGCCTTGGTGCCGGAGGTGCCCGCGAGCGGGCCGAAGTTGCTGGTGGTGATGGGCAGCGATGCGACATCAGTGCCGCCAGCGTTCTGTGCCGTCAGGGCGACGACGGCGTAGTTGGGCGGGTTCTGGATGACGTTGTAGGTCACATTACCGAAATTACGTTCATAGCTGAGACCGTAACCGCCGCGAACCGTGTACTTGGCATCGCCAAAGACATCGTAGGCGAAACCAAGGCGTGGGCTGTAGTTATGGAACTGCTTTTCGTACAGGCCGCCCACAGGGCTGTTGGGAGTCGTGAGCAGATTGCCAGCGCGGAACTGCGCCTGGTATGTGCTGCCCGAGCCAAGAAAGAAATTCGATTCCAGGTTGGGGTTGTGGTTGTGCTGGACGCCGAAGTACTCCCAGCGAAGCCCGGCGGTGACGCTCAGGTTCTTCGTCACTTTAAGGGTGTCCTGGCCGTAGGCGGCACTGTCGTTGAAGGTGTTTTCACGCTCGAAGTTGGGCAGCGACAACGGCAGGGTCAGGGTGCAGGCCGCGGTCTGAATAGGAACGCCGGTCAGCAGGTTGTTGGCACAGGGAAGCTCACCCTGGGGATAGATGGCCGCCGAAAAGCTGTACAGGGAGCCGTTCTGCAGGTTGGTGAACGCATTCGCTTCATTTTTACTGCTGAGCACGTTTACGGAGTTCTCATAGGCGCCAAAGGTGCGGTTGTCGCGCAGCTGATCAAAACCACCGCCAAAGTGGAAGTCGTTCCGGCCCTTGATGTATTCCACGTCGTCCAGGAACTGATAGAAGTTCTGCGGCCCACCGAAGGGGATCGCCGAGCCCGGATTAAAGGGAAGGTAACCGGGCAGCGCAAGCAGGCTCTTACTGGCGGCGTCGATCAGGGCGCCGCTAGTGCCGTAAAGTGTGGGGCCGGCGGGGTTGGCGCCCAGCGGCTGCTGGTCGTTGTCGCGCGAGTAGGACACCTTGCCGACGTTGATGAGGTTCTCGGTAAAGAGATGCGTGATGGAGAACAGACCCGCCTGATCGTAGGAGGTGGAACCGGTGTCATAGCCGGCGTAAGGGCTGTAGGCGTTGGAGCCCGCGAAATTGTCCGCGCTGTACAAGCCGTAGCGGAAATACATGTTGGTCTTGTTGGACAGCGTGTAATCAAGACGATTTAGCGTGAAGTAGGTGTTTTCCGGAGTGCCGGCCGTGGTGGTGGCCGGGATCACGTAGGTAACCTGCTGCACCGCATTGGCGAAGGTCCCTACATTGTAGGTTTGACCGAGCACCGCACCCGGACGCAGGGTGCCGTACTGCTGAAAGAAGGCCTGCGTCTGCATGGAGGTCGTGGCCAGGAACGCGGCTGTGGGCACGACATTTGTCTGCTGCGCGGAGCTGCGGACCCGCTCCCACTCCGTATTGGAGAAGAAAAACAGCTTGTCCTTGACGACCGGACCGCCGACCGAGTAACCGAACTGGTTGCGCGTGAAGTGGTCGGAGGGATTGTTGGGCAGGTCGGCGGCGCGGCGAACGTAGTCGGCCGCGTCCTCGTAGGCGGTGTTGGAGGCCAGCGCGGAGATGCGGTTGTACTCGTAGGCAGAACCGTGAAAGGTGTTGGTGCCGGTTTTGGTGGTCAGGTTGACGATACCGCCGGTGGCGCGGCCGTAGCGCGCGTCGAAACCGCTGGTGATGATGCGGTACTCCTGCACGGAGTCAAGCGGAATCGTCAGACCAACGGTTTGCGAATACAGGTTGATGTTTTCTAGGCCGTCCAGAAGGATTTCCGTGCCGGAAGCGCGACCGCCGCCGAGCGAGGCGCCGACGCCCTGGTTGGTGGAGCCGCCCGGGTCGGTTGCGACATTGCCGGAGATGGCGACGAAGTCGTACGGGTTTCGCGTGAGGCTGGGCAAATCGACGATCTGTTCCGGCGTGACAACCTGCGACACCTCGTTGGTGGCGGTGTTCAGCGTAGCCACATCATTCTGCGCGCCGACGGAGATGACCGTCGTGTCGACGGCGCCGAGCTTGGCGTTGAGGGTGAAGGGCTCACCGACGGTGAGGACGACCTTTTGCTCGAAGCTGCCGAAACTGGGTGCGGTGATCTTGAGGGTATAGGGGCCGGCAGGCAGCTCTACGGCGGAGTACAGGCCGGTGCCGTTGGTGGTGACGGTGCGCTGGAAGCCTGTATCAGCGTTGCGGATCACAATGGTCGCGTTAGGAATGATTGCACCAGTTTGATCGGAGACCGTGCCGGCTACGGTGGCTGTTTCCACCTGTCCGAAGGCGTAGGTGACTGGCGTGCCAAGAACCGCGAGCAGCGCTAATGAGCGCAGGCTGTTTTGCAACTTCATGCAGATCTTCCCCGGTAAGAGATTCTCAATACAAACCGCGTGTACGGTGCTGAAATGAGGTGTTACCACGGAAGTTGCAATCGGGATGCCAAACGAAGCCACTGCGCGCTTCAGGTGTTCTCCCGAGCTTTCTTTGGGATTTCGCCTCTTCTGCTAGCAGGGGCGCATTGCAACGGAGTGAAAGAGGGCATGCTGAGGAGAGCATGCCTTTCGAATCACATAGAGCATCGCAGTACGATAAATTGAAGCCGCGCTTACGGAACACTGCTGCAGGCGATGGGCTCTGGCTACAGATCCATTGTCTTAAATTTCCATTCCGGAATGGCGCCGACGGCGGTCATGATGTAGCGCCAGATACCCGGAACGTAGAGGACGTCGGGGCCTTTGGGGCCACGGTCGATGGCCTTTACGATGGTGGCCGCCACCTTGTTCACGTCGGCGAACTTGGCTTGGCCCTTCATGCCGGCGGTCATGGAGGTCTTCACCGGGCCGGGCTTGATGGTCAATACGCGCACCCCCTCCCGGTCGACACGGTTACGGAGGCCATCCACAAACGCGCTAAGGCCTGCCTTGGACGAGCCGTAGACGTAGTTGGACTTGCGGCCGCGGTCGCCGGCCACTGAGCTGAGGACAGCCAGCGTACCCGCATGCCGTTGCGCACAGTAGTTGGCCAGCCAGGTGAGCAGGCTCGCCGGCGCCACGAAGTTGGTGTGCAGAATCTGGCCCGCCTCCACGAACTGCCGCTCGGCACGGGACTGATCGCCAAGCACCCCGAGGGCAAGGTAAGCGACATCCAGGCCACCCAGGGCATTGATCGCATGGGCGAGCAGTTCAGCATGGATATTGAGGTTGTCCAGGTCGGCGACAGAGCTTTCCACCAGGCGGGCGCCGCGGGTACGCGCGTCGGCGGCGACGGCGGCCAGGCGATCTGCATTGCGCGCCACCAAAAACAGGCTCTCGCCGCGGTCGGCCCAGAGGTGAATGCTTGCTTCGGCGATACCGGACGTTGCGCCGAGCACCAGAATGCGTTTCGGGGCCTCGTTGCTCTTGTAAGGCAGACGTGTTTGCAGGTCGCGACGAGACTCGGTGCCGTGCCCTTGGTTTCCGTCCGCTGCACTCGGCGCGAGGATGGGTTCGTTTGGTGTCGTACTCATCGGCGCATACCCTGCTCGCCTACCACGCGTTCCCAGAAGCTGGAGGTAATGGCCGGGTCTTTGTAACGGGCAAAACGCTCCCATTGCGGATAGAAGGCCTGGTATTGAGGTGCCGTCATGCGCGCGTCCTTGGCGGGATAGAGCCGGCCGCCGAACTCATGTGTCATTTCGGCGAGGCGGTCAAAGAGAGCAAAGCTCTTTTCCGGGCGGATCGGAAAATCCAGGGCGAGGGTGATGCCCGGCTTTGGGAAGCTCATCATGCCCGGGGACGGTACGTCGCCAAACGCCTTCAAGACGGCTAGAAAGCTCGCCAGGCCGGACTTCGACACCTCGCGCAGGATCGCGACCGTGCCCTGCCGTGCGTTCTCCCACGGAATGGCGTACTGGAACTGCAGCAGACCGGCAGCGCCGTACATCCGATTCCACTTCAGCACGGCATCCAGGGGGTAGAAGAACGGCTCGTAGTCCTGCAGCGCCGTGACACGGGCCTTGATCTGCTTGTGGAAGAAGGCGGTGTTGAACATGCCCACCGTGGTGCTGTTCAGGGCAAACGAAGGCAGATCGATGGGAAAGGTCAGCTTCGGTTCGGGGGAAGGCTTCAGCTCGTCGGGCACCTGGGAGTGATCGCCCTGCATGAAAATACCGCGGCAGAAGTTCTTGCCCGTGGAGTTCACATCGACCCAGCTTACGGTGTATTCCACGTGCTGCGACTGCTCGGTGAGATCGAGAAACTCGTCGATGCCGTGATACTGAATGCCCACATAGTCGATCTTGCGGCTCACGATGGGCTTCATGCGCAGCTGCGCCCAGGTGATCACCCCAGTTAGCCCCATGCCGCCGATAGTGGCCGAGAACAGATCCGGATTCTCCGTCGGCGAGCAATGAATGCGCGTACCGTCGGAGCGAACCAGTTCAAACTGAGTGACATGGCAGCCGAACGTGCCCGCGATGTGATGATTTTTGCCGTGGATGTCATTGGCAATCGCGCCGCCTAGCGTCACATACTTCGTTCCCGGGGACACGGGCAGAAAGTAACCGCGCGGCACGGCAAAATCGAGGATCTGCGCCAGGTTGATGCCGGACTCCGCCGTGAGCAGGCCCGCTTCCTGATCGAAAGCAAGCAGACGGCTCATACCTGTGGTCTGCAGAAGGGTTCCATCCTTCAATAGACAAACGTCGCCGTAACTGCGCCCCATGCCCACGGGCAGCGCACCGTGGTGCACTCCCTGGATCATCGCCGGGTAGTCGCCCTGCCAGTGCAGCTGGCGCACATCGGCGTCATACATCGGATATTTTCCCCAAGACTCGAACGGCGCGGAGGCGGATTCGGACGGTTTGGAGGGCGGGGGGACCGCGTTCGAAGGACGGGTTTCCGTAGTGGCAGCCATACGCTCAGGATAGCCTAGGACTGCAATGACAACACTTTCTAAACAGCCTGTTTTAGCACGGGAGTAACCATGACCCAGCACGCGCCTTCCCTGGGCCAAGCTAGCGAAGTGAACGACGCACCGGATTCGAGCTACCGAGGACGGCTAGAGCAACGCCGGCAACTGGCACGCACCCTGCAAGGGCAGAACCTTCTGCTCGGCTACCTCCGGCTGCTCTGGGCCCTGGCACTCGTAGCGCTGCTCTGGTATGTCTTCGGGCGGCACGCGGTGCGCTGGCCGTGGCTCCTGCTGCCCTGCCTCGCTTTCGGCATCACCGCGCGGCGGCACACGGGGGTGCTGGCAGCGGCTCTGCAGGCGAAACGGGCGATCGCCTGGTATGAACTCGGCCTGGCGCGGCTCGATGAACGCTGGCCCGGCCTGCAGCCGCGCCAAACGCCCGAGGCCGCCAGCGAAAGTCTGTATGCCGCCGATCTCGACCTCTTCGGGCCGGGCAGCCTGTTTGAGCTTCTGTGCACCACACGCACAGGTCTCGGGGAGGGCACCCTGGCGGACTGGCTTCTGCAGCCGGCGAGCCGCGAGGAGGTGCTCGCGCGCCAAAGGGCGATCCGTGAACTCCGCGACCGGCTGGATCTGCGCGAGAGCATAGCCAGCGCCAGCGGACCGGCGAGCTTCGGGCTCGACCCGCAAGCGATCGCGAGGTGGGGCGAAGCGACAACGTCGCCCATCCCCACCCTCTTCCGCTGGCTTGGCCCTGCCATGACACTTTGCACATGCGCAGCCGCCGGTTGGTGGGCGCTGGGGCACTCGCCCGCACTGTTTTCCGCGGCTCTGCTGGTCAATGGAACCATCACGTTTTCGCTACGGAATCGGTTTCAGCCGCTGTTCGAAACGGCGGAGCAGGTAGCCCGGCCGCTGCAGCTGCTCACCGGGCTCTTCGCCGCTTTGGAACAGGAGAAGTTCGAGGCACCGCTGCTACGCTCATGCCAGGGCGCTTTCCAGACGGATGGAGTGTCTGCCTCGAAGGCCGTGCGGAGGCTGGCCAGCCTGGCCGGCGCCATGGAGCAGCGGGCAAATTTCATCGCCAAACTGCTTGATTTTGGCCTGCTGTACTCCGTGCAGCTGGCACTCGTGGTGCAAAGCTGGCGCAAGACCCACGGAAAGCAGCTGCGCTCCTGGTTTCGCGCCCTGGGCGAGTTCGAGGCACTGCTCGCGCTCTCCGCCTACCACTTCGAGCACCCGGACGACTCATTTCCCGAGATCGCCCTCGACACCGTCTTCCGCGCACAGGGCCTAGGCCATCCGCTGGTGCCGCGGTCGCAGTGCGTTCGCAACGACGTGGCGCTCGACGGGAAGACACAGCTGCTCATCGTGAGTGGGTCCAATATGAGCGGCAAAAGCACCCTGCTGCGGTCGACCGGTGTGGCCTGCGTGATGGCCATGGCGGGAGCGCCGGTCCGCGCGCACGATCTGCTACTGGGACCTCTGCGCGTGGCGGCCAGCATCCAGGTGCAGGACTCACTGCAGGGCGGCCGCAGTCGCTTCTATGCCGAGATTCTCCGTCTACGCGCTGTTTGTGAGCTGGCGCGGAACGAGCCGCCCGTGCTCTTTCTGCTGGATGAACTGCTTTCGGGAACAAACTCGCACGATCGCCTCGCCGGCGCCACCGGCGTGGTGGAAATGCTGCTGGAAGCCGGTGGGTTGGGTCTGCTCAGCACCCACGATCTGGCTTTGACACAGCTCGGGGCAGACCTGCAGGCCAGGGTACGCAATGCCCACTTCGAAGACCGCATCGCAGAAGATGGTCTGCGCTTCGATTACGCCCTACGCGAAGGCATCATCACTCGCAGCAACGGCCTGGACCTGATGCGGCTGATCGGGTTGAAGGTCTGAGCTCGCAACGGCTAAAGGCCGCCTGTGCGGCGGCCTTTCGCTGTTGCTCCTAGGTTCGAATTGTTCAAATCAACTCCATCTTCGAACCTCGGAACTACTACGTGCTGAAAATATTGCCGTTCAGCCCGTTCGGGAAGAAGCCACCCTTGACCACGCCGGTGGGCGGGGTTGTCGTGGTGGAGTTGGAAACACCGTACACGATACCCAGTACCTGCTGCGTGGTACGAACGGGGTTCAAACCGGTCGTGCTGTTGGTATTGAAGATCTGGCTCGTTGAGGGAGACATATCCAATGCATCGGCCGCCGGGGAAGCCACCCCAAGCTTGATACAGGCAAGCCGTAAAGCGCCCGCATGCTGCGCTTCCACGTCCAGGATTTGAGCCGCGTAGTTAAGGGCGGCTGTGTTCGTGGTCAGGTACTGTGCACCCCCCGCGTAGGCGCTGACGCCAACACCTTCGATCTGACGAGCGATCGCAGCGAAGGTTGCATCGCTATTCGCGGTGAGGGCAGTGCTGGGCGCTAGATTCAGGGTCGGCATGGAGACCGGTGTAATACCGAGGGCTGACTGGATGGTCGCTCGCAGCAACTCAACGTGAAGGACCTCTTCGGTCATCAGGTTGGCGGCAATGTTGGCCATATAGGAGTTCGTGAAGGTGATCTTTGCACCGCCGGTCACGGTGCCAGGGTTGGGCCCCATGTCGGCTGCCGATAACCCGCTGCCGGTCACAACGTAGGAATAAAAGCTGGCTTCAAAATATTCTAGGTTTAGGGCAAAGTTAAGCACATCGGCGACGGAAGGCGAGCCGGTGGGCACGGTGCTGATCGCCGCCGGGCCGGCAGAGCTGCAACCGGCAAGGCCAAGGGCACCAGCTGCGCCGGCAGCCATGGTTAAGTTAGCGATCAATTTGCGACGGTTGGTGCGGGCAGCGATGACGTTCTGCTCGAACGCCAACGCCTCCCCCTGCATCTGCTCGTCGGTGCGATCGAGCAATGCGGAATTTCCATTCTTTGAAGAGATAGACACGATATTTCCTCCTGAAGCGTTGCGGAAGTCGGTTTGCAAGCCTTCACTGGCCCGCGCCTTCTGCTAGCGCTTCAGCGCTAGGTTTTGTTGATGTTGCCGTTGACGCCAGTGGGGAAGAACCCGCCGGAGGGGATGCCCGTGGGAGGATTCAGCGTCGTTGGAGTCGACACGCCATACACGATGCCGAGATCCTGAGATGTGGTACGCGCGGGGGCCAGCGATGGAGACTGGTTGGAGGTGTTTGCATTAGCCGCGCCCGTCACAAAGACGTCGAAGTATTGCGTTGCGCTCGGCAGAGTGTCCTGCAAATCGACCGCCATCTGTGTGCCGGCCATTGCGTTCACGCCGCCAATGTTGATCTGGAAGTTGACCGCACCGAGGTGCTGCCCTTCCGCGCCCAGGATCTGCGAAGCCGCGGTTAGGACGGCGGGATTGCTGATCAAAAATTGTGCTGCTCCGGCATACGCTCCGTTGCCGGTAGCGGTGAACTGACGCGTGACCACATACAGCTGAGTCTCGGTCGTGATCGGGCCCTTTGCAGCGTAGTTGATATTTGGCATGCTGATGGGCGTGCCACCCAGTGAGGCGATCGTGCTACGCAGCAAGTTGATGTGATTCATCTCGTCTTGCACCAGAGCCTGCATCAGAGCAGTCGTCATGGTACCCAGGCTCAACTTGCCGGGCGAGCCGGTGATCGTGCCGGGGGCAGAACCCATCAAGGTAGCCGAGATCGGGTTTCCCGTGGTGACGATCGAGTATAAGTTGGCTTCGAGATATTCCAGGTTCAAAGCGAAATTCAACACATCCGTGATCGGCGGGGTTGCGGCAGTGGTCTGGCCGAAACCTTTGGGGGTTTCAATAAATCCTGCGCCGGCGACGAGCGCAATCGCGCCCGCGAAACTGCCGGCAAAGGTACGACGGGTGAGCCGGTTGACCGCCTGGTCAAACCCAAGCAGCTTACGGTCGGTTTCAAGCTGGTCCGCGGTCACCGTTTCGCCTGGATTTAGTAGCGATCTAAACTTCGCATTAAACATGGATAACAATCTCCTGAAGAGGACTCCGATGGACTGGAGCGGCTGGAGTTGAACGGAAGACACGTTGGCCCGCTTATCGAAGCAGTACGGGATCTCCCACGTTGGTTCCGCGTAGATGGACGTACAAATTGCATCCAGCTACTCATAGATAGTTTTGGTTATGATGCGAAGGACCCGCGAGCAGGATGCTCTTCTAAGTCTTGCGGCAGGAGACGTTGTGGTGAGATGAAAGCCTCACCTCAACAGTCTCCTCGGCGCGCAACGACTCAGCGGCAAAGACGGTCAAGCGTATCGGTCGGCTCCTCAGCATCCGGAATGGCCACATGCCGTTTGCCGGCGACCATCTCATTGAAGGTTGAACCGCCAGGATTGGCAACTTGCGGATCCACCCGGTATACCGGGTCCGCCATGGCCTGCTCCAGCGGAATGAACTGAAAGCCGCGGGCGCGCAACAGAGCAACCAGCTCCGGCAGCATGCGTGCATCAAAGGCACCCACATGCATCAGCAGCACATAGGGTATGTCGCGGCCGTAAAGGCTGTGTGCGAGTTCGCGGTGGACGCTGATGTATTTGTCTGCCGTCGCCAGGTAGGTATCGTGCAGTTGCCGGATCGCCGCGTCGTCGTGCTTGGCGGCGCAACGCGCGTAGGGGTCGTTCCACAGGTAATCCTGAAAGTCCATGGATACCTCGGCGACGCGATAGCCGTGGGCAGCCAGCCAGCGGCGTACGGCTTCATGCTTGGCCACCGTGTTGCCCTCTTCCAGAAAAGGGTAGCGGAACCAGTGCCAGTCCCCGTGCGGATCGACCTTCCGCAGTAGCGCCTCGTTACGCGCAATGTTCCGCTCATACCGCGCCACTGAGAGCCGGTCCAACTCCGGGTGCGACCAGGTATGGTTGCCCAGAGGCTCGCCCGCCGCATGCCAGGCCTGCAGAATGTGGATTTGGTACGGGAACCGCCCGACGCGAAAGCCGTTCACAAAACCGTAGATTGGCGGCAGTGCTTCCTGCTGAAACGTCTTCAACAGGCTTGTCACCACAGCGGAACGCACCATTCCCGGAGGGAGCGGACCGTGGGCGGGCAGATCGTCAAAAGTAATGGCGATCTGCGGTGCCTGTGCCGGAGCGCTGACCCAACCAAAGCAGCACAAGCAAAAAAATACGGCCACCTGAAGAGCTAGCCGTTTCGGTATTTCCATGCGGCGAGTGTAGCTGTGGTTCACAAGATTGCGCTCAAGGCCAGATCAAATCAATCAATCGCTATTCCTCCAAGAGTCCTCCAAGAGAAACAGCAGGTAGGCAAGAGAAGGGGGCGCAGCCGAAGCGACGCCCCCTTCTACGCTAGAGCCACGGCCTTTTAAGCAGCCTGACCCTGGGGAGCGCTGCCGGCCAGTGCGCCCTTTGCCTGCTCGGCAAGGGTTGCGAAACCCGCCGGATCCGTCGCTGCGATATCGGCCAGAATCTTGCGATCCAGACCGACGCCGGCCTTCTTCAATCCGCTGATAAACGTCGAATAGCTCAAGCCATGCAGCTTGGCCGCGGCGCCGATACGCACAATCCAAAGCGAACGATACTGACGCTTTTTCTGCTTACGACCAATGTAGGCGAACTTCAGACCGCGCTCGACGGCTTCCTGCGCTGCCTGGTAGAGCTTGGATTTAGTGAGGAAGTACCCACTGGCGCGCTTAAGAATCTTTTTGCGCCGGTCACTGCGCTTTGTACTCCGTTTTACACGGGGCATACTGTCTCCTATTTGCGTTGCTGCAAGGGTTGGCGGCTGAAGGCAAGGGTAACCTTTTCACACGCTTTTTGACTGCTCGGGATCTCAGTGGGTCAACTCCGGGGGAGTTGACCCAGGGGCCTTCAACGCTGGCGGCCCTTTGTCCGGCGGTGACACCGGAACGGCTTGATCCGAAGATTAGAAGGTCAACGGAGGGGCAAATGGACTTCGAGCGATGGCGCTCGAAGCTTTACCTCTATTGGGAGCTAGGCGTAGGGCAACATACGAGCGACCTTCGGAGTGTCGGCGACGGAAACAAGCGTGATCTTGCTCAGCCTGCTCTTTGTTTTCGAATCCTTCGAGGTCAGAATGTGGCGCATCTTTGACTGGCCGCGCTTAAACTTTCCGCTGGCCGTCTTCTTGAAGCGCTTTGCCGCACCCGAATGGGTTTTCATCTTGGGCATAGATTCCTGCTGGTGAACTATAAATTGAAACCAGTTTTTAGTATATAGCCGAACGGCCCGGAGAGCACCGCCGAAATCGTGAACAACATCCAGCCCTCATCCGGAGGGCCAGCCCAAGCTCGGGGGTTAGATCTGAAATCCAGATCTAACCATCTGCTTTGCTTGAGTACACAGCTTTGCATGGGCAAACAGCGACCTGTCTGCGTGGCGGACAGCTACGCAACCGGAACCGCGGCGGCGGGAACCGGCTCGCTCGCAACGGGCTTGGGAGCTTTAGGGGCCGCGGGTACAGCCTTCTTGCTCGGTGCCAGGATGGCGTGTAGCGTCGTGCCTTCCATACGCGGCATAAACTCAACCACACCAACCTCGCCGACATCCATGATCAGCCGATTGATTATTTTGTAGCCCAGGTCGCGATGCGCCATCTGTCGGCCCTTGAAGCGCAGACTGGCCTTCACTTTGTCGCCGTCGCCAAGAAAACGAACCGCCTGGTTCTTCTTGGTCTGGTAATCATGCTCGTCTACCGTCACTGAAAACTTTACCTCTTTGATGACGATAACTTTTTGGGTCTTGCGCGCCGCACGCTCGCTCTTGTCCTTTTCGTACAGGAACTTGCCGTAGTCCTGGATCTTGCAGACTGGCGGAACGGCATTGGGGGAGATCTCCACCAGGTCCAGGGAGCGCTCGCGAGCGATACGCAACGCCTCAAAGGGCTGCATCACGCCGAGCTGATCGCCGTTTTCATCAATGACGCGAACCTCGCGGGCGCGAATACGGTCGTTGGTGCGGATAAAAGACTTCTGGGAACGCTTGTCGTTAAACGGTGGGATGGGCAGCCTCCGGATCCCGCGGGGATCCTATGTCTATGATGTAGTTTCCGAGTCTGGTGTTTACCAGTCGGGGTATGCCACACGCGATTGTACCATTCCACCTCCTGGGGGGCTGGATGGTGCCGTGGATGTGGCACATTACCCGCTGGCCGACGGCGTGGGGCGGCGCGTACCCCGTGCAGCTTGCACCATGGGCGCTCTGCTGCGAACATGGGGCGAAGGTACGAGCCCGAAAAGAACGGTGGCGAGCCGGGCGGGGCGGCCAGGCATCCGCAGTCCCGGGAGCCGGTGCCAAAATCCGCGGCCAGAAAGCCACAGCCAGAATGAAGGAGACCAACGAACTTGCCTAAGCGTCGCGTACTGCTTGTTGATGATGAAATTCCGGTTCTACTCACCATGAAAGCCGTTCTGGAGATCTCCGGCTTTGACGTGGATACTGCCACCAGCGCTCGGGAGGGCAAATCCCGCATAAAGAAGAATGAGTACCAGATGGTGATTACGGATATGCGCATGGAGTCCGAAGCCGCCGGCCGTGAGGTCATCCAGGCCGCTCGTACGGCGCCGTATCATCCTGCCGTCGCTCTGTTGACGGCCTTTCCTACCTCGGATGAGGACTGGCGGGACATGGGTGCCGACAAGATGCTCGTGAAGCCGATGCAAACGGCTCAGCTGATTCAACAGCTGGAAAAGCTGCTGGAAAACCACTCGGCTAAGCTGTCCCGCCTGTCGCTGGCGGCGGCAGGGGATGCCGTTTCAAAGACTGCATCGGACAAGGCTGCCGCGACAAAGCCGGCCAGGAAGAAAGCCACCGCGAAGAGTCTGAGCCTGGCTGAGTCAGAAGCGAGCAGCGTCCCCGCTTCCTAGTTGGGATCGGACGCACCACGCGGTTTGTAGCGAAACGGGACATACGGTACCACCACGGCAAGCTTCGTACCCCACTGGTACGGAGCTTTGCCGCTTTTGTCCCATCCCCTTCCAACGCCGAATCCGCGACACTGCTGGGAGGACAGGTGTGAGATTCACTTTCCAGGTATGCAGAGAACGTCGCACCAAAGCTCTCGGAACAGTCGCACGCGGCAGCTGCTCGTCTGCCTCGTACTGGCTTTGGTGACTCTGCATTTTCTAGTGCTTGCGTGGATGCCTCACCCGGCAGTTGCTTCAAATCTCCTCCAGCTGTTTCCGGCGGCGGTTCTGGTCGCCGTCAGCCTGCGGCGGAGGGGGCATAGCCAAAATCACTCGGCGCGGCAACGCTGGGCCGCTCTGGCCGCGACCTTCACCCTCTGGTGGGTCGCACAGCTTCTTTTTCTGTATTACCTCCTCCACCCGGACCGCGTTCCCGCGCTGTTGCACCCGGATGATGTTTTCTGGCTCATCTTCAATCTGCCGTTGCTTCTGACTACCGTCATGACGACGGAAAAGGTCGATCGTATCGGTTGGCTTGACCGTCTTCAGGTTTGCATCTTTTTCACCGTTCTCTACCTGCTCGTCTTTCTGCCGGCCGTCCATCTGAATATTCACCAGGTGTACATCGTTCAGGACGTAGCGCTGGTGCTTTGCTGCGCCTCCCGTCTTTCCAGCCGGGACAGTGGCGAGCGACGGTTTTTCGTCCAGGTCATCCTGTATCTGGTGACGTACCGCGCAGGGGTTGTTGTCGCCGACCTGTTCGGAACGTGGGGTTTACCGGGGAGATTCTTCGATCTGGTGTGGACGGTGCCCATCTCCGCTTTTGCCTTGCTGGTGCTGTACGACGAAGGTGTGCCCGCTGCGGAACATGACCTCCAGCAGCGCCTCCTGAGCGCCGCGCGCGGCACCCAGGGGATCAGCGTCGCCGTTCTATCGCTTCTTTCCATCTCCGCTTCGGCGATGCTTTCCACTCACCGTCCTGTGCTCGGCGGCGCCTTCGTCTTTGCCGCCTTCGCCCTCTTCGCGGTGCGCACCAATACCCGGGAACGCGCCTGGTACCGTGCTCACGGCAAGCTGGAAAGGACCGCGCTGCACGATCCCCTCACCGGGCTGGGAAACCGCATGATGCTGCGCCGCAAACTTGAGGAGGAGCTAAAACATGCGTCCGATCGCCCAGACTGCCCGGTTCTCATCTTCGTCGACCTTGATCGGTTCAAGGCAATCAACGACAGCCTGGGTCACACGCTTGGTGATCAGCTGCTGATCGCGGTGGCGACCCGGCTGCGGGCCGCGGCACCGGCCCGCGCCGTGGTCTGCCGGCACGGCGGCGATGAATTCGTCCTGCTTGCCACGGCAGCCGATGCAGGAGCGGCCAGCGCCATTGGCGAAGCTCTGCTCCAGGCGCTGAGGCCTGCGTATCCGTTGCAGGGGCATACGCTGCTGTGTACGGCCAGTATCGGGGTGGTGCTTGCCGCCCCCGGCGAAGCAGCAGACGATCTGTTGCGCACCGCGGATCACGCCATGTATCGCGCCAAACAGCTTGGGAAAAACTGTGTCCAATTCTTCGATGCTCGCCTGCGCGTCCAAATGAATCACCACTGGCAGATGGAGGCCGACCTCCGCGCCTGCCTGCGGGAGGGTGGGTTGGACGTCGCCTTCCAGCCGATTCTCACGGTAGAAGGCGGAGAGATCTCCGGCTTCGAGGCATTGGCCCGATGGAGCCATCCTGTCTTCGGCAATGTCACCCCGGCAGAGTTCATTCCGATGGCCGAGGAGTCCGGCTTGATCCTCCTGCTGGGGGCCCAGATCCTGGAGAAGGCGTGCCGGCAGGTCGCGCTCTGGAACAGGCTTTGGGACACGGAACTTTCCCTCAGCGTCAACGTTTCGCCTCGCCAGTTTGGCGACTCCAACCTGCTGACGCTTGTATTGGAGACCCTGAAACGCGCGCAGTTTCCGGCTCACCTGCTGCAGTTGGAGATCACCGAGTCTTCACTCCTGATCAACCAGGAGCTTGCGCGGCAAACGCTGACAGCGGCACGGTCCCATGGCATCCGCATCTCGCTGGACGATTTCGGCACCGGCTACTCCTCTCTCGCTTTCCTGTTAAACCTGCCGGTCGACGAGGTCAAGGTCGATCGCAGCTTCGTTTCGGAGATGCGCAACGACCCGCGTCGCAAGGAACTTGTCCGAGCGGTCATTCGCCTCGGCCAGTCGCTCGGCAAGCGGGTCGTGGCGGAAGGCGTTGAAACCGAGGAAGACCTGCTGGAGCTGGCGGCGATGGGCTGCGAATGCGCACAGGGCTGGCTGATAGGACGGCCCATGTCGGCCGAAGCAACGGAAGCCGGTCTTCCGGACATCGCGCCGCTGGCCCGAAGAGACCCCGCGGCCAGAGCGGAGGACACCGTGTTTGACGGCCCTCACTACGCCCAGATGGAAGCCGAGATGGAAGCCGTGGCGGAGACATTGCTCCCCAACTCCATCGCGGTGCAGCGAGGCTGACCTTTACAGCAGAGCTGACTACCCGCAAGAGTGGCGGCGCCGAATTATAGGTAGGAGACGCCGGTGAGCTTCTCACTCATTTGCCAAAGGGTCTTTGCGGCGGCTTCGTCGAGAGCCTGGGGGCGAGGCTGAACCAGCTTCGGAAAGCCCTTGAACTCGGCGAGACCGTCCGGGCCGATGTACTGTCCGCCCCGAACTCCCGGATCGGTAGCGGCGAATTCCGTGGGCAGCGCACCCATGGCGTCGTCCTGCATCATGACCGGTGCCAGGAGATTGACGACTTTGGCTTTGAAGTCGCCGGCCCCGGGCCCGTTGGCGAAGATACTGGTTTTGGAGATGCCGGGGTGGACGGCAACGCTGAGGAGGGGTAAGCCAGCGGCTCGCGCGCGCCGGTCCAGCTCGTTGGCAAACAGCAGATTGGCCAGCTTGGAGTTGTTATAGGCGTCCCACGGCTTGTAATCACGCTCGCTTTGCAGGTTGGCCGCGTCGATCTTGCCGTTGCGGTGCGCCAGTGAGGACACGGTCACGACGCGTGGAGCGGCGGCGCGGGACATGGCCGGCAGGAGGAGGCCGGTCAGGGCGAAATGACCGAGGTGATTGGTGGCGAACTGCCGCTCAAACCCATCCTCGGTCAACTCTCGTGTCGGCAGCGCCATCACACCGGCGTTGTTGATCAAAACATCCAGGGTCCGCTCGCGGCGAAGGTACGACTCCGCAAATGACCGCACCGAACGCAAGGAAGCCACGTCGAGTTCGACAATCTCCGCATCGGCTCCCGGCGCGTCTCGAAGCAGACGCTGCAGTGCGTCCCGCCCCTTCGCGGGATTGCGTACGCCGAGAAGGACATGGGCTCCGTGTCTAGCCAATTCCAAGGCTGCCTGGTACCCGATGCCGCTATTTGCGCCGGTCACCAGCATCGTCTTACCGGTTTGCGGGAGCATTTGCGATGCTGTCCACTTCGTTGTCGCCATGACGGGATCTCCAAAACGTAGTCGTACTTCCATCCTCACACGGCGGATGGGAAACGGGCACCCGCTTCGTAATCATTGGTAACCATCTGTTGCATTACAAGCAGGCTCTAGCTGTTTTGCGCTTTCTCCCTTTACAATCAAGCGGCAAGCTGACCTGATGGTTGCAGAGTGCAGGCGTGATCTTTTCCGAGGTCACACCGGGCGCCATCGTCGCAAGGGGATGAGGCTGATGACACAAAGCGCACAACGCGCATATGTACCGGGGGGCCTAGCGCTCCTTCTTCTGCTCGCAGGCACCACGGGCTGCGCCAAGCTTAAGGCTCGCGACCAACTCGTAAAAGGCGTGCAGGAGTTTAAGGCTGGCCATTACGAGCAGGCTATCGACCGCTTCCAGGAATCGATTCGACTCGATCCGACGTATCCGAACGCGCACACGTATCTGGCGACGGCCTACAGCTACCAGGTACAGCCCAACAACAACACCCCGCAGAACCTAGCGATTGCGCAAAAGGCTTTGGATGGATTCAACGAGGTGCTACAGAGCAAGCCGGATGACGTTGATTCCTGGCGACAGCTCGCCTCCATCGATCGCAATATCATGAACTTTGACAAATCCCGTCAGGATGAACTCAAGGTGATCCAGCTGGACCCCAAGGACGCCGAGGCGAACTACGCCATCGGGGTCATCGATTTTCAGAAGGCTGATAAGAATTCCACCGAGCTGATGAAGGGGAACAAGATCACCGACGACCTGCAGGGCAACGCCAAGCTGCCGCCCAAGCTCTGCTCGCAGCTGGCGCAGGAGAATGCAGCTCCGCTGAATAGCTCGCTGCAGTACCTCAATAAGTCTGTCGATCTGAACCCGAACTACGACGATGCCATGCAGTACCTGAATCTGGATTGGCGGCGCAAAGCCGATATTGAATGCGGCAACGAAGCCGCCCGCAAGGCCGATATCGCCAAGGCCGACGATTGGGTGCACCGTGCCATGGGTGCGGCCAAGGCCAATGAAGCCGCCAAGGAACGTGCCAACTCCGGTGGCATCGACATGACCAAGTAGCCGAACTGCTCCCAAGTAAGGCCTCTCGAGCAGAGGGGCCTTACCCTCTGCCGGCCTGGCCTGATACCCGGGCGAGGTAGCGCAGCCCTTGTGGTACCTCGGAGGGAACAGGCGTTTCGCCGCTCGGTTTTCGCCAGTCAGTTGTCGCCGGCCGACAGTCTCAGGCACTCCCACGATGTTCCTTCGTGATCCCTCGGAACTGTCAGCTTGCGTGTTGGGAAGTTTACTTTTACGGCTCGCGACGCTCCAGATGCGCCGGCCGTTTTGGCTCGGGTTTCAAAGCCTCGTCGTTCTCCTTGGCGGTCGGGTGAATGCCAAAATCCCACACGCTACCATTCACCGCGCGCTCGTTCAGAACCTCAATCAGCACGTATTCCCCAAAAAGCAGCGGCTGGTTTGGCGTGACACGCTCCCACTGTCCCCCCGGCATCGGTTCAGCATGGGTCTCAATCAGGTCAGGCTGTGCCCTGCCGCTGTCCAGAAATCGCAGGACAAAGCTGCTGATCGCCCTTTGCCCGCGCCGGACGTCTACCCGCTCGACCACATAACGGCTCTGAGAAGAACCGCCCCCAGGCGTTGCACGTCCAGCCTGGCCGCCGGTATCCACGGTGAAGCTGCCGCCGTCCACGGTTGACTCGGCTTTAGGATCTTCAAGGTGCACGAAAAAGGCCGGATCCGCTACATGCAATTGCACGTCCGCACGTTCGTCTTTTAGAAAAAGCAGGTCGTGCGGACTGGCCTGGGGATTGATCTCCTTCTTCAAGACAGCATGGGCGGTTTCGCGATTCAAATCGCTGTTCTGCTGCGGGAGGGGTACAAGCTCGGGGGTTCCCTCAAAACTGTCGAGCACGAGAACACTGTCGTCCTCAGGCAGACGCAGATCCTTGGCCACCTCCGGCGACCGTGCCACCCTAGCGGCCTCTTCCCGGGCCAGGGCGGGACTCAGGACGGGCGTCTCCTGACTCGTGGCGGGCTGACTGGGGTCATGGGTGCGCGCCCAGGTCTTTGTGGCGGGCAAATCGACCAACGCCAGGGGGATGTCCTCTTCGGCCCCGTCGCGCTCCGCCGAGCGGTACCGTACCACCTCGCCGAGCACACGGTAGCTAAGAACCGTCTGGTACCCGCCATCCCGCAAGATCAGGCGCGTGCGGTGCTGCGGCGTCTCGCGCTGTGAGGGGATGGGCGGCTCCAGCGGGCGCCGTTCCTGGGCGGAGGCTGTGCACAGCCCCGCGCCAAGCGTGAGTCCCAGCACGGAACAGGGGAACCAACCGCCACAATCCAAGCCCGAACGCCGAGAGGCTATCCGAAGTTTACCCACGATCGTTCACCCAAGGTCGCCGTTGCCGGAGCGGATACGCACCAGGAAGGCATCCGTTCCGGCGAGTTGGCCTGGATCGGCTTCCGATTCCTCTGCCGGCCGGACAGGCTCGATCCGTACGCGCACCACCTGTGTGGCATCCAGCCCGGCAAGGGGCAACGTCGCGGCGTGTATCCCCAGGCAGCTATTTTTTGTCATCACCTGGTACTCACGACGACCCTGCCGCCATGAGACCTTTGCCGGGCCGGGCAGATCGATCCGCAGATCCTTGCCGGCGGTGAGGAAGGCGCGGCGCTGGTCCGGCCTCCAGATTTGAAAGCTGGCAGGATGCCGCGAGTGGACGTAGCGGGCGATCGCCTGCGGTACCGAGTCCCAGATCTCGTTGGCATGCAGACTGCGCAGCAGCTTGATGTACTCCGCATGGGCCCACACCAGGGGCATGCCGGAGCCCGTGGGACGGCCGTTGTACAGCTGACGCGAGGGTATATCTTCGGCATCCCAGACCTGCTCCGGCAGCATGCCGCACTCGCTCGTCTGGCGAGCCATCGTTTTAAGCATTTCCAGCGCCTGATCCCGATGGCCGGCAGCGATCTCGTAGTGCCCGCGTTCACCGGCCAACAGCGGCCAGCCCCGGCCCTCGCCAGTCTTCTTGAAGGTGGTGCCGTCCGGCTTTTCGCCGTAACCATCCCGCGAGGCTCGCGTCCATGTCGGCCCGGTGCGGGTCTCTCGGCGAAGGATTGCATCGATGACCTTTACGGTATCGAGCATGCGTGGATCGTCTGCAGCACGCAGGCCGAAGCGCACCAGCGCCAAGGCGTCCGGGCTCACGATCTCCACCGCAGGCTGGTGTTTGCGCCCAAAAGGGTGATTGGGCATCAGGATTTTCAGGTTGCCGACCGCGCGCGTCTCGATGCGCTCGGGCGGTGCCATGCGCATGTAGTAGCCCTGCACGCCATGTTTTTTCGCAAGTTCGGTGTCTTGCACATAGGTCAGTTCGTCGATGCTGTCGTTCCAGGCGTCTGCGGTCTCGCGTAGGAATTCCGCCTCCTCCGGAGCGCCGCGCAGGTCGGCGCAGTCGGCGCCGGCCAGCAGAGCGGCGACCTGCACCGCCATCGTGTAAGGCGAGTAGCCGGGCGTGGTCTCCCATCGGTCCTGCTGAGTCACCGGACCATGCCTCAGCACAAAGCAGCAGGCTGCGTGCATCATGGGTTTGGGGTCATAGGTATCGAGCGCATCGTCCCGGCGAAGTTTGTCGGCGAGCAGAACAGGCAGCGCAATCCCGTCCATCTGAATGGCGCCGAGATGCGGCGTGCCGTCCAGCCACATATTCTGACTCCAGCCGCCGTCTGCATCCTGCGTGCATCCCAGATAAAACAGGGTGGAGCGGGCGGAACGGGCGTCGCCGCTGGCAAGTTTGCCCATAGCAGCTTCTACGAGATCCCTCGGCCAGACGACGTGGTAGCCGCCGACGTCCTTGTCCGTTCGTTCAAAGCCCCACGGCACCGACAAGCTGGCCACGAACCCGCCCGGAAATCGTTTGGACTGATGTGTCTCCAGCACCGCTGTGCTGATGCGGTACATATTCAGGCCGCTTTCACCGAGATCCTCGATCTCGGTGTAGTTGGACTGCTCCTCGTGCCAGCCCTGCACGAAGAGATCGCGGGTCTTGCGGAAGTTCTGCTGCAGCCCGGCACGTGCCTGCTGGCCGGCCTCGGCTGCTTCGTTTCCAAAAGCCAGCGCCACTGTGAAAGTCGAGGATCCGTCGAGGCCGGGTTGCAGGTCGAACTCAGCGCCGAGAGCGACGTTTCCGGGCTCGGCGATGTTGGTAGGGGGCAAACGCTTGTGCTTTGAAAGTAGAGTGTAGGCGTCGGTGGTTCCCATGTAGCCGACGCTCAAGAGCTTCGGCGCGGGCTCGCAAGCAACGGCCAGGGTCACCTGCTCACGACAGGCGAACAGCATGGGAACGCCCTTGTAGGCACCCGCCCACGCATGATTCTCGGCGCCCTTATCGCCGAGATGCGGATCGATCGCGAGGTATAGCCGCAGGTTCTGGCCGTCTGCCGGAGTGAAGGTAACTCTGAGCAGAAGCGCGTCCCGAAGCGGATCGGTCACGATCTCTTTGGAGATCACATAGCGTCCGTGCTTGCACTGCGTACGGACGAGGCAGCCGGGCACGCCGGACTCCATCCACTCCACCCGGTGATCGGCGTCCCAGATCTCGTCGGAGAAAAACTGATCCGGACCGGTGATCAGAAACCGGATCGACCGGGTATTCGCCTGGTCCACGTCCGGGTGGTACACCTCAGCGATGGCGCCGTTGTTGATGGTGAACCAGATGCGGCTGCTCTCCGCAGCGGCCGTACCCACCAGAGTCTTCGCACCAGAGGCCCAGTGCGGCTTGGCGCCCGGACTACCCTTGGCCTTGCGCCGCTTTTTTGGCTGAGTGATCCGGCGCTTTTCTTTGCTTGTGTCCATGATGTGGTCTTCACACCATCAGAGGGGGTTCCGGTCCCCTCTGTTGTACGCACAGGCGCGACTTGGCCTTCCGGCTATGAGACTTTGCCTTCCCGCTAGAAATTCCGGGAGCGCAGCCACTCTCGGAACCTGGGGCCAAGGTCCTCGCGCTTCAGGGCGAACTCGACCGTCGCCTTCAGGAAACCGAACTTATCGCCGGCATCGTGCCGCTCGCCCTCGTACAGGAAGCCGTACACTGATTCGAACTCCAGCAGCGCCTTGATGGCATCGGTCAGCTGCAGCTCCCCGCCGGCACCGGGCTGCAACCCTTCGATCATCTCGAAGATACGCGGCGTGAGAATGTAGCGGCCGATGATGGCGTTCTGACTCGGCGCCTCCTCCGGCTTTGGTTTTTCCACCATGTTGCGGACCTTCAACAGACGTGCATCCTCGGGATCCGGTGTCGCGTCCAGGCAGCCATAGGACTGAATGGCTGCGCCTTCCACAACCTCTGACGCGATGATCGTGGCGTGTTTTTCCGCATAGGCATCCACCATCTGCTTCATGCAGGGCGTCTTGGCGTAGACGATGTCGTCGGGCAGGATCACGGCGAAGGGTTCGTCCCCGATCAGCGCCTTGGCCTGGAGAACCGCATGGCCGAGACCGAGGGCTTCCGACTGCCGCGTGTAGGTGATATGCGCCAGCTTGGACATGGAGCAGGCCAGCTCCAGCAGCTCATGCTTGCCGCGCGCGGCCAACTGCCATTCCAGCTCCGGCGCACGGTCGAAATGATCTTCGAGCGGCGTCTTACCCCGTCCGGTGATAATGATGATCTCGGTGCAACCGGCGGCGACAGCCTCTTCCACACCGTACTGAATCAGCGGCTTGTCGACGAGCGGTAACATCTCCTTCGGAATTGCCTTGGTCGCCGGCAAAAACCGAGTGCCCATACCGGCAGCGGGTATCACTGCCTTTCTAACTTTGTGCGATGTCATTCCCCAGTGGCTTCCTTCAAGCGCGTCAGTTTCATAGGCGACGATATCACGCAGCCTTTACCAAGTTTTTGAAATCAGTAGTTGACGCAAAGGCCGTCCGTCAAGCACTGCCGTCATCCATTCAGCGCCGCACCGGCACGATGACCGCCGTTTGCCTGCGAAGATGTTGCTTCGGGACGTCGGCATTCGATGCCAAGACAGTTCTGCCAACGCCCCTCACTCTCCACCGCGGCAAACGCCGGATCGCCGGAATCCCCGAAGGTGGCCCGCCGAATCGCTGTAAAACCCGCGGCCACAAGCTCCTCGGAAAAGTTTCGGTAGTCCCACATCCAAAGGTGCTGGCTGCGGCCAAACAGTGTGCGCGGCAGGGACCGCATCCCGCGCACCGACTGCTGCTCGCCCAGGTAGGTGTCCGTCATGAATCTCGACGCAGCGGCCGGTTCGCTCGACTCCAGGTAGCGGCGAGCATAAAACTCCAGGTCCGGCACCACAAAGCGAAAGACACCGCCCGGTACCAGGTAGCTGCAGACGTTGCGCAGCGTCTTGCGGCAGTCATCGAGCGACAGGTGCTCCAAAACATGGGAGCAGTACACCCGGCTGGCCGAGTTCTGCGCCACGGGCAATCCCTTGATCACATCCCCGTAGTGGATGTTGACCGGGTAATCCGGAAACCCTTTGCGCACCAGCATCGCCTTGATGAAGGGCAGCCGTTTTTCCAAAAGAAACGCCGGGCCCGCATCAAAGTTCAGCCACGATTCGGGCGCGCATGTACCACAGCCGAACTGCAGATTCTCCCCTTGCATAGCGCCGATTATAGGAGTTCACCCCGTCCGGTAACGTGACCCTTTCGAGGGACAACGGCTACCGAACGGGGCTTGTGCAAGCCCTGCTGTGACTCATTACAGGACAGGTTACAAAACAGGGGAATCGTTACCCAGCATCGCCTTGCGGATCACCTTCAACGGTGCCGGCCCCTGCTTCATCAGAGCATCGTGAAACTGCTGCAAAGAGAAGGCCGAGCCCTGTTTCGCCATCACATCCGCACGCAGCTTCAAGATTTCGAGCTTGCCCAGCGTGTAGTAGAGGTACAGCGCATCGGCCGTACCGCGCTTGGTTTCGACCTCGGCAATGGGCCGCGCCTGGTAGCCCTCGGTGACGAAGAAGTCCTCCGCCTGTGGAATGGTCAGCGCCCCGCCTACGCCCGTGTGCATGCGGATGGCAACCACAAAACGCGCATCGCGCAGCAGCGCATCCTGCAGCTGCCCGAGCCGGATGAGCTTCGACTCGCGCTCGTCCTTGGCGCCGACGCCCACGGCGTTATAACCCTGGTCGAGCATCATCTGCTCGCAGTAGTGCGCCCAGCCTTCGATATAGGTGTTGGCGCCGATCACCTTGCGAATAGTCGACGGAAACTGCGGCTGGTATAGAAACTGCACATAGTGGCCGGGATAGGCCTCATGCACGCTGGTGGAGACGATGGTGCCCACATTGAACGCGGCCATGTACTCATTGGTGCGTGCCGCGCTCCACGCCGGGTTGGGCAGCGTGACGTTGAAGAGCGCCTTGGTGGAGTGCGTCTCAAATGGTCCCGGCGGGTCCATCGAAGCCTGCGTCGTCGCGCGCTCGAAGGGCGGCGTCTCTTCAAGCGTGGGCTCTACCGTGCTCGGGATCGTGATGATGTTTTTGGCGTGGATGAAGGCGATCTCAGAGGCAAACCGGTCGTGGAACGCTCCCAGCAGATGATCCGGCGCGGGATGAATCGTTGCCAGCTCCGCCAATTCCTGCTGTGGTGTCTTCGTCGGGTCGACCTCCTTGGCTATGCGCGCAAACTCCGCCTGATTCTTATGCAAATCATCCAGGCCGGTTTGCAGCAGCTGCGGCAAAGGCGTGTCCACCATCTCGTTGTAGCTGAGCGCCTTGGCATACGTGTCCGCACCATAGCGGAAATCGCCGGTGGAGCGCGGCAGCAGGTCGGCCTTCATCCACTGCGCATAGCTTTGCAGCGCGGTCACGACGGCGGCGTTGGTCCTGGCGAACTCGGCCTTGGCATCCGCATCGTCGGCGGTCGCAAAGGCCTCGGGAACGTCCTTTTGGAAGAAGCTGACCAGGCCATCAATCTGCTCGAGAGCAATCTCGGTATAGATCTTCGGCGGGTTCTTCAGGTTCGCACGTGCCGCGGCAAACACCGCCGGCATCTGCTTTTCACGGGCAATCGCGGCACGCAGGCGCGTATTGACCGGCGCATAGGGCCGCTCCATTAACGAAAACACCGAGCCCGTGATGCCGCTTGAATACAGATCCGGGTTCTTCTCCCAGCCGCGGATCACCTCCAGCTGCAACAACTGGCTCTTGGTCTGATTAAGCAGAATTCCGCGATCGGCCGCCGATTCCTGAGCAAGACCGTCAGCCGGGATAGCCGCGATCTTGCGCTGCCACTCGTGCAGGGCCGCGATCTCGCGCCCAATGCTGGCGGCTGAATAGTCCTCTAACTGCACGTCGTACTGGTGCAGGCCCAGCTGCGTGGCCTGGCTGGGGTTGTATTTGTAGAGCACCTGTTCAAAGTATTGATTGGCCAGGTGGTCCAGTGTCTGCCCGGCACCATCGGCCGAAATACGCTGCGCGGGAGAGGAAACGGCCAGACTACAGACAACCAGGGCGATGGCGGCGAGACAGGAGTGCATAAAGTAAGTCTAAAGCCAGAAATTAGCCGTAGATGACAAAGCATCGTGCCCTATCGTGAGGGTAGGCCCAGGCTGTAACGGACTGCCTGTACTTTCCTGCCAGGAGGGAAACATGCTTACGCTTCTGTATGTCTTTGCGCTGGTCCTCATGTCACCTCAGGCGCCATCGCTGCCGGGCACCCCACCACCCAGCAGCGATGCCCTGAAGCGGGCAGACAACGCCAGTTTTCTAGCCCGGGGCGGCCATCTCCCCGTGCTGGCGTACGCCGTCGATCCTGAATTCACAGAAGCCGCCCGTAAGAAGCATTTGTCCGGGAACGTCACAATTTCATTGCTGGTTGATGAGGACGGCAAGCCGCAGCACCTGCGCGTGTTGAAGGGCCTCGGCCTGGGGTTGGATGAGAAGGCCATCGAAGCCGTGCGCCAATACCGGTTTAAGCCAGCAACGGAGGCCGATGGGCAGCCCGTGGCCAAGCCACTGACCGTTGACGTCAATTTTCAGATCTTCTGAGGCGGCCCGTTACTAAGCGCCTGCACTCAACTCCAGCGCCGTCAGTAGATCACGCGTCTCGCGGATAACGTCTTCCGCTTTCCCGCTCGTCAGCGGCCAGCGCAGCACGCCCTGCGGCGTCAGCTGCGCCCCGTCCTTGGCGCTGCGCCCGACCAGCCGCATCAGCGCGCCTACATTTACACCTTTGCCGGGTTCGGCCGGGGCGGCGTGCAGCTTTTCGTCAAAGCTGAGGAACAGCATGTCGCGCATCGGCTTGATCTGTCCCGCCTTGGCGACCACGGGCGTGTTCGCCGGGCGCACCGCGGCTGTCTCCCGCAGCGCCTGCGTCGCGTTGGTGGTTCCGGTTTTGTTCAGCGCTGCGCGGCTGGAGAAGTTGAGCGCGGCTACCTGCGGCGCCTGCCCGTGGCGGCCGGCCAGCGGTTGGGAGGGCCGGGCCGGCGGCGTACCGAAGCGCGAAGGATTGCCCCACAACGGTGCCGCCGGGCGCGGCGGCACCGCTAAGCGCACCGGAACCGCTGCTTTCGGGGGCGCCGGAGCGGCCTTCTTCGGCTCTTCCACGGCCACGCGCTTGCGTTCCAGCTGCGCGATGCCCAGGCGCTGGCACACCAGCCGCACCTCGCCTACCGCGAGCAGGTGCAGCACGCTTTCGGGTGGCTTGCCGTAACGATCTTCCAACTCACCGCGAACGTCCGTCAGCACGGCCTCGGACTCCGCGCCGGCGATGCGCTTGTACATCCGCAGCCGCTGATTTTCTTCCGGGATATAGCTGTCGTCGATGCGCAGCGACACACCGAGGTTTACCGTGACCGAAGGGCGCTCCTCACGTGCTTCGCCCTTCATGCGGCTCACGGCCTCTTCGAGCATCTGCGTGTACATCTCGAAGCCGATCGATTCGATGTGCCCACTCTGCTCACCGCCGAGCATGTTGCCCGCGCCACGCAGCTCCAGATCCAGCGCGGCAATTTTGAAGCCCGCGCCGAGATCGCTGAACTCCTTCAACGCCGCCAGCCTGCGCCGCGCGATCTCGGTCAACTGCTGCTCCGGCGGAATCAACAGGTACGCATAGGCGCGACGGTTCGACCGGCCCACACGGCCACGCAGCTGATACAGCTCACTCAAGCCGTGGCGGTCCGCGCGGTTGATGATGATCGTATTGGCGCGCGAAACATCGAGGCCGTTTTCGACGATCGAAGTCGCGCACAACACATCAAAGTCGCCGTTCATAAAGCCGAGCATTACGCGCTCCAGCTCCGCCTCCGGCATCTGCCCATGGCCCACCGCAACACGCGCCTGCGGCACGAGTTCGCGAATGCGCTCACTCATCTCGTAGATGGTCTCCACGCGATTGGAAACAAAGTAAATCTGCCCTCCGCGTTCCAGCTCCACCTCAATGGCCGTGCGTACGAGCTTTTCGTCGAACTTGGCGACAACCGTCTGGATCGCCATGCGGTCCTTTGGCGGCGTCTCGATCACGCTCATGTCGCGCAGGCCGATCATGCTCATGTGCAGTGTGCGCGGGATGGGCGTGGCACTCATCGCAAGCACATCGACAGAGGCGCGCATCTTCTTCAACCGCTCTTTGTGGCGCACACCGAAACGCTGTTCTTCATCGACCACGAGAAGGCCGAGGTCCTGAAAATGCACATTTTCCGCCAGCACCGCATGCGTGCCGATCAGGATGTCGACCTTGCCTTCGGCGACCTGCTCCAGCACGTCCTTCTTTTCCTTCGCGGTGCGGAAGCGCGAGATCATTTCGACCTTCACGGGGAAGTTCGCAAAGCGCTTTTTGAAGCTTTCAAAGTGCTGGAAGCACAGCACGGTGGTCGGCGTGAGCACCGCGACCTGCTTGGAGTCCTGGATCGCTTTGAATGCCGCGCGCATGGCCACCTCGGTCTTGCCGTAACCCACGTCGCCGCACAGCAGCCGGTCCATGGGCTGCAGGTTTTCCATGTCCTGCTTGATGTCGGCAATGGCGTTCAGCTGATCGTCGGTCTCGTTGTAGACGAACGCCTCTTCGAACTCGCGCATCATGGCCGTGTCCGGTGAGAAGCTGAAGCCCAGTGCGGATTTTCGCTGCGCGTAGAGCTTCAGGAGCTCATCGGCCATGTCGGCCATGGCCTTCTTCACGCGCGCCTTGGTTTTTTGCCACGCGGGGTTGCCGAGCCGGTTCAACTGCGGCGCGGGCCCGGTGTCGGTGGAGCGGTACTTCTGGATCAAGTCCAGCCGCGTCAAGGGAACGTACAGCTTCGCCTCTTCGGCGAAGGTGAGAATCATCAATTCGAGCGGCGGCTCGGCGGACCCTTCGCTCTGGTCCAGCACTCGCAGACCGTCGTAGCGCGCGATGCCGTGCTCCACGTGCACCACGTAATCGCCCACGGCGAGATCGCGAAAGTCCGAGATAAACGCCGCTGTTTTAGACTTACGCGCAACCGGTCTTGCATGTACGTCGGCGTCGTCGTTTAGATCGTTGGCGCCGAAGACCACCAGCTGCCGCGCGGTGCGCGGCTCGATGTCGAGCACCTGCACGCCATTCGCGACGGCCGCCCGCACGATCACCGGTGTACGCAGATCACCCCCAAGGTAGCTCGACTCGGAGTACACCGTAGCCGAGGCACCGGCTGGCGCGTCGACGCGCCAGCCCAGCCGGTACGGTACCCCATACTCCTGCAGCAGGCCGGCGAGCCGCTCCACTTCGCCCTGATTTGGGGCGGCAATCAGCACCCGCGCCTCGGCTTCGATCAGCTTTTTGAGCTCATCCACCATCGCCGGGATGGAGCCGTGAAAGCGCAGCGTGGGCCGCGTGGAAAACTCGATCTCCGAACCCTCACTGCGGTCGCTTTCGAGCACGTCGACCGCGCCAAGCTGGTCGAGCTCGCAGCCCGGCAGCCGGCGCACACGGTCCTCCAGATCCCACGGGGAAAGGTAAAGATCCTCCGCGCGTACCAGATTGCCGATGCCCGACCGCTCATGCCGCTGCTCTACCTTGTTCCACCAGCGCTCGCCCTGGTTCTGCACCATGGCCGGCTCTTCGGTGAAGACGCGCGTCTGCGGTCCGAGCAGGTCCAGCAGCGTCGATTTCGCACCGGCAACCGGCGCATAGAACTCCCAGCCTGGAAAGATCGTTGCGTTCGATTCACGCCCGCTCGCGTGCTGCACATGCGTTTGCAGCTCCCGTGGCGTATCGCCGCCCTCCAACAGCGCACCGGCCGTACCGGATCGTGTCAGCCGCGCATTGATGGCCTCGAGCAGCTTTTCAGTCGCAGGCGTTTCGGTTAGCGGCAGCAGCAGAACGTGGTCGACCGGATTGGAGGATCGTTGCGTCTCGGGGTCGAAGCGGCGGATGGAGTCGATCTCGTCGCCAAAGAACTCCAGGCGCACCGGCCGCTCCATCTCCGGACCGTAGACGTCAATGATGCCGCCGCGCGAGGTGACCTGCCCGGCCATTTCCACGACGTCCACCCGCGTGTATCCAACCGAAAGCAGGTGCTCGAGCAGCATCTCGGGGATGTGCTCTTCGCCCCGGCGCAACTCCAGCGCCAGGCCGGCGTAGTGCTCGCGGCCGAACAGCCGCATGCAGACGGCCTCAACCGGCGCAATGACCAGCCGGGCCTGCCCGCTGGCGATCTTCCACAAGGCAGCGGCGCGGGCTTCCTGGATTTCGCCGTGGGGCGAAAGGCTTTCAAAGGGCAGCACGTCGTGGGCCGGCAGGCGCAGCACCTCCGCCGATTTCAATGCGCCGGTCAGGTCACAGGACGCCTGTACGGCGCTGTGCAGGGCTTCGGCCGCTTTATTATCCGAGACGATCACCAGCGCGGGCGCCTGCGAGGCACGCACAAAGTAGGGCAGATAAAGAGAGCGCGCCGTGGCGGTGAGTCCGGACACACGGCGGCGCCCAGTGCCGCCGGCCAGATGGCGACGCACACGCTGAAAGGCGTCTGGGCTCTCAAGGTCCGCCAGCAGTTCGCGGACAAAAGGAAGAATCATGCAGTTCTGATTCTAACGTTTCCTTCAGCCGCCCCCAAAGAGAGCGGCGTGACGCGGGCCGGCGGGCTAGGCAAGCGATCCAAAGTGCCGTGCCTTGTGCGCGTTCGCCAGACCGGATTGTTTCCGGGTCGGCCCGGGTTCCCACTCCAGCTGTTTGTCCAGCAGGGTGCTGGCGAAGAAGTTCCCCCGGCCCAGCACACCCTTTGGCGTCGCGAACAGGTGAGCGATACCACGCAGAACCAGCGACTGCAGGCCCTTGCGCCGGACGATCAGATCTGCGATCGGCTGCTCCTCAAAAGCGTGGTGCATGCTGTGCGGGGTGCCGCCGTGAATCAGCAGTTCTTCGGCGCCGAGAGCAATCTCGGACTCGAGGAAGAAGCTGCGCATCACCGTGCTGATCGAATGCTTCTCATAACCGGCTGTATTCATCTGCCAGTGCAGTACCGTGATGCCGGCCTGCCGCCAGCCGCCGATCAGGCCCATCCATTGCCCCTCCGGCCCCTGGAGACCGCAAAGAAAACTGCCCGGCAGCTTCGTGGCACTGTTCACCCGGCGAAGGAACTCCTCGGAGGACACTGGATTCAGAGCTCCCAGATTGATCTGTTGAAGGTCCGCCCCGGCCAGCAGGGGCGTCACGTCGGGGATAAAATTCAGCGGCATGAGTTTTTCCAGCCGGCGCCGGTAGTAGCGCATATTAGACCGCGTATGTTTGCCCATCTGCGCCAGCGTGGCGTCAAAGGTGGAGCGCAGTTTCATGCTGCGGCCCACATGACGCTGCCGCGAGGCCGCCTGCAAACCAGGCAGGCTGGCGAGCACGTCCCGAGGCTGCGCGGCCTTATGCCCTTCGTAGGTGGCCAGCACGACCCGGGCTCCCCGCTGTATCAGTGCCCGGAGGGCGATGGCAGCGACCTGCGTGCGGTCGGCAAAGGGGGCGATCACGCTGTTAAACCCGGTCGCATCCCCCGTGGTGAAGGCACCCGTGCCGACACCGCAGAGGCGATACTCGAAAAACAGCGCCGCGGCCTGGATCCCGTTTGCCGAAAGCGAGCTGCCCTGGTGCTCTTCCGGATGGAGCAGCAGCACAAGGTACGGCACCCGGCGGCCGGCGACGCCTTTGTCCAGGAAGTAGCTGAGCCAGTGCATGGCGCCGGGCTGCCCGGTACGTTTGGCGAGAGCCTGCAGCACAGGGGCCAGATTCAAAATCGCCTCCCGGCTGGTGAGAATCATCAGGTTCGGTTCGGTATTTGGTTCGGCGGTGGGCCAACTGGCAGCCAGCATGAGCGTGGTTTCCTCTCGCTCTTAACGCTAGACGGTCCTACCAGGCTTCACATCACCATGGCGTGGCTGCGGGGCGGTCGTACGTCTAGCGGCTGGATACCCCATTTGTTGTAGAGAAAGGGCAATCCGGTGAGCGAATCCGATCAGGAGGTCGGCCTAGGCCTTGCGCCGGCCTGCTTTTACATTGTCCTCAATGGCCGTTCCGTAGATCGCCTGGCCGTACTCCAACAGCGTTACCATCAGCACCCCGCCGCAGATATTACCGCTGACCGCCGGCCCCAGCCAGGTGAAATAGCGCCACCACGGAAGGTGGTGCGTCAGAACGGAGGTAAGCACCTCACCGGAGGTCGCGATGCAATGCGCAAAGCTGCCGAGGCCGACCACAAAGGTCAGCATCCAGATCACCATCACCGACCCGGAGATGGAGTGCGAGCCCGAAACCAGCCAGGCGGCGGTCGCGATGATCCAACCGCCCATCACGCCGGACCAGAAGATCGTGCCGGCCGGGTGATTTACGGAGTCCAGACCGAGTTGGTTGATCGCCCCCAGCGTCGCGGGCGACAGAGCATGCGATAACGAAATCAGAGCCGCGAAGGCCAAGGCGCCAAAGCAGTTGGAGGGCAGCACGATCGCCCATAGCCGAAGCGTATTCCAGAGCTGTTTCTTTTCCGCCAGCACCAGGGCCACCGGATAGAGCGTGTTCTCCGTAAACAGCTGGGAGCGCCCCAGGATGACCACGATGAAGCCCAGCGGGTACAGCATCCGCGACAAGACGAACGCCCCGGGTGTGTTGCCCAGCACTCCCAAGACCAAGCCGACCCCAAGGGCGGAGAAGCCCATAAAGGTGCCGCCTGTAAAGCCGGAGATCGCAAGCGAGATACTAGACCGCTTCAGCTCCTCCTCGGCGTTTTGCGCAACCTGGCGATAGATGTCCTCGGCGGAGGGCCGCGATAGATCCTTTTGAGAGCTTGAATCCACCTCGGGCGTGGGGGAGGGCTCCGCTTCCTCGTCAGCTGCCGGCGGCGACCAGCCGCTCTCCTCCTGTTGCTCACCGGCCGCGCCTGGCTGTTGCTCCATCACTTCGCTGTTCCGGCCATCGGCCATGCTGTCAACCTCGCGTGGTGATTTTGTTGTCGTCGGTTCCCCTCTGTGATGCACCGCAGCCTTCGTCGTGGCGATGGATTGATAAAATCAGCCCATGCCCGCTGTCGCCGCACTCTCGCCCGAGGTCCTTGCCAAGTACCAGCCCGTCATCGGCCTGGAGGTGCACGTTCAGCTGCTGACGGCGACCAAGAATTTTTGCGGCTGTAAGAATGAGTACGGCGGCGAACCCAATACGCACATCTGCCCGGTCTGCCTGGGGCTGCCCGGCGCTTTGCCGGTGCTAAACCGTGATGCCGTGGAGAAGGCCGTGCTGGCCGCCGCGGCCATTGGCTGCCGGATCAACCAGATCAGCGTGTTTTCGCGTAAGAACTACTTCTACCCCGACTCCCCCAAGGGCTACCAGATCTCTCAGTTCGACAAGCCGCTCGCTGAATTCGGCACCCTCACCGTCACCGGCGCAAATGGTGAGCCCAAAGCCATCGGCATCACGCGGCTGCATCTGGAAGAAGACGCCGGCAAAAGCCTTCACGACGGCTTTGCCGACTCCGCCTCGCGCACCTACCTCGACCTGAACCGCTGCGGCACGCCGCTGTGCGAGATCGTCTCGGAACCCGATCTGCGCACCCCGGACGAGGCCTTTGACTACCTCACCCGACTGAAAGAGATCCTGCTCTACACCGGCGTCTCTGACTGCAACATGGAGGAGGGCAGCCTGCGTTGCGATGCCAATGTCAGCGTCATGCTGAAGGGCGCGGAGAAGTTCGGCAACAAGGTCGAGGTGAAAAACGTAAACAGCTTCCGCTACATCCGGGCGGCGCTGGAGTACGAGATCGAGCGCCAGATCGGCGTCATCGAAGACGGCGGCCGTATCGTGCAGGAGTCGCGGCTGTGGAACAATGCCGAAGGCCGCACATTTGCCATGCGCTCGAAGGAACAGGCGCACGACTACCGCTACTTCCCCGAGCCCGATCTGCCGCAACTCGTCGTCGGCGAGACGTGGAAGCGCGACATTCTTGCGAGTATGCCGGAGCTGCCCGAGGCCAAACGCGTCCGTCTGATCGCCGCATACGGCCTTTCAACGCAGGATGCGGCAACGCTGGCCGCCGACCGTGCCTTTGCGGACCGCTTCGAACTCGCGGCGAAGCTCGCGAAGTCGCCCAAACGTGTGGCGTCGATCCTGTTGAGCGAAATCACCGCCCGCCTGCGTGCCGCCGAGATCGAGTTTGGACAGTCCCCGGTCACGCTCGAAGGCATCGTGCTCGCCGCCGACCTCACGGAGGCCGGCGAGATCAGCTCCAAACAGCTGAAACAGCTGCTCGACGCCTGCTTCGCGGAGGGCCGCGACTTCGCCTCTATCTACGATCGTGACAAGCCGCAGCAGATCTCCGACAGCTCCGCCATTGAAGGCATGATCGATCAGGTGATCGCTGCCAACCCGGCGCAGCTGGCGCAGTTCAAGGGCGGCAAACGCACCGTGGCCGCCTTTTTCGTCGGCCAGGTGATGAAGCTGAGCAAAGGCCAGGCCAACCCGGCGCTGCTGAATGAGCTGGTCGTGAAGAAGCTCGACACCGCGTAGACAGGGCGGAACGCGATGGCTACTGCGGTCGAGAGCCCTCGTCTCGCGCATCCTTGTGGCGGCGCTCCCAGATGAACTCTTCGAAGAGGTGGGCGCCGATCCGCGTGGCGAAAACCGTGCGCGCGGTGATGGCGCCCTGCAGTGGACCGCCGCTGTCGCCGGGGTACCACAGGGTATGCGAAATGATGGGGCCTGACATGTCGGCTATCGTCGGCGTGAGGGAAAAAGCGCGATGGCCGTCCGCGCCATGGCGCGCCGTGATCTCGGAGAGCAGAGCGTTTTCGATCTTCTGCTTGGCGCGGCAGCCGTGGCAGGGAATGTAGCGCAGATCTTCGTGAAGGGCGTTCTCGAAGCCGAAGCGCACCGTGCCATTGATTGCGGTCACGGCGGCCGAGGAGCCGAAACGCTGGCCAAAGCCAGCCGCATCCGTTCCCCAGCCGGTCGGCTTGCCGCGCCCTTCCGAGTACAGCGCACGGACCGTGGTGCGCGCAAAGCCGGGCAGGCCGTAGGTGTCGTGCAGGTAATCGGCAACCAGCATGTGCTCGTTCGGCTTGACATATGGGCGACCGTTCACGATCGGCCCGGAGACAGGTCTACCGGAGGCGGCACTCCCTTTGTTGAGGCGACTCAGCAGGGAGTACGAAGGCGCTTGCGGCAGGTTCTCTCGCTGCGTGTTTGCCTGAACATCCGTGTGAGCATGCGCAGGGGCGCTGATACGCGCCACCGCAACGGGCGTTTGCCCGGCCGACGCTTGAGCTTCAGGCTGAGTGTTGGGTTGGGTGTTGGGCTGAGAGGTTTTTTGGGCGTGCACCAAGACGCCGGTGCCAAGCAGAAGCAGAACCGCGGAAAGCGATAAGGCGTTTTTCATAAGACCTTCAACTTGCATCGCAAGGTGCCGGGTGATGGATTAATGCCGGATTTGCCCGTAGGATACGGCATCAAGGTTAAGGCGAACGGTTTCATCTTTTAAGATTTACGTTTCTTTGCTGCATCTGGGATCGTGGCCAAGTTAGTTTGGTCCCAAACCGCAGCCCGTGAACTGCAGGGTCGCCCCTTTACGCCCTGGAAGCGGCTAACCTTTCAAGATGCGTCTTTCCCAACGGCTCGCCCTGCTTTGGGCCATGCTCACCATCACCGGTTGCCGCTCGCGCTACGTCCCGCCCGAAGGGCCGATGCCGCCGAACACTGTTCCCCTTTCGCAGATGATGCGCGAGCTTTCCGCGCAGCACGGCTTCACGGAACGGCTCCTGGGACAGCTTGAGGGCCAGAAGCCCGGCAAAAAGGGTCCGGCTCTGCTTACGCCGGACCTCCTGCAAGAACTGCGCAAGCGCATTCTCGGCAAGGATTGGCGGAGTCTGGACCGCTTTCCCGGCTGGACCATGCGCGAGATCAACCCCACCGTGCGTCTCGCCGACCATTTTGTGGGTAAGAACCCGGAGCTCGAAGCGCTGAGTTCGGTGCATCCGGGCTCCCCGGCACCGGTACTCGGCGACCGGCAGGCGCGCGTGTTCCTCGACATCGGTCCCTATCCCCTGGGTGGGGCGCAGAGGGTGGATCTGGACACGCCATCGCCCTTGCCCGGCTTCAGCGCGCAGGGCATCGTCACGCCGCTGGGCATGGGCGTGGTGCGAGGCGACGGACCGAACGATCTCGCTCCGGAACACGCCGCCTCGCAGCGCCTGGCCGACGTGCTGAACCGGCTGAGCGCCAACGCGCTTCCGGGGGCGAAGCCGCTCACAGCCACCATCGCCGGCCACGAGGTCAACACGCCGCAGGATCTCGTTGCCGCGCTGGCAGCCAGCGGCCACACGGTAACCGTGCACGACGCGCGCTACTTTGCCAACTTCGGCCACCTGCACTACAGGGGCCAGGACGTGATGATGCCCTTCTGGGTCAACACGGGGATCGCGGTCCCACATACGGGCGATCTGTTTCACCGGCCCCGGCCGCTGCTGGTGCCGGTGTCGCACGCGGAGTTCGAGTGGAAGATTCGCGGCCCTCGCCTGAACGCCGACGTGAGCCACTACTTCGGCGTGGACGGCAAAGCCGAGTGGCGCACCATGGACACGCTCGACCAGGCCTGGGTGCTCAAGCGCGACGCCCACACCTACACCGGAGAACAGGCCTTGGAGGTGACGCGTCTGATCGACCGGATCACGGTCGCCTACATGCATTTGCACGCCGATCGCCCCACCCTGCCCTTTGGCGGCTACTACACGCTGGGCGTGTGTCAGGATCCGGTCTCCGCCGTGGAGTTGAAGCTGACCGGCCGCACGACGCTGTTTCCCAATACAGCCGATGCCGCGCTCTTCAGCGATCCCCGCGACGCGGAGGTCAACACAATGTTCGCAGCGATTCCCAAGGATCGCACCGGGGCGCCTCCCGGGCCCGACCGCGTCTTCGGTTCCCTGCCCGCGAGCCCGGGCCCAGCTGGGCGCTTTGCCGCCATCACCGTACCCGGCCTGGCCGACGATCTCGCCGCAAGCTATGCGGCGTGGCAGGCCGGCAGGCTCGAACACACCCATGGCCGCTTGTTCTATGTCGCGAGGACGGCCGGCGTGGGCGTGGGTGTTCTGATCTTCAGCGTGCTGGCGTTCACGCTGGCGCGCCGGCGTTTTGCCTAGCCCGCCGGCGGAGGCAGGCATGGCGATTGTGGAGCGTGTTAGCGTTAAAGGCACATCACATGCTGCTTCGCTTCCTTCTCTCAGGGTGGTCGCATCGTCAAAACCGTCGCTTGGTCCCGAAGGTTCTGCTCGAGAACTATCTCAGCAGGCCCTGCACGGCCGTTTGTGTCGTGCTGCTGTTTTGTTGCGTGAGTTGTGACGCTTCGAGCCAAACGCCGCAAACGGCTCCGCCGGCGGTCGCCGTACAGCCCGGTGCGCCCGGAACGCCCAGCCGCGTACTTCCTCCCTCCACCCGACCGGCTGTGCCGAAGATCTCGCCGGAAGACATCCGCTTCATGCAGGGCATGATCATGCACCACGGGCAGGCCGTGACGATGACCGCCATGATTCCATCGCACACCGAAAACAAGCAGGTACAGCTGCTGGGAGAACGCATCAGCGCCTCCCAATCCGACGAGATGAACTTCATGAAGCGCTGGCTGGCGGCACGCGGCGAACCGGTCTCAATGGCCATGCCCGGCATGCCGGAGATGGACATGAGCGGCAACGCCATGCCCGCGATGCCCGGCATGCTCACCCCCGCGCAGATGACCGCACTGGGGCAAGCCAAAGGCCCGCAATTTGATCGGCTTTTTCTGTCCGGCATGATTCAGCATCACAACGGCGCTCTGATCATGGTGAAGGATCTGTTCGACACCGAAGGCGCGGGGCAGGATGCCGATCTCTTCAACTTTGCCACCGATGCCGACAACACGCAGCGTGCCGAGATCAGGATCATGCAGGGCCTGCTCGGGGCGCAGCCTTAAGGAACCAGCCGCAGGATTCTGTCGTACGACGTTGCAGCAGGAACAATCTCAAAGGAGACTCTATGAACCGACTCAAGCGCCTGGCTTTCACCGTTGCAGGCATTCCAGCCATCGCTGCGGTACTGTTGTCTTCTGACCGCGTCCTGCCCGCCCAGACAGTGCCCTCGCCCAAGACGCCCATCACGCAGCCGCCCGACGCCAAGGCCGCGGCCAAACCGACGCCTACCGATGAGCTCGACGAGTTTGCCCCCAAGCCCGCACCGCCTCTGCCGCCCGGCATGACAGGATCGAACACGAACGACCCGCGCTATACGCTCAAAGCCGGCCTGTACGACGCGGGCGAGGTCGCCCTGGGCATGGAGCACATCGACTTCCTGAAGAAGCCTGATCCGTTTCGTCTGGATGCCACCTCGCCCGATGATCCGCAGGTCCAAAAGACGCTGAACATGCTCGGCGCCGGCTCCGCCAAGATGCCGCCCTCGTTGAAGCCCGTGATTGCGCAGCTGGCCTATGCCAATTCCGATTTTGCCTTCCAGGGAAATCACCTGTTCCAGGGAAACTTCTACGGGGTCAGCATCTATGACATCGCCAATCCGGCGAAGACGGCATTGCTGACCACCCTGGTTTGCCCCGGCGGTCAGGGCGATGTTTCGGTTTACGGCAACCTGCTGTTCATGTCCGTGGAGATGCCGAACGGCCATCTGGATTGCAGCGCGCAGGGTTTCCCACCCAATCCGCCGCCCGCCGCGGGTCATGAAAAAGAGCGGCAACTGCCGGCGGCACAGAAGGAGCGTTTCCGCGGCGTACGCATCTTCGACATCTCTGACATTCAAAATCCCAAGCAGGTAGCCGCCGTGCAGACCTGCCGCGGATCCCACACGCACACGCTGATCGTGGATCCAAATGACAAGAACGACGTGTACGTGTATGTCTCCGGTACCTCGTTCGTGCGGCAGTCGGAAGAGCTCGCGGGCTGCTCCGGCGAAAAGCCCGACAAGGATCCCAACACCTCGCTGTTCCGCATCGACGTGATCAAGGTCCCGCTTGCCTCGCCACAGGAAGCCGCCATCGTCTCAAGCCCACGTGTGTTCATCGATCCACGCACCGGCGCGCTGAACGGCCTGAACAACGGCGGCAGCCATGACAAGGGCGCGGAAAAGCCGGCGGACACCAACCAGTGCCATGACATCACTGCCTATGCGGCGATCGGTCTGGCGGCTGGAGCGTGCTCGGGCAATGGCATCCTGCTGGATATCAAAGACCCCGTGCATCCCAAGCGCGTCGATGCGGTGAACGATCCGAACTACAGCTACTGGCATTCGGCTTCCTTCTCAAACGACGGCAGCAAGGTGGTGTTTACCGATGAGTGGGGCGGCGGCCTCGGTGCGCGTTGCCGGCCCAACGATCCCAACAGGTGGGGCGCGGATGCGATCTTCAAGCTGCATGAGGATAAGCTTTCGCTGGCCAGCTACTACAAGCTGCCGGCCGCGCAGGGCGACACGGAAAACTGCGTCGCGCATAACGGTTCGCTGATTCCCGTGCCCGGTCGCGACATCGAGGTGCAGGCCTGGTACCAGGGCGGTATCTCCGTCATGGACTTCACCGATCCCACGCATCCGTTCGAGATCGCCTACTTCGATCGCGGTCCCATCGATGCGAAGACGCTGGTGCTCGGCGGCGACTGGTCCGCGTATTGGTACAACGGCTATATCTACGGCTCGGAGATCGCGCGCGGTCTTGACGTCTTCAAACTCACGCCGAGCAAATTCCTGACGCAAAGTGAGATCGACGCCGCGAACCAGGTTCGCGTGAATGAGCTCAACGTGCAGAACCAGCAGCAGATCACATGGCCTTCCAACTTCATCGTTGCCAAGGCTTACGTCGATCAGTTGGCCCGCACCCAGGCGCTGTCCTCCCGACAGGTCTCCTCTTTAGAGAAACTGATGGCGCACAGCGAGGAATCCCACATGGAGGCGAACGACCTGAAGAAGCTGAGTGGCATGTCTGCCGAGATCGAAAAGGACGCCTCCAGCGCCAAGGACGCTGCCGATGCCAAGCGTCTGCACGCGCTCGCTGCGATCCTGAAGCAGCCCACCGCGTAAACAAGCAGCGTTCGCAAGGAACAGGCCCGCCGGCATCCCCGGCGGGCCTTTCTGTCTGCAGTGGGCTTTCTGTCTGGATCTGATTCGAGACCTTTACCTTGATTGACATGCAACGAAAATGGTGCATTGCATGCTCTCATCTTCAAGGAGCACTCACCATGGCGACAGCGAAGAAATCCTCTGCAAAGAAGTCGGCCGCGAAGAAGACCGTTGTGAAAACATCGTCCGCGAAGGGCGTTCCCACGAAGAAGACAGTCGTGAAAAAGGCGATCGCGAAAAAGACGGCGAGCACCAAGCTTGTGGCCAAGAAGAGCGCCGCAAAGACTGCGACGAAGAAAGCGGTCTCGAAGAAAACGGCACAGAAGTCTTCGGCAAAAAAATTGACCGCGAAGAGCTCGGCGAAGAAGAGCGCTGCCAAGAACAGCTCTGGGCGAAAGTACGGCCCGCGCGCCAGCGAGGATGTTCGCGAAGAGATGGACCTTATGAAGCGGGGGCAGCTGCGCATCGGCAGGTCTGACAAGAAGGTGACCAATCCCAAGCAGGCCATCGCCATTGGCCTGGCAAAGGCGCGCCGCGAGGGTGCGAAGGTGCCACCGAACCCGAACACCGGCCGCTAGCTTCTGAACCGCGTGCGAGCTACCCCGCCGCCGCAGCGAGCAGCTCATCGGCAACCGCAGCGGCCTCTCGCGAGGCCTGCAGATCATGCACACGCAACACATGCGCACCCGCAAGAATCGCTGCCACATTGGCGGCCAGCGTGGCATTTCTTCGTGCTTCTGCGGTCGTCTGCGGCTGGCCTGTCACTGATTGCACACCACGCACCGCCTCCCCGAGAAAGCCCTTACGGGAAAGCCCGATCAGCAGACCGTGGCCGAGTTGCTGCAGACCCGGCAGTTCAGCCAGCAGGACGAAGTTTTCCCGGCCCTGCTTGCCGAAGCCAAACCCCGGATCGAGCACGAGTCGTTCGGCGGCGATGCCGGCGCTTTCGGCACGGGCCAGGCTTTCCGTAAGGCCACCTACAACATGTTCCCGCATCGCCAAGCGCGGCAGCGGCGGCAACTCGCGCCACTCTCCCGGCCGGCCGCGCGAATGCATCAGCACCAGGCCACACTCCAGCTCCGCAACTGTATCGGCCATGTCCGGATCCCAATGCAATCCCGAAACGTCGTTGACGATCTCAGCGCCACAGGCCACGGCAGCCCGCGCCGTCGCCGCGTGGTAGGTATCGACAGAAACGATTGAATCCGGACGCTCACGCAAGACTCGCGCAAGCACCGGCAGCAGCCGCGCCTGCTCGTCGTCGGAGCTTAGCGCGGTAGCTCCGGGCCGGGTGGACTCAGCCCCGAGATCGACGATGTCCGCTCCGCCATCCACGGCAGCACAGGCAGCTGCTACCGCGGTGTCCAGGCCTTGTCCATCGAGCCCGTCGCCCGAAAAACTGTCCGGCGTCAGGTTCACAATCGCCATCAGCAGTGTGCGCTCGCCAAGCGGGAGGGAGCGGCGGCGCAGCTGCCAATGAAAGCGGGATCGTGCGTGGAACGCCATAACGTCGATTCTACGGAGAGCACGTGCGATACACTCGCGCGCATGAGTACCCTCCAAGCCTTTGTGGTCGCGGCCATCCTGCTCCCAGTGGCGGGAAGTGCGGCCTATGCCCACGCTGGCCCATCGCAAGACACGGCCGCATCTTTCGGCGCGGCGTCGCAGCCATCCGTTGACACGCCACGTTCCGTCGCGAACCGCTGGGCTACGCTGTACCCCACCGGGATCGCGACACGGGTAGGTGCTCGCATCGCTGGCCTGCTCGCGGATCCCAAGGTCACCCACGCGCACTGGGGCATTGCGGTAACTACGCTGGACGGAATGCCTCTCTATGGTCTTGATGAAGCGAAGCTGTTCCGGCCCGCGTCCACGGCCAAGCTCTTCACAACGACCGTTGCGATGTCAGAACTCGGACCACTCTCCACGGTGAAGACGACGCTGTCCTTTGCCGATCCTGACAGCAGCGGTACGATCCACGGCGACCTCATCCTCAAGGGTGACTACGATGCCAACTTCGGGGCACAGGACGTGCCGTGGAGCCGGCAGGGATCGCTGGCCGCGGGATCCGCCTCGCCCGACTCTCTGTCCGACTTGCATGACGTCGACGAGTTGGCGGCCGCTGTTGCCGCCCACGGCGTACGCCACATAACCGGCAGGATCGTCGCCGAAAGCGGCACCTGGGACCCGTACCCGCAAGGCTGGGAGGCTGAGGACCTCGCGGCCGGCTATGGCGCTCCGGTCAGCATGCTTTCCGTGCACGACAACACCGTGCACGTCACCGTGCAAGAGGCTAAGCCGGTCACCGATCCTGCCGCCGTGACGCTTTTTCCGGACACCGGCCTCCTCCGCGTGGTCTCAACGATCCCTGTAGCGGAGGAGGGTGTGCCCACGCACATCACCGTCCGCCATACGCCGGGTGATAGCGTCGTGGCGGTAACAGGTTCACTGCAGGCGGGCAAGAGCTTCAGCACCGAATTCGCCATGGACGACCCGCCCTTCGCCGCCGCCGTCCTTCTACGCCAGGCGTTGCTGAGGCAGGGTGTCGCTGTGGACGGCGCCATTGAGGCGCGCCACCCGAAGCCGGGCGAGCTGAACTTCCTGCAGGCAGCGCGCACACCCATCCCCACCGGGAGTATGGGTGGAGGTCCGGAACCGTGGTTTAGCCTCCCTGTGACAGTGGCGCATACCTCGCCCACACTTGCCCAGGATGTCGTAGCCACGCTGAAGGAATCGCTGAACCTGCACGCCGAACTAATGCTGCGACGGCTGGGGGAGGCTCCCGGTGTGCCGCTGAATCACGCCAACGGGCAGGCGGCCGAGGGCGCCCGTTTGGTGCATCAGCGCCTGGTCGATGCAGGCATCTCGGACCACGACTTTGTCTTCTACGACGGCTCCGGCCTCAGCACGAAGGACCTCGTCACGCCACGCGCCGAAGCGCAACTGCTCGCCTACGCCGCCACGCAGCCCTGGTTTGCCCAATGGAAGGCCGCGCTGCCGGTGGGCGGCGTGGATGGGACCTTGGTAAACCGCTTCACGCAGGCACCGCTCAAGGGCCAGGTCTTCGCCAAGACCGGCACGTTGGGTGAAAGCCGCGCGCTGGCCGGCTTCGTGCATTGCGCCAGCGGCCGCGAGGTGATCTTCGCAATTCTGGACGACGATCACGAGCCGGCCAGCTCCGCAGATCGGATCGTCATGGACAAGATCGTCGAGGCGATCGCGGAGCTGGATTGAGCCGCTTGAGCAGCTGGATCGAGGCCGTCATTTCGACCGGATTGGAGCGGTGCGATCGCCCGCGAAGTGGAGACCCTGCGGTTGTGGCGGCGAAGCAGATCTCTTCACCGCTGACTTCCTGTCAGCTCCGGTCGAGATAATAGGAAGCCGAGATGGCCAGGAAGAGATGTGGGGAGTAGCTACCGCGACGTATGTGCCTTGATGTACTCGCGTAGCTGCAGGTTTAACTCAAGGGACTTGTTCACGCCGCCGTCGAGCATCTTCAGCCACTCCGCCGCGGGCTCCTTCAGCTCCGCCAGGGAGAGCAGATAGCTGGTCTGCACGATGATCTCCAGCGAATTCGACAGGTCATGCGCGATGCGACGAATCTCCCGCGCCAGATCGTCAGGAATGATCGCGGTGGAAGCGGCGTTGGCGGGCGTGGAATCAGTCATGACAACCTTCTGCTTGATGAACGTTACGATCCGTTACAGGGGCCGGGCGGGGGGATGAGGCCGCTCGGCCAGTGTACGCAACCGCCGCCATGTTTGACAGGGACTCCCAGGTTTGGGAAACTAAAGCGTCACGGGGTGGGCGCTTGGCGCCGGCTTTCGTGAGCCGAAGTGGCGGAATTGGCAGACGCGCATGGTTCAGGTCCATGTACTCGCAAGGGTGTGAAGGTTCGAGTCCTTTCTTCGGCACCAAATGACGGAACCGACGCGCAAGCAGCGTGAAGGTTCGAGTCCTTTCTCAAGTGATCCCATAAATCAAGATCCCAGTTCCAGCTGCCCAGGGGAATTCCCTACCGCATCCCACTTTCTATAGGCTCAGGGCCGGACGGCCGGGGCACGGGGATTGAGACATGGCGAATAAACTGGCGGTAGTCACGGGCGCTTCGAGCGGCATCGGCTACAACCTCGCGAAGGTCTTCGCGGAGAACGGGTATGACCTGGTGATCGGCGCGGAAGACGCCGGCATCGAGAAAGCAGCCGGCGACTTCAAGGCACTCGGTGTGCAGGTCACGGCGCAGAGGACGGATCTTGCGACCTCGGACGGATGCAAGAAGTTCTGGGCAGGCGTGGAAGCGCTCGACCGCAAGGTTGACGCCGTGGCGATCAACGCCGGCATTGGGGTGGGCGGCCTGTTTGTGGATACGGACCTGGAGAAAGAACTCAATCTGGTCCGCGTCAACGTGGAAAGCACGGTGCACATCGCAAAGTACGCCGCGCGGAAGCTGGTCGCGCAGAAGGACGGCAAAATCCTGATCACTTCTTCGATCGCCGCCGAGATGGTCGCTCCCAAGGAAGCGGTGTACGCCGCCAGCAAGGCCTTCGATCTATCCTTCGCCAAAAGCCTACGCTACGAGTTGAAGGACACCGGCGTAAGCGTGACAGCGCTGCAGCCCGGTCCGGTGGACACCAATTTCTTCGAGCGGGCGGACATGGGCGAGACGGAGGTCGGTGTCGACGGCAAGCACGAATCCGAGCCCTATGACGTGGCGAAGCAAGGCTTCAAAGCATTGATGGCCAGCAATGAGCACGTCTATGCCGCAAGCCTGAAGACCAAGCTGGAAGGCGCCATGATGGGTCTGGTACCCGACGCGCTGAAGGCTAAGATGCACGAGAGCATGACAGAACCTGCAGAGAAGTAAGCAGCGGCGAAAGACGATCGTCCGCCCTGTCTGGCGTGTGTCGCAAAACACGCCAGATAGGGTGTTTTTATGCCACCTTTGGGGTCTCGGGGCCAATTGCGTCCCCTTCTTGATGCGTCTCTAAGCAGATACTTCCACCTCCAGGCGGGTGTCTGCTACCCATGGGCGCGCGTTTTTGATTTGTTATTGACTCATGAGTAACGGTCTGAAGTCGCCCGCTCCGAGTGTTGTCCGTGTTCGCCTGCTAATGCTTCGTAACTTCCATACCCCGGTTCTGCGCGCCGGGGAGGAGCAGTTGCGGGCTGCGATGGCGGAGTATGCGGCGAGCTGTGCGCCGTCGCCCGAACGCGAGGGCTGCTGTCGCGGGACTGCGCGCTAGCTGGAGCTCTTGCTTTGCACTATGAGCAAGACGTAAACGCCTGCGCAGAAGGTGATCATCACTGTCGACAGTGCGAGGCCTGTTTTCTTATCGGACATCCCGAGTTCCTTCCTGTCAGTTCGTTGCGGCACTTGAAACTGTTTGGCCTGTGAGTGTAGAAGAGCCTGCTTCATCGTAACGGCTTGCGTGTCACCGAAGCTGCAAGCTTGTATGCGGTGAACATTGCAAACGTCGTGCGAAGCTTGCTCCTCGCAGGACGGTGGTTCCCTCCCCCCTTACTTTGATGCAAAGTCTTGTGGCGATTCCACTTACGCTTGTACTTTGAACGAGACTTCCTACGGGGCCACATATACGGTGTGTTGTTCCTGCGTTTTCCATTCTAGGGATGAGGGAGAAAGATGTGCAGGTTGCGTGTGCTCCTGAGCGGCTATGCGGTGGACGGTGGTGGGGCTGGTGAAGGCTTCCACGCCGTGCTCGTTGAGCTTATGCGGGATGGCGGCGATGAGACACGGCGACGACTGCAGGCCGGTAAGCGTACCGGCCGCGGCTACCCACCCATGCAATTGAAGCCGCATGGCGGGTGCACCGGCAAGCGCACTGCCTGCGCTTCACGGCAGCAAACAGGTAACACTTATCGGCTGCATGAAATCTCCCACTGGAGGTGTACCCGAGGCAGAAGCACCTTCTGTAATATTACTGCGATGGATCTATATCGTCGCATCGCACTGATTGCCATGTTGCTCGGGGCTCTACCTTTCCTGCAAAGTTGCTCGAGTGCGGGTCCCGCTCCGCTCCAGCTCTCAGCCGCGGAACAATGGATTGTTGCATGGGGAGTTTCTCCTCAGAATGCGATTAAGTCGGTAGATAATCCTGGAGGCACGGAACAGAGCTTTCGGTTCCTTGTGTACCCCAGTGTCAGCGGAGTTCAGGAACGGGTTCACCTATCCAACTATTTTGGCAGCACGCCGATCACTATCGGCGCGGCGCGACTTTCGGCAGCGAGTGCGGGCGACAGTTCGGCAGCAATCGACCCAACCCGAGATGCGGGACTAACGTTCAATGGGAGCAAGAGCATTACCCTGCAGCCTAAGCAGGAGATCGATTCTGATCCGGTCAGGATCGCCTACAGTTTTGGCGAGTGGCTAGCCGTTTCCGTTTACGTGCAAGGAACCTTCCCGGCCTTAACCGAGCATGACGCCCAGTTCTCAAACAACTTCTATGCCCCAAGCGGTGCAGGCGATTTAACCGCCGACACAACGGGAAGCAGTTTTTCAGTGGCAAACACAAAGTGGTTGCTTGCCACCGCCGTGGAGGCCTACGGGCCTTATCAAGGAACGGTGGCCATCTTTGGAAGCTCGTCTGTGGATGGACATGAGGCCAACTATGGTGACACGAATGCCTATCCCGTCTATAACGTGCCTGTAGCAGGGCAGATCACGGATCGACCGACGGACTGGTTAGCCCGCTCCTTGATCGCTGGCGGCTACAGTCTAGGTGTGGAAAATGCCGGCTTGGCGGCTGATCCCGCCGGGGAAGATGCAAGTACCGCTACCGGCACAGCGACGGCAGGAGTGGATCGGTTTCAACATGACGTCGTGATGCTACCCGGCATCAAGGCTGTGGTGATCTATAGCGGAGGAGTCGATATTCGGCAGGATTGCATCCCAGCCACCGCCGTGGAGGCGTCTCTTTCCAACATCGTGGCGCAAGCCCATGCGGCAAACATCAGGGTTATCTTAGCGACGCTGCCGCCATCTGAGTACTGCACCACGCAGGCTCCCCTGCCTTCGACCGCCGCGCCCTACAATGGCGACATCAATCCCGGTCCCGAAAACAGCGGCTCCGTACAACGCCGCGCTCTGAACACCTGGATCCTTTCGACTGGAGCGCAACTGCCCGGCGTCGTGGCGATTGCTGATTTTGACAAGGTTCTTGCGGACCCGGCGCATCCTGACTTCCTGATCCCCAATCTAGTTTCAGGCGACAACTTCCATCCCAACGGGGTGGGCTACGGAGTGCAGAACTCGGCCATTCCCCTCCAGGATCTTTTAGGCCAGTAAAGTTCAGCAAGAATTGGCCAAGAATCACGGACGATTCATGCATTCTCGTTAGGATCATCATCATGCGTTCCGCTGCTCTCTGTCTGCTCCTTGTGTGCTGCTCATTCTGCTTGGCAAGTTGTGGTTCCTCAGCCATTCCGTTTTCCGGTCCATTACCCGTAGCGGCCAAGCCGTCCCTATGGGCAGGTGCCTGGGGCATTGCCATGACCAACGCTGTAGCGGACGCGGATAATGCGGGCAGCAACGAAGAGAGTTTTCGTTTTTTGGTGACACCCACGATCGGAGGAGTTCAAGAGCGGGTTCGATTCTCGAATGTATATGGTCTGACGGCGGTGACTCTCGGCGCAGCACACCTTGCAGTCGGTGAAGACGGCAGCAGCGCCGTGGACCCTACCCATGATGTGGCTCTGTCGTTTTCGGGTCAGCCGGGCGTGACCATAGCGCCGGGACAGGTGGTGGTGTCTGATCCTGTAGCGTTGACCTTCAGTTTTGGCCAGACGCTTGCCATTTCCGCTTACCTCAAAGGCGGATTCGGTCCGGTTTCCAAGCACCCTTCGCTTTTTATTACGAATTACCGAAGCGGAGCCGGTTCCGGAGACAAAACGGCCGATACCACTGGCGCAAGCTACACAAAAACCCTGGGTGATTGGCTGCTGATCAACGGCATCGACGTATACGGACCTTACCAGGGCACTCTGGCATTGTTTGGCAGCTCCACGACTGACGGAACGCATTCGAACTACAGCTCGACGATGATCTATCCCACGCCCAATGTTCCCTTGCCGGGTCAACATACAAATCGACTTTCCGATTGGCTGGCGCGCCGCTTAAACGCGGCTGGCTATCAGATTGGAATAGTGAATGAGGGCGTCAGTGGAGATACAGTCACGGATGACATCACGAACCAGACCAATCATGTGAAGAACGCCAACCAGCGTATAGCGCAGGATGTCTTGAGTCTTCCCAATCTGCTGGGGATGGTGACCTACTTCGGTTCTATCGACATCCGTTCCCCGGACTGTAAGTCCGCTCCGGCGATAGAAGCCGCCACCGAACAGATGATAGCGACGGCCGCCGCCGCGAAGGCACCGGTGATTATAGCGACGATTCCTCCTTCGGCTTTCTGCACGAATCCCCAGGAAGCGAACTACGGGCCGTACCCGAGTCCGGCGGCCCCCTACGCGGGAGCCGTTACTCCTGGGCCTGCCAACGGCGGCGAGATACAGCGTGTCGCGTTGAACGCATGGATACGGCAGACCGGCGCCGCCTTGCCAGGCGTGGTGGGTATCGCCGACTTCGACAAGGCGTTGGCAGATCCCGCTCGACCGAACTTTCTCCTCGCCCCTTATAACTCGGGTGACAACTACCATCCGACGGGGTTGGGATATGAGATGGAGTCCGGGGTTATTCCCCTCTCGGTTTTACCCAAGCCGTGAGGTAGGGCTGGGTCGCAGGTGCTGCGCCATCGTTACGGTCGTGGCGCGGTTGCGGGGCTGGTCGATGAGGGTGATGAAGTGAAGGTGGCCTTCGTGCTGATATCTCCGCAGATGGAGGGGCATGCGTGATCGTAGCGCTCGGCCTGGGAGTGGGCTTATCGCACTTTCGTGCGATAAGCCCACTCACCCGCGATAGGGCCGCATGTGAATGGGGCACCCCGTCGTGGTTGGGTTATAAGTGGGCTTACCCGCCGTCGTGATTAGAAGGCATGCATGGACCACCCGCCCACCAGCCACTTGTTATGCGTAAGCAACTTGATTTGGGGGTGCCTTTTCGCGAGAATGTTGCTTCGCGAACATCCTCTCCACCTTGTTTGCTTCAGATTGGATCTGTGATTCATCTACTCGGCTTTCAAGAATATAAGCGACAGAAGTAGGAAGGTAACGCTTGACCCGCATGAAGGCCAACTCGGCAGCTTTTGATATGACGTCATGACGGTTGAATGTATCAACTTCGCTGATGTGAAGTTGTACAATTCTACTTGCGAAAACTCTTAGTAGCTGATATGCACCGACCATAGAAGAATCGACCTGGCGGGCATGGCCGAGATCCAGACACATTCTAGCCTCAGGTAAAGACTTAAATGTATTACTGAGCTCCGCAACTGATCGTCCCATGCCTTTACGCCTATCCATATTTTCTATAGCAAGCCTTGGCGAAAGACCGCGCCACAGTTCAATGTCGTAGATGGCATCCGGATGGAGGATTATCGGCCAATGTCTAGGAAGCCGCTTCAACAAATCCACCAACATTGCCTCGTCGCTCTCATTGAAAGAGCTAGGGGCATGGAAAGAAACGTAGCTATACCTACTCAGGTCGAGCCTTGGAATGGCTGCAACGAGCGGCTCTACTTCACCGATGCGCAGTGCTGAAAGTTCAATTGCTTCAAAGCTGAAAGCAGCTAACAGATCTAGCGCACGAGTAAAATCTCCTAACGCGATTGCACCGGTCGAATAGCCAAAATAGCTCACTAAAACACTCCATATTTAATGGTTAGATTGCCGACAGGGTTGTCGGCCGTGAGGAAGATCTCCTCAATCGCATCGGCAAATCTGTGAGATATCTCTCGCGCTGCCTTATAAACGAGGTCAGATTCGAGCTCATTTGGCTTCAGCTCTTCTAGCTGCTGCCTTTTGGAAGCATCGCTCAGCAGCTCTATAAAGTCATTGTAGGCTGAAAAAAACTCGCTGATCGCCTTAGGCTTCAACACGTATTCCGACAACGTTTCCGCCGTTAAATCCAAAGGAGTCTTATCGAGATATCCTGATATCTGCTCGGCAACTGCTAAAGCATTATCCAGATGAAAAAACTCAATCTTTTCATTTTCATCGCTCATATCTAACTGACAGCGAAAGCAAGAGAGAATACCCGATATATACATGAGCTTGCGAGACAGGCGAAGCTTAATATTCCTGAGGGCAAATCCCTCATGGAATCGGTCTCGCTGCTTGTCAGCAAAATCAACAGTCATAGTTCGCCAATATCTGGCAAAGTCATTAAACAGAAAGTGAGGTATCTTCACTTTGGTCGATGTTCGCCAAAGACCGAGATCTTCTTCTAAATACCGCCTAAGTATGTTGTTTCGAACACGAGTAAACGCTTCGTTTGCCCCAATCGCCTGGGCTTCCAGGAGCAGGAGCGATCTGCGCGTTGTGTTCGCGTTTGTATCGTCTTCGCCTCCAATAAAGTGGATGAGATTATGGCTTGAGGTTACGTTTCCGAAAGTACCGGTCCGACCGGGCTTCTTTGATTGAAGCACGTCAAGTGCGATGGAGATATCCCTTGCGACTGTAAGGTGCTCAGGTATGGTGATGCCGTCTACTAGGAGAGTCCAATCGATGTCGCTAGCGTCCGTAAACTCACCTCGTGCTAAGGACCCAAATACGACCAAACTCGTATCCGGCATGACAAGTTCCTTACAAGCGGCCTGAAGTCGATCAGACTCAAATACTGACCTCTCGCGGGCACGGCGCAGAGCAGGCCATTCGACCCCTAATTTTGCAGACAGTTGTTCTGCTGAACAGATTTTCATCCCAATCCTTCACTACCACCGTAGCAGCCGTAGACCGCCCCGACCATCGGCTAGTGGAAAACATGATCTCGTTGAGTACTACTCCACCGTTACGCTCTTCGCCAGATTCCGAGGCTGGTCGACGTCGCAGCCTCGGCGGACGGCTATGTGGTAGGCGAGTAGTTGTAGGGGGACTACTTCGAGGATGGGGAGCAGGAGTTCGGGGGCGGCTGGGACTTCTATTACGTGCTCTACGAGCTGGCGGATGTGGGTGTCGCCTTCTGTGGCGATGGCGATGACGCGGCCTGAACGGGCGGTGACTTCCTGGATGTTCGAGAGGGTTTTTTCGTATTTGAGGACGCTGCTGGGGTCTGTGGGGTCTTGCGTGGCTATGCAGACCACGGGGAGGTTTTCGTCGATGAGGGCGTTGGGGCCGTGTTTCATTTCTCCGGCGGGGTAGCCTTCGGCGTGGATGTAGCTGATTTCCTTGAGCTTGAGGGCGCCTTCTAGGGCGATGGGGTAGTGGATGCCTCGGCCTAGGAAGAGGAAGTCGTTGACGCTCGAGAATTCCTTGGCTAGCTGGACGCACTGGTCGTCGACGGTGCGGAGGATCTGTTCGAGCTTGCCGGGGATCAGGGTGAGTTCAGTTACGAGTTTCGCGCTTTCGAGTTCCGAGATGGTGCCGCGGACCTGGGCGATGTGGAGGGCGAGCAGGAAGAGGGCGGTGAGTTGGGCGGTGAAGGCCTTGGTGGAGGCGACGCCGATTTCGGGGCCGGCGTTGGTGGTGATGGTGCCCTGCGCGAGGCGGGTGACGGCGGCGCCGACGACGTTGCAGATGGCTAGGGTTTTGCTGCCGTTGCGGAGTAGTTCCTGCTGCGCGGCGATGGTGTCGGCGGTTTCGCCGGACTGGGTGATGACGAGGCCGAGGTCGCGGGGGTTGGGGATGGGATCGCGGTAACGGTACTCGGAGGCGTAGTCGACGTCGCAGGGGATGCGGGCGAGGCGCTCGATCATGAACTTGCCGGCGAGCCCGGCGTGCCATGACGTGCCGCAGGCGGCGATGGTGATGCCGGTGGCGTCGCGGAGGTCGTCGGCGGAGATGGCCATGTCGGGGAGGAAGACCTGGCCGGTTTCGAGCGAGACGCGGCCGAGGGTGGTGTCGCGAACGGCGCGGGGCTGCTCGTTGATTTCCTTGAGCATGAAGTGCTTGTAGCCGGCTTTTTCGGCCTGGATGGGGTCCCAGGTGATGCGCTGGGGCTTGAGGGTTTTGGGGTTGTTGTCGAAGTCGGTGAGGACGATGCCGGCGGTGGTGAGGGTGGCGACCTCACCGTCCGAGAGGAAGTAAATGTCGCGGGTGTGGTGGAGGATGCCGGGGACGTCGGAGGCGAGGAAGAACTCGTTTTCGCCGAGGCCGAGGACGATGGGCGGGCCGAAGCGGGCGGCCACCATTTTGTCGGGCTCGTGGGCCGAGAGGACGCCGATGGCGAAGGCGCCGGTGAGGCGTTTGACGGCGCGGCGGACGGCTTCTTCCAAGGGGATGACGTGCGGGGAGCGCTCGCGGGTGACGGCTTCGGCGTCGTTGGCTTCTACGGTGCGGGGTTGTTGTGTTGGGGATTGGGCGGGGGCGGAATACAGAGATCCTTCGCTGTGCTCAGGATGACGGCTGGTTTGGGAGAGTGGGGCACCCAGTTCTGTGGCGGCGGCGAGCTCGAATTCGTCCTGGATGACGTGGGCGATGATTTCTGTGTCGGTTTCGGAGAGGAATTTGTGGCCCTTGACGATGAGGGCGGCCTTGAGGTGGAGGTAGTTTTCTACGATGCCGTTGTGCACCACGACTAGCGTGCCGGTGCCGTCGCGGTGGGGGTGGGCGTTTTCTTCGGTGGGGCGGCCGTGGGTGGCCCAGCGGGTGTGGCCGATGCCGTAGGTGCCGTGGACGGGGTCGGTGCGGAGGATGGCGTCGAGGTTGCGGAGCTTGCCGGGGGCGCGACGGAGCTGGAGCGGGTTGGGCTGGCCGGCGTTTGGCGAGCCGGGCAGGGCCGTGCCGCCGGCGACGGCGATGCCTGCGGAGTCATAGCCGCGGTACTCGAGGCGGGCGAGGCCTTCCATGATGACAGGGACACAGGGCTTAGGGCCGATATAGCCGACGATTCCGCACATAGATGGCAGTGTAGACGGTAGCGGGCGTCGGGCGCTGCGGTGCCTTTGTGGGAGCGCCGCGGGCCTTTAGGGTAAGGCACCGCGGCGCGGCTTGTGAGGCGGATTAAGACCGTGGAGGGCGGGCTTAGGGGCAGGACGTGGTGGTGATGCCGGGGGTGCAGCCGGGATGGCCGTAGGAGAGCTGCGGCCATGTGGGTGCGGCGAGGCCGAGGGTTTCGACGACGGTGCCGACGCCGGCGTCGGCGACGTACCAGACGTCTCCGGCGCTATCGATGGCGAGCGAGCGGAGGTTGGTGGGGGTGAAGACCGGGCTGGTGTTGGTGCTGGTAACGCAGGCGTAACCGGAGCCGCCCGGGTAGGGATAGCAGGGCAGAAGCGCGGAGACGGTTCCGGCCGAAAGCAGGCTGCCGGAGGCAGCGGGTGAGAATTCATATAGAAGGCCGCTGTTCTGGTTGTTGGCCCAGAAGAGGTTGCCGGCACCATCGACCTGGGCGCGCTGCGGCGAGCCGGAGGCACTCACGGTTTTGGTGCCGTTGGCGCCGGTAGACAGGTTGCCTCCGCTGGCGGTGGCGCTATCGAGCTGCTGGTAGTTGGGAAAGTAGACGTTGGAGGCACTGTTGATGGCCAGGCCGTAGCCCCCGGTATTGCCGAGGCTTTGTTTGACGCCGCCGCTCCAAAGAGGAGCAAGCACGGTTCCGGTCTGCGGCACGAAGACGTCATAGCTGGTACCGGAGCCGCCGGAGACGCCCCAGACGTTCTGCGAGGGTTCAATGGCAACGCTGGTGACGGGCACGCCGAAGACGTTGGAGGCGAAGTCCACGGTGGAAAGCAGCCCGCTGAGCACATTGGCGACCGTCGACTTGTTGTATTCGACGATGGAACGCGCGGTGCCGTTGGCGGCGGAGATCCAGATGTCGTCGTTGCGATCGACCGCGATACCGGAGGGGTTGGCGAGCGTGGAGAGTTGAGACAGCGTGCCGTCGGTGCCGCCCGCGGCGGTCGCAAACAGGCCCCCGTTGGTGAGCGTATTGGTGTCGTTGTTGGTTACAAAGACGCGCCCGGTGCTGTTGACCGCAATCTGGGTGGGAAAGAGCAGCGAGGTGTTGGGCGGCCCGTAGAACATCTGCGTGCCATCCGGGCCGAGCGCAACGACGGCGCCGTAGGTACCGGGGGTGTACACGCCGTTGGGGATCGTGGCGTTGCTGTACAGGATGTAGACGTTGTCAGCGGCGTCGAGGGCCAGATCGACGGGGTACGGGACGTAGTTGCCGGAGGCGGCCTCCGCCCCGTAGAAGACGGAGACGGCAAACGACGTGGGGGCGCTCGACAGGGTGGGCGTGAAGTAGGGGGTGCGGGACTGCAGGGCGTACAGATTGGCGGTGTTGCCGGTGGGGTACTTGACCATGTTCATGGCCACCTGCAGGGTGTTGGTCGGGGCCTTGGCACCGGTGACCGGTGGGGTTGCCAGAGCGAACAGGCTGCCGCAGTAGGAGCCATCGCCGGCAGCTCCCCCGCCGACGGAGTCCACACAGTTCTGAAGGATGTTTCCGAGCGTGTTCAGCAGCTGCGACGGCACGGTGGAGGCGGAGGGATTGGAGGGAACGGCGACGCGGGCCAGACCGCTGGGGAAGCTGCCGTCAAAGGTGACCGAATCGACGAGGTTATAGGCGTTGGCGAAGGCGTGCGCCAGTCCCGCGGCGGTGCAGATCATGTTGCCGCCGCCTGTGCAGGCCGGCGAAGCTGCATTATTGGCGGCCGGGGCGGAGATGTTCACGATCTGCTGACCGGTGGCCGCCCTCGTGCTGTCAATCGTAATGAAGTTGCCGAGCGCGGCCGCGGTCGCGACGGTGCTCACTTCGGTAAGGAAGACGTTGATGTTGCTGAAGTCCGCGGTCAGCTTGGCGCAGGAGCCGATCACGCTGGCCTGGATCACGTTGTTGTTCAGCGTGGGCGTGGCAAGGTTCGCGGTGGTGCCGCTGGACACGGTGAGGTAGGCGAACTGACCGGTCGTGCACGTGAACGGGCTATTGGGAAAGGTGAAGAAGCCGTTCGCGTCCGTGGTCACGGGGGGAAGCAGAGCCGCAGCCGCGCCGCCGTAACCGTTGGACTGCGTTTCCATGAGACGGACGGTAGCGCCCTGGATGGGGTAGGCGCCCCCGTGCACATGGCCCTGGATGGCACGGGAGACGGCGTTTTCCGCCGGGGAACCGGAGGCCAGGGTGGCCGAGTTGATGCCGCAGCCGGTAAGCGACAGCAGCAGGATTGCCACTGCCAGGGGGCGGAGACGGTATTGCGGTGCGATAGTTGCAAGCGGCATGAAAAACTCCTCTACGTCCTGCCATTGCGGGTGTTTCTTTTAGTTTCGGAGCCGAACAGACTTAGGGCATCGCACGCTCTGTAGCGACGCCTTCCCCGCACCCGGCCCGGGTGTAATTCAGACGCCGGCTAAGGGCGTGCCTTGCGCGTTGGGAGGTCTGAATCAGCACGCATCCTTTATCTGCGCCCCGAACCGAGACTGCCAATCACCGGAATGGGGCAGGTAATGACCCTACCGGGCTGGATCCGGTTCACGGTGTGACACGTAAAGGCGCCTACAACGGAGGATGCCGAGGCAAGCTGCTATGGCGGCAGTGATCTATCGCGTTGCCAGCAGAAGTTTTAGCTGATCTTTTCGAGATCGCTTTGAACCTGTTTGGCCAGCATGTCCACGGAGGTGACCGAGGCCATTTCGGCTAGTTCGGCGTCGTTCAGGACGGAGGGTTCGATCTCGAGTTTTTCGCAGATGAGACGCAACATCTGGAGTGATTTGGTGACTTCTTTTTCGGAGAGGAGGTTGATCTGCAGATCGAGTTTGTCGCGGACATCGATGCGGCGCTGCATGCGGTTCTGCTTCATGAGCACAAAGGTGCTGAGCAGAACGCCTTCGACTGAGACCACCATGGCGAGCAGGATGAAGGGGTACGGATCAAAGTGCCTAATGCCGAGCGGCAGGGTGTTGAGCAGGAACCAGGCGCCAAACCAGGCGAGGTGAAGAAAGACGAAGGCCATGCTGCCGGAGAAGCCGCCGATGAGGTCGGCGATACGGTCCACGAGGGAGCGATGCTGCTCGAGCGAGGCTTCCATGTCGGAGACGGAGCGGATGTCCTCGACGACGGCTTTGGGCGCGGCGGCCGGAGGTGCGCTGGGAGAGGCCATCCAGAGTAGGATGCGCGGCGAAGCGACCAGCGACGAACGACGATGCCGCCCGCCGACGGGTTTAGGCGCGGGCGGATAAAAGCAGAACGGCGCGGGCGGGCGGAACGGAGGAGATTTCGTGGAAGCTTTGCGGTTCTTCCAGCTGCGCGTTGTAGGCGAGCAGAGAGCCGGCGGTGAGCCCCTGCGATAGAGAGAAGCCGGGCAGATCGATGGGCAGCGACCGGTGGTCGTCCTTGTTGAGGATGGCGACGATCTGCTGGCCTGTGGGCAGGCGGGCGGCGTAGGCGGTGGCGTCCACGCCGCCGGGGTTGAAGGTGAGCGGCACCATCGTGGCCCCGGCGAAGGCCGCGGCGAACTGCAGGCCGTAGAAGACGGGTTCGGCGACGTAGGCGCCGTTCCTGTTCGCGATAGGCGTGTAGAAGGGACGTGGCTGCGCGGGGTCGCCGGGTTTGAGGAGGTCTTCGCCGGGGAGATGGCCGCCAAGGGAGTTGCCGACATACTTGCCGCCGTCGCCGCCGTGGAGGTTGAGGCCGGCGTAGCCGAGCGAGGCGAGGTTTAGGGCGTAGTCGGCGGCCCAGAGGGCGGCGGCGAAGACGTCCGAGACACCCGGTTTGCCGCCGCGGTAGCAGGTGTTGCCCTCCGTCATGCGGTACGGGACTTGGAGTTTCGCCGCGGCGGCGCGCACGGCGGCGGCGGCGCGCCGAACGGTGGGGTCGGGAGCGAGGAGGCGGGCGATGTTCACGTCCGGGTTGGAGGGCGGACCGCCAAAGTAGTAGTGGTGCGTGAGCGCGGCGACCCGCGGCGGATGGGGCAGCGCGGTGATGCGGTCCGTGACGGTGCTTAACCACTCGATGTTGCTGGCGGCGTCGGGCAGGCCGAAACGGGCGTCCGGCACGCGGGCGCGGACGGCATTCGCAATGACGATCCACTCGTCGAAGTAGCGGCCGGCGTTCCAGGTGGCTTTGTCGCGGAGGTGCGGGGCGAGGCCGTCTGGCTCGTTGCCGATCTGAAAGTACTCCAGTTTGGGGCCGAGGGTGGAGGCGACGAAGGCAGCCTGCTCGGCGGTGCGGGCGGGGGTTTCGGTGCCGAGGTTGAGGCCGTAGATGCACGTCCAGCCGGCCGCGTCGAGGAAGCCGCGCAGGGCACGGACGGCCTCGGGGGTGACGGGGTAGCTGAGGCCGGTGGAGGGCTCGCCGTCCTGCGCGGCGAAGTGCGGCATCGGCGGCTGCGTGGAAGCGGCAGTGGGCTTCCACCAACCGACGTCGGAGGTGTTGCCGCCGATGCGCAGAACGCCTTGCGAGGAGAGCTGGCGAAATTTGGCCAGGAGGCCGGCGTTTTCGCGGGAAAAGGTCTCGGGGCGCGTGAGCTCTTCGGTTTCGTAGCTGAGGCCGATGAAGTTCGCGGGCACGGTGGGGCCGGAGCGATCGGGGTGGAGCGTGAGCTGCGTGGCCTGCGCGGGTTTAGCCTGCGAGGGCGTGGCCTGGGCGGTTGCCGTCCGGGCGGCCAGGGCGCGGGTTGCCAGGGCGGCGGAGGTGGCCGCGAGGGACTGCAAAAAACGCCGACGAGGAAGCAGGCTCATACGCGCAAGGCTAAGCCAGGGTGCGCGCCTCTGTCACCTTCCGACGTAGAAGACAAGTCCATTTCCAGCGCGGTATGAGATTTGTTGGCGGGATGGGCATGGCGTCCGCTGCCGTGGGCTGAATTTGAAGCTTTAACTCAGGGAAGCATGGAGCGGCGTTGCTGTCCCGAAGCGAGAAGCAGGTCCTTCGCTGCGCTCAGGATGACAAAATCGCTCTTCCGCGGCGTCAGCTGAGGAGTCCCTTGCAGTCTGCTGAGGATGTCCTTTGGCGTCAGCGGAGGATGCGCTTGGCGTCTGCTAACTAATTGATTCGTAGCTCGTCTGATCAGGTGTAGGGCGAGGAATCGATGCCACCGAAACGCTCCATCACGCTGACCGAGGCTGAGTTGAGGCTGATGCGCCTGCTTTGGGTGCGCGGGGAGTCGGCGGTGGCAGACCTGGTGGCGGCGCTGGCCGAGGATCCGAAGGAGAATTCGCTGGCGTACACGTCGGTGCTGACGACGGTACGGATCCTGGAGACGAAGGGCTACCTGACGCACCGGCAGGAAGGCCGGGCGTTTTTGTACACGCCCTGTGTGGCCGAGCATGAGGCCAGCCGCAGCGAGGTGAAGCAAGTGCTGCAGCGGTTCTTTGGGAACTCGCGGGAGCGGCTGCTGCTTTCTGTGCTGGGCGATGACGAGATTACGGTGGACGAGCTGTTGCGTTTGAAGCAGGCCATTGCCGCGGCGCCGGCAGATGATGCCGGGTCTTCTGAAGACAAGCCGGCTCCTCTGGGCGATTCGGAAACTTCAAGGGAGGTGGCTGAATGATGCCGCTCTTCCCTGTTTTTCATTTGCCGATCACGGTTGCGCTGGCCAGCGCCTTGTTGGCTTCGCTTTGGCAGGGATCGGTGCTGGTTTTGCTTGTCTCGCTTGGGCAGCGATTGCTGCCCGGGCTTACAGCGGCGGCGCGGGCTTCGATCTGGGCGGCGGTTCTCCTGGTGATCGCGGCGCATCCGGTGCTGGCATTCTTTGGGCGCGGGTCGGCTGCCGCGGGTGCCGGTGCGACCGGGCTGCTGCATGCGGAGTTTGGATTCAGCGTGGCGCTGGTTGCGGTTTGGGGTCTGGCTTCCCTGTTCCGGGTATTTCAGCTGGCGATCAGTGGGGTGGAGCTTTGGCGGACGCTGCGGTCGGCTCAGCCCCTGGGGGTGCCGCCGGCGGTGGCGGCGCTGTTGCGGGAGTCCGGGCGGAAGCCGGAGCTCTGTGCTTCGACAACGGTGAATCGGCCTTGTGTAGCGGGTTTTTTTCGGCCGCGGCTGCTGCTGCCGGCGGATCTGTTGCCGGGGTTGAAGGAGTCGGAACTGACGCAGATCGTGTTGCATGAGCTGGAGCACCTGCGCCGCGGGGATGACTGGGTCAACCTGCTGCAGCAGGTGGCGCTGGTGGTATTGCCGCTGCATCCTGCGATGTTCTGGGTGAACCGGCAGGTGGCGCTGGAGCGGGAGCTGGCGTGTGACGATGCGGTGCTGGCGACGACGCGGGCAGGCAAGGCGTATGCGGCGTGCCTGGCGCATGTGGCGGAGCAATCTTTGCGGCGACGGGGGCTGCGGCGCGGGCTTTCGCTGGCGGTGGGAGCGCTCGGGAGCTGGCGGCGGAGGCCGGAGCTGACGGCGCGGGTGGAGCGGATTCTGCGCCGGCCCGAGCGGGCGCTTTCAGGGATGCGACTGCGGCTGGCGACGGGCGTGGTGTTGGCAGGTACGGTGTTTGCGGGTGAGGCGTTGGAACGTAGCCCGACCCTGGTGAGTTTTGGGCCGGGGGCCAGGCCGGCGATGGCGGTCGGCGCGAACAGCGCGAACAGATTAGCGACCGGGGTGCAGGTTGTACCGGCTTCCTTCAAACCCGCCCTAACCGGCTTTGCCCGTGAGGATAGGTCACCCGGCGTGAGAGGTGGTGGGCCGAGCGCTGTTCTGCTGCAGGCGGTGATGCCGGTTTCCGGAGTTGCGGCCGAGGCGAAGAGCTCGGAAGGCAGATTGCATCCGGCGGCGGTTCGCCGTGTGCGCCGGGCTACCGCCGTACGGGCCGGTTTGCGGCGGCGTGGGCGCTTTAAAATCGCGCCCTGGCTGATGCTTACGGCTTGGCAGGCGGGTGTGGCGGATTCAGCTGAAACGGCTGAAACGGCACCGCGGAGGGTGCCGGTGGTCTACGCTCCACGGCTGCAACGCGTCGTGGCGGTGGACGCACAACAGGTTTGGTATACGGCCGTTCGGGCAGTTGAAACTCCGGATGGCTGGCTGGTGGTTCAATTCTAACCCTGCTTCACAGAACACACCCTTTGGAGGTCTCGCATGTCAGCATCAACTAATCATCTAGTTTCAGAACGACTGGTTTCAGGTGCCAAGCGTTATGTTCTTCCGGCCGTTCTTTCCGCGACCGTGGCGCTGGGCGCTTTGGCGGTCGAAAACCATGTGACCGGCGTGCATGCGGCGGCGAGCATGGGCGCGGGCACGGCGGCGAACCCGATGGATGCGAGCTCCGTTGCCGCCCTGACTTCGCTGGATGCGGCGATGGAGAACCTGACGGCGCGGGTGGAGCCCAGCGTGGTGAATATCGCGGTGACGTCTACGCCTTCTGCGGAGGAGGCGGCGCAGCAGGGCGGCGGTGGACAGGGCCAGGGCATGCAGGGCCTACCGCCGGAGCTGCAGCAGTTTTTCGGTGGGATGGGCGGCGGGCAGGGCCAGGGCATGCGGCCGCAGCAGCCGGAGTTGCAGCACGGCATCGGGTCGGGCGTGATTATCTCGCCGGATGGCTACATTTTGACCAACAACCATGTGATCGACGGCGCAAAGGATATTAAAGTGACGCTGCATGACCGGCGGGTGCTGACCGGGCACGTTGTAGGTGCGGACAAGCTGACGGATCTCGCGGTGGTGAAGGTGAATGCGAGCGATCTGCCGGCGATCGCGTGGGGCGATTCCACGAAGCTGGAGCAGGGTCAGACGGTGCTGGCGTTGGGCAGTCCGTTCGGGTCGCTGCGATTTTCCGTGACGCGCGGCATCGTGAGCGCGGTAAACCGGAGCGATCCGTTCCGTGACGATGCGCGCAAGCCGGGCGCGTACATCCAGACAGACGCGGCGATCAATCCGGGAAACTCCGGCGGGCCGCTGGTGGATGTGCATGGGCAGCTGGTGGGCATTAACTGCTCGATTATCACGAACAGCGGGCAGTTTGCGGGGGCAGGGTTTGCGATTCCGTCGCAGATGGCGAAGGCGATCTCCGCGCAGTTGATTGCGCATGGCAAGGTGGAGCATGGCTATCTGGGCATCGCGATGAACGATGTGTCGCCGGAGAATGCGCACTTCTTCGGGCTGAAGGATGCCTCGGGCGCGATCGTGGCGCAGGTGACCCCGGGGTCGCCCGCGGCACAGGCCGGGTTGCAGCAGGGTGACGTGATCACGGCGCTGAATGGGCAGGCGATGACGGATTCAAGCGCGCTGCAGGTGGCGGTGAGCGAGATCAATCCGGGCACCGGGATCACGCTGGGCATACTGCGCAACGGCAATCCGACGACCGTGCGGCTGACGGTGGGTGAGTTCGGCAAGGATGCGCAACTGATGGCCTCGAACGAGGGCGACGGCCCTGCAAACAGCGGCAAGCTGGGGCTGGCGGTCGGCGACCTGACGGCGGAAGCGCGGCAGCAGCTGCAGGCACCCGATGACGTACACGGCGCGCTGGTGCAGAACGTGCGCCCGGGGAGCCCGGCGGAGGATGCGGGACTGCAGCCGGGGGACATCATCGTGCAGGTGGACCGGAAGCCTACGAGCTCGGCGAGCCAGTTTGTGGGGCAGGTGAAGGGTGATGCTAGCAACGGGGATATTCTGCTGCTGGTCTGGTCGAAGGGGAATGCCAGTTACCGGACGATTCGGCCGGAGAATGGGTAGCTGGTTTTGTAGGTGATTAGTTATTAGTTGCCATAAAACCTTGTCATCCTGAATGGAGTGAAGGACCTGCTGTTTGCCTGAGGAGCCGAGAAAGCTCCGGGCAGAAAGCAGGTCCTTCGCGTTGCTCAGGATGACAAGTTGCGGAGAGGTGGAGTTACTGCTTGACGGGGCAGGTTTTGCCTTCAGCATTGGTGAGGACGCGGTTGGCGGAGGTTAGGTTGAGTTGGTAGCAGTTGCCTAGGGAGTCTTTGGAGACGTAGCTGGCGGTGCTGGCGGTGGGGCCTACGGCGGTGATGGCGGTGAGGGCACTGTTGTACTTGAGGGTGTCGGAGGAGGTGACCTGCTCCGTGGCGTGGTCGGAGGCGGTTTCATAGCCGTTGATGGCGGTGGAGTTTTTGACGGCATAGGTCTGATCGCTGCTGACGATCTGCGAGTAGGTGCCGTCGGCGTTGGCGAGGAAGCTGTAGTCGAGGGTGAGTGGGAAGCTCCAGTGGTTTTCGGTGACAGTTTCGAGGACGCCGAGCTTTGAGGTGGTTTTGGAATCGACGGTGCTGGTCTGGACCAGGTTCTGGATCTCGTTGGCACCGACGTCGAAGGTCTGGGCGCTCAAGAAGTTCACCTTTTGCGCGACGGTGGTTTCTACGCGGCCAAGGCCGGTGTTGACGTAGCCGCGGATGCGGAAGTCGCGCGTGGAGCCGACGTTGACGGTGCCCACGACGGCGCCTGTGGCGTCGGTGGTGAGGTTTTCAACGACATCGGGCGTGGGCGCGGCGGTGAGGGTGTCTTCGAGGAGGCCGCCGCCGGTCTGGGCGATGAGGGGATCGGTGTAGAGCAAGAGGTTGGCGGTGACGTCGAAGTAGCTGTTGGCGTTGTAGACGCTGAGGGTGACGGTGTGCGGCGCGCCGTCGGCGAGAACGCCGGCGAAGGGCGTGAGGTCGAAGCGGTAGGGCTTGAAGTTCAGGGTCTGGACGCCGGTGATGGGCTCCCAGAGGTAGGGATCGATGCCGCCGGTGTAGATCCAGGGCGACACAGGGGCGACGCCGGCGGGCTTGCCGTCGATGGCGATCTCGGTCTCGCGGAAGGCGGTGTTGCCGTAGGTTTCGAGCTCGTTGGCGACGTTGTTGGGCGCGCTCAGGTACCAGAATTCGTCCTGCGACTGCGATTGCGCGATGACGTCGAGGTAGGCCTTTTCGGTGTTGCGCGGCGCGGTGAAGGTGGTCGTGAGCTGGCTGGCGGTGGTGTCGAGCTCGTACGGGCTGTTGGTGCCCGAGACGGGGATCACAACGGACGGTACGACGGACGGCAAGTTTTTCAGGTCGGCGGGGTAGAACTGCAGCTGGGCGGTGGCGTAGATGCCGCCGTTGTAGGTGCTGTTGAAGATGTTGTAGATGATGGCCTGGCCGGTCTGCGCGGTTTTGAAGAGGGGCGACAGGTCGGTGAGGTCGCGCTCGACGTGCCAGGAGGGAGCGAGGGTGCTGCGGGGTTCGGCGGTGGTGCCGTAGAAAATGTTGGCGTTGCCGAGATAGAGGGAGGCGGTGCGGTCATACTGGCGGCCGGCGGTGACGGTGAAGTCGGCAGTGAGCACGACCTTGGCCCAGGGGCCGGGGCAGGCGGCGGGCGGCGTGAAGCTGAGCGGGTGCGCGCTGTAGTCGTTGAAGGCTTCGTTCGAAAAGAGGGTGACGGTGCAGGGTTTGGTGGTGGGACGGGTGACGGGGGGCTCGGCGGTGGAGGGGTTGGAACCGCCGAGGTCCGGCTTGGTGCCGACCGGGACGACCTGAGCGGTCAAGGAGGCCGCCGCACCGCAGAGTAAGAGCGCGGTCCCGAGATACCGGGACGCACGAGCATAGACAGAGACACTTTTCACCAAAGCCTGCACTCCTGTGACACAAAAGATGTACGGATTTCGTACTACGGTAACAGGGCCGGGGAGGTGGCGGGTGCGCGGCTGTGCATCAAGGGCAAAAGCAGGTCTTTCGCGTTGCTCAGGATGACAAGGTTTTGGCGGAGGAGTGCGTGGTTGAGGACGGGTATCTTGAGGTACGCAGGTTGGTGACTTGGTCGAGGATGCGGTCGGCCATGGCGCGCTTGGTGCCGGGCGGCAGGGGTTTGGAGGTGTCGGCGGTGACGAGGAGGCCGCTGTTGCGGTCGGCGTCGAAGCCGGAGCCTGGCTGGGAGATGTCGTTGGCGACCACGGCGTCGACGCCTTTGCGGTGGAGCTTTTCGCGGGCGGCGGCTTCGAGGCGGGTGGGGTCGGGCTCGGTTTCGGCGGCGAAGGCGAGGACGAGGGCGCCGGGGCGGCGATGTGCGGCGGCGAGGGCGATGATGTCTTCGGTGGGTTCGAGCTGGAGGGTGAGGCCGTGGTGGCGGCGAAGTTTGGTGGAGGCGACGGCGCGGGGGCGGAAGTCGGCTACCGCGGCGGCTCCGATGACGACCGTGGCTTCGGGGAGGTGCTCGAGGACGGAGGTGGCCATTTCGGCGGCGGTTTGTGCGCGGATGACCCGGCAGCCGGGCGGAGCGGCGAGGTCCGAGGCGGTGACGAGGATGACGCGGGAGCCGCGGGCGAGGGCGGCGGCGGCGAGGGCGTGGCCCATGCGGCCGCTGGAGCGGTTGCCGAGGAAACGGACGGGGTCGAGGGGCTCGCGGGTGCCGCCGGCGGTGATGAGGACTGTTTCGTCTTGGAGGTCCCGCGGACGGGGCTGCGCGGCGGTGAGGACGGCGGCAGCGATGGCTTCGACGGGGGCGAGGCGGCCGGCGCCGGTCATGCCGCAGGCGAGGTAGCCGGGTTCGGGGGGAACGATGTGGGTGCCGCGCTCGGTTAAGCGGCGGAGGTTGGCCTGCGTGGCGGGATGCTGCCACATGTTGACGTTCATGGCCGGGGCGAGCACGACGGGGGCGGTGGTGGCCAGGTAGAGGGTGGAGAGGAAGTCGGTGGCGAGGCCGTGGGCGAGGCGGGCCATGAGGCTGGCCGTGCAGGGGGCGACCGCGAGGGCATCGATGCCCTGCCCGGCGGCGATGTGCTCGATGTTGAAGGTTTGGGCGGGTCCGTTGTCTGGGCCGGTGGCGGCCTCGCCGGAGGGTTGCCAGAGGGAGGTGAGGACCTCGTGACCGGTGAGGGCGGCGAAGGTGAGGGGCGTGACGAAGCGCCGGGCGGAGCGGGTCATGGCGACCTGGACGTCGGCACCGCTGTTTTGGAGGGCGCGGACGAGTTCAGCGGCCTTATAGGCGGCTACGCCACCGCTTACGCCTAAAAGAATCTTCATGCCGCCGGCTCAGGGGAGCCGATGGGTGGCAGGAGGAGGTTGTCGATGAGGCGGGTGGTGCCGAGGAAGGCGGCTACGGCGAGGAGCGCGCCGTCGCGGAGGTCGGCGACGGGGAGCAGGGTGTCCGGGTGGACGACCTCGGCGTAGTCGAGGCGGAGGCCGGGCTCTCGGTTGAGGTCGGCGCGGAGCATTTCTTTGAGCAGATGGGGGCTTTCGCAGCCGGTGTCGGCGAGTGTTCGGGCGGTTTCGAGGGCGCGTGGGATGGCGAGGGCCTGCCCCCGCTGCTCGGGGGTGAGATAGCGGTTGCGGGAGCTGAGGGCGAGGCCGTCGGGTTCGCGGATCGTGGGGCAGACGACGAGTTCCACGGGGAGGTCGAGGTCGCGGACCAGGGCGCGGAGGACGGCAATCTGGGCGGCGTCTTTTTGACCGAAGAAGGCGGCGTCGGGCTGAAGGATGTTGAAGAGCTTGGTGACGACAGTGGCGACGCCGCGGAAGTGCGTGGGGCGGGAGCGGCCGTCTAGGCGGGCGCCGATTTCGGGGACGTCGACCCAGGTTTGGCCGGCAGCCTGGTTGGGGCCGTTGGGGTACATGTCGGCGGGGGTGGGGGCGAAGAGGAGGTTTACGCCTTCGGCTTCGAGGAGTTGGCAGTCGGCTTCGAAGGTGCGCGGGTATTGGGCGAGGTCTTCGCCGGGGGCGAACTGCGTGGGGTTGACGAAGAGCGAGACAGCGACCAAATTGCAGCTAGATTTTGCAGAGCGGATGAGGGAGACGTGGCCGGCGTGCAGGGCGCCCATGGTGGGAACGAGGCCCAGTCGGCTCCCCGGGCCGGTTTTCTCGCGCAGGGCGCGGAGGACGGTGCGGGTTTCGGCCACAGTTTGGCAGATTTGGAGCTTTGCGGCTGTTTCGGGGGGGGTGCGGGCTGCGGGCACCACGGCGGAGCTCATCGGCGCGCCTGCGCCAGGTTTGCGGTGGGGTCACCTTCTCGTGTGCCGGCCAGGGCGGCGGCGACTTCGGCGGGGAGGTGGTAACTTTCGGCGTCGTTCGGGAAGGTGCGGGCGGTGACGGCGTCGCGGTAGGCGGCGAGAGCGTCGCGAAGTTGGGCGCCGGCGTCGGTGAAGCGGCGGACGAATTTGGCGGGGGAAGCGAAGGTGAGGGTGCAGAGGTCGTGGAATACGAGGATCTGGCCGTCGCAGTCGGGGCCGGCGCCGATGCCGATGACGGGGATCGAGAGAGAGCGGGTGATGCGGGCGGCGACCTCGCGGGGAACGCCTTCGACGACAAGGGCGATCGCGCCTGCGCCTTCGAGCGCGGCGGCGTCGGCGAGGAGGGCTTCAATCGCGGGAACGGAGCGGCCCTGGACCTTGTAGCCGCCCATACGATGGAGGCTTTGCGGGGTGAGGCCGATGTGGCCGACGACGGGGATTTCGGCGCGGGTGAGCTGCTCGACGAGGGAGGCGCGGTGGCTGCCGCCTTCGAGCTTAACGGCCTCGGCGCCGGCCTCCTGGACGAAGCGCAGGGCGTTGCGGACGGTGTCTTCGGGGCTCACGTGGTAGCTGCCGAAGGGCATGTCGGCGACGAGCAGGGCGCGTTTTGTGCCGCGGCGGACGGCCTTGGCGTGGTGCAGCATCTCGTCGACGGTGATGGGGAGGGTGCTGTCGTAGCCGAGGACGGTCATGGCGAGCGAGTCGCCTACGAGGATGAGATCGATCCCGGCTTCATCGGCGAGGCGGGCGGTGGGGTAGTCGACGGCGGTGAGGGCGGTAATGGGGTCGCGGGACCGCTTCCTATCAAGGAGGGTTCCCGCCGTGACTTTGTTTGCGCGCGCGGAGGGCTCCGGCGTGCGGGTTTGGGTGAGGCTCATGGTCTTCTCTCCAGTGCCACTCCGCCCCTGGCGGATATGGCCCGAACACGGGTGAAGTATACGCCGTGGGCTTGTAAATTTGCGGGGTTTGGGTTTGAGCGGCTGCGCGTGGAGCCCCAAGCTGACGTCAGCGGCTAAAGCCGCTTGATTGGCCCTGTACGCGTGCACCAAGGCAGCTTAGGCAGGCTGGAACGGGGCTGCCTGCATCCTATGTTGCGGGATCGACGGTTGCGGGATCGACGGTTGCGGGATCGACGGTTGCGGGATCGACGGTTGCGGGATCGACGGTTGCGGGATCGACGGTTGCGGGATCGACGGTTGCGGGATCGACGGTTGCGGGATCGACGGTTGCGGGATCGACGGTTGCGGGATCGACGGTTGCGGGATCGACGGTTGCGGGATCGATCAAAGTGGCCGGCGGCCCGGCTGATGAGGGAGAGGTCTGATGGCGGAGAAGCAGGCAGGGCGGGACGGGGCGGGGCAAGGTTTGAGGGAATCGGGAGCCGGCGATGCGGAGCGGACAGCGCGGCTTTGTGCGGCGATGCAGGCGGCCGGCCTGGATGCCTTGGTTTGCACGTCGCCAAGTGAGGTGCTGCTGCTGACGGGCTATTGGCCGATCTTCGCGACGAGTGTGGCGGTGCTGACGGCGGACGGGGCGCTGCAGGCCATTGTTCCCCAGGATGAAGAAGAGCCGGCGGCGCAGAGCTCGGCGGCGACGCTGACGACGTACGAGCCGGAGATGCTGACTAGGCTGACCGGGCCCGTGGAGCAGCTGCGGGAGCCGCTGGGGGCGCTGCTGAAGAAGCTTGGGCTGGAGCGGGCGACCGTCGGGCTGCAGCTGGAGTTGGGGGTGCAGCCGGCCAGCTATGCGGTGATGACGGATTTTCGGCACTCACTGCATGATCTGCTGCGGGAGCTGATGCCGGAGGCCAAGTTGGTGAGTTGCGATGCCTTGCTGGAGGCGCAGAAGGCGGTGAGAACACCGCATGAGCTGGAGCGGATGCGCCTGGGATCGAAGGTGGCGGCGGTTGGCTTTGCCGCCGCGGCGCAGGCGATCCAGCCGGGGCTGCGGGAGGCGGAGGTGGCGGCGGCGATCCAGGCGGCCTTTGGCGCGGCACCGGAGGCGGAGGCGCTGGGGCGGAGTTACGGGGTTTTCTTTTGCATGTCGGGGCCAAACTCGGCGGCGGCGGCGGCGGCGTATGCGCGAACACGGCAGCGGCGGATCGAAAAGGGCGATCTGGTGATGATCCACGCGAATACGTGTGCGGACGGGTTCTGGACGGACATCACGCGCACCTACACGGCCGGAGGCGAGCGGGTGGAGCGGCACGAGCAAATGCGGACGGCGATTGTGGCGGCGCGAGGGTCGGCTTTGGAGGCGATTCGGCCGGGGGTGCCGGCGCGGGAAGTGGATCAGGCGGCGCGGTCGGTGATGCGGGCACATGGGTTTGACGACGAGTTGTTCAAGCACGCGACCGGGCATGGGGTGGGGTATGCGGCGGCGAACGGGAAGGCCCAGCCGCGGATTCATCCGGAGTCGCCGGACGTGCTGGTGGAGGGCATGACCTTCAACGTGGAGCCGGCGGCGTACTTTGAGGGCTATGGCGGGATGCGGCACTGCGATGTGATCGCAGTGGGCGCCAGCGAGGCCGAGGTGCTGACGGATTTCTGACTTGCCGCGTGGGTGGATGGACGCCGGGCCGCAACGTAGCCGGAATACGGCATTGCGCGCGTTCGGCGCGAGCCGTACACTGAGAATGCCGTACTCCCTGCCCTGCTAGGGCGCGAGCGGCCGGCCCCTTCCCCCCCTATGCTGCGGCTCACCAAAAAAGCGGATTATGGGCTGATGGCCCTGAAGTACCTTGCCGAGCACGCCGATCGCGGTGCGCAGTCGGCGAAGGACATCGCGGAGGCGTACCACATTCCTCCGCAGCTGCTGGCCAAGATTTTGCAGACGCTGACCCGGGCCGGGATCCTGATTTCGACCGCCGGCACCAACGGCGGGTATGCGCTGGCACGACCGGGGAGCGAGGTTTCGGCCTTTGAAGTGATCCGGGCAATCGATGGGCCCCTTTTTATTACAAGCTGCATCACGATTCACGGTACGTGCGACCTGCATGGAACCTGCACCATCAAAGAACCGTTGCGTAAGCTGAACGATTCGATCAAGGATATGCTCAGCGGCATCCGGATTGCGGATCTGGTGGAGCCGGTGGAGGCCGCCCCGAAGGCGCCGGTGGCCGGGGGTCTTGTTTCAATTGCGCTCTGAGCCGGGCCTTCGTTGTACGGTAACCGAGAGGAACGCGAGTAGCCCTGCTGAGATCGAGGAAACAGCCGGTCGAGCAGCATTCGAATTCGCAAGTTTCAAGTTTGCAAGTTTCAGGTTTTGAGGAGTAAATCATGTCCGAAGTCGCCATCAATGAACTTGAACCATCCAGCGCCATGACCGCCAACGGCATGGGCATCACGCAGGCGAACGGCCCGCTGCCGCCCGGTGTGAAGCTGCCCATCTACATGGACAACCACGCGACCACGCCGATGGATCCGCGCGTGCTGGAAGCGATGATGCCCTACATGACCGGCATCTTCGGCAACGCGGCCAGCCGCAACCACAGCTTCGGCTGGGAGGCAGAGCAGGCTGTAGACAAGGCGCGCGAACAGATTGCTGCGCTGATCGGCTGCACCGCCAAGGAGATTATTTTCACCTCCGGCGCGACCGAGTCGAACAACCTGGCCATCAAGGGCATCGCGGAGATGTACCGCGAGCGCGGCAACCACATCATCACCGAGGTCACCGAGCACAAGGCTGTGCTTGATACGTGCAAGCGGATGGAAAAGCAGGGTTTCCGCGTGACCTACCTGCCCGTCAAGGGTGATGGCCTGGTGGATATGGAAGAGCTTGAGCGCGCGATGGATGATCAGACCATCCTGGTCTCGATCATGTATGCCAATAATGAGATCGGCGTGATCCAGCCGGTGAAGGCGATCGGCGAGCTCTGCCACAAGAAGGGCGTGATCTTCCACACGGACGCGGTACAGGCTGTGGGCAAGATCCCCGTCAACGTCGTTAACGACAACATCGACGTGCTTTCGCTCAGCGGCCATAAGGTCTATGGGCCGAAGGGCGTGGGTGCGCTGTACGTACGGCGCCGCAACCCGCGTGTCCAGATCTCCGAGCAGCAGAACGGCGGCGGGCATGAGCGCGGGATGCGTTCGGGCACACTGAATGTGCCGGGCATCGTCGGTCTGGGCGCGGCGTGCGCGATCGCGATGAATGAGATGGAGGCCGAAGGCCACCGCGAGAAAGAGCTGCGGGATTATCTTCGCCACAAGCTCGAAACGGCACTCGATTACACCCAGGTGAACGGCAACATGGACCACCACCTGCCGGGTAACCTGAATATCAGCTTCGTTTACGTAGAAGGTGAGTCGCTGCTGATGGGCATCAACGACATCGCGGTATCGTCGGGCTCAGCATGCACGTCGGCGACGCTGGAGCCAAGCTATGTGTTGAAATCGTTGGGTTTGGGCGACGATGTAGCGCATAGCTCCATTCGCTTCGGCCTGGGACGTTTCAACACCAAGGAAGAGGTGGACTACGTGGCCGATAAGCTAATCGACGTGGTGACCAAGCTGCGCGAGCTTTCGCCCTTGTACGAGATGGTGAAGGAAGGCATTGACCTGACCAAGATCGAGTGGGCGGCGCACTAGGATGTCTGCGGTTACGGATCGATTGGGAGCGGGGCCACAGGCTTCGCTCCCTTTGCTTTGGTGAGAGCCTGCCCGACGGTATAAAAAGGCATCAGAGTTGATATGAGTGAAGAAGCCACACTTGCCCGGCCGTATGTTGATTTGCTTGCGGGACGAGACCCCGCCCAAGTTTTGCGGGAGACTCCCGCGCGGCTTGCCGAACTGCTGCGACCGCTGTCCGCGGAGGCGATCGAGCATAAACCAGGTCCGAATAAGTGGAGCATCCGCGAGCTGCTGTGCCATTTGGCCGATTGCGAACTGGCCTGGGGATGGCGGCTACGCATTACCTATGGCGCCTCCAACACGCAAGGCAGTGTGAGCGAGCAGGCGGGCCCGGGACTGCAGGCGTTTGACCAGGATGCCTGGTCGCGGGCGTACGAGGGTTCCTGCTTTACCACGGCCACGGCGCGGGCGACCTGGAGCGCTTTGCGGCAGTGGAATCTCGCCTTGATTGAAGGCCTGTCCGAGGAAGACAAGGCAAAACCGGCGACGCATCCCGAGCTCGGATCCATGAATCTGTGGCACATCGTCGAGATCGCGGCGGGGCATGACCTGCACCACCTCGCCGGGCTCGAGAAGCTGACGCGTTCCCGGCACGAGGAGTGAAAGCTGCGGGTGAAGTCCTAAATTTAAAGCCACTTATCGCTGTTTTTCTGATGATGCAGGGTTCTGCAAACAAATAGCAGGTCCTTCGCCAGGCTCGGGATGACAGGTTCAGAGCAGATTGGCCTTCTCCGCCGAAAACATAACAGCTCTGGAGCTGATTGCGAACAACGTAGGAGCGGCAGCTCGATTTAGTGCTCTTGAAGGCTTCCTCCATGCGAGGCTATTCCAGGGCGGCGTTGACGTCGCGGACGAGGTTGCGGATGTAGCTGCGGCGATTGAGCAGCGCCACCATGGCGTTGCGGGCCCCCAACCTGGCCTCTCCATCGCCGGCAGCCTCTGCCGTGTCCCAACGCGTCCAGAGCGTCGCGAGGTCGCCGCCGAGATCGTCCAGCATTCCGGTGAAGTGCTCCCGGGCAGCTTGCAGATCGTGCGCGGCGGCCTCATCTGTTTCACCGGCTTTCCGGGCGAGACGCATCTCTTCCAGCTGCATATTCAGTTCAAAGGCCTCTTCAAGTAGATCGGGCGGGGCTACCTGCTTTTTTTCGGTGCCGGTCGCCTTGGCCGCATCGGTTGCCTGACGCGACTGCTCCTCCAGCTGCACGCCCTCCAGCGAAAGGAGGTATTCGGTTCGCGAGATCGGGTCGCGTAGGGTTCGGTAGGCGTCATTCAGCTGCGAGGATTGCCCAAGCGCCGCCGCCTGCTCCGAAGGAGGGCGGGAGGCAAACCGATCAGGGTGAAGCCGGCGTGACTGGGCGTAAAAGCTGCGCTCCAGAGCCGGTAGATCGATCTGAAGGTGGCGGGGGAGGGAGAAAAGCTCGAAGTAGTTCATCGCGTCTCATTCTACGAGCGCGGGTCGCCTTCAACGGCATCCCTTAACTCCCGGGTAAACGGCAACGACTACACCGGTAGGCCGAGTCCCGAGATGCGTTCCGCCTCCATCCAAAGCGCTCGCCGCGGACGCAATGTCCGCTGAGCCTGCTCTGAGTCAGAGTTTTAGAGCGGCGGGTGAGGCGGTTTATGCCGAAAAACTCGACCCGCAGCCGCAGCTTTTGGTGGAGTTGGGATTGATGAAGTTGAATCCCTGGCGCATGAGGGTCTCTTCAAAGTCGAGCACCATGCCGGCGAGATAGAGATAGCTTTTCGGGTCGACGAAGAGGCGTACAGGCTGGGCGCTGCTGGGGTCATTCGGGGTTTCGATGCCTTCGCCGAAGAGGAAGACGCGGTCGCGCTGGCGGGGCTCGGTGTCAAAGCGGATGTTATAGCTAAGGCCGGAGCAGCCGCCGCCCTGCACGCCGAGCCGCAGACCGCCGGCGGAGGGCGAGATCCCCTCCTTGGCCATGGCTACGCGAATGCGCTTGAGGGCATTTTTTGTGATTTCGACAGCCTGCTTGGAGCGTGGGGTTTGGCCTTCGGCGGTGAGCACGGTCATGCCGGCGAGAGGATCCTTAGCTTCCGCAGTGGCGCCGGGACGAGGAGCGGCGGTTCCGGGTTGTAGCAGTGTGGTGGCCATAAGATTTCTCCGCACAGACGAACGGGCGAGGCCAAGATGGCCTCGCCGAGGTGATGCTTTAGCCGTGAATTTTAAGCCGGGAATCTAGAAATTGGCGTAAAACTAGTGCGCGGCTACGGCGACGCCAGCTTCTTCGCCTACGCCGTTTTTCTTCTTCCAGTCGCCGATGGCAGCACGGATGGCATCTTCCGCCAGCACCGAGCAATGAATCTTTACCGGCGGCAGCGCAAGTTCCTTCACGATATCGGTGTTGGAGATAGCGAGCGCTTCGGCGACGGTCTTGCCCTTCACCCATTCAGTCGCGAGTGAGGAGCTGGCGATGGCGGAGCCGCAGCCGAAGGTCTTGAATTTTGCGTCTTCGATGACTTGCGTATCCGGATTTACTTTGATCTGGAGGCGCATGACGTCGCCGCACTCGGGGGCGCCGACGAGGCCGGTGCCGACCTCGGCTGAACTTTTGTCGAGGGTTCCCACATTGCGGGGGTTCTCGTAGTGGTCAACAACCTTGTCACTGTATGCCATGGGGTAATCCTCGTATATTTTGATGATACTCCGAGCGGTTTCGGTGCGGAAGCACCGGATGCCCCGGAAGAGGGCGATGTCGCCCATTTTGGGAATTTGGTGGAGATCGGCTCAACCGGGTGGTAGAGTTTGGCGCGAGCGTGCCTTCCGCTCTGGAGCCGAACCGTGCCGCTTATGCTTCGTCGTGCCCTTTGCCTCTGCTCGCTGCTGCTGGCCGGACCGCTCGCCGCGCAAACCTCCTTCAACACGGTGGTGGTGTTCGGCGATTCGCTTTCCGATACGGGCAATATCGCTCACCTGACACAGGCGGCCAGCGGTGGCCTGATCCGCTATCCCGCGGATAACAAGGCGCTTGGGCTGGATTACACGGACGGCCGCTTCACCGATGGCAAGGACACGCAGCCCGCCGCCAGTGCGTATCTTGGCGTTTGGATCGAGCAGCTGGCGGCCTCGTTTGCGGCTAAGCCGGCGGTGACGGATTCGCTCGACGGCGGCACGAACTACGCCTACGGCGACGCCACCACTGCCAACAGCACGACCCCAGTGACCGAGGGGCCGCTTTCGATCACGCTGCACAACATGGGACAGCAAGTAAACGACTACCTGGGTCAAAGCCCGGCGCCGGTGCCCAACACCAAGACGCTGTACGTGTTCTGGGGTGGAGCCAACGATATTTATCAGGCGGTTTCGGCGGCAGTGACTGCCGGCACGGATCCGACCGCGGCGGCAACGGCTGCCGCGACCACCGCGGTCTCCAATGAGAGCAACTATATTCAGGAGCTGATCGGGCGAGGAGCGACGAGCTTTTTGGTGCTGAATGAGCCTCCTCTGGGCGCGGCGCCCATGTATACGGTGAATTCCACTGCGTTGAATACGGGCGCGGCCGTACTGGCACAGGCACTGCCGCCGGCCCTGGCTGCCATTCGGTCTGCCAGCGGGGCGAAGGGCGTGACGGTGAATTTCTACGCGCCTGATGTGTTTTCGCAATTTCAAACGCTGCCCGCGAATGCGATGTCTCTGGGACTCAGCGACGTCTTTGCCAGCGCCGATAAGGTACCAGTGAGCCCGGATACTTTTCTGCTCTGGGACGGTCTACACCCGACCACGACCGGCCATCACCTGGTTGCGGCCCTGGCTGCCAATCTTTTCACACCGTTACTGACCAGCAGCACTGCCTTGACGACTCCAACGACTTTGATTACCGGCCAGATAGCCACCCTGAGCGCAAAGGTGACCTCGAGAGGCTCCTCCGCAGTGCCCACAGGTCTGGTCTCCTTCTTCCACGGGACTGGCGCTTCGGGTGGACTGGTAGCGAACCCACTGCTTGGCTCCGCGACGCTCGATGCGACAGGGACGGCGACAACCACGTTTCTTGCCGGTGCCGGACCTTACTCCATCACGGCGGTCTATGCCGGCGACACCACCTACACTGCCGCGAGTTCGGCGGCGGCGACGGTGCCGGTGTTGCCTGCTCCTGTGAGCACAACGACCACGCTAATCAGCAGCAATCCCGATGCCGCGACGGGGACGACCGTTATTTTTACGGCCACGATCACTCCGGCTACTTCTACGTATGGCTCGCCAAGCGGAGTCGTGGTCTTTCGTGACGGGCTGACACCTCTGGCTATAGGTACGCTGACCAACGGCGTAGCGACCGCCACGGTATCTACCCTGGCGGCCGGCGGGCATTCCATTACGGCGAGTTATGCCGGTATCGGAGTGTTTGGTGCGTCCAACTCGGCTGCGCTCGCAGAAACGGTGGGAACGCCTGCATTTACCGTAACGCCCTCCTCCGGCAGTCTCGCCATCACCGCAGGCAGTACAGGGCAAACTTCTTTTACGATCCAGGCGATGTTTGGACCACTCCTGGGCTTTGGTCAGACCTGCGGTACTTTGCCGGCACACATGGTGTGCTCGTTTGTGACTCCGGCTGTCGTGTCGTCCACGGACGCGTCCTCCGTGACGCTTTCGATCCTTACCGGCTCGGCGGCAGCGGCTTTGCAAGTACCCGATCGACCGGGAACTGCCGGGAGATCGCCGACTTATTTTGGTTTTCTGCTGTTTCCGGCGCTTGGCGGACTGTTCTGGCACAGAGGACGGCGGCGACGGATGGGGATAGCCGCGAGCCTGACGTGCCTCGTGGTGATTACGGCGGGAATGGCCGGATGTAGTGGAGGATCGAACAACACGGCTCGCGGCACCTATACGGTCCCGGTGATATTTACTGCTACGGGAGCGACGACCCAGACCGTAAATCTCGCGGTGACGGTGCAGTAGGGCGCTGAGCTGCCTGGCGCGGACGGGACGGATCAGGCGCCCGGACAGATCAGGCGCCGGCGCCGGCTTCGTGGGCGGCCCAGGGGTCGTACTCGCCTACCGACCAGAGATAGCCTTCGGGATCGCGGACGGCGAAGGCCTTGCCGCCGTAGCTCATGTCCTGCAGTTCCATGACGAGCTCGGCACCGGCGGCCTGCACGCTGGCCCAGAACGGGGCGCAGTCGGCGACCACGAGGTAGAGCGGTGAGGTGACGCGGCCGTCCGTGTCTTCCGGCGTGGTGTACCAGCGGCCTTGCGGGCTGGGGTTGGTGGCGGAGCCGAGCATGATCATGCCGCGGCCGTGGCGCAGTTCGGCATGGGCGACCGTGTTTCCAGGGCCGGTGTAGACGGCGTGGCGAGTGAAGCCGAGCGCGCGTTCCAGCCAGTCGATCGCCGCGTGGGCGTCACGGTAACGGAGGCTGGGGATCAGCGAGGAGCCGTCCGGCGCGGCCACGGATGACTCTTGTGGGGAAGATGCTTGGCTCATGACGGCATCATCGTCCCGTTTCGAGGCATCTGTACAGGAGATTCGGTCAGAAGTGGTAGAGATGGGCAGGCGGCGCGCGGCGTCCCTGCGGGAGAATGGAACCGTGGCAGAACAGCAGCGCATTGTCGGCATCGATCTGGGCACTACGAACTCGCTTGTGGCGTTTATGCAGGGCGATGGACCGGCGGTGATTCCGGGTGAGGATGGGTCGCCGATTGTGCCGTCGGTGGTGGCGTTTCAGTTCGATACGGCGCAGGGCGGCGAAGGGTATGCCGTGGGCAATGCGGCGCGCGAGGTGCTGCTGACGCAGCCGGGCAATGCGGTGTACTCCGTAAAGCGGCTGATGGGACGCGATCTGACGGATGTGGAGCCGGAGCTGAAGCTGTTTCCGTTCAAGCTGGCAGCCGGCCTGCAGCCGGGCGAGGTGTTGAAGCTGGATGTGGGTGGGCTGACGCTGACGCCGCCGGAGATTTCGGCCTACATCCTGCAGCAGCTGAAGAGGAACGCCGAGCGCTTCTTCGGGGCGCCGGTGACCAAGGCGGTGATCACGGTACCCGCCTACTTTAATGACGCCCAGCGGCAGGCGACCAAGGATGCCGGGCGCATTGCAGGGCTGGAGGTGCTGCGGCTGGTGAATGAGCCGACCGCGGCGGCGCTGGCCTACGGGCTGGACAAGCTGCACGGCGGGACCGACGGAACGATTGCGGTGTATGACTTCGGCGGCGGCACGTTCGATGTGTCGATCCTGAAGCTGCACGAGGGGATCTTTGAGGTGATCTCGACCGGTGGCGACACGCACCTGGGTGGGGACGATATCGACAACCTGCTGCTGGCGGTCGCGCTGGACGATATTCGCGGGGATCTGGGTGTGGACCTGAGCGGCGATCCGGCTGGGCTGCAGGGTCTGCGCAAGGCGGTGATCGAGGCCAAGATCGCCTTGAGCGCCGAGGCGAGCACGCGGTTTCACCTGACGCTCTCCGATGGGCAGCTGTATGCGCGGGAGATCACGCGCGAACAGTTTGAGGGGCTAATTGCGGGCGTGATTGAGCGCACCGCAGGCCCGGTGAAACAGGCGCTGAAGGATGCGGGGCTGACGCCGGAGCGGATTGACGAAGTGGTGATGGTGGGTGGGTCCACGCGGATTCCGGCGGTGCGGGCGCTGGTGTCGAAGCTATTCAATCTGGAGACGCGCGGAAAGAAGCTGCACACGGAGCTGAATCCGGATGAGGTGGTGGCGCTGGGGGCGGCGGTGCAGGCGCAGATCCTGTCGGGCGCGGACAACCAGGCGACGAACGATCTGCTGCTGCTGGATGTAACGCCTTTATCGCTGGGCATTGAGGCGCTGGGCGGCGTAGTGGCGAAGATTATTCAACGGAATTCTACGATTCCGGCGTCAGCTACGGAGCACTTCACTACCGGCGTGGACGGGCAGACGAACGTGGCCATCCATGTGCTGCAGGGCGAGCGCGAGTTGGCGAAGGACTGCCGGTCGCTGGCGCGGTTCGACCTGAAGGGCATTCCGCCGATGGTGGCGGGGCTGCCGCGGATTGAGGTGAAATTTTTAATCGATGCAAACGGCATCCTGCAGGTCTCGGCTCGCGAGCAGCGCTCGGGTACGGAGGCCCAGGTGGAGGTAAAACCCACCTACGGGCTGACGGATGAGCAGGTGGAAACGATGATTCTGGAAAGCTTCGATATGGCCGAGCAGGATATCCACGAACGGCAGGTAATTGAGGCCAAAAACGAAGGCCAAACAATCTATGAGGCCGTGGAAAAGGCGGAGAAGCAGCCGATCTGGCAGCAGCTGACCTCGGTGGAGCACGAAGAGATCAAGGCGGCGGCGCTGGAGCTGAAGGCTTCGATGGCCGGCGACGATCACAGGGTCATTCGCCAGGCGATCGAGCGGCTGGATAAGAAGACCCGGCGGCTGGCGGAGATCATGATGGATACCGCGGTGACGGGCGCCCTTGGCGGCAAGACGATGCAGGCCGCCGGCGAGGGCCTGGGTGCAGGGTTGGGCGAGGCACCGACCGCACCGCATCCATTTGCGCCGGCCCAGATCGAAGACGGTGGACACGGCGCGGATGCGCCGACGGATTTGCTCGCAGAAGCCGAGCGGAATCCGGGTACCGCGGGTGAGTCGGTCGAGGATTAAGCGAGATCAGCAAAGTAGGTGGGCGGTTCGGCCAGTTTTATAGGAGAAGCGCGGTGAGCCAGGAAATTAGCTCACTGCGCTTTTTGTTTCGAACGGTACTGCCGAGTTCCCCAACGGTCTATTTCGTATTCACAACTGGCTGCTACGCGTACGTAACTCGGACCTGGTTACGTTCGCGTCCGCTTCGATCCGAAGTGTAGCGAAGTGCGACAAAACCGTGGTTACCGACGGCGTAACATGCGACTTTCGAACCACTTGGAGCGGAAAGTTGTTGCCCCCGGGGCCTGCTCCCCGATAGAGTGACCTTCATTCAAGCTGCCGTTGACACCGCGTAGCTGTTGGCACCGCGTAGCTCGGTGCAGTGCGCCTCGGGAAAGGTCAGGTCGGATGGTGGGTTGGATACAGCGGGGCCGGTGGAGTTGCGGCGTGGTGCTTCTATGGCTGACGTTCGTGGCCATGCCGGCGTGGGGCTCCAGTGACAGCGTTCCCGACTGGGTGAAGGCAGCGGTGGGGCAGAGTCTGCCGCCGATGCCGCATTCGGCCAAGGCCGTTGTGCTGCTGCAGGAGACAACGTATACCGTGGCGCCAAACGGGCAGGCTACGACGCATGTACGCAGCGTGGTGAAGATCCTGCGGCCGCAGGGACGGGAGTACGGCTACCCCGTGGTGTGGTTTGACAAGGATTCCAAGGTGCTTTCCATGCATGTGTGGAGCATCGATCCAGCCGGGCACGAGTATGCGCTGAAGGATAACGAGATCCGGGAGATCAGCCCGCCGGGCGAAGGCGGCGAGCTGTATTCGGACGACAAGGCCAAGATGGCCGATCCCCCAGGGCGCGATCCGGGCGGGGTGGTGGCCTACGAGTATGAGAAACGGAACCGGCCGTACCTGGCGGAGACCAATTGGTTTTTTCAGGATGAGCTGCCGCGGTTGAACCAGAGCTTCACGCTGGTGTTGCCGCCGGGCTACACGTATTCGACGACCTGGGCACACCACGAGAAGGTGGACGGGGCGGATCTTGAGAACCACCACTACCGTTGGGAGATGAATCACGAGCCGGCGATCGATCTGGAGCGGGTGCCGATGTCGCCCGCGACGGAGGCGCTGACCGCGCGGATGGCGGTGCACTACGCCGGACCGGGGCTGGCGGAGCCCCAGGATGGGACGTGGCAGGGTATCGGCGAGTGGTACGCGACGCTGGAAGGCGACCGCCTAGGAGCGTCGCCTGACATCGTGGCCAAGGCGACGGATCTGACGTCGGGCAAGACGGACTTTTATGATCGGGCGGAGGCGATCGGCGACTACGTTCAAGGCAAGATTCGCTACTTCGCCATCGAGATGGGGATAGGCGGGTACCAGCCGCATGCGGCGGAGGACATCTTTCGCGGAAAGTACGGCGACTGCAAGGATAAAGCGACGCTGCTTTCGGCCATGTACTCGAGCGTGGGGATGCATAGCGCTCTGCTGATGGTGGACACGCGCCGTGGCGTGATTGACCCGAAGTCACCGTCGATTGTGGGCGATCACATGATCGGGGCGATCGAGATTCCGGCCGGGTACGAATCGCCAAAGATGCACGCCGTGGTGACAGCGAAGACGGGCAAGCGCTACCTGATCTTCGATCCCACGTGGGACCAGACGCCGTTTGGGCAGCTGGAGGACAACCTGCAGGGGAGCTACGGGATTTTGATGGAGGGCGCCGCCAGCCAGGTAATCGAACTGCCGGTGATGAGCCCCGACCTGAACACGGTGAAGCGGACAGCCAGCTTGCAGCTGAGCGCGGACGGAGCGCTGAAGGGCACTGTAACGGAGAAGCGCTTCGGCGATCTGGCGGAGCGGAGCCGGCGGGTGTTTCTGAGCGAAGATGCGAGCAAGCAACAGCAGTATGTCGACCGCAGTGTGTCCGGTGACCTGATGGCCGCTACGGTGAGCGATTTGAAGGTGCAGAACGTGGACGCGCTAAATAAGGAACTGACGACCAGTTTCGATCTGCGAGCTGATCACTTTGCGAGTGCGACCGGTCCCCTGCTGATGGTGCGTCCGCGGGTATTCGGCAGCTACGGTCTGCCGGTGGACCGCGAGCCGCGGAAGGTAGAGATCAATCTGCACGAGACCATGCAGGGAACGGACCAGTTCGATATCGAGCTGCCCGAAGGCTACGCCGTGGATGAGTTGCCGGAACCGGTGAAGGCGGATGTGGGTTTTGCAAGCTACCAGAGCTCCACGGAGCTGCGCGGCCACACGCTGCACTACAGCCGAACCTTCACTTTGCGTGAGATGACGCTGCCGCCGGAGCGCTATCCGGAGGTGCAGCACCTTGCCGGCGTGATCGCTGCCGATGAGGATAGCCGCGCGGTTCTGAAGCGGGCGCCGTGAAGCGGTGTACGCGCGCCGCCGAGCCGGCGGTGGATATTCGAATGGAGAACAAAACGGTGAGTACGACGCAGGTGGGATCGAGGGCAGAGGGCATGGGGTCTTCGGGCGGTTTCGGTGGGTTCTTGAGCCAGTGTGTGCGGCTTGCTATTGTCCTGCTGGCAAGCCTGCCGGGAGCGCTGGCCTTTGGCGCCGACCAGTTTCAGAAGCCGACGCCGGAGGAGCTGGCAATGAAGTCGCTGCCGGGCTACCCGGGGGCGGCGGCGGTGGTGCTGTACCGCGAGGAGATCACCAAGGATGACATGCACTCGGTACTGCACTACGACCGCATCAAGGTGCTGACCGAAGAGGGCAAAAAGTACGCCAACGTGGAATTGGGTTACGTAAGCACCAGCAACACCTATGAGTGGAACGGCGATGACAAGACCGTGGAGAGCATCATCGGCCGCACCATTCACCCGGATGGCACGGTGATTCCATTTACGGGCAAGCCCTACCTGAAGACGATGGTAAAGACCGAGGGCGCCAAGTACCAGGCCAAGGTGTTCACGCTGCCGGATGTGGAGGTGGGCAGCATTCTGGAGTACCGGTACGCTACGCGTTACAACGACACCGCGTATGAGGCGCCGAACTGGTACATCCAGGGCGAGCTTTTCGTGAAGTCGGCCCACTACACGTGGTGGCCCACGACTCGCGAGCTTGCGGATTCACGGGGCCCGGTGAACATGATCTCCTGGTTTCCTTTGCTGCCGGTCGGCACTGCCATTGAGAGGCACGAGATGCCGGGGAGCATGGGCAGGAATCCGCAGCAAACCTACGACCTGGTTGTGAAGGATATTCCTCCGGTGATCAACGAGGAATATATGCCGCCCATCTCCAACTTTACCTACCGGGTGTACTTCAATTTTTCCTCCTACCGCTCCGCCGATGAATTCTGGAAGGGTGAAGGCAAAACGTGGTCGAAGGGGGTGGACGCCTTTGCAAACCCGAATGGAGAGCTGACGTCGGCGACGCAGACGGTGATTGCCGGGGCCAACACGCCTGAAGAGAAGCTGCACAAGATCTATGCCACGGTGATGGGGTTGGAGAATACGGACTTCACCCGGCAGCACGAGCAGCGCGAGGACAAGGCTAACGGTCTGGGCAAGTTAAACAACGCGGCCGAGGTGCTGGCGCATAAGCGCGGTAACTCGAACCAGCTTACGGAGTTGTTCGTGGGCATGACGCGCGCGGCGGGCCTTAAAGCCGACCTGATGCTGGTGCCGAACCGATCGCAGGATCTGTTTGTGCCGGCCTGGTTGAATTTCGGGCAGTTCGACGATTTGATCGCCATCGTAAATGTCGACGGCAAGGATGTCTTCTTCGATCCAGGATCCCGCTATTGTGCCTACAAGCACCTGGCATGGCAGCACACCTTTGTGCAGGGTTTGCGACAGAAGGGTGGGGGCACGGTCTTCGAAAAGACCTCCGGTGACAGCTACGGGACCAACCGTACGATGCGGGTGGCCAACCTGAACGTGAACGGCGAGGGAGAGATCGAAGGCAAGATCGATCTGACGTTCACCGGTTCGGCGGCGCTGCATTGGCGGCAGGAGTCGCTGCGGGGAGATGAGGAGAGCCTGAAACATGACCTGCAGAGATCGCTCGAAGAGATGCTGCCGAAGACACTGGAGGTAAAGGTGGATTCGGTCAAGGATGTGGGGGAGTACGAGAAGCCGCTCAGTGTCTCCTACCGGGTAAAGGGCACAATGGGGAGCTCCGCGGGCAAGCGGCTCGTCGTGCCGGCGGACCTGTTTCTTTCCGATGAACGAGCTACCTTTCCGCATGAGAAGCGGGAGGTTGCGGTGTATTTCAACTACCCGCGCATGGTGCAGGACGCGCTGCGGATCAACTTCCACAACGGTTTCGTCGTGGAGGCGACGCCCGCCGCGGCGAAGTACGACCTTCCGAAGTCGGGTGCCTACACGATGGAGGTTACCTCCACGCCGACAAGCTTCACCACCCGGCGGAACTACATCTTCAATGACATCTTTGTGTTGCCGCCGGAGTATCCGCAGCTGCGCGGGTTCTATTCGAAGTTTGAAAGCAGCGATCAGGGGAGTGTGGTGCTGAAGGCTGATGCTGCCGCAGCGGCGGGCGCTAATGCCGTTCATGCGACTACGGCGACGGCAACACCTCTAGCGGAAGGCGGCCACTAGGCAGCACACACGATCGTTGGGCAGCGGGGCTGTGCCGGGGCGCGATGGCCTTTACGGTGCAATTGCCGGTAGCGTCGTTGGTTGGTGGTGAGTCTTGACGAATTTGGGAGCTGCGCGCTGTGAGCTTCGAGCTTCGAGCTTCGAGCTTCGAGCTTCGAGCTTCGAGCTTCGAGCTTCGAGCTTCGACAGCGATGAGTTTTGCGGATCTCGAGCTTGTGAGGGGTGAGCCGCTGTCGCCGAGGTGTTTGGTTCAGTTTTGATTTTTGAGTTGTAAACCGGAAGTGTTCGGTTCTGTTGTGAGTTATCACTTTTCAGCCAGGCGGGCGCAAGCGAAAGTGTGGATGCCGCGGCGGAGTGCGTGTATGGCACTCTGAATGATTATGCAAAGGTTTGTGGATAAGGTTTATCGATTTCTTCTAGCGGCTGCAGCGGTTGGTTTCATGATTCCGGCGCTTGCGGCGCAACAGCGGATCGAGATCGACGCGCATGCGCCAACGACCCCGTTTGCTCACTTCTGGGAGGAGATGTTTGGCTCCGGCCGGGCGAACCTGATGCTGCGGGAGAACTACCGCGACGATCTGCGAGCGGTGCACGGCGTGACCGGGATACGCTACGTCCGGGCGCACGGCATCCTGGACGATGAAAACGGGGTGTACACGGAGGACGAGCGCGGCAATGCCGTGTACAACTTCGCGTATGTGAACCAGATCTACGATGGACTGCTAAGGAATGGTGTGAAGCCAGTTGTGGAGATCAGCTTCATGCCGAAGAAGCTGGCGTTTAATCCGGATGCGCTGCACCCGTTCTGGTACAAGCCGAATGTTTCTCCGCCGAAATCAATGGAGCGCTGGGATGCGCTGATGACGGCTTTGGGGAAGAACCTGGTCGAGCGCTATGGCGCCGATGAGGTGGCGCAGTGGTATTTCGAGGTCTGGAACGAGCCGACATCGATTTCTGGAACGGCATTCCGCGAGACCGCAGTTACTTTGAACTGTACGACCACACTGCGCGGGATCTGAAGGCGGTGAACCCGCGTTTGCGGGTGGGCGGACCGGCGACGGCCGCGGCGGACTGGGTCACGCCGTTTCTGGCGTATGTGAATGAGCACCATTCACCGATCGATTTTGTGTCGAGCCACGGGTACGCGGACGACACGATCGAGAACCTGTTCCCCACCGACCCGCATGTGCCGCGGGATACGCCGATGGACCAGCGGGTCTGCCTGGCGATCCACAAGTGCGCAAGCAGATCGACGATGCCGGGCATCCGCAGCTGCCGCTGTTCTGGACGGAATGGAATGTGCAGGGGCAGAGCCAATCGCGGGACACGACGTTTGTCGGGCCGGGACTGGCCAACACCATTCGCCAGTGCGACGGCGCGGTAAGCCAGATGAGCTTCTGGACCTTTTCCGATGTTTTTGAGGAGGGCGGGCCGGCTCCCCGGCCGTTTGACGGCAGCTTCGGGCTGCGTGCGGAGTTTGGGCTGAACAAGCCCGGTTTTTACGATTTTGCGCTGCTGCACGAATTGGGCGAGCAGCGGATAACGAACGCGGCTGATGACGTTCTGGTCACCAAGGCAGCGGACGGATCGCTGGTGATTGCGGTGTGGAACATTCTGGACCCGGCGCCGGATGGGAAGACGCCGAGGGTGGCAGCGGCGCCCAGGGAACCGGTGAAGACCGTAACGCTGCACCTGCAGGGGATGCCGGCGGGAGCCTCGGTGACGGTGGAGCGCGTGGATAACGAGCATGGCAATGTCCTGCCGCTGTACGAGGCTATGGGGAGGCCAACCTATCCGACGCCGGCGCAGGTGGAGGATCTGAACCGGCGGACCGCGTTGCCCGAGCCGGAGCGTACGAAGCTTCGGAAGGGAGAGTTGGAGCTGAGGTTGGAGCCGAATGCGCTGGTGTTGGTGCGGATTTCGGCGCGGTAGTGGTCTAAATTGTTGGTTTGTGCTGCTAGGTTCTACTCGTTCTGTTTTCAGTGGTCAGCGGTGTTCAGTTGTCAGGGCTTGTGGTTGTTAGCGGGGTTGGGCGGTTTTGAGCCAGGCGGTCATCTGGTCGTGGCCTACGGCGCCGGCCTGTTCGCGGAGCAGTTTGCCGTTGGCAAAGACCATGAGGTTGGGGATGCTGCGCACGTTGTAGCGGGCTGAGAGTTGTGGGTTGGCGTCGGTTTCTACCTTGAGTACGAGGGCGTGGCCGGCGGTCTCGGCGGCGGTGCGGGCGACCTCGGGCGCGCTCATGCGGCAGGGACCGCACCAGGTGGCCCAGAAGTCGACGAGCACGGGAACGCGCGCCTCGCGGAGGATCTCGTCGAAGAGGGCGGTATCGGCGTCGATGGGTTCGTCGATCGGCGGCAGGGCCTGTTTGCAGGCGCCGCAACGGCCGGTGTCGGCGAGGTGCGCGGCGGGGATGCGGTTTTTTGTACCGCAGTGCGGGCAGGTGCGAATGAGCGGCAAGAGACCTCCTGGATTGGGTGCCGGGCCATGAGAGCAGGCCCGTGGACCGCAGACAAAACGCTTACCCCGAGGGGTGACAAGGGGTAGCAAGGGGTAACAAAGGGTGAGATGCGGTGCGTCACGGACCTGTGCAGCCGCGGCCGGGCGTGCCGAGCGGCTGGCGCGCGAGTACCCTAGCTGTGTGAACAATCTTTCCTCTTCCGATCTCCTCGCGCTGCGTGAAGCCATACCGAAGCTGGAGACGCAGAGCTTTGCGATGAGCGTAGCGGCGCGAGTGGGCATGCCGGTCGAGGCGTTGTTGCGCAGGCTGCCCGCGCGTTTGCAGGACGGCGTGGGCGCGGCCGTCAACAAGGCGTTGGAGCAGTGCCTGCAGGTGGCGCTGCGTGCCGGCACGGTGGGTGGAGCGCCTTCGGGCAATAACCGGGCGCACACGGCGGCGGCGGCGGTTTCGGGAGCCGTGGGCGGGTTCTTCGGCATGGCGGGGCTGGCCGTGGAGTTGCCGGTCACGACCACGATCATGCTGCATTCAATCGCCCGGATTGCCCGCGCGCAGGGGGAGGACCTGGCGCAGCCGGAGAGTGCGCTGGCGTGCCTGCAGGTGTTGGCGCTGGGACCGGAAAGGGGGCTGGGGCGCGGTTCCGGGTCAGAGTCAGCCGAGGTGCTCGACAGCGCGTATTACGCCACGCGGGCGGCCCTGGCGCAGGCGACGCGGGAGGCCGCGGCGTATGTGGCACAGAAGGGTGCGGCGCGCGAGGGCGCGCCGGCGGTGGTGGCGTTTCTGAGCCGGATCGCAGCCAGGTTCGGGCTGGAGGTGAGCGAAAAAGCCGCGGCACAGCTGGTACCGATCGCCGGGGCGGCAGGCGGGCTTACGCTGAACATCCTGTTCACCCAGCACTTTCAACGGCTGGCCGAGGGGCACTTCACCGTCCGGCGGCTGGAGCGCACATACGGCGCGGCGACCGTGCAGGCGGCGTATGAGCGGCTTCGTTCGACGCGGGCTGCCTGAGGCAATCGCTGGCGAGAGATTGCCGGATCGCGATGTAGCGGCTACACAAGAGACTGATGCGGCAACGAGCGCGCACACCGGCGGCCGTGAAAGGACCTGCAACGACCGCTGGTGCCGAACGAGGCCGCGCCTTGCCGTGGAGATACTCTAGCGATTTCCTGATGCCTGATGCCGTGGAGTCCTTGAATAGACGGTAGGTCCTTCGCTACACCCAGGGTGACAACCCTGGAAGATTGGCCCTGTACCCCGACAACAAAGCAGCACTGAGCTCCCTAGAAACTAAACAGCACTAAGCTCGCCGTGGTCGATTCGGAGGATCGGGTGAACCGGGTGGAGGATGCCTGCGCGGCAAAACACTTTCGGAGGCAAAGCGCATCACAAGAAGTGGAGGTTTTTCATGAGCAAGGAAGCAAATATTGCCACGGCCAAGAAGATGGGCGAAGCGATCAACAAGGGCAACCTGGAAGAGTTTCGCAATGTGTTTGCGGCGGATGTGAAGGACCACGATCCGGCACCGGATCAGGGCAAGGGACCGGAGGGTTTCATCGGGTTTTTCACGCAGCTTCGTCATGCCTTTCCGGACCTGAAGGTCGCGGTGGAGCACATGGTCGCCGACGAGGAGAATGTCGCGATTGCGTACACGATGACGGGGACGCAGGAAGGCCCGTTCCAGGGCATTCCTGCTACGGGCAAGAAGATCAAGGCGCGCGGGATGCAGATTGCCAAGTTCAACGCCGACGCAAAGATCACGGAGCGCTGGGGCAGCTCGGACGAGATGGGGATCTTGCAGCAGCTTGGTGCGATCACGCCGGCAAAGCACATGGACGATCCCCCGGCTATTTCGGGGGCTACGGCGTAGAGTCTCGGCTGGGAAGCCTGGCGCAGGTCCGAGAAGCCGGTTGGATGGACTGTTTGTGGCGCAGCTAGAGAAAAGGCGCTCCGCCCTTCATCGGTAAGACCGATAGGGAACGGGGCCCCCGCTTCTGCCCTGCCCAGTCCGTTCCAGGCATGACGTTGGCGGATGTCTAGCGGCATGGGTGTCGAGCTGCAACTAGATCGGCCGCAAATGAATTGGCTCAAGCTGAATTAGCTACAGCGAGGGCTCTAAGTGCTGTGGTCGGTGGAGAGTTCGTCCGAGACGAGCTGGCAGGGATGTGGCAGGATTTGCACGCCGTGGGCGCGATGTAGCCGCGCCGCTGCCGTGATGATGTCCAGTCGGCATGACTTGGGAGATCAGCGACGTAGAAACGCGGATTCCCTTCGGGGATGACGACCGAGGAGCTCAGCTAGGTATTCAGCTGGAGTTTAGCTGAGCTCAGCTGGAGCTCAGCCTAGGTACTCAGCTTGGAGCTCATTGCGCTAGTCGCTAATCGACGAAGTAGCCGATCTCGCGCAGGGCGTGGTCGTTGAGTTCGACGCCGGAGAGGCGGGCGCTGTGCTCGGAACGGAGTGTGGTGGTGAACTCGTCGAGCATGTAGCCGGAGAGGTCGGTGCGCTTGAGCATGGTGAGCAGAGCGCGGCTATCGGTGGAGTAGAGGTGCTCCCCCATGACGCCGCGGGACGGCTTGATTTTGACCGTGAGGGGCAACAGGTAGGAACCGCGTGCGGACTGTTCGTTGGCGAGGGCTGCAAGGTTGAAGCGCATGAGGAGATGCTGCCACCGCTTCAGCGAGAGTCCTATGACACGGAGGTAACATGACGGTGAACGAAGTTGTCAGGTGTTCCCCTCTTGAATGCGGCGAACACCTGCTGCCGTTAGTGCCCGCGATCTCGGCCGGGGATGGTGGGGTCAACGCTTTTACTTGGTTTCATTGTGCAAGGGAGGCGCTCCGCGTGACGTGCAGTAAAAGCGAACCGCTCGGGTGCTGACCGGCTGGGACAGCGAGATCCTCTAGCGAGATCATCTAAGCCGTATGCCTACAGCGGAACCTATGCCGGTCGTGGAACTTGGCGAAGAGGCCAAGGTGGAGTTGCTACAGGAGGCGGATCCGGCGCCGCCTGAGATCGACGGAACGCCGGGGCCGGGAGAGAGCCGTCTGTGGCGGCCGCGGCGGGTGCTGATTACGCCGGATGCGTGGAATTTGCCGCATGGGCGGTTGATGCTGGAGCGGGCGGAGAGCTTTGGGGCGCAGGTGGTGCGGCTGAAGAGCAACCAGCTGCGAGGGCTGGTGACGCCGGCGGCGCCCGGGGATGAAAAGGCCGCGCAGCGGGCGTATGCGGAGGCGAAGACGTCTTTGGCGATCGTGGTGGCGCCGCCGGGGCAGCGGAAGCTGCAGCCGATTCCGCCTTCGGCCGACTGGCAGTTTCACCTGGCGCAGGGATGTCCGGCGCATTGCCAGTACTGCTACCTGGCCGGGTCGCTAAGTGGGCCGCCGGTGACGCGGGTGTATGCGAATTTGCCGGAGATTTTAGAGGGATTACGGACGTACGTTGGAACGGGGAGCGTGACCTCGGCTTCGCGGGACCGGGCGCATGAGGGGACCACGTTTGAGGCTTCCTGCTACACAGACCCGCTGGGGATCGAGCACCTGACGGGGGCGTTGGCGGAGAGCATCCGCTTCTTCGGGCAGTGGGAGGCGCCGGTGCAGCTGCGATGGACCACAAAGTTCGACGGCGTGGGGCCGCTGCTGCGGGTTGAGCACAACGGGCGCACGCGGGTGCGATTTTCAGTGAATGCGCATGGGGTTTCGCGCGGGTTTGAGGGTGGAACGGCGAATGTGAGGCAGCGGCTGGCGGCGCTGCGGCGGATGGCACAAAAGAGGTACCCGGTGGGGCTAACGATTGCGCCGATTATGCCGATAAACAACTGGGAGGAGGAGTATGGGGCACTGCTCGAGGCGGCGGCTGAGGCGGTGCGTGGGATCGAGGGCGTGGATATGACGGTGGAGCTGATTACGCACCGGTTTACGCCGGGGTCTAAGGAGGTGCTGCTGAGTTGGTATCCGAAGACGACGCTGGATCTGCGCGAGGAGGCGCGGTCGCAGAAGCGGACGAAGTTCGGCGGCTTCAAATATGTGTATCCGAAGGATCCCATGCGGGAGATGCGGGGGTGGTTTGAAGGGGCGATTGCGACGGCGTTGCCGATGGCGAGGGTGCTGTACTGGACGTAGGGGCTACTAGGGAGGTCCGTCCTGCTGGGAAGGATGGCCAGGCCCACCTCAGAGACTAAAGCCTCGTGCTGGGTGAGGATGAGTACGGCACGGCTGAAGCCGTGCCCTTCCGAAGAGGCTGCGACATGCTGCATGATGATTCGCGTTTCTCAAAACGACAGAATGGTTTCGCGTAGTCTGTTGGCCATGGTGCCTGTTCACGTTCGTGCTGCCATCAGCTTGGCGGTACTGTACTTCTACTTGCCGGCCGGACGAGCGGGTGCGCAAAAGGGTATTGCGCTGCCGGTGCAGGACAAGGTCGGTACGGTGACGCGGGAGTTTACGCCGGCCAAGCCGCGGAACTGGCGTGGGGCCGAGATGCACACCCTGCACGTCACGGTGTGGTACCCGGCGGCGGAGTCCGCAATTGAGACGCCGCAGACGATTGGGGCGCCGGGAGGTTCGGCTAAGCCGCTGTTTGAGGCTGGCATGGCCATGCCGCATGCGAGTTTTGCGCCGGCGCTGGAGCCGTTTCCGCTGATTTTGTTGTCGCATGGCACGGGTGGCTCGGCGGCGCAGATGGCGTGGCTGGGAACGGTGCTGGCGCGGGCGGGCTTCATTGCGGCGGCGGTGGATCATCCGGGCAACAATGCGCAGACGGGGTACACGCCGGCGGGATTTCTGCTGTGGTGGGAGCGGGCTACGGATGTCAGCGATGTACTGGATGGGCTGCTGGCGGATGCGCAGCTGGGGCCGCATATCGATCGTGGGCGCGTGGGGGCGGCGGGGTTTGCGCTGGGCGGCTATACGGTGATGGAGTTGGCCGGGGCGCGCACGGACATCAGCGAGTTCTACGATCTTTGCCGGGGCAAGCCCGATCAGGCGGTGTGCAACGTGCCGGAGATGCATAACCTGCTGCAGGACAGCGCCGGGCACGCGATGCGGCTGGAGCAGATGTTGGCCTCCGTACGTCAGGGTAATCGCGAGAGCCTGGCGCTTTCGGGCGAGAGCTATCGCGATCCGCGCATCAAGGCGGTTTTTGCGATAGCGCCGGTGCTGGGCTTTACCTTTACGCCGGAGAGCCTGCGGGCGATTCGGCTGCCGGTGCTGACAGTGGTGGGCAGCGCCGATACGATCGCCCCGCCGGATGCGGGTGCGGACATCCTGAGGGCGAATGTGCGGGGCGCCAGGGAGACCACGCTGCCCGGGGTGCCGCACTACACGTTTCTGGATGCGTGCACGGCGAACGGCAAAGCGGAATTTCCGCGATACTGCACGGATCCGGCCGGGGTGGACCGCAGCGCCGTGCATACGGGGACGGCGGAGATGGCGGTGCAGTTTTTTGCGCGGGTGTTTCGGATGCGTTGAGGCAGGGCCGGATCTCCTGATCGGGCAAACGTACATTCCCAGCGGAATGGCAACAACAAATCATGTCGCTTTCTTGCCGTTAGAACGTAAAGACTAAGTAGCTGCGGCGCTCTGCTAGTCTCGAGAGACTATGCCCAAAGTTTTGATCCTGCCCGGCCTTCTGCTGGTGAGTTTTGCCGTTTCTGGTTCTGCCCAAACCGCTGCTGCGCCAGCGGGCGATGTGTCCGCGCGGGTGGCGCAGCAGAATGCTTTGTTTGAGGCGTATTACCAGAACAATTTGAAGAACCATCCGGAGCAGGCGACATCCGTGGGGGACCTGCGCTACAACGCGCAGCTGAGCGATGTGTCGCTGGCGGCGATTGCGCGGGAGCATGCGGAGTCGGATGAATTTCTGGCCAAGCTGCAGGCGATTTCACCCGAGGGCATGGGCGAGAGCGATCGTTTGAGCCACGCGATGCTGGTGCGGCAGCTGAAGACCGGCGATGAGAGCTACGCGCTCAAGAACTACGAGATGCCGGTGAACCAGCAGAACGGCGTGCACACCGGGCTGGCGGATCTGCCGCTTTCGGTGCCGCTTGATTCCGTGCAGCATTACGAGGACTACATTGCGCGGCTGCGTCAGATCCCGCGGATGCTGAGCGAGACGGTCGAGGTGATGCGGGCGGGCGAGCGTGACGGGCTGATGCCGCCGAAGATCATCGCCGACAAGGTCCCCGGGCAGTGCGACGGGATCATCGCGGCCGATCCGTTTCTGCTGCCGCTGAAGAAGTTTCCGGCGTCCTTTACCGATCCAGAAAAGCAGAAGCTGACGGCGGAGATGACGGCGGTGGTCCATGGCGAAGTCCTGCCGGCGTACACGAAGTTTGCAACCTTTGTGCGGACGGATTACGCGCCGCATGGGCGGACACAGCTTTCGATCGAAAGCCTGCCGGACGGCAAGGCGCGGTACGCGTTTGCGGTGCGGCAGATGACGACGCTGGATGTGTCGCCCGAGACGGTGCACGAGATTGGGCTGGATGAGGTGAAGCGGATTACGGCGGAGATGACGACGCTGGCGCAGGCGCAGGGCTTCAAGGATCTGCCCGCGTTTCGGGCGGCGATCAATGCGGATCCGAAGTGGAAGCCGAAGTCAGAGCAGCAGATTGTGGATGACTTTGCGGGGTACATCCATGCGATGGAGCCGAAGCTGCCGGAGCTGTTTACGCTGCTGCCGCGCTCGCCGGTGACGGTGGAGGCGATTCCGGATTTTGCGGCGGCGGAGGCGACGCACTACGTGGCGGGATCGCCCGATGGCAAGCGGCCGGGGCGTGTGGTGGTGGCGGTGGCGAACCCGACGACGCGCACGCTGGTGCTGGATGAGGCCGTGGCGTACCACGAGGGTGTGCCGGGGCACCATGACCAGATCAGCGTGGCGCAGGGGATGACGAACCTGCCGAAGTTCCGGCGGCGCGGGGGGTACTCCGCCTACACGGAGGGCTGGGCGCTGTATGCGGAGCAGTTGGGCAAGGAGATCGGCTTCTACCAGAACCCTGTGTCGGACTACGGGCGGCTGAACTCGGAGCTGTTCCGTGCGGTGCGGCTGGTGGTGGATACGGGCATTCACAACATGGGCTGGAGCCGCGAGCAGGTGATTGACTACATGCACGCGAACGATGTGAACGATGCGGTGGCGCAGACGGAGACGGACCGCTACATCGCATGGCCGGCGCAGGCGCTGGCGTACAAGATGGGGCAGCTGGAAATTCGCAAGCTGCGCGAGCGAGCCAGACAGCAGCTGGGGGCCGGGTTCAGCATCCGGGCGTTCCATGACGAGATCATCAACGGCGGCGCGATGCCGCTGGATCTGCTGGATGCGCGGGTGAACGCTTGGATTGCCAGCCAGATGCCGGCGAATGCGGCGGTGGCGGCGCATTGAGCGGCTCTGCCCGTAGCGCAGGCAAGCGTATGATTTGGCCGTCCGGGAGTTTGAGCCGCTGTACGGGAGTTTGAGCAGCTTGCCCGGAATTTCATCCAGTGAGGCATCGAGTGCGGCTGCGGGGTTGGATCGCCGTTGGTGTTGTGTCTGCGGGTGGCCGCCGTGTGCCGTGCCCAAGACGTTGCGGCAGCCTGGACGGGTGAGTGGGGCAGCTTCCAGGCCTCGGCACTCGATCTATCGTGGCCGCCGGGCCGCGGCCTTTCGGTTAGCGGGTGCGATGGTTCGCGGTGCACATTTTCGATCACCGTGCAGGCGAAGCAGGCGCACGGCGACGCGGTAGGCTATCTGGATGTACAAAGCGAGACGGTTGCCGTGGCGCACCTGATTTATGGGGCTGCAGGAGGATGAGCTGCGGGGAGCGCGGCGGCTACAACGGCACAGCTTTTTTTTTAAAGACTGCCGGTGACCGGACCATGGATGACACAAACCGGGTAGGCGGCGGCGGCGATGCACGATTTTGGGACAGTCCCGGGCACGGATGTAGCCCTTGGCGGCATAGGAAGCGGCGGCAGGAACAGCTAGACTTTAGGAGATGGCGGAGACGTTCCAGTTCGCGCACCGATTGGCCTTTGCGGCGGAGAACGCCGAGGCGATTCTGCGTGAGGTGCCGGCGCGGGCGGGGGTGTTCGCCCTGCGCGGCGAGCGGGCGACGGATCAACCCTACCTGACGCGGGCGGCGGATCTGCGGCGGCGGTTGCGGCGGTTGTTGGCGCCGCCGGAGGCCGTGGACGCGGAGGGCCGACCGGTGTTGAGCAAGCGGCTGAACCTGCGGGAGCGGGTGCGGTGGGTGGAGTGGACGGAGACGGGCTCGGAGTTCGAGTCGGTGCTGGTGCTGTACCGGGCGCTGGGGGCGAGCTTCGGCGAAGAGGACGCGCGCAAGCGGATGCGTTTGTTTCCGCCGTATTTTCTGCGGATTTCGATGCAGCACGACCATCCGCGAGTGACGGTGACGGGCCGGCTGAGTGATCGCTCGCTGCCGGAGAGCTTTGGGCCGTTCGGAACGCGGGCGGCGGCCGAGCGCATGGCCGAGGCGGTGGGTGAGCTGTTCAAGCTGCGGCGCTGCCATGAGGATCTGCTGGTGCACCCGGAGCATCCGGGCTGCGCGTATGGCGAGATGAATCGGTGCCTGGCGCCGTGCAAGGTGGCGTGCTCGGCGGCGGAGTACAAGGCGGAGGCGCAGGGCGTGTTTGCCTACCTGCGGTCTCGCGGGGCTTCGCTGATGGAAGAGATCGCGGCGCGGCGCGAGGCGGCGAGCGAGGCAATGGACTTTGAGGGTGCGGCGGCGCTGCACCGGCAGTGGGAAAAGGCGCGGGCGGTATTTCAGTCCGCTGACCCGCTGGTGCGTGCGGCCGGCGAGGTGCGGGCGCTGGTGGTGCAGGAGGCGGCCACAGCTGCCGGTGAGGACGGGCCCGAGGCGGCGGTGTTTTTGCTGGAAGGCGGGCGTATTGTGGGGCCGGAGCGGCTTTCCACGCTGGGGGTGCGCGCGGTGCGGGAGCAGACGGCGGTGGGCTCAAGCCTGTTTGCGCAGCCGCTGATGCTGAGCGCGGTCCCGGAGTCGGGCTCGGCGGAGCCGGCTGCCGGCGTTGCGGAGGCAGTCACCGCGACGCAACCGGGCGGCGCGGTGTTGGGTCCGGAGGACAGGGCGCGGGGCCTGATCCAGCGCCTGGAAGCAGCGCGGCTGGCGGGGGGAGAACCCGATCCGGCGGAGCGCGGCGATGCGCTGGGACTCTTCAAGCGCTGGTACTACCGGCCGGAGAAGAGCCGTGCCGGCGAGGTACTTTTGCCCAACGACGATGGCGGCTGGCCGGTGCGGCGGCTGCTGAATGCGGCGGCGCGGGTGGTGCTGGGGCCGCCGGCGGAGTTGCCCGCCGTACGTCGCGAAGCGGCGCAGCTGACGGCTGTGCAGGACGAGGCGAAGATGCGTGTGCTGCATCCGGGCCGCGAGGGGGTGGAGCGCGTGGTGCCGGTACTGCCGAAACGGAAGCGGCGCGGAAAGGCCGTTCTGCCGGGAGAGGTTGTGGTGTAGCTCGGCGGGACTGAGACAGATCAGATTCCTACAAGGTGCGTTTAAAAGATGGAATCAGGGGAAAAGCTCCCGCTTTCTCGAGCGCGGGATCGATCTTTGACTGCAACGTTGACGGACAAGCCAAGAGAGTACCTCACCAGGCTAACCGTTGCCGTTGCATAGCCTTGTGAACCTCAGGGCTCACCAGTGCCGCAACCACGGCGCGAGCAACGGGGCCAGCAGCGCCGTTAGAAGCCCGTTGATCCCAATCGCCACACCCGCAAACGCCGCCGCCACGGGATGTTGCGGGATCACGCGCGAGGCGCCGATGCCGCTGCCCGCCGTGCCCGCCGCGAGCCCACGGGTTGCGGGTTCGTGGATGTGCAACAGTCGGAGCACTGGATCAAGCCCCACGGCCACCAGGATGCCGCCCGCAATGGCCAGCACCGCGGCCAGCGAGGGCAGACCGCCGACCGTCTGCGCCACACCGATGGCAATCGGCGTGGTGAGCGATTTGGGCAGCATGGAAAAGGCGATGATCTGGCTGCCGCCGCATAGCCGCACCAGACCATAGCCGCTCACCGCGCCCACCAGCGCGCCCGTTACCAGGGCCAGCAGGGTGGGCCAGAGGCCGCGCCGCAGCTCCTCAAGCGAGCGCACCAGGGGCACGGCCAGCGCCACCGTCGCGGGACCCAGCAGGAAATGAATGAATTGCGCGCCTGAAAAGTACTCCTCATACGACAGGTGAAACACGCGCAGCACGGCACCGATGAGGATGATTGCGATCATTACCGGATTCGCCAGTGGATTTCGCAGCCGCCGTTGTACGGCCACCCCGGCCAGATAGGCTCCGCAGGTGAGCACCAGGGCGAACAGGGCAAGCACGCCGGGGGAAAGGGTCAGGTGGTTAAACGAGGGAATTGAGTGGATCGAGGGAATCGAACGAATCGAGTGAATCGAGTGGCTTGAGGGAATGGAAGGAAGCAAGAAGAGGGAGGAGGTGGAGGGGCAGGAGTGGATCACAGATCCTCCGCCTGCATCGTTGCCCCAGGTGCCTGGGGAGTTCCCCTGCCCCAGCGCATCTGCAGCAGATGCATGACGGACGCCGTTGCCACGAGCGTCAGCAGGGTAGACCCCACCAGCGCCACGGTGATGGGCAGCCAAGCGGCCCGCAATAGGGCTAGATTCGCCACGATGCCCACGCCGGCGGGCACAAACAGCAGCCCCAGTACACCCAGCAGGCCGTCGGCGACGGTCTGCGTGCCGGCGCCCGGCGCGCGGCGACGGCTGATGTAGTAGACCGCCAACAGCACCATCCCCAGCACCGGTCCCGGCACGGGAATATGGGCGAAACGGCTCAGCGCTTCGCCCGCCAGCTGAAACAGCAAGAGTACAAAGAACGCACGGACCACGGCCATGGCTCCACGCTACCATCCCGCGTAGGAGCGAAGGGAGCGCGGGAGCACCCCGCGCCAGCACGCCTTTTCGGCTTCCGGGGATGCAAAGGACTTCCATCGTACCGGGCAGGGATCGAGGCACTGGTATGCTGGGCCTTTAACGACGGTTTCTGGAGATTTTGCTGTGGTTGAGCTTGCTTTTTCGATTCTGGCCGCTGATTTTGGACATCTTGCCGACGAGATTGGCAGGGCCGAGCGTGGGGGCGGCACGATCGTCCATGTGGATGTGATGGATGGGCATTTTGTGCCGAATATTACCTTTGGGCCGGCGGTGGTGAAAGCGATCCGGCCGTTGACGAAGCTGCCGCTCGATTGCCACCTGATGATCGAGGACCCGGACCGCTTTATCCCTGACTTTGCCGCCGCGGGTGCGGATTTTATCTGCGTTCAGGTGGAGGCGTGCCGGCACCTGAACCGGACGCTGCAGCTGATCGCCGACCATGGGGTGCAGCCGGCGGTGGTGTTGAACCCGGCGACGCCGCTGGAAATGATCTTCGAGGTGCTGCCGATGGTGCACCACGTGCTGGTGATGAGCGTGAATCCGGGGTTCGGCGGGCAAAAGTTTCTGCCGCGCGCGGCGGGGCGCATCGCGGAGCTGCGCGACCTGCGGGCGGAGCTGGGGCTGAACTACCGGATCGAGGTGGACGGCGGGATTTCACTCGCAACGCTGCCGGCGGTGGTGGAGGCCGGCGCGGATATGCTGGTGGCCGGGTCGGCCGTCTTTGAGCCGGGCAAGACCGAGGAGAATGCGCGAGCGTTTGTGGCGGAGGCGCGGCGGGTGGCGGAGGCCTGAGCGGCACACCTGGCTGTCAATCAAGCTGTGGGCAGGCTCGGAGGCGAGGCTGTCCCACCGTCGTGATGCTGGTTCGATGAAGCCGACGCCCGCGTACCATCCCGAGGTCCGGTTTACGCCGTACTTTCCGGCCCTGGACGGCCTGCGCGCGCTCGCGGTCCTGATGGTGCTATTCGTTCACGCCGCCCCCGATCTTTGCCCCTGGGGATGGATGGGGGTGCAGACGTTTTTTGTGCTTTCGGGCTTCCTGATCTCGGGCATCCTCGTTGACTCGCGAGCGGCTGCCGGGCGATACCGCAACTTCTATGCGCGCCGGGCGCTGCGCATTTTTCCGCTGTACTACGGCGTTCTTCTGCTGTGCGGCGGCGGGTTGTGGGTCACCGGTGGTTCCTGGCCGAAACATGCCTGGCTGTGGCTGGTGTACCTGCAGAACTTTGCGTGGTTTCTGCCGGGAATCTTCTCCGACCTGCTGCGCACGAGCGGCGGCAAGGTGTTCGGGGCGGTCGGGCACCTGTGGTCCCTGGCGGTGGAGGAGCAGTTTTACCTGATCTGGCCGCCGATCGTGTTTGCCTGTGCGAGCCGGCGGCGGCTGGCGGCGATCTGTGGCCTACTGATCGCCGCCCGTTTGCTGCTGGCGCCGGTGCTTGTCAGCACGCTGCCGGCGAAGATGCTGCAGGACGGTTTCATATACCGCACGTTGCCCACGCAGTGGGACGGCTTTCTGATGGGGGCCCTGCTTGCGCTGTGGCTGCGCCGGGAACGGGCGGGCAGGCCGCAGGCTACACCGCATTGGCGGCCGGCGGGCGCGGTGGCCGGTGGTGCGCTGCTGGGGGTTGTTGCGCTTTTTGCGCTGCTGCACCGTTCAGCCGGCTGGATTCGAGGCGAAGACATTTTTGCGTACACCAGCAGCTTCGAGGCGACGATCGGTCTGCCGCTGGTAAACCTGGTCTCGCTCTGTGTGGTGGTGGCGGCGATTCAGCCGGGGACGTGGGCTTTCCGGCTGTGCCATCTCGCGCCGCTGCGGGCGCTGGGCCGGGTGAGCTACGGCTTCTATGTGTTTCACCTGCTTGTGCTGCAGATGGTGAGGGGGCCGGTTTTGCGGGCCGTTGCGCGTCACGGGTGGAGCGGCGGGGCGTGGATGGTGGTGCTTTCCACGGGCGTGCTCACGGCAGCGATCTCGTTTCTGAGCTTCCGGTATTTTGAGAGCCCGTTCCTGCGCTTGAAGGACCGCTTCACGGTCCGTGCAAGCCGCAGGGCGGAGCTGCGTGACGTCCCGATGCCTGTGGCGTCCAAACCCTGAACGCATGGCCGTAAACCGGGGGGCCGCGCAGGCTAGGCAGTCGCCACGGGTGCACGGGTGATCCAGGAAGCCGTAAGATGGTAGGCGGCACGAACGGGTTGGCAGGAGCAGAGCGCAGATGGGTCTTCGAAGAGGTATTTTTTCCAAGCGGGCGGCACGGGTAGCCGGTCTGGCGATGGCGGCGGTGCTGAGCCAGGCAGTTGTGAGTCAGGCGGCATTTTCGCAGACGACGCAGGAGCCGGCCGCGGCGGCCCCGGCCAGCGCGCAGTCCCCCGACAGCAGCGCGGCCCAGAACGCGGCGCAAACCCCGACACAGACGCCGGCCATCGGGACGCCCGCGGCGAGCACGCCGGCAACCGCGGATCAGAAGCCGAAGCGAAAGTCGCACATCGTGCGGGAAGATCGTCCCAAGACGGCGAGCAAGACGGCGGCAAAGACCTCCCAGACAACTCCCACCGCGGCGGCGGTCAGCACGCCTGCCGGCGCGACCGCAACCCCCGCGGCGGGGGCGGAGGATGCCGGGAGCGCCGCAGCCACCGACGCAGCCACGCCCGGAACCACGCCCACGGCCACGCTTTCCAACACCACCCCTGCCAAGGCGAAGAAGAAGTCCTACATCACCAAGGATGAGCGGGTACAGCAGACCAAGGACACCCGGGCCGAGCTGCGGCGGGAGAAGAAGTACAACCCGCTGGTGGGCAAGGATGCGGATCTGCCGGACAAGCAGCTGTACGACAAGGCGCTGAATGAGGAAAAGAAGGGCCACTTCGACGTGGCTCGCCTGGATCTGCAGACGCTGCTGAACACGTACCCGGATTCGCAGTACCTGATGCGTTCCAAGCTGGCGGTGGCGAACTCCTGGTTCCAGGAGGGCGGCTCGGCGGGGCTGGCGCAGGCCGAGCAGGAGTACGGCGACTTCATCACCTTCTTCCCGAATGTGCCGGAGGCCTCCGAAGCGCAGATGCGCATGGGCGATATCTACCTGAAGCAGATGGATGTGCCGGACCGCGACTACGCCAAGGCGCTCAAGGCCGAAGCACAGTACCGCATCATGCTGAAGAGCTACCCGGATGCACCGCCCGCGGTGCACAAGGAAGCGGAGCAGAAGCTGCGCGACGTGCAGGAGGTGCTGGCGCAGCGCGAGTACGATCTGGGCACCTTTTACGCGCTGCGGAATAACTTTGCGGCGGCGATCGCGCGGTACCAGACCGTGGTGGATACCTATCCGCTGTTCAGCCACATGGATGACGCGCTGATCGGGCTGGGCGACGCGTATGAGGCGGAGGCGAAGATTATTCGCACGCAGCCGTTGCCGGAGGCGGCCAAGGCGAAGCTCGAAGAGGAATATGACGGTAAATCGGCGGCGGCTTACCGCGATGCCGTGCTGAACCACGCGGCGGCGCCGCACGTGGAAGATGCGAAGGAGCGCCTGCAGAGCATGGGCCTGCCTCTTCCCACGCCCACCGCCGAGCAGATTGCCGCGAGCGAGACGATGGAAGGCAGCCGGGCGCAGTACACCATGCGCAAGCGGCTGGAGCTATTGTTTGTGCGCAAGCCGGATACGGTGACGGCGGCGCAGATCGGCGCGCCACCGCTGGAAGACGCGACGCCGACGGTGGCTCCCGCGATCATTAAGCAGGTGCAGGACGATTTTGCGGCGGCGATCAATCCGAACGCCAAGCCAGCGGCACCGGCCACTGAAGCGGCTGCGGATTCAGCAGCGGCTGGAACAGCGGCGACGCCTGAGGCCCCGGCGGGCAGCGGTGCCGCGCCGACGCTTTCGGACGTTCCCGCGGTCGGCAGCGGCGCCGGGGATAGCACGGTGAGCACCGTAACCGAGGCGACACCGGCGGCCAACGGCGGCGGGGCGAGTGTCGGCAACGGCGGAGCCAGCCTGGGAGCGGAGATTTTGACGCCGGGCGTCAACGATGGGACGGCGGCACCGGGAACGATGACCGGAGGCGCGATCACCAATCGCGCCAGCGATGCGGCGGCGGCCACCGGCAAGGCCGATTCGAACTACGGTTTGGGGGCGATTACACCGAAGCCGACGGACAGCACGGCGTTGCCAGCCTCCGAGGCGGCCGCACCGGCTCCCGATGCGGTGAACGAGGCGGCGGGCAAGGCGCTGCCGGCGGCGCAGCAGAAGGATCCGAACAAGAAGAAAAACCCGAAGCCCGCGTTTGATAAGAACGACGAAAGCTCCAGCAAGCACAAGAAGAAGAAGGGTGTGGATAAGCTGAACCCGTTCTAGTGGCCGGGGTGAGCCGGCAAGGCTGTCGCAAGGGAGCGCCTTTGGGCGCTCCCTTGCTTTTGCGTGGAGGGTGTTGGCGAGGATGAGTCCGGAAATTTTGCATCCGCAAGCGGGAACCTGAGCGGTTACACCAGCGTAAGGCTTCCCAGATGCACACCAACCTCCAGAAGAATTTTCAGCTGAGCCTGCAGCGCAGTCAGGACCGGCGCTGTAGCCAGCGGCAGTCCGCCTACGGGGCGCCTCAGCCAATACCCGTCACGAGGACCAGATGAAGTTGCTAACGTTGACAGCGCTTTCGGCGCTTACGGTATCCCATGCTCCGGCGCAGAGCGCCTGCCGCCTCGCAAATGCGACGGCGCTGAGCGGAACGGTGCACGACAGCACGCAGGCGCTGATTCCGGGCGCGAGTGTGAGCGCCGATGGGGGCGCGCCCGTGATCAGCGGGGCGGACGGACGGTTCCGGCTGGCGTGCCTGACCAGCGGAAAGCACCAGCTGAGCATTCAGGCAGCCGGTTTTGAGGCCAACCAGCTGGCCGTGACGGCGCCCTCTGCCACAGATGTCGCCGTTGTGCTGCAGCTGGAGTCCGTCTCCACCAACGTGACTGTGAACGCGGACGAAGAGGTGGCGTTGGATCCGAACGCGGCCGGTCCCACGGCGCGCCTGGAGGGCAAGCAGCTGCAGTCGCTGGCCGACGATCCGGACGATCTGCTGCGCGAGTTGCAGCAGATGGCGGCAGCGGCAGGCGGGAACCCGGCAAATACGACGATCGCCGTGGACGGCTTCGGCGGCGATTCAAGCAAGCTGCCGCCGAAGAGCTCCATCGCATACATCGAGGTAAATCCCGACCTGTTTTCGTCGGAGTACCGAAATCCGCCCTTTGGAGGCGGACAGGTGAACGTGTATACCAAGCCCGGGCAAAGTGCGTATCACGGAGCGTTGTTTACGACCAACGGCAGTTCCTGGGAGAACGCGCGGGATCCGTTTTCAACGAGCAAGGGGTCCATCGGCAAGCAGCGGTATGGCTTCGAGCTGACCGGGCCGGTGCGCAAGCAGGGGTCGGACTTTTCGCTGGATCTGGAGCATCGCTCGATCAATAACGTGGGCGTGGTGAACGCCGTTTCGCTGAACACCGCAGGGCAGACAGCCCCTGTGCTGGACACGGTGCCCACGCCGCAGCGGTTGTGGATCGGGCAGGCGCGGCTGGATTGGCAGCTGGGTGCGAAGAATGCGCTGACGACCACCTACAGCGCGAATGTGAACAATCTGCAGAACGTGGGCGTCGGCGGCACAAGCCTGGCGGAGACGGGCTACGGCAGCGAGCAGAGTGAGCATGTGATCCGCGTCTCGGATCTAACGACGTTTTCGCCGCACCTGGTGCATGAGGCGCGCGCGCAGTTCAAGTGGAGCATTGAGGACGACATCCCTGCTTCGACCGCGACGCAGGTGCAGGTGGCCGGATCGTTCACCGGCGGCGGCTCCACGCTGGGGGCGCAGCGGCTGTTCGGTTTTCGCACGGAGTTCGATGAGGACGCGATTCTGACACTGAAGCAGCACACGGTGAAGTTCGGCTACCAGCTCAACAACTACGACCTGCACAACCGGCTGACGACGAATTTCAACGGCACCTATACCTTTGGCGGCGGTGCCGCGCCGGTGCTGGATGCAAACAATCAGCCGATTGCCGGACAGACGGAGATCATCACGGGCTTCGAGCAGTACCGGCGGGCCACGCTGCAGCTGAGTGGAGGAACACCGACGGCGTTCAGCAATGTGGCAGGAAATCCGAATCTGGCATTCACCCAGGTGCGCGCGGCGTTCTTCGTGCAGGACAGCTGGAAGCTGCCCCATGGCGTGCTGATCTCAAGCGGCCTGCGGTATTTTTTACAGACCGACCCGACCACGCTGAGTTCGGTGCAGCCGCGGGTGGGCGTTCTGTGGTCGCCGGGGGCCAAGCCCAAGTGGACGCTGTATGCGCATGCGGGGCTGTTTGCGGGCCAAATCAGCAGCAATGAATATGCCGAGGTGGAGCGTGAGGATGGTGTGCAACGGGTCACGAGCACGATCTACAACCCCGTCTTCAACGACCCATTTTCAGCAGGGGCCGTGGCCATTCACAGCGTGCGCAGCATTTCGCCGCACATCGCGGCGGCGACTTGGTCGGCAAACAACATTGGCGGATCGCGACAACTTCCCTTCGGCTTCAACGTGTCGGGCGACTTTTTGTATGGGCGCATCTGGAACGATCAACGCTCGCCGAATATCAATTCACCCCTGAACGGCGTTCCCACGGGGCCGCGCGCGCTGGGTATCGCCAATGTAGACAACCTGCAGGTGAACAACAGCGGGCAGGGTCATATCTTTGTCGAATTCCTTGGCGTTCAGCAGCAATCGCTGAAGAACGTGACCTTCTTCGCAGGGATGGCGCACGTCGATCTGCTCGATGATACCGATGACAGTGCGCTGACATCGCCGCAAAGCAGTTTCACCGATGCGGGTGAGATTGCCTACCGCACAGGTCAGGGCGTGTGGCAGATCTTCGGCAACGGCAGCTTCACATTTCCAAAGAAGATCGTGCTGAGCGGCGACCTGAACCTGCAAGGGGATGCGCACTACAACGTCACCACCGGCTTTGACAACAACGGCGACGGCAACTTCAACGACCGGCCGAACGTGGCTTTGCCCGGCACCCCCGGCGCGGTGCAGACGCGGTACGGTCTGCTGACGGACAGCGGCGGCATTGCACCGGTGCAGCGCAACGTGGGCATCATGCCTTGGACGGTGTACCTGGATACCAACATCCAGCGCGCGTTTGTGATGACCCATAACGCCAAGGCGGAGCATCAGCAAATGCTGACCGTGAATCTACGGTCGAGCAATGTGCTGAACCATACGAACATCACGGCGGTGGGTGGGGTGCTGGGGTCGCCTCTGTTTGGTGTGGGGTACAGCGCTGATCCTGGACGGCGGGTGGAGGCGGGGCTGCGGTATAGCTTTTGATGGGGCGAAGGGAGCACGGCGAGGCTGTGCGATAGAATGAAGGACCAACAAGGGAGATGTTCGATGGCTTTTGGCCCGACCCTGACGACTGCTCTGCTGACGGCGCTGACGCCGACCGTTGCTGTGTTTATCGGAATTCTGCTGCAGCGGCAGGACAGTCGTGATTTGCGCACGGATATGTCTCGCCTTTAAAGCGAGATGCGGGCGGAGATGGTCTCCCTGCGTAATCAGGTGCACGCCGATATGGCTCTTCATTCATAAGCGGGTGGCAAAGGTCGAGGCGCGGCAAGGACAGTAGTCGCTCGGCGTGAGGCCTGCTAGCCTTGAAGGTCTATGAGCACTGAGCTTTCCAAAGCTGCTGAATTTGCCGAGCTTCCCAAGGCGTACGACCCGGCCTCGATCGAGGAGAAGTGGGCGAAGTACTGGATCGACGAAAAGCTGTTTGAGACCGCGGCGCCTGCGCTTGGCGATGTCGCGACGAAGAGCTTTGTGCAGCTGCTGCCGCCGCCGAATGTGACGGGCCGCCTGCACATGGGCCACATGCTGAACCAGACGGAGATGGACATTCTGGCGCGCTGGCATCGCATGTTGGGCGAACGCAATGTATGGGTGCCGGGGACCGATCATGCGGGCATTGCCACGCAGATGATGGTAGAGCGGCAGTTGAAGGCCGAAGGCGGGCCGACGCGGGGGGAGTTGGGGCGTGAGGCCTTTACCGAGCGCGTGTGGAGCTGGAAGGGGCAGTACGGCGGCGCGATCACGGACCAGATGCGGCGGCTGGGTGCGTCAGTGGATTGGGAGCGCGAGTATTTCACCATGGACGACAGGCTTTCGCGCGCGGTGCGCGAGGCGTTTGTGCGGCTGTATGAGCAGGGGCTGATTTATCGCGGAGCATACATCGTGAACTGGGATCCGCAGCTGCAATCGGCGGTTTCGGATCTTGAGGTGGTGCACGAGGAGCGCGCGGGCAAGCTGTACGAGATTCGCTATCCGCTGAGCGATGGGTCAGGCTCAATCACGATTGCGACGACGCGGCCGGAGACGATGCTGGGCGATGCCGCGGTTGCCGTGAATCCTGCGGATGAGCGGTACACGCAGTTTCTGGGCAAGATGCTGGTGCTGCCGCTGGTGGGCCGGGAGATTCCGGTGATCGCCGATGAGTGGGCGCAGCCGGAGTTCGGCACAGGGGCGGTGAAGGTGACGCCGGCGCACGATCCGAACGATTTTGCGATCGGGCAGCGGCACAAATTGCCGCAGCTGAACATCATGGACGAGGGGGCACGGATCAAGCTGGCGGGCTCGCCGTACGACGGGCTGGATCGCTACGAAGCGCGAGAGCGGATTCTTGCGGACCTGGAACGGACCGGTTTCTTGGTGGCCGTGAAGGATCATGCGATGGCCGTGGCGACGAGCCAGCGCACGGGGGCGACGATTGAGCCGCGGCTGAGCATGCAGTGGTTTCTGGCGGTGAACAAGGAGCCGGTTGGCGGTGGCGAATCGATCGGCGCCAAGGCGATTGCGGCGGTGCGCGACGGGCACGTGCGGTTTACGCCGGAGAACTACGCAAAAACCTACTTCGAATGGATGAACAACCTGCACGACTGGTGCCTTTCACGGCAGTTGTGGTGGGGGCATCGGATCCCGGCGTGGCATTGCAATGCGTGCGGCAAGATCGATGTGACGCTGGAAGCGCCGCGGGCGTGCTCGGGCTGCGGGATCACGGACATTCGGCAGGAAACCGACGTGCTGGATACGTGGTTTTCTTCTGGTTTGCTGCCGTTTACGGTGTTTGGCTGGGACGGCACAGATGCACTGACGCCGGATCTCGCGGCTTTTTATCCGACCGATCTGTTGGTGACGGGGTTCGACATTCTGTTCTTCTGGGTGGCGCGCATGATCATGCTGGGCTGCCATCTGATGACGGACGTGCCGATGCCGGATGGGGCCAAGAGGTCACTTGCGGAGACAGTGCCGTTTCGCGAGGTGTACATCCATGGACTGATCCGCGATGCGAACCGCGAGAAGATGTCGAAGACCAAGGGCAATGTGGTGGATCCGATTGCGATCATTACGCAGTACGGAACCGATGCGGTGCGGTTCACGCTGGCCTCGCAGGCTTCGCCGGGAACGGATATTGCGTTCAGCGAGGCGCGCACGGAGGGAAATCGCGCGTTTGCGAACAAGATCTGGAATGCGGCGCGTTTTTTGCAGATGCAGATTGGGCGCGGCGTTGACGCGGGCTATGCAATTCACCTGGGGATGTCGTCGCACGTTGGGCTCGAAGCGGAGACGCCGCTGGAGACACGCTGGATTCTAGCGCGGCTGAGTGCGGTGGCGGGTGAGATTGCGCGCTCGCTGGAGGCGTATCGCTTCGATGAGGCGGCGAACGCGGTCTATCAATTTTTCTGGGGCGAGTTCTGCGACTGGTACCTGGAGCTGGTGAAGCTGCGTCTGGATTTTGAGGCGCCGCATAACGCCGTGGCGGCGATCACGCTGCAGTCGCTGGTGACGGTGTTTGAAGCGGCACTGCGATTGCTGTCGCCGTTTATGCCGTTCCTGACCGAAGAGCTTTGGCATGCGCTGTACCTTTCGGTGGATCTGCCGGTGCCTCGGAAGTCCATTGCCTTGACGCGGTACCCGCAGGCGGAGGACTTCCCTGCCGACGAGGCGAGTGTGGCCGCGATGAGCACGCTGCAGGAGCTGATCGTGACGGTGCGGGCGCTACGCAAGGAGCTGGGCGTGCCGGAGAGGGAGGCGGCGCCGGTGCGGGTGCACGCGGCGGTAAGTGGGGACGCGGCGGCAGGGGATGCGGCAACGCTGGCCTTCGCGCATGCCGACATGCTGAGCCGTCTGGCGCGGGTGAGTGCGGTGGAGGTGTCCGCCGAGCCGCTGACGGGCAATGCGGCGCGGTCAACGGCGGCGTTCGATGTGGCCGTGGTGTATGAGCGGCAGATCGATGTGCCCGCTGAGCGCGAACGCTTGCAGAAGGAGTTGGCGCGGCTGGACAAGGGGATGACGGCGGCGGAGAAGCAGCTGGGCAGCGAGAGTTTTCTGGCCAAGGCTCCGGCGCACATCGTGGACGGGCTCAGGAAGCAGGCGGCGGAGACGCGGGCGTTGAAGGAGAAAGCGGAGGCGGCGCTGGCGGCTTTGCCGGCGGCGTAAAGGCTTTTGGACGCTTGTGGGCTGCGCGAAGGAAGGACCTGCTGTTTGGCTGCGTAGACGGGCCGAAAAGCAGGTCCTTCACTGCGTTCAGGATGACAAAGGGAGGTTCAGGACAGCAAAGGAGGTTCAGGATGACAAGGAGGTTCAGGATGACAAGAGCGTTCAGATGACAAGGCAGGTTGTTCAGGGTCGCAGGTCGAGGGAGTTTATGGGCTGAAAGTGCTGAGCACCCGTCCGCGGCGTGGGCGGCGTCTTACCCCTTGAGGAGATTCAAGTATGGCAATGCAGAAGACACCGCATGACAGCACGGAACAGGATGTGAACTCGGCCGAGATGGATCTGGAGCCGAACATGGCGCCGCAGGACACGCTGCGCGTGGATCCGGCGCTGTACGAGAACACCGATGGGGCGCAGACGGCGGGTAACCGCTCGTTCCACTCCACCACCGGGCGCGACAATCAGCCGAAATCGCTGGATGAGGGCACGGAGAACACGGGGCCGAGCGGGACGACCCTGCCGCAGGGCGACGGGCATGGCATCACCAACGCCCCTGCCGGGCAGGAACGGGCGACGCAGGAGAAGGTCGTCGGAAACAAGTAGAGGATAGAGGTTGTGGAACGGTAAGGGCCTCGCAAATGCGAGGCCCTTACCGTTTGCCTACGGATGCAATTACGCGTTACGGTAGCTTTCCGTGGCGCGACCGCTTTCGCGGTTGCTTTCTTCCTTGTCGGCCAGCGCGCGCTGGTCGCCGACGGCCTTGGTGTGCGCCTTGGGTCCGGTTTCATGGGCGGCCGGCGAGTGGGCGTGAGCGCCGCCGGGGACAGCATCGGGTTGGCCGGTGCCGTGCTGATCGTTTTCCTTCATGGCTTCAATAGAATCTTTGCTCGCGTGCTCTGACATGAGTTACTCCTTGCCTGCGGGTTTGGATGCCGGGGCGACGTTTTGCGCGTCACCGGTGGCGTCGATGGCGGTATTCACGGGGGTGTCGCCGAAGTCGCGGGCGCCGTAGTCGTAGTCGGTGCCGCCGTCGGTGTCCTGCGGCGCGGCGGGCTGCAGGGTGCGCTCAGGTTCATCGAGGCCCCAACCCTGTTCGTGGGCGTACTCGCCGGCCAAACCGCGGGTGTGTTCGCCGAAGCCGCGCGGTTCGATGGGCCTTTCATGTTTTTCGTCTGCCATACGCTGACCTCACCTGATGAGATGGCGACGCGCCGCGATGCGTTAGCCCTGCCGCGCAAGCGAGGCGGCGAAGCTACTTCGCGGGCGCCCGTGGTGAGGCGGCGGGCAGCTCGGCCTGTTCCACGGCGATTGCGACGTTTTCGTGTTTGATCTCGAGCCGGAGCCGGTTGTAGAGGCTCATGTAGAAGTTGGCGATCCAGACGGCGGCGAACCAGGCGACAACGTAACCGCGCCAACCGGTATACAGCATTTGAAAGCGAAAGAGCAGCAATGCGAACGCCGTGACGTAGTGCGAGAAGCAGTACTCGCAGGTGAAGAGATAGAAGAATTTGCGCTCCGGCAGGTTACCGGCGCGCTGGCTTTTGCCCTTGCAGAAGTCGCGCGGTTCGCGGAAGACCTCCTCGTGAGTGACGGTCCAGGTGGCGCAGGCAATGGGCAGCGCCAGCAGCAGAAGCATGGCGGCCTGGTGCGTGAGCGGGATGGTGAGGAGATCGGGCATGCAATGGGGCTTAGGGTTAGGGGGCTGCGGTCAGGGGGGGCAGGTGGGCGGGCAGCTCTGCTGGCAATTTTGATGCAGATGAGGCCTGGAGGTGAGCCTGCGGCATGGCCACGACAGACGACCGCGATACGATACCCAGCATGGAAAGTGTGCGACAGGGTAATTCCGTCGATGCCGCTGAGGTAAACCGAGCGCTGGCGGGTACACGGCTGGCGGGCACGGTGCGGCACTTCACGGAGGTGGAGTCAACGAATGATCTGGCCCTGGCGGCGGCGGCGGCGGGCGCACGTGGCGGTGCGTGGGTGGCGGACGCGCAGACGGCGGGCCGGGGGCGCGGCGGGCATCGCTGGCATTCGGCGCCGGGCGATGGGCTGTACGTGACGGCTTTGTTTACGCCGCGGCTGCCGGCGTCGACGCTGGAGCTTTCCCTGTTGGCCGGGATGGCGGCGTGGGAGGCGATTCGCGAGGTGAGCGGACTGACCGTGGATATTCGCTGGCCGAACGACCTGGTCACGCGAGAGGCTGCGGGTTCCGGGAGCTCCCAAAGCCGGAAGCTGGGAGGCGTGCTGGCCGAGACGGCGGTTTTTCCTGCAGAACTTCTTTCCCCGGCTGCTTCTGCGGAACTTTCTCCTGAGAAAGGGGGTCAGGCGGCGAATCTGCGGTATGCCGTGATCGGCATTGGCATCAACGTGGCGCACCGGCGGTTTCCGCCCGAGCTGGAGAGCCTGGCCACGTCGTTGTTCCTGGAGGGTTGGCAGGTTCCGGACCGGCAGCCGCTGTTGATTTCCCTGCTGCAGAGGCTGGATCGGGGCGTGGCGGCGCTCGAGAGCTCTTTTGCGGCAAAGTCGGCGGCAGAGCGACGGCAGTCCGCCGGCCAGGCCAGTCCGCCGGTGCTCCAGCGGATGTCCGAGGCCTCCACCTGGGTGCGGGGCAAGCGGGTTCATGTGCCGGAGGATGGCGGCTATACTGGCGTGACGGCCGGGCTGGATCCGAGCGGGTTTCTGCTGGTGGACGGCGACGATGGGGTTCGCCGTACGGTGCGCTCGGGCGGCGTCCGCGGGCTTTGAGGGCCGGGCGGCAGCCTGATTCGGCCGCGCCGGGGAGCAGGAAAGACGATCGATGTTACTGGCAATCGACATTGGAAACTCGAACACCGTTCTGGGGCTGTTTGAGGCGGCGGACGGTGAGCCGGCGCGGGCGGTGGCGGACTGGCGCATCACAACGCCCGGCAAGCAGACGCCGGATGAGATCGGGATGCTGCTGCAGACGCTGTTTTCCATGCGCGGGCTGACGACGGAGGCCGTGACGGGCGTGGTGGTCTCGTCGGTGGTGCCGCCGCTCGATGCGGGCATGCGCCGGATGTGCGAGGACACCTTTCGCTTGAAGCCGCTGTTTGTGGAGCCGGGCGTGAAGACCGGGCTGCCGATCCTGACCGACAATCCCAACGAGGTGGGCGCGGATCGCGTGGTGAACTGTGTGGCGGCCTTTGACCTGGTGGGCGGGCCGGCGATCGTGGTGGACATGGGGACGGCGACGACCTTCGATGTGATCTCACGCAAGGGGGAGTTTTTGGGCGGAGCCATTGCGCCAGGGCTGGGGATCTCCGCCGAGGCGCTGTTTTCGCGGGCGGCGCGGCTTTCGCGGGTGGAGATCAAGAAGCCGGCAAAGATGATCGGGACAAATACGACGGACAACATCCAGATCGGGCTGTATTACGGGTATATCGGCCTGGTGGATGGGATTTTGGAGCGCATGCTGGGGGAGCTGGGACCGGAGACAAAGACCCTTGCCACCGGGGGACTGGCGAAGCTGATCGCGGACGATTGCAAATACATACAGCGGGTGGAACCGATGCTGACGCTGAACGGATTGCGGCTGATCTGGGAGCGGAATGGCGAGCGATTGCGGAAAAAGCAGTGAATAGTGCGGCAAGACAGTGAGTAATTTGGAAAGACAGTGAATAGTGGAGAGTGCGGGATTTGGGAGCGTTCGACTTTCCTCACGATTCAGTTCCCACCATTCACTCCTTGTTTTATGAACTACTTTGAATATTTCAGCGAGATCGAGGAGCGCTTTGTGGCGCGGCGCGGCTCCGTGCTGCTGATTTCGACGCTGGATTGGGCGCTGATTGAGACGTGGCGGGAGGCCGGGGTGCCGCTGGCTGCAGTGCTGCGCGGGATCGATGCGGCCTTTGACAAGTACGAGGCGCGCAGACTTCGCACCAAGGGACGGTTGGCCAAGGTGAATGGGCTGGCATGGTGCGCGCAGGCCGTGATGGAGGCGGCGGCAGAGTTGGCCGAGGCCTCCGTCGGCGCGCACACGGGGCCGGGGGCGAATTCCGGTTCAAGCGCCGGAGGCTCGCCCGGTACCGCACACCGCCCGGAGCAACAGGCAGGGGGACGCGAGACCGGCTTTGAGGCAGCGCGGGTGGTGCGATTTCTGGACACGAACGCGGCATCTCTGGAGAAGGCGGCCGAGGCGAATGCGAGCGCGGGTGTAAAACTGGAGGTTTTCGGCGAAACAGCGGGGCGGTTGCGGGAGCTCGCGGCCGAGGTGCGCGGGGCAGCCGCGACAGCCCTGGACGAGCTGGACCGGCGATTGACGGTGCTGGAGGAGAGACTGCTGGCAGCGCTGATCGCCGGCGTGCCGGAGGCGGAGATGCTGGCCCTGCGCGAGGCCGCCGACCGCGAGTTGGCGCCGTTGCGCAGCCGCGTGGGCGCGGTGCAGGGCCGGCAGGTGCGCGAGCAGTTCGTGCAGAAGCGGCTGTTTGAGAGCTACCGGTTGCCGCGGCTGAGCCTCTTCTACATGCCGCTCGACGCCGGTGGCGAGGAGGCTGCGGCGTGAGTGCGGACGAGGTGCCAGGTACGGCGGGCGAGCTCCTGCTGCAGGTGGAAAGGCTGATATACGGCGGCGATGGCGCGGCGAGGGAGGCCGGCGGCGAGGTCGTTTCGTTGCCGTTTACGCTGCCGGGGGAGCTCGTGGCGATCTCCGCGGTGGGGCGCGGTGCCTCGCCTGCGGCTTTGCGTGTTGCAGAGGCTTCTCCGGATCGGGTCACGCCAGCTTGTGCGCATTTCGGGGCCTGCGGCGGATGCCAGTACCAGATGGCGGCGTATCCGGCCCAGCTCGCGGCGAAGGCGGCCATCCTGCGGGAGCTGTTCGAGACGGCTGGGCTGGCAGCCTTGCCCGCGTTGCAGATCTGGGGTTCGCCCGAGGCGTACGGCTATCGGAATCGGATTCGGCTGCGGATTGGGCAGGATAAGGACGGATTTCGGCTGGGCTATAACGTGCGAGGCAGCCGGGAGTTTTTGCCTGTCCGAATGTGTCCTATCGCGGCGCCCGTTCTTTGGCAGGTAGCTGAGGCGCTGCTGCGGATCTGGTTGGAGAATAAGGATGCAAGACGGTGGCTGGCGGCCGGCGGCGAGGTCGAGATCTTTTGCTCGGCGGACGAGAGCCGCGTACAGGTGACGCTGCTGTGCGGGGGGAAACCGGCTCGGGATGAAGCTTCATTTTCCCGCTTTGCGGAGGCGCTGAGCCGTGAGTTGCCGGCCATAAGCGGTGCAGGCGCGGTTCGGGTGGACCGGCAATCGGGCCGCGCGCTGGAGACGGTCGCCGCGTGGGGAGCGCCGGGGCTGCCTTACGCCGTAGGAGAGGAGACGTACTGGGTGAGCCGTGGGGGGTTCTTTCAGGTAAACCGGTTCCTACTGCCGACGCTGGTGGATCTGGTGTGCGGAACACGCTCCGGGAAGCTGGCTTGGGATCTTTTTGCGGGCGTGGGGCTATTTTCCCGCGTGCTGGCGAAGCGGTTCAGGGCGGTGACCGCGGTGGAGGCGAATCCTACAGCTTGCAAGGATCTGCGGGGTGGCTTGGCGCGGATGGGAGCGCAGCATCAGGCGTTGGAGGCGACTGCGGTCGACTTTCTGCGCGGGGCCGTGCTGGAGAGGGAGCGGCCGGAGCTGATCGTCCTGGATCCACCGCGGGCGGGCGCCGGCGAGGAGGTTTGTGCGCTGCTGGGGCGTATGGCACCCGCCCAAATGGTGTATCTGTCCTGCGACGCGACAACTTTGGCCCGGGATCTCGGATTTCTGACGCAATCGGGGTATAGGGTCTCGGCGCTGCACCTGATAGATCTATTTCCGCAGACGTATCACGTGGAGACGTTGGCGATTCTGGATAGGGTCGGCTAGGCGTCTCCTCTAAATTTTATAAGTTCGGGTAGCGCTTCTCATGCCGGCTTTCGGTGCTGCCACATTTTGGATGAACGGCACGCCTGCCGTGGAACCGCTGCGAATGCGGCGTATTCCCTTGCTTTTGGCGGCTCTGGCATTTGCGGCGGGGATCCTGCTGGCGCGGCAGTGGCATCAGCCGTCGATGCTGCTGGTTGCCGTATTGCTTCTGCTGGTGCTGGCTTGTGTTTCGGTCGCACGGCGGACGGCGGTTGGCTGGCTGGGGGTTTTGGCGCTTTGGCTCGGGGCGGGGTGTTGGTGTGCGCAGCTGCAGCCGCCGGTTCCGCGCCAGACGGCGCTGCTTTCCTATGCCGACGGCCTGAGCCGTACCGTACGGGGACGGGTGGTGGCCGTGCACGCCCTGCGCGGCACGGAGGTGAACACCGCTGCTCCCAATGTCGCGCTGGTTACCGCTCCGTGGCTGGTGGAGCCGGGCGGATGGGAGGGCGAAGCCGGCGAGCCGGGCGCTACGGTTGACCTGGCGGTGGATGCCATCGAGCGGGTGACGCCCGATATTTCGACGATGGTGCCTGTCCAGGGCGGCGTGCGCGTAACGGTGCTGCGACCGATGAAGCCGTTCAGGTGTGGCGACGTGCTGGAGCTGCCATTAAGGCTGAAGCTGCCGGAGGTGTACCGGGATCCGGGATCTTTTTCGTACAGCGATTGGCTGCTGGGTCAGGGCATCGGCGCCAGCGCCAGCGCAGAGGGCAAAACGCTGCGGGTTCTGGGTTTGGCCGGCAGCTCGGCCGGCTGCCACCTGCAGGCAGCGCAACGTTGGGCGGCGGCGCGGATGGAAGCACTGCCGGCCAACCCGCTGATTGCGCGGCTGCCGGGACCGTTGCGGCTTTCGCGAGACGATGCGGCGATGTTGGCGGCCATGCTGTTTGGCGACAAGCAGGCTCTGAGCGAGGATTTGCGCGCAGGGTTCGAGCGCACCGGGACCTTTCACCTTTTTGTGGTCTCCGGCCTGCACGTGGCGCTGTTTACGGGCGTGGTGTTCTGGCTGCTGCGCAAGCTGCGTTTGCCGGACGTCCCGGCAACGGTGCTGACGTTGGTACTCGCACTTGGCTACGCGCTGCTGACCGGGTTTGGCGTGCCGGCACAGCGAGCTTTGGCGATGAGTGCGGTGTACCTGATCGCGCGGGCGCTGGACCGGCATGGATCGGGGTTGAATGCACTTGGAGCGGCGGCGCTGCTGATCCTGGTGGGCGACCCGCGGGCGCTGTATGAGTCGAGCTTTCAGATGACGTCGCTGGTGATCCTGGGTGTGGCGGGGCTGGGCGCGCCGGTAACGGAACGGCTGCTCGGCGGTTGGCGGTTGGCCGTCACCAGCCTGCGTACGCTGGAGCTGGACGTGTTTTTGCCGCCGTGGATCGCCGCCCGCCGTGTTCGGATGCGGATGTGGGGCGCGCTTCTGCGGGATCTGACCGGGTGGAAGAGCCTGGAGGGGCTGCCGGAGGGACTTGTACGCGGTGCCTTGGCGGTCGCCGAGGCCGTTCTGCTTTCAGCCTCGATCGAGCTTTGCATGGCGCTGCCGATGGCGCTGTACTTCCACCGGGCCATGCCGCTGGCGATGCCGGCCAACCTGCTGATCGCACCCTTTGCGGCCGTGCTGGCGTGTGCCGGCGTGGTGACCTTCGCAACCGCGTTGCTGAGTCCCTCCATTGCGGCCGTGCCGGGAGCGGTCACAGCGCTGCTGCTGCATCTGGTTCGGGGCATTGTGAATCACCTGGTGCATGCCGGCGGAGCCGATTGGCGTGTGCCCGCACCGCCTGTAGCCGGCGTCGTTTTGTTCTGTCTGCTGCTGCCGTTCGCCTGCTGGGCGCTACGCTGCAGGCGAGAGTTTGTGGCATGGGGAGGGGCGTTTGCGGCGGCCCTGTTGCTGGTGGCCGTGCTTTGGCCGGCGCCGGTGGCGGCCAGCCCCGGCATGATGGAGGTAACCGCGATCGACGTGGGGCAAGGCGACTCACTGCTGGTGGTCTCGCCGGAGAAGCAGACGCTGCTGGTGGATGCGGGCGGGCCGGTGGGCCGGTTGACAACCCGCTGGGATGTGGGCGAGCAGGTGGTGGCGCCGTACCTGTGGTCGCGGCATATCCGCCGGCTTGACGCCGTGCTGATCACGCACGCGCACAGCGACCACATCGGCGGCATGCCGGCGGTGCTGCGGGACATGCATCCCCGCGAGCTTTGGTACAGCATCGAGCCGGGCGAGTCCCCTGCCCTGCGCGCCTTGCTGGCCGAGGCGCGGGAGTTGGGCATCAACATCCATTCGCTGGCCGCCGGCGAGCAGTTCCGCTGGAGTGGGTTAGACGCTACGGTGCTTTCACCGATGCCGGGCTACCGCAATCCGGGAACGGCACGAAACGACGATTCCCTAGTGGTGCAGCTACAGTGGGGACGCGCCAGCGTGCTACTGGAAGGCGATGCGGAAAGCCCGAGCGAGGCGTCTATGGTCAGCAGTGGACATTTGCAGCCAGTGACCCTGTTAAAGGTGGGCCACCATGGCAGCCGTACCTCCACGAATCCAGAGTTTCTGGCAGCCGTGGCACCGCGTGACGCCGTCATCAGCGTGGGCCAGCACAATACGTTCGGACATCCGCGGGCCGAGGTGCTGGAGCGGTTGGAAGCAGCCCATGTACACACCCTGCGGACCGACCGGGAAGGGGCGGAGACGTTCCTGCTCAGCGCCGAGGGAGCGGTGCGCAACCTTCCGGCAGGTGCGGCGTATAAATGAGCCTGAACGTGATTTGGAGCCGCAGAGGGCACGCATGGACGAGCGGGAGAAGAGCTTCGAAGGCAAGACAGGCGACGCGGAACAGATCTTTTCCGCGCACGGAGAAGACGGTGCCGCGCAGGCGGGCGTAGCCGTACCTGCGCAGGCACGGGACACCGCAGCGGAGCGGGAGGAAGCCAAGCTGCTGCGACGCCTGCAGATGATGATGAACATGGTCATGGGCGTGATCGCGCAGGATCGCACCCTGAGCTACGACGAGGCCGCGGCGATGGTCGCCGATGCGCGCACCGCGGCTCTGGCAATGTTTCCCGGCAAGGAGCTGGCCTACGATCTTATCTGGAAGCCGCGCTTTGAGCGGCTGATGCGGGAGCGTTTCCGCCTGGTGTGACGCTTCCGCCCGTACTAAAGCTCGTTTCTGAAGAGGCAGAGTCGCCGAACAAATAGCAGGTCCTTCGCTACGCTCAGGATGACAAGGTTGTGCGGCGCACGGCAACTTTCTATGGTGCATGAGGCCAAGGTTCTACAGCGCATGACAAGGTCGTGCGGCACCTGTGACGATCGGCAAGATGCTCTAGATCGGCGAGATGGTCTAGCTGAGCGAGGCCATGCGTTCCGAGCGGCCGGAGAGGTCGGCGGCGCGGGTTTCCGCGAAGGCTGCGGCCCCCAGGAGCGCACAGGTGTCGTCTAGGATGATGCGGACCGGGATGCTTTCGAGGATGGGGCGCATGCGGCCCTTGTCGAGGAAGGCTCCCGTGAAAGGGCCGCCGGACATGGTTTTGATCACCTTGGGAGCGATGCCGCCGCCGAGGTAGATACCCCCATGAGCGAGGACCTTAAGGGCGACGTTACCGGCTTCGGCGCCGAAGGCTGCACTGAAGAGGTGCATGGCCTCAGCGCAGATCTCGGATGCACCGGCTTCAGCGAGCGTGCCGATAACCGCGTTGGGATCTTCAGACGCCAGACGATCCCGAAGCCAGGCCGGCTCTTCCATCTTTTGGTCGTCGCGCAAAAAGGCGTACACGTTCTTGATCCCGATGCCGGAGACGACGCGCTCGAAGCTGACGCGGCCGTTCAACGTGCGGCGGAGGTATTGCAGCAGCGCAATCTCTTTGTCGGTACGCGGGGAGAAATCGGTGTGGCCGCCCTCGGAGGGGATAGGGGTGTGGCGGCGCAGCTTGCCATCCCAGATCAGCAGGCATTCGCCGAGGCCGGTGCCGGCGGAGACCAGGCCGCGATGACCGACAGCCGCAGGGTCGCCTTCGTGCAGGGTGTGAATCTTGTCTGGGGTGAGCTCCGGGATGCCGAAGCCGTTAGCCTCCAGATCGTTGATCAGAAAGATGTGCTCGATGCCGATCGAGTGCTGCAGATCGCGGGCGTCCAGCGTCCAGGGGAGATTCGTGAGCTTCAGGCGGCCGTCGCGCACCGGGCCGGGACAGCCGAAACAGGAGGCAGCGATCTCCTCCTTCTTTTCGTTGCCCCTAGCCAGGAATGTCTTCACGACATCGTCAAGGCAAGCGTACTCGGAGGCAGGGAACTTCTCCTCGCGCTGTTTGACCAGCTTGCCATCGGCAAAGTTATACAACGCCAAATGAACTTTGGTACCGCCGACATCACCCGCGAGAATCATGCTTCTTTAAGCTCCGTGTGCTGCTGTTATGACCTGTGTCGCTAAATCTCGAGGGTGCCGATCTTGTGACTGCCGTTCGTGGAAGAGATTTCCATGGCGGCGGGCAGCTTTGCGGCGGCGAGCTCGTCCAATTGCATAAGAAGACGGCCGTTCACGGGCCGGATTAGCTGCGAGGGCAGGCGTTCCGGGTCGCGTGGACCGGTGAGCACCTCGGCCACGATCGCAGTCTTTGCCGCCCCGCCGACCTCGAATACAACCTCGGTGGCCTGATTGATCACGGGCGAGGTGAGCGTGAGGCGCCACGTGTCCTTCTGCGGCACGTGGTTGGGGATGCAGAGGCGCCCAAACTGGGTGAGGCCTTCGGTGTGCGGAAACAGCGAGGCGGTGTGGGCGTCGTCGCCCATGCCGAGCAAGAGCAGGTCAAAGGCCGGAGCCTCCGCGCCCTCCAGCTTCAACGTGTTGCGCAGGACGCTTTCATAGCGGGAGGCGGCCTCTTCAGGATCGAGTTCGCCTTCCATGCGGTATACGTTGGCGGGGGGAATCGCCACGTGATCGAGCAGGAGCTTCTTGCAAACGCCGTAGTTCGACTCCGGGTTGTCGGGCGGAACGCAGCGTTCGTCCACCCAGAAGAGCTGCAGCTTGTCCCAGGGAATCGTATTGGCGAAGGGATGAGTGGGATCGGCTAGCAGTTTAAAGGCGGCCTGCGGTGTGGAGCCACCGGAGATGGCCAGGCGGGCAACGCCGCGACGAGCGACGGCGGCCTGCACCTTTTCCGCGATATTACGGGCCGAAGCAAGGGCCAGATCGGCCGCGGTCGGCCAGACGAGATAGGTAACGCTGATCGGTTGAGGCATAAACTAAGGTTCTTTCGCAGGATGGTCGAGAGTACGGCGGCGGAACGATTATTGAACCCCTGCCGGGGATGCCCAGTCAAGCTTACACAGGGCAGCGGCCGGCGGCCATTGCCCTGTGTCGTGTCTCAAGGCACACGCGCTTGGAGCTTTACAGCTTGCTCCACGCTCTTCCGTCTTTCGCAAGCAGGTCGTCGGCACACTTCGGACCCTGGCTGCCGGCGGTGTAATTGGGGAAGTCCTTGGGCTGATCCGCCTTCCAGGCCTCCAGGATCGGCGTCATCAGCGCCCAGGTGGCTTCCACGCCCGCACGTTCGGCGAAGAGGGTGCCATCGCCCAGCATGGCGTCGAGCAGAAGGCGCTCATAACCGTTCGCCGAGCTTTTGCCAAAGGCGTCGGCGTAGCTGAAATGCATCTGCACAGGCTTGACGTTGGTGGTCGGGCCGGGAATTTTTGCGCCGAAGATGAGCGTGATGCCCTCATCGGGCTGGATGCGCATCTTGAGCACGTTGGGCATCACCTGCGAACCGGTGTCATTGCCCTTGAACAGGTGCAACGGCGGCTGCTTGAAGGTGACGGTGACCTCGGTCACGCGGTTCGCGAGGCGCTTACCCGCGCGAATGTAGAACGGAACGCCGGCCCATCGCCAGTTCTCGATGGAGAGCTTCATGGCCGCGAAGGTTTCGGTGCCCGATTCCGGGTTGACGCGGTCCTCCTGGCGGTAACCGATAACGTCCTTGCCGTCCACCGTGCCGGGGCCGTACTGGCCGCGAGCGGTGTCGGTTACCGGAATGGGTTGGATGGCCTTCCAGACCTTCAGCTTTTCGGTGCGCACGGCGGCGGACTCAAAGTTATCCGGCGGTTCCATCGCGACAAAGCTGAGTACTTCCATGACGTGATTTTGCAGCACGTCGCGGAGGGCGCCGGCGGTCTCGTAAAAGGGCCCGCGGCCTTCAATGCCGATGGATTCGGCAGCTGTGATCTCGACGTGGTCGACGTAGTTGCGGTTCCAGACCGGCTCAAAGATGCCGTTGCCGAAGCGGAAAACGAGAATATTTTGTACAGTCTCTTTGCCGAGGTAGTGATCGATGCGGAAGATCTGATCTTCGCGGAGAACCTTGTTGATTTCGGCGTTCAGGGTCTTGGCGGATTCCAGATCGACGCCGAAGGGTTTTTCGATGATGACGTGGACCCAGCTGCCCTCGGCTGCCTCGGTCATGCCGTGCTTGCTGAGGCGCTGCGCGATGTCGGCGAAGAACTCCGGCGCGACGGCGAGGTAGAACAGGCGGTTACCTTTGGTGCCGAGCTGGCCGTCGAGTTCTGCAAGGTAGGTCTTGAGCTTTTCGAAACCGGCGTCGTCGTCGAAGTTGGTCGCAAAGTACTTTACGCGATCCATGAAGGGCTTGAGCTTGGAGTCGCCCGCGTCCACACCACCGCCCTTGAGGATGCCATCCTGCATGTCCGGCGCGAAGGTGGCGGACAAATCACGCCGTGCAACGCCGACGACGGAGAAGTCTTTTGGCAGCAGATTTTGCTGGTCGAGGTGAAAGAGCGCCGGGAGCAACTTGCGCTTGGTCAGATCGCCCGAAGCCCCGAAGATGACGACGATGCAGGGGTCCGGCACCCGCTCATTTTGCGAAACCTCGCCGGCTACGTCCCGGTCTGTCATTGACTTTCCCACCTCTGCTGCTGCCATTACTTCTCCTTCACTTAGGTTTACTATGCACGGCAACCATACGCCGCCAGTTCGATGCGGAAGGCGGGTCCGAAGCTTCACGAACCCGCCTCCACCTGAGTGGTATTGCGCCGCCGAGCTAGTCCTTCTTAACGGCGTGCCCGCCGAAGGCGTTGCGCATGACGGACAACATGCGGTCGGTCATATTGTTTTCCTCGCGGGAACGGAGGCGGCGGATCAGGGATTCCGTGATGACGGGAGCGGAGATGTTGAGGTCGATGGCCTCGAAGACGGTCCAACGGCCTTCGCCGGAGTCGGGGACGAAAGGCGCGATGCCGTCCAGGTTGGGATTGTGCTTCAGCGCATCCGCCGTGAGGTCCAGCAACCAGGAGCGCACCACCGAGCCATACCGCCAGATCTGCGAGATCTGCTCGATGTCGAGGTTCAGGGGCTTTTTGGCTTCCATGATTGCGAAGCCTTCGGCATAGGCCTGCATCATGCCGTACTCGATGCCATTATGCACCATTTTGACGAAGTGTCCGGCGCCGGCGGGACCGGTGCGGCCCCAGCCCTGATCGGGCGCGGGGGCGAGCGTTTCAAAGATGGGCTTGAGCGAGTTCACCACGGGCTCATCGCCGCCGACCATCATGGAATAGCCTTCGGTGATGCCCCAGATACCGCCGGAGGTGCCGACGTCGACGAACTCAAAGCCTTCCTTTTTGAGCTCGTCGTGGCGGCGCTGCGAGTCCTTGTAGTTGGAGTTGCCGCCGTCGATGAAGATGTCGCCCTTGTTCATGAGGGGCTTAAGCTTGGCGATGGTCTGGTCGACGGGATCGCCGGCGGGCACCATGATCCAGACCGCGCGCGGCGACTGGGTGAGGTTCTTCACCATGTCTTCAATCGTGCTAGCGCCTACCGAGCCCGCATCCGCGAGCTTTTTGACCGCTTCGGCTGAGAAGTCAAAGCCGACAACCTTGTGGCCGGCCTTGCGGAGACGCTCCGCCATGTTGCCGCCCATCTTTCCAAGACCGATCATTCCTAGTTCCATATGCCTATCCTTTTGCGCGTCGTGCGCGGGTGATTCCGGACCTGTGTACCTCCCTTAGCCTACGACATCGGAAGCCGTCGTGATTACGTTGAGGGTACGCGTGGCCATTTTGAGCCTCAGCGATTGCCGTAGGGAGCGGCCGCCACGGCCGGCTGCTGGTCGGCAGGAAAGTCGGCGCCTTCCGTGACATCCTGCCATTTTTCCAGCTCCTGCGTCCATTCCCCGACGTGCTTACGCATCCGCTGCAGGGCGAGTTTACCGAGCAATAGGTGCTTAGGCGGCTCAGGCGAGTTGATCGCCTCCACCATGGCCACGACCGCGCGCTGCGGATCACCGGCCTGCTTGCCGTCCTGATGCTGGAAGTATTCACGCGTCTTGCCGACGGTGGTTTCGTAGTCGGCGATGCGGCGGCTGGCCTCCTTGCCGGAGCGGCCGAGGAAATCGGTTCGGAATGGGCCGGGCTCGACCAGCATGACGTGCACGCCCATGGGCGCCAACTCGCCGTAAAGTGCCTCGCTGAGGCCTTCCACGGCGAACTTCGTGGCGTTGTAGTAGCCCCAGCCGGGCGATCCGATCAAGCCGCCGATGGAGGACAGATTGATGATCGCGCCCGAGCGGCGTTCGCGGAACTGCGGCAGCAGGGCCTTGGTGAGGTTGATCAGGCCGAAGACGTTGGTGTTGAACATCGGCATGTACTCGCCCTCGGTGACCTCCTCGACCGCGCCACAGATGCCGTAGCCGGCGTTGTTGACGAGCACATCGATGTGGCCCACGTGGCCGATCGCGTCGGCTACGGCGTGGTTGATGGAGGATTCACTGGTGACATCGAGTGGGAGGATGACCGCGCCGGGAAAACGGCTGGTGAAGTCGCCGAGATCGTCGATGTTGCGCGCCGTGGCGACTACGTTGGCGCCTCTCTCCAGCAGATAGATTGCCAGCAGACGGCCGAAGCCGCTGGAGGCGCCCGTGATGAACCAGTTTTTGCCTCGCTGAAAGCCGTTCTTTGCTGTAGAGACGTCGATTGGCATGACACATGGGATGGCAAATCAGTCTTTAGCGATGTCAGCCGCCGATGACTTGTCATCGGCGATTCAGGTCGTTATGGCGAGGCTCAGCAGAGCTGCGATGGCCCAAAGCGGTCCCTTGATTCAAGGATTCCAAGCATGCCTGAGCCGCCCGGCGCTTACCTCATAGAGGCACAGGCAGCTTTACCGTACGGAGCCGACTTCTACGGTCGAAGCTCTTCGACACCGTCTTCGCCGGCGACGAGGGCGAGCGTGGCCATGTTGAGAAACAGACCGTGCTCGACGACGCCGACGATGGCGCGGATCTCGGCGGCGGTCTTTGCCGGGTCGGGGATGGCGCCGCAGAAGCAATCGAGGATGACGTTGCCCTCGTCGGTGATCCAGGGGCCACCGAGCTGGCCGTGGCCTTCGCGGAAGGGACGCAGTTTCGGGTGCAGGCCGAGGGCTTCGAGGCGGCGCTGGACGAGCGGAAGGGCGAGTTGGATCACCTCGACCGGAAGAGGGAATTTGCCGAGCTGCGGGACGACTTTTGTCGCGTCGGCAACCACGATGAACTGCTTTGCGGCGGAGGCGACGATCTTTTCGCGCAGGTGTGCGCCGCCGCCGCCCTTGATGAGAGCGAGACCGGGCGCGACCTCGTCAGCGCCGTCGACGTTGATGTCGAGCATGGGCGTTTCTTCGAAGGTGGTGATCGGGATGCCGAGTTTTACGGCCAGATCGCGGCTGGCGTCGGAGGTGGCGATGGCGCGGATGCGCAGGCCCTCGTTCTGCACGCGCTTGCCGAGCTCCTGGATGAAGAGCGTGGCGGTGGTTCCGGTGCCGAGGCCGACGTTCATGCCGTCATGGATGAACTCCACGGCACGTTTGGCGGCCTGGAGTTTGGCTTCGTCCTGCGTCATGGGTTTATGGTACTGCCCCTGAGCCGCCCCCCTGGGGTACTTCAGTGCTAAAGTACGTTCGGAAAACGGGTTAGCTCCGGACCTTTCTTGCTCCCCGGACAGCTGCGGGGGCTGACGGAGGATCACTCTCCCCGAGGCCTCCTCAGGAGAGCAGTGTTTGCCTGAATGCTTTTGTCAAGAACAGGAGTACGTACCCGATGGCGTACAGTACCGCTTCCGGGGACGTCGGTGGCGATGCCCTGGCCATGGGGCTTTGCTCCATATCCTCGATACAGCCCAACAGCCCGGTTGCGTGCTTGATTTGAGATACGACCTGGCCAGCAAAACCTCCCGTGCCGTCGACAACCAGTTATGTGGTGTTTTCGACGTCACCTTTGACGGCGTCCGGCACCGCACGACCTCGGAGCACTAGCTGAGCTCGGAGTACTAGCTGAGCTCAGTTACGGTGAAGCGCGACTTTGAAACAAAGGCTAGGCGGTTTCGTGGGGTTTCAGCAGGTCTTCCATCCCAATGCGGCGGAACAGTTCGACCCGAACGCGATCGCCCATCATATTGATGACCTCCGCACCGGCGTCCGCCGGATCAATGGTGACGCGGAAGGGACGCTTACCGAAAGGGGTATCGACCACTTTTGCGATAGCACGGGCAACGTCGGCAACGTCCGATCCTGCCGGGGCCATGACATCGTGTCCTTTGTGAACGAGCTCCGGCATGTCCTTGTAAGGCCCGCCGGCGTACTCGGCCGCGCGCGCTGTATCGCCGGGATGGTCCGCCGTCGGGAAGTGGTTGGTACCTGTGGTGTAGACACCCGGCACAACGATCGTGGTCTCGATACCCCAGCGCGCCAGTTCTCCGGCATAGGTGACCGCAAGGGAATCCATGGCGGCCTTTGCGGCGAAGTATGGACCCAGATAGGGTGGCGTGCCGCCGCGGGTGCTGGAGCTGCCAATCCATACGACGAGTCCTTTGCCCTGCCTGCGCAGGATGGGAAGCGCCGCACGGTTCACCCGCTGCGTGCTGAGGACATTGACGTCGTAAAGTTCGGCAACCTGCTCGACGGTAAAGGCCTCCGAGGGGCCGAAACTCATGTGTCCGGCATTGTGGATCAATACGTCCAGGCGGCCAGTTTCGGCCACGATCTGTTGAATGGCCGCGTCCACCGATTCCTGCGACTGGACATCCATCTCAACCGATCGAAGATCCACTTTCTCGTCGAGCGCGAACTGTCGTACCGCTTCAACCTCTTTGGCGTTTTCGCCTGCGGTCCACCGCATACCGGCATACACAATATGACCCGCCCTGCTGATAGCGCGGGCCGATAAAGCTCCGAAGCCGGAGGATGCACCCGTAATTACGACTACATACTTGGACATGATCCCTCGTTTTCGTAAAAGCGTTTAGCTGGAGTGCTCCGAGTCGCCGCACCGATAGCGGCGACTCAGAAGGAGAGACGGATTGCGGCAGACGCCTTTGGTTTAAGCAAACCCACCGTTGACGCGCAGGACCTGGCCGTTGACCCAGCCACCTTCGGGGCCGACGAGAAAAGAGACGATCCCGACGATGTCCGCCACTTCTCCGATCCGGCCAAGCGGTGCCAACTTACCGATGCCTGCGATCTGCTCTTCACTCTTGCCTTTGAGAAACAGCTCCGTGGCCACCGGCCCCGGGGCGACGGCGTTGACGGTGATCTTGCGCTGGCCGAGTTCGTTAGCCAGAACGCGGGTGAGGCCTTCAACGCCTGCTTTCGAAGCGATGTATGCGCCGTATGCCGGGAAGTTCTTTCCAAGTACGCTGCTGGAGAAGGTGACGATGCGGCCGCCATCGGCGACGTGGTTTGCCGCCTCGCTCATGACCAGAAAGCTGCCCCGCAGATTGGTGGCGATCACCTTGTCGAAGGCGTCAAGATCGCCCTTTTGGATCGGTGCCAGCGGCATGATGCCCGCACTGTTGACCACGGCCGCGATCTCTCCAAAGTTGGACCGGGCAGCCTCGAAGATCTTCTTGACTTCGTCCGCCTTGGAGATATCCGCGGCGACGGAGATCGCTTTTCCACCAGCGGCCTGGATGCTCTTCAGAGCGTCTTCCGCCTTTGCCGCGTTGCCGGAATAGGTGAGAACCACGGAAAACCCGTCCGCGGCTAGACGTTCCGCAATGCCCCTGCCGATGCCGCCGGATGCGCCGGTTACGATTGCCGTTCCTGTCATAGTGTCTCCTTTTCGAATGTCCTACGCTGGTAAGACGACCTGGACATAAGTAAGAATCATGCATACTGTGCAGAGTGACTATGCGTCTTACGCAACTACGCCAGGCAGACCTGAATCTGCTCGTTTACTTCATTGCATTGGTCGAAGAGAAAACGATCTCGCGGGCCGCGAATCGCCTGAGGCTGAGTCAGCCGGCCGTCAGCCGATCCTTGCAGCGGTTGCGAGAGCTGTTCCACGACGATCTTCTCGTCCGAAGGGCAAGGCAGTATGAGCCCACACCACGAGGGCAGGCACTGCTTCAGGAACTGACCGTGATCCTTCCACAACTTGAACGATTGATCTCCGGCAAGGAGTTCGATCCTTCGACAGAGCAGGCTACCTTCCGGCTTGCCGCGAGTGACAGCCTGGCCCAACTGTATGGACCTGCACTTGCGAAACGACACGCCGAGCGCCGCAATCTCGACTTCTTGTTCCAGGCCTATACCGATGACCGATTCAGCGACCTGGAGGCGAATCGTTTCGACCTGCTGCTGGACGCTGAATTCCGGGCACTGCCGGCGACGCTGAAGAGTGAAGTGCTGTTTGAAGAGGAGCTGGTCTGTGCAGTTGCAAAGGAGAGCGCCTATAAGAAGAAGCTCTCGCTTGGGCAATACCTTGCCGCGGAGCATGTCTGCATCAGCGTGCTGGAAAACCAGCAGGCTGTACCCGATCTTGCCCTAACCAAAGTTGGCGCGACGCGGCGATGCGCCTTTACGCTTCCCTATTTCTGCGTGGGTCTGAACATGGTTGCAGGAACGTCGCTCATCGCAACGTTGCCCCGGAAGCTGGCAGAGAGTCTGGTCAACCCTACGCAAACGAGATTGGTGCCGGCCCCTGTCGAGCTTGCGAGCTTTCGCTATCTCATGATCTGGCATACCCGTCAGGATCTGGACGTCCGCCATCTCTGGTTGCGACAAGCTATGCGCGATGCAACAAAGTGGAAGTAGGCCTTGCCGACCGCGAGGTGAAGCACTCATGAATGTGCCGCTTCGGCGCAGTCTCCCGGATCAATCCTGAGAAACGCCTTCACCGGAAATCATGTATTTAGAAAAGAAAATCGTGAGCGGTTCCGGCCCTTTGCTGGACCGCGGCGAGGGAAAAAGGGAACGGCCAGCTTTTTGGGGCTGGCCGTTGCTGTTTGTGTAGTGCAGGGTTACTTCTTGACCAAGGACTTGGCCTTTTCTACGACGTTCGGCACGGAGAAGCCGAACTTTTCCAGGACGATCGGGCCGGGGGCGGAGGCGCCGAAGCGGTCCACGCCGATGGCGATGCCGTCGCGGCCGATGTACTTCCACCAGCCCATGGTGGCGCCGGCTTCGATGGAGATCTTCGGGGTGCCGTGGGGGAAGATGGACATCTTGTATTCTTCCGGCTGGTCTTCGAAGACCTCAAAGCTGGGCATGGAGACGACGGTGGCGTTGATGCCCTCGGCTTTGAGCGCTTCAGCGGAGGCCAGCGCGAGTTCGACCTCGGAACCGGTGGCGACGAGGATGATGTCTTTGCCGTAGGCCTCAAGCACGTAGGCGCCCTTGGCGGTGCCCTCCATGATCTTGTACTTGACCGCATCCATGACCGGCAGGTCCTGGCGGGAGAGTACGAGCACGGAGGCCGACTTGCGCTCTACCATCAGCTTCCAGCAGGCGGAGGTTTCGTTGGCGTCCGCGGGGCGGAAGACGGTGAGCTGGGGGATGGCGCGCAGGCTCATCAGGTGCTCGACGGGCTGATGGGTGGGGCCGTCGGCGCCGAGGCCGATGGAGTCATGCGTGAAGATGTAGAGCGAGTGCGAGCTTTGCAGCGCGCCCATGCGCAGCGCGGAGCGGCAGTAGTCGGAGAAGGTGAAGAAGGTGGAGCCGAAGGGCAGCAAGCCGCCGTGTGCGGCGATGCCGTTCACCGCGGCCATCATGCCGAACTCGCGGACGCCGAAGAAGACGTTGCGGCCCTTGGGATCCTCATGGAAGTTCGCCGAGTCCTTGAAGATGGTCTTGGTGGAGCTGGTGAGATCGGCCGCACCGCCGAAGAGCTCCGGCAGCACCTTGCCGAGGGCGTTCATGACGACCTGGCCGGCGTTGCGGGTGGCGACGGGTTTCGCATCGGGACCACCCGGGAAGACGGGCAGCGCCTTTTCCCAGCCGTCGGGCTGCTTCATCTCGGTGCAGCGGGTGTACTGCGCGCCGAGCTCGGGGTTTTGCTGCTTGTAGCTTTCGAAGTTGGCCTGCCACTCCTCCTGGGCCTTTTTGCCCTTGGGGACGGCCTGACGCCAGTTGTTGAGCGCGTCTTCGGGGATGTAGAAGCTCTGGTCTTCGGGGAAGCCGAAGAACTTTTTGGTGGCCTTGGTGGCGTCGGTGCCGAGCGCTTCGCCGTGCACGCCCTTGGTGCCGGCCTTGGGCGAGCCGTAGCCGATGACGGTGCGGACGCGGATGATGGAGGGCTTGGAGTGCTCCATCTTGGCGGCCTCGATGGCCTTGTTCAGCTCCTCGAGGTTGTTGCCGTCGGAGACGAACTGCACGTGCCAGTTGTAGGCCTCGAAACGCTTGGTGACGTCCTCGGTGAAGCTGAGGTCGGTGGGGCCGTCGAGCGAAATCAGGTTGTCGTCGTAGAGCAGGATCAGCTTGCCGAGCTGGAGGGTGCCGGCGAGCGAGCAGCTCTCGTGCGAGACGCCTTCCATCAGATCGCCGTCGCCGCAGATGACGTAGGTGTAGTGGTCGACGATCTTGGATTCGCCGGTGTTGTACACCGCGCCGAGGTGCTTTTCGGCGATGGCGAGGCCGATGGCTTCGGCTAGACCCTGGCCGAGCGGGCCGGTGGTGACCTCGACGCCGGGGGTCTCACCGTACTCCGGGTGGCCGGGGGTGTGCGATCCCCACTCGCGGAAGTTTTCGAGCTGCTCGAGAGGAAGGTCATAGCCGGCGAGGTGCAGGACGCCGTACTGCAGCGCGGAGGCATGGCCGTTGGAGAGCACAAAGCGGTCGCGGTCCGACCAGAGCGGATCGGTCGGGTTGTACTTCATGAACTTGTGAAAGAGCAGATAGGCCATGGGCGCGCAGCCGAGTGGGGCGCCGGGGTGGCCGTTCTTGGCCTTTTCCACCTGATCGACGGCGAGAAGACGCAGGGTGTTGATAGAGAGCTGGTCGATGTCCGATGTGGCTTGATCGATGACGACGGGGGGAGTCTGTGTGGCGCTCATGCGGTCCGGTATCCTTCGCGTTGGGAAGATGGAGCGGTCTGCCGACGACCTCCAAACGAGGCCTGGACGCGGCGAAACGGCTCATAGCTACGCGGAATCAAGTGTACAGGGAAGGGGGCCCGGTCCATATGAAGCCCCTGTTTCAGCCCGCGCGAGGCTCTCCCTCCTGTCCTTCCGGGTGCCCGAGTGCCGGCGAGCCCGGCAGAGACATCCTGCGGAAATACGTGGAACCGGAGCCGGCCTCCCGCCGTATCTTCAGGATAGTGGGCATATTCGGGGCAGAAGGTGCGAGGTTCCGCTGATGTCTCCCCTCTCGCGTGCTTCGACCAAGATTTCGGATTCAGACTTCCCCAGGAGTTCCTCCATGCGCCTCCACCCATTCCCGATTGCCGCCGCTTCCATTTCCCTTGGACTCAGCCTGGGCGGCTGCCGCATCGATACGCACAAGAACGGAAAAAACGACGACGTGAACATCGGGACGCCGTTTGGCTCCATGCACGTGAAGACGGACAACGCGGCGGCGCTCCAGGGGCTAGGCTTGACGCCCTACCCGGGCGCGGCGACGGTGCACAAGAAAGGCGACGACGATGGGGCCGCCGATGTGAACATGAGCTTCGGCGGCTTCAAGCTCGGGGTGCATGCCCTGGAGTTGCAGACCGGCGACGCACAGGGCAAGGTGCTCGACTTCTACCGCAAGGATATGAGCCGTTACGGCGCGGTGCTCACCTGCCGCGGGGCTGAGACTGTAGGGACGCCGACACGCACGACGGAAGGCTTGACATGCAGCGGGCAGAATCACGAATACACCGATGCCGAGCTGCAGCTGCGGGCGGGTTCACCGGGGGTGCAGCACATCGTCAGCGTGAAAGGTGAGGACGGCGGCACGCGCATCGGCCTGATAGAGCTGGAGCTGCCCGGCGACTCCAAAAAGCACGGTGACGGCGACCGGGAGTGAGCCGCCGTGGCTGTTTGGCAGCGAAGCAGGCGGCGTTGGCGCATTGCCGAACGTGCCCGGGTCGGATAGCTTCAAAGGTGTGACCGAACGGCCCTGCCTCCGCTGCCACCACCCCCTGACGCTGGATGCGGGGCAGCTGACGTATTGCAGCGTCTGCGGCGCGCCACAGATTTTTCTCTCCGAAGAGCTGCAGCAGCAGGCGGCCGAGGTGATCCGGAGCTATGGCGAACGCACGACAGCAGGGGCGGCCGAGGAGACCGAGCCGGAAACGGGCGGGTTGCCGGTGGGCCGGTTGCGCCGGGCTCGCGGGCGGGGCGCCAACCGCTGGCCGATGGCCGTGGAATATGCCTTGCTGAGCAGCGGGATCGCCCTGGCGCTGGGCGTGGGTGCGCTGCTCTTTGCGCCACTGCTGCTCCTGGACTGGATCTGGATCGTCAGCGCGCCGATCCTGACGGTCAGCTTTTACAACACGCGCAGCCAGCTCCGCCGTCCGGTCGAGAGCCCGGCTGCACCTGAGCCCGAAGCGGAGTTTGGCAGTCAGCTGCGCACGCAGGCCAAAGCGCTCTCCGCGGGTTTTGCCGCGCGGCTGGGTTTGCTGACCGGTCTGCTGATCCTGGTGAGCAGCGCCGCGGTTTTCACGCTGGGTGCCGTGCTGGCGAGGTTTGCGCTACACAGCCATGAGATCGATACGGAGCTCGCGGCGGCCTTTGCGCAGGTGCGGACCACCACGCAGGCGCAGTATGGCGATGCGGCCGCACCGATTCTTCACATGTTGGGTGTCCCCGAGTTCCGGGTGGGTTTTCTGCTCTGGATGGTGACGGTCACCAGCGCGCTCTACCTTCTGTTAGCGGCCGTGACGGCAGGTTTTGCCGGGCTGTTGCTGAGCCGGCGGCGCACGGCGTAGCCGGGAGCATGCTTTGGGCTAGCGTTCGGCGGCCGCTGCTAGAATCGGGGCGTGAGCGACACAGTCCCTTCCCTTCCCGCGACCCAGATGGCGACCCTGCCTGAAACCGGAGCTCCCGGACGCATGCCACAGCTGCGCGAGAAAGGCCGCTTGATGTCCGGCTCCGAGATTGAGCGGACGCTGGTGCGGCTGGCGCATGAGATCGTGGAGCGCAACCACGGCGCGACCAACCTGGGGCTGGTGGGGATCAAGCGGCGCGGTGTACCGCTGGCGCAGCGGATCGGCAAGATTATCGGCGGCATCGAAGGCCATCCGATCGACACGGGCGTGCTGGATATCAGCTTTTATCGCGACGACCTGTCCACGCACGATGTGCGGCCGGTGGTGGAAAAGGGCGAGGTCGGCTTCGATGTGGCCGGGCGCGACATCATTTTGATGGACGACGTGCTGTACACCGGGCGCACGATTCGCGCGGCGCTTGATGCACTGTTCGACCACGGCCGGCCCAAGAGCGTGCAGCTGCTGGTGCTGATCGACCGTGGCCACCGTGAGCTGCCGATCGAGGCCAAGTACACCGGGCGCGTTGTGCCGACGAGCCGCAAGGAGATCGTCGAGGTCAAGCTGCGGGAGATTGATGGGGACGAGCAGGTGGTTCTGGTGGAAGTAATGGAATTGATCGATTCAGACGAGTCAGCCCAGGCCGCGCGGTAAAGGGACTGGCTTCTGAGAGCGATACCGTTCCCGCCCGGTGCATGGCCGCCGTTGTAGTGCTTCGGCGGGCCTGCACTGAATCCCACGGACAGATCCTCTCTCCTACAACGCGGCGCGTTCGGGCATGATCCGCTTCATGAAGTTGTCAAACAAGGGGACGGTAAAGGCGACATCGCCGAAGGCTGGACTGTAGAGCATTCCCTTTTTCACGAGAGAGTCCCGCCGCGGACCCAGCTTACTGGTGCTGACTCCCAAAGTGCGGGCTACCTCTCCGGAACGGTGAGCTCCAGGGCCGAGCGAGGCCAAAGCGCGAAGGTATTGCTGCTCGCTGGGGGTCAGGCGGTCAAAACGTACCCGGAAGAAACTGCGGTCAAGATTTCGCAGGATAACGGGATACGCCCTTTCCATGTCTGCTGCGGTAATAACGGGACCGGTGGCCGTGTTCCACGCCTCTTTGCCCCATTCCTGGAGGAAGTAGGGGTACCCCTGCGTTTGCTCGAGGATGATGGAAAGGGCCTCGGGCGCAAACGAAACGTCAGCTTCCTGTACGGGTTTTTGCAGTGCGGACCGGGCATCCTCTGGCTCGAGTGGACCTATCTCGGGATAACGGAAGAGCCGTTCGGCATAGGATTTCGAGCGTCCGGCCAGGGCCACGATCTGGGGTAAGCCGGCACCCAGCAGAAGAAAGGGCAGGTTTCGCTGGCTCGCTCGATGAGCGGCCATAATCAGCGCGCTGAACTCGCCCTGAGAGAGGTTTTGTAGTTCGTCAATACATAGGACCAGGGCCGTGGACCGCTCCTGGGCCGCCTCCGCTACGGAGCCGAGTAGCTGGCCCAGATCCGCCTCGAGATCTCCACTATCCGCTGCGCCGCGTTCGGGCTCCAGGCCGCCAAACTCGAACTCCAACTCCCCGGTACGAAGTTTCAGGCCAGAGACGAAACTGCGGAAGACCCTCATACTTCTTTTCGCCTTGTCCCCCGCATTGGTAGCCAGATCGAGGGAGATGAGGGTTCTGCGTAACTCCGGGAGCAGCGCCGCGACGAACGAACGGCTTTCCGTGGCCTCCAGCAGAATGGTTTTTGCTCCAGCCTGCTCGGCACGGCTCCAGAGACGGTTCAGGCAAACGGTCTTGCCTACTCCTCGAAGGCCGACCAGTATCAGCCCCTGGGAGTTTCGGCCATCCAGGGTTCGACGGACGGAGATGTCTCCGTCTTCCAGAAGATTGTCTCTGCCGGACAGTTCGGGGGGCTGACTTCCAGCACCGGGTGTGAATGGATTGTTTCGAGGGTCCATTGCTACCGAGTTTATCCAATTATTGGTCGAACGACGTATAACTGCATAAAGTCTATAGCGGCCATGTCTCAAATGAGGCCTCTGCCGCGGCTAGGATGGCTTCGACCTCTCGCTCGCCGTGGGCGGCGGAGACGAAGGCTGCCTCGTACTGGCTGGGGGGCAGCCAGACGCCTCGCTCCAGCATGCCGCGATGGAAGCGGGCAAAGGCGGCAGTGTCCGAGGTGCTGGCGCCGGCGAAGTCATGTACCGGCAGGCTGGTGAAAAACCAGGTGAACATGCTGCCGACACGGTTGGTTTGCAGCGGGATGCCGTGTTCGGCGGCAAGTTTTGCGACGCCTTCGGCGATGGCGGCGGTGGTGCGGTCGAGCTTGGGGTAGACCTCGTCGGCGTGGTCGAGCAGATATTGCAGGGTGGCGATGCCGGCGGCCATGGCCAGCGGATTACCGCTGAGTGTGCCGGCCTGGTAGACGGGGCCGAGCGGGGCGAGGTAGTTCATGATCTCCGCGCGGCCGCCGAAGGCACCTACGGGCAGGCCGCCGCCGATGATCTTGCCGAGCGTGGTGAGGTCCGGCCAGGCGGGGTGGGTGCCGTCGCCGCCTAATTCATTCCGGTAGAGGCCCTGGGCGCCGCCGGTGGAGAGCCGGAAGCCGGTCATGACCTCGTCAAAGATAAGCAGCGCGCCGTGGCGCCAGGTGAGCTCGCGCAGGCCGCGCAGGAAGTTGGGCGTGGGGATGACGGTACCGGCGTTGCCGACGACCGGCTCCAGGATGATGCAGGCGATCCCGTCGGGATGGGTGGCAAAGGCGGCTTCCACGGCGCCAAGGTCGTTGTACGGCAGCGCGAGGGTGTGCATCGCGGTTTCGGCCGGCACGCCCGCCGAACCGGGGATGCCGAAGGTGGCCACGCCGGAGCCGGCCTTGACGAGCAGGGCATCGGCGTGACCGTGGTAGCAGCCCTCAAACTTGATGACGAAGTTACGGCCGGTGAAGCCGCGCGCGAGGCGGATCGCGGACATGCAGGCCTCGGTGCCGGAGCTGACAAAGCGCAGCTTCTCCACGGATGGAAAACACCCCTGCACGAGTTCGGCGAGGTCGGCCTCCGCAGCGGTCGACGCACCGAAGCTGGCGGAGCGGCCGGCGGCGTCGCGGATGGCCGCGACGGCCGGCGGAAAGGCGTGGCCGAGCAGCATCGGTCCCCAGGAGCCGAACATATCGATGTAGCGGTTACCGTCGGCGTCGGTAAGGTAGGCGCCTTCGGCGCTGGCAACGAAGGGCGGATGGCCGCCGACGGCGCGAAACGCGCGCACAGGGGAATCAACGCCGCCGGGGATGAAACGTTCAGCGCGGGCCTGGAGCGCGGCGGAGCGGGAGAGCGAAAGAGGCATAGGGCCGAGTATAAGTTTCGCGGAGCCTGTACCCGGCGGGAGGCTCGAGCCTTTTGCTTCGTTTGTCATGCCGTAGCGAGGCGAAGGGATCTGCTGGCTTCCAGACTGAGCCTGCGGCTGGCTTCCAGAGTTAGCCTGCGGCGCGCTTCCAGACTGAGCCTGCGGCTGGCAGGCCGAAAAGCAGTCCTTCGCGGGGGCTCAGGATGACGAGAGAGGGGAGCCGAGGCTGTTAGAAGCCGCCGGGCACGGGGGCAAGGTAAAGCATGAAGCCCAGGACCAGGATGAGCGACAGAAACTGGACCATCGTGCGGGTGTGCGGGACTTCGGCGGCGTCCTTGGTGAAGCAGCGCCAGGCCATGCCGGCGCCCACGATGAGGAAGACCCACTGCGTCCCCATGCGGTTGGGGTTGGAGCCGACCACACTGAGCCCGAAGAAGAGCAGGCAGGTCAGGGTCAGCAGGATGCGTTGCACGCGCGAAAGTGCGTAGACGGCCTGCGAGCCGTCGAAGCCGAAGATGGGCGTCAGGTTGAAGAGATTGATCCAGGTGGCGAAGTTGGCGATGACCAGCCAGACCAGGCTATGGGTGGTGAGCGCCATGAAGAGGCATACGGCGGCCGCGCCCAGGCCGAAGAGCGGGCCGGCGAGGGAGATGGAGGCCAGATCCTCGCGCGAGACGCCCTGCGAGTACCACTTCACGTAGGCGCCCAGGCCGGGGATCAGCATGGGGAGATCGGCCTTCAGGCCACGTCGCCGCACGGCGACGAAGTGGCCCATCTCATGGACAAGAATGCAGACCGTCGCGCCCAGGGCGAAGCGCCAGCCGGCGAGCGCCCAGTAGAGCGCGAAGAATCCGAAAAAGCCGAGAAAGAACTTCAGTTTGAAGAGCAGAAAGAAGGCCGACTTCAGCTTCAGCAGAAAGAAGACGATGGGAGCGAACGGCCCCAGGCGCTTGGTCCACTTGGCCTTGCGGGCGGCCTCGCCGGCCAGGCGGGCATCGATGCGGTCGATGTGGCCCTGGATGGCGGCGACCTGTTCGGCGTTCTCCGGCATCCAGGCCAGCATGGAGTGCCAGCGATCGCGGGCCTCGGGCCATTGGCCCTGCGCCTCCAACTGCTGGGCGCTCTTGGCGAGTTCCCCAAGATGGCGGGCGTAGGTGAGGGTGCCGCAGTCGGGACAGACGAGCGTGCCGTCCGGAAGCCAGTGACTGCAGCTGGGACAGCTGTTGACGGTCTCCGGGGCGGCAGGCTCGGGGGGAAGAACTTCGGTGGCGGTTAGGGATTCGGGCATTGTACGGGCGGCTTAAGTATAGGACTATAGGACGTCAGATGGGCCGGACGCGATGCGGGGTGGCGCACGTCAGGCATCCGCGTTGTTACAGCGCTACCGGATGTGCGGCAGCGGCTCGACCGGGCAACCTTCAAGTGAAGCTTGAGGCGGGTGTTTACTCCTTTGGTTCCGCCGTGGGAGTGAAAGCAGGTCCTTCCCTGCGTTCAGGATGACGACGCGTTGCTGGAGTGACGACGTTGTTGCTGGAGTGGCATGGGTTCCGGAAAGGACGGGCCGACCGTACCACTTCCGCAGCAAAGGTAGCGTGGGAACCGCGCTGTGTACTGTCTGCGGTGGTTTTCGGCACTTATACTCGGGCTACATTCAAGGGCGCCGGGGTCGTCAGCCCGGCAATCGCCCGAACAGGCCAGCCATGGGCATTCAGCCAATCCGCAAGACTGTCGTACCGGAGATCCCGGACAAGCTGTACTTCCGCATCGGCGATGTGGCCCGCCTGTGCGAGGTGCCCGCGTATGTTCTGCGCTTCTGGGAGACCGAGTTTCCGCAGCTGAAGCCCAACAAGGGCGGCACCGGGCAACGGCTCTACCGCAAACGCGATGTGGAGATGGCGCTGCGGATCAAGAGCCTGCTGTATGACCAGGGCTATACCATTCCCGGCGCGCGGCAGGTCTTCAAGACCGAGGTGAAGGCAAGGGAGTCGGCCGAACCTTTTGTGTCGCCCTTTGAGGCATCGGTGGAGGCGTCGTCGGAGTCGCCATCGGGTGCGTTGGTGGATTGTGCGGATGCAGTCGCCGTCCACCCCACGTTCGCCGCAGAGGCTCAGCCGGCCGTGGCCTTGGCACTGACGGCTCCGGCCAGCGATTATGCCGCAGGCGCCGAGGTGCGCCGGCAGGTGAAGTTGCACGCCCTGCGCACCGAGTTGCAGGCGCTGCTGGAGCTGCTGCAGATGCCGCCGCGCGGTGCCGGAAGATCGCCGGCGCCGGTCAAGGCCCAGCCCATGCGCCCGCGCCTGGTGCTGGAACCACGACCGGTGGCCCCGCAACGCGAGCCCGCACGGCAGGAGACCCTGCGCCTGATCCCCGGCGGCCCGCGAGAGCTGTCTCTGGACGAGTAGTACCCTATGGCCATGGCCCCCGTGGCAGCGGTGCCGAGCGCTCCCCAACAAAATTCGCCAGGCAAGAAGACGCACACGGTGGGCTCCGCGGCGCTGCTGCTGATGATGGGCTCGCTGCTCTCCGGCGTGCTGGCGCTGGTGCGGATCAAGTACATCAATGAGATCTTCGGCGCCGGTGTGGCGCAGGACGCGTACCGGGCGGCGTTCAAGCTGCCCGACCTGCTCAGCTATTTCCTGGCTGGCGGCGCGGCGTCCATTTCACTGATCACGGTGCTGAACCGCTTTCGCGAGCGCGGCGATGAGGAAGGCGGCGATCACGCGCTTTCGGTGGTCCTTTGCACGATGCTCGTGGTGCTGGGCGGCGGTGTGCTGCTAGGCGAAATCTTCGCGCCGCAGTATGTAGACCTGGCGAACAAGGGTTTTCGCGGGGACGCGCGCGCCGCACTTTGCACCTCATTGACGCGCCTGATGTTGCCCGCGCAGATGTTCTTTTTTGCCGGCAGCATGATGAGCGCCCGGCTGCAGGTGCGGCGCATTTTCATCTACCAGGCGCTGCAGTCGCCGATCTATAACGGCGGCATCATTCTGGGGGCCGTTCTGCTGCACAAGCAGCTCGGCATCTACTCCCTGGCGGTCGGGGTGCTTGTCGGCGTCGTGATCGGCTCCGCCCTGCTGAACACACTAGGCGCTTTGCGGACCGGCCTGCGCTTTCAGCCGCGGGTCGACTTCCGCGATCCTGTATTCCGCGAGTGGCTGCGCTTGAGTTTCCCACTGATGATCGGCGTTTCGCTGGTCATGTTCGACGGCGTGTTCATGAACTACTTTGCCAGCGTAAAACTCGGCGGCGTCACGCTGATCAATAATGCGAAGGACCTGTTCAATGCACCGTTCAACGTGATCGGCTCCGCGGCGGGCGCGGCGTCGCTGCCCTTCTTCGCGTCGCTGTTCCAAGGCGGGCGTTTCTATGACTTCTCCGCGTCGGTGGGGCGCTCGGTTTCGCGGCTGCTGAGTGTGGGTATGCTGGTTTCAGCCTGGATGATCGCCCTCGCGCCGTGGCTGATGGACCTGTTTCGCGGTGGCCGTTACAACCACGCCGATGCGGCTGAAACCACGCAGCTCTTTGCCGTGCTCGCCGTAACGCTCGGTATCTGGGCCATACAGGGAATCTATGCGCGGGCGTTTTATGCCGCCAGCAATACAAAGACGCCGGCGATCAACGGCGTCTGCATCGTGCTGCTTTCCGCGCCACTTTACTGGTTTTTGTTTCGGGCAAAGGGCCTTGAAGGCCTGGCTATTGCGTCCGACATCGGCATCACGGCGCAGACCCTGAGCCTCGCCCTGCTGTTGCACCGCAAACGGCTGGTCAGCCTGCTGCACCTGGAGTTCGGCGAGATTGGCCGGGCGGCGGTGGCGGCGATCGTCGCGGCGGTGGCGATTGCGTTTGTGGCCTTCCGGCTGCCGGCGGCGCATACGCATCCTCAGGACGCGGCGGTTATTGCCGCGGGGAGCGTGGTTTGGGCCGTTACTTGCTTTGTCATCCTGCACTTCAGCGGATCGAAGCTGCCGCGGCAAGTGCTCCGCCGCGGAAGGTAGGTCTTGAATCACGGTTTACTGCGGCTGTGCGGCGTTGGCCTTGTCCTGCGCTTTGTCGGCCTTTTTCTGCTGCTTCAGCTCGGATTTGGTCTGTTGCAGGGTTAGCCGAGCTTGGCGTCCTCATACTCTTCGTTCCAGGCGAGCTGGATGGCCTCGAGCAGGCTCTCGTTCGACTTGGCCGGGTCGCCGACGAAGCCGGGCAGCTCGGTCACCCACTTGTGCAGATCGGTGAAGCGGACGGAGAAGGGTTCGACCTCCGGATGGGCCTCCTGCAGTTGAATGCCGATCTCCAGCACGTCGTTCCAGTTGATCTCACGGGGCATGATGTGTAACTCCTCGTGCCCAGTGTACCGGGCCACTCCTGCGCCTGTTCGTCACAGGCTTTGCGAACAGCGGTAGAATAAAGTCGCTCATGTCGACTGACGTCCAAGTTTCCGCTGCCGAGGCAGCCCCCGACCGCACCGGTTCGCCGGCACCGGGCGCAGTGCCGGCTCAGGCAAAGCGACGCATGACCGCGCGACGGCGTCTGCTGGCCGCCGAGCGCCGCCTGCGCGAGCTGCAGTCGATCGGCTCCGCGCTGCTGGACACCGGGCATCCCTACATGGCGCACATCGTGCCCATGCGCCGGTGCAATCTGGCCTGCACCTATTGCAATGAGTTCGATGAGGTATCCGACCCGACGCCCATCGCCGAGATGCGGCGACGCGTGGATCACCTGGGGCGTCTGGGAACCGCGGTCATCACCATCTCCGGCGGCGAACCGCTGCTGCACCCCGAACTGGACGACGTGATCGCGCGCATCCGCCACAACGGCGCGATTGCCGGCATGATCACCAACGGCTATCTGCTGATGCCGGAGCGGATTGCGCGGCTGAACCGGGCAGGGCTGGACCATATGCAGATTTCGATCGACAACATCATGCCGGATGCCGTGTCGAAGAAGTCGCTGAAGGTGCTCGACGCCAAGCTGCGCATGCTGGCCGAGCACGCCGATTTTCATGTGAACATCAACTCCGTGGTGGGCGGCGGCATCGCCAATCCGGAGGACGCGCTGGTGATCTCGAAGCGCGCGCTGGAGCTCGGGTTTTCGTCGACCATCGGCATTATCCACGACGGCTCCGGCCAGCTGAAACCGTTGGGCGAGCGCGAACGCAGGGTGTGGAATGAGGTGCGCTCGCTGACGCGGCGGTCGTACTCCCGCTTCAACGGCTTTCAGGAGGCCATCGCCAACGGCAAGCCGAACGACTGGCGCTGCCGCGCGGGTTCGCGCTACCTCTACGTTGACGAAAACGGGATCGTCAGCTACTGCTCGCAGCAGCGCGGCTATCCGGGCATCCCGATTGCGGAGTACAGCAAGGCCGATGTGGAGCGCGAGTTCCTTACCGAAAAGGGCTGCGCGCCCAACTGCACGATCAGCTGCGTGCACCAGGTGAGCTACATCGACCACTGGCGCGCGCCGCAGCACCCGGATGCCGGTCCGCCGCCGGTGGGCCACGGCGCGCAGGAGCTCGTCCAGATCCAGTAGCTTACGGCAACAATCCGGGCTGGGTGGATGGAGCTGCCGTCCCGTTGCTGCAGATTGTGGGCAATGTCGTTAGCCAGTGAAGCAGCCGGTGGAGCCGGGCCATCGGTCTGAGAACCGACGCACTCGCCCATAGCACGTCTGGTGTTCCTGTCCGCCAGCGTGAGACGCGGTCTTTTGTTCACCTCGACACGCGTCGTTGACAGAACGAATACCCTGCGAGATCATTTGGAGCGCCTGGGAACTCCGAAAGCTCCGGAACGGCCATGCCCAAGGTTCAAACAACGGGGGCGAATGGCGGAGGATCTCGAGGAGTGCCTGCGCTGAGCGATTCGTGAAGGATCCGGCAGCCAGCGACGGGCGGAACACAGGAGGCGCCGCATGAGCGATCACCGGTCGACCTCGAGAAGCGGACGGGATGCGTGCCCGTGCATGCCCAAGTCTATTTTCCACGCTTCTGGACGTTCAAGACGACCCTGGTCTCGGGTGAGTTCCAGCTGAGAAAAAGTTACCTGTTGCGACAAACCTGTTGAAAGGGACTAAGCACGATGAACGAGCACCTGGATCACCTTTCCTTGCATGAGGCAATCTCCAAAGCAGAGTTGACGATGCAAAGAGCGGACGATCGCTTCGTCAAGACGCATCAGGCGGAAGGGTGCAAGCTGTGCACCTCCGGTCCCGACTTCCCCTTCTCCATGGCCTTCCAGCCCATCGTCGATGTTCGGGCGGGCTCCGTGCTGGCGTACGAGGCTTTGGCGCGTGGGCCAAAGGGTGAGCCTGCCAGTTCCGTCCTTGACAGCACTCTGCATAACAATCGCTACTCGACCGACCAGCGATGCCGGGAAAAGGCGATTATCATTTCAGCGGCGCTCGGTATTCTTGAGACCAAAGCTGACCTGAACATCAACTTTTATCCCAACGCCGTTTACGAGCCGAAACAATGCCTTGCAAGGACCCTGAATGCGGCGCAGTCGGTGGGATTTCCTTTGAGCCGCGTCATCTTCGAAATCACAGAGGTGGAGCAGGTTCGGGATCATGAGCACCTACGCAATATCATGACGGAATACAAGGCGCATGGTCTGCGCGTCGCCATCGACGATTTTGGCGCGGGTCACTCCGGCTTATCCCTGCTCTCGGCCTTCCAACCCGACATTATCAAGATCGATCAAGCTCTGGTCAAAGCTTTGGATCAGCGGCCGGTGAGCCGCTCCATCATAGCGACGATCGTCCACATGTGCCGCGATCTCAACATTCAAATCATCGCGGAAGGCATTGAACGCAGAGAGGAGATGCAGGTTTTGTGCGATCTAGGGATCCACAGCATGCAGGGCTTCTATTTCGCGCGACCCGGCTTCGAGGCATTGCCTGCCTGGGCACCTCCTTCGGGAGGAACCGGCGTCCCGCCCCCATCGCTTGTTTAGAGGGTGGGGCTTGATGCGGACTGTTTGACGCGGACTGCTTGATGCAGTCAAGGCACGTTACCCAAACGGAGTATGGGGGGGACGTGTCTCAATAGATATTCTTTACGAAGCATCTGCAAACGCTGCTCAGAGAAGTTCCCGGCGGACAGGTTGAGGAGTCTACATGGCCGTGGAGAGCAAAGCGTTGAGTACCGACTTTGAAGACATAACGATCGCGCACCTCCACGATCTTAATCAAGAGCAGAGCGACATGTTGCCGTTCGGAGTCGTAGGCCTTTCTTCAGAGGGACTGGTGGAGATCTATAACCGCACCGAGTCCATGCTGGCCGGCTTACCTCGTGAGTCCGTGGTCGGTACACACTTCTTCGCGAACACGGCGCAATGCATGAACAACTACCTTGTCGCGCAACGTTTTGAGGATGAACCCGAGCTTGACGCCTCGCTGGACTTTGTTCTGACCTTGCGCATGAGACCGACCCCTGTTCGTCTTCGCCTGCTGCAGACGGCATCGGCTTCGCGCCGGTACATTCTTATCCAACGCTGAAGTAGATGCCGGTATGGGCCTCTTTGCAGAGCCTTGAAGAACATTGAGAGTATGAGTGCCTCTATGAACAGCCAGTTGGAAGGCGAGCACACACAGTTATTGCAGTTTCTCTATGCCTGCCCGGTGGGTTTACTGGAGATCACGCCGGAAGGGGAGATCGTGATGATCAATCCGATCGCGATAAGGCTTTTGCTGCCGATCGCGCGGAAGCCGATGATCGTAAATTTTTTCGACATCATCGAAGCGTATGCCCCGGAACTACGAAATCTTCTGGAGGCTTTCCAGGGGGAACACGGACCCGTCTGCGAGGGGCAGCGACTTGTGATCCGGCCGGAGACAGCGGATGCAGTCCATCTGACCAAGGTTCTCAGTTGTACCCTGGTGAAGCTATCCCAGCAGCGCTTCATGGTGACGCTCGCCGATATCTCAAAACAGGTAACTCAGGAGCGCCGCATGAGGCAGGCGGAGGCCTGGTTTGCGTCCCTGATCGATGGGGTAAATGATTTCGCGGTGTTCTCGCTGGACGCGGCAGGCCGCATCGAGCAGACCAATGCATCCATGTTGCGGCAAACGGGCTTCAGCGAGACCGAGGTTATGGGCGAGACGCTGGACATCTTCGAAGCGCCGGCTCCCGCGTCGGGATCCCTCACGGCGGGGGAGCAGATCGCCATTGCCTGCCGGGACGGCTGGTATCTGACGGAAGGGGACCAACGCCGTGCGAATGGGGAACGCTACTGGGGTCAGCGGCTGATCGCTGTCAGCCACCTGGACGAAAGGGATCAGGAACGCAAGGTTTCTGGCTTTACGGTTGTGCTGCGTGATGTTGCCCGCCACGATTTCGACGCCGAAAAGCTGACCAAACTTCTCAGGACCGACCACCTGACCAGCGCCTGTAACCGTGCACACTTCTTTGAGGTGGCTGAGCGCGAATGCAGAAGAGCGAAGCGCTATCACCAGGATCTTTCGTTGGTCTGCATCGATATCGATCACTTTAAGCGCGTCAACGACACGTATGGGCATCCCGCAGGCGATGAGGTGCTGCGGGCCTTCTCGCAGGTGTGTATGGGGCTGCTTCGGCCGAGCGACACCTTTGCACGCCTCGGCGGAGAGGAGTTTGTCGCCCTGCTGCCCGCGACGAATGCGGCGGGAGCGCTGCAATTTTCTGAACGCTTGCGGGGTATGCTCGCGGAGACGGTGATCCAGGTCGCGGGAGAACGAATTACGGTGACGGCGAGCTATGGCTGTGCTGAGCTGGCGGATACGATGGATACCTTTGCCGAGCTGCTTGCGGCCGCAGATGAAGCTCTGTACCGTGCGAAGGGTCTCGGACGAGACCGTGTCGTCGGCTCAGACCGCCCTGCACCGGCGAGCCACGCTGAATGATGGCCTCGTATCTATCACGTCAGGCACTGGCGCGTATTCTGACGAGTCTTCTCAAGAGTGAGATAAAGGCGGCGCGCCGGGATGCGGGCGTCTGCAGTGAGCCTCTGCCTACTGCAGACGCGTGGCCGGACGATTTACAGATAACGGGGGATGCACCGGACGGTCTCCGCTGTGACTCCCTGGATGCGCTTCGGCTAGCCGCCGCGGTGAACGAGATGTTCCATCTCCACGAGGCCAAGCAGGAACGAGATCTTTTGGCCGCCGTCACCTTTGGGGAGTGGCTGGACAGCATCGAGGCGGCGTGGGCGAGCGGCGTTGCACGGATCACCTTCATGACCGCGGGGTCTACAGGAAAGCCCAAGCGGTGCACACACGAGTTCTCCCATCTGCAGACGGAGATCACCTACCTGGCAGAGATCTTCGCCGATAGAACACGTGTTATCCCACTCACGCCGGCGCACCATATCTATGGTTTTCTGTTCACGGCCATGCTGCCGGACAGGCTTGGACATGGATCCTTTCTGTCCCGGAGTGAGAGTGGATCAGGCCTGCCAAAGGACCTGCAACGCGGTGACCTGGTGGTCGCGTTTCCTGAGCGCTGGCAGTGGCTCCATCGCACGGTGACACAATGGCCTGACGGCGTTAGCGGCGTAGTTTCTACAGCGCCATGCCCTCCAGATCTGAAGGCCGGTCTTATGGAACAGGGACTGAGTTCCCTTACAGAAGTTTATGGGTCCTCGGAGACGGCGGGGCTGGGTCTCAGGCGTTGGCCGGAGGCAAGATACCGGTTCATGCCCCACTGGAAACATCGCGATGCCATTGACGCCAAAGGGCTTTTGCTTACCCACGACTCTGGCCTGCAGGTAAGAGTCGAAGATCACCTGGAACTGTATGAGGATGGCGGCTTTACGCTGGCCGGCCGCATCGATGCCGCAGTGCAGGTAGGCGGGACCAATGTCTATCCAAGACGGATCGCCGAGTTGATTCGGAAGCAGCCGGGGGTGCTCGATGCCGTCGTGCGCCTACATACAACCGACTCTGGCAATCGCCTCAAGGCATTTGTTGTTCCGCAATCGCACATCGAGCCAGGGGCATTGCGGGCTCAACTGGAGACATGGGCGAACGGAACCCTAGCGTCGGTGGAGCGACCGAAATCAATCGCGTTTGGGAGCGCCCTGCCTAAAGATCCGATGGGGAAGGACTGCGATTGGTGAGCGCCGTGCAGACGTACAACTTCCCTGCACAGACGCGGACCAGCCTGTTCTGGCTAAACTTAGGATAAGTCAGTGTGCGGCTGAACGACCGCCTTCTACGCGCCGACCGCTGACCATTAATTTACCTAAGTCGATGAGTGAACTGACGGTCGGTCGTTTCGCGTGAGACCGATTACTTTCTTGCGGTGACGTGATGCGCGGGAGCCGTGCCGGCTTCCGCCTCAGCCTGGTTCAGCGCCTGCGAGATGTCCATCGCGTCCATGACCTCGGTCCAGTGATTCGCAGTCACGACGATGATGGTCGGGGTGTATCCGACGCCCATGCGGTTGCCCAAGGCAGTGCTTTCATCGACTTCCTTGCTGAAGATTGGGTCAACCACAAACGGCATCTGCTTGCCGTGCGCGGCCATGAACGCCTGGGTGAACTTCACAAGGTCATCCTTCGAGCTGATGCGCTGCTGCGAGGCGAAGACCTCGCGGCGGTACTGTTCCGACAACTCGGGCGAGACCTTGGCTTTGAGATAGTGCGCAAAGGTAGCAGCCTCGTGACTCCACTGGTGGTAGGGGATCTGAAAATCATGCTCCTCCAGCGGCACATGATACTGATTGGCCGCGGCGTGCAGGACCGGAAAGGCGCGCGCGCATACCGGGCACTCCATGTCCTGAAACTCGATGATGGCCACCTTCTGTCCTGGCGGCGGCTTCAGGATGGAGGTGTCCCGGAAGGCCGTTGCGCGCGGCGAATTCGGCGGGATCGTGGTCTGGGCCGAGACAGCCAGCGACGGGAGTGTGAGCAGCAGAGCGGAGAGGACAAAACGGGACATACGCATAAGACGGAAACGCTACCCTTCAGCGAGCAAAAGCACTCTTTCCCATATTGAAACACTAACCCGCGATTTTGCCTCCCTCCGGGGTTACGCAGCGGGTTCGCAATGCTATGCTGCAAGCGAAGGAAAGACGAAATGATGACGATCCTGTTCGGCCTTCAGGCACTCACGTTGTTGTTGCTGATCGTGCTGTTTCTGCGGCGGCCGGCTGCGCCAACGGAACCGGTTGCTGACCCGCGATTAAGGGCGTTGCTGGATGCTGATTTACCCGATCAGCTGGCGCGCCTGGAAACACGGAGCGAGACTCGGCTGGAAGGGCTCGAACGCCTGCTGCGAGCCGAGCTGGCGCAACTGCGGCAGCAGGCCCTCGAGGCGGCCGAACGCAGCCGGGAGCGCCTGGACACGCATTCGGCCACCACCAGGCGCGAGCTGCTGGATCATCTCCGGACGCTCGGGGATACGCTGCACAAGGGCCTGGAGGGCTTTCGCGGCGAGGGCAAAGCCGATGCGGAACGGTTGCGGCTGGCCGTGGACGGCCAATTGGCCGGGCTGGGCCAGCGACTAATCCACTTCACGGCCGAGACGCACAAGCACCACACGGAGAGCCGCGACGCCCTGCATACCCGGCTGACCGCCCTGGGAAGTACCCAGGCGGAGCATCAAGAGAGGCTGAGGTCAACCGTCGAAGGCCGCCTGGACAAGCTGAACGAGGTCAACGCCGCGAAGCTCGAAGAGATGCGGGCTACCGTCGATGAAAAGCTGCACTCCACCCTGCAGACCCGGCTGACAGAGAGTTTCGGCGCGGTGACCGATCAGCTCACCAAGGTGCACAGCGGGTTGGGAGAGATGTCCAAGCTCTCCTCCGATGTGGGTGATCTCTCCCGCATCTTCACGAACGTGAAAAGCCGCGGCGGCTTCGCCGAGGTGCAGCTGGGGATGTTGCTGGGACAGATGCTGGCGCCGAATCAGTTCAGCCAGAACGTCAAGGTCAAACCGAACACAGGCGAGATGGTGGAGTACGCCGTCAAACTCCCTACCCCCAACGGCGAGGTGCTGCTGCCCATCGATGCGAAGTTCCCCCGGGAGGCCTGGGAGCGGCTCGAGACCGCCTACGCCGAGGGGAACGCGGCGGACATCACGGGCGCCGGCCGCGTGTTTGAGGCCGCCATTCGGACCGAGGGTAAGCGCATCTGTGAAAAATACATCGCCCCCCCGAATACCACGAACTTCGCCGTCATGTTTTTACCCACCGAAGGCCTCTATGCCGAAGTAATGCGTCGTGATGGGCTGCAAAGTGACATTCAGCAGAGCTGCCGTGTCACCATAGCCGGCCCCAGCACCCTGTCTGCGCTGCTCAACAGCTTCCAGATGGGTTTCCACATGCTGCACCTGCAACAGAAGGGGGACGAGGTCTGGCATGTACTGGCGAAGGCCAAGGATGAATTCGGCAAGTTTGAAGGACTGATGGGCTCGATGGAGAAGCAGGTGGGCACCGTGCAGAACACGCTCGAAAAGCTGAGCACGAGAACCCGTGTCATAAACAAGACGCTTCGCGACGTCAGCCTGGAAGAGACGCGGGATCGGCTTAGCCAGCACACCGGCAATGGGAATGGCGTCTCGCACACCGCGTTTGACGGCCTGCTTCCAGCTCTGGCAGCAGCCGATGCGGAGGAGGCCTAGCGGACGCCGGGGGTGTTCATTTCACTCCCGCGGCCCACGTCACGGAACAGCTTACGGCGCCGGCAGCACACGCACTCCCAGGGATAAAAGCCCAACCACGTGAATAGTGTGCGCTGAAGCAGGGTGCTGCGGTTGATGCGCCGGTATACACCCGGCGAGCATTGCGCGCACTGCCGCAACCGTGCCGGTTGCGGGACGGAACTGGAGAGGGCCGCTTCATCCGCCATTTGTCCCATGCTAAATGAGAACAAGCGCGGATACGGCACGTTCTTTACACGTATCCGCAGCGCCAGTATGCTTGGGCACTGAGGCTGGGTGCGCCGAACGCATTGGCGAGGCCCGTCCAGTCGACAGGACACAGGAGATTCGAGCGATGGCAGCAGTGGATGAGAAGGTCAAACAAATTATTGTTGAGCAGCTTCAAGTGGACGAAGCTGAAGTAACGCCGGGCGCCAGCTTCCAGGAAGATCTAGGCGCTGATTCGCTTGACGTCGTGGAACTCGTCATGCAGTTTGAAGAGGCATTCGACATTCAGATTCCTGATGAGGATGCGGAAAAAATCAAGACCGTCAAGGATGCGACCGACTACATCGAGACTCACCAGAAGAGCAAGTAACGGGGGTCGCTGCGGCGGCCAATCATAGGAACAGAAGGGCTTTCGAAGAAAGATGGAGCAGCGTCGCGTTGTCGTTACCGGCCTAGGCCTGATCTGCGGGATTGGCAATACGGCGCCGGAGATCTGGGCCGGCCTCATGGCCGGCCGCAGTGGCATGGCCGAGATTACAGCTTTCGATCTCACGGGCCACCCTGTGCGCTTCGCGGCAGAGGTGAAAAACTTCGATCCGCATGCCTTTGTGGAGAAGAAGGAAGCCCGGAAGATGGGCCGCTTTATTCATTTTGCGATGGCCGCCGCGGAGGAGGCCATGCGGCACTCCGGCCTGAAGATTACCCCGGAGAACGCCGACAACGTTGGCGTTCACATCGGCTCCGGCATCGGTGGATTCGATGTCATCGAGCGCGAACACACGGCGATGATCAATGGGGGCCCGCGTCGGATCTCCCCCTTCTTCATTCCGGCGACGATCATCAATCTTGCCGCCGGTCACGTCAGCATCCGTTACGGCGCCAAGGGGCCCAACGAGGCGACGGCCACAGCCTGCACCAGTTCGGCACATTCCATCGGCGACGCTTTCCGGATTATCCAGCGCGGCGATGCCGATGCCATGATCGCCGGCGGTGCTGAGGCGGCGATTACCCCGCTTTCTGTAGGTGGCTTTGCCGCCATGAAGGCGCTTTCTACACGCAACAGCGATCCAACCCATGCCTGCCGGCCCTTTGACAAGGACCGCGATGGCTTCGTGTGTGGTGAGGGCGCCGGCATCCTGATCCTTGAGGAGTTGGAGTTTGCCAAAGCTCGCGGCGCCAATATTCTGGCCGAGGTGATCGGATACGGCATGAGCGGCGATGCCTTTCACATGACGGGCATGGCGCCGGAGGGCGAGGGCTGCCGCCGGGCGATGAACAAAGCGTTGCGGGTGGCGGGGATCTCGCCAGACCAGATCGATTATGTGAATGCGCATGCCACGTCTACGCCGCTGGGCGATGCGCTGGAATCGAAAGCAATCGAGAATGTCTTTGGCGAGCGTGCGCTCAATCATGAACTTCTGGTCAGCTCGACGAAATCCATGACAGGTCACCTGCTGGGCGGGGCCGGTGGGCTGGAGGCGGGCATCAGCGTGATGGCCATGCAACACCAGACTGCTCCGCCGACGATCAACCTGCAGGATGTCGATCCCGCTTGCCGCTTGAACTACGTCCCGCACAAGCCGCAAGCGGCGAAGATCGATTACGTACTTTCCAACAGCTTTGGATTCGGCGGAACCAACGGTTCCCTGGTTTTCAAGCGTTGGCTTGCCACGTAAGTCCGGACACAGCATGTGTAGCAAGGGCCCTCTTAGGAGGGCCCTTCTTGCTGTGCTTTGACCTGATAGCAGACACGTGGCTGTGTGGCGTGCATCTCATCGCAGGAGGAGCTCCACGATGGCTATTTTGACGGTTGGCAAGGAAAACAACAGCGACATCGATTTGTACTATGAGGACCGCGGCACCGGGAAGCCGGTGGTGTTGATCCATGGTTGGCCTCTGAATGGCGGATCGTGGGAGCGGCAATCGGCGGCTCTGCTGGCGGCTGGCTATCGCGTGGTCACGTATGACCGTCGCGGGTTCGGGCGCAGTTCGGCGCCGACGGATGGCTATGACTACAACACGATGGCAGAAGACCTGTACAAGCTGATCGAGGCTCTGGACCTGAAGGATGCAGCGATCTTCGGCTTCTCGATGGGCGGGGGCGAGGTGGCGCGCTACATGGGCAAGTACAACGGCGGGCGTGTGACCAAGTGCGGCTTCATCAGCGCGATTACGCCTGCGTTGCGCAAGGACGGTGGCAATCCTGAAGGCGTGGATCCGAAGGTCTTCGACGAGATGAAGGAGAACATCGAGAAGGACCGATATGCCTTTCTGCAGAGCTTCGGCAAGATGTTCTACAGCCAGAGCCTGATCAAGCATTCGGTGTCCGAGGGGAAGCTGCAGGCGGACTTTGTGGCTGCCTCACAGTCCAGCTACCAGGCGATGCTGTTCACGGTGGATGCTTGGCTGGAGGATTTCCGTGCCGACGTGAAGGGGATCACAGTACCGACGCTGGTGATCCACGGTGACGACGATAAGACGATTCCGCTGGAGAATGCCGGCGCGCGGATGCCGGGGTTGCTCCCTTCGGCGAAGCTGCACATTGTGGAGGGCGGGCCGCATGGGCTGATCTGGACCCATGCCGCCGAGGTGAACACGGCGATGCTGGACTTCCTGCACAACTAAGTTGGTGGTGATTTAGAAGGTATGGGGGAGGCATAACCTCCCCCCATACCTTTTTCCGCAAAGTCTTGCATCCAGGGACTTTGAAGACTTGCTTTTCATAAGCACCTTCCCCACGGCTGCCTGGTTCCCCGCTTCTGTCACTTGAATGTAGCGCATGGGCAGGTAGTCGTATGCAGGCGGATTCGAAAGGATGCGGTGAGTTCCGGGAGTTTCGGGATTTTAGGCCGGGGCGCGGGTCTTTCCAAGCTGACCTCAGCGGCTAAAGCCGCCCTTTTCTCGCTGTTGATGGCACGGCTGAAGCCGTGCCCTTCCCGCGGTTCGGCTTGGGGAAGAGGCAGATCTTGGCGGGATGACAATACACGAGTTGAGTTCGCCTGAGGTTGTGGCCACTTCTAGCCGCAAATTTCCTGCGGAAACGACAAACGTTGGGTTTGCCTGAGGATTGTGGCGGATTGTATAGCTGCTTTTCTGATGAGGTGGCATTGTCGAACAGACAGCAGGTCCTTCGCTGCGCTCAGGATGACAAGCCCTGAAGATTGGTCCTCTACGCGATGAGAACTCCTGACGAGATTGGTTCTCTACGCACCGTGGGCGGCCTGCCTTAGGAGAACAGCAGCGGGGGCACGATCTTCAGCACGAGATAGAGAATCCACCACAGCCCAACCGCAGCGAAGGCTTTGCCGAGCGAGATGCGGGCGACTATCGATGTGCCGAGTGCCTGCAGGCAGAAGACCCAGACGGAAAAGATGTCGAAGAAGCTGAGCGCGGCGACGAGGACGGGGGAGGTGCCTTCGGGCATGTAGTAGCCCGGGTTGGTGCCGGCGGGGTTGGTGAGGCGGAAGGTTTCGACGTTGACCCCGGCCGCGAGCAGAGCGACCACCAGCAGCGACAGAATGGCCAGCGGCAGGATCGAGTACCAGTACGTGGCGAGCAAGCCCTTGTAGGTAGCGTGGCCGCCGAAGACGAAGTTGGCGGTGAGCAGAAGACAGCCGGCTACGGCAAAGCCGGCGGCGAGGGTGATCAGCGGCGCTGTGTACAGCTGGCTGGTGATGTTTTTGTCGAACTTGGCGCGGATCATCGCGGCGTCGGCCGGTTTGGCGTTGGAGATTATGTCCTGCATGCGAGGCATGGTGGCAAGCAGATTGTCACTGAGGCGGGCGACGCCGACCTTATGAATGGCTGTGAGTGAAAAGAGTGTGGAGCAGAGCAGGATGAGGACGCAGGGCAGCCACCAGGAGGCGCTGCGGTGGAGGTCCGCGAAGGTCTTGCCGGGGGCGAGGAAGGTGTCTACCACGCGTGCGGGCTGCGATAGCGGATGGACTTCGGACGCGACTGCCGTTTGGGGCATCGTTGGCTCCTGCCGGGCGAGATGGTTACAGCGCACTGGAAGAGAGGTGGTTTTCGCAGTGTACTTACCGGGCGTCGCCTGGGAAAGAGTTCTTTTTGCGGATGGCGAAGGAAGTTCTCCGCGACGTGCGTTTGCCAGTCTACCCGCGTGGGGTGAAGTCACGGACCGAGCTCATAGTCCCTTGAAGAACTCTGTAGCTGTTTTTCTGACGATGTAGGGTTCCACGAACAAACAGCAGGTCCTTCGCTACGCTCAGGATGACAATTTGTAGCTCAGGATGACAATCCGTAGCTCAGGATTACCATTCGTAGAAGATTGGCCCTCTACACTCACAACAAAATAGGGCGATAATATACCTGACTGAGCGACCATGTTTCCCTACTGTAAGGATATGGACACGCCGAAGACACTGCTCGAAGCCATCACCTACTTCTCAGACTTTGAGAACTGCCGTCAGTACATGATCGCGGTTCGCTGGGCAGACGGTATCGTGTGTTGCCCGACATGCGGTTCCGACAAAGTCCTGTACATGGCGAAGTCTCGGCTCTACAACTGGAAGGGCTCAAAGCACTCCAAACAGAAATTCTCGCTCAATGTCGACACGATCTATGAGGACTCGGCAATCAGCTTGGAGAAATGGCTTCCTGCAACGTGGTTTCTGACCAACTGCAAGAGCGGTACCTCTTCATACGAGTTGGCTCGCGCTCTCGGCGTCACGCAGAAGTCGGCGTGGCACATGCTCCACCGAGTTCGTAGGACTATGGCCGTTACTGCCGAGCGTTCCCGACATCGCGCCTACATGAGTCAACGCAAGGACTAGAACAGGTGCGGCGGGTCGTTCTCGTTCACAAGAAATTCCTTCAAGTCATCTATATGCTCCGCAATACGTTCTTCCAAGACTTTCTGATTGTGTAGAACCGCTGCGAATGTCTTTTCAAGGCCGACCCATGTGAGGAGCAACAGCACGACTAGCGCCAAAAACTCCAGATCACTTCTTCCAAGAGAGTGCATGCATCAAATATAGCGTCCGCACTAACCAGACCATTGCAGGGTGGCAACAGACACCCGCATCCGCGAATTGCGGAAGGCCAAAGGATGGCGGCAGCCCGACTTGGCACAGCATTCGGGCGTACACGAAGTCCATATTTCAGATTTGGAACGCGGGAGCTTGGAAGCGGGTGTAGTAACGCTGTATAACCTTGCGCTAGCCTTGGGCGTTACCATGGCGCAGATGTTCACGAACATGGACGAATAAGCGGAGCAAACACGAGAATGCCGACCTGAGAGTGGTGGGCATTCGTTTGGTGATGCTCCGTTATGATTTTCCAGCTTCTATTTGCACAACATCCGCGGGCGACTTGACCATGTTCTTAGAGGCCTGCCGATAACGGGCTAATTTCTGTGTTAAGGCTCTTTTGTCAAAACTAACTTTTATCCCAAGTAAAATAGACACGAAAGCTGACAGCCAAGCCATCGCCACGAAAGCGGCGTGGTGGTACGGGTCGGAAATAAAAACTGTTTCAAGTGTCGACATGAGCGAAATAAAAGCTCCTATTGCTACCCCCAAAGCGGCCAAATAAAGCCCATCACCCGAGCCAGCTAGAGATTCCAAATCGGCTTCACTCACTGTGTGCATATAGACATCCGAAGGGACCATGTGCACACTAAGAGGGTTTGATTGATTCTTGCTTTTCGATTGCGACAGAAGAATGGCCATCTCAGAAGGCCTCGCCGACCGGTGGTATACCGAGCACTGTAGCTACACCAAGAACGTGTACGTTGTGATATTGCAAATAACCACAATTTGAACAAGTGACCACAACGGTAGGGATTACTGAATCTGGCTTGATGGTCGTCCTCGGGCTTGAGTGCATTTGCACTAAGTGAAATCCGTCCGTCAGAATCAGAGTGTTTTCCTGCTGACAAGCTGAACAGAGTCGTAACTTTGGGCCAAGAGCTTTGGCTACTTCGCCATACTGGTATTCGGTCATGACTTCCCATGATCGTCCCTTTTGGCCTGTGCGTCGAGTATGTAGTTGCCCTCACAAGAGACCTCCTCTGGCTTTTTTAGCGGCCAAATACAGCTTTGTAAACTCCAACGTTCGCCTCTGCCGAATGCGGCGCGCGCGTCCTACGTCAAAGGGCTAATCATTCTAAACTTCGCTGGCCTTTGCGGTGGGGGAACATGCTCAGTCAAGTATATTGTTGCCCAAAATAGCTTCAGGGAGCTCTGTTTTCAGCATGGTGTTGAGGCCTCTTCTGAGAAGACGTGATCTTGATTTCTTAGGTGCGGCTGTTGCAGATGAGGTGAGATCTCTCCCAAAATCTGATTTGTTGCTGAGCGTTGTAGACGGGTACCTTGCGGTCGAGAGCGCCCTGCAGAAGACAGCGACGGCGGCGAGGGTTTGAAGTGGCAGGTGCAGGCGCTTTGTCGCGCTACGTTGACGTTGTCAACGTCGGAAGTGTACGCTGTCAACCAGTGGAGGATCGACCATGGGAACTACGCTCATCACGGGTGGAAGTGCGGGTTTGGGGCTTGAGGCGGCGAAGGGGCTTGCGGCGAAGAAGCAGGACCTCGTGCTTGCCGGCAGAGACCAAGTAACGGTCGAAGAGGCTGCATCGGAGCTTCGCGAGCGCTTTGGCGTGCAGGTGACTACGGTGCGACTGGATTTGGCCTCGCTTGCTTCGGTGCGCTCCGCCGCTGAAGAGGTACGGCGGCTGATTGCGGAAGGCCAGATCCAGCCCCTGAACGCTTTGCTGTGCAATGCCGGTGCGCAGTTCCAGGGACCGATTTCTTACAGCAAAGACGGTTATGAAGAGACGTTCGCCATCAACTATCTTGGTCACTTTCTGTTGGTGAACCTGCTGCTGGATTGCCTGACGGAGGATGGCAGGGTTGTGTTCACGGCGAGCGGCACGCATGATCCGGAGACGATGGACGGCAAGATGGTCGGAAAGGCGATTGAGCCCGATGGCTTCGCCCTCGCGAACGAGGGCAAGCAGGGCAGAAAGCCAAGTTCCGGCGGAGTGCGCTATGCGACTTCGAAGTTGTGCACGATGTTGTTCTGCTACGAGGTGAACCGTCGTCTGGCGAAGCGAGGTAGCGGTCGCGCGTCGATTGCCTATGACCCGGGCCTGGTTCCGGAGACAGGTCTGAGCCGGACGGCTCCCGCGTTTGCCGCTGGGCTGCTGCGGACGAAGGGGATGAAGTGGTTGCTGCAAAAGCTGGGGGTTACGATGGGCAGCCTGGCCTTTTCGGGCGAGGCCCTGGCGCGGATTGCGATCGATCCCGGTTTCCAAGGTGCAAGCGGGCAGTATCTTCAGTCGAAGAATGGATCGCTCGATACGGCACGGTCCTCCAAGGCTTCGTATGATGAGCAGAAAGCCACCAGGCTTTGGAAGGATTCAGCGACGTTGGTGAAGCTGCAGCCGCATGAGACGCCCGAGATGCTGCGTTGAAGACGAGTGAACGCATCCTTGAGTCGGCAGCGGCGCTTCTCGATTCCGGAGGAGTGGGCGCGGTGACGCTGCGGGCCGTGGGACAGGCGAGCGGTGTGTCGCACAACGCACCCTATAAGCACTTTACGAACCGCGATAGCCTGCTGGGTGCTCTCGCCACGCAAGAGTTCCACAAGCTGGCAGCGGCCTTTACCGCGTTCGGAAAGGACAAGGTGCAACCGCTGACCAAGCTGAAGCGGGCGTTGGGAGCCTTCTCCGAGTATGGTCGCGACTACCCGAGCCGGTATCAACTGCTCTTCAGCGATCCGGAGATTGCGAAGCAGGAAGGCGAGCTGCAACGGGCCGCCATGGCGTCGTTTACCGCCTTTGCCCTGCTGGTGGCTGAGTGTCAGAAGGCCGGTGTGCTGCCTGGGGCGCCTACTCCTGCGCTGGCCGGGCTGCTCTATGCTTCCGTTCACGGACTGATCGATCTCCAGGCCAGCGGCCGCATGAAGACCGAAAAAGGATTTATGGGCGTGAGTGAGGGCATCGCGCTGCTGCTGAAGGTGCTCGCTCCCGAGAAGAACGAGGTGCTGCGATGACGATGAACGGGTTTTCGCGGTTGGCCGCTGATGAAGAGATGATCCCGAAAGCTCCGGTACAGGATGTGCGAAGGCGCTTAGCTTGATCGTTATGAGAGGCGCTTAGCCTTCGGTTGCGGTGCCCAGGGCTACGAGTAGCTGGACGGCGAAGCTGAGGCCTCGCTTGCCTTCGGGTGAGGTGGCCTGGCGGGCGATGCGAAAGAGGCTGGGGGTTTGACCGTCGGGTGAGGGGCCTTGCATGCCCTGCGCGCTCTGATTCATTGCTTTGGCGAGGCGGTGGAGCATGTCGGGATCGAGCGCGGCGACGATGCGGCCCAGCGCGATGAGGTTACGGATGGCGTTGATGGATTCGGGGAGGACGACGGCGTCGGCGAGCTTGCCGGCGATGATGTCGCGGCCGCCGATGAGGCCCTGAATGAGGTCGAGGATGCCCTGGTCGTGGGCGGTTTGCAGGGTATCCCAGGCGACGAGGAGGGCCTCGGCGTGTTCGCGCGGGGCGGCCTCAACCTTACGCATCAGCTCGACGTGGGGATCTACGGGCTGGGGTGTGAAGGTGATCGGGTTTGCCATGGGAGTGCCTTTCGGAAGGGTTGTGGGTTGTAGGTTGTAGGTGGATCTGCGGTGATGGTTGGGTTTGTGCGGAATACCGGGGGAGTGACTAAGCTGCTAAAGCCTTACCCTTACAACTTAAAACCTACAACTTACAACCCTTACGACGGTGTGACGGATTTGATTTGGACGAGTTTGTCTTTGAGGCGGGTGCCGGGAAGCCAGTAGTCGGGGCCTTCCCACTTCTTTTGGATTTCTACGCCGTCGGTGGGGGTGCGGGTGCCGAAGCGGAAGTTTTTGCGCGGCAGCGGTGACGGGCCTTTTTGGGGGAGGATCGTCATTTTGACGGAGAGTTCCTTGTAGGCCGGGGTGTGGGTGGCGCGGTCGACGTGCATGCTGGTGAGCTTATTGACGGCTTCGTCGGTAGAGATCATGGGCATGTACATCTGCTTGCCCTGGACGCGGTCGGTGACGAGGACGGAGAGCTTTACCTGGCCGTATTTGTTCTCCAGGCGGACGAACTGGCCGGTTTCAATGCCGCGTTCACGGGCGAGCTCGGGGGAGATTTCGAGGAAGATGTTGGGTGTGATTTCCTTGATGCCGGGGACGCGATAGCTCATGTTGCCCTGCTCGAAGTGCTCGAGGAGGCGGCCGTTGTTGAGGTGGAGGTCGTAGATCTCATTGGCCTCTTCGCTGGGGCCGACGTACTCGAGCGGGTGGAACTGGGCCTTGCCGTCGGGGAACGGGAATTCCTTGGTGTAGAGGAGCGGTTCGTCGGAGCCATCGGCGTGGACGGGCCATTGGAGGCTCTTGTAGCCTTCGAGGCGTTCGTAGTTGACGCCGGCGAAGAGAGGGGTGAGGCCGGCGACCTCGTCCATGACCTCGGACGGGTGGGTGTAGTTCCAGCCGCCGGCACCGCCCATGGCCTCGGCGATGAGCTTGTAGATTTCCCAGTCGGGCTTGGAGTCGGCGAGCGGATCGAAGACCTTGTAGATGCGCTGGAAGCGGCGTTCGGTGTTGACGAAGGTGCCGTCCTTTTCGAGCGTGGGTGAGGCGGGCAGGACTAGATCGGCGTATTTGCAGGTTTCGGAGAAGAAGATGTCCTGCATGACGAGGAAGTCCAGCCGGGAGAGCGCTTCCGCGACATCCTCGGCGTTGGCGTCGGAGGTGATGGTGTCTTCGCCGGTGATGTACATGGAGCGGAGCTTGCCTTCGTGGATGGCGGCAATCATCTCGCGATTATCGAGGCCGGTGGTGATGGGGAGGGTGACGCCCCAGGCGGCTTCGAACTTGGCGCGGATGTCGGCGTCGTCAACCTTCTGGTAGCCGGAGAAGACGTCGGGCATGGAGCCCAAGTCGCTGGCCCCCTGCACGTTGTTATGGCCGCGCAGGGGATAGCCGCCGGAGCCGGGCTTTTTGAAGTTGCCGGTGGCGAGCAGCAGGTTGCAGGCCGCGGTGGAGGTGTCCGAGCCACCGCAGTGTTGCGTGACGCCCATTGCCCAGAGGATGCATACGCCATTTTTGGCGGCGTAGATTTCGTCGGCTACCTGCTTGAGCTGATCGACGGAGAGGCCGGTGATCTGCTCGGCGTGCTCGAGGGTGTAGGGCTCGAGCGAGGCTTGGAATTCTTCGAACTTGTTGACCCACTGACGAATGAACTTGGCGTCATGGCGGTCCGTGTCGATGAGGTGTTTGGTTACGGCGAGCAGCCAGACCTCGTCGGTGGACGGGTTGGGGCGGAGGAAGAGGTCGGCGCGTTCGGCCATCTCGTGTTTGCGGAGGTCGGCAACGATCAGGCGCTGGCCGCGCAGCTTGTGCGAGCGCTTGATGCGCGTGGCGAGTACGGGGTGGCTCTCGGTGGTGTTGGAGCCCACGACGATAACGAGGTCGGCGATTTCGATGTCGGAGATGGAGCCCGAGTCGCCACCGTAGCCGACGGTGCGGCTCAGGCCCTTCGAGGCGGGCGTCTGGCAGTAGCGGCTGCAGTTGTCGACGTTGTTGGTGCCGATGACGGCGCGGGCGAGTTTCTGCACCAGGTAACTTTCCTCGTTCGTGGTTTTGGAGGAGGCGATAAAGGCGAGGGCGTCTGGGCCGTGCTCGTTCTTGATCCTGGTGAAGTTATCGCGGACCATCTCGATGGCTTCAGGCCAGTCGATCTCGACAAAGGTCTGCGCGCCGTTGGGCAAGGACACACGCTTGAGGGGCTTGCGCAGACGTTCGTCGGAGTTGGAATACTCCCAGCCGAACTTGCCTTTGACGCAGGTGGAGATGCCGTTGGCGGGGCCGTGCGCGGGTTCGATCTTGAGGATGTGGCGATCACGGGTCCAGACGTCGAAGCTGCAGCCGACGCCGCAGTAGGTGCAAACGGTCTTGGTGCGCTTGTCGCGCTGGTGGCGCATTTCGGCTTCTATTTCCGAGAGCGCTAGAATGGCCGGGTAGCCGGTGGAGGGCTCGATGCCTTTGACGGCGTCGATCATGTTGTCCAGCACCTTGGGCGGCAGCGCGGTGAGATAGCCGGCGTGGCCGACCATGCTCTTTTCCATGAGCGCGTTGCAGGGGCAGACGGTGACGCAGTGGCCGCAGCTGACGCAGCTGGAGCCTTCAATGGTCTCGCCGCCGTCCCACATGACGCGGGGCATCTCGCGTTCCCAGCTGATGGTGAGGGTCTCGTTGACCTGGACGTTCTGGCAGGCCTCGACGCAGCGGCCGCAGAGGATGCACTGGCTGGGGTCGTAGCGGTAAAAGGGGTTGGAGTGGTCCTGCTCGTAGCCCTTTTTGCGGTATTCGCGGACCTGGTGCTGCACGTCGAGCTCGGCAGTGGTGTTGTGGACGGTGCAGTTGCCGTTGTTGTTGTCGCAGACCGTGCAGTACAGGTTGTGGTTTTCGAGGATGCGGTCAAAGGCCTCGCGTTTGGCGACGTCGGCGCGGTCGGAGTCGGTGAGGACCTGCTGGCCGACGGCCACGGTGGCGCCGCAGGAGCGGACCAGCTGGCCGTTGAGTTCGACCATGCAGGTGTCGCAGCTGCCGAGGGGTCCCATGGGGGGCAGATAGCAGACCTGCGGGATGCCGGTGATGCCTTCGATCGCCGCCTTGCGATTGATAGCCGAGAGGAGCGGCTCGCCCACCTGCGCCGCGATCTTCCTGCCGTCGATGTCGATGAAGGTGTCTGGAACAAAGGCGACGGGCGTATTCAGCAGCGGCTTGGCGTGGTACTGGGAGCGATCCATGACTGCCTTAGGTAGATGCGGAATACCGAGAGTGCGTTCCAGGCGGGTTTCGCGAGAGGGAGGACGTACAGGCATCGATTCAAGTCGTTGTTTATCGAGGTTCCATGGCCTGTTCGGCGCCGCTAGGGTTGTTGTATGCCGGGTTGTTGTGTGCCGGGCTGTTGACGCGAGCGACGGGCTTCGCTACTACACGGCTACACGCGCCAAGACCTCGACGTGCCGCGGGAAGGGTTGTTGCCGGCCTTCGCGTGGGAACTTTCTGCCGGCGTGGCACCTGTGTCACACACAGCCCCTGTAGCATGGGGCGCATGGCAAGGCCCCGCGTTGCCTTTTTTCCGGACAGCTTCCATGAGGTAAACGGCGTGGCGCACACGGCGCGCCAGTTGGTGGGGTTTGCCGAACGGCGGGGATACCCGCTGCTGTGCTTCCGCGCGGGGCCAAGCTTTGGGCCAGGTGCGGGGCCAAGTGCGGGGCCAAGAATTGGGCCACGGACAGTGCCGCCACAGCCCGGCCCGATGGAGCCGGTGGGGTCTGTCGCCTGGGTGGAGTTCCGGCGCAGCCGGTGGGCGTTCCGGCTGGAGCAGGACCTGTTCTTCGATCCGTTCTTCTTTCGGCATGGGTTTGCGATCGGGCGGGCGCTGCGGGCCTTCCGGCCGGAGGCCATCCACATCACCGGACCCAGCGAGATGGGGCTGCTGGGCGCGTGGTTTGCCTGGCGGCTCGGGGTGCCGCTGGTGGCGAGTTGGCATACCAATGTGCACGAGTATGCGGGACGGCGGCTGGCGGTGCGATTGCGGACCTTTGGAGCGGCGGGTGCGGCGGCGGGCCAGTGGCTGGAAGGGCTGACGCTGACGGCGTCGGCGTGGTTTTACCGGCTGGCACGGGTGCTGTTCGCGCCGAATCCGGCGCTTTGCAGGCTGCTGGCGGCGAAGGTGGGCCGGCCGTGCGAGTTGATGACGCGGGGCGTGGATACGGAGTTGTTTTCACCGGCGCGGCGGAGCGGAGCCGTCTTCGGCGGGGAGCCTGCGGCGGGCACGCCGGCCGGCGATGCGGACGGGTCGCCGGGGCGGGGTGCGGCGCAGGATTTGATGTTGGGGTATGTAGGGCGGCTTTCCGTGGAGAAGAACACTGCCCTGCTGCCGGAGGTGGACCGCGCACTGCGGGCGGCGGGGCTGGCCCCACGGTGGAACATCGTGGGGCATGGGGCGGAGCAGGCGAACCTGCAGCGGCAGCTGGGCGAGGCGGCTACGTTCCCCGGCGTGTTGAAGGGCGAGGCGCTGGCCGAGGCGTTTGCGGCGATGGACCTGCTGGTGTTTCCGTCGCACACGGATACATTCGGCAATGTGGTGCTGGAGGCGCTGGCGAGCGGAGTTCCGGCGGTGGTGACGCCCGATGGCGGGCCGGCGCACACGGTGCGGGACGGGGTGACGGGATGGGTGGTGCCGGATGCGGCGTTCGCCTCGGCGGTGGAGGCGTTCACGCGGATGACGCCCGAGGCGCGGGCGGCGATGCGGACGGCGGCGCGGGAGCATGCGCTGGGGTGCTCATGGGACGCGGTGTTTGAGCGGGTGTTCGCGGTATACGAGGCGGTGTGGGCGGAGAACCGGCGGGGTGCGCCGGCGGCAGCGGGATCTGCGACACTTGAGGGTGGGGCTTAGAGCCTTTTCCCTGAAGGTAGAGAGGCCATCCAAAACCACAGATCCCTCCACTGCGCTGCGGGATGACAACCAAAGACATACCAGCCCCTTACCGGCCGGGGGAGCGGAGTTCGCCGAGGAAGACGGCGTGGGGAGGCAGGCGGAGCGCTGCGGTGGATTCGCCGGTAAGGGTTTGCGGGCCGTAGCTGAACAGGGCGCGCAAGGGGCCGGGATGCAGGCCGAGCGAGGGGAGTTCGGCGTCCAGCGAGAGGACGAGGGGCGTATCGCCCAGGTTTGCGGCGACCAATACGGTGGCGGCTGTACGTGCGGCGGTTGGGGCTCGGCGGAGAAAGACGAGCGCGGTTTCGGTTGCGTTGGCCTGGTTACCAGAGGTGGTGTTGCTGGGAGCGACGTTCTGGGGACGAAGGATGACCTGCGTGCCTTCGCGCAGGGCGGGGTTGCCGCGGCGCAGGGCGAGGAGGTCGCGGAAGGCGTTGAGGATCGAGCGGGGGTCGCGGTCCTGGGTGGCGACGTTGAGGACGGCGCCTTCGACCGGTTCGGCGGGCAGGGTGCCGGTGGTGAAGCCGGGCAGGGTTCTGGGGTCGGGCGGGGGTGGAGGGATGTTCCGGTCGAGCTCCACCTGCGGTCCGGCGGGCACGTTGCCGGTGAGGGAGCGCGGGGGCGGGCGAACGAAGGGTTTGTACGCCCCGAAAGGGGTGGGCTGGCCGGGAGCGGGGGGCGCTGCCGGATCTGCGGGGCGCTCGATGGGGGCCTGCCGGATATTGGTGGGGGTCCACTGTATGAGGGGCGCTGGAGCGTTCGGGCGGAGGGTGGTGTCCAGGCCGATTTCAGCGCCGAAATCAAAGAGCGCGGCGGAGCGGGAGGCGAGCAGGGCGGCCGCGGCGGCGACCGCATTACTGTCTGGCTGGGCGTTGGAAGTCCCAGGGGCGCCGCCGACCCGCGGGAGAGAGGCGAGACGCAGCAGAGGATAGCCGCAGGAGTTGCCGGCGGAGGCGGTGAGCGTGAGGAGGCCGGAGCGCAGGGTGGCGGCCGTGGCGGAGTCGGAGGGCAGCAGGGCGGCGGTGGTCAGCCGGCCGGAGCCTGCCCCGAGGATCGCCCGGCGTTTGCCGGCGGGGGTCCGAGCGTGGCCGTTGCCGGGCGTGGGATCGGGTGGGGTAGCCGCAGGGCCGGTGAGCAGGACACGGTCGCCGGGAACGGTGCGAAGGAGGCCGGCCAGTTGCGCGAGCAGAGAGGCGTAGGCGCCGCTCGGCGCGGTGCCCGCGGGCGGCTCCGGAACGGCGACGCCGGCGGCACCTTCGCCCAGCCACTCGTGCACGGTTTGCAGCAGAAGGGTGCGGTCGCCGCTTTCGAGCGCGAGGGTGAGCGAGGGAAGGATGCGGAGGTTGTGGCGGCTGGCTTCGCGGATGAGGCTTTCGAGGGCGTCGGGGTCGAAGGGGGCTGGCTCGAGGACGAGGGCGTCGACGCCGAGCGATTGCAGGTAGTCGAGGCGGAGAGCGATGCCGGCGAGATCGCCCGTGCCGCTATCGCCGGAGGCTTGAAAGCGGATGGGGTCGATCCGGTAGAAGACGGCGCGGTGCCACCAGGGTTCGGCGGTTGCGGCGGTGCCGGCCCAGCCGCGGCGAGCCATCGTCTGAGCCGGGGCAGAGGCTGCACTGCAGAGGCCGGAGGCGAACAGGGCCGTGCAGAGCCACAGGCACGGCCAGCAGTTTGTCGGCGGCTTTGCTTTGGGGGGAGGCTGGGGGTCGAGGATTCGGGGAGTACGAGTAGAGACCGGCACTTCGCTCGACGGGGCTCCCTTTGCCCGCAGGGCCGGCGCGGGCGGCCGGAGCGAGGCTGGGTTTATGCTACGCCTGATGGTTGCGCCGGGAGAGGTACGCGGCCGCAGGATCGAACGCTGCGCCACGGGGCTCTGGCCATCGGATAGGGCCAAGACAGGTGCCCTCAGGTGCTAAACGCAACGGCCGGGCCGAAACTGGAATCCAAAGAGCTGACAGGAAGTCACTTTACCATGCCGCTTTATGAGTACGAATGCACGCAATGCCATCGCCGCCTGGAAAAGATCCAGAAGTTTTCCGATGCCGAACTGACGATCTGCCCACAGTGCGGTGGATCGCTGGAGCGGACCGTGACCGCGCCGGCGATCCAATTCAAGGGCGCCGGCTGGTATAAGGATCTGTACTCTTCGGCCAAACCACCCGCAGCGACGGGCGGCGAGGGCGGAGCCGCGGCCGCAGGTAGGGAGACCGCGGCCCCTGCGGCAAAGACCGAGGCAGCTTCCCCGGCGACGCCAGCGGCACCGGCTGCCCCTGCCGCTTCAGGGACTTCGTCGTCCAACAGTTAAGGAAGCTATCTCCCGACACGGTTGTCGTGCCGCGCGCAGACTTCCCCTAAAGTTCAGAGTGTGTATCACCCATGGGGTAACCCCCCATTAGGATGGCTAGGTTATGATGCTTCGCATGATGCTGCACCGCTCGTTCCGATTCATCCGCCACGGGGTAGAAGACACCCTGAACTTTGCCGCGCAGGAGAGCCGCCTTGTGCTGCGCAACATTGGGCTTGTGTCTGCCAGCATTACGGCGCTCGCGATGGGCGTCGTGGTGGGCCGCGAGCTGCGGCAGCGGTATATGTTCAAGCGGCGAACGCCCTATGACATCTATGCACGCTCCGGCGGCCGGCTGAGCGAGGTCTCAGCGGACCTGGACTATGGAGTAGGAGTGTAGAGGATCCTTTCGCTCTGGGGCATGTGTCCCCGGGTTAGGTAGCTTCGGCGCCGCATGGGTCAGGCGGCTCGCTTCACTGGTACGGCCTCGTTCGGCATGCTCTGCAGCAGCCTGGCGAGATCCTCCACGGTGCGCGGGGGCCTTCCGAACGATTCAGGTGCGGGAGATCGGTGCAACCGCCTGGCTAGATCGGCTACCGTTTCGTCCACACGTCCTTCCGTCAGGCCCAGATCCCAGACAAGGTCGTCTTCGGGCAGCGGAGGCATGGAGACGCCCTGGATCTCCCGCAGGTAGCGGTATACGGTCGCGGCGATCCTGGGGTCGATCCGCAGGTCGACGCCTCCCCGCGGAGCAGTGCTGCGAACTTCGCCTCAGTGATGAGGCCGACGAGGGATGGGCGTCTGCGACACGCCCCCAATAGCCGACCAGCGCACCAGCAGAGCAGGACGATGGCCGCAGGCGCCAGCACCGCCGACAGAGGGAAGGCAATGTGGGGAATCAGCAGGGACGGCCGGTTCACGCGATGGGCTCCGAGGAGTACGAGAGGGTTTGACGTTGCGCTGAAGGTGCCAAATGTCTACGACAGGGGCCGACGGAACTTCAATATGACACAAAGGTGGCAGGTCAGGATGACCGAAGTGGCATGAGTTCGGTACAAAAAACCTGACGAGTTCCAATTCGGGAGAAGGGTCCTGTTGGCTGAGTGCATCCTCGCCGGCCCGCGCCACATCAATGTGAGGCACCGTTGAGAACGCGGGTTGCCGCGTGCATCCAATAAAGGTACCGTCCATGGCAGCAACGATCTCAACCATTCCGCCGTACGCCCCTTCCCTGCCCCCAGGGCCGGAGGCGGGGCTGCTTACGGCCCTGGGCGCAGCGAGGCGGCTGCGGGACAGCCATGGGCGCGCCATCACGGACCTGCGGCTCTCGGTGACCGACCGATGCAATTTCCGTTGCGTATATTGCCGGACCGGCGAGGGCGGTGAGTCCCTGGGCGAGATGCCTTTGGCGGATTATGCGCACATGCTGCGTCTGTTTGTGGCGACCGGTGTTGAAAAAATCCGGTTTACGGGGGGTGAGCCCTTGCTGCGGCGGGGGCTGCTGGAGCTGATCCGCGAGACCGCACAGCTGCGGCCGGCGTTTGCCCCGGAGCAGAAATTGGACCTTGCCATCACCACCAACGGCCACCTGCTGGCGCCGATGGTGGGGGATCTGAAGCGGGCCGGCCTGACCCGGGTGACGGTCAGCATGGATGCGGTGAATGCCGATACATTTACCCGCATCACGCGTATACCGGGAAGCTTCCTGCGGGTACGCGACGGCATTCGGGCTGCGCAGGATGCGGGTTTTGGGCCGGTAAAGGTGAACTGCGTGCTGATGCGCGGCTTCAACGATGGAGAGATCGAGGCCTTTGCGGAGTTTTCACGGACCGAGGGCGTCATCATTCGCTTTATAGAGTTCATGCCGCTCGGCGAGGACCGTAGCTGGGCGCCGGAGACGGTGGTGCGCATGGATGAGATTTTGGAACGGCTGAATCGCGTGCGACCGGTCGTTGCCCTGCCGGCAAATCAGCTATCTGAAACGGCGCGGCGCTTCACCTTTGACGACGGACTCGGCGAGATTGGCATCATCGCGCCGGTATCTCACCCTTTTTGCGGGCATTGCAGCAGAATCCGGTTGACCTCGGACGGCAAGATCAGGACATGCCTGTTTTCGCAGAGCGACCACGATCTGGCCGGCCCCCTGAAGCGGGGTGCCAGCGATGAAGAGTTGACCGCGCTGATTCGGCGTGTGGTGGACCGCAAGGAAGCGCGGCACCACATCGGCGAGCCGGGGTTTTTGAGCCCTTCCCGCAGCATGGTTCAGATCGGCGGGTAGTTCGTGAATTTGCATCGTTGGCAATCGCTGGTACCTCCTTGGCACCAGGTACGGTTTTCACGGTCGAGTCGAACGATAGTTGCAGGAACCCTCTAAAATTTGATTTCGGTTATTCCTACCTCTCTCTTTGGCGCTATGCTTTGACTCCGGGGAGCCGAAAAGGCCCCTGGTCCGAGTGACGTCTGAAAAGAACACTCAAAGCGCCCGATGCCGACGAACTACGACTCTTCAACGAGGTCGCGCAAGCGCTTACGTCCAATCTTGAGTTGGAGCCGCTGCTGCGCGCAATCCTGGGCAAGATGGAAGAGTACTTCGGGCCGGAGCGCTGGTCGTTGCTGATGGTGGATGAGGAGAGCAATGAGCTGTATTACGCTCTGAACGCCGGCAATCGCGTATCGCACGCCCGGCTGCGGATGGGCGAAGGCGTTGCGGGCTACGTGGCGCAGACGGGGGAGCCGCTGGTGGTGCCCGATGTACGGCTGGACCGGGACTGGCTCCGCTTTGCGCGGGCGCACCCGGAGTTGAAGCTGCAATCGATCGCCTGTGTGCCGCTGCGCCATGGCAACCGGACGCTGGGGGTGTTGCAGCTGCACAACAGCAAGCTGGATCTGCTGCCGGGGAGTTCGCTCTCCTTCTTGCGGGTCTTATGTGATTACGCGGCGATTGCCCTGCAGAACGCCCGCCAGGTGAAGCTGGTACACCGCCTGAGCATCACGGACGATTGCACCGGCCTGTACAACTCGCGCTACCTTTATACGACGCTGGACCAGGAGATCGCCGCGGCGCGCATGGGTGACCGGTTCCGGCCAGGCAAGCATTTCAGCCTGCTGTTCTTCGATCTGGACCGCTTCAAGAGCGTGAACGACACCTACGGGCACCTTGTGGGTTCGCGCCTGCTGGCGGAGATCGGAACGCTTGTGAAGCGGACCCTGGGGCCGGATCACATGGCCTTTCGCTACGGTGGCGACGAGTTTGTGGCGCTACTGCGGAATCTGGACAAGACAAGTGCGACCCAAGCCGTGACGTACCTTCGTGAGCAGTTGCGGGAGACCGACCTGCCGGCGAGTGAAGGCATCACCCTGCGGATCACCGCGAGTTTCGGGCTAGCGACCTTTCCGCAGGACGGCGAAGACCTGCACGGGATTATTCGGGCAGCGGATTCCATGATGTACTGCGCCAAGGCGGACGGACGGGACCGCCTTGTGGTCGCGAGCGACGAACGTGCGCAGGTGATGCCGCAGCTCCATACGTCGCGACACGCCTGACGGGGCCGGCGGCTGTGATGATGCCGAAGCTTAGGCCGGGCTTAGGGTGTGGGTGGCGACGATCCGGTAGACGGCGCCCTGCGGGCCCAGAGCGCTCTCATAGAAATGGATCTGGCTGCCGCTCCATTGCAGGGCCGGACCAAACGCCGGCAATTTGGGTGTGCTGAGTTTCCCGAGTGTTTTCTGCCCGGTGCGGCCCTTGCTTCTGGCGAGGGTGATGTGCGGGTGGAACGGCAGCGAGGTGCCGGTGGGCGGCTCCCACGCCAGGCAGCCTGTGAATGCGGCGTAGAACGCCTGGAGTTCTTCGGTGGGTTCGACCGCGGCGTAGAGGATGCCCTTGGCGGGAAAGAGGCCCAGGGTCTCCATCCGGAGAAGCGGCGGTGCTTGGCGGCACCGTTGTAATTTTTGCATGAGAGACGCCAGCTGCCGGTCTTCGATATCGCCGAAGAAGCGCAGCGTCATGTGCCACTGTTCAGGGCTCGTCCAGCGCAGGCCGTCGGTGGGGGCGGCCAGCCTTAGCCGAAGGGCGGAGAGCCTGTCTTCTACGGCGGGAGTGATGGGAAAGCCGGCAAACAGGCGCATCGCCCTACGCTAGCAGCTGCTCGCTCCTTGATGTAGAGTTCTCGAGCAAAGAGCAGGTCCTTCCAATACGCGAACGCATGCCAAAGGACAGGGCCGGGCTAGATTGCCCGGCCCTGTCGCGCCTGTTGAAGTGTCTGGAGCCGTTTATCTTCAGGTGTAAAGGCCATCCGAACTGCAGATCCCTCTGCTTCGCTGCGGGATGACAACAATAAGACGATGTCAGAGCCACACTTAAAGGTAAGAAGGTCTAGTGGCCCGCTTCGACCGCCGGGGTGATGATGCCGATGTTGGTTACATCGGCCGCGTGACCGAAGCCGATGACCTGGGCGACGGGACCGAAGTCGAGCTTCGGATCGCCTTTGACGAACATGACCTTCTCCTGACGGATCGAGAAGATCTTCTGCAACTCACCGGTGATGTCGGCCTTGGCGAAGGCCTGGTCATTGATCTTGTAGGAGACCTGCCCGTTGCCGGTCGGCGCCACCTGCACGACGATCGTGCGGGCGTTCGGGATTTCGGGAGCCTTTGTTTTCGGCGGCTGCGGCACGAGTGCCTCAAGCCCCTTTGGATTGTTCGGCACGATGACCATGAAGATGATCAGGAGCACCAGAAGTACGTCGATCAGCGGTGTCACGTTGATGCTGGACACGGCGCCGCCGGTTCCACCTCCACCCATTCCCATGCTGGTCCCTCTTTTCTCGGACGGGAGGGTGCTCCCGACCGTTCGATGCGATTAGTGGTTGTCGTTGATGGAGTCGGTCAACAGATTGAGCTGGCTGACGCCGCCGGTGCGCAGGGCGTCGATGGCGGTCATGACATCGCCGTAGTTCGCGCGCGTGTCGGCCCGGAAGTAGACCGAGTGGTCGTCCGTGGGATTGGTCTTCTTGGCTTCGAGGTCGGAGACCTTCTGGCCCAGAGTGTCCTTGGTGACCTTGTCACCGCCGACGAAGAAGTTGCCGTCACGAGTGACCGCGACGTTGATCGCGTCTTCCTTGTTGGCGTTGTCCATGATCGTCGCCGCGGTTACGACCGGCAGATCGACGTTTACCTTGTTGTTCAACATCGGGGTGACCACCATAAAGATGATCAGCAACACCAGCATCACGTCCACCATGGGTGTGACGTTGATGTCGGAGTTAACCTTTTTCCCCTCGTCCCGCTTTGCCATTGCCATAAGGTCTTACCTCGCCGAACCGGGTCGATTCGGCTGTTCCGCCTAGGCGGTTGAAGGGTTTCAGGGGGAGCGGTTTTGGATGACCGCTCCCCGTTGCAGCGCCGCTGTTTAGCGGTGGGCCTGCTTGATGAAGTAGTCGACGAGCTCGGAGGAGCTGTTGTCCATCTCGACGTCGAACGACTCAACCTTGTTGGTGAAGTAGTTGAAGAGCATGACGGCGGGGATGGCGACGAGCAGACCGAAGGCGGTGGTGACGAGCGCTTCCGAGATACCGCCGGCGACGGCACCGATGCCGGTCGCCTTGGAGCTGGCGATGGAGCGGAAGGCGTTCAGAATGCCGACCACGGTGCCGAACAGGCCGATGAACGGGGCCGTGGAACCGATGGTGGCGAGACCGCCGAGACCCTTCTTCAGCTTGGCGTGCACGATGGCTTCGGAGCGCTCGAGGGCGCGCTTGGAGCTTTCAACCTGGGCTTCGGTGATGGCGCCGCCCGAACCGAAGGAGCGGAACTCGGTGAGACCGGCGGTGACGACTTCGGCGAGGTGCGACTTCTTGCTCTTGTCGGCAACCTTGATCGCCTCATCCAGACGGCCTTCCTTGAGGGCGTTGGCGACGCGGGGGGCAAACTCACGCGACTGGCTGCGGGCGGCCGAGAAGTAGATCGCGCGATCGATGATCACCGCGAGCGACCAGATGGACATGATGAAAAGGATGAGGACCACGGCCTTGGCCAAAATGCCCATGTTGCCCCAGAGATCCATGGGGCTGAAGCCGACGGTGGGGGCTGCGGCGGCGCCACCTTCCTGCAGGAACGCGGCGAGCGGAGCGAGGGAGATGTGAGCAGATTGCATGAGATGAGCGAGAATCACGGTCTTTCTTTCCTCCTGGAACGGGGTACTGGGATGTTCTTGTGGCGTTCACGCCGAAGCGTGAAGGGGAGGTCGCGGAGGACAGCAGGCCAGGTACGAGGCTGGACGGCTGCGAGGGTTGAGACAATCACAAAGGTACAGAAGCAAAACGTTGAATATACAAACTGCGGGCAAGCCCTGCCGAATGTTCATTCTGCAGCAACGCTACCCTGCCCAGAGGTTCTATCCAATCCCACGGGCAGGGTAGCGACTCAAGAGATCAACCGCCGTTGAGGTTGAAGTTGACCGTCACCGTGGTATTCACCTCGGTGGGTTCGCCGTTGAGCAGATAAGGCTTGTAGCGCCACTGCTTGACGGCGTCGATGGCGGCACCCTGCAGCATGGCCGGACCACTGATCGCGCTCAGGTTTTGGATAGTGCCGGTCTTGGAGATGGTGGCGCTGAGGACGACGGTACCGCTGAGACGCGCGGAGCGGGCAATCGCGGGATACGTGGGGGCTGGGCCAGAAAGCTTCAAGCCAGACACCACACCACCCGAGATGCGCACCGGGCCTTTGGGCTTAGCGGGCGGAGCAACCGTGACGGCCGGGCCGTTCCCGACGCCTGTGGGGCTGCCGAAGAGTGAGCTGGGATTGCCGCCGTTGGTGCTGCTGAGGTCAGCACTCGGGGTGCCTGGAGGCGGCGGCGGCCCCGTGTCCTTGATCATGTTGATCTTCGGAATTTTGGTCGGCACCGTCATATCCATCTCAGACGGCGCTGCCGGAGCCGAATGCGGCACGACCGGAACCTTTGTCGGCGGGGGAGGCGGCGGTGGGGGAGGCGGCGGTGGGGGTGGGGGCGGCGGCATCGTCAGCGAGGCAGCCATCATGCCTTTCGGCAGGGCCTCGGGATTCAGCAGCGGAATCAGGATCAGCAGGGCAAGAACACTGCCCCAGAAGGCAAAGGAAACGATCATCCAGTATCTGGACTTGGTTTTGATCCGTCCACCGGATTCCATCAAAGAGTCTTCGAACATCGGAGCAACCTCGGGGCTTGCGAGCGCAGCTTGATTGCTTAGACACCGGGGCTTTTTGATTTGTTCCCGGGTTTTGCAGAAAAGGTTGTCTGCCCTGGGATGTGGGCAATCCCACGATTGGGGAAGGGCTTGGACGTTGTTGCCTTGAGCGAGTGTGCGTGTGACCGTCCGGCCGAAAGCGGGTCCTCCGCGGCGCTCAGGAGGACAGGCTGGAGCGGGATAGGCGGCAACGAGGAAGCCAGCGATGAGCTAGCGGCGCGCTGGCGGCGTGCTAGCGGCGCGCTATCTTCGCGGCGGGGAGGGCAGAGCGTTTGCCCTGTTTGGCGCGCCAGTCCTGGTAGGCGACGAGCATGGGCGCGGCTACGGCGATGGAGCTGTAGGTGCCGATGAGGATGCCGATGACCAGGGCGAAGCTGAAGCCGTGGAGGACCTCGCCGCCGAACAGGTACAGGCTGAGCACGGTGAGGAAGGTGAGGCCCGAGGTGAGAACCGTCCGGCTGAGGGTCTGGTTGATGGAGCGGTTGACGACCTGCGAGAGGGTTTCACGGCGGCTGAGGGCGAGGTTTTCGCGGATGCGGTCGAAGACGACGATGGTGTCGTTCATGGAATAGCCGATGAGCGTCAGGATGGCGGCGACGACGGTGAGGGAGATCTCCTGGTTGGTGAGGGAGAAGAAGCCCACCGTGATCAGGGTGTCATGGAAGACGGCCACAACGGCGGCCACGCCGTAGATGAGCTCGAAGCGGAACCACAGGTAGATGAGCATGCCGAGGAGCGAGTAGATGGTGGCGAGCCAGGCCTGGGTCTGGAGTTGCTTGCCGGCGGTGGGGCCGACGATGTCGACCTGCTGCACGGAGAAGGTGCTGTCGTGGTAGTTGGTGTTGAGGGCGTTTTCGACCTCGGCACGGCCCTGGTCGTGGGCGGTGTCCTGCGCGGTGGACTGCGGGAGGCTGATGATGACGTTGTTTTGCGCGCCGGGGCCGGCTACGTTCTGGGCACCGGAGATGCGCTGGATACGGGCGTCGCGGACGCCGGCCTGGCTCATGGCGGCGCGGATGTGATCTTCATTGGGCGTGGCGTTGAAGTGGACGGTGACCTGGGTGCCGCCGCGGAAGTCGACGCCGAGGGGAATCCCGTGCCAGAAGAGCATGCTGGCCACACCGGCGACCGAGAAGATCAGGGAAAAGGCGAGAAAGTACCACTTTCGCCCGAGCCAGTCGACTTTTACCTCGCGAAACAGTTCCACGTCAGTTGGTTCCTTTGCGCCGTGGTTTCAGGCGCGTACGGCGGGTTCCCCGGGAAGGGGTTTACGGCGGTGAAGCGGGATCCCCTGCGGGGATGACAGACAGAAAGGCAAGAACAACGGCAAGATGCAGATCCCTACGGGATGACAGGGCAAAAGCAAAGGGCAAAAGGCAATGGTGGATCGCTGCGGGATGACAGCTAAAAGGGGCGGACGACCGCCGTTTAGATGGAGAGCGGTGCGGTGCGGGCGCGTTTGGTTAGCAGCCAGTCGAAGATGGTGCGCGAGACGAAGACGGCGGTGAAGAGGTTGGCGAGCAAGCCGAAGACGAGGGTGACGGCGAAGCCTTTGACGGGACCGGTGCCGAAGATGAAGAGGATGCCCGCGGAGACGATGGTGGTGATGTGGGTGTCGATGATGGTGATCCAGGCGTGGGCGAAGCCGTCCTGCACGGCGATGGCGGAATTTTTGCCGAAGCGGAGCTCTTCGCGGATGCGCTCGAAGATGAGCACGTTGGAGTCCACGCCCATGCCGATGGTGAGGATGACACCGGCGATGCCCGGCAGCGTCAGCGTGGCGTGGGTGAAGCCCATGAAGCCCAGCAGAATGACCAGGTTGAGGAACAGGGCGAGATCGGCGTTGACGCCGGCGCCACGGTAGTAGATCAGCATGAAGGCCATCACGGCGAGCATGCCGGCGACCGCGGCGAGCACACCCTGGTGGATACTGGCGGCGCCCAGCGAGGGGCCGACGGTGCGGGTTTCGAGGTAGCTGATGGAGGCCGGGAGCGAGCCGGTGCGGAGCATCATGCTGAGATCCTGGGCCTGTTGCTGGGTGAAGCCGCCGGTGATCTCGCCGGTGTCGCGGATGGCGCCGTTGATGGTGGCGACCTCCTTGACCTGGTTTTGGAGAACGATGGCCATCTGGCCGGTATTTTTGTTGGCGTCGGTGTACTTGTAGAAGCGGTCGCCGGCCTCGGTGGTGAGATTGAAGGTGAGGTCGGGGCGGCCGTTCTGATCCTGCGAGGGCTGGGCGTCGCGGAAGTCCGGGCCGGCGACGATGGCCGCGCGTTTGAGCACCCAGTACTGGGGCGGGGTGCCGGGCGAGCCTACGCCGGGGAGGACTACCTCGTCGGGCGGAGCCGCGCCGCCGACCGCGGTGAGAGCGGCCTGCTCATCGGGGTAACCGGGGCCGACGACCTCATGAATTTCGAGCTTGGCGGTGGACTGGATGATGTCCTCCACGCGGGCGGGGTCGCTGACGCCGGGGAGCTGGACGAGGATCTGGTTGTCGCCGAGGCCGTATTGCTCGATCACGGGCTCGGAGACGCCGAGCTGGTCGATGCGGCTGCGGATGGTTTCGATGGACTGCTGCAGGGTGCGGGCTTCGAGGTCGCGGATGGCGGCCTGCTTGAGGGTGAGGGTGTCGGTGGTGCCGGCCTGGGCCACCTCGTAGTCGCTGAAGGTCTGGCCGTTGAGGATGTCGCGGACGGCCCCGGCCTGCGCGGGGGCGACGCCGGAGACGGTGATGACGCCGGCGTGGGCGGCGGGGTCGAGCTTGGCGGCGGTGGCGCCGGTGGCGGCGAGCGCGGTGCCGAGGCGCTGCACGTCGGTATCGGTCAGCGAGCCGATGGCCTCTTCCACGTGGACCTGAAGGACGAGATGGGTGCCGCCGCGGAGGTCGAGGCCGAGATTGATGCGCTGCAGCAGCGAGTTTTTGAGGCCGCCATGCGGGATGCCGATGATTCCGTAGACGAAGATCACCAGTACCGCGACGATGAAGCCTGCTTTTCCGGCTAGATTCTTACCCATCCCGACTTATCTCACCCTTTGGCCCGGCGCGGTGGCGTCCCGCCTTCTTCGCTGAGCCGGAAATTCGTTGTACTTTGTTTCGCTTGCGGTTTTACTTGCGGTGTGGCAGCCCGGAGAGCTAGGTTTTGACCACGTCGTCCGTGGTGACGGCGGCGATGCCGCTTTTAACGATTTCGAACTTGACGCCGTCCGGCTGCGTTTTGAGGATCACGGCATCGTCTTTGAGGCTGACGATGGTGCCGCGCATACCGCCGTTGGTGGTGACGCGGTCGCCGGCCTTGAGGGCGCCGAGCTGGGCCTGCCAGGTCTTCTGCTTCTTCTGGTTGGGGGCGATCAGCAGAAAGTACATGGCCGCGAACATGATCAACAGCAACGGCAGGCCGGCGAACGAGCCGAGGCCACCACCGCCCGCCAGCAAGACCCAACCCAAAATTCCTAAACCTACCGTCACCGTACTGACCCGCCGCGGCCTCTGCGGTCGCGGCATCTTTCCCCGAGAATCTGGTGGGTGCTGCCGGCCAACCCAGCCGAGCCTGTTCGCGCCGCCCGAAAGGTTCCATGGCAGGCAACGCGCACCCAAGAGTCCAGCATCGCGGTTCGGCTCGCCGGTGTCAAGATTTCCGGTGGTTCGGGCGCGCCAGCGGGACCTGAAAGGGCCAAAGACCCCGTGTTGTGCGAAGAGGGTTACGGCACGGCTGAAGCCGTGCCGTGCCTTTGAGCCTGGTGTGCATGCCTGTGATGTTCAGGCGGGGCGAGCCACAGCAAGTCCTTCCCTTCGTTCAGGAAGACAAGAGTTAAGGGTGATAAGGAGGAGGGTTGGGGTTTGAGGACTCACGGTGTGGTGGTGGACGCCGCGGCTACGGTGACGGTCAGGGCCAGGCCGGTGAGGTCGCTGTCGGTGACGGTGAGGGACTCCTGGAGGGGTTGGAAGCGGACGTTGGGCGTTGACGCGTCAGGCGTCTGGTTACCGCGGCCGAAGCTGCCGGCGGTGGGACTGACATTGGCGCGCAGGGTGTAGCTGCCGGCGGGGATGTAAGGGACGAGGAAGCTGCCGTCGGCGTTGACGGTGCCGGTGCGGCTGAGGGAGCTGTCCGCGGTGTCGGTGAGGATGACCGTGCCGGAGCGGACGGGGGCGCTGGTGGAGCTGACGGTGCCGCTGACGCTATGCAAGGTATTTAGGTTCATGATGATGGCGACGTCGTTGCGCTCCTCGCCGGGCACGAGGGTGAGGACGGCGGCATCGGTGCGGCGGAGCTTGTCGGGGGCGTAGACGTTGAGGTTGAGGGTGCGGGCGAAGGTGCGCCGGTCGGCGGAGACCGCGGGCGCGGGGGCCTGCACGCTGGCGCGAACCAGGTAGGTGCCGGGGGCGATGCCGCTGAGGCGGAAGTGGCCGCGATCGTCGGTCTGGCCGCCGCTGAAGCCGCCCCCGAAGCCACCGCCGCCGAGACCCTGGCCGTTCAAGAAGCCGGTGCCGGCGCCCGCCGAGCTTCCCTGCCCTGCCGTCGGGGCGGCCACGGTGCTGACGCCTACCCCGGAGGCGGGGCTGCCATCTTCCCACTGCACGGTGCCGGCGATTATCGCGCCGCGCTGCAGGCTGAGCTGGGCGGAGGCGCCGCCGGCGGTGACGCGAATTTTGGGCACGTTGGCGGGGATGGAGGGACTATTGGGGCTGCTTTGGCTGTTTTGCAGGGCACTCTGGATAAGAGGGGCGTCGTTGATGTAGCCGGCGAGCTGGGCGGTGACGTAGTAGTCGCCGGGGGTGACGTTGGGGATCAGGAAGTTGCCGTCGAGGTCGGTGCGGGCGGAGGCGCGGCCGCCACGGCCGCCGCCTTCGCCATCCGGGGCCGCGGAGATGAGGGTGACGTTGGCGAAGCGGGCAGAGCGCTGGGTGTCGGCGCAGACCACGCGGCCGGTGACGGGGTAGCCGGTGCTTTGTGGCTGCGTTGGAACATCGACGGCGGGTGTCTGGGCACCGGCAGAGGGTCTGCCTGCGAGGGACAGGGCGACCAGGACGGTGAGGAGCGCGCGCGCGATGAGGGAGGCGGCGCGGAGGCACCGAACCAAGGCCGGATGGGTGGCTCGGGGTGAGAAGGAGAGGCGGGGGTTCGGCGGCGGAACGTTCAACGGTGCACCTTGAAGGAAGACGCTGGGCTTGGTGGGTTGGACGCTGCGAACCGTTAAAGGACCGCAAAGGACCGCAAAGGACCGCAAAGGACCGCAAAGGACCATGTTGGGATTCGCGATCGCGACAGCGGGGTGAACCTTTCACTGCAGGGTCACGTCCATCCTCCGGGACCTTCGTCAGGGGAGCGGACCGGACGATATGATGGTCGGAGCCGCGGGACAGCTCTGTCCTGCCGGGACCCGGTGTTCAGCATCGTGTTCGCAATAGGTTGTGCCGGATGCAAGGCCAGCAAGGCCGTAGACTGCTTCCCGCATCCTGACGAGCTTAGAGGGAGAAGACGCGCCCAGCGGCTTGGCCCAAAAGAACCGTGGAGACAGATTGCAGAAGCGAAAAGCCATCATCATCGGCGCGGGGCCCGCGGGCCTGACGGCCGCCCTGGAGTTGCTGCGGCGCACGGATGTGCAGCCGGTGATTCTGGAGGCGTCGGACGAGATCGGTGGCATCTCGCGCACGATCCGCTACAAGGGCAACCGAATGGATATCGGCGGGCACCGCTTTTTTTCCAAGAGCGACCGCGTGATGCAGTGGTGGCTGGAGTTGATGCCACCGGTGGTGGAGGAGGCTGGTTCGGGTACCGGGACCAAGGATTCACTCCAGTCGACGGAGATCAGCTACCAGGGCAAGCGGCGGGCGGTGGCGGTGCCGGCAGGGGCGCCGCAGCATCCGCCGCTGCGGGGGATGGGGCCGCTGGCGGCGGTGATTTCTACCGAAACGGAGGAGACGGATCCTGCGGACGTGGAGAACCTCGCCGAGCATGGGCATACGGAGACCGTGGTGGAGGCGCCGGAGCCGGAGGACGCGGACCACGTGATGTTGGTGCGGCCACGCAAGAGCCGGATCTACTACCTGCGGCGGTTTTTCGACTACCCGATCAAGCTGACGGGCGGGACGATCCGCAATCTGGGGCCGGTGCGGATGGTGCGGATCGGGGTGAGTTACCTAGCTTCACGTTTGAGGCCTATTCGGCCGGAGCGGAGTCTTGAGGACTTCCTGATCAACCGGTTTGGGCGACAGCTTTATCTGACCTTCTTCAAGAGCTACACGGAAAAGGTGTGGGGCGTGCCTTGCGACCAGATTTCGGCGGAGTGGGGCGCGCAGCGCATCAAGGGGCTGAGCTTGACGACGGCGGTGAAGCATTTTGTGCGCAAGACGCTGGTGCGCAGGCGGCCCGGTGGGCGGCCTCCTGCGGGTGCAGCGGGGGGACGGGCACCCGAAGCTCAGGATGTGGCGCAGAAGGGTACGGATACGTCGCTGATCGAGCGATTTTTGTACCCGAAGTTCGGTCCCGGGCAGCTTTGGGAACATGTCGCGGACAAGGTGCGGCTGGGCGGCGGCGAGATCTGCATGCAGGCAACCGTGGATCGCGTGATTACCGAGGGCGAGCGGGTGGTGGCAGTGGAGGCTGTGCTGGGGGATGGGTCGCGGCAGAGGTTTGCGGGGGAGTTTTTCTTTTCGACGATGCCGATGCGGGAGCTGACCGTAGCGCTGGAGCGTGGCGGGGCCGCGGTGCCGGCGAATGTGCGCGAGGTCTCCGATGGGCTGCAGTACCGGGATTTCATCACCGTGGGGGTGCTGGCCAATCGGCTGGATGTGCAGGAGCCCGACGGCGGGCTGGGCGGCTCGCGATTGATTAAGGACACGTGGATCTATATCCAGGAGCCGGATGTGCAGCTGGGACGGCTGCAGATCTTCAATAACTGGAGCCCGTACATGGTGGCCGATCCGGAGAAGGTGTGGATCGGGCTGGAGTATTTCTGTTATGACACGGATCCGCTGTGGGCGATGCCGGATGCAGCGCTGAAGGAGTTTGCGGCGGGTGAGCTGGAGAAGATCGGCATCCTGCGCACGGCGGAGGTGCTGGACGCGCACGTGGTGCGGGTGCCGAAGACGTATCCGGCGTACTTCGGGACCTATGAGCGGTTTGAAGAGCTGCGCGGCTGGGTGGATGGGTTCGAGAACCTGTTCCTGGTGGGGCGGAACGGGATGCACAAGTACAACAACCAGGACCACTCCATGCTGACGGCGATGGCAGTGGTGGACGGGATCGCGGCGGGCCGGGTGGACAAGGCGGCGGTGTGGGCGATCAATACGGAGCAGGAGTACCACGAGGGAAGGAAGAGCTGAAGCGGGCTAAAGCAGGTCCTTCGCTCTGCTCAGGATGACGAGTTTGGGGAGCTCTGGGAGTTTGGGGAGCTCTGGGAGGTCGGGGACCTCTGCCAGGTCTGGGGGACTCCGCTAGTTCTGGGGTGGTGGTGGGCTGGCTGCGGGGCAGAGGCAGTTGTGGAAGCTGTCCTGGCGGGTTTCGCGGACGGCGCAGGCGTAGGCCGGCCAGATCTGTTGCAGGCCCAGAGCATAGAGGCCCATGCCACCGGCGTAGAAGTGGTCGCGAAAGAAGGCGGAGCGCAGGGATTTGCCGTCGGGGTCAGAGGTGAAGCCATCGGCGAGGATGGCGGCGGAGCTGGCGCTGAAGTCCGGCAGGTTGTAGGCGGCGGTGTAGCGATAGGTCTCCGGCCAGGGTGTGGCGGAGCCGCCGGCGTCGGGGGAGACGACGGTGCGCCAGTCCTTCAGCAGCATCGTTTGTGGATCGATGGCGGCGACCAGAAAGGCCGGATGGTTGCCGTAGAAAGATGTAATCGAGGGCACGATTTTGATGGGAACGGTGCCTGCCGGAATGTCGGCGCCTTTGTCGTTTTTTCCAGCAGCCCGGCGGAGTAGCCGCAGCTCATCCATGTGAGTGTGGGCGAAGAGGCCGAGGCGGACGATGTCGGCGAAGTCCATGAGGGTATCGGCGAGGGCGTCGTCGGCGAGAAGCGTGTTCTCGGGAGCGCTGCAGAGTTCTTTGGGGCGAAGGATGTACTTGGTGAAGCTGCCGTAGACGTCGACGCCGGGCGGGATGTGGCCCATGACCCAGACATTTTCGCCATGGGCGCGGGCGGCGGTAAGTTGCGCGCGTAGCCAGGCGATCTGCTGCTTTTCCTGGACGCGGGTGTAGCCGGGCGAGCCGCAGGGGCTGTACCAGGAGGCGTCAAAGATGTCTTGCAGGACGAGGAGCCGGCCGTGCTGCACCGGCGCGGGAAGAGCGACGCTGTAGTCGCCTTCAGGGGAGACCGTGGCAAGCAGGGTGGCCACGGCACGGGCGGAGGCGGACTGCACGGCGGATTGCGCGGCGGCGCGGGTCAGGCTGCCGACGGCGTTGCTCATGAAGGGGCTGCCGGCGGTCTCGCGATAGTCGGCACAGCCGGAGTCGTTGTTGCCGAGGGTGATATAGACCGGCACGTTCGGAAAGGCGAGCCGCAGCTCCATGCTCACGAAGGCGACGGTTTTGGCGGCGAAGGCGGAGAGATCCGCCGGGGTGGAGCCGGGGTTGAGTTTTTGGAAGCGGCAGGAGAACTGGTGGGTGAGCAGATCACCGCCGAGGGTGACGAAGACGGGGTGCTGTTCGGCGTCGCGGGCGGCGACGAGCGAGGTTTTGAGCAGATACCAGTCGGTGTCGAGGCGCGGGGAGCGGCAGGCGACTTCGAGTTGAGCGAGGCGGGCGTCGGCTTTGAGGCCGTTGCCGCGGTCGAGGATGGCGGGCCAGCGCTCAATGGGGGCGGCGCGCAGCTGCGGCACAAGGCGCGGATCGTGGAAGGGATCGAAGTGGATGTCTGCGAGCAGGAGAGCGGGGACGGCGGACGGCGGGGCATTTTGGGCGGTCCCCTGCGCGCAGGCGAGGTTGCCGGCCAGCAGCAGAGCAAAGGCGAAGAGGACGGCGGATTTGATTCGGCTGAGAGACATCGGCGATCTCAGTGTAGTGGGGCTGCGTTGCCGGATTGCGGTTACGGCTGAAGTTGACGCGGCATCTTTGGTAACGAGGTGTCCCAAATCAGGGCGGCGCTCACTGATTTCGCTTCCCAGCCGTTAGGTTAGGGAGGAAGCAGGGAGTGAGGCGGCCGTGATTCGGGTCGGATTTGAGGAGCTTGAAGGAAGGGTCGGCGCCGTGTTGCGGGATCTGGGGCTTTCGGCCGGGCGGGCGGCGGCGGGAGCGCGGCTGATCGCGGAGACGGACCGGGACGGGGTGCGCACGCACGGGATCGCGCGGCTGCCGCGCTTTGCGGAGATGGTGCGACTGAGGCGGATCGAACCGCTGGCGGAACCGGAGCGAGTGGCCGCAGCCGGCGCGCTGGAACGGTGGACCGGGCATCGCGGGCCGGGAAACCTGGCGGCGCAGGCGATGACGGCGCGGGCCGTGGCGCTGGCGCGGGAGCATGGCGTGGGTGCGGTGGCTCTGGGCGATACCGCGCACTGGCAGCGCGGCGGAAGCTACGGCTGGCAGGCCGCGGAGGCCGGTTGTGCGCTGCTGGCGTGGACGAATACGCTGCCGAATCTGCCGCCGTGGGGAGCGACGTCGGCGGCGTTGGGAAATAATCCGCTGGTGATCGGTATTCCTTGCGGCAGGGCGCCGGCGGATGCGCCGGTGGTACTGGATATGGCCATGAGTCAGTTCAGCTATGGGGCGCTGGCGAGCTACCGGCAGCGTGGGGAGCCTTTGCCGGTGCCGGGCGGCTTTGATGAGGCCGGGGAGTTGAGCCGGGACGCGGCGGCGATCGAGCGGACGCAGCGGGCCCTGCCGGTGGGCTTCTGGAAGGGGTCGGGGCTGGCGTTTGCGCTGGATCTGCTGGCGGCGATGCTGGCGGGCGGACGGGCGACGCACCAGATTGAGGTCGATCCTTTGGCCGAGGTGGGCTTATCGCAGGTGTTTCTGGCGGTGAGCCCGGAGGCAGTGGGGTCGCTGGAGGAGATGCGGTCAGTGGCGGAGGGCTGCATTCGGGCGCTGCACGCGGCGGCGCCGGTGACGGCGGGGGTTCCGGCGCGTTACCCCGGCGAGGGGACCCTGCGGGTGCGGACGGAGAGCCTGCGGCTGGGGGTGGGTGTAGAAGATGGGGTGTGGGCGGCTTTTGAGGCGCTCGAAGGGTCGTTCAAGACAATAAGTTAAGTGACGGCAGAGGGACCGGAGAGCATCCAAGCGGAAAGAGGCTACGGCCTACACAGGAGACTGATTGATGAAACGCGTAATTTACTGGGCTACCATCGCCTGCGGCGTAACCGCGGCATACCTGATGTACAAGCGCGGCGTGCCCGTGCTGCAGATTGCGCAAAAAGCCGCGACCAATCCGCTGGGAGCGTTGGTGAACGAGGTACAGCACGGAGCGTAGTGGGTGCCCTGCCCTTTTCCGGTGAGATCTGGGCAGGTTTGACCTGTTTTGCGACACGGCGCAGGCTGGACTACCCGGAACGTTCGGTGCGGGCGATCTCCGTGCAACGGTATACGGTCTATTCTGAAGAGGCATGCAATTCTGAACCGTCCGGAATGGTCCGTTGCAGCGTTCGGCCAGTTTTGACAGTTTTGTAGAAGGAAGTTTATGAGTACTATGTCTCCCGCAGAAGCACAGCTTGAGCTCGCAGCGCACACCGCCGGGCTGCTATTGACTCCGCTTGAGCCCGGCAAGGCGTTTGCCGGCGAGCCCACGGTGCGTTACAGCATGGCGCTGCCGTCCGCGCCCGATCGTACCCTGTTGCTGGAGCTTGGGCAGGACTTCGACGCGGCCGATGCGCAGTTTGCGGGCGAAATGGGTGCATTCTTTGCCGAACGTGCGGAACGGCTGACCAACCCAAGGCCAGACTGCTACCTGTCGATGCTGGGGCTGCCGCTCAGCTTCGGCAAGTTCGCCTGGCCCTTCCACGGGTCTACCTCTGGGGCGGATACGTTCATCGTGCACGGCGAGATCCGCTTGGAGACAGGCGAGGAGTCCATTCTGCACGCCAAGGTTTCGGCGTCGTTGACGCAAACGTTTCGGGATGTGGTGAGTGCGTTGCAGCAGCCTTTCACCGAGAGCTTCATCTATAACGCCGTCCGCAAAACGCTGGATCAGGGGCAGCTAGAGCTGGTAAAGAGCGGCAACCGGCAGCCCGTGCCGGTGACGACGCGGTATTACTCCGCCAAGCAGCAGCGGTTTGTGTTTAATGACACCTCGGCGGAGCAGCGGAAGCAGTTTATGGCCGGCAATGTCTTCTGGCTGAGCCACGTACTGGGTGGGGATGCGCCGATCTGGATTGCGGATCCCCGGGATGCGCAATACCTGAACGCGGAGACAGCCGACCTGTTGTCCGCTGCCAAGGATCTTGTTGCGGACGGCATGGTGACGTTGAGTGGCAAAGGCGATCGTGCGGTGGCGACGGCGAAGTTGATTGCGGAGCGGCCCCGATTTGAAGCCGATGTGGCAGATGCGCTGGCTTTTATCAAACCGACCTTCAACGAAGATATGCGCGGTGGATTGACAAATATGTAATTTCGCCGAGCCGCTTTGCTTCTGCCGGCCGGCTCCCTGGGGAGTCGGCCTTTGCTGTTTTGGAACAGTGAAAAGCTAAAGTGGAGGTTTAGGCGGGTGTTTACTCTCTTGGTTCTGTGCTGCAGGGCTTTTGCGCTTTCGGCAGCCTCGCCCTCAGAGACGAATAACAGGTCCTTCGCTTCGCTCAGGATGACAAATCGTATTGCCGGTTGCCGCCCGGCGGGTTTGCTGGCGTGAGGTTTTGATCCGGATGTGTGCGCTCCAGATGCTTACTCGTCGCTCAGGCGCTGCTTCCAGTAATCGATGGCGACAGTTGCGCTTGTCGACAGGGTGAGGTGGCCTACCTTGCGGGCGGGGCGAGGTTCCTTGCCGTAGTCGTGGCGGTGGATTTCGGGGTAGCGGGCGGTCTCCTCGGCCGAGGGCATCGACCCGATGCAGTTGAGCATCACCGTGGACCGGCTGATTGTGGGGCCGAGGGGCAGGTTCAACAGGGCGCGGAGGTGGTTTTCAAACTGCGAGGTTTCGGCGCCTTCGATGGTCCAGTGGCCGGAGTTGTGGACGCGCGGGGCCATCTCGTTGGCGATGAGGTTGCCGGCTTCGGTGTCGAGGGTGAAGAACTCGACGGCGAGGACGCCGATGTAGTTTAAGCGGGTAAGGAGCTCACGGAGGTAGGCTTCGGCGATGGGCTGCAGGGTTTTGCAATCACGGGTCGCGGTTGCATCGGCTGAACAGGGTGCGATCGAGACGCGCAGAATGCCGGCGCGGTGGTGATTTTCAGTCAACGGATAGAAGACGATCTCGCCTGACCCATTGCGCGCCGCTATCAGCGAGACCTCGGCGGTGAACGGAACGGTGCCCTCGAGGATGCAGGGGACCTGGCCGACCTCGATCCAGGCGGCGGCGGCTTCGTCGGCGTGCGCGAGGCGGACTTGGCCCTTGCCGTCGTAGCCCATGCGACGGGTTTTGAGGATGGCGGGCAGGCCCAGCTCGGTGATGGCTTTTTGGAGGTCTTCGACGGAGTCGACGGCGCGGAAGGGCGCGGTTTCGATGCCGCACTGGTGGAAGAAGTTCTTTTCGAGCAGGCGGTCCTGGGCGATGCCGATGGCGTGGGCGTTGGGGGCCAGGTTCAGGCCTTCGAGGACAGCGGCATCGATGTTTTCGCTTTCGACGGTGACGATGTCGACGTTTTGGGCGAAGCGCTGGACGCCCGCGGCGTCGGTGAGGTCGGTTTCGAGGACCGGGGCCGCGGCTTCGGCGCAGTCACCGGGGGAGCCGGCGCAGAGGATCTTGATGCGCGGGGCGTTTGGGAGTTTCGCCGTGAGCGCGGGGACGGCTTCGGCGAGCATGAGCGCGAGCTGGCCGGCTCCGAGGATGCCGATGCGGATTGTTTTTTGCTGGGGTGTTGCTGGCGTGGTTTCGTGGGAGTTCATGGCAGGTAAAGCAGGTTCCCTTCGGGAATGACAGACAGAAAAGCAAGGGCAAACGCAGATTCCCTGCGGGAATGACAAACAAAGAGTAAGTGTTTAGATGCGGGGGTCGTTGGCGTTGCGGACGGCTTCGGTCTGGGCCTGGCGGTGGGCTTCGAAGCGGGCGGCGAGTGCGGGGTCATGCAGGCTGAGGACCTGAGCGGCGAAGAGGGCTGCATTTTTCGCGCCGGATGGGCCGATGGAGAAGGTCGCGGTGGGCACGCCGCCGGGCATCTGCACGATGGAGAGGAGCGAATCCATGCCCTTGAGCGCCCTGCTTTCGATGGGAACGCCGAGGACGGGGAGGGTGGTGAGCGCCGAGACCATGCCGGGCAGGTGGGCCGCGCCGCCGGCGCCGGCGATGATGAGTTGCAGGCCGTGGGATTTGGCGCTACGGGCGTAGTCGAACATGCGCTCCGGGGTGCGGTGGGCGCTGACGACCTCAACCTCGTAGGGGATGGCGAGTTCGTCGAGGATTTGCGCGGCGCATTCCATGGTGGGCCAGTCGGAGCGGCCGCCCATGATGAGGCCTACGGCGGGGGTGGGCGGGTTGGGCTGGGGCGAGGTCATGGGCTTCGGGTGAGGCGTTGTACGTTCTAAGTTGTATGTTTTACGTGGGTTGATCGTGGCTGTCGATCGCTGGACGGCAGTGGCGGAGTTTTCGACGTAGGACTTAGAACGTACAACTTACAACGTTCATTCCCGCGGCCAGTTTTGCAGAACTTCGACGAAGGCCTGTTGCTCGAGTGCCTGGACGCGATTCTTCAAGCTTTCTACTGTATCGCCTTCCTGGACACGGCAGCGTTTTTGCAGCACGATCGGGCCGGCGTCCACGTCTTCGGTGACCTGGTGGACGGTGCAGCCGGTTTCGGGGACGCGGGCGGCGAGGACGGCTTCGTGGACCTGGCGGTTCATGAGGCCGGCGAAGGCGGGCAGCAGCGAGGGGTGGACGTTGAGCAGGCGCCCGCGCCAGTCTTCGATGAACTCGCGGGAGACGATGCGCATGTAGCCGATCATGAGGATGAGGTCGACGCCGGCTTCCTCGAAGGCAGAGGTGACCTCGGCGTCGAACATTTCGCGCTCGAGGCCTTTGGGGTTGAGGAAGAGATTGTCGATGTCGTGCTGCGCGGCGCGGTCGAGGATGGGGGCGTTGGGCTTGTCGGCGACGACGAGGGCCAGTTCTACGTCCGGGAGTTCGTTTTTGCGGAGCGCATCGAGGATGCCCTGGAGGGCGGTGCCGCGGGTGGAGCCGAGGACGCCTATGCGGAGTGGATCGCTGGTTTTGGGTGCGTCGGTAGAGTTGGTCATACAGCTATAGCCGGTTCAGAGGAAGGCGACGGCCGTGACGTATGTGCAGCATATTCACGATTTCATCCTCGATGTTGAAAAGAATTCGGTACACGTTCGACTTGCTACCGTACAGCAGTTGCCGGATTTCAGCCGATAGCAGCTCGCCCTCGGGCGCTAGCCCACAACGGTGCGGTGTGTTTTCCAGCGAAGTGACGGCATCTTCCAATCCCTGTAACCACCGGAGCGCGGCATCGCCCGCTCCCTGCTGCAGCAGCCATTCAAGTAGTTCATCCAGGTCCCGCTCTGCCTCGGCAGAGTATTTAACGCGAAAGGCCATGCTTGGCCCGCAACTCCTCGAAGACCTGCGAGGCGGGCTTTGTGCGACCAGCCTTTACATCTGCTAAACCTTGGCGAATGGCTTCGAGCGTCTCTTCGTATTCAAGATTTTTCCACGCAAAGGCATCAGCTAAAACCTCGTCGAGCGCGGCTGCCGGGTCTTGTCCGTGGCGTTGTGCGTACTCGCTCAGTTGCGCCTGCCGTTCGTCTGAAAGATGGAGCTGCATGGGTTGAGGGTAGGGGGATGCGGGGATGGTGTCAATCGCAGCCCCAGATCGAATGCAACGCAGATTCCCTTCGGGAATGACAACAAGAAAGCAAAGGCAAACACACCTTCCCGGCGGGAATGACACTAAGAGAGAGCGCTAGAGGCTTCGAAGCGACCGCATGTGTTGTACGCGACGGCCCAGGGCGGCGGCGGTGCCTATGTCTTTGCGGTGGAAGAAGGGGCCGGGGATGATGCTGGCGAAGCGCTCGCAGGCGGACTCGGCTTCGGCGAGGGTGGGCGCGCGGGCTACGACGGCTACGGTACGCGAGCCGGTGGCGATGAGTTCGCCGGCGCGGACGTCCACGGCGGAGAGGAAAATCGAGATGCCGGGAAGGAGGATTTCTGGGAGGTTGACGGGGTCTCCCTTGCGGGGGTTGTCGGGGTAGCCTTCGGGGACGACGTACTTGCAGACGCTGGCTTCGGGGGCGAAGGCGGTGTGCAGCGATTGCAGGGTGCCGTCAGCGATGGCTTTGAAGATGCTGAGGAGGTCGGTTTCGAGCAGGGTGAGGAGGTTGAGGGCTTCGGGGTCGCCGAAGCGGGCGTTGTATTCGATCAGCCGCACGCCGTGACGCGTGGCCATGAAGCCGCCGTAGAGGACGCCGCGGTAGGGCTCGCCGGTTTCCTTCCTCAGCGCGGATATAGTCCGCTCGTTGATGGCCTGGGCCTCGGCGATGTCCTCGCGAGTGAGGAACGGGAGCAGGCCGTCGGCGGCGGTGTAAGAGCCCATGCCGCCGGTGTTGGGGCCGCGGTCGCCGTCGAAGGCGCGCTTGTGGTCCTGCACGGGTGGCATGTGGCGGAGGGTGGTGCCGTCCGTGAAGCTGAGCAGGGAGAACTCTTCGCCTTCGAACTTTTCTTCGATGACGAAGGGATGGCCGAGGGCGAGGAGTTCGCGGCAGAAGGCGAGGGAGTCGTCGAGCGAGTGGAGGTGGTCGCCGAAGACCTTAACGCCCTTGCCGCCGGCGAGGCCATCGTCCTTGATGACGTGATGGTCGCCGAGGCGGCGGAGTGTGGCTTCGGCCTGTTCGAGAGCGGCCTCGGGGAGGCCATGGGCGGCGGCGGGGTCTATGCGCTCGTAGACCGGGTTGCCGGGGATGTTGTGCTTGGTGAGGAGGTCGCGGGCGAAGCTTTTGGAGCTTTCGATGCGGGCGAGGGATTTTGTGGGGCCTACGGTGGGGATGTTGACGGCCCATAGCGCATCGGCTACGCCGGCGGCGAGTGGAGCTTCGGGGCCGATGACGGCGAGGGTGGCGTTTTGCTCGGTGGCGAAGGCGGTGATGGCGGCCGGGTCGGTTAGGGAGCCGGTGCGGTAGCGGCGAGTTAGGCGCTCGATGCCGGGGTTTTGGGCGTTGGAGAAGCAGAGCAGGTCAGGGCTTTGCGGGGAGCGGCGCAGGGCTTCGGCGATGGCGTGCTCGCGGGCGCCGGAGCCGATGATCAGGACGGTTTCTCTCATTGCTCGAACTTTAATTGTATTGGCTAGCGTGAGGTGCACAGGTGACAATGAGCGGGGTCCGGCTGCTGTGCCTACATAAGGCTGCCTGTATGCGGCTCAAGACTGAAACTCCTTGACGAGTTGTTGCCAATGAAGGAATACCTGAAGGTCAGGGCCTCTAGGCTCTTGAATCAAGATGAGCTTGTAGATTTTTTGAAAACGCGATTTCCTGAATCCGTGAAGCTGGTGGGCGGTTTAATGCCCAAAGGAATGGAAACTGTTGAAGTAAGTGTTCCGTTGAGCTCGCCCAAAGTGGAAGAGATCCGCGACCTGATAACTACGAGACGGAAGCATGGCGCGCGCGAGTACTCCTACCTTCCCATTTGCAAATACGTTCGCAAGTACACAGGAGCCGAGCTTCGAGCTGCAGAGATTTTCAGCCTTCGCATCAGACCTCACTTTGAACCCGCTGGCGAGGAGTGTGGGACGATTTATGAAACGCTCTGCCATCATTGCAATCTGGGGCAGCAGCTATCGGATCTGATTCTTGACCTACGTCACGTACCCCGGAGCAAAGACATTGCCGAAACAATTGCGTGGGTGGAATGGGTCGTCTCTTCGAAGTTCGTTCACGCCTTCGCCGAAAAAGGTCTGTCCGGCGCGGAGTTCCGGCCCATTTTCGAGTTCAGGAATCCCATGAAGAGCTCTCGGGACTGGTGCCAGCTGCAGATCATCGGCAGAGTGGGGGCGATTGCTGAAGAGACCTTGCTCGGCAGAGACCCTTTCAGTCCGTCGAAGATTAAATGGCGTTGTCCCTTAGGACACTCCGTGGTGGCGCAAATTCTTTCTGAGGTTTATCTCAAGAGAGACGCCTGGGACGGTTCCGATATAGCTGTCACAAGTTCGCTCTTGGGGCAGGGACGCAATCTTCTCCGTCCGACTCCGCTGATTCTCATTTCGCAACGCATGTTTCGGGCCTTGCAAGATGCGCGGCTAAAGGGATACTCCGTCGAGGTGGCTCACTTTATATGAGGACGACTCACATTTGATGCGGAGGTTGACTAGAGTGCCGCGAGGGCAAAGAAAAGCAAACGCGGATTCCCTTCGGTAATGACAATCAAGCAGCACCGTAGGCTGTGGTTAGTTGCTAGAGAGCATCGAGCACCGGTTGATGCAGCGGGCGGGGGTCAGGGGTGAAGGGTTCGCCGGTGATGCGTTCGAAGAGCTGGATGTAGCGGCTCCCTAGTTCGGCGATGAGGTCGTTGGGTGGGGTGGGGAGGGTGGCGTCTTTGTAGGGGTCGCAGCGCTCTCGGAACCAGAGGCGGAAGAATTCCTTGTCGATCATGTCGGGTTCGCGGTTTTCGGCTAAGTGCTGTTCGTAGCTGTCGGCGATCCAGTAGCGGCTGGAGTCGGGGGTGTGGATTTCGTCGATGAGGCGGATTTGGCCGTCGCTGTCTACGCCGAACTCGTATTTGGTGTCGACGAGGATGAGGCCGCGGGTGCGGGTGAGTTCCTGGCCGAAGTGGAAGAGCTTTAGCGCGGCTTTGGAGCAGAAGTCCCACTGCGCTTGCGTCAGCCAACCTTCCGCGACGATCTCAGCCGGGGTGATGGGGCGGTCGTGGGCGGCTTCCTTGGTGGTGGGGGTGATGAGGTTGGTGGGGAGCGGCTGGTTTTTGCGCATGCCCTCGGGGAGGGTAGTGTTGCCCTCCTGCGTTCCAAAGCTGCGTTCCCCTGCGGCGTATTTGGTCCAGATGGAGGTGTCGGTGGAGCCGGTGAGGAAGCCTCGGACTACGAATTCTATGGGTAAGACTTTGCACTTGCGGGCGACCAGCGCGTTGGCGTGGGGGCTCGAGAGAACGTGGTTGGGGACGAGGTGAGCGGTCTGCTCGAACCAGAAGAGCGAGGTGCGGTTGAGGACCTGGCCCTTGAAGGGGATGGCGCCGAGGAGGCGGTCGAAGCCGCTCTGGCGGTCGGTGGTGATGAGCAGGAGTTGGCCTGCGGGGTCGTTGGGGGTTAAGTCGTAGGTGTCGCGGACCTTGCCGGTATATTTGGTGGCGTGCGGCAGGGGCAGGTCGGTGGTGGTGAGGCAGTGCGGGATGGCGTCTAGGAGGGTTTGGCGCGGGATCATGCTGTGTGGATCCTCCGGGGCTGGTGGCGGGGGTGGGCTGGATCGCCTGGCCGGGCTGAACGCAGATCCCCTGCGGGGATGACAACCAAAGAAGAACTTATGCCGGTTTAGAGGTGTAGGTGACACCGGTTGCGTTGGGTTCGACCTGGCCGAGTTCCCAGACGCGGAGGTGGGGCCAGGGTTGCAGCAGTTGGCTTAGTTGGGGTTCGAGGCCGGCGGGAGCGACGAGGACGAGGCCTACGCCCATGTTGAAGGCGCGGAGCATCTCGGTATCGGGGATGTTGCCGAGGCGCTGCATCATGCTAAAGATCGGCTGCGGGACCCAAGAGCTGCGGTCGATGGTGACGCCGAGGCCTTCGGGGAGGATGCGGGGGACGTTTTCGGTGAGGCCGCCGCCGGTGATGTGGGCCATGCCGCGGACAGGGATGCCGGCGTCGAGCATGGCACGGATCGGAGCGACGTAGTTGGTGTGCGGCGCTAGCAGGACGTCGGCGAGCGAGGCACCGCCGAGTTCGTCGGGGCGGCTGCCGGGGTTGAGGCCGGCGACCTCGAAGAAGAGCTTGCGGGCGAGGGAGTAGCCGTTGGTGTGGAGGCCGGAGGAGTTGACGGCGTAGAGCCTGTCGCCGGGCTGGATGTCCTTGCCGGTGAGGAGTTTGGCGCGGTCGACGACGCCGGTGACGAAGCCGACGACGTCAAGGTCGCCCTGCGAGTAGACGGCGGGCATTTCGGCGGTTTCACCGCCTACGAGGGCGATGCCGGCCTCTTCGCAGGCGGAGCTCATGCCGAGGACGAGGGCTTCGATGATCTCGGGGTCGACCCTGTGGACGCCGAGGTAGTCGAGGAAAGTGAGCGGGCGGGCGCCCATGACGGCGATGTCGCCGGCGACGGCGGCGACGAGGTCGCGGCCGAGCGAAGCGTAGGCCTCGGGGGTGTTGACCATCGTGGTGACGAGGGTCTTGGTGCCGCAGCCGTCGGTGCTTTGGACCATGACGGGGTCGGCCATGCCTTCTGTCGCGGCCTTCAAAGAGAAGAGCGAGCCGAAGGCGCCGAGCTGGGTGAGGACGGCCGGCGAGTGGGTGCGGGCGACGTGCCGCTTCATGCGCCGGACGGCCTCGTTGCCGGCCTCGATGTCAACGCCGGCGGATTTGTAGTCGATGATTTGGCTCACCTCCACAGGGTATCGCGGGACGGGGAGGCCATGTTGCGGCAGAGGGTCAAAAGAGCCGAGCGTCGTACGGGGCGGCCAATACGTGGGTTATCCGCAGAAGGGAGGCATCCGGGTGGCGCGGGTTGAGCAGCCAATTCGAGGTTTCGGGAACGATGGCCGAAGGCACGGCCAGCAGAGCGGTGTCGCCGGCGCGAAGCCATGCATCGCCCCGGGCCTGCGTTTGGGATTCTTTCACCCGCCAATCCCCGGAAAGCGAGGCTGCGTCGGTGCGCTGCAAAGCGATGTTGTCCGGAGCCTGGATGCGCAGCAGTTGGTAGGTGGCCGGGCGATGCGCTTCGTCGAGTTCAAGGTGCACAAGCACCTCCAGCAACGCCCCGGCCGGGGTTTCGGCAAGATAAACGATTGGCCTGCCAGCCGTGTGCCAGCGCGCGGAGGCGAGCATGCCGCCGGCGCCGGTGAGGTCGGCGTAGTTACTGATGCGCCACAGAAGCATCAGGCAAACATGCCGTCATCAACCTGAATCAGCATCTGCTCCACCAGCCGGGCACCGGTTTCGGTCTCCAGCATCGTCATGGGTGTGTCGCCGTGAAAGCGCTTTTTCGGCTGGCGCATCCAGGAGAGAGCCTTCTCGCGTTCGGCGAAGACCCGTTCGGCGAGAACAAGGATTCGGGCAGCACGCACGGCTTTGTCCGATTCCTCGGGGCTGAGGACCTCCTGCAGGCCACGGTTGCGGCGCTCCGTCCGATGCCGGAAGGTGCGCTGCGGGATCACAATGCGATGAAATTCATCGCGCGTCATTCCGTGCTGCAGCAAGCTGTCCTGCGTCTCCAAGGCGAGCCCGTGACGCACATTTTGAGCTAACTCGTAGTCGTTCGCCGACTGCGCTCCAAGCCAATCGATCACTGCGGCGGCTGCCATGGTGTTACCTCCTGTGCCATTATGCCATGGATTGGGTGGCATTGTGGTTTTTGAGTGTGCTTCAGGTGTTTTGCGTTAGCCGACCCACTTGCGGGCGTTGTCGAAGAGGCGCTGCCAGGGGCTGGCCTGGAGGCGGCGGGTCCAGGTGTTTTGTTCGGGAAGAAAGATGCGTTCGGGGTGGGGCATGAGGATGAGGGCACGGCCGTCGGCGCTGGTGACGCCGGCGGTGCCGGCGGGCGAGCCGCTGGGATTGAGCGGGTAGGTTTGTGTGGGGCGACCGTGGGTGTCGATGTAGCGGAGCGCGATGAGGTCGGCGGGTGGGGTCAGGCTGGCGTGGCCTTCGCCGTGAGCGATAACGATGGGCATGCGGGCACCGGCCATCTCGGCAAGGAAGAGCGAGTTGGTGGCCGGGATTTCCGTCATGCAGAGGCGGGCTTCGAAGCGGGTGGAGAGGTTGCGTTCGAAGCGCGGCCAGGCTTCGGAACCGGGGATGATTTCGGCGAGTTGGGCCATCATCTGGCAGCCGTTGCAGATGCCCAGCGAGAAGGTGTCGGAGTGGGCAAAAAAAGCGGTGAACTGGGCGCGCAGGCTGTCGTTGAAGAGGATGGTTTTGGCCCAGCCCGAGCCCGCGCCGAGCACGTCGCCATAGCTGAAGCCGCCGCAGGCGGCGAGGCCTTTGAAGTCGGTGAGGACGTGGCGACCGGCGAGCAGATCGCTCATGTGGACGTCGACGGGGGTGAAGCCGGCGCGGTCGAAGGCGCAGGCCATCTCGTTCTGGCCGTTGACGCCCTGTTCGCGGAGGATGGCGACGCGGGGCCGGGCGAGGTTGAGGTAGGGAGCTGACACGCGCTCGGTGAGATCGAACGGAAGCTGGAGACTGAGGCCGGGGCGGTCGGGGTCGAGCAAGAGATCGTACTCCTGCTGCGCGGAGGCGGGGTTGTCGCGCAGGCTAGCGAGGCGGTAGCTGGTTTCGGACCAGAGGCGGTGGAGTGCCGTGCGCTCGGCGCGGTAGAGGGGCTGGCCGGCGGCGGTGAAGACGAGTTCGTTGCCCGGGACGGGATAGCCGAGGATGCGGACGGGAACGCCGGCTTGCGTGAGGAAGCTTAGGACGTGGTCGGCCTCGTGAGCGCGAACCTGCAGGACGGCGCCGAGCTCTTCGGAGAAGAGGGCGGGGAGCGCGGTGGAAGCAGTCTCGGCAGGCAAGTCGATCGCAAGGCCGGTGCGCCCGGCGAAGGCCATCTCGGCCAGGGTGACGAAGAGGCCGCCGTCGGAGCGGTCGTGGTAGGCGAGGAGCTTACCGTCGCGGTTGAGCTGCTGGAGGGCGTCGAAGAAGACTTTTAGCAGCGCCGGGGCCGGCGTATCGGGGGTTTCGTCGCCGGTCTGGTTGTAGACCTGGGCCAGACAGGAGCCGCCGAGGCGATCCTTGCCTTCGCCGAGGTCGATGAGGAGCAGGGTGGAGGGTTCGCCGGAGTGCAGCTCCGGGGTGAGGGTGCGACGGACGTCGGTGACCGGGGCGAAGCCGGAGATGATAAGCGAAAGGGGGCTGGTGACCGCTTTCTGCTCGACGGTCCCGTCCGGGCCGGGTTCGGTCCAGCGGAGCTTCATGGAGAGCGAGTCTTTGCCGACCGGAATCGTGATGCCGAGCGCGGGGCAAAGTTCCATGCCTATGGCGTGGACGGCTTCGAAGAGCTTCTGATCCTCGTTGGCCTGTCCGGCGGCGGCCATCCAGTTGGCACTGAGCTTAATATCGGCGAGATTTTCGATGGTGGCGCCGGCGAGGTTGGTGAGGACCTCGCCTACCGCCATGCGGGCGGAGGCTGCGGCGTCGAGGACGGCGAGCGGGGTACGTTCGCCGACGGCCATGGCCTCGCCGGGAGATTCTGGCAGGCCGGCGGCGTCGAAGGAGCGCAGCGTGACGGCGCAGTCGGCTACGGGAACCTGCCAGGGGCCGACCATCTGATCCTGGACGACGAGGCCGCCGACGGAGCGGTCGCCGATGGTGATGAGGAAGTTTTTGGAGGCAATCGTAGGTAGGCGGAGGAGGCGTTGGACGGCGTCTTCGACGGTGATGCCGGTGAGGTTGAGTGGCACGCTGGGGAGTGGCTTGCGGTTGAAGTGGCGCTCTAGCTTCGGGGCTTTGCCGAAGAGGAGGCTCATGGGGAGGTCGATGGGCTGCTGACTCAAGGGGGCTGCGGGGTCGGTGAGGAGCAGCTGCTGGCGGTCGGTGGCGTAGCCGATGACGGCCATGGGACAGCGCTCGCGGGTGCAGATTTGTTCGAAGGTCGGCAGGTCATCCGGGGCTACGGCGAGGACGTAGCGTTCCTGCGACTCGTTGCACCAGACCTCGAGCGGGCTTAGGCCGGCTTCGCCGCGCGGAATGGCCTCGAGCGAGAAGACGCCGCCCCTGCCGCCGTCCTTGACGAGCTCCGGGAAGGCGTTGGAGAGGCCGCCAGCTCCCACGTCGTGGATGAAGGCGATGGGGTTTTGTGCGCCGAGCTGCCAGCAGCGGTCGATGACCTCCTGTGCGCGGCGCTCCATCTCGGGATTTTCGCGCTGGACGCTGGCGAAGTCGAGCGATTGCTGGTGAGCCGAGCTGGCGGCGTCAGGGACTTCCCCGCCCTGCTGCGAGCTGGCGGCGCCGCCGCCCAGGCCGATGAGCATGGCCGGGCCGCCGAGGGCGATGAGGGCGAATCCGGGCCCGATTTCGCCCTTTTCGACGTGCTCGGCGCGGATGTTGCCGAGACCGCCGGCGAGCATGATGGGTTTGGCGTAGCCGAAGCGCGTACCGTCGGGACCGGTTTGCTCGAAGGTGCGGAAGTAGCCGCAAAGGTTGGGGCGGCCGAACTCGTTGTTGAAGGCAGCGGCGCCGAGCGGGCCTTCGATCATGATGTCGAGCGGGCTGGCGATGTGGTCGGGCTTGCCGTAGGGGGTTTCCCACGGTTGCGGTGCGTTCGGGAGGTTGAGGTTGGAGACCGTAAAGCCGCCGAGGCCGGCCTTGGGCTTGGCGCCGCGGCCAGTGGCGCCTTCGTCGCGGATTTCGCCGCCGGAGCCGGTGGCGGCGCCGGGGAAGGGGGAGATGGCGGTGGGGTGGTTGTGGGTTTCTACCTTGCAGAGGATGTGGATGTCTTCGGGGTGGGCGCTGTACTCGCCGGTGGCGGGGTCGGGGTAGTAGCGGCCGCCAGGGCCGCCGCGGATGACGGCGGCGTTGTCGCGGTAGGCGGAGAGGACCGCTGGGTCGGCGGCGGATTCGTGGGTGTGGCGGATCATGCCGAAGAGCGAGCGCTCGGCGGGAACGCCGTCGACGGTCCAGCGGGCGTTGAAGATCTTGTGGCGGCAGTGTTCGCTGTTGGCTTGGGCGAACATGTAGAGCTCGACATCGGTGGGATTGCGGTTGAGGTCCTTGAACTCGCGGACGAGGTAGTCGATCTCGTCGGGGGCGAGCGAGAGGCCGAGGGTACGGTCGGCTTGGCGGAGGGCCTCGGCGCCTTGGCCTAGAACGTCGATGTGCGCCAGCGGTTTGGGGGCGTGTGCGGCGAAGACGGCGGCCTGCATTGCGGCTTCGGAGGTGTAGACCGTTTCGGTCATGCGGTCGTGCAGAGCTGGGGCGAGTCTCCCGAGCTCTGTTGCGCCGGTGATCTGTACGATGCGGGCGCGTTCTATGCGCTCGATGTCGGTGAAGCCGGTGTTGCCGAGGATGTCGGTGGCCTTGCTGGACCAGGGGGATTGCGTGCCGGCGCGTGGGGTGATCCAGAGGCGTGGGCCGTCGTGCAGGTCATGCGCTGGGCCGAGGAGTTCGCGGAGACGGGCTTCGTCGTGCCGCTGTTGGCCGGCTTTGGGTTGGAGCAGGTAGAGGTATACGGCTTCGACGGCGGTGACTGCGGGGTCGAGCTGCTGCAGCTTGGTGAGGAGGCGGCTGGCTTCGAAGCCGGTGAGCGCGGCGGAGCCGGCGAGAAGGCGCGTGGTTTCCGCCGCTGACGACGAGTTGCTGACTGTTTCCGCTGCGCTCAGGGTGAGACTCCTTGCCATGGCGTGAGAGCTGTTGCTCCACTGGCTTAAAGGGTATCGCTTCCGAACCCCTGCGGAGGTGGCCTGGGATCCAGGACCCCCGTACTTTTGCTGCAAAGTCTTGCTGGGAAATGGGTTATCTGCGATGTACGTGCTCTTGCGTACCGTTCGCGGATGAGGCGAGTGCCCCGGGCCTGCCCCATGTAGCCACAGTACGCGTTGGCGGGGTAAAGCTGTGCAAACGCCCGTGATGTCACGCCGGGGCGGTCAGATTAGGTCCGAACAGGCGATTTCCCGACGATCGCGATCAGCGGATCGCTTTTCGAGCCGTCCCGCAGGACGTCTGTCCTGATGTCGAAGAAGCCGGCGCGCTGGAGATAGAGGCGCACCAGGGCGGCGTGTCCGCTGTCGTCGAGCGACCGCCAGATGGCGACCGCCTTGGTCTGAAAGCAGCGGTTGGAAAAGCTGACGATGAAGGGCGCGCCCGGCCGCAGGATGCGCAGGATGTCGGCGAATACCTCCAAGGGACGCTGCAGATACTGGACGCCGACGCAGCACAGGGCGGCGTCGCAGCTGGCGGACTCCAGCGGCAGGATGGGATTGCGGTTCAGGTTTTGCACGAAGCTGCGGCTGAGCCGGGGATTGGTCTTGAGCTCCTCGGCGTTCATGCCCTGGCCGATCACCTCGGCGAAGGCCATCTCCGGCGGCAGATGGCTGACCCAACTCGACATGAGGTCCAGCAGAACGCCTCCACCCGGCAGGGTGGCACGGTAGAAGCCGGTGAGGGCGCGCGTCGCCGCCTCGTCGATGTGGGTGACGAGACGGGCAGGGGCGTAGAAGACTGCGTCGTCGCCTCCATCCTGCTTCAGGAAGGCTTCGGGAGGTAGCTCGGGCAGAGGGTCGCTCACCTGCGTTTAGATGTGTGTTCCTTCCGCACAGGCGGCTTTTTACGATGTTTTCTTAACCGTTTTCGACGGGGTGGAGTGGTGGTCCAAGAGACTCCCTTGGTGGAAGCAATTGAGCGTTACTTCCGCTAATGCGACTTGTCGTTATCAATGCGATTCAGAAGGTGCATTTGCGATTTGGCACTCGGCAACAAAGGGTCGCATCAATTCCTCCGCAGAAGTAAACTAGGCGTGGAGCGAATCGATGAGTTCCCAAACGCATACTCATAAGGATCCGGAGGCTCAGGGCATTGCACTCGAAAAGCGCAAGCTCGGAGAGTTCCTGGTAAACGGTTCACTGTATACCCTTTACAAGATTCCTGATGAAGCAGGAGCGACGGTAACCCAGTTTCCCGCGACCATAAACTTGCATTGTCTGGGTTCATGCCAGAAGGTCCAGACCTTTGAGTGTACTTATCGCCACACCGGAAAAGGCAGTTTGACTGACCGTGGCTGGGGAGAACATGTGGCCTACCGGTGTCGCAATTGCCAAAGCAAGGAACAGAAATATTTCTACGTTTGGAACGAGAATAACTTCTGGAAAGTGGGGCAAGTTCCTGAACTACGGGAATACATTGATCCTAAGTTAAAGAAGGCACTTGACGATTCTGCCTCCCTCTATCACAAGGCCGTGCGCTCCCGCAGTTTCGGCTTTGGCATTGGTGCCGTCTCCTATCTTCGCCGGATCATCGAAGACAAGACCGATGCGCTTATGGACCTACTGAAGGATGAGAAGTGGGAGGGTTGGGCTGAGGCGGATCGCGTCGAATTTGACAACGCCAAGACCACCTACCAGTACTCCCAGAAGATGCAGTATGCCGCCGAAAAGATTTTGCCGCCCACGGCCTTCGCGAACGGGCGCAACAGCTTCAGCGCATTGCATGACGTTACCAGCAGCGGCTTACACGGCAAAACTGAGGACGAATGCATCGTCATTTTCGACCAATGCAACCTGACCTTTACGCGCACCTTCCAAATGCTTTCGGATCACAAGCGTGAACGAGAAGAGTTCGCCGCCGAATTGTTGGCGCTCAAGAGATGACCTTCGCTATTGCGACTTCATGGCAACGAAGAGACCACAAGCTTACTGAATCGTACGGGTTACGTTACCTGCCTCATCCAAGAACTGGATAGCTGAATCGCCGTTCTCCGCAACTCGCAGAATTAGCCGTTTCTTGCCCATTCCATCACGAAGAACAAGCTGCGAAGCTTTGTCGGTACTGCGACCGAGGAAGGCTCGCTGCGTTCCACCGATGTGAGCCGACTGGAACGCTGCTTGCTTGGCAGGTCCATCCGGCATAGCCATAATCTTTGGCAAACGGTCGTACGCAGCAGGCAGATCGGGTTGGTCGTTGACATACAAACCCGCAAACCGATCCTGCCCGTCCTCAACGCTCAGGAATTGCAGAGTTTGGTCTTGGTGATAGCGATCAAAGGTGAGACTGCCTCCATTGCTTGCCTTCCCATCCACAAATCCGCCATTGAAGATGAGGCCGCCATTCTCATCGCCATGATCGTTGAAGAACAGCATGCCAGCCTGGGGACGGTCGGGACGTGCATACTCCTCTTTGCCCATAATCAGGCCCGGCATCCGGGCATGGCTGGAGATAGCCATCCGCAGTGTTCCATCCGGCTCCCGAACATTGATCCGCTCTACGTCGAGTTCCTGAAGGTGCTCCGAGCGCGGAGAACGGCTACCGAGAAGAACAAAACCACCGAAACCGAGCGTAACGAGCGCCGCATACGTTCCGATGACTCGTGAGATGTCGATACGTGAGAAAAGTCCGATGCTTCATGCTAACGGTCGCTTACGCAAACGACAGACTTCTGTTCTGATCGGTCCCGAGAAACGCGGCTCACGCCAGTCAGCGAGGTCGGGCCGCCCATAATTCCTCTGAGCGGCAAACTTCCACCTATACGACTCCAGGGACGGATGCGACGTTCCTAGGAGTCATGGAAACCTCCCTCATTGCTCCGTCCGCTTTGGAGAAGCTGCCGAGCCAGCTAGCAAGCCACCGTCAATATTGATCTCGGTCCCGGTGATGTATGCCGCTTCGTTAGAGGCGAGGAGTACAGCAACGGCGGCAACCTCATCGACTCTACCGAAGCGTTGAAGAGGGGTGTCCTTCACAACAGCTCGGATTCGCTCTTCACGATCCGGTCCCGTACCCAGCATCGGTTCCCACATGGGCGTGAGGATCGCAGCAGGATGGATGGAATTGCAACGAATGCTCCACCCCTGTTCGGCGCAGTAGAGGGCGACTGACTTCGAATGATTGCGAACTCCAGCCTTGCTTGCCGCATAAGCTGCGGCACCGGGGATCCCCACCAGCCCTGAACGTGAGGATATGTTGATGATCGAGCCGGTTCCACGATTTCTCATCGCACGAATTGCATGCTTGCAGCCAAGAAAGGTGCCGTCCAAATTGGTGGCGAGCACCGCACGCCAATCTTCCAGGCTTGCGTGTTCAGGATCGTGAGCGAACTGATCTCCCTCAAAGCCAGTAATACCAGCGTTGTTCACCAAGACATCCAACCTGCCATACCGTTCAAGAACAGCCTGGGTCGTAGATGACCACTCGGATTCCTGACGAACGTCCAGCCTTCGGTATGACGCTCGAGTGCCTAGGCTTTCGGCAAGAGAGTGACCCACTTCATCCCGAATGTCCGTGAGCATCACCACTGCGCCTTCTGAGATGAACGCTCGTGCGATGCCTTCACCGATGCCTGCTGCGGCTCCGGAGATGAGCGCCACAAGTCCTTCTAGACGATTCATAAACCTGTCCTTTGTGCGAAAACGGGAGCTGCCCGAACAAACCGGATTTAGCTTCATCAGTAGGAACAGCCCATACGGATGGTCAGAGTGCAGCCCGGAACTCCGGCCATGTCCGGCAAGTTTCACTGCACAACATTAACGATGATCTAACGCTGGCTCATTAGTTTGCTAATCCCGGTTCGAACGTCTATCGCGAGGAACAGTAAAATAATCCTACCGGATAGGTCCCGCTAAACGCCGTTGCCGGAAGTTGAGAGACTTCCGGAGCCTTGGAAGCTGGGGGCAACCTGGGGGTCTACCCTTGCGCTAGCGGCGATGCGCATTGCGGCGCAGAGGCCTGGGACGGGGAAGAATGACCAACCTTGCGGCGATCACAGTGGTCGTGCTGGTCAGTTACGTAGGTGTCCGCTACTGCATCAAGCTCCTGCGTGGAGAGATCGCACCGCGGATTGCGACGTGGCTCATTTTCGAGGTCGGTGTCGCTATGAGCCTGGCGTCGTACCTTGCCGGAAAGGATCACAGCCTTGTCAAAGCCGCTTTGAATGCGGCTGATTGCGTCCAGGTGACTACCATTCTTGTGGCGCTCCTAATCAAAGGAAGAGGCAAGAGAATCCGTTTCACCGCCAGTGAACGTCTGTCGTTGTGGCTCTCGGGGGTCGCTACCGCAGCTTGGCTGTTGACCGATACGGGCTGGATCGGCTTCGTCGGATTTCAGGCGGTGATGTCGGTAGCTTACCTGCCAACGCTCGAAAGCCTGTGGCGCTGGAGGCCGGAGATGGCCCCGGAGCCAATGGACAAGTGGAGCATCAACATTGTGATCGCCTCAATGGGACTGTTGATCGATGTCACGGGACGACACGACTACCTGGCGATGGTCTACCCTCTTCGCGCCCTGGTTCTCTGCGTTCTTGTCGTGGTTCTGATCCTGCGATGGAACCAGAAGAGCAGGAACCAATTGGCCCGATCCCGCGAGATCTGAGGTACCGGTAAACGCGGTCGGCGAAGGTTCCGATAAGTGGGTCAGGCCTGGGCCGAGCGAACGGGCTACAGGTGGGCGGCGAGGTTTCTGGTGATGTGGCCGGCTACGTCTTCGGTCTTTTTAGCGGCGTCGTTGCGGGCTCTTTCGAGGGTGTTTAGGTATTTGCGGGTGATGTCGCCTGATGTATTTGCCTTCAAAGACGTAGGTCTCAACCTTGCAGATACAGGCCTTTTAGTCTTTTTTATTAGGGCTGCGGTCCAAGTAGCCGCCGTACCTGACGGTCCGGAGAGGCACACTCCACCGTTTTGTACTCGCCGGACCTCATGCCGTCCACCGTGGCAGCGATCTCGGCTACGTGTGGCTTAACCAGCGGCCAATTGTTCTTACTCAGCTCAACGATGGCGATTGTGCGCTCTTTTAGGTTTTGCTGATAACGCCAACCCTGGTCGCATGTGACCAAGATTTGAAAGCCGCAATCTTCCGCCGCCTTTAGCAGATCGCCATTCTTGAGTTCTTCCCAGCCCATGTTCGCGGCAGTCAGAATCTGGTGATTTGGCAGAAACCCGGCGAGGTTGCGCGGTACATTCTGGTCGAACAGGACCTTTATGCCGTGAGCTTATTAAGGGCACGGGTTTTTGCGAAGGCCAGTACGCCACGTACTTCATGCGGTTTGAGGCTATAGCTGTAGGCGATACCCTCGACGGATTCGCCCAGTTCGTAGCTCTCCAGCACGGTTTCAGCAGGTACGCGGCTGTGTCTCAGGATGGGCACACCTGAAACCTTTCCCGGCACCACTTCGACGAGTTCGCAGCCTGTCCAGTCCACCGTTTTCTCGCTTCTACGCTTTCCTTATGCTGTTATAGATGCGCCGCGAGGTTTCTGGTGATGTGGCCGGCTACGTCTTCGGTTTTTTTGGCGGCGTCGTTGCGGGCTCTTTCGAGGGTGTTTAGGTATTTGCGGGTGATGTCGCCGGTGATGTATTTGCCGTCGAAGACGGAGGCCTCGAAGTTGCAGATGTCGGGGGCTATGTCGCGGACTGAGGCTTCCAGATCCTTAAGGTCCTGGAAGATGACGCCGTCGGCGCCGATTTCCTTGGCGAGCTCGGGGACGGTGCGGCCGGAGGCGATGAGCTCGGTGCGGGCGGGCATGTCAATGCCGTAGACGTTGGGGTAGCGGACGGGCGGGGCGGTGGAGGCGACGTAGACCTTTTTGGCACCGAGGTCGCGGGTCATGGCGATGATTTCGCGGATGGTGTTGCCGCGGACGATGGAGTCGTCGACGAGGAGGACGTTGCGGCCCTTGAACTCCTGCGGGATGGGGCTGAGTTTGCGGCGGATGGACTGCCGGCGCTGCGCCTGGCCGGGCATGATGAAGGTGCGGCCGATGTAGCGGTTCTTCATGAAGCCTTCGCGATAGGGCTTGTTGAGGACCGTGGCGATTTCCAGGGCGGCGGTGCGGCTGGTCTCCGGGATGGGGATTACCACGTCAATGGAGAGGTTTTTCCATTCGCGTGCGATCTTTTTGGCGAGGCGGGCGCCCATGTTGATGCGGGCCTGGTAGACGGAGACGCCGTCGATGACGGAGTCGGGACGGGCGAGGTAGACGTACTCGAAGAGGCAGGGCGATTTTGCGTGGGCGAGCTTGGATTTTTTGCACCACAGCTTGCCCTTGGTATCGATGAAGATGGCCTCGCCGGCCTCGATATCGCGATCGAGATGGAAGTCGTTGACGCCGAGCGCGACGCTTTCGCTGGCGACCATGTAGTCCTTCTTCTTGGAGCCTTTGATGTCCACGAGACGATGGCCGAGGGCGAGCGGGCGAATGCCGTAGGGGTCGCGGAAGGCGAGCATGCCGACGCCGGAGATCATGGCTACCACGGCGTAGCCGCCACGGCAGCGGGTGTGTACTTCCTCGACGGCGGCGAAGATGTCAGAGGGTTTGGGCGTGACGACGCCGCGGCGCGTGAGGGCGTGGGCGAAGACGTTGAGCATGACCTCGGAGTCTGAGGTGGTGTTGAGGTGGCGCTTGTCGTTCTGGTAGACGTTGTCCACGATCTCGCGGACGTTGGTGAGATTGCCGTTGTGCGCGAAGACGATGCCGTAGGGGGAGTTGACGTAGAAAGGCTGGGCTTCGGCGACGGAGGCGCAGCCGGCCGTGGGGTAGCGGACGTGGCCGATACCCATGGTGCCGAGCAGGCGAGCCATGTTGGTGGAATTAAAGACGTTGGTGACTAGGCCGTTTTCCTTGTGGAGGTAGAAACGGTCCTGGTAGCAGGTGGCGATGCCGGCCGCATCCTGCCCGCGGTGCTGCAACATCGAAAGCGAATCGTAAATGATGCCACTGACCGGATGGTGTCCGAAGACGCCGACGATCCCACACATAAAACCCCTCGCCCCTGGCCTTCGGACCGCTGTCCCGAACGCCAGGCCGCTGCTTCCAGCATCTCACGGCGGATCAGCCCCGATGGCTGCCGGCCTTACGGATTACTGCGAGCAACGTGGATTGGATGAGCGCGGAGGGCAGGGGTTGCGAGCGGGGGCCGGAGGCGGCGGGCGGCTTGGCTTACCGCGCCGGGCCCGTTTGGCGGTGAGGGGCCTTGGCCGCGGAGGCACGCTCTTGGGTGGGTGGAGGCGCCGGGATAGCCCGCAGGGCGGCGCGGTAGGCGGCGAGATGGCGCCTGCGGTCGGCGGCGAAGGCGATGGTGAGCGGATGATGGCGGCCAAGGTATTTACGGGCGGCGCGGGCGAGCTCCAGGGCGTCGTGCCAGAGGCCGCCGGCCTCCTGCAGGGCTTCAAAACGCGCGGCCGCGACCTTGACGGCAGGGTTGGCCGGCATGGTTTCGGCGAGATAGCGGGCGAGTTTGGCGGATTTGCGCACGGCGTGGAGTTCCGCCTCGTCGAGCTTGCCGGTGGCGGCGCCGTGCAGCAGGCCGTCGCGGTAGAGCACGGTCTCGGTGGCGCGGAGGAGGAGTTCGGCGGAGAGCTTGAGATTGCCGGCTGCGTGGAGGCTCTTCAGCAGGGCTTCGGCGGCAAGGGCGGCCTTGCCCTGGCGACGGCCCAGCAGCCGCTGCAGGTCGGCGGCGGCGCGCGCGCGCTTTCGCCCCAGACGCTCGGCGAGTTTGGCACTGCCGTGGCGAACGGCGGTCGCGGAGGCAGCGGGGTCAGAGGTGGTGGAGCTTGCGGTTGCAAGGCTGGAGGTTCCCTGCCCTGCCGGGGCGGGAGCGGAGGCGTTTTCGGGCTCCGCGCGCTCGGGAGGCTTACCGGGTTCGGCGGCAGGGGACGACGGCGACGGCGTGACGGTGTCCAGCAGCTCGAGGTGGCGGCCGTGGACATCCAGATCGCGCACCTCGCCGGCATCGCGGCGGAGACGGCGGAGTTCGCGGCGAAGCGCGGTGGAGGCTTCGCCGTGCGCGGGTGCGGAGGGGATGAGATCGAGAAGGAGCAGCTGAGCTTCGAGACGGCGGGTACCGGTACGCAGACGGTGCACGACGCGCAGATTGGGATCGGCCAGGCAGACGGAGAGGGCGGCCTCGAGCGCGGTGACGTGGTCGCGCAGAACGCGCACGGGAAAGGTGGTGTGGTTCGACATAGAGGTGGTGTGGTTCGACATAGAAGCAGTCCTGCGGCGGCCCAGAACGAGCCGGCGCATAAGCTGTTTTTGGATGCGGAGGGCATGGCCTGCGATCCATTCGGGTCGTTCGGGGATCAACCGGGGATCAGCCGGGGTCGTTCGGGAGGTGGCACGCTGGAGGCCGCGCCGGGATGCTGGCTGCGGCAGCCGAACAACGCAGGCGATCACCGCCGCGGGACGCAGTCGCGATATGCTGGAGCGACTATCACCGCCTGAAACGATGCGCCTGACCCGACCCACTGGCCCTCCCGGCCGCGCGAGACATGTTCGCCCTGGATTGCGTGCGCCGACCACCGAGCCCGGTTTCCGCAACCCCAACCGCCAGGCCGTGGAACGGGCGACCGGCGCGCCTTCGACGACACGCGACGCGCAGACCGTCTATGCCCTGCGCTGCGGGGATTGCGGGCATGGCTACGGGTGCAATGGGCTGGACATAAAAGAGCGCCGCTGCCCGGCGTGCCAGGGCGGCGCGGCGGGAGAGCCCCTGCCGGAGCCAGCGCCGACGCTGTTCGACTGAGAGGGCCTGAGGCGGGGTGTGAAGCAGAGCGCAGACAGCAGGTCCTTCGCTTCGCTCAGGATTGCAATTTGGGCACAAGTTCTTCGTGTGCCCTGGATGGCAATTTGACTGGCATGCGCGCTGCGTTTGCTCGTCGGGCTGATCGCAAGTTGTTGTTTCGATTGGGGAATCGGTGTTGATCTTCGGGCAAGAACTCCGCGTGGAATCTTTTCCCTCCAGCACACGTCTATCTACATGGTAGACTACATAGCGCTGAAGCACTGCGCCTTCGAGTTGCAGAATCGGCTGAGTTGCCTGGATCGTTTTGTGAGTTACAAGCGTCTTTTCGAGATCTTCCAGACAGCTTCAGAGATTCCGCCTGCGCCCGCGGCCTTGACCGCAACCCGTCTTTCAGCGCCCCCGCGACACCCCAGGATAAGCTGTGCCCGCGTCTGTCCCGGGCGGCAGATTTTCTACAAAATTTTCGCTCCCACGCCATAAAAGCGGCGGAGGGTGCGTTGAGGAGCAAGACGCAACGTGGCTGAAGAGATCGATAAGTACGAAGAAGACGTAGACCGGTTGATTGATACCGGCAAGGAAAAGGGCTATCTCACCTTCGGCGAGGTGAATGACCTTCTCCCCAACGACATTACGTCCGCAGAGGACATGGACGATCTGCTGACGACGCTGAACACCCAGGGCATCGACGTGCTCTCCGGGGAGGGCCGGCGTGGACGCGGCGCCGAGCGTGAGGACCGGGACGAGGACAGCGAGGAGCGGTCGGAAGATTCCGATGTCGAGCTGGATCTGTCGCCCGGAACGCTGGAGAAGACCAACGACCCGGTGCGCATGTACCTGCGCGAGATGGGTACGGTTCCGCTGCTGACCCGCGAGGGCGAGGTGGAGATTGCCAAGCGCATCGAGCGTGGGCAGCTGCGCGTGATGAAGGCGATCTCACGGTCGCCGATCGTGATCCGTGAGATTGCGTCGCTGGGCGAGGACCTGAAGCGCGGCGTGCGCAACATCAAGGAGGTCGTCACCTTCGATGAGGAGGAGCTGACCGAGGAGATCGTGCAGGCGCGCGTGAAGAAGACGGTTAAGCGCGTCGACGAGCTGCTTTCGCACCAGAAGAAGGGCGCCGAGTTCCAGGCCAAGATCGAGGAGCCGGAGGGCAAGGACGCCAAGGCCAAGACAAAAGACCAGCGCAAGAACCGCTGGCTGGCGGGCCGTGAGCAGGTGTTTGTTACCCGCATCGTGCGTGAGTTCAAGTACACCAACGCCGAGAAGAAGCGGCTGCTGGACAAGGTCAATAAGACGGTCGACTCCATGCGGACGCTGGAGCGGCAGATCCGCGCGCTGGATGCGAAGTTCGACGCCTCGCGCTCCGAGGAGTTGAAGAAGGAGTATCGCAGGCAGCAGAAGAATTGCCGGACGGATCTGGATCGCCTGGAGGCCGAGATCGGCATCCCCATGGACAATCTCAAGCGCACGCAGCGCGAGATGGTGCAAGGCGACATGGATGCGGAGAAGGCCAAGCGCGAGCTGATCGAGGCCAATCTAAGGCTGGTGGTTTCGATTGCCAAGAAGTATACGAACCGTGGCCTGCAGTTCCTGGATTTGATCCAGGAAGGCAATATCGGCCTGATGAAGGCGGTGGACAAGTTCGAATACCGGCGTGGGTACAAGTTTTCAACCTATGCGACGTGGTGGATTCGCCAGGCGATCACGCGTGCAATTGCGGATCAGGCCCGCACGATTCGTATCCCGGTGCACATGATCGAGACGATCAACAAGCTGATTCGCACGTCGCGGCAGCTGGTGCAGGAGCTGGGGCGTGAGGCCTCGTCCGAGGAGATCGCCAAGCGGATGGATATTCCGGTGGCGAAGGTGCGCAAGGTGTTGAAGATTGCGCAGGAGCCGATCTCGCTCGAAACGCCGATCGGTGAAGAGGAAGATTCGCACCTGGGAGATTTCATCGAGGATCGTATGGCGGTTTCGCCTTCCGACGCGGTGATCTCGGTGAACCTGAAGGAGTACACCTCGCAGGTGCTGCGCACACTGACCCCGCGTGAGGAGCGCGTGATCAAGATGCGGTTCGGGCTGGAAGACGGCTCCGAGCACACGCTGGAGGAGGTTGGGCAGAGCTTCCAGGTGACGCGCGAGCGCATCCGGCAGATCGAGGCCAAGGCGCTCCGCAAGCTGCGCCACCCCAGCCGCAGCCGCAAGCTGAAGGCGTTTGTGGACGGTGTGAAAGAACTGTAGTTCGGCGTAAACGAGACGGCCTCCCGGTGGATCTGGGAGGCTTTTTCGTGCCGTTCGCAAATCTCCGTGCGGCAACGGCTCTCTCGGCACTGGCTCTCTCGGCACTGCAGCTGCGCCTGCTGAGAGATGTTCTATAGCGTTTGTGCTTTATGCTACTGTTCAAGCGACTGAACTTCTTTGCGCTTTAGCTCCAAATCCACTGCCATGACGATTGCCCGAACCTGCTCTGCCGCGCCCTTCTGCGCTTGTTCTTTCCCCGTGCCGGAGATGTGCCGATGATCCGGCGTCAGGCCGTGAGTCTCGGCGTTGACCTGGGCGGCACCAGCATCCGGGTGGGGCTTTATGACGACACGATGCGGCTGCTGGACAGCCAGTCCATGCCGACACGGGTGCCGGACGGGCCGCAGTCGGCGGTGGACGAAATTGCCGCGACGATTCGACGGCTACTGCAGGTGGAGAGCGAGCAGGGCTACCTGTACGAGCCGATCGGCATTGGGATTGGAAGCCCCGGGCCGATCAATCTGAGGACGGGTGTGCTGGGGCTGCTGCCGAACCTGCATGGGTGGGAGAATTTTCCGTTGCGGGATGCCCTGGCTGCCGCGACAGGGCTGCCGGTGACGCTGGAGTCGGACGCCAACGCCGCCGCCATTGCGGAGTGGAAGCTGGGGGCCGGGCAGGCGACGGGGCTTGCTTCGATGGCGATGATCACGCTGGGCACAGGGGTGGGTTCGGGGCTGATTTTGAACGGCCAGGTGTGGCATGGGATGTTTGGGATGGGTGGCGAGGTGGGTCACGCCCTTGCCGTTCCCGGTGGCCTGCTGTGCGGGTGCGGAAGCCACGGCTGCCTGGAGATGTATGCTTCGGCCAATGGATTGATCCGGCTGGCACGCGCGAGCGCAGCGGAACCGGACGCCTCCCCAGCGATGCGGGAGCTGGGCCAGTCAGACCGGCTGACGCCGCTGGCGGTGGCGCTGCTGGCCGAAGGTGGGGATGCCGCGGCGCGGCGGGCGTTTGCGCGGCTGGGAACCTATCTTGGGATCGGGATCGCCAACCTGCTGAGTACGCTGGACCTGCCGATGATCGTTGTAGGCGGCGGGGTGGCCAGCGCGTGGCCGCTGTTTGCGCCGGCGATGTTTGCCGCCGTGCGGGAGTCCAGCGTGGTGTACCGGCTGGCCGAACCCACGCAGCGGGAGACGCTTGAAACCGACCGAACGTTTATTCGTCCCGCCGTCCTGGGTCCGCCCGCGGGACTGATGGGTGCCGCGCTTTTGCCCCTGCTGGCGTCGGCGGTGCTGACGGATGCGCGTGAGTCGGATCCCGGCGTGGCGCAAGCAATTGGCTAGGGAGATGCCTGCCGGCATAGCGCACGGTACTTTAGTGGGATTTACGGTAACTGACGTGCTGAAAAGGCAGGTGCGATGACACCGAATTTGCTATCGACCTAATACCTTTGGGTGATATGGTTGGCCCCATTGCATCAGTAGCTCCCCTGAGGTTTTGGAATGAAATTCACTCGATTCGCGTTTGCGGCGCTTGCATTGGCGTCCCTGGGTTCGACCGCCGCTCTGGCCGATACCTTCTCTTTCAGCTTCGGCACGGCCGGCGTTACATCCTTCAATGGCTCCGGAACGCTGACCGGGTCGCTCACGGCGCCCGGCCAGTACCTGATCACCTCTGTCACCGGCACCACGAATACCGGCAACGGGACCAATCGCGCCATCAGCGGCGTCGATGGCCTAAACACCTTCGAGGGGAACGACAATATCCTCTACATGACCACCGGCAGCTTCTTCTTTGACGAGGGTGGGCTGTCTTACAGCCTGGCCAACGGCGCCATGGTCAACCTCTTTCTTGGAAGCGGAGAGATCCTGCAGCGCGTCAGCGGCGTCACCGTGTCCCAATCCGCGCCGATCAGTGTCACAGCCGTAACGCCCGAGCCGAGCACCCTTCTGCTGATGGGTACGGGCATGCTGGGAACGTTGGGCGTGCTGCGCCGCCGTTTGATGGCCTAGAGCGGGACCGGGTTAAAGCGAAGAGGTCACCCGAACGGGTGGCCTGTCTTTTTAGCGCAGCAGGAGAGTTTGCGCAGCAGTAGAGTGCGACAAAAGCCGCGCCGCCGCCATCCAAGGGAGTGGGGATTTTATCGCATGCCAAACGCAACCGCTGTTGAGACCACCTTCAACCTGGGTGGAGAGCTTGAGATCAATCGCCTGGGTTACGGCGCGATGCGCCTTACCGGGGACGGCATATGGGGTGAGCCCAAGGATCGGGAAGCCGCGAAAAAGGTGCTGCAACGCGCGGTGGACCTCGGTGTGAACTTCATCGATACCGCCGATAGTTACGGCCCGGCGGTCGGCGAGGCGCTGATCGGCGATGCCCTGGCACCTTATAAACCGGGCGTGGTGATTGCGACCAAGGCAGGCCTGACCCGGCAGGGGCCGAACAAGTGGCTGCCGGTAGGCCGGCCCGAGTACCTGCAGCAGGAGGTGGAGTTGAGCCTGCGGTACCTGAAGCTGGAGCGGCTAGACCTTTGGCAGCTGCACCGGATCGACCCCAAAGTGCCGGTCGCGGAGTCGCTCGGGATGGCGCGCCGGCTCAAGAGCCAGGGCAAGATCCGGCTGGTAGGCCTGAGCGAAGTCACCGTCGAGCAGATCGAAGAAGCGCGCAAGACGGTCGAGATCGCCAGCGTACAGAATGAGTACAACATCACCAATCGCAAGAGCGAGGCGGTGCTGGAGTACTGCGAAAAGAACAACATCGGCTTTATCCCCTGGTACCCGGTAGCGGCAGGCAAGCTGGCGCAACCGGGCGGCAAGCTGGATGAGATGGCCAAGAAGCACGGTGCGACGGTGGCGCAGCTTTCGCTGGCCTGGCTGCTGCACCGCTCGCCGGTGATGCTGCCGATCCCGGGTACGAGCTCAGTGGAGCACCTGGAGGAGAATATGAAGGCCGCCGACGTGCAGCTGAGCGAGAGCGAGTGGCAGGAGCTGGAAGCAGCAGGCAAGTAATATTTGCCCGCTGGCTTACGACACGGTTATGGTTGCCGCGTCGTAAACTGCCTCGTTTGGAAGGATTTCGCTACCGTACCAGCCCCTGAAGTGACCTGGAGAACCATGAGCCTGACTCTGCATGCGAAGGAAACCGCCCTTGTCCTGATCGATCTGGAGAAGGGCATCGTCGGCCGCGACCTGGCACCGTACCTCGCCAAGGATGTGGTGAACCGTTCGGCGAAGTTGGCCGAAGCTGTGCGCGCCGCGGGCGGAACCGTGGTGTACGTGCACGTGTTGCTGCATGAGATCGCTCACCTGCCGGCCGACAGACCCATGTCCCAGCCCGGCAGCGCACCGCCGCCGCCGGAGCTGTCCGAACTGGTTCCCGAGGCGGGCTACCAGCCGGAGACGGATGTGCTGGTCACAAAGCGCCAATGGGGTGCGTTTACCGGGACAAACCTGGATCAGGCGCTACGCCGGCGCGGGATCAAGACGATCATCATGGCCGGTATTGCAACGAATTTCGGTGTGGAGTCAACCGCGCGCCTGGCCCAGGAATTGGGGTATGCACTCGTGTTTGCCGAAGACGCCATGAGCAGCATGGCTGCCGATATGCACGTCTTTTCCACCAAAACGCTATTTCCCATCATGGGCCACGTGCGCTCCTGCGAGGAGATCACGGCGGCACTGAAGGCATAAGACTCAACCGCGTTTTTACAACGGTCTTGGTCCGCTCCGTACCGGCCTGCAACGGTTTACCCGATGCAGGCCGGTGCGGTTTCCAGCAGGTCCGTGTCAGCCGGCTCGGCTTCGCACGCTTCCGAGTGCAGTTCCGCTTTGCCGGTAAAAAAGGCCTCGATGCGGTCCATGACGTCGGCACCGCGCTTGGCCTCAAAGATGTGGCGCCTGAGCGTAGCGCCGCCCGGGACGCCGTGGGTGAACCAGCTGGCGAACTGCTTCATTTTGCCGATGGTTTCGCGCTGGGCGCTTTCGTGGTCGCGGCGCAGACGCTTGGCGGTGTCGCTGTCATCGGTGACGGCGATGGTGGGGTGTTCCGCCAGTTCCGCGAGGAGGCGGCTGAAGTAGTCGCGGATCATGCGGTAGCGATCAGCGTCAGTGGGCCGGGCGTAGTCGCCTGTGCCGCCGGTCTGGCGGGAGGCGGTGTACTGGGCGATCTGGCGGAAGATCCAGGGATTGGCCGGGGCGGCACGGCCGATCATGACGGCATCGCAGCGGGTGGCGGCGACCATAGCGGCGGCGTCTTCGGGGGTGCGGATGTCACCGTTGCCGATCACCGGGATGCGGACGGCATCCTTGACGGCGGCGATCCACTCCCAGCGGGCCTCGCCGGAGTAGCCCTGCTCGCGGGTGCGGGCGTGGAGGGCGACGGCGTTCAGGCCGCAGTCCTCCGCCATGCGAGCGAGCTCGACGCAGACGATGCTGCTGTCGTTCCAGCCCATGCGGAACTTCACTGTGAACGGGATGGTGACGGCCGCGCGGACGGCCTCAAAGATGGTGCGAATGTGGGGCAGATCGCGCAGCAGGCCGGAGCCGCCGTTGCAGGCGACGACGCGTTTGGCCGGGCAGCCGAGGTTCAGATCGATGATGTCGAAGCCTTCGTCCTGGCAGATGCGGGCGCTTTCGGCGAGCGTTGCGGGATTGGAACCGAAGATTTGCGCGGAGATCGGGTGCTCGTCCTCGTAATAGTTGAGGTAGCGCTTGCGTTTGACGGCGCGCATGCGGCTGAGGCCGTCGGCGGAGGTGAACTCCGTCATGATCAGACCGCAGCCGGAGTGCTCATTGGTGGTCTCGGAATCCACATCCGCGCCGGCGGGTGCGGTCTCCGGGGAAAACATGGAGGCGTTCTTGATGAAGCGGCGGAAGACGGTGTCCGTGACGCCGGCCATGGGCGCGAGCACCGTCGCCGGTGCGATGCGGACGCCGCCGATGTGGAACTCGGCGGGGACGCTGGCGGTTTGCGGATCTTGCCGCTTTGCCGTCCAGTCCTCCGGGTTTTTCAGGTATTTGTCGGCCATTTGTGATCTGTAAAGAAGTTTGGTGGGTTTGAGAAACATGTAAAGAAATTCGGGTTTTCTTTACAGATTCTGGAGATATGTCAAAGACCTTTACGCTTTTGACCCAGGGTACTCAGCATGCCGTCGTTCACGAAGTAAGCATCCCGGCCCACCCGCACCTCGTGCAACAAACCGGCTTCCACCAGCTTTTGCAGATAGTTTGACGCGGTGGGGCGGCTCACTCGCAGCTGCTCCTCCAGAAACCGAATGCGGCAGTATGGATTGCTGAAGACGACCTCCATCAGGTCCTTGCTGTAGGTCCCGGGAAATTTTGCTCTGAACAGATCGGCGGCATGCTCGATTTTTTGCAGCAGAGCGTCGATCAGGCTACAGGTCTCCTGTGAGGTTTCCTCTACTCCGCGCAGCATGAAAAGGATCCAATTTTCCCACTCACCTGACTCCGTTACCTCGCGCAGTCCACGGTAGTACGCAGACTTGTGCCGAAGGATGTAGTGGGAGAGGTAAAGAACCGGAAGTGTCAGCAGCCCGCGATGGACAAGGTACAACACATTCAGGATGCGGCCAGTTCGGCCGTTGCCGTCGGTGAACGGGTGGATCGCCTCGAACTGGTAATGCAGCACCGCCATCTTGATGAGCGGGTCGATGCCGTCTTCGGCGTGAAGAAACTGTTCCAGGTTCTTGAGCCTGGCGAACAGTACGGCTTCGCCTTCGGGTGGGGTGTAGATTACCTGGTCCTCCCGATCTTCAGACTGGTTCCGGGGGTATTGCGAATGCCGGCTGTGGTTCGGCGAACAATCTGAACCAGCTCCACGAAGAGACTGGTGCTTAACGGACGTTTGCTCAGCTGGTCAAAGCCATACCATAGCGCCTCGCCGTACCGGAGCACCTCCTTTGTGGCTGGATCCGCCAAGCCTTCGGCGACCCCGGCCGCCGCACGGTACAACTCATCGTTGGTGGTGACGATGTTTTCCACCTCGGACGAAACCCGTGCCTCCTGCAGCACAATGCTGCTGACCAGAACACGGGGGTTCGGCAATTGCGCAGCGGTTCCGCGCAGTCTTTCGAGAGCGCGCGAGGCGACGACGGTCTGCTTCAGCACGGCCACCGACTCCAGCGCGTATGCCGGTGGAAGGTCAGGCAGGTCGTTGAACGGGAGATCGCGGATAAACGGCAAAGCGCCTCGAAGGTGAGCCTAAAAAGAAGGCCCCTGCGGTTGCAGAGGCCTTCCGTGCTTTGAGATTATGCCTTGCGATTAGTTGTTGCCCGCAGCGGCTTCGGCCTTTTTGGCGTCCGTCGCGGCGAACTTGCGGCGGAAGCGCTCGATACGGCCGGCGGTGTCGACCAGCTTCTGCTTGCCGGTGAAGAACGGATGGCAGGCGGAGCAGATTTCGAGGACGATGTCGCCCTTGTGGGTGGAACGGGTCTGGAAGCTGTTGCCGCACGCGCAGCGAACAGTGGTGTCGTCGTACTTGGGGTGAATGCCTTCCTGGGCCATGGATGAATCCTTTCGGTAGCTCTCCCGTCGCAGAGCGGTTTCGCTTGCCGTGTCCGCTTGTGGCTGTCAGCCGGGGCTCACGACATCGAGGTTCCTGTCACGCTGCAGCTTGGACCCCGACTCACGAGGTCTCAGGCGCTAGTTGTTAGAGTAGCATTTCGGCTTGCGGATGCAGAGGCACATTCCCGTAGCTCAAACAACGGCGCTTGCTGTACCTTTAGGGCGCGTACTGTCACCTAAGGAGATCGCCATGCAGCACAGCAGGGTACAGCAGGATGAGACCATGCAGCACGGTGTGAGCACCCAGCACCAGCCGAACAGCAACGAGCGGCTGATGGAACAGACGTGGAGCGCGAAGCTCGGGGTGTTCGCCGACAAGTGGTGGCCGCTTTTGGTGATCGCGTTCGGGGCGGTGTTTATCTTTGGAATTCCTACGCAGTAGGCGTCCGTTTTCCGCCCAGGCCTCGCAGCAGGACGGGCGAAAAGGTCGCAAGGCCGGCAATGATTTCGAAGATCACGAGCGTCTTCGTCGCATTGCTCACGGCGAAGGTGGCCCATCCCGTGAGGATCCAGAAGGCCATGTTGGCCGACGCAGCCAGGTAGACCCAGTCGGAAAACTTGTGCTGGTCGTGGACGAAGTCCATCTGCCGCAGGGGCGGGTAGGGTGTGGCGGCCGTCACCGTGCGGCGGAGCAGAACGACGGGGGCGAGGTTCAGAGTCAGTACCAGGGCGGTCCATGCGAGGGCCTGCAGCACGGGCGGCCAGGTGACCGGCGGCCAGGGCTGTATCGGGCCGATGTAGGGAAACTCCGGACGGATCCAGTGGGTGACAGCTACGGTGGTGAGCACGTTGACCGTTGCGCCGAGGTTCACGAGCGGCGGGAAATGGCCCATGTCGGCGAGGCGATCCATCTGGTTGAGGGGTTTGTCGGCGGAGTGCATAGCTGTAGCCATGGTATGCCGGGCCGGGCGCGGCGCAGACGCCGATCGGCCAAATCGGTATGGGAGGGGCATCTTCTCCCTCCCATACTTTTGTGCCTAGAGTTTTGATTTGAGGGACTTAGCGCAGGATGGCGCTACTCGTGCAGGGTGCCCTGCGGGGTGAACTGGCTGTAGGTGTCCAGCAGCTTGTCGGCGTCCCCGGCTCTGCGGGCCGACGGCTTGTGCGGGTTGCTGTGAGGCTGGTTTGCCTTGCCCGGGGTAGCGACTACCTCGGCGCGGCGACGGCGGGCGTTGCCTTCGTGCAGTGGAAGGGTGTTGGGTGTCGTGGTCTGAGTCAAATTGAGTTGCTTCATGGATGTTGCCCCCTTTGTTCTTGTTCCGGCGAAAGTCCAGACGCAGAAAGGGCCGCCTTCAAGGGCAGCCCGGTACGCCGAATCTTTTCGCCTTTTCAGTTTAGGTGGCCGGGACGATGCATGTGCAGCAGCGGCATTCCTGTGCGGGAAGAGCCTCGGCGCCTCTCGCCGCCTGGGGAGGACGTGAAGGGTAAACGCAGCCTTGCGTAATTGCTGGCGAGTACCAAAGATTTATACCGGAATTCCACATTGTTATTAGAATTTGTCCACGAAAAGATGCCTTCGCGCATCGCTGGTTTCGTGATGTACTGGCGGGTGCCTCTGCGAGGCAGCACCCGCCTTTTTTCTTGCACGGAGGCCTGCTCCGCCTCGCACTTTGCGCCGCGGTTATGGCGTGGGCAGGGTGTAGTCGAGGGTGTAGGTATGTTTGCCGGCGTTGTTGTCGATTTTCATGGTGCCGATGAGGCCTTTGAGGGCGCCGGTGCCGGAGCCGGGGACGACGAGGGCGCGGAGCTCGGGTGGGAGCGGTTTGCCGTCGGGGGTTAGCTTGCCGGCTTCCATGGTGCCCATCTGCATGAGCTGGAAGGTGCCGGTGTGTGCCCCGGTCGGAGTTTGCAGCGTGCCGGTGACGGTTTCCATGGCGACGTAGCCGGCGGTGCCGGCGCGGGGGTCGCCGCCGGAGAGCATTTCGCCGAGGGCGTCGGCTTCGAGCGGACCGCCGTAGTGCTTCTTGAGGCTGTAGCGCGGGTAAGGTGCGGGGGTTTCGGGCGTCGCGGGGTTGATGACCGGGGCGACGGTGACGTCCATGGGACCGGTGGCGTGCATGAGCTTCCCCGTTTGGGCTTGGAGTGCGATGGCCAGGAGTGGGAGGGTGATGAGAGCTCGGGTCATCGTTGGTGGGAGTGTAGCAGGCAAGCCCTGCGTAGATGACCCCTGCAGCTCGCCCCAAGCTCACCAAGGAGACGAACCGCGGGATGTAAGAGAACTCACAGGTATGCAGAACGATGTGGCGGTACTGACCGAACTTAACTTTCGCGAGCGAGCGCTCAGGGGCATAGAGAGCAAGTTCCCTCGCAGCGATCTACATCTTCTCTCCTACCCGGATCACGTAGATCTTCACCGCGTGCGGACCTAGCCATTCGCTGTACTCCACGGGGCTGAAGGGCGCCTTGCCGCCGCACAGGTTTGGGTCAAACGAAAGAGCGTAGTCGGAGTGTATTGCCGGAAAAAGGAAGTTAAGGTAAGTCTGGCAGTCCTCCGGCCGCGTGTCCGCCGGAAACGGCGTGATGGCAACGCCACGAACGTGAGGTCCGGGGACGTAGTGCTGCAATGCGAGTTGCGCCGTCCCATTATATTCAAAGCCGCCATCGATTGCTGCGGGCGCAATGCCTGCCCGTTGTATCTGTGCGATCGCCTGAACCCGCGCACGATAGAAAGCAAAGACGTCGTGGGTGCAGGCGATGCCGTAGGCGGCGAACAGAAGCGTGCATGCAAAAGCCAAGAGTGACGTATGAACAGAAACATACTCCTGGTAAAGCTTAAGCAGGTAAAGAACAGCAAGAAACAAAAGTATGAGGAGATAGCGGTCAAAGAACTCGTCTGTGAACACCCTGGGAATCAGGCAGAGGAAGTACGTGACGGCTAGGGGAAGCGACAAACGGTTCAGTGCTCGCCAATCGGAAGCTCTGCCACGCTCGGATGTTGGGGTAGACGATCGGAAGCGGTAGGCGCAGCAGGCAGCATAGGTTGACGTCAGACTCACCACGGTCAGAGCTAAACGTACAGTGTGTTTAAGAAGTACGGGTCTTTCACCATGAATGGGAGTGCCGCCGATCGCACCGAACTGGGTTACGTAGTTGCCAAGATAGGGTGCGTAAATCAGCCCCAAGAACCCGCGCTTATGAAAGACGATGCAGCCCGCGACATAAACAGCGGCGATCGCACCGCCTCCCAAAGTGAGATATAACCATCGCTTGCGGGATAGAGATGTTACAAACGGCAGCAGGGCGGGCAAGGAAAGAAGGGGCATGGTCAGCAGCGCCCCTTCCAGCAAATAGAGCGACAAGATGATGAAGCCGAATCCGTGTACTTTGGGAGTGAAACCTACCCCCAGAGTCAACGGTTGGCGCGAAAACCAATGTACCGCCAAGGCGACAAAGGCGACAGCGATAAGAAGGACAGCCAAACCGACTCTAAGAACCGTGGCCCTGTGCCGCAACGTCCAGAGTGTTATCGGGCAGAGAACAAGAATGCCCAGCCAGGAAACCTGCCGCGCCGTGCCTCCAAGAGCGTCGGCAACGACAGCGGCGGTGAACCATGCTAACGCCACTTTATCGGAGTCGGCCTGCATAGCGCATAAGCAGCAACCGAAGCAGGTGACCAGTGCAAACAGCCCGTAGATATCGGACATGTAACTAAAGGCGAGCGGAAGAAATAGGGGCGATGTAAGAAGCATCACGCTGCCGAGCACGGCATTAAGGGAAGTTAGACCGGCACGCCGCGAAACGAGATAAATGATAATTCCCAAGAGCGAGGCGATAGCGAGCGTGCTGAGACGGAGTGCCGTGAACGGATCGCGGAATAGGTGCAGGAACAGGTCGCCCCAGTAGAGTTGCCATCCCAGCATGGGTGCTGTCCAGCCGTTATAGTAGATGTGCCCCGTGAGCGCAAGCCGGCGTGCCACCTGCATATAGGCCCAATCATCATTCATCCCGCTTGCCACATAAGGTTGCACGCAGAGCATACAAATCGGCAGGAGCAGACCACAGGCTATTGGAGGGAGTACTTTTCTGAAAGAGGGCATTGCTTGTTTGTACTCCCAGCAGTTACGAAGGGCAAGGTTCCTTAAACGAGGGTTCGGTGCTACGGAGAGGGGTGAAAGCCGCTCCTAAAGTAGCACACGGCAACACAGAAGAAGCTGTTTCTTTCAGAATGTGGGAGGCATGGAGATTGCGGCGCGGGATCGCATGTTGCACAGCATAGGGCACTTCGTCGGGCTGGACACTGCGCTTACACTACACGGGAGACGCCCGCCGCGGACAACCAGAATTACTTCGGTTTAACCGCTGAACCTGAAGCAGGGCGACTACATTCTGCAGCGAAAGGATTATCATCCCGGCCCGGCTATCCCTGAAAGCGGAGGCAGGCCGGAGTTGGATCGGGAGTTCCCTCATTAGCGCCGTGACGATAGAACTACTGCGGCCTCGGATGTTGTGATCCTTTGCTATCGGTAAAGCAGGTGAGGCGAACTTAGTTTGGAGTTCGCCTGCATTCTCGACTGACTGGAGATCAGAGATGAAATCAGCGGTGGAATCGGTTTGGGATTATCCTCGGCCGCCTCGGTTGGAGGCGGTGGGGTCCGGGGTGCGGGTGGAGCATCTTGGGGTTGTGGTGGCGGAGAGTGCTCGGGCGCTGCGGGTTTTGGAGACTAGCCATCCGCCGGTGTATTACTTGCCGCCGGGGGATTGCCGGATGGATCTGTTGCGGCCTTCGGCGCGGCGGGGGAGCTTTTGCGAGTGGAAGGGTGCGGCCAGTTACTGGGACCTGGTGATGCCGGGGGAGTCGGGTGCCGAGGTGGTGGTGGCGGAGGTGGCGTGGAGCTACGCTCGGCCTACGGCTTCGTTTGCCGGGCTTAAAGATCACCTGGCGTTTTATGCGAGCCGGGTGGACGCGTGTTTTGTCGGCGGCGAGCGGGTGGCGGCGCAGCCGGGGGACTTCTATGGCGGCTGGATTACGTCCTGGGTGCGAGGGCCGTTTAAAGGTGGGCCCGGGACGATGGGGTGGTGAGGCGTTGCAGGGTGTTAATTGCCGGTGGGTGTTGGTGCAGGTGCGTGTTGTTGCAGATGGTTGAGGATGGACTGTTTAGGTGAGGTGATGGTGGCGTTTGCGGCTGCCCGTCCTACGGCTTGCCGAGAAGCTGCGGAGGGTGGGTAGCGGGTTTGTGGCTGGGCTGTCGGACAGAGCTACCAGAGCTATCAGGATTACCAGAGCTACCTGGCAGCTCCCGGAGTGGGATGTGTGGTGTGCATGGCCGAGGTCTGGGCGCGGCTCCAGTAGCGGGAGAAACGTTTCAGGTCGAAGGGACGTGTTTCTTCGACGAAGGGCGGGGGGTCGTACCAGACGACGGGGAGGGAGTGACCCACGACGAGTGCCGCAGCCAGCAGGCGGGGATCGGGCGTGCGCTGGGCGAGGATGTAGTCCGCACCCGACGCTTTTGCGGCGGACAGCAGCTCCGTGGCGGGATCACCGGAGCGAAGCTGGAGGTTTGCCGGCATTTCGCGAAGGCATTCCGCGAGAAAAACCAGGCGCTTCAGCGTGATGCCGCTGGCCGTGATCCACTCCGTATCCCAGAGGAAGACGGCCGGGCGGCCGGCGTGGGCCTGCAGCATGGGTGAGTCTGGATTCAGGCTATCGGTGTGAACCCAGAGCAGAGGCTCGCCGGCGGGTTTGGGCGAGCGCGCGGGGATGGTGGGCCGCTGGAAGGGAGGCGGGGGTGCGGGCATGGCGGCCGGGTCCAGCTGGGCGTGCAGTTGGGCGTGCAGTTGGGGAAAGAGGGTTTGCTCGAGCGCTTCATAGTCGTGCTCAAAGGGGCAGGTGTGGCGCTGCGCGTGGGGGCAGTCGCGGCAATAAGCACCGGCGGTGTAGCGTTCCAGGTTTTCCCGGTTAAAGATATAGGCCTTGCTGGCGAAGGTGGAGGCTACCCATTGCCAGGAGAGATTGTTGCTGGCCGGATCGCCATCGACCAGGTGCCGCAGGAACCAGGCGGCACCCGCCTGCCAGCGCACCCTGCGCCAATGGACGAGATAGGCGGCCAACCACATGCGCGCATGGTTGTGCAGATAGCCTACCTGCCGCAGCTGTAGCGAAAAGGCATCCATGCAGGTCAGCGTGGTGATAGCTTCCGCGAGGTCTTCGGGAAGCGCCGTGGCGTAGTCCGAGGGGCGGTAACCCGTTTTGTAGGGCTCGCGATCCTGCCAGATGCCTTCGCCGATCTGCGTGTAGAGGCGCTGCCAGTAGTCTCGCCAGGCGAGTTCATTGATGAGCATGCGGGCGTGATCGGGGTTCGCTACGCGCGCCAGAACGTTGTCGCGAACCTCCGCCAGGGTGAGGACGCCGTGGCGGAGATAGGCGGAGAGCCTGGTGACGTCGCCGGAGAGGTAATTCCGGCTGCGCTCGTAGGTCTCCGGCTGCACGGCCGCGAGCGCGACCTGAGCGGCTGCGCGGCCACCCACGATCGGGCTCAGCGCGACGTCCGATGGCGAGAGATGCGGAAATTGCGAGCGCAGTGCGGACGCCAGTTCGTCTCGCCCGGGAAGATCTTTGAGAGATTGCGTTGTCACAGTTCAAGGGTAGTGGCCGTGTGGAGTGGAAGGACGGCCTTCCAGGCGCGATGTGCGTCGGCTGAAATGTCGCGCGGTGCTTTGAGGCGTAGATTTAACGCTTTTCGAAGACTTCGATGTAGTCGTTCTGGTCGCCTTTGGTGAAGTCATAGAGGCCCACGTAGCGTAGGCCGGCGTGGGCGACCTCGGAGCGGACGACTTCGGGGTTGATGCCGTGGTCTGCGCCGTTGCCGGGGTGGTCGATGACGGCGAAGCGGGCGCCGGGGCGGAGGGCGGCGACGAGGACCGGGAGCAGGCGATCGGGGTGAGCTACCTCATGGTAGGCCCGGAGCATGACGGCGGCGTCGAGGGAGTTCGGGGCGAGTTTGGGGTCGTCGGGGGTGCCGAGGAAAGGGGTGATGTCGGCGAGGTGCTCGCGCTGGGCGCGTTCGCGGATGGTGTCGACGGCGTGCTGGTTGATGTCTTCGGCGTAGACGTGGCCGTCCGGAGCGACGCGGCGGGCGGCGCGGACGGTGAACCAGCCGCCACCGGCGCCGATGTCGGCGACGGCCGAGCCGGGGTGGAGGTGGAGGGTGTCGAGCACCTTGCCGGTTTGCAGGAGTTTGTCGCGGTTGGGGTCTTCGAAGATGCTGAGGTCGCCGCTATAAGGGGTGCTGGTGGGGCGCTGGGCTGTGCCAGGGCTGGGCGCGGTCTGACGAGCGGCGGGGGCGTTGGTTTCGGGCAGGGTGCCGGCTTCGGTGGCGGGGGTGGCGAGCGGAGGTGCCATGGACGGGCCGACCGGGGCGGCGGCGGGTGGGTTGCCGAGGGGCGTGGTGCCGGGGGCGGGGGTCTGCGCCGCCGTGTGGGCGTGCGGGGCGAGCACAAAGGTCACGCTGAGGAGCAGAAGGAGGATTGCGGACAGGCGGCGCATGCGGCATTGGATGCGCTTGGGCGGGGAAGAGCGTGTGCGCCGGGGAAGCGCGGGTGGGCCGGGCGGTTTCATCGCGGTGCAGAGCGGGCGGAACGAGCTGCGGTGCAAGCAGGAGACGATTTTGTTGAGCCGTGCGCAGGTGAGGTATGAAGCGGTGCTGATGGCAGCTTTGTGTGGTTTCTGCGGGAGTTTGGGGGCATTTGCGTATTTTGCATCCCGGAGACGCAGGGCCGACGTATAGAGGAGTGAAGCCGATGGCCATGGATGCGGACGAACTCGGGCGGGCGATTGAGGCGCATGGACGCACGGTGTTTTCCATTGCGCAGCGGATTGTGCGAGACCCGGGGGTGGCCGAAGAGGTCGCGCAGGATGTGTTCCTGGAGTTGCATCGGCATGCGGAGCGGCTGGAGGGTGAGGATCACATGCGGTTCTGGCTACGGCGGGTGGCGGTACACCGGGCGACGGATGCGATACGGCGGCGGGGACGGCAGCCCGAGGCGGGCGCGGAGGAGTGGATGGAGGCGGCACATGGGGGAGCTGCAGCGATGGATGGGGCCGGCGGGAACGCCGGGGCCGGTGTGGGGGATGGCGTGAGCGGGCGGCTGGAGACGATGGTCGGGAGCCTGCCGGAGGCGATGCGGGTGGCGGTGGTGTTGCGATACGCGGAGGACCTGACGCCCGAGGAGATCAGCGCGACGCTGGGGCAGCCGCTGCCAACGGTGAAGAGCAATCTGCAACGGGGACTGAAGCTTTTACGGCAGAAAGCCGCCGTAACGATGAAAGGGTACGTGCGTGAACAACGGGCCTGAAGACATGCGGGAGGAGACGGAGGCGGCGATGGGTGGCGAGATCCCCGAGCCGGCGATGGAGGCTCTGCTGCGGGCGGAGTTTCGGAAGATGCAGGAGTCGGTAGCGCTGCCGGCCGGTTTCAAGGAGCGGGTGTTGGCGCGGGCGGCCGCGGCGGACTTGGCGGGATTGGCGGACTTGACGGACTCGGCGGGCTTGGCGGGCTTGGCGGGGCAGGCGGTACGCCCGGTAACGACGCCACCGAATAAGGCGAAGGTGCTGGCGTTTCCGCGAGGCGCGGTATGGCGGTTGGTGGCGGGCGGTGCGCTGGCGGCAAGTGTGCTCGCGGGGACGTTTGGGGTGGAGATGGAACGGCGGCACCGCGAGGCCTCTCGAATGGCGCACGAGCACGTGGTGGCCAACCAGCAGTTTGACGAGGCGACGCGGATAACCGACGCGGCGCTGGCACACACGCGGGATCAGTTGCAGCGGGCCGGGGTGTTTGAAGACCAGGGACGGTAGGTGGTTCTAGGTTCTAGGTTCTAGGTTTTAGATTCTAGGTTCTAGGTTCTAGGTTCTAGGTTCTAGGTTCTAGGTTCTAGGTTCTAGGTGATTAGTGATTCGTGCTGGGGTTGGCTTGTTGAGTTATGAGTTCTTAGTTTTTGAGTTAGGCGAGAGGAGTTGGCGATGAAGATGGCAGCGGTGATGCTGATGGTGGTGATGGGCGGGAGCCTGGCGGCGGCGCAGGGCACGAGTCCGACGGTGAAGGACGACCTGTTCAACGGGACGGAGAAGTTTGCCAAGGGCGCAAGCGACGTGACCGAGGTGACCATGGACCCAGATATGTTAAGCCAGGTAAACGGTGAGAACGGTCGACGGGCGCATAACATGGTGCTGAACGTGGTGCGGACTTACGAGTATGACAAGCCGGGGATGTACAACATTGCGGATGTCGAGCAGATTCGGCAGCGGCTGAATACGGGCGACTGGCACTGCTCGGTGCACACGCAGGATTTGAAGCATGGGGAGAGCACGGATATCTGCAGCAAGCACCGGACGGACGGGCTGATGGAGCAGGCGATTATCACGGTGGAGCCGAAGGAGCTGACGTTTATCCACACCATCAAGCGGGAAGGTGGGAACAGTGAGCATGGCGGACCGAATGCCGGGGAGTCGATGCTGTTTGCGCCGGAGATTCAGGGGCTCAGCGGCTGGGATCCGGCGAGCCAGGCGAGATTCGCCTCGATGGGTCCGGTGATGGCGGCGAAGTTCGCGGCCATGGGACCGGAGATGGAAGCGAAGATGGCGGCGATGGGGCCCTTGCTGGAGGCGCAGATAGCGGGGATGGAGGCAAGGACGGGCGCTTTGCATGGACCGCGTTCCCTTGGCGGTCAGGTATATGGCGTACCGAAGCCTCCGACCCCACCCACTCCCCCGATGCCGCCGGCAGTCCCACCCGCACCGCAGCCGTAAGCAAATCCACAAATTTGCCATCACAGACGCCGTTCACAAGGTGAAGGAGAGGTCATGCGCACTCGATGCAAGGGAATGGGTTCTATCGCGCCGTATCTGCTGATGGGGACGCTGATGGCACAGTCGCTAGTGGCACCGACGCTGATGGCACAGTCCCACGAAGGCGAGACGATGATCTTTTCAAAGGCCTCGACTTCTGATCGCTCCTTTGCGTTGGTCCTGGGGAGCTCGGTGCAGGTGGTGAAGGTGAACTGGCGTCAGGGTGACGCGTTTGAAGAGTACGCCAACCGTCATGCGGGCCGGTACATCGTCTTTGAGCAGGACGGAGAGCTGCACCGGCTGGACAGCGCGGAGAAGGTAAATGAGGTGGCCGGTCTGTACGCGCCGATGCAGGATCTTCAGGCCAGGCAAAACAAGCTGACGGCGCAGCAGAAGCCACTTACGGCGCAGCAGAAGCCACTTACGGCGCAACAAAGGGAACTGAGTGCGGCCATGCGTGATGCCGCCAGCCCCGAAGCGATGCAGAGCATCGGTAAGGCGCAAGGTTCGCTGGGGCGGCAGCAAGGGGAGATTGGCCGGCAACAGGGGGAGATTGGCCGGCAGCAGGGGGAGATTGGGCGGCAGCAGGGAGAGCTCGGACGCGCGTTGAACCAAAAGGTACAACAGCTGTTCAACGAATGCTTGAAGGATGGCAGCTGCCCCCGAGTGGGAGGCTGAGCCCCGCCTGACCCGCTTCCGTGCTCGTGGCCCTCTAGAATGAAGGGCTATGTCTTTGGCGTTTGAGGTTGGGGCGATCGATACCGCCGGAGGCCGGCGGGGCGTGTTGCACCTGCCGCATGGCGCGGTGCAGACGCCGGTGTTTATGCCGGTCGGGACGGCGGCCACGGTGAAGACCGTGGAGCAGGGTGTGCTGGAGCGGCTGGGGCCCGGTGTGCGGGGGCCCGAAAACGGTGCCGAGATCATTTTGGCGAATACGTACCACCTATATCTGCGGCCGGGGCACGAGTTGATCCGGCGCTTGGGTGGGGTGCACCGGTTTATGAGCTGGGAGCGGCCGATGTTGACCGACTCCGGCGGATTTCAGGTGTTTTCGCTGGCGAAGCTGCGCAAGATTACGGACGACGGCGTGGAGTTTCGGTCGCATATCGATGGGTCGAAGCATTTCTTTTCGCCGGAGCACTCGATGGCGGTGCAGATTGCGCTGGGCGCGGATGTGATGATGGCGTTCGACGAGTGTGTGGAGACGCCGGCGACTTGGGAGCGGACCAAGCAGTCGATGGGGTTGACGCATGCTTGGGCGCGGCGGTCGTTGGAGTATTGGGAGGCGCATCGGGGTGAGGTGCCCTGGGCTGCCGCTGATTTGGGCGGGGGCGAACAGCAGATCCTCTGCGGGGATGACAACCAAAATAGGACCGACTTTGCGCGGCGGTATGATGCGGAGCGGTTTGGAGGGAAGTACCAGGCGCTGTTCGGGATTGTGCAGGGGGGGATGTACAAGGATCTGCGGGCGGAGTCGGCCGAGCGGCTGGTGGAGATGGATTTTCCGGGATATGCGATCGGCGGGCTGGCCGTGGGCGAGCCGCGCGAGGTGACGCGGGAGATGATCGCGCATACGCTGGAGTTTTTGCCGAAGGACAAGCCGCGCTATGTGATGGGTGTGGGCTATCCGGACGAGGTTGAAGAGTATGCGCGCATGGGTGTGGACATGATGGATTGCGTGCTGCCGACGCGCGCGGGACGGCATGGGCTGGTCTTTGTGCGGGAAGATCCTGCGAACCGGGCGAGCAAGGTGGTGCGGCTGAACATCAAGCGTAAGGAGATGGCCGAGGATCAGGGGCCTATCGATGCGGGGTGTGCGTGCCCGGTTTGCCGGAGGTATTCGCGGGCGTATCTAAGGCACCTGTATGCGAGTGGCGAGGCTTTGGGAGCTTCGTTGAACTCGGTGCATAACCTGCATTTTTATTTGGAGACGATGGAGCGGGTGCGTGGGGAGTTGGGGCGCGTGGGTTAAGTCGCTTTGCCCGCAGCTGTTTCCCGTGAGGTGTAGCGGCCAGGAACAGCAGATCCCTCCGCTTCGCTATGGGATGACAAAAAAAAGACTAGAGCTACCCCTGCGAGTAAATAGCTCCAAAAGTTCATCGCAGGGCGAAGGCAGATTCCCTTCGGGAAGGACAACAAAAAACAGCAAAAGGCCGGAGCTGGTTGGCTCCGGCCTTTGTTTGATCGGACGGCTTAAGCGATGGCGGGTTCCGGTGCGGCGGCGGCGCGGTCGGGGGTGGTGAAGACGAGGTGTTTGGCAGGGTCGGTGTCGACGACGACGCGGTCGCCGTGGAGGACGCGGCCGTCGAGGATGCGCATGGCGAGCGGGTCCTGCACGAGGCGCTGGATGGAGCGCTTGAGCGGGCGGGCACCGTAGGCCCGGTCGTAGCCGGCGTGGAAGATGGCCTCTTTGGCGGCGGCGGTGAGCTCGAGTGTGATCTTGCGGTCGCGCAGGAGTTTGCGGAGGTCGTCGAGGCGGAGGTCGACGATGTGGGTGAGGTGCGATTCGCCGAGCGGGTGGAAGACGACGATGTCGTCGACGCGGTTGAGGAATTCGGGGCGGAACTGCTTGCGGAGCTCGCCCAGAACACGTTCTTTGGCTTCAGCAAAGCCGTCTTCGCCTTCGGCCCAGGCGGTGGTGAGCTGCGCGGCGCCGAGGTTGGAGGTCATGATGAGGACGGTGTTTTTGAAGTCGACGGTGCGGCCCTTGCTGTCGGTGAGGCGGCCGTCGTCGAGCACCTGGAGGAGCACGTTAAAGACGTCGGGGTGCGCCTTTTCGATCTCGTCGAAGAGGACGACGGAGTAGGGGCGGCGGCGGACGGCCTCGGTGAGTTGACCGCCTTCATCAAAGCCGACGTAGCCTGGAGGCGCGCCGATGAGCCGCGAGACGGCGTGTTTTTCCATGTATTCGGACATGTCGATGCGGACCATGGCGTTTTCGTCGTCGAAGAGGAACTCGGCGAGGGCACGGGCAGTTTCGGTTTTGCCGACGCCGGTGGGGCCGAGAAAGATGAAGCTGCCGATGGGGCGTTTGGGGTCGGCGAGGCCGGCGCGGGAGCGGCGAATGGCGTTGGCGACGACGGTGAGGGCCTCATCCTGGCCGACGACGCGGGCGTTGAGGCGGGATTCCATTTGGGTGAGCTTCTGGACTTCGCCTTCGAGCATTTTGCTAACGGGGATGCCGGTCCATTTCGAGACAATGCGGGCGATGTCTTCTTCGTCTACCTCTTCTTTGAGGAGGCGTGAACCCGGCTTTGCGCCCGGCCTTGAACCTAGTTTGTCGGCGGCTACGGCTTCGTCCTGGGCTGCGGTGAGGTCGTGGAGTTCGCGTTCGGCGCGGGGGATTTCGCCGTACTGCAGTTCGGCGGCGCGCTGGAGGTCGCCCTTGCGGGTGGCCTCGGTGGCCTGGAAACGCAGGCCTTCGAGCGACTCCTTGAGCGCGGCGATTTCGCCTATGGCACCGCGTTCTTTTTGCCAGCGGGCGCGCAGACCGGAGGCCTGCTCCTGGACCTCGGCGAGCTCGCGCTCGACCGCGTGGAGGCGGTCCTGGGAGTTGGTGTCGTCTTCGCGGCTTAGGGCGTTTTTCTCGATTTCGAGCGAGATGGCGCGGCGTTCGAGATCGTCGATTTCCACCGGCACGGAGCCGATCTGGATGGCGAGCGCGGCGGCGGCTTCGTCGACGAGGTCGATGGCCTTGTCGGGCAGGAAGCGGTCGGAGATGTAGCGGTGCGAGAGCTCGGCGGCGGCGACGATGGCGGAGTCCTTGATGCGGACCTTGTGGTGGGTCTCGTAGCGCTCGCGCAGGCCGCGCAGGATGGCAACGGTGTCTTCGACATTGGGCTCGCCGACGTAGACGATCTGGAAGCGGCGCTCGAGCGCCGCGTCCTTTTCGATGTATTTGCGGTATTCGTTGAGGGTTGTAGCACCGATGGCTCGCAGCTCGCCGCGGGCGAGGGCCGGCTTGAGCATGTTCGAGGCGTCGATGGAGCCTTCGGCCGCGCCGGCGCCAACGAGGGTGTGGAGCTCGTCGATGAAGAGGATGAACTGACCGTTGGACTCTTCGACTTCCTTAAGGACGGCCTTGAGGCGGTCTTCGAATTCACCGCGGAATTTTGCGCCCGCTAACATGGCGCCGAGGTCGAGCGAGACGACGCGCTTGTCGCGCAGGATCTCGGGGACGTCGCCCATGAAGATGCGGCGCGCGAGGCCTTCGACGATGGCGGTTTTGCCGACGCCGGGTTCGCCGATGAGCACGGGGTTGTTTTTGGTGCGACGCGCGAGAACCTGGATGACGCGGCGGATCTCCTCGTCGCGGCCGATGACGGGGTCGAGCTTGCCGCGGCGGGCGAGCTCGGTCAGGTCCTTGGCGTATTTGGCGAGGGCCTGGAACTTGCCTTCGGGGTTCTGGTCGGTGACGCGCTGGGTGCCGCGGACGCTTTGAAGCGCGCGGAGGATGGCGTTGTAGTCGGCGCCGTGCGCGGTGAGGGCCTGGGCGACGGGCTCGGATTTCTGGGCGGCGAGAGCGAGCAGGAGGTGCTCGGTGGAGACGTACTCGTCCTTGAAGTTCGTGGCTTCTTTGAATGCCTGATCGAGCACCTTTGCCAGTGCCTGGCTGAGGCCGGGCTGCTGGGCGGCGCCCTGCACCTTAGGCAGTTTGGCGATGAGGCCGTTCATTTGGGCGAGGAGTTGCTGTACGGGCACGCCCACCTTTTCGAGAACGGGGAGGACGACGCCTTCCTTGTCGTCGAGCAGGGCGGCCATGAGGTGGGTGGGCAGGGTTTCAGGGTTGCCGTTGTCGCCGGCGAGGCCGACGGCTGCCTGAATCGCTTCCCCGGATTTGACGGTCAGCTTGTCCCACTTGATTGCCATGTCCTGTAGCTCCTGAATTGGTCGGAGCTGTGGGCTCCTGTGGGATAAGATGCCCCATGTCGCTGTGAGTTGCACGTTATATGAGTGTGGTCGGCTCACATTCTTGGGTGTATTTGATCTTGGGGCTTTGCCGCCCAGCACTGCGCAGGGTAGAAGGCGGCTCACTCAGGGTACTGTCCTGATTTGCTACGAAATGTTCGACAGTAATGCCTGATTTGTGACATTGGCGTGGAAGACGGCAGGCATGATGCTGTTGAGGAAGTGGTGTTCTGGAGGGCCGGAGCGTCTTACCTGGGAGTTTGTGGCTCAAGCCACGCGGAGGAGGATTTATGACGGCACATGAGGTGAAGGAGCTACTGGGGCTGGTGGAGCATCCGCGGGAGGGTGGGTGGTTTGCCCAGACGTATGCCTCCGGGACGATGCTGCCGGCGGTGGATTTTGTGCGGTCGGCGGAGCCGGTGGACTACAGCGGGCCGCGGCGACTCGCGACGGCGATCTACTACCTGCTGGAGACCGGCACCTTCAGCGAACTGCACCGGCTGAAGAGCGATGAGGTGTTTCATCACTACGCCGGCGGGCCGGTGGAGTTGTTTCTGTTCCACGGCATCGGGCAGGTGACGCGGCTGGTCCTGGGCAGGGATCTGGCAGCCGGGGAACGGCCGCAGGCGGTGGTACCGAAGGGAACGTGGCAGGGGGCGCGGCTGCTGGAGACGAGCGGCGATGAGAACGAATGGGCGCTGCTGGGATGCACGGTTTCGCCGGGTTTTGAGTATGACGATTACGAGACGGCGACGCGGGAGGAGATGCTGTCGACCTGGCCGCAGCACGAGGGGTTGGTGAGGGCGTTGACGCGGCAGGGGGCGCGGTAAGCGATATGGCCCAGGTTGCCCGTTTTGGGAAGTCTTTTCCGGTTGTTCTGCCGCAGCGTTGCGGGGAATTTGCTCCCACCTTGACCGTCCTAACTGCGGGGCGAGATGCAGATTCCCCCGCTGCGCTGCGGGATGACCAGGAGAGAACTGCGGGGCTGCATGGGTTTCGACGTATGCGGCGGAATATGGGCGGACGCCGGGCGGGCAGTTCAATTTTTCCACGCGCTCGGGGACGAACCAGTGGCATGGCGAGGCGTTCGATTACCTGCGCAACGATGCGCTGGATGCGCGGAACACCTTCGACACGACCAAGCTGCCGGAGCGGCAGAACGATTTTGGCGGCACGCTGGGCGGGTATCTGCGGATCCCGGGGCTTTACAACGGGCGGGACAAGACATTTTTCTTTTTCTCCTATGAGGGATTGCGGCTGACCAACCCCGTGGCGGCGACGCTGTATGAGGTGCCGAGCAAGGCGCTGCGGGCCGCGGCTCCGGCGGCGTTGCAGCCGTTTCTGGCGGCATTTCCGGTGTCGAACAGCGCGGACCTGGGCGATGGGCTGGCGAATTTGACGGTGGGGTACTCGGCGCCGAGCCGGCTGGATACGTCGAGCATTCGCGTGGACCATGCGTTCGGCGACAAGTTTAGGATTTTTGGGAGATACAGCGATGTGCCCTCACAAAGTACGACGCGGCAGCCGACCGACCTGGCGCAGGTGAATGCGACGGTGCGGAATGTGAAGACGGCCGTGCTGGGTGCGGACAATATCTTCACCCAAGCGCTGGCGAATGAGTTTCGTGTCGGAGTTACGGGAAACGACTATAAGTCGAATCGGTATATCGATAGCTTCGGCGGGGCGACGGCGCTGAATGTGAGCAGTGCGCCGGGGTTATCAAACGGCGACTGGATGACGTTCTTCCTGTTTTATGGGTTGTATCCGTACTACCTGCTGGAGCCGCAGAGCAACCGGCAGCGGCAGGTGAATGTGGTGGATGCCGTGACGGAGACCGTGCGGCGGCACACGCTGAAGTATGGCGTGGATTACCGCCGGCTGGTGACGAGCGAGGAGCTGCCGCCGTTGTGGGAGGTGGCGTTTTACGGGAGTGAGGCGACGGTGCTGTCGAACCAGCCGCTTGGGCTGTATGTGTACACGCAGTCGATCGACATGAAGGCTGTGCAGCATGAGTTTTCGGCCTACGTGCAGGATGAATGGCGTGTGAGCGACCGGTTGAGTTTGTCGGCGGGGGTGCGCTGGGATTTGAATCCGCCGCCGAACGATTTGAACGGGAACACGCCTTCTACGGTGAACGAGATCACGAATCTTGCGACGGTGAGCGCGGCGCCGAAGAACACACCGCTGTGGCAGACGACCTACGGCAACTTTGCGCCGCGGGTGGGCGTGGCGTACCAGATGCACAAGCAACCGGGGCGTGAGACGATTCTGCGCATGGGCGGCGGGCTGTTTTACGACACCGGCGTGGCGCTGAGTGCGCAGGGGTATTACGGGATCGGCACGACGGGATTTGCGAGTTATACGACGGCCTTCCCTGCCACGCAGACGCAGGTGAACGCGGCGCCGACGCCTTCGGCCGCGGCGCCTTATAACGCGCCGATCTATGGCTACGATCCGAACCTGAAGCTGCCGTATACCGGGGAGTGGAACCTGGCGGTGGAGCAGGCACTGGGCGAGAAGCAATCGTTGAATGTGAACTATGTGGCTTCGGCGGGGCGGCGATTGCTGGCGCAGCGTTTCTATATGCCGCAGACGCTGGGGAACACGGCGTTTGCGGACGGCAAGGGGCTGTACCTGACGACGGGGGCGGCGAGTTCGGATTACGACGCGCTGCAGGTGAAGTTCGATCGCAAGTTATCGGGTGGGTTGCAGGTGCTGGCGAGCTATACGTGGTCGCATGCGCTGGATACGGATACGACGAATTTTACGACCTATGCGCTGGAACGGGCGAACTCAGATTACGACATCCGGCATAACTTCCAGATGGCGGCGAGTTATGACGTCGGTGGGCGGTACAGGAACGCGGCCGAGGCCTATGTGTTGCAGCACTGGGCGCTGGATACGCGGATTTCGGCTCGGTCTGCGCTGCCGATCGATGTGCTGCAGCCGCAGACGGTGGACCCGGCCAGCGGGGCGACGATTCAGCTGCACCCGGATCGGGTGCTGAGTCAGCCGCTGTATCTGACGGGTAGCGGGTATCGTGGCGGGCGGGCGATCAACTACAACGCCTTCAGCCCGTATGCGGGCACGACGGGGGATGGCAGTGCGGGGCGCAACGTGGCGCGCGGGTTCGATGCGGTGCAGACGGACCTTACGCTGCGGCGGGACTTTCCGATTTACGAGCAGGTGGGGCTGCAGTTCCGGGCCGAGGCGTATAACGTGTTCAACCATGCGATCTATGGGTCGGTTTATAACAATCTGAGTTCCGGGGCGACGCTTTTCGGGCAGACGTATAACACGCTGAATAACGAGTTGGGTGGGTTGAACGGGTTGTACCAGGTGGGCGGGCCGCGGTCTCTGCAGGTGGCGTTGAAGCTGCATTTTTAGGGGTGTGGCTGTTTGTAGGGCTGGTGGCGCTTCGGGCGAAATGCAGATTCCCTGCGGGAATGACAACAAGAGAAGTAACGGAAACGAAGTAAAGGCAGAAGCAGATCCCTTCGGGATGACGATTCTTTGGGTACCGGCATGATGAGCACCGTTGTCTCCAGTTCGCAGCCCGTTCTTCCCTACCCCGGGCGCGGGGCCAGCTGGCTGCGCTCGCCGCAGCGGAAGTGGCTGCGGCGAGCGGTGTTTCAGGTGCATCTCTGGCTGGGGTTGGCGCTTACGCTGTATGCGGTGGTGATTGGGCTGAGCGGCGCGGCGCTGGTGTTTCGGCCGGAGATGGAGCGGGCTCTGCGGCCGCAGCTGTTCGATGTGCGTCCGGCGACGAAACAGGTGACGCTGACAGACACGATCGCGGCGGTGGAGGCAGAGCGGCCGGGGTGGCGGGTGGCTTCGGTGCGGGATTTCGACAAAACCGCGGAGGCAACCACTTTGTTGCTGCGACCGGCGCAGGGCGTTCTGGACGCGAACTACCGGATGGTTTCGGTGAATCCGTACACGGGGGCGGTGCTGGCGGACCGGATGCATTTTGGCGGGGTGCTGGGGTGGTTGAGCAACCTGCACTTCTGTCTGCTGGCGGGCAAGACGGGACTGCTGGTGAGCGGTTGGATGGCCGGGGGTTTGCTGCTGCTGTGCCTGACGGGGCTGGTGGTGTGGTGGCCGGGGGTGAGCCGGTGGCGCGGAGCGGTGATGCTGCGGCCGGGGGTGCGGTGGCGGCGGTTGAACTGGGATCTGCACTCGGTGACGGGGTTCTGGTTTTCGGGGTCGCTGCTGTTGCTGAGTTTTACGGGGCTGTATTTTGCGTTTCCAGGGCCCGTGGCACGGGTGGTGGTGGCCGTGGCCGGGGGTGGCCGGGCAGAGGCGATGCAGCCGGTGCCACAAGCCCAGCCTGCCGGGCGCACGCTGACGGTAGAGGAGGCTCTCGGGGCGGCGCGGCGTTTGTTGCCGGCCGGGGCGCCGCCGGACTATTTGACCCTGCCCTCCCGTCCGGGTGCGCCGTTTTCCGCGACGGGCTACTACGCGGGGAGTGCACCGTACTCGCAGCTGGTGAGCGTGACGCTGGATGCGAGGAGCGGGAAGGAGCTGCGCCGCAGCGACACGCGGCGGCAGGGACGAGGGCAGCGGTGGGTGCAGATGTTTTTTGCGCTGCACTTTGGATCTTTTGGGGGATCCTTTGGGGGTGGCGGCGTAATCGGTCTGGTGGTGAAGGCGATCTGGGTGCTAGCGGGGATTTCGCCGGCGGGGTTGGCGGCGACGGGAGTGGTGATGTATTGGAACCGGACTAGGGGGAATTGGGGGAATTGGAGGACTTGGAGGACTAGGGGGAATTGGAGAATTTGGAGGCCATGGAGGGCGCGGCGTGAGCGCGGTTATGTTGCTGAGTAGTCACTTCGGGCGTCTCTAAACGATTTCGTGTACGGATGTGCGGTAAAACGGCGTATCCTGCGACCAGCGGAGGTGCCAAACTGGCGCCCGCACGCCGCGGCGAGGAATCCCATGGGAACTTCTGCCTGGTTCGAGGCCCATCCCTGCAGGGATAGTGGCCTGGAGTTACACGACCTTTGGCGCGATAAGCTATTCGGGGCAAGAACGCAGCGCAGGCGTGATCCACAGGTCCAGCGTTTGGCGGTGGAGCGGCTGGCGTATACCCTTGCCCTGCAGCCGGCGCAGACGATGCAGGCCTTTGCCGATGCCGCGGTAGCGCTGTGCGATGCGGACGGGGCCGGGGTGAGCCTGAGCCGCTTTGCGCCGAATGGAACGCAGACGCATACCTGGGGAGCGACGTCCGGCATCTATGCTTATGCCCTGCGCGCCATGCTACCCAGCACGATGGCGGCGTGCGGCATTCATCTGGAACAGGGGGCTCCGCAGCACTACCGCAGCCTTCCCGCAGTTTTCCCCGCGGTGAAAGGTGAGATCAGCGCCGTTACAGACGGTGTGCTGATCCCCTGGGCGGAGGAGGATCTGCACGGCATTCTGTGGGTGACGGCACATGGGCGGGCGGATGCCTTCGACGTCCTGGATGCGCGGCACATGGAGGTCTTGGGCAGCTTTATCGCCATTTATCTGGCGGCCGATCGCGACGGTGAGCTGGCCCCAGGCGGTGAGCTGGCCCCAGGCGGTGGGCTGGCCCCGGGCGGTGGGCTGAGGCCGGGCGGCGCGTTGAGCCTGAACGGAGCGCAGCTGGCGGAGCTGATTGCCGAGCTGCTGGATCTGCGGCTGGGGCCGGCCCCGGCGCTGCGGGCCGGGGTTTTGCCGTTTCGCGCCTGAGCGGCCGTTTCAGGTTCCGGGTCCGGTCGCACGCCTCGTTACATGGACGTAACGTTTCCTGGATACTCTGCGAGGATCGCTACACTCCAGGAGTTCCGCTTGAAGACCCTCGCCCCCAAGAACCGTCGCGCCGCCGGCCGCCGGCCGCTCCCCTATGCCGTTTTCTCTGCAGCTTCGCTGATGGCGCTGCCTGCCGCGGTGCCTGCCCTGGCGCAGGCGAACACGCAGTTTACGCCCGGAAACCTGGTGGTCGCGGTGGAAGGCTGCGGTGTGTATGGTGGCACCTGCACCGTCGTGAACGGCACCGGAACGGGCGCGATGAACAGTGCGAGCGGCGGCTACGGCGACAATCAGGCTGCCCCGCTGACACTTTTCCAGTTTGCCCCGGTGGGAACGACCGGCGCGACGTATGTGAACTCGCTGGTGTTGCCGCAGGTGGCGACAGGAGCGAATCTGCCGGTCTCGGGCGAGTATGGATCTTCGTCCGAGGCCACGTTGCAGCTTTCGGGCGCGGGGCGTTACCTGACGCTGATGGGCTACGGGGTGAATGCGGCGGTGTTCGACGCGAACCCGACGCAGTATGGCGCGGCGCCTTCCTTGGCGCTGGCGCAGTCGGGCTCGTTGACTGGGCAAAGCTATACCGCGGTGCCGCGAGTTTTGGCGCTGGTGGATGGGAATGGCAATGTGGACTCGTCGACGGCGGTTTACAACGTGTTCAATCTGAACAATCCGCGCAGCGCGTTTGCGGTGGGCGGGGCGGCATACCTTTCCGGCCAGGGCAGCGGCAGCGATGCCACCGGCGGCCTCTTCTACGTGCCGCTGTATACGACCACGACGGCACCGACGGCGATCACCGGGCTGGATGCAACCAACAATACGGTCTCGCAGGATACGCGCGAGGTGCAGGTGGACAACGGCACGCTATTTGCGTCGGTGGACTCGAAAGCGGGGTCGGGCGCGGCGCGCAGCTATGTAGGGACCGTGGGCACGCCGGGTACGCCGCCGACGACGACCGTGGGGGCGCCAGCGATGCTGAATAACTTCGGCACGACGGCCCAGAACGGTAAGGTAACGATCACGACCGGGGCCAATAGTAACGGGAACGGCGCCAATGCGGGGCTGCAGATCAATCTGAGCCCGAACAATTTCTTCTTTGCCAGCCCCAGTGTGCTGTATGTGGCTGACAGCGGGCACTCGAAGCAGACCTCGGCGACGAGTACGGTGGGTGACGGCGGGCTGCAGAAGTGGGTGAACACGGCCGCGGATGGCAGCGGCACGTGGAACCTGGCGTACACGCTCTATAGCGGGCTCCGTCTGGTGGCAAACACAGCGGCTGCCGGGGCGACGGGGCTGTATGGACTGGCGGGCACGGTGGTGAACGGGAGTGTACAGCTGTATGCGACGGATTACAACATCAACGACCTGGATACGACGCACCTGTTCGGGATCGCGGACACGTTGAGCTTTACGACGGCGTCGCAGGCGGCGGGTGAGACGTTCAGCGTGCTGGCGACGGCGCCGAAGGATTCAAACTTCAAGGGCGTGGCGTTTGCCCCGACGGTGGCCGGGCGGACGGCGCCGACGGTGAGCTGGCCGGCGGAGGCCGCGGTAACCTTTGGCAGTGCGCTTTCGGCGCAGCAGCTAAATGCGACGGCGAGCGTGCCTGGAACGTTCAGCTACAGCCCGGCGGCGGGTACGGTGTTGCCGGCGGGTGCGGGGCAGACGCTGTCCGTGACGTTTACGCCGACCGATATGTATGACTACACGAGCGTGACGGCGACGAACGCAATCACGGTGAATGCGGCTTCAACTACGGGCACGGCGCTGGTGGCCACGGAGTACCTGAGCCGCAGCGGAGGCGCGGTCAACGTGCAGGTGACGGTGGCCAATACGGGGAGCGTGGCGGTGAGTAGCGTGGTGTTGACGGCAGTGAAGGTCGGCGGTGTCGCGGCTTCCGGTGTGCCGGTGGCGATTGGCACGATTGCAGCGGGAGCGACGGCGGTGGTGACTGTGGCCGAGCCTGGGACGGTGGGTGTGTCCGGTGCGGCGAGTTCGGTTGCAGTGTCGGGAACTTATGTGGGCGGGAGCTTTGGGGGTAGCGGGCGGGTGGCGCTGCCGTAGGGTGTTGGAGAGCAGCAACAGAAAGGCCCCGGAGTAATCCGGGGCCTTTCTGTTGGGGTATTGGCGAGTAAAGGCGAACAGCAGGTCCTTCACTTCGTTCAGGACGACAGGTAACTACCTACGCCATCCAGGTAACTATGCCGTCCGGGTATCTACTCCGTCCGGGTATCTACTCCATCCGGGTATCTACTCCATCCGGGTATCTACTCCATCCAGGTATCTACTCCATCCAGGTATCTACTCCATCCAGGTATCTACGCCGTCCAGGTAACTACGCCATCCGGGTATTTACACCATCCGGGTTAGCTACGCCGTCCGGGAGCTTACCGTGGCCAGGGTGTTGCGGCGGCGGAGGATGAGGCCGGTGCCGAGGACGCCGGTGCCGAGGAGAAGCCAGGTGGAGGGCTCCGGGGTGACGGCGGTGGTGAAGTTGGCACTGGCGGCGACGTCGTAGGCCGAGGCCGTGCTGCCGCCCAGGATGCTGAAGGTGCCGGTGTAGGCGCCGACGGCGGAGTCCGCGGGGACGACGATATCAAACAGCAGGCCGGTGTAGCTCTGACCGGCGGTGAGGAAGAACGGGGCGTTGAGGATGTAGCCGCTGTCGTCAAAGGTGAAGGGGGCACCGATGCTGTAGGAGTCGCCGTTGAGGTATTCCGTGCCGGTGTTGGAGGCGGCGGCGGCGATGGTGCCGTAGTAGTCGACCTCGCCGCCCCCCTGCGTGGTGACGGAGGATGGGGTGTTCAGGGTGAGGGTGAGGGTATCGGCATGGGCCGCCTTTGAGAGCAGGCCCATGGAGCAGGAAGCGGTAAACAAGCAGAGCAGCGAGCGGACGTTCATCGGGTCTCCAAAAGTTGTACAGAACTGAGTAGACACATCATACAAAGGCTCGGGTTACGGCAGTGTGACACGCAGACTGCCGCCGAAGGTGCCGCCCGTGTAGGTGCCGGTGGTGGTGGCCACAGCGCGGGCGCCGTCAGCACCGGCAGAGGCGGGGATCGTGAGCACGGTGGAGGCGACGGCGCCGGGATTCAGGTTGCCGAGAGCGACGGGCAGATTGAAGGCGGTCGTACCGCCGACGCTGGCGCCGGTAAGGGTCACGTTCTGGGCGTAGCCTGTGCCGCTATTGGTGACGGTAACTGTCAGCAAATAGCCGCCGGCCGCGCTACCGGTGAGGGTGCTGGTAGTCAGGAGGGTGACCGGGCCATTGGTGATCGTGAGCGGAGCGGCGATCGAAGCGGAACCGGCGTAGTTGGCGTCACCGGCGTAGGAGGCCGTGATGCTGTGGCTGCCCGGGGTGAGGGTGCCGATGTTCAGGGTGGCGACGTAGCGGATGCCGCCCGGGCCGAAGACCGGGGCTGCGGAGCCGATGAGGGTGCCGTTGTCGGTGAAGTTAACCGTGCCGGTGAGCGGGACCGCCGGGGCCGCAGTGGTGGTGGGGCTGCGGAGGATATAGGCGTTGAAGGAGACGGTCTGGCCGTAGGTGGAGGTTTCACCGCCGCTGAAGTCGACGGAGGTTACGTTTTTCGCCACAGGAAGCGTGTAGGCGCCGGTGCTGGTGCTCTGGGTTGTGTTGCCGGCGTAGATGGCGGTAAGGGCGTGGGTGCCGGCGGTGAAGCTGGCCACGGACAGGCTGGCGACGCCGGTGGAGGTGGAGACCGTCGCCGAGCCGAGCAGCACGCCGGAATTATAGAAGGAGACCGTGGCTGCGGTGGCCGGGATGGGTGAGACCGCGGCAGACAACGTCACGGTGGTGCCGACGAAGGGGGCCGCGGTGCTGGGAGTCAGGGTCGTGGTGGTGGTCGCGAGACCACTCACGGTGACAGAGACGGCCGCCGGAGTAGCCACGTTGTAGTTGGTGTCGCCGCTGTAAGCGGCCGCAATTGAGTTGGCACCAGAGGCGGTGATGGCCGTGGTGTTGAAGCTGACGGTGCCGCCGACGAGGGTACCGGTGCCGAGAACCGCGCCGGTGGTGGTGTCGGTGAAGGTGACCGTGCCGCTGGCCGGGGTGGCCGACGTGGGGGTCGTGACGGTGAAGTTCAGGGTTGCGCTGCCGCCGGACTTGATCTGCGCCGTACTGGTGGTGTAGCTGACGGTGGGAGTGGCCTTGGTTACCGTGAAGGCGGTGGAGCTGGTGCTGGCCGTGAAGCTGGTGTCACCGGAGTAGGCGGCCGTGACGGTGTAGGCGCCGGGCGAGAGCGTGGCGTAGTTGGGTACCAGGTAGAAGTTAGTGAAGGGCGGGCCGGCGATCAGGTAGGTGGTGCCGTAGGTGTCCAGCTTGTTGGTGAGACTGGGCAGGGCCGCGCCGTTTTGCGTGACGGTGTAGACGACAGAACCGCTGGCGGTGCCGTTGCCGGAGTTGGGATAGATCTCGGTGTCGAGATAGATCTCACCGGAACCGTAAGTGAAGGTAGTGGCGCTGGTTACGCTACCGGCTGTGGTGACGAGGTACGGGAACAGGTTGGTGCTGGCGGCTTCCTTGCCGATCGTGACGGTGACGGGCGCCGAGTTGCTGGAGGCGAAGGTGGTGTCACCGGCGTAGTGCGCGTAGACCGCGTAGGTGCCGGCGGGTAGGCTGTTCACGATGCCCGTGACCGAGCCGGCGGAGAGCGTGAAGACCTGCGGGGTGCCGTAGGCGGTTTCAAGCGTGGCGATGATGCTGACGTCGCCCGAGGGTGTGCCGCTGCTGGAGGCAGGCGTGACCTGGACCGTGGCGGTCTGGTTGGCGCCGTGGGTGCCGGTGGTGGGGGTGAGCGCGAGCGTGGTGGCGGTGGCGTTGAATTTGACGCCCGACCAGTGGGTGGCGATGTTGGCGATGTTGACCGAGCCGAGACCGGAGGCCTCGTCAAAGCCGGTGCCGGCGCTGAAGCCGAGGCCGGCGGTGCCGGTGGCGGCCGTGGGGGCGATGTTCGAGCCGTTGACGATGTCGTGGAAGTTGCAGGTGTTGGCCGGCAGAACGACGGAAGGATTGGCGGCGCTGCCGATCGGGGCCTGGCAGGCGGCGGCGGATTCGGTGTACTGCTGGTTGGCCAACTGGTAGTAGTAGATGTTGGCGTTGCCCTGGCGGCCGCCGTTGGCGGCGTCAATCAGCGCCTGGACGCTGGCCATGGCGGGGGCGGCGACGGAGGTGCCGCCGACGATGCCGGCGCTGACGAGCTGGCCGGTGGCGTTCTCATAGCAGCCGCCTTCGTAGCAGAACAGCGTGCCGTCGTGGCCGGAGGCGGCGATGAAGGAGACGTCCGGCACGAGGCGATGGAGGCCGGTGATGGGCGAGCCGGCGGCGATGCCCGTGCCGGAGTAGACGTTGATGGCGTCCGCGTTGGTGGGGATGCCGGAGCCGGTCTGCCAGGAGGGACGCGGGGTGTAGATGCTGATGCCGCCGCCGCCGCCGACGATGCCGGAGCCGGCCTGGAAGGCCGTCGCCGAGGAGTTCAGGTAGGTGGAGGTGAGGCGGCTCTGGTTCCAGGGGGCCTCCGGAATGTAGCCGAGGGCGCTGGCGTAGGGGATGCCGGAGACCGCGCCCCAGTACTGCGAGGGGTTTAGGTCCACGAACATGCTGCCGCCGACGGCGACGTTATAGGCAGAGGACCCGAGGGCGTTTACGCCGTAGGCGGTAGCGACGGCCGCGCTGCTGCTGTTGCCGCCGGCGGCATCGCTGTCGCCGGAGCTGACAAAGACAGTCTGGCCCTGGGCGGCGGCCTCTTCCCAGAGGGTGTTCCAGAACGCGGTACCGGAGGCTCCGTTGCCGGCCTCGCCGCCGCCGTAGCTGAGGGTGATGATGTCGCCGGTGTTGTTGTCGACGGCGTAGAGGCCAGCGGTATCGATGCCGGAGCCGACGAGCGAGGCGCTCGAGACGAGGAAGTTGACCTTGGCGCCGGTGGCGAGGGAGCCGGCGAGTTCGGCGTCGAGGAAGGCTTCGACGTCATCGCCATTTTCACCGGGATCCGAGCCGACGACGATAATGTTGGGATCGTTTTTGGGCAGGCCGAAGAGGGAGCGGTAGGCTTCGACGTCGGCGAGCTGGATGTTGCTGCGAGCGAGCACGGAGATGGTGACGCCGGTGCCGTCGATGCCCTTGGCGGTGAGTGGGCCGGCGTTGAAGACGGTGGCCAGATCGCCGGGGGCGACGTAATGGGTGCCGGTGGGGGAGGCGCCGAAGTCGGGATCGACGGCGTCAAAGCCGCTGACGGGGTTGCGCTGCAGCGCGACCTTGCGGGCGCCGGAGACCTTGGCTTTGGGGAAGAAGTTATTCAGCGATTTGACGCCGCTGACGACGGGCGCGAGCGCGGCGGGGATCGAGACGTCGGTGGTGTTGGAGATGTGCTGCTCGCCATCGACGGTGATGTTGCGGATTTCCGTATTGAAGGCGGTTTCGACGGTGCCGACCGGGCCGGAGAAGGTGATGAAGCGGCCGCTTTTGGCGACGCTGTCGACGGAGAGGCCGCTGTCGGTGAGCCAGGCGGAGACCTTGGCGATGTCGGCGGAGGCGACGCCGAAGCTGGCGGCGAAGTCGTCCGGGGTGAGCCATTTGTGGAAGCTGGCGGAGCCCTTGTCCTGCTGGGCGTCGAGCAGGGTGTGGAGCGCGGCTTCCTGCTCGCCGGAGGGCTGGAGCACGAGGATCATGCCGTTCAGCTGTGTGGAGGCCGAGAGGCGGGAGCCGACCGTGGCGCGCTCGACCGCACCGGGGTGTGTGCCCTTGAGGGTGTGGGTGAGCTTGCGATCGATCCGTTCCGTGACGCGCACGGTAGGACGCGGAAGGCGGGCGGGCGATTGGGCGCCGGCGATCAGGGTGAGTGCGGACAACACGCAAGCAGCAGCGGAAAGGACGCGACGCGTCAAAGGAGCTCCTCGGCACAGCGAAGTTACGGACATCCCGCTCGTAACCCATTTGGGTCACTACGGTCACACGTTTGGGTGAGTCTGGCCATTCTGCATGGACGCGTGGGCGGCGTCAAGTAATTTTTCCGCTTCGGGGAGTTTGCAAGGCGTGAGAGGCGATGGCGAAAGGCGAGCGGGAGGACTCCTGAGTTCGTGCGTTCCATGGAGTCGTATAGATTCGTGGTATGCGTTTTGCGTCGGGAGTGACGAGTGGAGCGGGCCGGCTGAGCCGCCGCGGCCTGCTGGTGCGGGGTGGACGCCTGGGTGCCGGGTTGGCCGTGCTGGCTGCCGGTGGGCCGCTGCTGGCGGCGTCGCTCGATCCCGTGGAGGTGGCCTATGCGGGCTCCATGGGGTCGCTGATGGAAGGGCCGATGAAGGCGGCGGCGGCGCGGTCGCTGAACCTGGCGATGCGCGGGCATGGGCAGGGCGCGAGTGCGCTGGCGCAGCTGATCGTGGGCGGGAGCCTGACACCGGATGTGTTTGTTTCGGTAACGCCGGGGCCGATGGAGCTGGTGTTGCGGGCGGGCAAGGCGGCGAATGCGGTGCCAGTGGCGGCGACGCGGATGGTGATCGCGTGGAGCCCGGCGAGCCGGTTTGCGCCGCAGTTCGAGGCCGCGCGGGCAGGCAAGGCGGATTGGTGGCGCGTGCTGGAGTCGCCCGGTTTGCGCTTTGGACGGACCGATCCGGCGACCGATCCGCAGGGACGCAATATTGTGTTCGTGATGATGCTGGCGGCCAAGAGGTACGGGCAGCCGGACCTGGTACAGAAGGTGCTGGGGCCACCGATTAATACGGGGCAGATCAGCATGGAGACTAGCGTGCAGGCGCGGCTGCAGTCCGGGGAGCTGGATGCGGCCTCGGCGTACCGGATCCAGCCGGGGGCGTTTCACCTGCCGTTTCTGGATTTGCCGCATGATGTGGACCTGAGTGGATCGGACGTGCATGCGCGCAACCCGGAGATCCAGCTGACCGTGAGTGGAACGACCTTTGTGCCGGAGCCGCTGGTGTTCTACGCGGCGGCGCTGAAGAATGCGAGGAACCCGGTGGCGGCGGAGGCGTTTGTGCGCTGGCTGACCGGCGGGGAGGCGCAGGCGCTGTTCCGGCAGGCGAGCTACGACCCGCCGGGGGGCGCGCCGCCGCTGCGCGCGTGAGGCAAGGGCGCAGCGGACAGCGGCCGGGATTCGGGGAGCGATGAGATACGGGCGGCGGCTGGGTTTGGCGGCCACGGCCGTGGTGGTGCTGGCGACGCTATATCCGCTGATCGGCTTTTTTGCCCATATCGGGCCGTGGCAGTGGGCGGGTGAGGAGCGGGAGGCGGCGCTGGCCTCGGTGCGGGTGTCGCTGGGGCTGACCGGGCTGGCGATGGCGGTCATTGTCGCGCTGGGGACGCCGGTGGCGGTGTACCTGGCGCGCTGCGGGACGCGGGAACGGCTGCTGTGGCAGGCTTTGCTGCTGATCCCGATCCTGTTGCCGCCGCTGGCGCTAGGGATCCTGTTTTCGCTGGCGTTTGGGCCCGGCGGTCCGCTGGGTTCCGTGCTGGCGCGGTTGGGTTTGGAGATGACCAACACCCCGCTGGCGTTTGTATGCACGCAGGTCTATGTGGGCATGGGGTACTACGTGCTGGGAGCGGCGGCGGCGTTCGGCGGGGTGCCCGTGGTGCTGCAACGGCAGGCCGCGCTGCTAGGGTTGGCGCCCCCGGCCGTGTTCTGGCGGGTGACGCTGCCGCTGGCCAGGCTGGGATTGGCAGTGGCGGTGAGCGTGACCTGGATTCGGACGCTGGGGGAGTTTGGCGCCGTGGCCGTGACGGCATATTACCCGGCGGGCATGCCGGTGCAGCTGTGGGTGACGCTGCAGAGCTTTGGCCTGCCGGCGGCGATGCCGCTGCTGGCCGTGTTTCTGGCGGTGGCGCTGCCGTTTCCGTGGCTGGTGGGTGTGCTGGCGGAGCGGAGGCGCGATGGATGAGGCGGGAATTTCGAGAACTTCGGGAATTTTGAGAGTTTCGGGGCTTTCAGCCCACATCGTGAAGCGGCGCCGGGATTTCGCGGTGGATGTGCGGCTGCGTCTGGAGGCGGGTGGGGCGCTGGCACTGTTGGGGAGCTCCGGTGCGGGAAAGAGCACGGTGCTGGGCTGCCTGGCTGGGTTTGAGCGGCCGGATAGGGGCTTTGTGCAGCTGGGCGAGGCGGTTTGGTTCAGATCCGCAGGGGAGGGCGGCGGGGCGGTTTCGGTGCCGCTGCACCTGCGGGATGTTGGGCTGTTGACGCAGCAGCCGGGGCTGTTTCCGCACCTCTCCGTCCGGGAGAACGTGCTGTTCGGGCTGGACAGAACGAGCCGGGGGGACGCCGGGACCGGGGACTGGGTGGAGACGCTGCGGGAGCGGCTGGGGCTGAGGCCGTTTTGGGAGGCGAGGCCGCGGGCGATCTCCGGCGGGCAGGCGCGGCGGGTGGCGTTGGCGCGCACGTTGGCGCGGCGGCCCCGGCTGCTGCTGCTGGACGAGCCGTTTGCGGGGCTGGACCGGCCGCTGGTGCGGGAGCTGATTGGGCAGCTGGCGGCGTGGCGGCGGGAGTTGGGCTTCAGCCTGATCGCGGTGGACCATCAGCCGGAGGTGCTGCGGGGGCTTTGCCCGGAGCGGGTGCTGGCGATGGAGAATGGACGCGTGGTGCAGGAAGGCAACTGGGAGGCGGTCTATCGTGCGCCGGCGACGGAGCGGTTGCGGCAGCAACTGGCGCCGTTATGAGTGGACGGAGGGATCCGTTTCGCTCGTACCAGCGCTTGTGCGCTCCATACACGCAGGTCGGCTGGATCGAGCGGAAGGGGAGCTTTGATCTGCCGTGCTTGGGCGACTGATTCAGCCCAGGGCGGACTACCCAGCCGGGTGCCGCGCTTGCGGACAGCCTGGTGCGCTCCCTTGGTCCGCTGCGAGATGACCTCGCGCTCATGCTCGGCTTCTATCTACGACAATGCACGCTGCACTCAAATGGGACCGTAGCGGCTAGACTGTTTTCAGTCGACGAAAAGGGGAGATTGCGCTGAAAGGGGCACCCGAGCCGGTGCTTTCAGGTACGCGGCTATCGTCGACGATTTTAGTTCGCGCCTAGATTTCAGGTTACGGACATTTGGGCGTTTGCTAAAGCCAAACCCGCGGCTCCCGGTGCTCCACAGACGCTTCCCGGTGGCACGGGCCCTGGTGCCTCTTACTACAACCTCGCGCAGTCTGCAGTCGTCTGTCCGGATGGCAAGGTCTGCCGCGACATGACGGGCACGATCACGGCCGAGCCGGGCATCGGCGTCATCGGCAACGGGGCCACCATCATCTTCGACACCACCGGCAACGGCCTGGACATGGTGTACACCGTCAAAGCGAATGGATCCTAAACTCAACAGACACGGGCAATCCTCCCAACGAAGGACAGAACTGCTACAGCGGGGCTGGCCTTCACATCTTCGACACGATCACGCCGGCGAATGGTTCCACTGCCGCTAGTGCAGCATTGTCCAGTTGGGTGTGTAACCAAGCGCCTGGCGTTGCCGGCGTGTGGCATAAGGTCTGGTAAACCCCTACAACGTCTGCACTACAGGCCGTCGATGGCTCCATGCCGTCGGCGGCCCACCTGGCGGCTTGCCGCCTTTCTTCACCGGGAGACCTTCACGCTTCCCACCAGCTTTCCCGCAACCGCAAGGCTCTGGACCGACGCGCATTCTAGGGCGAGGGACCTGCAGGCCGCGGAACGGCTGCGGGATCAGTTGGCGCCGTTATGAGTGGACGGAGGCTGCGTTTTGGAGGCGGGGCCGTCGGCTTTGTGGCTGAAGGAAAGGCTCGCGCGGACGCAACCTCTGCAGCCGCGCCGGGTTTCTAAAGAGGCAGGGCGATGGCGGGAAGCTGAGCCGGGATCCCTTGTTGAACTCCTGAGCCGGAATGTTCCCCTTCAGGTGAGAAAGGCGTACAGGCCATGGATATGAAGTGTTTGGATATGAAATCTTTTTTGCTCGCAGCAGCGCTTGTGTCACTTCCCGCTTCGACGATCGTGGCGCAGTCGACGACCTACAATCAGCGCCACACGATCGCGGCGCGTTCGGCGAATCAGCAGGCCCGCATCAACAAGGGTGTGGCTGATGGACAGATTACCCCGAAGGGCGCGGCGCGCGCGGATGCCCGCCAGAGCCACATCAGTTCCGAAGATCAGCGGATGCGCAGCCACGACGACGGCCGTCTGACCGCGGGGGACCGTCATAAGCTGGCACGGCAGCAGGATCGCTCGTCGCAAGGCATCTACAACCGGAATCACAACGCGGCGACGGACCCGGGTGTTACGCCTCGGTAGGTGATGGGGTGGCGGTTGCAGATGGAAAGCCCGGCTTTGGCCGGGTTTTTTTATTGCTCGGCTGTGTGGAGCGGGTTCCTGGAGGGATGGCGGCACCCGGAGCAGTAAAGCAGGTCCTTCGCTGCGCTCAGGATGACAAGTTCAGGGTGCGAGCATTTCGATTCGCTCGTTTGCGCCGGACTAAGTACTCCACTCCGCAAGCTGCTCAGCAGCCACTTAAGCAAGCCACTTAAGCAAGGGGGCTGCTAAGGGGGCTACTAAGCAAGCTGGTAAGGGGGCTGCTAAAGGCGCTACTTACAGGGGTGCAGATTGGGGTTTTTGCCGAGGCTGAGGAGGTTGGCCATGAGGCGGAAGCTGCCGGGGACGCCGGCGGGCAGCTCGCGAAAGAAGGCAAAGGCCAGGTAGACGTAGGCTCCTTTGCCGTAGGGCGCGTAGACCAGGCCGCCGCGCTGGGGGTCCTGGCCGGCGTCGTGCATTTCGGTGAGGGCGCGGAAGTGGGGGTCCCAGGAGCGCAGGAAGCCGTGGCCGCGTTCTTCGACCCAGCCGTCGAAGTCGGCCGCGGTGATGCGGTTGGGGTAGTTCAGCAGAGGGTCCTGCGGATCGAGGAGCGTGACCTTTGCGTCTTCTTCGACGACCTTTTCGGCGTCGCCGGGTAGGGAGAGCGGGTAGGGAGCGTCGCCGCCGCTGTATTCGGGGGTCTGGTACTGCACGAGGACGACGCCGCCGGCTTTGACATAGTTGAGCAGGCGGACGTCGGCGGTGCGGAGCTCCGGGCGGGCGGCGTAGGCGCGGATGCCGAGCACGATTGCGTCATAGGCGGAAAGATCGGCCGAGGCGAGGTCCGAGGCGGTCAGGAAGGTGACGTGGATGCCCAGGTTTTCGAGCGATGGGGCGACGTCGTCGCCGGTACCGGTGACATAGGCGACCCGCAGGTTGGGGGCGACCTTCACGTCGACGCCGGCGGTGCTGTAGGTGGCGTCGCGGTAGTAGGGATAGGGACGCAGGCCGGGGTAGCCGACGGTCTGGAAGCCCTGACGATACCCTTTGCCGTCGAAGTCGGCGACCGCGGTAATGCGGTAGGGCTGGGCGGCGACGGCCGAGGGTGTGACGTGGAAGCGGAGAGTGCGGTCTTCGCCGTCGGCGGCGGTGGAGAAGTCGGCGAGGGCGGGGTCGGCGCGCCAGCCGGGCGGGAGTTCCAGGTGCACATGACCGGCGGCGGGGCCTTTTACGCTGCTGTGGACGGTGACGGAGAGCTCCAGCGTGCGGCTGGCGAGGGGGATGATGCCGGCCTGCGGTGAGAGCGTCAGCGAGATCGCCGGAGCGGTGAGCAGGGGGTGCAGCAGAGGGCCGGGGCCGATGAGGCGCTGCGTGGTCTGCACGACGCCGCGCAGATGGGCTTGCACGCCGGCGTAGCGGTAGGTGGTTTCGGCGGCGAGGGGGTAGGGCATGTTCGGGAGGTTGAGATATTGCGGCTCAAGCAGGTCGTAGTACGCCTGTTCGAGATTGGGGCGGGCGAAGTAGGGGCGGGTGAGCGCGGCGTCGGCGGGCGTGGTTGCGGAGAGGACGGCGTCCTGAGCCTGGCCGGGTTCCATGTCAGGGGAGGCAGCCAGTTCGGGGGTGAAGGTCCAGGTGCCGGCGGCGTTGGAGTGGAGCTCGGTATGGATGGCGGTGATGGGATTTGGGCCTTGGTCGGCGAGGTGGATGTCGATGTAGATCTTCTGGCCGGGGACGGTGGTGAGGTAGCCGGGATTGGCCGGGCCGAGGCCGAAGGGACCGGACTGCGGTTTACCGGGGCCGGTGGTGAGGGTGGCGAGCTGATGCAGGCCGAGCGCCTCCCCGAGAGCGTCGTCGAACTGCACGCGCTTGGTTTCGAGCTCGTGGCGCATGTTGTAGGCGGCTTCGGGCGGGAGATTGCTGCCCGGGCTATCGAGTTGGGTTAGCAGGGCTTCGGTCTGGGCGAGGCCGTGGGCGAGCGCGAGGGCGCTGGCGGCGGGGTTTTCGGCACGGAAGGCGGCGGTGGCTTCGGCTACAGTTTGGCTTAGGGCGGTGAGTTGGGTGCGCCAGATCGGGCGCCGGTCTGCGGGTGCGTAGCCGGCGATGCCGGGGAGGGTGGTGTCGATGCCCTGGAAGAGGCCGGTTTCGTGTGCGGGCAGGGCGGTTTGTTCGCTGGGAACGCGGGAGGCGTAGAGGTGGTAGGGCGAGCTGAACGGGCCGCGCGGGGGAGCGCCGATGCCGCCGTTCTGGGACCTTTGCTGGCCGAGACCTTCGCGCGCGACCGCCAGGTAGGAGGTGCCGAAGAGCGGCTGGTAATCCCCTTCTGGGATTTCTACGGTGGTGGAGGGGATGCCTTCGATGTCGGCGCCAGTCACGTAGTTGCGGAAGCGGACGGGCTCCCAGTGACCGGTGGCGTAGTCGAAGATGCCTTTTTCCGTGACGCGGGCGAAGGGAACGCGAGCGTAGACCTTCAGCGGGGACCAGGGGCGGAGGCCGGCGGCGATCTGGTCGGGGAAGACCGCCGGGTCGCCGGCAGCCTTGTAGACCTCCTGCGCCATGAGGCCGGAGACCTGGTGGTGGCCGTGACCGTCCGAGACGTTGCCGGCGAAGACGGAGGTGACCACCAGTGGGCGGGCCAGGCGCACGGCGCGGACGCAGTCATAGAGGACGCGGTCGTGGCCCCAATTTTTGAGGGACTCCTCCATGGTTTTGGAGAAGCCGAAGTCGATCACGCGGGTGAAGTATTGATGGACGCCGTAGTACTGATCCGCGGCGAGGAGTTCCTGGGTGCGCAGAACGCCGAGCTGGTCGAAGAAGTCCGAGGACATCAGGTTCTGGCCGCCTTCGCCGCGGGTGAGGGTGAGGAGCGAGGTGTCTACGCCCCCGTCGCGGGCTTCGTAGGCGAGCATGCCGCCGTCTTCGTCGTCGGGGTGGGCGACGACCATCATCAGGCTGGCGCGGGTGTTGAGTTTTTGCAGACTTTGCCAAAGGGCGGCAGCGCCCTGATCGAGGCGGCGGGGTTCGGCGAAGGCGGTTTGGTCGTGGGTCGGGGCTGGCGGTGTTTGCGCGGTCAGGGGGAGACGCGGGGACACGAGGAGGGCCAGAATAACGAGTCTGGCGGCACGCCGACCGCGGTTGGTGTTGCGGGGAAGGCCATGGGAGCCATCCAGCGTCGACGGGTTCACCTCAGCGGCTGAAGCCGCGGCGGTTGGGCGCACTGTACGGCACGGCTGAAGCCGTGCCCTTCCCGGTCGATCCCCTCGCGAGAAGGGCGATGCGGGCGAGCTTCGGAATCCATGGGGCTCGTGGCTGGACATATCTCTAGGCATACCATGCACGGGCGGCGATGATGGCTTTATGCCCTTGCCTTCCCATCTCGCGGATGGATCCCCCCCTGCCCTGCCGGAGCTGCGGCGGGGGCTTTCGGTGCGGGGGGCGCTGGGGATCAACCTGATCGACATGGTGGGTGTGGGGCCGTTTGTGACGCTGCCGCTGATTGTGGGCGCGATGGGCGGGCCGCAGGCGATGCTGGGCTGGGTGCTGGGCGCGGCGCTTTCGCTGTGCGACGGCTGCGTGTGGTCGGAGCTGGGAACGGCGTACCCGGAGGCGGGCGGATCGTACGCGTACCTGAAGCACCTGTACGGGGGGCTTGGGTTCAACGGGGGGTTGGGGCGGCTGCTTTCGTTTTTGTACGCCTTTCAGCTGCTGCTGAGCGCGCCGCTTTCGATCGCTTCGGGGTGCCTAGGATTTGCGCAGTACCTGTCCTACCTGCTGCCGTGGGCAGCGCGGCCGTGGGCCTCATTCCGGGTGGTGGGGGTGCCGGTGGTGCTGAGCGGGCAGACCCTGCTGGCGATGGGGGTATGTGGGCTGGCGACGGCCGTGCTGCACCGGGAGGTGAGCGCGCTGGGGCGGGTGGTGCAGGGGCTGGGCGCGGCGGTGATCGTGGCGCTGGTGGCGATCATTGTTACGGGATTTACGCACTTTCACCCGGCGCTGGCGTTTGGGTTTCCGGCCGGGGCGTTTCACCTGGATGGGCGCTTTGTGACCGGGCTGGGGACGGGGTTGCTGATTTCGGCCTACGACTATTGGGGGTACTACAACGTCTGTTTTCTGGGCGCGGAGGTGCGGGAGCCGCGGCGGGCGATTCCTCGGGCGGTGCTGGGGTCGATTGCGATCGTGGGGACGCTGTACCTGCTGATGAATGTGAGTGTGCTGGGCGTGCTGCCGTGGCGGACGTTTGTGGGCGGCGACGGCGAGGCGGCCCAAAGCGCGGTTCAGAGCGAAGCCCGGCGGGCGGCGATGGCCGTGTTTATGCGGGCGGCGTACCCGGGAGCGGTGGGCCAGGCGGCGGCGGTGGGCATCGTGGTGCTGATCGCGGTGGCGGCGGGGGCTTCGGTGTTTGCGCTGCTGTTGGGGTACTCGCGGATCCCGTTTGCGGCGGCGCGGGATGGGAATTTTCCGGCGGCGTTTGGGCGGCTTACGCCGGGGACGGGGGTGCCGTTTGTGTCGCTGCGGGTGCTGGCCGGGGTGACGCTGGTGTGCTGCCTGTTTCGGCTGCAGGAGGTGATTTCGACGCTGGTGGTGATCCGGATCGTGTTCCAGTTTTTGTTGCAGGGCGTGGCGGTGCTGCTGCCGAGGCATCGCCGGGCGCGGCGGGCAGGGGCGGGGTTTCGCATGCCACTGTATCCGCTGCCGGTGTTGCTGGCGCTTGCGGGGTTCGGCTTCATTTTGGTTTCGCGGCCACACCTTTGGAGGGAGTTGCGCCCGGCGGTGATCGTCCTGGTGCTGGGCACGACGGTTTATTGGCTGCGCGAGGGCCGTCGAGGCGCGTTCAGGGGGCCTGCCTAGGCGCTTGATTGTTGGCAGGCCGGACAGAATCGGGCTTCCGGGGCACTAGCATGGATAAGCGACGATGAATATTGCCTGACTAGGGAATTTCCTAGGTATACCCACCGAACGCGCTGCCTATATTGCCTCCATGGATCCAATCATGGAGGGCACGGTGGCCGCTGCAGAGTTTCATGCGATTTCCGCTGCTTCTTACCAGGGCGCGAGCCTGCTGCTGATTGGAAACGACGACGGCTTGCAGCACTCCCGCCGGTTGCTGCTGGAGCGGGCGGGATACGGCGTGTTCAGCCTGAACAGCCGGCAGGCCCTGGCTGGCGCTTGCCCTTCGAGCAGCGGGCTGGCGTTGATCTGCCGGTCAGTCGGCCACCGCGAGGCGCAGCGGATCGCATATCTGCTGCGCTCCGAGCAGCCGCGGCTTCCGATCCTGCGCTTTGCCACGGGCGGCGAGGTGCATTCGCCGGAGTTCAGCCTGATTCGGCGGGAGTCGGCACCCCCGCCCGTGTTCCTGGCCGAAGTGGGCCGGTTGCTGCTGCCCTAGGCTGTTCGATGAAGCGTGTAGGTGAAGTCTTCTCAGGTGGATCGAGAAGATGGTGAAGACACCTGAGTTCGGCATTTATTAAGTAGACATGACCTCTAAAGATGGCTCAGGGCTGGTTCCAGCCGTAGCGGGCGAGCAGTTGGCCGTCGGTGCCGACCAGCAGTAATGCCGCGCGGCCCGGCGCGAGGGTGCCGGTGAGGGTTTTTCCGCTGCGGTTGTCGCGGAAGGTTACGGTGCGGGTGGCCGCGGTCTCCGAGGCGAGCACGTAGAGGGTGCTGTCCGGCAAGCGGGTGGGGCAGATGAGGATGCCGGGGTCTTTTTCGCCGGTGGTGTAGGTGCGGGACACCCCGGCCTTCGTGAGAGCGTAGGCGTAGACGGCGGCGATGCTTTCGGGATTGCCGTTGAGTTCGAGCGGAAGCGCGGAGAACAGGACGGTTCCCTTCCCCAGCTTTGCTTCAATGAAGTCGGCTCCCCCGGGCACCACGGCGCGGTCAACTTCGGTAGTTTCGAGGCCGGGGTAGTCGAGCGGGAGCGCGGGGCCGGTGCCGGGAAGCTGCAGGGTGGCGTGGCGCTCGGCGAGGTTGGCGAGGGTGTAGCGGAGGCCGAAGGCTTCGGCGCGGCCGGTGGGGTGCAGGTGTTCGTCGGCGGTGAAGGGACCGGAGGCGAGCAGCGTGGCGCCGGCTTCGACGCGGGCCCGGATGTCGTGGAGCGCCTTGTCGTTGAGAGCGTAGGCCGAGGGCAGGAGGATGAGTTTCGGGGTGCCGAGGGTCTCGGTGGCGAAGCTGCCGACGGCGTAGGCTTCGACGCGGTTGCGGTAGTAAAGGGTGCGGACGGCGGTTTGCTGGGCTTCGAGGGCGGTCTTGTTCAGGACGGAGAGCTGCAAGGATTCCGGGAGGATGAGGGCGACTTCGGGGAGTTGCAGGGCCGTGGCGTGCGGCGCAGCCGTCGTGGCAAACGCTCCCAGGTTGCGCATCATCGCCTGCCAAAGCTTGGCTGAGCCGTCCGAGCGCTGCATGCCGAAGTCGACCTCGCGGTCCCAGTCCCACTGCACGGCGCCGGAGGAGCCGGCGGCGAAGCCGAGCGCCCATTTGCGCTCCTCGATGGCGAGGCCGGTGAGTTCGTCGTAACGCCAGGCGCCGTCGGGGTTCCAGGCGGGCTGGTAGCCGGTTTCGCCGGTGATGTTGGGGACGCCCGGGCGCTTGGCGGCGACCGAATCCCAAAGCAGTGCGTCGTCCTGCCAGTAGGTGTGATTGGTGGTGAAGGTGATGCCGTGATTTTGCGCAGCCGCATAGAACTGGTTCAGGAGGCGGTCCGTGACGCCACCTTCGTCTTGGCCGACATCGATGGCCTGGGTGCTGCCCTCGCTGTGGAGGGTGGCAATCATGCCACCGATCCAATTCGCGAACATCTGCTGCGCAAAGAGGTTGTAGTCGAAGGCGCGGACCTCGTCGGGGTTGCCGTAGCGGTCGTAGGTGAGGTCGTGGAGGGTGGGCAGAGGAATTTTGTCGAAGGCGTCGAGCTGGCCGGGGGTGGTGCGCCAGGCGTCGGCGAGGGTCTCGAGCGAGGTGTATCGCTTCTGCAGCCAGGTGTGCCAGGCGGCTAGTTCATCCGGGTCGTTATTGGGGACGTTGCCGTGAAAGATGAGGCGCGGGTTGGAGAATGAGGGCTCGTTGATGAGGTCGTAGGACAGAAACGGGAGCTTGCCGAAGCGGTGCGCGACGGAGCGGATGTAGGCCTGCTCAGAGGCGACGGCGGCGGGATTAAGGTACGGGTTGGGCGGGGGCGGGGTGGATTCGGGATCGCCGTGTTGCTGGTCGTTGCCGGTGCGGGGGGTGAAGGCGAAGAAGGTGAAGTTGACGACGACCCCGTGGCGGTGCGCGGCGGCGAGGTAGCCTTCGAGGTTGCGGAGGAAGCGCTCGGTGACGCCGCCGGTTTGGCCATCTTGCTCGTGCTCGAGGATGTCGCCATAGCCGTTCCAGACGCCGGTGCGGACGAAGGTGACGCCGTGGCGCTGCATGTCGGCGAAGTCGCGCTCCCAGACAGCTTCATTGCGGGGGCCGGCGAAGTTCCAGCCGTTGGCTTCGGTGGAGAAGTAGTTGGTGCCGACGGGGAGGAAGGGTTTGCCGCCGAGGGAGAGGAAGTCGCCATGGGCGCCAAAGGCGGGGCCGGTTTCGAGCGCGCTGAGGTCTTCGACGACGAAGCCGTTTTCGGCGAACTCGGTGGGTGTGGCGGAACCGGAGGGTATCCAGGTGGCGCTGGCCGTGTAGACCCCGGGGGGCAGAGGTTTGGTGAAGGGTGCGGCGGCGGCGTTGTCGGCAGAGAGCGGCACGGTGGCCTGGTTGAGGAGTGTTTCGCCCTGGCGCAGTTCGAAATGGATGGCCCCGGCGTCTGCGGCGGATTTAGGCCGATTGGTGAGGTAGGCGTTGAGGACGGGCGGCTCGCCGGGACGGACCGCGGCATATTGGGTTTCGAGCAGCAGCGTGGCGGTGCCGGCGGCGGCGTAGCGGGCGGTGGCGGCGATGAGTTTTATACCGTCGGGGCTGGCCCAGAAGCCGGGTGCGGGGTGGAACGGGAGGGCGACCAGGCGGGAGCCGGGCAGGCCGGGGGCGTGGTCGGCGACGATCACCGGGGCGGCTAGGTGTGTGCCGTCTGGCGTATCGAGGTACGCGAGGCCGTTCAGGCGGCCTTCTTCGACGAAGACCTCTTTTGCTTGCAGCTGCACGGGAGGAAGGAAGCCGTAGCCGGGGCGCCAGGCGAAGTGCAGCGGCTGGCCGTTCGCCTCTGCCTGAACTTCGGCCGCAAGCGGGGCAGGGTAGGTGTGGCGCAGGTCAAGCAGGCGGCTGTAGCTATCCTGTGGGGCAAGCTGCCGGAAATTGGCGGCGCTGGTGCCCGCTACGGGCACGCGCAGGGGTTGGCCGCCGAGTACGAGCAGGTTGCCGCTGCCGGTCAGAAAGCGCTGGATGGCCGGCCAGGCGGCGACGGGGATGGCGGAGCCGTAAGGCAGAACGAGGAGATTTGCTCCCTGGAGGGCATTTCCGTTGCCGATTTCGGCGATGCCGGCGAAGCGAGTACCGGGGCCGAGCGCGGCGGCGAGGGTTTCGCGGGAGACCGGCTCGCTGGCGACGGTGGGAAAGCCGGGCTGCTCAAAGACGACGATTCGCGGCGATGGAATCTGGGCGGCTGGGCGCGGCAGCCCCGGGAGGGCGAGGGCGGCCGGGGCGATGATGCGGGTCAGACGCATTCGGGAACTCCTGTGGCCGCTGGAGTGTTGCTGTTCCTCCGGCGTTCTGTAAGGGAGGGCAAAAGCGAACAGCAGGTCCTCCGCCTCCGGCGAAGGATGACAAGTTTTTACATTAACGGCGACAAGGGTTAGCGTCACGGGCGACGAGTGTTTACCTCACCGGTAACAGGCCTTTACGTGACTGGCCTTTACGTCAATGGCGACGAGGGTTGGCATCGCTGGCGGCAGGGTTGGCCGGAACATCGGGAGATGAGGCTGGCGGAAGCGCGTGTGAGTCGAACACACCGTTGCCCTTGTCGGACGACCACCGGTTTTGAAGACCGGGGGGACCACCGGATCCCAAGCGCTTCCCTGTTGCGATCTGTTCCACTTCCGGACGGCGAAGGAGCCAAATGGCTGCAGTTGCATCTACTTGGATGTATGCCAGCGACTGCCGAACCAGATTCCGTTTCGACGCCGAACTCCAAGGCACAGCTGGCTCCGGCAACGGTGCGGTTGACCCAGCAGGTCAAGGCGGGCGGCTGCGCGAGCAAGCTGGCGCCGGGCACATTGAGTGCCGTGCTGGGACGGCTGCCGCGGCAGGAGGATCCGAACCTGCTGGTGGGCTTTGAAACCTCCGACGATGCGGGGGTTTACCGGATTTCGGACGACCTGGCGCTGGTGCAGACGGTGGATTTTTTTACGCCGATGGTCGATGACCCGTACACCTATGGGCGTATCGCGGCCACAAATGCGCTAAGCGATGTGTATGCGATGGGCGGGCGGGCGGTGACGGCGCTGACGATCGTTGGATTTCCGCAGGAGGGGGATCCGGCGGTGCTGGAAGAAATTATGCGCGGTGGGCTGGCGATGATGGCCGAGGCGGGGTGCACGGTGGTCGGCGGCCACAGCGTGCGCGATCCGGAGACCAAGTTCGGCTATGCGGTGACCGGGTTGATCGATCCGAAACGCGTGCTGCGAAACATCGGGGCACAGCCGGGCGACGCGCTGGTCTTTTCCAAGGCGCTGGGCACGGGGGTGATTACGACGGCGCTGAAGCAGGGCAAGGCCGAAGAGGCGTGGGTCGCGGGCGCGGTGGAGTCCATGACGACGCTGAACAAGGCGGCGGCCGAGGTGATCCACGAGGGCGGCTTCGACGTGCATGCGATGACGGATGTGACCGGGTTCGGGCTGATGGGGCATGGGCGGGAGATGGCGCTGGGCAGCGGGATGCGACTGCGGATTGAGACCGCGGCGCTGCAGGTGCTGCCCGGGGCGCTGGAGGCGATTCGGCTGGGCTGTGTGCCGGCGGGGCTGGTAGCCAACCGGGAGTTTGCGGCGTGCGTTGTGGATGCCGACGAGGCTGCCACGATTGCGCCGGAGCTGCTGACGCTGGTTTACGATCCGCAGACGGCGGGTGGGTTGCTGATTGCGGTGGCGGAGAGCGATGCGGACCGGCTAGTGCAGGCGTTGCGGGGGGCCGGGTACCCGGTGGCCGGGCGGATTGGCGGCGTGGAAGCGGGACCGGGCCGGATATTGCTGAGCTGAAGCGGGCTGACCGATGTGGCGTGGCGAAGACAAACGCAGATTTCCTGCGGGAATGACAAAAAAGGGCAAACCTTCAGGCGGACGACCATGACCGAAGACGCGAGCGCGAGGCTTTTCCGGCAGTTACCGCAGGTTGGCGAGTTGATGGAAGGTGAACGCTTCGCGACCCTGTGCGGGCGGTTTGGCCGGGAGCCGGTGGCCCGGGGTTTGCGGGGGGAGCTGGCCGGGTTGCGCGCAGGGATACGAGTCGGCTCCCTGAGCGAGTCCGCGCTGGAGACGGCGGTGGCGGGACTGCCGGAGCTGGTCAAGCGGGGTCTCGAAGAGCGGTTGCGGCCCTCGCTGCGGCCGGTGATCAATGCGACGGGCGTGATTTTGCAGACGAACCTGGGGCGAGCGCCGCTTTCGGCGGCGGCGATCGAGGCCATGGTGGCCGTTGCCAGCGGGTACTGCAATGTGGAGATGGATTTGGAGGCCGGCGAGCGGAGCCGGCGCGATGTGCACGTCGAGGGCCTGATTCTGGAGGTGCTGCGCGGTCGCGGAGCCTTTGCGGAGGCATCCGAACGGGCGGCGGCGGTGGTGAACAACTGCGCGGCAGCGACGTTTCTGGCGCTCAATACCCTGGCCGAGGGCGGCGAGGTGGTCGTGTCGCGCGGGGAGCTGGTGGAGATCGGCGGCGGGTTCCGGGTGCCGGATATTCTGCGCAAGTCCGGGGCGGTGCTGCGCGAGGTGGGCACCACCAATCGCACGCGGGTGAGCGATTACGCCGAGGCCATCACGCCGGCCACGCGGCTGATTCTGCGGGTGCACCGGTCGAACTTCCGGATCGAAGGATTTACGGAGCAGCCGACGCTCGGGGAGCTGGTGGCGCTGGGTGCGCGGACGGGTGTGCCGGTTTTCGACGATCAGGGCACGGGCTGCGCGGTGGATCTGGCGGCGTACGGGATTCCGGGAGAGTCGACCTGGGTGGAGAGCGTGGCCGGTGAGGCGGCGCTGGTGGCTTCGAGCGGCGATAAGCTGCTGGGCGGCCCGCAATGCGGGCTGCTGGTGGGGTCGGAGGAAATTTTGGGGCGCATCCGGCGGAATCCGCTGTTCCGGGCGCTGCGGGTGGACAAGCTGACATATGCGGCGCTGGAGGCGACGCTGCGGGCCTACCTTTGCGGGCAGGAGGAGACGCTGCCGGCGATCGGGATGCTGCGGCTTCCGGCGGAGAGCGTGGGCGAGCGGTGTGAGCGGATGGTTTCAGCGCTGGAGGGCAGCGCGTACCTCGCCGAGGTGGTGCCGGTGCGGAGCCTGGTGGGTGGAGGGACGACGCCGGGGGCTTCGGTGGCAAGTTTTGCCGTGGCGCTGGAAGCGCGGGGGCTGAGTGACGATGCTCTTTCGGGCCGGCTACGCGCGTGGGAGCCGGCGGTGGTGACGCGCACGCACGCCGGGCGGGTGTTGCTGGATCTGCGCACAGTGTTTCCGGCGCAGGATGAGGTGGTGCTGGCGGCGCTGCGGGGCGTTGCCGCAGCGGGTGTGAACGGGCCGGGAGCCAAGCCCGCGTGAACCGCCCGAGCAGGCCTCCGAAGGCTGTCGCGGCCGATGGGACGGGGCCGGTGCGTTCCGTCGTGCTGGGTACGGCGGGGCACATCGACCACGGCAAGACGGCGTTGGTGCTGGCGCTGACCGGGACCGACACGGACCGTTTGCCGGAGGAGAAGAGCCGCGGGATCACGATCGACCTGGGGTTTGCGGCGCTTTCGCTGGCCGATGCGCGGGGAAACCGGTTCGATCTAAGCCTGATCGACGTGCCGGGGCACCATGCGTTTATCCGCAATATGCTGGCCGGGGCGGGCGGAATCGATTGCGTGATGCTGGTCGTGGCCGCGGATGAGGGCGTGAGAGCGCAGACGGTGGAGCACCTGACGATCTGCGGGCTGCTGGGCCTGGAGCGCGGGCTGGTGGTGCTGACCAAGGTGGACGCCGTCGGGGCGGAGCGACTGGCCGATGCGCGGGCGGAGATAGAGGGGTTGGCGGCGGGGACGTTTCTGGAGGGAGCGCCGGTGGTGGCGACCTCGGCTAGAACTCGTGAAGGCATTGCCGAGTTGAAAACAGCCTTGGTCGGCCTGGCGGCGGCGGTACCCGAACGCAGCCGGGAGCGGGTGCCGCGCCTGCCGCTGGATCGCGCGTTCACGGTGAAGGGGTTTGGCACGGTAGTGACGGGAACGCTGCAGGCGGGGAGTCTGCGGGTGGGAGCCTCATACGTTTTAGAGCCGGGGAGCCGTGCCGTGCGGGTACGCGGGGTGCAGGTGCACGGCGCGGCGCGAGGGGAGGTAGAAGCGCCCAATCGCGTGGCGCTGAACCTGGCAGGGGCGGAGGTGGCGGAGGTGCATCGCGGCGATGTGGTGGTGACTCCCGAGACGCTGCGGGCGGCCGCGGTGATCGACGCGGTGCTGACGCCGGTGCCGGGCGCACCGGCCCTGCGGCACCGGTCGCGGGTGCGCGTGCACGCGTTCGCGGCGGAGTCAGCGGCGACTTTGCTGCTGTACGACGGCCCGGGCACCGCGAACCCGCACCCTGGGAAGAGCGAGGGCGCGGTGCTGGGGCGGTTGCGGCTGGCCAAGGGTACCGTGCTGGTGCCGGGTGACCGGTTTGTGGTGCGGGGGAACTCGCCGGCGGTGACCCTGGCCGGCGGGCGGGTGCTGGATGCGTATCCCCTGCCCCGCCAGCGCAGGGCCGCGACGCGGGATTGGCTGCAGCAGGTGCTGGAGGCGGACGAGACGGGACAGGTGCTGCTGCGGATCGCGCGGCGGGATGTCCGCGGGACGGGTCTCCCGGAGCTGGTGGCAGAGACCGGGCTGACGGCGGAGACGCTGCGCCGCCTGCTGGGACCGCTGGTGGTAGAAGGCAAGGTGGCCTGCGCGGGGGAGGGGGCGCACCTGCTGACGGCAGAAGCGTTGAAGCGGGCCACCGGGACGGTGCTGGGCGAGGTCACGCGGGCGAAGACGGCGGTGCCGGCACCGGAGCTACGCTCGCGCGCACGGCTGGAGGACTGGGCGTTTCAGCTGGCGGTACGCGGGCTGGAGCGGCGGCGGCAGATCGTCACCACCCCGGCAGGCTGGGCGGTGCCTACCGCAGTGGGGGCGGAAGCGCCGAAGGGCGATCCCCGGCTGGAGGCCGTGGAGACGCTGTACCGGCGCGCGGGGCTGGCTTCGCCGATCCTGAGCGAGGCGGCGACGGCGCTGCGAATCGACCCGAAACAGCTGCCGGGGCTGATCACCGAGCTTTTACGGGGGAAGAAACTGGTGCGGCTGGGGGCCGATCACCTGCTGATGCACGCCGAGGCGATCGCCCGGTTGACGGCGGAGCTGGCGAAGCAGCGTGGGCAGACGATAGACGTTGCGGGCTTCAAAGGGCTGACCGGGCTGACGCGCAAACACGCGATTCCACTGCTGGAGTACCTGGATGGGGTGCGCGTGACGCGCAACGACGGCGGCGTGCGGACGATCCTTTGAGGTCTGTGGCGGCGAGAAGCAGGTCCTTCGCTGCGCTCAGGATGACAAGATCTGGGGGGAGGACAAGCTCTGGGATGACGAAGTCTGGGATGACAAAGTCTGGGAGATAACAAGCTCTGCAGGGACAAGGTCGGGAGTTCAATGGGAAGTGGGGCGTGGACTACTGTGCGGGGATCTGCCCCAGGCGCATGCGTTCGGTTTGCAGCCAGGTGTAGCGGATGCGGTGGATTACCGTGAGCGTGGAGAAGGTGGCGAGCACCCAAAGCGCGGCGGCCATCATGTCCCAGCGCTCGAAGAGCGCGCCCAGGATGATCAGCACGATGCGCTCCGGCCGTTCCATGAAGCCTACCTTGCACTGGCCGATGAGGGCCTCGGCGCGGGCGCGCGTGTAGCTGACCATGAGGCTGGCGGTCATGCAGAAGGCGACCAGGATGACGTAAAAAAAGCGGTTGCCGCGGGCGTAGAAGACGAGCAGGCCGAAGAACAGGGCGACGTCGGAGTAGCGGTCCAGCACCGAGTCGAAGAAGGCTCCGAAGACTGAGACCTGATTGGTCTGGCGGGCGACTCGGCCGTCCACCATGTCAAAGAGACCGGCGCCGATGATGACCAGGCCGGCATAAAGGAACATGCGGACGTAGTTGTCAGGGCGGGCGTAGCCGAAGAAGATCGCGGCGGCCACGTTGATGAGCAGGCCGATAAAGGTCAGCGTGTTCGGCGAGATACGCGAAAGAGCGAGACCGTTAACGATCTTCTGCAGCAGCCAGCCGCTGCCCTTGCCAAATTCGCTTGTCCAGGTCATAGGGAAACGGTGTCGCCGGAACGCCCCCGTCGGGACTCAGGGGCCTGCCGGGCGTTCAAGAAAACGCTCGCATCAGTGTAGCGCGGTAGCGCGATGAACACGACTCCACGTGACCGGCGGGGGTGCGGAGCCAGCCTCTCGGAGCCAATTGTGCATCAGATGGAGCATAAGGCGATGGGATTGACCCTGCTATCGGGCGGGGAGCGCCGAAAGGACCGAAGGCAAATGGCGGATAAGAAGACGATGGAACCGACGACGGTGAAGCGCATGTACAAGAACCGTGTAGCGCTGCCGGATGATGTGAAGACCAAGGTTGTGGAAGTGATGCAGCCGAAGCTGGCCGCGGCCTTTGACATGTACTCGCAGGCCAAGTTTGCCCACTGGAACGTAAAGGGATTGAACTTCTACCAGCTGCACCTGGTATTCGACGCGACCGCGAAGGTGATCTTCAAGCAGATCGACCCGATCGCCGAGCGCATCACGCAGCTGGGCGGCGTGGCAAACGGAACAGTACGCATGGCCGCCGCGAACTCCCCGATCGATCCTTACAAGGTGGAGTCGATCACCGGACCGCAGCACCTCACGGCGCTGGCCAACTCTCTGGGCAAATATTGCTCCGAGCTGCGGGACGCCTCGGACAAGATCGACGACCTGGGCGATGAGCCGACGTCGGACTTCTTCAAGCAGCTGGTGGTGGAAGCGGAAGAAGAGCTCTATTTCATCGAGTCGCACCTGGAAGCCGGCGACGTTCAGTAGATCGTCCGGAGGTCGGTTGCGATTTGAAAGCCGGGACCTTCGGGTCTCGGCTTTTTGTTTGGTCTCCTATGAGGCGTCTTTATAGCTGTCTTCCTAATGAGGTAAAGTCCTGCAGATAAACAGCAGGTCCTTAGTCTCGTTCAGGACGACAGACTTGTAGTGGACAGCGACGAGGGATTGACAGGATTGTAGGAAGTTAGCCCGTGGCTGCCTGGTAGAGCAGGAAGAAGTTCAGCGCAAGGACGATGCCGGTGACCGTCCAGCCGGCTGCGCGTACCGGGCCGGAGCTGCTGAACTCGCGCATCACGGATTTGCGTTGCGTGAGGATGAGCAGCGGGATCAGCGCGAAGGGCAAGGTAAAGCTCAGCATGACCTGGGAGTCGTCCAGGATGCGGAGCGGGTTCAGGCCCATGCCGATGACGATCAGCGCCGGGATGATGGTGATGAAGCGCCGGACGAAGATGGGGAATTTCACATCGAGGAAGCCTTCGATGATGACCTGGCCGGCCATGACGCCGACCGTGGAGCTGGAGAGCCCGGAGCAGAGCAGCGCCACCGCAAAGATCACCGCGGCGCTTTTGCCCATGAGCGGGCCCAGGGTGTGGAAGGCGTCCTGGATGGTGGGTGAAATTGTGGGACCTTTCGCCAGGGTGACGGCGGCCATGACGAGAATGGCCGAATTGATGAGCCAGGCGCCGTTCATAGCGAGGAATACGTCGGCGAGCTCGAAGTTGAGAAACTGGCGCAGCATGGAGGGCCTGGGCTTGCCGGGGGGCGGGGCGAGCTCCTGCCGGCGAGGCTGGACGAGCGCGGAGTGCAGGTACACTACGTGCGGCATGACCGTGGCGCCGAGAATGCCGACCGCGGCGTAGGTGCACTCCCGGAGATGGTTCTTATCCAGCGTGGGCAGCAAGGTGGAGACAAAGGCGGCATGCCAGTCCGGGTGGACGCGGAAGATCTCAAAACCGTAGCAGAGCCCGATGAGGCCCACGAAGGCCATGATGCCGCGCTCCAGCCACTGGTAACCGGCCAGATCAAGCGCAAGGATGCCGGCGACAGCGACCGTGGTGACCACCGCCGCAAAGAAGAGTGAACCGGTCGGGGAAAAACCGTGCGCCCCCAGCGCGGGGCCGATCAGAAGGTCCAGACCGAGGGCGGCGCCGAGAAATTCCGCAAGATCCGTCGCGACGGCGGAGAGTTCGCCGCAGATCCAAAGAAAGATGACCCAGGGCCGGGAAAAGGTCTGGCGGCAGTTCTGCGGCAGGGTCTTACCGGTGACGATGCCCAGCTTGGCCGACAGGTACTGGATCAGGATGGCCATCATGTTCGACCAAAGCAGCACCCAAAGCAGACGGTAGCCAAACTGGCTGCCGCCGAGGATGTTGGTGGCGAAGTTGCCGGGGTCAATGTAGGCGACGGAGGCGACGAAGGCGGGGCCGAAGTAGCTCCAGATGCGGTCGGAACGGAAGCCGGTGGGCTTGCCGGTCTCGGCGGCAGAGTTCACGCCGGATTCGGTGGATTCGGTGAGTGAGGTTAATTTCGTTGGGGAAGAGTCAGCCACTGTGTGCAGTGTAGGATGCGCGGCGGACTGTCAGCTGCGGATCATCGACGATTCGCATAGGACAGAACAGCCCTAGTGCCCTGTGGAGCCGAAGCCCTTGGCACCGCGGGGAGCCTCGGCGAGGTTGTCGGTTTCGGCGAAGACGGCCTGGATGCGCTCGACGACGCGGAGTTGGGCGATGCGGTGACCGGGGGCGATGGTCTGGGGTTCGGGGGAAAGATTGGTGAGAATCACCTTGAGCTCGCCGCGATAGCCGGAGTCGATGACGCCGGCGAGGGTGGTGAGGCCGCGCAGGGCGAGACCGGAGCGGTCTTCGATCAAAGCGCCGTGGGTTTCGGGAAATTCGAGTGCCAACCCGGTGGAGACCGCGCGGGTGGCGCCGGGTTCGCCGATCGGCGCCAGCACGGCGGACTCCGAGGCGAAAAGATCGGCGGCGAGGTCACCGTAGGGTCCCATGTGGGCGTAGCGCGGCAGCTGCGCGGCGGGGTGAAGGCGTTGCACGAGAACCGTGGGCTGCGTACGGGCGTCAGGCATGGTGTGAGAAAAATTGTCGCACAGCGTGAGCGCCGGACCCTGTCCTGAATCGAGACACCTCGCGGGGAACAAATCACGCATTACGGGCCTATTGCGTGGGGCGCACTGGCGCGGCAAAAGCATAGGAAAACTTTGGCGGCACAGGAAGTCGCGAAAGTTGTGCTCCCAGGGTGCGCTCAAGCGCGTCTACCTGCACATGTTGACTGAACGGCGCATAGGCGCCCGCGGACCTTTGCTTGTCATGCTGCACTGGCTGGGCGGCAGTGCTCACACCTGGGACGCGGTGGCGTCGGGGCTCGCTGCCCGCGGCGTGGAATGTGCCGCGCTGAACCTGCCCGGTTTCGGAGCGGCAGCCGATGTCGCCGGCTACACCGTGGAGGCGATGGCCGACCACGTGCAGGCCGAGGTGCAGCGGCTGCGGCGAAGCTTGGTCACCGCGGAGAACGAGGGCGAGGTGGCCTGGTTTGTGGCGGGCCACTCGATGGGCGGCAAGGTGGCGGCAGTGCTGGCGCGGCGCTCGCTGAATGACGTGGCGGGTCTTGAAGGGTTGAGTGGTTTGGTGCTGGTTTCGGCCTCGCCGGCCGGACCCGAGCCGATGACGGAGGAAAAGCGCACGGAGGCCCTGGGGCAGATGGGCGAAAGCACGGGAGACGACACCAAGGACCGAAAGCGTGCGGAGAAGTGGGTGGACGAAAACACCGGCAAAGTGCCGCTGCCCGAAGCGGTACGTAGCACGGCAATTGCGGGCGTTCTGGAGATGAACCGCAGGGCGTTCCGGCGCTGGATGCAGGCCGGCAGCAAGGAAGACTGGGGTCCGTTTGTGGGCCAGCTGCCCTTGCCTGCGTTGATCTTTGCGGGAAGCGAAGATGCCGGATTGGGCGAGGCGGCGCAACGGGAGAAGACGCTGCCGCATGTGCCGGGAGCCCAGGTCATCGTGTTGCAGGGCGCCGGGCATCTGGCGCCGATGGAGCAGCCGGGCGAGCTGGTGGAGCGAATTACGCAGTTTATCGCCAGCACGGGTGTCACGCTGCCCACGCCGCAGGGGATGCCGGAGAAAACGTTTGAGAAACTAATGGATTCAGATCACACCTCGCCGCAGACGTTGAAAGTAATGCGCGACCGCCTGGAAGGCTCTGCAACCTGGAACTACGAACCGCAGTTATGTTCGGCGGAGGAGTTCCGGACATTGCGCGCGCTGGCTGAGCGCGTGGTACCGGATGCAGGGTTCGATCTAGCGGCACGGGTCGACGCGGATGTACACGAGGCGAAGGGTGACGGCTGGCGCTACGCCACCCTGCCACCCGACAACGTGGCCTGGAAGAAGGGATTACGCTCCCTGGATCTGGCTGCGCAACGAACTTTGGGTGTGCCGTTTACGGGGCTGCATCCGGATCAACAAGACTTGCTTTTGCAGCAGGCTGCCGCAGGCAAGCTGGGCAAGGGCGTGCTGGGTGGTTTGCAGGACGTACTGCACCTGCGCGAGGGTGCAAGTGTCTTCAGCGCCGACGAGATGAAGCGTTGGTTTGAGGATGTGCGTGCGGAGTGCACAAGGCGCTATGTGGCCGACCCGCGCACCATGGACCGCATGGGCTACACCGGGTTTGCCGACGATCTCGGCTTTACACAGATTCGGCTTGGGGAACAAGAGGAGTTCGAGCGTTGAACGGCACAGGGTACAAGCAGTCGGATTTGGGTAAGAACGAGCTCGGCAAGCTGCGAGCGTCGATGAAGCACTATGGCGAGGCCGAAGAGGTAGACGCCGTGGTGATCGGCACGGGTGCGGGCGGAGCGCCGCTGATGGCGAAGCTTGCCGCGGCCGGACGCAGCGTAGTGGCGCTGGAAGCCGGGCCGTGGTTTGAGTCACCGGCTGAAGATTTTGCTACGGACGAGCTTTCGGCGGGGCACATTTACTGGTTGGGCGAAAGACTTTCCGGCGGCGATACTCCAGAGGTCTTCGGCGGCAACACCTCCGGTACCGGTGTAGGCGGATCGACGCTGCATTGGGGTGCGTTTTGCCCGCGTGCGGATGAACGCGATTTGATGCTCAAGACAGATTCGGGAGGCCAGGGGGTGGATTGGCCCCTCCACTACCGCGATCTGGTGCCGTTCTACGAGGAGGTGGAGGAGTTTCTCGGCGTGTCCGGACCGAGCCCGTACCCTTGGGAGCCGTCGCGGCGCTACCCAACGCCGCCGGTGCCGATCAACGGCCCTGGACAGCTGATGGTGAAGGGCTTTGAGGCCATGGGCCTGCGTGCTACGGCCGCGCCCATTGCGGCACTGAGTAAGGACTACTCACGCCCGGAATATGGCAAGCGGCTGGCCTGCGTCAATCGTGGCTTCTGTCACCAGGGTTGCCGCAACGGCGCCAAGGCGACCATGGACACGACATACCTGCCGTGGGCGGTGCGTTCCGGAGCGGAGATCCGGCCGCATTGTTTTGTGACGGGCTTTGAGCGGGATTCAACAGGCCGCATCACTGCGGTACTTTACCGAGACGGCACCGATCCGGGGAATGTGGTGGAGAAGCGGCAAAGGGCGCGCAACGTGTTCCTCTGCGCCGGCGCGATTGAAACGCCGCGACTGCTGCTCTATACGGGTTTGTGCAATGGGAGCGGCCTCGTCGGCAAGAATTACATGGCCCATGTCGCGACGCAGGTCTGGGGCACGTTCGACACGCCGGTGCGCATGAACAAGGGCTTCCCGGCGACGGTGATCTCCGAAGACCTGATGCGGCCGAAGGATGCGGACTTTGTCGGCGGCTACCTCGTGCAGTCGCTGGGGGTGGTACCGGTGACCTGGTCTACGGGTGTGGCGCGGGCGCGGGAGCTCTTCGGGGAAGATCTGAAACGCTACCTTGCTGATTACAACTTCATAGCCGGCATCGGCGTGAACGGGGAGACGCTGCCGACGGACAAGAACTTCCTGGCGCTCTCGGACGAGCTCGACGTGAACGGCATACCGAAGCCGGTGATCAAGTTCTCGTATCACGAGAACGAGACCAACATGCAGGCTCACTCGATCAAGGTGATGACCGAGGCATGGAAGGCGGCCGGCGCACGTGACACGTGGGTGAATCCCCGCACGGCGCACACCATCGGTACCTGCCGCATGGGCACAGACCCGGAGGTCTCGGTCGTGAACGAGTTCGGGCTCTCGCACGAGTTGCCAAACCTTTGGATCTGCGACAATTCGGTCTTTCCAAGCTCGCTGGCCGCCAACCCCGCGCTCACGATCATGGCACTGTCGCTTCGGACGGCCAAAACCTTTCTGCGGCAGTAGCGGTGCAGCTTCAGTTCAGCAAAGTGGTCCGCGTTGTCGCGGGCCAGTTTCATTTTGGGAATGAAGGAGTCTTCTTTTACGATTTTCATCGCTTCTACGAGTGGGTGCCGAAGGTGTGACACAGACTCGCCCTGGAGTGAGACTGGCGTTGTGCAAGGGGGGCTGTGAAGGATGTAGCACCCGGTGTGTAGGCAGCCTGGCGTGCCGTTCGCGTTGTACCGGCACTTCAAAGGAAGGCAACGAAGTTCGGAACTAAACCTTCTTTGCACCTGTTTTCAGAGCGCGGATAAGACGCAGGCCTGGTCCTTCGCACGCCTTCAAGGGCGAGCGGATTACATCGCGTTACTGCCGGTGTTTTCGTCCGGCTGCCGGGTCGGCGGGGTGGAGCGCTGCCGCATCATGCGGTAGACGTCCAGCAGAAGGATGACGCCCAACACGGAGAAACAGAACACGCCGGCGGTGCGGCCCGCGCCTCCCTGGCCGTGGATCACCTTGCTGAGCCAATCGAGCGTCAAGGGGATGGTGAAGAGGCAGAGAGCCCCGGCCAGGGTCTCCAAGAGGATGCGGGGCAACGCCGGTGTGCGCTTTTGCAGGGGCATGGGATGACCTTCGTGTATGTGCTATGCGATGTAGTTTTTGGGCTGGGGTTTGGCCGGGCCTGGCCTTAGTTCGGGGGCGACGCGCAATTTATCGTGCAGCCAAATCGGCAGAGCGGAAAGAAATCTTTAGAAAAAATAAGAAATCTTTAGAAAAAATCAAATTCTCTGCATCCGCACACGGCGGAGCGGACGCTTAGGAGGTTGTAAGGCGATGCACTCCAGCCGGCGCTGAACCATGGCAGCGGACGGCAGAAGGGCAAAGCAGAAAGAGGACTTCATGAAGCTACGTATCGTTCCCGCCGCCATGGTCGCCACCGTTTGCCTGCTTTCCACACCCGGACTGCTGGCCGCTCCCTATCTGAACCGGACGAACCCGATGGCGGTGCAGTCGGCCAAGGTTCACAAGATCGCATTTCAACTCCGCAACGACTCGGGCCAGCCCATGACGGTGCAGGCGGGTGACCAGGCGCTGGTATTGAGCCCGGGCGAAGCGATGGCGGTGAAACTGCCGCAAGGGCAGTCATTGACCGCCGTCCAGGCGACGGCCCACCACACGGCGGGAGAGGTGCTGGCGGTGGTCGATAGCTACCTTGCCGGCAATGTGCTGGTGTTCCACTAGAGCCGAGCCCGCCCGGGAGCTTGGGATTTATTTATTACGGCGCAGCCGGGGGATCTGCTTGCCTCATCGTCGCGGCAGCGCACTGGGAGAGCGGATCCCCGCTCCGCTCCGCTGCAAGAAGTCAGGGGAGGTCAGGTGATCCGCCCTCTCCTCACTATTAAGTGACTCTTGACCCGAAGCCGCTTCCCCCGGTACTCTTGTAGAGTTTGGCACGGCGGACCGCTCTTGCGGCCGCGGCGCTGGTTCGGCCTCCGCGCAGAGATGCGTCTGACCGCTCCGACAGGACTGGATCTCCGGAGCTCCGGGGCAGTTCCCACAGGCAAAAGATTCTGAAAAGACGCAGGGGCGCGACTGACGAGCCCATTGCGATGAGGTTCGTACCATGTATGCAGTGATTCGCACCGGCGGCAAGCAGTACCGCGTGACCCCCGGCGACACCCTGAAGGTGGAAACCGCCGCTCACGAGAACGGCACGCTGGAATTTTCCGATGTTCTCGCCGTCTCCGGCGAGGATGGCAAGTTTGAGCAGGATCTGGGCGGCGCGAAGGTGCTTGCCTCTGTCGTTCGCGAAGACCGCGGCGAGAAGATCCTGGTCTTCCACTACAAGCGCAAGAAGCAGTACAAGAAAATGCAGGGCCATCGCCAAAACTTCCTGGAAGTGAAGATCAATTCCATCCAGGTCGGCGGCCGTACATTCGAGGCGGAGCAGAAGTAGCTTCTTCGCGCTGCTTTTTAGAACGGGCGAGCTGGCGAGTTTTGTGAGAGTGAGAAGCATTTACCTCTCAGACTTCGAACCGCCCCCCATCCTGCGGCCTCGGGGCCGCGTTACGAGGCAAAGCAATGGCACATAAAAAAGGTCTTGGTTCCAGTAAAAACGGTCGCGACTCCAATGCACAACGGTTGGGCGTGAAGCGGTTCGGTGGCCAGCTGGTTACAGGCGGCTCTATCCTGGTTCGCCAGCGTGGAACACCGTTGAAGGCCGGCACAAACGTCGGACGAGGCTCCGACGATACGCTCTTCGCAAAGATCGATGGCGTGGTGAAGTTCCAGGATCGCGGTCAGCGGGGCCGTTTCGTTTCGATCGTGCCCGTGGCCGAGCCACTCGCCGCCGCTGTCGCGTAGAAGGTCAATTCGATTTGTTACCAAATGACAAAGGCCCTCCGCGCGTGAGGGTCTTTGTCAGGACACCTTCCCGCTCTAAATTGGCCAAGACTTCCGTTCGATCGTGAATAGATCACGAGTGGTGCAGTAACCGCCTCCCCCGTGCATGCGACCGATAAGCCGCATCTTGGATGGGTCAATGTGGAGCCGCTCTACATCTTCGAATGCCGACGTACGGACATGCACGTAGACGATCTTCGCCAGGAGAATCGTGCTGCTGGCGCCCAGGCTGATGGTTTCCAGGAACTGGCACTCCAGCGCGACAGGCGAGTCCGCGATACGAGGAACATCCACGACCTCCCCGGGCGAAAGTTCCAGGCCGGCAAGGTTTGTCTCTGAAAGACCGCGGGGCGCGTTGGTGGCCGTGATATTCATGGCCTCGGCGAGCTCTTCCGGGACAAGGTTGACCACAAACTCCCGATGATGACGGATGTTGTGCAGGGAATCCTTCATATCGCGATCGGTAGCCTTGGCGAAGCACACGGCGATCACCGGCGGATCGGAGCCAAGAATGTTGAAGAAGGAGTAGGGCGCCGCGTTCACGACATCACCGTCATCCTTGGACACAATCCAGGCTATGGGTCGCGGAAGAATGACGGAGGCCAGCAGCTTATAAACGTCTGCCTGCGGCATGGTGCCAAGATCAAACTGAGAGAAAGGCTCGGCCGCGGGTGTTTTGGGAACTGCCGGATCAGACATAATCCTTAGATGTGAGGCAGCCCTTGGAGTCGCGTTCGCATGACGGGGGCTCACGTTGAATTTATGCCTGCGCCGTCGGACCCGCGCTAGGCTAGGATGAGTTGGGCAGAGGAGATACATTGGCGTCTGTTGAATCAAACAAGATGCTCGCCGTGGCTGCGGCCGCGTGCGATGACAAGAAGGCCGAGGATATTCGCATTCTCGCCCTGGATCCAGTGGAGAGCGGGCTTTCCGACTACTTCCTGATCTGCACGGGAACCAACGACCGCCAGACCGTGGCGATTACAGATGAGATCGAACTGCGCCTGAAACGCGAGTTCGGCGCCTACCCGAACGCGGTGGAGGGGCGGCGGCAGGGTGAATGGATCCTGATGGATTATGTGGATTTCATCGTCCATGTATTTCTGCCGGAGAAGCGCGCATTTTACGGTTTGGAAAGGCTGCGTACGTCAGCGACCACGCTGAGCGTGGCGGATCTGAACGCGGAGATCAAGGCGGCCATCCGGGCAGAGCGAGCTCCGAAAAAGGCGAAGGTCGCCACTGACGAGGCCACTACTGATTCAGATGACGAGATCGAGCAGGCGCCGAAGACGGTGCGTAAGCGTGCCGTCGAGGGATCCCCCAAGGCAACTTCGTCACCGGCTAAAACGGTAGCCGGGAAGCTCCCAACGAAGAAGGCAGCGCTGAAAGAGGCACCGGCGAAGAGCGCCCCCAAGAAGCTCTTCGCGAAAAAAGCTGTCTCCGCGAAGGCACTGGATACACGCGGCGCGGCAAAAGCGGCCGTCAAAGGGGCCCGGAAGACCGCAGCCAAGAAGCGGACCCGCAGCGTCGAGTAGCCCGGCAGCCCCCTGGCCATGGATCTGCAGATTGCTTACATCAGCCCGCGTCAGGGACTCAAGTCCGGCGGGGCTCAGGTGTTTGTGGAGGAGTACCTGCGGCGCTCGCGGCGTTTTGCCAAGGTGGTCCTGACGGGCTATCGAAGCGAAGCCACGCTGCTGGAGACGGCCACGCGGCGCGCCAGCCGCAGCGCCCCTGTTTTGGTGCTGCTGGACAGCCGTGGCCGTGGCCTGAGCTCACCGCAGATTGCCGAGTACCTCCGCACCCAGCGCGATGCCGGCGCGCAGGAGATGATCCTGGCCATAGGACCGCCGGATGGGTGGTCGGCGACCGCCCGGGAGCAGGCGCGGATGATGCTTTCCCTAGGAGCCATTACGCTGCCGCATGAGTTGGCGTTGGCGGTGCTCAGTGAGCAGGTATACCGGGCGCTGACAATTTTGGCAGGTCACCCGTATCATAGCGGGCATGAAAACTAGACGATAGAAATAGTGGCTGGCTAATACACGAGTATCGGGAACGCCAGACTTCGAACAAGTCGGTGGGATAAGACTCATAGGTCGAAATACCTGGCAGGAGCATTTATGCCTGCCAGGCATACCGTATTTAAAAGTTCAGCTTGAGCTGGAACTCTGTAGTACGCGGGCCACCTTGGTCGAAGGTACCGGAGTTACGCTCAATACGGTTGGTGTTGAGCGTCAACTGGTCAGCTGTTGCGTTCAGGGCGGTATTGCTGCCCGAAAGTACGCTCGCTCCTCCGAAGTTCGTGAAGTTGCTCATGTTGAACACGTTATACATGGCCACGCCTGGGGTAAGGCTCAAACCTTCGCGGAAGTGTGCAAAATGAATCGGGTAGCTCACGTTCAGGTCGAAGGTGCGTGTCATGGAATTATTTAGTGGTGTGTTGGAAGCTGCTGGAACCGCCTGCTGCACAGCGCCGATTGCAGCCAACTGACCCTGTGTGAAAAGGCCTGCGGAGATGAGCGCTTGACCGGCTGGGGTGACCTGACCGGCGTGAGTCGAATTGTAATTACCGATCAATCTGTTCAGGCCGGCACCCTTGATTTGATGCTCATAGTAACCAGGTGCTGTTCCCGGGATCAGATCTCCGAAGGTCCCATCACCGTCCACATCCGTTTGGAAGATGGCGCCCGTGTTCGAGGGCTGGTACAGGGTCAGAGAGGTGGCAGGTGCCGAGAAAAAATGGCCTACAAAGCCAACCAACGCTCCGTACTTGATGCCGAGACTACCTCCAAAGCTAAGCTCGTTGGTATGGTCAAGAGCACTGCGGCCTAGAAACTGGTTGACGCTGTCGTTGTTGTAAGGCCTGGCTCCCGCAAAAAACTGGTCGGTACTGCCGTTGCTTGGGCTGGCGGTGTCGGTTACGATTCGCGAGAGCGAATATGAGATTTGTAAGTTACTGCTGATAATGCCGGGAGCTGGATGTGACTTCTGCTCTTGAAGGACGATCTGTAGCGCATCATAGCCGGACTTGCCGACCGGCAGGATGAAGAGGCCCTCGCCGACATTGGGGTTCACTCCGGCAAAGGCTGCTCCCGTGTTCGGCGTAAAGCCATCCGCCGAACCCGCAAAGCCACCTAGAGAAATACTTCCGGAGTCCAGACCACCGCTGAGTGGATTTCCAAGGGCGTCAAAGCGGGCGCTGGCAAAATCCGCCAGTGTCGCTCCACCCACGGGTGTCGTTGAGGTAGCCGGATGCAGGCCAGGGCAAGCCGCAATGGCGGCGTTGAGAGTCGTTACGCCGCAGGCGAGCAACGTCTGATTGATGGCGTTTTGAGCCGCTGTCTTATTCAGCGTGCGAGCGGCACCGTCATGGTTTACGTCAATGGAGAGCGGCACTTTGAACGTTGAATTGTGTACATAGTCGGCACTGATGATCACGCCCCGGCTGAGCTGCCGCTGCACACCCCCGTTAAATTGGAGAGAGTATGGAGATTTGTACGGTCCCCCGTAGATGCTGTTTGCGAACAGGCCATTGCCGTTACCGATATACGAAGGATTTGTGCTAGCAACATTCTTTTCCTTCGCCTGATACTCCGCCTTGATCGCGTTTATTTCAGGAGCAGCCTGGGCGATGGATTCAGTGAGGATAGTGGAAAGAGGCGTTCCGTCAGGAGCCGTGGTGACGTTACCATATCCCGGCAAGTTTACGCTCGTAGCGCCGTAGTTTGCTATTCCATAATCAAGTGCAGCGATAGGCGACTGAATGGATTCAGTGCGCGCGTTGGTGGTGTTGTTGAAAACGCTGCTTTCGTAGTAGATCCCGATACCGCCGCGAAGGGAGGTTTTATGGTCACCCGGGCTGACGACGAATCCGACCTGAGGGCCAAAGTTCGCATACGGCTGGTGCGTACGAACCCCAAGCCCGGCCTGGTACTGATCAAACAAGGGTGTGTTCCCCGTGCAGCCGACGAACTGAAGGCTTGGAGCGACGCTGGAACAAAGAGGCGTTGCCAGATCCTGATTGGCGCGATCGGTGTCGACACTCCAACGCACACCGCCTGTCAGGGTCACAGCTGGGGTGACCTTCCACGTGTCGGCGATGTAAGAGCCAAAACGCCAGCTTGGATCGAGACCACCAACCAGACCGAAACCGGGCCGCTCCGAGAAGAAGCCGTTGCCGTTACCGATGACGTAGTACTGCGCGGCATACTGGGTCGGATCACCCGCGTTCGCTCCTACCAGGAACCCGGGCGTTGCACTCAGCTGCGTAAACAAGGAGGCAGCATAGAAATCAGCAAAGCCGCCGCTTGCCAGCCGGTTCATGCTGTAGCCAAATTTGATGCTGTGAGCGCCCTTGGTCCACGTACCGTCATAGCGGAACTGCTTATCGGTTTGAAAGGTTCCTTGAGGGGCAAGGAAGTTGGGCCCGGCATAGATATCGCCGTTAATAGTTACCTGGTTCGTGGCTGAAGTCGAGGGGTTGTAGATCGAGCTGCCGAGAGCAGCTGTACCATCCTCCAATAGATTGTGGAACTTCTCATAACCCACGCGGAAGGAGTGGGTGAAGTTTCCTGACGTAAAGTCGGCACCGCCCACAATCGCCGGGACGTTGTCCCGATTGTTATAGATCTGGTAGGGCACGAAGCCGAAGGTTGCGTCATCGGAGTTCACGCTGTAGGTCCCACGAACAAAGAACCGGAAGCCATGTGGGGCGTTGTAGTCCAAGCGAATCGTGCTGTAGTTATCCCGGAACGGTGCAGGAACAAGCGGATACTTCGTTGCAATGGCCGAGAAGAGCGGCTCGGTCTGAGCGACGTCCTGTTCATCCTGCTTGATGCGCTCGATGCCGCCGAAGAAGAATAGCTTGTCCTTAATGATTGGACCGCCGACATAGCCGCCAAACTGGTTGCGCTGGAAGGGGGCATTCACTCCGTTCACCTCGGCGAAGCCTACGCTATTGTCCTGGAAGTTATAAAACAGGTTGCCATGAAAGCCGTTGGTACCAGATTGAGTGGAAAGCAGCACTTGGCCGGTGGAGGTCACTTCGCCCGAAACGTCCTGCGTGGAGCGGTTCAGCTGTAATTCGTCTACTGCTCCCGTCGGAACGTTGAAGATCGTCGTACCCACTGTCTCATCGGTAATGTCCTGCCCATCTAGCAGAATGCGTGTGGTCCGCCCGCCGACGCCGCTGGTAGAAATCGCGGAATACCCCGCCTTTGTCGGATCGAACGATTCACCGGTCTGCAGGATGACGCCCGGCTGCAATTGTGCGATGTCCAGGATGTTGCGGCCATTGATTGGCAGCGTGTCAATCTGCTCACGCGTAATCACGCCAGAAACCCCGATCTGGTCGGTGTTGATTTGCAGCGAACCGGCGTTTACGTCAACGGTTTCTGTCTGATTCCCGACCGTGAGCTTTTCGCTGCCGGGCGTAACGGTGCCGGTGCGGATTACTGTTTGCACGCGCAGCTTCTGGAAATTCGGGGCTGATACGTCGAGAACATACGAACCGGGGGTCAACGGGCCGAGGCTGTAGAAACCACTCTTGTCCGTCTGCAGCGTGTGGCTATATCCGGTAGCGGGACTGCTGATGACCACAGTGGCCCCGGGGATAGCCGCTCCGGAGTTGTCGGTGATGCTGCCCTGAACCGAGCCGCCATTCGTGGAGACGGCTTGGGCGCGAGCGGTAGAGCTTCCCAGACCTGCGAACGACAGCGGCATGAGAACTAGCGAGGCGCAAGTAAAAGCAGATGATGTCAATTTCACAGATCGCTCCAGACAGATACAGCCTATGAAGCACGGGAAGGGCCAAACGCTAATGTCATTAAAACTGCTAGAAGCCTCCACATCGGCTCGTGAAATTAAGTCTTACAAGAACAAATCTTCCAAAATCTGGAGGCTGGCCCGTCTCATTATGAGAGGTGGAATGCAAAAAACCAGCAGGGAGTTCTGCCATGTGGCGGTACCAAGGCTAACGCCGGTGCTCAGGCTGCTGCTCTAATGCAGTCTGTGCTAGTCACAGATACGATCGCGGCGATTTCCACCCCTCCGGGCCGGGGCGGTATCGGTATTGTGCGGCTGAGTGGGCCGGCGGCTGTAAGTTTGGCTTCCCGGCTGGTGCGGCTGGCCGCCCCATTGGAACATGCGCGGGCGCGGTTTGGGCGGGTACTGGATCCTGAGCGGCCTCAGCGAGAGGGCGAGGCCGGGAGCGGTGAGGCCGGGAAGGGTGAGGCGGCGGCGTCGATTGATGAGGCCGTGGTGACTGCCTTTCTAGCACCGCGCTCCTATACCGGAGAGGATGTGGTGGAGATTGCCACGCATGGCTCGCCGGTGGTGTTGGAGGCTGTGCTGGCCGCGGCGGTGCGGGCGGGCGCGCGGCTGGCCGAGCCGGGGGAGTTTACCCAGCGGGCCTTTCTGGCGGGGAGGCTGGACCTGACCCAGGCCGAGGCGGTGCATGACCTGATCGCGGCGCGGACGCTGGAGCAGGTGCGCGCGGCGGCGCAGCAGCTGGGCGGCGCGCTGAGCCGGCGGATTGCGCCCGCCAAGGAGCGGCTGCTGCACCTGATCGCCCTGCTGGAGGCGGGCATGGACTTCGCCTCCGGAGAGCTGGACGACGTGGATTTGGTGCCATCGGAGACCGTCGGCGGCGAGATCGGCGAGGTGCGTGACGCGCTGGACATGCTGGCGCGCAGCTTTCGTGGCGGGGCCCTGCTGCGGGCCGGGGCGACGCTGGCGCTGGTGGGGCGGCCGAATGCGGGAAAAAGCTCGCTGTTCAACCGCCTGCTGGAGCGGCCGCGTGCCATTGTGACGCCGATTCCCGGCACAACGCGCGACACGGTCGAGGAGGGCTGGGCGCTGGGTGGAATCCCGCTGAGGCTGGTCGATACAGCGGGGCTGCGGCTGGGCGGCGAGGCGGCTGCCGATGAAGCCGAACGTTTGGGCATTGAACGCTCGCGCGAGGCGCTGGCCGATGCCGACCTGGTCCTGCTGGTTCATGATGGAACCCTGCCCGTGTCGCCGGAGGAGCGGGCGCTGGCGGCGGAGCTCGCCGGCCGGCCGCACTTGCTGGTGCGCAACAAATGCGATCTGCTGACGGATGATCGCGAGGCAGGAGCTCTCGCCGAGCCGGTTGGGGTGAAAGGGCCGCTCGCGGTCTCAGCCTTGACCGGAGAGGGTCTTGAGGCGCTGCGCCGGGAGATTTTGCAGCAGTTGCACGCGGGCGGCGGCCTGGCCGAGGCGGGCGCCCTGAACAACAGGCGTCAGCAAGCCAGCGTTCTTGAGGCGATCGCGTCGCTGCAGGCCGCAGCCGAGGCAAACGCCAATGGCCTGCCACACGAGATTCTGCTGCTATCCCTGCACCAAGCATTGCAGGCTGTCGACACGTTAACCGGCCAGACCACAGCGGATGACATCCTGGCTCGCATCTTTTCTACCTTCTGCATCGGCAAGTAGCACCATCCTTAACGGTGTTTAAGGAAGCTTCGATGTGAGTACTTTGCATGATGTTTGCCGGGTCTCGTCCTGTAATGTTCGAAGCGGTCTGGGCGATGCGGTCTGGGCGATGCGATCTGAGCATGTTCACGCCATCCGGAAGATCGAAAAGGCAAAGACGCTCCTTGATCTGTAGGTAGGCCAACTACACGCGGGCGGGCGACCTGTTGCGAAAGAGAAGAAAAGGGTCGACCGATCGCGTTCGGCGGTTAGAATACTCGCGATTTCCCATGCAAGGTTTCGCTCGTCATGAATCGTCGATCCTTCTTCCACCTGCTCGCTGCCACCGCCGCCGCCCACCAGTGGCGGTCCGCCTCGCTCCTCGCCGCCGTGGCCTCTCCAGCAGAGGGCAAAGCCGCCGCGATTCCCAATGATTACTACCGCTTCCTTCCCGGCGAGCGGGAGGCTCTCGCCAAGCCCCCTCTTGTCACTGGGTTTGAGGGCGGCGCCGTGCTGGCCGGTGAACGCCGCCTGCGCCCCAACGACTCCGTTGAGGGTTGGCGCCTGCTCACCGTCACCGACATCAACGGCGTTCCCACGGCGGTGTTTGAGAAGCGCTGCACGTACCGCGGCGCGATCGTCTACCTCGCCGCCGACCGCGGGGTGTTCGCGACGATTCCCACATTTCTCGGCGATATCTCCAACATCACGCCACGACCCATCGCCGCCCCGGCCGACAAGCAGCTCTCGCGCAGGAGCATGACGCATCCAGGCCCCGATGTCCCCGGCGACTACATCCTCTCCGCCAGCGGCGATCCCTCCTGGAACACGGTGGCGGCTTTGGGTCCTGAGTATCTGGGTTGGACCCTTGTCGGCAACCAGATCTCCGGCCCCGAGCGCTCGCTCTTTCTTGCGGAAGACGGCACCTCGCGCGAGTTCAACAATGTGCCGCCGCAGGCAGCCTGGGCTCCCGACGAGCTCAGCGCGGTTTTGAATCCCTCCGACTTCTTTCCCACCGATGCCGCCGAACTGTGGCAGTACAAGACCGGCTGGAGCAAGCGCACCCTTCTGGGCGGCTATACGCCCACCGCGAACATTGGTGTCTGGAATCCAGATAGCCACTGCGGCTATGAGATCGCGGCCATTCTCCCAGAGAGCGAAGATGCCTCGCCGCTCGTCCGTGTGCTCGTCACCCTTCCGGAGGATCAGATCACCCCGGGGATGCCTGTGCTTCGCGATGCCCACGGCCGCGGCTTTACAGAGCACTATCGCAACGGCGATGCCGCTCGCTTTTTCTCCACCCTTCTGGGCATCTGGCTCGAGTGGCACACCCTCTTCGAATCCAACATGCCCGTCGAGATCCCCGACGAAAATTTGCGTGACTGTGCCCGCGCCGGCATCATGCTGTCACGCTGCTCCTACCGCGGCCTTCGCCCCACGTACCAGATCGGCGAAGGGGCGTACACCATGATTCCGGAGCGCTCGCATGCGCTCTTTCCGGTTGCTTCCTACGAGTTCGTCTGGGCCCAGCAGCTGTGGGGCCTCGGCTCCGACGCCGACCGGTACCTGCAGTTTTATCTCGACAACTACATCCTTCCGGACGGCAATTTTCTTTACAACACGCAGGATCAGGTTGAAGCGCCTTTGAATGTGGGGCTCTTCCTTCGCAATTCGGCACGCGGCTTCTTCTACACTCGCGACCTTCCCGGCTTTCAGGCCCGCATGCCCGTGCTCCGGCGCATGCTCGACTACGTTCTCTCGCGCTACGAGTACACCCGCACCCATTTCTCCCCGGAGGATCCTCATTTTGGGCTGATCTGGGGCTCGCCCGAAGCCGACCTCGGTGAGACACAGAACGACTTTCCCGCGTCGCATCCCTTCTACTTTCAGAACGCCGCGAATGTCTGGCGTGGCGTTCACGACTACGCCGCCGCCCTTCGTTTCGCGGCCGACACCACGGCACCGCCGGATGCTGCGCTCGCGGCCGAAGCCACCCGTCTCGCGGCACTCGCGGACTCGATGCACGCCGATCTAGAGCGCTCTCTCCGCTCCACCATGGACCGCCGCAATCCGGCCATGAAGCAGGCCGGTATCCCGCCGTTTACTCCCGAGGACACCACCCGCGATCCGCATCACCTGATCTCCTATGAGACGCACCGCTTCATGCAGGACTGGTTTCTCGCCGACTGGACCGATCCCGAGATCGACCGCGGCCATCTTCACCATCGAGAGCTGGCCGGCCTGGTGCGTGCGGGTCTGACCATCAACGGACCCGGCCCTCGCATGTCCAATTTCATGGAGCATGGCACCCTGGCAGCCCGGATTCGGCAGACCGACTACCGCCCCTTTCTGCTCACCCTCTATGGCCTCGTCTGCTACGCCTCGGACTCCGGCTCGCGCTATTCCCCGGAGGATGCTCTCATCCCGGGCGGCTACGCCGGCGAAGGCAACAAGTACTCCTTCTCCGCTGTCGTCAACTCCGTCCTGCAGCCGACCCTGGCGCTCCGTTGGCTGCTCTGCTATGAGGAGTCCGACCAGGCACTCGTTCACCTGCAGAAAGCCGCGCCGTGTGAATGGTTCGCGCCCGGCGAGCGGATTCAGGTCGGACGCTGCCCAACCCGCTTCGGCGCGCTGTCCTGGACCACCGAAGCCCGTGCGCGAGACTGGCTCATCTCCGTCATTCTGCCCGTGCCCTTCAACGCCGACCTTCTGCTGCACATTCATCCGCCCTCGCGGGCTGCGCTCAGCCACACCTCGCTGGGCTCAATCGAAGGCAGCGCCGTACGCCTGACCGCGGCCCAACTCGCCGGTCAAGCGAATTTCTCCCTCACTGTTTCCTGAGTTCAGGATCCGCTTTGAGCCAAGCGCGCACTCTGCCGGGGATGGAGGATCCTGGCCTCCAACTCCGCAATTTTGCAGGTAATTTCGTAAAGCTCGGGCCTCGACTAACGCTCGTTCGCCCCCAATAACCGATAGTGGCTCACCTCTTCCTGCTTCGCCGCGTTCTGTTTGCGGGCGGCCACCAGGCGAGCGGTCAAGGCGTCCAGCGACTGCGTTTGCCCCAGACGCCGCCGCGCAATCAACTCCTGGTAAAGGGCGGAGTCGTCATTCGGGTTCTGTGCCAGAACACGCTCTGCTTGTTCGATCGCGAGCGCCGGCTGCTTGGCTCGCATATACAGCAGAATCAGCAGGTCCTGAGCCGGTTCGTACCCCGGAGCCAGCTTCGTCGAGGCCTTCGCGGCGGCAATGGCCGCGGCCAAGGTCGCACCACTGGCCTCTTCGGGGCTCTCGGACAACTGCTCTGCAAGCAGGTACTGCAGGAAAGCGTCCTCCGGATGCTCTTTCACCTCTGCCTGGAAGCGCGCGAGCGCTGCCGCGTTCTGGTGTTGCTGCGTGAGCATCAACCCCATCGCGTCCACCGCAAACGAGAGCTTTGCATCGAGTTGATGAGCCTTCTCGAAGTCGCCGATCGCGGCGTCCGTCTCACTCATCTGCACCTCCAGGACGCCGCGTGCGAGATACAGCGAGGCTGCCCCTGGCAGGCGCTGCAGACCTGCACTCAACATCGCCACGCCCACCGGAAAAGAGCTATGGTCATACGCCAGTCTGGAGAACACAAGGTAGTTGTCGAGATCATCCGGGTTCAACGCGATCGCTGTGCGTAGCAGCGCCACCGCCCGCGGTGTGTCTCCGCCCTCTTCGGCGATCCTGGAAGCCAGTGAGAACGCGGGCTCGAAGCGGCCCTCGCTCAACAAAGGTTCAAGGGTCGCCAGAGCCGCCGGTCCCGCCTTAGTCTTCGACTGCAACAGCGCGACGTTATACGTGGTCTCATCGCTGGGGTGCGCGGCTGCCAGTTGCCCATACTGCGAAAGCGCCTCCGCCGTGGCGCCCGTCTGGGCAAGGCAGAAGGCATAGCCTTGCTGCAGGTCCGGACGAGCCGGAAACATGCCTTGACTCGCTGCAAAGTGCGGCAACGCCTCGGCACAATTGCTGTTCAACAGCCGCGTGGCGAGCATCGCGTGCGCCGTTTCGTTTCCGGGCTGAAGCGTCAGGATGCGGGTGAGCAGAGAGTCCACCGCTGCGTCCTTGCGAGCGTATTCAATCTGTGCCGCGCCTTCCAACGCGGGCAGATACGAGGGGCAGTGCGTGAGCGCGGTCTTGAAAGAACCAAGCGCCGCCTCCGCCTGTCCCAGGCCCGAGTGCGCCATGGCCTGTAGCGCCAGAACCTTGCAATCTCCCGGATGCGCCCGCAGAACGCGCCCGCTTAGATTCAGAGCTTCGTCGTTCTGCCCGCTGCGCAGCGCTTGCATGATGGCAGCATCCGCGGCGGATTGCGTTTCCTGCGCAGAAGGATGCGTTACCTGCGCTGTCGCCATAGCCAAGCGCAGCAGAAAGAACAGACCGAATGTAAGGCATTGGCAAGTGCCCCTACCCTTTACGCTTTGCCCTCCTGACTGCAAACCACGGCTCCTTACAGCTACGTTCACTCGCGCCGTCTGCTGTTGCGCAAACTGCCGGGAAGTTCCCACTTGAGCATGTTTGTAAGCATACGCAAAGGCGTGGGGAAGATAGGTGTACTCCCCATGCCGGACAGCCAGCTAGAAGTTAATTCGCCCAGCGACCTGCATGTTGCGCGGACTGTTGTTCAGACCCGTGCTTGTGCCGAAGCTGGAATTACTCAAATCCCCGACGACCCCATTCAGATTCACACGATTGGTGACGTTGAAGATGTCCAGGCGAAGCTCAAACTTCACTCTCTCGGTGATGTCCGTATTTTTGCGCACAGTGAGATCAAAATCAGCGAACCCAGGGTTACGGAACTGGTCCGGCGTCTCGCTCCCCTCCGTGCCGATCGTTGGATCGGCGAAGCCGGCTGCGGAGATCACGCCCGTTCTATAGTTCGATCGGCCATGCTTCTGCGCATAAGACACAACATTTGGGAAATCGAAATTGTCTCCATCCGCGTTATAGTCGCCGCTTCCCGGTGCAAACTGCAGATTGCTTGCGGTGGCTGGAAGGGCAGGATTGATCAGCGATGCCTTGAACGGGGCGGAGGTCGACACAGTGAACGGAGTGCCCGTTTGCACGACAGCAAGTCCCGCCAGCGTGAAGCCACCGGCAAGCCGCCGGACGAGGTGATTGGCCACATGCTCACCCGGCAGATCATACGACGCTCCCAGCGAAACACGATGGCGTACGTCGTACGGATTGCTCGCGTAGAACTGGCTGATGGGGTACCCGAAGGGGTAGTTCTGCCAGTTATCCAATCCGTGACCAAGCGTGTAGGAAGCCGTAAAGAAGGCTTTCTGTCCAATACGGCCACGTCCCGAAGCAATCAGGCCGTTGTAGTTGCCGTGCGCGGCGTTGTAGGAGTAGTTGATGGAGCCGAAGCTGGTGTTCAGGCGTGTCTGCACCCCGGTACACGTGCTGGTCTGGTTCGGAGCAGTCCCGGTTAGCTGGCAGGATATGTGCTGGATGAGATCTCCTGCGAAGAGATTGACATCGTTGCCGTAAGCCGTATTGCTCGTGTTGCCTCCAGCGGCCACAAGATTATTCGACACCGAGCCGACATAGCCCAGACTCACGACCACGTTGGGCGTAATCTGGCGGTCAAGCGCCAGGTTGAAATTGGTCGTGTACGGACTTTTCAGGTTGGAATCCACGCCGCCGATGCTGATCTGCGAGCCGACGATACCGCCTTTCGCATTTAGAGGCTGCCCCTGAAAGGCCGGATAACTGTACCCCAGCGGATAGGTGTCCTGGGTTCCGAAGCCAAACACCGGCGCCGCCGTGGAACCGTTGTTGTAAAAAGTCGGGCGCACGAAGCCGGGAGGGTTCGCACTGAGGCCGTTTTCAGAGTTACCCAGGGTGAAGTAATCGTGAAAGAGTCCGATGCCTCCATGCACCAGGTTCTTGTTATCGCCGCCCAGCGCGTACGCGAACCCACCACGCGGGCTGAACACATAGTTCAGATCACGTGCAAAGGTATGGCTCTGTGGCGTGACGACGCCGCTGGCGACCTGCGCGGCAAAGGTGCTTCCCGAGCCGAGGTGGAAGTTCGACAAACCCGTGCCGGGCAGGGAGGGGTAGGCGTTGCCGTAGTTGTCGTAGCGGAGTCCATAGTTCACGGTCAGGTTGCGGCCGATCTTCCAGGTGTCCTCGGCAAAGGCGCCCCCTGTGGTCTGGGAGTAGCCGTAGTTATTCGCCTTGGGCTGACCGGAGACAGGGTCGTAGGAGAGGTTGTTTTCGGAGTACGGATTGTTATTGATTAAATCGATCAAGCTGTTGAACTGAAAGGTCGGCTGTGAGTAAGCGGCCGCGAACAGGGCGATGTCGTCCCCATGAAACCCCTCGTAGCCGACGCGCACCGAATGGGATCCATGGTTGTAGGTCAGCACATCGCGCCAGTGATAGCTGTGCTGGATGTAATCACCCAGGGCGAAACCCGAGCCGAAGCCAACACCCAGACCGGTTACGTTCACCACCGGCACATCGAAGTTGCCGGACGAGGGCGCAAAACCCTCGATACGGTTGTACCCGGCGAGCGCCTCGTTCAGAACGTGCGGAGAGAAGGTGTGTGTTTCGTTCCCCTGCAACGAGAAGGTGTAGTAGTTGTTGGTTGTGTCAAACCCGGGGCGTACCGAAGGTCCACCGGTGCTGATGGTGTCGCGGTAAAAGAGCCCGTACACCCGATCTTTCTGGAAATACTTGTCGATACGAACGTCATATTGTTTTGAGTTATTGTAGCTGCTGGAGTTGAAGACTCCCTGATCGATGACCGCGGTGGCGCAGGGAATATTGTCGGTCGAAGGCGTTCCGCAGCCAGTGTTGTTGGCCAGGTTTTGCGGTCCAAAGGCCTGGGATGCGGTTTGCTGCACGTTCACAAAGGTGAGCGCGGTCGGATACTTCGTCAGCAGTTGCACCTCCGGGTTGTTCGGTCGCGCGGCCACGGCGAAGGCCGTGAAGGCCGGATCCTCATAGCTTTGCAACGACGTTGCATTTGTGGTCAGCGCGCGGTACGGCTCGAATCCCACAAAAAAGAAGAAGCTGTGGTGCGGGATGATGGGGCCGCCGACCCCAAAGGAAAAATCATTGATGTGGTAAGGCGCCAAGGGAACGTTGGCCGCTGCGAATTCACCCTTTGCGTTCAGCCCCTCATAGCTGTAGTAGTCGCTTGCGAATCCATGGTAAGCCTCCGTTCCCGACCGGCTCGTGATGACGGTCTGGATGGAACTGGCGCGACCGAAGTCAACGGTATACGTGTTTGTCTGTACCGCTGCTTCCTGGATCGAATCCGCGTTTGGGGTGAGATTCACCACACCGGGGCGGATGCTGCTGGTCACGTCGAGACCATCGACCACATACAGGTTTGCATTGGCCCCTCGGCCGTTCGCGCTGGCGTCCACGCTGTTTTCGGGATTGAAGGTGGTTTCCGTGGACGCACCTAGGCCTGTCACACCGGGTGCAAGCGTAACCAGCGCGAGCGGATTCCGCGCGGCCAAGGGTAGATCCTGCAGAGCCTTCGTATCGAGCGTTAATTGGTTGCGGCTGTCGGAGGTATCCAGCAAGGGTTGTTGTGCGGTGACTTCAACCGATGTCGAGGCCTGCCCAACCGTCAGCACAAGCGACACGTTGCGTGTTTCATCCGTGCTCAGCACAAAGGTGGTGCTCACCGCACCGAAGCCTTGAGCGCCGCCAGTGACCTGGTAATTTCCCGGTGCCAAGCTGGCGATGCGATAGACCCCTTGCGAGTCCGCCGTTGCCTTCTGACTCACCTTTGTGTCTACGTTCAGCAGCGTAATCTTCGCCGCCGGGATCACGGCCCCGGAGTTGTCGGTCACCGTACCCTGTAGGTTGCCGCTGAATTGCCCATAAAGGCTATGCGGAACCAACAGGAATGCGAGAGCAAGCAGGAGGGACCATCGGCGTAGTGCCTTGGCAGCCGAGCCGACGGTCTCGATGGTTGCGCGGCGGCGAGGTCTGGCATGGGCGCTCTGTACAGCTAGCTCGGTGAAATCGGTGAAATCGCTTACATTCTGCTTCATTCTATGACTCCTGCAACGACTTGATCTGTTCACCTGTGCCGCAACGGAGACGCGCTTCGGCGTCAGGAATTGGCTATGAGCAGCAGCGCGAGGAATCATAAGCCCGGAAAAGGATCTTCGTACAGAACTTTCTTCGAAGAGCCGCGCCTGCATCAGCCCGGCTTCAGGGCGCCTCGGGAGCGTGGAGGGCGCGAAACCCACTGCGGTGTCCTGTGCCCGCGCCCATGCGTGTCACGGAAACCCGGTGGCCCCTTCAGAATGATTTGCAGACCGAGCAGCGAGCGCTACGCCTGTCTGCCGCGCTTGGGGCTTCAGCAGGCGGTCCGCACAAGCAAGTTTCTCGATTCATTCTTGGAGTGACCGGCCCAGATTGGTGTCGGCGCGGGGCATAATTGAGGAGACCGGGTACTGCCTTGACGACATCCTTGACGAAGACCTCCGCCTCTTTGAATATGCCCGATTTACCCATGAAAGCCTTTTCAGCGCCAGGCCGCGTGAACTTGATCGGAGAACATACGGACTATACCGGCGGTCTTGTGCTGCCCATCGCGATCCCCTTCTACACCGAAGCAACGATCACCGCGGGGGGGAGCGGCTATCGCTTCAGCAGCGAGGGATTCGGCCAGGAACGGCACATGGCAGTGGACGATCGTTCCGGCCGGCTGGGCCAATGGAGCGACTACTCGGTGGGCGTGTTGCGGGAGCTGCAGGCGCTGGGCATCGAGCCGCCCCCGTTCGCGCTTCGCTTAAAGAGCAATGTGCCGCTGAGTGCGGGGCTAAGCTCTTCGGCCTCCGTGGAGGTGGCCACGGCGGTGGCGCTGCTGGCGCACAGCCGTCACACGTTGTCCGGCAAGGACATCGCCCTGCTCTGCCAGCGTGCAGAGAACCGCTATGTGGGCTCGCCCTGCGGCATCATGGACCAGTTCATCGTCACGGCCGCGGAAGAGGGGCATGCGCTGCTGATCAGCACACGCGATCTGCAATCCGAGCAGCTGCCGATGAACGCGGGTGCGCTGGCGGGTACGCGCGTGGTGATTGTGAACTCCAATGTGAAGCATTCCGTGGCGGAAGGCGAGTACGGTGTGCGGCGCAAGGAGCTGGAACGTGGGCAGGAGATCCTGCGGGCGCGCTTTCCGGGTGTGCGCGATCTGGGCGAGGCCACGGTCGAACAGCTGCAGGCCTGCCAGAACGAGATCGATCCCCAGGCCTACAAACGGTGCCGGCACGTGGTGACGGAAAACGCCCGTGTGCGCGAGGCTCGTGCGGCGATGCTGGCCGGCGACCCCGAGAAGCTGGGCAAAGCGCTGCTGGCCGCCCATGCAAGCTATCGCGATGACTTTGAAGCGAGCATCCCGGAGATCGATTTTCTTGTGGAAACCGCGATGGCCCAGCCGGGCTGTTTTGGCTCTCGCCTGACCGGCGGCGGCTTCGGCGGCTGCACGGTCAATCTGGTCGCGGCGGAACAGGCGGAGGCGTTCAGCCAAGCCGTGGTGAAGGCCTATCTGCAGCGCTACGACATCCAAGCGCCGGTGTATGTGTGTGAGGCCGTCGATGGTGCGATGCGGCGCAACGGGCTGGAGACAACCGGTGAGAAGGTACAGGCATGATGAATCCGATACTGCTCGAAAAACCGCATCGCCGCTGGAATCCCCTGCTGCGTGCATGGGTGCTGGTTTCACCGCACCGTACGCAGCGCCCATGGCAGGGACAGACGGAGACACCGGCCACGCCGGCGGCGCTGACCTATGACCCGACCTGCTACCTTTGCCCCGGCAACACGCGTGCCGGCGGGCATGCGACACCGCAGTACACCGAGACCTACGTCTTCGAGAACGACTTTGCCGCGCTGATGCCCGGTGTACCGGAGGCGCAGATGGATGAAGGGGGCGCCGGCCTGCTGCGGGCCGCGACCGAACGCGGGACCTGTCGCGTGCTGTGCTTCGATCCGCGCCATGACCTGACGCTGGCGACGATGCCCGTCGAAAGCATTCGCCGCGTGGTGGAGGAGTGGACGGCGCAAGAGACCGAACTGGGCGCGCGGCCGGAGATCGGCTATGTGCAGATCTTTGAAAACCGCGGTGCAATGATGGGCGCCAGCAATCCGCATCCGCACGGCCAGATCTGGGCAACCGAGCACGTGCCGAACGAGCCGGCCCTGGAGCACGCCGCGCAGAAGGCCTACCTGGCCGAACACGGCCGACCGCTGCTGGGCGCCTACCTGGAGTTGGAGCTGGCTGCCGGGGAGCGCATCGTCGCGGGGAACGAGACTTGGGTGGCCCTGGTGCCGTTCTGGGCGGTGTGGCCGTTTGAGGTCATGATTCTGCCGCGGAAGGCCGTGGCGCGCCTGGCGGAGCTGACCCCGGCGCAGCGGGACGGCCTGGCGGCCATTCTGAAGACGGTGACGGCGGGCTACAACCGCGTCTTCGACACACCGTTCCCCTACTCGATGGGGTTCCACCCGGCGCCCGCCGATGGCGAAGCGCATCCGGAGTGGCACCTGCACGCCCACTTCTTTCCGCCGCTGCTGCGTTCGGCGACGGTGCGCAAGTTCATGGTGGGCTTTGAGCTGCTGGGATCGCCGCAACGGGATATCACGCCGGAGATGGCGGCCACGACGCTGCGCGAGAAGATGAGTCAGTAGCAAGTTAGCCGTAAAAAAGAGAGCCCCGCTTCCCATAAGGGATGGCGGGGCTTCTTTGTGCTGCAGACAGTGCTGCGGAACAGAACTAGACGGCGACGGCCTTCTTAGACGTGGCTTTTTTCTCCACCGGCGCAGCGGTCTCCTTCACGGAGGCCTTCTCCTTCACCGGCGCGATGGTGTCCTTCGCGGCCTTGGCGATGCGGAACTTCACCACGGTCTTGGCCTTGATCTTGATGGCCTCGCCGGTCTGCGGGTTGCGGCCGATGCGGGCCTTGCGCTCCGCCTTGACCAGCTTGCCGATGCCGGGGATGGTGAACTCGCCGTTCTTCTTGGTCTCCTTCACGGCTGTCTCGGCCATCGTGGAAAAGAAAAGGGCGCTCTGCTTATTGCTGAGCTCGAGCTTTTCTGCCATGAAGCGGATCAGCTGCGTTTTGGTCATGCCTTTTGCCATTGTGGGTGTGTGCTCCTTTTGCACGCTGTTCGGAAGGTGAGGACCGCGGTTCAGTGGCGGCGCAGGGTTTTGCGATTGAGCAAATCGCCTGTGTTTATGCGGAGTTTTGAACCGCGCCGAGTTCACCTTCCACCCTTTCCCTGCCGCTTGTCAATACGGAATCGGGTGTTTTTGCCCCGTTCTACAGCGTTTTCGCCATAGGGGGTGCTTTCTTTGGTGCTTTTCTGAGGAAAAACGAGGTTTGAGCTTCGTTCTGTGTTGGTGTCCCGTAAGGCGCTTGGCACTCGTGATCCCGGACGCAGAAGAGATTTGCTTTCTGCCGACGTGGCCGATGCTGTCCTGGGAAAGCCGAATCCCGCGCTGCGCAGTGACGATTTACCCGGTGACGGCGCAAGCGGGCAGCCTATTCTTTCGGGCGGCCCCCGCGCAGGGTGCGCCGTACATATTGGAAGGCCAGAAAGCCCGAGGCGGTGACGAACACGCCCAGTCCTGCCGGCAGGCCGAGGCGCTTGTAGCTGACGGCGAAGTCCACGTTAGGGTGGCCGGCGGCGGTATAAAACAGCAGCGTCAGGATGGACACGAAGGTGACCAGGAAAAAGGCGATGAACCCTGTCGCGATCGCGATCACCAACGACTGAAACCAGCCCAGATCGCCGAACGGGATGCCGAGCAGCGTTCCTTCGCGGCGGGCGCGATCAAGATGATGGGGAGAGGTCATCTCCAGTAGAATAGCCTGATGGCCGAGAGCATGAACACGGGTTTGGGCGCGAGCACGGGCGAAACGCTGGTGCAGGCCTCCGACACCCTGGTACGGGCTTCGCAGGTGGCGCGTGAGGCCGAGGTGCGCCGCTCCGCCAATGGCGTGCGCTTTGCCACCTTTGGCGAGACCGGCGTGCCGGGACCGGACCTGGATCGCATGCTGGAGGCGGTGCCGGACTCGGTTGCGGGCAAACTGAACGCGAATACCTACTTCTTTGTGCCATTGGCCCTGCGCGAGCCGGACGCAGCCGAAACGTCTTTGAGCAAGGGCCGGGGTGAGGCCGCCGAGCAGGCCATGGTGGCGCCGGCCTGGACCGAAGACCTGGGCGATGCGGCAATCTGCCATCGCAACGTGGAGCTCGACAAGGAGCTCGGCAGCGGGCAACGTGGGGTGTTCATCTCGACGCGGCTGATGGGCGACCGATTTGCCCTGAGCTTTGAATTTTTCATCAACGTGGCCCATGCGTTTATCGACGCGGCCGGGGTTCCGGAGCGCTTCGCCGCGCTTGCGTGGGAGCAAGCAGCAAGCGGTGTTCGCGGAGAGACCAGCCTGGACGCGTGGGAAGCTCGGCACCTGGCGCTCGGCAAGCCGATTGCCACGGAGCCGGAGATTGCGCCTGCAAGTGGAGTCGGCGGACGCCGCGGACGACTCTTCGGACAAAGCGTTTCGCTGGGCAACCGGTCCTTCGGCGCCATCGCACCGAGTGGATCGAGTATCGCCGCCCTGAATGCGGCAGCGGTCCCGGCGGTGGCCGATGAAAAAGAGCGCCAGGTGTTTCTGGAGAGCGCTTTTTCGGATTCGCTGGCGATCTATCTGCTTTCTTTGGTGCTGGATTTGGATTACAGCGAACTGCGCGAGCGGGACTATCCGCTGCTGGCACCGGGTGCGCTTGCCGACAGGCTGAAACTGGTTGCGGAGCTGTATCCGGCAAATGTGGGATACGAGTTTGCCGTGCGGTACCGCCGCCGGGCGTAACGTGTAGCGGCACAGGGGAATCGACCAGAAACCGTGCACCCTTTGCGGCGCTACGTACTGGCTACGGATCTCGGGCCAAGGATCTATCCGGTTTTTAAGGCCCCGGCGACCCTGTAACGATTGAGGATAGTGCCGGTCGGCGTTACGTTCGTGCCGATGAGCTCGAAGGTGCGCGCCGGGGTTCCCTCCGCAAAGAAGCGCTTTCCGGTACCCAACAGGATCGGGTAGACGATCAGCAGGACCTCCTCCGCAAGTTCCTGTTCGAGCAGCGTCGACGTCAGTGTGGAGCTGCCCCAGAGGATAAGGTCCGGGCCGTTCTGCGCCTTGACGCGGCGAATGCCTTCGCCGATGTCCGGTCCAAGGCCCTCGAACGGGCCCCAGGCAAGACTTTCCGGATGATGGGTGGCGACGTATTTCGTTGCCGCATTGAGGCGGTCCGCCAACGGACTGCGCGGGGCCATCGGCCAGAAGCCGGACCAGGTATCGTAGGTGCGACGGCCAAGCAGCAGATCGAAGTTTTCGCCAAACGCAGCGGCAACAGCATCTCTGCCGGCGGGTGTCCGATAGGGCGCGGTCCAGTCGCTGTATGGAAAATCGCCGCCATCGGCGGAGTGCTGGATCACGCCGTCCAGCGAGATGTGTTCCATGAGCTTGAGTTTTCTCATCTGCATCTCCGTGTTCCGAGTTTTCTCTTCGATGCGGCACGCTTCCTAGCGTGTCCAGCGTGCGAGCCCCTAGCGTACAGCCGCGAGGGAGGCGCGGAAGAGCCGCTCGAAATCCGCGAGATCTTCCTTGTGTTTGGCTGCCGTTTCCACGGCTTTTTGCGCGGAGGGACGGCTGTAGCCCAGGTTCAACAGCGCGCTGAGCACGTCTTCCGCGACGGCCCCCAGGGATGGCCTTGCCGGTTCGGCGGCCAGGGTGAAGCCGGTCAGATCGTCGAGCTTGTCTTTCAGCTCCAGCACGACGCGTTCGGCGGTCTTTTTGCCGATACCGGGCACCTTGGTCAGTGTGGCATGGTCACCGCCGCGGATGGCCCCCACGAGGCGCTCGGCGCTGATGCCGCTGAGCACCGTGATGGCCAACTTCGGACCGATGCCGGAGATGGTCAGCAGCTTCTCGAAGAGGCGTTTTTCGGTCGGCTCCTTGAAGCCGAAGAGCTGTAATGCGTCCTCGCGGACGTGGGTGTGGACGTGCAGCGCGGCCGGGGAGCCGACTTCGCCGAGCTCGGTGTAGGTGGAGACGGAGATCAGCAGCTCGTAGCCCACGCCGCCGCATTCGAGGATGACGGAAGCCGGCGTCTTGAAGAGGATCGGGCCGCGCAGATGTGCAATCACTCCGGTGATTGTAGAGGAGCGCCGGGTCCGAGTTGCCACAACCCTGCGTGGTCATCCTAAGGGCAAGGGGATCCCCACCGCGCGTTCAGGGCACCAGCACGATCTTGCCGCCGCCACCCTTTTCTGCCCTGGCCTGGGCCGCGGCGGCTTCGGCAAGGGGCAGAACCTCGCTCACCGGCAGCTTGAGTTTGCCGTCGCGCACCGCTTCGCCATAGTGCACGAGCGTGGCGGCGTTCGGCTGAGCGGTCATCGGCTTCACCCGGATCAGCGGGTGCAGCGCCGCACCCTGCGGGGGGCCCAGCAGCGTGCCGTAGGCGCCACCGGGTTTCACCTTGGCGAGCAGCGCGGGGCCGAGCTTGCCCCCGACGGTATCGGCAACCGCGTCAACCCAACCCAGGCTGGCAAGTTCCGTATGATCGTCAAGATCGATAGCGGCAACGGCACCGAGCGCGATCGCCTCTTCCTTCTGCTTCTTACGGACGCCGGCAATGACTTTGGCGCCGATCTCAAGCGCGGCGAACAGGGCACAGCGGCCCACACTGCCGGTGGCGCCGGTGAGCAGAATGGTCTGCCCTGCCTGCACCTCGCCGGCATCGCGGATCAGCTGGTCGCCGGTGAGCGAAACCAGCGGCACGGCGCCCCCCTGGGTCATCTCCAAGCCCTGCGGCAGATGCGCCAGATCGGTTGCCTTCACGACGCACAGCTCGGCGTAGGTGTGGTGTGCCAAGGCGAAGACACGGTCGCCCTCACGGAAGCCTTCCACGTCTCCACCGAGCGCCTCTACGACGCCGGCCACATCGCGTCCGAGGATGCCGGGAAACTGCACGGGAAACTTCTCTTTCGCCTCGCCGGAGCGCATCTTCCAATCCACCGGATTGATGCTGGCGGCCAGAACACGAACGCGAACCTCGCCCGGACCCGGTTTTGGATCCTCGAAGTTTTCATAGTGCAGCTTGGAAGGTCCACCGTATTCGTGCAAGACGACTGCTTTCATCGTGTCCTCGCTTCCCCGTGTTGGATGCGCCGAGCAACCGGGACAGCAGCCGGCAGCGGACTGGCGACAGCTGCCCTGCTTGGCTCGCCTTGACAACGCGGCGCGGGGAGCGTGAGCTTGGAGCATGATTGATGCCCATGCCGTACTGGCGCACCTGGAAGAGCTGCGCACCCTGACCGCCGACGAAAACGGCGCACAACGCGTGGCCTGGACACCCACCTGGCAGAAGGCGCGCGCCTGGTTTGAAGGCAAGCTGAACGAGTTGCCCGTGGAGCACCATCACGATGCCGCGGGCAATTACTGGGTGACGCTGCCCGGAAAGAGCGAGCGGGCGCTGGTGCTGGGATCGCATCTGGATTCCGTCCCGAACGGCGGTTGGCTGGACGGCTGCCTGGGCGTGCTGGCAGGGCTCGAGGTGTTAAAGGCCATTGCCAAGCGCACCGATGGACAGCCCCCCTGCACGGTCAGGCTGGTGGATTGGGCCGACGAAGAAGGCGCGCGTTTTGGCCGCAGCCTGTTTGGTTCGGCAGCCTTTGCGGGCAGGCACAGCATCGAGGCCGATCGCCGGCGGACGGACGGAGAAGGCACCACGCTGGAGGCCGCGCTGTCTGGCTGCGGCGTGCAGATTAGCCGCGTGGCCGATGCAGCCGGCGAGCAGAAAAACATCGCCGCTTATCTGGAGCTGCACATTGAGCAAGGACCCGTGCTGGAGCGCGCCGGCAAGGCATTGGGCGTGGTGACGGGCACCAAGGGCGTGGAGCGCTGGGCGGTCACCTTCAAGGGGCAGGAGGCGCACTCCGGCTCGACCCCGATGGGTGTGCGCCGCGACGCGCTGGCGGCGTGCGCCAAGCTGGCGCTGGAGATACGCGGCATTGCCAAGCAGTACCCGGATGCCGTAGCGACGATGGGCAGCGTGAAGACCTTTCCGGGGATCGCGACGGCGGTGGTCGGCAGATGCGAGGCGACGCTGGATCTGCGAGACCTGGATGCCGCGACGCTGGAGAATATGTTGAAGCAATCCAAGGCAGCCAGCCAACGCTTCGCGGATGAGGAGGGTTGCACGGCGGAGTGGTCAAAGATCTGGTCGATTGAGGCGATCGCCTTTCATCCGCAGCTGATGACCTTTCTTGAAGAGGCCGTGTTGGAGATGACCGGCACGAGCGAACGTCTGCCCTCCGGTCCGCTGCACGATGCCGCTGAGGTCGCGCGGCTGGGCGTACCCGCCGGCATGCTGTTTGTGCAGTCCCTGCGCGGGTTGAGCCATCATCGTGAAGAAGACAGCGACCGCCTACACCTGATGCAGGCCGCCGAGGCCTTTGGGCGCGCGGCGGAGTCCGCCATGCACTGGATTGCCGGCGACGGCGGCATCGATTTATGGGCGGAGGAGCACCGAACGCCGCACACTGGTGCATAATCAGCTCTCACACTGAACCCCTGCGAAGCCTGCCTCCCTGAAGCAGGCTTCGCGATACCCATCGAGGTACCGTCGTTGATCCCATCCTTTGCGGAGCGCTTCCCTGCATGAGTGATGCCCCCAGCTTCCAATCGCAGGCGCCCGACGCACCGGGGCTTTCGGCGCGCTTTCCGGACCTGCATCCGCCCTTCAACGATGCAGGTGCGCTGGCCGAAGCCAACCGCTGCCTCTTCTGCTTCGACGCGCCCTGCACCCAGGCCTGCCCCACGCACATCGATGTGCCGCGGTTCATCAAGAAGATCAGCACAGGCAATCTCGAAGGCTCAGCGCAGACGATTTTAGATGCAAATATCCTGGGCGCCAGCTGTGCGCGGGCCTGCCCGGTGCAGGTGCTGTGCGAAGGGGCGTGTGTCTTTCAGCATGACAACAAGCAGCCCATTCAGATAGGCCGGCTGCAACGCTATGCGATGGACTCTTTCGCGGCGCTGCACGCGGATGGTGCGCCACTGCCGTTTTCGCCCGGCGAAGACATAGGCAAGCGCGTCGCGCTGATCGGTGCGGGGCCGGCGTCGCTGGCGTGTGCCGCAGAGTTGCGGCGGCGAGGCGTGGCCGCCGCGATCTTTGACGCGCGCCCGCTGCCGGGCGGACTGAACACCTATGGCATTGCGGAGTACAAGCTGCCGCTGCGTGAAAGTCTGCGGGAGATTGATCGTATCGCTCAGCTTGGTGTGGAGTTTCGCCTGCAGACGATCGTCGATGCAGCGATGCTGACGAAGCTTGAGGCGGAGTATGACGCGATCTTTCTCGGCATCGGCCTGGGCGCGATTCATAAGCTCGGCCTTCAGCATGAAGATAGCCATGGCGTGACGAACGCGCTCGACTGGATCGCCGACTACAAGAGCGGCAGGCTGACGCAATCACCCGCGCGGGTGGCTGTAATCGGAGCGGGCAATACGGCCATCGATGCCGCCGTCGCCGCAGTGCGCTTGGGTGCCGAAGAGGTAACGATGATCTACCGCCGTGGCCCGGAGCAGATGTCCGCCTTTGGCTTTGAATACCAGCATGCCAAGGTGGAAGGTGTGCGGTTTTTGTGGAACGTACAGCCGGTCGCGATCAAGCGATCTCTCTTTCATCGCGCGGTGGAAGCACTCGAACTGCAGGCGTTGGAGAGAGGCAGTGAGGGTTCGCTGGTCCCTGTCTTGGGTGACACCACGATGCTGCCCGTTGATGGCATCGTGCTCTCGATCGGACAGGCAACGCATACAAGTTTTCTGTACGAAGACGCAGAGCACGCACCGAAGCTGCTGTTGGAACGGGGCCGTATCTTGATCGATCGCCGTACCGGACAAACCTCTAACCCGCAGTATTTTGCCGGCGGTGATTGCACCAACGGCGGGCGTGAGGTCGTCGATGCGGTGGCTGAGGGCAAGCGTGCGGGCATCGCGATGGCGGCGTGGCTCGGGGGTGCTCATGAGTGAATTGAACGGCATGACGGGCCGCACGACCACACCCCCAAGAAGCCCCACACTGCGCACAAATTTCGCAGGTATTGAGTGCATGAATCCCTTCTGGCTGGCCTCGGCGCCACCCACCAATTGCGGTGAGCAGATCATGCGTGCCTTTGACGCGGGCTGGGGCGGCGCGGTGTGGAAGACTATAGGCGCGCCGATCACCAACGTCAGTTCGCGCTACAGCTCGATCGATTTGAACGGCCAACGCATGATGGGACTGAACAATATCGAGCTGATCAGCGATCGTGCGACGGAGCTGAATCTGCGCGAGATTGCTGAGGTAAAACGGCGCTATCAGAAGCACGTGGTGATCGCATCATTAATGGTGGAGTCCACACGCGCGGCCTGGCATGACATGGTGGGGCGCGCGGAAGATGCCGGCGCAGATGGGCTGGAGCTCAATTTTGGGTGCCCGCACGGCATGAGCGAGCGCGGCATGGGCTCCGCCGTGGGCCAGGTGCCGGAGTATTGCGCGCAGATCACGGAATGGGTGAAGGAGCGCGCACGCACGCCGGTGATCGTGAAGTTGACACCGAACATCGCGGACATCCGCATGCCCGCGCGCGCGGCGAAACGCGGCGGGGCTGATGCGCTTTCGGCCATTAACACGGTCAATTCCATCACGGGCATCGATCTCGACACGCTGGAGCCGCGGCCGAAGGTCGATGGGTATAGCTCGCATGGCGGCTATTGCGGACCGGCGGTGAAGCCGATCGCGCTGAACATGGTGGAGCAGGTGATGAGCGACCCCCAAGCCGCGTTGCCGATGAGCGGGATCGGCGGCATTGGGTCATGGCAGGATGCGGCGGAGTTCATGCTACTCGGCGCGACGACGGTGCAGGTGTGCACGGCCGTGATGCACTACGGCTATCGCATTGTGGAAGACATGAGCGATGGTCTGCTCGCCTGGATGCGGCGCAAAGGTTACGGCACGCTGGACGATTTTCGCGGGCTCTCGCTCGCTCACATGCGGCAGTGGAAGGATCTGAACCTGAACTATCAGGTCGTGGCGCACATCCATGAAGACCTGTGCATCGGCTGCCAGCTCTGCTACACCGCGTGCTGGGATGGCGCGCACCAGTGCATTCACCTGGATCGCACGCTGCCCGCGCAGGACACAACACGTACACCCGCGATGGTCGCAGCGGCGAGCGCACGGCGCATCACAGCGACGCCTCTTCCGAAGCTCGACGGGAACGGTGCCGGCATGCGTGGGACATACCGTGCGCCGCTCGAGCGTATTCCGCGCGTCGATGAGTCGCACTGTGTGGGCTGCAACCTGTGTTCGCTCGTATGCCCCGTGCCGGAGTGCATCACGATGGAACGTGTGCAGAACAATTTGCCGGCGCAGAGTTGGGAGGAGCGCGTGGCTGCCGGCATCGTGCCCGAGAGCGTCACTGCACCGACGGATCTGAATCCGAATACACCGTGATCGTTGAGTAACAGATCCGTTCGCTTGGCTACGGCATAACAAAGTGGCAGTGACGACGGAAAAGTGAAGGTAGGCAGGCGCAGATGGGAACGCTGATCAAGAACGGAACTGTCGTGAGCGCCTCGGGCTCTGTGCCTGTGGATGTGCTGATCGAAGGCGAGCGCATCGCCGCGGTTGGGCAAGGAATCGATGTGGCGGGGCACAAGATTGTCGATGCCACAGGCGTGCTTGTCATGCCCGGCGGCATCGATGTGCACACGCACCTGGACATGCCCTTTGGCGGCACCACATCCGCGGATGACTACAGGACCGGAACGCAGGCCGCGGCCGTTGGCGGTACGACGACGGTGATCGATTTTGCATTGCAGAAGCAAGGCTCCACGATGCGCGAAGCCTACGATACCTGGCGTGCGAAGGCCGAGGGCAAGGCCTGCATCGACTACTCGCTGCACATGGCCATCACCGACCTGGGGCCGCATGAGGGAGCGCAGGGGCTGCGCGAGATGGAGGAGATGGTCGCTGCAGGCATCAGCAGCTTCAAGCTCTTCATGGCCTACCCCGGCGTGCTGATGATCGACGACGGCCTGATGTTCAAGGTGATGCAGAAGGCCGCAGCATTGAACGCGCTGTGCTGTATCCATGCGGAAAACGGCAGCGCGATTGATATTGTCGTGGCGCAGATGCTAGCCGAAGGCAAGACGGCGCCGCACTTCCACGCACTTTCGCGCAGCCCGAAGGCTGAAGCGGAAGCCACGCACCGGGCGATCGCGCTGGCAGATATGGCAGGCGCCGCCGTGTATATCGTGCACCTTTCGAATGAATACGCGCTTGCCGAGTTGAAGCACTTGCAACAGCGCGGCGCGCGGGCGCTGGCCGAGACCTGCACCCAATATCTTGTGCTTTCGATTGAAGACCAGATGCCCGGCAAAAGCTGGGATGAGGCAAAGTTTGTCTTCACGCCGCCGCTGCGGGAAAGGCGACACCAAGATCCGCTTTGGGATGCACTTGCGGACGGTTCGCTCGAGGTGGTGTCCACGGACCATTGCCCGTTCACGATGGAACAGAAGGCTTTGGGACGCGACAGCTTTGCCAAGATTCCCAACGGCGGTCCGGGCGTGGAAAATCGACTGCAGATTTTGTGGCATTTCGGCGTGAACAGTGGGCGGCTGACACCGGAACGCTTCGTCGCATTGACCTCCACGAACCCGGCGCGAATCTTCGGCATGGGTCAGCAAAAGGGAGCCATCGTCGCTGGGCTGGATGCGGACATCGTGTTGTGGGATCCGCAGGCGGACTACACCCTCACCGCCGCCACGCAGTGCATGGCCAATGATTACAACCTGTTTGAAGGGTGGACGGTTAAAGGCAACGCGGCGAAGGTGTTTTCGCGCGGCGAGTTGGTCGTGGACAACACCGTTCAGCCCGGTGAGTTTCTGGGCAGAACGGGCCGGGGACGGTTTCTGCGACGAGAGGCCAACGCCGGGGATCTCGCGTGAGCGTCCCTTCCAATTCGCAAACTAGGGTGCGGCCGGTAGCTTGGCAATCGGGCAGAAGCAGTAAGTGTGGCCCCTGGGGTCAGAGCGGAAGGCACATCCTTCCCAAGCTGTAATACTCTCGTCCCCGGCCGCCGTTTCTCAGGCTGCGATGGGTTGGCCGTGTGCCGGGTTGAAGTACGTGGCTTGGTTTTTGCCATTACGCTTGCTGGCATAGAGCGCCTGGTCGGCCTGGGCCAGCAGCAGATTGAAATCGGCTTCGCCCGTTGTGTTGTGGCAAGCGATGCCAATGCTCACAGAGACAAAACCGAGCGGGCTCCGAGTGTGTTCCATCGCGAGCGCTTGCAGCCCGGCAAGAATTGCGTTCGCAACCGTTTCCGCTCCCGCAGGGTCTGTATCCTGCAGCACGGCGGTAAATTCCTCGCCTCCAAGCCTGGCCACGAGATCGCCTTTTCGGCCGACCTGCTTGCGAATAACCGACCCAAGCCGTCGCAGACACTCATCTCCCGCGCCATGGCCATACGTGTCATTGAACTGTTTGAAGTAGTCGACATCGATCATCAGGACCGCGGCCGCAAGGGCGCTGGGTCTGCCGTTGCCGCCCACGGCGTCCTCCAACCCGCGCCGGTTGAGCAGGCCCGTCAGCACGTCCGTGCCGGCAAGTTCGGCCAGCTGCTGCTTTTCCTCTGCCAAAGCGCGGCGCTCCGCCTGCCACGCCTTTTCCGTCTGACGCTGGAGGGAGATGTCACGCATGGTGCTGACATAGCCGACCACCTCATCGTTCCCGTAGCCGCGAATCGTGCTTTCCACCCAGCGCCAGCCCCCGGCCCGCTGTCTCAGGCGAAAACGCAGGGTGTGCTCGCGTTTCCCTTGGCGGAGGCTGTCGTCCAGCAGCGTCACCATGGCGCGGTCATCCGGATGGACGATTTCGCCGCGTTCGAAGGCGAGGTACTCCTGAGGTGTCCAGCCGGAGAGAGGCTCAATCGCCGGAGAGACGTAACGCCGGGAGCCGTCCATCGTGGAGAGAACGATGGCGTCCTTCGTATTCTGCAACAGGAGTTGGTAGATCGACTGCGCTTCCAGCACGCCGCGCTCGGCTTTCCTGCGCTCGTCAAGCAGTGCGCCGACCGGCAGCGCGGTCGCCAGACACACCCAAATGAAGACCTGAAGAACAATGACGCGGGTAGCCGACGAGGCGTCGTGGATCAACCAGATGGGTCCATGCGCATGGGCGGTGGCAAGCCAGCCGATGACGCTGAGGGCGATGGAGCTGAAGATCGCCCCTTCCAGGCCGAGCAGCAGGACGACGAGCATCATGGGAGGAAAGATAAGGAAGAGAAACGGACCGCAGTTTTGCCAAAAGGTGACGGCCGTGACGGCCAGAAACAACAGGTAGGCTCCTGCGGCAGAGCGTAGGTGGGGAGCGGTTTTACGCATGACCCGGTACTCGCCCGTGATGATGAAGAGGACGGCAGGCAGCATGATGGCCATGCCCAGCGAGTCCGAGAGCGCCGACATGCTCGTTATCTGCAGCCAGGGAACGCCGCGGTGCAGAGCCAGCGGAAGCGTCACGGCAAGGGCAGAGACAGCCGGCGCCACCGTCGTGGCCATGACGAAGCGGGAGATGCTGGCGCGCTTCTTCAGGTCATCAAAGCTACGGAGGTGCGAACCGATGAACCGATGCGCCAGCAGCATGTCGATAACGGTGAGCGCTGCCCAACTCGTCGCCATCGGCAGGGCCTGGCCCGCGGCCAATGCACCCAGCGTCACGCCGACACCGGCGGCAGCGCGCTGCGCCCAGCGCCACTGCCAGTGGGTGCGAGGGGAACTGAGTGCCAGGCCGATGACCAGACCGCTCACGGGCCAAAGCAGCGTGAACGAATCGATCTGGCCAACCATGCAGAAGGCGGCGTAGGTGAAGGCGAAGGTGCATAGAGCGAAGGTGACCAGCGACAGCAAGGCTCCCCGCAACAGCGTCGCGGCCAGGCGCCGGAACGGGCCCGTTGCCGAAAACTCGGCGCCGGATAAAAGGTGAGCGGCGGTATTTTCCGTCATATAGGCTTGCATGGCTGCCTACCTTTCGCCCTGGATCGGAGGGCTGGGTCGTGCTGCATCTGCCGTTGTTCGCGGTCTCGCACTGCAGCGGATGAGTAGCCACAGAGCGGACAGGTCAGAGCCTATGACCTCTCTGCCGCCGGATGTTGGAGTGTGTAGTGTGACAACCATGGATACAAGGTGTCACCGCAAACGCCGGGGGAAAATCACTCCAACGGGTACCCGAATCACGAGATTTCTGCATGATCGGGCGATTATGTCCGAAGACGGGACGGTGCTGTGACGGGAGTAAAGCTAAAGCTGTAGGCGTGCGGCGTTCCGCGTTCTCTCTGTACGGCATCGGCGTCCCCGCGGGCCAGTTGCCAAAGGAGCGCGCCGCCGCTTGCCAGTCGGTCCGAGGGCAAGGTCCAGGTGTTGTCCGGCAGTCTTCGCGTCTATCGGAGAGCAACGCCCAGGAATCGCCTGTGCGTTTCATTGGGCAAAAAGTGTGGAGCAGTCACCTACTGCACTGCTGGGAAACCTGACAGAAGTTTCTAGGCGACATACTGCGCCGGCAACGACAGGCGAAAGGTGGTTCCGCTGCGGTGCGTTCTGCGCGAGGTGCGAAAGCGGAGCGATCCGCTGTGCTTGTGAACAATGCGGCGCGACAGCCACAAGCCCAGCCCCGTGCCGGAGACTTTGCTCGTCACATAGGGCTCAAAGAGCTTGGTTTCAAAGTGCTCCGGCACACCGGGTCCATTGTCCGCCACAGTCAGGTGAACGCGCTGCGGGTAGGCCTTTACGCAGATGCAGATCATTCCTTCGCCACGGGGCAAGACGTCAATGGCATTCAGAATCAGATTGGAGACGACCTGCAGGATCTCGCTGCCGTAGACCCTGGCCACCGCCGGCCCGCGAAACCTCCGCCTCACGCGAACGCCTTGACCGGCGAGCTTGCTGGCGTGCAGTTTCAACGCTGACTCTGCGATGTGCACGAGGTCCGTATCCTTGGCTTCAGGCTGTTCCCGGTGGAAGGTCAGGGCCTGGCTCGTGACGCGGCCCAGGGTCAGCAGCTGCTCTTCGATGACGAGCATGTTTTGCAGCACCTGCTCGGGATCGGTCTTCTGCAACTTGGTGAGGTACACGAGGTTGGTAATCGCCTCCAAGGGATTGTTGACCTCATGCATCACCGCGCTGGCGTACCTGCTGGCCACGGCGAGCCGTTCGCTGCGCTCCAAGGCGCATTCGGCCTGGCGCAATCGTTCTTCCACAGCGTGTTCCAGATTTTGGCCCATCGTTGCCTCGATTTCTAATGACCACGTACAGAGCGGGTACTTGGTCGCGGCAACTATTCGCCTGCCGTTTGTGATGCAGCAACAGCGAGGTTAGGCTGTCTGCGTTGCTGAGTTCACCTGGGCGAATCGCGTGTAGTCACCTCCACAAAGAGTGAATCAGTGCCCCTGGACCGCTTACAGAGCGGGGCTGCTGGAATCGCGGAACGGGCCGATCAGCATCTGAAGGGGTGAACAGAGGGGAGCCGAACCATGGACACCATCACACCCAACGGCCGCATCGGCACCGCGCATTGGAGGGTAGAAGGGGTTGCCAAGGTGACCGGCAGGGCGCTTTACGGGGCAGACCAAGCGCCCGTTCTCGGCCCCGGCGACCGCGCCGTTTACAACGTGGGCGAGGCGGTAGCTGAGGCCACTCGCGCAGGAAGGCCGGTGCTTCACGCGGCGCTGCGAACCTCTCCGATTGCCCGGGGGCACATCACAGGCATTCTGGAAACGCGCGCCCGGCAGATCCCGGGCGTCTGCGAGATCCTGACCTACCGCAACGTCGGTAAACACATCAAGCCCGGCAAACCGCTGCTGGAACACGGCTACATGTCGCAGGCGGTGGCGCCCCTGCTGTCAGACCAGATTTTCTTTCCCGATCAGGTGATCGCGGTGGTCATCGCGAACAGTTTTGAGATCGCGACGGAGGCGGCGGAGGCGCTTGAGTTCAGCTTCGATGCCGAGCCGCCCGCCATCTCCTTCGATAGCCCCGGCGCGCTGGTCGTCAAGGCCAAGGCCCTAGGCGAGACCGAGTTAAAAGCCGGCGACACCAAGAAGGCGCTGGCGGAGTCCGCGGTCTGCGTCGACGCCTGGTACGAGACACCGGCGCAGCACCACAACCCCCTGGAGCTGTTTCAGACCACGTGCGACTGGGTCACGGACGAGGAAGGGCGCGAGCAGCTGCGGGTGTGGGAGTCGACACAGAACACGCGGGGCTTCCAGCATGGCTTGGCAAAGCAGCTGGGCCTTAAGCCCGCGCAGATACGGATCTTCAGCCCCTACATCGGGGGAGCGTTCGGTTCGAAGGGCGAATTGGGGCAGTTCACGGCCATTGCGGCCTTCGCGGCCCGCACGCTGGGGCAGCCGGTGAAGCTGGTCGCCACGCGGCGCCAGTGTTTTTCGCTGCGGACCTTTCGCGCGGAGACGCGGCATCACCTTAAGCTCGGCGCCAATGCCGAGGGCAAGCTGCTGGCCCTGGATCACGAGAGCTGGGAGTTGACCAGCCGCACGGAACGCTTTGCCACAGCGGGTTCGGACTCCACTTCGCGGCTGTATGCCTGCGCCAACGTACGCACACTGGTCCACAATGTGGAGACCGATCGCCAGGCCCCGGGATTCATGCGCGCGCCACCCGAGATGCCGTACCTGTTTGCCATGGAGTCCGCCATGGATGAGCTGGCGTACAAGCTCGGGCTCGACCCGGTGGAGCTGCGGCGACGCAATGACACGCTGGTGGAGCTGGCGACGGATCGGCCCTACACGTCGCGATCGCTGCTGCGCTGCATAGACCGCGGCGCGGAGCTGTTTGGATGGGCCGACCGTAATCCGACGCCGGGTTCCATGAGCGACGGCGACGACCTGATCGGTTGGGGGTTCGCTTCGGCGTTCTATCCCACGCAGATCGGTCCGGCAGACTGCCGCATCACATTGACTCTGCCGACAGATGCGGGCGAAACGACACCGCATGCTCTTGCCGAGGTCGGCACGCACGAGATCGGCACGGGTGTCCGCACCGTGGTCGCAATCACCGTTGCAGATCTGCTTGGGTTGCCGATGGAGGCCGTCGAGGTGCGGCTGGGTGATTCAAAGCTGCCGGCGGCTCCGCTCTCGGCCGGCTCTAACTCAACGGCCACCATCACCAGCGTGCTGGCGAAGTGCTGTGTGGAGATTCGCGAGAAACTCGCGAAGGCGGCGGTGAACGACAAACGCAGCCCGCTGCACGGGCTCAATCCCGCGCTGATTTGGCTGATCGGTGGACGTGCCATCTTCACGCATGACCCGCAGGCGACCGCGCCGACGCCGGGTCAGTTAAACGCCCTGCATCCAGAACGGTCGCGCGCGGAGGACACAGTTCCTTCCATGATTGAAGCGCCCTCCGAGCCACTGGGTGTAGCGCTTCGCCGCGTCAGCCGTGGTAAACCCCTGGTGCAAAAGACGACGAACACGCCGCACGGCGCACCTGCGGTCATGGGGCCGATGCTTGTACGAAAAGGCATTCCGCTGATGGTGGGTGGGGCGAACATGAAGGATCGTATGCAGTTTGCGCAGGGAGCCCACTTCGTGGAGGTGCGCATCTCGCGTAGCACGGGCAGCATCCGTGTGCCGCGGGTTGTCGGCGTGTTTGCGGGCGGCCGCATCATCAACCCGCGCACGGCGTACGCGCAGCTGCAGGGCGGCCAGGTGTGGGGGCTGAGCTCGGCGCTCGAGGAGGCCACCGAGCTGGATCCGATGGTGGGCCGCTATGTGAACGCCGACCTTGGTGAGTACCATCTGCCGGTATGCCGCGACATCGGCGAGATCACCACGATCATGCTGGAGGAAGAGGACAGATTGGTGAATCAGCTGGGCGTGAAGGGCATCGGCGAGCTCGGTGTGACGGGCCTTGCCGCGGCGGTGGCCAACGCGGTCTTCCATGCCACGGGAGAACGCTTTCGTACCTTGCCGATTCGGCTGAATAACATACTGAAACCAGCCGCGAAGGCTGGGAGCGCGCGATGGCTGGGGAAGCACGCGGCGGTTGCCGGGATGGCTGAAGCGTAATGCGGGATCGGTGCGGGGCGAATGCCGTGATCCGCAGGGCGAACGGGGCTCTGATGACCCTATAGTCATTCCAATGACCTGCAAGTCACTTATTGCTTAAGCACACAACAGAGGCAGAGATGGACGGAGATCAATCTGAGCAGCCGACTCCCGAAGAGGCCGCGGAGAAAGCGGTTGCGCGTGCCGAGGAGCCCTTGGCGGCCAGCGCTCCCGCGTTTGAGCCTGACATTTCACTGGATCCACCACAGCCCGCTCCACGGCCTGTCGCGATACCCGCAACGGACCGGCTCTTCAATCCATGGATCATCGCGCTGGTCGTGACGATGGGCACGTTTATGGAGGTGCTCGACACCTCCATCGCCAATGTGGCGCTGCCGCATATTGCCGGCTCACTTTCGGCCTCGCAGGATGAATCCACCTGGGTGCTGACGACTTACCTGGTCGCAAATGCGATCATTCTGCCCATCTCCGGCTGGATCTCCTCCGTGCTGGGGCGCAAGAATTTTTACCTGATCTCCGTGGTGATGTTTACGGTGTTCTCCGCGGCCTGCGGCATCGCGCCCACGCTGGCCACCCTGGTCGTGTTCCGCGTGCTGCAGGGGCTCTCCGGCGGAGGTTTGCAGCCCAGTGTGCAGGCCATCCTTGCCGACGCCTTTCCGGGCGAAAAACGCGGCATGGCCATGGCGGTTTATACCGTGGCGATCCTGTGCGCGCCGGTGCTGGGGCCCACCCTGGGCGGCTGGATCACCGATAACTACTCCTGGCGCTGGATCTTCTACATCAACATCCCGGTCGGCATCCTTTGCGCCTTTTTCACGCGCATCGTGCTGCGCGATCCGGCGCACCTGACGGCGGCGCGCCTGGCGAAGAAGGGGCAGAAGCTGCGCATCGATGGGGTTGGGCTTGGTCTGGTTTCCATCGGCCTGGCGTCGCTTGAGATTGTGCTCGACAAGGGCCAGGAGTTGGACTGGTTCGGCAACGCCTACATTGCGTGGGCGGCGGCTGTGGCTACCTTCTGCCTGGTGGGTGCGATTGTGTGGGAGTTGCGCGTCAAGAACCCCATTGTGAACCTGCGCCTGCTCGGCGAACGCAACTTCGCCGTCTGCTGCACGGTCGTTCTAGGCGTCTACACGGCGCTTTATGCCACGACATTTCTGCTGCCGCAGTTCATGCAGGAGTTGATGGGCTATAACGCCACGCAAGCGGGTATTGCCGTTTCGCCGGCAGGTCTGGTGACGATGGTGGAGGTCCCCATCGTGGGCTGGCTGCTGAGCAAGGGAACCGATGCGCGACGGCTGATCTTTGCCGGCATCGTGACCTTGATGATGGGCACGTGGTGGCTTTCGCTGGGCAATCTGCAGGTGGCGGAGACCGACCTGATCTGGCCGCGCGTGGTGCAGGTGCTGGGTCTGGGGCTCACCACGGTTCCGCTTTCGACGATCATGTTTCGCTTTCTGCCGGCCGATCAAAGCTCCAACGCCGCGGGCATCTATGCGCTGGTGCGCAATGAGGGCGGATCGATCGGCATCGCTATCTCAAGCACCTTTTTGCAGCGCACCGCGCAGGCCCATCAGACGTACCTGGGAGCACAACTCTCGGCCTCCAATCCGGAGGTGCAGCAGGCCATGCATGCCGTCACCGGGGCGCAGGGTGTAACCAATGCCAACCAGGGGTATGCGAGCATGGCCCTGCTGTATGGTCGTCTGCAGCAACAGTCGGAACTGCTCGCATACATGGATCAGTACAAGCTGTTCGCTTATTTACTGCTGGCGATCCTGCCGTTGACGTTCTTTTTAAAGCGTCCGCCGCGGGTTGTCGGCAAGATTGAATTGGACGCGCACTGAACCGGGGTGTGTTCGGTGGAGCTTTTCCCGCGCAGGTGTTCCCCTCAAGTGCGGCGGAGGCTCAACTGCAGATCCCTTCGCTTCGCTGCGGGATGACAAAGCAAAGCCACTGGAATTAAGAGGTTTGAAACTGCCGGTCTGGGGCAAGAAGAGGCATGGCCGGAGCCATGCCTCTTCTTAAAGAGCGCTGCCTACAGGAGCGAACGGAAGATGCGCCGCATCAGCTCCGTGGTCATGCCGTACACCAGGTGGGAGGTAAAGGGACCGGCGTAGGACGTCGCCGGAAACTCGTTCAAGGGCTTGGAGAGGCCGAACGCCGGGACCGCCACCAAGTCGCCACCGACAAACAGGACTGTGCCGAAGGTGGCGCCGAGGCCTGAACGCACCAGCGTCGAGTACTCCGCCAGTCCACCGTAGAGACCGCCCACCAGCGCACCATAGGTGTAGTGGACGATGGGTCCGCCCTTCTGCCTCTGCTCGTAGGTTAGATGGGCACCGCCGCGGACCGGCGTGGCCAGGCCGTCGGCTGCTTTCATTGTGGCGTCCTGCTCGTCATCCCCCTGTGCGGCTTTGGCGCGTTCCTTGTCTTGCGGCGACTCCAGCTGGTCGGTGATCGCCGTTCCGGGACCGGCGCTCCACTGATTCATCGCCCAGGCTGCCACAAGACCGCCTGCGACTCCCGCCAAAATTCCCCGTACCGGATGCGTTTGTGCCATTTGCTCGTCTCCTTCGACGTCTGAAACGTTCGCGCTCACTTGCGTTCTAGGCTGGATGTGATGCGCTCGATGTGACGCGCTCAATGTCATGCACTTAATGTGATGCGCTAAAGGTGGTGCACGAAGGGCATACGGCGGTAACCGCGGACTCCTGTGGCTCTGCTGGAAGTCCGCTTAGAACTCCGGCGTGCGCCACGCGAGATCGTCGCCGCCCGTCTCCCGGATCATGAGCAGCCCGGCGATGGTCAGAATCGCCGAAGCCGCCAGGTAATACCCCACATACCGGAGCCCGAAGTGCTTGGCCAGCCATGTCGCGATGTAGGGAGCGAGCGACGCCCCCAGGATGCCCGCCATGCTGAAGGCCAGCGAGCTACCGGTATAGCGGACAGACGTGGGGAACAGCTCCGAGATGACCGTTCCGAGCGGGCCGTAGGTGAGCCCCATCAGCGCGAGGCCGAGACACGTCATCAGCACCACCCCGCCGAGACCGGCGGTGAACATCGGCGCAAGAAAAAAGCTGAAGACCGCGATCAGCCCCGAAACGACGAGCATGACCGGCCGGCGCGCGCGCTCGGCCAACAGCGCGGAGACCGGGATCATGGCGGCGAAGAACAGGGTGCCCAGCAGCTGGATCAGCAGAAAGGTGCCGCGCTGGTAGTGCAGCGCCGTGGTACCCCAGCTGAGGGTGAAGACGATCATCAGGTAGAAGAGCACAAAGGTCGCCAGACTGACCAAGATGCCCGCGACGAGCGCGCGGGTGTGGTGGCGCAGCACGGAGAGCGTGGGCACCTTGACCTGCTCGGCGCGCTTCATGGCGGCTTCGAAGACGGGGGTTTCGGTGATGGTCAGCCGGACGTACAGGCCCAGCAGGACAAGCACGGCGCTGGCCAGAAACGGCAGCCGCCAGCCGAAGCGAAACAGTTGCGCCTCAGAGAGAAAGTGCGACAGCAGCAGAAAGACACCGCCCGAGAGCAGAAAGCCGAGGGGCGCGCCCAGCTGCGGAAACATGCCGTAGAGCGCACGTTTGTTCGGCGGTGCATTTTCCACGGCCAGCAGCACGGCACCGCCCCATTCGCCGCCCAAGCCGATGCCCTGGCCGAAACGGCACAGCGCGAGCAGGATCGGCGCGGCGATCCCGATGCTGCGGTACGTCGGCAGCACGCCGATCAGAAACGTCGAAAGCCCCATGGTGGAAAGCGCGACGACGAGGGTCTTCTTGCGGCCGATGCGATCGCCGAAGTGCCCGAACAGCGCCGAGCCGATGGGCCGCGCGAGAAAGGCGATGCCAAAGGTGGCGAGCGAGGCCAGCGTGGATGAGTTTGGATCCGAGGCCGGAAAGAACAGCCCGGGAAAGACCAGCACCGCCGCGGTAGCGTAGATGTAGAAGTCAAAGAACTCGACGGCTGTACCGACGAGGCTGGCGAACAGGACCTGGCGGGGCGTGTTGAGGCGTTTGGCGGGGAGATCCGCCTTGGGGTCGTTGCCGCGGCGTGGGGAATTTGGTTCCGTGATCATCGGTACAGCTGATGGTACCCGTCTGCGCCCTCTTGAGAATGCCCTCCTGAGCACGTAAAGCGGGTCTCTCCGTTCCGCTGACTTACGCCAGCTCCGGTCGAGAGGGCAACGCGTGGGGTGGTCAAAGCAGGCGATACCGCCTAGCTGCCTAGGGCGATGGCGGCACCGGGCTGTGCGGCGTACTCAGCCCAGGATCCGTCGTAAAGGCTCACACGCGGTGCGCCGGTTATCTCGAGGGCCAAGGCCACGACAGCCGCAGTGATCCCCGACCCGCAGGTGGTCGTGATGGGCTGATCCAGCTTGATGCCTTTGGCCGTAAAGATTGCCTTCAACTCTTCGGCGGGGAGCAGGCGGCCGTTGGACGACAGCTCTGTGAACGGTACGTTGGTAGCGCCGGGCATATGTCCGGACCGGAGCCCCGGCCGCGGCTCCGGTGCCGTGCCCGCAAAGCGCGCCGCGGAACGTGCGTCGAGCACCTGCGCCCCGGCCTTCAACGAGGCTTCCACCTGTGGCAACGACTGCGCCGCATTCGGGTTCAGGGCGGCCTGGAAGTAGGCGGACGGCCGCTTCACATAGCCCTTCTCAGTCGGCAAGCCGGCGGACTGCCAGGCGCGCAGGCCGCCATCCAGCAGGTAAGCGTCGCGCACGCCGAAGGCGCGCAGCATCCACCAGGCACGCGGCGCGGAGAAGACGCCTTCCTGCTCATAGACAACGAGCGTCATGTTGCTGCCGATGCCCAGCCGCGCCATCTCGCGGGCAAACTCTTCTGCTCGCGGCAGCATATGCGGCAAGGTGGTGTGCGGTTCGGAGAGCTCTTCAATATCGAAGAAAATTGCACCTGGGAGGTGGCACTGGAGGTAGCGTGAGCGTACATCCGGCGGCTTCGCCACGCCGACGGGCGGCAAGGTGGCGTCCAGAATGACGAAGCCGGGGTCCTGCAGGCGACCGGCCACGAAAGCGGGATCAACGAGCGGGTGCATACGGTCCACCCTATCCCAAACCCGCGAAGCCCGCCGGAGATCCAAACCACCGCACCGGTACTCGCTGTAGCGTGCGCCCTTGCGGGAGGTTAGCTGAGGATCTCCTGCAGCTTGCCCAGGGTGCGCGCCAGGTCCGTGTCATGCCGCCTCTGCTCGTCGATTTTGGCGATGGAGTGCATCACCGTCGTATGGTGTTTGCCGCCGAACTGCCGTCCGATCTCCGGCAGCGAGGCTTCGGTCATCTGCTTGGCCAGGTACATGGCGATCTGGCGCGGCACCACGATCTGACGTGAATTGTTCTTCTGCTTCAGCTCCGCGGTGCGCATGCCGAACTGCTCGGCCACCGCGCGCTGGATGGCTTCGATGGTGATCTTGCGCACCTGCGTGTCAATGAACTGCTTCAGGCACTGCTGCGCGGTGGGCAGCGTGATCTCCGTATTGTGCAGACCGCACCAGGCCATCAGGCGCACCAGCGCGCCTTCGAGCTCACGGACGTTGGTACGGACGTTGCCGGCGATGAACAGGGCCACATCGGTGGGCAGCTGCGTGCTGTCGTTTTCAGCCTTGTGCTGCAGGATGGCCACCTTGGTCTCAAGATCGGGCGGTTGGATGTCGACCACCAGGCCCCATTCGAAGCGTGAGCGCAGACGGTCTTCAAAGCCGCTGAGCTCCTTGGGAGGACGGTCGCTGGCGATGACGATCTGCTTGCCCTGCTCATGCAGGGTGTTGAAGGTGTGAAAGAACTCCTCCTGCGTGCGTTCCTTGTTGGCCAGAAACTGCACATCGTCCAGCAGCAGAACATCGACGGAGCGGAAGCGGTCGCGGAAGGCCGTCATGCCGTCACGGTTGTGGCGCACGACGTTGATCATCTCGTTGGTGAAGGCTTCACCCGTGATGTAGCTGATGGCCGCATGCGGCAGCCGGGCCTTCACCCCGTGACCGATGGCCTGCATGAGATGAGTTTTGCCCAGACCCACGCCACCGTACAGAAAGAGCGGGTTGTAGGTGCGCGCGGGCCGCTCCGCGATGGATTGCGCGGCGGCATGGGCGAACTGGTTGCCGGAACCTACCATGAAGTGCTCAAAGGTGTAGCGCGGATTCAACTGCGCGGCGGTGTTCCAGTCAAAGCGGCTCTGCTCGGGGCCCGGGGCGGCGGGCGGCGGTAGGGGTGCGAGGGCCTGGCGGCCGTCGCGCGGCGCGGCGGGCGAGTGCGTGGGTTGCGGCGCAAAGCCGCCGTCTTCGCGAACGCGGGCCGCGGTCGGTTCGGCCGGGGGGACCTGGAACTTCACCTCGTCGATCTCGAGTCCGAGGTTGTCGATCGCCTCGTGGATGTGGTCGCCGTAGCGATCGCCGATCATCTGCTCAAAGTCGACCGTCGGCACACGGACGTACAGCGTCCGGCCTTCCATGTGTGAGAATCGCGTGGGTTTGAACCAGGCCTCAAAGCTCTGCCGCTTCACTTTCTTTTCGAGCGCACCCAGGATGCGCACCCACTGATTCAAGACGACGGTTGAGACCGGGACAAATGACATTGCTTGCAGATCCTTAGGCTATTCAGGCGTTCAAAACAGCGTCGTGCACCGGCAAAAAAGGGCCGGAGAAAGGACGCGGATTTCCTGACAGCGCGAAAGGCCCGCGCTGGAGTCGGAGCACCGGTTACGTCCGAAAGATGTACCGCTTAGCGGCAAGTGGAAGTGGGACAGAAGGAGAGCACGGCCTTGGGCTTCACGATTGCGGCCCGTGTTTTCCTCGGAACGAAGACGATCCTAGCACGTCGCCCGGGACTCTTTTCTCGACTTCCAACTGAAATTCTCGAGCCCGACACGGCTTGCACCAGCCTTGGTGAAGAAGCAGGTAGTGAACCTCGCAAGACAACGGAGAGGCTGCTCGAGGTACTCCAAGCTGTTTCCGTGGCCCCCTCGCCGGCTAGTGCTATCTTGTTCCGGAGGTCCGGCTACGCTATACTGATGACTTGCTGTCGTGCGGGCCTGGCCCGTCACGCGGCTGGCTCCGCACACCGTTGGTTCGTGCGACGTGAGCCGGCTGAGGTCGCAGCCATAAGCTCAGACACAGGACTCCCATCATGCCCAAGCGTACGTTTCAGCCCAATCGCCGCCGCCGTAGCAAGGTTCACGGCTTCCTTAGCCGTATGAAAACCAAGGCGGGTGCCGCTGTGCTCAACCGCCGCCGCGCCAAGGGCCGTCACAAGATCGCGGTCTCAGCCGGCTTCCGCGACTAGGCTTCTTTCTTTAAGGGGAAGTCCGATCCAGTGAGTCACACCGGTGACTCACTGGATCGACCGACTCACCGGATCGACAAATTGTTGGGACGCATGGAGCAGCTCACCTGCCGGGTTGGTTGAATAGGGATTGACGTCTGCTTGCCACGCATGAGCTCCTCCACCCAGCACCGTCTTCGCAAGCATCCTGACTATCAGCGCGTCTATAAGACGTCCCGCAAGCAGTGGACCAAGCAGATTGCCTACTTCAGTGTTCTGCGCGCCCCTGGTTCCCAGGAGGCCGTGCGCAGCCAAACAGCCGGTCCGCGCGTAGGCCTCACGGTGCCCAAGGCGCTGGGCAAGGCCGTGGACCGCAACCGGATCAAGCGCCGGCTGCGCGAATTGGTGCGCGCGGCGCTGCCGCTGCTGTCTGGTCTGCCCGTGGATGTGGTGCTGCACCCGAAGCGAAGTGTGCTGGACGCCGAGTTCCGCGGGTTGGAGCGCGAGGTGGCCATCATCTTCAAGTCTGCCCATGCGCGGCATGCGAAAGCAGCCGCTGGGTTCGGCGCGGCGCATGTTCCCGAAGCTGCCGGGACGTAGCCCCATGCCGACGGTTGAAACCTCCTCTATCGCGGCAGCCCGCGAGCGCCTTGCGCGCGGCCTGCTGGCCTTCTACAAGCGCCTGCTGTCGCCATTGCTGCACACCGCGGCGCTGGGGCAATGCCGCTATCTGCCCACCTGCAGCGAATACGCCTACGCGGCCGTGGTGCGGCACGGGATTGTGCGCGGCGGCGCCCTGGCCCTGTGGCGGATCCTGCGCTGCCATCCCTTCGCGCGCGGCGGCTTCGATCCTGTGCCGTGATCTTGGGAACCTTTGCTAACGGCTCTGACCTTTGCTGACGGCTCTGACCTTTGCTGACAGCTCTAAACCTTTGTTGGCGGCTCTGCGTTTACCATGAGAACTAGTGCTTTTCTGCGCATGTTGCACTCAGCTTCCCGCGCATGAAGGGTGTACAGGCTTAAGAAGAGGAAGTTCCCTTGCCAGAGTTTCGAAATCCCAATGCCGGGGGCTCCGGCGCAGGTGCGGGCGGTCAGGATAACCGCCAGTTTATTTTGGTGTTGCTCGTGATGGTCGGTGTGATGTTCGGCCTGCAGTTGTGGCGCGCCAAGCACAACCCGCAGACCGAGTCGCCCAAGGCGTCCACCGCCGTTACCGCGCCGGCGAACACCAACCCCGGCGTGGACAATACGGCCGCTCTGCCTTCGGCGGCTGCTCAACCCGGGACATCGGGAATTCCGGGAAATCCGGGAGCTGCGGGTAAAGGGGCCAGCGCCGGAAGCGTGCAGGCCACCGTCGAGAGCTCCACGGTCGTGGAGAACGAGCTGTACCGCATCACCTTCTCCAACCGGGGCGGTGAGGTGAGCTCCTGGGTTCTGAAGCGCTATCAGGACGACACCGGCCACCCGTTGGATCTGGTGCACCAGGGCGCGAGCCGCCTGTACGGCTACCCGCTTTCGCTCTACACCTATAACGCAGGCCTGACGCGTCTGCTGAGCGAGGCGCTTTATGTGCCCTCGGCGACCGGTACGCTGCAATCCCCAACCACCCTGAGCTTCCAATACCAGGCCAACGGCGTGAAGGTCACCAAGACCTTCTCTTTTGGTGCAGACTACGTCGTTCATGCGGACACGCAGGTCGCCGTGAACGGCGTTCCTATCGCGGCGACGCTGGCCTGGCCCGCTGGCCTGGGCGATATGGAGAACGCGCAGGCCTATGCGAACGCCACCGTGGATACGATGAGCGACGGCAAGGAGCACCACGATGCCTTCAAAAAGGTCATCGGCGGAGCCACGGTGCAGGGCCCGTTCGACTGGGCCGGCACGGCCGACCAATACTTCGGCGCGGTCTTCCTTCCGGACCGCCCCGACGATGCCACGCTGGTCACGTTGCACAACGAGATCGACGTCAACAAGGTGCAGCGCAGCGTGGGGCAGGGCAAGCCTGCCAAGGGCACGACAATGGTCCCGGTGCTGGGCGCCGCGATCGGCGACCGCACCAATCACGTGCAGACGCGTATTTTTGCCGGACCCAAGGCTGTTCCGGTGCTGAGATCGGTCAGCTCGGTTACGGGCCACTCGCTCGAACCGATGCTGGACTTCGGTTTCTGGGGACCGATCGCGAAATTCCTCTTCCTGGGCCTGCAGTTTATGCATGCGCACATCGTCAACAGCTGGGGATGGGCAATCGTTCTGTTCACGGTGCTGATCAACCTGGTGCTGCTGCCGTTGCGCATCACGTCCATGCGGTCGGCGCTGAAGATGCAGCGCATTCAGCCGCAGATCGATTCGATCAAGGCCAAGCACGGCAACCCAGGGCCCACCGACACCAAAACGGCCGCGATGAATCAGGAGATCATGGCGTACCAGAAGGAGAACGGCGTCAACGTATTTGGCGGCTGCATCCCGACGCTGGTCCAGTTTCCGCTGTTGTTTGCGTTCTTCACCATGATGACCAAGGTGGTGGAGCTGCGCCACGCGCACTTTCTCTGGCTGCCGGATTTATCCGCGGCAGATCCGTACCATATTCTGCCGATCGTGATGGTGCTTACCTCCTTTCTGGTTCAGTTCTACATGCCGCAGCCGGGCGTGGATCCGCAACAGCAGCGCATGATGGCGTTCATGATGCCGGCCATCTCCGGCTACTGGACGTGGAGCTATGCGTCGGGTCTGGCACTGTATTGGAACGTCGGCAACATCATCATGATGGTGCAGCAGCTGGTAATGAACCGTACCTCGCTGGGCCGCGAGATGCGTGAGATGCAGCTGAATCGGGCCAAGCAAAAGGCCCTGGCCAACGGTGCAAGAGGAAAAACCATTCAGGCCCGCCGTTAATGTTGTTGCTCAAGTAAAGATCGCACATCGATTTTTCCGTACAATAGGAATTAGCGATTTACCTTCCTCTTCGAGCAAAGGGTAGTCCCACGGAGTATGCGAAGATGCAGGATCTTGCGCTGGCAGCCGAAACGGTTGCCGCACTGATGCGGCTTGTAACCACGGTTGGAGGACTTCGGCTTCGGTTTCGCATCACGGCGGGCGCGGGTGCCGTGGATCCGGACGGGTTGGAACGGCGCGACATCTATGTCGAGTGCAAAGGCCCGGACGCCGAGCTGCTGCTGGAGCATGACGGCGAGCTGCTGCGCTCCCTGGAGCATATCGCCGCCAAGGCGCTGCGGCTGGAGCCGGAGGAGCATGACCGGGTCAGCTTCGATACGGACGGCTACAAGGCGAGCCGGGCGCAGGCCCTGCGTACGGCCGCACAACAGGCCATCGTGACCGTAGAGGACACGCAGCGACCCTTTCCGTTCTCGCCGATGAACTCGCGTGAGCGGCGTATGCTGCACCTGTTTCTGCGTGACTCCAATCTGCAGACCGCGAGCTCCGGTGAGGGCGCGGGACGCTTCGTTGTGCTCTATCCCGCAGGTTACCGTGTGCCGCAGGAGAGCCGGCGCGAGGCTGAGCGCGACGGGCAGGATAGGCGTGGCCCCGGACGCCCGGGCAGCGGAGGCCGCGACCGGCGCCCTGGCTCACCTGGAGCACCTGGAGCACCTGGCTCCGTCGGACGCGGACGCTCTGACCGCGATCAAAGGCACTAGTCCGCTAGTTCCTGCTTCGGTTCAATCTTTATATCTTGATTCCCGCGAGACGGGGTCCCCGCGCGGCATGGCAGTAGCCTTCGTTGCCGTGGCTCCGTGCAGACGCTGTTCGGTTCACCGACCGCTCGGTGGCTGCCTGCGTGCGAGAGGTCTTTGACGTATGGCCGAAGGATGACCGACGTGGTCAAACGCTCGTCCTGCGCTTCGATGAGACCCGGTTTTCCTCAATGCTGGCCATCGTCTGCTCCTCCGGCGATCGGCGATTCGGCTCCAGCACAACGGAGGTCAAAACAGATCGAGGGACCGTTTTCCCTCTGCGCCTTGCTGCAGCTGTGAAGAACTGGGAGCAGGAAAACCTGCGTCTCTGGCGGTTATCTCTCACTTTCGCCAGCACGGAGCCGAGCTTTGCGTGGAAGCGACAGGATGCCGCTGCGGAAAACTGGAAGAACGCGGCGCTAAACTTTGCGCGTTGCACCCGATGTCCGCGCCTTCCGTTTGCGGCTGCCGCGTTTTGGATTTCCGGTACCGCCGTATGCCGTAGAGAAATAGGGAGATGCACAGTATTTCCACCCTTGCACACACAACGTCTACTACGACTGTAAAAACTTATCTCGAGATCTCGGTTTTTAGAAGCCTTACTCGCAACCCGGACATTGGTAGCTCCCCGAAACGGTACTGAGACGTTGCACACATAACGCCCGTCAAATCCACATGGCAAAGGGGCGGTACAAAAGCGCTCGCGTCGCCTAGAATCAAGGCCAACCGCAGGAGATGAACCGAAAGTGTCAACCGCTACGCTTACGCCCGATATCGCCGCGCCGACCGGCAACCTCGAAATCACCGTCACGCGTGCCGAATTGCTGCGTGAGCTTACCGCCGCGCAGTCCGTGGTGGAGCGCAAGACGACGATCCCGATCCTTTCGAACTTCCTGTTTGAAGCAACGACAGGCGAGGACGGCAATGGGCGCCTGACCATCACCGCCACCGATCTGGACCAGTCGCTGCGCACGAGCTGCGCCGCGAAGGTGAAGAAGGCCGGCGCCTGCACGATTCCTGCCCGCAAGCTGTACGACTACATCCGCCTGCTGCCCGAAGGCGACATCAGCATCAAGCTGATGGACAACCACTGGGTACAGATCCGCGCCGGCCGGAGCAACACCAAGATGGTGGGCATGGCGCGCGCGAACTTTCCGCAGGTGCCCGAGTTCCCGCAGGGGCAGGGTTACCGGATCGCGGCGGCGGCGCTGCGCAACATGATCGCCAAGGTCATCTTCGCGATTTCGAACGAGGAGTCGCGCTACACGCTGAACGGAGCGCTGCTGGTGCTGAAGGCGGAGTCGATGGCAATGGTGGCCACCGACGGCCATCGACTGGCGCACATCGAGAAGCTGGGCGAGAGCCTGGAAGGTGTCTCGGGCGAGAAAAAGACCCTGATACCGCGCAAGGCGCTGGCCGAGCTGAACGGTCTGCTGGCCTCGACCGAAGCCGAGCAGATCGAGTTCGCCGACGACGACCAGACGCTTTTCTTCAAGATCGGTGGCCGCGTGCTGACCAGCCGCAAGCTCACCGGGCAGTTCCCGAACTACGAGGCCGTTCTGCCGCGCGACAACAACAAGTTCGTCATCGTGCGCTCCGAAGACCTGATGGCCTCCATCCAGCGCGTCGCGCAGTTCGCCGACGAGCGCTCCGGGGCCATTCGTATTCGCATGGAGCAGAACGAACTGAAGCTCTCCGCGCAGTCAACCGATGCTGGTGAGTCGGAGGACGTGATCGAGACGCCGTACAACTACGATCCGTTGGTGGTGGGCTTCAATTCGAGCTACCTGGTCGACTTCTTGAAGGCCATCGGTAACTCCGGCGAGGTGCGCCTGGAGTTCAAGGATGCGCAATCCGCCGGCCAGATGCGCCCCGAAGACGGCAACGAAGACGTGCGCTACCGCTACATCCTGATGCCGATGCGAATCTGATTACAGATAGAGCAGAACCGGACACCTCTCCCATCGTTAGGAATGGGCCAGCCCTGCCCCCGTAGTGTAGTTCGAGCGGTACAAGTACACAACATGTTCCTTGCGTACGTTGATGATTCGGGTGACGAGAAGGTAAGGTGCTACTCCGCTTTGCTCGTTCATGAATCCGTCTGGCGGATCAGTCGAGCCATGATGTTGGATTACCGGCGCTCATTGAAAGAAACGGACGGGGTATACATCACGAAGGAACTGCATGCGACGGAGTTCGTTGCTGGACGAGGAAACATCGCAGCGAGCTCAGTATCGAAGGGGAGGCGTTGTGAAATCTTCCGTGAAGCCTTGAGTGTTGTCGCGGCTATGCCAAAAATCCAAATGCTAAACGCAATCGGACCGCGCTCAAGCGAGCGTCAACTATTCGAGCGACTCATTACTCGCCTGAATCGTACGATGGCAGAGTGGCGCAGCCATGCAATGATGATCCACGACGAAGGTAAAGACTATTCCCAGCTAGTTCGTCGGATGACCGTCTACAACCCAGTTCCAAGTCGCTATGGGAAGTGGCCTAACGGTCTTGCATACAAGAATATGCCTATAGAGCGCCTGGTCGAGGACATCGTCTACCGCGACTCTCGAAAGTCGTCATTTATCCAGATGGCTGATTTCTGCTCCTACGCTTTGTTCAGAAGTGAATATCCACTCGCTTCAAAGACAAAATATGGCCTAGATAAAGCATTCGACCTATTGGCTCCAATCTGCTTGAAGACAGCCTCAGAGAGCGATCCGCGAAAGCTGGGAATCATCCGAGTGCCGCACAGAGACACCTGAGACGACAGGGTTGCACGCTATTTTTAATGCTATGCCGTGTAGGTTCGGTAGATCGCATCGCGCAGCTCCTGCGTCAGCCGCTCGGCATCGCGGGTAGTCAAGTCGGTAGTCGGGATGGGCTGACCGATGACCAGCTTCAGCGGCCTTGGGCGCAGGGCGTAGACGTGGATGGGCAGTAGCTCATAGGTGCCGATCAGTGTGAGCGGCACCAGGGGGACCTGTGCCTTGATCGCCATCCAGGCGGCGCCGGCGACCATGGGTCTCAGCTGGCCGTCTTCTGTGCGGCCGCCTTCCGGGAAGATCACCAGCGGCGTGCCGGCTTCAAGCGCCTTGACACCGCGTCCCAGGCTGGCTACGCCCGCGCGGGCAGAGCTTTGGTCGATGGACACCTGCCCGGATCGCTGCAGGTACCAGCCGATAAAGGGCAGTTTCCAAAGCGAGGCCTTGGCCAGGATGCGGAACTGGAACGGCAGCTTGGCAAATAGGACGGGAGTGTCGTAGTAGCTGAGGTGATTGCTGGCGAAGACCGCTGTTCCCAGTCCGCGGAGTCGTTCCGGATGCTCCACGGTGACCGGCGAGAGCGCCAGGCGGAGCAGAACCCGCGCCCAGAGACGGGCGACGGCGTGCTGCTGGTGGCCGTCGGTGTCCCAAAGCCCGCAGAGGAGGGAGATACAGCCGAAAAAGGCGGTTGCCAGGACGATGAGCGGCGCCAGCAGAAGGTAGGTAAACCAGCGTAGGCCGAGCGGAACGGGCGATCCTGCTGATTCGGGAAGACCGGTCTGTGAACCGGAAGAGGCACCGGGCGGCAAATCGGTATCCGAGTAGGCGTCGGTGGGGTGTTCGCCGGGTACGGAGGGCGTTCTGGCCATGTTATGCCATACCAGCCGTAGCGGAAGGCTCCGTACGGGTGCGTTCCGCCAAGGCCAGGGCGCGCAGCTCGCCGATGAGGTAAACGGAGCCGGTCGCGACGATCACGCCTTCGATCGGGGTCAGCGCCTCGGCCTGCTGCAGCGCGGCGTGGAGGTGAGGGGCGGCGTGGGCGGGGATGTCCAGCGCATGTGCGGCGGCGAGCAGCTGCGCCACCGTGGCCGCGCGCGGGCTGGCGATCGGGGCGAAGACGATGTGATCGCGCCGGCGCGCCGGGTCGCCGGAGGTGGAATCGAAGAGCGGCAGCAGGATGCGGGTCATCTCGTCGATCTGTTTGTCGGCGAGGCAGCTGAAGATCAGGGTGCGGGGACGATCGTCCGGCAGCTGGGCCAGGGCCGCCCGCAGGGTCCAGGCCCCGGCGGGGTTGTGCGCGACATCGAGCAGCAGCGGAGCGTGCGGGGGCAGAGCGTCTTTGCGCCAAGCATCTGGTCGCGCCGGGAGCCACTCTAGGCGACCCGGCCACACCGTGGAGCGCACGCCGGCTTCGATGGCGGCGGTCGGGATCGAGAGGCCGTGGTTTGTGCGTAGTTCCAGCGCGGTGGCCACCGCCAACGCGAGGTTGCGCTGTTGATGCTGACCGGCGAGGGGTGAATCGAGCTGAAGGATCTCAGCCCCGATGGGAACGGGGTAGGCGTTGTGACCCAGGGGAGATCGTTCCTGCGCTGTTGCAGCCGGCTGAGTGCTTTCCGGGCCCGCGAGTTGGGCCACGAGTTGGGCCACGGACACAGGGCCTTCCAGCTCATTCATGTTGAAGGCGTCGGCTGCGGGTGGAGGGATGTGCCGCGCGTCGGGTAGCGGCGGGTGATCCATGCCGGAGAAGCCATGCGGCGGCAGGCAGCGCGAAGCGTCCACCCCGCGAACGTTGAGCGCCATGGCACGCTCGCCGATGGCCGCGTTGGCCTCGGGATGCTGCGAGAGCGTGACCAGAACGCCGTTCCGGCGCAGAATGCCGGCCTTTTCGGTTGCGATTGCTGTGATGGTGTTCCCGAGAAACTCGGTGTGATCGATGCCGATGTCGGTGATGACCGAGACGATGGGCTCGACGACGTTGGTGGCGTCCAGCCGCCCGCCCAGGCCGACCTCGAGAACTGCAAGTTCCACGTGCTGCTCGGCGAAGAAGAGCAGAGCCACGGCGGTGAGCAGTTCAAAGAAGCTCGGCGTGTGCGGCAGCAGGGCGCGGCTGACCAGTTCAGACGCCTGGTGGTACACCTGTCCGAAGAGCCGGCCGAAGTCCTCGTCGGAGATCTCGGCGAGCGTGCCGTCGGCTGAGATGCGTATGCGCTCATTCACATGCAGAAGGTGCGGCGAGGTGTAGAGGCCCGTGCGCAGGCCGGCCGCGTTCAGGATGGACGCCAGCGTCGCCGCAGTTGAGCCCTTTCCGTTGGTGCCGGCGATCAGTACGGAGCGAAAATGGAGCTGCGGATCGCCGAGCGCGTGCAGCAGGGTGCGGATGTGGTCGAGCGTGAACTTGCGCGGCGGCGCTCCGTCCGTGAGCGCCGTGCCTGTGCGTAGTTCGGGGCCCAAGGCGGCCAATGTTTGCAAAGCTTCTTTGTATTGCATACGGTTCCAGCCCACGATCCAGGTTCGGATCGGGGGACAGATCGATTTTCGCATCTGTGGGCTTGTGTCGCCCGTCAGTTGTCATTCGAGAGAGAAGGGTCAGCGGGGAATCTCAATCGCTTGCAGCTCTAGCCTTCGGTGTGCGCGCGGGCATGGCACAGCCGGCCTGCGCTGCCGTGAACCTGCAGTCCGTCGGTGCGATGGCGGAAATATCGCTCGTTGAGCTCGTTTTTTCCAAGGTCTTCGACCACCGCGAGACCGTGGCGGGCAAGCTCCTCGCGTAGGAAGGCAGGGGTGAAGAAGAGCTGGAAGGGCTCGCCCGCCTGCGCCACGCGGGCTCCGAGGGAGTCATGCATGAGCTGCTCGACAGGTGGGAGTGCCTGCCTGGGCTGGCCGTAGTCGAACGTGACGTCGGAACCGTGCGGCAGCTGCGCCAGAAAGCGGCAGGTGTCGGCGAAGGCCTCTGGGGTGAGGTAGGGCACGACGCCGAGCCAGGCGGTCACTGTCGGCAGGGACGGATCGAAGCCTGAACGGAAGAGCTCCTCCGGCAGGGACTGGCTTTCGAAGTCGACCGCAACCAGACTGGCGTTCGGCCGCAATGGCAATCCGGCTGCCTGCAGCCGCTCGCGCTTCCATGCCTGGGTCGCGGGGTGATCGACCTCGAATACCCGCAGGTCGGGAAAGGGATTGCGGAGAGCGAAGGTGTCCAGTCCCGCCCCGAGAATCAGGTACTGCCTTATTGCCCCGGAAGCTATACCCGCGGCGAGCAGGTCCTCGGCCAAACGCGCACGGGCCACCATCCAGGCTCGCAGCGCTGCGGAGAAGGGACGGCGCGAGGCCTTTGGGGTCCGTCGTAGCTCGTCCTGCGCCTCCGGACCGAGGATTCCGACGGCGAAAGGATCCTCAAAGACCAGGGGTTTGTCGTCGACGATCTGGTGCGCGGCACGGCGCAGGGCAACGCGCATGGCCGTTCGGGAGGGTTGCGCAGCGATCATATAGTCGTTACGTGCGAGATCTTCGAGCTCAGGACGAAGTAGCCGGCTTGGACATCATCCAGCCAAGCGCGTGCGCCAGGTAGCTCTTCAGCTCCTTGCGCGGCACGATGGCATCCAGAAAGCCATGCTCCAGCAGGAATTCCGAACGCTGGAAGCCCTCGGGCAGCTTTTGCCGGGTGGTCTGCTCGATGACGCGGGGGCCGGCGAAGCCGATCAGCGCGCCGGGTTCGGCGATATTGAGGTCGCCCTGCATCGCGAAGCTGGCGGTGATGCCGCCGGTGGTGGGGTCGGTCATCAGGCTGATGTAGGGCACCTTGGCCTCATCCAGCTTCCCAAGCACGGCTGAGACCTTGGCCAACTGCATCAGGCTGACGATACCCTCCTGCATGCGAGCGCCGCCCGAAGCGGAGACGATGATCAAGGGAATCTTCGCAGCAAGCGCTCGGTCGGCAGCGCGGGCGATGGTTTCCCCGACGACGGCGCCCATGGAACCGCCGTTGAACTCAAAGGCCATCACGCTGAGAACCACATGCTGTTCGCCGATCTTACCCAGGGCGTTCAGGATGGCGTCATCGAGGCCGGTCTTGCGCTGCGCCTCGGCGAGCCGCGTCTTATACGGCTTCAAATCGCAGAAATCCAGTGGATCGGTGGAGCGCATGCCCGTGTCGACGATCTCGTAACCGGGTTCCAGCAGCAGGGCAATACGGTCGCGGACGGCGATCCGAAAGTGCTTGCCGCAGTGCGGGCAGACCTGCAGGTTCGCCTCGAGATCGGCCTTCCAGATCAGCTTGCGGCAGTTGTCGCACTTGACCCAGAGCCCTTCGGTTCTGACCTCATGGTCAGGTGTGGGCTGAATCTCGTGATCGTCGCGGACAAACCAACTCATGGGGCGCGTGTCTCCGTCCGGAAGGGTGCTCCGGGACCTCCACCATTGTAGCGAAGGTGTCCCGCGCCGCCGTGGTCTCGTGGCGCAGGTCGGCCTAGCTGTAAACGCCGAGCAGGGCGGGCATGGAAGGCGTGGGGGCTTCGCCGTACGGTGCTGCCGCGAATCCATCGGCCAGGTGGAAGGCCGGCGGATGTGCATCGGCCAATAGGCGGTCGGTGTGGTGCAGGCGCAGACCGGCCATCAGACGCTCGCGTTGTTCTTCGCGGTGGAAGGCGTGCAGGCGGGTCCAGTACACCAGAAAGCCTTGTCCGCAGACCGGGCAACGCACATCGCTGTAGGCAGTCGAAATTTTGCAGAGCATTTGCATGGAAGAGTTGCCACCTTGGCCCCTAAGTTCGTGATCCACCGTTGGGGTATCTCGAACTTAGGGCCTGTGCGTGGCGGTCACGATGCACCCTCGCGCTGCTCCTCTCCCACGTTGGCTGTATTTTTCCCATTCTGAATTCGGAATCGTGTTCCCTGGCCTGCCGGCCGGCGTGACGTTCCCGTAGTGAACCTCTATCCTTGTGCTGTGAACGAGCAGATCAAGATTCAGCTTCCTGACGGATCCATTCGCGAGGTCGCGAGCGGTTCCACACCGTTCGACATCGCCAACAGCATCTCGCCGCGCCTGGCGGCGGCCGTGGTGGTGGCCCGCATCAAGCCGCTGACTGCAAAAGTGCTGGCGGCGACGGCCGATGATGAGGCTAAGGCGGGGCAGAGCGAAGAGGCAATGTACGCCGGGCTCGATCCCAGCTCCGATGGGGAGCGCCTGGTGGACCTGCGCGCGCCACTGACGGAGGATGTCGCGCTGGAGTTGCTGAAGGAGTCCGATCCGGCTGCCCTGCGCGTGGTGCGCCACTCGGCGGCCCATGTGATGGCGACCGCGATTTTGGAACTCTTCCCCGAAACCAAGCTGGGGCACGGTCCTGCGACCGACAACGGCTTCTTCTACGATGTGTACCGCGACGTGCCGTTCACCGAGCTGGATCTCGCGGCGATCGAGGCTCGCATGGCCGAGGTCGTTAAACGAGACGAGCCCTTCGTGCAGGTACACGAGCCGCGCGAGCAGGGCTTGGCCGACTACCGGAACAGCGGTGAGTTCATGAAGGTGCATTTCATCGAGCGCTTCACGCAACCCGGTGATGGAATTTCGCTTTACAAGAACGGCAACTTTACCGATTTCTGCCGCGGACCGCACGTGCCTTCCACCGGGCGCGTGAAGGCTTTCAAGGTGATGTCGATCGCGGGCGCCTACTGGCTCGGCAAGGAAGAGAATCAGCAGCTGCAGCGCATCTATGGGACCGCCTTCTTCAACGCCAAGGACCTGGAAGCGCACTTCAAGCACCTGGAAGAGGTAAAGGCGCGCGACCATCGCGTGCTGGGCAAGCAGTTGGATCTGTTTTCCATCCAGGAGGTCGCCGGCGCGGGGCTGATCTTCTGGCATCCTAAGGGCGGCCTGATTCGCAAGACGATGGAAGACTGGATGCGCGATGAATGCGTCCGGCGCGGCTATTCGCTGGTCTACACGCCGCACATCATGCGGCGTGAGCTTTGGAAGATCAGCGGACACGAGGGCTTCTACAGCGAAAACATGTATCCGCCGATGGAGCTGGACGATGCCGAGTACCGGCTGAAACCGATGAACTGCCCCGGCCACATCCTGATCTATAAATCCACGCCGAAGAGTTATCGCGACCTGCCGCAACGCTATGCGGAGCTCGGCAATGTATACCGCTATGAGCGTAGTGGCACCATGCACGGCTTGCTGCGGGTGCGCGGCTTCACGCAGGATGACGCGCACATCTTCTGCACTCCGGAACAGATCACCGGCGAGATCGAAGCCTGTCTCGACTTTGCCGAAGCTGTGCTGAAGACCTTTGGCTTTGCGGAGTACCGTGTCGAGCTTTCCACGCGCGATCCGGACAAGGCCGGCGAGTTTGTCGGCACCGAAGCGGATTGGGCGCATGCGGAGGGCGCGCTGCGTGACGTGCTGACGCGGCGTGGATTGAGCTTTCAAAGCTTTCCCGGCGAGGCCGCATTTTATGGCCCCAAGATCGACATCAAGCTCGTCGATGTCCTGGGCCGACTGTGGCAGTTGAGCACGGTGCAGTTTGACTTCAACTTGCCGAAGCGATTTGAGCTGGAATATGTCGGCGAGGACGGTGAGCGACATCAGCCGGTGATGGTGCACCGCGCCTTGTTCGGGTCGGTGGAACGCTTCTTCGGTGTGCTGATCGAGCACTACGCCGGGGCCTTCCCGATGTGGCTTGCGCCGGTGCAGATCGGGCTTGTGCCGATCTCGAATGAAAAGCACCTGGCCTATGCCGAAGCCGTGAAACAGCGGCTCGAAGCTGCCGGCCTGCGCGTGGAGCTGGATGGAACCAACGGCAAGATGCAGGGTAAGATTCGTGATTTCGGCCTGCATAAGGTGCCGTACATTCTCGTGGTCGGCGACAAGGAGATGCAGACGGATTCCGTCAGCGTACGTGTGCGTGGCAAGGGCGATCAGGGATCTAGCAGCGTTGCAGACTTCAGCGAGCGAGCGAAGACACTCGTAGCTGAACACGCGATGGAACTCTAGTGCAGCGAGTGCGGGTGGAGACAAGAATTGCGGCGCCGCCGGAGCGCTGCTTTCTGCTTTCTCTCAGCATCGACCTTCACCTCGAGAGCACAGGGCCTACGAAGGAACGGGTGATTGCAGGAGTCGACCATGGGCTAATCGGTCCAGGAGAGATTTCGAAGAACAGCCGTGCGCGGGCACGAAAGGGAGGCCGGCCCGGCCTCCCCTCCTGCTTGCTGTTGATTACTTGACGTTACCGTTGAGGCCGTTCGGGAAGAAGCCCCCGGCAGTGCCGTTTGGGTTGGCATATACGATGCGAAGGACCTGTTGTGCGGTACGGGCGAACACCATTGAGTTCGCCGTTCCTGTGTTGCCGGCAACGTTGATGGAACCGGTTGTCGTTGCATCCACCAGTGAGGTAGCCATAAAGGAGTTGGAAGTAGTGTTGAGAGCGACCATCTGAGCCGGTCCAGTTGCCGGCCCGAGGCCGATATCATCACCCATGAGCCGGGTCTGCGATGTTGAGCTGCTGCCGTCCACCGAGGCACGAAGCTTCGAGATAGCCGTGGCTACCGTCCGCAAGGTACCCGCCGGAACGGTGCCGCCCGCGGAGGTGACGGTGCTGGGGGCCTGATCGAGACCGTACAGCGTGGTACGAATCAGCCCGGAGTGGTAGGCCTCCACGCCCTGAATACCAGCAGCGGCGTCCAGGTTTGCGGAAACGGTGAGGGCCGGAGCCGCGCCCGTGTAAGCCGTTACGCCGACGTCCTCAAAGATGTAAGAGCCGAGCAGAAAGCTGGCATCATCCGCGAAAGGGTCGAACGAGGTCAGCCCAACATTCAGCAGCCCGGCAAGGGCGTTGAAGCTGTTGTAGAGATCAATCTGCGGCTGGGCCACGGCTGCGGAGCCGAGAGCGGTACGCAGGAAGCTGACGTGATTGCGCTCTTCCATCGCGATTTCGGTGGCGTAGTTCATTACCGCGGTGATTTTGAACGGCACCTTGCAGGCTGTGGGGCCACCAGGCTTGGTGACGACCGTACCCTGCGTACCGGTGCCGGTGAGACCGAGGCCTACCTGGTCAATGGTTTGACCGGAGGCCGCGAGGGTGTAGAACTCCGACTCGAGGTACTCAAGATTCAGGGCGAAGTTCAGGTAGTCGGCGTCGGTGAGGGTTTGCGCTTGCGCCATGGAGGTTAATGCGAGGCCGGCCAAAGCGGCACCGCCCAAGGTAAGCATCCGCCGGCGGCTGCCCGCGATGACTTCGTCCAATTGCTGTGTTTCTACCGTAGCCATATTCGTTCCAATCCTTACGAGGTGGTGACGCTGATGTTGCCGTTGAGACCGTTGGGGAAGAACACGCCGCTCTTCACGCCCGCGCCGCCACCGGTACCGTAGACAATGTGCAGAACCTCATCGGTCGTGCGCTCAAAGCCGATCGAGGTTCCCGTTGCCGCCGCCACGATGCTGGTCGGGGTCAGTGTGGTCTCGTTGCCGCCGCCCAGGGTGGAGCGCACGGTCTGGACAGCATTGGCGATGCTAATCAGGGCCGAGCCGACGTTGACGATCTGTGTGCGGATGGAACCGGCGTGGTACGCCTCGACTGCATGGATCTCTGCCGCATAGGTGAGGTTCGACTTGCTGGTCAGCAGCTTGGCCGCACCATGGTAGGCGGTGACCCCGACATCCTCAAAGATGAATGCGCCAATGAGATAATTGTTGTAGCTCGAGAAGGGGTTGAAGCTGCTGCCGAGACCCGCTGCCGTCGCCAGGGCATTGAAGCTATTGGTCAGGTCGATTGCCGGTGCTGCCTGCGCTGAGGCGCCGAGCGCGGAGCGAAGAAAGCGGACGTGATCCAGCTCATTCTGCGCGATTTCATTGATGTACATCATCTGGACCGCGGTTAGTCCGGGTACCTGCGCTCCGCCCGTGGTTTTGCTGGTGGCGTTGCCGGTATCGGCCGCGGAGAGGCCTGTGCCCGTCGCGGCGCGGAGGTAGAACTCCGCTTCCAGATACTCAAGATTTAAGGCGAAGTTCAGGTAATCCGCATCGGTGAAGGGTGTAACAGTGGGCGCGACCGGGGTTGTTGCCGGCCCGCTGTTGCTGCATCCCGCAAGGGCTGTTCCCGCCGCCAACGCACCCGCACCGGCCATAAAGCCGCGACGAGAAAGCGCCTTATCTATCAATTGCGTCACTTTACTATCCACTGCACATCTCCATGAGGTCGAACTCAATCACTCGGCCTTGTACAGAAGTAACGCGGATGTGGAACGAACGGATGCCCTCGCGCACGAACTTTTGTTGTATAGCTTTCTTCGCTAAATTGGTGGACTCTAGCTGTTCCGTGCGGTTCATAATGCAAACCAGCTACGAGGAGGACCTATCAGTTACTTGAGACCAATTCTGCGTTCTGCATGCTTACCTCGGAGTGTCCTGCCCTAGGCAGAGGCATTGGCTGAGACCTCTGTCGTGCGTGAGATGAGAACGGTTCGTGGTAATTCGGCAGTATGCAACAGTGTTTCCACGGTGCGGCCAAGGGAGATACCACGCTCGCTGGAGCGCATAACGCTACCAAGCAGCAGCAGATCGTAGGAGTTTTCCTTCAGTTCCGTAAGGGTGGCCGCGGCAACGTCTTCGGCCAGAACGACCTTTTCTGTGAGCTGAACATCCAGACGAGCAATGCGGGCCACGGCCTCCCGCGTGGTGGTGTAGCCGGCCTGCAGCAGGTCACGATGCTTGCGTTCACGCCAGAACATGGAACCCAGGCGCGGAGCCATCACCGTGAGCAGTACGATCTCCGCGTGACTCCCTTTGGCGATGTAGCCGGCCACATCGGCGGCTGCCAGGGAGTGCGCCAAGCCGTTCACCGGTACAAGGATGCGACGAATCGGCGGTGGCGTACTGCCTGGAAAGACGGTAATCAGAATATCCGTTGTGCCCTCACGGAGAAGGCGATCCTGCACGGCGCCGAAGCTGAGGGTAATGTCGCCGGTGACCTCGGTGGCGCCCAGCATCAAGAGGTGCTGCCCCGCCGAGGCGCTCTCGACGGCCGCGTAGATGTCCCCGACCTTCGACGAGATTCGTTCCAGGTCCACGTGCGCGTAATCCGAGGCGTGCGACAGCAGGCTGGAGGCCTGCACGATCTCGTCCGGGGTGGCGGAGCGGGTAAGCGAGGTGTCCAGATTGAAGGAAAGTTCGGTGAGGTCGAACAGCTCGCCTTCCGCGTGCTTTGCGGCCGCGATGGCGGCGGCGAGCATGGCGGAGTGCGCCGGCAGGAGCTCGGGGACCATGGGTAGCAGGACGCGCTCGCGGTCCGCGAGGTAGGCAAGTTTTCGCGCCTCTTCGCGGTTGAGGCGCTTCAGCTCGGCCTCGCCGGGGCGTGTTTTGGCGGCCATCCAACGGATCGCGGGCGGGGAAATCATGACGGTCAGGATCGCGACGACGGCGTAGGCGGTGTAGAGGTCGGAGGAGAGCAGCAGAAGTTCGGTGCCGACGATCGCGATGACGACGTCGGTGCCTCCCTTGAGGTTGAGACCGACGCCCACCGTGGCTGCCTCCCAGGGCGGCAGCTTACCGGCCAACGCGCCGAGAGCGCCAAAAATCACCTTCGCCAGCCCCGCCAGGACGAGAAGGATCAGGATGCCCTTGATCGATTGCAGACCGCGCAGATTGAAGAGGTTCACGCGCATGCCGGCAAGGCCGAAGAAGATGGGGGCAAACAGGGCGATGGTGAGGGCCTGGATACGCTCCTTGAGCGCCACCGTGGCGCGGGGCGCTTTGCTGAGCAGAACGCCGAAGACAAAGGCGCCCAGCAGCGGATGCAGACCCATGAGGGTGGTTGTGGCGGCGGAGAGGCAAAGCAGAATCAGGATCAGCGAGAGCTCGCCGTTGGGAATGCAGGTCACATCCGCCACGCGGCGCATGGCCCAGAAGGTGAACCGGCGGCCGAGGGTGAACATGAATAGAAAAAATACGATCGCCAGACCGGTGGCGCGAAGACCCGCGGCGAAGGGATTGGCTTTGTGCTGCACGGAGGAGACGATGGAGATCAACGGCCAGACGACGACCTCGCTGGCGATGCCGGCGGCCAACATGACCTGGGCGTAGTCGCGGCGCAGCGCTTCACGTTCGATGAGCAGCTTGGCCATGACGCCCACGGCGGTCACCGAAAGCACCAGACCGAGGAAGAAGGCGCTGGTCGGGTCCTGACCGAAGACTTTTACGCCGATGACCGTGCCGGCCCCGATGGCCGCGCCCATGGCCCCGGCTGCGGCGAGCAGGCCGGGAACCGCCTTCTGGCGCAGGATGGCGAGATCGGCCTCCATGCCCGCGATCATGAGCAGAAGGATGGCGCCGATCCAGGAAAGCAGCTGCAGTGCCAAAGAAACGGACGGATTCAGGAAGAGCGTGCCAAAGGCCTGCGGAAACAACGCCCCCAGCACCGAGGGACCGATTAAAAAACCGCCCAGGAGTTCACCTAGAACCTCCGGCTGGCCGAGCCGCCGGCTGAGTTCGGCCATACCGCGGGTGACGAGCAGAACGACGGCGATGGCCAGAAAGGCACCGAGCAGTTGGTGCTCGGAAAATCCATGCATGGAGGAGACCTCGGTCGGTTGGATGCCCCGACGACTGGCTTTCTACAATGTTGGTCCGGAATTGAGAGAGATTGCTTGGCCGTTGTCCGGACTTGGGACGTTGACCGGTGCAAAGATCCCGCAGAAGTTGTGCGTGAGCGCTCTAGGGCGGATTGACCTGTTTGCGGCGTCGCGCATCCCACAGATCATGCAAGCTGCTGCAGGCAAAGCCAAGCTGGTGGGAAAACCAGCGTCGTCGGGAAGAAAGAAGACGGGCCGTACCTCGTCGTTGAAAGATGATCCCAAGCAGAAGGCGATCGATGCGCTCGAGCAGGATCCTGGGGTCGATCCGAAGGCTTTCGCAAAGGCGGCCGGCCTTCGCTACACAAGTGACCACGCTCCGGGGATCCGCCGTGTAAAGCACCACGACAGCTTTCGTTACGTGGACGCGCACGATGCGCCTGTAAGCGAGGAGGACACGCTGAAACGCATCAAGTCGCTGGTGATTCCACCAGCGTGGGTTGATGTCTGGATTACGCCGCACGCCAACGGTCACCTGCAGGCGACCGGCCGGGACGCGCGGGGACGCAAGCAGAGCCGTTACCATCCACACTGGCGTGAGGTGCGCGACGCGAACAAATACGAGCGCATGGCGCATTTCGCCGAGGCGCTGCCCAAAATTCGCGCACAGGTGGAACATGACCTGAAGCTGCCTGGATTGCCACGGGAGAAGGTGCTCGCTACCGTGATCAGCGTCATGGAAGCGACGCACATTCGGGTCGGCAATGAGGAGTACGCCAAGGAAAATCACAGCTATGGCCTGACCACCATGCGTCACCGCCACGTGGAGGTACACGGCAACAAGGTAACGTTCGATTTCAAGGGTAAGAGCGGGGTGCGTCACACGATTGATCTGGCCGATAAGCGTCTGGCAAAGATCATCAAGCGGTGCGAAGAGGTGCCCGGCTACGAGCTCTTCCAGTACCTGGACCACGACGGTCACCGGCATGCGATCGACTCGCACGATGTGAATGAATACCTTCGCCAGACCACGGGGGAGCACTTTACAGCAAAGGACTTCCGTACCTGGGCCGGCACGGTGCTCGCCAGCCAATTGCTGAGCGAGTTTGAACCGTACGCTTCTGAGAAACAGGCCAAAAAGAACGTTGTACAGGCCATTACCGCAGTAGCGGCGCAACTGGGCAATACGCCTTCGGTCTGCCGCAAGTGCTATGTTCATCCCGCGGTGCTGGAGGCTTACCTGAGCGGTCACATGACGCGGGAGGCCAAGGAGCAGATCGCCGAGATTAAGCAAGAGATCAAGGATGTGAAGGAAAAGCTCGATCACGAGATCGCGGCGCATGCTTCCGTCCTGCACAAGGAAGAGTCGGCGCTGGTCGCCTTGCTACAGCAGAGACTTTTGGTGGAGACCGCCGCATGAGCGAGCCGCGGATTGAAACAGTGCACGATACCGCGCTTGTCAACGCACCGTTGGATCGTCTCTGGGCGCTTTCGACGCGCGTAGAGTTGGTCCGCAAGACGCTGGGCATGAACATCGTGGGCGGCGTGAGGAGTGGGTACGTGGAGTCGGGTAGCCGGGTAATCTGGAAGGGATGGAAGTTCGGTCTGCCTACGGAGCACCACACGCTGATCACCGGGTACGCCGCTCCACAGAAGGTCGAGGCCGCCGAAATGCAGCAACTGCACGCCGAAGCGCCGGGCCAACTCGTCGCGTGGTTCCAGGATTCGCAAGAGCAGGGACGTTTTGCCAGCTTTCACCACGATCATTGGCTTCGGCAGCGCACGGATGCGGTGGGCGAGGTTTGCACGGTGCTCGAGGATGAGGTTCACTTTGCCCTGCCCTTTGGACCTTTGGGGGATCTCGCAGCGCGCGTGGTAATGGTGCCCTACGTGCAACGGCTGGTAAAACAACGTTTTGCAAGCCTGAAAGCCCTTGCCGAGGGTGAAGGCTGGAAGCAGTGGGTGTAAGCTGACGCGGAGACCGGGCAACTAACCATGGCGAAGAGCGACAACGTTGAGCTGCTAACCCTGGATGGCCACGAGGTGCGCATCTCTCACCCGGAAAAGCTGTATTTCTCCCGGGAAGTGCAGCTAACCAAGCTTGATCTGGTTCGCTACTACCTGGCCGTTGCGCCGGGGGCTCTGCTCGGGATCCGCGATCGGCCGATCGTGCTGAAGCGTTTTGTGAACGGCGCCCATGAAGAGCCGTTCTACCAAAAGCGGGCGCCGAGCGATCATCCGAGCTGGTTGCGCACTGTGACCCTGAGCTTCCCTTCCGGCCGCACGGCGGAGGAAGTCGTGGTGGATGAGGTGCCGGGTTTGGCCTGGATCGTCAATCTCGGCTGCATGGAGCTGCATCCGCATCCGGTGCGTTCAGGGGACCTGGACCACCCGGATGAGCTGCGGGTGGACCTGGATCCCGGCCCCGGGGTCCCGTGGGAGGATGTCCGGCGTGCCGCTCTGGAGGTTCGTGAGGTGTTAGCGGAACATGGCCTGACAGGCTGGCCCAAGACGAGCGGGTCACGCGGCATGCATATCAATGTGAGGATCGAACCGCGGTGGGGGTTCACCGAGGTTCGCCGGGCTGCGCTGGCGCTGTCGCGAGCCGTGGAAAGGCGTGTGCCGCAGCTGACTACCTCCAAATGGTGGAAGGAAGAGCGGCATGGTGTGTTCCTGGATTACAACCAGAATGCCAAGGATCGCACTATGGCCTCTGCCTATTCCATTCGTCCGCTGCCGGATGCGCGGGTCTCCGCTCCGCTTGCCTGGGATGAGGTGGCGGCCGCGGAGCCGGGAGATTTCACGGTCCTGAGCATGCCGGCGCGCTTCGCCGCGATCGGTGACCCGCATGCGGGTATCGATGAAGGTGCCGGTTCCCTGGAATCGCTGCTCGCATTGGCCGAGCGGGACGCCTCTGAGGGCATGGGCGATGCTCCCTGGCCGCCCCACTTTCGCAAAATGGAAGGCGAGCCCGCCCGGGTGCAGCCTTCCCGGGCGAAGGCTGCCGACAAAGATTTCGAGGCCCAGCTGGGGGAGGGTTTCGGGCCGAAACGCTTTCGTAAAAGGTCCGTGGCGTTGAGCTCGGGGGCGGAGATGACTGCACTGCCGGCCACAGCGGTGGGTGAAACCCCTACGAAGGTGGCGGGTCGTCGTTAGCCGCGGTTTCCGCTGATCATCGTGGCGGAGTCGCCGGATCAGGAAGCTGCCAAGGCGGGGCTGGAACGCTGGAAGGCCTTGCATACCGAAGTGACCTCGCATCTGGCCGTCGATGACGTTCTGGTCGACCGCATGCGGGGCAGCGCCTATGTCTGGTACCGCATACGGGTCAACCTACGGAATGTGCCGGAGGACCTTCGGCCGGCGCAGGAAACGCCCGACCCGGATGAGGACCCGACTCGGGGACAATCGCAACCGGCCAGAAAAAAAGCCATCAAAAGTGAGGACTAGGGCGGGCCTCCCAAGGCTGGATAGCAACCGTAAACGTAGCGGGGCTCCCCACCCCCAAGCGAGGGAGCTCGCCGTGGACCCCGATCAGGAAACGACACAGGACAAAAGCTCCTCTGCCTATCTACCTGCTGCTCAAAGCCCTGTTGCTCAAAGCTCTACAGCTATTTCCCCTGATGATGTGGAGTCCTCAAACAGCAGGTCTTTCGCTCCACTCAGGGTGACAACTCATAGAAGATTGGTCCTTTACACCTCCAAACAGCAGAACCTCAATGGGATTCCGGAAAGATCGAGTGCAGTTCCTGAGGCGGGACCACTTCCAGCTGCGCGTAGGTGCATGTCTTCGGTGTTTTGTCCGGTCGCCAGCGGCGAAATTGGGCGAGATGGCGGAATCGATCGCCCTGCATATGCTCGTAGGCTACCTCCAGCACCAGCTCCGGCCGCAGGAGCTGCCAGCTGAGGTCCTTGCCGGCGCTCCAGCGGCTTTGGGCGCCGGGCATGCGGCCGTGCGCGCCCGCGGACGGCTCGCTCCAGCTTGCCCAGGGGTGGTTTTCCGTCGCACCGTCACGGTAAGGGGTAAGAAACTCGACCAGCTCCCGTCGTTTTGCCATCGGAAAACTGGCACAGGATCCCACATGCTGCAGCTTTCCGGCGTTATCGTAAAGCCCAAGCAGAAGCGACCCTATCAGGGATCCTTCGCCGTCCTTGTGCCAGCGGAACCCGGCGACGACACAGTCGCAATCACGCTCATGCTTAATTTTCAGCATGGAGCGCTTGTCCGGCTCGTAGGGGCCGTCCAGCCGTTTGGCGATGACCCCGTCCAGGCCTGCACCTTCGAAGCGCTGGAACCAGTCCTGGGCAATACTCCGCTCGCGACTGGCCGGGGTAAGATGCAGCGGTGCCGTTGCGTCCTTGAGCAGCCGTTCAAGGCTTGCCCGGCGATCCGAAAAGGGGGTCTCCCGTAGATCCCGCTCCTCACTGTCGCTTTCACCCCAGGCCAGCAGATCGAAGAAGACGATGGCCGCCGGGGTTTGCTGCGCTAGAAGCGTAATGCGGGAGGCCGCGGGATGGATGCGCAGGGAAAGTGCATCGAAGTCGAGCGCTCCGTTGCGCGCAATCACGATTTCCCCGTCGAGGACGCATCGTTGCGGCAGCTGCTCTTTGACCGGCTCGATCAACTCCGGGAAATAGCGATTTAGCGGCTTCAGATCGCGGCTCTGGAGTAGGACCTCATCTCCGTCCCGAAAGACGATGACCCTGAATCCGTCCCACTTGGGCTCAAAACTCCAATCGCCGGCGACGGGAATGGCATCAGTACGCTTGGCGAGCATAGGCGGGATAGGAGCGGTTACGAGGGCGGCCACAGCTCATGGTATCGCTTCGGTGCGGCGGAAAGATTCTGCCATGCCCGTGATGTGCCAGGCGGGCAAGCCTCCTGTCAGATCTTTGCTGGTTCGGCGGTCTGCGGCGCGCGGGGCAGCAACGCCTGAACAACGATGCCCGCGCCCAGTGAGATGAGGATGCCTTGGAAGAGGGGCGTGGCGTTGAAACCCCAGCCGAAAAACAGCATCGTGACGACCACGCCGAGGAAGTAGATCTCGCCCAGGCAAGCCTGTCCCCAGCGCCCGGCCACGCCGGCAGAGGGAACCTGGGGTCTTGGAGCCGGCAGAAAGCGGGGGACGCGTGCCATGTACTCAACGTACACCCGGCCAAAGCGGGACTCCAGGAACGGTTCCTCGGCCAGGGCAAGCCTTACCTGCAGGATCCAGATGGCCGCGATGGCGAAGATTGCCCCTGCCGGGGGCATCAGCAGCGCAACCCCGACAATGTGCAATAAAGTGCCTAAATACATAGGGTTACGCGTACGGCGGAAGGGTCCATCGGCCAGCATGGACTCGCCATGCATGGAAGGTGACTTGACGATGCTCGCCCCGGCGTATGCCGAACCCCACACCCGGAACCACGCGCCGAGTACGGCAAAGATAAGCCCCACCATCAGCAACGTGATCGTGGCTGCCTGGAAGCCCAGCCAGCCGGCCCGGGCCAGGGCGGCGCTGAGGGTAAGCCAGGTGGATTTGGTCGTAAGCCCAAGCCACCGTTCCCAAAAAGGCCAGAGTCCCAGCCCGAAGATCAACGCATGCAGCGGAAAGCGAAGTCGATACTCCAGATTGGTCGCACGCATTGGCTCATCTCCACTGAAACTTGCTAGAGGCTGGATCGTCGATCGTAAATCCTAGGGCGACTGGGCGACTGGGATTTAGTTTCGCTTACGCAAGGCCTGCAGGATGGTGTCAAAGTCATCCACCCCACTGTATTCGATGATGACGCGCCCGCGCCCCCGCTTGTCGTCGATGGTCACCTTCAGGCCGAGCGATTGACGCAGCTGTTCCTGCGCATGGCGGACATTGGGATCGAGTGGCTGCATGCTTGCTTTGGTTTCCTCGCGGCGCTCCGGATTGAGCATGCCCGTCACCAGGCTTTCGGTAGCCCGGACGCTAAGGCTAAGCGCCAGCACTTTCTGCACAGCAGATCCGATGGCCTCCGGGGTCGGCAGGGCAAGCAAGGCTCGCGCATGTCCGAAACTCAACTCGCCGGATTCGACCCGTTGCTGCACATCATCCGGCAGGCGCAGAAGCCGCAGGAAGTTGGAGACCGAGGCGCGATCTTTCCCGGTGCGTTCGGCCATCTGCTCCTGGGTGAGATGAAATTCCTTGCTGAGACGCTCGTAAGCCCGCGCCTGCTCCATGGGATTCAGGTCGGTGCGCTGCAGGTTTTCGACAACCGTCATCTCCATCGTCTGCAGGTCGGAGACCTCACGCAAGATGGCGGGTACTGTGGCCTTTTTAGCCAGTTTGCTCGCCATGAGGCGGCGTTCGCCGGTGATCAGCGTATAGCGACCGTTCTGACCACGCCGCACCACGACAGGTTGGACCACGCCATTCGCCTCAATCGAGGCGGCAAGTTCGGTGAGCTTGCCTTCGTCGAAGTTGGACCGCGTCTGGTAGGGATTGCGGTCGATGAGCTCCACTGCGATCTCTAAGGGCCGTCCCAGAAAGGATGACTCCTCGGCCGAGGGTGCTGCGACAGGTGCGGGCCGGGGAGGAAGGAGGGAGTCCAGTCCTTTACCCAGGGCGCGGCGCTTTGTGTCAGGAGTCGAGGTTGTCTGCATGCGGAGTGCTCCTACTGTAGCGGTTGCGGGATCGGCGTGAAATACAACGCAAGCGTCAACGCCTTGGGGCTGCTTTGCCGATGCGGTAGCCGTTGTGCGACAAAAGCTCCCGTGTGAGCTCACGGTAGGCTTCGGCCCCACGGGAACGCGGATCGTAGGTAACCGCCGGTTCTCCGTGACTTGGGGCCTCGGCGAGGCGGACGTTGCGAGGAATGGTGGTTTTGTAGAGCTTTTCACCGAAGAAATCGCGGAGGTTCTCGCGCACCTGTTGGGATAGGTTGGTTCGCTCGTCGAACATGGTGAGCAGCACACCTTCCAGGCCGAGATCGGGGTTATAGCTGGCCGAGATGCGATCAAGCGTAGAGATGAGTTCCGAGATGCCTTCAAGGGCGAAGTATTCGGCCTGCATGGGTACGAGCAGGCGATCGGCGGCGACCAGTGCGTTGAGGGTAAGCAGGTCCAACGCCGGCGGACAGTCCAGCACGACGAAGCTGAAGCGCGCGCGCACGGGCTGCAGTGCGTTGCGAAGACGGCGCTCACGGTGTTCCATTTCAACCAGCTCGAGATTGGCCCCGATAAGATTGCGGCTTCCTGGGATGAGGGAGAGTTTGGGCAGGCGCGTAGGTAGGATTGCTTCAGCTGCGGGTGCCTCGCCCACAAGGACGTCGTAGATGGAGGTGCGGTCTTCATCCTTGCTGAAGCCGAAGCCGCTGGAGGCGTTGGCTTGCGGGTCGCAATCCACGAGCAAGGTCTCGATGCCGTCCAGTGCGAGGGCGGCGGCCATATTCATGGCCGTAGTCGTTTTGCCGACGCCGCCCTTTTGGTTGACCACGGCGAGGATACGACCGGTAGGGGTTTTGGACTTTGAGGTGCGGCGATTGGGCGTTTCCGGGAGGGGCATGGGTACCGGGCAAGCCTAACAGATCGGCGTGTGGGTCGCGCGATTCTGGTGATGTTCCACGTGGAACATTGATTTATGAGCGCATGTTCCACGTGAAACGTCGTCTTTGCCGAGCCATCCTTTATTACACCTTTACGCTAGAAGCAGAAGCTCAGCGTTGGGAGACGTCGATGATGCCAGAACTTAATCCCGGCAGCGCCATTACTTCTCCCCGCGCCTGGGAGGCTCCGCAGAGCTGCAGCAGATAGCCGCCTGGCACCAACCGCCTCCCGGCCTCCGCGAGAGCCTGTTCCGGCCGGTCTACTGCACGCATCGTGACCGCATCGAAGCGCCGCTCGGCCTGCAGATCCTGGGCGCGGGCGGGCCATACCTCGGCGTTGGCGCCTGTCACTCGAGCGGCTTCGCGCAAAAAGGCGCTCTTCTTCCCCTGCGACTCCGCCAGGGTGACCTTGAGGTGAGGCAACGCGAGCTGTAACGGCAACCCCGGAAAGCCAGCCCCCGAACCAATGTCCAGCACGGTCGACCCATCCTTGAGCCTCGACGCCAAAATACGGGCAGCGAAGAGGCTCTCCCCAAAGTGGCGCCCGACGATTTGCCCTGGATCGCGAATGGACGTCAGATTGGTCCGCTCATTCCACCGCAGCAGCAGGTCGAGATAGAGGCTCAGCGCTGCCAAAAGCACTGAAAGCGGCGCCTGTGTAGCCGCCACCCCTTGCTCGGATGTATCTGGAATGGGCGCTTCCAGATAGGGCCGTAGCAGCGTTTCGATTGCATGGTCAGACAGTGTTGCCACGGACAGCCTCTCCGGAGATCTCCAGCAAGTCCGCGGCGCTTAGAACAATCCAGCTGAAAAGGCTGCGGGAGGCTGAACTGATCGCCGTGCTTCGCTCAGGATGCCATTGCACGCCGAGCATGGGTGCCGTGCCGATGCGCCCTTCCACGGCCTCCACCGTCCCGTCGTCCGCGCAACGGGCGACCACGGTGAGGTCATCGCCGGGCCGGGAGATGGCCTGATGATGGCTGCTGTTCACGGTGAGGCGGCGGAATGGCCCGTCACTCGGGGCCTCGGTGCTAGAAAGTAGGCTGCCCAGCAGGCTCATGTTGGTGACAAAGGCCGTATGTGCGGCGGCGACGCTGGCACCTGCGGCATGATTCACCGGCACCGGCGCCAGGTCCTGCACCAATGAGCCACCTCGCCAGGTATTCATCGACTGCGCACCGAAGCAGATGCCCAGCACCGGCTTGCCTGTCCGCTCGGCGTGCTCCAGGATAAATCGATCCAACTGTTCGCGGGCGGGATCGGCTGCGGCGGTGGCGGGGTTCCGCTCCTCCCCGAAGTGGCTGGGGTCCACATCCGCCGGACTGCCTGGCAGCACGAACCCGGCACATGCCGCTAGCGCTTGCCGCAGGTGTTGTTTCGTCAGGTTCAGCGAAATTTCATGCGGGGCACCCCCCGCAGACCGGACTGCCTCGGCATACTGCGGTGCGAACTGGCGATTGTAGGTGAGGTCGTGGGAGGTGGGGCTTGGAATCCCGATCACGGGATGGTCCGTCGGCATGGGCCGTTCCTTCCGAGCCTGTGGGCAGGCTGCCAATTCTGATGGTACGCTGCGCCTATGCGACTCAATCCCAAGCTCTTGTCCGCAGCGGTGCTGCTGCTTTCTGCAGCCGTCATCCCCTCCGTGGGTGCACAACAAACAGATGCCACAATGCATCTACTGCAACGGCTGGCCGATGCTCCCGGGCCGCCAGGAGCCGAGGATGCGGTGCGGTCCATCATGGTGGGCGAGATGAAGCCGCTCTCCGCCGTCCCCCTGCGCTATGACGGCATGGGCTCGGTGATTGCGCAGCTCGGTACCAGCGGTCCTCGCATTATGGTGGACGCCCACATGGACGAGCTCGGCGGTATGGTGCGGCGCATCGGATCGAACGGGCAACTCACCATGCAGATGCTGGGCGGCTGGCTGGATCAGGCGCTGGTCGATCAGCGCTGGGTGATTCTGGGCAGCAAGGGACCCGTGGAGGCAGTCACAGGCATCCGGGATATCCACGTTATTACACCGAGCGAACGCACGGAGGTCATTCCGCGCAACTCGATCTTCCTGGATATCGGCGCAAAGAATCCGGCTGAAGCGGCCGCGATGGGCATTGAGCCGGGTGACCCTGTGGTGCCGGATGCGCCGTTTACCGTCATGAACGGCACGCAAAACTATCTTGCAAAGGCGTGGGATGACCGGATTGGCTGCGCGGTGTTGGTGCAGGCGATGCAGCGGCTGGTCAAGCTGCCCCACTCCAACCAGATCTTCTTTGTGGCAACGACACAGGAGGAGATCGGCCTGCGGGGCGCGCGAACGGCTGCCAACGTGGTTAAGCCGGACCTTGGGCTGGCGATCGAAGGCGGCATCGCCAACGATCAGGGTGGACATCCGGAGGAGACGCAGGCGCACCTGGGCGGCGGTCCTGGGATCTTTCTTTATGATTCGAGTGCCATTCCCAACCGGAAGCTCGTGCGCTTGGTGGAGGACACGGCGAAGAGCAGCGGGATTCCGTTGCAGCTGGATCTGGTGCAGGGATACGGGGATGATTCGTCCGAGATGCAGGAGTCGGGGACCGGCGCCCCTACGCTCAACCTTGTGGTGCCGGTCCGTTACACCCATGCGCATAACGGGATTGTGAACCGTGACGATTTCGACAAAACGGTGAATTTGATGGTGGATCTGCTACAAAAGCTGGATGGTCCAACGGTGGAGCGCATTCGCGACTTTGCACCTGGTTCTTGAATTCGAGCAGAGGGCTTGCTGGTTACCGTGATGGATGTAAAGAAGCCGCCTTATGAGGGCGGCTTCTTCGTTCAGCAACGTTCTTACATCTTTTCGTCTGCCCCGATTGGCATCCCTGGGGGAGCCTCGACGGGCTTGGCGGGCACAAACTTCACCGGGTCTGTCAGAAACTGTTCGATTCGAGCGGTAATTGCCACATCGAGTGCAGCCTCGGGGCTCGCGGTCTCGGACGGTCTTTTAAGCTTCGTTTGAAGGTCAACCGCGTAGCTGCGCGCGATAGCCCTTGCCTCGTTAGAGGCGCCAGGATTGGCGGCCAGGGTTAGCAACGCCTCCACCGTCCGGCCTGTGACGGCACGGCTCACAATCACATCCAGACCTGCACCGGTGGGACGGTGCAAAACGGCCTTGAACGTTGCATCGATTACGGCGTCGAGACCCGGAACCTGCGGATCGCGCGCGTGATACTGCACGAGTCGAGAGGCCCGTTCCGGATCAAACAAAACGGCTAACGTGAGGTCGGCTGCGGATTCGGCCGCGGCCACCGGGTCGAAGGTCAGCCCCGTGTGGGCCGGCAGGCTCTCCTGCGTGCGCGGAAAGCCGGGCGGCTGCGGTGGAAGGATCGCCAGCAGGCTCTCCGGCAGGGTGAGCACCTCGGGTGACATCGTCTGCAGGACAGAGTGGAGCGCATGTTGCTGGTCGGCTAGGGGTACGATCGCCGGGTCCGGTTGCCCATCCCCGCGCAGGTTGTACTCATACTGCAGGCCGCCTATTTCCTTGGCTGCCGCCTCGGTCTGGTAGCGGTGCAACAGGTACAGCGGCACCAGGGTCTCTTCGAGCTGCGCCATCGGTGTACCGGTCTTGATTGCGGCGGCACCGAACCGGCTTAGTGCCGCGGACCGGACCGTCAGGATTCGATCCAGTTCCGTGGCGGCATCGGGGCCGTTGTCCCACAGGTGCGCGTGCGGATGCGCGGAGCCCAGCGGACGGGCATCCTCGTCGGTGATGTAGGGAATTCCCTGCTTTTCTGCCCCGGTCAGGATGCCGTTGAGGGCGGAAAGCTCCGCAGAGGGCGTGGTTCCCGGAGCGAATTGCCGATAGCCGTAATTGATGGCGACTTTGTCCCAGATGCCGATATTGACCGCGTACGCATGAGTCAGATCGGGGACGCCGTCCTTCAGGCTGATGTAGGGATGCGGATAATCCATTACGCTGGCACCTTGCGAGTAGCTGGACGCGGCGAAGTTATGGGCCAAACCAAGCGTATGGCCGGTTTCGTGCGCTGAAAGCTGGCGGATGCGCGCCAGCACCATGGCCAGCATGGGGTCGTGCGCCGGGTCGAGCGGCTTGCCGTCTTTGTAGGGCGAGAGCAGCGCCTCGGCGATAAGGTAGTCCTGCCGACCGCGCAGGCTGCCGAGGGTAACATTGCCTTTCAGGATCTCGCCGGTGCGTGGATCGGCGACCGCGGCGCCGTAGCTCCAGCCGCGAGTGTAGCGGTGCACCCACTGGATGATGTTGTAGCGCACATCCATAGGGTCGGCGTCGGCCGGCAGCACCTTAACCTGAAAAGCGTTGTGCCAGCCGGCGGCGATAAAGGCCTGGTTCCACCAGCTGGCGCCTTCGACGAGGGCTGAACGGATCGGCTCGGGAGCCCCGCGGTCGACGTAATAGACGATGGGCTCCACGGGATCGCAGTTCTCACGGCAGTTTGGCTCCTTTTTGACCAGCCGGTGCCGCACGATGAAACGCTGGTCCAGATCGTCTCCCAGAGGCGCGGAGTAGTCACGGTATCCCGCGTCGAAGTAGCCGGCGCGTGGATCGTACCGGCGCGGGGTAAAGCCGGGACCGGGGAGCGCGAGGAAGGAGTGGCGCTCGCGCACGGTCATGGCGTGCGGATCGGGGGTAACGTCACGCACAAAGGCGCCCCGCGGAGCGCCTTCGGTGGTGAACGTGAGGATCGACTCCACCTCGGTGTTCTTCGGGAAGGCCTTTGTGTTGTCGAGCGCGATGGCGGAGCGGCTTGCGTCGACCTTGTAGGTTCCCTGTTGGGTTCTTGCCAGTGCCTCGGCCACGTTATGCACGTCGCGGAGAAAGAAGTCGGTGGCATCCAGCAGCAGCGCACCGTCGGGTCCTTCGGCTTCCACCTTGAAACCCCACAGGACGGATTCCGGAAAGCTTTGGCGAATGGCGAGCTGCTCGGATGGGTCTGTGGCGGACCCCCGAAATTTTTCGTTCACCTCGGTCAGCAGAACCTTGGGACCCTGCCGATCGAACGTCACGAGGCGCCCCGCCGCGGTCTGGCCGCGATCGAGGCCCAGATCGTTGGATCCCGTGCCGTAGGGCAAGGAGTCCGTATAGAGCAGCTCGCTTCCGGGCTGTGCGAGCGCCGCTGGGATCTCCAGGTAGAGCTTGCCGGCTTTGGCATCCCAGTCCAACGGCAGAAAGCCGTCCATATGTCGCATGCCGGCGACACGCGCCGAAAGGCTCTGCGGTGCAGCTGATTTTGAGGTAGCCGCAAGTTCTTGAGAGAGGGCCGGCAAAGACGGCGAGGCCAGCAGCAGGGCTGCAAGCAGGGGTAAAACGCTGGGTCGCATAGCCGTTTGTATCACGCGCTTCGTGATTGCTCATGCGTGCGGGCTAGAACCGGACTACAAGCCCCAGGCCGGCCTCCTGCAGAGCCTGTTTGTTACCGCTGCCGTAGACGCTCGTAATCCGGCCGCCGCCATATTCGGCGCGTAGGTCAAGATGCGGAAAGATGGCGTAGTCGATGCCACCCTGAATCTGGTAGGCGAAGGAGCCGGTTTCATTGGCCTGCGTTCCGTAGTTGGTGCCGACACCGCCGACCTCAGCTTGCAGGTACGGCTTCAAGGGGAAGAACGGAAGGTTCAGCGCGAGCCGCGCCCCTGCAAGGCCACCGTGCAGCTTGTTGCCGTAACTATTACTGTTGCTGCTTGTTTCCTGAAAATAACGGGCATCGGCGCCAAGTTTCAATGGCCCCAAGCGGAGGAAATTGTCGTAAAGGCCAAAGGTGCCGCCGTACGCGGAGAAACCGCCCTGTTGTGCGACGAGTGAGCCCTGTGTCGCCGTCGCTGTGCCCAGAAATGCGCCTGAACCCATGGCGTAGACGCCTACCTGGGCGCAGGCAGGCATTGCGATAGCAGCGACGGCGAGAAGTGTTGACAGGACGAGGCGGCGAAGAAGGACCATCAATGAAGCTCCTGAAACTTGCTTCTGTTGCAGACGTGTTCAGGAGCAGGAAGTCGCTGCGTTGCTGCCGTGATGCTGTTTGTGGAGGTGGTTCGTTTTTACGGGTGCCCAGCGTTGTGGGGATGACGGCAATCACAGCAAAGGCAAACAAATTCTCTGCAGGAATGACAAATAGAAAGCTCGTAAGCTACAGCACGCGGCTGTGCTTGTAGCCTGCGGACGTCAGCGCCGCCAGGAGTTCTTCCACCTGCTCGCGGCCACGGGTTTCCATGGTGATGTCGATTACGGTATCGCCGAGATTGACGCCGTAGTAGGCGCGGTTGTGCAGCGTGTCTACGATGTTGGCGCGATGCTGCGAGATGATCTGTGTGAGGTCGGCGAGGGCGCCGGGGCGGTCCAGCAGGTGGATGCGCAGACGAATCAGGCGGCCATCCTGGACCAAACCGCGTTCGATGATGCGGCTCAGCAGCGTGACATCGATGTTGCCGCCGCAGACCAGAACGCCGATTTTGGTATACGCCGGCAGGCTGGTGCGGTGTTGCAGAACGGCGGCCAACGCGGCCGCGCCGGCGCCTTCGGCGAGGGTTTTTTCGCGCTCCAGCAAGGTCAGAATGGCGCTGGCAATCTCATCCTCGTCGACAGTGACGATCTCGTCGACATACTTCGCGACGAGCGGGTAGGTGATGTCGCCCGCGCGGCGTACGGCGATGCCGTCGGCGATGGTGGTGGCGGGCTCCAGGGTCACCGGGTGGCCTTCGCGAAGGGCCCGCTGCATGCTGGGCAGGCGTGAGGTTTCGACGCCCACGACGTGCACCTCTGGACGTAACTCTTTCATAGCACAGGCGATACCGCCGATCAGGCCGCCACCGCCGATGGGTACGACAACCGCCTCCAGGCCTTCAATCTGCTCCAGCATTTCGAGGCCGACCGTTCCCTGCCCGGCGATGACCAGCGGATCGTCGAAGGGGTGGATGAAGATCATGCCTTCGGCCTTGGAGCGGCGCGTGGCTTCTTCGCAGGCCTCGTCGTAGTTGGCGCCATGCAGGATGACCTCGGCACCGAAGCCGCGCGTGGCCTGCACCTTCACCAGCGGCGTGGCGAGCGGCATCACGATCACGGAGCGGATGCCGCGCCGGGTGGCATGGTAGGCCACACCCTGTGCATGGTTGCCGGCGGAGGCCGCGATCACGCCTTTGGCAGCCTGCTCCGGCGAGAGCATGGCGATGCGATTCAGGGCGCCGCGCTCTTTGAAGCTGCCCGTCATCTGCAGATTTTCAAGCTTCAGAAAGATGCTCTGGCCAGTTTGCCGCGAAAGCATCTCCGAGCGTGCGCAGGGGGTTTTATAGATCGAGCCGTTCAGCCGCTCACGGGCCGCCTGGATGTCGGCGAGAGACACGGCGGGGCTGGAGAGCGACTGAAGCACCATCCTATGGTGTCACGGACGACGAACTGGTAGTGGATGCCGCGGGCACGGCCGTCACGCGGCGTAAGGGTGTGCGGTGCCGGCCCTGCCGCGAACGTGCCGCAGGCTAGGGCCAGGTCCGCGAACAGTGGGCTCAAAAGACAGCGCTTGGAAGAGCTACGGTAGAAAGACGCAGGCGATCTCGTGCACGAGGTGCGGCCAAGGTAAACACAGAAACGCTTGCACCGGCCACACCACGTTTACGCGCGCCTGCTGTCGCTCTATACCGCTTTGCGCTGAAAGCTCGTCTTCTTTGTGCCGGCCAGGCTCTTGGCCTTGAACGAAGACGTGGGAGCGCCGGGGGCCGGCTTGGCGCCGGTCTTGCCTTGGGCTGCCTTGTCGCGCAGGTTCTGCAGCTTCTGCGCCGCTGGGCTGAGGCCGCCTACCCTGATGCCCGGCTTGGGCGCTGCGGCTTTGGGGACGCCGGGTTTGCCGCCGGGTTGGGGAATCGAATCACTCATAAAACTCCTCCTATGCTGAGGCTACGCGAATTTGGCAAAGTAAGCCTGCTTTGCGCGCTCTAGCCGGTTTTGTTGAAGCGGGTCTGGTGTTTTTCCGCGTGACGTTCCAACGCCAGGGAGATCAGCCGGTCGATCAGTGCGACATACGGTACGCCGGAGGCCTCCCACAGCTTGGGGTACATGCTGATAGACGTAAAGCCGGGCAGGGTGTTGATCTCGTTGAGCACGATTTCCGCGGGGCCGCTGTCGCGGGCGGGCGCCATCAGGAAGTCCACGCGGGCCAGGCCGGCGCAGTCGCAGGCTCGAAAGGCCTCGAGCGCCATGCGGCGGATCCGCTGCTTTTCTTCCTCGCTGAGCTGGGCGGGGACGATGCTGATGCTTTCGTCCGCACCGTCGAGTTCGTACTTTGCCTCGTAGTCGTAGAACTCCTTGGCGGGCACGATCTCGCCGATCACGGAGGCTTCCGGGTCGTCGTTGCCGAGGATGGCGATCTCGAGCTCGCGCGGTTTTACGCCCGGGCCGCCTACGCCCTGTTCCACGATGAGCTTGCGATCAAAGCCTGCGGCGAGATCCATCGCGGGGGCGAGTTCGCTGCGATCGTGCACCTTGCTGATGCCCACCGAGGAGCCTAGATTGGCTGGCTTTATGAAAAGCGGATATTGCAGCGCTGCCTCGATCCTGGCGGTCGCGGCAGCCGGATCCCTGCGCCATTCCGAGCGCAGCAGGCTGAGGTAGGGTGTCTGCGGCAGGTTTGCGGAGGTGAACAGGCGCTTCATCGCGTCCTTATCCATGCCGGCGGCTGAACCCAGCACGCCGGAGCCGACGTAGGCGACATCCGCGAGCTCGAACAGACCCTGTACGGTGCCGTCCTCGCCGTTGGTGCCGTGCAGTACCGGAAAAACCACATCAATGGGCGCGCCGGAATCGGGATTGGCGGCGGTGGCGGCGAGTGTCAAGCCGCTTTCGCCCGTGTCGGGTCTCCCGCTGCCGAGCTCCGGCACTGGGTGGCCGGCGAGCAGAGCGTTTGACCCGCCAGGCGTGAGCCAACGACCGGTCTTGCTGATGCCGAGCTCGAGGACGGCGTATTTACTGCGGTCTATGGCTTTGAGGATGGAATTGGCGGAGCGCAGCGAGATCTCGTGCTCGCCGCTCTTGCCGCCAAACAGGATACCGACACGGATCTGGGGAAGGGACGACTGGTTCATACAACGTCCAGTGTGCTTCACCGCGGTCGGCTGGAGGCCTTTATAGAGCCGGGGTGAACCTTGCGGGGCACATGCCCTGGCTTCGCCGCAAGCGGAAAGCAGGTCGTTCACGTAGCTCTGGATGGCAGTTCATCATGCCCCGATGGGGCCCGAACTTGTCGTCCTGAACGAAGTGAAGACCTGCTTCTCGCCTTCAGGCGTTCAGTGCCTGCTCAATGGCGCGAATCAGGGTAGGTTCGTCATACGACCCTCATGCTGCTCGCCGTTGATGAAGAAGGTTGGCGTACCCGTGACATCGCTGTCATCGCCGCTTTCAATATCCTTGTCCACCCGTTCCTGGAACTCGCCGGCATCCAGACTTTTGGCAAGCGCCTTGCCGTCGAGCTTTAGTTTGCCGGCAAGCTGGACGAAGAAGTCTTGTGAAAGTTCGCTCTGGCTTTCGTAGAGTCCGTCGTGCATGGGCCAGAACTTGTCGTGCTTGGCGGCAAACTCGGCAGCTTCGGCGGCGGGCTCTGCCATGGGGTGCATGGGCAGCGGGTACTCGCGGTAGACGAAGCGCAGCTTGTTGCCGAAGTGCTCCTGGACATTTTTTACGACGTCATAGGCCTGCCCGCAGGAGGGGCACTGAAAATCGCCATATTCCACCAGGGTAACGGGTGCCTCCACGGGACCCTGCGCGTGATCACGCGCGGAAACAGGAACAGAAAGCCTAGACATGATGAACGACCTCGAAGGGCCTGAGAAGGCGCCGGGTGATTGGATGCAGGCGGGCGGATGGCATGTGTCGGCTGCAGCACGAAGCAGGTCCTTCGCTTTCCTCAGGCTGCGTGCGCGCGGGCAGCACGGCGGGCGAAGATGTTGCCCCGAGCAAAATAGCACCCCGGCAGGGGTTGCCACAGGGGAGTGCGCTCGTCATGATCGAAGGATGAACGTGAGACCAGAGTTGCAAGGCGAAGATCCGATAGCGTTGTTCCAGACCTGGCTGAAGCAGGCCGAAGGAACAGAGCCCAACGACCCTATCGCCGCAGCGCTGGCCACAGCCACGCCCGAGGGCTACCCCAGCGTGCGCATGGTGCTGGTGAAGCGTGTGGACGACCGCGGCTTCAGCTTCTTTACCAATGCGGAGAGCCAGAAGGGGCACAACCTGGAGGAGAACCCAAAGGCCGCGCTGTGTTTCCATTGGAAATCGTTGCGGCGACAGGTACGTGTGCGGGGCGAAGTGACCCCCTTGCCGGGCAGTGAGGTGGACGAGTACTACCACAGCCGCTCCCGCAAGAGCCAGATCGGTGCGGCAGTTTCCCTGCAAAGCCGGCCCCTGCCGGAACGCGCGGTCCTGGAGCAGGCCGTGGCGCAGTTCACCGCCGAACATGCCGAGGGTGAGATCCCACGGCCGGACTTCTGGCGCGGGTACACGATCCATCCCCAGACGATAGAGTTCTGGCTGGACGGACCGGATCGCCTACACGATCGACGGGTGTTTACGGCCGCTGAGGCTGGCTGGACGACGACACTGCTTTATCCATAGAAAAGACGGAAACACCGGATGAAACCCAGAAAACGCCAGGACTTTGTCCTGGCGTCTTCTTTTTTGTCGAGGGCTCCAAAGTTGTGAAGTTCTGAGTAAATCGGCGCCCGTGCCATAAAGCCAACGCATTGGGAATCCCACAATCGGCGGTCTGCACTGCCCTTTGTGCAAGGTGGCAAAAGTGAGCCGGGTACGGTAGTCTGGGCATCCTAAGGCGAAGAAAAGGCGAATTGACAATGGCAACTGCCGCTGCACTCAAGCTCGAGATCGAAGCCAAACTGGCCGCCCGCGTTCCGGGGGCGCTTTCGCCGCTGGCCCGGCAGGCGCCGCGGCTGCAACCCACCGGTGTGGCGGCGGTGGATGCCCTGCTGCACGGCGGTCTGCCGCTGGGATCGTTGTGTGAGCTGACGGGGCCGGCGTCATCGGGGCGGACATCACTGGCGTTGGCGCTGCTGGCGAGGGCGTCCGGGACGGCGGCCTGCGCGTATGTGGATGTGGGCGACAGCTTGCACCCGCACAGCGCGGCGGCCGCGGGGGTGCACCTGCGCAACCTGCTCTGGGTGCGGTTTGCGGAGGCGGAGCGCAGAGCCAACGAAGGAGCGGGGAGGCGGTCGCGTACTGTTCCGGAGCCGTCTGGCAGGCCGGAGGAGGCGTCCGAGGCGTCCCCACAACGGGAGCCTAGCCAGCGCTGGGGATTGGGGGTGCATCCGCGTACGGAGATCAAAGGGCTGGCGCCGGCGCTGGAGGGCATGCTGGCGGCCCGGGCGGAGCGATGGCAGCGCAAGATGGAGGGCACGCCGGGGTATCCGAACCAGCCCATCGGGCTGGGTGCGGCTTCAGAGGAGCAGCTGGCGTGGGAGCGGTTTAACTCCCGCAAGCCGGATGAGGCGGACCCGCTGCGACAGGCTAACCAGCGTGCGGCGGCGGCGGCACGGGCCGGGCTGCTGGGAGAAAGACCGGGTAGTGACGGGGTCAGGGGCACAGAGCCCAGCGTAGCGGCGTATGGCGGCACGGTGACGGCCTGGCCCCCCGCTCGACACGCACCTGAAGGTTTGCGTGCCGTTCAGAGCGTAGGAGAGCGTGGGGAACAACGGCCTTGGGGACGGCTGGATGCGGCGCTGCGGGCGACGGATCAGGTTCTGCAGGCGGGAGGGTTCCGTGTGGTGGTGCTGGATCTGGCATCGCTGCGGGTTGAGGAGGCGCTGCGGGTGCCTTCGGCGACGTGGTGGCGATACCGGCGGGCCGTGCAGGGCAGCGATGCGCTGCTGGTGCTGCTGACGCAGGAGCCGTGTGCGCGATCCAGCGCGGCTTGTGTGTTGCAGTGCGGTGGAGACCAGCCGGCGAGGATGCAGGGCGGTGTGCTGACAAGCATGCCCTTTCAGGCCGAGGTGGCACGGCAGCGAACGGGAGCGGTGTGGGGCAAGAAATCGCCGGGCCGGGTAGCCGGCTGGCGGGCGGCACCCACGTGGATGCGGGCGGCAGGGCAATGAACGGCCGGCAAGGGCCGGGGGACGGATGGCACGTGATGAGTGGCAAGCGAAACGATCACGAGAAGGATGAGCTGAAGCCGGGCGGGATGAGCTTTGCAGCGGTGTTTCTACCCGAGTTTCCCGTGCAGGCATGGAGGCAGCGCGTCCCGGGGCTGCGCGGAGCGTCGCTGGTGCTGTTGGAGGGCGTCGCCCCGGGGGAACGGGTGTTTTCCCTGAGTGCGGCGGCACGAGCCAAAGGGGTGGAACACGGCATGAGCCGGGTGCAGGCGGAGGCCGCCGGCCCGGAGCTGCTGCGAGCGCGCGACGTAGGGGAGGAAGAACGGGCGTTTCGGGAGCTGTGCAGGGTGGTAGAAGGATTTTCACCGCGGGTGGAGGCGGTGGGGTCGCCGGCCAACGGCTATGCCGCGGCCGCAGCGGTGCGCGGGGCCTTGCTGTTGCTGGACCGGTCCGGAATGCACCGTTTATTTGGATCAGCCGAAGCCTATGCCGAGCGGCTGCATGCGGGTCTGGCGGGCGCGGGCTTTGTGGCCGCGCGGGTGGCCACGGCGCCCAATGCGGCAGCGGCTTCGGTGCTCGCCCGGGCCGTCCGGCAGACGGCGTGCGTGGAGGAGGAGGAGCTTGCGGCACGGTTAGCGCCATTGCCGGTGAGTCTGCTGCCCTGCGAACCACGATTGCGGCAGCTGCTGGCGCGTTGGGGCATTCGCACCTTCGGCGAGCTGGCGAGATTGCCGGAGGCGGCGCTGATCAGCCGTTTGGGCCAAGGTGGCCGTCGATTACAGCTGCTTGCGAAAGGCGAGGCCGAGCACCTGCTGGTGCCGGAGGAACCGGCGTTTACGCTGCGGGAGAGTCTTACGCTCGATTCATCGCTGGTGTTGCTGGATTCCCTGTTGTTTGTGTTGTCGCCGATGCTGGAGGCGCTGCTGTGCCGCGCGATGGAGCGAGCCTACGCCCTGCGGCGGGTACGGCTGACTTTGCAGCTGGAGGGCATCGCGCAGGCGCATGTGCTGGAGGTGCGGCCGGCGGTGCCCACAAGCAGCCGCGACCTGCTGTTGAAGCTGTTGAACCTGGAACTGCAGGCCCGGCCGCCGCGGGGCGGGATTGTAGGGGTGCGATTGCAGGCGGAGCCGGCCGAGCCGCCGGCGGCGCAGCGTGGATTGTTTCAAGCAGAGTTTCCTGAGCCGGGCCGTTTGGATCTGCTGCTGGCACGGCTGCGCTCGATCGCCGGGGAGGACCGTGTGGGTTCGCCCGTGCTCCGCGACACGCATCAGGAGGATGCCTTTACCGTGGGTCCGTTTGAACCGGTGCTGGGAGAGCAAGGTTCAGCTGCGGAGAGGACGGGCGCTACGGTGTCGATCCGGGCCTCCGTGGGCGAGGGCATGCAATCGCCGGACAGGTTGGCGATCCGGATGCTGCGGCCGCCGCAACCGGTACGGGTAACGGTGCGGGAGGAACGGCCGGAGACCCTGTATTGGCAGGGGAGCCGGATGCCGTTGGTCTCGGCAACTGGGCCGTGGCACTCCAGCGGTTGCTGGTGGAACGGCGAGAGCTGGGATCACGCGGCCTGGGATATCACGGTTGAAGAACCATGCATGGCGCTGCACCTGCGGCAGGAGCACGGCTCCGGCGCGTGGTTCGTGGTGGGGGTGTATGACTAGCCGGCGGAACACGGAGACGGCTCATGGCTGAGCGGTATGTGGAGCTGCATGCGCGGTCGGCGTTTTCGTTTCTGGAAGGTGCTTCCATGCCGGAGGCGATGACGGAACAGGCGGCCAACCTTGGCTTGCCGGGGCTGGCCATTCTGGACCGCGATGGGCTGTACGGTTCACCGCGACTGTATATGACGGCGAAGAAACACGGTCTGCGCTCGCACATCGGTGCTGAGGTTTCGGTGGAGGCGTTCGGGGAGCAGCTGCGGCCGCCGGCGTGGCAGCCGCATGGAGTTCCCACGCGACCGGTGCGGCTTTCGCTGTTGTGTGAGTCGCAACGGGGATACAAGAATTTATCGCTGCTGATTTCCAGCTACAAGCTGACACAGCGGAGCAAGGGCGATGGCGTGGCGACGCTGCGAGCCGTGCAGGAGCACGCCGATGGTCTGGTTTGCCTGACGGGCGGCGATGAGGGGCCGTTGGCGGCGGCGCTGGAGCGCGGCGGCATCAGCGAAGGTCGCCGTGTGCTGGGCAAGTTAGTGGGAAGTTTTGGGGAAAAGAATGTCTTTGCCGAGTTGCAACGGCACGGTTTGCGGCAACAAGAGGCGCGCAACGAGGCGGTAACGGTGTTGGCGCGCGAGTTTAGGTTGCCTCTGCTCGCAACCAACGGCGTAAACATGGCCACGGATTTCGAGCGGGAAATTCTGGATGTGTTTACGGGCATCCGGCATGGGTGCTCGCTCGATGAGGCAGGATTTTTATTGCAGCAGAACAGTCTGCGGCATCTGCGTTCCGCGAAAGAGATGACGGCATTATTTCGTGATGTGCCGGAGGCGATCGGCAACACGGGCATGTTGAGCGACCGGCTTGCGTTTGCGATGAAACAAGACATGGGCTATGAGTTTCCGCGCTACCCGGTGCCCGCCGGCGACGACATGGACAGCTTTCTGCGCAAGCGCACGATCGAGGGCGTGGCGCGGCGCTACGGCTGCAAGAAGAGCGCCGAGTTGCGCGAGAAGGCCGATGCGCAGGTGGAGAAAGAGCTGGCGCTGATTACACGGCTCAACCTTTCGGGGTACTTCCTGATCGTCTGGGACATCGTGCAGTTTTGTGAGAAAAACGGCATCCTTGTGCAGGGGCGTGGCTCGGCGGCCAATTCGGCGGTCTGTTATGCGCTGGGCATAACGGCTGTCGATGCAGTGGGAATGAACCTGCTGTTTGAGCGATTTTTGTCCGACACGCGTGGAGAGTGGCCCGACATTGATCTGGATCTGCCTTCGGGTGAGGATCGTGAGCGGGCGATCCAGTATGTGTATGAGCGTTACGGCAAACTCGGCGCGGCGATGTGCGCGAATGTGATTACATATCGCGGCAAATCGGCGGCGCGTGAGGTGGGCAAGGCGCTGGGCTTCGACGCGGAGATGCAGGCACGGCTGACGCGGCTAGTGAACTCGTGGGAGTGGAAGGGACCGACGGATTCGATGGAGCACCAGTTTTGCAATGCGGGGTTCGATCTGAAGCACCCGCGCATAGCGAAGTATCTGGAGCTTTCGATCCGGATGCTGGACCTGCCGCGGCATCTGGGGCAGCACTCGGGCGGCATGATCATTGCGCAGAATCAGCTGGCGTCGGTGGTGCCCATTGAGCCGGCCAGTATGCCGGGGCGCAACGTGGTGCAGTGGGACAAGGAAGACTGCGCGGACATGGGTCTGATCAAGGTGGACTTGCTTGGCCTGGGCATGATGGCCGTGATGAAGGATTGCCGTGATTTGATTGCGCACCATCACGGCGAAGCGCTGGATCTCGCGCAGCTGCCGCAGGATGATCCGGAGGTATACGAGACCTTGCAGAAGGCGGATACCATCGGGCTGTTTCAGGTGGAGTCGCGGGCGCAAATGGCGTCGTTGCCGCGTAACAACCCCAAAAAGTTTTACGACATTGTGGTGCAGGTCGCGATCATCCGGCCGGGGCCGATCGTGGGGCAGATGATGAACCCGTACATGGAACGGCGGCAGGGTCGTCAGCAGGTGACGTACCCCCACCCTTCTCTGCAGCCGGTGCTGGAACGCACGTTGGGTGTGCCGTTGTTTCAGGAGCAGCTGCTGCGCATTGCGATGACGATTGCGAATTTTACGGGCAGTGAGGCGGAGGAGTTGCGGAGGGCGCTGGGAAGTCGAAGATCCGCGGCCAAGATGAAGGTTCTGGAAGAAAAATTGCGGGCCGGCATGGATGCGAACGGAGTCGATGCCAAGGCGCAGGAGGAGATTGTGCTGGCGATCAGCTCGTTTGCGCTGTATGGGTTTCCGGAGAGCCATGCGGCGAGCTTTGCGCTGATCTCGTATGCCTCGGCTTGGTTGAAGTACCATCACCTCGCGGTATTTACGGCGGCGATTTTGAATAACCAGCCGATGGGGTTTTACTCTGCCGCAGTGTTGGTGAAAGACGCTCAGCGGCATGGGCTGCGCATCAAGCCGGTGGATGTTCTGCACTCAGATTGGCGCTGCACTTTGGAGCCGTTGGCGGAGGCGGAGCGTGGTGCTTCGCGCAAGTTCGCGCTGCGGCTGGGGCTGCGGTATGTGCGGGGCATGCGGGCGCATGTTGCGGCGGAGATCGAGCGGGTACGGGCGTTGCGGCCGTTTTGCAGCATTGAAGAACTGGCGCGGCGAGTGCCCTCGCTGTCGCAGGCGGAGATGACGGTGTTAGCGGAAACGGGGGCGCTGAACTCGCTGGGTGCGGGCCTACATCGGCGCGATGCGTTGTGGCAGGTGGAACGTGCGGTGCGGCCTGCGGGACCCTTGCTGCAGGAACTGGATCGTGATGAAGCGCATGAATCCCCGCTGGAGCCGATGGGCCCCGAAGAGCGCATGGTGGCCGATTACGCGGGGATGGGGGTGACGGTGGGGCACCACCCGATGCGGCACTGCCGGGCGGAGGTGGAGCGCATGGGGGTGCTGCGTGCGGGCGATCTGAAGCTGTTGCGGCATGGTGTGAAGACGCGCATTGCCGGCTGCGTCATTGCACGGCAGCGGCCGGGAACGGCGCATGGGTTTATTTTTTTGTCGCTGGAGGATGAGACGGGGATTGCCAATGCGATCGTGCATCCGGAGCTGTATGAGGCGAACCGCTCGCTGGTGACGTATGCGAAGTTTCTGCTGATTGACGGCACATTGCAGAACATCGACCAGGTGGTGCATGTGCGGGCGGAGCGGATTCGAGAGCTGGAGATTACGGCGGCGCCGATGCAGTCGCACGACTTTCATTGAGGCCGCCGCCGGCGTCAGGAGCCGGGATGCGAAAGCAGGTCTTTCGCTGCGCTCAGGATGACGAGTTTGGAACGCGCACAGAGTCGATCTCTGCACGCTCCTTGGGTGCGCTGCGCCACTAGACGTTGAACTTGAAGAAGAGGATGTCGCCGTCCTTAACGAGGTATTCCTTGCCTTCGGAGCGGAGCAGGCCTTTTTCTTTCACGGCCTGTTCGCTGCCGAGGGTGAACAGATCGTTGGAGCTGTAGCAGTCGGCCTTGATGAAGCCCCGTTCGAAGTCGGTGTGGATGACACCCGCCGCTCCGGGGGCTTTTGTGCCTCGGATGATAGTCCAGGCCCGGACCTCCTGCACGCCGGCGGTGAAGTAGGTGATGAGGTTCAGCAGGCGGTAGCCGGCGTGGATGAGGCGGTCGAGACCGGGCTCGGAGAGGCCCATGTCGGCTAGGAATTCACCGCGTTCTTCGGGTTCGAGCAGGGCGATTTCGCTCTCGAGCGCGCCGCAGATGAGCACGACCTCGGAGCCTTCTTCCTTGGCGCGGGCTTCGACCTTGGCGGTGTGGGCGTTGCCGGTGGCGAGCGCGGCTTCGTCGACGTTGGCGACGTAGAGCATGGGCTTGGCGGTGATGAGGTGCAGGTCGCGGGCGGCGGCGCGCTCGTCGTCGGTGAGGTCGACGGTGCGGGCGGGCTTGCCGGCTTCGAGCGCGGCTTTCAGCTTGGTGACCGCTTCGCCTTCGGCCTTGATTTTAGGATCGGTGGCCATGCGGAGCAGCTTTTCCAGGCGGCCCCAACGCTTTTCTACGGTGTCGAGATCGGCGAGCAGAAGTTCTGTGTTGATCGTGTCGATGTCTGAAAGTGGATCGACGAGGCCTGCGACGTGGATGACTTCGGGGTCCTCAAAGCAGCGGACCACATGCGCGATGGCGTCGGTGGAGCGGATGTGGCCGAGGAACTGGTTGCCGAGGCCTTCACCCTTCGAGGCGCCGGCGACGAGGCCGGCGATGTCGATGAACTCCATCGTGGTGGGGACCAGCGATTTTGGCTTGATCAGCGCGGCGATCTTGTCGAGGCGCGGGTCCGGGACCGAGACGATGCCGACGTTGGGGTCAATGGTGCAGAAGGGGTAGTTCGCGGCCTGCGCTTTGGAGGCCGTCAGCGCGTTGAAGATGGTGGACTTGCCGACATTGGGCAGACCGACGATTCCGCAGTTCAAAGGCATGGGTGCAACGTGCTCCTGCCCCTATTGGAACATGCAGGGCGGGCTGGGTGCGGGCCGGGGTAATGAGTTCGGGCCGGGGGAGGAGGTTACCAAGGATATGTAGACAGATCCCACACAAGTGGTAGGTTTGGTTCACCACGCAAGAGGCTCCACCGCAGGCGACAAGGCGCTAAAACCGGCACCGATCGTCCGCTGTAGAGAAAACGACGACCGACTGTCTTGGCAGCCGGTTCCGTCCCCAGCTTCTGCGCGGTGTGTTCGACGGGTCGCCGGCAAGAGCAGAGCGTTCTGCCCCGCTTTGACGGCGACAAAGACTGCAATTTTTCAGGAGTTTGCCTTGCGTATCTCTTCGTTGCTTCTTCGCGCTGCATCGTTGTTGGTGGTTCTGCCGGGCGCGGCTTTTCTGCAATCGCATGCCCAAACCTTTCCCGCGGCCACGGGAGAAGCGGCGGTGTTCTCCAGCGATGTCCCTGACCGGATCCCCTCCGCCCTGCCCTCTCATCACCCGAGGACCGATATGCCGTTGATGTATGCGCGCATTCGCGACGGGGTGTACAGCGTGGATGGCATGGTGGGCAAGGTGCGGCTGAACTATGACGTCAACGCGGCGAGCTACTTCTACCTGTTCATGCCGGGAGTCGGAACGGCGCTGGTGTCGCTGGCTCCTTCGCTAGATACCGTATCGGTGCCGGCGGCTTACCATGATGGCCAGCTGACGGTGCGTGTCGCCGAGCACACCTTTAACGTGACCGGGATCGAAAGCCTGGTGAACGAGCGGGGCAAGGAGCCGGCGACGATATTCGTGACCCTGAATCGCAGTGCCTGGAGGCTGGGCCGGACGCCAATGCTCGGCTTTGGTACCGCGGTGCAGGCACCGTACGAGTGGCCGGGTGCGCTGCCGACCCCAGCGGTGGCTGCCGCAGCGGCGGACGAGGCTCACCTGCCGGTGCCGGCCAGCCTGCTGCCGCGCCCGGGGGCGTACCAGGTGACCGCCAACGGGAAGAAGTAGGTTCGAGGACACCCGATCTCTACGAATTCGGTGGGACGCACGTTGCCAGCGTGCGTCGTTCCTGCGCCTTTCCCCTGTTCGGGGCATCGGATAGCCGAGCTCACCTGCTAGCAGGAGGGTGCGGCGTGCCTTACCTGGCCTGTGTGTTTCGGGTAAGCGCATAGGAGAGAACGCGTGCAGATCGGCATCGACAGCTTTGTAGAGATCATGACGGCTCCAGGTGCGAACCTGGGGAAACAGGGCGTGGAACGTGTGCGGCAGATGCTGGACGAGGTCGAACTGGCCGACCGCGTGGGGCTGGACGTGTACGCGATCGGCGAGCACCATCGCGAAGAGTACATCGCGTCGGCGCCGGCGGTGTTGCTGGCCGCTGCGGCTGCCCGTACGGAGCGGATCCGGCTTTCAAGCGCCGTAACGGTCCTGAGTTCGGAGGATCCGGTGCGCGTCTTCCAGCAGTTTGCGACCCTGGATCTGATCTCCAATGGACGAGCCGAGATGATTGTGGGGCGGGGCTCGTTTATTGAGTCGTACCCGCTGTTCGGGTTCGACCTGAAGAATTACGACGAGCTGTTTGCGGAAAAGCTGGACCTGCTGCTGCATCTGCGGGACGAGGTGGAGGTGTTCTGGCAGGGCAAGCACCGTTCGTCGTTGACGGGGCAGGGTGTCTATCCGCGGCCGGTGCAGACGCCGTTGCCGGTTCGGCTGGGCGTCGGTGGAACGCCGAATAGTTTTGCCCGAGCGGGCATGTTGGGACTGCCGCTGACGGTGGCCATCATCGGCGGCGAGCCGCACCGTTTCCGGCCGCTTATCGATCTTTATCGTGAGTCGGGCCGCCGGGCCGGGCATGCGCCGGAGTCGCTGGATGTGGCGGTGCATGCGCTTGGCTACGTGGCCGAAACCGACGCGAAGGCTGCCGATGAGCTTTGGCCGGCCTATGCCCACACCTTTGGGCGCATTGGCCGGGAGCGCGGCTGGGCGCCGACGAACCGGGCGGCATTTACCGCGCAGACAGGTCCTCTGGGCGCGCTGGTTGTGGGTTCACCGGAGACGGCCGCGGCCAAGCTGCGGCACATGGACCAGGTGCTCGGCGGGGTGTCGCGGGTGAGCCTGATGATGAGCGGCGGCCCGCTTCCGCACGGGAGCATGATGCGTTCGATTGAGCTGCTGGGCACGGGGGTAAAGCCGGCGCTGGCTGGAGAGCTTGCGGCTGTTTCGGTGTGACTGGCTGATCCTCACAAACTGCTCCAGGTGGTCGGGGCATTTGGCTCTAACGCACACGTTGTGCCGTGAACGTTGGCAGGGCAAAGATGGTTCCCGTTTTCTTGGATTTGCAACAGGGCGACGGAGGAGGTCTGCATCGCACTACCTGTCGCATCAATAACGACAGCAGACGACAGACCTTAAAGGAGTACGAGCCCATGCCCACCACCCGCATCAAGAGCACTCTGGAAGCCATCCAGGGCGGCGTAAAGAGCTTCACCATCGAGAAGGCCACCACCAACATTGAAGGCTGGGAAGATTACCTTTCCAAGCACGATCATGAAGGGGTCAAAAAGGTTGTGCAGGATCTCGGCAAGCTGAAGAAGCTGCTGCATGCCAAGGAGCTAGACGGCGAGGCCATTGGCAAGCTGGTTGCTAAGCTGGGCAAAGACACTGTTGCAGTTGCCGGCGATGAGCAGAACGCCAATGCAAAGCACATTCGCGAGCTGGGCGAGGCGCTTTCGCAGGCCAGCAAAGAGGAAGCAGAGCCCGCTGCAAAGTAACTGCATCGCACTTTGATCTTCATTGTGAGAACTCCGCGTGGGAACGAATCGTCCCCGCGCGGAGTTCTTTTGTTCGCGACTATGTCACATCCCGGCTTCGGGAACGACAACCCAAGAAGGATGTTCTACCCCAGCCGGGTGTCAGGCATGCGCCAGGAGTTGACGCTGGAGCCGAAGCTCCGGTCTTCGCCGTTCGCCCAGCCCCACGCCATGCGCGGCGTATTGTGAGCCAGGCCGAGCCGGCCGTCCGGGCCGAGAAGGATGATGCCCCCGTGGCCGCCGAGCCGGCTACTGAGATAGGCGATGGCGTCCGTAGCGGCATCCTGTGGCGTACTGCCGGCCAGGACGCGATCGGTGGCCCACTTGCCCAGCACGAGCTTCATGATGGGTTCACCCCAGCCGGTGAGCGAGACGGCGGCCGAGGTGTTATCGGCGTAGCAACCGCAGCCGATCAGTGAGGAATCGCCGACGCGGCCGGGCGTCTTGGCGAGGGTGCCTCCGGTGGAGGTACCTGCGGCGAGGTTGCCGGCGATGTCCAGCGCGACCGCGCCGACGGTGTCGTGGGAGTGCAGGGTTGGATCGGTGAACTGTAACTCCGTGGGAAGGCCGTGCTGGATCGCTTCGTCGATTGCGGTTTGGGCCAGGGCTGGATCATCGTTTTCAGCAAGAGCGGCGGCTCGGCTAGAAAGCGGGTCCTTCGCTTCACTCAGGATGACCACCTTCTCGGTGGCAGAGCCGGCGAAGGTGATATCGGGCAGACCGGCCGCTTCATCGCGAAGGAACTGGCGCAGGCGAGCCTGTTCACGGGGTATGACCAGCTCCCGGTTGGGGATGAGCGGCATGCCATGCGCGGCGGCGAAGTCTTCGGCCCCGGCCCCGACGAAGTAGACGTGCGGGGAGCGCTCCAGCACGAGGCGCGCGGCGTGGATGGGGTTGCGGAGGCGCTCGACGCAAGCAACGCCGCCGGCGCGGAGGTCGGCCCCGCTCATCATCAGAGCGTCGCATTGCACGCGGCCGTCACGGGTGAGGAAGGAACCGTGCGCGGCATCGAAGGTGTCGTCATTTTCGAGCACCTCAATGGCGGCGGCGACAGCGTCGAGCGCCGAACCCTTGCCAGCGAGAACGGCCCAGCCGGCGTTCAGGGCGGCTTGGATGCCCTTCTGGTGGGCGGCGACGGCGTCGTCCGGCATGGCCCATGCCCCGCCGTGGAGGAGGAGGACGGGACGGTGTGGGCTGGGCGCGCTGGGGTGGCTCATGCGACTTTGAGTGTACGGGAGGCGAGAACAGCAGGTCCTTCGCTGCGCTTAGAAAGCTAGGGAGCTTGGGAAGACAAGCTGAGGTTACGAAGGCGGGGACTGCTTCGTGGTGGATGGCGTGTCTGGCAGCGCAGGTGCGACGGAAGAGGCGGGTGTGACGGAGTAGGATTCGCGGTGTTCGATGACGGCGTCCGGGTATTTGGGCACGCGCACGACCAGCCGATGCAGGTCTTCCCCGGCCGCCGCGCTTCCCGGCGGAAAACGTGGAGCGAAGCTGAGCTGATAGCCGTTGTGGAGGCGGTTGGCGAGGGTGTTCAGGCTGCGGTCGAAGCCGTTTTCGGAGGAGAAGTTGATGTATTCGCCGCCGGTCTGGTGTGCGAGCTCCTTCGGAATGTTTTTGCGGAACGCCTGCAGAATGGCATAGAGGAGACTCGCCGGATTGAGCAGGCCAGAGGGAGCGTGCTCCTTGAAGCGCTCGGTTTCCTCGGCACGCAGGGCGGAGAAGGCGACGGATTCGACGACGGTGTTGGAGCTGCCGAGGGCCTCGATGACACCCGCGGGATTGGTTTTGCTGCCGTGGTCGCGGGTCTCGGAGATCAGCAGAATGACACGCCGGCCGGGGGCGTGGCGGTGGTCGAGCAGGCGGTTGGCGAACGCAACGGCGTCAAGGATGCTGTCGCCGGGGTCATCCTCGCAGGGCTGCAGTTCGGCGAAGGCAGCGTCGCGCTTGGCGGGGTCGTCCGTAAGGTTGGTGAGCATCTCGAGCTGGTTGCCGAAGTCGACCAGGGCGACCTGCGCGGGGCCGCCACCGGCAATGACCTCGACCATGGTGGCGAGTCCTTTGATCTTGGGACCTTCGATCGCGGCGGAGCGGGAACACTGCACGAGCACGACAAGGGAGATCGGAATGGGATTGAGGGAGTCGTCCAGGCGAACGCGTTGCGGCACCCCATCGGCCTCCAGGGTGAAGTCCGTGGCGTGCAGACCGTAGATGGTTTCGCCCTTTTTTGTGCGGACCTCGGTGGGGACGAGCACCAGTTGAGAGTTGACGGTGATGGTTGAGGCGGGTGGTGCGGCGGGAGCAGCCTGGGACGAGGCGGTTTGAGCCGGGTCAGGGACCGTCGCCGGGCTCTGGCTGGGAGCATACCCGGCACAGAGGAGGCTTCCCAAGAGCATCCACGAACTACGTGGGGGAAACAAAAAGCGACGGGGGGTACCGAACTCGCCCATGGGAGCAGTGTAGCGGGACAGGCAGCCGGCGAGTGCCTGAATGGAGTTAAGGTCTCTCGATGAACTCGGAAAGCCGATCCTGCCGTTCGCTGCAATATATCGCAGTTCGCTGCTGTAAGGATGACACTCCTGCGGCAGCGGTCCTAGCGTAAAAGGAGCACAGGCAAGCCCTGCGACTGCTTCCTGGCGGAACGCACCATAGTAGGAACTCGCCGGAAGTGAATGGAACAAGTAGCCTAGGCAAGCCAAGCCGCATCGAATTGAAAATACGCGGCGACATATTCTCAGGAGAAGCACAAGCGATGGGTAAAGCACTTAAGATTCTGGAAAAAGGCGTGGTGTATGGCGCGCGCGCGGGTTGGGCAGTTTTTTCAAAGATCAATGCGATCAGCCCCAACAAGAGCTTCACCCCCAAGTGGAGCGACAAGCCGCTGCTGAAGAGCTACCAGAAGGAGAAGCCTCCCCTTGGTTGGCCGCGTACCACCGATTCACTCTGCCCGAAGTGCATTCCGGAGATCCGGCAGTCCATCGTGGACGGCAAGCTGCCGCACGAGATTCTGCTGAACGAAAAGGTTGGCGAGATCAAAGCGCAGATCATCGAGCGCGATGGCCAGATCTTGATGGTGAAGGACTGCCCGATCCATGGTCACTTTGAAGATGTCATGTCAATTGATGCGCCGATGATGCAGCACCTGGAAGACGTCTTCCCGGGCCGCGACATCCGCGCCCACAATGACGACAAGCTGCACAATCACGGCACGTCCACGGTCACCCATGGTCGTGGATCCGTACTCACGATTGATCTCACCAATCGTTGCAACATGATGTGCGATCCCTGCTTCATGGACGCCAACCAGGTTGGCTTCGTGCATGAGCTTTCGTGGGATGAGATTAAGACCATGCTTGATAACGCGCTGCTGATCAAGCCGCGGCGTCAGATGAGCGTGCAGTTCTCAGGTGGCGAGCCCACATTGAGCCCCTACTTCCTGGATGCGGTAGCGTACGCCCGCAAGGTCGGCTACAACTCCGTGCAGGCGGCTACGAATGGCATTGAATTTGCGAAGTCCAAGGAGTTTGCGAAGGCGTCGGCCGAAGCCGGTCTGCGCTACGCCTATCTGCAATTTGACGGCATCGGTAATGCGGCCAACTCGCATCGCAAGGTGGGCAATGCGTTCGATGTGAAGCTGCAGGCGATTCACAACCTGCATAAGGCCGGTGTGGACATCGTCCCGGTGACCACGATCATCAATGGCATTAACAACGAGCAGGTTGGGCGCATCATCCAGTTCGCGTTGGATAACCCAAAGAAGATTAACTTCCTCTCGTTCCAGCCGGTGAGCTTCACTGGCCGTGATGAGGCCATCTCCGATGAGCGTCGCATGGCACAGCGTTACACGCTCTCGCATCTGGCGCACGACATCCGCGACCAGACGGGTTTGGGTGAATCCACGCGCGACTGGTTCCCAATCAGCTTTATGTCCACTTTCTCTGACTGGGCCGATCTGGTGCATGGACCGGAGCATGACTGGGGCCAGCTGAGTTGCGGCTGCCATCCGAACTGCGGTATCGGCATGGCGCTGATGATTGATAAGGAAACGAAGGAAGCGGTGCCGGTTACAGCCTTCCTGAAGGCCGATCAGCTCGCCAAGGATATTGCCAAGGTGAATGACGCTGCCCGCGGCAAATTCTTCACTATCCTCGGTGCGTCTCTGGCTTTGATCCGCAACTACGAGCCCTCTAAGGCTCCCACGCACTTCAGCATTTTCTCGCTATTGACCAAGTTTGATAAGTGTTTCGGTGCGACTGGCCGTAACTACGGCAAGGTCACGGCGGATCGCACACAGGCTGATATTGAGAAGCGCCGCGGCGACCGTTGGAACTTCCTGTTCATCGCGGGCATGTGGTTCCAGGACCTTTTCAATTACGATTTCCGCCGCACCGAGCAGTGCATCATTCCCTACGCTACGCAGGAGGGTGAGATCAGCTTTTGTGCATACAACACGGGTGTGGGCTGGCGCAACATCATCGAGAAGATGCATATGACGTCCTCACTCACCAAGTGGTATGAGGAGCACGGCCGGCACGAGATCTTCGCGGGCGGTAAAAAGGTCGGCATTGAGAAGCAGGAGAAGTATGACCTGGTGCTCAACGATGCCCACGTAAACTCGGCTGCAAACGACACATTTGAGAAGTCCGGTGTGGCCAAGAATGCTCGCGAAGAGAAGATCCGGGCGCGTGACGCGAAGTTGAAGCAGGATGCCGAGAACTCCCGCATGGCCAAGCTATATCGCAAGGAGATTCTGAAGGAGCCCGAACTTCCAGGCGGCTTTGTAGCGATCGGTGAGATCGGTGGTTTAGGTATGGGCGGCATTCAGCCCGCATCGGCTCCTGTATCTAAGGCTGAGGTCGTGACGGAAATTGAAGAGCCGGTCGCCGGCGATTAACTTAAGCGAACTCCATAGCGAAGGCCGCCCAACCGGGCGGCCTTTCGTTTTTCTCTCCAATTGGCAGAATCTCAACACCACGTACGCTTCAACTTGGGGCTTTATGGAGAATTGGTGAGCCATAGTAGCTGGGAGACGCATCCCTAAGAAGACGCCCTCGTGGCGGGCTTAGCTGGAAGTGCTCGGCGGCGAGGAGTATGGCGGTATGGCGGACGAGCACGCGGGATGGAAGCCGAGAGTCAATCCATGGCTGATTGCCGCCACCGTGGCCCTTGCGGCATTTATGGAGGTGCTGGACACCTCAATCGCCAATGTGGCGCTTCCGCACATTGCGGGCAATCTCGGCGCCAGCGAAGACCAGGGTACATGGGTGCTCACCAGCTACCTGGTATCCAATGCCATTGTTCTGCCTGCCGGTGCATGGGCCTCCAGTGTGATCGGCCGGCGCAATTTTTTCATGTCGTGCATCGCGCTGTTCACGATTGCGAGTTTTCTTTGCGGCATCGCGCCCTCCCTGCCCATCCTGTTGATAGCCCGTGTCATTCAGGGTGCCGGCGGTGGCGGCCTGCAGCCGATGGCGCAGGCGATCATGGCAGATAGCTTCGACGAAAAGCGGCGTGGGCAGGCCTTCGCGCTTTATGGGCTGGTTGCCGTGCTCGCACCCTCGATCGGTCCGACCTTGGGTGGATGGATCACCGATAACTATTCCTGGCGCTGGATCTTCTACATCAACATCCCGGTCGGCGCCATTGCGCTGTTTCTGGTGGCACGTTTTGTAGAGGACCCGCCGTGGATCAAGGCCGATCGGGCCAACCTGCGGCGCCTGGATTATGTCGGCTTAGGTTTCCTGACGCTGGCGATGGGTGGCATGCAGGTGTTTCTGGACAAGGGTGAAGAGAAGGCCTGGTTCAGCTCTCACTTCATTCAGTTCTTTGGCTCACTTTTCATCGTCGGCATGATCGGCCTCATCTGGTGGGAGTTGCGTGCGAAGGCACCACTGATGAACCTTAGGCTATTCCGGTTCAAGAACTTCGCCATCTGCTGCCTGCTGATGCTGCTGGTCGGCGGCGTGCTGAATGCCGCCACGGTGCTGCAACCGCAGTTTATGCAAGAGCTGCTTGGCTATACGGCGACCAAGGCGGGCGAGGCGCTTACCGGCGGGGGTATCGCGCTCCTGGTCATGATGCCGATGGCGGGCTTTGCGGTCGGCCGTTTCGCCGCTAGAAACCTGGTCATCCTCGGATTCGCCATCTTCGCCTTCAGCTTCTACTTCTCATCCACTCACATCTCGCTGGACATGAGTTTTAACTGGAACTCCTGGCTCCGCGTCCTGCAGATGATCCCCATCCCCTTCGCGTTCATCGCGATCACAAATGCGGCCTATGTCGGGTTGCCGCGCGAGGCCTCCAACCAGGTCTCCGGCATCATCAACTTCGCGCGCAACGTAGGCGGCAGTGTATTGATCGCCCTCACTGGCGCCGAGGTCACGCAGCGCACCATGTTCCACGAGAGTCGCCTGCAAAACTACATGCAACCCGGGAGCCAGGCATACCAGACGCAGTTGAAGTCCCTTACCGGCTTCTTTACCGGAACCACCGGCAACGCAGCGGACGCGCACAATATGGCGCAAGCCTCCATTTACCAGCAATTGAACCAGCAGGCCTCCGTGCTGGGCTACCAGGACATCTACCGCGTGCTTTGCTGGATGTCGCTTGTGCTGATAGCGTTCGGTTTCCTGCTGAGCAAAAATCGGCCCGGCCAGGGTGCGCCGGCAGGTGAGGCTGCTCACTAAGGCCCGCTCTCCCTACCACGCTGCCGTCTCAGCCAAAACTCAACGGGGCTCCTCTCAAGGCAACTAACGCACGCCTGAGTTTTCCCGAAGACCGCGAAACAAAGCCGCCTCAGCGGCACGACGCCTGATGAGGCCGGGCACTGGTTTCATGTCGACGTTGACCCAAAGACTGAATTGGTACGCTGCCGAGGAAAAATCCTCCTGATTCACATAGCCAAGAAGGCTGGATTGCTGGAAGCTCCGCCGCCCCACGTTGAAACAGAAGTCCACCAGTGCGTCAAACTGATGCTGTGCGAGTTCGATGTCCTCCTCCACCGCTCGATTGACGCACTGAGTGGCGTCGCGGAGATCGGCCGTGAGCAAGGCTGTTGCTTCGGGCTCGGTTACCCGTCGGCTGGAATTTACGTCACGCCCGGTGTGCCCGTAGCCGATGGTCCAGATGCCGGCGCAGTCCGCGTAGGCTTCCAGCCGCAGCCCTTCAAATTCCTTCGTGAGGGCCATACCTGCGGCGCTGTAGACAAATGTGTGCATGCGATTGCATCTCCTTTTTTGGATTGGCCCAAGGTTGTAGCCCGGTAAAGAGCGTCCGGACGTAGCGTCGTCCGCGATCAGGCACGCGGCGTAAAATAAGGCTGTCAGCGGTTTGGCTTCGGTTGAGCGCTCGCGTCACAGGGTGCCGCACCACGGCTAGGAAGCCGCACATACAGGAACGGAGCTCACCACCCTTGGCAGCAGATACGATCTACGACCTCGTCGTGCTTGGCGGCGGTCCCGCCGGTTATACCTGCGCGATCCGCGCCGCCCAGCTCGGCCTCAAGGTCGCCCTCATCGAAAAAACCGACAAGCTCGGCGGCACCTGCCTCCACTGGGGCTGCATCCCGACGAAAACCATGTTGTTTTCCGCCGAGATCTGGGATCACCTGAAGCACGCCAGTGAATACGGAATCGACGGCGTCGACTCGCCTCGCGTGAACTGGGACACCGTCATCAAGCGCAAAAATGACATCACCATCAGACACACCAAGGGTCTTGACTTCCTCATGAAGAAGAACAAGATCACCGTGATGCGCGGCCATGGCCGCCTGACCGGGCCGGCGAAGGACGGAGTCTGGTCCGTGACTGTGACCGATGAGGACAAGGCGCAGAACCGCGGCCGCGATGCGCAGGCCGAAGGCTATGCCCAGCAGACAAACACCGAGGTCAAGGGCAAGAAGCTCGTGCTCGCCATGGGCTCCGATGCGCGCATGCTGCCCGGCTACGGCGCCGATGACACCCTCATGACCAACATGCAGATCCTCACTCTGCCGTCCATGCCGAAGTCCATGATCGTTATCGGTTCGGGTGCCGTTGGTGTTGAGTTCGCCTCCGTCATGAACAGCTTCGGTGCCGAGGTCTCCATCATCGAAGCTCTCCCACGCATCGTTCCCGTCGAAGACGAAGAAGTCTCCAAGGAACTTGCACGCCAGTACAAGAAGCGCGGCATCGAGATCAACACGAGCTGCAAGGTCGACAAAATCGAGAAAAATGCGGACGGCGCTCTCGTTACCTGGATCGATGCGGCAGGCAAAACCCAATCGAAGCAGGCTGAAAAAGTTCTCGTCGCTGTGGGCCGCGCCCCGCGCACGTATGACGCCGGTCTCGACACCGTAAGCCTCGAACTCGATCGCGGCTTCGTCATGGTCAACGAGTGGATGGAGACCAAACTGCCCGGCCTCTACGCCATCGGCGACATCGTCGGCGGTCTCCCACAGCTCGCCCATGTGGGCGCCATGGCTGGAATCGTCGTCGCCTCCAAGGCTGCCGGCAAATATGCCCGCGCCGTCCGCAAAGATCGCGTCCCAGGCTGCACCTACTGCGATCCGCAGATCGGCAGCGTAGGTCTTACCGAAGCGCAAGCCAAAGAAAAAGGCTTGCAGGTAAAGGTCGGTAAGTTCCCCTTCGTCGGTAACTCCAAGGCCACCATCCTCGACGCGCACGACGGCTTCGTGAAGGTCGTCTCCGATGCCAAATATGGCGAGATCCTCGGCGTCCACATCATCGGTCCTTCAGCCACCGAGCTCATCTCTGAATGCGTCACTGCCATGGAACTTGAAGCCACAGTGGAAGAGATGATGTTCACCATCCACGCCCACCCGACCCTCTACGAGGCCCTGCTCGACGGCTTCTCCGCGGTCGAAGGCATGGCCATTAACGTCTAAGCGTTTCCCAACCACGAGAAAGGGCGATCATTCGCCCTTCTCGTCGCTTAGCACAAGCAGCTGTACGTGCCCCTGCGTGATCCTCTCCACACAGGCGAGCTCCACGCAGCCTTCCTCACCCACAGGCCCGGTTACCTTGATCCGAAGGGTGGCCAGCCCGCTGCAATCAGCCGTTCGCAAATTCAACTCCATCAGGTTCACGTGCAGATCCTCCATCTGGTCCAACTCGGCCGCCTCCCCTATGCGGAAGGTCTGCGCCACATGCGCGAGGTCGTCGAAGCTCGCAAATCCGGGACCGTCGGCGACACGCTCCTCCTGATGGAGCACCCTCCCGTCCTGACCCTCGGCCGCAACGCCACTCGCGCCAACATCCTCGCCACCGACGATCTGCTCGCCCGCAAAGGCGTCGAGATCCACGAGATCAACCGCGGCGGTGACATCACCTATCACGGCCCCGGCCAACTCGTCGGTTATCCCATCTTCGACCTCCGCGGCGATCTCCCCGGCAAACGCGGCCCGCATCTCGGTCCCGTCGACTTCGTCCGCCTCCTGGAGGAGGCCCTCATCTTCACCTGCAAGGATTTCGGCGTGCCCGCCCAGCGCATCTGCAAACGCACCGGCGTCTGGACCTACGCCGGCGGCTCCGTGCAGGAAAAGAAGATCGCCGCTATCGGCATCCACGTTGCACAGGGCATCACCACCCACGGCTTCGCGCTCAACGTCACCACCGACCTCCGTGACTTCACCTGGATCGTTCCCTGCGGCATAGCCGACCGCGGCGTCACCTCGCTCGAACTCGAAGCCGATCCCCTTACCAAGCCGACCCTTACCCGAGCCGCCGACGTCACCGCCCGAAACTTCGGCCGCATCTTTGGCCGCCAGGTCCTCGCCACGAACTCCCTGCACGAACTCTTCAACCAGTACGCCTCGAGTTAAAACTTAGCCGCTCGACAACTCACCGCTCGAAGCTGACCGATATCCACGGCGGTAAATTCACCCACTACAACCTCCAGCGCATCGCTAACCGCCCGAAACACGCCAGCTCGCAACCGGATTCGTATAATCTTCAGTGCCAAGGCGCATCACCCCACGGAGAAGCCGTACCCATGCCGACCGAAGTTCTCATGCCCCAGATGGGCGAATCCATCACCGAAGGCACCCTCACCAAGTGGTTGAAGAAGCCCGGCGACACGATCGCCCGCGATGAACCGCTCTTTGAAATTTCCACCGATAAGGTCGATGCCGAGATCCCTTCGCCCGTAGCCGGCACCCTCGGTGAGATCAAGGTCGAAGAAGGCGCCACCGTCGGCGTCAACACCGTCGTCTGCACCGTAAGCGACGGCGCCACCTCTACGGCCCCTGCGCCCGCAGCCTCCACTCCGGCAGCACAGCCCGAAACCGCCGCCCAGGGCACGCTGCAGCGGGATACCGTTACCCCGTCGGCTGAATCCAGCTACATCGAAGACTCAAAAGACTACGGTATGACCTCGAATTCATCTGCCTCCAACGGCAACGGTGATGGCAGCACATCTGCGGCTCCGGCCCCACCCACGGCCAGTCCGGGTACGGACATTCTCATGCCCCAGATGGGCGAATCGATCACCGAAGGCACCCTCACCAAGTGGCTCAAGAAGGTCGGCGACACCGTACAGCGCGACGAGCCCATCTTCGAAATCTCCACCGATAAGGTCGATGCCGAAATCCCCTCACCCGTAGCCGGCACCCTTACCGAAATCAAGGTGCAGGAAGGCGCCACCGTCTCCGTCAACAGCATCGTCGCCATCATCGGCGCCGCCGGCTCCTCCTCTGCCCCGCAGGCCTCTGCTCCGGTACCCGCGCCTGCCGCCAAAGCTGAACCTGCCCCCGCGCCAACATCAGCCACGCAGGGTGAACCTCAGCGCTCCTCCCCGCTCGTCCGCAAGATTGCCACGGAAAACAACGTGGATCTAGCTGGCATCTCCGGCACCGGCGCCTCCGGCCGCATCACCAAACAGGACATCCTCGGCCACCTCGAAGGCGGTGCCAAGGCCGCAACACCCGCCGCAGCTCCGCAGACCGCCACCACCCAACCCAAAGCCGAGTTCCAGAACCAGACCTCCCCGGCTTCGACGCCCCCCCCCGACGCGGCCACCCACGCCACCTACCAGCAGGCTCAATCCGCCGCCGCCACCACCCAACCCGCCAAGGCCGCTGCGGCACCCACACCCCAGCCCGGCGAACTCGTGCCCATGTCCAAAATGCGCGCCATCATCGCGCGCCGCATGGTCGAGTCCAAGCAGACCAGCGCCCACGTCCACACCGTCTTCAAGGTGGACATGACCCGCATCGCCCGCCTGCGCGAAAAAGAAAAAACCAAGTACGAGCAGCGCAACGGCGTCAAGCTTACCTACATGCCGTTCATCACCCGCGCTGCCGTCCAGGCCCTGCGCAAGCACGCCATCGTCAACTCGGCCACCGAAGGCGAGGCGATCCGCTACAACAAGCACATCAATATCGGCATCGCCGTCGCACTCGAGTGGGGCCTCATCGTCCCTGTCCTTAAGCAAACCGAAGAGAAGTCCTTCCTCGGCATCGCTCGCGGCATCGTCGACCTCGCCGATCGCGCCCGTACCAAAAAGCTAGCTCCGGACGATGTAGCCGGCGGCACCTTCACTCTCACCAACTCCGGCATCTTCGGCGAGCAGTTCGGCACTCCCATCATCGCGCAGCCGCAGTCCGCCATCCTCGGCATCGGCGGCCTCAACAAGGAGCCCATGGTGATAACCGACAAGGACGGCAACGAGTCCATCGCCATCCGCTCCATCCAGCGCTTCACCCTTGGCTTCGACCACCGCATCATCGACGGCTCCGACGCAGGCAAGTTTATGACGGACTTCAAGAACTACCTCGAAAATTGGACCGAAGACATAGGCTAATTCGACTTTTCGCTTAGCCCCCTTTGGTTGTCATTCCCGCAGGGAATCTGCGTTTGCTGTTACCGTGAAGGCCCGAAGCAATCCCCTTCGGGCCTCGTCTTTTAAGCTCCCGCCCCAACCTCCGCCAGAATCGCCTGGATCTCCCCCGTGATCGTCCCCACAAGGGCCGTCAACCTGGCCGCGGCAATCGGATCCTTGATTTCCGCCGCGCTCTCCACCTGCGCCAAGTCACTCTGGATCGCATTCAGATAAGTAACCAGCGTAGGCTTCGGCCCCGCATCCTTGATCACCACCGCCGCGGCTGCCATCGCACTCTGCACTTTGGCAATTACCCCGTCAACCACCGGCGCCACCGCCGGATCCACCAGCGCGACCACGGTCTCCACCATCGGCGCCACATAGGTCAAGGTCGCCGCCGCGCTGGCTTCCCACCCGGGCGCATGCGTAAACAGTTTCTTCAACTCAGCCTTCACCTTCGCAAAAAAGGAATGCTGGGCAACAGGTACCACCACCGCAGTTGTAGCCATGTGTTCTCCTCACCGCTCATCGCGGCTCTACGTACTGTTTGGCAGGGGCACGCACCAACGGCACAGCGCCCACTGCATCCGGCTCTTCATGGCTCGGCACCATCTGCGGCTCCGCCGACCCAGGCACGATCGCCTTGACGCGCCCTGCATCCTGGCTCACGCCGCTCACGGCCGCCGTCAGCAAACCACAGCCCACGGCAAACCAGTCCCGAGCCGTCATCGCCAGGTGCCCGGCCGCGTCAAAGTGCACCCCGCGCTCCGCCGCCAACGCCAGCACACAAAGTCCAATCACCGTCGACTTCGGGCTCTGCGTGATCTGCGACCACTCCATCTTCAGCATCGGCTTTCTCCGTCGCCTACATTAGTTATGCTTCCCGCTCAGGTAAGCGATCGCCATGTGAACAAAGGTCAATGCCCCGCCGTAGGCGCCGGCCATTCCCTTCATCCTTTGCAGATTCCGCTCATGCCCATCGACACGCCCTTCCAACTGCTGCAATCGCCCAGGCTGTCCGATCCCGATCAACTGGTGCACCTGCGCCTTCAACGCACTCAGATCCTCCAGCACCTTCTGCTCAAAATCCGTCATCTTTGAACCTCATAGCTCAAAACCTCGTCGTTCATAGCGCAACACCAACCCCCTCCGCCCTAACTCACCGGAGCGTTCACAAACAACGCACTGGACCACCGCGAATACAGCGTGGGCGTACTCGCGTCATACATCCGGATAAAGAACCGCTCCACCTGCGCCGCCCGCGGAATTGAGAAGTTCGCCACCGGACTCCGCAGCACCAGATCAGGCGCATCCACACCCAACCCGAAGTCGAAGTCCCGTCGCCGCACCTCAAATCCACCGCCGCTCGGCGCCACCACGCCCGTGCTCACCTGCAAGGCCGCATCCGAGAGGCTCGTCACCGCAAGCTGCGGCAGGTTCGCCAGCACCTCCGCCGGTCCACTCGCCGCCGTCGCCGGCAACACCGCATTGCTCGCAATAGCCTCACTCAGCCGCAGCCCCAGACCATCCGCAAACTCCGTCGCCCAATCGTTTGCAAACGCAATCCTGTACCGCAACACCTCCGGCACGCAGTGTTCGTCCGTCGCCATCACCGACCGCACCAGCAGGGGCGTCGTCACCCCGTTGCTCGTCACCGCCAACAGGTCCCCCGGCCACACATCCGCCGTCGGGTTCACCGCCGCGTAGTTCCCCGCCAGCGCCGCCGACCTCGCCGTTCCCATCGCCAGCACCGCCTGCGCCCCTGCTTCACAGTCCGCAGTCGACCGCGCAACCGGCGCCAGCACCTTGCCCAGCCACCGGCTAACCCCGCTCACACTGACTCCGGCACCAGCCGCAGCCTCGGCCGCCACACTCGCCGCATCCGCCATCCGCGCCACCGCTCGGCCCTGGTTTCGGTAGCTCACCGTAATGCGCTCACCCGCTACCGGCACCCGCCCGGCAAAAAAGGTCACCTTTCCCGGCGTCCCTACCTGTAATCCATAAGCCCCGTAATTCACCTCGCAATCCACACCCTGCCCGGCCGCACCCACCAGCCGCGTCGCCGGGACCCCGTTCGGAGGCGTGCTCACCACCCACAGACTCCCCGGCCGCGTCACCTCCACAGACCCCACTGACCCAACCAAATTCGCCGAGTCCACAGCCGCAAACACACACGTCCCCGGCGTCCCCGTAACCGCCGCCCCGGTCGCCGCCGTGTCATACAGCACCGTAGCCGGCGTATTCGAGCTCACCCCTTCATCTACCAGCTCGAATACCATCTGCATCGCCGCATCCACGGCACTCCCGCCGCCAAACTGCTGCACCACTCCATCGACCATGCAGTAGTACACCTGCGGCAGCCGCAGCATCTCCGCGCAACAAAGCCGCAACCGCAGCGTGTAATTGTGCCCAGCCACCGGCGTATACACCGTACCCACCTCGGTCCCATTCACCACCGGCACCAGCACCGTCACGCCCCCGGTCGAGCTCACACTCTGCCGGACCCGAAACCCCGCAAAGCAGTTCGCCAGCACCGTCTCCGCACTCGAATAAAACCCCGCCAGCATTCCATCCGAGCTCGCCCCGAACTGCACCCCGCCCAGCTCCGCCAGCAGAAACCCGCCCATCTCCATTGCATTCAGGGCCGTCAGCCTCGTCTGCCCGTCATAGCCGTTGCCGCCGTTCATCGTCAGCCCCGCGCCGGTCAGCGTCAGGTGATTGCCCGTCGACCCCACCACCCACTGCGACGTGTCGAAGCTAGCCTCTTGAAAGCTGTCCCGCACCAGCGTCCGATTCATCCCCCGAAAAGCCGACTCGCTCAATGAAAAAACCGTCGTCGTGCCGTCGCCTGTAAAGATCTCCTGCACATACGCCGCAGGCTCCTCCGCCCCGGAGATCGTTACATCGTTTGCAAGCTCTCGAACATTGGCCGCGCTGAACTCCCCCACGCTCAACGTCCCGCTCGCATCGCTGAAGCTGTGCGTCACCGTCCCCGCCGTCTGCACCGAAACCGTCCCACTCACCGCCCGGTAACCCGCATAGCTCGCCCCCGCCGCCGCCCCCGCATTCGCACTCCAGCTCGCCGCCGGCGCCACGGCAAATGCCCCGGTAGCCCGGGCATTGGTCCCGCCGGAGCTCACCGTGATTACCGTCGAGCCCGTCGCCGCACTCGCAGCAGCGCTCGCCTGCGCCCGCGCCGTCAGCTGCTCCACCAGCGCCGTCCCGCTCAGCGCCAGCGAAAGCCCATCCACCGTCAGCGACCCGCCCGACCCCTGCTTATCCAGCAGCCACTCATCGCTCACCGCCGAAATCCGTGCCCGGTACACCGCACCCGTCGTACCCTGCCCCGCATAAACCGCAACAGGCTCCGTAGGGAGGTACCCCGTAAACAACACGGTCCCGGCATCGCTAGTCACCACCACCCGTCCCCGCCGCACCGGCACCGCCAGCCCCCCAACACCCAGGGCAATCTCCGCCGTACACCGTGAAGGCTGATTCAGCTGCCGCTGCACCGTAACCGGCCCCTCCACTGCCACGGCACCCGTGTAGTCCACGGCCCCACGCCCATCCTCGTTGTCAATCGTGATCCGCACACCACCTCCAGGGCAAAACCTTGTCATCCTGAGCAAAGCGAAGGACCTGCTTGCCGCTGCTCTTCTTTCTGTCATTCGCGAAAGGAACCTGCGTTTACATTTGTGGTCGCACTTGCCTTTCTTGCTGTCATTCCCGAAGGGAATCTGCTTTCGCCGGGATAGCCGCCCAAGAGCCGCAAGGAAGGCCAACTTACCCCGCCACGTAACTCCGGAAACAAACCACCGTCTCCCCATCCACTGCATCCATCACCGGCAGCGCCCGGAAAGCCCCAGCCAGCCGCAACGCCTCGTATCCACCCGCGCCCTCGCCGGCAGCCTCCGCAATCCCGCTCATCCCCTGCAGCCGCGGATAATGCCAGATCACCCGCTCGCCCTGCTGCCCCTCACCCACAAACAGCGCCGACCATTCCTGGAAAAAGCTCGATCCTTCCCGATCGCAAAAACCCGCAACCGCACTCACCTTCATCGCGGCCGAAGGCACCCCGGCCACCAGCGGAGCCTCCAGCGTCAACACGCCGTTGCTCACCGAAGCCACCCGCCCCACATTCAGCGTCACGCGCCGCACGTAGTCGGCATCGCTCAAAGCTGTCCGCACATAGGCTCCGCTCACCCCACTGCCGACAAACCCAACCTGCCCACTCGCGTAATCCAGGTCCACCGCCACCAGCCCACCCACCGCGAAACCAGCCATCGCTGCCGGTCCCACATTCAGCGCCGTAGCCGTAGACCCCGCCTGCAGCGCCACCGCGCTCATAGCCGTCCCACCAGACCCTGCCGCACTCACCCCGGCCGCCGTCGCCAACAGATTCATCTGCTGCGTCCCTGCGGCCAAGGAAAGCTGCAGCTTGCCCCAGCTCTCAAAACCGAACCGCACGGTAGCCTCCACATCGCTGCGCACCTGAAACTGCGTAGCCGCCGGAGCCCCCGCCTTTACCGGCGCAATAGCCGTCCCACTCGTTCGCGCAAATCCCTGAATCCACCCCAGGTCCACCCAAGGCACCGGCGGCGCATCCAGCGCAAATCCACCACTCTGTGCCGGATCGAAGATCGTCGGCTGCCCCGCCGCCCGGTTTACCGGTGCAAAGTACGCCCGCACTCGCCGGATCGCCGGCGGCATCGTCTCGGTCACTGTCATAGCTCCCCGGCCTCCTCGTAGCTCATCACTGCGATCGTCGCCATCCGCAGCACTCGCTCACGCTCCACCTTGGCCGCGCCGAACACCACCTCACCCCACCAGATCCGTGTCCCCATCGCCACCGCCGCGCCACCATTCACCAGCCCGCTGTAGCTGCTCTTCACCACGTTCCGCGGCACTTGGCTCACGGCCGCCAGCAGCTCCCCATCCATCGCCGCCAGCGCCCGTCCACGATCCATCCCGCCGTGCACTGCCGCTCCCGCCGTCACGTAGGCAATCTGGCACCCCATCACCACCAACGGCAACGTTCCCTGCGTATCCACCGTCTCCGTAGTCCACTGCACGTGAAAGCAGTCCGGCAGCAGCCCTGAAACCTGCAACTCGTTCTCATCCACCACCACGCCCGGCCGCGTCACGCTTCGGACCACGACCGTCCGCTCCGGGTTCAGCGCCGCCAGCCGCCCCCGCAGTACCTCATAAAATGTGTCCTTCGCGTTCTGCACCGCACCCCCCAACCAAATCGCTTGTCATCCTGAGCGCAGCGAAGGACCTGCTTTCTCGCTGCCTCAGCTCACCCTCACAGCTGTCTCTGCTCGAACCTCACAGCTGAACAAAACCCTTCAAACCAGCGCCGGGGCCATCACCGTCAGCCGGTACCCGCAAGGCCCATCCCCCGCAACAATCGCCGCACTAGCCGCAATCGTGTACATGGCACCTTCCACCACCACCCCCGCCGCCGCCTCAAACATCTCTCTCGCTGACACGTACCCCCACGATCCCACCAGACCCGCCACCGCCGTCTCGCCCAGCAGCAGCGTCTTCTCCTGCCCCACCTTGCGCCAAACCGCCGGCCCCACGGGAACATCCTGAAACACCGCCGAGCCCACCAGCCCCAGCTGCTCCGCATCCGTCCCACTCGAAGCCAGCCCCGGCAGTCGCAGCAACACCGTCATCCCGTAACTCGCCAGCGCCGTCTCCGCCAGCCGCACCGCATTCACACCCAAAGCTCCCGCCGTAAAGTCCTTGGCCCCCATCGCTACCCCATCCGTTCCGCGACATACGGCCGCAACATCGCTTGCACCTGCACGTCCAGCAGCGAATCGCTGAAATACTGCGTCTGCAGCGTATCCAGCTTGCTTGAGCGCACATTCAGCCCCGGTGTCGTCTGCGCATTGCGCACAATCTGCGCACAGGCCACCTTCACCGCCACCGGCACCGTCGCCAACCCCGCCGTGTACGTCACCTCGGCCTCGCTATAGCGCAAACCCATCAGGTTTGGCGGCAGCCGCAACTCGCCCGTCACGGAATCCAGCAACACCGTGCTCGGATCCACCGTCACCCACTGCCCCGGCAGCCCAAACACCTGCGCATACTCCGCCAGCACGCCCTCACGGCATTCGCGATTCGCCGAATACCGCGCCTGCACTGCCGTCACCGCGCTCACCGGCCCATACGTCAGCTGCAAAACGCCCCATGGCTTTGAAACTCGCAGCCGCTCCGTGTAGCTCGTCGCCGCCAGCGAACTCCGACGGCAAAAAGCCTCCATCATCGCCGAAGCCGCGGCCACCCACGCATCCGCCGTCTCCGCACTCAACCCATACACCGCGTATTCAGCCGGCAATAGATAAGCCATCCACCCTCCTCAAACCCTTCGTCTCCGCACAAGGACTTGTCATCCTGAGCAAAGCGAAGGACCTGCTTTTGCCTTGCTCATCGGTTGTCATCCCCAAAGGGATCCGCGTTCTGCATCCGCACCAGAAGGCCCGGGTCAGCTCCCACCGACCCGGGCCACCAACAACCAACAATGCTCTATCGATCGACCAGCACCTGGTAATGCGCATAGTTCGCGCCCTTCACCACCACGCCGCCGAACTTCACCGCCACATACTGCGAAGCCAGTGACCCCGGCAGCCCCAGCTGGAACACCCGCGGAGCCGGGTCGCCCAGCCAGTGATACTCAATCAGGTCCTCGGTCACGATGTACGCCGGCAGCACCGCCGACCCGGAGCCCGGTGTACCGGTATAGGGCAGCGTCCACTCCGGAATCAGCGGAACGTCGCCCGCCTGCGTCGAAAGCGTCTTCACCGTCAGCCCGCCCTCGATCGCCTTCGTGTTCAACACCACGTTGAACTCCGACTTCATCTCGCGATCGATCAGATCCAGCAACACCGGGTTCGCATAAATCGCCGTAGGCCGCACCCCAAAGCTGGTATTCGAAAGCATCTGCGCAATCGTCGACTTCAGCCCATCCACAATGCTCTGCGAAGCGCCGATCGTCACGCTATTACCGCCAGCCGCAATCTGCCCCGCCGCGCCAAAATACTGTGCCGTCGTCGGCGAGCTCAGCGACGTATCCGTGCCGTTCCACAGCGCAACGTCATGCGTCCGCAGCAACCCATCCACGGTATCGGCCAGGTCCTTTGCCTGCAGATACGCGAACTGGCTCTGCTGCTTGCCCAGTTCCAGATCGAACAGGTTGTAATTGATCTGCGAAACCAGCGCCTTCAGCGGCACCGAGCGCTCCACGCGCGTCGGGCTCACCACCGGCGGCACCAGGTTGCGCGGATCCATAAACCCGGCCGAAGCCGCAGGCGAGGGAATCGCCGTCTCTTCGAAGTAGCGCGACGGATGGCCCGTAGCCGGTACCTGCTTGATGCGCTGCCCAAACGGCCCGCGGCGACGCACCAGGTCCAGAATCTCCGTCTGGTACAGCGGCACTTCAATCGCGCCGGGTCCAATGTAATCCGCAGCCGCACTGATCTCCGTAAACTTCGCGTTCATTCAATCTCCTCATGGCTCACCCGAGCCAAACTGTTCTTTAACCCAACAAAAAGGGCGCAGCTAGAAGCCACGCCTGCTACAGTCCCACCCTTGTTGTCATCCCGCGGGGATCTGCTTTGCTTGCTTGGTTGTCATTCCCGCAGGAATCTGCGTCTGCCGTTGCTTTTCTTTCTGTTATCCCCGCAGGGGATCTGCTTCTTAGCAACGCCACAAACTCAAAACGACAACCCCAAACCTCACCGCTGAACGCAACCAACCCGGGTGCCTCATCTACGCGCACAGCCTCTCTGTGCGCTAACGTGAGATCGCCCAGGCCCAACGGAGACCAAGACAACCTAACCCAGCAACCCGCTCCGCAGCATCTCCGCCTTCACCGCAAACCGCTGCTCGATCGACAAGCTGCTCAGCGCCGCATCCAGCGCCCCGGCTTCCAGACGCCCCGTCTCCAATCCGTCAGCCGAAATACCACTCTTGCTCAGCATCGAAGCCATGCCGGCCGAAACCGTCTTCCGCCCCTCAGCCTTCGCCGCCGCCGCCGCCGCCAACTCCGCAATCCGGCCTTCCGCGGCAATCAGCTTGTCCTCCGCGATCCGCAACCGCTCTGCCAGCTCACCCTCACGCTGCGACTCCACGGTCGCCACAATGCGGCCCACGCTCTGCTCCGCTTCGGCCACCAGCGCAACGCCACGCTCTGCCATCTGCTCGGCCACGCGCTCCAAAGCCGAAGCCGCCGCACTCAAACGTTCCATCAATTCGTCCATCTGTCCCCCTTTGCAAACCCGTTAAGCCCGCGAACGCACACCGGTCGGTCGCACCCGGAACGACGTTCCGCGATACGCCGCCTTCTCCCGCAACAGGATCGCCGCCCCGGTAAACGTCGCCCGCGTCAACGTCCACACACTCGCCCGCATATCGGCCACATGCGCATCCGCCAGCTCATAACTCATGCCCATCCGCCCGGCTGCGGTCGCTTCCGCGCAAACGCCGCCTTCCATCTCCGGAAAATCCCGTGCAAACAGAAAGCCCCGAACAGTTAGGCACTGCCCCTGTAACTCCGCCGCCGTGATGATGCCGCACTTCTGTCGCGCATCGTGCCCATCCCAGCCGGCCTTGTAGTCCACCGCCATGCCCAGCAGACTCGGCAGCGCCGCCTCCGCCGCGGCTCGCGTCAGCACCACCCGGTGCCCTCGCGCCCCGCTCGGCGCCTTGTCGCTTGGCACATCCACTAGCGTCAGGCAGCCCTCAAAAGGCAAGCGGTTCGGATGCCCCGCCACCTCCGGAAACTCCACCGCCATCGCTCGTAAACCCACATCCAGACCCGAACGTCGTCTCTCCAGCAATCCAGTCAACCCCACCCCCGCCAAACGCAAGCCCGCAACTGAAAACCTCGAAACTCAAAACTGAACAAAACCAGTTCTCCTCCTCAAGCCTCCTAAAACCTCCTCAAGCCTCCTCAACAACACTCCGCGCCGGCAGCCCCCGCATCGCCCGCACCTCATCCACCGTCAGCACACCGGCGTTCAGGAGCTGCATCTGGATGCTCACCTCGGTCGCTTCATCGCGGCTCTCCAGCTCGCTCCACACAAACCGCAGATCGCTCCACCCCAGCACCTTCCCGATCACATCCCGCGTGATGTGATCGGCGATCAGCTTCGCCAGCGGAATCACCGCGCTCTGAAATGCCTCATCGGCCATCTCCTGCGCCGTCGTCCGGTTCACATCCTGGGTCACACCCAGCAGCATCGCCGGCAGATCGAACGCATTCGCGATCATCGTCAGCAGAAACTGCTGCCACTCCAGCCGCAGCTCCGCATCCGTGCCGCCGGCGAGCTTAATCACCTGAGGCGGCTCCTCCGTGCTCAGCACCGGCACCCGCCCGGAGCCCTCCACGTCCTCCTGCCACCACCGCGTCAGCCGCTCATGCTGTTCCGGCGTCCGGTCCTTCAGCCAAAGCGCATACTGCACCGTGCCGTTGGAAGCCAGCCGCCCCGCATACCGGTGCGCCGCCAGAAAGCTGTTGATCGATTCAAATGCGACCTCCATCTTGCCCAGCCCGAACGGGCTATGTGTCCGCGCGTTCAGCTTCAGGTACATCAGCTCGCGGTCCAGCAGCGCCGTCGGCTCCACGCCGCCGCCCAGCGTCTTCACCTGCGCATAGCGCGCCGTCTCCGGATCGCTGTTCCAAAGCGCATTCACCTGGATCGTCGCCCCGTCCACGCTGTACAGCCGCACCGGCACCTCCGCGTCGCCCAGCTCCACCTCCACCGAGCCGAAGCCACCCACCAGAATGTCCTCGATCACCGGTTCAATCAGCGTCCGGAAGCTGTCCGTGTCGTTCGGCGCCCGCAGTGCCGCCGTCAGCCGCCCCAACCGCTCCGCCCGATCCTCCGCTCCACTCAAACCAGCTCCCGGACTCACCTCGATCCGCCAATCCATGCACGCAACCCGGTCCTTGATGCAGTTGATCGCCCGCCGCGCCGCCGGAATCTCCGCCATCCGCCGCAGGTTCGCCGCCGTAGGCTTTGGTAGTGCCCCCGTGCTCCCCACGCTCCGAAACGGCATCAGCACCGAACCGGCTCCAAACCCAGGCCCCAAACCCATCGGCACGCCCGAGGTCTTCCGCTGCCCCGTCTCCGCCCCGCCCGCTGCGTCCAGCCCCGCCAGCAGCTCCCAAATCCTTCCCACTGCTTCCCCCAGCCCCATCCACGCTCCTCCCGCGGCCCACCCGCAAAAGCAAAAGGGGCGCAGCCAAAGCCACACCCCAGGCAAATCCTAGTTGTAAGTTGTAAGTTGTAAGTTGTAAGTTGTAAGTTGTAAGTTGTAAGTTCTACAGCTCTTTCCGAGTAGGCTATAGCGTATAGCACGCCGTCATCCTGAGCGTAGCGAAGGATCTCCGTATTCTGCTCATAGCTGCTCTACACCTACAGGAAACGCTCTAAATAGTCAGTGCGCAATGCCGTTATAGCCCACGGCAACTCCTACCAATGCAAAGTGCTTCTGCTTTTCTTTCTGTAATTCCCGAAGGAAATCCGCTGCCTGGCGCCACCGCAGATTCAGTAAGTCGACGCCCCGGCAACGCACAACGTACAATCTACAACCCCTTCAACCCCGCAACTCCCGCCGAGCCGTCTCCGCCACCCGCCCCAGATCCGCCACCGTCAGCACCCGCAACCCAGCCTCTTCCATCAGCCCCACACCAAACCCATACATCTCCGCGTCACTCACGGTAGAAATCGGCTCCACCACCGCCGTAAGCTCCAACTCCCGCTCCTCCACCCGCCGCACCCCATCCCGCAGCGCCGGCAGCGAAAATGCCAGGCTCTTGGCCAGCTCCGCATCGCTCTCCAGCGACACCGCGTGAAACAACCGCACTTGGCCGTTGCGATACCCGCAATCCAGCTTCAGCGGATCGCCGGGCCTTGTGTACTCCCGCGCCGCCACCCGCTTCCGCAGCAGCTCCCAAACGCCGGCTCGCTCGAACTCCGTTCGCATCCGCCCGGCAATGGCCGTCCGTCCGGTAGCCTTTCGCCGTTCCGCCTTCCCCTTCAGCGGCTCCACATACATCCGCAGCAGCAGCTCCATCTCCGCCGGCAGACTCTCCGCAAGCGTCCCGCGGCTCGGCGAAATCTGCAGGCTGTTGGAAAGCGTATCCTCCAGCAGCCCCAGCACCGGCCTTACCTCGCCGGCTGTCTCTCGCGTCAGCTGTGCTTTCAGCTCAGCTTCAAGCCCTTCCAGCATCTCCACATCCGCATCCGGATGCAGGCACCGTACCCGGCTCCAATCCCGCGTAAACCGTACCGCCGCCTGCGCACCCTCACCCGCCGCGCGCAGTACCACGCCGATATTGGCAAACTCGCCCTTCACCGGGTCCGGCACATACCGGATCAGCCGAAACTCGCAAGCCACCCGCTCCGGCATCCCTCACTCACCTCTACATAACCATTATTTCAGTTCCAGCGTAATTGTCGGCAACCCCCAACGCACAAACTTCGGTCACCTTCCCCCACATCGGAAACGGCTCCCGCGCCGACTCCCGAAACGCCGCAATCAACGACCGCACCCGGCTCCGCCGCTCCAGAATCGCCTCCAGCAGCCGCTCCATCGCTCCCGGATCGCCACCGTACCATCCCGGCGGGATCTCCTCTGCGGCCGCTCCCAGGGTACTCGCCGGCAGCGCCTCCAGCCGGCTCAACCACGGCTCAAAGCTCTCCCACCCCGTCACCCAGCGGTACACGCAGTTTCTCGGGTATACCCCCCGCAGCGCGACATCCGGAAACGTCCACTCCCCCGCATTGAAGCAGAATCCCTGGTCGATAAACGTCGCCCGGTACTTCCTCTCCCGCGGTTTGCGCTCAAAAACTGCCTGCCGCCCGTTGCAGTTGCCGCATAGCTTGTCCACCGCCAGCATCCCCGCAAACTCCCGCAGGTTCCGCAACTCCTCCAACTGCGGCTCCGGCAGGTAATCCACCACCTGGCCGGGCAGCAGCCCCCCGACAAACCGGCTCCCAAACTGCAGCCCGGCCTTGCACCGCTGCCGCTCACCCCTGCTCAGATCCACTACCAGCTCCGGACTGTTCTGCACCAGCCAGTCCGTTACCTCCACCACCTCGGTCTTCGGCACCGTAAGCCCCACGGCCTCCGCAATCCGCGTGGCCAGAAACTCATTCGCCAGCACACGCTCACCCTGCGGATTATTCCTGAACTTCACCACCCACAGCTGGCCATCCGCACCCAGCATCAACTGGCTTTGCGCCCCACCCCGCATCCGCCGGATCGCCTGCACCGCCAAAACCGCCAACCGCTCACCTCACACCTTGCACCATATCGCAACCGCCACTCGCGCATCCAAAACCGCTCGCATAGCGCAGAACCTCACCGCTCAACCCTCACCGCCCACCCAAACTCCCTCTAGACTGATCGATCAAAACTCATACCTGAACACAACCAAGCCCCTCAACTCCTCGGGACCTGCACCAACACCTCCGCCCGCACCGCCTGCGCGATCGCCATCGCCATCACCAAATCGTCGTGAGCTCCCGGTGCCGCCGCCGTTCGCCCGCGCGCATCCGCGGCAAAGGTCCGGCACTCCCCCAGCAGCCGCCCGCTCATAAACCGCTCCGGCGACTCCCGCAGCAACACCCCAAGCCGCGCCACCGCCTCCGGCTTCGACGCCGCCGAGGTCAACCACCCCTCCTCGCCACCTTGCCGGTACAGCTGCCGGTAGTTCTGCTCCGTCCGCAAAAATGCCAGCACGGCCGACCCATGATTATTCCGCTCCACCGCTAACAGCGCCTCGCCCGGAGCCTCACCCCGCCAGCCGCCGCCATACTCCCGGCCCAGCGCCGTCACCACCCGCGCCAGCTCCTCCGGCCGCAACCGCTCCTGCAGCTCCGCACATTGCAACCCGGTCGTCACGTCCACCACCTGCGCCGCCGCGAAGTCCCCGTCCTCGCCCCCGCCGGCCGTATCCACCGCCACAACATAGCGATTTCCCGGCACCGGCGGCAGCCAGATCAGCAGCGCGCCACCGCGCCGCCTTTCCAGCGGTTGCGGCAGACCGGCCACCCGTTCCTCCAGCGCCGTAGTCTCAAAACAGCACGCCCCCGTAGACCGGAAACAGGTCTCCGCATCCTCCGCAAACTCCTGCCCGCGCATGGCTCCGTAGCGCCGTTCCAACCCGCGCCGAAACCCGATCTGTGCCCCCGTCAGTCCATATGCCCGAACCAGCGCCAGCTCCTCGGCCCGCATCTCCTCCAACTCAACAGGTGGCCCGACATAAGCCGGCTCCATCCACCACGGAAAGAAGTGCCGTACCAACCCCCGATCGCCATAGCCCGGTCCCGCCAATAGACCGGGTGCCCCATCCCTCGCAGCTTCATCGCGGTGGATGGGCTCAGCTATAAGTTCAGCCTCACCGCGAAATTCAGCCCCACCGCGCCACTCCTCATAAAAAGCTCCATACGCCCCCTGGGCTGTGCTCTCCAACACCAGCTCTCCGCCCGGTGCCAGCGCCGCCCGCAGCCCCGCCAGGATCGCTCCCGCGTCTCCCGGCCACCGGCTTACCTCGCTGCAATGCAGATTCTGCACGCTCAACCCGCGTCCCGCGTTCCCATCGGCGGCGGACGCCACCCGGAACTCGCTGCCGGTCTCTGCGAAAATCATCTGCCCGGCATTCAGCTGCCGCAGCCGCAGCGGCCCGTCGCGCAACTCCGCAGGCAAACCCTCCCAGAACCGCCGCACGATCGCAAAGATCCCTTCACCCGCCTCCCGCGTATGCGCCACAAGCAGCGTCGTCGTCCCTGGCCGCGTGATCGTTCGCAGAAAAAACCTCCCCGCCACCCAGGTCGTCATCCCCATCTGCCGCGCCTTCAGCACCACGTTCTCGCGCCCGCGTCGCGCCTCAAACGCCCGCTGCGCCGCGTTCGCCCGCAGCGCCCGCGTCCGCCCGCACCGGTCCCGCACCCGCAACAAACCTTCCGCAATCCGGATACCTCCGTCCGGCTCCCGGTCCATCACCTCACCCAGCCGAACCAGCTCCTCCACTGCACTCCGCCGCCGTCTCCCCACCGTTCGTCCGCCCGCACCATCGCTTTTTCTTGTCATCCCGTAGGAATCTGTTTTCTTTCGGGCGGCCCCAGGCCACGCAGGGCCGCCCTCAACTTCTAAACTCCTCAACAGCTCGGAGCTCAACCACCACCCTCAGTTCCGAGCCACGCAAAGGTACCCAAAGCTCACCGCACTCGCAGGCGCCGAACCCACACTCACACTCAGCGACCCCGCCGACACCTGCGGCGAAAACCCGCCCAGCGTCTGCATCGCCGCCGGCGTGGCACTCTGCGGCTGCACCACACACACCGGCGCACTCGCATACCCTCCGCGGAAGGTATACCCCGCCGAACTCGTCGCTCCCGCCGCCAACATCAGCGTCCCCACCAGGTCCGTGTTACCGCTATTGCCCGAGGCCACACCCGCGCCCGCCGTCAGCCGCCCCGTCACCGTCATGTTGCCGCTGCCGTCATCCAGCGTGTTCCGGAACGTCTGCACGGCATTAGAATCCGTCACCGTCATCGCCACGCTCCCCAGCCCGCTGCCCGCCTGTGCCGAGTTCAGCACTCCGAAAATCGGCGTTCCCGTGTTCGCCGAACCCCCGCCTACACCCATGCCGGCGTAATATCCGCCCACCACCGCGGTTCCCGCCGGCGCTGGCAGACCGGCCGCAATGCCCACATACTTCGAGCCGTCATAAATGCCGAACCACGGGTCCGCGTACGTCCCCTGGTGCACTCCGTTCGGCTGCCACGTGAACGCGCCCGCCGTGTTCGGCGTCCCCAGCCCGAACTTCGTCAGCCCCGTGGCACTGCCGCCCGTGGCCTGCAGCCCCGCCGTGCTCAACGTCGTCGCCTTCACCGTCCCCGCCGTAAATGCCTGCGGGCTGAACGTGTACCCCGCTCCGCCCAGGTTCCAGCTCGCCGTATTGCTGCTCGGGTCATAGAACAAGAAATCCTGCCCACTCGCTGAATCCAGTGAAAACAGCGCATACGCCGAATCCCACCGGTTGCACCCGCGCAGATTGCAATGCACCCGCAGCAGCGAGTTCTCCCCCGCCACCGCATCCACCGTATCCCGCCAGACACCCGTGGTCATCAACGCCGCATCCGGCGCCTGGTGCGTTCCACCGCCGCCCAGATAGTTCGTGGAAGCCGAAGCATTTGCAATCTCCCACCCACGCGTACCCGGCCCCACCGTGCCGCCATACGTCTTGCCCGCCGACGAGTACTGCACCGGCTTCGGCACAAACTGGGTAACGTACTCCGTATCCGCGTCCACCAGCTGCTGGTGGTAATGCGGCTCTTCCACGGGGTCACCCGCAGCCCAGGCCACGGTATTCGGCGCCAGCGTCATGCTTCCATCCACACCGCTCGCCGCCGTCGAAGCCGGGTTCCACACGTTCAACACCTCGGCCATCGGATACAGGTTGAAGCCGCCCGTCACCAAGCCCACCGTGCCGCCCGCGCTCGACCCGTCGCCTCCCGCCACCGCGTACGTCAGCGTGTTGCTCCCCGTCGTCGCCACCGTGAACGTCCCGTTAAAGCTGGCATCGCTCACGCCACTCACCGTCAGGCTTAACCCATTCAGGTCCGCCGGCAGCGCCGTCGCCGTGGTCAGCGTCACCGTTCCCGCGCTGCGTACCGCGCTCGCAATCGCCACCGAAGCATTCAGATACCCACTCGTGCTCCCTGAACCCGCATTGCCCACCACATTCGTATTCCCGGCCGCATAGTACAACCCCGTCCCGCTGATGGACCCGATTACCGGAAACACCTGCCGCACGCCATTCACCGTGTCGATTGTCTGCTCCAGCCCGTACCCGCACAGCCCGCCCATCGCCACGACGGCATTCGCGAAGTGCACCTTGTTCAGCGCCAGCTGCAGGTGATTTGCATCCACCACCTGGTACCGCGCTGTCTCAAAGTTCGGAATCCCCACCGGCGCCGCCGTATCCGCCACACAAGCCACACCGCTCGCCGCTGCCAGCGCCGCCGTACTCGTCGCAAACCCCGTCGGCACCCCGCTTGTCGCGATCGGCAGGGTCACCGTTCCAGGGGCAAGATTGCCCGCCTGCGAGTTCGCCCCCTGCGTCAACTGCAGAAACACGCTCGTCGCAAAACTTGTCCCGCTGAAGTTCACCGAGGGGAACACACCGCCTCCCGACCCGACAATTGCGCCCGCCGAGATCACCTTCGCCGGGTTCTTATCCATCAGAAACCGCCCATCCCCCTGCGTTCCGCCGTTCGCCGTCGGGTTCACCACCAGATTCGTCGCGCCCGTCGCACACCCGCTCCCGCACGTGCCCTGAAACACCCGCGGATCCTCGCTCACCTGCAGATCGAACGGATGCGTCCCCTCATCGGCCTCATCCCTGTACCCGCCCGAAGACAAAACGAACTGCCCGCCCGCCAGGCAGTCGCCCACCGAAAAGCAGTTCACACTGTTGTTGAACTGCACGTGCTGCCCCTGCGTGTTGTAGTTGCCCGTCAGCTGCAGTACGCCATAGTTGCTCTTGCCGTACGGCACCGGCTCGTGGCTCGCCGGGAACTGGTTTGATCCCCCCGTCGGCGCCGTCTGCGTCAGGTACTCCGCAAAGCTGTTCGGCCCCACAATCCCCGGCCGCGCCGCCACCGCCTGCTGCGCCGTCGCTGTGGAGATCTGCGTCAACGAATTCGCAATGGAGGAAGTCGCTCCCGCCCCCAGCGGATTCACGGCATACGTGCTCACCGCCCCGCCGCGCGCATCCACCAGCCGGCCCCTCGAAGGAATCGATCCCGTCGGCACACTCTCCATTCCCGGATACGTCTGGCTGCCCCGCAGCTCGCACCCACCGGTGCAATTCCCACTGGCCAGGGCATTCGCAAATCCATTGCTTCCAATGCCGCTCAGATACCCCGTTGCATCCAGCACACCGTTCAGCGCATTCACCTCCAGCGTCGTCCCTGCCGGCTGCGCCACCGTCTGCGAGGCCGTAGGCACCGTACTCACCTTCGTCGTCCCGCCGCCCGAAAGCTGCGCCACCGCCGTATCCACATAATTCTTGTCCGCCGCCTGCAGCGAACTCACCGGATCGCCCGGCAGCAGCAGCGGTCCACTCATCGTGTCACCCACTTTTACGATGTACGGCGTCGACGTGCTATCCGGCGCGTACCCCGTAAACGCCGTCGCGATCGCATCGTCCACGTACGCCTTGCTTACCGTCTGCATGGCCACGCTCGTCGGCAGCACGCTGGTCTCAACCGCCGCCAGCTTCACCGGCTTGCCGCCCGTCACCGTCGCCGGAATCACCCAGAACTGCCGGCTCGTCGTCCCATCCGTCAGGTGAAACACCGCCGTGTAGTAACTCCCGATCGGCATACCGCCCGCATTCGGCGCCAGCGCAATTGTCAGCGCTCCACTCGCCGGGATCGTCGCCGACGTATTCCCCGCCGGCACCGCACTTCCGCCCGCCGTCGTAAATCCCGCCCAGCTCACCAGCACCGTTCCGCCTATCGGCACGCCGCTGGCGTTATAGACCGTATCCTGCACCGTCGTCAGCGCCACCTGCGCCCGCACTCCAGCCGTCGCCACCAGCAGCAAACTCACCAGCCAACACCCACGACCCCAAACTCGCATTCACCCTCCCAAAAGTCTTGTCATCCTGAGCTTCGCCAAGGACCTGCTTTTGCCCCTGCCACGCCCACGCATTGCACCGCCGCACCCCGACCCGCTACCATCAAAGGCGACAACGAAAGGCCAACATGGACTCCAGCACCACCGCCTCCGCCGCCCGCCGCCCCGAAGACATCGCGCTCGACCTGCTCAAATTCCTCGCCGCGCACGCCAACATCAAGTCCGGTACCGGCAGCACGACCACCGGCTTCGCCGCACCCTCCGCCGCCAAAGGCGAAGACTCCGTCACCCAGCTCCTGGACCTCTACACGCGCTGCCGCAAGGCCGTCGAAGCCCCCGTCAAATAGCCCCTTGACGCACCGCCAGCCCAACCCCATCCGCATCGCGGTCATCGGCGCAGGCGCCTTCGGCCGCAACCACCTGCGCGTACTCGGCGACCTCACAACCCCAACCAACCAGCAACTCCCAAACTCACAACTCGAAACTCAACCAGTCCACCTGTCCGCCGTAGTCGACCCCAACTCCACCACCCGCACCGAAGCCGCCGAAAAATACAACATCCCGGCCTTTGCCTCCATCGACGAGCTCCTAAAAGCCGGCTTGGGTCTCCACGCCGCAACCGTAGCCACGCCCACCGTCGCGCACGCCGAAGCGGCGGAGCAGCTTCTCTCCGCAAATCTCGATGTCCTCATCGAAAAGCCGCTCTCTGCCACCCTCGCCGAAGCCGATGCCCTGATCGCCCGGGCCGCGGCAGGGAATCGCATCCTCGCCGCCGGTCACCTCGAACGCTTCAACCCCGCCGTCACCGCCGCGCAATCCCGCCTCACGCGCCCCATGTTCTACGAAGCGCACCGGCTCTCGGTCTTCACCCCGCGCTCGCTCGACGTCGACGTCGTCCTGGACCTCATGATCCACGACCTCGACATTCTGCTCACCTTCGCCGCGTCCCCTGTCTCTGAAATCCGCGCCGTCGGCCTGCCCGTCCTCAGCCGCAAGACCGACATCGCCAACGTCCGCCTCGAATTCGCCTCAGGCGCCGTCGCCAACCTCACCGCCAGCCGCGTCAGCACCGAGCAGATCCGCAAACTCCGCCTTTTCCAGCCCGCCCAGTACCTCTCGCTCGACTACGCCCGCCAGGAACTCCTCACCATCAACGTGGCCTCCGCCCCGACATCCCCGGCTCAAATTTGTCATCCTGAACGAAGGGAAGGACCCGCTTTCCTTTCAAATGCCACCGCGGCTCCAGGCACACCGACGCACCCCTCCGCCGGCCTCACCTTCGATAAAGCCGATCTCCCCCGAGCCGAACCCCTGCGCCTCGAGCTCGAAGACTTTCTCCGCGCCGTCCGAACCCGCACGCCGCCCCGCGTTACCGCGCAAGCCGCCCGCGGAGCCCTGGCTCTGGCCCTGGAAATCAACCGCACGATTGCAGAACACGCCCATGGAGCGGGCCTAAACACCCAACCGAACGACTGACAATCCAAATCTGGACAAGCGCAGGCCGCACACCTCAGGCCGCACAGCTCAAGCCGTACAGCTCAGGCCATTCGTCCAGCCTCAATCCATCCGCATCACAGCAAAATTCGTCGGAATGTCTAACTCAAACTGATCCGCGTCGAACGTCTCGTTCAGCGCCAGCTTCGTCACCTGAATCGTCAGCGACAGCTCATCCAGCGGTCGGCTGATCGTCACCAATCGCGGAAACTGCTCCGTCCCGATCGGCAGGTAATTCGCATACGTCGCCGTCGTGGCAATCCGCCCCTGCTTATCGAAGATATCCTGCTGATAAGGCAGCATCGTCACCCGGCTGATGTGGACCACTCGCTGTTGCTGCAGCACATCTCCTTCCACCACCTTGAAGACAGTCAGGTCATAGTCTGGTTCTGAAACCGCGGGCTTTCGCCCGTGCGCCGGCTCCACAATCCGCGACGACTCCGTCAGCGAAACAAGCTCATGAGCCGAAACGCCGGGCACCAGCAGGGAATCGAAAAATACGGCAGGCCGTAGATTCTCCAGCGCGTTCTTCGAAGGCTTGGTCACCTCGTCGGTTCCCAGAATCGCCCGCTTCTGCGGCGGAATCAGCATCTTGAACCTGCTCCCGTCGCTCACCATGTCCATGGCCTCGGATCCGATCACAGGCAAGACCATAATGACCCGCAGTTCGCGCGGCTTCCGCACATAGATATAGCCGCGAAAAGAGGTATAGGTCTTCACCTCACCCTCCTTGCCGCCCCCCGTGCTCGCCGTAATCAGCACCGACGCGTTCAGCGTCTTGATCGTCGCATCCCGCGCCGAAAGCATCGACTCCAGCTCACCCACCGTCGCAGTCTGCAGCGGCGCGTTCGTCATCTGTACCTGCGCCACACGGTGCACGCTGGAAAAACAACCGGTCAACCCGGTCAGTCCAACGATCCCTGTAAACGCAAGCAAGCGCAGCTTTCCCATGTACGGCGTCCGTAAAACAGCATCCTCCCCGAACAACTACCCAGTATATCGATGCCGAATCCCTTCAGACGAACTTAGAAAAGTCCGCTCCCGTTCAACTTGACCGGCCCCGCAGACGGAGCGTGTTCCCCCTCAGGGTTGTCATCCTGAGCACACGGGGACCCGGCGAGCTCGCTCGCTGGGTTGAAAGCCAAGGCCTCGCTTTCGTCTTCCCCCTCGCCAGCCACACTCCGCTTCACACCGTCCGGCTCTCAATCTCGTCCATCAGCTTGCGCACCACGCTCTTGCCCCGCTTCTGTCGCCGCTCCGGCACACTCACCAGCTCCGTCGCCAGCTTCACATGCTGGCAGCTCCCCTTCTTTGCCTCGTCCACAAACCCCTTCACAATGCCCCGAAACTCCCGCGCCAGCTCCCGCCGCATGTACGCCCGGCACTGCGCCGGCCGCAACGGCGGCAACGCCGCGGGCTCCGGTTCCGAAACCGCGCCGCCCGCCTTCTTCACCCTCTTGGCCGCAGCCTTCGTCTTCACTCCCATCAGCTCCCCAAATCAAAAACGAGGTGAGGCGCCCAACCCGCGGCGCCTCACCCCATCTCTCTGCCACACTCAGAGTACCAACCTCACCAGGTTCTCTGCGCACCTTCATTCAACCTCGTAAACCATTCAAAACAAAAGCTTACGCCTCAGCCTCTAACCTCTACCCATTGACAGCATCCGCAGCGGCTCCAGCAACCGTGCCTTTAGCAAAATCCCGGTCAACCGGTCCAGTGACCGCCCATACCGCTCCACGCACGTCCGCAGACACGTGCCCAGCAGCACCGCCGCCTCTGCCTGCGTGTACTCCTGCATCGCCACCCGGCGCAGGATCTCTTGCTGCGCCGGCTCCAACTGCCGCAGACATTTCTCCACGTCCAGCCGGAAGTTCACGGCATCGTCGAAGCCGTGGATCCGGTAGCTGCTTGCCCGTCCGCCCAGCACCTCACGCCCCAGCAACGACGGCACGCGCCCGGCCTCCAGGCTCATCTGCATGTATCGCCGCAGCAAACCTTCGGTGTACTTGCGGTAGAACCGGACCTCGACACCCGTCTCCCGCGCGTCTCTCAGCGCCGGTGCCCGTTGCCTCACCACGGCGGCCTTTCCGCCCTCCGCCACGGCCCATATCTTCGGCAGGGTCGTCGCAATCACCCGCCCGGTCGTCCCCTCCCGCATCGCCCGTTGTCCACTCGCCGCCGCGCTGATGCACACCACGTCCTGCCGCTTCGCCACCAGATCCATACCTTTACGCTCTGCCATTCCTGCCTCCATCTTTGCAACGCCGGCTACTTCGTTCACGTTCACAACCAACCCATCGGCTGCTGACTTCATCGCGTACCTTCTACGGACGGTGGCGCTGCCACCGCAACCCTCGGCCGGCGACCCCGCCGGCTTCGTCCCCGCGGGTTTGGAAATTCCGCAAAAATTGCAGCGCAACGTACGCAGTACACCCCTGCTCCCGGAGCTCGAAGCCAAAGCGCCCCACATCCCTCGCAAACCTTCAAATTCATTCGTATTCCCTTCATCTTTCCTCCAGTGACAGTCTCTCCTGCGAGCCTCGGTATCGGCGGTCGGCTGGGCTCGCCGGTTTTGGGCAACACTCCGCCGTCTCCCCATGCTCTTCTCGGCACAGTGGGGACCTCGCAATGCGCTCGGACCAAAGCAGGCTCATCGGGAGAATGACAAGCCCACCCAGTTCCAAATTGGAACGGTTCGTTTCAGGCCCTTCCCCTTTTGGGAAGGAGTGATGCGGTTATATCCGGCGAATGGACCCGAGTCAACGAAATCTTTTCCACATCAGCTGACACGAAGTAAGCATTTACTTAGCATACGTTTACGGTGATCGTAAGCCGTTTTTCGTTAAGCTTATTCGCTATTGCTTCGCTTGTGGTGCATGTCGTAATCTAGTCATACTGAGTAGGCAAAAGCCAAATACAAGATAGGCTTAACGCAAAGAGGAGAAAAGAGTCTTCTGTCGAGCCTTTGGCCCTGTGAAAGATCCGCCCCGGTTTTCACGTGCTGTTCTATCCCGCGTGCCGGTGAGTTGCTGCCCAACCGCTAACGGAGAGCCCTGCGTCCACCAGCCTCGGCCTGCGGCAAGGCCGCCCGATACGCCGCCACGTTCGCGCCATGCTCCTTCAAGGTCTCTGCAAAGCGCGTTGACCCATCTGGGTTCGCCACAAAGTACAAAAAATCCGTACGCTGCGGGTACAGCGCCGCCCGCAACGCCGCCACGCCGGGGTTGCAGATCGGTCCCGGCGGCAGCCCCGTATGCGCATAGGTGTTGTACGCCGAATCCGAGTGCAGCTCGCTTTGGTGAATCACTCCGGTCCACGTGCCGCGCAGCATGGACGCATACACCACGGCCGGATCCGTCTGCAGCGGCATCCCTAGCCGCAGCCGGTTCTCGAATACCCCGGCCACCACCGGCCGCTCCGCATCCAGGTGCACCTCGCGCTCCACCAGCGACGCCATCGTTACCACTGCCGGCACCTCCGGCCCGGCCAGCCCCAGCCGTAGCGCTACCTGCCCGAACCGCCGCGTCATCGCCCCAAGTATGTTCACCGGCGTCGCGTGCCGGCTGAACCGGTATGTATCGGGGAACAGATACCCCTCCAGCGACACCGGGTGCGGAGTCCACTGCCGGATCAGCCCCGTATTCGCCGCCGCCGCCGCCAGAAAGCTCTCCCGCGACCCCAGCCCGGCCGCCTGTACCGCGTCCGCAATGTCGAACAGGTTGTAGCCCTCCGGAATCACCACAGCGATCGTGTACACATCCCCGCGCCGCAAACGCCGGTACACCTCCAGCATCGACGCCGGCTCCGCAAACCGGTACTCCCCGGCCTTCAGCGTCCCGCCCTGGATCTCCCGCAGTCCCGCGAAAACCCACCGGCTCCGCACCGCGCCCCCGCGCTCCAGCAGGGAGGCAATCCCAAACGACGAAGTATGCGCCGGAATATCGACAAACGTCTCCCTCGTCGGCCCGAACGGCGCCAGAACCAGGTAACCTAACGCCGCCACCGCGACGAGCACTAGCAACAGCAGTAGCTCAAAAACCCGCAACCCACACCTCTTCCTCAAGTCTACGAGCCGTCCCTCTCAAAGCTCACCTGCTCGCAGCTCACGCCTGAACCAACTCCACCCGCCTGCCGCAACCACTACACTGTCCCCATGCCTATCGGCCGCATCATGGCGCTCGACGTCGGCGACCGCCGCATCGGTCTCGCCGTCACTGACGGCCTCGGTCTCACCGCCCAGCCTCTCTTCACCCTGCACCGCACCAGACGCAACGCCGACCTCAAATCCATCGGCCGCTTCATCCGCAAACACGAGGTCGGCACCCTCGTCGTAGGCCTCCCCCTGCACGCCGACGGTTCCCCGAGCCCCCAGGCCGCCAAAACCGAGGCCTTCGCCGCCGAACTCTTCGCCCAGCACCCCACCCTCGCCCACCACCTGCTCGATGAGCGCCTCACCACCCGCGAGGCCCACGAACTGCTGGACAACAGCCTCCGCAAGCGCCAAACCGCCGCCAACCGCCTCGACCGCAAGGAGCTCATCGACCAAGTCGCCGCCACCCTCCTCCTCGAAGCCTTCCTCGCCCGCGAAAACGGCCCCGCCCTCCTGCCCGATCCGGACGGGAACACGTCACAAAGCGCCACCCCCGATGAGTCCGACTAGCCCGACCCTCACCGCCATCATCCATCCCGCCGCCGTAACCCAACCCCACACCCGGTTATCCTGAGCGCAGCGAAGGACCTGCTTTCTGCCGGTTCCCCGACCCCGTCCCCGGCAGGCCCACTCCACCGGCGCTCTATAATGAATCTTTACGTCGCGCCGAACACAGGCCCGGCCCGGAAGCGAACCTACGCCATGCAGGACATCAAAAAAGCGCTTGACGAACAGATCCGCGCCCTCGAGCACGAACTCACCACCGAACTCCCCGCTGAGATCAAAAAAGCCGTCGCTCTTGGCGACCTCTCTGAAAATGCCGAGTACCACATGGCCAAACAGCGCCAGGAGTTCGTCAACGCCCGCCTCGGCCAGCTAAAAAAGCGCATGGGCGAGCTCTCCATGGTCAACCTCGAGAACATCCCCCGCAACAAGGTAGGCTTCGGCTCCACGGTAGAGGTCCACGACGAGTCCAAGGGCGAAAACATCACCTACAAGCTCGTCACCAGCGAAGAATCCGACGTGGCCAAGGGCCTCATCTCCACCACCTCGCCCATCGGCCGCTGCCTCATCGGCAAAGAAGTCGGCGACACCGCCACGGTGGTCACCCCCAACGGCAAGCGCGAACTCGAAGTCCTGAAACTCACCACCATCCACGACAGCGCCGACCCCCCAATCCTTTAGCGCTGTTTGCTACAGGGGCAAACGACCAATCTCCGATGAGTTGTCATCCTGAGCGCACGGGTTTCCGGCGAGCTCGCTCGCCGGGGTACAAAGCGAAAAGCTGCTGTCCGTTCAAGGACTCTACACCCTCAGGAAGCTATAGCCTGGCAGGTCAGAAGGCCCCGGCCGTGACCCGCCAAGCTTCCCGGGATGCCAGTCTGCGGCAGACTCGAACTGCCCTACACTCCGCAAGGTGGTGAGTCACAAAAAGGCGCGCCTCTGCCCGCTTCAGGCTGACAGAGACAAACTACGAATGCTTGGCCCGCAACACCCGCAGGAAATCAGCCTGCAACGCCGGAGGCACTGCACCCTCGGATCCACCCAGAACCTCATAGTTCTTCCCATTGATCGTCTCCGGATGCCAGGCCGTAATCCCCGCCTTTGCCGTACCGCGCACCCAGAACTCCACCTCGGCCAGCGGTTCCGCCGTTGCCGTAAGTTCACGGCAGATATCCGGAGCCACCAGCCGAAAGCTATGCGCCTGATCCCCGGGCAGGAACATCACCACCTCCTGTGCCCGCGCGTCGATAGAAGCAAACTCCACCGGAATGCATCGCCAGGCTACTCGTTCCACTACGGGAACAGGACGCGGTCGACAACCCACCAGGTTCAACACTGTCACGCTCAACACCGTCAGGCTCAACACCGTCGCGCTCAGAGACACCGAAGCCAATCGCTTAATCCGGACACCGGAACCTACACCAATCCTCTGCATGGTCGTCAGCGCCTACACCGGCGGGTGATACACCGAGACCGTTTCTTTCGGCCCCCAGAACGGCTTATCGTCCTTCATGTACGCATTCCTGCTCGCCTGTTCCGGATCCAGCGCCGACTCCTGCCCCGCATACGTGATCGACCACTTCAGTGCGGCCCCACCCAGCAGTGTCAGCAAAGGCGCCAAACCGCCCCGCACAATCTTCGACTCGCTTCGCCGCAGAATCGCCGGAACCACCAGACCCACGCCGATGGCCCCCACCAGGAACAGCACAGACTGCTTGCCCTTCCACAGGGGTTTGGCCGCCTGCTTCGCCGTTCCCAGGTAGAGCCCAAGCGCCGCAGCTTCCGCCACCGCCGTCACGTCCTCAAACCGATGCAGCGTGTGGTGGAGTTTATAATCGCGCGAACGGTAATTCAGCAAAGCCAAGCTCGCCGCACCATTGCTCAGCGAACTCGCCGCAAACAGCGGCCCCAGGAAGTTCGACCGTGACCACAGCGGATTTGCCGTCGTCTCCAGCAGTACGCCCGGGTAGCTGATCATCGTGAACGCAAACGGCAGACCCAACGCGCTGAGCACCCGCACCGGCGCATACCGCTGCAAGAACTCCAGAACCGGCAGGCCAAATCCAAAGGGCAGCTTGGAGGCCGGAATCGCTAAGAACGCCAGCAGGGAAGCAAAAATTCCGTAGCCCGAAAGAGCCCACGCCCCATGGTTCATCGGCGAGGTCTTCTTCCAGATCCGCAGCATGTGATGGAACCGCTCCGGCCGCCCCAGATCCATGATCAGCAGCGGTGGGCACAGCAGCATGGTCGCAAAGGAAAGAAAGCGTCCAGCCTGGATCGCATCCCGGTGCCGCTTCCCATCTGTGAATCCCGCCACGGTGCACAGCACATAGCTGCCCGCGCTCACACCCTCAAAGAAGAAGTAAAGCGCAATCTCCCACTTCCAGAATGGCCGCTTCAGGATCGGCAGGCCATAATATCCCGGATCCTCCGCCCGGTCCGGCTTGGCCGCCTTCAGGATGTCGTACGCGGGCGTAATCCGGCTAAAGACGTTGTCCTCTGTCTTCTGCCGCGCATCGTGCTCCTGCACCTCGACAAGATTTCGTTCCAGGACTTCAGCCATGCTTTTCTCCCGCAAACAGGAACACGGAAGCCGCTGCCAGGCCCAGCGCCGCGCCAAAGCTGAAAAGGTAATTCTTCTTTAGGTGCGCCGCCGGGCGCCTCGGCGCCTCAGGCAGGTTGTACACGGAAGCCTTATCCTTCAGCAAAAAGAAGGAGTTCAGCGCGCTGTACTCGCCCGCCGGCTCCGCACCGTAGAGATACGCGTCAGCCTCACCACGCTCGTGCATCTCTTCTACACGCTTTTGCGCAAGTTCCTTCAGCTCGCTCACCTTGCCGAACTTGATCGACTCCGTCGGGCACGCCTTGGCACAAGCCGGTACCAGGCCATCTTTCTGCCGGTCATAGCAAAGCGTGCACTTGTGCGCACGCCCATCCGCCTTGTTGCGGCTGATGACGCCAAACGGGCAGCCCACCACGCAGTTCGCGCAGCCGTTGCACACATCCTGCTGCACATACACGTTACCGAACTCGTTGTAGATCAGCGCACCCGTCGGGCACACCTCAACGCACGGTGCGTCCTGGCAGTGCTTGCACACATCGCTCATCATCAGCCAACGACCGATCTGGCTATCCGGATCGAACTGCTCCACAAACGCCACATGCCGCCATGTGGTGTCCGAAAGCGCCACTGTGTTGTCGTAGCTGTTCCCGGTCCAGTTGAAACCGTCCGCCGGCAGCTGATTCCACTGCTTGCAGGCGACCTCACAGGCCTTGCACCCGATGCAGATGGTCGTGTCTGTGAAGAAGCCGGTCTCTTCCTGTTCCGCGGGCGCCTCCGGTCGCAGCCACGTGTCGATCACATCGGTGGCAAACCCTTGCAGGGTCTCGCCGTGAAAATCTAAATGACCCAGTCCACTCATATTTCCTGTCCTTCCGGCTGGTTCGAGTTCGGCGTGTTCGGCGAACGCTCCCGCGTCGGCCACGGCATCGCCGCGCTCGGCGCAATGGTCACAATGTCCTTCAAACGCCCGGCGCGCACATCCACCGTGAACGATTTCGCCTCATGCATACTCACGTTCGAGTCCGCGCTGATCGAAGTCAGTTCATTCACCGCCGCACCCACCGTCTCGCCCGCCCATCCCCAGTGGATCGGCATCCCGATTTGGTGGACGGTACGCCCGTCCACCGTCAACGGTGCGATGCGGTGCGTCACCAGAGCCCTGGCCTCGATGGAGGCGCGCGCATTCCACGCCACCATCCAATCCCCGTTCTTTATGCCCTTCTCCTCGGCCAGCATCGGGCTGATCTCAAAGAACATCCCCGGCTGCAGCTCATTCAGCCAGCTATCGAAACGGCTCATCGGCCCACTCAGGTAGTGCTCCGTAAGCCGATAGTTCGTCGCCACAATCGGGTACTCCGGCCCCGCCGGGTTGTACTCGTTCAAAGGCGAACTATACCGTTCGCCCGTAGGATTGTTCTGCTGCTCCGGATACAGCAGGTTCCGCACCGGCGACTCCATCGGTTCATAGTGGGTCGGCAGCGGCCCATCCTGCACACCCATCGGCGCAAACAGCCAGCCGCGCCCGTCGCCCTTCATGATGAACGGCGCATCGCCTGCAATCGCCGCCATTCCCTTGGAATCATGGTCCGGCCGGTAGCTGGGTGCCTTGGTCGGCTCAAAGTCTGGAACATCCGGCCCCATCCAACGCTTCGCCTCCTCATCCCAGTACATGTATTTCTTGCGCTCGGACCAGGGCTTGCCTTCCGCATCGGCCGATGCCCGGTTGTACATCATGCGCCGGTTCAGTGGCCACGCATACCCCCAGTCAGGGCTTGTGTAGTTTCCAGGCGTCTTCTTGCGCGAACGAGACCTGTTCCGCCCCTCCTCAGGGAAAACACCGGAGTAAATCCAGCATCCACAGGCGGTGGAACCGTCATCCTTCAGCTGCGAAAAGTCAGCCACCTGCTTGCCATCCGCGGTCGTGTAGCCGTTGATCTCCATCAGCACCTTCTGCGCATCCGGCTCACCGGCGATCCGGCTTGGCGTGCCGTCGGGCAGAAATTCCTGATGATCCTGGTCATAGTCCCAGGTCATATGCAGCAATCCTTGGTCGCGCCGCTTGGTCGACCCGGCATACATCTTCCGTAGCCGCTTGCCCATGTCATACATAAACCACAGATCCGACCGGCAGTCCTCCGGCGGGTCGATCGCCTTGTCATGCCACTGCAGCAGCCGCTGCGTGTTGGTGAACGTACCTTCTTTTTCCGTGTTGGACGCCGCCGGAATAAAGAACACCTCCGTGCCGATCTCCTTCGGATTCGGATTCTCCGGCCCCTTGTACCAGAAGCCCGCGGTCTCGATCTCGAACCAATCGCGCACCACCATCCACTTCAGCTGCTTCAGGGCCTCGCGGTTCAACCGGCCGTTCGGTGTGCCGGCTGCGGGATTTTGCCCAAAGACGTACATGCCCTCAATCTCGCCCTGGCTCATCCGCACCAGCGAAGCCGGCATGGAATAGTTATCCGCAATCCGCGGCATCCATTCAAATCCGAACTCGTTCTCCGGTGTAGCCGCTTTGCCGTACCACGCCTTCAGCAGGCTCACCATGAACTTCGGCAGGTTCGACATATAACCCGTCTTTACCTCTTCGTGCTCCAGGTACTGCGCCAGCGTGTTGTGGTCGCGCAGCGCGGAAGGCTGCCCGATGTACCCCGGCAGCAGGTCATACAACGTCGGCACATCGGTTGACCCCTGAATGCTCGCATGGCCGCGCATGGCCATAATGCCGCCGCCCGGACGCCCGATATTGCCCAGCAGCAGCTGCACAATAGTGGATGCCCGAATGATCTGCACGCCGGTCGAGTGCTGCGTCCAGCCGACTGCGTACACCAGGCACGTCGTCCGCTCGCGGCCCGAGTTCTCGCAGACCGTCTCGGCCACGCGAATGAACTCGTCCGCGCTGCAGCCGCAGATTGAAGCCACCATCTCCGGCGTGTACCGCTCATAGTGCCGCTTCAGAATATGCAGCACGCAGTTCGGGTTTTGCAGGGTAGGATCGTTCTCCACCATCGGGTCTTCCAGCGATCCGCTCCGTGAGCTGAACGATTCCGCCTTCTCTACCTCGCCGGTCTGTGTTTTGCTGCCGATGTCCTGATTGGCATACTGCCAGCCGTTGTGGCTCTTGTCGTACGTGCGCTTCGCCTTGTCATAGCCGACGAACACGCCACCCAGATCCTCGGCACCCTCGTACCTGTCCGTGATGATCGTGGCAGCGTTGGTGAAGGCCATCACATACTCTTTAAACCACTTCTCATTCTCCAGAATGTAGCGGATCAGGCCGCCGAGAAAGGCGATGTCGGAGCCCGTCCGGATGCGGACATACTGCTGGCACATAGCCGAGGTCCGCGAGAAATGCGGATCCACATGGATCAGCTTGGCGCCTTTTTCGCGCGCCTTCATTGGAAAGCGGAACCCGACCGGGTGCGCCTCCGCCATATTTGAACCCATAATCAGAACGCAGTCAGCGTTCTGCACATCCTCCTGAAAATTGGTGGCCGCTCCGCGACCCAACGCAGCGCCCAGACCGGGCACCGAAGCGCTGTGTCATATTCGGGCCTGGTTTTCGATGGCGACCATGCCCAGGCCGCCACCGAAAAACTTCTTGATCAGGTAATTCTCCTCGTTGTCCATCGTGGCGCCGCCGAGCGACATCACGTTGGTCATGTGGTTCAGGACCTTGCCGTCCTGCGACTCCACAAAACCCTTTTCACGCGCCTCGTAGGTCAGCTGCGCCACGCGCTCCATGGCCCACTCCAGCGGCTTTTGCTCCCACCGCTCGGAATACGGCGCACGGTACATCACATGCTTGATCCGGTGCGGGTTCACGTTCAGCTGGAAGGTGTTCGATCCACGCGGGCAGAGGGTCCCGTTGTTGATCGGACTCTCTGGATTGCCCTCGATATCGATGATCTGGCCGCCCTTGGTGTACACGAGTTGGCTGCAGCCTACGGCGCAGTACGGACATACGCTGTGCACCTCGGTCGCGCCATTGATACGCGCAACCTTATCCACGCTGGTCTGGCTGAAAGGTTGATTCTCGGTAGCCCGATCACCCTGCCGCACCGCTTTCGACTTGATCTTGAAGAAACCCATATGCCTCGTTCTCCAACTCCCCCTCAAGGAAGTTGCCCGCTATCTAATTCTGACACCTTCACCTGAAATCGGCGAATCACCCAAAAGGCTCCAAGCGGACATGTCACGAGCCCACATCGTGTCAATGTAGAACGCTTGAAACCGGTATCTGACTCCTTCGCGTTACGAACTCATGGACAAGCCGGAACTCCTCACTGCAGCCGCCGATACGTTCCAGCAAAGTAGGCACAAGAATTTAGCTTTCGAGCTCCGCCGAGATGCTGTACTCCTGGTCCGTGCTGTCCCATCGAATGGTCAACACGTTCGGTTTGCAGCAAACCTGGCAGTCCTCCACATACTCCTGACGAGATCCGCCGGACTCGTCCACGGTGGTCTCCACCCACTGGAAACACCCGGCACACTGAAAACTCGCAGCGTACAAATCAGCACCCTTCCACTCTTCCGTACGATTGGATGTCGGAGCCGGGCTCGGGGCTGACCCCAAAAGAACGGGTCACGTCCCCTGCATCGAGTACGCGGCAAATCTTATGCGAAAGCTGCTCTAGTGATGGCCGCCGTGCTCTCCTCCCCCGCCACCTCCAGGGTGCGGCGCGGGTGCCGGGGCAGCGTGGGGCTCCGGCATGGCACGCTGTGGCGCGGCAGCCGGTGCGGATCGCTGCATCGGCGCCGCTTCCGGACGTGCCGCAGGCGTAGCCTCGGGATGGAACGAGGGTGCACTCCCCCGCTGAATCGGTGCAGCCTGCCGCTGGATTGGAGCAGCCTGCCGCTCGGGCGGGGCTGACCGCGGTCCCTGCTCTGCCTGGCGTTGCGGTTCGGCGTTGAAGCGGCCTTGCGGTGCGCCCACGGCCGGCGCGTGGCCCGGGTTTGTTGGGCGCTGCACATTCGCAGGCGCCTGCCCCTGGCCGTTCAACCCTCCGCCCCTGACGCCACCCGGCACATTGCGACCGTCAGCAAAACCTGGCCGCGTCTCATTCCCCGGTACTACTTGACGACTTCCTTGCACTTCCTGACGACTTCCCGGTGCTTCCTGTCCCGGCGCGCCCGCCACGGCATGGCCGGTCTCCGGACGTCCCGCCTCCCCGTTGAAGCCGCGGTTTACGACCCCGCCGGGCGCTCCCTCGACGTACCCCGCTGCACCGGCCTCGCGGCTGTTACTGAAGGCACTCCCAGCTTCCGGCCGGCCCGTGACTCCGGGTGTTCCCGGATGATTGAACGGCTGTTCCCTCGGGACATTCGCGATATTGCCCGCGTTTCCAATAGGACGGGCGGCAAATGCCATCGCCGGACGTCCGCCATCCGCGCGGGCAAACTGCCCGCGGTTGGAGGCCGCCGCGATCCGGTTATCCCGCTGTGCCGCCACGGGCGCATAATGCGCCTCACGCAGAGCCCCCAGCTCCGAAGCGTTGGGTCGCGCCTGCAGGCCACCGGGTCCGCCGTTGAAATCCACACGGTCATTGGGCCGGGCGCCGTACGTCCGGTTGTTAAACACCACCGCCCGGTCATACACATTGTGTACGTTGCCGATGTTCACGTTCGTGACTGCGCGGTTATAGAAGAAGTCGTGCCCACGCCAGTACCCGCCGTAGTACCCCGTGCCGATATACCCGAAACCGTAGTTAATGCCGCCGTAGAAGCCCACATGCGGTCCCCAGTAGCCGCGATGGAAGAGGTAATGTCCGCCGTAAAATCCCCACCAGCACGGGGTCCACAGCGCCCCGTAGAAGGGTGGTGCCACCCAGGCTCCGGGCACCCAGTAGTATCCCGCCGAGGCGTAGTCATAGTAGCCGGGCGTCCAAAGGTAATTCGGATCCGGCGCCGGTGGCTGGTCGTACTCTGGCAGCGGCGGCGGCGCCTGGTCCGTCTCGGCAAGCGCCTGCTCTCCTGCTTCTTCAGCGTCGGAGTAGCCCTGGTTATAGCCGCCCTGCGCCGCACTCGGATCCCCGGAACTCCCTGCCGGGGCCTGCCGGATAATCGGCGCGGCATTGCCCTGTCCATAGGCCTGTCCGTACGGATCGGCGTAATCCTGCCCGTTCGCTTGACCCTGGTAGGCTTCCTGACTGCTCAGGACCTTCACTTTGCCGCCGTTTGCGCCCGTCGCCGGATTGCTGGCCGTGTTGTAGCCGCCCGTGCTCCCGCCGGTGTACGGCTGGGCCATGTTCGCGGCAGCGGGATCCCCACCGTCTGGTCCGACGATCGGCGCAGCGGTGTCCTTGCTTTTGCATCCCGCAGCACCCAACGCCAACATCCCTGTCATCAGTCCGGCCAATGCGAGTCGCCGTGCTTTGCTCTCTTGTCTGCCCATGGTCTTCATCTCTTCCTCTCGCGAGCCGTGCAAGCTGGTCTCACCTTCAAACTCGCCGGAACCAATTTCCAATCTCGAAAGCAATTCTTCCCAATCTCAATTCTTCTGATGCGCGCCGGTAGCACCGGTGTAGCCGGACCAGCCTACAAGTCCGCACACTCTGGTAACACGAATGGGGCACGGATGTCGTTACGCCGGGAAGGGCTTTGCCGTAAAATCTGCACATGCGCCGTGCCCATCTCAAGCGCTTTTGCCGGGGCCGCCACGACCGTGGCCGGAGCGGGATCTCTTCCGTCGTTTAGGGGTCGCCTCACCGGCGCCCAAGTTTTTATGATCCGCAGCACGTCCCTTCGCTCCCGCTCCCCTGCGCTGGAGCCATAGCGCTATCGCCAGCCGCAGCCCTCGCGCCGGCTCCAGGAGAAGATCCGTATGGCCACCGAACTCGCCACCCAGCACCCCAATACCTTTAACGCCGCCGGCACGCTCGACCATCAAGCCGAGGGCAAGGTTCATTACTACGCCCTCTCCGCGCTCGAAAAGTCCATCGACGGCCTGACGCTTTCAAAGCTGCCGTTCTGCCTGCGCATCCTGCTTGAAAACCTCGTTCGCCGCGAGGATGGCCTCACCGTCACCGCCGCCGACATCCGCTTTCTCGCCTGCTGGAACCCCAAGGCCGAGCCCTCCCGCGAGATCGCCTACATGCCCGCCCGCGTCCTCATGCAGGACTTCACCGGCGTTCCCGCGGTCGTCGATCTCGCCGCCATGCGCGATGCCATGAAGGCCCTCGGCGGCGGCCCCGAGCAGATCGCCCGCATCAACCCGCTCGTCCCCGCCGAGCTCGTCATCGATCACTCCGTCCAGGTCGACGAGTACGGCACCAAGAACGCCTACGATCTCAACGCCGCGCTCGAATTCAGCCGCAACCGCGAGCGCTACGCCTTTCTCAAATGGGGCCAGACCGCCTTCAACAACTTCTCCGCCGTCCCCCCCGGCATGGGTATCTGCCACCAGGTCAACCTCGAATACCTCGCCCGCGTCGTCTTCACCACGACCCCCGATGGCGACAACAACTTGACCGCCTACCCCGACACCCTCGTCGGCACCGACTCGCACACCACCATGGTCAACGGCCTGGGCGTGCTCGGCTGGGGTGTCGGCGGTATCGAAGCCGAGGCCGCCATGCTCGGCCAGCCCGTCTCCATGCTCGTCCCGCAGGTCGTCGGCTTCCGCCTCACCGGCAAGATTAAAGAAGGCGCCACCGCCACCGATCTCGTCCTCACCGTCACCGAGATGCTGCGCAAACTCGGCGTCGTCGGCAAGTTCGTCGAGTTCTTCGGCCCCGGCATCTCGGAGCTCCCACTCGCCGACCGCGCTACCATCGCCAACATGGCCCCTGAATACGGCGCCACCTGCGGCATCTTCCCGGTTGACGCCGAAACCCTCAACTACCTTCGCCTCACCGGCCGCACCGAGGAGCACATTGCCCTCACCGAGGCCTACTACCGTGCCCAGGGCATGTTCCACACCGTCGACGCCCCGGAAGCTGAGTATTCCGCCTTGCTCCACCTCGACCTCGCGACCGTCGAACCCTCCGTCGCTGGACCCAAGCGCCCGCAGGACCGCGTTCTCCTCTCCGAAACCCCGGCCAGCTTCCGCAAGGTGCTGCCCTCGCTGGTCGGCGCCAACGGCAACCGCACCGCCGAGCGCCAGATGGTGCGCTGGGAGGGCGAGGGCGGCCAAGTGTCCGAGGCGGGTGACATCACCTCCTCGGAGGGACAGACAGCCCCGGCGATCCCGAATGTCGTGGAGGTTCTCTTGACGGAGCACTCGGACCCAGGAGAGATCCCGGTCTCGGGAGAGGCGTCGCTGCCGCAGGTATTCACCCCAAGCAATCGCGTGGAGGCGCTGCAATGGGATCATGGCGGAACCCCCACGGCAGTGCTTGAGCCGATCAAAAGCGTGGAACAGCGCTTCGGCCTCAATCCTGACCGTTACCTGCGCGATGGTTCGATCGTGATCGCCGCCATCACCTCCTGCACCAACACGTCCAACCCCTACGTCATGATGGCCGCCGGCCTGCTGGCGAAAAAGGCCGTCGAAGCCGGACTGCGGATGCCGCCCTGGGTGAAGACCTCGCTGGCGCCGGGCTCGCGGGTCGTCACGGACTACTACAAGCGCTCCGGTTTGCTCCCCTTTCTCGATGCGCTCGGCTTTCAGGTGGTCGGCTACGGTTGCACCACCTGTATCGGCAACTCCGGCCCGCTGCCGGAGGACGTCTCCAAATCCATCGACGAGCACGGCCTCGTTGCCGTCGCGGTCCTCTCAGGCAACCGCAACTTTGAAGGCCGTATCTCGCCCGAGGTCCGCGCCAACTACCTAATGAGCCCCCCGCTAGTGGTCGCCTACGCGCTCGCCGGCCACATCGAGCACGACTTCCAGAACGAGTCGCTGGGCCGCGGCCATTACGGCGCGCCGATCTACCTCAAGGACATCTGGCCCACGCAGGCCGAGGTCTCGGACGCTGTCCACAGCTCCATCGACGCCGAGATGTTCCGCAGCCAATACAGCACCGTCTTCGATGGCGACGCCAACTGGCAGAATCTCAAGTTCCCCAGCGGCGACACCTACGGCTGGGAAACTGACTCCACCTACATCCGCAAGGCCCCGTACTTCGACGGCATGCCCGCCACGCCTGCGCCCGTCGGAGACATAACGAACGCCCGCTGCCTGGCCTGGCTCGGCGACTCCGTCACCACCGACCACATCTCCCCCGCGGGCTCCATCAAGGCCAACGGCCCCGCCGGCAAGTACCTCACCGAGCATGGCGTGCCCACCTACGAGTTCAACTCCTACGGCTCACGCCGCGGCAATCATGAGGTCATGGTCCGCGGGACGTTCGCGAACGTACGTTTACGCAACAAACTCGCCCCCGGCACCGAAGGCGGCGTCACCCGCCTGCTTCCCCAAGGCGAACCCATGAGCATCTACGACGCCTCTGTAGCCTACGCCGAACGCGACATCCCGCTCTGCATCCTCGCCGGCAAGGAATACGGCTCAGGCTCCAGCCGCGACTGGGCGGCCAAGGGTCCCAAGCTGCTCGGCATCCGCTTCGTGGTCGCCGAAAGTTACGAGCGCATTCACCGTTCCAACCTCGTGGGAATGGGCATTCTCCCACTGCAGTTCCAGCCCGGCGAAGGCGCCGAAAGCTACGACCTCACCGGCGAAGAAACCTACACGCTAGGCCAACCCGGCGAGCTCCGCACCATGCTCGAATCCGGCTTCGCCACGGGTAAGAACCTCACCGTCACCGCCACAACCCCGGACGGCCAAACCATCGACTTTCCCGCCACCCTCCGCATCGACACCCCACAGGAGATCCTCTACTACCAACACGGCGGCATCCTGCAGTACGTGCTCCGCCAACTCGCCGGCAGGGCGTAGAATTTCGCCATGGCAAACCCGAAATCAGCCAAGCCCCTCACCGCACCATTCGACCTCCAAAGCTCCACGAAGGTCGAAGGGCAGCAGAAGGTCCGCGAACTCCCCGAGCGAATAGGGATCATGCCGAAGTTCGATCCCGTGCCGATTAAGGGAGAGCCGCTTTCCGCCACCATCATCCGCAGTCGGGGTGAGTACTGAGTTTTTACTTTCTCGATTCAAGCGCGTTCATCAAGCTCTTCGTAAATGAGCAGGGCAGTAGAGAGATGTTGGCCTTATGCGCAGGTTCACCGCCACAAGACTTTGTCCTGTCTTCGCTGGCGTATGTCGAAGTTCACTCCGGACTCCGCAGGCGTGAACGGACCGGAGACCTTTCCGCAAACGATGCGAGTCGCGCTCTGGAGCTCCTGACGCAAACCCTCCTGGTCGTCCGTGTCGAGCAGATCACCGCTCCCGTGTGCGATTTGGCGGCCGCTCTGATCAATCGGCAACCGCTGCGATCCCTCGACGCGGTTCAGCTTGCTTCCGCTCTCCATACACAGGCCGCCACCGGGCGGGCCATCCGATTCGTCACCGCTGACCGCCGTCTCCTCGCCGTCGCAGCTGATGAAGGGCTATTTACCTGGAACCCCAACCCACCTGCCAGCGACTGATGGGGTACAACGGGCTATGCCGCTCTTCCGCAAAAAACTCAAGCAGGAACACAAGGTCATGCTGCAGCACGACCGCGCACACGGCCAACTGCAGCCCGAGTACCACCGCGCCACCCCCGAGTGCCCGCACCCCGAGCAGTGGTCCATGTTCGACTCCATGAGCGCCGAGCTCGAAGTCCTCGAACTGCTCGCCACCCTCGTCACCACGCTGAAACCGCAGCTGGTTGTGGAAACCGGCAGCTTCCTCGGCGTCTCCACCGAGTGGATCGCCCGCGGCCTCCAGCGCAACGCCCAAACGCCCAACACAGCACCCGGCAAGATCATCTCCTGCGAGTTCGATCCGGTCGTTTTCGCTCGTGCCCGCGAGCGCTTCCACGCCGCCAACCCCCTTTCAGCCTATGTAGACCTCCGCAACGAAAGCTCGCTCGAAATGCCCATGCACGGCAGCATCGATCTACTCTTCTCCGACTCCGACCCCGACCTTCGCGAGGCTGAAGTCCGCCGCTTTCTCCCGCAGATGAGCCCCTGGGGCCTCATCGTCATCCACGACGCCAGCTCCCATCTCCAAACCGTGCGCGAATCCACCCTCAAGCTGGAACGCGAAGGCCTGCTCTCCGTTCTCATGCTGCCCACACCGCGCGGCCTCGTGCTGGCTCAGCCGAAGTCTGCTCTGCGCTGAATAAGACAGCCCTGCGCTAAACACGACAGCCCCGCCACCGAATCATCACGCCGCTACTGCAGTCTGCCCTTACCCTCGGTCAGCACAAGAAGCCGGTCCAGCGAAGCGGGTGCGGCAAAAAGTTCCACTTCGCCTGCTGGCCAGCGCACCTCAATGTCGGTCAACACCGGCTGTGCCCCCAGCCCGAAGTGCAGCCGCAGATCGCTTGAACTCGAATAGCTTGACCCCGACCGCACCTCATCCACCCACATCCGCGCCTTGCCGCGCTGCGTTCCGTGCAGCACAACGCGCGCGCCAATGGCATCCCGCACGGAACGCGTGCCCACCAGCTGCAAACCCAGCCAATGATTGCTGCTCTTTGCCTCGTTTACCAGCAGCATCGGCCGATCGCTCAGGTTGTTCACCACCGCTTCCAGCCGCCCATCGTTCCATAGATCCGCAATCGCCAAGCCCCTGCCGGATAAAGGCTCACTCAGTCCCGGCCCGGACGTCTTCGATACATCACGAAACCGCCCGTCTCCAAGGTTGCCGTACAGAAACCGCGGCTGCTTGAACCGCGACCCGAGATGCGCCGCATCGACCTCCGGATACACATGCCCGTTCACCACCAGCAGGTCCGGCAATCCATCGTTGTCCACGTCCGCAAACATCGTTCCCCACCCCAGGGCATCGGTGTTGATCGTCAGGCCTGCGGCAGCGGTCACATCGCTGAACGTGCCGTCGCCATTGGCGTGATACAGCGTCGAGGTGTCATCGGAGAAGTTCGTCTTGAACAGATCCAGGTGCCCGTCGCCGTCATAGTCAGCCGCCGTCGAACCCATCCCCGCCTGCTCGCGCCCATCCTCGTTGAAGGCCACACCGGCCTCCGCACCCATGTCGGTAAATGTGCCGTCATGGTTGTTGCGGTACAGGATCGAAGGCGTTGAATCACACGCCATGAAAATATCCGGCCAGCCATCCTCGTTGTAATCGAGCGTTGTCACGCTAAAGCAGTAATGCCCCGGCGTCTTCTCAAACCCACTCGCCTGGCTTACATCCACAAAGTGTTCGTTGCCGACATTATGAAACAACGTGTTCGGCGAGTAAGGCAGTCCACGCGGCCCACACATCACCGGCGCGCCCTTCCACGTGCAACCCGAGTCCGACCCCGGTTTCGGTGTCTTCGCCAGGTCGAAGTGCACGTAATTCGCGACGGCAATATCCAACTTGCCGTCGCGGTCGTAATCGACAAAGGCACAGCCCGTGCTCCACTCCTTGCCCGTGCCCGCCACCCCCGCGCTCTCAGCCACTTGCTTGAAACGTCCATGTCCTTCGTTGTGATAAAGCCGGTTCTTGCCATACCCGGTCACGAACATATCTTCAAGCCCATCGTTGTCGTAATCACCCACACAAACACCCTGGCCCCAACCCGTATCCGTCAACCCGGAGCCGCGCGTCGCATCGCTGAACGTGCCATCGTGATTGTTGTGCAACAGATGGCTCGTCACGGGCGCGGTCTTGTTCGCCACATCAGCCAGCGGCGCGCCGTTGACCAGAAAAATGTCGGGCCAACCGTCGTTGTCGTAATCCAGGATCGCCACGCCGGAGCCCGTAGACTCCACGATGTACAGCTTGTTCGTGTCAGAGCCGTTCACGTTGCGTGCCGTAACGCCTGCTTGCTTCGCCACATCCACAAACCAGGCCGGGCCCGTATGCTCCGTCGTCGCGGGATAGGGAGCACCTCCGGCCTGCGCGAGAGCTGCCCCGCACACAAGAGCCCCCAGCAACAACAGCAGCACTCGCATCACTTCGACGCAGCCGCCACAACGCCTGCTCCCATGGCCATCGTCTTCAACACCTTGCCACCCTCTTCCACCACATACAGCCGGTTCGCCGCAAGCCCCTTCAAAACATCCTTCGTGCCAGAAGGCCAAATGATCTCCACATCCGCACTCGTCGCCATATCCAGCCCAAAATGAATCCGCAGATCGTTCTGCGAGTAGTAACTGCCGCCCGAACGCACCTCGTCGATCTGCCTCAGCGGCTTGCCCGGCTGGTTCTCCGCCGTCACCGTGATCCGCGCACCTACACCCGTGCGATTGCTCCTCACGCCCACCGTACGCACCTTGATCCAGTTCCGCTTCACCGCATCCGCAGTCCTGTCGCAGCGCAGCAGCTGCGGGTACGTGTTCACGCAGTTCACCACCACATCCACATCGCCATCGTTGTCGTAATCGCCAAACGCGCAACCACGTGCCGGGGCTTCTGCATTGATGCCCGGCCCCGCCATTTTCGTTACCTCTTGGTACTGCCCGTTGCGCAGGTTGCGATACAGATACTTGTGCTCCGCATACGGCGCTTCAATGTGCGAGTTATCCACCTCCGGATACACATGCCCATTGCTGATAAAGATGTCCAGCCAACCATCGTTATCCGGATCGAAAAACCCCACACCCCAACCCAGATACCGTGTATTCACACCCAGCCCCGAAAGGTACGTGTGGTCCTCGAACGTGCCATCACCCAGGTTCTGGTACAGCGAATCCGTGTCGCCCGCAAAATTCGTCTTCACGATATCCAGCAGACCATCGCGGTTGAAATCACCCACGGCCACACCCATGCCCGCCTGCGGTTTTCCATCGGGCGAGTACGCTATGCCGCTCTCAATCGCCTCATCCTTGAACGTGCCGTCCTTCTGGTTGCGATAAAACGTGGCCGCGGTTGAATCGTTCGCCACATAGATATCCGGCCAGCCATCGTTATCCAGATCCGCCACCGTCACGCTCAACGCATACGTGCCCACCGTGTCCAGCATGCCCGCCTGCTTGCTCACATCCGTAAACGTGCCGTCGCCATTGTTGCGATACAGCAGGTTCTTGCCGCCCTCCAGCCCGGGCGGCCCGCATGCCACTTGAATGCCCTTGTACGCGCAGCCCGCGGCCTCGGGAAGCGGTGCGGTCTTCAGGTCGAAGTCAATGTAATTCGCCACAAACAGGTCAAGGTGCCCGTTGCGATTCGCATCCAGAAACGCGCACCCCGTATTCCAGCGCGGATGCCCATTCACATCCGGCGTCTGCAGCAAACCGGCCTTCGCCGTAGCGTCGGTGAACGTGCCATTGCCGTTGTTATGCCAAAGCACATTCTGCCCGTAGTAGCTCACAAAAAGATCGTTGTGCCCATCGTTGTCGTAGTCGCCCACACAACATCCCTGGCCCCAGCCCGCACGTCCCACACCGGCCTTGACCGTCACGTCGGTAAACGTACCGTCGCGGTTGTTCTTGAACAGCCGCGAGATCGGCTCCTGGCCCTTGGCAAAGCCATCCAGCCGCGATCCGTTCACCAGAAATATATCGATCCAATCATCGCCGTCATAATCAAAGAAAGCCACACCGCAACCGGTGGTCTCCAGCAGAAACCGATTCTTGTGCTCCCCGCCGTAGATCGTCTTTGCGTTCAGCCCGCTCTCACGCGCCACGTCGATGTAGCTATAGCCCAGCGGCGTCTCGGTCACTGGCGAAGGCGCACCCTTCGGCGCCGGCCGCGACGGCGCGTTGAACGCCTCACGCCCACTCGCCGCGCCCTGCTGCGATGACGGCCGCGGCACGGCTTGTCCCGCCAGCTGCAGCACCTCCGCAAACGGCAGCACCAGCGCCGTCCGCGACAGGCTTCTCACAACCTCCCGGCGCGTCAGGCGTGTCTTCACTTACAGCATCCTCACAGGCCGGGCGACGCCAACCTCGTTGCCAGTCAAGACAGCTCGCCCCGATCCGGCAAGACGAATCTCAACAGCGCCTGAGTATAAAGAGCCCGTCCCAACCCATGCAATGATGCCCGATCACCTGCTACCGTGAACTCATGTTCGCCGTCGTATCGCGCCTGCTCACAGCCGTTCTCCTTTGCACCCTGCAGGCCGCAGCGGCCACCCCCGTCTTCAACTATCAAATCGTCGCAAAGTACCCGCATTCCACCCACAGCTACACCGAAGGCTTCTTTTTCCTCAACGGCAACTTCTACGAAGGCACCGGTCTCCAGGGTCATTCCGAAATCCTCGTCACCGATCCCGCCACGGGCCAGGTGCAACAGCACGTCGCCATCCTGCCGCCGTACTTTGGCGAAGGCATCGTCAACTGGGGCCCTAACCTTCTCGAATGGACGTGGCAGACGCACACCGGCTTCGTCATCGACCGCTTCTCGCTGCGCACCCTGCATGAGTTCCACTACACCGGCGAAGGCTGGGGCATGACCCGCACGGACAAGCAGATCATCACCTCCGACGGCACCGCGACGCTCCGCTTCCGCAACCCCGAAACCTTCGCCGAGCAGCGCCATCTCCTCGTCACCGACGAGGGCAAACCCATCGACCAGCTCAACGAGCTCGAATACATCAAGGGCGTAATCTACGCCAATGTCTGGCACTCCGATCGCATCGCCCGCATCTCGCCCAAAGACGGCAAAGTGCTCTCCTGGATCGATTGCACCGGCATCCTGCCCGCCGACCAGCGCGTCGACATGGAGTCCGTCCTCAACGGCATCGCCTACGACGCACAGCACGACCGTCTCTTCATCACCGGCAAGCAATGGCCCACGATCTTCGAAATCAAGGTCGTTCCCAAGCCGCGCTGAACGCTGCAGCTGCCCTTAGAGGACTCATAAGCGTCCTCTTCAGTTGTCATTCCCGAAGGGAATCTGCGTTTATCGCCGCAATACCTCTTCAGGAAACTACGGCGCCAGTTTTTCCGCCGCCTGCCGTTCCGCCAACGCCTCCGCCGGGCGCCCGGCCTTCGCGTAGGCCTCGGCCAGCAGCAGATGCGCCGCTTGCAGCTGCGGCTCCGCGGCAACGGCCTCCTGCAGCTGCACGATCGCCTCAGAAGTCCTTCCCTGCAGCAGCATCGCTCGCCCACTCTGCAACGCAAACGCCGCTCGTTGTTTGCTCACCGCAGCCCGGCTCAACTCCGCCGCGATCTTTCGCTGCGCCAAGGCTCCCGCGCTGTCTCCCTTTGCCGCCAGAATCGCCGCCAGCATCACGTGCGGGCTCGGCTGGTCCGGTTCCAGCGCCACCGCCCGCCCCAGTGCTTCGGCAGCCTTATCCGTCTGGCCGGCGTCCTTCTCCACCGACCCCAGCAGCGCCCACGCCTCGCCGTTCTCCGGCCTCAGCGCCACCGCCAGCTCGAACTGCCGCGCCGCCTCCGCCGCCTGCCCCTGCTGCATGCGGATCACTCCCAGCGTGTACGGCGGATCGGGCAGCTTTGGGTCGAGCGCCTCGGCACGCTCCAGCTCACCCACCGCCGCCGGCAGATCGTCCTTCAACTTCAACGCCAGTCCCAGATCGTAGTGCAGCTGCGCGCTCCCCGGATCGGCCGCCAACGCTGCGCGGAACTCCACCAGCGCATGATCGATATCGTTGGTCTGCAGATACGCCACACCGGTATCCTCCCGCAACGTAATGGCCGCGGGGCTCGTCGTTGCACCTCCGCCGGCCTGCAGCGCCGCGGCAGCGCGGGCATACTGCCCCAGCGCACCCTTCGCATCGCCGGTCTGCACCAGCGCCAACCCATAGTTCGTCAACGCCGCAACATCCTTCGTTCGCGCGGCCGTCACCCGCGCAAACAACGGCAGCGACTCCTCAAAGCTTCCCTCATCCTCCAGCGCCAACGCCAGGGCATACTGCGCTTCGATCGAGTCCGGATGCGCGGCCACCGCGTTGCGCAGCACGGCGACTGCCTCGGCTTCTTTTCCGCTCGCAGCCAACGCCCTGCCCAGCTCCATCTGCGTCGGCAGACTGCCGTCGCCCAAAACCACCGCCCTTTGCAGCTCCGCAATCGCACGATCTGCCGCGCCCTGCCGCAGCAGAGCCGAACCCAGATGCGCATGAGCGGCAGCGAGCCCGTCATCCAACGCGATCGCCCTCAGGAAACTCTCCACCGCAACCGCAAACTGCCCCGCCTGCGCCTGCAACGTCCCTAACGCATTCCAAAGCGACGCCTGCTCCGCCCCACTCGCTCCGGTCCCCGCGTCCACGCCACGCTGCAGCGCTGCCGTTGCCTCTGCGGTCCGGCCGGTCTGCGCCAAAGCCGTAGCGAACGCCAGCACCTCCGCCGGCGTCAGTGCCTGGCCCCCTGCGGGCAGCGACCGAAACAGCGCCACGGCCGCGGCTGCCTCGCCCAACCGGCTGCGCACCACGCCCAAATTCAGGGTGGCCTGCCGTTCCTGCGGGTCCAGGCGATGCGCCTCGTCCAGCTCGCGCGCCGCACCACGCAGATCGTCTTCCGCCAGCAGCACAGAGCCCAGCGCCGCATGCCCTGCTGCCACCGCCGGGGCCAGGCGTACCACGCGCGCAAAAGCCGCTTGCGCCGCCTTGAGATCTCCTGCGGCAAACGCCGCGGAGCCCTCGCGAAAGGCAGCACCTGCCGCCTCGGTGTTGCCCGCAACGCTCCCTTCAGAGTGCTGACCGCAGGCCACGGCCCCGCACAGCAGAAGCAAAAGCGCGCAGCTGCCTCGAACGCAAGATCTTACCCCTGGCATGCTCTCCTCCACCGTCGCCGCCGGTTGCGCTCGAAGTGACAAACCTCACTCGCGGTGCACACCTACTGCTGTACCGGGCTAGCCGGATCTCAAAGCGCTCCTTTTTTCCTGTGGCCGATGTGAGGTGTCACCTCACATCGGCGGGTCATAGCTCTACTACGAGAGCCTCGCGAGAGCATGACGGTCACCTCAGCAGTTATGCCGTGCGTTTTACGACCAGAACGGTTTTGTCATCGATCAGCGCGTCGCCGCCGGTTTGACTCAGGTGCCTGTCGTGAGCCACGGCGTACGCCATAAGCGCTTCGCAGATATCCTTGGCCGACGCTCGGCAAAGCTCGCGTAGAACGGCTTCAAGTTCCATACGGGCCTCTGCGTCACTGCCGTCGTAGACGCCGTCGCTATACAGCACCAGCAGGTCGCCGGGGTTGATCAGCGTGATCTCGCCCACATCGGCCAGGTTAAACTCCCGGCTCCGCAGGCTAAGGGCAAAATACTTGCTGCTATCCGGGCGATTGGCGGGCAGTTCCAGGCCGAGAGCCAGGAACTGCGCCATGTGGCTTGCATTAACCTCCACCAGACGGCAGGTTCGTGCCGAGAACACCAGCGGTGGCGGATGGCCAAAATTAGCGAACCGGAAGTAGCCGCCGGGCCGGATCTCGCCGTAGAGCATCGTGGCGATCTCCCGGGCGTGCTCCCGTTCGCTTACCCCCAGGGTGTTGCGAGCGGTCAGCGACTGGGCCAAACGCAAATTCAGGTTCTCGAAAAGCTCCGGTGTGGTCTTTCCGTAGCGGTCTAGCTCGGCGAGCATCAGCGCATGAAAGCTGTCGTGCACCGTGGAGGCGATCTTGGCGGAGAGGATCCCGTGACCCTGGGCATCTACGACCAGGACGCCCGCGGTGGTGTATAGCTCCCGAAGATCCTCGGCCGCGCGAAGCTGTTCGGAGCTCTTGGCGAAGCGGTATTCGGCCTCCCTTTCCGGCGTATACCCTGCCGTGTTCTTCAACCACGCGACGTGGTCATCCACGCAGTTGCGCACCGAAAAGTCCCCCCGCAAGGGTTCCAGGTACTCGAGCGCGAGCCGCTGCGCGCGCGCGATGCGGGCATCCAGGTCGTAGCGTTGCTGGAAGTTGATGTACTCGAAGAGATCGCCGCCGACGGTCTCTGCCGGAATCGACGCGCCAAAGATCTCAATGCCGGGGATGTGGGGGATCGCACCTTCAACAGGCGTCAGACGATCGCGCAGATACTCATCGATGGTCGGCATAGAGGAGGGTCGAGTCACCGTACCGCCCTAGCGACACGGTACCTGCACCCAAGGGTAGCTCATATGACGGCATGAAGCAGGAGTTCGCTACCCTTCGGCTTCATGCGAGCACCGGAACAGGCACCGGCCCTCCATCGCGAGTGGCGGCTCCTTCTCAGTCACATTCAGTCACAAAGACGAAGTCACCAAAACCGTTTCGAAGAGTAGAAAGTGCTCGTCACTCCGGTAGGGAATCCGGTCTCATTCCCCGTAGGCGGGATCGGCGGGACCCAACGGGGACGCATTTGCCCCCGTTGGGTCTATTCCGTTCTGGTCGTCAGCCGGGATCTGCGACTACCAGGGGTAGGTACCGTCCTTGTGGGTAAAGCTCCCGTTTGCGCCATCCTCGGGCAGCTGCGCGAGACGCACGATCGCGATCGCACCCTCCTCAAGGGTTTGCGGTCCGCTATGGTTGTTCAGATCGGTGGCGGTATAACCGGGACAGGCGGAGTTGACCTTGATCTTTGTGTCGCGCAGGTCGTAGGCAAGGTCAACGGTGAACATGTTCAGCGCCGCCTTCGAGGCGTTATAGGCGAGAGCCTTCGCATGATAAAACGGCGAGCCGGGATCGCCGTTGATTGCGAGAGAGCCGAGTCCGCTGGAGACGTTCACGATACGCGCATCCCCCGCCTTGCGCAGCAACGGCAGTAGCGGCTGCGTAATAGCGACCGTGCCGAAGAAGTTCGTCTCGAACGTGCGTCTCAGCGCTTCGATGCCGGCGCCGCTTGCGGGCCCGTCCTCTCGATCAAAGATGCCCGCATTGTTGATCAGGACGTTCAGCTCTCCAAACTCCTCACCGATCTGCCGGGCAAGCGCGGCACCGCTCTCAACCGCACGGTTCAGGTCCACCGGAACGAAGCGGACATCCAAACCTTCGCCGCGCAGTTTGCCGGCAGCCTCTTCCCCTCGCGCTGTGTCTCGCGCGCCCAGCAGCACCGTAAAGCCGGCGCGTCCCAGCTGCCGGCACACCTCGAAGCCGATGCCCTTGTTCGCTCCCGTGATCAAAACAACCTTTGCCATGGATCCCCCTCGCGATGACGTGACTTGTAGACGCTGCCTTTGCTCTTATGTAGAGACAGCGTCCCCGCCATCCAGGACATTCTAGCCCGCGGCGTTTTGAACCGGGAACCCGCCGGCGTCTTGCGGCGGTTGCGTTCTCCGGCTTCGCGGCAGCGCCCTCGCGCATCGAACCTCCCAGCACATCGGGGGATTACCATCAGGATCGCCAGCTGGAACGTCAATTCAATCAAGGCACGGCTGCCGGCCGTCACCGCGTGGCTGCAGTTACAAGCGCCCGACGTGCTTCTGCTACAGGAGCTCAAGGGCCTGGACTTTCCCACCGCGCTCTTCGAAGAACTCGGCTACCGAGGCGTCTTCCTCGGCCAGAAGAGCTACAACGGCGTGGCGATCCTCTCGCGCCATCCTCTCGACCTGGTCTCCAACGCCCTGCCCGGCGACGAAGCCGACACCCAGGCCCGCTTTCTTGAAACCCGCATCGTGTTCCCGGAAGGCAGCACGCGCGTGGTGAACATCTACCTGCCCAACGGCAATCCCGTCGGCACCGAAAAGTTCGAGTACAAGCTGCGCTGGATGGAACGCCTGCGCCAGACCATGGCCGGCTGGCTCACCGAGCCGACGGTCGTCGCCGGCGATTACAACGTCATCCCCGAAGACATTGACTGCTACAAGCCGGCCTCGTGGGTGCGCGACGCTCTGTTTCAGCCCGAAACCCGCGCCGCCTACCGCGCCCTGCTCGGCCTCGGCTACACCGACGCCTTCCGCGCGCTGCACCCCGAAGCCACCGGGGAATACACCTACTGGGACTACTTCCGTCAGGCCTTCGAGACCAATCGCGGCATCCGCATCGACCACCTGCTGCTTTCCCCGCCGCTGGCCGCAAGGCTGCAGGGCTGCACCATCGATCGCACCCCACGCGGCGGCGAAAGACCCTCCGATCACACACCCATCACCGTCGAACTCCGCTAAGTGAACCATCCGAAGATTGCTATCTTTGCGCACCCTGGCCACAGGCGCTGGGCCGCCATAAATGCCATAAAATCTGGCTAAGCCGGATGGCGCTCTCAAGGCTCAGAGCTCAACGCTCAGAGCTCTGAAAGGCTGCGCTCAACGCGGCAGGCTTGTGTATTCTGTCCGGGCCTGCAGCGGCTGCCACTCATCCTCTCAAAGGAGTCCCCTTGCTCACGCGCAAGACCCTGTTTTCCTGTCTCCTGCTGGGCGTCGCGGGCCTTGGCCGGGCCCAGTCCACCACACCCAAGCCGCCGCCCCCAGTGGACACGCCGCCGATCGTCATCGCGCTGATCCGCGAGCGCACCAATGCCACGCAATGGTTCGCCGCCACACCCAACGCCGAGCAGTACGGTCACCAGGATTCGCTGCTGCGGCTCGGCCTTCAGCAGCGCATCAAGCACTTCGATTACCTCATCGAAATCGGTCAGAGCGCCGAGCTGTTTTTGCCCAGCGAGGCTGTTTCCCCGGTCGCCGCGCAGGGCCAGCTCGGCCTCGGCGGCACCTACTACGCCTCAAACAACAACGATCAGGATCCTGCCGCGGCGTCGTTCCGCCAGGGCTATCTGCGCTACCACTTCAAGCGCGACACGAACGTGTTGCGCCTCGGCCGCTTTGAATTCTTTGAGGGCCAGGAGACCGCGCCGGCCAACACCACGCTTGCCTGGCTGCAGACCAACCGCATCGCGCAGCGGCTGGTCGGCAACTTCGGCTTCTCAAACGGCCAGCGCTCGTTTGACGGCGTCGACGGCAAGGTCGGCAGCAACAACTGGAACGTGACCGCCATGGCCGGCCGCGCCACCCAGGGCGTCTACAACATGAATGCCAACCCCGAGCTCAACGTCGACATCCAGTACCTCGCCTACACGCGCTACCTATTACAAAAGCATGTGCTTGTGCGCGGCTTTGCGCTGGGTTACCACGACGGCCGCACCGGTCTCACCAAAACCGACAACCGCACCGCCGCCGCCCGCGCGCTCGATCACAAGAACATCCGCATCGGCACCTACGGCATGAACGCGACGGCTGCGATCCCGGTCGGCAAGAACACCGTCGATCTGCTCTTCTGGGGCGTGTTGCAGAACGGCAACTGGGGGCTGCTCGAGCAACGCTCCGGAGGCTACGCGGTTGAAGGCGGCTATCGCTTTACCGGCGTAAAAACACAACCCTGGTTTCGCGGCGGCGCCCTGCGCACCACCGGCGACAACAACAACACCGACGGCACCCACAACACGTTTTTTCAAGTACTGCCCACGCCCCGGCTCTACGCGCGCTTTCCCTACTTCAACATGATGAACTCCAAGGACCAATTCATCATGTTGGTCGACAAGCCGACGAAGAAGCTGGACATCCGCACCGATCTGCACTTCCTACAGCTCACCGCCCCGACCGACTTCTGGTACTCCGGCGGTGGTGCGTTTGACAACAAGGTCTTCGGCTACGTCGGCAAGCCGGGCAACCATCACGGCAGCTTTTCCTCGCTCTATGACATCAGCGCCGACTACGCCATCAACCAGCAGCTCTCGGTTACGAGCTACTACGCGCATAGTTTCGGCAAAACCGTGGTCGCCGCTATTTATCCTCGCGAGCGCGACGCCAACTACGGCTACTTCGAACTGGACTACAGGCTGCAGAGGCCGTTCGCTCACAGCACTCCCTAAGCTGTTGGGTTGGAGATGGAGAGGCTAACCGTTTCAGCCATAGCCTCTGCCTGTCTTTCAACTCGTTCCGGTGCTAGTGCTCTGTGCTCGGCGGCGCGATATTCTTCAGCCGCAGATACAGTGCCAGCGTGGCGTACTGCTCGTTGTCATGCGAGACGGTGCCCCACATCAATCCGATGCGCGAACGCTTCATCGGCCCCATGCTGAGGCTTTCCGTCAGATTCGCATCCGTCAGCGCCGCAAAGGCCTTGTCGCACTCGGCAAACGAGGCCTGCAGCGCGCTCAAGACCGTCGCCTTGTCCGCGGTCTCCGCCGGCACCTTGGGCAGGGAAGCCGCCGGTGTTCCATTGGCCCCGCCGCAGCTGCGCAACTGCGCCTCGGTCACGTGGTTCAGCACCCGCGCGAAAGTACGGATGTCGGGCTCCGGCTTGTAGCCGTAGTCTTCGGCCGGCATCTTGTCTGCGGCCTTCAGCACGTTGGCTTTTACGCCGTTATAGCTGCGCTGTACCTCGGCTGCGGGACCCGCGGGCGGGGCGCCCATCCCGGCCATCTGCGCTGTGGCCACACCGGTGGCGGTAACAATCCCAAACGGCAACAGGGCTGCCGCAAGCTTCGCTAGTGTCTTCATCCTGCCCTCGATTCCTGGCTACAGCTTACGCGGCCCTCGTTCCCAAGCAAGGGGATTTGCAGCAGCTCCCAGGAATCCATACGTGGAACTTCAACCCTGAAGTCCCGTCCGGCAGGCGAGCAGCGTGAACCGGCACCAAACCTCAACCTGGACTTGAATCGGGGTTTACTCTTCTGGTTCCACCTGCCCTGGGACGTTTGCAATCGTTCGCCGGCTGCCCTCGTGGGCGTTCTCCACCCATCCGGAGCATAGAAAGGCGCATCCAACAATCTGCTAATGTCCCCCACACTCTTTCAAGATCCCGCCGATCTCGAATCTCTGCGTCGGCCTTTGCCCCCCGAGCAGGCGGACAAGCTGCCGCAGATCCATCGGCTGTTGCTCGGCTACTACGGTGCGCCGCCGCCGCGCGAACAGTGGGATCCGCTTACGCAGTTCATCTATTCGCTGCTGAGCGCCCGTACCAAAACCCAGGAGGCGCATCAGGTGATGCGCAATCTTGAGCGTGCCTTTCCCGGCGCCGGCCCGGGCTCCTGGGACGCCGTGCGCGACGCCCCGGTCGCCGAGATCGAACGGGCCATCGCCGTCGTCACCTTTCCCGAGGTCAAGGCACCGCGGCTCAAAGCCGCGCTCACCGCCATCTCCGAGCGCACCGGTGCGCTTTCACTCGACTTCCTCGCCCGCTATCGCACGGAGAAGATCCGCGAGTGGCTGCAGGCATTTGAAGGCGTGGGCGCACAGGTTTCGGCCGCGGTGGTGAACTTCTCCACCCTTCGCCGGCGCGCCCTTTCCGTCGACGCCAACCACCTGCGCGTCATCCAGCGGCTCTGCGTGGTGCCGCGCGCCGACGCCGCCGTCACGGAAGAACGTCTCATGCGTCTCGTGCCCGAAACCTGGGACGCCGCCATGCTTGACGAGCATCACTCCCTCGTTAAGCTTCACGGGCAAACCTTGTGCACCTTCTCCGAACCGCGCTGCGCGGAGTGCCCGCTGCTGCGGATCTGCCCCACCGGCGAGCGCAACACCGCCGGGCATCCCCTGCCGGTGCAGGGAGCGCACTAGCGGCTCACCGCCCTTACCGCAGCTTCTCCCGCGCCGTGTCGATCGCCGCCCGCAGCAGCGCCGGCCCACCTTCGACGATGCGGCCATGACCGCTCGCGTAGCGCCGGATCTCCGTCCCCAGCTGGTCCAGCATCTTTTGCGCGCTTGTGACCGCCAGGGGTTTGTTCCACGTGGCTAGCGCGGGAAGCGGGAAGTACCACGGTCCAAAACCCGAGACGTGCACCCCGCCGCCCATCGTGACCAGTGAATCGCCGGCGTAGAGCGTTCCGTCGCGTTCATCGAAGAAGCTCGCGTGCCCCGGGATGTGCCCAGGGGTCTCGATCACCCGCAGCGAGCCGAACAGCTCGCCTTCGGTCAGCAGGTGCGTTGGGTGGGTCGTCATGCCCGGCAGGCTGCCCTTGATCTTGCCCTTCGGCTCGCCCGGCACCAAGGTCTTATCCGGCGGCTTGATCAACAGCCGCGCGCCGCGGCTGGCGATGGCGAGATCGACCTTGCCCAGCTCTTTCCCCAGCTCATCCACGGAGCCGACATGGTCGCCATGCGCATGGGTCAGCAGAATACGCGCAATCGGCCCCGAGCCCAATGCCCGCGCCGACGCGATAATGTTCTTCCCCGCGCCGCCGATCGTCGTATCGATCAACGTATAGCTGTCCGACTCACGCACGAGATAGCAATTCAGCAATCCCATCCGCGTGAGCTGGTGACCTTGCGTACCCACAGCAGAAACCTTCATCCGCACCACCTCCGTTGCCTAGGCTTGGATGCTGACCATCCGGTAAAGGACGATGTTCGCGGCCGGCAGCGCTGATCCGGGTCAATGTCTAGGTGCTGATCAGAGTCATTGCACACTTATTGTCTTCCGCGTTTTAGTTTTGTGGGGAGGGCCGTTCGCCAGTCTCGCCACATGAGAGATGCATGGCGGATCTAGCCCCAAGGAGTCTTCTTGCATAAGCGATGTTTCACTCTTCTTTGCAGCCTTCTCGCTTCAGTTGTCGGCGCACGGGGCCTGGCCATGGTGCAGTCCGGCACCGTTCCCTCTGCTTCTGCAGTCGCCGCGACCCAGGTCATGGCCACCGACGCGCTTTCGGTGGCGAACACGGCCGCGGCCACGGCAGCTTCGGCCGCGCAACAGGCCCAGGCCGCGGCGCTGGCTGCCTCCGCCGCGCATGCCGGCGCACCCCACTTCGCGGTGATGAACTACGGAGATGCCCAGACCTGTACCTGGGTGAAAACCATGACCCAGGATCCTCAGGGCAATGTGACCGGCACGCAGTATGCCGGGGGCGTGGATGATCACCCCGCGATCCAGGCCGCCTTCAACGCCTCCGGCAGTTTCACCAACCCGCCGGTCACGGCTGTCGACGGCAGCTATCACAACGCCGCGCAGGGAACCGTGGTTTTTCCTGACGGCAAGATTTGCCGTGATCTTACCGGGTCGGTTGCCGTGCCCCCCGGCGTTGCGATCGAAGGCGGCGGTTCGGAGGTCAATTTCACCACGACCGGTCATGGCTTCGATCTGGCCTATAACTTCACTTTGCCGGGGCCGGGCTACGGCTACGGCCGCTTCAACGATCTGGTGCGTAACCTCAACATCACCGGTCCGGGCGCGGCGACATCGCTCGGCAAGGGGCTGCATCTGCAACTGGTCAACCACGGCGTCATCGACCACGTTACCGCGAGCGGCTTCAAATACGGCATCTCCGCCAACCAGATGCAGTACACCTACGTGGTGCACTCCGGGTTCACGGGTAACCAGGTGAATTGCTACGTGGCCATGGATCCCGGCAACCTCGCCCTGCCCAGTATCGACAACACCTTTGAGGCCACGAACTGCGGCGGCGCCACCCGCTTCGGGCTCTGGCAGCAAACCGGTGTCGGCAACCGCTACGCCAATGGCGATTACGGCTTCGACGGCTCGGCGGCGATCCTGATCGGAGGCCAGTTGCAGCCCTACGTGTCGAAGCTGACTATGGCCGGCGGCTCCGGCTGCGTGGCGGGCGTTGTCAATCGCGTAACGTTTACCGATCCGAATCAGCTGGTGGCCGGTGAAGCCTTCTTCCGGGCCGACGCCCGTGGAGCGCCGGTGCCCTCCAGCCTGGTGGTTACCGACGGCGGCATGAACATCGCCCGCGCGTCCTTCTCCGTACCTAGTTGCACGGAGCCGCCTACCTTTCAGCCCACCTATACCAACGACCAGACCGCGACCGGGATCGCCGCCCTCGGGGACTATCCAGGGGATAACTACGGCAACGGGGACACGGTCTTCACCAATATCAAGGCCGAGGCAAACACCACGCCGGACACCGGCTATTTCGCCATTGTCGGCACGCCCGGCACGGCGAAACCGACCGGAGGCATGCTGTTCCAGCACCCGGACTTTTCCAACGACAATCTCGGGGCGGGCCAGTTCGCTCGCCAGATGCGCCTCTTCGGAACAAACAATACCGTCAACTACCCTAACCACACCAACGACCAGAATCCAGCCCTGCCCAACGACACCTCGGCGCTTGGCCACTGTGGCTACCGCGCGGTGCAGAACGGGCCGGAGGTGGCGGTGATTTTTTCCTATGGCAGTGTGAACGAAACGAACGTCGCGCAGAACCTCTGCGATGCCGCCGGTAACCAGGCTGTGGGCTGGAACGCCACCTATACCGCCTTCGGAGCGGACGGCAGCCTTCTCGTGCCCGGTCTGCGCGTGGGCGGTGTCGCGCTTAGCTCACCCGCGGGCAATCGCCTGGTCAGCCCCGGCGTGTGGAGCTTCGCTGCCGTCGGTACCTCGGCGGGCACCCCGCCCACCTATTATGCCGTCCCGTCAGGCACCGGCGACGCCGCCGGAAACGCCGTCCTCGGCCTGCTCTGGGCGGATGATAAGTTTCTCTACCACCGCAACTCCACGGGCCATATTGTCGAGCTGCCGTGGAATGCTTTTCTCTTCGACAGCCCGGCAAACTCCGGCGCCACCGGTGCCTACAGCAATCCGATCGCAACCCAGAGCATCACCGTGACCGGTTTGGGAGGCAGCGGGAATGCCTATGCTTGTCTCAACGGCGCCGGCCAGCTGTTCCGTTCGGCAACCCCCTGCCAGTAACCAGGCGCGAGCGGTCCGGGTTCAACCGTACCGCTCGCCTTCCGCGGTACTGTCCATCCACGTACGGCTGCCGCGAGCTTCCTCAAACTGCCCGCCCCCATCCCTCGCTCCCCCAAAAGCCCCGAGAAGCCGAAACGCGGTACACTGAATGGCTATGCACGCGCACACGCAGCCCAACGCCGCGATCCAGCGCATCCTCAAGATCTCCCTTGGGCTGACGTTCCTCTACGTGTTGGCGACGTTCGTCTTCGGCATGCGTGCGCATTCGCTCGCGCTCATTTCGGAGGCCGGCCACAACGTCTCGGATTTTGCCGCGCTCGGCCTCAGCTTCGCCGCCGTCTGGCTGCAGTCGCGTCCCGCCACGGACCAGCGCACCTTTGGTTTCCAGCGCGCCGGTGTGCTCGCCGGCTTCGTCAATGCGCTCAGCCTGCTCGTCCTCGCGCTCTGGATCGGCATTGACGCCATTCTGCGGCTGCTGCACCCCGTCGCCGTTGAACCCAAGCTCATGATGATCGTCGCCGCCGCCGGTGTCGTGATGAACGGCCTCATCGCCGGTCTGCTGTGGCGATTTGCCCGCGATGTGAATATTCGCAGCGTCTTCGTCCATATGCTCGGCGACACGGTCTCCACCGCCGCGGTCATCGTCGGCGGTCTGTTGATCGCCGTCACCCACCAGCAGTGGATTGATCCCCTGCTGTCCATCATCATCGCCGGCATGATCCTGTGGAGCTCCTACGGCATCGTGCGCGAGACGCTCCACATCCTGCTCGAAGGCACACCGCGCTCGGTCGATCTGGCTGAACTGCGATCCGCAATGCGGCGTACCGACGGGGTCATAGACGTGCATGACCTCCACATCTGGAGCCTTACCGCGCAATCACATGCGCTTGCCAGCCACGTGCAGGTGGTCGAAATGCCTCTGGCCGAGTGTGAAGCCCTGCTCGAGCGCCTGAACCACCAGCTGCGAGACCACTTCGGCATCACCCACACCACCATCCAATTCGAAGTGACCGGCTGCACCACCAAGGACGGCTGCGCAATGCCGCCAACACCTGGCGTAATCGACGGACACTCACACCACCACCATGGCCCCGGCGGGCATCCTCATCAGCATGGCCACGCTCACGCCCACTAAACGCTTCCTTTGCTCCGCTGCTCCGCTTTTGCCCCTGGCTGCTGCGGTCTTTCTCGCGCCCTGCGGCCTCGGCCGGGCCTCCGCGCAGGACGTCCTGCTCGCCCCCGCCTTCCAGGCGCCGGTCGCCGGCCAGCCCCTTCCCTACAACATCACCAATAACGGCACGGACACGGTCAGCATCTGCCTCACCAACGGCTGGAGCGCGCTGGGCATCAGCGGCTCCTCCGCCTTCACCGTGGAACGCCGCTTCGGGGGCAAGTGGCACAAGGTACTCGGCCGCGACCTGCGCAACCAGCTCGCTCAACCGCTCTCCGCCGGCAGCACCACGAAACTCGCCATGGCCGGCCTGGGGGAGTCCGGCACCTATCGCCTGGAGCTGAACTACGTGCACGGCCTAGTACCCTCCTGCTGGGCTCCGCACGAAGGCAAGATCCACGTGCTGCGCTCCGACCCATTTGATCTGTCCGACGCTCCCGCTTCACTCAGAACGCCAACGACCGCAACCACTCCCGAGCTGAAGCCGCGCCCGGAATAACGCACATGGTGAAGAGCTCATTGGGGCGCCCGGGCCGGCTGCGTAGAACTCTAATTTGTCATCTCTAGCACAGCATTTGTCATCTCTAGCAAAGCGAAGGGATCTGCTCTTCCGGCGAGCCACGGAGGGTTAAGCAGATCCCGCTGCTATGCGACGGGATGGCAGCCTTGAAGGCATTTGAAGGCACAAGACAAGCTAGGGAGACCCAGCTCGCGTCCCTACACCAACTGCGCATCCAGCGAAATCTCCGCCGCCTTCAACAACCGGGAGATCGGGCAGCTGTCCTTGGCCTTCTTCGCCAGCTCATCGAACTGCGCCTTTTCAATTCCCGGAACCCGCGCCCGTGTCTTCAGGTGAATCTTCGTGATGCTTGGGCCGTCGTCGGTCTTTTCCATGGTCACCGTGGCGGTCGTGTCCAGCTGTTGCGGCGGCTTGTCCACGGAGGACAGCTGGCCGGAGAGAGCCATCGTGAAACAACCCGCATGTGCGGCCGCGATCAGCTCCTCGGGATTGGTCCCCTGACCGTTCTCAAACCGCGTGCCAAAGCTGTACTGCGTCTCGTGCAGCACACCGCTCTGTGTGCTCAAAATGCCCTTGCCATCCTTTAAGCCACCCTGCCAAACCGCCATTGCATTGCGATCCATAACCAGAAGCTCCTTCCGCGCCTAGGGCGCCTATCCCGTAGGATGCGTCTGGCCGCGTCAGGCCGCGTCTGGCCCCTCAGGCCGCGTCTGCACTCACCGGCAGCCAAGGCGCGAGGCAGCGCACCGGCATCAGCCGCCACGCAAGCCACGCAAGCCACGCAAGGCCGGCTGGCCACAGCAACAGCAGCAGCGCCCATCAGGATCGACCCGAACGCCCGCGAGCGTCTCCGGACACCCGGCGGCGCGGTGCTCTGCAAAGGAATGGTGCTCCAGGCGGCGGTGTCTGGGTGGTCCCAGGGGGCGAGTGCAAGGTTTCCGGTAGTCCCGTCCGGCATAGCAACGCCGCCGCCCTTTGGGACGTCCCTCCACCATGCCGCCCGTCCCAAGTCAGCCCGACGACCCCGCCTCGGCGCCCTCGCCCGAGCGCCAGTCCGCCGACTCCCTCGCCTCCGCCACACTCCTCGCCTTTGCCGGCGGCTCGTTGGACGCCTTTCTTTACCTGCAGCACGGCAAGGTATTCGCCGGCGCCATGACCGGCAACGCCGTTCTTTGCGGCATCGCGCTGCTGGGTGGCAACCGTTATGAGGCCGCGCGTCATGCCTCTCCTATCGTTGCCTTCATCTGCGGCGTCCTGCTCGCGGAGGGGCTCGAGCACCGTCTCAAGCACCACGCCGTCTCCCTCGGGCTATCCTGTGAGATCCTCGGCCTCTTCGCCGCTTCATTTCTGCCGCGCGACTTTCCGGATGTCCTCTTCGTGGCCCTGATCGCTCTGCTGGCCGCTTACCAGATCGCCAGCTTTCATAAGGCGGATCAGTACAGCTACAACTCCACCTTCATCACCGGCAATCTTCGCACTGCGGTGGTAGGCCTCTACAAGACGATTCACCCGGACACCCGTCAGGAGGGCCTGCGCCAGGCGCGCGAACTCGGCCTGATCGTGGCCTGTTTCCTTGCCGGGGCAACGACCGGGGCCACTCTGGCGCCGAGGCTGGGCAATCACACCATCTGGGTTACGGTCTCCGTACTTCTGATCGTCCTTGGGATGGCGCTTCGGAGATCGCTCTCTGCCGCTTCCAGGCCGACAACCTCCTAAAAGACCTTCCGGCGCACGCATTCTGGTGCAATTTCCGGGACGCGCACCGGCACGCGGCTCACGCTTCACCCTGGCAACAGGGTCTCCGGCGGGCCGTAGTATTTTATCGAATTTTTTCGGTAAAACCGGAGTCTCGCGCATCCCATTGTCATGCTCGTCAACACCTCCTCCCCGCTTGCCCTGATCTTCGATATGGACGGCGTTCTTATTGACTCCGAGCCGGTGCACGAGCGTTCCAAGCGCGAGGCACTCGCTCAGTCCGGCATCCAGGTGCCGAATGAACGCTTTGCCAACTACATTGGCCGCAGTGACACGGTCATGATCCAGGATCTGGCCGCCGAGCACGGTCTCACCGAGTCGGACGGCACCGCAATCCTGCGCCTGAAGCACAGCATCTACGAATCGCTTGAACACACTATGCAGCCCGTCGAAGGCGCCGTGTCGTTCCTGAACTGGGCAGAATGCCGCTTCCGGCTCGCCCTGGCCACCTCATCCAACCAGCGCAATCGCCGCGCCACGCTGGACAAGCTTGGCGTCGCCCCTCTCTTCGAGGTCGCCGTCGACGCCGCGCGCTTCACCCACCCCAAGCCCTCGCCGGAGGTCTTCCTCATCGCGCTCGGGGACCTGCGCCTCGATGCGGCCGACTGCTGGATCATCGAAGATGCCCTCAACGGCATCCTGGCCGCTAAGGCCGCGGGATGCTTCGCCGTCGGCATCACCACCAGCTTCTCCCGCGAGGCGCTAAAGGCCGCCGGTGCCGACCTGGTCATTGACACCTTCGCCGAGCTGGAACAGGCCCTGCAGCCCGCCTCCGAGCTCTACCTCAATCTCCTGCCGTTCAGGGCGACACCCGCCGGGGGCGTACCGGTCGCCGGCTAGGTAGTTTCCGCACTGGCACCTGCCTGCCCGCCGCATCCAAACGGCCATGCAAGCTCGCGCGCCCACGGAACCCTTCGGCCCGTTATTGTTTCTGGTCGATCGGGATCGCGGCCCGAAGGACCGTTTCATCTCTCGTTGGCTCTTCCTGCGCCTGCTCGGTGGCGTCTACTTCTCCGCCTTCTTCGCCCTCGCCTTCCAGATCCTCGGCCTGGTCGGCTCCCAGGGAATCCAACCCGCCTTCGAGTTCCTCACCGCCCTGCGCCCGCTCGGCTCCCGGGCCTTCTGGGCCGCGCCTTCGCTCCTTTGGTGGGTTCACCCCGCACCGGCGTCCCTTGATCACGCTCTCGTCGCGCTCGTTTGGGTCGGCATGGCGGCGTCGGCCCTGGTCGTCCTCAATGTCCTGCCCAAACCCGCGCTGCTGGTCTGCTTTGTCTGCTATCTCAGCTTCGTGACCACGGCGCAGGACTTCGCGCAGTACCAGTCCGACGGCATGCTGCTCGAAGCCGGGTTCCTTGCGCTCTTCGTCGCGCCCTCGGGTCTGCGCCCGGGCTGGGGCCGTCGCTCGCCGGCCTCGCGCGCCGCGCTCTTTCTGCTGCTGTGGGAGTGGTTCCGGATCTACTTCGAATCCGGCATCGTCAAGCTCACCTCCGGCGACCCCACCTGGCGCAATCTCACCGCCCTGTATGAGTACTACCAAAACGGCCCGCTGCCCACCTGGGTCGGCTGGTACCTGCAGCATCTGCCTTTCGGCTTCCATCGCCTCACCGCCGGCCTCACACTCGTGATGGAGCTGGGCATCGTCCTTCTCGCCCTGCTTCCACGCCCCTGGCGGTACATCTGTTTTGCCATCGTCAGCCTGTGGCAGATCGGCGTCATCGCCACCGCCAACTACGCCTTTCTCAACTACTTAGTGCTCTTCCTGGGCGTCTTGCTGCTCGAGGATCACGCCCTGCTCCGCTTCGTCCCCCAACGCTGGCGCCGGGGCCTGACCGTCGTACCTTTGCCAGCGCCCAACCCTAACCCCCTGTCATCTCGACCGGTGGCGGGGAGCGCCGTCGTGGAAAGACCTGCGGCTGCCACAGCCCAATCCCCCCGGGGCGCTCGACGCCATCCCCGCGAGGTCGTCCGCGCCGTGCGCATCGCCGTGACGACCCTCGCGCTCGGGACGCTCGCCTATGCCACCACCGCGTCGCTCCTCGCGATGCTCTGGCCCACCGCACCCCTGCCGACGGCTCCGCTCGCCGCGCTCGCCCCTTTTCGCATCGCCGACACCTACGGCCTCTTCGCCGTCATGACGCCGCACCGCTACGAGATCGAATTCCAGGGCTCCGACGACGGCCAGACCTGGACCGCCTACCCCTTCCGCTACAAGCCGCAGGATCCGCACCGGCGTCCCCGGATCTCCGCTCCCTACCAGCCGCGTTTTGACTGGAATCTCTGGTTCGCCTCGCTCACCACCTGGCAGCAGGCCCCCATCGTCGTGGGCACGGAGATCCGCCTGCTGCAGGGTTCCGTCCCGGTCCTCGGCCTCTTCGCCGGTAACCCCTTTTCAAGCCGCCCGCCGCGTTTCATACGCGCCGTATTGTGGCAGTACTGGTTTTCCACCCCCGCTGAAAGGCGTTCCACCGGCATCTGGTGGCGCCGCAAGCTGCTCGGCGCCTACGCCCCCACGCTCACCCGCGAGCCGAACGGCAAATTCGCCGCCGTCGCCCTTCCGTCCCAGGATGGGACACAGACACCCGCGCAATCCCCCTAAAGATCCCTAAAGACCGGCCGCTCGCCACAGGATCCTCCACCCCGCTGCGGTACGCTTCTTGCAACGTATGTTCCCCCGTCTCCGCGCCCTTCCGATTCTGCTGCTTTTCCTGATGGTGTGCCGAACGGCAAACGCATACTCCCTGCTCACGCATGAACAGCTGATCGATCTCACCTGGCGCCGCTCCATCGTTCCTCTGCTGCTCAGCCGCTACCCCGCCCTGACCCCCGCCGAACTCGAACACGCCCGCGCCTACGCCTATGGCGGCTGCGTCATCCAGGACATCGGCTACTATCCGCTGGGCGATGCCTTCGTCTCCGATCTCACCCACTACGTCCGCTCCGGCGACTTCGTCGTCAACCTCTTCCGCGACGCCGGCAACGCCGACGAGCTCGCCTTCGCCGTCGGCGCCCTCTCGCACTACATCGGCGACACCTACGGCCACGCCGAAGCCACCAACCTCGCCGTCCCTGTAGAGTTCCCCAAGCTCCGCCGCAAGTACGGCAACCGCGTGAGCTACGCCGAAGGCGAGCACCAGCACGTTCAGACCGAATTTGCCTTCGACATCAACGAAATCGCCCATCACCGCCTGGCGCCGGTTCACTACCTCCGCCACGTCGGTCTCGAAGTCCCTACCAAGCAGCTCGCCTTGGCGTTCTACCAGACCTATGGCCTGCAGGAGGACTTCACCCAGCACCGGAGCCGCCGCATCAACGTCGGCGCCTACCGGTTCGCCGTCCGCCACTTCATCCCGCGCATCGCCTATGCCGCCACGCTGCTCCATCGCAGCCATGAACCCGCGGATATGGAGGACGCCGAGCTGAAGCAGCTCGAAGCCGAAATCGGCGTCATCGACAGGGCAAACGGCTGGGAGGCCTACCGGCGCAAACCCGGCTTGGGCACCTACTCCCTTGCGGGCCTCATCTTCATCCTGCCCAAGTTCGGCCCGCTCAAGCTCGTCGCGATCAAGGGTCCCACGGCGGCCACCGAGGCCGACTACATACACTCCGTCATGCAGTCCACCACCGAGCTGACCCGCGATCTCCACCGCTTCACCCCGCCGCCGGCCACCCGCCCGGCCGCTGCCGCCCAGGCCGCCGCCGCGGACACGCACTCCGATCCGCCGCCCTCCGCACCGCTCCAGGCCCAGCCAGATGCCTCGCAAAGTACACCGCGGCAGTCGCCCGATCCCGCTCATCCGCTGCCCAACCGCGATCTCGACACCGGCAACCCGGTCAAACCCGCCGGCTACCGTCTCACCGACCAGACCTACGCCACACTCACGCACCGGCTGGCTGCCCGTCCCAAGCTGCCCGTCTCGCCGGGCATCAAGCAGGACATTCTGGCCTACTACGCGGACCTCGATCTGCCCTTTGCCACCAAAGCCGACCCGAGGGCGTGGGCGGCCCTGCAAACCGATCTCTCCACCCTGCGCACCATGCCCACCAGCACCGAACCCGCGGACTTTACCACCTACGACGGCAATGCGGATTCCACCCCAGCAAACCCGCCGGGCTCCGCAACGCCATAAAATTTGCGAAGCCCGCCCTGCGAGGCCATTTCTGCAAGGCCAGCCCTACGAGGCCATTTGCGAGGCCGGCTTTGCAGCTGCGGGTGCCGGCCCAAACTTGCCCCCTAGCTTCCTCGCCTACCTCTTTAGTGGAACTTCAATCACCGTCACACTCGCGCTGGGAAAGCTGTACAGCAGCGTGCCCTTTGCCGGCATGCGTTGCGTGCGATGCTGGGGCACCACCAAATCGGGATGGTGCTCGTCGTTCTCGAGCAGAATGCTATCGCCCGTCAGCGTGCTGATCTGCACGTCCGTTCCGGCTACCTGCATCCCGGCTACCTGCAGCCCGCTCAGATCGAACTCCGCCGCAAGATCCCGGTGCAGTCCTCGGTTCACGCACGTCAAAAGCAGCTTGCGCTGATCCTCCGGCTCGGCCGCCACGCAATCCAGATACGGCACATCTCTGATCTCCGGCAACCGCGTAATGCCCTGGGTGATGGAATACGTCGGCCCATCTGAAGCAACATCAAGCAGCAGGTGCGGATGCGCGCGGCTGAACTCTCGCAGAACGAAGTACGCCGGCGCCCCGTACACCTGTGCGCGCTTCTTCCAGATTCCGCCAAACTCCATGATGCCCGTCATGTCGGAGACCGAAAGCACGTCGGAGTTGCGCATCAGCATATTCAGGAAACCGCCCGTAAACAGCGCCCCGCCCAGGTTCGTAAAATTCGGCCCGTCGTGCAGATCGGAGATCATCAGCCATTCGGTAAAGGCGACGCGCACCTCCGGGTGGCCCGCGGCGGCGGCCTGCTCTTGGATGGCATGCATCCGCGGCGCCAGCCCCCACGGCAGCGCCAGCGCGGCCATCGTGCGGAACTCTTCGGAAGCGTTCCGCTTCTGCACGGAGTCGTTCACCACAAAGTGCGTGGAAAGAAAGTTGAACGTGCCGGGAGGGTTGGAAAGCTGGTGCGCATTCCAGTCCTGGAAGTGGTCCTCATCGCCGCCCGTGGCGATCAGCCGCGCCCGCGGATCCACCGCGCGCACCGCCTGGCTCGTGGCCAGCGTCACTGCCGCAATGCGCTCCGGGGTGGGATACCCGATCTGGAAATCGCCCCAGAGCTCATTGCCCAGCTCCCAGAGCAGCCCGCCCTTGCGATCGCCCCAACGGTCGTCCACATAGCGTACCCAGTCGCCTGCTTCCGCCGGCGCGCCGGTGCCCAGGTTCAACGCGATCTGCGGCTGCGCGTGAATCAGCTCGCAAAAGCGCAGAAATTCATCCGTGCCGAAGGTGTTGTACTCCGGAATCCCCCATGACGGATTGATCTTGGAGACGCGCTTGTCCTGCGGCCCGACACCATCGTGCCAGTCGTACGCCGACGTGAAGTTGCCGCCGAACCGCACCACCGGCGACTCCAGCTCACGCGCCATCCTCACCTCGTCCGGATCCATGCCCTCCACCGCATCGGCTGGGTCCAGCAGCACGTTATCGATCTCCGCACGCTGGTCGTTCGCCAGCGAAATAACCAGATCCACCGGCTCCAGCGGGGCCACCGACCCCGCCTTCAGCGTCAACGTAAACGGATACTTCGTCCATTGCGCCGCTTCCGTGTTCACCGACGCATTGGCCAGCACCTGCTCCGGGTGCGCATGTCGCCGCAAGGTCAGGCTCACCGCCGCCGGTCCGCGCACATCCTTCACCATCAGGCTGCCGTTATAGGTGAGCTCGCGCTTCACCGGCAGGTACACCTCCTGCAGCACACCCACCTCCTTGCCCGGCAACGACATCACCAGCAGCGACTGCGCGGAGTTGCCCGCATCCCCACGCACAGCGAGGTACCGGTTGCCCTGTGTCGCATCCAGCGGCTCCCACGGCAGCGGCAGGCCGAGCTGCGAGGCGCGGTGCAGCTCCGGAGTCGTCCGCAGCCTCTCCTCCACGTTGTTCGCGGACCACAGACCTTCCTCAAACGAAGGATTCTCCAGCACCTGCGCCCAAAGCCCGCCATAGGTCGAATGGCCGATCGGCTCCAGAAAGCTCCCGAACAGCGTCTCCGGAATCACGCGCGGACTCGGGGGAACGGAAACTTTTACGTGCACCACGGCTCCCGCAGCGGCCGGTGATTCCGTCAGCTGCGCTCTCGCCTGCACACCGGTGGAGAGCGCGATCCCCATCAGAACAGGCCCCATCACAACAGCCCTCATCACAACAGCGGCAATCCTTACGCCGCGGTCGAATCCCGTGCGCATACGGCGCAGGTCCTTTGCGTTCAATGCCATTCGCAGTTCCCCGTGCAACCGCGTACATTGTAAGTCGTTGCACCTGCAACTTTGAAGACAATCGCAGAGCGGTCATCCGGTGGCGCAGACGGCAGCGCTGCCACGCCATCCTGTACACTCGCCCCGAAGCCGCCGGAGGGTTCCCATGCTGACGCGCCGTAGTCTGGTGAAATCCAGCCTTTACCTCGCCGCTGCGGGCCGGTGCGCCTGGGCCGTGCCGGAGCTCGCGGCACCCCCCCTCGCCCGTTTGCAGGTCACCCCGGGCCCACCCCTCGCCACGGTACCCCGGGACTTCACGGGCCTCGGTTATGAAGAATCCTCCGTCGCGCGTCCCGGTCTGCTCAGCGCCGCGGATGCAGCCTACGTGCAGCTCGTACGAGGCCTCGGCCCGGGGGTTCTGCGCGCCGGCGGCATCGTTGCCGACTTCACCGCCTACGCCGCCGAGGGCACACCCGCCTTCCAGCCCAAAGACACCGTCATCACCCGCGCCAGCCTGCAACAGCTGCGCCGCTTTCTGGACGCCGTCGGCTGGACCGCCATCTGGAGCGTCAACTTCGGCCGAGGCACGCTCCAGCAGGCCATCGAGGAGACCCGCGCCGTCGCCGGCATCCTCGGTCCGCGCCTGCTCGCCCTCGAACTCGGCAATGAGGTGGAAAACTACAGCCGCGGGAAGCAACCGCTGCGCCCGCCTCCTTACAGCTATGCCGACTTTCGCGCCGAATACACCCGTTGGCACAGCGCCCTCCTCGCCGCGGTGCCTGATCTGCGCTTCGCCGCCCCCGATACCGCCGTCTCCGTCGAGTGGGTCGAGCAGATGGCAGCCGATGCCCACGGCGAAGTGCAGTTGCTCACCACGCACTACTACCGCGGCGACCAGCACAGCGGCACGCGCGAGCAGCTTCTCCGCACAGACCCTGCACTCGTCGGCGAACTCGAACGCCTGCGCCGCGCCTCCGCGGCCAGCGGCATCCCGTGGCGCCTGTGCGAGATCAATTCCTTCTTCGGCGGCGGCCGGCCCGGCCTCAGTGACACCCTCGCCGGCGCGCTCTGGACACTCGACACCATGCTCCTGCTCGCGGGGTACGGCTGCGCCGGCGTCAATATGGAAACCGGCGTCAACCAACTGGGTTTTCTCAGCTCCTACTCGCCCATCCGCAGTGATGACGCCAATCACATCACAGTCGGCGCGTCCTATTACGGCATGCTCGCCTTCGCCGTCGCAACCGCCGGAGCTCCCGCGATACTGCCCGTGCAGTTCGATCCGGGAGGGCTGGAGGTAACGGCCTACGTGCTGGGCAGGGCAACTCGCGCCACCGCCGTCGTGCTCATCAACAAGACGCCCGATCGCAGCCTGCGCGTTTCGTTGAGCCAGCTCAAGATGCACCGGGCATCCATGACCCGCCTCGAAGGCCCCTCGCTCGATAGCGCCGAAGGCATCACCCTCGGCGGGACCGCGGTCAGCGGCGAGGGCCGCTGGAGTGGCCGGCCCGCCTCGCTTTCGGGCACGGAGGTGCTGCTCCCACCCGCCTCCGCCGTCCTCATCCGTGACACCTCTACCGGCTGAAAACACCATGCAAAAAAGTTGACAATCGTTTGCGCTGTGACGCCTACTAGGGCGTCCGCGATGTACGGACGCAAGCTTTATTCGCCACCCCCCTCCCCCGGCCCTATGCGCGACACGCCTCACATCCAAAACCCGCTGCGACAGCTGATCCTGCGGCTGCTGACGCTGAGCCTCGTGCTCGCCGCCGCCGCTGCCGCGTTTCGCGGGAGTGTGCAGGCCGGCAGCGAAGAAACAGCCGGCAAGGACGCGCGCGCGGCCTACCAGGCGAAAAACGCCTCCAGCTACTCCTACAAATTCGGCGCCAACTCGCCGTTCCTGCCCTCCAACGCCACCACCGACACCGGTGAGTTCCTCGCGGCCTCCGCCTTTCCCACGGCCGAGTACTGCGGCCACTGCCACCAGGCGTCCGAGGCCCAGTGGCGCCAGTCCGCGCACAGCAACTCCAATCGGCCCGTCTGGTATCAGCGCAACGTCAACCTGCTGCGTGCCGAAAAAGGCGTCGAATTTACCCGCCACTGCGAAGGCTGCCACAACCCCATCGCCCTGCTCTCCGCCAATCTCACCCCGGCAGCGCCCAAAACCCATGCCTTTGACGCCGACGGCATTACCTGCAGCGTCTGCCACTCCATCCAGAAGGTCAGCACCCAGGGCACCGGCAGCTACGTCATGGGCGTGCCCGCCGTGCTGGTCGATGAGGCCGGTCAGCCCATCACGCGCCCCGTCAGCGACGCTGAAGTCCTCGCCCATCTGGATCGTCACAGCAAAGCCGTGATGAAGGACTTCTATCGCACCAGCGAGTTCTGCGCCAGCTGTCACAAGGCCGCGCTGCCGCGCACGCTCAACGATTACAAGTGGCTGCGCGCCTTCTCCGTCTACGACGAGTGGCAGAACTCCTCTTTCGCCAAGCAATCCCCCCTGCCGTTCTACACAAAGGACTCCGTCTCCACCTGCCAGACCTGCCACATGGGGCGCGAGCCGCTCGAAGGCAAGGATCCCGGCGCCAAGGCGGGCAAACTCGCCTCGCACCGCTGGCTGGGCGCCAACTCGCTCATCCCCGCGGTCTACAACTACCCGGAGCAGAGCGCGAAGCTGCTGCAATATCTGCAGAACAACGTGCTGAACGTTGATCTCTTCGGTCTGGAGCGGGATGCGGCGCCCAACGCGGCGGCAGGCGCCACACCGGCGGATCCCGTTGCGCCTCTCGGGTTGATCACCTACAACATCTCTCCCGGCGAGCGTCTCACCGCCGACGTCGTGATCCAGAACAAGGGTGCCGCGCACAGTCTTGTGCCCGAGCAGCGCGACATGTACGAGTCCTGGGTTAACTTCACCGTGAAGGACGCAGCCGGCAAAATCCTCGCCGAAAGCGGCTTCCTGAAGCCCAACGGCGATCTCGACGAAGGCGCTCACAGCTTCACCAACCGCCTCATCAACGTAAAAGGCGGCAGAAACGACCTGCACCAGGTCTGGAACAATCGCGTCGTCGCCTACAACAACTCCATTCAGTCAGGCCGTTCGCAGCTGGTCCGGTACAGCTTCCAGATGCCCTCTGCCGCGAACGGCGCTGTCACCCTGACCGCCACGGTGAAGTACCACCGCTTCGACCAGCACTTCATTGACTTCGGCATGGGCAAGCAGCATTACAACCAGCCGGTGGTTGACATGGTCAGCACCAGCCGGATCCTTCAGGTCGGCGCAAACGCCCCGACGCCGCCCGGCCCCAACGAAAACAAGGAGTGGATGCGCTGGAACAACTTCGGCATCGCTCTGCTCGACGCACAGCAGTACGCCGCCTCCCTCTCCGCCTTTGTGCACGTCGCGCAGCTTCGGCCGGACTACGCCGATGCCTGGATCAACATGGCCATCGTTGAAATTCAGTGGGAGCGTTACAGCGATGCTCTGCCGCACCTCGTCAAGGCGCTCCAACTCGCTCCCAAGAGCGCGCGCGCCCTGTACTACCGCGCCCTGGTCGAACGCAACGAAGGCAATCTCGACCTGGCCATCGCGGACTTCAGCGAGGTCCTCAACGGCTTTCCGCAGTCCCGCGACGCGCACCGTGAACTCGGCTTCTCGCTGTATCAACAGCACAAATACACCGAAGCCGTCGCGCAATACCAGGCGCTGCAGGCCATCGATCCGGATGATCTGGCCGCCCACTACAACCTGTCCATCCTGTACCGCCGCCTGGGCATCCGCGACAAGGCCAGCCAGGAGGCCGCCGCCTTCGCCGATCAGAAGGACGACCCCACCGCCAGCGCCTATGCGCTCGAATACCTGCGCGGCCACACCGAACTGGCCAATGAGAGCGTGCCGTGGCACACCCACGATCTCACCAGCGCCAAGGCTCTACCGGACTCCGCCGCCTCCGGCAAGGGGAGCGCCGCAACCGGGGCCGGCGGCCGCTAGCCCCGGCATCTAGCCCCCGGCATCTAGCCCCGGCCGCTGGGACCCGGCTGCTGGGACCCGCCTGGAATCCCCCATCGCATCGCCCGGTCTCACCCCATGCCCGCGGCACGCTTTCCAGATCCGCTCGTCGCATAACCCTTGTCAAAAGGGAAGGGTTCCTGCATCAATAGAGCCATGAACATCCTGGCGGTTGCACGTCGCGCCCGTGTCTCCACCGCAACGGTGTCCCGTGTCATCAATGGTTCGGCGGTCGTCGCGCCGGACACCGCGGAACGCGTACGCGTCGCCATTCAGGCCCTGAACTTTTACCCTGACGTCAACGCGCGCACCCTGGGCTCGGGCCGCAGCGGCATGTACGGCCTCATCATCTCGGACATCACCAATCCCTACTTTCCGGAGCTGGTCAAGGCGTTTGAAGATATCGCGGTCGCGCACAACCAGGAGGTGCTCATCGCGAACACCAACTACGATCCCAAGCGCATGGAAACCTGCGTCGCCCGTATGCTGCAGCGCAAGGTGGATGGTGTCGCCATCATGACCTCCGAGATGGACGATCACCTGATCCGTACCTTCTCGCGTCGCGGCGTTCCGCTGGTGTTCATGGACACCGCCTTCACTGGACCCACGGTGCACGTCATCGAAATCGACTACAAAGCCGGCGTGGATCTCGCCATGGGGCACCTCTTTGACCTGCGCCACAAGGACTTCGCGTTCATCAGCGGTCCGCTCTCGCTGGGCTCCGCGCAGGTGCGTGCCCGGGCCTTTCGGGAGGCCCTGGAAAAGTACGGCGCCACCACGCATCCGGAGTGGATTCAGGAAGGCGATCACCGCGTCGAAGGCGGGGCCAAAGCGATGGCGCGCATCCTGCAGTCCGGCAAACGCCGGCCCACCGCGGTACTCGCCTCCAACGACCTCACCGCGATCGGCGCTATGGGCGCCATTCACGAAGCCGGCCTGCGCATCCCCGATGACATCTCCGTCATCGGCTTTGACGGTATAGAACTCAGCGCCTACACCCAACCCGCGCTTACCACGCTGCAGGTCTCTCGCGGCGAACTCGCCGAGCTTGCCTTCCGCAGCCTGCTGCACCACAAAACCGCTGAAGTGAAAAAGCTGACCGCGAAAGAGCGAATCATTCAACCGACACTCGTCGTGCGCGGCTCCACCGCGGCGCCTCCGAAAAAATTGCGCAAGTAGATTCGCAAGCAAGAGAGGCTCACGCCGCGGACGGAAAAGTAAGCGCTTGCATACGCTCGCTTCTTTGTTGCATGCTGAGAAGCGCTGTGCACGTCAGGGCAAGGGTGGTTATGCGAGCAGGTCTTTTTAGCTTCATTTTGGCTGTCTCTACGGTAGTCGTTCAAACACCCGCAATCTCGCAGGCAACCGTCGACAGCGGCGCCCGCTGGAGTGAGGCGAAGGCCCAGACCTGGTACAAGGGCCAGCCCTGGCTGGTCGGCGCGAACTTCGTTCCGTCCGACGCCATCAATGAACTCGAGATGTTCCAGCCCGCCACCTTCAATCCCACGCTGATCGATAAAGAACTCGGCATGGGCGAAGCCGCCGGCATGAACACCATGCGCGTGTTCCTCCAGGACCAGCTCTGGCTCTCCGATCCCAAGGGCTTTCAACAGCGCCTCGACACCTTTCTGGGCATCGCCGCCAAGCATCACATTCGTCCTTTGCTGGTACTCTTTGACTCCTGCTGGGAGACGGACCCGCACCTCGGCCCGCAGCACCCGCCCATCCCCGGCGTGCATAACTCCGGCTGGGTGCAGAGCCCGGGCAAACAGCGCCTACTGGATGCTTCAGTCGAACCGCAGCTGAAGGCCTACGTCCAGGGCGTCGTCGGCGCCTTCGCCAACGACAACCGCATCCTCGGCTGGGACGTCTGGAACGAGCCCGACAACCGTGGCGGCGATGTCGAAGCCGACTACACCGCCAAGGTGCAGCGCGTCGATGAACTCCTCCCCAAAGCCTTCGCCTGGGCCCGCGCCGAGCATCCCACCCAGCCGCTCACCAGCGGCGTCTGGCAGGGGGATTGGAGCCACCCCGACAAGGAAAGCCAAACCACCAAGATTCAGCTCGCCGAATCCGACGTCATCTCCTTCCACAACTACGACTGGCCCGAAATCTTCGAAGCCCGCATCCATGAGCTCGAACCGCTGCACCGCCCGCTGCTCTGCACGGAGTACATGGCGCGCGGCAACGGCAGCACCTTTGACACGATCCTTCCCCTGGCCAAGCAGTACAACGTGGCCGCGATGAACTGGGGCCTGGTCGCCGGCAAAACGCAGACGTACCTCCCCTGGGACTCCTGGCAGCGCCCCTATGTACTCATCAAGCCCACGGTCTGGTTCCATGAGGTCTTCAAGCAGGACGACACGCCCTATCGCGAGCGCGAGGTCGACCTCATGCGCGAGCTCACAGGGCGGGGAACCCCCGCGCAGCACGATGCCGGTCCCCACGTCGCCTCAAGCTCGCCGAACGGCCCCCGCCACGAGTAAGCTGGAGGTTCGGAAAGGCAACAGCGGTGGTTTTCGATCGGCCCAGTACAGCACTGATCCTTCAACGCTCCGTCTGCGCAGGTCTGCTGCTCCTGTGGAGCGGGGTGGGCGTCTCGTGTGCGCAGTCCCCATCCACTGCGGCGACCGCGCCATCGCCCACGGTGTCCCATGCTTCGGGTCCCGTCGTCCCCGGCAGCTTCACCGACACGGCCGCCGCACTCGGCGTCAACTTCACCGGCGTCGCCTCGCACACGAGCCATAAATATCTGATTGAAACCATGGGCTCCGGCGTAGCTGCCTTTGACTTCGACAACGACGGCCGTCTCGACCTTTACTTCGTGAACGGCGCCCCGCTCACCGATCCCATGCCCAAGGGCACCGTCCCGCAAAAGTCCTCGCCCAAAGACTGGAATCGTCTTTACCACCAGCGCAAGGACGGCACCTTCGAAGACGTCACCGAAAAGGCCGGCCTGCAGGGCGTGGGCTACGGCATGGGCGTTGCCGTCGGCGACTTCGACAACGACGGCTTTGAAGATCTCTACGTCACCTCCTACGGCGGCAACCACCTGTACCACAACAACGGCAACGGCACCTTCACCGACGTCACCGCAAAATCCGGCACCGGCGGCGATCCCATGCCCGGCAACAGCTGGTCCACGGGTGCCGCCTGGGTCGATCTCGACAACGATGGTCGGCTCGACCTGGTCGTCCTTCGCTACGTGAAGTGGGACTTTGAAGACGTCTGGTGCGGCGAACATCGCGAAGGCTACCGAGCCTACTGTCACCCCGACGTCTTTCCCGCGATTGCACCCCTGGTCTACCACAACAACGGCGACGGCACCTTCACCGAAGAGGCCGCGAAAGTCGGTCTAGGCAATCCCGGCAAGGGCCTCGGCATCGCGATCGCCGACTTCGATCGCGACGGCAAAATCGATCTCGCCGTGGCCAACGATTCCATGCCGGAGTTCCTGTTCCACAACAAGGGCGACGGCACCTTTGAGGAGACCGGCCTGCTTGCCGAAATCGCCGTCGACGGCGACGGCCGCACCTACGCCGGTATGGGCATCGACTTCGGTGACTACAACAACGACGGCCTGCCCGATCTCGTCATCACCAACCTCGCCAACCAGAAGTACGCGCTCTACCGCAACAACGGCGACGGTACTTTCACCTACGACACCTACGTCTCCGGTCTCGCGCCCATGACCCTGCTGCACTCCGGCTGGGGCGTCCACTTTCTCGACTACGACAACGACGGGCAAAAGGATCTGCTCATCGCGCAAGGCCACGATCTCGATACCGTAGAGCTCAACTACCCGCAGCTGCACTACAGGGAGCCCATGCTGCTGGCCCGCAATATGGGCAATGGCAACTTCGTCGACGTCTCCAAGGACTCCGGCCCGGCCTTCGCGGACCGCTGGGTCAGCCGCGGCATGGCCGTCGGCGATCTCGACAATGATGGCCGCCTCGACGCCGTCGTCAGCACCAACGGCGGCTCCGCGCACATCCTGCACAACACGACCACCACCCAGAATCACTGGCTCACGCTTCTGCTCGTGGGCCATAAAAGCAACCGCGACGCCATCGGCGCGGAGATCAAACTCACGGCACCCGCTGGCTCACAAACCTGGACCGTCTCCACCGCCGGCAGCTACCTGTCCTCCAACGACAAGCGCGCCCACTTCGGGCTCGGCGCCAGCGACGAAGCCGCCACCCTCGAGATCCACTGGCCCAGCGGCATCCGCCAGATCCTCACGCACGTCCACGGCGATAAAGTCCTGCGCGTGGAAGAGCCGTCCGCGTCAACGCCACCCGCCACCGCGTCAACGCCACCCGCCACCCACTAGAGCTGTTTCATATAAATACACAGCTGCCGTCATCCTGAGCGTAGCGAAGGATCTCTGTATTCTTGTTGCAGCTGCTCTACACTTGCTGGAAACAGCGCTAAGCTGCCTAGCCGTCGTCTCTCGTTGTTGTTTCCGCAAGCAATCTCCGTTGTCCGCTGCGATCCGCCACCAGACATTTCGCCCTGGAGCTATTTTGTTGCAGACAAAAGGAATGGTCATCCTGAGCGCAGCGAAGGACCCGCTGTTTGTTCCAAAGCTCTACACCACTCGAAGAACAGCCTAAACGCCTACTCCACGCTGCCCGCGTCGGAGGAGTGCGTCCCTTCCAGCGCCGCGGCTCGTGCGAGTTCCTCCTTCGCCTTGTCCCCCAGCCCTTGCTTGCGATACACCTGGCCCAGCTGAAAGTGCAGCCCCGCGTTCTTCGGGTCGGAACTGACAGCCTGTTCGAATTCCTTCTGCGCCGCGGGGTACTGCATCTGCCGCGCATACAGTCGGCCCAGCGCCGTGTGGATCTTGCCGTCGGCGGGCGCCAGCGCCTCCGCCTGCTGCAGCAGGGGCAACGCCTCGCTCAGCTGGTTGCGATCGGTCAGCAGATTGCCCAGATTCAACAGGGGCTGCTCGCTCGGATGCGGATCACTGGCCTGCCAGGCAATGGCCTGCCGGTAGGCCTCGATCGCCTTATCCGCTTCGTTCAGTCCTTCAAACGCCAGCCCCAGGTTGTTCTCCGTCTTTACCGACTGCGGCATCAGCACCAGGGCCTTGTCGAAGCTGGTGATTGCTTCGGCGAAGCGATTTTCCGTGTACTTGATGCGCCCCATCGCGTAGGCGATGTCCCCGTTGCGCGGGTCTTCGCGCGCCGCCCGTGTGATCCATTTGTCCGCATCGGTGTAGCTGTTCAGCAGGACGTAATCCAGGGCGATGAAGTGGAAATCCTGCGCCCCCGGACGCCTGTCCGCCGCCGCCCGCGTATACATCGCCAGCGACTCCTTGGGCCGGTCCTCGTGAAACAGCGTCTCCGCCAACAGATACCTTGCCTCGGCTGCTTCGCCATGCTGCGTCAGGTACTGGCGCAGCTGCGTCTCTGCCGGCTTCCACTCGTGCCGATCCATCGCAGCCCTAGTCTCCGCCAAATCCACGTTGTACGCGTTGCGGACAGATTGCCCGGCGACCCCCGGCACGAAAACGCTGCTCACCAACGACGCTGCAACGATCCAGCAAAAACTTCTCACACACGCAACCACTGCGATCCCCTCTCGACGGGAAGGGTAACATCCAGGGCAACACCGCATTAAATGCATTGACAGTCGTTCCGGGGGAGCCTTACTATCTGCGCACGATGTAACCGCTTTCAAGATGACAGGCCAGGACCGGTCCGCCCGGGCAATGTCGCATCCTGATCAACGGCTATCTTGGCTCAAATGCCATGGAGCCAGCACATTTTTGTACAAAAAAGATCGATCTCTTCTGGAGATCCCGATTTAGGAGACAGTGATGAGTAAACAATCGGCAAGACACCTGTTCACGGTGTTCCTTGCCCTGCTGTGTATGTTAGGCGGTGCGGCCGTGGCCCAGTCGGTCCGGGGTTCCATGGCGGGCAACGTCACTGACCCTACGGGCGCGCAGGTCTCCGGCGCGAAGATCACCGCGAAGAACGTCGATACCGGTGTCACGGAGAACACTGTCTCCACCTCGGACGGCTCCTACCGCTTCCCGGAGCTTTCGCTCGGCCGCTATGACGTCACGACCACGGCCCCCGGCTTCCAGACCTCCGTGCAGCGCGGTGTGCTTGTCACCATCGCCAGTACCTCGGCCTTGAGTATTACGCTGCAGGCCGGCGGCGAAGCCACGACCATCAGCGTCGACGCCTCCGCCCCCACCGTCGAAACGCAAACCTCGGACGTCGGCGGCACCATCGATAGCCGGCAGATCGTCCAGTTGCCCCTCGCGCTCGGCGGCGTCGGCGCCCTGCGTTCGCCGGAAGCTTTTGAGTTTCTTTTGCCCGGTACGACTGGCCCTGGCACAGCCAATAGCAACAACGGCATCTTCCTCTCCAAGCTCGCCGGCGGCCAGGAGTACGGCAATGAGGTGCTGCTCGACGGCGCCAGCCAGACCCGCAGTGAAAACGGCTCCTCCTTCGACGAAGAGGCACCTTCCGTTGAAGCTATTCAGGAATTCAAAATCACCACCGGCATTCCTGAAGCCGAATATGGCCACACTACCGGCGGTATCGAAAACTTCGTCACCAAAAGCGGCACAAACCAGTTCCACGGCACGGCGTACGACATCTTCCGCAACGACGCCATGGACGCCAATACCTGGTTCAATAACGGCAACAGGGCGTTGAGCTGCGTGGGGCCAAACAATACGCTGGCATGCCAGAACACCTTCCGCCGGCCCAGCGACAAACAAAACGATTACGGCGGCAATCTCGGCGGCCCCCTCTCCATCCCGCACCTCTACAACGGCCACGACAAGCTCTTCTTCTTCTTCAACTGGGAGCAGTTCCAGCAGAAACTCGGCGCCACCAACACCAGCAGCCTACCTACACTGCTGGAGCGCACCGGCAACTTCACCGACCTTTATAACCCGGCTTCACCGCCCGCAATTGCTGCGGGCACCACGCCTCCGATCAATCCCTGTGACGGCACAGTAGTCTATCCAGGCGAAGTCTTCGATCCGGCTACGCAGCGCACCCTGCCCAATGGCACACAGTGCCGCACCGCATTCGCCGGCAACGTCATTCCCGCGGCCCGCTTCAGCACGGTAGCCAAGAACACGCTGAATTACATTCCGCTGCCCACCACAAACTCTCTTTACAACAACTACTTCTTCCAAAGCACGATTCCGCTCAAGAACACGACATACACCGTTCGTCTTGACTTCAGCGCATCGCCGCGTAACAAGTTCTTCTTTTCGTACGACACACGCGACAACAACCGCACCTCAGGCGGCAATCCCGTGCTGCCCTATCCCGAGGACCCCAACACCTGGAATCAGGACTTCGAAACGCATTTGAGCCGCTTCGGTTGGGACTTCATCATTAAGCCCACTGTGCTCAACCACTTGAACTTCGGGTACAACCGCACCAACAGCGCAAACTTTGCAATCCCGATCTCGCAAGGTATTAACTACGCAGCACAGCTGGGCATCAACAACGCGCCGACATCCACAAACTTCCCGCAATTCACCTTTGATGGCCGCGACCAGTATCGCAACCTTGGCAATCCCGGTCAGGATGACGACAACGTCGACAACGGCTGGCGCGTAAATGACAGCGTGAGCATCCAGAAGGGCCGCAACAGCTTCAAAGTCGGTCTCGATTACCGCCTGCAACAGTATTCGCCCATTGACAATCCCACCGCTGCGGTCAACTTCGCTCGCACCCAAACCGCATCGGATGCCGGTAACGGCGAGTATGACGGCAACAGCTTCGCTAGCCTCTTGCTCGGCCAGACCTCCGGCGGCAATTTCGCCCTGGGCATCTACTCCGAGAAGCCACGCTGGACGTCCTATTACTACGGTCTGTTCGCGCAGGATGATCTCAAGGTCAGCAACAATCTCACATTGAACCTCGGCGTTCGCTGGGATGTGGATGCCCCCCGCGCCGAAGCACATAACGCCACCTCGAACTTCAGCTCAACGGCCATTGATCCGGAATACGGCATTCCCGGCGCCCTGGTCTTCGGCACAAAATACAGTGGCAACACGCGTTGGGCCAATACGTATTACAAGGACATCGCTCCTCGTGTCGGCTTTGCCTACACGCCGCCCGGCGATGGAAAAACAGTGTTCCGCGGTGGTGGTGCGATCTTCTACGGCCCGCTCCAGTACTCCGACTTCGGCGGTGCCATGGACGCCGGCTACAAAATCCAGCCCGCCTTCCAGTCCAACGATGGTTTCTCACCTTCCTTTGCTCTGGATGCCGGCTTCCCGGCCTACTCGCAACCGCCCAATCTGGATCCCGGTGTCTTCAACGGCCAGGCTGTCACCGGCTCCTACATCGCACCTCAGAACGGCAAACCCGCTGCCATCTATGAATGGAGCCTGCAAATGCAGCGTGAGCTGGCGCAGGACCTCATCCTGGAGGTCGGCTACCTCGGCAACAAGGCGCAGAACCTTCGGTCCAGCATCCAGAACATCAATAACATTCCGATCAGCGCCTTTGCTCTCGGCGATCAGTTGAACAACCCGGTTGTCGGCAACACGGCGGGTGTGGCTGTACCGTTCAACGGATTTACAACATTGTGGGGCGCGAACGCGCCGGTTCAGCGTGCCCTCCGTCCCTTTCCGCAGTATGACTACATCGATACGGGATGCTGTCTGCAGAACGTAGGCATGTCCACCTATAACGCTCTACTCGTGTCCTTGGCCCGTCGATTCCGTGGCGGTCTAACCCTGCAGGCCTCCTACACCTGGTCCAAAAACATCACCGATGCCGATAGCGCTATTCCCACTGCGGGTATCGGTGTCTCTCAGGTGCAGAATCCTTTTGATCTGCACCAGGAAAAGGCCATCAGCGCGCAGGACATTCCCAACACCTTCGTCATCGCCCCGCTATACCAGCTACCCTTTGGCAAAGGCAAGGCCTTCCTGCAGCATGGGGTAGCCGCCTACCTCGCGGGAGGATGGGAGATTGGTTCGGTACAGCGCTACCAGTCAGGGCAACCCGTCTCTTTCTGCTGCGCTACGGGAATTCCAGGCTTCGAAAACTCCATCTATTTCTCTCGTAATTCAGCCCAGTCTCTGGCCAGCCCAAGTTACCGGGCGGGTCATCTGAATCCATTCGTCGCTTCGGAAAATAGCTACTTCAATGCTCTCGCCTTTATCGATCCCAACAACTCCTCCGTGCGTGCGGCCAGGGGCGGCAGCTGGGCTCTGGGCGACATCCCCCGCGTCACCGGCGAAGTGCGTACGGAGCACTACCTCAACGAAGACTTCAGTTTGCTGAAGACAACTCAAATCAAAGAAGGGGTGGTTTTTAGTCTCAAAGGTGAATTCCTAAACGGATTTAACCGCCACTCGTTCGCCATCCCGGACCTTACCCCAACCGACCCCACCTTCGGCGTCCCAACCGCTACGGTGAACACACCGCGTAATCTACAAGTAACCGCTCGTCTCTCCTTCTAACCCGTCGAGCACCTTGAAGTACGGCTTTGCCGTCCTTCAAGGCGCTCGCAAACCACGTGCAGCCTGCCCCTGCCGCTTTCTATCTCGGCTACGGTCTCGCCCAACTGGGCCAAAACGACGAGGCCGCCCACTGGCTGGAGCAGTCCCTCGCGTCGAACCCCTCACCCTTCATCGAAGCGAGCGCCGACTTTCAGCTTGCACGCGTTTACGCGCATCTCGGTCGCAAAGAGCAAGCACAGCGCCTGCTCACACATCTGCAGCAGCTCAAAGCCAAGGGTGCCGTCAGCAGCGGCGAAACCGGCACGTCCGCCGCGACAGGAACGCCCCCCACGGCGCAGGGACAACCCTGAGAACCCAAACTCCGCACCCTACGCGCCCGAAACCGACACGACCCGCTTTACAGCGCTGGGCCGCGGGAGTGAAGATGCAGGAGCGATGAGAACGACCTTCCGATCCTCGAGCGGCCGCCGTACCCTGGCTGGTCTGCTGGCTCTCCTCAGCATCTCCCTCTGTGCCCAGGCGCAGAACCCTAACGCCAACCCCCTGGAAAAGCAGGCCGAACGTTCCGTCGAAGGTGCGCAGCCGGCCTCGCAGAGCGGCGTCAACACCGGCGGCGCGCACGCCGCGGTGCTCGACGCGGAACACCGCCCCATCACCGCCGGCGGCTTCGTGGCCACCGGTCCCATCGTCTTTCAGGATGTGTCGAAGGCCGCCGGTCTTACCTCCTGGACGCATCACATGGGCTCGCCGGATAAAAACTTCATCCTGGAAACCGTCGGCTCCGGTGTTGCCTTGCTCGACTACGACAACGACGGCTGGCTCGACATCTATCTCGTGAACGGCTCCAGCGTCGACGCCGAAAACGGCAAGACCAAACCCGGCCATGCCGCACTCTTTCACAACAATCACGACGGCACCTTCACCGACGTCTCCGCCAAAGCCGGCGTCGCGAACGACCGCTGGGGCTTCGGCGCCGTCGTCGGCGACTTCGACAACGATGGCTGGCCCGACATCTATGTCAGCAACTACGGCAAAAACCGCCTCTATCGCAACAACCACGACGGCACCTTCACCGACGTCGCTGAAAAGGCCGGTGTCGGCTTGGGCGGCGGGTCCACCGGCGCCACCTGGTCCACCGGTGCGACGTGGGGCGACTACGACGGTGACGGTCTGCTCGACCTCTTCGTCCCCGGCTACGTGCACATGGATCAGCTGCCCGCCGCCGGCGCACAGGCGTCCAACACCTCCGCGCTCGCCTTCTGTGAATTCCGCGGCGTCAAGGTCATGTGCGGCCCTCACGGCCTGCGCGGCGAACCCGACCACCTCTTCCGCAACAACGGCGACGGCACCTTCACCGACGTCTCGCAGCACGCCGGTGTCGGCGATTCGAACCATTACTACGGCCTGGCGTCTCTCTTCATCGACCTTAACGGCGACGGCAAACCCGATCTCCTCGTCGCCGACGACTCCACACCCAACTACCTCTACATCAACAAGGGCGACGGCACCTTTGAAGACGACAGCTTCGCCAGCGGCTTCGCGCTGAACGAAAGCGGCCGCGAAACCGCCTCCATGGGCATCGGCGCTGGCGACCTCACCCACACCGGCCGCGTCGATCTCTACACCACCACCTTCTCCGACGACTACGACCCGCTCTACCGCAACGACGGCGATGCCAACTTCACCGACATCGCCTACCAATCCGGCATCGCTGAAGTCACCTACCCCTTTCTCGGCTGGGGGACCACGTTTCTTGACTACGACAATGACGGCTGGCTGGATATCTTCGTCGCCAACGGCCATGTTTATCCGCAGGTCGACGCGCAGGGGTGGGGCACCACCTATGCGCAGCGCCCGCTCCTCTTCCACAGCGAGAAAGGCAAGCTCACCCTCGCGCCCGCCGTGGAAAACACCGGTCTGGCCAAGCTCGCCACCTCGCGCGGCGTAGCTGCCGGCGATCTCTTCAACGACGGCCATACGGACATCGTCGTGAACAACATGGACAGCACACCGTCCTTGTTCCGCAACGTCGTGAAGAATGAAAATCACTGGATCGGCCTTCACCTGATCGGCGCGCCTTCCACCGAACCCGGCAAGCCCGGCAGCCCGCGCGATGCCATCGGCGCCACGGTTTGGCTCACCGCGGAAGGCTTTCGTCAGCGTGCCGATGTCATCGCCGGCGGCAGCTTCGCCTCCAGCCCTGACCCGCGCCTTCACTTCGGCATCGGCAACGCCGCCACGATTGAAAAAATCGAAATTCGCTGGCCCAGCGGCCGCAAGGAGACCGTCACTCCGCCGGCAAAACTGGATACGTTCTACACCCTGACCGAAGGCGCAGGCCTGAGCGCCTACACTCCCATCACGTCAACGACCACCGGTAAAAAACGCTGAGCCACACTGCTGTTGGCCGGAACAGAACCCGCACCTCTCGCTCAAGGCATAATGTAATCGATTGCAATTCATAACTGAAATCAACGGGCAGCGGCCTTCCTTATCTCTTACCCCTTTTTGACCACCTGGAGTCCCCCATGCAACGTACGCTTGCCTTCATTTCTGCCGTGACCGTCTCCGCGCTCGCTTTTGTACCGCTCGCGCACGCCGCCGCGGTCACCTCTGCTCCTTGGGGCAACACAGCGTCCGGCCAGACGGTGGAAATCTTCACCCTCACCGACAGCGATCTCACCGTACGCATCACCAACTACGGCGCGCATATCGTCAGCGTGGATGCTCCCGGCCGCGAGGGCAAGAAGGCAGACGTCGTGCTCGGCTACAAGGACCTTGCCGGCTATCTCGGCGACACCAGCACCTACATGGGCTCCGTGGTCGGCCGGTACGGCAACCGCATCGCCGGCGGCGCCTTCAAGCTCAACGGTACGGTCAATCACATTCCCACCAACGACCACGGCAACGCTCTCCACGGCGGCACCGACGGCTTCGACAAAAAGGTCTGGACCGGCCACTCGGTCAAGGACGGCGTAGAGCTCACACTCGTCAGCCCGGATGGCGACATGGGCTTTCCCGGCCAGCTCACCGCGCACGTGCGCTACACGCTTCAGGGCAAAGCCCTGCACATCAACTACTCGGCGGACACCACAAAACCCACCGTGCTGAACCTCACCAATCACACCTACTTCAACCTCGGCGGCGAAGGCACCGGCCCCATCCTGAATGAGGTCATCACCATTCCCGCCGACCGCTACACGCCGGTCGACGCGAAGCTCATCCCCACAGGCCAGCTCGCGCCCGTGGCGGGCACGCCGTTCGACTTTCTGAAGCCCACACCCATCGGCGAGCGCATCGATCAGGACAACGAGCAGCTCAAGATCGCCGGCGGCTACGATCACAACTTCGTCCTCAACGGCTCCGGCAAGGGCCTGCACGAAGCAGCCATGGTCGTCGACCCGACCAGCGGCCGCACACTCACCGTCACCACCACGGAGCCCGGCGTGCAGTTCTACTCCGGCAACTTCCTGAACGGCTCAGACATCGGCACCTCCGGCAACGCCTACGCGAAACACGCCGGCTTTTGTCTGGAAACGCAGCACTTTCCCGACTCGCCCAACCAGCCCGACTTCCCCACCACTACGCTGAACCCGGGCCAGACCCTGCATTCGGAAACCGTCTTCACCTTCGGCATCCAGAAGTAAACCATCACCCCGCGCCTATGTACCAGGAGGAAGAAACAGTGAAGCTACGGCTGGCTGCCCTTGCCATGATCGTCATTACGCTTGCCTTGGGCACCGGCCCGGCACGCGCGCAAGCTCCCGCGGACCCCGGCGTCGGCACCTTCACCAACCCCCTCCTGGATCACGGCCCTGACCCCTGGGTCATCGGCTACAAGGGGATGTATTACTACATGAACACCACCGGCCAAAACCTCACCATCTGGGCCACGCCGGACATCACCGACCTGCGCCACGCACGCAAGCAGATCGTCTGGACCCCGCCTGCCTCCGGCCCGTACAGCCGCGACATCTGGGCCCCCGAACTGCATCGCTTTGACGGCAAATGGTACCTCTACTTCGCCGCCGACGCCGGCGATAACGAATCGCATCGGATCTACGTTCTCGAAAATTCAAACGAAGACCCGCTCTCCGCTCACTGGACCTTCAAGGGCAAACTCAACGACAGCACCGACAAATGGGCCATCGACGCCTCGGCCTTCGAGGTCGACGGCCAGAAATACCTCATCTGGTCCGGCTGGAAGGGCGACAGTGATGGCGAGCAGGACATCTGGATCGCTCACCTCAAAAATCCCTGGACCATCGATTCGCCCCGCACCATGATCTCCTACCCCAAATACCCCTGGGAGCACGTCGGCGACCTGCCTGACCGTCCCACGGTGCCTCACATTGAGGTCAATGAGGGCCCCGAATTCCTGCAGCACGGCAAGGATCTCTTCCTCGTCTACTCCGGCTCCGCCTGCTGGACTGACTACTACGAGCTGGGCGTCGCCGAAGCCCACGTCGGCGACAATCTCCTCGACGCCCGCTCCTGGCAAAAGTTTGATCACCCTTTCTTCAAGCAGAACCCCGCCGGCCATGTCTTCGGTCCGGGCCACAACGGCTTCTTCAAATCGCCCGACGGCAAACAGGACTGGATCATCTATCACGCCAACCCGGAGTCGCAACAGGGATGCGGCAACTTCCGCTCTCCGCGCGCCCAACCGATCACCTGGAACGCAGACGGCACACCCAACTTCGGCGAACCCATCCCCACGGACACGCCGGTCAGCAAGCCCTCACGCTAAGCCTGGCCGGCACGCCGCCCCTGTTCGTTCGCCATCCACCTCATGGACGCAATCCCGCGCAGCGATCTGCCTTTGCCGTTCGTACCAACCCCGGCTTCGGCACCGCCGGCACTGACCCCGTGCTCTCCACCTGGCCTCAGCTGCTGCAAAACGGGCTTCAAAAACTCTGACCTCGTCAGGAACAGCGAGGAGGTCTACCGCTCACGCGCACCCTCCGCCCGCGCACGCCACCGCTGCGTCAAAGGCTTGTCGGACAGCGCCTTGATAAACAACCCGCCCACCACGCTGCGCGCCTGAAAGCCCACCTCCTTGCCCGTGATCGTGTCATACCAGTCCGTCATGGGCACCCGGCTCGTCGTCTCATTCGCCCATGTGTACATCGGGTCCACCAGCGCGTTGAACCCTTCCGGCGAATCCGCCAGCGTAGCCGTCCACATCGACCAGTCCAACTTCGTATAGGTCTTGCGGCTGTCCAGCGGCAGACCGTACCTGTTCAGCTTGGTCTGGTAGTACTTCATCTCCGCCTCGCGCACACTTACCGGAAACAGATTGTACCCCAGGATCTTGTCCCACACCAGGTTGTATTTCTGGCTCCACGTCCCGGGGCTGTTGAAGGCCAGCTTGTAATGGTCGCCCTCCTGGTCCATCGTGACCCATTTCCCTGCATCTCCGTGCGCTTCGCGGCTGAAATGCTCGGCCTCGCTCGGATGGTGCAGCAGCCGCGCAAGATCCGCATACGCCTCCATCGCATCGATTGCCTTGATCGAAAGATTTGCATTGTGCGCCACATGCCCGGCAAAGTCATCCGTGGTCAGCTGCAGGCCCGGGTCCAGCCCATTCTTCTCCAGATACTGTGCCCACTGCGTCAACTGCGGCCAGAACCGCTCCGCCAGCGCCGGATTCTTCTCCGCCCGCGCCACCGCGTCGACAAGGATCAGCAGATTGCCGGACTCCTCCACCGGCATCTGGTTTTCCTCCGTCTTCTCGCCGCCGCCATACTCCTGCCCATTGGCCAGCGGGTACCGCCCCAGATCGTGCGGCGCAAAAGGGAAGTGCCAGCGGTTCGGCATCGCCGCATATTCCAGCACCGGCAGCAGCTGTGCCTCCAGCAGCTTTGGGTTGAAGAACAGAAACAGCGGTGCCGACGGATACAGCACATCCACCGTGCCTATATCGCCATTGCTGAAGTTTTCCTTCGCAAACAGCATCGGCTGGCCGTTCTCATCGGCCACCAGGCCATGCGCCGCGATGGCTTGCCGGTATGACAGCGTGCAGAGCCACGCATAGTGCTCGCCCGCGGTCTGCGTCAGATCGCTCGTCAGCTGCTGATCGAACGCCACGCCCTTCGTGTTCAGTGCCGTGAAGTCCCGTTCCGCACTGTCCAGCATCGCCGAAACCGATTCACCGTTCCTCTGCCAGTAGGGCCGTAGATTGCGGTTCAGGTACTGTATCGCAAACGTTTCGGTATAGCTCACCAGCACGTGCCGCTCCACAGCCTGCGCGCCCACCGCGCCCATCGGCAGCACCACCGCCATGTCCGGCACGGGGCCGTTCAACGGCGCCGCGCCTTCCATGTCGTCAGCCGCGGGCAACGTTCCGTTCCGCACAAAATCCTGCTCCGGATGCACGCTCACGCTGCTCTGCGAGGTCTCGCTGTCCGGCACGGCAAGATGAAAATAGCCCCAATCGATCCGCAGGTTATCGCCCGAACGGTTCAACACATCCTGGCTAGCGGTTCCAACCGATAACACATGCTCGGTTGCCGTCTGGTGCCGGCCGAACACCACGCGCTGGCCGTCATAGCTGGTCGCCATCTCGGAGCTCGCCGCCAGAAACACCGATACCTGGTGCTGTCCGCCATCGGTGCTCTGCGCCTTCCACGTCAGGTACGTCACCGGCCGCGACAACACATCCAAGTCGTCGAGAAACGCCGGTGTAAAGAACGTCAACGTCAGCGCAATGCCCTGTCCATGAAAGGTGTACTCGGTGTGCGTCGGCGTCAGGTGCAGCGAGGTCTGTTCCATCGCCGGCACGTCACGCGGCCCCTCGCCCATAAACCGGTACGCCTTGCCATCCACGCGCACCAGCCCGGTCAACGGCTGCGGATGCCCCGTCCAATGCCGCGTCGGTCCATCGGTCAGCTTGTCCTCGTCGGACCACACGCTGAAGTAGGGATTATGCGTAATCAACGGCGTGGCCGGCGGCCGTTCCTGGGTGGAGGCGGACGGTGTTCCCTGCGCTCTGACTGAGGCCGTCGCCGCGCAAACAAAAGCACCAAAAAGAATCGGATAAACAGAGCGAAGCCGCATGCAGGTCTCCAGGAACACGTATGAGCAGTGATGATTGTAACCGCTTACAGATAGGCCTGCACCTTTGCACGCACTTGCCACTCCCACGACCTTTAACGCTCATCGTCTCCCTCGGCAAAGTCGCAGCGCAGCAAGATCACGGCTTTCTGTGCACGATAGCTTTACTTCGGAATCGGCGGCCCATCTTCCTGCGGAACCTCCTGGCCTTCGCCGGGGAACGGCCACTTGCGATCCATCGGCTGCGTCTCCTCACGCACGGCCTTGGACACGTGGTTCACCCTCAGGTTCTCGAGCACATGCACGCCCAGCTTGCCCGCCGTGGCAATGTCGATATCCCCATCCTGATCCAGGTCCGCCGCGATCACCTGCGTGCCGATCGTCGCCGTTCCGTTCACTGAGAGGGCGATGCGGTCAAAGATCGGATCCGCCGCCGGATCCGCCATCTCCATGGCTTGGGACATCGGCGTCGTCTTCGTCGCACCGCTTCGCCCGGCCGCAAGCGCCGCCGCGCCGGGCAAACGGTACGCATACACCACCACCGGATCGTAGGACCCCGGATCGGCGCCCGCATGCCCGCGATACCGCTTGCCCGTCACCAACTCCGGCACGCCGTCGCCGTCCAGATCCGCCAGCCCCAGCGCATGCGACTGCGAAAACGACTCATCGATCGTGTGCCGAATCCAGCGCGGGCGATCCGTCGTGCCCGCCTGCTCCAGCCAGTACAACCCATAGCCATGCCCTTGGCCGTAGATCAGGTCCAGCTTGCCATCGTGGTTCACGTCATAGCCAAGAATCGGAAATCCCGTGTCGCCCAGATCCCAGTCGCCGTGCCAGATCCACTTGTCCGCATTGGCATCCACCTGCTGAAACCAGCCATGCGGCGTCAGCACATCCGCCTTGCCGTCGCCGTTGACGTCCGCAATCCCGATGCCGTGCCCATCCTGTGTCGAATCGCCCAGACGATGCACCGCCGGCTTGCTTGCCTTGAAATCCACCCAGATCACACCCGAATGGTTGTAGTGCGCCAACGCGAGCTCCGGCTTGCCGTCGCCGTTGATGTCGCCGAACGCTCCACCTTCCGTGTCAAACGTGTCCGTGATCTTTTCAGCCTTCCACTGCGCACCCGCCGCCGTGGCCTTCGGTCCCGGGTTGCGGTACCACCACAACCCGTTCGCGATCCATCCGGTGGTCACCAGGTCCGGCAAGCCGTCGTGATCCACGTCCACGACCCACTCACCGCAGTCGGACACAAACTCGTTATGTGTTCCGACGGTGCGGAACTGATGCTGCTTCCACTCACCGCCGTCCGCACCCGGGTTCTGGTACCAATACGCTCCGCTCAGCAGGTCAGGGAAGCCGTCGCCGTTCATGTCCAGCAGCGAGATTCCTTCCGCATGATCCGTACCCAGGCGATGCGAAAGAAACGCGATGCGCGGCTTGCCGTCCGGCCCCGGCCCTGGATGCTGCATGCGAAACTCCGTGGCATGCGCCGGATCCTGCGCCTGCACCGCGGACACGCAGACAGCGGCGGCCACCAGTGACCTAGAAGCCACCCTCAACAACATCTTCGACACAGTCTTCATCAGTCACTCATTCCGAAAAAAGTTTAGACAATCTGCATCGTCTCTGGGTTCCAGTGCACAATGCCGTCGCGCTCCACACTCACATTCGCCAGCAACGCCGCACCCGCGGCCCGGAAGCCGAACGTCGCATCCTCCACCACCGGCTTGCGGCTGCGTACCGCGTTAAAGAAGTTATGGAAGTGGTCATAGCTGTCCGAGTAACCCGGCGCCGCGCGAAACGCCTCGATCTCCTGCGGCGGCGTCCCGTTCGGATGCTCCACCGGATACTTCTTGCGGTACTGCTCCACGTACGCCTTCTGCATCGCGTCCGTGAACGTCGAAACCGTGTAGCCCGGCTCCGTCGCCAGTGGTGTGCGCGTTACGGTCACGCTCTGGCCCGCGATCTCCATCAGCCCCTCGGAGCCCGTAAACAGAAAGCCTTCACTCTCCTCGCCGCCGTCCACAAAGTTCACATGCAGACTCAGGTTGAAGCCTTCCGGATAATCGAACAAGGCCAGCAGCACATCGTCGGCATCGCGCCCGTCTTTCCAGAAGCGCAGCCCACCCGTGGCCATGGCACGCGTCGGTCCATGCGCCCCGGTGATGAAGTGCGTTCCGCTGAAAAGGTGCACAAACAGATCGCCCGCCACGCCTGAGCCGTAGTCCTTCCACTTGCGCCACTGAAAGAATCGCTCCGCCGAAAACGGCATCTGCGGCGCCGTGCCCAGAAACTGCGGCCAGTCGCACGTCTCCGTCGAGGCATCGAGCGGTATCGAGTAATCCCAAGCCCCAAGTGCCGAGTTCCGATCCCACCGCGCCGTCACCATGTTCAGCTTGCCGATCGCCCCCGCCGCCAGCAACTCCTTGGCTTTGGCGTACACCACCGAACTCACACGCTGGCTGCCCACCTGCAGGATCTGCTTGCTCCCCTTGGCCGCCTCGATGATCGCCGGACCGTCGGAGTACAGATGAATCATCGGCTTTTCAAGATACACATCCTTGCCCGCGCCCAGGCTGTCCACCGCGGCCTGCTTGTGCCAGTGATCCGGCGTCGCAATCAGCACGGCGTCCACCTCGGGCCGCGCCAGCAGCTCGCGGTAGTGCCGTGTCGTGAACAGATCGCTGCCCCATATCTCCTTGCAGTGCGTCAGCCGTCCGTCATAGCAATCCGCCACCGCCACCAGCTTCACCCCCGGCACCTGCAGCGCCGTATGCGTGTCGCCCTGGCCCTGAATGCCCGCGCCGATCAGCGCCAGTTGGATATTGTCGTTCGGGGAGCGCCGCCGCTTCTCGCCGCCCTGCGCGTGCAGCGGTTCAATGTAGCGCGCACTGGCGGCAAGGGCTGCTGTCTTCGCGGCGGACTGCAGAAACGATCGACGACTGGGCATCTGGGCAGAACCTCGTACAGTGATCTCAAGCCAACTCGCGAAACCGTTCGCAGAACGACTCGCAGAATGACTCATGGAACGACCAAACAATATGCTTATGTGGAACCGATGTCCAACCTCTTTCCCCAGACGCATACACTGTGCCCACCACGCAGGCCCGTAACGCCGGAGGTCCGCTTGCCCACGCTGCATCGCTCTTTCCCCAGGCTCCCTCCTGCCGCGCTCCTGCTCTGCTCTGTCCTTTCCGCGCCGGCCGCCCACGCGCAAAGTGCACCCGCTGCCGCCGTTCCCACCGGCGAGTTCGAACAGCCCTACGGCGAGTGGAACCTGCTCGAGCTGGTCGAAGAAGGCAAGGTGATTCACCAGTACGTCAACGGCCATCTCGCCAACGTCGGTACCGACCTCTTTCCTGTCACGGCAGAGGTCGCGGGTTCGAGCCCCGTCGTCCCCGCCATAAACCCAATAGAATGATGGGTTTATGGCGCTGAATGTTGTTTTCAGCCACCCACGAGGGATGATTCGGGATGAATCGCCCTAAGCTCCTGCCCTCCCAGCAGTAAACCCATGTGCAAACCGCTAGCGTTTCGCTTCTCCGCCGAGACCGCGCGGGTGTAGACATCCATGGTGATGCGCGAGTTGGCGTGCCGAAGCAGTTCCTGTGCGACCTTCACGTCGACCCCCAAGCTGCGCAGGTTGGTCGCGAGAGAATGCCGGAAAGAGTGCCACCCAATCACCTTTTCAGTGATGCCCGCCTCCCGAAGGGCGGGCCGGATGATCTTCTTCAACACCATGTCCGGCATAAGTGGCTGCTTGCCGTGCAGCCGTTCGGACGGGAAGATGAAGTCGGCATCGCCCGGATACAGCGACGCCGCTCGCCAGCGGACGAGCACAGCACCCACGCCTGGGTGTAGGGGCACAGGCTTCTTGCTGGCTGGTGTTTTCACATCTCCGAACCTGCCCCGCACGCAGGACCTCTCGACCTTGATCTCCATGGTGAGAGGGTTCACGTCGCTCCACCGTAGGGCGAACAACTCAGAGCGTCGGAGACCTGTCCCACCCGCAAGCAGAACCATGGCCTGTTCGCGAAGGGGCAGCAAGCGGACGAGAGCCTGAAACTCCTCTGGTGTCAGCACGTCCGGTTCGCGAAGACGTTTTGCCGAGCAACGCACCTTCGTGATGGGGTTCAGGGTGAACCATTCATGCCGGATGCCATGGCTGAAGATCGCAGACATGATATTGCGAATCTTCGTCCGGGACCCCGGCGCTAGGGGCAGTGAATCAAGCCACATCTCGACAGCAACCGTCTTGACCTCCGTCAACCGGCACCCGCCCCACCGTGGAGCGACGTGCAGTTTCAGGTAAGAGCCAACCGAATCGAGCGTCGCAAAGGCTTTGCGCTCGACTGTCAATTCATGTTTCGAGTAGTGGGCTATGAGGTCGTTCACCGTCTCCGGCGAACGGACCCCTGAGTTGATCTTTGCGCGAAGTGCAAGGGCAGCCTTCTCCGCATCACGACGGCGCGGCAGTTCCTTCACCGATCCAAGGCGATGCTTCCGATAGACACGTTTGCTCCCCTGGTCCTCATAGAACCGAAGGAACCAGACATCATCCGCCTTTTTGTTCTTCGCGAGCACTAAACTTCCGTTCTGAAATTTGGCGTTCCCAGTCAAGGTTTTTCTCCTAGATGGGGCACCGGTGGCTGATGCGAGTGTAGCGGGCCTACGGCAGAGGTCAAGCGGCAAGCATCCCCCCTTGCTTTCTTGCCTCCATCCAGCCGTCGAGATCAGCCTGCAGGAAGCGCCACAACCTCCGCTTCCCTTCGCCAATCGGGATGGCAGGCAGATAGCCCTCCCGTGCCCAACGGGCGACTGTGCGCGCGTTGAGGCCCCCAAGGTACCCCGCCGTTTCTTCACAGGACAGGTACTTGCGAGTGGGCTCAGCCGTGGATGCGCAGAGGTCGACAACGCCCTGAACAGCAACAGGCGTAGCGCCGGACATAGTTACAAGATTCATAGCTTCTCCTTGAGAGCGCTCTAGGCGCGTTGTATATGGGTAAGGGAGTCCGTGTAGCCACCTACTTCGCCACGGGGCTGTGAGCGCCAGCAGTCGGGCATTGCCGACACGTCGTGCTTGTCCTCTGGCGTTGCCGCAACTTCCACGAAGCGCGCTTCCAACAGCTTCGTATCCTCCCGGCCCTGCTCACGCATTTTCGTTGCTGGAACCAATCGGGAGTTCAGCGTCGTGCGTTTGATTCCCGTCGCCTTTGCGACCTTGGTACGGTTGCTGGCATCGAGTTCGGGATCGGCGGCTAATGCTTCGTGGACAGCATCCAACGCTTCGCGCGTGCCTCTTGGCATACTTGCCCGCAGCGTTTCATAGCGCGACTCCGCCTGTCTGCTTTCGATTTCACGCTCCAATAGCGAGCCGCCCAGCCTTGAAGATTCCTGTTTGCCGCCCAGCCGAGAGTAGGAGTCCTGCAGATCCTCTGCGTCGATAAGCGCCTCGAAGGGTTCATAGGTCGTGGATAACTTATCCATTCCGCGCTGCTCACCTTTGAAGGCGTTCCACTTGTGTCGTAGCCAGTTGTAGCCACGACCGTTGTAGGTGGCAAGCTCGCGTTTCCCTGTCTCCTTATTCGTTCGGTCACCGGGATCGCAAAGGCGACCGTGGACGTAGTAGAAGAACTCTTGCGCGACCACATCCGCGTTGCGGCTGGACCAGTCTTCATTTCCCGCCATGCGCCGTCCAAAGCGGAGTATTTGATCGAAGGTCACGGCTGGATCGTTCGCCAAGGGGTCAAACGGGAGTTTTTGCGTTCGGACACCAAGGGAAGGCGTGCTTTCCCGATCTACTTCTAGCTCGTCTTTGCGCCGTGTAGCTTTCGGACGCTGGCCTTCAACTAGTTCGGAGTCGCCCTTGCATCTCAGATCGACTTCAGAGAACACCTTCGTGTGTGCCGCAACGTACTCCGGCGTATACCTTTGCCCGGATACGATACACGACCTGTAGGTTGGCTCCTGTTGCCAAAGCATCAGCGTGGCACGGGCTTCGAGTAAGACTCTGGCATCAACGGAGACCTCTTCCCGTCCCTTGCCGCTGTCCCGGAACGCACGGGCCTTCCTCCTGGCGATTGGTCTTGCACGTTCGCGCAATTCCTTGCGCGCGTTCCGTACCGCCTGGTGGTAGGGCAAACCCTCGCGAAGGAAGTAGTCGCGAACCCGCCGACCCTCGCCAGCATCCTCCCAAAGCTGGACCTGGTGCCGCTCCTCGACCCGCTGCTGATAGCTGAGTTTGCCTTCCAGAATCTGTTCGACTGCACCCTCAACCGTCGTAGCTGTCACGTGTGCGCCATCCGCAATGACATCAGCTAGGCTTGCGGCCTTGTCGGCGCTCCAAAGCGCTGGCACGGTGAGGAGAGCCATTGCCGTAGCCCTGTGACTCTCAGCTTCGACTGTATGCGAGTGCTGAGCGGCGGAGCCCTTGGGGGCTGCCTTGGCGTTGCGCTCCTCTTCCCTTGCTCTCTTCTCAGCGTAATGAACGAGTCGTCCAGCCTCATCGGCACTGCCCTTTCCTCCTGTTCCGCATTGCAGAGGGTGCGCGTTAGGCTGAAAAAAGTCTGATGGGAATGGGTTTAACGGACGGGACGCGTCCGCGCCGATAGCCTCGACACAAATCATATGGATTCTCGCTTGGGGTGGGGGAATTTTGCTGGCGCAGCTATGGCTAGCGCGGGTTCATCAGAGACCAGTCAGGGGCACGGGCGGGTGCATTCGCACACGTGCAATCTCGCTGCGGTCAATCTGTGGGTTAGAGGAATGGGGAAACGACGCTGGTCGCAGGTACTTCAACAGGTTGGATCGTTGAAGCCAATACTAGGACGACGTTCAACGCTTTGCCATACGTCCTTTGGTGTTGCCGTATGGCCCGTGACGGCGGCGTTCGTCACCTGGCCCTTTATATATTTAGAGGCACAACTACCAGCAGGACCCACATATGGCGTGCAATGCTCCAGAGTGAGCAGCCGTGGAATCCATGAAGCAGGTCATTGAATCTCAAATCGTCCGAGTGATCGGGCGGGGTTGGTTAGGGGCGCTCCAGTCACTTCGGTGGGGCGGCGATGTGAACGACACATGCAGGAAGTCAAGAGCATGACTCGTCACGTTGGCGCTAAAGCCTCTGCCGCGAATCCTTAGACCAAGCATCTCCCGTAGATGTCAACCAACGCGGCAGCAACTGGAGAGTAGACCCCAAATCTACTATAGCGAGGGTTAGCTATAGCTCTCCCAATATCTTTCTACCTGCCTCTTCAACAGATATGAAATACACATTATCTGGAAATCTTCTACTGCCTTTGAGTCAGTCCCCATCCGAATCAATCTTCTCTGTCAAGGATCATGAAAGTTCGTCACCTCAGCCTTTATATGAGTAGAGAGAGAACATGTTCCCCCAACGGAGAACAACGGGAGAAGAACATGAGAACGAACAGACGCGTCCGGTTTCTCGAATCCAAACAGGCCGAAGTTCTGCGAATCTTGGGCACCCATTCTGACCTAACCGCAGATGAAGTCGAAGAGGGCAACCTTCTGATGGAGTTGATCGGCTTATGTATTCGAGATACACAACGGGCAGAGATAGATGAACACAAGGGTACGTTAAGCGATCTTGTGGAACTGAAGTATGCGGTCCGATTGGCAGGAGTGTTGCTGCAGCAAACGCAAGATTTCAATCAGGAAGCCATGAGGGGCTGGCAGTTCGGCTTACCCCGAAATGCGATTCAGAAGGGCTATCAGTTCATCTACGAACTCGTCATGGGCCTGGGCGTCAGAATCGCGCAGATCGAGGATCAGTTCCCAAGGTTTGCAGACTACTTCGATGAAGAGCGTGAGGAGTACCGCCGCCTTTGCGAAGCTGAGTCCATGGGGCAGAAGCCTCTCCAGAAAATTTGAAGTTGTTGCGCCAGCGACACAACAGCAAGGTTGGAACTCGGCACGAATCACCGTCATGCACTCCGCCAACCTGAAGGACGTGGCCAGCCTTTGCATCTGGGCACGTCCGTCGCTGCTCCGCGCGCGCAAGCAAAGACCCGCGCGCCCCATCGGCCCGCAATGAGGAAAGACACATGAGCAATCAAGCGCTGCTAGCACACGGCTGTCACGTGCCTGCACATATGCGCGGCTACCCTGAAGTGCTTCCCGGTGAGACGTTTCGGGCGGACGTTGGCGGCCTTTGGACACTGAGTGAGGCTGAGCGATTCAGCCCACTGTGCCGCACTCCTGAAGACGTGGAGCTACTGAAGCAAGTGTTAGCGAGCTTCTGCGACAGCTACCTGCAGGGCGCATGCATCTTCGTGGCCAGACGTCCCGGTAGACGCTACGAGGCGGCGCTCTTCCTGAGACGCACCGCTCCGTACTACCTGGAAGTGAAGCAGTGGGGCGGTAGTCTCCGGCACGAACAGACGATGATCCGTTGGAAGGCGCGGTGGGACTACGTTGATCCCGCGCAGTATGACATCGGGCGCGCTCCTGACAACACGACCACAATGGTGTCGCCCGCATGAGCTATCAGGCTTGCAGGCACACAATCCCACTAAGCTCGTGGCTGATAGTCGAAGGACTTCCCTTTAGAACCGTCAGCACAATTACAGGCATCTGGAAAATCTCCGATGAGGAGCGGTACTCACCGTGGGCATCGACGCTTGAAGACGTGAATGCACTCGCACGAGTGGTAACTCGCATGTCCCGCGATGTCATCCACGGCATGCACGTCGTCACAGGAAAACGTTTCGACAAGCCACATGGAGCGGCTCTCTTTATCCGATTCAACTGCCCACAGCATCCGGTCATCCACAGTTGGGGCAGACGCCTGAAAGACGAGATGTCCATGGCCGCATGGGAACAGCGCTGGACGGATGAGCGGTTCGCGCAGCTAGTTCAACGTGGACAGGCAGCCTAGAGAGATGCACGCGCCTTTGACCCCCATGACCATGCTGGCCAGTGGAGGGGATGGGGGCGATCTTTCTCTGACACCTACCGATCTACGGCGACCGGATACCAGCTTGATTTTTACCCCTGCCGAACCTAATTCGTGATCCACGACGTATACCTGCGTCGTTGTTGATCTGTTTCGCTTTGCGACGCTGATTTCCGCATAAGTTCAGCACAAAATCCCAAACATTCGGGCCACCAACAGGTGTTGCCCGCCCATTTTCGAGGTACATCCATGCCACCCAAACGCATGACGCGGGCTGAGTTGTCATTCTCCGGCGCGCTGAAACGCAATCCGGGCCGCTACGCCAATCGAGGCAACGCAAGCACAACACTTGCCCCGCTGGGGTATGCGCCCAAGCACTTATCCGCCGAACTGAAGACCCTTTGGCGACAGCTTCTGAAGCTCGCCCCGGCTGGCCTTCTGACAGTCGCCGATGAATTCAGTGTGGAGCTTGCGGTGCGTGCGATCCATCGCAGCCGTACCGCTGCCATGACGGCGAGTGAGCTTTCCACCCTAGTCAACCTGCTTGGCAAGTTGGGCATGACGCCAGCGGATCGCAGTCGCCTGGACATCGCGCCTCCACCCGACCCGGAAGGAAACCCCTTTGATCAGTTCTAACGGCGGAGGTTTCCTACAGCGGCTTCGTGGTGCGGTCACCAGAGCCAACCCCCTAAACAATCCAGCGGTGTCACTGAGCGCCCCACAGGCTTGGCAATGGCTATCAGGCGGCAGCGTCTCTGAGGCTGGAGAAGTAGTGTCGGAGTCGACAGTTTTGTCGATCAGCACGGCCTATGCCTGTATCCGCGTGTTGTCTGAGAGCGTGGCCAGCCTGCCCTGCAGGGTGTACCGGCTCACCGACACGGGCCGGACGCTTGCAAAGGATCACCGGCTCACAGCCCTGCTCGGCACATCTCCCAACCCGGAAATGACGGCGTTCACGCTGTTCGAGGTGGTCGTCAAAAGCATGGCCCTATGTGGCAACGGGTATGCCCAGATTGAACGCGACGCGGATAAACAGCCCGTCGCTCTCTGGCCATTGAACCCGCGTGAGGTGCAGCCCATTCGCACGGAAGCGGGTGGCCTGGCGTACAAGGTCACAGACGGCATGACCGGTGGCCAGTCGCGCATCGTGCTTGCTGCCGACATGATCCATTGCCCGTTGTTCCCGGCCTTCGATGGCATCGTTGGCCTGAGTCCCTTGCACCTCAGCATGCAGACTTTCGGGCAGGCACGGGCAGCGGAGAAGTTCGGCAGTCGCTTTTTCAGAAACTACGCAACGCCATCCATCGCCCTCAGCACAGATGCCGAGGTTGCGCCTGAAGACAAGGTGAAAATGCGCGCGGATTGGGAAGCCTTCCAATCGAGCGGAAACCAACATCGCATCGCGGTCCTAGATCAGGGCATGAAGTTAGAGCAGTTCGGGTTTAATGCCGAGGAAGCGCAATACCTCGAAACGCGTCGGTTCCTACGGGAAGAGATAGCAGCGATTTACCGCGTGCCCGCGCACATGGTCGGTGACAACACCAAGCTATCGAACGCGAACACGGAGAACCTGAACCTGTCCTTCGTGGTGGATTCGCTTCGCCCATATCTCAGCCGCCTGGAAGCCGAGCTTGCTCGCAAGTTGTTGCCGTCCATTCCTGGCGTACCCCAAACGATGGCGATTCAACTCGACGTGTCAGAGCGTCAACGTGGAGACTTCGCAAGCAGCATGGCAGGCTTCGCCTCTGGTCGGCAATGGGGTTACCTAACGGCGAACGATGTGCGTCGCGCGCTCGGCTTCAATGAAGCCGGACCCGAGGCAGATGTGCTGTTGAACCCGGTCAATATGGCAAACGCAGACCGGTTGTTAGACCAGCCGTCCGCACAGGCGACACCAGCCGCGTAAGAGCTTTACCGCGCGTGTCAACCCACCGCGCCGTTACACCCCGCAGGACACGAACGCGCCAACCCGCGCGACGCGATGACACTGCACACCCCTTCTGAAAGTACCCCACACATGAGTCAGCAGTTAGCAGAAAAGCGCACCAATTTGATCAAACAAGCCCAAGCGATCATTCCCACTAACGGGACTGAGATGCTCCCCGAAACCCGCGCCCGTTTCGAGCGCATGATGTTTGAGGCCGAACAGCTTCAGATCCGCATCGAAGCCGAAAGCCGTTCGCAGTCGCAGGCACCGTCCACTGGACGGCCCCCGCGTTCGCAGCCCGGCGCTGGTGTAGAGAGCGAAAGCGCTGAAACCCGCGCGTTCAAGAACTACCTCCGCGACGGGGTCATTGATCGCAGCGCCCTGCGTGAGCAGCGCGACCTGAGCACCGGCAATGCTGGTGTGCTGATCGCACAGGACTACTTCCCGGTCCTCCTGGAAGCGCGCAAAGCATGGGGCCAGTTGGCTTCCGAGGTTGCGCAGAAGGTTACCCGCAACGGCGAACCGATGCGTGTGACGGGCGTGGATGACACTGCGCAGATAGCGACCGTCATTGGCGAATCGACGACCGGCAACCCCGTCGTGGTAAGCGAGTCGGACCCGAACTTCGCGGGCTTCATCTCGAACGTCGATTTCATGACGACAGGCGAGATTAAAATCAGCCTGGCCGAGGTTCAGGATTCGTATTTCAATTTGGACTCGTTTATTCGTGACGCCTTTGGGAAGCGCATTGCGCGCGGATTGGCGAAGAACATTGTAACTGGCACCGCATCAGGTAACTTCCAGAGCATCATCAGCACGGCGCAGTTGAGCTACACCTCCCCGGTTGGTAACACGGGCGCGCCGACATATGCGGACCTGGTGTCGATGTACGCTGCTTTGGATCCTGCGTATATCGACAGTGCAAGTTTTTTGATGAATTCTCAGACACGCAGCCTGCTGCTCCGAGAAACCGATTCACTGGGCAGACCTTTGTTCGTTCCGAACGTGAACTCTGACAACCTCGGAACCATTTTGGGCCTGCCGGTTGTAATCAGCCAGTACCATCCGAACGTCGGACCCAACTCGGTTGGGGCTGTTCAGCTTGGATCGCTGAAGGACGCGTTCACGCTCCGCTCCGCCGGTGAAGTCTCCGTTCTGCGCTTGGGAGAGCGTTACGCTGACAGCGGCCAGCTAGCCTATATCGGGTATTTCCGCGCAGGCGGATATGCGAGTCCAGTTGGCAAAAGCATCGTCAATCTGGTGCAGGCCGCAAGCTAACGAACTCAGGGGGCAGGGCTTCGGCCTTGCCCCTCTTTTCGTGTTTCTACATCCATCGCGCGTGATGACGACCGCGCAGATACCAGCCGCCTTCCCGGGCGGCTTTCTCAGCTTAGGAAGGTCCCTTTGGCCAGCAAAATCACAGTTACATTTAACGCCGACACAGCGGGCTTCGTCGCGAACGTCGATAAGGCCAGTGTGGCCACGCAACGGCTACGCGACTCTGCAGACAAAGCAAAAGCGGTCGTCAACGCTTCCTATATCGAGCAGGTAAAGGCAGCCAAGCAGGTAGGTGCCTCAGCCGAGGAACTGAATGGGATCATGCAGCGCGCGGCGCAGATGCGTGGACAGATCGAACAAGACCTCACCAGCAAGCTCGCGTCCATACAGAGCGGCGCGCAGGACAAGCGCCTTCAGAAGTTCCAAGCCACGGCAGCCCGTGAAACGGCCATCCTCCGCGCGTCCCTGGAAGAGCAAGCCCGGCTCACACAGGCGGCAGCCCTTCGTGCCGATATACAGGCGCGCAACCCGGCTGCCAACGTAGCCCCGGCCCTGAGTGGCATCTTCGGTGTGACATTCGATCCGGCTGCAGGTGAAGAAGCAAGCAAGCTCGCACGCTCGGTTGAAAACGTCGGCGAAGCTGCAGGCCACAGTGTCACAGGCGTACAGGCAAGCTCTGCAGCGATCCGTGCCCTGGAAGGTGGCCTGCTCACCAATAGGCGCGCAGCCGAGGCGTTCATATCGACCATCGGCCCATTGGCGGGCATCCTGGAGACTGCGTTCCCTGTGATCGGAGCGGCTGCCCTTGGGGCGGCGCTTTTCGAGATGGGCAAGAAAGCCGTATCAGCCTTCAATGACATCGTGAACTTGACGGGTGCCATCAAGGGACTGAACGAAGCACAGGTTGCCGTCGATAAGACGGTTGCAGGCTATGGCGATCAGACGGAAACGAACATCGAAGGCATCCTAGAGAAGACGGGCGGACACGCTGCGGCCCTTCGCCAGAAGCTCGCCTATCAGAGTCAGAAGCCACTGAGCTTGGATACGTTCTTTTATTCAGACGCCGTGAAGAAACTGCCGGATGACCTCAAGGGCAACTATGAGGACCTTTACAAAAATGTAGCCCCCGCCGATGTGCCCGAACGGCTACGGAAGATCACGACCGAAGTCGGCAAGCTACAGGATGCACTGTCCTTCAATAAGCAAGGCCTGTTCGGTGAGGCTCAAACTAAGGTAGGCGACTTCGGCTCCGATGGCAGCCGCGATCCCGTGCAGTACATGACTGCCCGTCTGAAACTCGCGCAACAGATTCAGGCACAGCTACAGGGCGCGTCTGATGCCCACGTGTCGGGTATCCAAGGCCTGCAGGTAGACGTGACATCGCAGCAAGCTACCGATGCAGCGACGGCGCAAGCCAAAGCCGAGGCAGCCCAACGCAAGCGCGAAGAGGCAGCCCGCAGAGCAGCCGAGGTCCAGCGCGCGCAGTTAGAGAAGCAGTTCAAAGACCAGAACGCAGCGCACCCCATGGATGCCGATGGGCAACGATTCTTCTGGCAAAGCGTAGCGGACGGCAAGAACGTCCTGCCTGGGAACAAAGACTTCCTGGACGAAAAGCGCGACAGCAGTTCCACCGATGCCCAGAAGCAAGATGCCGAGAAGGTAAAGCAGTGGCGCGCGCAGTATGAGAAGGATCAGCGCACCGGATGGGACCTGCAGCACGATGCCTTTGAGCAAGCTGGCCACAGGTCAGCACAGGACGAAGCCACCTTTTGGGCGTTGCGCCTGGCAGAGGCCGAAAAGGGCAGCGACAACTATAAGCAGGCGATGGACAAGTACACCGCTGCCGAAAAGGACATCCGCAAGCAACAGGAAGACGCGGACAAGGAACGGCTGCGCGACGCACAGGAAAATTACAAGCTCGACGCCTCCCTTGCCGAGAAGCGTCTAGCCCTTGCCCAACGTCAAGGGCAGGTCACCCCGGCACAGGTGGCTTCACAAACGGCGGACATCCACTCGCAACAGTTTGCCCAGACGGTGTTCGGCGATGGCGGCCTGGAAGACGCCCTGTCCAGTGCAAAGCGTGTCGGCACCGAAGCCGACGTTCTGAAGGCTGAGGAAGAGATACACAAGGCCTTCGCCGAGCGAGTGCTGCAGATCGAAACGGACACGGCGAATCAGGCTGCACAGACCTGGTCCGGCGCACTGAAGAACTCACTCTCAGCTTGGGTACAGGACGCACAGGACACCAGCAAGCAACTTGCGGCGGTGGTCGGGCAAAGTTTGAACGGCATCAACTCCGATATTGCCGACCTCATGGTTGGCGATAAAAGCCACTTCGCACAGACGGCACGCGGGATCGCAAAGACGCTCGGCAACGATGCGTTGAAACAGTCAGAGGCACCCCTTCTGAAGTCGCTCGGTTTTGGCGGCAAAGCCGATTGCTCTCAGTCCAGTCCCTGGTATGTGAAGCTGGTGGACTCACTTTTCGGTCACAACAGTGGTCGGGCTGGTGACCTGTTCAGCACGGCTACAGGTACCTCGACAGCAGCCGGTGGTGCCTCGGATGTGATGAAGGGCTTAGGCAGCCTGTTCGATAGCAGCAAGACCCCTCCGGCGAGCGGCACGACTCCTGCAAACGCCAGCGCCTTCGCAAGTGGCCTCCAGTCGGCAATGGCAGGCATGAACCTGGATTCAGGCAGTGACGACAGCACGGGCGGTGCCTCACAGGGGACGCAGACTAGCGCTGTCATCCCGGCCAGCAACACCTCCAAGACCATCGGCGGCGTTGTGCGGGTTATCGGCAACCTGGTCGGCTTGTTCGGCGGTGGTAAGGCTCTAGGCGGCGGCGTACAGGCTGGAGTCACTTACGACGTAGGCGAGATGGGCCGGGAAAAGTTCACCCCCACGACCAACGGCGTGATCACCCCCAACCACGCCCTGGACTCCGGCGCGGCCTACTACACCGTGAACGTCGGCAACGGGGTCACCCCGGAGCAGATGAACATGCATATGCAAGAGGCTCTCAAAGCCGTCCACCCCAAGGTGGTGCGCGACTCGGTTGCTGCCGTGCACGATCACCAGCGTCGGCATCCTGGTAGCAGACACTAGCCAAAGACAAAGCCCCCAGCCCTTCGTTCTGCACACGTATGCAGGCAAGGGGCTGGGGGCCTTTTCGTCGTTTTACGTTGTACGTGTGTTCTGTAGCGGCCCCTTGTCCTTGCTTGGACATTGTGAAGAAGAACATTGCCAAGAACCGCGATGGTACCCGCCCCCGGACTTCAGGTTTGCGTAATGAACCGACCCGCAGTGGATGCATTGCATCTTGCCTGAGTAGCCATCCACCAACTTCATTGCCTTTTTCGTGCCCATGACTAGCCTCTTCGTGAGATTAGCCACCGCACACTACTGACGAGTGCCCTGTTCTCGGAGCTTTTCCGAAGGGATGGCTGTTCCCCCGGTGCTTACTACCGCACCTTGCGTCTTGTCTCGTTTGCTCGTCACGATGTTCAGTGACTTAGAGACACCGTACTATGACCCAGTTACGTCCGTTCATCCCACAAAAGGGTTACATGATTGAAAGAACACCCAAGTAGGTGCACTGCTTTAAAAATTGTGATTCAGCCCCGTTATCCACAACCGATGGTAGGTGAACAAGTATTTGGCAACGACAAGCTTTAAGATAGGGATATGCAATACGGCGTCAACATAATACGCAGAAGTGCGGGCTCGATGTAGGCACTGGCCCGTGCGTGAGGGTACGAATACCAAGGTGCAGCCCTTTGCCGTGAGAAGTTCAGGGCTGCCCCGGACCCTACTTGTTCACCTCCGGTTCTCGTCTAGCGACGGGGACCGGAGTTTTCGTTTGCAGTCGTGCTATGTGAGTGTGTCAACGACACTGCACTAACAAACTGCCTACACACATCTTCGTATACCCATGCGTGTTGCGCAATGGTCGACAAACCACGGTCGCAAGATTACCTGCGGAAAACCCCGCAAGTAATTTACTCATCATGCAAATGACTCGCGTCAATCGTGTCATCTCCAAAAGCGACGTTGATTCTTGCGATACATCCTGTGATTGTTCAGGATCGCACCGTTCGGCAGCGTCATGCGGTCGGGAATGAGGCTGGCGACCTACGGCACCTCCGTGTTGGCAACGGGTCGTCAACCTCTTCGCTGCAATATCATGAGTTGCTCCGTCCCCAAGTCAAGGTCACAGATGCCCCGCCCGTGCTGTACGGCGTAGTCAAAGGCAGCAACGTCCTCTAGCAGGTGACTCGCCCCGAATCGGAGGTACAAGTCCCTGATCTTGCTGGAGTCCCGGAAGTGCAACACGCGGGGCAGTTCCCTTGCCCACGCTACCGCACGGAAGCGCACGTGCCACATACCCGCGATGTACTCGAAACACATCAGGATGCGTTCCTTCGGCGTGCAGCGAGGGCAGAGCTTTGCCCCTGGTGAGATTGGTTCAGGCAGAATCGCATTGCAACTGGTGCATATCTTCCCTGCCTCACGCATGTAAAACCGGCTCCGTCTCTCACTTCCCATGAGGCGAAGATAAAGCGAATACCGCTAACCTGTCATCCACAGGGGGCGCCGCCAGCGCACTGACAGGATCTAGACTCCACTCTATGGGTCAGGTGCTGGCGAGCTTCATATCTTTGAAGAGCTTCTATGTAGTGCATAGGCCAGCTTTTTACCTCGTCGTGCTGTTTGGCATCCTCCAAATAGCGATGTCGGTCTACAGCGGGTGCATTTCCGTCAAAGGACTTCAGGGAAGGAAGACGTGGCACTACGTTGGTTTCGCTGCCTTCGGCTTGCTTCTGCTGGGTTTCACCGTTGCGATTGCTTACCTCAACGACCATAACCAACTGACTGCTGACCATGCTGCGGATCAGGCGAAGCACGATCTAGCGTCGCTGCACGACGACTACGTCAAGCTATACGCCAGGACAGAGCCACCCCGGCCCGGAACAAGCCAGCAAGCAAGTGTCAGGATCATCCGGGAGGTGCATGATCAGATCGGAAGGACACTCAACTTTCCCGTGCAGACTCCGGTGGTCTCAGATCAGACTTCTGTGATCGCGCCCGTTGTTCCCCGTTCGGTAGGGAATGGGTCGCGGCGCGATTTGTCTGGAGAGAGTGACCTCGGTGTGGTCCACGCGTTAGAGGGAACTCTAAAGCGAATGTCTACTACGTCCAGCGACTTTCATCAGCGTTGCCAATTACTCACAGCGTCACTACCCAGCAGCGGCGATGACTCGACTACGCCCATACCGCCGGATATACAGGTCCCAATCACCGACGCTTACAGAACTAGGACTCGGAACTACGACGCTATGATCAAGCCTGACATCTCTACGGCGATAGCTGAAGCGCTACGGCGGCTGAATGTTCCTCAGCCCGCCATCCTTGGTCAGCAAATAGAGCTTGACAACCTAAGTCGCAATGCTGAGGCACAACCCGCCTCGTTCGCCACGAAGTCGGTTTGTAAAGCAGGAGACTTCTCAGCGGTGCAAGCATTCACACTGGACATCATGAAAAGGCTGACGCTGGCTGCGAAGTGATGGTTTTGGGTTTGGGGAAGCATTCTCCCCGACCTCTGCTTTCTGCAAAACGCGGGATGATTCAAGGGATGAATGGGTCGAAAACTGATGCCTTTGGATGCCTTTCGGTGCCACCGATGCCCCTAGAATCAACAACTTACGGTAATCGAACATTTCTGTCACGGCAAACTTCTCTTCCAGTCGGAAGGCGCCGAGATCTACTTCCGCAACCTGCAATTGGCCCCCGCTGAAGTAAGAACCGGCCCGGCGCGTCCTTATACGAATCAGTCGCCGGCTACACTTGCAAGTGCTGAATGTCGCCCGCGCGCAAACGTCCCTGCAGCTCCGTATGCACGTGGGTTAACGCTTCGGCTCCACGCGCCAGCTCGCAGGCAGCACGGTACTGCTTGGCCCTGAACGCGGAGGCAGCTTCCTTGCGCATCCCCTTGAACAGCGCCATCACCGGCTTGCTCAACCCCTCACCATCGGCACGCTCATCCGCCCGCTCCAGCAGGTGCCGGTACTCTTCCCCCAATGCTTCGGCAAGCCCATCGGAAAGGCTGGCGTCTTCGTCGGCTCCAAGGGCCAGCCGTCCAAAGGCCAGGTGCTCCGCGGCCCGCAATGCATCGGCTGCCTCTTTGGCGTTGCCGGCCTGCAACACCTCTTTGGCTAGGAAGATGGTCTTCACCACGGTCTCGGGATCCTGCGTCACCATGGGCAGGAGCGCCTTCACGCGCCCAAAATGCTCGTAGCATCGCCGTGTGTCCTGAGCGCGTTTCAGCGGTCCTGTTGCTTTCTTGGCGGCCTTCTTCGCCACTTTCTTCGCGCTCTTTTTCGCTGCTTCCTTGGGTGCCATGCCCCGATCCTAAGCTATGCACCGGGTCGGCTGGAAGCAGCCGCACGGCAATCGGCGCGCGGCAAGCGACCAAACCGCTCCCCCGGCAGTCCTACCCCGTGTGATCACCCTTCTCCAGCGCGTGCGGAACAGCTTCCGCTGCCGCGTCCTTCGGCCCTTGCTGCGACTGCTCAAAGGCGGCATCAGCCCCAAGCGCCTGGGTTGGAGCCTCGCGATTGCGCTGGTGGTGGGCATCAGTCCGTTCCTCGGCGTCACCACGCTTGCGATGTTTTTCATCGCCTGGATGTGCCGCCTTAACCATGTCGCCACGCAGATCGGCATTCACCTCGTCTCACCGCTGCAGTGGATCCTGTTTCTACCCTTCATCCACCTGGGCATCCTGCTGTTTCACTCACATAAACTGCCGTTGTCCCGCGCCGCCATCTTGCATCTCAGCCATCGTCATCCGCTGCAACTCGTCCATCTGCTCTGGCAATGGGAGTGGCATGCGCTGGTGATCTGGCTGGTCTTCGCCCTGATGGCCGCGCCGCTGCTCGCCGTGCAGATCCGCCGAATGCTGGTGCTGTCCATGCGCCGCCACAAAGACCTCCTCCTCTGAGCCGGCAGATGTGCCAAGGAATTGTTCTTAAATCGATCCGCTTTGGGTTGACGATCCCAAACAGCCCTGAGTCCAACGCGTGTCTTCGGGCTAGATCTTTCTCTCGGGTGGTGTATGGGGTCCTTCAGGATTGCTGCGTCATGTGCGCTCTCTGCGTCTTGCTGTGCCTGGGGCCAAACCGCTCCGGCAGCCAGGACCGTCAACATCAACGGCACGGTCAGCGATCCTTCCACCGCCCGCATCGCGCAGGCCACCGTGGAGGCCCGTTCCGCCGACAACATCCTCGTCGGCACCACGACCACCGATAGCGGCGGCCGTTTCCGTCTCGTGCTGCCTGCGGGCACCTACGATCTGGTCATCACGGCCGAAGGGTTTGACCCCTATCTCGCCACGGTGAAGGCCAGCGGCTCGGCCGTCTTAATCGATGCCAAGCTTGTCGTCGCCACCACGCAAACAGTCGTCAGCGTTAGTGGGGACAACGGCGCCAGCACCTCCGAAGACGCCAACGGCAGCGCGCTCACGCTCACCGACAAACAACTCGTCAACCTCTCCGACGACGACGCCACCTTTCAGCAGCAGCTCACCGCCCTCGCCGGCGGCGACGGCCAGCACGCCCCGCAGATCTACGTCGATGGCTTTACCGGCGGCCAGTTCCCACCCAAAAACTCCATCCGCGCCGTCAAGATCAACCAAAATCCCTTCTCCGCCGAGTACGACGGCCTCGGCTTCGGCCGCATCGAGATCTTCACCAAACCCGGCACCGGGCGCCTGCACGGCTCCGTCGACATCACCGGTGACCCCTCCGGCTTCAACTCGCAGAACCCCTTTCTGAACGCCCTGAATCCCCTCCAGCATCAGGTCGAACCCGGCTACTACCGCGTGCATACGCAGGCCAATCTCAGCGGCCCCATCGACAAGAAAACGTCCTTCTTCGTTAGCGCCGACTACTACGACCAGCAAAACAACGCGATCATCAACGCGCAAACCGTCGCGAGCAACACCGCCATCGTCAACCTCTCCCAGGCCGTGCCTGACCCGCAGGAGACCTCAAGCTACACCGCCCGCCTCGATCGCCAATGGTCAACCAACAACACCTTCACCGGCCGCTATGAGTTCGACCGCGCCGCGCAGACCAACGCCGGTCTCTCGCAGTTCATCCTGCCCTCCGAGGCCTACAACACCGCCACGAACACCAGCACGCTGCAGCTGGGCAACACCCAGATCCTCAACGCGCATGCGGAGCTGGATACCAAGTTCGAATGGGTGCGCACCCGCAACGCGCAGAACCCGCTCAGCGCCGCGCCTACGGTCCTCGTGCAAGGCACCGTCAGCGACGGCGGCAGTCCGGCACAGGTTCTGCATGACAACCAGGATCACCTCGAGTTCCAGGAAAACGGCACCTACGAGCACAAAAACCACTTTCTTCGCGCAGGGGCACGCTATCGCCTCTACCGCGACGCCAGCCTCTCCACCGCCGGCTACAACGGCACCTTCACCTTCAACGACCTCGCCGCGTACCAGGCCTCGCTGCAGGGCACACCCTCCGCCTCACAGTTCCAACTAACGACGGGCCAAACCAGCTTCTCCGTCATCACCGGCGATCTCGCCCTGTGGGCCGAAGATGAATGGAAGCTCCGCAAGAACGTCACAACGGACCTCGGCGTTCGCTTTGAAACCCAGTCCGCCATCCCCGATCACTCGGATCCTTCTCCGCACGTCGGTCTTTCCTGGGCCATCGGCCAGACCGACAAGAAGCCGGCCGTCGTGGTCCTGCGCGGCGGTGCGGCCATCTTCTATGACCGCTTCCCGATCTCGGCCCTCACCACCGCCGTGCGCCAGAACAACCCGGCCCTGCAGCAGACCTTCACGGTGAAAAACCCGGCCTTTTTCGCCAATACCGCCGCTGGGCTGCAGACCGAGCTCGCCGGCGCCAATCTCGGCACCGCCGGCGCCTCCACCATCTACCGCGTAAGCCCCAACCTGCGCTCCGAGTACGAGTTCGACACGGGAGCCACCGCCGAATTCCATCTCGGCAAGTACGGTTCCATCTCCACGAACTACCTTCACTTCAACGGCGTCCACCAGTGGGTCTCGGTGAACGCCAACGCTCCGCTCCCCAACGGCGCACGTCCCGCCGGCCCGGCAACGGGCGACGTCTACCAGTTCAACTCCGGGGGCATCACCCGCGGCAACGTCTTTTTCAGCAATCCGCAGATCAACATCACCAAGAAAATTCAGTACTGGGGCTTTCTGTTCCTGCAGCAGTTCAACTCCGACACCGGCGGCCTCACCTCATTTGCCTCCAACAGCTATGACATCCGTCAGGACTACGGCCGCAGCATGTACAACCGCCACTACGGTCTCTTCACCGGTGTCGATGCCGACCTCAAGTGGGGCGTGCATGCCGGCGCATTCCTCGCCACCCGCGGAGGCCAGCCCTTCAACATCACCACCGGCCAGGACGACAACGGCGATACGATCTACAACGATCGCCCCAGCTTCGCCACCGCCGCCTCTAACCCCGCCAACGTGGTCGCCACGCGCTTCGGAAACTTCAATACCGTTCCCCAGCCCGGTGAAACCCTCGTTCCCATCAACTACGGCAGCTCACCCCGGTTTTTGTCCCTACAGGTGCAGCTGCAAAAGACCGTGCACTTCGGCCCGCGCATCGCGGAGCCTCTGGAGGGTCCCGCGCCGCCGCCCCCGCCGCCGGGCTCGAAGCCCGCGCCACCGCCCGACCCGCGCTACGCGCTCGTCTTCTCCGTGGAAGCGCAAAACCTCACCAACACGGTCAGCCCCGCACCGCCCATCGGCGTGCTCACGTCGCCGTTCTTCGGCCGATCCATCTCCACGGCCAACGACTTCCTCACCACCACGGCAGCCAACCGCACCTTCATGGTGCACACAGCCTTCCGCTTCTAAAGGGAACAATTCGGAACCCACAACACAACAGGTCGCGTTTTGTTGAAGCACATCTACCGGGCCTGCGGCTCCAGAATCGGTAGCGGTCCACCGGCGCTCCGCCCGCCTGCACCTGTGCCTCGATCCCCTCCCACGTCGACGACGCTACGGCGCGCAATCCAGAACAAGGTCCGTCATACCGCTCGGCTGCGCAGCCACTCTAGCCTGCGCAGCCGCCGAGCTCTCAAAATTTGCAGAGCCTTCGACCGGCACACCTTACGCCGTCAAGCGCCGCAATGATCGAATTGCCAGCGCCACCGCTGCCGAATCACCCGTTATGCCAACAGGAAGATCGTTCATCCCGGCGCCCTTCGTGAGCCCCTTCCGCAGATAGAACCCACCGTAGGTCCCCGTGGCCGCGCCCAGCGCACCCAACGCGACACCGCCGGCAATCGGCCGCTTGTAGGCGGTGGCAACGATCGCGCCAACCAATCCGCCCAGGCTCAGCCGCCCGATCAACCCCAGCGGCGCCGTACGATTCGGTGTGTTCGGCAGCTTGTCGCCGACAAACTCACCCGCCGCTGCCGCCGTGAACAAGCCGACCGCCACCGGATGCGAGATCCATTCAGCCCACGTGCCCTTCACGGGCAGCTTGCCGCTGCGTGCAAACGCCGCGGTCACCGCCAGCGCTGTAAACGAACGAAGCCCCGTGCTGACGCCAAGCAGGGCAGGGGCAAGATGGGCAACGGTACGCGAGGGGGGCATAGAAACTCCAGAGGGATGAAACATCACCTTCCTCGTTGGATGCGCGACGCGAACCGACCCATTCGCGCCGCCCGCAATTGCCTGGACAATCGACAGCCGATTGGGCCGATCGCCTGATGATGTAACGCCATCCTCACCTCCGGTCGTCCTTCCCGCAGGGAATCTGTGTCCACGGCTGCGGTACACCACCAGGCATTTCGCCTAACCCAGCTTTTCGATCCTGCCCCGCAACGCCTTGGCCGCTTCGGCAGGATCCTTTGCCCCATAAATCGCCGCGCCCGCAACGGCGATCGTCGCGCCGGCCTTTTCCACCAGCCCTATGCGCTCCACATTGATGCCACCGGCCACTGAGAACGGTAACCCCGCCTCACGCCCCGCCTCCAGCAGCTTCTCGATCGAATAGCCCGCCTCCGCCTGCTCATCCAGACCCGCATGCAACTCGGCCCAGCTCACGCCCAGCTCCTTCAGCCGCTTCAACCGGCTCACCTTGTCCGCCACGCCGATCATGTCGGCCACCACGGCTTTGCCATGCGCCTTGCCGGCCTTCACCGCGCCCGCAATGGTGCTGTCGCCGGCGGAAGCCAGCACGGTCATGATGTCCGCACCCGCCTCAAAGGCCAGGTTCGCCTCCAGCTCGCCCGCATCCATGGTCTTCATGTCGGCAAACACCAGCTTGTCCGGGTACGCCGCCTTCACATTGGTCACCACGCTCAAACCCTGCTGCTTGATCAGCGGTGTACCCAGCTCGATCACGTCCACGTACTCCGCTACCTTGTTCAAAAGTTTCAACGCATCGGCGGTGGAAAGAAGATCAATCGCAACCTGTAACTTCATATACAACCCCATTCTCTCTTCTGTCTAAACTTACAACTTACAACTTACAACTTACAACTTACAACTTACAACTTACAACTTACAACTTACAACTTACAACTTACAACTTACCGGCTTACTCCAGATTCGCATGCCGTTTCCAAAGCTCTTCCGCGGCCTCGCCACCCTCTCGCCACAGGCCCTGAAACATCGCATCCAGCAGCAGCAGCACGGCCTGTTCGAAAAGCGCCCCCGCGTACTGGCGGGACACCGTGCCGTCGTTGCCTTGCTTGGCAGCCGCCGGGATCACGATGACGCCCGTAGCCAACTCCCCCAGCTTGGATGCCGGCGCCGTCGTGATCGCGATCACCTCCGCGCCCGCCTTCCGCGCCACCTCCGCCGCCTGTACCGCGCCGCTCGTCGTCCCCGACCCCGAAGCCACGACCAGCAGATCGCCCGCCGCAATCGCCGGCGTCGTGACCTCGCCCGCAACATGCACCGTGAGCCCCAGGTGCATCAGCCGCATCGCGGCCATGCGCAACGCCAGACCGCTACGCCCGGCTCCCATCGCAAACACACGTTTGGCCGCCAGCAATCTCCCGGCGGCCTCGGCAACCTGCTTCGCATCGATCGCGGCCAAGGTTCGTTGCAACTCATCCAGGACCAACGGCACATCCGCAGCGAAGCCGCCGGCGAACGTGGATCTCTCAGCCATAACACCCTCCACCCCTCGCAGCCGAACGGGTTGCCTTGCAGCGGTTGCCTTACAAAGGATGCGCTTGCCCGGTTTCGGTCGCGTTTCCGCATGGCTGGCCCCTTCCCCAACACCGAACTGGCCTGAATCGGCTTGAATTGGACCGTTGGGGTCGAGTCATCGGCCAAGCTCCGCTTGCGATCAAAGATTCCGTTGACTCCGTTGGTTCCATCCTGTTCATGCCTGACTCCCTCCACCCGCGTACACTCAGCGGTTGAGGAACTCCCATGCCTGAGCTCAACTTGAAGAAGATCTCCGCCCGCAATCACCTTCGCGGCACCGTCGAAGACATCGTCCTCGGCACCGTCACCGCCAAGGTCACCGTGAAGGTCGGTGAAAACATCATCGAATCCGTCATCACCCGCCAAAGCGTGGAAGAAATGGGCATCAAGGTCGGCGACACCGTCACCGCGCTCATCAAATCCACCGAAGTTATGCTGATGACCGAGTAGCGCAAACCGAACCCCGAACCCCGAACTCCGAACTCATGGCCACGCCCGAACAACGCGAAACCCTCGACCGCGACCTCCAGATCCTCGAGCAGCAGGAAGCGCAACTGCGCTTCACCGCCTTCAACGAGGACACAGCCTGGCAGCTCGGCTCGCTCCTGCGCCACGCCCTGCTCGCAACGAATGCTGGCGGCACGGTAGAAATCGAGCTCGCCGGCCATCTGCTCTTCGCCTGCGCCACCCCCGGCGCGCAGCCCGGCCAGGCCAACTGGATCCGCCGTAAGCGCAACACAGTACACCACTTCGCCCGCTCCACCTACGCGGTCGGCCGCAAGCTCGAACGCGACGGCGGCACGCTCCGCAGCCGCCACGGCCTCGCCGAACGCGACTTCGCGGCCCACGGCGGCGGCCTCCCTCTCTGGCTTCAAGGCACCGGCCCCGTCGGCAGCCTCATCGTCTCCGGCCTCCCCCAGCGCGAAGACCATAACCTCCTCATCGACGTCCTCGCGAACTTTCTGCAAATCGACGTTCCGCGCCTACCCTGATCGACGTTCCGCGCTTGCCCTGATCCCAGGCTCGACATTCCGGGAAGGGCACGGCTTCAGCCGTGTCAATGGATCGAAGGGAAGGTAGCGGCTTTAGCCGCTGCGGTCAGCTTGGGGCCGCTCGCACAGCCATAGAACATCAGGAGCTAAAGCTTGCTGAGCTTTCGCCTTGTCGCAGCCGGAGCCGCTCCCCCACTGAACGACAATAGGGAGGTGCCCAACCCCCTACGCCTCTCCCGCCGCGCCGCCGACCGCCTCCGCGCCGGACACCTCTGGGTCTATCGCTCCGACCTGCTCGCCGACGAAGCCGAACAGGCCACCCTTCTGCCCGGCGCGCTCCTCACCGTCGAAGATCCGGCCGGCCACCCGCTCGGCACCGCGCTCTACTCTTCGGCCTCCCAGCTCGCCCTGCGCCTCGTCTCCCGCACTCCCGGCCTCGACCGCCCGCAATACCTCGCCGACCTCGCCAAACGTGTAGCCGAAGCCGTCGCCCGCCGCCGCCACACCGCCCCGCTCGAAGTCGGCACCGACGCGCAGCGTCTCCTCTTCGCCGAAGCCGACAACACCCCCGGCATCGTCGCCGACCGCTACGCAAACCTCGTCATCCTGCAGCTGCTCACCCAGGGCACCGCCCAGGACGACGTTCGCCAAACCCTCGTCGACGCCTTGCGCACCGCACTCGCTCCCAACCGCGAACCACTCACGATCATCGAGCGCCCTGACCCCCGTATCCGCGAACTCGAACAGCTCCCCGCACCCCCCGCCGGCCCGCTCTTCCACTCCGGTCCGGCCGACGAAGCCCCCAATGCAGCCCCCACCGCCACGGACTTCCACCTCAACGGCCTGCAGTTTCACTACGACGCCGCCGCCGGCCAGAAGACCGGTGCCTTTCTCGACCAGCGCCTCAACTACGCCGCCGCCGCCGGCTGGGTCCGCCGATCCGGCCTCCACGGCCACGCACTGGACGTCTGCACCTACCACGGCGGCTTCGCCCTGCACCTCGCCGAGGTCTGCCGCCACGTCACCGGCGTCGACCAGTCCCGTGCCGCGCTCGAGGTCGCCGACCGCAACCGCGCCGCGAACCCTCAGCTCACCGCCGCCGTCGATTGGATCGAAGCCGACGCCTTCGACCTCCTGCGCGCCCTGGACGATGCCGCCCGGCCAGCACCCAAACCCGGCACTCTACAGCCCGGCACTCTACAGCCCGGCACGCCACAGCCCGGCAGCCTACGCCCCGCCCAGGCCTCAAAGCGCCCCACCGGCCTGCCCACCCACTTTGACGCCATCGTGCTGGATCCGCCCGCCTTCGCCAAAACCAAACGCGCCGCCGAAGGCGCCCTCCGCGGCTACAAGGAGCTCAACCTGCGCGCCATGCGCCTGCTCGCGCCCGGCGGCACGCTGGTCACCTGCTCCTGCTCCCACCACGTCTCGCTGCCCGACTTCACCGGGATCCTCGCCGCCGCTGCCGCCGACGCTGGCCGCCGCGTCCAGCTGCTGGAATCCCGCGCCGCCGCTCCCGATCATCCCGAGATCCTCACCCTACCCGAAACCCGCTACCTGAAATGCCTCATCTGTCGCGTGGACTAACCCCCAAGCCCTGATCTTCCACAAGGACTTGGCCAAAGCCGTGATTTGTCATCTCGACCGGAGGCATAGCCGCAGGGGAGAGACCTGCGGCTGCACCCGCCACCACCTACTGCGCCGGCACACTCAGGTAGCTCTCATTGCCCTGCCGCCGCACATGGGCAATCTGCTGCGCCGCCGCCGTCCCGGAGAACTGATTGCCCTCCAAAAACCAAACCGCCCGCGGCGCACCCGGATTCCCGCCGTTCGTCTCGGTCGCAATCCCCGTCGCAAAGCCCATGCACGTGTTCCGCACGATCCGCATCTCGTCCGCACTGTTGAAGTCGCTCCAGCTCTGGCGGATGCACGTCGTCCCCGCCGTTGCCGGACCCTCGTTTGAAATCCAGTTCTCCGCAATCTCCGAGTGATGTCCGCCGACAAGCGTTGGCCCCGCAACTGCCGCCTGTGCCCCCAGCGCCGCCGTAAACCGCAGCGTATTCCCCCGCATCGCCACCGAATTCGTATAGTTCACAAACTGCACGGTGCCGTTGGTCAGCGTGTTGCCGGCCAACACCAGTCCGTCCTCGCCTTCGGAATAAAACGCCGTACAGATCGCCCCGCACGCCAGGGTATTGCCCGTAAACGTCAGCCGCACATGGTTGAACGGTCGCCCGCTCGGATGCTTGATCAGCACCAGCGCCACTGCCGGATTCCGCTGGTCCGCGTAGGCGAAGTTGCCGCTGAACGTCGCATCCTCTGACTCGAACTCCGCCGCATAGCAACCGTTGCCGCAGGCCCGCGCCACGTTGCCGGTGAACAGGTTGCGCACCCCGCCTTCGGTATCGAAACACACATCGCCGCAGCCCACCGCGGTGTTGCCGGTTACGGCGACATCCGCCCCCATCGAACCCCACACACAGGACCCGCCCGCGTCCCAGCACTGGTTGCCGGTGATGCTGAGCGCGCCCACGCCCGTCACCCCCGCCGCCGACCGCCACCCGTCGTTGGCATCGCCGCCCCACCACTCGATGCCGTGTCCTGTACCCCGAAACCGGTTGTCCGCCACCGTCGCCCGCAACACATAGGTCAGGTAAATCCCGATCGGCCCGCGGCCCTTCAGAAAGGTCGACGAGTTACCCGTCAACGTCACATCCGTCGTCTGGCCCTGCGGTCCGCCGGTGTTTCCGGTCGCGCCGGTGTTTCCGGTCGCAAAGACAGCCAGATTCACCAGCTGATTGCCCGTGGCAGCCACCCGCTCGGAGCTCTTCGCCGTCAACAAAACCCCACCCGGCTCACCGGTGACGGTCACATCGCAATCGCGCACGGCTACATCGCTCACGCCTTCCGCCGTAAACAGGTTCAGCCCCCGGTCTGCGGTCACCGGCGCCAGGCAACGCACCTGGTTGTGTCCCATCAGCCGCACCGTCGCGCCCGGCCCCAGGCTCAAGGGTGCCTGGATCAGCAGCGCATGCCCCGGTCCCAGCGTCACCCCCGTCTCCAGCCGCGACGCCCGGTCCAGCACCACCGTCCCCGGCGCCGCACCTAGCCGCGCCTCCTGCGCCCGCACACTGGCCGCCGCGTCCACGACCGTCCCCTGCGCCCGCACGACCCGGCCCCCCAGACCTAACAGACTCAGCAGACCCAGCAGACTCAGGCCAAGCACCGCCCCGGCCAGCCACCTACCCATGCAATCCCGTCCGCATCAGGGCGCTGCGCTCGAAGTTGGCCAGCAGGTCCGCCGCGCCGTCATACACCTCCACGCACCCCGCCGCGAGCAGATCCTCCCTGCTCCAGCCACCTGTCGTCACACCGATCGTTCGCACCCCCGCCTTGCCCGCGCTCTCCGCGTCGTAGGGCGTATCGCCCAAGGCAATGCACTCCGAGCACGTCAGCCCCAGCTTCTCCAGCGCCACCTGAAAGATGTCCGGATGCGGCTTTGCGCGCTCCGCGTCCTCGGAGCAGGTCTCCTCATCCACCAGATCCTCGATGTTCGCCACCCGCTTCATAACCCCCAGGTCGTCCTTCGCCGACGAACTCGCCAGCGCCACCTGAATCCCCGCCGCCCTCATCCGCAGCAGCAGGTCCCGCACCCCCGGAAGGGGCTCCACCTTCTGCCGCAACCCATGCTGAAACACATGCTTGCGTAGCGCCTTCAAGGGCTCCGCAACGATCTCCTGCTTCCACCACGGCACAAACACCGGAATCAGCTCATCGCCGCCCTTGCCGATCTGCCGCCGCAGCTCCTCCAGCTCCAGGTGCACACCCATCGCCCCGAACGCCACCTGCCACGCCTCCGCATGCAGCCAGTTGCTCTGCACCAGCGTTCCATCGATATCGCACAAAACCGCCTTGACCATGGTTAGTCCTCAGCCCATGGGATGCGCACCCGTCCTCACCACTGCCAAAGTCACAAACTCACAATGGAATAAAACGACTCACCTTTCACAGCCTCAAAGCGCACCGCTGAAGAAACAACCCGTGCAGTACACTGCAAGCCGTGCAAACCGCTGAACAACTCGCCGCCGATTTCAGCCTCCCCGAACTCCTCTCCTTTGACGAACCGTACCCCGGCATGCCGCGCCTCCAGGTCCGCACCCCCGCCTGCACTGCCGAGCTCTACCTCCAGGGCGCGCACCTCACCGCCTGGCAGCCCGCAGGCCAGCAGCCCGTGCTGTTTCTCTCGGACCGTTCCGCCTTGACCCCCGGCAAGGCCATCCGCGGCGGCATCCCGGTCATCTTTCCCTGGTTCGCCGCCGCCGAAGCCTCGCCCGTGCCCACCCCGCCCGGCGCCGGCTCCCACGGCTTCGCCCGCACCGCGCCCTGGACCCTGCGCTTTGCCGCCCTCGCCGGCGACGACCTCCACCTCTCCCTCACCCTCGACCAGACCGAAGGCACCCCCGCCACCGAAGCCATGCGCCAAGCCGGCTTCTCCGCCTTCGGGCTGGCGCTCGAGGTCATCCTCGGCCACACCCTTACCCTGCGCCTCTCCGTCGCCAACGCCTCCGCGGGCGATGCCGCCAAGCCGCTCTTCTTCGAAGAGGCCCTCCATGCCTACCTCGCCGTAGGAGACAGCGAACACGTCACCGTCGAAGGCCTCGCCGGCACCGCCTTCCTCGATAAAACCGACAACTTCGCCCGCAAAACCCAAACAGACCGCGAGCTCCGCTTCCGCGCCGAAACCGACCGCCCCTACCTCAACACCACGGCGCCCGTCACCCTGCACGATCCCGTCCTCGGTCGCCGCCTCCGCCTCACCAAGGCCAACTCCCGCACCACCGTCACCTGGAACCCCGGCCCCGAACTCACCGCCAAGCTCGCCGACCTCCGCCCGGATGCCTGGCACAACTTCGTCTGCCTGGAAACCGCCAACGCCGCCGAAGACGCCCTCACCCTGCAACCCGGCGAAGCCCGGACCATGGAAATGCACCTCGCCGTCGAGCAGGACATGGCCGTCCTCTAAAGCCGCCGCCCCCTAAAGCCGCTGCCTCACCGCCCCTGCCCACATCCGCATCGCCACAACCCTCCAGGAACGCCACTCGATGCTCATCCTCGCCTCCGCCTCCCCGCGCCGCCGCGACCTGCTCACCCAGATCGCCATCCCGCACCACGTCCACCCCGCCGGCATCGACGAATCGCGCCTTCCCGGTGAACCGCCCGACACCTACGTCCGCCGCCTCGCCCTCGAAAAGGCCCGCGCCGTCGCCCTCCTGCACCCAAACCAGACCATCCTCGCCGCCGACACCACCGTCGTCCTCGACGGCCGAATCCTCAACAAACCCACCGGCCCCGCCGACGCCGCCCGCATGCTCCGCGCCCTCGCCGGCCGCACCCACCACGTCCACACCGGCGTCGCCGTGCTCTCCGCCGCCGCCGACCCACTCCACGAACAGACCCACGTGGAAACCACCGCCGTCACCTTCACCGAAATGCCTGCCGCCGAGCTCGAAGCCTACCTCCTCACCGGCGACTCCCTCGACAAGGCCGGTGCCTACGGCATCCAGGGCTACGCCGCCCGCTGGATCGCCCGCATCGAAGGCGACTTCTTCAACGTCGTAGGCCTCCCCCTCGTCGCCGTCCTCCGCCTCCTCCGCCAGGCCGACTCCCTCTAACCTTGTCATCCTGAGCGCCTTGTCATTCTGAGCGGCACGGGTCCCCGGCGAGCTTGCTCGCTGGGGTTTGCGGCACGGGGTCCTCGGCGAGCTTGCTCGCTGGGGTTTGCGGCACGGGGTCCTCGGCGAGCTTGCTCGCTGAGGTTGTAGCGAGGGGCCTTCTTCTGCGGCGGCAGCAGCCCCCGCGCCCCATTGCCCGAACCGCCCCCCGAATGTCATGCTGACCACATGAAGCGTCGCCAAACACCGCTGCAAACAATCGCATGCCTGGGCCTGCTCGCCTTCGGCACGGCCACAGCGCAGGACGGCGGCAGCTGGCGCGCCGCCAGCACCAACGCCCGCGCCATCACCGGCGATCTTGCCCTCTTCAACCAGAAGATCGCCCTCGGCTTCAGCGCCGCCTACACCCTCGCAGAGATCCGCACCCTCAAGCCCGAGGAGATCACCGCCCTCTTCAGCGGCGCGGATGTCTCGGACGGCAGCGGCCATCTCTACCGCACCAGCATCCCCGGCGACAAACGCTTCCTACACAAAAACACCCTCTGCGGCTCCGAAGAAACGCAATGGGTCGTCACCTTCGCCCAGGGTAAAAACCTGCAGGTCGCCTTCTTCTCCACCGCCAACATGCCCGTCCTTACGCCCGAAGCCATGGCGACCGCCATCGATCTCTGCGGCACCTTCTCTTACGTCCGCTGAAGGCAGCTCCGCCAGACACAGCTCCGCTGAACACAGCTCCGCTGAACACAGCTAAACCTTGTCATCCTGAACGCAGGGAAGGACCCGCTGTTTGCACCCTCGCCCACGCGGTATCCACCCGCGGGCTGGCACTCGCCCCGAAACTCCACCCTCCGGATCTCCGTCTTTATCTCGTGCTCCCCGGACGCCGCGGTCCATGCATCGTTAACTGTGTCTGATTTGCCACACCGCGAGCAGGGGAGACGGGTTTACCCTTGGGTTTGTCAATGCAGGGTTTGCAGTTCTGGCGGAACGGGATCCGGCTCGCAAGGGAACGTCATTCCGGCGGGAAGAACTCACGAAGGGCTCACGAAGGATCTCGCTGAACGCAGAATTCCAACTCGAACACACCATTGAAGCCCCTCTAGGCTTCGCGGGCGTCGGCCTCCACTCCGGCGCCACCGTGCAACTCCGCCTGGTGCCCGCGCCCGCCGGCTCCGGTATCGTCTTCCGCCGCTCCGATCTCGATAACTTCGAAATTCCCGCCGTCGGCCGCAACGTCGCCAAGGTCAGCTACGCCACCAGCCTCATGCGCCAGGGCGTGCTCATCTCCACCACCGAGCACCTGCTCAGCGCCCTCATCGGCCTCGGGGTGGATAACGTCATCATCGAAATCGACAACCTCGAGGTCCCCATCCTCGATGGCTCCGCCCAGCCCTACGTCGCCGCCATCCTCTCCGTCGGCCTCAAGCGCCAGCGCCGCCGCCGCGAGTACCTCCGCATCCTGAAACCCGTCGAGGTGCGTGAAAACTCTCCCTCCGGCGAAAAGTTCATCGGCGTCTATCCCGGCGAGGGCTACTCGATCGACTACACCATCGACTTTCCCGCCCCCATCGGCTGCGACCGCTTCACCGGCGACCTCGAAGCCGGTGCCTACGCCGACCTCATCGCCCCCGCCCGCACCTTCGGCTTCCGCGAAGACGAAGCCATGCTCCGGGACATGGGCCTCATCCGCGGCGTCTCCGATGAGGCCGCCATCATCATCGGCGAAGGCCGCGTCCAGAACGGCCCTTTGCGCTTCTCCGACGAGTTCGTCCGCCACAAGGTCCTCGACCTCATCGGCGACCTCGCCCTCGCCGGCCGCCGGCTCTGGGGCAAGGTCATCGCCGAACGCGCCGGCCACGCCATGCACACCGCCCTTGTGCAGCGCCTGCTCCGCGACCGCAGCGCCTGGCAACTCGCCACCCGCCCCGAAACCGATCTCCGGCCCGTGCGCGAAACTGCTCCGCCCACGCCGCACACAGCGCCCCTGCTCATCCCGCGGGCCTCCGCCGGCCGGCCCCAATTCCAAACCACCTCCCAGCCCGTCCACGCCTAGGAGCTGTTTTCATATAGGGCTACGGCCGTCATCCTGAGCGTAGCGAAGGATCTCTCTGTGATCCCTTTGTAGCTGCTCTACATCTGCTGGAAGACAGCGCTAGTTGCCGGTCCCTCGCCGATCGCGCTTCGGCACGGTTCCAACCCTGCCAAAGCAACCGGCGTACAAGGGCTTCCGCCGCCGGACTCCACTCGCATCCAGCCAACGTCTAAACCTGTCCTCTCGACCGGAGGCGTAGCCGCGGTGGAGAGACCTGCGGCGACGCCCAGCTACGACGCCCAGCTACGGCGCCCAGCTACAGCGCCCAGCTACGGCGGGCTCCAGCCGCGATACCCTGAACCCGTGCTAGCTGCCATCGCCCTCGGCTCCAATCTCCCATCTGCCTTCGGCACCCCCGCCGAAAACCTCCGCGAGGCCCTCCACCGCCTCGCCGCCCTCGGCACCGTCATCTCTGCCTCCAGCTTCTACGAAACCGACCCCGTAGGCCTCCGTGACCAGCCGCGCTTCACCAACGCCGCCGCGCTGCTCGAAACCACCCTCGGCCCGCTCGAACTCCTGCGCGCCCTTCTCGCCGTCGAAGCCTCCATGGGCCGCATCCGTGCCGCCGATCAGCCCCCCAAGGGCCCCCGCCCCATCGATCTCGACCTGCTCCTCTACGCCGGAGATCGGGCCGCCGCCGAAGCGGGCCGCAGCCTGGTGCTCGCCGACCCGGACCTCACCCTCCCCCACCCATCCATGCACGGGCGCCGCTTCGTCCTCGAACCCCTCGCCGAGATCGCTCCCACCCTGCAGCACCCTCTCCTGCATCGCCCGGTCGCCGACCTGCTGGCAGCGCTGCAGTAGCGCCCTCCCGGGACCTCTATCTCAGACAGATTTCGCGTCCAGCAACAATCCAGATCGCCCGCGCCTCCGAATCCACCCCTGAAATCATGTGCCCGCTCAAACGTGTTCCAGTTTGGGAACAGACCCATCGCATTTCATCCTGCGTTGTTGCCTCGCTTACGGTGCTTTCTTCTGCCTCGAAAATCATGGAGCTCAGACATCTTGGAGCCGCGACCATGGCCACGCAGCCGCATCCCGCACCGCAGTCCGCACCCAAGTCCGCACCCAGGTCTTCATGGCAGCCCCGCTGCACGATCTCCAGCTGCTGGAATGACCCGGAAGCCCTCGCGCCCTACCGCAGCGGCGTCTCGCTTCACAGTCACACCAGCATGTCCGAAGAAACCATGACCTTTGTGCACAAGTTTCTGGGCCTGCTGCCCGGCCTGCCGCACATCTTCGCCCATTACCAGCGCCGCAGCGTGGACCGCGGCTTTCAGCTGGACTTCGTGCGCGGTCACTGGCGCCCGCCCCTGGTACCGCGCATGGCCTTCGATCTTGAGGCGGCGCAGATCCGCGAGGCCGGCCTCGACCCTCTCATCTCCCTCACCGATCACGACACGGTCGCCGCCCCGCAACTGCTGCGCTCCGTGGCCAGCACCCGCGGCATTCCCGTCTCGCTGGAGTGGACCGTCCCCTTCGGCGCCACCGAGTTCCATCTCGGCATCCACAATCTGCCCTCCGCCGAGGCCTACGCCTGGATGACGCGTCTGGCCCAATACACCGCCGCCGCCACCGCTCCTCCCGGCGGCGAAGCCTCAACGCCCACCGAAACACCCAGCGGCAAACCCAACGTAAAACCCAGCGAAAAACCCACCGGCAAACCCAACAAAGAACAGCTCGGCACCCTGCTCGCCGAACTCGACGACACCCCCGGCGTCCTGATCATCCTCAATCACCCCATCTGGGACCTCTACAAGATCGGCGCCGACCAACACCGCCGCGAACTCGCCCGCTTTCTCTCCAGCTACGGCCACTGCCTGCACGCGTTGGAGCTGAACGGCCTGCGCGACGGCCGCGAAAATCGCGCCGTCGCCAAGCTCGCCCGCGAAACCGGCCATCTGCTCATCTCCGGCGGCGACCGCCACGGCACCGAACCCAGCGCCTGCATCAATCTCTCCTACGCCCGCAACTTCCGCGAATTCGTCGACGAAATCCGCCTCGAACGCCACAGCCACGTCCTCTTCATGCCCCAGTACCGCCGCCCCTGGGAGCAGCGCATCCTGCACTCCACCCTGGACGCCGTCACCGACTTCCCCGACTTCCCCGAAGGCTGGCAGCGCTGGGACGAACGCGCCTTCCACCCCGACCGCCACGGCGAAATGCGCCCCTTGAGCCAGCTCTGGCCAGACGGCAAAGCCCCCATCCCGCTCCGCTTGGCTGTGCAACTCGTCCGCCTCGGCCGCAACCAGGCCCTGTCCCGCGCCTTCAGCCTCGGCTTCGGCGAACACATAGACGCCCACGCCGAACTCGAACTGCTCTAACCGCCACACACACAAACCTCTGGGGTACCCGCAAAAACGCAGCCAGGCATCCCGGGCCGTCGCGCGCCGGCTGCGTAGACGCACGGGGCTTACCTACCGAGTCGTTCCGCTCCAAACAGATCAGGGACTTCAGACCGTTGATCGAAGCGGCTTCGTGCGGCTTCCACGTCCGCGCGGCGAGAAAATGCCCACATCGCCAATGCGGTCACGGGGATAAGTACATCGGTGCCGAGCTCCGTGAGGTCATAATCTACCCGTGGTGGGATGCTTGGCGTCACCTTGCGTGTGATGTAGCCGTCTCGCTCCAATCCTCGCAGCGTCGTGGTAAGAACCTTCTGTGAAATCGAGCCGAGACTGCGTTTCAATTCGCTGAACCGCATGCTCCCGCGGGATAGCATGGCAATCACAAGAATGGACCACTTGTCGCCCACGCGTGCCAGCACGTCACCGACAGATTGGCAGACGTCCGCCGGGATGTCGCTGAAGCCGGCCGATCGGCAGGGGGTGGTTACGTTGAAGTGACCTGGTTTCATCAAAGTGCCTTCTTGTGACCCGATGTAGTCACTCTTAGTATCTAGGTATGCAACAGATACCGCAAGAAAACATCGGTTCTCCCAGCCCGAAGCGGCAGGAAACCGTGCTGGTCACGGGTGGCTCGGGCTACATCGCCGGCTGGATCATCGTGCAACTCCTGGAGCAGGGCTACCGTGTCCGCACAACCGTGCGCAGCCCTTCTCGCGAGACCGCTGTGCGCAACGCGGTGGCAGGACAAGTTGACCCACAAGACCGACTCTCTTTCTCCGTTGCCGATTTGTTGCAAGACGACGGTTGGAGCGATGCTGTCAGCGGATGCAACTACGTCATGCACGTCGCTTCCCCAATGGGCCAGGGGGAGCCGAAGGCGGATCTGCTCCGCCCGGCGCGCGAAGGAACGATTCGCGTTCTAAAGGCTGCCCGAAATGCCGGTGTTCAGCGCGTTGTGCTCACTTCGTCCACGGTCGCCGCAAAACGTTCGCCAAAGCACGGTGAAGCCGCATCGGCGGCAACGAACGAGAGCACGTGGACCGATCCCGAGGAGAAGGGGCTCGGCGAATATGCGCGTTCCAAGACACTCGCCGAACGCGCAGCGTGGGAGTTTGCCGAACAAGCAAACGGCACCACTGAGCTGACAACGATCCTGCCCGGTATGGTGCTCGGGCCCGTGATGACGGGGACGATCTCCGGTTCGGTCGAGCTGATCTCGCGCATGCTGACAGGCAGGGTTCCCGCTCTTCCAAGGATCGGCTTCAGCGTTGTCGACGTGCGTGATCTCGCCGCGCTGCACGTTCACGCCATGCGTGCTCCGGAGGCTGGGGGGCAGCGTTTTCTTGGGGTAGGCGACTTCCTCTGGATGGCGGACATGGCAAAGCTTCTGCGCGACAACCTTGGCCAGGCAGCCGCGAAGGTGCCCACCCGCCTTCTTCCGGACTTCGTGCTCCGTACGGCGGCCCTGTTTCAGTACGAAGCCCGCTTCATGGCTCCGATGCTTGGGCAACGCACACAGTTCGACGTGAGCAAAGCGGCCTCGCTGCTCGACTGGCATCCCCGGCCGGCATCGGAGGTTGTGCTTGCCTGTGCGAGCGACCTCATCCGGCAGCATCTCGTCTAGAACCGCGACGAAGACACTCTGCCGTGGGTTCCAGGAGATCCCGATGCGGCCACTTGCATTTCCAGCGATCTGCAAAAACGAATTCATGCCTTACAACCGTAACGATGATGTCGTGGGGCAGATGATATGGCCTTGCGGATGAAAGTAACTTCAATCGGCACCGTCAGCCTAGCCGAAATACGCTTCATGGGAAGCTGCGCCGCTCCCGACCGCGGTCGGCACAGCCCGTGAGGGTTTGCTCATGACGGCATCGCTCCCGCAAGGCACTGATGTCCTTGTTTTGTAGTTACGATGATGCTACATTTTCCTATGGGCGGACCCACAACCCAAGGAGTGGACCATGGCACCTTCGCACCGCGCATCCATTGGAGAACTTTCCCATGCAATTTCTTTGGGACGCCGGCAACATAGACCATATTGCTCGTCACTGCATTCTCCCCGACGAAGCTGAGCAGGTGATCGAGAATGATCCATTCGATGTAGTTCGCTACCTCCGGAATGGAGAGGAGCGGTTGAATCAGGTTGGGGAGACGGACGCAGGACGCGTTTTAGTCGTCGTCACGATGACACGCGGCGAGTACATCCGTGTTGTAACGGCTCACCCTGCCGATCGAGACATGCGTGCGCTCTATGCGCAGATGAAAGAGGCCACCAATGCCGGAGATGCTGAAGACACCTGAATTCACGAATGAGCAGGAAGAAGCCGAATGGTGGGACTCCGCCGAAGGCAAAGCTGCGATTCTGAAAGCCCTTCAAGAGGCTAAGAGTGACGGCACCCTACGCCGCGCGACCCTGAAAAAGGGCGGCCTTACGCCGACCACAACGATTCGTCTGGACCGCCAGGATATAGAGTTGGCGAAAGCCCAAGCGGAGAAGCGTGGCCTAAAATATCAGACGTACCTGAAAAGCATCATCCACCAGGCGTTGCGTCAGGAAGCTGGTTTATAGAACTCTCTGGTTCGGACTAAGTCCGAATCAGTTATGAAATGCTCCAGCAGAATGTTGGGGGTGATCCGATGAGCTTATTGCAAAAGGTTTCACCTCGAAGGCTTGTAAGAGCTACAAATAAGTCTTCTACAAGGTCCGCCGCAGTCTCTCAAGCTCGCACGCCGGCTCCTCCCCGATAACAAAGGACTTGACGTTGGGGGTCCTAGTCAAATTTCGTAGACGATTTCATTTCCCGGTTTACGACTGCGTTGCCGAACTTGACAACTGCGACTTTTCGCAGAATACCGAGTGGGCCAACCATACTACTGCATTCTGCTTCAGCAAACACAAGCCCTGCGGAAAGACGTATTTCTGAAGGCTCCGAACTAGCCGACATAGCCGACAACCCTTATGACTTTCTCCTTTCGACTCATAATCTAGAGTCATTCGCGAACTCTTAAGTCCCTGAAAGAGTGGCAGCGTGTCGTCAGGCCCGGCGGCCACTTGGTTGTCGTTCTGCCGCACTACGCTCGAACCTTCGATCACCGCCGAGTCCCCACAACGGTGGAGCACATGCAGGAGGATTTCTACAATGGAGTAGGAGAGGATGACTTAACCCACGTTGAAGAAACCTTTGCTGCGCATCGTCTCAATGAGAACTCGCAATCCGATGAGGAGCTTCGCGCTTTACTGCTCAATAACTACGAACATTGAATGATGCATCATCACGTCATTTGATGAAGTGAACAGCAGGGCTATGATGGAGGCCGCGGGCTTACTGCACTCGCCGTTGACATCCAGCTTTCTTTTCCTATCTACTTAGTCCTGCAAGCACGTAATTGCAGGTGCTTTTGATGCGAGCAAGCTATTGTGAAATCAATATGCTGAGTTTTAAATAGTGTCGATTCGTGCATTCTCAGCTTCCATTAGGTTAGTTAGATTGCCTTGTGTTTACCGGCCGCAAGATGCAAAGGCACCACGACGCCGCTTCTACGCTTCGCTCTCCTCGCGAATGTCGATGTGCTGCATCGTGAACGGCCGCTTCAAGAAAGTGGTCCACAGATAATTTACGGAGTACCGCACCGCCATCCGCAGGATGCCTTCCTTCTTCAACCGCCGCGCGGAGGAAAACATCTTCAGGTCGAACGTAAACAGCACCCGCCCGACCTCGTGTAGCCGCCGTGCCAGGTCCGTGTCTTCGCCGTAAAAGGTGATTGCCACATTGAAGCCGCCGATCCGCTCCAGCGCCGGCCGTGCCACCACAAAATTACCGCCCTGCACCATCGAGCCCACCCGCAGCACGTAGCGGTTCAGCGCATAGGTCAGCCAGGCGATCCCATAAAACCCGCGCACCAGCAGCCGCTCGCGCGGGGATAAGTCGTAATACACCAGCGGCCCCGAAAGCGCGGCCAGCGAGCGGTCCTCGGCAAAGCTATGCAACACGGCTGTCAACCAACCCACGGGCAACCGCGAATCCGAATCCACATTCGCGATCAGTTCGCCTGTGCTGGCCAGAAATCCCGCCTGCCGCGCGTAGCACAGCCCCTTGCGCGGCTCATCCACCACGCGCACGCCGGGCACACCCAGAGCTACCTCCCGCGTGCGATCCGTGCTCCCGTTGTTCACCACGATGATCTCAACCGCATCACCCATTCCGGCCGTCTCGCGCAAAATAGAATCGAGGCAATCGGGCAGATATCGCTCTTCATTAAACGCAGGAACGACGAAGCTTACAGTCATACCCAGCAACCTATCACCCCGAGATTGCCTGTGCTTTACAGCGCATGGCAAACACTACGAATTTACGGCTGCAGCCGTAAATCTTGTAGTGTTCACCGTCATTGTCACAGTATGTGCGGCACTCAGCCCCTGTATACATCCCTGCATCCTGAACCAAGTGAGGGACCCGCTTTACCAGCCGCAAAACTTGTCATTCTGAATGAAGTGAAGAACCCGCCTAAACAGCCACAAAAGTTCCTATCCTGAGCGCAGTGAACGACCTGCTTCGCACCGCAAATTTGTCACTTTGAACCAAAGAAGACCTACTTAAGCAGCCGTAAAATTTGTCATCCCTGAGCGCAGTGAAGGACCTGCTTTGTCAGCGCAAAATGTGCCACTTTGAACCAAAGAAGACCTACTTAAGCAGCCGTAAAATTTTGTCGTCCTGAGCGCAGTGAACGACCTGCTTTGTCACCGCAGATTTGCCACTTTGAACCAAAAAAAGACCTACTTAAGCAGCCGTAAACTTTGTCATCCCTGAGCGCAGTGAAGGACCTGCTCTGTCACCGCAAAATTTGTTCACTTTGAACCAAAGAAGACCTACTTAAGCAGCCCTAAAAGTTGTCATCCTGAGCGCCGTGAAGGACCCGCTTGTTACCGCGAACTTTGTCACTTTGAACCAAAGAAAGACCTACGTAAGCAGCCCTAAAAGTTGTCATCCTGAGCGCAGTGAAGGACCTGCTTGTCAGCGCAAAACTTGTCACTTTGAACCAAAGAATGACCTACTTAAGCAGCCGTAAAACTTGTCATCCTGAGCGCAGTGAACGACCTGTTTCGTCACCGCGAAAGTTGTCACTTTTAACCAAAGAATGACCTACTTAAGCAGCCGTAAAACTTTGTCGTCCTGAGCGCAGTGAACGACCTGCTTTGTCACCGCGAACTTTGTCACGTTGAACCAAAGAAGACTTCTTAAGCAGCCGTAAAACTTTGTCGTCCTGAGCGCAGTGAACGACCTGCTTTGTCACCGCAAATTTGTCACTTTGAACCAAAAAAAGACATACATAAGCAGCCGTAAAACTTGTCATCCTGAGTGCCGTGAAGGACCCGCTTGTCACCGCGAACTTTGTCACGTTGAACCAAAGAAGACTTCTTAAGCAGCCGTAAAACTTGTCATCCCTGAGCGCAGTGAAGGACCTGCTTTGTCACCGCGAACTTTGTCACTTTGAACCAAAGAAGACCTACTTAAGCAGCCGTAAAACTTGTCATCCTGAGCGCAGTAAAGGACCTGCTTGTCAGCCGGAACTTTGAAAGGAATGCCTGCGCGTTTACTCAGGTCGACAGCAGAACTATTGAGGACCACACCAGCAACTCAGGACCACACCAGCAACTCGGGACCACATCAAAGACTCAGAAGCACAATAACAGTCACGCTGGACCCAATAGCCAGGCCCCAATCTTGGTGTCAAAACACAGGGCCACCTGGAGCCGGAGACGACGCAGGCTCAAAATTCGTCTCAGGTCTGAGACGGGGCGGTTCTATTGCAGGCTTCGCCGGTTGCCCTCCCAGGATGTGGTTCAACACCTGCGCCAGCCGCAGCCCGCCGACTGCCAACTCCCCATCCGCGACCTTCTCCTCCTCCGTCATGTACTCCCTCGGCAACACCACACCATTGCGCACCAGGGCCCGCTGCCCCAGGCGGTGTGACTGGTTTGTCCAGCTCACCGGATCTCCCGCCGCAAACCGCTCCCAATGGTTCTGCTGGATGTCGTCCAGTAGCAGAGCCAAGTGCTTCTTTTCGCTTAGGCCGCGCTCCTCCACCAGCTCTGTGTCCCATGCCTCATGCAGGTTGCAGGTGCCGCCCCTGCACTGTGACCCAAAGACCTTCACATGCAGATCGTTGCCGCCACGCGCATCGCCGATCGTATGCAGGGGCTGATGCAGATCGCCGATAAAATGGACCAGGAACTTCAACGCCTGCGCCCGCTGTCCTCGGTCCAGGCCTGCGTCGCCGAGGCGCTGCTCAAAGTAGAAGACGCGATCGGTCACGCAGTCACGCCACGGCGAGGTCGCATCCCGGCTAGCAGGGCAATCCCGTTCGCGGTCGTACCTGTCCGCCGCCGCGGGAATATTGTCGTAGTGCCACGGTCCTGTCTCCGGATGCCCCTGCCGGTACTCATCCGCCCACGAAGCCACATCCGCCAGGCTCTCCTTGCCGAGTAGCGAACGGACCTCTTCCTGAGTGGCAGGCGTAAGGTACGCCTCAGCCACCAGCGCCGTCAGCCGGTGTCCTTCACGATCCCAGGCGCGGGCCTGCCGTGCCCCCATTACCAAAAAGAGCATCACCAAGAAGGCGCGGCGCAGCGCTCCATTCACCCGAAAGCTCAACCGCACTCCACCCCTCGCCATGGCTCAAGTGTAGGCAAAGAAAGCCCGGAGCGGTTGTCCCAAGACAGAACACAAGATAGGAAACACACTCTACTTCAGTTGTACCGGCACCGCATCTACCCTGAGCCGGAACAGCTGATACGGCTTCTGCCGCAGGTCCTGTCCGTTGTGCATCGTCGGCTGCTGATTCAACTGGTTCGACGTGAAGTACAGATAGCCATCCCCCGCCAGGCTCATCGTATCCGGCCAAAGAATGCGCGGATCATGTGCCAGCGTCTCCGTCAGCCCCGTCTTCGGGCTCCAGCGATGGATCGAATCCGTCACCGGATCGGTCATGTACACATCCCCCGCCGCATCCGACTCCAGACCATCCGACGGCATCTTGCCCGTCACCGCGCGCACCGTCGCCGCCACCTGCGCCTCGCTCTTCGACCGGTCGCGCAGCATCGCCGTCGATACCGCATACAACTTCGTCCCATTGATCGGGCAGTAATACAGCGTCTCCCCGTCATTCGAAATCGCAATCCCGTCCGCCGCGAAGTTCACCGCCTTGGCCGGATGTCCCGACAACGTCATGTACACCGGCTTGCCCTCGGCAAACATCAGGAACTGATCCTCGCTCAGCACGCTCGAGTGCTGATTCAGCCGTCGCCAGCTCTTGCCCGTGCCTAGATCCACCACCACGATCGCATTCGGCCCTTCGCTCGAAGAATCCGTGATGTACGCCGTCCCATGAATCTGACCGCCCCCATCCGACGCCCCGGACGCCCCCGCGCAACTCCGCTCTGCCGTCGGGTACATCGCATCCTTCGGCGGCGCATTCGGGTTCGGCGCCGGCGCACTGCCGATCATCGTCCCGCAGTCCTGCGGCCCAGGGTCCCCGCCGCGCAGGTCGAACCGCACATCGTTCATATAGCTGTTCGTGCCGGCGGCCTCCGGCGGCAGCAGAATCGTCTTCACCACCTTGTTCGTGTGCAGGTCGATGGCCACCAGTTTCGGGCCGTCCGGCACAATGTTCTTCAGCAGCGGCGCCCCCGTATCCAGCACCCACAGCCGGTCCTCCGGATCCACCACCACCGACTGCACACTCACAAAGTGCGTCTGGTCCGCCGCCCTATCCGTAAACGCATTCGGATTCGCCAGCGAGCGCCCCGGCCAGTTGTTAATCTCTTCGTTCGGGTACGCCACCGCCTTGCCGTTCACTATCTCCGCCACGGTGAACGGGATCGGATCGCCCCAGCGCGCAAAGTTCACAAAGATCCGCCCCGTGTGCGACACCGTGACACCCTCCGGCATCGGCCCGGGAAACGTGGCCACCGTCTCCAGATGCCCGATGGGCTGATCGGTGGCAGCCTGCTGCGCAAGGGCAGCCATGGGGAACAGCAAGGGCAAAAAATAAAGGGCAAGTGAACGACGCATCTGCAGGTAGACGGCCATCTTCAAGCTGCCGTTGGCCCAACAGCCGCTTCCGCCAAACTTGGCTTTACCCAAGCGAACGCACCGCCCCACCGCATCAAAACCCGCCCGCCCATCGAGGCCCCATGTCCGGCTCCATGTCCGGCCCCATGTCAGGCGCTACGTGGTGCATGCCAGGATCGCGCTGTATAAGCCATAAGTACCGCCTCAAAAATACACGCAGAACCTACACGTACAACCTAGAACGTACAACCTAGAACCCACAACCTAGAACCTACAACCCACAACCCACAACCCACAACGTCCTACAACACCCGCCCCACCGGCACCTTCACCAGCGCCATCCCCGCCGCCTTGGCCGCCTGAAATCCGGCCTCCGCATCCTCAAACACCAGGCACTCCGCCGGCGCCACTCCCAGCCGCGCCGCCGCTACCAGAAACGGCTCCGGCGCCGGCTTGCCGTGCGTATAGTCCTCCATGCCGACCACGGTCTGGAACAGGGGCGTCAGCCTCAGCGTGGCCAGCGTCCGTTCAATCGTCAACCGTGGCGACCCCGAAACGATGGCCATCGGCAGCTTGCCAAACCCCGCCTCCGCATGCGCCAGCACGGCGGGAATCGGCTTCAGTTCATCCAGCATCGTCAGGTACAGCTGCTCCTTCCGGTGCACGGTCGCCGCCGGATCCAGATTCCAGCCAAACCGCTCATTCAGCATCTCCACGGTACGCGTCAGCGGAATCCCGCCCCACGCCCAGAACAGCTCCACCGGAAAATCCGCACCCATCTCCCGCGTCGCCTGCTGCCACGACCGCAGGTGCAGCGGCATGGAATCGGCCAGTGTCCCATCCAGGTCGAATAGGTACGCCTTGAACGGTCGGTTGGGAAGGGGCAATGGCTGCGAAGGCGACTGGGCTTGGGTCATCGTTTCGAGTCTAGAACCTGCAGGCCGCGGCGGTGAACCGCAGCCGCAGCCATGGCCCGCGCCGTACCGCCGCACCTCGTTTCGTTCTGCACCCCCGGCGCGGAAACGAAATTTATTTCTGTGCCATACAACCCGTTTGCGCTGTGTGGGAGAATGAGCCATCGCATCCCTTCCATCCGGGGCCTTCTCCTGAACGTACGCCGCTTTGCCTTTCTGTTTCTTTGCTCTTTGTTTCTTCTCACCGGTTTCAGCCTTCAGTCGCAAACCCCGGCTCAAAGCTCAACCATTGCCGCCGTTCCCTCCTGGTTCACCCACTGCGCCGGGGAAAACGTGCAATGCCCCGTGTACGGCCCCGCGCGCATGATCTATGGCTCGGCTTCTGGAAATCTGCCGGCCGCCGGCGGCAGCTTCGTCACACAGGTGCTCAGCAGCGCTACGCTGTGCTCCGATGCGGTCTTCGGGGACCCCGCTCCCGGCCAGCCCAAGGCCTGTTGGTACGGTCCCGCGGAGGGCATGACCCCGGGTTCCGTGCAAGCGGCCGGCGGTTCGGATTACCCCTTTTATGTCCAGAACTACGGGCTTTGGGACGGTTCGCAGCGCCACGTGGTCGGCCACTACAATCTTGACCCCACCCTGGTCGAAGCGCAGCTGCGCCAGTTCTACAAAACAGGCCAGCGCAACGTCTCGCTCGTGCTCTGGTACATGCCCTTCGGCACGTCGAACACGCCGGTGGACTGGCTTTATGCGTCGGCTTTTATGGATTCAAGCGGAGGCAATCTTTCCCCGCTACTGCAGGGCAATCTTGTCGCGGTGCTCGGCCTTATACAGCAAATCGGTTTCCCCCAGGTGACCATCCGCTTCGCCCCGGTAGGTTCCGCCAGCCCGGTCTCCTGGGGCAATGTCTGGAATGAGGCCGCCTTCGACCAGGACGAAGCCTTCGAATTCAACACCCGCCAGATCGTTGAATCCGCACTGGCCGGCAGTTCGATCAAGCGCGTCTACGATCTCGGCATCGAAATGGCCGGTATCCCTCATCTGCTTAACTCGGACGGGATTACCTACACCGACGGACAAAGCTCGATCTGGACCTCTCGCCTATGGGTCGACTACGTCGACCGGTACGGCAAAAGCGACAGCTACGGTTTCAGCATCGTCTACGTCTACGGCGCTCTGACGCAGGCCCTTGCGCAGTACGACAGGGTGGGCATTCGTCCAAACAGCTACGCCATCGATGACTACAACGGGAACGATCTCTGGAATCTCTACCAGGAGCTTGTCGCCGCCAATGACGTGGCGAAACCGGTCGTCCTGCAGGAGGTCTCCTACAACGACGCCGGGGAGGCTGCCGCCGTGCAAACGGCGCTACCTCACTTTCCTCTCACGGTAGCCTCCATCAATCAGTGGCCGAGCAACTCGTCGGGCAATAACCAGAACGCCGTTCCACCCTCCAACTACGGCGCCTACGGCGGCGGCAACAACACCACGGGCACCCTCGTCGTCGCACCCTGCACCCTCGCCGCCGGCCAGACCGCGTGCACCACGCAGGCGAGCTGGGCAACCTCCAACGCCAGCAATGTCACCCTGTTCGTGAACGGAGTTCCCGCCGCCAATCTGCCCAATATCGCCACCACCCTCTCGGGAACGGCCAACATCACCCTCGGCCTCGGCTCCACGTCGCTTTTGTTGGTCTCCTCCCAGGGCGTTCTCGGCAGCGCAACACAGATCGCGAGCACGGCGGACCTCACCGCGGGCGAGACGATTGTCGCCAGTCAAACCGTAACGGCTGTGGACCCCACTGCCCCGGTGATCACGAGCGCGGGCGTCGGCGGCCCCAACTTGCAAAGCGTTTGGGCCACCGGCAGCAATCTGTCCTTCGGCTGCTCCGTGCAGCTGTACAACGCCAACACACCGGGCTCGGCTCCCGTCGCTACCCTGGCCAACGTCGGCTGCTCTCCCTCAAATCTCAGCTTCGCCCTGCCCGTCGCCGTCTCCACGACCTATGCAGCCCTCACGTTTACCGTCACCAACCCAGGCTCCTCCCCCTCGGTGCCCTACGCCCTCGCGATCCAACCCATTCCGGTTCTCTCCGCCGCGGGGCTGGGTGGGGTCAACAACGGGTCTATCTGGGCGACCGGCCGTAACATGACGGCCAGCTGCTCCGTCCGGCTCTATAACCCGGCCACCCCGGGCGCCGCGGCGATCCTGACGCAGAGTCTCACCTGCGGATCGAATAACCTCAGCTTCACCATTCCCCCAGGCATCCAGGCCGCCTACAGCACCCTCAATCTCATCGTCGTCAACTCGGACTGGCAGGCATCCGCGACGGTACCGGTCACCTTGCACTAGGCTGTTCTTCTTATGGCGTACAGGGTCTTTGCTTTTCTGTCTGTCATTCCCGTAGAGAACCTGCTGTCGTGGCCGCTCCATATCACCAGGCATTCTGCTCTAGGCCGCCTGCGATACATTCGTCGCATCTCGACAGCAAGCAAAGCCGCACTGGAGAGATCTGCTTCTTGGGCCACCAAGCCGCAGGTCTCTCCTGGGAGAGCTCTCCGGTCAAGGGTGCGTCGTTCGTCGACTGCACCCCTTTTGAGTTGTTGTCCCGTAGAGAATCTGCCTATGGCTCATGCCGGCAACCGCAAGCGAGGACATGATCAGACCTTCCTTACAGCAGTTTTGTTGTAGGGATAGAGGACCAACCGTCTATAACTTGTCATCACGAGCAAGTTGTCATCCTGAGCAAATTGTCGCCACGAGCAAGTTGTCATCCTGAGCGCACGGGGTCCCCGGCGAGCTTGCTCGCTGGGGTGGAAAGCGAAGGACCCGCTGTTTGTTCGCAGGTCTTCTATCTCATCACGACAACAGCGACAGCCGATATAACCCGGCGACCCCCTCATGCAGTTCGCCCTATCGCACCCCGCTCAGCGCCTGTACCATCGCCTTCCATTCACCAGCCGAGTCCCCCGTGGCCACTGGCCGCCCGGCACGGCGGTACCAGTACGCCGCGTTGGCGGTGTCGCCCTCCTTGCGGTGCAGGTAGGCATGCACCCACGCGCCGTCCGGACCTTCGACCTCCTGGGCCACGCTGTGCGCCCGCTCCCAATCGCCGTTCCCCTCCAGCCAAAGGGCGCGCAGAGCCTCCGGCAGGGAATTCGGCTCGGCTTGCCTGAACTCTTCCAGCGTCATTCGGCACCTCCCCGGCAGCAACTTGGTACGTTTCGGCTTGCCTGGCTACCGTCCGCCAACCGGCTTCCAACGGTTTAGCAGCGCATACAGCGCCTCGGGCGTGGTGCGCTCAAACTCCTTCGGCTGCTCCGCATACAGCAGCTTTCCGCGCGCATCGAGCACCGCCAGCGAAGGCACACCGTGATCCACGGGCGTGTTGTACCGCTTGGCGACATCGAGGTTGCGGTCAATGTGGCCGATATCGATATACACCACCACGTAATCGTGGTCGATCAGCGCGGCGTTGGGCGCCTGGTGATAATAAAAGTTCAGCACCTGGCAGTCCGAACACCAGTTCCCGCCGAACTCCAGCAAAATATGCTTGCCCTCGCGCTGTGCCGCCCGCTCCGCCGCCGCAATCTGCTCGGCGGGGTTGGCGGTCTCGGAATAAAGGTGCGGGTTGGGATGAAACGTAGCCTGGGCCCCGGCCTGCAGCCCGCCAAAGGTCCCTGCTCCAAGAATCCCTGCTCCAAGGGCAAAACTGCCCATCCCCACCATCGCTGCCGCGGCTCGCCGAAAGGTCATATCTCGAAAAAAGGTCACATATCTCAGACGCGCGCTCAGGCCCTTCTGTCACGGCAAAAAGGAAGGGGGCAGGTGCAGGCCATACCCCGGCTGCACAGAAAAGCAACGGCACTGTCATACTTGAGTGGGCAAGCAGATTGGATGGAAACGCCGCATAGCCTAGGCGGAAACTCCTCGGCCGACTCGCGCAAAACGCCGCAAGATGCTTCGAAAGAAGACTTTAGAAGAAAAGTAGGGGGGAGAAAGGCTTCACCATGACCGACATGACCGAAACGATGACCTCAGACCTCGCCGCAAACCGCACCCTCTATCTCCCCGAGATCCTCGCCCATGTGCGCGGCGTCGTGCAGGAGCGCAAGGCGGCGACCGCTCCCGGTACCTTGGAACGGCAGGCAGCGCAGCACACCCCGCGCGGCTTCGCGCAGGCCCTCCAGACAGCGGCGGCCAGCGGCCCGGCCATCATCGCCGAACTCAAAAAGGCATCGCCCTCCAAGGGCCTGATCCGGCCCGAGTTCGACGTCGCCGTCCTGGCCCCGCAGCTGCAGGCCGCCGGCGCCGCCGTCCTCAGCGTCCTCACCGAGGAGCGCTTCTTCGAAGGCTCTCTGGAGAATCTCCGCCGCGCCTCCGCCGCCGTCTCCATCCCCTGCCTGCGCAAAGACTTCACCGTCGATTCCTTCCAGATCGTCGAAGCCCGCGCCAACAACGCGGACGCAGTCCTGCTCATCGTAGCCGCGCTCAGCGACACCGAGCTGAAGGACCTCCGCGACGAGGCGCGCCGCTGCGAACTCGACGTCCTCTGCGAGGTCCACGACCGCGCCGAACTCGACCGCGCCCTGTCGCTCGACTGCGAGTGCATCGGCGTCAACAGCCGCGACCTGCGCACCTTTGCGGTCTCGCTCGACCGTGCCTGCGATCTGGCCCGGCATCTGCCGGCAAACGCCGTCCGCATCGCCGAATCCGGCATCGGCACCCGCGCCGACATGGACCGGCTGCGTTCCGCCGGCTACGAGGCCTTCCTCATCGGCGAATCCCTCATGCGCCAGCCGCACCCCGGCGACGCCCTCCGCCATCTGCTAGGAAAGTAACGTCGAGATGTCCGAGTCAAAGCGCATGTGGGTGAAGATCTGCGGAACCACCAGTCTCGCCGACGCTCTGCTCGCGATCGAGCACGGCGCCGATGCCTTGGGCTTCATCTTCGCTCCGAGCAAGCGCCGCATCACCCCTGCGCAGGCCGCCGCCATCACCGCCCACCTGCCCGCCCACGTCGATCGCGTCGGGGTGTTCACCTCCCCCGACATCGCTGAGATGGCCGCCACCGTGACGGCCGCAAGTCTGACGGCCGTACAGCTGCACCTGCCGCATGATCCCACCCTGACCGCGGAGGTAAGCCGAAGGCTTGGGCCAGAGGTTCGTCTCATTCAGGTGATCGGCATAAGGGCTGATGACGAATTGCATGCCGCGTCCGCGAACCAGCAAATCGCCAGTCAGAATGTGGCAAGATTGAGCTCCGCCGTCGCGGATCCCTCTCTTTGGGCCATTCTGCTGGACGCGGAGAAGGACGGTCGCTCCGGCGGCCTGGGCCTCGCCTTCTCCTGGAAGGCCGTGCAACCGGTTCTGGCCCACACGCTCGAAGGAGCATCTCTCCCTGCACTCGGCGGGGAAGCTCCGCGTCAGCCTGGTCGGCCAAGGCTACTTCTGGCCGGCGGCCTCCATGCCGGTAATGTCCAGGAGGCGATCCACGCCCTCGGGCCCTGGGGCGTCGACTGCGTCACCGGCGTAGAGGCGGAACCGGGCCACAAAGACCCGGTTCGCCTCGCTGCCTTTCTCGAAGCAGCGCACCTCCAAAGCTAGATGCGCAGTCAGCCGAAGCCGGCCGCGAATCGGTCGCGCTCTAGTGGCCGTACTCCTGGCGCTTCTGCACGTCGTGCTTCTCGCGTTCGTGGTTGGCGATCAAACCGCCGCCCGCACCGGCACCCGCGCCAATCAGTGCGCCTTTGCCGCCACCCAGCACGCCACCCACAACCGCGCCGCCCACCGCCGAGCCGCCGACAATCTTCGCCTTCGTGTGGTGCCGGGCATCGCTGTAATGCTGCTGCCGCTTGGCGCGATGGTAGGACTCCTGGCCATGAGCATGAAAGGGAATCAAGGTCAGGGCCGTAGCCACCGCCAGTCCACTGCATTGCAAAAGCTTCATCGTTTTCCTCTTCGATCCTGTGGCGGGCCAGCCTCGTTCCTCGGCCTGCCCCTTGGTAAACCCATATTCAGTGGTCCGATGCGGAGCCATGCCTCTGGAGTGTGGTCAGCCCACAAATCTTCGGTAACGCCTTGCCAGCACTGGCGTACCGATATATCCTGACAGTCGATGCGCTGTTTTGTCTCTACCCCTTTCGGTTTTCCGTTCCGCTACTGGCGTCCAGTAGCGGCAAAGGCGGTCTGAGTCCCTCGAGGCAGCAACGTTACGAGATTCTCAACACCCCGAGCCGCGACCCCCAAAGGTCGCGGCTTCTCTTTCTGGCCTCCAACATCTAAGAAACTGACACTTCGGAGCATTCAGAGCATATGACGAGCCCGGTTTTGGACATTTCTGCAGAGAAGATCGCGCAACCAGGCACAGCCTCCGCACAGGCCCAAGCCAGACCGGGGCGCTTTGGCAAGTACGGCGGCCGCTACGTGCCCGAGACCCTCATGGCCGCACTGCTGGAGCTGGATGAGGCTTATGCGCAGGCCCAGGCCGACCCTGCGTTCCACGCCGAACTCGCCGGCCTGCTGCACACCTATTGCGGCCGCCCCACGCCGCTGTTTTTCGCCCGCCGCATGACGGAAGTTCTCGGCGGAGCCAAGGTCTATCTCAAGCGTGAAGACCTGCTGCACACCGGCGCACACAAGATCAACAACGCGCTCGGCCAAGCCATGCTTGCCCGCCGCATGGGAAAAAGCCGCATCATCGCCGAAACCGGTGCGGGCCAGCACGGCGTGGCAACAGCCACGGTCTGCGCTCTGTTCGGCCTTGAATGCGTGGTGTACATGGGCGAAGAGGACATGCGACGGCAGGAACTGAACGTCTTTCGCATGCGCCTGCTGGGAGCGGATGTACGCGGAGTCAGTTCCGGCTCCGCAACCTTGAAAGATGCCATCAACGAGGCCATGCGCGACTGGGTCACCAACGTCCGCAACACGTTTTACATTCTTGGCTCGGCCCTCGGTTCGCATCCGTACCCCACCATGGTGCGCGACTTCCACCGCGTGATCGGCCGCGAGGCCAAGCAGCAGATCCTCGAAGCCGAAGGCCGTCTGCCGGACGCCATCGTCGCCTGCGTCGGCGGCGGGTCCAATGCTATCGGCGCATTCTACGAATTCATCCCAGAAGCCAACGTGCAACTGATCGGCGTGGAAGCCGGTGGCCGCGGTACAGCCCTTGGTGAGCACGCCGCGCGCTTCCAGAAGATCGGCGGTGGTCTTCCGGGCGTGCTGCAGGGCACTTACAGCTATGTGCTGCAGAACGACGCCGGACAGGTAGCGACCACGCATTCGGTCAGTGCGGGGCTTGACTACGCCTCCGTCGGCCCGGAGCACGCTATGCTGCATGATTCCGGTCGCGCCACCTACACTTCGGCCACGGATCATGAGGCACTGGAAGCCACAAAATTTCTTAGCCGCACTGAAGGCATTATTCCTGCGCTCGAGACCGCGCACGCCGTGGCCGAAGCCATGAAGCTTGCGCCGAAGATGGGCAAAGACCAAATCCTGATGATCAACGTCTCCGGCCGTGGTGACAAAGACATTGGCATCCTTACCCGCGAGATGGACCTGGGCGGCGGTGCGGCGGTGAGCGCATGAGCACGCCCCAGCCACTTGTGTTTCTTAGCGGTGATGTCTTTGACCTGCTCGTCAAGCAAGTTCCCAACGAAGTGCTCAACGGCTTCAACGTGGCGGACTTTGGAGCAACTGTCGGTACCTCGCCAGAACGCTTCAAGTTCATCGCGGATGCCCTACGCGCAGACGACCGCACGCAAGGCTTCGTCGGGCAAGAGACCGCGGGTTACCTTCGCAATGCGCTTGCCCTGTGCCTTCTTGCACTGGATACCGAGTTCGAAACGCGAACCGGCTTCAGCAAGGATGAGGCCATGGCCGTTCTGCAAGCGCTCACGCAGCAAACCGCACCGGCGGAGGTGGCCTGACGTGGCCATAGTGCTCGCGACAAAACTTGCCCGCAGATGGTTCGCCGGCCTGTGCATGGGTTGCTGTCTGCAGGCCTGTGCGGCTGCGCCTTACACCGCCCCGCCGGCAGACGCGGGAACACTGCAGGGCATCGACTTCGCCAAAGCGCAGGTGATCCTGCCCGAGCTGACCCAGCGCTTCGGAGCCTGTGACGCGCAGGACCCTCCCGGGTGCAAGGTCGATCCCAGCCGCAATACCGTGATCCTCAAATTCCCGGACGGCACCGTATTTTACGACGCAAAGATGGCCATCGACGCCGATGGCTCCACCTTATCCAAGCGCGCGGAGCGGCCCAACCAGCCGGAAACGGCGCTGCGTTACCCCGTGTCCGATCTGAGCTTGGACTCTGAGCGCGTGCCCTACATCGTGCTGCCCATCGGCGATCTGCTGCATGCGTCAGGGTTGGGCAAGGGAGACCTCGCCGCCGTGATCAAGGATGGTCGCCTGCAGTTCGCGATTGTGGGGGACGTGGGGCCGCCGCCCAAGATCGGCGAGGGCTCGATGAAGCTGCATGCCGATCTCGGTCACAACACCTGCACAGCCCATGACGCGGGTGGAAACTGCAGCGAGTTCACCGACGTCAGCATCGATCCGCCGGTACTTTACTTCGTCTTTCCCAATACGCGCCGGCTGATCTATGACGGGCTTGCTCCCGAGAACATCAATGAGCGCATCGCGACGATGGGTCATGAGGTGTGGAACACCTTTCTCCAACAACAGCAGCCGAGCAAGTCCGGGAACCGAACGCATGCCGATTAACTTCAAACACAAACCGGGCCTTGTGGTTTACCTGACCGCGGGTGATCCCGATCTCGCCACCACACGCGAGATGGCCGTTGCCGCCATTGACAACGGCGCTGACGTCATCGAACTCGGCGTTCCCTTTAGCGATCCCCTCGCCGATGGCCCGGTCATTCAACGTGCCTCCGAGCGTGCGGTAGCGCGCGGCACTCGCCTCAGCGATGTGCTTGAGTGCTGCCTCGACATCCGCCGCCTTCGTCCGGACGCCGGCATCATCCTGTTCAGCTACCTGAATCCCGTGGTGCGCATGGGTTTGGCGGAATTTACGAAAGCGGCGAAGGCGAATGGCGCGGACGGTGTGCTGCTTACCGACATGATCGTCGAAGAGGCCGACGAGTATCTCCTCTGCATGCGCGAGCATGATCTTGCGCCGGTGTTTCTCGCCGCACCCACGTCGCCGGATGCACGCTTGAAGGCGATTGCCGAGCACTCCAAAGGATTTGTGTACGCCATCTCGCGTGTCGGCATCACGGGGACGCAAACCACCTTGGCCGATGATGCGAAGACCCTTGTCGATCGTCTGCGCCAGTTCACCGATCTTCCCATCGCGCTTGGCTTCGGTGTCTCCACGCCCGAACACGTGCGGACGGTGAGCGAGTTCGCCGATGCTGCGGTGGTGGGTTCCGCGATCGTTGGCCTCGTCGAAAAAACACCAGCTAGCGAAGCACCAAAAGCTGTTGGTGAGTTTGTGCGAGACCTGTGCGGCGGGCGCGGCGGGCAGAGTGAAAAGCAGGTCCTTCGCTCCGCTCTGGATGACAAGAAACCTGCTCAGGGCAGCAAAGAGCGGAGCAGTGCCGCCGGCATCGGGGGTGCCGTTGAAGCGGGCAGCGTGACGGGCGAAGAACCCGTGGGAGCCAAGGCGTGAGTTCTGCTTCGTGCAAGCCGTATCATGAAGAACAGCCGCGGGCGGGTGCGTGTTTCCGTCGCTGCAACATCCCGCGGGCCGCATGCGTTGCCGGCTCGCCCTGTGAGGAATAGCTATGGAGATCGCCGATTGGCGCCACAAGATTGACGAACTCGACGAGCAGATCGTGGCTCTGCTCTCTGAACGCGCCGCGGCGGCCGTTGCGATCGGCCAGCTCAAGCGTCACACCGGCACGCCGATCTATGAGCCGAACCGCGAGCAGACCGTCTTTGAACATGTCCGCACGGTTAACCCCGGTCCGCTCACGGCGGCGCAGCTGCAGGATATCTATGACCGCGTCATGGACGTCATGCGCGCGCTGCAGCGTGTGGACAGCGGCAATGCGGGAGCTGGCACCGCGGCCAGTCACGAGCGGCTCACGCACCGCTAGGAAAAGTTTTGTTGCGCGGCTAGAACATCGGCCAGAAGGGCTTTCGTGTGCGGCTTTTGCCGCCGCGGGGAGGGAACTCCAGTGATGATCGTTGCGATGCAGGACCGAGCCACGAGTGAACAGATTCAAACCGTGATCGAACGCATGGTGGAGCTGGGCTTCAACGTCCACCGCACCACCGGCGAAACGCAAACTATTCTTGCCGGCGTGGGCACGCCGCAGCACTTCGAGGTCACGGAGTTTTCCGTGCTCAAGGGTGTGCAGCAGGCCTACCGCATCAGCTCGCCCTACAAGCTGGCAGGCCGCGGCTTCCGGCCGGAAGGTACGCACATCACCTTCCGCAACGGTGTCGTCATTGGCGGTGACGAGATCGTCATCATGGGCGGTCCGTGCTCGGTCGAAAGCAAGGAGCAAATTCGCCTAAGCGCGCAGCAGTGCGCTGAAGCCGGTGCGCAGTTTCTGCGCGGTGGCGCGTTCAAGCCGCGCTCTTCGCCATACAGCTTCCAAGGCATGGGCATTCCCGGCCTGGAGCTGATGCGCGATGCGGCGGATGAGCACGGTCTGCTCGTCATCAGCGAGGTCATGGAGATCTCGCAGATTGAACCCATGCTGCCGTATGTGGATTGCTTCCAGGTCGGCGCCCGCAACATGCAGAACTTCAACCTGCTGCGCGAGCTGGGCAAGGTGCGCAAGCCCGTATTACTGAAGCGCGGCATCGCGGCCACCATTGAAGAGCTGCTGCTGAGCGCCGAATATATCCTCGCGGGCGGCAACTACGACCTCATGCTCTGCGAGCGCGGCATCCGCACCTTTGAGACCTACACGCGCAACACCATGGACATCTCCGCGATTCCCGTGCTCAAGTCCCTGACGCATCTGCCGGTACTGGGCGATCCGTCGCATGGTGTAGGCAAGCGTGAATTCGTCGCGCCGATGGCGCTGGCCACGGTGGCAGCCGGCGGTGACGGGCTGCTTATGGAGATGCACCCCAATCCGGACAAGGCCATGAGCGATGGTGCGCAGTCGTTGTTCCCCAAGCAGCTGACGGACCTTGTGATCAAGCTGCGGCAGCTGGCGCCCGTGGTTGATCGCACTGTTGCGGCCCCCGCCACGGTACCGGTTCACGCGTAACCAAGTCGCTGCGTAACCAAGTCGCTGCGTAACCAAGTCGCTGCGTAACCAAGTCGCTGCGCCGTACACAGGAGCACGTTGCACCGCATCGTCGTCAAACTCGGCACCAACGTGATTATGAGGCCCGACGGCAAGGTGGCCCTCGGCCTGCTGTGCGGTCTGGTCGAGGGAATCGCCGTGCTGCGTGAGCAGGGGATCGAGGTGCTCGTGGTCAGCTCCGGTGCCGTGGGACTCGGCGTGGAGCGCCTTGCCTTACCGCACCGGCCGCGCAATCTGGCCGAGGTGCAAGCCTGCGCGGCCGTGGGCCAATCGCGGCTGATGGCGCTCTACGATGACGCCTTCGATCGCCTTGGCTGCCGCATCGCGCAGGTGCTGCTCACCGAAGACGACTTCCGCGATCCGGTGCGCCATGCCAACCTGCGTGCCACGCTCGATTCGCTGCTTTCGCTCGGCGTGATTCCGATCGTCAATGAAAACGATACGGTCTCTACGATGGAGCTGGACCGGCCGCTCGTGAGCCCGCAGCGCGAACGCGGCGAGCGGATCTTTGGCGATAACGACAAGCTTTCCGCGCTGCTCGCCGAGCATATCAACGCCGATCTGCTCGTGCTGCTTTCCGACGTGGACGGTCTCTACGATCGTGATCCGCAGGCCCCGGGCGCCTGCATCCTGTCGCATGTGCCGTACGTTGATGACGCCGTGCTCGCCCTAGCCCATGGCGGCAACGGCCGCGGCCGTGGAGGCATGTTGAGCAAGCTGGAAAGCGTACGCATCGCGCTCGAAGCGGGCCGTGATGCCATCATCGCGAACGGACGCACACCGCAGGTGCTTGAACGCATTGTGGCGGGCGAAGCGGTCGGCACGCGCTTTGGCGCCGACCGGCCAGCCATCCTCGCATCTCAACTCACAGAGGTCGCCGGGTGAGCACGCCAAGCCCAACCCAGGGCATCTCCGACGCACGTGAGACCGCGCGCCGTGCCAAAGCTGCTTCACGATCCCTGGCCACGCTGAGTGAAACGGAGCGCAACGCCGCGCTCGAGGCTATGGCGGCTGGCGTTGCGAACGCCACGGAAGATCTTCTCGAAGCCAATGCCGAAGACCTTCGCTTCGCGAAGAACTTTTCCGGCACCGATGCCCTCGCTCCCTCCACGCTGGCGCGCCTGCAGCTCACGGAGGGCAAGCTGCAAGAGATGGTTGAGCAGATCCGCTCCGTTGCGGCCTTGCCCGACCCGCTGGGCCGTGTGCTGGAAGCGACCGAACTTGACGATGCGGATCCGATTGATATGGAAATGCGGACAGCCGCTCCGGAGAGGGGTCTGCATCTCCAAAAGATCAGCGTGCCTTTGGGCGTACTCGCCGTGATCTTCGAAGCGCGCCCCGATGCCGTCACGCAGATTGCGGCACTCGCGCTCAAGAGCGGCAACGCCGCCATTCTGAAACCCGGGCGCGAAGTGGAACACACGGCGGAGGCTCTCGTGGGTATTCTTCGTGAAGCCTTACGCCGGCAAAGCATCTCCGAGGATGCTCTCACCCTTGTTCTCGGCCGCGAAGAGGTTCGCACGCTGCTCGGTGCGCATGATCTTATCGACATGGTGATTCCGCGCGGCTCAAAGTCCCTCGTGGAATTTGTGCAAAACAACACGCGCATTCCCGTGCTTGGCCACTCCGAAGGCGTCTGCCACATCTTTGTCGATCGCGCCGCCGATCCCGCGCTCGCGCTCCGCGTGATCACCGACGCCAAGCTCGACTACCCCGCCGCCTGCAATACGGTAGAGACCGTTCTGGTGCATCAGGAGATCGCCCCCACGTTCCTCCCGCGGCTCTCTGCTGCACTGGCTTCCCGAGGCGTTCGCCTGCATGCCGATGCCGCCGTTCGCGCGCTCCTCACCATACCCACCGAGGCCGTCACCGATTGGCACACTGAATTCGGCACCCCGGAACTCGCCCTCGGCATGGTCTCCTCGCTTTCTGCGGCCATCGATCACATCCACAGCCATGGCTCCGCGCACACGGAAAGCATCCTCACCGAAGACCCCGCCGCCGCCGAACGATTTCTGCGCGAAGTGGATGCCGCGGGCGTCTTTCACAACGTATCCACACGATTCGCGGACGGTTTTCGCTACGGCTTTGGTGCTGAGGTGGGCGTTTCCACCAGCAAGTTTCACGCCCGCGGCCCCGTCGGCCTTGAAGGCCTCACCAGCTACAAATACCTTCTGCGCGGCCGCGGCCATATCGCCGCCGATTACCGCGGTATGCAGGCTCGCACCTTTACCCATCGCCGCGAGCTCTAGCCGGGGCTGGCCTCGCGTAAGCTGACGATGGTGCCCACGCGCGTCCTCATCCTCGGAACCGGCCTCATCGGCGCCTCGCTTGGCCTGGCACTGCAGAGCCTCGGTCCCATGTGCAACGCTGTGATTCTCGGCTGGGATACGAACCCCGCCGAGCTGGCCCAAGCCGTGGCGGCCGGGGCGATACACAAGGCCCTGCCCAGTCGTGAGGCGGTACTCACCCCCGGTCTCGCCGACATCTACGTTCTTGCAACACCCGTTCTGCCGATCCTGGACTGGATGCACGCCTTGGCTTCCATTGTTCCTCCTGACGCGCTGGTCACCGACGTAGGCAGCACCAAGCAGGACATCATCCATTTGGCCGAAAAGTTATACAACGGCCCGGGCCAGGCTGCCTTTCTCCCCAGTCACCCCATGGCCGGCAAGGAATTGGGCGGCGCGGCGCTCGCCGAACCCGGACTTTTCACGGGGGCCACCTGGCTCTTCACGCCGCTCACTCACAAAGCCAGCCCGATCGCCGGACAATGGCGTACCTGGATTGAAGCACTCGGCACGCATACCTTCGACATCGAAGCGGGTGAGCACGACCGCATCTGCGCCTGGGTCAGCCACCTGCCGCAGATGCTCTCCACCGCGCTCGCCGCGCTGCTTGAAGAGACCTTCGCGCAAGACCCCCGCGGCCGCGCCCTCGTCGCTGCCATCGGCGGCCGCGCCCTTCGCGAGACCACCCGTCTTGGCGCCAGTTCCTATAGCATGTGGCGCGACATAGCCCTCACCAACACGGCCCCGATCGCGGCCACCCTTTTTGCGCTCGAACAGGGCCTCGCGCATCTTCGCGAGAATCTCCGCACGCCGGAGCTGCACGCCGAATTTCGCGCCGCCAACCGCTTCAGGGCACAGCAAACTGGCTCGTCGCTGCCGCCGGCCAGCCGTCGCGAGACCTGAACTGCATCCAATCGCACAGCCGCCACCGCGGCCAGGACGGAACGTATGTTCGATCTGCTTCATCGGAACGGCACCAAACACCTTAGAACGGCGGTTATCGCCCTAAGCTTCACCTGCGGGACAGCGCTTTTTGCTGCCCAGCCGGCCTCTCAGGCAGATCGCGACTTCGTCGCCAAGGTCTCCCAAGGTGGGTTGTATGAGGTAGAAGCCGGCAAGGTCGCCGCAAGCAAGGGCCAAACGCCTTTTGCCCGAGACTTCGGCGTGCTTGAATCCCACGATCACGAAGGCGTCAACGCCGAACTCAAGCGCATCGCGGTCGCCACCGGCGTCGCTATCAAACCCGGTCTGAACCCGGAGTTCACGGCCCGCCTCGCCAAGCTTAAAGCCGTTCCGGCAGATCAGTTCGACGCCTACTATCTCGCGGACATGAAGCAGATCCACACCAAAGATGAAGGTCTCTTTGTGCAGGAAACCGGCGAAGGCACCGAGGCCTACAAGCCGTTTGGTCACGCCACGGCTGTGCTGGTAAAAGCCCACCTGGGTTGGCTAAACACGCAATAGGTGAGGTATTTGCCTGAGCCGGAACTCCCTTGTCCATAGTCTGAAGAGGCCAACATATAGCGAATCATCCGGAGAAAAATATTAGGAGTCGGCGCTCCAGGCCGTCTTGCACTTGGGCGAGCAGGATGGTGGCGGTGTGGTTCACTTCCCAGGCTGCGGTACTTTATCATGAGGGAAGCGCGTGCATCCGCGGAGGGATGTGTGAGTGGTTGAAACAGGCGGTCTTGAAAACCGCTTAGCCCTAACGGGCTACGGGGGTTCGAATCCCTCTCCCTCCGCCAAGTAGTCTGTTGATGGTAGTTTCCGGATGTGAGATCCACGACCGCGCCGTCAATAAGCAGGTACACGCTGCGTCATGTTGACGTGCCGGTTTCGCTTCCGCCTTTGTATCTCTACCGAGCTATAGGCTCGCCAGCTCTCGTAAAGAGGGGCTACATCTTTGGCGTCTCATCAGAACTGCTGAAATTGACAGTCAGAGATTGCAGACGCGGGTCTCATGCGGGTGCAGGCTTTTTCTCGCGATCTCCTCGAATCCGACACAATTCGTAAACAGTAGGATAGAGACGTGGAATCGCTATGAATGGCTCCAAATCAATCTGTTTGCCTTTGGTGCGTTTTTCCGAAGCCACCTGCTACGCAGGTTTAATCGCAAATCTATTCTTCGGGATGAATGCTTTGCCGACGTTGGCACAGGAGGCGCTACACAGAACCTTTCAGGTTGATTCCGATCACGATGGCTTAAGTGATGCTGTGGAGCAGTCCCTTTTGGAGCAGTTTCGCCCTGCATTTATGGTTGGCAGCCAGGATTGCTCTGTTGTTCCCGCCGAGTTTAGCCGTGGCATTGCGATTCCGACGGTGGCGGCCGAGAATGGCACCATCTATGGTCAAGTCTTTCCCACAAAGATGTCCACGGACGGTCAACCCGTTGCAGAGATCCACTATTACCACCTGTGGAAGAAGGACTGCGGACCGCACGGTCACCCGCTCGACACGGAGCACGTAGCGGTCCTGGTGCACGCATCGAGCAGTCAACTGGGTTCAGCGACATGGCAGGCAGTGTATTGGTACGCGGCCGCCCATGAAGATACAGTCTGCGATGTCAGCCAGATTACCCGGGCTTCTACCCTGCATGCAGAGGATCACGGAGCCAAGGTATGGATTTCGCCCGGCAAGCACGCTTCTTACCTGAATGAAGCTCTCTGCCAAAGGGGATGCGGGGCCGACCGGTGTACCGCAATGGTGGCTCTTCCGTCAGGCAAGGTCATCAACTTAGGGGAAGTGAGCCATCCAATGAATGGCTCTGCTTTCATTCGCTCCGCGGCCTGGCCCCTGGAGGCGAAGATGATGGGCACAAACTTTCCTTCAGCTCCGGTCGCTCGCCTGAACGCGCTCCCGCGAAATGATATTGCGTGGTTTAACCCAGGCCGGCATCCTGCGCAGCAGATCATCTCCGTGAGCGGCGAGACGGAGCAGAAGCTCGCGAGCAGCGGCAGAAATACGACATCTGCCCTCGCTGAAGCTGGTAACTCCACGGACGTCGCCGTGTCGTTGGCTAATACGTCGACGCAGGACGCTTTGTCGAAGAGCTATCAAAAGACCAGGCACGCTCTTGGCACTGCAGCCCGGCATTTGGGTAAAGCGCTGCAGGTAACGCCAAAGGCAGACCAGAATCCCTAGTCGTTTCCGGTTCGATCGCTATAAGGAAAAGGCCGAGGCCGATAAGCTGGGCAATGGCTACCGTCCAAAGCTGTAGGTTTGGTAGGCACTTGCTCGCGATCGTGATGAGTTGTTAGCATCTCGTTCGGCTCAATGTGAACGAGCACTTCAGCAAAGCGTGGCGCTGACCGAAGAATAACGTCCTGCACACGGCGAGCGATAGCATGACCCTGCCGAGCAGAGAGGTCTCCACTTACAACGATGTGCAGATCGATGTAATAGCGAAGCCGACCTTGCGCACATGGCATTTGTCGAGCTTGACAACACCAGCTACTTGTGACTCCAGCAAGCGTAAACTCCAGCTCAGAGAATTCTGAAAGGGGTGGCTTCTGAAATACGCGGAGGCACCTGCCTGAAGACATCCCGGAAACGCCTCCAGGTTTTGCCGATCCGGTCGGAGGCCATGAAGAGATGTCCGGCAGTGAGATTACCGACCACCTTATAGTGGCCCACCGCGGCGAGGCCCATGGAGGCAATACAGCCGCATTGAGAACAGTCGGGGTCGCCCCCAAACTGACAGGGTGTGATCTGGGTGGTGAGATCGGCGGAGAGGGTCTCCGTGGTTCGAGCAAAGATGCACTCGGAGGGGTTAGAGGGTGGGGAAGCGATTTCGTCGATGACGATATCGTGCATGTCCAGCTTTGGGAATAAGGGCCGCAAACGGCGGAGTTCGTGCATAACAGCAAGGCGCTGGTCGGGCGAAAGGATCTCGGGATCAGTAGCTCCCCTCTGAGGTGTAAACAGGCTGAACCAAACTTTCTTGATAGCGGGGTTGGCACTCCAGAAGGTGAGGAACTCCTCCAGGTAGCCAGGGCGCGATGCTATCTGCGAGGTGATCGTGGAGTGAATGGTCACCTCTGCTCCCAGGATGTTCTTTAGGATTCGTTCGTAAGTGGCCGGTTTCCGGCGCTCGTCATGCTCTGGCTGCAGCCCGTCGATGGAAACGACGACGTTCAGCTTCTTGTACTTCCGCCATTCGGCAGGCACGACGCGGAAGGCGCTGGTGACCACCTGGGTATGAATACCCCGGGCCTCAATCTGTGGAATCAGCTGCTCAAGCTCGCGGTATCGGACAAAAGGGTCGCCGCCCACCAGCGAAATGTGGAGCGGCTTGTGCCTGTCCAGGAGCGCAAGAATACGGGTGACGAGTTCGTCGCCCTTGAAGTCCGAGAGTTGACGGAGCAGGGTGGAAGTGCCGAGGTGGGCTGCGTCGAAGGCATAACAGCCGGGGCAGCGCAGAGGGCATTCCTTGGTGATTTCAATAGAGAGGGAGGGGGCGCGACCAGTCAGGATGGTGCCCCATCCTCGAAGAACTTCAGAGGTTTGCAATAGCTTCTCCAAGATCGAGCGCAGAGATCGATCTGATTCTTGAGATTGAGATCTTTGACCGGTATGCCGCAATCCCGCCAACCAGCGCAGAGTGCAGGCCCGTCTTAACCTGGACTTTGCCCCATCGCGGAGGTTAAAGCAATGGATGGAACCTCACTGTAGGTTTATTGTTTCTCGCTGTCTAACCCCCATGAAATGAGGTTGTTATCCATACTTCTCCTTTGCACCAAGCCCCTTTTCAGGTGAGGGGCCGGTACACTTGAACCGGCGACATGACAGAACCTCGGGCAGCCCTGCGCTATCGATTCGGAGTATTTGAGGCAGACTCCTCGACGGGGGAGCTCCGCAGGCAAGGGGTACGTATCAAGTTGAACGCCCAGCCGTTCCAGGCCCTGCTGTTCTTTCTGGGACGGCGAGGCGAGGTTCTGACGCGCGAGGAGATTTCACGAGAACTGTGGCCTGACGGAACCTTCGTCGACTACGAACACGGTGTGAACTCGGCCGTGAATCGGATCCGCGAGGCGCTCGGCGACACGGCGAGCAATCCGAGATTTATAGAGACGCTGGCTCGTCGCGGCTACCGCTTTGTAGCTCCAGTGGAGCGGTTCAGTGAAGAAGTGCCGGCTTCAGCGACTCCCATCCCGCTCCCACAGGAACCAGCTGAGACTCGGGTTCCCCGTGGGATGAAGGTCAATTGGCCGATTCTGACTACCACCGAGGACTTGCCAAAGGCCTCCTATCGTACCGTGCAAACGCTCTTCATCCTGCTGCAGTTCACGTACGTGGCCTTCTATGTGGGTGCCCTTGCTAATCTCACAGAGGTCGGGGATCTCTACTCGGTCCTGCCGTTCGCCATGGAGGCACTCATCGTCACGGTCGTGACCGCAGCGATATTGATCCCGGTTCGCGCTTTCCTGGTGTGCGCGGTGCTCTTTCACGCACCCGGAATTAGAGAGAAGTTCAGTAAGCTTTGGCTTCTCCTGCTGCCGCTTGATGTGCTTTGGTCACTCTCACCTTTTCTGTTGCTACATCACATCAACTACGGCCTGGCCCTGTCTTGTACGGCGCTCCTGGTGTACTCGCCCTTCGCGCAACGCTCGCTGGTTCTCATGGGTGCGGGCAGAGTGCCCAGGGAAAGCTCAACAGAGATCCACATGTAGATGAATACCGGACGTACAGGATAAGCACTGCTGACCTCTGCGGGACTCGTAAGGCCCTCGATCGCATACCCTCGGCATAAGTCGATCAAACGAGAGTTCTGAGGCGTCCGGCCAAAGATGCTGCCGGGTAAGTCATTGATATTTCTAAGCTCGTGATGGTTATCTCCACCACCGCGACACACGGCCGAGCTCTACCGCCAAGAACCCTTGCGGTAAGCCTTGATTCGTCACTGCACCGTAGCCCGGTCTTGCTGGCGATTCTGAATCGCGCCTTCAAGCAACGGAATAGAATCCGGGTTATCGGGCCTCAGAGGCTGTCGCAAACGAAGGTTTATGACATCTTTGCAAGTCAGTTGAACAAGGGCAGGATGCCGGGAAAGCGTGCCTGCACTAGCGGGTTCTGCGCTATCGACAACGTGTACTGGACTTCAGTCCCTTTGCTTATAACGACTCGGTATGGCTGCTTAAGGACCTGGGTCAGGTAGTAGCAGGTTACCAGTTCCGCGACGTCTTCATACCAACTACTGCTGCCGTACAACGAGACAAAGGGCGTTCGGACGAGCAGGCGGTAAGTCGGTTCAGCGGTGTCAAGGCTTGGTTGCTTTCCACTGCCAAACCAGCCCATCTGAAATAAGGGAAACTGGTACGCGGGCACCTTGGTCCGTGCGCTTTCCCAAATGCCGTGCACGAGTAGATCCGGTAGACTGTTTGCGAACAGTTGCGGTGGGCCTTCTTTGCCCGCCCGGTTTGAAATATCGAGCACATGCACACTCTCGTGTGTCAGCACATAAAGGACTGCCGAAAGGGAGCCACCCTCGAAATCCAGTGAGAGGTCTGAAGGGGCCGAAGAGTAGTAACCCCGTTCCTTGCGGGTAAGGTAGTCGGAGACGGTTTCGTGAAGCAGCCCGGCACGAAGAACAATGTCAAAGACGGGGAGCGTTGACCCTGCCTCCATGCTGGAAACTCCATTTGACGGGATGCCATCAATGAAACTGATAGAGCGCACGTGCTGCAGAAGTACTTTGCGGGTGAAGGCTGGAAGCTGCTCTAGGACTGTGTCCATCTGTTTCCGTTCAGCCTGGGTGGGTTCATGGAAAGTAGGGGCTGGCTTTGGAAAATTCCTAAAGCGTTCGAGAACAGACTCTGGAGGGAGGGTGATCCGCGCTGCCAACGGTGTCGATGGATCGAAAGGAAGGACCGACTCAGGCAGTGCGGCCTGATTTGCCTGGGTTTGTGCCAAGGTACTCCGTATGGGGCCACCACCAGCCCATACCAGAAGATAACAAGTTAAAACAAAGGCCTTCATCGCTATCCAATCTGCCATGCAACGTCGTGTCTTCTATATGAACACGAGACGATTACCCCTTGCGAATGGATTACCAAGCGGTCCGGCCCGTCACCACAAACGACGGTTTATGACAGCTTCCGCAGCTCTGAGAAGCACGCGGCCTTTAACTGCCAAGACGGTAGCATAACGCTGGTCAGAAACATACTGTTACTGCTTAGCAGCAGGCAATGGTGTAGTAACCAGCCGTCGGCTGATTGGTGTTAAGGGTGATCCTGAACACTCCGGAGCCCGCCGTGAGAACGTTCCAGGAACCCTTACCATCGCTAAAAGCGTCATCCACGCCGAAGAGAGTGCGCTTGGGCATGTGATTCTGCTGCCCACGGCATCCAAACCGTCGCCGCCCTGATGACCATGCAGTGAACCGTAAATCCGGGGCTGATCCCGCGAACGTACTTCCTGTCCGCGCAAGGCGAAACAGCAGGTCCAGCCAAATCGCCTGGCCTGCTCTGTACGTGAAGCTCTGCTTCAAGAGCCCTCTGCCATGAATTAGAACGTGTACTTGGCCGAGAACTGCATCTGGCGCGGTTGCGTCAGGAGTGCGTTGGGACCGCCGGTGTAGACGCCGAAGTTGGCGCTTGTACCATCCGTCTGCAGCGGGGACTGCGCCGCACTATTCTGCGAGTTGAAGCGGTTTGTGTTGAGTACGTTGAAGACCTCGGCCGAGACGCGAAGCTGCTGTTCACGGAACGTATGGATGGATTTGGCCAGACCGTCGTCGAGCGAGAGATAGCCGTCGGCGCGGAAGTTGTTCCGCTCACCCGTTTCGCCTGGGTAAGCGAAGCGCAGGTTGGCATGAGCCTGAGCGGAGGTGATGCCCTTCAGTGCGGTTTCCACTTGATCGGCTGCGTCATAGTGGTGGCCGCCCGTGGGGATCGGCGCGGTCGCCACCATAAAGCTGGAGCTCGCAAAGTTTGTGCCGTAGGTGTTTGCGGCGAAAGCGCTGAAGGGGAAGCCGGTGCTGTAGTGAACGACACCGTTTAACTGAAAGCCGCCGAAGAGGCGATCCAGCAGTCCGCTGGAGTTCATGAACGGTGCGCCGTGCCCAAAGGGCAACGGAGCTGTGTAGTTCGCGGTGATGTTGTGCCGCACATCAAAGTCCGACACGGCATACATCTGGTTTTGACCGAAAGTATTGATGATGGTGCTGCCGCCTACAACCCGTTCCGGGTCCGAACCTTCGTCCATCGACTTGGAGTACGTATAGTTCACGTCATACTCCAGGCCGTACTTTAGAGCCTGGCGGACCGAGAGCTGCAACGCACTGTAGTTGCTCGTACCGATCGTGGACTGCGCATAGATGGAGGAAGTTTGCGGGAAGAAGAAACGGAAGGTCTGCCCGGAGGGTGAAGCGGACGGGTCAAGGTCGGCCTGGAAGAGGGTGTTGGTCTCGTTGCCACGATTCTCGGCCAGTGAAGCGTAGTAGGCCTGCGCACCCGTGTATCCGTCATGGCTGAAGTTTGGGAAGACGTTGCGGAAGTACCCAGAGTTCGGTACGTTGCCCGCGGGGACCCCCTGATCGATCAGCTTTGCATACGCAGTAGCGGCCTGAAAGTAGCTCTGTCCGCTTCCTGGATCGACGAAGTTGACCGGTTGCGCTACATCGAGATTCTGCAGCAGGTGACGACCCAGCCGCCCGACATAGGACGCCGTTACATCCAGGCTGTGCGGCAGTTGATGCTCCACAGTGAAGTTGAACGTTTCGGCATAGGGTGTCTTCTGATGGTCGTTGATGCTGGCATCAAAGCTGAAAGGCTGTTCTGCCGGTGTATAGGGTAGAGCGACAGAGCCATTCGTCGCAGCTCCGGCAAGCAGCGTGGGAATGCTGGGAACGCTGTTATATCCGGTGAAGCGAGGATTGGTGTTGATGTCGCCGGTCAGGTAATTCTCAAATGTTTGTGAAAGTCCGAACAATGAATTTGTGTTTGAGTTGTAGGAGTCAATAACAGCCTGGCCGAAGTGATCGTAGGCGAGAGCAAAACCGCCGCGAACGACTGTCTTGTTGTCGGTTGTGGCATACGCAAAGGCGACGCGTGGAGCGAAGTTCAGCTTCTGTGGCGTCCAGAAGTTTGGTTGGCCATTGGCCGAGCCTGCAGCGCGGAAGGAAACGTCGGTGGTGTAAGCCGAACCCGCTGCCGCCGCTGAGGCGCGATCCGCAAGAAAGGTGTTCAGCGAGATGGCAGGGGTGATCTGTTGCCCGTTCTCCTCATATGGAACGCCGAGATATACGTAGCGAAGGCCGTAGGTCAGCGTGAGATGATCCGTGGCCTTCCACTGGTCCTGTAAGAAATACTCCTGCTCGAGATTGCGATAGGTATACGTGGGAACGACGCCACCGGGGAGCGGCACGAGCGTGTTCCCGCGTACCGCAAACTCAATGCCCGCCGAGGCCTCCTCGATCACTCCCGTGTTCGCGATGATGGCGGAATTGTAGAAGTTCTGGAATGCCGAGGAGACCGTTCCGCAGTCTGGGCAGTTGAACTGCGCTGGATCTAGAGTTCCCCCTTGATAGCCGCCCTGGTTTGCAATCGCGGCGGTCGCCAGTAGATTCGGGTTCACGTTGGCGGATGCGATCAGTGGCCGGTCGAAGTATTGGCTGTTGGAGATGTCATAGATGCTTACACCGGCCTGCACAACATGACGGCCTTTGACGAACGTGAGCTCGTCTTCAAAATCGTTCGTCAGGACTTTGTAGATGGAGGTAGTTGTCGTTGCTGTGAGATTGTTGAACGCTCCGAAGTTCACATAAGGCTGGGTCGCAATGCCGCGCGATGCATTGCCGACACGCGTAAAACCGTAACGGAAGTTGTTCGTAAGATGGCTGTTGATCGTCCAGATGTCGCCACCGGCGATGCCCTTGTTGTTGCCGAACACATTCGACGGGGCGGTTCCGCCTGGGAAGGTCAGCGCGGTTGCCTGGTTATCGCTCTGCAGATTTCCACGGACGAACAGAGTCTGTTTCGCGTTCAGGTTGTAATCGAGGCGGGCGACATTGGTGATCTGGTGTATGGGTGCCGGCGAGGTGAAATTGTATGTGCCGGTGTTGTAGCCATCGCCCGTTGCACCGGAGTTAGCCAATGGAAACTGCTTGAAGTACGCGATCGCTGCCGCATCGGTCGTAGGCGCGTAGCAGGTGGAGCCGGAACTACAGGCCGGGTCGCTCGCGCGCCCGTCCATCATGGCGATGTCAGAAGGCGTCAGCGTCTTTACCTGGGTTCCGTTCTGGCAAAGTGCGCTGGTCGGGCAAGCCTGGTACACCACGTTACCGGTGATGAGGCCCGAGCCATTCGGCAGGGAGGGAACAGTCTGACTCACGAGAATATCGCTGGCTTGTTTGAAGCCCTCGTAGGCTCCAAACAAGAAGAGCTTGTCCTTTTTGACGGGCAGACCTAGCGAGCCACCATACGTGTGCTCCAGCACCTTGGCCGCGACGTTGGGTTCACCGGAGATGAGCTGCGATTGCTTGTTGAACCAGTTATTGGAGGTCGTTCCTGGATCGCGGTAGTACTCGTAGGCGCTGCCGTGGATTTCATTGGTACCGCTGCGGGTGACGAGCGAGACCTGTGCGCCCGAGGAGCGCCCGGCGTCGGCATTCGCATTGGTCGTGGTCACACGAAATTCCTGCACCGATTCGCGTGTGGCACGCAGGGCACCGTTAAAGGCGTAACCGAAGATCTGATCGTTGTTATCTACGCCATCCAGCGTCAGGTTCGTCTGGTCCTGACGCGCGCCGTCGACGATGCCGGTACGAGTGTCCGGATTAAGGCCGCCGGTCTGCGCACCGCTGTCGAGCGCCAGCACGCCGGGCTGTAACGAAAGCAGGTAGGTGACATTGTTCGCGAGGTATGGAAGATTCTGAATCTGGGCACTGTTGAACGCTTTGCCGAGCGTCGCATCCGTCGTGTCGAGAGCGGCAAGCGTTGTACCGACTTCCACGATCTCACTGGCACCCACGCTCAGCTTGAAGTTCAGCTTCAGCGGCGTCGAGATCAGCAGTTCCACCTTCTCCAGCTGCTCGGTGAAGCCTGGAGCTGAAACCTTCACCTCATACGAGCCCGGGGAAAGCTGCTCAAACGAAAATTCACCCTTGGACTTTGTCTGCGTGCTCTGCACGGCACCGGAGGAGGTGTTCGACAAGCTGACGCTGACACCCGGAATGAGCGCGCCCGTTCCATCTTCGACCGTACCGGAAAGGGAGCTTGTGTTGGTCTGGGCGAACAGCTCGGCAGAGAACGAAAAGGAAACAAAGAAGGCAAGAAGAAGGGCAAAGCCGATGAGGCGTTTCTGCATGAATAGGTGCTCCGGAAAAGCGTAGTGGCCTCACGAGTACGTGGCCAGGCACGTATCGCAGAGTTCGTGTCGCCAATGGTGAACAGCTCGACGGGTACAGCTTTAGGGGTGTTTGTCCATACTTAACGAAGCGGCGAACATGGAACTTATGAAGTCGCTTTGCCTATGCGGCCCATAGGCAAAAGTTCTACTGTCACGTGGTGCGGCTCTGATTGATTCGGCGGCATGGGTATGCGACCGAGGTATTCGGTGCAGATGCAAAGGCAGAAAAGCCTAGCTGTAGAGATAAGGGTTCATATCCGGCGTTCGGAACGGACCGTCCAGCCGACAGATATAGGCAGGACCGGCGAAATACTCCCCAGGTTTTTCGATACTCAAGGCGAACTCATAGGTGTGCTTCAGTTCAGCAGGCGTGAGCATCCACGGAGCTTCGTTCGGTTGATATGTATTGCCGGTGGGGTAGTCTTCGTTTTGCGTGCCCATTTCCACATGGCAACCCGCAAGGTGCGTCACGGGATACTTCGCACAGAAATCGACGAGCCGTTTTATGCTGTTCAACCAGGCGTCCCAGAGCGTGACGTAGAGCCGGCCGCGGTAGAACATATCCCCACTGAAGAGAATTTGCGTGTACGTGTCGTAATAGGCGAATTCGGAAAAGGTGTGACCGGGACTGCCCCAGATCCAAAGTTGGCGGCCGCCAAGGTCCAAAGTCACCTGTTCCGCCGGGTAATTCGTCATGCTCCAAAAACCAATCATCTCCGCATGGGACAGCCCCATAATGCGTGTGTTGGGACGGCCATTGAACTGGTTCTGAGCACTGAAGTGATCCATATGCAGATGGCTGATGGCGAGCAGCAGTTCCATCCCCTCCGGCTTGCGGCCGTTTCTGTCGCACCAACTCGCAATACACTCATCGACGACGTCACGCAGAGGCCATTCATTGCGCAGGGTCGTGTCGCCCTGATCGATCATCAGGATGCGTTCGTTGCCGAAGTAGAGCATCATGAACGGGGCTTCGTAGGCATAGGCACGGTTCTGCCGCAGGACCGCCGTGTGGGCGTTGTACCAATGCACCTGCACCGGCGGATCGGTGTTGTCCATCGCGGAAGGCGAGCCGCAGATCCACTTCGCCGGGAGCGTTCCCGGGGCGGGCAGGTTCCTGCTGAAGTCGATCGTGTGGCCTTCGTGGCGGGGTACAGGTGCTAGCGGAACAGTCGAAGGACTACTTGTCGTCGAGGCTGATGCATTCGCCTCGATCATCGGTGCCAGCGTAGTGGCCATCGACAACGAAACGAAGGTACGGCGATTGATCTGCTTGGAAGGCATGGGACTCTCCAGCTTCAGGTCTGTGGTGAGACGGCCAGCAAGGTTGTGGCGAGAAGATCAGACAGGCCGCGGACCCCGGATGTCCGGTGTGCCGGCGGGCAGAGAGTCAGGCTCCTCATCGGGCCCGGCGCCCTGGCGCATCCAGAAATCTTTGCGCCCCAGCACGGTCTGTTTGCCGGCCATCTCCCTGGCGCAGCTTGCCGCTTCATCGATCTGGTCCGGTCCCATCTGAAGCTCGCGCTCATAGGGCTTGAAGGTCGCGAAGCGTTCATACGCCTTGCCAGGAAGGAACTGCATGTCGACGTGGCCGCCCATCACCCACTTCACGGGGTGGGCGCTCTTCCACTGCTGCAGCCGGCCAAGCGAGGCGATGTAGTCACGCTCGTTTGCAATGGCGATCCGGCCAGGGAACAGGAGGTCCCCGGTGAAGAGCAGATGAGTATAGCGATCGTAGAAGGAGACACCATCCTGATGCGTCCCGGGGGTCGGAATGACGTCGAGGACGCGGCCGCCAAGATCAATTTGCCCAATTTGCCCAATTTGCCCGATCTGTCCAGGCGGCTTAGCGACCTTGCCACCCATGCCGTAAAACGCCTGCATGGCGGGTAGAGCCCGCGGTACGATCGTCGTGTTCGCTCGCCCGGCAAACTGACTCAGCCCGCCGTTCTGGGCCGCATTTTCAGCAGACGTCAGCGCGACCGTCAGCGGCACATCCGCGCGGCGGCGAATCGCCTGCCATTGTGCGATGGAGGCCTCCACGGTCGACCGCAGCGGGTACAAGGCCGGATTGTCCGTAGCCCCGGCATCGATCAGCAAGCAGCCTTTGTTGCCGAAGAGCAGATATGTGAAAGGTCCACGCCAATCCACGCAGATGTTTTCCCGCATGCAGAAGGTGTCCTCGTTGTAGCGGATCACCTGCACACGTGGATCGCTGTTCTTCGCCGCGGGTATTGAGCCGTGCGCCCATCGAAATCGGATGTCTCCGGGAGCCGGCCCGGCCGTGTTGTAGTCGTGCACGACTTCGCCCGCAGGGTGCAGCGGCAGGCAGGAATCGGTGTTGCGCGCACCGGGTGGATTGAGCCTGTCCGGCGTCATTCCGGATGCGGGATGCGGCATTCGTTGCATGCGGGGAACCCTCTGGAGGACGATGCAGTACCGGGAGCACGTGTTGTCGCTTCAGCAGCGGACAATACGATGCGGAAGAGCCCTGGTCGCGGGCTAAAGGGTCGGTGCAGCGGCAGCCGCGGGCGGCGTTGGCGGCATGACCGCTCCGGCCTGGATCCACGCTGTGATTACGGCGATGTTCTCATCGGAGATTTTGGGCCTAGGAGCAGGCGGCATGTTCATGGGGTCGTCTGCCGGGCCCTCATGGCGAATCAGCTTCACCATCCAGCTCTGTTCCGGGTGCTCCGGCACAATGCCGGGTCCATGGTGGCCACCCTTGAGCATGTTTTCTCGCGTGTCCATGTTGAAGGCGCCGCGACGATTTTCATTGCCGTGGCAGCGGTAGCAGTTCGTCTCCAGAATAGGCTGCACCTTTGCGGTGTAGTACGCCGGCTGCTTCGGGTTGTCCTGCGCGTGAACGCTGACGGAAAGACGATCCGAATCGGATAGGGTGGCGAATGCCGCCAATGCAAGGGCCGGCAGAACCAGGCTGCCCGCGCGTAAGGTGCCCCTCATGTTGCTCCTCCCAAAAAAATAAGATGATACTAAGCCCACCTCAGCTATTCGCCTGAGGAGGCCGTTGTCCTGTAGCGACGGAGTAGAAGACCTCGCCCGCGCGATTGAGCACGCGGTCGCTGCGAAATACCAATCCTAGATCACGCGAGAGCGTCAGATTTTCAAGCGTGACTGCACAAAGCGTTCCAGAACGGATCTCGTCCAACACATTGATCTTGGGCAAAAAGCCGATCCCGATCCCGGCAAGAACCAACCGCTTCAACAGCTCGTGTGAATCCAGTTCCATAGCGATGCGGGGTGTGATCTTATTCTGCGCAAAAAGCTGATCCAACTCTTCCCGGCGTCTTCCCTGCTTGATCATCAGCAGCTTGGCCCCGGCGAGTTCGCTTATGGGAATACACTCACGCGCCGCAAACGCATGTTTACTCGGCACCACCAGCACAAGCTCGTCATGGTGAACGACTTCGACATGCAGCCGTGTGTCCTTTACGGGTAGCGAAACGATGCCGAAGTCCACCTCACGGTTTAGCACCAGCTCCAGAGTCTGGCTGCGCGGTGCACGAACGATGTCCAACGCCACCCGCGGATGTTGACGCTTAAATTTGCTGAAAAAACTGGGGAGCACATACAAAGCTGTTGAGTCGTTTGCGGAGACCGTGAGCGTGCCGCGAGGCGATCGCTCCAGATCGCCCAAAGCCAGCTGCAGGTGGTTAAGCCGGGATAGAAAGTCTTCCGCAAACGGCTCGAACAGCCTGCCGGCCGCGGTCAGAGTGACCTTGCCGCCGCCGCGCTCAAGAAGCCTATACCCCATAAAGGTTTCCAGCGAGCGAATCTGCGCGGAAACGGACGGCTGCGTCACCATCAACCGATGCGCGGCACGGGAAAAACTTTTCTGCCGCGAAACCTCCAGAAACGTCTTCAACTGAGCAATATCCACGCGTACTCAAACTTGGAAAGCGGTTGCAGAAGGAAGCCGAATCTCTTCAAGAGTGGACGGGGGCGACCGGATTCGGAAAGCCGTCGCTCCCCACTGACGTTGAAATACTGTGTAGCTCGAAAATAGCACGGCCTCCAGGGAGCAAGCTGGATGAGAACGGAACAGTGGAGCAGTATCAGTCGTTTCTATGCGGACGATAACACAAGGCCATGGCGTAGCCCGGACTTTGAAGGCTTTGCCTCTGCCCTGCGGCGATTCTTACGGCATGCACGAAACCGCTCACAATCCGAAGGTGTTGCGGGGAAGGTGCCCGGCGTTGTCTACTTTGCGTATCGCACCAGAAGTTTGGGGTCCTGCAATCTTTACGTGCAGGCATCCAAGGCAGGGAACATCGTTGAAAGAAGGTCTCTTCATAGGGAACTTAAGCTCTTGCCGGCGAGTGATTTACGCCGCGGGGCTTTGCGCAGCTTCACTTTTCCACCTCTGTCTGATTGCGCACGCACAGACTGACGCGGTGAAGAGCACGGCCGGCGATGCGTCGGCGACCAAGGCCGATCCACCGGCTCATAGCGAAGCAGGCAAACATGGCAAAGCCGCGAAGAAAGCGGCCGCCGATGCCGCAATACCGACGAAGGACGTCGCTGCAGACGGTGCTGCAAGGAGCGGGGCAGACAAGAATGCCAAGGATCAAACGGTCTACGCGTTCGGCCTGCCTACAGAGGACGGCAAGAATCTGCCTTTGAGCGAGTACAAGGGCAAGGTACTGCTCATCGTGAACCTTGGCCGCGAGTCGACCTATGCGGCACAATTGCCCGCACTCCAAAAGCTGAGCAGCAGCTTCAAGGACAAAGGCCTGGTTGTCATCGGCGTTCCATCAAATGATTTCGGCAATGCCGAACCGGGTACAGCGCCGGAGGTGGCGAAGTACTACACCGACGCCAAGGTCGACTTTCCCGTGATGCAGGTATCCCCCTTAACCGGGGTGCACGAACTTCCACTGTTCACCTATCTCACCAAGGCGAAGGCGATCCCGAACGACGGTCTGCATTGGAATTACACAAAGTTCCTTGTCGATCGCAAAGGCAACGTAATCGTGCGTTTTCCGCCGGATGTTGAGCCGGACTCATTGCAGATGACGGCGACGGTGCAGGAGGTACTCGACGGCACGTGGAAGCCGAAGAAGGCCGACACGGGCAAGCAGGAAGATGCCGCGGACGACGATGACATGCCTTAGGCCCGCATCAAGAGCGTAGCGACTGAAGGTACGCTCGCCAGCCACCGAAGTGTGTAATCTCCGTGGCACCGACGACCGCCGCCGGTTCAACGAGAAAGCCCTGGGCGAGCGTGCCGTCTTCCAGTCGCAGCGTACCAATAGCCAGGGGCTGCGGGACGCCTTCCACGAAGGAGCCGGCCGTGTCGGTCGGCAGGGCCCAAACTTCCACCTCAAGTCCCGGACCCTCGAATCCAGGCGACCAGACGAGGCCGGGCTTGGGCGGCGTGGTGTTCCTCAACGCGTAGAAACGGTAGTCAGGGTGTGTGCGGCACTTGCGCAGCAGACGACCGCCGCGCGAGGTGAGCTGCCAGTTCAGCGGCTGACCGGAGAGGTGCGCGCCTACGACGGTCATCAACTGACAACCATGTGGGATGACGGGTAGAGGCATCGCCGGAGCTGCACTCAGGTTGCGCTTGGAGCCACCAAGTGTCGTGTTCAACGCGCGCTGCAGCTTGTCTGACAACGCAAGCAAAGCGGCGTCTGTAAAAGCCGGCGCAATGAAGCTCACGCCGAACGGAAGGCCATCGGGCCGGATGCCCGCAGGGACGGCAACCGCCGCGAGATCGAGCAGGTTCACGAAATTCGTATAAGTGCCGAGCTGACTGTTGCGCTCAATCGGAGCCGCCTCAATTTCGGCGATGGTGAAGGTGCGCGGCGCGGTAGGCAGCAGCAAAACATCAACCTGCGCCCAGGTCGCCGCCGTCTCCCGGCGCAGGGCTTCGAGCTTGTAGTGCGCCTCGAATGCCTGGACAGCGGTGAACGTTGCAGCGCCGGTGATGATCTTCGCGACCGTCGGATCCATCTCGGCCGCGTGCTCCTTGAGGAATGGAGCGATTGCAGCGTACCGTTCAGCGACCCAAGGCCCCTGATAAAGCAGCTTGGCGGCCGCAAGGAATGGGGCGAGGTCGATTTGCTGCACCTCGGCGCCGAGTGCCTTCGCCTTCTCGATCGCTTCCTCGTACAGCAGGCCGTTGTGGGGATCTCCAAAGAACTCGCGGTCAGCCTTCTTCAGCACGCCGATCCGCAGGTTGGACGGACCGAGCTGCGACGGAGCCCAGGGCGCGGCTCCTGCGCCCGGCGAGGGCCTGCGAGCGTAGGCATCCTTCGGATCGAAGCCGCCGGCGGCAGCAAGCACCCGTGCCGCGTCGCCGGCGGTCTCCGCGAAGATGGAAACGCAATCCAGAGTCCGGCAGGCAGGCACGACGCCGTGTGCGCTCACGAGTCCCCGTGTCGGCTTCAGACCGACGAGGTTGTTGAACATCGCGGGCACGCGGCCGGAACCGGCGGTATCAGTGCCCAGCGAAAAGCTGACCAGGCCACTGGCCACAGCGACTGCGGAGCCGGAACTGGATCCGCCGGAGATGTACTCCGGATTAAACACGCTCGTCGGGACGCCGAAGGGCGAGCGCGTCCCCACAAGCCCGGTAGCGAACTGATCCATGTTGGTTTTGCCGACGAGGATAGCGCCGGCAGCCTCCAGCTGCGTCACCACCGTGGCGCTTTCTGCAGGGGTGTAGGCAAAAGCGGGGCAGCCTGCGGTTGTGGGCAGCCCGGCGACGTCGATGTTGTCCTTCACCGCGAACGGAATGCCGAATAGGGGCAGCTTCGTCCTGTCCGCTTCGGCGAGTTCTCGTGCTCGAGTCTCCGCCTGCGGACGTGGAACAAGGCTGATCCACACCGGATGGAGGCCGCTTTGCTCGATCCGCGAGTAGATGTCGTTGAGGACATCCAAAGGCGTAGTCGTTCCAGCTGTGTATCCGCGTTCGAGGCTCGCAATGTCCAACGTCTGACTCCTCTGGTTCTCGTTCAGCTAAAACGACCGGTAACAAAGCTAAGGGCGAACGGCAACCAGTAATTGCCCACTCTGCGCCAGTGAACCCGGGGTACAGTAGATCACCTCGACGGTTCCGGCGACCGAGGAGGGAATGGTGATCTCCGTCTTCATAGCGTCGAGCACGATGACCTTCTGGCCGACCTCCACCTTCTGGCCTACCTCCACCACGACTTGAAAGACGCTTGCGGTCATCGGCGAACTTATGCCCTGGCAGCCCGGCGGCACGGTGTTTGCCGACTCTTCCTGTGGCATGTCTTCGGGTTCCACGATGGTCATCTGCCCGGCAGCAATCCAACGTTCCCGTTCCGCATCGAACGCTGCTTTCTGATGGCGCTTGAAGACTTCTGTCTCGGTCTGGATCGACGCCAGGAAGGCGAGGTACTCGCGGAGGTTGAAGCTAGTCTCCTCGATACGCAGAGGGTAACGGCCATGCGGAAAGTGTTCACGCGCCTCCAGCAATTGCTCTGCGCTGACCGGGAAAAAGCGAAGTTGATCGAAGAAGCGCAAAGACCAAGGGGTGCCTTCGACAAATACCGGCGTGGTCTTCCACGCGTTCCACACCTGGATCGTGCGACCGACCAGCTGGTAGCCGCCTGGGCCTTCCATGCCGTAGATACAAAGGTACGCGCCGCCGATACCGACGGCGTTCTCGGGGGTCCAGGTGCGTGCCGGGTTGTACTTTGTCGTTACAAGACGGTGCCGAGGATCGATCGGCGTAGCGACAGGCGCACCGAGGTACACGTCCCCCAGACCGACGACGAGATAACTGGCTTCATGCACAATGCGATACACGTCGTCGATCGATTCGAGGCCGTTGATACGGCGGATGAACTCGATGTTCGACGGGCACCACGGAGCATCGGGCCGCACCGCCTGCATATACTTCAGCTGGGCTGCCACCGCCTGCGGATCGTCCCAGCTCAGCGGCATGTGCACGATTCGCGAAGGCACCGTGATGTCTTCAAGCGGCGGCAGACCGCGGTCGAGTTGCTCGAGCGTATCGATTAATTCGGCGCGTGGCAGCACGAGGCTGTCGAAGTGAATGTGCAATGAGCGTACGCCGGGCGTGATGTCGATGATTCCGGGCAGGTCCTCCTCGCGAAGCCGTCGTTCGAGCGCATGCACCCGGAAACGCAACACCAGGTCCAGCGTCATTTCGCCGTATTCGACCAGCAGATAACGGTCGCCATCGGCGCGGAAAGCCATTTTGTCCACGCCATCGGTCAGCGTGCGTAGGACGGCCGGCTCGAGGCCAGGCTCTGCAGGCAATGCAGCGGGAGGCGCAGCAAAATCCAACAGAAACGCCTTCTGCGCATGCTCCATCGCATTGGCCTGCGCCAGCGTGACGCGTTGAAAGCGAACCAGATCGCCCGCCTTGAGCTGACCCAGCTTCCAGAGCTCGGCCTGTACGATCACCGCAGGGCAGACAAAGCCGCCGAGCGAGGGACCGTCCGGGCCGAGCAGGATGGGCATGTCGCCTGTGAAGTCGATGGCACCGATAGCGTAGGCATTGTCGTGAAGATTGGAGGGGTGTAGACCCGCCTCGCCGCCATCCGGCCGCGCCCATCTTGGCTTGGGGCCGACCAGACGCACGCCGGTGCGATCACTTTGGTAGTGCACCTTCCAGTCGGTCGCGAAGAGCATGTCGATGTCTTCGTCGAGAAAGAAGTCGGGCGACACATGCGGGCCGAAGAGCACACCGATGGTCCAACGGTGCGTCAGCTTCGGCCGTGAATCTTCGGGCAGCTCCGCTGTGGGTTGCAGGTGCAGGTGTGATTGGCCGAGGTGCAGCACGTCTCCGGCGCGCAACGTGCGGCCATTCGTGCCGCCAAAACCGCCCAGAATGAAAGTGCTGCGGCTGCCGAGGTACGGCTGCGAATCGATGCCTCCGCGCAGCGCCACATAGGCGCGGATACCCTCCGCCAGCGCTGCCCCGAACGACAGCACACTGCCGGCCGGGGCGACAACGGCGCGCCAGCGCTCTACCGGTTGCCCGTCGAGCGTGGCGCCCATCTCCGCACCGGTAAGGGCAAAGGTGGTTTCGCCGCTGAATCGCAGCCGGGCACCGACCGTTGTGAGCTCCAGCGCGGCGGCGTCTTCCGGATTGCCGACCAGCCGGTTGGCAATCCGGAAGTTGTAATGATCCATCGGACCCGAGGGCGGGACGCCGACGTTCCAGTAACCCACGCGGCCTGGATAGTCCTGCACCGTGGTCTGCGTGCCGCCTTCGAGCACGTCGATGGCGGCACGCACAGGGTGAAAGCCGCTGAGAAACGCGGTGGTTACACGGCCGGCTTCGAACTCCGGTGAGGCCGCAACGGCACGCAGGTAACGGAGGTTCGTCTCCGTGCCGTCGATGGCACAGTCTGCCAGCGCGACCTGTAACTTTTGCAAAGCCTCGGCACGATCACGGCCTGTCACGATGATCTTGGCGATCATCGGATCGTAGAACGGCGTGATCGTGGAGTTCGACTCAACCGCTGTTTCCACGCGTGCCAGCTCCGGCGCAGGGAAGTGCACCAGCGTCAGCTTGCCGGGCGTGGGCTGGAAGTTGTTCGCGGGATCTTCGGCGTAGACACGGGCCTCGATAGACGCTCCCCGCGGCTGGACGTGGAAGCTATCCAGCGGAGCGAGTTCGCCGGCAGCCTGCCGGATCATCCACTCCACCAGATCAAGCCCGGTCACCTGCTCCGTGACGCCGTGCTCTACCTGCAGCCGTGTGTTCACTTCAAGAAAGTAGAAGCGGCTGGTATCGTCGTCATAGATGAATTCGACTGTGCCCGCCGAGGCGTAGTTCACCGCGTCCCCGAGCAGAATCGCTGAAGCAAACAGCTCCTGCCTTACCTCATCCGAGAGTCCAGGTGCCGGTGTCTCTTCCAGCACCTTCTGATTACGGCGTTGTGCGGAGCAGTCACGTTCGCCTAGCGCGACGACCTTGCCCTGGCCATCGCCGAAGATCTGCACCTCGATATGACGGGCGCGCTCGACGAATCTCTCTAGATAAACACCACTATCGCCGAAGTTGGCCTTGCTCAACCGCAGCACGGATTCATACGCCTCACCGAGCTCATCAGCTGATCGGCAAACACGCATGCCGATACCGCCGCCACCGCCGGAGCTCTTCAGCATCACGGGATAGCCGAGCTGTTCGGCCCCGTTCAGCGCCTCTTCGCGCGTCGCCAGCAGGCTGGTGCCGGGCAGCATGGGAACACCGCAGCGCCGGGCTGTTTCGCGGGCAGTGTGCTTTAAAGCAAAGGCTTCGATGTTTTCCGGCGTGGGTCCGATGAAGGTGATCCCACGTGCCGCACAGGCTCGCGCGAAGTCGACATTTTCGCTCAGGAACCCGTAGCCGGGATGAACAGCCTCCGCCCCGGTCTGTGCACACGCGTCGAGGATCTTTTCAAACGAAAGATAGCTCTGTGCAGCCGGCGCAGGACCCAGCAGCACGGCTTCGTCCGCCCCGAGCACGTGCAGCGAGCTGCGGTCGGCCTCGGAGTAGACCGCGACCGAGCGTATGTCCATGCGCCGCAGCGTGCGCTCGATGCGGCACGCGATGGCGCCACGGTTGGCAATCAGAACTTTCTTAAACATCGTTCCTGCACACATCCTTCCATCTGCAAAGCTCGTTCAAACACGTGGGTGATTTCCCGGCACAAATCGCGTGAGCTAGGCGGTGCGCAGGCCGTCGTCCCAGACGAGGATCTGTACCGGAGTCGGGTTATACGCGTTGCAGGGGTTGTTCAGCTGAGGGCAATTTGAGATGGCAATGAGTACATCCATCTCGGCACGCAATTCTACGTATTTGCCCGCGTCGGAGACGCCGTCCTCAAAGCTCAGCTTGCCTTCCGGGGTCACGGGAACGTTCATGAAAAAGTTGATGTTTGCGGTGAGATCCCGTGCATCCAGTGTGCGTCCCGTCTTCAGCGACCACTCGATCGCTCCCTTCAGAAACACCTCCCGGCAAGCGTGCATTGATCTTTTGTCGAGCGCATAGCGGATCTGATTGCTCTCCTTGGAGCAGGCTCCGCCCAATGTGTCGTGCCGGCCACAGGTGTCTGCCACGATCGTGAGCAGGTGATGTCGCTCAGTCGAGATCAGCTTCGTTCCGGTGGTCAGATACAGGTTGCCCTGCGTGCGGATGGTGTCCTGCGCACTGTAACGGTCAGTGTAGTTATGCGCGTTGAAAAAGAGCGTATCGACCGCTTGATTGCCTTCAAGATCGACGATGCGAATGGTCTGCCCGCGACGGATCTCATGCACAAACGGAGCGCCGGCATCGACCTTCGCGGAAAAGGAAGCCCGTTCGGGGAGCAGGGAACTTGGTTGAAGAACGAAAGAGGACATACGAAGAGTTCCTTTAAGCGCTGTACCACGAAGACGGGCTATGTTGCCATTACAGGAAGTAGCGTTCCGTCAGCGTGAAACCCCGTGCAGCCTCGGGGCTGGAAAGCCGGCAGGGATCTTCGGGGCCGGCCGTATCGACGCGCAGGACTTCTACCTTGACCGGGACCTGCTCATATCTCGGATTCGGGTCCATCGGATGTTGGCAGTTGACCAGGATGCAGAGTGTGTTCATCTCCGCACGGAGCGTGATGCTTGAACCGACGGGTGCACTGCCCGTCACAAAACGCATCCTTCCGTCGTCATCGACATGCACCTTGCTGAAGAAGTTCATGTTCATCATCAGATCGCGGGCGCTGAGTCCCTGCTTGGTCAACTCATTTGTAAAGGCATCGAGCGGATTTTGATGCCAACCATTGCGCGCCTCTTGATAGTCGAGTTTTCCATACTTCGCCGCGACGATTGCTGCATCCGCACAGCCTCCGAGCGGATCATGCCAGCCGGCGGTATCCGCTGTAATCGAGACGAGCACTCGTCCCATATCGGAGAAGAGCACGTCATTCTCTGACAAGCGCGCGATATGCTGCGCCTTCAGCGTGTCCGGCAGATTCAACCGCTCTGTCGGCAACTCCGCATTCAGAAAGTTGGCTGCCACATTGGCGTTTTCGCCGAGTGCGGTCAACCGCAGGGCGGTTCCGCGTTTCAACACATGCGTCCAGGCGGCAAACCCGGTCAGCACCTCTTCCCAAAGTATCGTCGACGGCAACGGCAACACACCTCTCTTCGTGGACTCATCCCCATTGTCGCCTGTCCCGCGCCCTTTGAGATGAGATTGAGGCAATCAGACGCTATTGCGCGACGGGAAGCTTGATGCGCCACACCGTTTGTTGCCGCAGATTGGACAGCCAAACGGATCCCCCACCGGCGCGCATGCCATCCCCCCCGGGACCTGCCCATTGACGAATCGGCTGGTTGGTCTTGGCATCGATCTGCGTCAGCGGGAACTCGAACAGGGCTGCCCAGACATACCCGTCGGCATAGGATAAGTCCCCTCCTTCGCCGGAGATGCCGCAAGCGATGGTCGCCACGACCTTATTAGAGATAGCGTCGATGCGCGTAATGGTGCCGTCGCCCTGGTTCAGCGTCCAGACCGAGCCTCCGCCAAAGCTGATAAATCTTGGCCGCGCCCCTGCGGGCACAGTGGCCACAATCGTATTGGTTGCCGGATCGACCTTCACCACACTGTTGTTTTCAAAGGTGCTGACCCACACGAACCCACCGCCGAAGACCGGATCGGCCGCCGTCTTCGGCAGCTCGACCCTGGCTGCAACCGTGTTGGTGGACGGGTCGACACGGATCAACGTGCTGGGCTTCACCACCATCCAGATCGAACCGGCGCCGGCGGTAATGCCACCTTCAGAGCTCTCCGGATCAGCGTCGACCGAGGCAGCTACAGCTCCGGTTGCGGGGTCGATGCGCATCAACTTTTTATCCCGGCAGCTTGGCGACCAGATCGAGCCGAAGCCGGCGGTGAGTCCCGCGCAGGGGCGATTGATGGAAACGATGGATCCCACCGTACCGTCTGTTTTGAGCTGCACCACATGATTGGCGCGGGCACTGGCGACCCAGGTTGCGTCCGGCGTGATCACCGACCAGTCCGGCGAACCCTCCACCGGGTAAACCGTTGATTGCGCCCTGAGTTCGGCAATGTCGTGGCGGATTGCGGGGACGCCGGGTGGTTTCGGGAGGACGGCCGGCGCCTGAGCGAACGCGGCGGATGAGCTTGCCGTGACCACGCTCCAAAATGCCAGACGGTGCCACACCTGTTCTAAACCCACGTTCCCAGCCTCCCCAATCACATCGCGCTCGAGACATAGGGGAACAGCCGGCGTCCCCGGGCTGAAGCCATATGCGCGCCTGTACCGATTGATCTCTGTTCCTTCACTAAAGCAATTTGAGAGATGAAGGAAGGCCTGCATAGAAGGTTTTTATGGCTCGCATAATTCCAGAAGCTATGGATTGCTTGTATCGACGGCATAGCTTCTTTCTATCGGCTGTCCTGCTCGCTTTCTCCGTCTTCTAGAGTGGGAATACGCGATCACTGAATTTGGGCGTTGCAGACCCGCACACAGGACCTCTTTATCTTCAAGCGAGCGTTGTTTTCAATGTCGTTTCTGCTGCTTCTGGCGGGGCTGCTGACAGCCACGCCGCAGGCTGCCGCGGAGACGCCGACCTTTACCGTGGGCTGGTCGGTGTATGCCGGCTGGAATCCGTACTTCTACATGATGAAGTCGGGGTTGTTGAAGAAATGGGGCGACAAGTACGGCGTCACGATCAAGCTGCAGCGCTTCGATTACGCGGCCTCGCTGGACAGTTTCGTAGCCAAAAACATCGATGCCTGCACGATGACCAATATGGAGGCGCTGGACATGCCGGCCGCTTCGGGGCTCGATACAACGGCTTTGATCGTTGGGGACTACTCGAACGGCAATGATCAGGTACTGGTGCGCGGCAATGTGAACTTCGGCACGCTGCCCGGCACGAAGACGATGCTGGTACAGAAGACCGTCTCGGAGTATCTGCTGGAACGCGGCATGGTGTTGAATGGCCAGGGCTCGAAGTTGAAGAGCCTGCAGCTGATTAACACCTCCGACGCTGACATCGCGCAGGCATTTTTGAACAACAAGTCCAATCAGGCTGTGGTGACCTGGAAGCCGATGGTCTCGCAGATCCTGGACGGCGATCACTCGACACACGCCATCTTCGATTCCTCAAAGATTCCTGGTGAAATTTTGGACCTTTTGGTGATCCGCAGCGAATTGCTGGACCGCAAAGACGGTTCAGGCATCCGGTTTGCCAAGGCCATCACGGGTGCCTGGTACGAGACGATGCAGCGGTTTGCCGCCTCAGGACAATTGCATGATCAGGCCATCAAAGTGAGTGCGGACGCTTCGGGAGACTCGCTCGCCAGCTATCAGAGCCAGCTGAAAACGACGGCTCTGTTTGAAACACCGCAGGCCGCGTACAGCTTTACGACGGGCAGCGATTTAAAGGGCAAGATGGATTTGGTGCGCAAGTTCTGCTTTGAGCATGGTCTGCTGGGAAGCGGCGCTACCAACGTGGATTCGGTCGGCATCATGTTCCCGGACTTCTCTGTGGAGGGTCAAAGGGATCATGTCCGGTTGCGCTTCAATCCGGCATACATGAAGGCAGCGGCAGACGGGAAGCTCTAACCATGGCCGGGTTCGATCTGTTTCAGATCCAGGCGCGCCCGCAGCGGGCCGTCTCCGAGTCGTTGTCGATGGTGTTGTTTGCCGTATGCCTTCTGCTCTACGTGCACACCGGGATCGTCCGCCACCGCGAAAACCCTGAAGATCGTGTCGTGCCTACGATCCACCAGTTGACCCAGGGTGTCCGCACGGCGGTGCTGGAACCGGCCGAGGAAGACGACTACATACCCGCCGACAACGCGTCGACGGCGGAGCGTTTCCGGCACTCCATGCTGGTGAAGGACACGCTGGCCAGCGGTAAGCGGTTCCTGATTGCTACGGCACTGCTGATCCCCTGCGTTCTGCTGGCGCTGCACATCGGCCTGTTTCCCTATATCGGTGCGGGATTTTTACGATTTGTGCTCTTCTTTGACAAGATCATCGCGCTTTCGGTGCTGCCGATTCTTTTCATCGTCTTTGGGATCGATGAAGCCTCGAAAATCGCATTGATTGTCGTCGGCGTGGCGCCGACCATGGTGCTGGACGTGATCAACATGGTGAAGGGCGTGCCCGAAGAGCAGATGGTGAAGGCATTCACGCTGGATGCCAACAACTTCGACGTGGCCTACCGGATCATCATGCCCCGGTTGCTGCCCGACATCATCAACAGCCTGCGATTGAACCTGAAGCCGATCATGCTGTTCCTGTTTGCCGGCGAAATGATTGCCGCCTCTGACGGCCTCGCGTATCGCATCGCCATCATGCGCCGGCACATGGGCATGGATATCATCCTGCCTTATGTTCTGTGGGTGGCGCTGCTGCTCTACCTGATCGATCTCACCCTGCGCTTGGTGAACAGGAGGCTGCATCCATGGCATCAGGCGTGAGTGAGTTCCTCCCGGCCACAGAGACGGGGAACGTTGCAGCCAAGACTACGCAACGCCCGGAAGCGATTCGCGTTGACAACCTCCAGGTTCGGTACAAAGTGGGCAAGGACCAGTACAAGACCATCCTGGCCGGCCTGAACCTGTCGATCGCGGAAGGGGAGTTCGTCGTTCTGCTGGGCGAAACCGGCTGCGGAAAGAGCACGCTGCTGCGTCTCATGCTGGGCCAGGAGCAGCCCGCGGCGGGAACCGTGACGGTCGCGGGCCGTGCGGTGGCGCACGTCGACTCACGTTCTGGCTATGTGCCGCAAAGGTACTCTCTATTCCCCAACCGCACGGTTTTAGGGAACCTTATGATTGGCCCAGAGATGTCCCGGTTTCACCTCCTCGGGCGCCTCAAACCGGGGTTTCGCGCCTTCCAACGAACTCTACAGGGCGAGGCCATGGAGCAGCTCCGGCGTATGGGGCTCCACGAGAACGATGCCGCGAAGTATCCGCATCAACTCTCCGGCGGTATGCAGCAGAGGGTCGCCATCGCACAGGCTTTGATGATGAAGCCAAAGATCCTGCTCATGGATGAAGCGTTCAGCGCCCTGGACCCGGGCACCCGCAGCAGCTTGCAAAAGCTTCTTCGGGCGGTTTGGGAGGAACGGCAACCTACGGTGGTATTTGTGACCCACAACACGGCGGAGGCTCTGTTCCTCGGAACGCGCGTGGTGGTTCTGGCGCACGACCGTGAACGCGGCGACGCGGAGGGAGCACGTGTGGCGTTGGACCTTCAGTTGCCTGTCGGCGGACTGACGTTCGCAAACAACGGCAAGCAATTTCTGGAGCTCGCCGAGCAGATAGAGCAGTGCTCCCATTCGGGATCGCGGGCGTGGGAATGACAGGGCAACGAGATTCGGGCCAGAAGAACATGGGACGAGAGATGAAGCCTTCGACAGCAATGGCCAGAGTAACGATCACACTTGCGCTGACCCTCTCCGCAGGTTTGGCGGGCTCGTCGGCGCGCGCGCAGGCTGTGCCCGCTTCCACGGGGACTGCCGCCGGCGCCGGGACAGGTGGAAACTCCGCAGCGGACATCCAGTTCTATAACGATCACGTTCGTCCTATCCTCAGCCAGAATTGCTTTAAGTGCCACACCGCAGAGGCCATGGGCGGCCTTCGTCTCGACTCCCGCACGGACATGATCAAGGGCGGCGATTCCGGTCCGGCGGTCGTTCCACATGATCCCGAGAAGAGCCTGCTGATCGAGGCGGTGCGCCAGACCGGAGATTTGAAGATGCCACCCAAGGGCGGCAAGCTGCCCGACGATCAAGTAGCAACGCTGGTCGCCTGGGTCCAGAACGGCGCAGTGACGCCGGGCAGCGAGGCGGCGCAGCCCGTGTCTGTCGCGCTCACCGCCAATGCGGGGGAGGAGTTCTTCGAGAACAAGATCCGCCCAATCCTTTCCACCGAGTGCGGAAGCTGCCACATGGCTTCAGCAGGTGGTGGTCTGAGCATGAACTCGCGCGAGGCACTGCTGAAGGGCGGCGACGATGGCCCCGCCATCGTGCCGGGAGACCCGGACAAGAGCCTTCTGCTCACAGCCGTTCACCAGACCACCGATCTGCGCATGCCGAAGAACGGCCGCCTTTCCGATCAGCAGGTTGCCGATCTGACCGAGTGGGTCCGCATGGGCGCACCCTGGCCGCAGGTCAGCGTGGAGGCTGCGCATAGTGCCGTCAAGGGCAAGCAGATCACGCCGGAGATGCGAGCGTGGTGGAGCTTCCAGACGCTGCACAGCGAACCTGTTCCGCAGATCAAAGACGCTGGCTGGGCTCACAACGATATTGATCGTTTCGTGCTCGCAAAGCTCGAAGCAAAGGGCATCACGCCTGCTGCACCGGCAGCCCGGCTCACGCTGATCCGCCGCGTCACGCTGGACATGACCGGCCTGCCTCCGACGCCTGATGAGGTTAAAGCCTTCTTGGACGACAAGTCGCCGAATGCCTGGGAAAAGATCGTTGACCGTCTGCTGGCTTCTCCGCGGTATGGTGAGCGTTGGGGTCGGCACTGGCTGGATGTCGCCCGCTATGGCGATGACGATATTCGCGGTCTGGATCCGCGGGGCCGGGGCTATATGCCGCTTGACGGTGCCTGGACCTATCGTGATTGGGTGATCAAGGCGTTCAACCAGGATCTGCCATACGACCAGTTCGTCCGCATGCAATTGGCCGGCGACCAGATGAGCAAGACGCCTTCCAAGGAGCAGTTGCAGGCGACGGGCTTCCTCGGCGGCGCACCTTGGATCTGGGATCAGGCAGAGCCGGTCGCCGGACGCGCAGACGAGCGCAACGAACGCATCGATGCGGTGAGCCGCGGCATGCTCGGTCTCACCGTGGCTTGCGCCCGCTGCCACGACCACAAGTACGATCCAGTGCTGCAGCGTGATTACTACGCGCTTGGCGGGGTGTTCGCCAACACCGAATACAAGGAGTATGCCTTCGTCCCAAAGGAAGAGGCAGACTACTGGAAGCAGAAGTTCAAAGACCTGAACGACCTTGAAGACACGGTCGAAGATTACAACAAGGCCGAAAGCAAGCAGGTCGCAGAAGCCTACGCGTCGCAGGTGGTGCCGTACATGGTCGCCGCTTGGCAGGTGACGGGCAAGCCCAAGATGCCCGTGGACCAGGCGGCGGACGCGTCCAAGCTCGATCCTGAGGTGCTCGCTCGCTGGATCAAGTTCCTGGGACGCAAGCAGAACTTCTATCCGTATCTGCATGACTGGCAGCGGCTGGTGGCGGCCGGCGGCACGGAAGACCAAGCAAAGGAACTGGCGCAGGCCTTCCAGGATCGCGTCTTCGCTCTTGAACTCGAGCAGAAAAAGCTCGATGACGAGAACCAGAAGATCAAGATCAAGGCCGGCGTGCCCATCAAACGCGAAAAGGATCAGACGCCGAACGACTTCCAGACCTATGACCAGTTCTGCCCCGGCTGCACGCTGGAGCTGAAGGTCATGAAGCCCGAAGACGCGAACCTTTATACGGATCTATTTATCCGCGCGCTGGCATTTGAAGGAGAGCGACCTGATCCAGGTCTGTTTGCCTTCCGTGGATGGGATCTGAAGCGCCGCCTCGGTGCGCCCGAGCAGGCGTATGACGATCAGTTGCAGGCACGGGTGAAGCAGGCCAAGGCCGCCATTCCGGAGAAATACCCATTCGTTCACGGCATGGCGGATAGGCCAAAGATCGTAGACATCAACCTCAACCTGCGCGGCAATCCGCACTCGCTGGGTGATGTGGTGCCACGATCGTTCCCGGTCGTGCTCAGCTCACCTGATGCTAAGCCGTTCCACGAAGGCAGCGGGCGTCTGGAACTCGCGGACGATATCGTGGCCAGCCCATTAGGCACTCGTGTCATCGTGAACCGGCTGTGGAAGTGGCACTTCGGCATCGGCATCGTGAACTCCGCAGATAACTTTGGTAAGGTTGGCGACCCACCATCCGATCCTGAGCTGCTGGATTACTTGGCGACGCAATTTCGCAAAGGCAACCTGTCGATCAAGTCGTTACAAAAGCAGATTTTGATGTCCGCGACGTACCAGGAAAGCAGCCTAGAGACGCCGCAGGACAAAGAGCTTGATCCGGCGGATCGCCTCTACTCGCACTTTCCAATGCAGCGGCTGGATGCCGAGGAGATTCACGATTCCATCCTCTTCACCGCGGGTGATCTTGATCTGAAGGAAACGGGTGGACCCGCCAAAGATTTCACGCCGGATAACAAGAGCCGTACGGTCTACTCGAAGATCAGCCGCTTCCGGCTCGATCCCTTCCTGCAGGCCTTCGACTTCCCAAACCCGACGTTCACGGCAGAGCAGCGCTTCTCGACCAACGTTCCCGTGCAGCGGCTCTTCTTCATGAACAGCGCGTTCGTGTACGACCAGTCGGGTGTACTTGTGAAACGGGTGTACGGCAAGGCGGATGACACGGCACGCATCAATGAGGTATACGCTCTGCTATTCAATCGCATGCCCACAGCCGACGAACTTCAGCTTGGTCTCACATTCCTGAAGACCACACCCGACAAGCCGGGGTACATCGTAGACCAGGAGCCGGAGACGGCCTGGAAGCAATATGTGCGGGCGCTGTACAGCTCAAATGAATTCGAATACCTGCGATAACGGACAACGCTGTTAAATAACGGCATATGAATGAGGCCGTGCACCACGGAGATCACACATGGCATGTGTAAAGCCAAAGCCGGTTACAAGACGCGAAGCCCTTCGCAAGATTGGTGGCGGTTTCGCCATGATGAGTTTTGCAGGCATGGTCGGGGAGTCGATCGCGCAGGCTGAGGTCACGGGCAACATCGGTCATAGCCGCGACACTCTCGACAAGCCATGGCTGATCAAGGACGCAAATTTTAAACCAAAGGCCAAGCACGTCATCTTTCTGTTTATGAATGGAGGCATGTCGCAGGTCGACACCTTCGACCCCAAACCAATGCTGAAGAAGTTCAACGGCCAGCCGATGCCCGGTGGCGACCTCGGGCATGAGCGCAAGACCGGTTCACTGATGATGTCGCCCTTTGAATTCAAGAAGTATGGCAAGAGCGGCATCGAGGTGTCCGAGCTCTGGCCGAAACTGGGCGAGTGTGTCGATGACATGTGCATCGTACGCTCGGTGTACACGGAAATCCCCAATCATGAACCCTCGCTGATCATGATGAACACGGGTGCGAACATCATCGGACGGCCATCGATGGGCGCATGGTTAACCTATGGACTTGGCTCTGAAAATCAGAACCTTCCTGGTTTTGTAGTGCTTAGTCCGCAGGTGCCGACGACGGTTGGACCACCGCTCTGGAGCAACGGATTTCTGCCCGCAGTGCACCAGGCGACCTTCGTCACGGACAGCACGCGCGACAAGAACTTCGATCCGTACAAGCTGATCCCGAACATCCATAATGAGCGTTTCGACGTGAAGCAGCAGGCCAAGGAAATGGACCTGATCACGCATCTCGATCAGATGGACATGCAGCACAACCAGGTCGATCCGCAGCTCGAGGCCACCATCGGCTCTATGGAGACGGCCTATCGCATGCAGACCGAAGCGCCGGACGTCTTTGATATCCGCAAGGAAAGCGCCGCGACGATCAAGATGTACGGCGAAGGCTCAACCGCACGCGGCTGCTTGACCGCCGCTCGCCTGATTGAGAAGGGCGTCCGCATGGTGCAGATGTACTACGCAGCAGGCGATCCCTGGGATCATCACAACGACATCCTGCTGCACCGCAAGACTGCCAGAGACTCCGATCAACCCTACGCTGCCCTGATTAAGGATCTAAAGGCGCGTGGTCTGTTCGACGACACGATCATCGTTTGCGGCTCGGAGTTTGGCCGTACGCCGGTTGTGGAGCTCGGCGGCGCGGGCAGTCACAACGGCCGCGATCACAACCCGCACGGCTTCACGATGTGGCTTGCGGGCGGCGGCATCAAAGGTGGCATGACCTACGGCCAGACCGACGATTTCGGCTGGAAGGTGATAGACAAGCCGGTGCATGTGCATGACATTCACGCAACCATCCTTTACCTACTAGGGGTCGACCATACCAAGCTAACGTATCGTTCGAGTGGCCGTGATTTCCGGCTCACCGACGTGGCGGGCAATGTCATCCACGACATCATCGCGTAGCATCGATTCGTTGCTCGCTGCTTAGGTATCGATTGCAATGACGTGTGCCCCCCAGTCGGGAGCAGGTCTACTTAGGCAAAGGGGAGGCATGGCTGGTTTGGATTCGAAACGTCTGCCGGAACGGCATCGCTCCGTCCTGTGCACGTCGCTGTTGCTACTCGGTGGAATGTTTGTTTCTCTTTCTGGGTGCAAAGCGACTCCGCCCAGCAAGGCCGAGATCCACGTGGCCTACTGGACCAAGCGCCACATCACCGTCGGTGGCAAGCAGGATAGAAATCCTCTGCCGGCGACAATGGCGAGTATTGCCGACGGCAAACAGCTGTTCACCTCCTATTGCATGGTCTGCCATGGACTCGATGGCCAAAACACCGGAGTTCCGTTCGCTGCGACGATGTCTCCTTCGGTGCCATCGCTCGCAAGCCCTGAGGTGCAGGCGTACAGTGATGGCCAACTGAAGTGGATCATCAAGTATGGCTTGTATCCCTCAGGCATGCCGGCCTCTGACGGTGAATTTGGCAATGATGACATGTGGGCCATGGTGAACTACATTCGCCATCTTCCCAAGGCCGGGTCACTGGGAGAGCCAAACGTGTATGGCGGCGGCGCTGCACGTTAGGCCGCCCGACGCCAATCACACTGACGCACCATTGAAAGTGTCTTCTGGTGTCGTGAACGGTTCAGCGTGCTTGACCGAAGGGGCGGTCTGATCACCACCGCTAAAGCCGAGAGACGGGTTCGATGGTCGGTCCGGCGACTAAGGGCAACAAAGCTCACTCGCACCAAGGTTGCTGCGCCTACCAGACCTCGATCACTCTAAGACCTGGTTTCTCAGACGCTTACCCGGTTGTGAATCAATCCAACAACGCGACCACGGCAACTGCCATACTTTCCTAAAAGCAGTACACGGTACAAACTAATTCGGCTGCATGGTCAGCGAATACTCACTACAGACTGCTAACTTAGCTGATCACACCACATTGGTCGACGGTACCACACACAGGTTTACCTATGAAGGTACGCCTGGCGCAACTAACGGTGCCGTGACGGGTCGGTTAGCCTCGATTACCCTGCCGACCGGGAGCAGCTATTAACCATCACTACACCGGCGATTGCAGCAGTTCCAGGGCCGGCATCAATGGCGATAGAACGGTGAGAAGCCTGATACGCACCGCGAGTGAGGCACGAGGACGTACACACGCGCACGGTGAGTGGGAATGCTACCTCGACAACTTTTACTGACGAGAAGAGTAATTGGGAAGTAAGCGATCTCCTTCGCAGGAGAACCGCCCAGGGTTGTTAACCCCGGGCGGCAAGTGAAGCAGTTTCATTTTGCCGTAATCGTTAATCCGTTGCCAGCTTGGTTGACCTGAACAAGGTAAAGTTTGCCCGTAGTGTCAGGAAGGTACACGCCCGTTTGCAAGGTAGTGTTTCCAGCGATGATGGTATTTCCATTTCCATCCACGCTCATTACCGTTCCTCCCGTGCTGTTCTGCACCTCCAGGCGAAGATTTGCAAAATAGGCGCAATTACGGAAGACGCCGTGAGACATGACTCTTTCGTCGCCGCTGACCAGTTCCAAAAAATTCTGTTCTCCTCCGGTAGCCGGGTTGCCGGCGCCATTAATGATGATGTCCTGGAAATTGGTTAACGTGCTATTTTGCGGCAATTGGACATGCACAAGTGCAGTAGTGGTGGGAGTGGTGGCACTGCGGATCGCGCCGAAATCTGTAGGCACGGCTGGGTTGGGGGTCGTAGAAAACTCATCGTGCCACTCATCGAACTGAATGCGTGCGCCACCGGCTACCGTGGCCAAGCGGTACCAATTACTTCCGTTTCCCCGGCCATAAGCACTAATTTTCACGTGCTCCATTTCAACAGCACTTCCAGCACCAATAAAGATTACCGAACCGCAATCAGGAGCTGTGTTGCCCAGTGCATTTTCAGTACCAGGCGAGGCAACCTCCGCCTTAAAATTGTTCATGTTGATGAGACCAGAAGAGAGCGAACCTCCAGAAGGAATGCTAAACAGGTCTGCAAAAGTCACAGAATCCTGCTGCACGTAAGGAGCAAGGACGGCAGCCGTTGTAGAGGAGGCATTCACCGTGGCTTTCGGTGTGGTTGTACCCACCCCGGTCGCGTTACCCAGCCCGTCTGTTGTGTAAGCCGCAGACACGGCTCCACTGCTATTGATTAAGGCAATCCCCGTGATTTGGGTCTGATTGGGTGTTGTAATCGTAAGAGGTTGTGTAGTGTTTGGTGGGTATCCCGCACCACCGGAGACCACCGGGATGGTACGAGCGATGTAGTCCGGCAGCGGCCCGCCTACAACCAAAGCGGCATGTCCACAGAAGTTGGCATCGGTTTGGCCTATGGTCACATTGGTGATGCTTTGCAGCCACAGACCGTAACCACCAGCGCTCTTTGCAAAGCGGCTATTTCCATCGATCGTGAGATCGATACAATAGCCTCCGTACTTAGGAACGTTGCGCGTAATGATGTTGTGTACGTTGCCTTCAACCTCGCAGTCGCGAATCGTGGAGTACTGGCAGGACTGAAGGTCGATACCGACGCGAAAGCCTCCAATTAAGCACCGATCAAGACGAAAGCCCTGAGCACCCCTCATCAGAATAGCCGTGCCTAGTTGTCCCGAAGCCAAACCATTTCGGTTTGCATTGACCTTTGCCGGTCCACCCCAGATTGTCAGATTCTTGATTTGATTCCGGCTTATAGCTGTAAATGGCAGAGTCGCTCCGTCTATCGGCGACGTTGGATTTACCGGGGCAACGGCGACCGAGAAGGTAGGAACGGCCGCTTGACTCATCTGCAGCACAATCGCGTCGTTGCCCTCGATCGTAACGCCTGGCGGGATCGTAATTGTGCCATTGACGACGAAGATGGCTCCACGGGGAAACGAGGCCGTACCCTGAGCCATATTGTTTGTGTTTGTCGTATCCCCGCCATCCCAGTCAACGCTCAAGCCAAGGGGAGCATTCTCCCACACGCCCTGCGCATTCACGAGAGCCTGAAGTCTGGCCGTGTCATCAGTGCCGCTAAAAGTACCTTGTTGGGTCGCGACACCGTTTAGCGCGGCACCTGCAGAGCGCAAGTCGTACAAATCGTTTAAAAGCGATTCCAGGGGCAGGGTAGGGGCGTTCGGCACTGGTGCGGTGTACGTAACATCAATCGTTGACATTGTTAACCCTCAAACTAAATGGTTGAGAATGCAGCATGGGTAAGCGTGGTGACCAAGCTGATCGTTCTCAACGTAGCCCGGCACCACGAAACGCAGACTATCAGATTCGCCTTTTGTTCGCCAAGCAATTTGTGTCTTTTCTCCTGCGTGCGAGAGTGAGGGTGGGTCGAAACCGGTTCCGTCGATTAGAACGCCTTCGCTTTGGCGATGATGGCCGGCGTGCATCCCGTCACCCGCTACTCCACGCTCCTGCATGAGTGCCCTCAGCATCCCGATGGCAAGGTAGGTCTTGCCGACACCGATCGAGCCAGTCAGCAGCAGCCGTTGCCGTCGGTCTTGAGCGGGTAGGGTGGCCATCATCACGGGAGCTAGCTCCAGCCCTGGGAAAAGCGACGGCTCGCCGGCTTGCGGATGCGCGGATGAAACTGAGGATTACCCCGCGGCAGGCAGACAGGCTAGCAAATCTGGCATGCGAAATCGAGGCCTCCGGTGGCACATGCCTCAGGGTGGCCGGCGATGCTGCAGACCCTCTCACTGCTGCAGAATGGCTCGAATTCGCAGGGCAGGGACGAACACCGGAGAGCGTTGCACATTTCATCATGATGGACCCTGAAGAAACGGCGGCGGCGGTGCTCTTTGCCTGCGCTCAACCACCCAACCTGCGCATCACGCAAATGACCGTGCGACACATGGGCCGCCAGCACAAAGGCTAAGTGCACCCGCAGAAGGTGCGCATTTAGCCCTTGGGCCATGCAGTTGCAGCTACTAGGTAAGTCGGGGTCGCGCCGTGGCGGCCTGTGACACGAGGGTCAGCGTCGCTGGGGCGAGGCCGTCTGCGGTGGCCTGCAATACGACTTCGCCAGATTGATCGAGCGCTTGCACATAGGCCATAGCGAGACCACAGAAAAGGCTACGGCTCCCGCTTTGTGCGGTTTCCGGCTTATCCGCCTCGCGGCAGCTTGGGTCGCCATTACCAAATCCAACGAGGCGGCCTGCGCCCTGCAGTTTGAAGCGGACAAGATTGGCCGCGATCGGTACCGAACGACCTTTGCTGTCCAGGGCCTCCACCTGCACGCTGACGAGGTCTTCGCGATTGGCCCGCATGGCGGGGCGATTTGGGGTGAGCCTCAGCTTGGCTGCAGGTCCTGTCGTCTCGCGGATGGATGACAAGACTACCTTGCCGCCACGGGAGCCACGCGCCTCGATCCTGCCGGGATGGTAGGGAACTTTCCATTGCACGTGACCGTTGCGGGGCATCGCCTGTCTCCCGGCGGACTTCCCATTCACAAACAGCTCGATCTCGTCGAGGTTGGCATAACACCAGACATCGATATTTTGTCCCTCCTGCCCGGCCCAGTCCCAGTGAGGAAACAGATGCACCACGGGCTCCGCCTGCCACCACGACCGGTAGAAGAAGTAGCTGTCCTTTGGAAAGCCACACAGGTCGAGCATGCCCATCGGTGAGCTGATGCCGGCATCATCGAACGGGCTCGGCTCGCCGCGGTAGTCGAAACCCGTCCAGGCAAAACCGCCGGCAAGGTACTCCCGTGCGTCATAAACAGACCACCAACCCTCCGCGCTCAGGGTGTAGCCCGGGTAGTCGATGTCATAGCCGGTGGCGAAGGCCTTGGCCGGATCCTTCTTATAAATGCCGCGGGTGGTCCATACGCTCGCTGTTTCGGTGCCGATAGTCGGCATGGCAGGAAATTTGTGATGGAACGCATCGATGTTCCTGCCGGTCTCAGCCCCACCTCCGCCACCTGCGCCGGCATAGTTGAAGCCCTGCACATCGACAACGTGGGAGACGCCGCGGCCCCAACCGCCATTCATTGCGGCTGTAACCGGCCGGGTTGGGTCGAGACGCCTGGCCGTTCGCTTCATGGAGGCGACGATATGGGCACCCACCTGCGAGCTCTGATCGGGCTCCTCGTTTGCAAGCGACCAGAGGATGATGCTCGGGTGATTGCGGTCGCGCTTGACCAAGCGCTCCAGCTGACTCAGACCCTCGGGTGTGGAGGCCATCATCCGTGTTTCATCCATGACCAGCATGCCGAGACGATCACAGGCGTCCAGAAACTCAGGAGCGGGTGGGTTGTGCGACGTGCGGCAAGCATTGGAGCCGCTCGCTTTGAGCAGGGCAACCCGATCCTGCTGCAGCTGATCGGGTATGGCCGAGCCGACCCCGGCATGATCCTGATGGTTGCAGGTTCCTTTGATTTTGACCGGCTTCTCGTTGAGGAAAAATCCCCTGTCCGCGTCGAAGCGGATCGTGCGTATGCCGAAGGAGGTTTCCACCTGGTCGGTGATGGCAGTGCCGGCCTGCACTGCCGTGATCGCGCGATACAGGTGAGGCTGCTCGCAAGACCACAGTGCCGGAGAGCGCAGGATCCCCTGGCTCAGCATGGCCGCGCTCTCCCATGGGTCGATCGTTCGGGGCTCGCTCCGAACGGTGAGGACTGAGGCACCCGACGGATCAGTGATGACCGTGGAGACCGAGACGTTTTTGGGCTGGTCCGAGTGGTTGGCGACCTCGGTTTCTACTCTCACCTGAGTTCCTGCCGCTCCTGGGATGGCAGTCACAAAGTTTCCCCATTGCGATACATGCAGAGGATCCGCAATGGTGAGCCACACGTGCCGGTAGATACCTGTGCCCTCATAAAACCACCCTTCCGAAAGGGTCGCGTCGACTCGCATTGTCAGCTGATTGGGCTTACCGGGAACAAGATAGTCGGTGATGTCGAAGGAAAAGGGAGCGTATCCGCTGAAGTTGCGGCCAAGGTAGTGATTGTTGAAGAGCACAATCGCATCGCGAAAGACCCCGTCGAACTCCAGGTGAACGCGCTTGCCTTCGGAACCGGCGGGCAGCACGATCTTCCGCCGGTACCAGCCGACGCTGGTTGCCGGAAAATCCCGCCCAATTGGCTTCCGGCCCTCACTATAGTTCACAAGCTTCGGCTCAGAGCCTTCCATATAAGTCGCGCCGCTGGTAATGAAGGGGAGTTCGACGGCCCAGTCATGCGGCAAATCCAGCACGCGCCACGAGCTATCGTCAAAGTCCTCCTCTCCCACCTCTGCGACAAAGCTGGCCTTTGCAAAGGTGCCCTCACGGCTTGGCGCGCCATAGCCGAAATCGTGCGCCTGCTCGGCTGCATCGCCAAAATGGAAGCGCCATCCAAAGTCCAGAAGTAGCCGCTGTCGCGAAGAAGCGGGCCCTCCACTTGCGGCGGCCTCCTGCGCATTGAATCCCCCTGACGGCTCTGGGAAGCCTTCAGCATGGGCCACGGCACCAGCTCCGGTCAAAGCTCCCGCTGACGCTGCTAAACCAGCCTTGATTACGCTGCGACGAGTGTATTCAGTCATGCAGTTCTCCACCGCGAGCTTACGAAGCACGCCTGCGAGCGTCAAGTTGTTCCCTTTTGGGAACGGGATCATGGGGCCTATCTTGACCCAGTCATGAGCGAATCACACAAGTGAAAATGAGGAATATTCATGGCCTTCTCGTGGAGCCGCACCCAACCCCGGCGCTTCTGGACGTGGTAGTTCTGGACCCGCATGCCGCTTGCCGCGCCGACCCGGGCGAAGAACTGGTCCAGACAGGAGCACGTGTAAACCTAAGCTGCACTTGCTGACATAAGGGATGACGGCAAAGCGAAATACATGGATTGTTGCTGTCTCGTGCAGCCTGGTCCCTATAACGGGCTGGCGAAGCGCCGAGCACTTTCAAAACAATTAGGACCGTTACAGTCGTATATGCGCTACTATTGCTTTCAAGGCAAATGTTCAGAGTCGCAAGAGCTTGAGGGAGCTCTGGTGGGGCTCTTTGGAGTACGGAAATGGCTGCAACGATCTTGGCTGCCCCATCTGCCTGCGTGGCGGAGCGGAAGCTACCAATCAGTCCCTCACGGTGGATCTTTCGCACGCTGCACCTCTGGGTTGGCCTCAGCTTTGGGTTGTTGCTCGTTGCCCAGGGTCTCAGCGGAGCCGCTCTGGTCTGGCGTCCTGAGCTCGACCGCTGGAGCACTATCGCCAGGCTCCGAACTCGATGGCACTGCAGGCTATGCCGGATGGTGAAGTGCGAACGATTCACCGTAGCCTTTGGCGCGATCTGCCTGCGGCGCAGCGCTTTCTCGACTGGCTACCCAGGGTGCATGAGGGTGAGTTTGGTGGCGTGCTGATATACGGGCCTTGTGGTCTATCACGAGATTTATGGCGGCGGTTTTTTACCTCAGTGGCTTCCTGATGTGGCGCCGACGATGTGCCGCCGAACGCAGGTTTCACATGAGTCGGTAGATCGTCTTTCAGTTTGCGAAGTTCAACCAAGTTGTTCATGCAGACCTGCGCTTGTTTGAGGGCAGCGCAAAACAGGGCGACGGGGGCGCGTGAGGGCGAGCCGGCCGCATAACCAAATTGAGAAAGATCAAAACCATGAAGAAGCAGAACCACAAACACAGCAGCACGTCTCAGCCTTGCTCGCGATGGATCAACCTTGCTGTTGTGGCCGCCTGTGCGACCACCCTGCACACAGAGGCACAAACTACGGTGGGCTCTGGACCCGGCGCGCAGTCCACTGTCTCCGCCCCATTGCCCACGCGCCGTTTCCACATTGTGGAAGGTCCTCTGAACACCGCACTCGAGGCCTACCGCAATCAGGGTGGCGTCACGCTGAAGCTGGATATCGCCGACAACAAGCTCGCCACCTTCCAAAGCTCAGGCGTGCAGGGTGTGTTGACGACCGAGGAAGCGTTGAAGCAGTTGCTGGCCAACACCGGGATCAACTATCAGTTCACAGCGCTCGATCGGGCGACGGTTGGACTACAGGAGAACGAGACCGTCAACGTGACCGCCGGCCTACCGGAGATCACCGGCCTGAGCCGCTTGTCTGAATCGCTGCTGGATACGCCGCAGACAGTCAATGTCGTGCCGCAGGCGATCCTCGTGGATGAGCAGAATCGAACGCTCACCGATGCTTTGCGCAACGTGCCTGGCATCAGCATTGCCGCTGGCGAAAGTGGAGCGCAGGGCGATAACCTCACGATTCGCGGCTTTACCGCGCGCAACGACATCTATCTTGACGGTATCCGCGATTTTGGTAGCTACTACCGCGACGACTTCAATCTCGAGCAGGTCGAGGTGCTGGAAGGGCCTGCGGGTGTGGAGTTCGGACGTGGCTCAACCGGCGGAATCATCAACCAGGAGAGCAAGATTCCCGCGGCGGAACCGTTCATCAATATCAACGGGATCGTGGGTACGGATCTGACGCGCCGCATTACAGCAGATATCAACGAGCCCCTGACGGGTTTTCCGGATGACGCAGCGTTTCGCATGAACGTGATGGGCACCGATGGCGGTGTCGCTGGCCGCCCCTACGCGGATAACCGCCGCTTTGGCGTTGCTCCCTCGCTCAGCTTTGGCCTGCATAAACCCACGCGTGTGATCCTCAGCTACCTGCACTTCACAGAGAGCGATACACCGGATTACGGTCTGCCCTGGTTCTTCAACGGACTTGCGCCCGGTGTGAATAGGCACGCGTACTATGGCTTCCCGGACACCAACTTCCTGCGCACCAACGACGACATCATCACACTGCGCACGAGCCACACCTTTCGGAACAACATGGATCTGCACACCATTGGGCGCTTTGCAAATTACCCGCGCAACGCCCAGATCACGGAGCCGCAGATCTGCTCCAATGCGGCCCTCAGCGTGCCGGTGGGCGGTTGGGTGACGTCACTACCCACCTCGTCGGTGACGGGCAAAGTGTGCCCTTTCACGACCAACGACTTCAATCCCGCTACAGCACTGGTGAATCGAAACCAGTTGCAGATCAAGAGTGTTGAAGGCGATCTTTGGGATACCACGGAGTTGACCGCTCACTTCAACATGGCGGGTATCCGCAACGATCTGGTGACCGGCGCGGAAGGTGGCCGTGAGATCTCCAACCCCATCCGCACGAGCTACGCGATCGGTGGTGTGAACACCGTGCCCTCCACGACATTGCTTAGCCCCAACGTCTCTCAATCTTTTGGCGGCACGGGATACATCAGCTCCATCGCACACACCACGTCCCGCAGCATCGGCGTGTATTTCCTGGACACGGTGAAGCTGGGTCACCTGTTTGAGCTGAGCGGCGGCGTGCGCTGGGATCGCTTCGGCACCAGCTATAACCTGTATCAACCCGTCGCCCCGCCTGTAGGTGGCACTGTCACCGCGCCGGTACCGCCTACCTATCGCGTCGATGAGCAGCCAACCTACCGTGCCGCGTTTGTTTACAAGCCGAATCATCATGGAAGCGTGTATTTCGATTACGGCACCAGCTTCAATCCTGCTGCCGAATCACTCAGCCTCAGTATCGGCCTGGCCAACGCGAACGCCGCGCCCGAGGAGAACGAAAGCTATGAGGCGGGTGCAAAATGGAACTTTCTTCATGAGCGCCTACGTGTCGAGGGCGCGGTGTTCCGCACGGAAAAGGACAACGCCCGCGAGACCGATCCGACCAACTCCAACAACATCGTCGCGGCGGGCAATCAACTGGTGAAGGGTGTACAGGCCAGCGCGGTGGGTCAGCTGCCGCATGGCATGGACCTCATCGTCGGCTACGCCTATCTGGACAGCAGGGTGATCTATTCGAAATACTTTCCGACCTCAGTGGGATTTCCGCTCGCCAACGTGCCGGCGAACACCTTCAACTTCTTTGTGACACGCAAGATCGGTCTCGACTTCTCCGGGGGCTTCGGAGGCAACTTCGTCGATGCGCGTACCGCGAGCTCCACGGTGCCGTATGTCCCTACAAGTTACGGCAGCGCGGCAACCTTTGCCGCGGGTCAGTCCCCTTGCGGCAGCACCGCGACGACCTGCTATCAGGTGCAATCAGTGGCGATGAAACAGGTCCCGGGCTATTGGGTATTCAACGCAATGGTGCGCCGGCCGCTGAATGAACATGTCGACCTGCAGGCCAACGTCTATAACCTCACTAACAACTTCTATATCGACCAGCCGCACCCGAGTCACCTGATTCCGGCGCCCGGATTATCCGCACTTATCGGCGCAAACTTCCGGTTCCGCTAAACCGCACAAGGACACACGGCAGACATGCTAATCACGATTGAGAATGTACTTTCCGCGGATCAGGTGAGAGCAGCACGCGCTCGCCTAACAAAGGCGGAGTGGGTGGATGGCCGCGTGACAGCGGGCTACCAGGCGCAGGAGGTCAAGCGTAATGCGCAAATCCCGGAGAACTCGCCGGTTGCCAAGGAACTTGGCGAGGTCATTCTTGCCGGGCTGGCGCGTTCGCCCACATTTATGTCGGCGGCTCTGCCCTTGCGGGTGTTTCCGCCCATGTTCAACAGCTATGCCGGGGGACAAACCTTCGGCACACATGTGGACACGGCCATTCGCCAGCTGAGCTCCACCGGTCAGCGTATTCGCACGGACCTGAGCGCCACCCTGTTTCTCACGCCGCCGGAGGAGTACGACGGCGGGGAGCTCGTGGTCGAGGACAGCTACGGTGAGAAGCGAGTCAAGCTCGCGGCCGGGGACATGGTGCTGTACCCGGCGACGAGTCTCCATCGTGTGGAGCCGGTGACGCGCGGCAACCGCATAAGCTCGTTCTTCTGGATACAAAGCACCATTCGCCAGGATGCGCACCGCATGCTGCTGTTTGATCTTGACCAAGCCATACAAAGGCTGGCCGGCAGCGCAGAGGCGCACGCAGCGGAGGTCAAGGCGAGTTCAGTACAGCTTACGGGGGTGTATCACAACCTTGTGCGACAGTGGGCCGAGATGTAAGTTCCGCCTTCTGCTGCGCTCAGTCTTCGGTGACCGGTCGCCGAAGGTTGCCCGCGTCACCCTCATGGCGCGGGCAATTACCTTGTCATGCGACTGTCTCAAAGACTAAGGCGCATACCCCGCATGTCTGACCAGCTCGGAGCGCACCAAACGCCCATGTGTATTAAACGTTTTTAGACTGCACAGAGATCATGAATGGACTCCGGCGAAGAGGCGAGAGCCAACGGTGTTCCTTTTGAATAGGAGCGGACGGAGCCGTGGAAGATGGCTGGATTGCGTTGACATCAAGCTCGGGATGCCGGCAGAGCGAGAGGCTAATTGAAGAAGAAAACTCAACGTGCCATGCGTTCATTCCTTTTGGAAAAATTAGAAGGGCGAGATAAGCGTTACCGGGACGTGAGGATGATGCTCCGTCGCAAACCTAAGGAGACGCGGAGCTGGCTTATTGGTTCAATTCCTGGTCAGACATTTTTTGAAGCTCATTTGACTTTTCTGTCCATAGGCGGGCAGCGGCCGATTAAGAGACGCGTCGTCCACCCTGATTCCCATTGAACGGAGGATCGTCTGCGGCTCTGAGTCGGTTAACGCGGATGCACTAGAGGTGCCAGCAAGCCGGTGACACCGTTAGCAATCTCTTCAGCCGGTCCTCGCTCGGGCGAGTCGATCCAATCCCTTGCGGCCCCGTATAGACCCCAACTGACCGTATTTGCCAGGGTTTGCTGAGGCACCTTCCAGTCTGCCGGGTATTGGTTCAGACCTTCGATCACCATGCCACGGACGACGGCGATGATGGCCAGTTCCATGTAGGGGTCCAAATGTGGCCGGTGCTCATGACCGGGACCGAGCACGCTGAGCATGAAGTCGGTGATGCCCAGAAAGATCTTTCGAAGGGCAGAGTCACACGTGCCGTCGAAGGAGACCGCGCGCTTCTCCAGAAGATCAGCAAAGCGAGCGCCCGTGGTGCATTCAAGGAGCGCGTATTTATCAGGATAATGCGCATAAAATGTGGCCCGGTTGACGGTAGCCGCGTCAGTAACATCTCCCACCGAGATCTCCGCAAACGTCTTTTTCGCCAGGAGCTGCACAAGGGCATCGTGCAAGAGCTGCCTGGTTCGGCGCACCCGGGGATCGAGGCTCTTACTGGGATCGTTCACTCTGCCAGTCTACGCCTAAACAACTTTCATAGTTTAAGCAACACATGTACTGAATCTGTGTATACTCGGAAACGTGGTTAGGCAACAGTTGTTGCTTTTCCGCTACCGCACGGGGCACCATTTTGGTTTCCCACGACTTTAATGCTCTACCTCGCTGGCCAGCTCGTTCAGAAAGGACATTGCCCATGAAACTTGCTTCCACCATCGCACGCTATCTGCTTGGTCTCGTTTTCCTTATCTTCGGGCTTAACGGGTTCCTGCACTTCATTCCAACTCCGCCTCCTCCCGGGCCTGGAGGCATGTTTATGGGAGGGTTATTCCTGTCCCATGAGCTCATGGTCATCATGGCGCTGCAGGCGCTCGGCGGCCTCCTGCTGCTTGTGAACCGTTTCGTCCCGCTCACGCTGGTTGTTCTCGGAGCGATCACTGCCAACATCGTTCTGTTCCACGCGTTCATGGCCCCGAGCGGCTTGCCCGTCGCCCTCTTTATTTCCGTTCTCCTCGCGCTTACGTTCTGGAACGTGCGGAATGCCTTCCGATCGATCTTCCAGGCCAGCGATCACACCGCATCAGTACCTGAACTTAGAGGTATCCATGCTTGAATTGAAATCACTCGATACGATTGCCGGCGCGGACATGGGCTGGCTCAAGGCGAAACATCACTTTGCCATGGGCCGGTTCGGCAACCCCGACCACAAGCCAGTCGGCAACCTGTATGTCCTCAATGATGATGAAGTCGCTCCCCACACCGGCTTCGGTATGCACAGCCACGCCGATGTCGAGATCGTCACCTATGTACGAGCTGGCGTTGTGTCGCACAAGGACAGTCTGGGCAACGAAGGACGTATAGAAACCGGGGATATACAGATCATCAGCGCCGGTACCGGTATCCAGCATGCGGAGCACAATCCTGGCGATGTGCCGACAAAGATTTTCCAGCTTTGGCTTAAGCCGCGCTTGGCAGGAGACGCTCCGCGTTGTGGTACCCAGTCCTTCCCAAAGTCTGACCGCGCGGGCAACTTCATCACCCTGGCAAGTGGACGGGGAACGAAAGGCAGCCTGGAGCTCCGCTGCGATGCGGAGGTACTTGGCGTGTCTCTCTTGGCGGGTACAGTAACGAATTACGACTTCAGGCCCGGCGACCTTGGCTACCTTGTCGTCTCTTCCGGCGCCGTGAAGGTCAACGACGCACGCGCAACGACGGGGGAGGGCATCGTCCTGCGCGAGGAAGCGACCATCCGTATCGAGGCCTTGCAGGATACCGAGCTTGTGTTTGTCATTACGTCGCCGTAATGACTTCGCCGGTTTTAATCGAAATAGCAGCGTCGTAGCCAGACTTTCACGTGACCGCGCGCTGCAAAATGATGCTCACTTCCATCATCAAGGACATTCATAGCAGACAAGATAACGCTCATCGTGAACTTTCGAGTCGGCGAGCCGATCAGGTCGAAATTCCTGTCTTCGTTACAGGAACTCTTTACCCACATCGTGAAGGAGCCGACGTTTGTCGAAGCATCTTTGATCCAGGATGCGAGAGATCCGGATAACATCGTGAACTACGAGGTTTGGGACGAGACGCCGGATTCCTTCATGCAAAACCAAATGACCAGGGACTATCGTGCGGCGTTCGAGAAGTTGGTCGTAGATCTCAAGATCGAGCGTACACCGGCCTGGTTTTCATCCATCGCAGAGTGGAAACGGCTTACATGAATGGGTCTTCCTGCGTTCCGCAGATCGCTCGCGGCTTTCAGCATGCAGCCACGCCCAACCGAGGTCACAATGAACTTTTTCATGCGCCTGTTCGCCAACAAATCAATTCCGCCCGCTGAGCCGAATAGGCCAGTGATCCGGACTACCACTCCTCCAACCGAAATTACGAGGTCGCCTATGCCCAGCCTGCTCGCCATCGAATCCAGCCCCCGAGGCGACTACTCCGTCTCTCGCAAACTCACACAGACGTTCATCAACGACTGGAAGAACGCGCATTCCGGTGGAACGGTCGTGGTCCGCGATCTATCGAAAACAACCCTGCCGTTTGTCGATCTGCCTTGGATTATGGGTGCGTATACCCCTGCTGAGCAGCACTCCCCTGAAATCAAGCAAGCCCTTGCGATTTCCAACGATCTTATTGCCGAGTTAATGGCCGCCGACCATATCGTGATTGGGACGTCTATGTACAACTTCTCCATTCCGGCAAACCTGAAGGCCTACATTGACCACATCGTGCGGATAGGCGTGACTTTTAGCGCAAGCTACGAAGGTCTGGTGAAAGGCAAAAAGGCTTCCATTATTCTGGCTTCCGGTGGTGTGTACACGCCTGGAGCACAGACGGAGTCGTACAATGTCGCCATCAGCTACCTCAAGCAAATTCTGGGCTTCATCGGCATTACAGATGTGAGCGTGGTACTTGCAGGGGGAACAGCAGCCGTCGATCTCGGCAAGACAACGATGCCGGAGTTGCTCGGGCAGTTTGAGCCGTCGGTCTCGCAGGTTGCGAAGGCCTGAATGTGGGGGCCGGCGGGACGATACGCCGGCCCGCTTCGTAACTAGAGTGGAACCTGAACAGCCATCAGACGCTGTCAGGCAGCACCTGGTATCGCGCACGCCACTGATCGGTTTACTGGCTCCTCACCTTAGAACCACTTCTTCCGTTTTAGCAGCAGAAGAAGAATCGCTGTAAAGACGAGTGTGAGGACGGCGACATAGGTGGCTCCGTGCGGTGAGTCTGCAAAAGGTAGTCCCTTGACGTTCATCCCATAGATGCCGCTAATCGAAATAACTGGCAGGGCTATCGTCCCCAAGACTGTAAGGACCTTCATGACCTCGTTCGTGCGGTTCGCCACGGAAGACAGGTATATGTCGAGAGCGTTGTTCACCAGATCTCGCTGGGTTTCAACGGAATCGAGCAGACGCACAACGTGATCGTAGATGTCCCGCACAAAAGGTTGATGGTTTGCATCGATGATGGAATCGGGATCGCGCTGAAGATGGAGAGTGGCATCCCGAGTTCCCACCAGTACACGACGCAGGTCAATAAGGTCTCGCTTCAGCGAGAACACTTCTTGCAGGGTGGCCGGCTCGGGATTCGCTATGACCTTGTCCTCCAAAGCGTCAATTCGGTCATCGTAGTGATCGATCGCCGGGAAATATCCGTCCACTATGGTGTCGAGGATCAGATAGAGCAAGCGAGCAGGCTTATCTGTATCTTTCTCCTGATGAGCGCGAGTCAAGGCGTCGGCGGTGGAAGAGCAAGCTGGATTGCCGATTGTGATGAAGAAGGCTTGGTTCTGGTGCACTCCAGCAAATATGTCGAGCGTAGAGAAGTTAAGTGTAGCCTGCCCGTCCTGTCCCTTGCCAAGATTCACCGGTTTCAGGATGGCAAAGGCGTAAGAGGCTGTTTGATCCACCTTGATGCGTTCCTGAGCTGAACGTACATCTTCGACATGCAATGGATGCAACTCAAATTGCTGCACCAGCGTAGCGAAACGGGGATCGTCTGCCGAATTGAGTTCGTACCAGGCCATATCTAAGTATGGCAGTTGAGCTTGCAGAACCCAAGCCGCCACGGGCACTTGTCGGGCCCTGGGATCATGGCGAGTAGGTACGCGGCTCGAATGGGCCTCAATTTCACCGGGCCGACTGACGGATGCGGGATGCAGAGAACGAAAACAGATTTCCTGTTAGGATTTCGGCATGACTTGTTGTCATCCCACCTGTCGATGAGATTCTGCCGGCCTATCTGGGCGGGCGTCTAAGTCACCTAGGTTCCCCAAATCCTAAAGGATTTAAAAGTGCTAAAGGCGTTTAGTGCCTCCATATCCATTCCTGCGTGCTTGTCTGCGCTACTAAGCCTTGCCCTGCTTTCCTTGTTTGCGACGGTGGCTGCCCTGCCGCTTGCCGCGCAGGACGATATCTCCACGCAAAACGCGACATCCGGATACAAAGGTGCCTGGATCACGGGACCAGCCTCGAATCCCTTGAGTTTCCTCAACGGCGCTGCCGGACGGACCACCGGCAACCCGGCGCCCTATGACTTTCATGACTTTGCGCCAATATCGGACCTTGACGCGCATTTGCCGCATTGGATCGACTTCCAGGCAGAAGAACGCTTCCGCGTCGAGGGGTACAACAACAATAGCTTCAAGGCGAATGCCGATGACCGCTACCTGTTAAACCGCTTTCGGTTCCAGGTGGACTTGCACACAGCCAGTTGGCTGCGCGTTACGGCGCAGGTACAGGATGCTCGTGCAGGCTTCCAGGATCCACCGATCGGGCCGCCGAACACGGTTCGTTGGGATTTTAAGTTGGCGTACGCAGAGGTCGGTGCGCCCGACAAGCACTGGTTCAACTTACGCGTCGGTCGGCAGATTATAAACTACAACAACACCATCATCGCCAACTCCGAATGGCGCAACCAGGGCCGCTCCTACGACGCTGCGGTCTTAAACCTGAATGCGAAACGAGAACACCTGGGCATCTTTGCCGCCTCAGCTGTGGTTCCACAGGCCTTTGGTGTCAGCCCCCATCAGGAAGGCAACAACATCTACGGAGCTTACGGCCGCATCGACAACTTGGTGCCGCACTCGAGCCTGGAACCGTTCTTTCTCTGGCGCGTGCAGCCGGCAGAGGTCGTGGAACCCGCGGTAAGCAAGTCTACTGGCAAGGAAGACGAGAAGGCTGAAAGCCTGCGCTTGAAGGCTCAGACCCACCAAGTGTTTGATTACGGAGGCGAATTTATCCTCGAGAACGGCAACATCGGATCACAGCTCATTCGTGCTTATGCAGGACAGGGAGGCGCGGCATACCAGTTTGTCGGTACAGCGTCCAAGCCGCGTCTCTTTGCGCAATACGACTATGCATCGGGCAACAGCGATCCGGCGAAAAACCTTAAGCACACCACCTTCGACACCATCTATCCGACAGCCCACGACCGCTTTGGAATCACGGATCTGTTCGGCTGGCAAAACCTCGAGTCGGTGCGTGTGGGAGCTACCATCGAGCCACACCGGCGACTCACTTTCACGGTGCAGGGCCTGGACTTCTGGGCAGCTTCAGCGCTGGATTCCATTTACAACACTTCAGGCAATGCAATCGTAACCAACAAGATCGACCACGGCCGCCACGTGGGCGCGGAACTCGATAGCTACTCCTGGTACGAGATGAATCCGCATTTCAATTTGGGTGGCGGCATCGGGTATTTCGGCGGGGGTCAGTTCTTGACGAATGTAACAACGAGTCATTCGTCTACGTACTACTACTTCGCCTTGAATTTCAAAGACAACGGGAAGAAGTAGTCAGGTTGGTAGATAAGACGCTGATCGCCCAAGCGGAAGCGCAGTGCAAACACCTCAGTTATGGATTGCTTCTGTTCCGAGCGCCTACGCGAAGCGCTTGCGCGCCCAACCGGCCACGCCGAGCATGCCTGTGCCGAGCGAGCGATGCTAGAAGGCTCGGGAGTAACAGACGTAATGCTGATCGGAGTTGTTTCGATGACGTCGTTGCTTTCGCTGCGTTTCAGGAACTCAGAGCTGCCGCCCGCGAGGCTGATCTGTGCGCCGTTGCCCAATAAGTAAGGACAGACCATTCCCGTCGAAGGAATAGATTCCTGCATTTAGGAAGAGGTCGTTGTCATTCGGAGGTGTGTATCCGCCATTGGCGTCAGTGGGAGGGCTCCCCGGCACTCGATGCCGCTGATCGTGCGCTCCACGCCATTGCGGCGTACCCGAGACGGAGGTGATGATGTATCCGCCAGGGGCTGACAAGACCAAGGCGCGGCTGCTGTAGGTTGCCCTGACCCGCGCGAGGCTGGGCGTGCACTTGCCGCATGAGATCGGGAAGCGGTTTGGGATTCTCAGCACCACGAACGAAATACTCGGACCGGACGCCTCTTGAGCATTCCAGGGAAGCTGATCCTACTTTGGTGATCGACACAGAAGTGCTAGGCTGCATGCATCCGGTCCGGTTCACCGCTTCCTTTGTCGAGTTCGTTCAGTGTGCCAGCCGGAATACATTTTGTTGGAGAAGCATTATGGAACAGGGAACAGTGAAGTGGTTCAACGATGCCAAGGGGTTTGGCTTCATCAGCAGGCAGAACGGCGAAGACGTCTTTGCGCACTATTCTGCGATTGCCTCGAGCGGGTTCAAGAGCCTCCAGGAAGGCCAGGCCGTGCAGTTCAACGTGGTCAAAGGCCCAAAGGGCTGGCAGGCAGAGAACATCCAGCCCCTCTAATCAATATCAGGATTAATTTGCACCGTGAGGGCAGAGAGCACGGCCTCTGCCCTCACTTCTGAGCGTCTGCTGGGTGTAGCGCCTGGCTGAGCGGAGCGTAGTGGCGCTCATGCTCGGCAGGCGTGTAGATGCATTCCTTTGTGCTGGCTTCGGGGCGAAACCCAATTGTGCATCGCTATCCATGGTCTTTCCTTTCGGGGCTGCTGGGTGGTTGTGGCGGTTGTATGGGGGGCTGTTCCCCTGCCGAAGGTCGATAACAGAGCTTTTCGAGGTGTTGTGGCGGAGCCTCTGACCGAGGGCCGCAGTGACGCCCTGGAAGCTGTGCGAGGTCACGGTTGGCTACGCCGGGATCGCGTGAGGGTGCGGTGAATTGAAGGCGATCACCCTTGGCGAAGTGGCAGCCGATCTTCCTCAATGCGGCGGGCACTACAAGACGGTACTGCTGCCGTAGTTTAGCGTTTCCAGATACCCGTCGCTGGGGCGAGTTAGACGGCACGCCGGATGGGCTGGATGAGGTTCTGGCACCGAGCACTGCTCCGCTACCGGCACTGTAGTCAGCTTCAGGAGTACTCAGCTCTCTGCTGTCCTGTACATTGGTGGGCGAAGATCTTGGTGCGTTCTGCACGGCGCGAGCGGAGGTGTCCCGTGCGCGCAGAGTGGCGAGATCATCATTCCGAATCCGCCTGAAGCTGGGCAGCTTCATCGGCCCAATCTCGCATGAACTTAATCAGCTTTGCCGTCACATGTGTCACCAGTACAGGAGCATTTGAAATGAATGTAGGAAGAGCGCTTTGTCTCGCAGCTACAGGTCTGCTCACCGTAACTCAAATGGCTCAGGCGACCACACCCAAGCAACAACAGGGTGGAAGTACGGCCATTTTGATGCAAGGCTGGGATTGGGATTCCTCTGGATACGGCAATCCGGACTGGTACACCATCATGCAGGGCCAGGCCGCCGACATGAAGGCCTTGGGCATTACCCATGTCTGGTTTCCGCCGTCGTCGGATGCAGCTCCTGGTCCTGGAGGCTTTGCACAAGGCTACCTACCGCGCCAACTGAACATCCTCAGCAGCGCCTACGGTACCGCGACTGAACTGCAGGCCGCCATCAGCGCCTTCAAGGCACAAGGTATCCAGTCCGTGGCTGATATCGTCATCAACCACCGAGTGGGTACCTCCGGCTCTTACCAGCCTTTTACCAATCCCAGCTGGGGCGGCACCAGTTCTGTCGTGGGTAACGACGATTGTGGCGCGGGCACCTCTGCTGCCGTCTCCGGCTGTGGAACGGGAGCAAACGACACGGGACTGGGTTTCAACCTCGCCCCTGATCTCGACCACACCAACACGACCGTAGCCAATGGCGTGATTACGTACATGGCTTCACTTAAAAACCTCGGGTTTACCGGGCTGCGCTATGACTACGCACCAGGGTATCGCGCCGGCTTTGAAGAGAGCTACACCAACCAATTCGCACCGGATTTGTGTGTGGCTGAGGTCTGGAACAAGCTGAACGGCGACTTTAGCAACTCGAACGTAAGCGCGAATCGGACCCTTGAAGCGCAATTTATGCAAGGCGATGGAGCCAGCTGCACCAACAGCTCAGACGCCTCCTGCGGGGGAGGCAACCAGATGAGCTGCGGTACCTTCGACTACACGACCCATGAACTGTTGGTGGAAGCTATCCAGTACAACGACTATTATTTGCTGGCAAATCAAACCGGTTCAGGGCCTGCGGGTGTGATCGGCCTTTTGCCAGCGATGGAGGTCACCTTTGTCGACAACCACGACACGGGGCCGGCTGAGAACTGCAGCACCGGTCAAAATGAAGAACCCGTTCCTTGCGGAAGTGTCATGCAAGGATATGCTTACATCCTGACGCATCCCGGGATCCCTACGATCTTCTACCCTCACGTCTACTATTCCTACTGGAATCTACGCAGCCCCATCCTTGCGCTGGTCAATGCAAGGCATTCCGCGGGCATCACGTCCACTTCGGCAGTTTCCATTTCGGCTGCCACAACCGGCTTGTATGCGGCGGTGATTACCGGCACAGCGCACAAGCTGGCGATGCAGATCGGTCCGGGCAGCTGGTCGCCTCCCACGGGAACTACGTGGACCTTGCTAACGTCGGGGACTGACTATAACGTTTGGATCAGTAACTAACACCTTCCCTGAAGCCGGTTTGGTAAGGGTTGTCAGGAATGACAACCGTGCCGGTGAACTTCTGTTGTAGTGTGCGCTTCGAGCAAAGTGATGCTAGTCGTTGCCCGGTCCTCCATGCGAGTGAGGACCGCGCACATGGCTCCGGCTCATCGTTACCCGAGGTGCAATGCTCGTCGCGGTCCGGGTTGGTGACTGCACCAATTAGCGAAACATGGCGATGCTGGTCCGGCACCGCATCTCACTGCGGTCCGCGAGCTAGCGGAGCTTGGGATGGTGGCGTTCCACAAGATCCTCTGCGGCCCGAGACCTGGGTGGGGTTGCTGGAGGCTGATCGAAACGGCGGACGGTGACAGGGCAAGCGATGGAGCGTCTGACGGCGGCGGTTCCGAAGATGGAAGCGACGACCGAAGGAGCTGAAACGGAAAGTTGGAGAGGCGGGCTGAGATGGCGAGTGGGGACGGAAGGACTACAAAAAAGCGTGGCCGAGCCGGAGGCCGGTCTGGGGGATCGGGGCGTTCTTCGCGGCGACGTTGGTGTTCGCCGGAATGATGACGATCTAGTACGAGCGGAGCTGGACGGCTGCACAGGGTCTGTACTGGAAGGACTACCTGAAAAGCGGAGCGCGGAGCCAAACTTCGGCGCGGTCAGTGTCGAAGTACACGCTGCTCGAAGGATGACGGATGACGGCAAAGAACCAGGGACTATTCCTGAAGGGCGACCAGGTGGAGACGGTAACGGACCCAGACGCTCGGCAAATGTTGATAGAGCGTTCCAATCGAGACACCGGCACGCGCAGCCACCTTTTTTTTGTTATTTTTGCAATCCTTCCTTCTGCAAAACCTGAACCGTCGCTTGCAGGATTGCGTTCACGCTGGCATTGGAGCGCGCCTGTATAGGCCTTTTTCTTGGTGTTAAGACTGCTTCGGCTGCTCCCATGGAATGGGACGCTCCAACTTGAGCTTTGGTTCATCTAGTCATCTGGCAGTTCGGAGGAGAACTCGAACGGCAGCTACAAAGAATCTTGGTGGCACGTCTGCATTTTCAGGCTCGTCTACAACGGTTCATCGCCTTGGCTATGGCGCGATGCAACTGGCTGGTCCAAACGTATTCGGTTCCTCCAAAAGATATGGAGGCAGCGCTCGGAGTGTTGCGAAACGCCGTGGAGGCCGGAGTTGACACCAGCGACGTATACGGTCCGCACATCACGAATCAGATCATCAAAAATGCGCTTTCCCTATCCCCAAAACCTTACGATCGCGACGAAGGTCGAACCCCACGGCGTGGTGAGGATGGTTCCTGGATTCCGGATCGTAGTCCCGTGAGTATCAGGTCCTCGGTAGAGGACAATCTCCCCAAATCTGAAGCTAAATTCCCTTTACCTTGTCAGCCTTTGCGTCGGCGGATTGATGCCCATCCTAACCGCAGGCTGCGCTGCACGGCGCGATTACGCCATGGGCGCATCTAGCTTATTCAACTCGGCGTGCTCAACTTGGCGTGCTCAATGCGGCTCGGGCAGGCTCACGCTGTACAGATTGCCTGTGCCGATGCGGGGCTTGATGATCGGCGCGCCGCCGGGGGTTACGCCGCTGAAGACGTAATTATCCACCGAGGGCAGGCCCAGCTGCGAAAGATCGGCAACAGGCTCCGCAGTGCCGTCCAAAGGCAGCCGCAGGATGGCCGAACTCGCCTCCGCAAAGGCGTGGAAGTACACCGCCCGGCTGTCCGCGCTCCACACCGGATCCGCCGCGCTGCCGGTAAAGATCGTGCGCCAGGAACCGTGTGCGACGTCATACAGCAGCAGTCGCGTCTGATCGAGCGAGAGCGCGAGAATCCACCGGCCGTCCGGCGACCAGCGGGGGCTGAACAGATCTTCAGACCCCGGCAGGGTGCGCAGCTGGTGCGTCTCTAAGTTCAGAACCTGCAGGGTGTGCGGTCCGCTCTCCTTGCCCATCAGGTCCGCCTGGCGGCCAAACACGATCTCGCGCCCATCCAGCGACCAGTCCGGATCCGCCAAATTCCGCGAGTCGGCGAGCACGGTTCGCGGGGCGCCCCCAGCGGCACTCACCGTCTCAATCTGCCAGGTCTCGCCGGGCTTGCGTGCCATCAGCACGAGCTGCTGCCCATCGGGCGACCATTGCGCGAGAAAGACCTCCAGGTCGTCCGGGGTGAGCTGCAACCGGCTCGTGCCATCGCTGCTGTGCGCCCGCCACAGCCTGGTGTCGTTATCGGTCCAGGCCACCCATCGCCCATCCCGCGAGTAGCTGACGCGCGTGGCCTGCGTCAGAAAAGGGGGCGCAGGCACAAACTGGTGCAGCTTCGCGTCAAACAGCCGTGTGCCGGCCGGCTTCTCCAACCCGACAACGTACATCTTCTGCCCGCCCCCGCTGCGGGCCGGCAGCGGCGACATGTACTGCAGGGGACCGTTGGTCAGCTCCGTCAGGGGCGCGTGCTCACCGGTCTTTTCCAGCCAGATGTTACTCTCCTGCGCGTTGCTGGCCTGGAAGACGTAGTTCTTACCGTCGGCTGTCCAGGACCCGCAGCAGGCGGCCAGGTTCCCCAGTTCCGGGTACCCCAGCGCGTGCGCCTTTCGTGTACGCGCGTCCAGCTCCCACAGTGCGGAGCGGTGCGTGGTGGGGTCCTGCAGCGTGAACCGCAGCGTGGTCCCATCGGGCGACCACCGAAGCCAGAAGGCGCGGCCGGGCAAGCTGGCGTAGGGGCTCATCGCACCGGTGTCCAGCTGCGCCACCCCTAGCTCATTGTTTGCGGCATACAGGATGCTGTTGGCCTTCGGCATCCACGTCGCATCGTGGGCCAGCACCTCACCCACGCGCAGGCCGCTGGAGCCCACCGTCGGCACGATCCAGAGCGGCTGCTCGGAGTCGCGGGAGAGGCGGCTGCGGACCAGCAGCCGGGAGCCGTCCGGAGAGATGTCCGCAATCGTCACCGAATTCAGTTCGTCGGGCAGACTCACCGGCTGTACCTGCGCGCCGCCCACCGTGATGGAGGCGATCTGCGACCGTCCCTCGGCCAGCACGGAGGTGTACAGGCGGGGTCCATCGCTCACCACTGTCAGCAGATTTTCCGGGTTCGGAGGCCCGGCATAGATCACGCTGGAAGCCGTCAGCTGTTCCACGCGCGGGGGCCGGTTCGGGGCCGTCCGGTGCACCAAAGCATAAGTGGCCCAGCTGGCCAATGACATCAGCCCAAGGGCCATTCCTATCAGGGTAGCGAGCCGGATCGCACCCCGGAGTCGGCGCTGCGGCAGGAAGGCGCGTTCCATGTTGCCCGGCAAATTGGTAGGCCGGGTGTCCAGCGACGTGTCCAGCAGGGATGTTACCGGCAGGGATGTTACCTGCGGGGGTGTTACCGGCATGGGGATGGGTACCACGGCCGCCTCATGCGCGGAAAGCACGGGTTGCCCCGTCTCTCCCGGCGGTCGCTGCACAATCTCCGCTTCGGTGGTCCCCGGCGCGGGCTCCACGGTGACCGGAGCAATGAACCGATACCCCCGCTTGGCCAGCGTCTCGATGAAGCGAGGGTTGTCGGCGGAGTCCCCCAGAGCCTCGCGGACCTTGTTGATCGCTCCGGCGATGCCTCGTTCGAAGTCGACATTGGTGTTGCTGCCCCAGATTTCCTGCTGCAGCTCCTCGTGGCTGACGACCTCTCCGTGCCGGGCAATTAGGGTTGCCAGCACCCGGAACGGCTGCCCTGCCAGTTTCACCCGCAACCCCGCCCGCCGGATTTCTCCGGTGTCCAGATCGACCTCAAAGAGGCCGAATGAGAGACGGGCTCGCCGCGGGGCAGCGATCATGGGGAAGTCCACTCCTGCATCAGTATGCTACCGACCCTTCAGGGGGCGAGTAAAGCTAAGCTTCAAGCCATTGATAGGAAGTGACTTACGCCTCGATAATAAATCAAGAAGGAATTGGTGTAGCTTCTATTGCGCCAAACCCAACACTTTCGGGAAGGTTTGCATCGCTACACTCCGCAGCTGTCCAGCCGCCTCGAACGAGGAGCCCGAGACCTGCCGAGTTCAGCAGAATCGTGAGGCCACTTTTATGTACCCGAGATCGAAACCAAGATCCAAACAGCAGAGATCACAGCAAAATCACAGTAGATTACAGCAGAAATCCAGGCAGAGCTCGAAGCAAAGCTCGACCCGAAGCTCGCGCTGGACGCTTCTCCTCCTCGCAGCTGCTATCGCATCTCCCCTTCCGCCGCTCCACGCCCATGGCCAGGCTGAGTCCGGCCGCATCGCCGGAACCGTCACCGACGCCACCGGCGCGGCGATCCCCAACGCCAGCATCACCCTGCTGAATCCCCAGACCGGGCTGAAACTCACCGGCACCTCCGGCGCCAGCGGTGAGCTGAACATTCCGGCCGTCCCCGCGGGCAACTACACCGCCACCGTCACGGCCGCCGGCTTCGGCTCGCAAACCGAGAACATTACGGTCGTGGTCACCACCCCGTTGACGCTCAGCTTCCATCTCGCGCCGGGCGCCGCCACAACGACCGTGGAGGTCACCGGGGCCGCCACCCTGGTGAACACCTCGGATGCCACCCTGGGCGAAACCATCGAAGGTAAGCAGATCACCGAGCTGCCGCTGAACGGCCGCAACGCCCTGAACCTCGCGCTGCTGACCCCCGGCGTGACGCAAGGGGTGTACGGCGAGTCCGGCAACGATCCCGCCAACCGCAGCGGCGAGAGCGGCGGTTCGGCCCTCTCGGTCAACGGCATCCGCCCCCAGGCCAACAACTTTCTGCTCGACGGCGTGGATAACAACGACGGCCTGCAGAACATCATCCTGTTTTTCCCGAACGTGGAAGCGACCCAGGAGTTCAAGGTCGATACCAGCATCGCGCCCGCGCAGTACGGCCGTGCCGGCGGCGCCCTGGTGATCGCCTCCACCCGCTCCGGCACCAACAGCATCCATGGCGCGGCGTTTGAGTTCTATCGCAGCGGCAAATTCGACTCCAACCCCAGCTACCGGTTTCTCGGTGCGCCTGAGGCGGCAAACCCGTCCTACAACCGCAATCAGTTTGGCGGCGCGGTCGGCCTTCCGATCCTCAAGGACAAGCTGTTCCTCTTCGGCGACTACTCCGGCCTGCGCGAGAACCTTCCTGGCAACGCCGTCTACATCACCGTCCCCTCTGTGCTCATGCGGCAGGGCAACTTCACGGAGCTGCTCAACCCGGCGCAGACCTACGGCAACTTCGACACGCTGTACCCGGTCTGCTACCCCAACGCGGCAACGCTGAATAACAACCCCGGCGTCAACAGCAAGGGGCAGATCTTCGACCCGCAGACCTGCGCGCCTGTCTCTTACAACGGTCAGGCCAATGTGATCAACCCGGCACGGCTCAATCCGGCGGCGGTGAAGTACCTGAACGCCTTCCCACTTCCCAGCCGCTCCGACCGTGTGCTGCAGAATTATCTTTCGCAGCAGCAGTCCGCCGTGAAATACAACACCTTTGACGCCCGCTTGGACTGGACCGCCTCGCCGAGGGATCTGTTCTTCTTCCGCTCCTCCTACGACAACTCCACCAACGCCTCGACCTCGCAGCTTGGCCCGACGCTGCCCAACAACGGCGGCACCAGCTATGTGCACGCGCGCGGCTACGATCTCGGCTACACCCGCACCATCTCGCCGCGGATCGTGAACGAAGCTCGGCTGGCCTACAACCGCGACAACTACGGCTACCAGCCGCCGAACTACGGCGAAAATATCTCCGCGGACCTCGGCATCGTGAACGCCAACCGCAACATGGAAACCACCGGCGGCGCGCTGATCGGCGGCAGCAACGACCAGTTGGAGTACAGCGGTGATTACGGCCTGTTCGCCGTTCCGCAAAACACCATCGAAGTCACCGACACGCTGAATCTTCAGCTTGGCGTTCACTCGCTGCATGCGGGCGGCACGTTTCTGCGCCGCCAGGTCAACTTCTTCCGCCCCATCGACGGCAAAGGCTTCTTCGCCCTCGCCTATCACGGCTCCGACTTCACCGGCTTTGAAGACAGCGAACTGCTCATCGGCGGCGTCGATAACTACGGCATCGGCGCGCAGAACGGCTACTTCGGCGAGGTCAGCCAGGAGGACGGCCTGTTCGTACAGGACGATTGGCGTGTCAACAAGCGGCTGACCCTCAACCTCGGCGTTCGCTGGGACCTGCTCACCTGGCCTTATGAAATGCACAACAACCAGGCGGCCTTCGACGTCCAGAACGGCACCGTCCTGCTCGCCGGGCAGAACGGTGTGCCCCGCGCGATCCGCTACCAGAACCCGCTCAACTTCGCGCCCCGTGTCGGCTTCGCGTACCAGCTGTCGTCCGACGGCCGCAGCTCACTCCACGGCGGCTATGGCATCTTCTACTTCCCGGACTACGGCGGCATCAGCAACCAGCTGGGCCAGCAGCCTCCCTTCGGCGGCAATGCAACCTACTACGCCCGTAACGGCTATTGCGTCACGTTCACCGGCCAGACCGCGGTGGGCGCACCCTACACCTGCCCCGGCTACACCGCCGGCACGGATGCCACGGTCCCCCTGCCCGCACCCGGCTTCCCCAACTTCAACGCGCAGAACCCGCCCCAGGGCATCGGCGGCCTTGCCGTGAACCAGAACGACAAGCACAGCCGCATGCAGGAGTACAACCTTCAGCTGCAACAGCAGGTGGGTGCCAAGGATGTATTCAACATCGGCTACGTGGGCACGCATGGCGACCGGCTTTCCACCTACTACAACTACAACCAGTACAACTTCGGCGCGACCGCGCTGCCGTTTCCCAATCTCGGGGGTATCTCCCTGAATGCTTACCAGGGCATCTCCTGGTACAACGGGCTCCAAACGCATTACGAGCATCGCCAGGGAAATGCCCTGCTCACAGCTTCATACACGTGGTCGCACTCGCTCGACGACTCACCGGATGCCTTCGGTGGCGGCTCGGTGGTTTCCTCCGCCCTCAACCCTCTTCTGGAATACGGCACTTCGTCGCAGGATCAGCGAAATATCTTTGCGGGATCGGCAGTCTACGATCTTCCCTTCGGGCGAGGACAAGCCTTCGGCGGCGGCGTCAACCATGCCATGGATCTGCTGATCGGCGGCTGGCAGACCAACCTGATTGGCCTGTTCCAGAGCGGTCAGCCTGTGGATCTTTCCACCGGTGTGAACAACCCGGGCAATCGCCCGGATTTGGTCGGAGCCATCCGTTATCCCAAACAGATCGTTGGCCAGTGGTTCGATCCCTCGTCCTTCTCAGACATGATTCCTTTGCACACCATTAACCAGCTCGGTGTGTATGACCGTATTGGTACGCTCGGTCGCAACCAGATCGTCGGACCTGGCTACCGCACCATCAACTTTGGCGTGCAAAAGAACCTGCACCTCACGGAGCGCTACACGCTGGAGTTGCACGGCGATGCATTCAACGCCCTGAACACGCCGCAGTTCACGAATCCGAGTTCCAACTATACGGGCAGCAACTTCGGCCAGATCACCGGCACGCGTCAGAACTCTAACCGTCAGATCCAGCTCGCCAGCCGGCTGACGTTCTAACCGAACCCCAGGGCAGCGGCGAGATCTTTACCGCTGCCCTGGATATCCCTTCACGCTTACCAATAGACGAAGGCACTCTGCACGCGCCAACGCGCTGGACGCCACAAAATGCTGTCCCAAGCAGAGAAACGCCGTACATGCTGCCCTACTTGCCCACCTAAGGTCCTCCGCCGTGCCTCGGCTCACCAGCCCGGCGCCCGTGATTTGGATGATGCCGATCCATGCATCGGGGAGCTGCACCCGCTCGGCACGCGCGTCATCCTGGATCTCGTCGCCAAGGACACCGCGTGGGATAGCATCATGAGCATGCGTCCACAGCATTGCTAACCGCGCCGGCAATGCGCGCAATGAACTCGTGACTTCGTAGGAGCAGCTTTTGTTCAGTAGATTTAAGACCGCCTCGCCCCCTGCCGCGCTCTCGCTCGCGACGTCCTGCCCCCCGCTCGTCGGGGACGGCCGCGGAAGCCTGCAGCCGCCGTCTCGCCCCGCTCGCCGGAACACCCTTTGGCTCGGCCTGGCGTTGTGTCTGCCGGCCATCGCCTGCGCCCATGCCCAAAGCCAGACCCTTGAGCCGATCCCAGCGGGCGTGCGCGCTCACAGCGGCGACCAGGTCATGGAGGTCACCGCCCTGCGCGAGGACGTGCTCCGTGTACGCGTCTGGAAGACCGGCGCCGCGCCCGAAAACGTCTCCTGGGCCGTGCTGCCGGCGGCCCTGGGTAGCACCGCCGCGGTCACGGCCTCCGCGGACGGCTTCAGCACCGGCAAGCTGCAGGTGCGCCTCGGCGCGAACCTGGCTCTCACCGTCTCCGACACCGCCGGGCACGTCCTGCAACAGGATGCCGAACCGGCCGTGCACCGTCCCGGCGGCTTCCGCGTCTACAAGCAGCTCTCACAGGACGATCACTTCTTCGGTCTCGGCGATAAACCCGGTCCGCTCGATCGCAGCGGCGAAGCCTTCACCATGTGGAACACCGATCACTTCGGCTGGCAGGAGTCTACCGACCCCATCTACAAGAGCATTCCGTTCTTCCTGCAGATGCGCGAAGGCAGAACGCTGGGCGTCCTGTTCAACAACACCTATCGCAGCTTCTTCGACTTCGGCCGCGCGAACGCCTCCGAATACAGCTTCGGCGCCGAAGACGGTCCCCTGGACTACTTCCTGCTGTACGGCCCCCAGCCCAAACAGGTGCTCTCCACCTACGCCTGGCTCACCGGCCCCACGCCGCTGCCGCCTCTCTGGGCGCTGGGCTTTCAGCAGTCCCGCTACACCTACTCTCCCGAATCCGAGTTGCTGGACGTTGAGCACCGCCTGCGCGCCGACCGCATCCCCTCCGACGTGCTTTGGCTCGATATCGACTTCCAGAAAAACAACATGCCGTTCACGGTGGATCCGGACCGCTTCCCGAACTTCCCGCAGATGGTCAAGAACCTCGCCGCGGACAACTTTCATCTGGTCGTGATCACGGATCTCCACATCGCCAAACAGCCCGGCATCGGCTACGCGCCCTATGACTCCGGCACCGCGGGCGACCACTTCGTCAAGCTCCCGGATGGCTCCACCTATACAGGCGTCGTCTGGCCCGGGCCCGCGGTCTTTCCGGAGTTCACGCAGCAACAGACGATCGCCTGGTGGGGCAGCCTCTTCAAGCCTTTCCTCGCGGAAGGCGTCGCCGGCTTCTGGAACGACATGAACGAGCCCGCCGTCTTCAACACCCCCACCAAGACCATGCCCGATACCGTGCAGCACCGCATCGACATGCCGGGCTTTGCCAAGCGCACGACCGATCATCGCGAGATTCACAACATCTACGGCATGCTGAACTCGCGCGGCACCTATGAAGGCATGCTCGCGGTGCGGCCGAACGAACGTCCGTTCGTGATGACGCGTGCCAGCTTCGCCGGCGGCCAGCGCTACGCCGTCACCTGGACCGGCGACAACAGCGCCACCTGGAATCACCTGCGCATGACGACCCCGCAGCTGATCAACCTGGGCCTGAGCGGCTTCTCGCTGGCCGGTGCCGACGTGGGTGGCTTCGCCGGCTCGCCGCCGCCGGATCTGCTCACCAAATGGCTCGAGATGTCGGCCTTCCAGCCTATCGATCGTGATCACTCCGCCAAGGGAACGCGCCCGCACGAGGTCTGGGTCGATGGCCCCGCGCAGGAGGCCATTCGCCGCCGCTACATCGAGGAGCGCTATCGCCTTTTGCCCTATCTCTACACGATCACGGAAGAGACCTCGCATGACGGCGTGCCGTTCCTGCGTCCGCTCTTTCTCGAGTTTCCGGATGCCACCATGGATGGCCATCCCTTCGATCTCGATGCCGGCAGTGAATTCATGGTCGGTCCTCAGCTTCTCGTCGCCCCCAATCCCTCCCCCGAGGAGATCGCCGCCTACGAGGTCCATCTACCGCCCGGCACCTGGTACGACTACTGGACAGGTGAGCGCTTTGAGGGGCCTTCAAAGACGCAGTCCCGTGATCTCGAACAGCGCGACGCGCTCCACTCCGCCAAGCCGCTCATGATCACGCCCACGCTGGACGTGTTGCCCGTTTACGTCCGCGGCGGGGGTATCCTCCCGATGGAGCCGCTCACCCAGAGCACCGACCAGAAGCCCACCGGTCCGCTGACGTTGCGCGTGTACCCATCCTCCGATCCGGCCACGCCCTGCAGCGGAGAGGTCTACGCCGACGACGGCCACAGCTTCAACTTCCGGGCCGGCGAGTACGCGCGCATTGCCTTCTCCTGCGCGCTTGGCGCGGACGGCTCGCTCAGCGTGACCGTCGCTCCGCAGACGGGCCGCTACAAGCCGTGGTGGACGGGCTACCGTCTTGAGGTTCATGGTTGGACCCCTCGACTGAAGCAGGCCTCCGTCGCCTCCGTCTCGCTTCCCATGCAGCCGTCTTCGGGAGCCTGGGTCGTCACCGCGGCGGCCAATCCAAAGGGCGAAACGGTGCAGTTGCGCTAGCTCTCACAAGCTGCCTCAACGGCATCGCGGATCTTCTAGCGATGCCGTTCCTTTTCCTGCTGAATCTAAGGATTTTGTGAATCGATCCTCGCTTCCGTCGCGCATCACCACGCCCGGTGTCCCCACGGGGCTTCATCTTCTGCTCTGCCTGCTGACCCTGTGCACCTCGCCCGCAACCGCGCAGTCACCGGCCACGCGAGAGGCGCTTACCGTCACAAAGATCGATCCTCCCAACTGGTACAGCACCTTGCCGGAGCCGCTCCTCTTGCTGCGCGGCACGGGCTTCACGGGGGCAGAGTTCACGTTGAGCGATCCGGCCCTCCGCATCACGCAGACAAAGGTGTCCGACAACGGCCACTGGGCCCAGCTCACCCTCGCCGCCTCGCCGCTTCGCCCTGAGACGGTGCAACTCCGCATCCGCAGCGGCAGCCGCACGCTGAACGTGCCGTACCGTTTCGCCGAACCACGCCGCGCGGGGCAGGGCGCCGCCGGTTTTTCGCCACGTGATGTGCTCTACCTGATTTTGACCGACCGTTTCGCCGACGGGGATCTCGCCAACGACGGCCCCCATGCGCAGAGCCAGGCTACCAGCCCGGAAGCGCTGGCCGAGCGTGCCAGGCCCAGGGGATGGCATGGCGGCGACATCGCCGGCGTGCTGCGGCATCTCGATTACCTGCAGCAACTCGGTATTACTGCCGTCTGGCTTACGCCTGTCTACGTGAACGATGAGCCGCAGGCCTACCACGGCTACCATGCCACGGATTACTACGGCGTCGATCCGCATCTCGGCACCCTGGCGGAGCTGCAACAGCTGGCGCAGACACTGCACAGCCGCGGCATGAAGCTGGTGCTCGATACCGTTCCCAACCACGTCGGCCCCGGGCACCCGTGGGTGGCCGATGAGCCCACGCCGCAGTGGTTTCACGGCACGGCCGCGCACCACCTCCCCGCGCAAACAAACTTTCGCGCCCTTATCGATCCGCATGCCCCGGAACGGGATCGTATCGGCACGCTGCAGGGCTGGTTCGCCGACGCGCTCCCGGACATGAACACGGATGACCCGGCCGTAGCCCAGTACGGGCGGCAAAACGCCGTTTGGTGGATCGAGCAGACCGGCGCGGACGCGCTCCGCATCGATACCTTCGCCTTTGTAAACCGCTCCTTCTGGAACGCCTTTAACGGCGAACTGAAAGACCTGTTTCCGCACCTCACCGAGGTCGGCGAGGTCTTCGACCCGCACCCCGAGATCACCTCCGCCTTTGCGGACGGTGTCACCCGCGCCGGCACCGATACAAGGCTCTACACGCCCTTTGACTTCCCCACCTACTTCGCCGCGCGCGATGTCTTCGGGGCCGGCAAGCCCATGAGCGAGCTGGCCGAGGTGCTTGCCGCTGACGCGCTGTACCCGCACCCGGAGCGGCTCGTGCCGTTTCTCGGCAACCATGACACCAGCCGCTTCGCCGAAGTCGTCGCCGATCCCGCGCTGCGTCAGCTAGCCTTCGACTTCCTGATGACCACGCGCGGCACCCCGCAGATCTACTCCGGCGATGAGATCGGTATGACCGGCGGCGGAGATCCGGACAACCGGCGTGACTTCCCGGGCGGCTTCCCGGCCGCTGCCTCCTCGCCCGCTTCGCCGGAAGCTCAGGGGGAAAACGCCTTCGCCCCGGCGGGCCGCACGTCTGCGCAGCAGGCTGCCTACAGCGGCATTCAGCAGCTGGCGGCTCTGCGCCGGGCGCATCCCACGCTGGCCTGTGGCGCGGAGCAGGTGCTCGCCAGCGGCCCGGACCTGCTGGTGTACGCACGCTATGGCAGCAGCGGTTGCGGCGAACCTGCCACGGGCTCCCTGCCGGAGCACCTGCTCGTGGTTCTGCAGCGGGGCGTCGCAACCCCCATCCACCTGGACCTAGGTAACACCGCGTTGGCCGGTCTGGCCCCCGGCACGCCGCTCGCCGGCGCCGCCAGCATCACGAGGCAGGGAGACCAGTTCACACTCTCTCCTTCGACGTCGTTTCTCGTTGTGCCCTTCCCGTAGGGGGCAAAAGTGGAGTTGAACCTTAAGGTGAAATCAAAAGTTGCTGTGTCTGCGGCATCCCTCGCGCCACTCGTTCGCAGCGGCGATCTCCAACTCCGGTTTTGTGATCCTGGGCTTCACTAACCCACCGGGGAGAGTTTAGTGCGGGCAAACCATCCTGATCAACGGTGCTACCGGACCAGCGGGGCAACTTGCTGTGCGCATCGCCAAGTATTTTGGAGCAGCAAAGGTCATGCTACAGGGAGAAATCTACGAAAGCTGGAGGCTCTGAAGAGTGAAGGTGCGGATGTGACCATTCCGCTCGAACAACCCGACGATTCGCCGGCTACGGAGCACAAGCGTGAGTTTCCATTGATTGATTCCTCCTCCAGCAGATCAAGCGTGACGAAACCCGTCTGAAGGACGGCATCATGGAACGCCCTGATGTAAAAATTTGCGCCTGCCTGGATTCGGCGCTACGCCAAGAGCACGAGCGGAGGTCGAGCATGATTCATCCGTAGTCGGTCCTCCTGCACGACAAACAAAGTTTCGGAGAATGGATCTCAGTCGAATGGGTACGCATTTATCGCAACAAAAGATAAGTCAGCGTTCCTGGCTACAGATGCGTTCTGCGGGATCAATCGCTACAGCTGAGGTTCGCCTGACGGCTTCATGGCTTGAAGATTTTTCACCGGAGCAGGTGGATTCGCACGGTCTGCACTTGCTACCAAGGCGTCCACCAGAGCGCGACACTCGTTCACGGCCGTGGCCAGAAGTTCCCTAAAGGAAGGGATGCGCGACATACCCCACAGCATGCCCGCCACCAGCCAGACCGGGCTTGCGTTCAGCCTGGCTTTGCCCGCTGGATAAAGGGTGTATCCCATGCCTTGAATCAGCGTAAAGCCCTCTTGCATCCCGCGTGCGATCGCCGTGGATTCGCGCCAGCTTGCGCCTCCGCCTCGCCGCTTTCCAGCGATACATATGCTTTCAAAGGCAGCGCCTAGCGGAACGTGACAGCGAAGCCAAAGCAACATATCGGGCTCGAAGACGGCAGGTAGACCGGCGGCGTTGAAGACCCCCACACAACTGCGATCATTCATCTTGCTCTTCTGACCCGCGACGCCAATCTTCGCGTCCAGCTTGCCTGCATTGTCGACGGTGGCCTGCACAAACGGCATTCCGAAGGAGCAGCGGTCTTCGCCAATCGCGTCCCGAAGGCGTTCGGGGTTGAAGTTGTTGAACATGAACTGGATCCACTTGGCGCGGCTGCGCTGGAGGCCGGGCAGGACTGCGTCGACCTGCTGTGCCTGCAAGGTAACGAGGATGAGGTCATAGGGAATGGTCTCGTCCAGTGCCTCGGCCACGAGCACGTCTGCTCGTTGACCTTTTTTGTCGACGATGGCGTCATCCCGCAGCAACTGCTGCAAACGGCCGGAGCCGGGGCGGGCAATGGCTGTGACCTCATGGCCGCCCTGACGAGCCAATTGAAACGCATAGGTACTGCCGATACCGCCGACGCCGATGACGGCGATTCGTAGCTTGGAAGATGGAAAGCGATGGGTATCTTGAAAAATCATGAGTCTATGATCGAGCAGGAAAGCGCAGATGGAGCAGGAAAGCGCAGATTCCAATCACGCAGGATCCAGCTTTTTATGCTGCGGCGTCTAGAGAGTGATTGAAGAAGTCCAATCGGCGATGGGCGACCCACTCTCGACAGCGCTCACGGCGATGAAGCTAAAGGCTTTCAACTATGTGGCGCTCGATGCAGGGGGGGGGGAACTGGCGATCGATCTCCCGGCCTATGCGGACTTCACGCTTAACGTCGTACAAAAGGGGCGAATGCTCGCTTTGCGCGGAAGGCGGCGATCCTGTTCGTGTGAAAGCTGGAGACTGCTTCCTGTTGACAGGTGAGCAAGTTCACGCTCGCAAGCGACCTTCGCTTGAGGAAGCGGCATCGCGCGGAAAGCCTCTTTGCTGAAGCGCGGGACGACTTGGTGACGTGCAAAAGCGGCGGAGACTTCTTTGCGGCGGGAACGATCTTCCGGTTCGAAAGTCATCTGCCGTCGACTCTCTTTCGTCGCCTGCCAGCGGTCATTCACACCGACGGCCACGCCGACTAAGCTGCTGTGCTGCGTTGGAGCCCGCAGAGAGTCGCTACCGAAATGCAAGGGAGCAGCGTGGCCGGAGCTTGATGATGACCCGCCTTGCGCCGATCATGCTGTTGCAGATGCTGCGCATCTATCTTTCATCTTCGCCAAAAGCGGAAAACTCGCTTCTGCCTTCTCGCACCCGCAACTATTTCGTGTACTCAATGCGATCCAGCTGAGATATCGAGAGGATTGGTCCCGTTATCGGTGCGCCGAAGTGGCCACTATGTCATGTTCAGGAGAATGTCGAGGATGGTCCGCATTAGGCCACCTCCGCAATGGCTTCTACGGTGTTCTCTGCCGTCGCTTCCAAGGCGGCGAGGATCGCGGCGGAGGTTTTCTGGATCACTTCCAGCGATTCGGCCAGCAGGGCGGCGTTGCCGTGGTACAGGTGGATGTAGTCGGCGGAGGCTCGTCCCGCGTCAAGCCTGATGGTCTGCGACACCACAAAGGCCACGGCCCCGGCTTCGATCTCGCGTATCGTCTTGGTGGTGGCGGCACGGCGCTCGGCCTTGTGAAGCATCTCGTGCGCCAGTTCGTGGACTCGGGTGCTGAACTCCTCGGCCGGCGCCTGGCCGGGCAGGATGGCGATGCGGCCGCCGTAGCTTGCGCCCAAAGCGGGAGCGATCGAATCCTTGAACTCCAACCCGATGCCCTGGGCGGCGAGGAAGTCGACCAGCCGGGCCCGGTACTCGCCGACCTCGCCCGTGACCTTGGCTGAAAACGCGGGAAGCTCTGCGCCGTCGGTCTGCGATACGTCGAAACGTAGGCGGAACGGAAGCCGACCAGAATGGGCTTGTGCGTGACGGCTGGGTAGGCTCTTCTCCGTGTCTTTCCGGCGGCGAGTGCCCATAAGCGGGGCCAGGATGCGGATGCCTTTCTCGCCCTTGTTCACCTTGCGGCCCAGCTGGTTCCACGCATACATGCCGGCCACGCGGGTAGCGTCGGGCTTCTGCCGCGCGATCTCAAGGATGTTCCCGAAGCTGTAGCGATGGAAGCGGCCCATGGTGGTGAGGGAGGCGGTAAGGGCGTCGGAGTGCCCAGCCTCCAGCTGTTCGATCAGCAGTTCCACGTTGGCCTGGATGGCTTCCTTGGAGGTCTGGGGCTTGGGGGTGGAGGGGATGGTCTGAACGTTGTCGGTGGTGGTCATGGTGTCTTGCTCCCTTGGGCTTTGGCGTTTGCCGTTTTGTGTCGCGGCATTGCCAAACCAAATGCCGAACGCCACCTTGCGAAGGCGGGGGTAACAAGTTGCAAGCTGAGGGGTGTCGCCCACCCTTGGAGAGGGAGCCCGAAGGCGGAACGGAAAGGGCGCAGCGCAGCGGAGGTCTGCACAAGCGCAGCGCGGAAGCCTGGGGAAACCCCTTGCAAGGCGCGTGGGGCAGAGCCCCTCCATGTCTTTTGTCAATGGTTTGGCGCAGGGGTGATCGCCCCTGCAGTGATCAAGGGTGTTGGTCTGCTGCCGCATAATTTGGGAACCGGACAACGTTCAGCGACAGTCGCTCAAACTTCCATACGCGGGTTGGCTACCGCATGAACGTGTGTCGTCGCAGGCTTGCCTCGGACTTAGCGCGGGCGTCGGAGACGAATCTCCTGCCCAAGGGGCTCTCGAGGATCACCATGACCGGTTGTCCGGCTCCCACACCACAGGGCTGATAGGGATTAGACCTACCCAGCCGCCATGGTGATCCTCATCTCCTGGCCGATCGCCCAGATGAAGCGGGCAAGTTCTCGCGCGATGGCAGCGACAACGACGGTTGACTTCTTTCCTCTGGCGACCATGGAGCGATAACGTGTGCAAAGCCTGGGCTGTGCCTTCCAGGCGATATCGCGGATGTTCTTCGGTAGCTTCACGAGGATCTCCGCTTTGTCTTTTGCGATCCGTGCTGGGTACTGGTAGCTCCAGGCTGCTTCGATCAGCATGCGCCTGGCTTCACGGTTTCCGGTTTTGGTGATGCCACCGCGCCGGATCGTCCCTCCGCTGGAGTGCTCAGAGGGAACAAGGCCGAGGTACCCCATCAACAGCCGCGGCGATTCGAAGCGGCTTAGGTCGCCAGTCGAGGCGATGAAGGTGGCGGCGGAGATCGTGTCCATCCCCCGCAGACCTCGCAGCGCTTCAACAAGCGGCCCGAGCGACCAGCCTTCAATCATCAACGAGATCCTTGTAATCAGGGCATCTCTCCGCGCCTGTGCGGTCCAGACGGTCTCCAGGTAGTCCTGCAAGACGATGCCATGAGCCTGTTCGTGGAAGGTCTGACCTGTGAGCCAGGCGCGGTGACGTTGAGTCCAGTGCTTGCCGGTCGGGTAGCTCCGACTGTGGCGAAGCAGGAAGGCGAGCAGCTGCTGACGCGCCCGCATCAGGTGCATCGAGGCATCCACCCGCGCTCTGACCAGGTCTCGAAGCGCTTCATGGGTCGTGTCCGGGACCCACACCGGCGTTAGATCACCGGAACGGTGCAGGATGGCCAGCTTTTCCGAATCGCGTCGATCGGTCTTGATCCGTTCTCCAGGCTTGCGCGGGATCATCGACGGCGCGACCACCATGCATCGATGGCCCAGAGCGGTCAGCTGGCGATGGATCCCATACCCGCATCCACCCGCGTCGTAGCAGAAGTCGAGCTCCCCATGCTTCGCGAGTCGCTTGGCCATCTTCCCGACATCGTCTGCCGTGTTCGGGATGACACCGAGGAATCGCACCGGCCCGGAACGGCCGTCTTCGGCAATGCTGATCGAGATGGTCGCCTTATGAACGTCCATACCCACGAATGATCGAACGGTCTGCATATGGTCTTGCCTCCTTCGCTCAGGAGAACCGAAGTGCGGTTCTTGGGCCTAGAGAAAAGACATACAGACTTAGGGAGGCCCGGTTCCCGATTCAAGCGTTCTGTAAGAATGCCGGTCTATTCAGGGGGCGTTGCGGGGTGTCCCCGCAGTGGTGGGTGTCGGAGGACGGCGCAGCCGGCCGCAGCAGGGAGGACCTCCTCCCCCCGAAATCCAGACCAGATTTCAACACTTCCGCCGAAGCCGGGTGGATCTAGACCGGGATGCCATCTATAGAAAGCTAAGGACGGTGCCCATGTCGATTGCAGGACCATCGGACGTAATACCGAACACCGAAGTCAGCGTCGATTGGGACTGGCACGGGTATAAGGCGGGGTACGAAGCCCGCTTGGCCGGAGCGGCCGAGCTTAGTGCGGGCCTAAGCGCCTGGAAAGCCGGATGGCACGACGCGGACATGGAACTGATGGCCTGCGAAAGACAGCGGCGTGCACCCAAGAGCGCAGACCTCGATTTGAAGGCAGTCGGCGCGGAACTTTACTCTGGGGGTGGGAACGCAAGGATCCACGACATACCGTTCGACGCCTCACGCACCAGACCATGGCAGTTGGGGTGGGGCGACACGGATCTCACGATGGCATGCGGCTCCTGATCTAAACATGAGTTCGTAGTTCAGGTTGCGGGTTCAGGTTTATGCCTGATTGCTCCAATCCTCGCCTAGAGCCGGGACAGGTGCAGCGTCACCGTTTCAGCGTGGGGTGGCGACGTACTTCCCGGAATAGCTGATTCAAGACTTCGTAGGCAAGAGTAACCGACTCATCGATAGCCGCGATGGTTGGTATCACCCGGACATTGACCTGCCGCTCCCGTGCAAGCCGGATGCCGGCGATCAGGCAAGCGCCGAGGTAGACCAGACTGCGATTGAGGCGAGGCACGCCAGCATGGGAATGAACACAAATCACTATAGCGAAGAAAAGGCGCGAGGTTTCACACGCCGCAACCTGTTTAGGATGAGGCAGTTCTATGAGGCCTATGTCGAGGACCCAATTGTGTCACCACTGGTGACACAATTACCTTGGTCCCACCACCTCATCATCCTGGGCCAGAGCAAGGGCTCGGAAGAGCGGCAGTTCTATGTACGAATGGCTATACAGGAGAAGTGGAGCAAGCGAGAGCTTGAGCGTCAATTCAAAGCAGCCCTCTTTGAACGGGTGGTTCTAAGCCCTCCGAAAGTGTCACCACTGGTGACACAAATGTACCCTGAGGCGCTCAGTACTTTCCGTGACGCCTACGCCATCGAGTTCCTGGGTCTGCCGCCAGTTCACGCCGAAGCGGACCTGCACCGCGGTCTGCTGAGCAAGCTCAAGGACTTTCTCATTGAGCTGGGTCGAGACTTCTGCTTCGTGGGCTCAGAGTTTCCTTTGCAGGTAGGAGACCGCGACTTCGCATTGGACCTGCTCTTCTTCCACCGAGGCCTCAACTGCCTGGTCGTCATCGAACTGAAGGTGGGCAGGTTTGAACCGGAGTATCTTGGCAAGCTCAGCTTCTATCTGGAAGCCTTGGATCGAGATGTGCGCAAGCCGCACGAGCAGGCAAGCATCGGAGTGCTGTTATGTGCGAGCAAGAACGATGAGGTCGTCCAGTTTGCATTGAATCGCAGCCTGTCACCAGCTCTCATCGCCGAATACCAGACTCAGCTTCCGGACAAGAAGCTCCTGGAGGCTAAGCTCCACGAGTTTTACCTCCAGAATGCAGAATTCGGATCGAAGTAGCCACGCTCCTTTGCTATAGCTCTGCCTGCTGTGCGCGGTGGGTCGGGAGCAACCGCCAAGCTGTCAAAGGAATTCAACGCAGGATGTTTCAATCCACGCCCCCGTGTGGGGAGCGACTGTAGGCTTCCTGCAACGCAGAGATCCAATCGTAGTTTCATCCACGCCCCGTGTGGGGAGCGACACCACGCGACCCGTCAGCAGCTCGCGGCTCGTGTTGTTCAATCCACGCCCCCCCCCGTGTGGGGAGCGACGGGGTTTCCAAAACGTCATACGAAACTTTGACATTATTTTCAATCCACGCCCCCCGTGTGGGGAGCGACGCTGGGACCGTGGTTCCGGTGGCCGTTGCGTCGAAGTTTCAATCCACGCTCCCCCGTGTGGGGAGCGACGACAGAAGCGATGAAGGCTGTAAGGAAGGAATGATCTCTAGGGACATCGCTAAATCCCGCCGCGAAGGCCTATGTAGAGACTGAGTACACGCTCGGCAAGCTCCGCGCCTTCCTCATTGCTCATGGCTTGCGTTGTCGCTCGAATGGCCCCGTCCTGCCCCTGAACTTTGGTCAACTGCTCAGTGGTTGCTCTTAGCTCCGGCATCAGATTGGCTGGAAGCAGATCGGGAAAGGAAGCTGCCAATCCACTCCAGCCCATGGCGACACTCTCTAGCCGCTCCTGGATAGAGCTGGTTCCCGTCGCGAGAGTATTAACGCCAAATAGAGCTTCTCCCGGCCGTAGCTGTAGCTGTCTCGGTCTTCAAACATCAGACTTCCTCCAGAACACTATACATATGATAACGTCCTTATCGTATGTAACGGATTGCGAAGGCGGTCTGGCCTGCAGTTTTGCGTTCACCCTTTCACTACGGAGTCGAACAGAGCTTCATCCTTCTGTAGGATTACTGAACCTTACAACCAAAGAAGAGGACCTGTGCAGAGCCTTTCGAAGGGCGTAAGCGCGTAGCGGCGACCCGCACGGACACGCATGCTTATGTGTCAAGAGTTGTGGTCGGTTAAACCCTTATTATGCAGCAATATACATACTGCACAGGTAATCCGCTATATCGACTAAGCTTTCATTAGTGACCTAATTCAGATCGATAAAGACACTGCAAGCTGGCTGCGACGCGGTTACAGCTACTAAATGGGCTTCGATGCCAAGCTGGCGCCGGTCTATCACAGGTACAGCCTAAAACCATGATTCCTCTCGGAAGCGTGCTGTGCAGAATGTAGTAAATGGATCTTTTGGTCAGAATAGTCGCCACTATATCACTCGCAACCCAGTAACTCGGAGCCACAACCAATGTCAGACGTTTTTAATGTTTTGGACTTCGGTGCGTTCGGAAACGCTCAAGTAAACCCACAAACTCCCTATGCGCCTTTCGGTATCGATGACACAGCCGCTATCCAAGCCGCACTGAACGCTTGTGGTCAGTTTGGTTCAAACGCCCCTTACACAGGTGTGTCGGCTGATCAACCTGCCAATCCCACCGCTTATGGTTCTAGTCGCAACCAGTACATCTTAGAGTTCCCACCAAACAGACAGTTTCTCATCTCCAAGACTTTGCTTGTTCCTCCTGGCGTTGAGATTCGTGGCAATCAGTCTACGATTTATCAGATTTCCGATAACGAAGGGTTCTTCGATTACAGCTTCAATATTCGTGGCCTAGGCAATGGAAGTTATGGCTACGCTGGGCTTTCACGCGCACTGATTAGTGATCTGTTTATGCAGGGTCCAGGCGCTTCAACCTCCACGGGGTACGGTGTCATTCTGGCTTATGCCACTGACTTCTTGTTTGAAAATCTCAACATTGGCGGTGTAAAGGTCGGGCTTCTCATTCAAAATTCTCAGTACGGCAAGCTGCACAAGGTGAACTGCATCGGTTGCCATCATGGGGCCATTTTGACAGGTTACCCGCGTGGTTCTTGGACGCCGAATGCAACCTCGATTAACAATGGTGCTGGATTGGAAACTCTTGGTGAGAGTGTACAGCAAGCGGGGACCAGCAACACCAGTATTGACATCGCGATCGACACCTGCCGCTTTGCGAAATCTTTGGGTGGTTATGGTCTGTGGCTTCATCAAGCGGCAAATATCACCCTCAAGCAGATCGATGGCAATTGCGTCGGATGCTCCCCTAAAGCCGCTTTGGTGCTAGGGTCTGCGCTGCATGATTACATCAGCTGCACGGTCTCCATCACAAACCCTGGAGCCGGCCTGGCAACAGGTAGCTGGCCTCTTACCATCACCAACACCAAGGGAACGGGCTCAAACTATAAAGGATTTGCTGAAGTTTCTAATGGAATTGTGACTGCAGCGTACGTTACTGAAGGTTTTGGAAATCTTGGAACTCTAGTAAATCCTGTGGCAACGATTGCCAGCGGTGCAGGGGGTACAACTCAGCCTACCTTTCAGCTTACGCCGGTTAGTGATATACCTGGCTATAACTACATCATCGGGGACAGCAGCGGTTCCGGAGACACTGGTGGAGCAGGATTAATTAACCTCGATAACTACAAGGCTGAAGTAGATAATTCATCTACACCCGATTGCGGGTACATGATCTATCTTAGTCCCGGTTCGAGCGCTGTCTTTCAGAACACAAATATCAGCGGCTATGGGTTATCCAAAACCAGCTACTACCGCTTAGTGCTGGCCCAGGGAATCATGGAATGGCACGGTGGAGAGTTTGACAATTACATGGGCACTGTACCAAACCCAGGTGACTCGCCTGCGACCGATTATGGCTTATTTAAGACCAACACATCTTTGCTGTGGAAACCTTTCCATCAGATCCCCACAACCAACCTATATGGTTATGTTATCGGGTTACAAAACACACCTGTTCTAGATGGCAATGTAATCGTGGCAACGAATGGTCAGACAACCTATGCGTCCTCTACTGTGATCGTTGGTCCCGCCTTCGCGGAACAGAACGCTCTCGCAATCCGTACGTACCAAGACACAACGAACCGCTTTCTCACCGACCAGAGGGGCAATTTTAGTTGGGGGCCTGGTGGAACTTCGGCTCTTGACACAACGCTAAGTCGCAATGCCCCGAACTCATTGAGCACCGGGGGACTCCTGACTGCTCAGGCCTTCCTCCCTACTAGCGGGCACGTTCCCTCTGCGTGGTACGACGACACTCAGCAGGGAATTTGGTATGCGGGTGGTTATCTGTATATCCAGGTGCCAGCTGGGCAGACTGGTAGTGGTCATATTGTGCGTATTCCAGCGCAGTCCTGGGGTGGCGACACGCCGGCTGGAGCGGGAACTACTATTTAGTTTAATGGAATCAGCCGCCGAGGTCACGTCTCGGCGGCTGACTTTGTGTGTGTCAGACCTTTAGGCTACTTAGCGCAATAGCACCAAACGATCTGAGCGCCCAGAATCGTTCCAATCCTGGCCTCTGGACGTATTCCTACCGAGCCCAGCGCTGAGCTTCGCTTGCGGTGGGAATGCATCGCGCCTCATGCGCGTGACGATCCGCTGCGAGTGTATCTTGAGGGAATACATTTTTTGGATGGAATATAAGAGGCTGCCGTACGAGGTCGAGTTCACTGACGAATCCGAGATATGGTGGAACAGCCTCAGCCCGGATGAGCAGGAAAGCATGGACTTCTCGGTGCAGTTGCTGGAAGAGCAAGGGATTCACCTGAAACGCCCTCACGCGGATGCGGTTCACAGCTCAGAGTTTGTGAACATGCGGGAGCTTCGCTCTCAGCATGAAGGCCGCCCTACCGTGTGCTGTATGCCTTCGACCCGAGGCGGACGGCGATGCTCCTTCTCGGAGGCGACAAGACCGGCCGGCCCGCCCGATTGGTACCAGGAGTTCGTCCCCAAGGCAGATACGATACATGCGCAACACCTCAAAGAGATCAGCTCAGAACACTGAGCCGACCGGGTTTCCCAAGGAGTGGGACATGGGCCGTAACTTCAAAAAACTTCGCGCCAAGATGGACCCCGAACGCCGGGAGCGCGTTGAAAGGCTTTGGTGAGGGTGTGCCGGATGTAGGCAGCCTATCGGGCCGGGTTGGTGTCCCGACTGAGGTAATCGCGGCGGAGAGCGGCGGCGATGTCGGCTTCGCTCCAGCCCTGGGCAAACGCGGCGATCGAGAATGCCATATCGGCGGCGGCTGGCCGATCGCCGTAGCGCGGCGATGTGCGGAACCTGGCCAAGGTGATCGGCAAAGCAAGCCCCGATGGACGGGCAGGGTAGCTGAGGCGGAGCGCAGTACGTTTCTGTTCGATCTGCCGCTGCAAGGCGAGGAGCTGGGAGCGAAAGGGGGCGGCAATAGGGAAGGGCTCGCCGGAGTGACCAATGAGGCGGGCAAAGGGGTAAAGACCCCCAGCATCGCGGTACTGAGGCTTGCGGTTGGTGAAGCCGGGGATGCGTCCGAACCCTCGCCAGTCAGCGGTGCCCCCATTCGCCCCGAAGTGTGCGGCAAGGGTTTTCGCAGCAAGGGTGCCAAGCTCTTTGGAAAGCGACTCGGTGTGGCGCAGCCATGCCTGGAAGTTGCCGCGGCTTATTTCGACTACCGCGGCGTTCCTGTAGCCTCTGGCGTTCAGCCTGGCGAGCGTGACCGGGGTGAGGTCGTCCAGTAGCGTGTAGGCGCTTTCTCCCGTGGGTCTGAGGTAGAGGTGAGCGCCGTGAGCGTTCCGGTACTTGAGGTAGGGAAGCATCCGCAGGATGCTGAGGTGCGTAACGGCTTCGAGACGATACATGCCTCCCCGCAGGGTTGCCTTCAGACTAGAGTCGCGTACCGCAGATGCCTTTTCATGGCTGTTTACCATCGTAAAGTCGTCATCTGGATGCGCGCTCCATGCCTGGAGCATCCTGTGGTAATCGATGTCGGATTTGCCGCCCGGTAGGTTGTTTCCGTCGGCGTGAAACGCCACATAGGTCCCATTGCGATAAGCCATCAGTTACCCTTCCAATGCCGTTTGATCTCTCTCAGATCTATTTCGCTGAACCTGTTTCGATGCAGGAACACGCGGATCGTCCCGGTGATGTCCTTGGCTTTGGTCTCAGTAATCACCGACAATATGATCAGATTCAGTAAGTCGCGTGAGGTCAACCCGAGGTTCGACAACCCACTTCCCACGAGTGGCAAGTTGACTGGATGCCGATTCGACTCATTTCAGCCCTCTCCCAGAGCTTGTGTAGCGCTCTCCACATCAGCTCAACGTCGGAAGACGCTTTGAGGGTGAGTGGGTCGGCGTTTGTCAGGGCAAACAGGATGTATCGACTGTCCTTCACCTTGACCAATGCCATTGCCCCTATTTCGTAACATCTGCTCTTTCCTTGTGTTTTCCCGACGTTCACAAACGGCTCATCTTTTAGCTGAGAGTCAAGTTGTGCGTCGAGCTGTTGCGGGTAATCGGAAAAGAAATCTTAATGAAGAAGCCATGCAGGCTGATGTCGGAAACCGGTTTTCCAAGGATCGTGTCAAAGTACGTCGTTACAGGAATTGCACTGATTCCGGTCTGCGCGAATAGATCACCAAAGAACACCTCAATCGTGGTGTTACAGTTTGCGATCTTGAACGAGATCCGTGACAGTTTCCGAACCGAGTACAGTGCCCAGAAAGCGCTGAGAATGAGGCCTACGGTGAGGGGAGCTGCGCCCTCAATCTTGAGCCTCGGAAAGAACTGAACACTAACCTTGACGAATGTGAAGAGGAGGCTGAAACAGGTTACGAAAGCTTTTCCCGCGTCCCACGGATATCGCCGAAGGCCCTCAAGCACGTCCTTCAGCCACTGCATCATGCCCTCTGTTGTTTGCCTGAAGATAGTCGATTCTAAATCAACGTTCACTCACAATCCGGCTGGACTGCCCCTCACACCCCAAACGAACGTCTCCGGTGAGCCAATGCCCACTAATTGCCACAACCGTCACTTACGCCTTCGTGTCGGCAGCAGCACGTCACTTGTCGGCATCTCCAAGGCGAATCTGAAGGGGAGCCTCATTAACCCCACGGAAGCGAACGGCTTCAATCTCGCCCGTACCGTAGCGAATATCTATTCCCTGAGCCCAGGAAACGTACCGCGGCCACTCGGCCGCCATTTCGTCGAGACACGCTTGAAGCTGAGAGTCCGGTTGGCGGCAACCACCGACCCAGAGAATCACAGGCTCCGGGACTCCTGGCATTTGTGTGAGCATGCGGGGGCTGAAATAAGCGAGTCCGTTAAGGCTCGAGTACGCGGGTTGACCATCTACCGTCTTCTTCAGTATGCGTTTCAGCAGATATGACAATACATGAGGTTGGAAGTACTCATTGCCATCGCTTGCCACCCAAAGCAGCCCTTTCGCGTCGGGCATATTGAGGAGTTTTTTTGTACTTCTGATCTGGACGTTGGCGGCAGCGACAATATGCTTTTGCAAGGATTCTGCCATCGCAGAAAACAGCTCTTCTCGGCACTGTGCCGGGAGTTGACTGCTGTTAAGCTGTGCTGTTCCGTAGACGATCACCTTACCTTCGCGTTGCCATCTGTTCAACAAGTTCGTCAGCTTGCGTCGGAAGGGCTCGGTGAACGTTCCAGCCTGCACTGACTTGAGTTCTGCGATAACACCATAGCGCCTGAAGAGGTAGTCAGCGCTCGCCTGCGGATTGATATTCCCGATGATGTCGGAGACGCGCTCTCCACCTAGCCGCTTTACAAAGGGGTCAACGATGGATTCCAACGTTCTTTCTTCCGACACATTAACTCCTCGTTTCTGAAGCTGTCACAAACGAAGGTTTGTGAAAAGCACAGCGCCGTAGGCTTCCCGTTGAGCGCCTTAAAAGAACCTATTCCGCACCCTCGCCGTGGAGGTTCGGTGAAGTTCAAGGGGAGAGTGAATGTCTACCAGATGCTGCACCGTAGTTTGGAGCTTCTGCAGCTCCTTCCTTGCACGAGAATGCCGCCCCAAACTGAGGCATGTTGGCAACCGTTCCATCCACACGCCAGGCATCCTCGCTGTGTGGGTCCGTTCTGACCCGTTGCCGAATGTCCTGTTCCGTTTGGTTGTCGCACCGGGACTGCGCAAAGCCGATGAAAAAGTGCTGTTCGGGTGTGAAGCCGTCCATTTGAGGGGCGACCGTGGGTGCTTCGGGTTCAGCCATGCTGCCGAGCAGCGCTTTATAGGCGATCAACAGGCCCCCATTGTCGGCGATGTTCTCAGGCAATGTCAGCTTGCCGTTCTGTTTTAGCCCTGGCACGACCTCCATCTCGCCATACTGCTTTTCTATGCACGCGGATGCCGCTTTGAAGTGGGCGAGATCATCCGGCTGCCACCAGTTCCGGACATTGCCGAGTGCGTCCAATTTGCTTCCATTGTTGTCGAAGCCGTGTGTCATCTCGTGCCCAATGATCGAACCGATTGCGCCGTAATTCGTAGCCGGATCACCTTTTGGGTCAAAGAAGGGCGGCTGGAGAATACCTGCTGGAAAGACGCTCTGGTTGCCGGGCATGAAGGTGTAGGCATTCACCGTTGGTGGCGTGTTGAACCACTCCTTGCGGTCTACCGGCTGCCCGATCTTGCTCAGCTCACGTCGCCATGCCCGCGCGTCAACCGCGATCTGGTTACGCACGGCATCGGTTCTGGACAGCTGCAGGCCGGCGTAGCTCTGCCAGTGATCCGGATACCCGATCATCACTTGAAGGTGGCTTAATTCGGCCTCCGCTTCGGCTTTGGTTTCAGGGCTCATCCAGTCCAATCGTTGAATCTGCTCCCCAAGAGCGCGGTGCAGGGAAGCCACCATACGTTCCATGCCAGTCTTCGCGTCCGGTGGGAAGTTTTCCTTCACCCAATCCTGCCCTACAGCCTCACCCAGGCTGAGGTCAGTTGCTTCAGTGCAGGCCAGCCATTGCGGTTTCGGCTGCTGCTGACCTCTCAGGGTCTTCCGGAAGAAGTTGAAATTCTCCTGGCGGAAACGCCCGCCCATCAACGGCGCATACTGAGTGAGCAATTGCCAGCGTATATAGCTGCGCAACGCAGGGAGGTCTTCCGTACCTGCCAATTTGGAAAACTACGTGTAGAAGGAGGGGTTCTCGACGTTGATGGAGCGGAGTGCGGACTCGCCAATCGCCTGCAGGTACGGCCCCCACGCGAAACCCGGCGCGAGTTTAGAAAGCTGGCCAACGGAGATACTATGTGTGCTTTGGGTCCGATCAAAAAGTGCAGAGTCTGGTACAGCCGCCTGGGCAAGGGCCGTCTCGATTCGAAGCACGGAATTGGCCTCCGCATGTGCTTGCTGATCGGTGTCTCCCAGCAGCAGGAACATAGTCCTCATATGCTCGATGAAGCCCTGTCGCGTGCTGATATCACGCGCTTCACTGCTGATGTAGGTATCCCGTGTTCCCAAAGACAGTACGCCTTGGCCGAGCTCTGCTATCTGCCGGGAGCTATCCGTCGAGTCCGGTACAACGGAAAGTACAAAGAAAAGCGGCGTACCCGTCTGGCTCTCAAGGCGCCCCACAAGACCGCCCAGCTGCTCTCGGTTGTTCAGGGCAGCTACGTTTGCAAAGAGTGGGAGAAGGGTAGAAGCTCCATCTCGTTCCGCTGCCCCGGTGTCCATACAAGCGGCAAAGTAGTTCCCGTACAGCGTCTGTAGGCGGGTGGCAGGATGGGTAGACGCTCGCTCAAGGTCTCTGTAAAGAAGAGTTGTGTTTCGCTCCTGCAGTTTGGTGAACTGCCTCCAGCGGGTCTGATCGGCTGGTACCGGATTTGCTCTGAGCCAACCGTTGCACGCAAACCGGTAGAAGTCTGTGCATGGATCGATGCTACGGTCGATAGCCTCTACATCCGGCATTCGTTCCATCGCTGAGAAGGACGGAAATTCAACGCTTGACGCAGGGTTTTGCCCCATGCAGGCAGTCGATGCCAAAAGTACCGAACCGGCCATGAGAAGAGCTCGAAACACTATGTCCTCCAGATCTGGGACAAGCATACCTAGGGCACCGACCGGATCGGTAATGGTGTGTCGCATCGTGGAAGTAATCCGGACCGCAACCACAAACGAAGGTTTGTGGTTGCCTACTCCGTCCTCACCTTCCCACAAACGCGGTTTACAGTTGATGATTAGACCCGCTATCCGCCCCACTCGATGTTGCTGACTGCTGAGCTGCATCTCCCTGTTCAGGAGCTGAAGGCGCTAGATAGACTCCGTGTGGACCGATCATGGCTAACAGGAACAGGATCATCATCACCGCACTGGCCGCTCCCTCATCGAATGCTTCAGTGGGCAATATACCGTGAGCAAACTCGTTCCGGAGATTCCAGCCGCGTCGGTCAACAAAGACGATACGAATAAAGAACAGTAGATCCTCTTCGAGGACATCGACCACGCCCTGCTCGTGAAGGATGTCGCTCATGTTTTTTTGGTCGCTCATACCGGATTGGCGGCCTGTGCGCTTCCGGACAGGAATCGAAAGACGCCGCAGCAGTTCGCGCAGCATACCCTCAATCTGTGGGATGAGGCCGTTGATCGCCTTGAAATAGTCCTTAATGTCGTAAGCGCGGATTCCCTCAAGTACCGATCCCTCGGTGTCCGGAGAACAAAGGTAGGATCGGGCAATCATCGCCATTAGCTCTTCGGGGGTGAATCGAAATCGAGCTTTGGCTTTGTCGTAACCCAGACGGAAGAAGTAGGAAGAAAGAGAAAGCGACTGCGTTGCTTCTTCTACCATTCGTCCCTCCATGTCGTTCTCACTCGAGCCGATGTGTGCCTTAGGCAGACCATCCCGACCAATAATGGACCGGGGAAGCAAACTGTAGAAGATGAATTCCTTTTCGTGTTCCTTGACCTGAAGGCGGAGTGCGTCACACCGGGGGCTCAGGTTCTGAGCCAATCGAAATAGCGCGAGAAAAGGGTGGCTAACAGCGATAATGTTCTCGATGGACTCCTCAGCCTCCTTTTGATCAATCGAGGTCTCAACGGAGACTGTCTTCATCTCTTTAAGGTGTGCCAAACCGAGCTGTTCGATGGAGAGCCGAAGACGATCTGCATCTTCGAGCAATCCCTCGCTATCGAGACGCGCCACGACGTTCTGAAACCAGGTAATCGCCACCCCAGCACTGATTTTCGGGTCCTTGGCCTGTGCCTCGTAGGTCTCTAAAAGCGTGCGCAGAACGCGATGTCTGTTTTCTTTAGCGCCGTCACCCTTGTAGAGTGCTCGAAGGGTATCAGCAGCCACCTCGCAGACATAGCCGTTAGCTGCAATGGCAGCATCGCTCAACCTTCGTTCGAGTTCGCGAATCCATTCCGTGCGGCAGTCCTCGGGGAGCTTGCGGTAATCGAGAAAGCACCGCGTTGGCATGGACCATACGCCGATGGCCGTAAGTTCGGCTGAGCAGGCTAGATGCAACAGTTGCTTCGAGACCTGAGCGACGAGCACTGCATCATTGAGCTCTGTGGCTATTTGAAAGGCTCGTTCAAGGGCGATAGCCGCTTCAACAGCGATGGAAAGCTTAGCTATTTCAAGATAGGATTGGACTGCAATCTCCCCCGATGCGCGGTCCCGTTTCTTATCCTCGCACTGGAGGTAGGCTAGATCCCACAGCAGGTCTGCGTATCGTGCCCTGAGGAACGGACTACTCAAATACTTCAGATTTTCTGACCAACACGTAGCCGCATCAGTGCTGATTTCCTTGAGTTCAGGTCGAAAAAGGGGACTGCCGTCCTCAGTGCGACCAACCTGGAGAGGGTGAAAGTGGTTTCCCCAAATGCTCGGCTTTCGATGGCCGGCCTGTAGTTCCCATGCAGCGATTTCGAAATAGAGTCTTCGCCTATCTTCATCATTAAGGCGAGAATCCGCTTCGAGTACATGAAGGGCACCCGAAACGGCGTGAGGCCAGAACCTCTCCTGGAGGCCTTCAAAGGAGGCGAGTACATCGTCAATCAGCTTAGATCGCATGATGCCTTTCGGTTGGGCTCACCTACTGCTAATTATGCCAGCCACGTCTCTTCTGAACGTTATGTGGCTCGAACGCGCAACCCGGCTCATCATGCCTCGCTTCCCAGCGTTCAGCCCTCAAGGAATACATAAAGTGTTCCGTCGGTCAGCTCGAATTTCCGGCGTACCACCTCCATAGAGAAGTGAGGACCGAGGACACGATCACCGGCCAGAGGAGTCAAGGCACCCTGTCCAGGCTCCAATTCCATCACATCGGGAAGAGGCTGGTTTGTGTTAGTTGAAAGATACTGACGACGATTTGTTGGATTTTCATAATCAGCTCCACGGCTCTCTAAAACTAACCAGCGGTTAAGACGATCCTATGCTGTCTGCAAGGAAGACGTGTTGGACCACATGCCGAGTTGCAATTCCGTTGCGACACAGGCAACTGTCTGCGGAAGGTGCTGAAAGACGCGCTGGCGCAAATCATCGAAAGATCGAAGGGAGCATACAAAGTATGTTGCCTCCAGTTATAGGGCTGTCCCGCCCGTCACCACAAACGAACATTTAAGACAGCTTCCGCAGGTCCGAAAAGGATGGGGCCTTTGCTTCTAAAGCAGTAGCACAACCCTCGTCATAATCATACTGTCCCGAACTGACGTTTATGCTAGCGTGTTTCTATGGTGATCGGCTACGCGAGGGTCTCGACGGAACAGCAGGGAACCGAGGCACAGTTGCCCGATCTTCGGAAGGCTGGCTGCAGGCGGATTATCAGGAGACGGTGGGTGGCGGGACGATGGACCGGCCGGAGCTGGAAAAGTGCCTGGAGCGTCTGGATAAGGGAGACACACTCATCGTGTGGCGGCTGGACCGGCTGGGACGTTCGATCCGCGACCTTCTCCAGATCGTGGACCGGCTAGATAAGAGCGGCATCAACTTCATCTCCCTTAAGGAAAAGTTCGACACCAGTACCGCAGCCGGTCGACTCGTCTTCCATTTCTTTGCGACTCTGACGCAGTTCGAAAAGGAGCTGATCCGGGAGCGCACGATGGCGGGGCTGTCCTCAGCCCGGGCGCGAGGCCGGATGGGTGGCCGTAAGAAACTGCTCACGGCGCAGCAGGCGAAGGTGGTCAAAACGATGTGGGACAGCCACGAACACACCCGGCATGAGATTGCGGCCAACTTCAGCGTATCTGTTGCCACCATTGACCGGCTTCTACGGGCAAGCAGGAGCGTAGCGGCAAGCGGAGGAGGGAAGTGATGCGTGTTCATTGCAGCGGCGTGTTACTACAGCAGAGTTGCGGCCTGCCACTTCATAGCACTTTGTGCAGCCTAGCCGGAGCCCCTCTTTTGAGAGGTCCGTGCCGCCTCTTAGGCCATTTTGGGAACATCAAGGAACTCTCTCTGAGATGATCACCACACAGGTCGAATGGACCCAAGGCCCATGTCTTCCACCAATTGCTTACGTCCGATACTAGCCCTAGGGTTTGGGCGAGGCCACGGCGTCCTTGGCGGACTTGGCGAGCCGGAACGTCACGGTCGTTTTGGCCTTGAGCTCCACCCATGGTTATTGGGCCCGGCGTCACATCCTGTGAGCGGCAGGCGCAGCTCGGCCAGGCAGCCGGAAGAAAGAGTCTTATTCGTAAGGGTTAAAGTGCCTCCGTGCCCTGCTGCGATTTGCTTCGCCAGCGCGAGCCCGATGCCGCTGCCTTCCGGCTTTGTGGTGTAAAACGGCACGAACAGATTGGCTGTGTCGGTGATGCCCGGACCGTTATCTTCCACCCGCACCGCAAGTTCCGTCGCAGTCGCGGTCCAGGCGACCTCTACGGAAGAACGGCTCTGCGAGGTGGCTATACTTTCCGCCGCCTCGGCTGCATTACGAAGCAGGTTGATTAACAATTGCTCGATCTGAGCCGGATCTACCCGGATCCAGAGCGGCGGTCCAGGCAATACCTTGACGGCTGCCCTTGTCTCAAGGCTCGCCACGCGATGCAGCAGATCGGACACCGAGACCTCCTGCAGGCTGGGGCGAGGCAGGCGCGCGAGTGCCTGATACGCTTGAAGAAAGCGATGCAGCGAGAAGGCTCGATCTTCAATGAGGTGCAAACCGCGACGAAGGTCGGCGATCTCAGGCAAGGCCACACTGTCGACGTGCCCGCCCTCGAAAGGCAAGCGTGCCCGCAGGCTGCCGGCGAGTGAGGTAATCGGCGTGAGCGAGTTGTTGATCTCATGGCTCAGCACGCGGATGAGGCGCTGCCAAGCGAGGCGCTCCTCTTCGCGCAGCGCCGCCTGCACATCGGACAACACGAAGAGAGTATGCGGCACACCGCCCAGCCTGAAGCTCGAACGCCGCAGCGACCAGCGGGTCTCACCAGCCACGCCGGAGACGTCCGGGTGCGTATGAATCGCTCCATCGGCAAGAGAAAACAGCGGCTCGAGACCAAGCGCTTCGGCGGACTGGCCGATGGCGCTGGCCGGCGTCAATGCAAAGGCATGTGCGGCGGCCGGGTTCAACAGCCGCAGCGTGCGATCCGCGGCGAAGGCGAGCACCGGCGTGCGCATCGCGTGCATCACCCGTTCGGCGAGCGTGAGCGCATCGCGTGCGCTGCCGCGCTGAGCCTGCAGCGTGCCCGCCAGCGCATTGATCTCCAGCGCCAGATCACCGAGTGAGTCCCCGCGACGGCCACCGCGTGCACGGAACGAGAAGTCGTCGTCGCGCATCGCCGACACGACGTTGGACAAGGTTTCCAGAGGGCGAGTGGCGCCCTCAAACAGAACCACCGCGAGAGCGGCGTACGCGAACATGGCAGCGATGCCTGCGGCGAGAACGGCGAAGCTCGAAGACCAGATCACATAGGCCAGCAGACCCCCACAACCCACCACCGGCAACGCCAGCGCCGTAAGCCACAGGCGGAGACGCAGATCGTAGCTCATCCGTCGTCCCTTACGGCCTAACGGCAGGCGACGGCGGCCCTTCAGCTGTGCCGCGGGGCCGGGAGGGGGGGTTGGCTCAGGCGGTGCAGGTTTAGGTGTCTGCGGCTCAGAGCCCATGTTTTTCCATGCGACGGTAGAGTGCGCCGCGGCTCAGGCCCAGGGCCTCGGCCGCCTGGCTGACGTTGCCGCCGGAGCGAGTCAGCGCCTTGCGCACAAGAATCGCTTCCACCTCCTCGAGGCTTAGCTCATCAAGCATGGTCTTCAATCCCTGCGTGGAGGACCGGTTGCCCGTCAAACCCAGATCGGCGATGCCCAGGCGGGGGTTGCGGGCCATCAGCACGGCGCGCTCCATCGTATGGTCCAACTCGCGCACGTTGCCCGGCCAGTCATGGCTCAGCATCCCCTGTAGGGCCGCGGGTTCCATTCCCTCGACTGGCCTGCGATAGCGTTCCGCGTACCGGCTCAGGAAATGGGCTGCCAGCGCGGGGATGTCCTCGCGTCGTTCCCGCAGCGCCGGCAGCCGGATCTCCACGGTATTCAGCCGAAACAGCAGGTCCGGGCGAAACCGTCCCTCGGCCGCTTCGGCGTGCAGGTCCGCATTAGTTGCGGAGAGCATGCGCACATCCAGCGTGCGCGTGGTGGACGAGCCCACCCGCTCCAACTCGCCGCTTTCAAGCACCCGCAGTAGCTTGGCCTGTTGCCGCAGCGGCACGTTGGCAATCTCATCCAGAAAAAGCGTTCCACCCGCAGCCAGTTCGAACCGCCCGATGCGATCGGCGCGTGCATCCGTAAAAGCGCCCTTCACATGGCCGAAGATCTCGCTCTCAAACGTGCCTTCGGAGAGCGCTCCGGTGTTCACCGTCACCAGGGGACGCGCGGCCCGGTGCGAGAGCCTGTGCAACGTCTGCGCGATAACCTCCTTGCCCGTGCCGTGCTCCCCCGTGATCAGCACATTTGCATCCGAGGGACCGATGCGGTCCAGCAGCTCGATAACTGGACGCATCGCCGGTGCTTTGGCAATGAACTCCGGTGCACCTTCGGCACGCAGCGTGCGGTTTTCCGCCTCCAGCCACTGCGCGCGCCGTTGCGCCCGGTGCAGCTCCAGCTGCGTGCGAAGGACTGTCAGCAGGCGCAGGTTGTCCCAAGGTTTGGCGATGAAATCATTCGCTCCGCGGCGCATGGCCTCCACCGCCAGCTCCACATTGGCCCATGCCGTCATCACGATCACAGGGATCTGCCCATCGCGCGCGCGGACGGCGGCCAGCAGCTCCAGCCCCTCGCAACCGGAGGTGGTATCGCGCGTGTAATTCAGATCGATCAGCAGACCGTCAAAGCTGCTGCCCCTGAGCCGCTCCAGCACGGCCGCCGGTGTGCGTGCCGTCTCCAGCTGATAGCCCTCCGGCTTCAACAGAAACGCCAGCGTCTCCAGGATGTGCGGCTGGTCGTCGGCGATCAGCAGCCGGCATGGCGGTATGTTTGCCGGGTCGTCCGTGCCTGTGTGCTGCGTGGAGGGGATAGCTGGCATAGGCGGGTGCTCAGGGTGTGCGGGGCGTGAGTGGCTTGGTGCGCCCCGTATTCGGGTTTGCGGTCGTGCCGCCGGCAGCAGCGGTTGCGGCAGTACCGGTCCTGGCTGATTCTATCGAAATTCCGTCGCTCTCCAGCGTCCGTCCCACCGCGCGATCCAATTCGATGCGCGCCTTTTGGTAAGCCGTGCGCGCGCTCACCAGCGAGGAATCAGCCGTTGCCAAATCATGACGCGCACCCAGCGTCTGCACCGCCGAGCCCGCACCCAACACCTGCTCCTTCTGCGTGATGTCGAATGTCTTGGCGGCCAGATCGCGCGCCTCCATCGCAGCACGCACACGCGCGACGTTTTCCTGCAACGCAAATTGCGCATTGCGCACCTCAATGCGAATCTGTTTGCGCAGTTGTGCCAGGCGCAGCTCGGCCTGCCGCGACTCCAGTTCCGAGCGGTACTGGTCGCTCTTGGCCACGCGGTTCCGCAGCGGCACCAGCAGCGAAAGGCCAACGTAGTAATCCGGAGCGGAGTTGTTAAAGGCATCCCCAAGCGCACCGCCAAAGCCGGGCGGCGCCGTCGAAGGCACACCGGCGACCGTGTTCACCGCGCCAGCCAACCCGCTGCCGCCGTAAAATCCCGTCAAGGCCAGCGAGGGCAGCAGGTTGTTTTCGGCAGCTTTTTTGCTGATGTCGCGATTGGCGAGGTCGATCTCCGACATCCTCAGCTCCAGGCGCTGCCCCAGCGCCGCACTCACGATATCGTCAGTCGGCAGCGCGGCCAGGCTGGCCGCATCCGTGGCCACCGTGCTCAGGTCCGAAGGCCGCACCGGCATCGCCTCCAAGAAAGAATCATCCAGATTCTTCGTGATGGCATTCTTCATCAGCAGCTGCTGAAACTGTAGCTGCGAGCGTGCAATCGAAAGATCCTGCTCGCGGTTGGCGACCTCCACCTCGTCCTTCATCACCTCGATCGCCGGGATCGCCTGCAGCTGCAACTCCTGCTTGGCGGTGGCCAGCGTGCGATGAGCGAAGTCCAAGGAGCTGCTCTTCACGCCTTCGTCCTCAAACGCGCTGACCAGATCCCAGTACAGATTTTCGATCTGGGTCACGGTCACGCTCACCTGCAAGGCAAACGCGTCGTCCGAGATGCGTTTGTTATTGCGCGCAATGCGCAGGTAGCGCAAATTCGGCCCGAAGCCAAAGCCGGACAGCAATTGCTGCTGAATCGCCGCGCGGTAGTACGTGGAGAGCTGCGGGTTCAGGTAGGTGTCCTGGCTGTTGTTGGTATAGCGATTGTTGTCCAGGCTGACAGAAAATGTGGTGCCGGTTGGGAACGCCTGCGAGAACCCAAAGTTCCCCACGATTGTGTTCTGGTGCAGGACCGGAACGCCGTAACCGACCTCGTTGGACAGCGGATCCGTGAAGTGCTCCACGCTGCCGTTGGCGGTAACCAAGGGATCGAACGAGGGCACTGCGGTGCCGGTGCCCAGCGTCGATTGCACAAGCCCCGCCGCGCCCGTACCCGCGCCACCGGCGCCGCCGCTGGTTCCGCCCGCACCCGTGCCCGAAGGCCCGGCGCCAAAGCCGCCCACCCCGCCGCCGCCGGGCGTGTTCTGCACCACGCCGGTGTTGACCCCTAAAAACGGCGCCCCCGCTTGCGTGCGCAGAATGTCTGCCTGGGCGATCGGCAGGTTGTACCGCGCGATCGCGAGGTCGAGATTGTTTTCAAGCGCGAGTTCAATCGCGTCGTTCAGCGAAAGCACAAGCACGCCATTCCGGATCAACGCATCCAGACGAGGCGAGTTGGCTAGGTTCGGCGGCGGCACATGGTCGGCGCGGTAGGCGTTCAGCGGATTGCGCGAATGCGGCAGATCCAGTCGCAGAGCCGGCGAGCTCGCATTTGGTACCCCCGACTGCCCCCGCGCCGCAGCGGGCATTCCGAAAACACAAAGCAACGCGGAGAAACCGTAGACCAACGGACGCACAAGCCTCATCGCGTCATACCCCGGGCAGCGCCCACCGCCTCGGCAGACTGGGCGGTATCGTGGCTCAGCCAGCCGTCCCGAAGCTCCAGGGTGCGCGAACCATACGCCGCATTCGCTTCCGAGTGCGTCACCTGCACCACCGTCGTGCCCTCCTTATTCAGCTTGCGAAACAGCTGCATCACCTCGGCGGCCTGCGCGGAATGCAGATTGCCCGTAGGTTCATCGGCCAACAACAACGCCGGCTTATGGATCACCGCGCGCGCGACGCCAACCAGCTGTTGCTGGCCGCCCGAAAGCTGCGAGGGATACAGATCCTTCTTGCCCACAATCGCGAAGCGATCCAGCGTATCGGCCACCAGGGCCTGCCGCTCCGCACGACTGACGTCCTTGTAGGTCAGCGGCAGCTCGATGTTTTCGGCCACCGTAAGGTCATCGAGCAGGTGGTAACTCTGAAACACCATGCCGATCCGTCTACGCGCAAGCTCCGCGCGCTGTTTGCGATTCAGCGTCTGTACGGGCGTGCCGTCAAACAAGAACTCGCCACGCCACGCATCGTCCAGCATGGCCAACACATTGAGCAGCGAGCTCTTGCCCGCCCCCGAAGGTCCCATCACGGTAACAAACTCCCCGGCGGCAATGGTCAACGAGACGCGCCGCAGCACAAAGGTCTCCGAGTGTCCGGTCTTGTAGCTTCGTTCCAGGTTGCGGAGGCAAATCAAAGGTTCAGGCATTGGCACTACTCCGTTCTTAGGGCTTCGGTTGGATTGACTGACGCCGCGCGCTGTGCCGGCAGCGCGGCCGCCAGCATGGCGATGACCGTGAGCGAACACACCGCGGCACCGATCGAAACTGGATCCGCCGGTGACACACCGTAAAGTTGACTGCGCAGCAAACGCGCCATCAGTATGGCCACGGGGACGCCCGCGATCATACCTCCGAGCACCATCTTCAGGACGTCCGCCACCACCAGGCGCGACACACTGACCCGGGTGGCCCCGAGCGCCATTCTCACCCCGATCTCGCGTGTGCGTTGCGTGGTGCTGTAGGCCAGCACACCATACATACCCACGCCCGCAAGCACCGCTGCCAGAACACCGAAATCAATCGCCAGTAACGCGACAAGGCGCTCGTTCCACAGATCTTCTTCGATCTGCTCATCTACTGTCCGCATCCCGTCCACAGCCAGCAAAGGAGCGACGCCTGCAACTATCTGCCTTATTTGTGGAAACAGCGTCGCCGGCGATGTGGCTGTTCGCAGATACACGAAGACTTCGCGGCTAATCTGGTTTCCTTTTGCCTGCTCGATGGGGCGGAACAGCGTTGGCCCAGCCGCATTCCGAACGTTATCGTGGTGTGTATTTGCCACCACGCCAACAATCTCCGTATCGAACACAGGACGAGAGCCGCCGCCGTCGACAAGGTGCTGACCGAGAGCGAATCTTGGGGAACCAAAATACTTCTTCGCCAAGCTCTCATTCACAATCGCGACCGAGGGGTGGCTTAAATCATCCCTCTCCGTAAAGAAGCGGCCGGCTAACAACCGGACGCCCAAAGTGACGAACAACTCTGGAGTTATGTTCGCCTTCTCCGCTGTGACCTCCTCGTCGGGCTGCGGCGTGTAGTTCTGGAACGTGATGTTGCCGCTGTTATCGCTGCCCGTGAGTTCGGGATCGTTTGTCGCACTTACACTCACGACTCCGGGGATCGTCGAGAGCGCTTCGAGCATTTCCTGTCGCATCGCCGGGATGCGATCCGACGTGTAACCGGCCAGGCGCGGGGAGATCCCGAATGCAAGCAGGTGGTCTGTCCGGAAACCAACATTCTCAGAACGCAGGTGCTCCAAGGTGCGCACAAACAGACCTGCAGCGATCAGCAGCAAGAGGCTGAGCCCGATCTGCAGACCAACGACCACTTGGCGCAGAGATAAAGAACCCGTTACGGTGGCACTCGTCTGCCGCGTGCCCTTGACCAGGTCGCGCCGTCGCAGCTGGAAAGCCGGCGCAAGACTGAAGAACACACTGAAGATCAGTGCGACGGCGAAGTTAAACAGCAGCAATCGTCCGTCGAGCGCCGTGCTGAAGGGCGTCACTCCATCCTCACTGGATAAGCGGGTGATGAGGACATGCATGGCAAGAGGTGCGAGCCCAAGCCCGATAACACCGCCTCCAACTCCGATGAGCAGACCTTCCGCAAGTAACTGGCCGGCAAGCCGAACACTCGTTGCACCCAGCGCATAGCGCATGGAAAACTCATGCACGCGACCGGCGGAACGTACCAGCAGCAGACTTGCGACATTGACCACGGCGATCAGCAGCACCAGTGCCGCCATAGCCATGATGACCAACAGCGGCTTCTCATAGGATTCACGCTCGTAGGAAAAACCGCGTCCTGCCGGTTGTACCAGCAAACGACTGCGCGTCAGGAATTCATCGACGAAGTGCGGTGATTTCGTGCCGAGCGCTTTCAACTCTTCCGCGCGCAGTGCGTACCACAATGGCGCGCTGCGGGCTTCAGCCTGCGCAATGGTCTCGCCGGGCTGCAGACGTCCGATGACGTTGATCCACCTGTCTTTGTGGTCGGTGAGCCGCCGCGCCGCGCCGGGAACAATTTCGCCCGTCATCGAAACGGGCACAAAGACTCCCGGGGTCTCGCCCCAGATCGCACTGTGAAACATGCGCGGCGCAATGCCGATGACCTGAAACGGAAAGCCATTGATCGACACCGAGGACCCAACTACGCTGGGATCCCCATGCAAGCCGTTTTGCCAAAAGGCGTAACTGAGAACGGCGACAGGATTTGCATTCGGTTGTAAATCATCAGTCTGGGTGAAGAGACGGCCCAGGAGGGGATTGATACCCAACACCGTGAAGTAGTTACCGCTGACCAGCTCCGCCCGCACCACCTGGGCTTCCGTTCCGCGCACTATATCGACCTCGGCAGGGCTTGTCGCCAGCAGGTCCTGAAATGGCGAGGCGTGACGGCGGAGATCGGTATACATTGGAACGGAAAATGAAGCGTTCTCTGTTCCGGAACCGTGACTTGAGCTGTGCCCTTCCCAAGCTTCTCCGGTCCCTCGCAGCACCACCAGCTGTCCCGGCGCGCGTACCGGGAGCGAGCGCAGCAGGGCCTGATCAAGCAGGGAGAAGATTGCGGTATTCGCGCCGATGCCGAGCGCCAAGGTAAGGATGGCCGTAAGCGCGAATCCAGGCGCGCGGCGCAGCTGGCGCAGGGCGAAGCGGAGGTCTTGCAACAGGTTTTGCATGGGGATCTCCTTGATCGTCTGGTGTGGGGCTACTCGGCACGCAGTGCGTCAGTGGGTTGGAGGGCCGCGGCATGCCGTGCCGGTACAAAGGCCGCGGCGAGACCGACCGCCAGTAATGTCACCGTAGCCAGGGTGAACGTGCCGAGGTCGTAGGCCTGCAAGCCGTATAGAAAGCGGCTGAGCAGATGCGCCGCGGCGAGACTGAGCCCCAAGCCCAGCACCGCGCCGGCCAGCAGCAGCCCGCCTGCGCCGCGAAGTACCAGCCGGAGGATGTCGTCCCGCTGTGCGCCGAGCGCCAAGCGCACGCCCAGCTCGCGCGTGCGCAGCGTGACCAGATAGGTCAGCAGGCTGTAAAGACCGGTCAGCGCCACCAGCAGCGCCAGTCCGCCCAGCATCTCCAGCAGGTGCGCCGCGAGAAGCTGGCTGCCCATGGAGTCCGCGACGATTTGGTCCATGGTCTCGACTCTCGCATCGCCGAGATCGGGATTGGCTTCCACCAGGGCATGGCGCAGCTCCGGCAACAGGCTGCGCGGATCACGCGAGGACCGCAGCAGGATTTCCGCGTGTGCCTTCAGCGTCGGTTGATAGAAGCTGTCGGTCGGGCGCAACTGTGCCGCATTTAGATCGATCTCCGGAGCAGAAGGCTCGGCGATACCCTGCTGATGAAAGTCGTCGATGACCCCGACCACGTGGAAGGCGCGATCTCCGCTGCCCAACGTGAAGTGGGAGACATCGCCAAATGGCGCATACAGCCCCACAAAGGCACGGTTTACCACCATGACGGGTTGCGACGTCCGTGTATCCGACGCGTTGAAGAAGCGCCCATGCACCATGCGGAAGCCAAGCACCTGCTGCAGCTCCGGCCCGGAGGCGCGCATCTTGGCGGAGATTGTTTGGGGCGTCGCTCCCTTCGTCCGCGCGCCATCAAGCGACAGCAAAAAGTTCACATCGAAGCGCCCTGCGAGCGGCGCTACGCTGGTGACCGCCAGCGACTGCACGCCGGGCAGCGTGCGCAGCCGCGCCGCCAGCGGCTGGTACACCAGCGTGTTCGGGTCGCCGTACCTCCAGTGCGGCAGCCGCGGCGTGATGGACACCACATGGTCGGTGCGGAAGCCGAGCGGCACCGCCTGCAGTGCCAGCACTGTGCGCGCCAGCAGGCCACAGCTCACCATCAGGCAGAGCGTCAGCGCCAGTTCCCCCACCACCAGAAAGCGTTGCAGCCGTTGTTGGCGAATGCCTGTGCCGACCTGCGCCCCATCTGTCCGAAGCGCCTCTTCCAGAGGACCCCGCACAGCCCATAACATGGGCGCCACACCCGAGGCGATCGCGCTCAGGAGGCTGAGCAGAAAGAGCCCAAGCAGGACGGTACCATCCACAGGCAGAAGGAGGCCCTCGCCAAAGGTGCGTGCGAGCGCATGTTGAAAGAGGGCCAGCGTTGTCTTCGCCAACAGCAGTCCCAGTGCTCCGCCGCAGGCGCTGAGCAGCAGCGCTTCGGCTAGCGTCCCCCGTGTCAGCCGCCAGCGTGTGGCCCCCAGGGACGACCGCACCGCGAGCTCACGGCGGCGCGAGGCCGCGCGAGCCAGGTTGAGGCTGGCGGCATCCGCACAGGCGATCAGCCATAGCAGCGCAACCGCCGCGCTCAACGCCAGAAGCCCCGTGCGCTCCTTCGCGTGGAGCGTACTGCGGTAGTCGGTGGCTTCGACGCGATTCGGCACGACCTCCTTCACAGTCAGCGCGTACAGCGGAGTCAGGCTGCCTTGAATACCGGTGAGTTCCGTCGTGACCTGTGCCACGGAGGCAGAACTCCGCCGCCGGCCGATCACGTGGAAGAACGGCGTGTCCCCCTGCAGTCCGCGTGAAAAGACAGTGGGCGTGAGTGACGCGGGCGCCCAGACCCGAGGCCGCCGATCGACATCCGCTGGAAAATCGAAGCCGCCCGGCATTACGCCGATCACGGTGAACAGGTCGTCGTTCAGCCGAAGGGATTGGCCCAGCACACCGCGATCGGCATGAAACAACGCTCGCCACACCGCATCACTCAACACCACCACATGGTCATGGCCCGGCTGTTCTTCGGCGGCTGTGAAGCCACGTCCCAGCACGGGCTCGACTCCCAGCAAAGGAAGCAGATCCGCGCTTGCGTCCACAGCGGTCACCTCCCCCTGCGCCGATCCGGATTGCAGCGTCTTCACGTCTTCGCTGTAGTACGCCACCGTTGTGAGCGTGTGCGTCCGCGCGCCCCAGGCAAGCACATCTGCCAACCGCGAACCGCCCGGATCGCCCGCCGCGGTCGCCGACCGCAGCTGCACCAGTTGCGACGGCGCACGGTAGGCCAGGGGACGAAACAAGGTCGCTCGCAATACCGTGAACATCGCCGTGTTCGCCCCGATGCCCAGCGCCAGCACGATCATTACGCCCAAAGCAAAGCCCGGCGCCCGACGCAGTGCACGCAAAGCGAACCGAAGGTCCTGCCATAAATCAGTCATCTGTTTCTTCTCCGCAGTGCATGTCGTTCAACGGGTGCGCCAAGACGAATGGCAGCTATTCGCTGCGCAGAGCCTCGGTCGGCTGGATGGACGCGGCGCGGTGCGCCGGCCAGAGACTCGCGGTCAAGCCACAGAACCCAAGCAGAGCCGTGAGGCCCAGCAGAAAGGCGGCGTCGTGCCCGGGATGCAGCTCGATCACGGCGGCCAACAACGTGCGCAGCGCGGAAGTCAGCAACCATCCTGCGGCCAGACCGCCGCCCATCAGCAACGCCACTCGCTGCAGCACGAGCGCCGCCACACGCGCACGCGTGGAGCCCAGCGCCATACGCACGCCGATGTCGCGGGTGCGCAGTTCCACCTCGTGCGTGATGAGTCCGTGCAGGCCGATGATGGCGAGCAGCAGGGCAAAGGCCGCGAAGATGCCGAACAGCCAGTTCTCCAGCCGTTGAAACACCAGGCTCTCCCGGACGACCTCGGTCATCGTCTCCGGGGTGAGAAAGGGCACAGTGGGATCAACCTGGTGAACGGCATTGCGCAGCGAGGGAACCAGCAGCTTCGGGTCCCCCTTCGTACGCAGGACGAGGTTCATATTGGCGAACTGGCCGAGGCGTTCCCTAGGCGCGATCTCCTCGAGGAGCCAGTCCATCTCGGCCAAAGGAGGCTCAGTCAAGCCCTGACGCACATCGCTCACCACACCCACAATGCCGGTCTTCAGCTCTGCTTTCTCGTCGTCGTCAATATGGGCCCCCACCGGATTGCCTCCGGCGGCGAAGAACTTGCGCCGAAATGCCTGATTCACCACGATCGAGCCGGCAAGATGATCGGGCGTGTCCTGGCCCTCGGACAACATGCGGCCGCTCAACAGCCGGATGCCCATGACCTTGAAATAGCCGCTGGAGACATACCGCATCTCGGCCAGCACCTCCTCTTGCGGCAGATAGGGCGGCTGCCCGGTGATATGAACCTCGGAGTTGCTACCCGAGCTTTGGATGGGAACTCTGTTGATGAGACCCGCCGCCTCCACGCCGGGGAGGTGCGAAACCCGCTCCAGCAGCGGTTGATAGAAGCTGACCAGAGGATCGCGGCCTTCGTAACGGCCGGGTGAGAGATTGATGACCTCTGTAAGGATCTGCTGCGGATCGAAGCCCAGATTTGTATTCAGCAAAGCGTGTAAGTTTCTGAGCAGCAAGCCCGAAAGCACCAGCAAAACGAGCGAGAAAGCCACCTGCGTAATGACAAAGGCCGAGCGAAGGCGATGCTGGCCGCGTCCCGTGCCGGCCGCTCCGCCGGAGCGCAGCGCACGGTTTGGGTCGGCGCCGGAGAGCCGCAGCGCGGGCGCGAGAGAAGCGGTCACGCTGGTAAGAACCGCCAACCCGAGCGCTACGAGCAAAATGCCGCAATTTAGATGTATCTCGGCACCACGAGCCAGCGCGTCGACCAGAAACGTTCTCATGCCCGCCAGCAACGCCGCACTCAACAGCACCCCGCCACCCAGACCGGCAAAGGCAAGGACAAGGCTTTCCGTAAGCATCTGGCGCAACAGCCGGAGGCGGCCCGCGCCCACCGCGGCACGCAGTGCCATCTCCCGCTCGCGCTTCACACCGCGTGCCAGCAGAAGGCCGGCCACGTTGACGCATGCGATGGCGAGCAGAGCCAGCACGGCAAAAATCAAGGTGCGGAGGGGCTGAGCCGCTTCGCCTACCATCTGCTCTCGCAGCGGCATCATGCGCACAGTGTGGCCCTCATCCGTATCGGGATACGCGCGGCCAAGATCGGCCAGGACACGCCTGAAATCGGCCTGCGCCACCGGCAGGGAGACTCCCTCTTTCAGCAGCCCGACCGTGCGCATCCAGTGCGTTCCACGGCTCTCTCTATCGCGGGGGTTGGCATGCAATGGGGTGTAGATGGCGTTTCGCGCGGAAAGCGGAAAGCGAAACTGGGCCGGCATCACGCCGATCACGGTGTAGAGCACACCATCGAGCCGCACGGCCTTACCTATCACACTGGGCTGACCACCAAAGCTTGTCTGCCAAACCTCATAGCTGAGAACCGCGACGACGTCGCGACCCGGCTGATCCTCGCCCGGCAGGTACGTGCGGCCAAGAAGAGGCTTCACCCCAAAGACCGAAAAGAAATTGTCCGTCCCCTTCACCGCAAGCAGCGAAACAGGGCCCGACGGGGACTCTAGATTGAGGTGCAGGTAATCCGAGTACCCCGCCAGGGCCTCAAATGTCTTTAGATCGGCACGCGCATCAAGGTAACTCGGGTACGACCATGGCTGCTGGTATCCCGAGCGGGCGTGTGTGTCGGGAAATACGAGCCGGCCCTGGTGAGCGAACGGCAGCGGCCGCAGAAGTACGGCATCGATCACGCTGAACACAGCCGTCGCCGAACCGATGCCGAGCGCCAGCGTGAAAATAGCGATCAGCGTAAAGCCTGGCGCACGCCGCATCCCGCGCAGGGTGTAGCGAAGATCTTGAAGGAGTGTCTGCATCGTCTTTCCTCTTGGTTGATCTGCGTTTACTCGTTGCGAAGAACGGCCATGGGCTCGACGGACGAAGCGCGGCGGGCCGGCAGTGCGGTGGCGAGCAGAGCGATGCCGAGCACGGCAAGCGAGGCCAACAGGTAGGCGAGCGGGTCAAAGGCGGGCAGCGGTCCCACGACACCCGCGACGAAGCGAACCAGCGCGAGCGACAGCACGGTGCCGAGTGCGAGCCCCACGCCCGCCACCGCCAGAGCATTGCCAAGCACCAACCCGAGGACCTGCCCGCGGGTTGCCCCGAGAGCCACGCGCAGGCCGAACTCAAAGCGTCGCTGCGTGATGGTGTAGGCTGTGACGCCGTACACGCCGAGTGCCGCCAGCAACAGACTCGCCGCGGCAAACAGGCCGAACAGGGTGGTGCGGAAGTCCTCGGGACGTTGGACCGCGCCCACGTCCTCGCGCATGGTGGTGATCTCCACCGCGATCTCCGGATGCGTGCGGTGAAGGGCTTGGCGGAGTGTTTCGGTCATCGCCGCGGGGGCGAGTGGCGTGCGGACGACGATCTGCATGTCGTCCGCCCAGTCGGCGTGTTGCGCGGCGGGGAGGTAGAGCGTGGGCTGGGCGGGGAGCGCGGGGGAATCGCTGCGGATGTCACCGACTACACCGACGACCGTCTCCCAATCACTGGGACCATCGTCAAAGCCGGTAACGATTTGCTGACCGATTGGATCCTGACGGGGAAACATCGTCCGTGCGAGTGCGTGGTTGATGAGCAGGACTTTGGGGCTGCTGAGACGGTCGTCCTCGGTGAAGCCGCGTCCGCGCAGCAGTGGAACGCCGAGCGTGGTGAAGAATGTGGGGGTGACCTCACGGAGGTCAGCGTGGGGCAGGTTAGTGACACCCGGAGTGAAAACCTGACGCTCCTTGATCGCGTAGTCGACGCTGCTGCCGGAGTCCGTCATAGGCGCGCCATACACCGCTGCGGCGGCGCTCACGCCGTGCCCCGAGGCGACTGTGGCGAGTGTGGCGTCAAGCCGCGCAAGGCGGGCTTCCATCAGCGCGTGCAGCCCGGCCGTGTGTGCCGCGACCTTGGCGGCCGAGGCACCGGGAGAGGTGGGCGGCGGTATGTATTCAGAGCGGGGGAGGATGGCGTGGGTGTCGAGGATGAGCAGGTGATCGGGCTCAAAGCCGAGGTCCTGCCGTGACTGCGCGATGAGCTGTCGCGTGAGCAGGACCGCCGCAACCGAGAGCGTGAGGGTAAGAGCAATCTCGGCGACGATGAGCGCGTTACGGAGGCGCAGGGAGCCGAGCGATTCGGTGCCGCGCGCGTGGTTTTCGCGAAGCGCTGCGGCAGGATCGACGTGCCAGGAGCGCCAGAGCGGCAACAGCGTGGCCAGCACCATGACGGCAAGACTGACCAGCGTGGAAAAGCACAGGACATCCAAATTGAGGTGGATTTCGTTGAGGCGCGGGATGTCCGGCGGAGCGAAGCGGGTGAGCAGATGCAGCGCGGCTATCGCCACAGCCAGCGCGAGCACGGAACCGGCGAGGGCGAGCAGGGCGGTCTCGGTAAGGGCTCGGATTGCCAGCGCGCGACGCGAGGCTCCCAGCGCCGTGCAAATGGTGAGTGCTCGCCGTTGGCGTGTGGAGCGAACAAGTTGTAAGTGCGTGAGGTTGGCCGAAACGATGAGCAGGAGCACCACTACGGAGGCCATGAGCAGATGCAACGTGGGGCGGATGCCACCGACGATCTGCTCCTGCAGCGGAACGGCTTCGAGGCTCTTGCCGCGGTCTTCGGGAAAGCTGCGCTGCAGGCGAGTGGAAAAGGTGGCGAGTTCCGCCAATAACTGCGGGAGGGAAACATCGGCGCGCCGGCGCGCGACCACGCGATCGTTATAGGCCGTTCTGTTGCTGATGGTGGGCTCGGCAGGGGCTTCGATCCAGACGGTGGTCTTTTCAGGAAAGCGAAATCCCGCGGGGAGCACGCCGGCCACGGTGTACACCGTGCCTCCAAAGGTCAGCGGCTGGCCGAGAGCGGCCGTTGCGGAGCCAAACGTATCGCGGGCGAAGGCAGCCCCGAGCAGAACCTCGGTGCCGGTACGGTCCGAGGGCCGGAAGAGACGGCCGGCAGCGGGTGCGACGCCCATCACTTCCATGAACTGCGGGCTCACCGTCGCGATGGGAGCGTAAGAGGACACACCCCGTACGCTGATGCCTGCGGGATAGCTTGCGTAGTGTGCAGTGGCATCCAGGCCGTGGACGTCACGTGCAAGGTCGTTGTAATCGTCGCCACCTAGGCGCGGGATTGATCGATTCTCGTCATTGAAACGGGTCTGTATGGCCACAATGCGGTCCGCGTTGTGGTAGCCGAGCGGCCGCAGCAGAACATTGTCCACCACCGTGAAAATGGCAGCGTTCAGGCCGATGCCCAAGGCCAGCGTAAGCAGCATAACGAGCGTAAAACCTGGTGCTCGCCGCAGGGATCGGAGGCCTTGCCTTAGCCCGCTCATAGGGCCACCTCGCCACCGGTCCGGTAGGCCGCCTCGGCCTGCGCCAGCAACGTGTTTAGTTCGCCCTCCGCGACCACCTTGCCGTCGAACATATGGACCTGCCGCTCGGCGTGAGCCGCAAAACGTGGATCGTGGGTGACCATGCAGATCGTCGCGCCTTCACTGTGCAGATCGGCCAGCAGCCGCATGACGGCCTCGCCGTTCTTGGAATCCAGGTTGCCGGTCGGCTCGTCGGCCAGCAGAATGGACGGCGCGCCCGCGAGCGCACGCGCCACCGCCACGCGTTGCTGCTGACCGCCGGACAGCTGGGCCGGGTAGTGACGCAGCCGATGCGCCATGTGCACCCGCTCCAGTGCGGCTTCCACGCGCTGCCGCCGCTCCGCTGCGCCCACCCCGGCGCGATACGTCAACGGCAGTTCAACGTTCTCAAACACCGTGAGATCGCCGATCAGGTTGAAGCTCTGAAAGATGAAGCCGATCTCCTGGTTGCGAATGCGCGAGCGTTCGGCGAAGCTCAGGTTCGCGACCTCGCGGCCGTTCAGCGTATAGCGGCCGTCGGTCGGCGTGTCCAGGAGGCCTAGAATGGACAGCAGCGTCGACTTCCCGCAGCCCGACGGTCCCGACATCGCCAGATACTCGCCGCGCGCGATGCTCAGGTGCACGCCGGAGAGTGCATGCGTTTCGATCTCGTCGGTGAGGAAGACCTTGGTCAGGCCCTCGATGGTGATCAGCTCCGGCCGGTCTTGTGTGGTCTTCGCCATCTGCGCAGTTCCTTTCTGGCCCTTGCGGGTCTCTGCAAAGCTCACTGTTGCAACCGCACCCGGTCGACAGCATCCCAGCGGGACATGTCGGAAAGAATCACGGTATCGCCGGGCCCTACACCCGCGAGAATCTGGATGTTGTTGACCGAAGCGCGCCCTACCTTTACCGGCACGCGGGCTGCTGTTTTACCGTCGGGCGCAACGCGAAACAGGCTGACGGTGGAGTTCTCATTGCCGAACGCCGGCCGTCCCACGTACACCACGTCCCCCATGCGATCCAGGTCTACCGTGCCGTCGACGGAAAGGTCCGGCCGCGCACCCTGCGGCAGCGGTCCATCCAGCGCGACGTCCACCGTGACCGTGCCATTCTGCACCGCGGGATCCACGCGCGCCACATGGCCTGCAATCACGCCGTTGTGCGTGTCGATCTCTGCCGGCTGTCCAATCTGGATGTCGCGCGCCTGGGTTTCCGCGATCTTTAGCGAGGCCTTCAGCTGATCCGGCTGCACCACCTTGGCCAGCGTCGTGCCCGGATCCACATGCTCGCCCACCTGCAGCGGAAGATCCACCAGCACCCCCGCGATCCCAGCCCGCACGCTCAGCGCCGCCTGCTGCTTCTGCTTCAATCCCAGCAGCGCCTGGGCCTGTTGCACCTTGGCTGCCTGCACGGCCATCTGCGTTCCGATCGTCTCCCGATTCACCGCCAGCCGCTGCTGCTCCAGGTTGTTGCGTTCGTCCAGCTCCTCCGCCTTGCCCTTGGAGGCGCTGTAGCTCAGCCCGCTGATCACGCCGAGCTCGTACAGCTTGCCGTCGGTCTGCGCCTGCAGCTGCGCCTGCTTCTGATCGTCGCTGACCGTGGCCGCGCCCGCGCGCTGCGACATCATGTCGCTTGCCAGCTTGGCCCGGGTGTTGGCGTAGTCCGCCTGCGCCGATCTCAACTGCAGCCTCGCGTCCAGCAGCTCCTGTTCGAGCGCCGGATCCACCATGTCCAGCAGCACCGTGTCCGGCTCCACATGCGCGCCGGGCAGCACGCGCAGGCGCACCACGGTCGCTTCAGTCTCAGCCGGAATCAGGCGCACGCGGTCTTCGCGGGGCACGAGCGTGCCCGGCCCGCGCACCTGCCGCACCAGCGGTCCGCGTTTCACGGTGTCGGTCCACACCGCCGCATCCACGGTGGGCAGCGCGGGTTTCAGGCGTAGGGCAAAGGCCGCGACCGCGCCCAGAACCAACACCAGCGCCGCCGCCCAGAGCACATTGCGCTGCAGACGTTTGCGTTTTAGATCAGGCCGGGAGATGTCCATGCACCCGGAGAGTATGCAAGTCGAGTGCCAAACCTAATTCGGTCCACAGGCTGCCAAACAGCCCCTCTGACTCCAAAATCAGGCCCCAGCATCACGGCTTCGTGCCGCAACGTCACATCCTCTGCTGACCGCTTCCGGACGGGGATGTCCGCAAATGAACACCATGCAGCAGAGCGACGAAGCGATTCCAGGTGCATGCAGCATGTCACGGCCTCCATCAAGTTTGAGCTCGCCGATCATCGCGCCTTATCGCAAATCGCTTTGGATTCAGCCTCCTTCGTTTTGAAGGACTGTGATCGCTGTTCTTGTCCTGTGGTCGTTGTGGACTCCTTCCGCTGGCTTGCGGACGCTATGCTTCGCCCCCGAACAGCGTGGGCCGAATTGGTTTCCATGATGTGGCCGGTGACCAGCCAATCGAACAGCATCCGGATCGCGGCCAGGCGCTGCTTGACGTTGGGTTTGGCATGGGTGCGGCCGAGCTGCTCGACGTAGGCGGCTATGTGCATGGGCGTCACCTGCGAAAGATCTTCCAAACCTCCCTCCGCGCACCAGGCGGCGAAGGTCTCGACGGCCTTGAAGTAGGCCCGTCGAGTATGGACATTGCGGATGTTGACGGTGAAGAACTCCCAGAAGCGACGGCCGCTCTCGGGGATGGCCTGGAACAGAGCTGGGAGCCGGTCACTGACACCGGCTGACCTTTGGGGAACGATCTCCGTCACGCATTTCGCTTTACGGCCAAGGTGCGCAGCCTGGTCAGACGGACTATGCGTTGACCGTTCTTGGCAATTTTGCCGGCCATGGACCAGGCCGGTTCTCCCGGGCCGTCGTAAACGATCTCAGCCTCCTCCGGCGAAAAGATCTTGAGAACGACCAACCTGTCACATACGGCATACATGGCCACGCTATGGCCGGCCGTCATTTTGATTTGGACATTGCCACCCTGACCGTCATGGGCATCGTGTCCTGGATACGATGCGGGGTAAAGCGTAAGGCCTAAGGCTTCCGCCGCGATCACCTCACCGATGGAGCCGACCAGATGTCCATCCGGTGTGAACTTGCGCCCGGGGTACATCTGCTCCAGCAGCGCGACCGCGCGGTAGATTTCGGCGACCGGTTCGGGGAGTGGAATGCGTCGGCTCATGCCTACGATATACATATGATAACGTCCCTTATCGTACGTCTGTTAAGTGGTTGCCGAGCAAGTCATCCAGAGCTCAACGGAAATAATGGGGCACGAAGCTTGAGAGATTCCCAGTGATAGGACCGGCATCCTCACGTACTCCCATCCCACAGCACTCTTGATCGATCACCCATAGTCCAAGCACCGGCCAGCGAACAGAACCGGCAACGTCCGGAAAGTTGACCGCAGACCCGAGCCGCTGGTCGACACACATTCGGTTTGTATAGGGGCCGGAGGTCGTAATCAGGCTGCCGTCTGCATTGGCTATAGATACGTTCGCACCCTCACGTGAATGCATAGGTTTGCGCACCCAGCCTGGAGCCGGACGATCACCTGAAGACGACCTCGCAATGCGCGTTTCGAGCAACAATTCATGCCCGGGATACAGCTCCCAAAGAATCGCCAAGATTCCTTTATTTGAAAGGAGCATCTTCCAGATAGGCTCTATCCAGCGCATCTCTCGGTAGGTGCGCAGCGCCTGGGAGGAAAATTCCTCTTCGAGCATGGTCTCCCATGGATAAAGCTTGAATAGCGACCGGATCGCATCCTCGTAAGGACCGTTGTCGACGAAGCAGTTTCGTCGGTTGTTCCAGCCAATCTCAGCCATGAGAAGCTGCCGTGTGCGCAGACCGGCCTGCTCTGCCGTGTCGCGCAAGTAGGCTATCGTCAGGCGGTCCTCTGCATTGTCGGCGCTGGCGAAATAGACGGGTTTAGAGAGATGGCTCGCGACGTCCTTCCACTTGGCAATGAGCTTCTCGTGGATGGAATTGAACTGATCGGCATCGGGGAAGATGTCCCGCACCCAATTCCACTGGATGACCGCCGCCTCCAGCAGAGAAGTGGGCGTGTCGGCGTTGTATTCAAGCAGCTTGGGCGACCCTTGGCCATTCCAGAGGATATCGAAGCGACCGTAGATAGCAGGGGGCTCTTCCTCCCAGGCCCACTCGATGGCAGGCACGGCTTCGGCCGGGATCTCCAGTTCGGCGTAGCGCTTCCTGTCGATAACGTGCTGCGCGGCAGCAAGGCACATCGTTTGCAATTCGTTGCCGGCTGCCTCCAGTCGATCAATCTCGCGCGAGGTGAACTCGTAACAGGTTCCTTCATCCCAGTATGGGCGCGCACCCGACTCTTCAGAACCCGGTGAGTGGAATGTCAGGCCCTGGCCTTCGACGATGTGCTGCCAGTTGGAACGAGGACGAAATGTATGACGCTGCATTTAGCTATTCGCCTCCCCCACCTTCGCCGCCGCCGCCACCGCCACCTTCACCTTCGCCACCATCTCCGGCGAAGCTCGATCCGAAGCCGCCGCGTTCGGTACCAGTCGTCGTGGAGTAGCTGTGGCCCGATGCGGGCTCTGTGCTCCCTCCCTCAGCCGTACTGCCTACACGATAGCTCCCGGAACCACCGTAGTAGGAGCGATAAAGGGAACCGGAACCTCCGCCACCGCCGCCGTAGGACCCGCTTCGGCAAAGGCTTGAATCTACGACGTGGTTATTCTGGTCCACGCAACGCTGCATTTCTGGGCTACGGCAACCGGTCGCCAATCCAAGCGCAGTGGATGCCAGCAAAGGAGCAAGGACGTGAGAGGACCGACGCATCGTGCACTCCAGGAATGCTGAAATGCTACCGCATGGCTCCGCAGGGTAGCGACTCGAATGCGTTCCATGGTTCGCCAAGGCTCATCGGGGAGTATTGGTGACCATCACTGAAACACACGTTTCAGTGAGTACAGACTCCACGCATTTCGTAATTGACGAATCATGGCGAAGCAAGATGAAGATGTGCCCGACTTTCAGGAACGCTGGGAGGCTCAGCTCCGCAAGGGGACGCTCGAGATGGCAGCCCTGGCCAGTCTCTGGGGCAAGCGACTCTATGGCTTGGAGATCCTCCGATCCCTTGCGAGCGATGCGCAGCTCGCGCTCGGCGAGGGCACCATTTACCCAATCCTTAACCGGCTGAAGACCGAAGGCCTGCTCGTCTCCGAGTGGGTCGAGGCCGAAGCCGGCCATCCACGGAAGTACTACTCCCTCACTGAAGCCGGCCGTGTCCGCCTTTGCTCCATGGCCCAGGCTTGGGTCGGCTTTACCCGCGGGCTTGGCTGCCTGCTTGCACCCGTACTGGAAGCACAGGAGTTGGTGAAATGACAGATCAACAGAGACTCGAACAATACCTTTCCGCCTTTCGCGCCGCGCTCCGCACCACGCCCGAGCCGCAGCATGGTGAGATCGTCCGCGAGATCACCGCGCATGTTCGGGACGCAGCCGAAGAACCGGGCGCCACGATGTCAGCAGTGCTCGCACGGCTTGGCCCTCCGGAGGCTCTTGCCCGGCAGTACGGCGAAGGAGCGCTCCTGCAAACAGCCCGGCGCAGCCTTTCGCCACTGCTGCTCCTGCAAGCGGCGCTGCGGTTGGCCACCAAGGGAATACTCGGCCTCGTGGTCTTCTGCTGCGCTGTTTCCGGCTATCTCACCGGGGCCGGGATGATCCTGAGCGCCCTGGCGAAGCCGTTCTTCCCTGCGGCGATCGGCATGTGGCGACCGACCCCGCATAGCCTTGCGGCCGGAATGGTAGCGGCCAACGTCCAGCCGATGCACGAGGTTCTCGGCTGGTGGTACATCCCGCTAGCGCTGGGCATCGGTGCCGTGCTCATCCTGGTCACAACCCTGATCGTTCGCGGGTGCCTCTGGATTTCGTCGCTGACCGATAGCCTGAGTCCTCGCCTCACATTGGGTCTGGCTCCAGTTGTGGATCAGGCTTAGGCCGGACTCCCGCTGAGAAGATGTTTCAGGTGGTCTCGCTTTGCACTGTCTGTCCGGGCGGGCCAGGGTAGGCTCGGAATGGAGATGCCGGGCTTTCAAGCTTGAGTCCTGGTGGAAGACCCAGGAAACGTCAGCTTGCGCCATGCTGGATAGCATTTCTGCCTAGATAGTCGCCCCACTGCCCGGCTAGGCGCCGGGCAGTTCAGGGCCATCCTCACGTGGTTCATTCCAGTCGGGAGCTTCGCAGCCGGCACAACGCGCCGGGATACTTTCATCGATACGGGCCCAAAACCATCCGCACTGCTGGCAGAGCCACATAGGCAATCCGTTCGCGCAAACAAGCATCTTCGTCTCCAGCCGCTCACAGAGCGGGCCTACCATGCGCCAGGAAGTCGGTTTCCGGCGATCACAGCTGGATGGTCTTAATTGCTCCCAGCCGAAACGGTCAAATTAGAAGTCCGGATGTGCCTCAACTCAGCTCAATGCTGACCAGGCACGTTCGCGTCTGGGGTCCATCGATGCTGATCAGGCCGTCATCCAGGAGGGTGGAGCACTCGCGATCGGCCCATTCCTAATCGGACAAGGAAAACTATGTTTTCGAATATTTCGCTTATTTCGATTGCTGCGTCTCTATAATTGAGCAAGGAGAAATGAGGAACATACGATGGTCAGCGCACCCGTCATAGTCCCACCGTCAGAGGAGGAGCAGATCCGGGAGCTTAGCCGCATGCTGCAGCTAGGCAATCCCGCCCTCTTAGGGCCCCAGAACGAGAGGATTGAGCTGCCTGAAAGCGTCTACCACGTTCTCAAGGATGTCGTCCGGTATATGAAAGCCGGGCGGGCCATCACCCTGGTCCCTCAAAAACAGCAACTGACCACACAATCGGCCGCGAACATGCTCGGATGCTCACGACCGCACGTCATCAAGCTCCTGGAAACAGGAGCGATTCCATTTCAGAAGGTCGGACAACATCGTCGTGTGCTGCTGAAGGACATCCTCGATTTTCAAAAAGAACGGGACACTGAGCGTCGTGTCGCCCTCGACAAGCTGGCTCAAGCAGAGTTCCAGCAAGGATCGTACGAGGGAATCCCCATCCCGGAACAAGGCAGTGACGAGTGAGATCGGATTACTCCGCCATGCTCGACGCTTGTGTGCTTCTGCCGATGCCTTTGGCGGACACACTGTTGCGTATGGCGGAAACACCTCGGCTGTATGTGCCGAAGTGGAGCGATGCCATCATGGCGGAAGTCTCACGCAATCTGGTGCATAAGTGGAACAAAACACCGCAGCAGGCCGAAGTTCGGGAGAAGGCGGTGCGGGCTTTGCGCTGCTCGTCCCTGCGGGCCTGCTCTGCCTCGTACTGCTGCTGTTCGCGCTCCCGCTGTTCGCGGAACTCCTCGGCCCTGCGCTCCCGCTCGACTTCATACTCCTTTCTTTGCTGTTCGTGCTGCTTGGTCCGTGCCTCTTCCTCCTCCTCCTCCTCCTCCTCGGTCTCGGCCGGCGGTGCGGGCGGCATGACGGGTTCGGGATGTTCGGCCTTCCGTGCGGCGGCGCGGGGATGGTGTATCGGGCAGTTGTTGTCGGTGCATACGGTGAAGGTGGTGCCTACGCGCTTGCCGTAGACGATGATGGCGGGCTTGGCGGCTTCGCAGGCGGGAACCGGCTCGGCGTCGGGGTTATCGGTGCGCTCGATCTCGCGGAAGTGGCCGCGCTGCACGGCTCCGGGTCTCTTCTCCTTAGGGCTGCGATATCCGTTCTCGATCTGGACAAGCTCGGGCCGGGCGGCAATCTCGCGGTCAATGTGGGCCTCCACTTTGGTGTGAAAGCAAGGGGCGTCTAGGCACTGGTCGCCCTGCACGTCGGCAAACAGAGTCGTGTTGAATCCGCTGCGGCGAGGGCAGGTGACACAAGCTCCTGCGGGTGGGTTGAGGGTGGTGTCTTCCTTGCTGAAGGGCGCATCGGCAAGAGACAGATAGAGGTTGTTTTGAATCCACGCGCTTAGGTGTTTCGCGGGGAGTAGGTGTGGCTCCTTATCCTGCCAGTCCTTACGCCAGCACTGCTCATAGGCTGCTGCCTGCGACTCCTGCGGGAGACGGGCGAGCAGGTTTGCATGGGAGGCGGTGATGCGTTCGGCGCTGAAGGCCTCCGCGATCACCGGACAAGCTGCAGCAGGGACAGCCGGGCGTAGACGTGGGGCCGCGCTCTTGCCGGACTTCTCGACCAGCGTGGCTACGTCGTAACCGGGCATGTCGAGCAAGCGTTGGAAACCCTGCGCTTCCTCGTAGGGATGAACGTCGACGCGCTGCGAGTTTTCGACTTATCTTTAGTCCTTCAGAAGCTGTCAATGACGTCTACGACGATGGAATCTTGCACGTTGTGGAATGGTTATCTGTAGTTGTCTATGACGTAGATCAGCCAGCATGGGCGCAGTGAGCGTAGCGAACTGCGCCCATGCTGGCTCGTGCCTGGCTCTGGAGGCAGAGCATGGTGAGAGTGCAGAAGATCAGAGTGCCGGACACGGGACTTCTGGGTTGGATCGTCGTCGATGGGGAGCATCTTCCAGTCACAGTCTTGAACGAGTATCTTCTCTATCTGCATCGACTGGGGCGATCGCCGAACACGGTCAGGGCGTACGCGCATCATCTACAAGCCTTCTGGGCGTTCTTGGTTGAACACAGCCACGACTGGCAAAGGTTGAAGCTGACTCAACTAGCGGAGTTCGTGAGCTGGGTGCGACATGCAACGCGAGCCGGTCGAGGCCACCGTTCTGATAGCACGATCAACCTGATCCTCGCGGCTATCGGTTCGTTCTACGAGTATCAGGACAGGCTGGGCGTGGAGACGGAAATCAGCAGGTCGCGCCGCTTCGGAGCGAAGAGTCCGTACAAGCCGTTCCTGCACCACATCAGCCGGACTCAGTCGTTGCGCCACGCGGTCGTTCGGGTTCGCGCGATCAAGCGTCTACCTCGGGTGTTCTCGTCTGTCGAGGTTCAATCCCTACTAGATGCGTGTACAAGGCTGCGGGATCGTCTGCTCTTGTGCCTGCTGCATGAGAGCGGAATGCGGATCGGGCAGGCTCTGGGACTTCGGCATGCAGATATTCGCTCTTACGATGGTGCAATCGACATCGTGCCACGTGCGAACAGCAACGGTGCTCTGGCCAAGTCGCGCTCGCCGTATGTGGTGCATGTATCGAAACCTGCGATGGCACTGTATGCGGACTACCTGGTTCATGAGTATCGAGAAGCTTCGCACGACTATGTCTTCGTGAATTGGTGGGGAGGCCAGGTTGGCGCGCCGATGCGGTACACGACCGTGGTCGAGCTCTTCCGGCAACTCTCGAAGAAGACCGGACTGAAGGCAACGCCGCACATGTTCCGTCACACCCACGCGACCGATCTTCTCCGGGCTGGCTGGGATGCGGCTTATGTACAGCGGCGGCTGGGTCACGCGCACATCCAGACCACCGTCGGCACCTATGCCCATCTGTCGCCTGAAGACATGGGCGAGATGTTCGAGCGCTATCAAAAGGAGCGTGGGCGATGAGCACTCCTACTGGCTGGAAGTGCACGACGCAGGTCAAGCTCATCGCAGAGTTGCAGGGCTTCTGGGCCGAAGACCTGTGGGATATGCATCATAGTCCGGCTGGAACTCTCTCCCCGAACGCAAGTCAGCGCCGTCTGAAGTTCGACTGCAAATCGGCGGCAATCAATGGCGAGCTGAAGTATGTGTGCTGGAAGAAGTTCTCCGAAGGCCAGTGGCGGAGCACGCAGGAACTGACGAAGGTCCATCTGATGATCCGCTGGCTGAACAGTCTGGATGACTTGCCAGTGTCTCTGATATGTCTCAGCTTCCTGGAGTGGCAGGCGCTGTATCGCAAGTATCTGTTAGATCTGGGGATGTATAAACTGGGCACCACCAACAGGATGAATGGGATACAGCAGCCAACTATTACGGCTCGCGACAGCTGCTACATGAGCTTGTTGCGTCAGGCGTCGATCGTCCTCAATGGGGCTTACGATCTGCGACCGCCACACGAGAAAGATGTCTGGGATCTGGAACGGATGAGCGGATCGACAAACCTGTCGCGCACCAATGTCCGGCTGGGCTTCTTGATCGTTCGGCAGAGTTGGCTGCGCAAGGCGGCGAAACTCTACCTGAAGTTCTGTCTGCCGCTTTACGCGGCGGGCACCTGCCGGACAAGGGTGCAGGCGATCGCGTGCTTCTCGGACTTCCTGGCAGAGGGGAAGCCCCATGTCCGGGCAAAGGACATCACGCGCAAACTGCTACTCGACTACCTCAACTATCTGCAAAAAAGAGTGCGCACAGGGAGTGCCAGGAACAATGTGCTGAATCTGCGAAACTTCCTAGAGATGTCGCACCGTGAAGGGTGGCTTCCCGTCGGACCGGAACGTCTGATCTATGACGAGGAGATACCACAGCCTCCCAAGCCTCAGCCACGCTATCTGCCATCAGCGGTTCTGGATCAACTGAATCTTCATCTTGGCAATCTCAGTATGCCGTGGCAGCGCATGATCCTGATCCTTCAGGAGTGCGGCATGAGAATCAGCGAACTCCTGGAGCTTCCTGTCGACTGTCTGACGCAGGATGCTCGCGGCGTTCACTATCTGCGCTACCTGCAAGGAAAAGTTCGACGGGAGAACGCAATACCGATATCGCCGGTAATCGCAGGCATCGTGCAGGAACAGCAGGCCGCAGTGCGCACCGGGAGAACAGAGTCGGAACTCCTCTTCCCAAACAGCAAAGGAGGCGTCCTCAAGCAGGCCAGCTTCGCGCACAGGATCAACCGCCTGGCCTACGATCACGACATCCGCGGCGCGGACGGCAAGCTCTTCCGCTTCCAGGCACACCAGTTCCGTCACACCGTAGGGACCCGTATGGTAAATCTCGGAGTTCCTCATCACATCATCCAGCGCTACCTCGGCCACAAGGGACCTGAGATGACGAGTCGCTACGCGCATATCCATGACGCCACTATGAAGGACAAGCTGTCGGAGTATATGAAAGGCACGCTGATCGATGTCTCTGGAAAAGTGGTGGCCGAGGATGGCGTCAACGACACCGCCGATCTGCAGTGGTTCACGCGAAGCGTCCTGGCTCAAGCTCTGACGAACGGCTACTGCGCGATCCCGATCGTGGCTGGTCCATGTCCTCATCCAAACGCCTGCCTCAACTGCGCGCACTTCCGAACGGATGCTACCTTCCTCGAGGTGCACCGCGCTGAACTCCATGAGACCGAGCGGGTCATCGCCAAAGCAGACGCAAACGGATGGGTGCGACAGAGCGAAATGAACGCGCGGAAGCGAGAAAATCTCATCACCATCGTCACGACTCTGGAGGCACATCATGGTTAGGAACCTGGCCGGTCTGAAGAGCAGCGCTCAATCGCGCAGTAATGAAACGATGTCGCGCGCCACCTTGGCGATCCGGCAGATGCAGTCGGAGGAGGTCGACATCAACTTCCGAAGTGTCGCAACTCGAGCTGGCGTCTCAACGGCATGGCTCTATCGAACGAAGCCTATGCGGAACAGGATCATGAAGGCGAGAACCACCTTGCCCGCTGTTGCCGGCGAGACGCTGCAATCTCGTCAACGGCTCTCGCAGGAGCGGATCGTGGCAACGCTGCGGCTTCGCATCAAGACGCTGGAGGATAGCAATCGAGAGCTGAAGGAACAACTCGAAGCTGTATACGGACGGCTTGCGGTTGCTTCTCCGAAGGCAAAACCCGCACGTCGTTTACATGGAAACGACGTGCGCCCCCGCATAATCAAAAAGAAAACGCTTGACGACCATAGATAACTCGATCAGCTGCCACTCCAGCGCCTGGGCATCGGTGATATCCACGATGCGGGCGGGAAGGGAAAACACTTCCGCGAGCTGCGCGGCCCGGAAGCGCCTCGCTCCGGCGACGATCTCAAAGCCGGTGTTGTTGGGGCGGACGGTGATGGGCTGGATGAGGCCGTTGCCGCGGATGCTCTCGGCAAGCTCGGACAGCTTGGCTTCATCGAAGGTGCGGCGGGGGTTGGTGGCGGACTCGTGAAGCTGGTCGATGGCGACGTACTGGAATTCGTGCCGTTCTGCATGTGCGGCTCTCCTTGAGCGTGGTTAAGCTGGGGTTGTGGAGCGAACGCGTTATCCCGTCCGCTCCGCTGCGGAAAGGGTTTAGGCGTTCCGTGTCTGCCGCTGCTGCTCGAAGGCTTCGGCGAAGCCCTGCGAACGCAGGTTGCGGTCCCACACCTTGGCGAAGGAAACGTGCTGCTGGAAGAGCGCACGGTGGAAGGCGTGGTCGGTGCCGGTGATGAACCGTGACCATTGCTCCACGCCGACACAATCGTTGCGCCAGTAGAAGGGATTAAGGTGCGCCCCTCCTGCAAGTCCAAGCTCGAAACACATCTCCGGGTCTCGCATGGGGTCGCCGTTCTGTTCGCCGTAGTGCGCGACTGATAGGGCTGGGAGACCGCATGGGCCTGACTCGTCCATGCCCTCAATGACAAGGGCCATATAGGGCTGGTTTTCGATCTTGAGCGAGAGGCCGGGGTGCCAGCCTCCGGCTCTCTTGACAATGTCGAGTACGGTCTGCATTAGGCCACCTCCGCGAGGGCTGCATCGGTGGCGTTGATGTTGGGCTGCTCGGTTGCGGCTTCGGTCTGCTCGGCTGCGACCTGCTCCGGCTCAAGGGCGGAGAGGATGAGGGCGGATGTCTTCTGGATGACTTCCAAGCTCTCAGCCAGCAAAGCGACGTTGCCGTGGTCCAGGTAGCAAGAGGAGGGTTCCCTACCCGGAATGCAATGGAGGGCGAGCGTAGCGAAGGTCTGCACAAGCGAAGCGCGGAAGATTAGGGTGCCTCTTGCGCGCGCCAGGGACGGAGTCCCTCAGGAAGGTCTGGTCTCCTTGCTGGGCGCGGAGTGCATGAATTGCTTTTCGGGGCGTTGCGGGGCGTCCCCGCTGGAGAGGGTGGCGGAAGAGGGTGCCGGGAGCTTTCGCCGGCGGACTCTGCAGATAGGGGGAGACCTCCCCCTGTGAAGATTGGCTGAACTAGGATGGGAGGGGATTGATGTAGGTAGTGCTGTGTGCGGCCGGTATGTTCGTCGTCGCGATAAGCAGAAGTCCGCGCTCTTCCAAGACGTGTCGATTCAAGCGCAAGGCTGCCCGTGCAACGCGTTCGTGCTCTCGGTTACATGATCGGGTAAATCAGTAGGAGCTGATGAGTCGTAGGTCACGTTTCACAGCGTCCCTCCTTTGTCTACCATGACCAGGCCAGTTCGTTTGGCGATTCAAACCTGCTTTTCGCCGGCATTCGGTTATGGATCGGCTCGGCAATCATTAAGGGATCTGTGGTGATGATCGTGAAACTCTTGAGCTAGTGACCTTCCGTAGACTTCCATCCGTTCCAAAGCCCTGCGAGGCCCAAAACCTAGCGCAGGCCCAGTTCCCTCCGGTACTCCATGGGAGTTCCGCCGGAGAACGATCGAAAGACCCTCGCGAAATGCTGAGCGGTCTTGAAACCACAGGCGAAGGCTACATCGATAACGCGAGCCTCAGGCCTGCTTAATAGCGCCTTTGCCCGTGCGATTCTTGCGTCGAGTACGAAGCGGTGTGGTGGAACTCCAGTGGAGAGGCGGAATACGCGGGAAAAATGCGCTCGACTCAATCCTGCAACCCCTGCCAGTTCGACCAAATTCAGATCTGTGTGCAGGCGGTCGTGAACATATTCGGAGACTCGTTTGAGCTGCGCTGGAGAGAGCCCACCTTTTCTTTGACGGACGGGTCTGCGAAGAATACCGCGCGTTTGTGCGAGCGCACTCGCCATGGCTTGCGCGACCGAGTCCAAGAAAAGCCGGCCTGACGGGTAGCCGGTGGCTCGTTCCAGTTCCACTACGGCAAAAAGGACGGCGATGCGCTGATCTCGTAGAGAGGGAGTATCGAAGAATTCGAGATGATCCACGCTCATCTCATCCGCTACCGCCTGCAAAGTGTGATCGGGTAGCTCCAGCCTGAGCATTTTGATCGGGTCATGCCACCGCATCCAGTCCTTGGTATGTCTGCGGCAGACGATCATGTCGCCAGGACTGTAGGTGTATAGCCGCAATCTATCGACCGCATCTCCGACTTCTACCCTGCCGGACGTCATGGCCATTGCGACATACTGCTTTGAGCATGTTATGCCGACTGCCTCACGACTTGGCAAACAAGGAATGAGTTCCAGCTCAGGCATCTCTGGTACGCGATATTTCAGCTTGGACTCGATCTGCATCTCTGGTCGTCTCACTAGATCTTTGTAGCGAAAACTCGAGAAGACAAGACAGCCGTCACGCTGCCCTCGTCTCCGTTAGTGTAGCTGCTGCAGAAAGAGAGATTTTGTCCGACAAATGGATACCTGAGAGCACATTTCGGTCCGAATCTTTCGTCGGCAGCGAGTTCAATGGAAAGGCGATAGAAGAAGTTCCCGAGCATGAGCGGTTCAACTGGACGCAGGAAAGCCGCCGCTAAAACAAGCGACTCTGTTGGTAGCAATCCTCGAGCTTGGTCCAGGCTATCGAGAAGAAGAGGAACAGGTGAATGGAAGAGAGAGTTCAAAACATCATCACAACGGAAAATGTCGCCGTGTCGGAGCTTGGTGGCGCGCAACTACGGTTCCTTGCGCCTTCGGAGGTAATCGGCGATGCGGGAATGAGCGTGCTGCAAGGAACGCTTCCACCTGGCGTAGTGGTTCCCCTGCACAGTCATCCAGAAGCGGAGTCCTTTTATATGCTTGAAGGAACACTGGATGTCTACCAGGATGACGGAGGATCTTCCGGGTGGTCCCAGGCGAAACAAGGTGACCTGGTAATCATCCGGAGCTCGGTGAAGCACGCCTGGCGCAATCCTTCTACCACACCGTCTATCACCCTGGTTTTTACCGGTGGACAGGTCTGTGGATTCCTACAAGAGATTGCGCAACCCTGGGAGCCGGGACAGTCTCCTCAGCTTCCCTCACCCGAGTATCTGGAACATCTGCTCAGGGCGTCTCGCGAATACAACTACTGGCTTGGTACTCCAGAGGAAAACGCGGCAATCGGGCTAAGCTGAGGGAGAACCGCTCTTAAGCTCACAACGATTTGAGGTTGGGAACGAGGAGTCGCACAGCCGGAGGGCTGCGCGAAGAAGATGCACCATGTCACGCTCGACGGCTATAGAGTCCGGGAATTCGCACTGCTTCGGGTATGAGTATGCTGTCGAACGCTGGACCATCACAGCCCAGCACCATCCAGAAATCTGTACATCGCCACGATACGCCCGTCTGTCGCGGTTACAACGTCCATACCCGTTATGGCAGGCGCACTACCAACCGCGCCAAACGCCCAGCGCATTCGTGCTGCGTCAGGGATCTCGTCGATCTCTCCAAAGGAGCTGAAGTCGTACTCCGGATATCTTCGTAGTAAATTACCAGCCGCCTGTTCAACAGCCCGAGTTCCTACATAAGTGCCTTCGGCACTCCACAACACGCCGTTTGCAGTCCACAATTGCTTTAGAGCCGCTTTACGCTTTTTCCCGTCCCGCTCGTTAAAGATGGACGATAGATTCCGTTCGACAAGATGAGAAAGCTTCATCATGTAAGCTCCAGGGTCAACTCAAGTAAATACGCCTGTAAAGCAGAGGTCACCTACGACCGCTGCCCGCAACTAACGGGAGCCAGAGTTGGACTGGGGGAATCGCTGCCCATGCTTCTCCGATTTTTCCAACGGCACATTACGAAGGACCCGAAGTTCTAAATTGACACGGTCCGCATAGGGAGGAACATGTCTTTCCTTGTAGAGTGAAGTTGCCAACGGGTTGCGTGCTGCCCGGCGCTCACTGAAGCTGTAGTTTCAAGAGAAGCATTCTGATTACAATCTCGGGAGTTATTGCCGATCTCTCCTTGTTCTATGTACTGCTGAAGCCAGATGCCTCTGGCGAAGGCTGAGCAGGAGGTGAAGCGACCTGCTCCACCTCCCTGGGAGGTATCTCGATAGGAGATTAGTGCGCGTTATTCCCGGCAAACATCGTATTTCCGTTCGCGGATTGTTCGGGGATGGTCTGAATGACATCCCAATGCTCCACGATTTTCCCGTCTGCTACCCGGAAGATATCAATGATTGCTTGGCCTCTATCTTGGGGCCCCGTCGTGAACTTGGAATGCACAACGACCAGGTCTCCCTCAGAGATCACCCTGACCATGTCCAAGGCTGCATCTGGATGGGTCTGAAAGAAGGCTGCGAAATAGTTCACGAAGGGTGCACTTCCATTCGGCACCAGCGGGTTGTGCTGAATATACGTAGCGCCGATGTAGCGCTGCGCAGCCTCTGCAGGTTTGTGTGCATTGAAGGCAAGATTGTAGAAATCGAGAACAAGACGTTCGTTGGCGTTCTTGGGAACGGCTTGCGCCTGCATGTCCAGCCGGCAAGCAGCAACAGTGCAGAACAACAGCAACAGGGACAGATACTTTCTCATGATGGCTCCTCTTTGGTGCGGTTCGCCGGACAGACTTCTCCAGACGGTCGTGGGGTAGCGAGCAGGACAGTTCGCCTCTCGAGTTGATGGAGACTCCAGCTGGATGGCAGCCGGAGCTGTTACTAGACGGACAAGCGGACCCAGGCAACACCGCCTAGATCGCACAACCGTTGGGCCCGCAGCCGACTTCAAGCTGCGACGGCGCGGGTGGGCTGAGCCTCATGCTCTTCAGGGCAGTCTGCCAGGCCTCCGGTCTGCCCAGGAAGGGGGTATGATCGAGCCGTTCCAGCCGACCGTCGCGCTCGATCGCGAAGGTCGGATAGCCTCTGGCGCCGACAGCACGGAGAAGATCCCGGCTCTGCGTAAAGTGGGTGTTCACCGCGTCTCCACGGAAGCTTTCGAGGGCCTCTAAGAAGGGACCGCGGTCCAATCCAAGTTCACCGGCAAGATCGCGCAGAACATCGTCCTCGGCAATCCGCCGTCCTTCGACGTAGTGCGCCTCGTACAAGCGTGCGAGCATATCGAGACCTGCCCCGCGCAGCTGTTCTGCCGCCAGAACGGCTGCGGTGGGCGGCTCCGAGTCAAGCCATGCGGCATGGTCGGTGAGCAGGCCGTTCAGGTACGCCTGGCCGAACTGTTGACCCGTCGCCTGGGTGATCTGACGATCGTGGGGAGCGACGTACTCCCGCCAGGCCGGAGTGATCTGCTGCCGGCGAGCTCCGGTCATCATGCCCCCGCCATGAAGCTCAATCGAGGCGACCTCCCGTGCGGCTTTCACCAACGGTGCGACGGCGTAGCACCAGCCGCACAGCGGATCGTAGATGTAGTGCAAGCGTGTTGCTGTCATAATTTCTCCCATCTTGAAGCTTCCATTTAAAGAGACAGACTTACCGCGAGAGCGCTGCGGCAACGGACACTTGCAGGGGTGTCGTGGCGCGGCCGATCAGGCTGCTGAGGTCATGCGAACTGGTATCGAGCTCTCCACGGCTTGCTCCTGCATCCGCGTCCGCAATGGCGTGGGCCAGTCCTTCCGGAAGGCCGAAGCCGGCCAGAGCCTTGGCATACTCCTCCTGCGGCAGATCCTTGTAGATCACCGGCTTGTTCGTCTGTCGGGCTACTTCGGCGGCAAGCTCCGTGAGAGTGTAGGGCTGGTCGCCGCCTAGCTCGTACACCTTGTTCTCATGGCCGTTGCCCGTCAGCACAGCGATGGCGGCGGCGGCGTAGTCCGCACGCGTTGCTGTGGCGAAGCGGCCATCCTTTGCCGCACCCAGAACAGCGCCATGTTCCACCGCAGCCGCCAGCGAGCCCGTGTGATTCTCCGTGTACCACCCATTCCGAAGGAAGGTGAACGGCACACCGGACGCGCGAATATAGGCCTCGGTCGGCTGATGTTCCTTGGCTAAGAGGAGCGTTGAGGTGTCGGCATGGAGGATACTGGTGTAGGCAAGCAGCTTTACGCCGGCTGTGCGCGCTGCGTCGGTGACCGCCTGGTGCTGCGGCACGCGATGGCCGACCTCGCTCGAAGAAACGAGCAGCACCTTTTCCGCACCGGTGAAGGCCGCGACCAGGCTCTCCGGCCGGGAGTAGTCTGCCTGCCGCACCTGCACACCCTTTTCCGCGAAAGCTTGCGCTTTTTGCGGATCGCGCACAATGGCGACAAGCTGTTCTGCGGGTAGCTTTTCCAATAATTGTTCGACGACAAGCTTTCCGAGCTGCCCTGTAGCTCCTGTCACTGCGATCATGTTTGCACTCCTTGGCTGAGAATGTCCCAACGAAATGAAGGATACAGTGCATGCTTACATAATGTAAGTACGTACATCCGTGTAAGCTACTTCCATGCTCAAGAAAACCCATTCCGCTCGCCTTTCAAAACGAAAGCACACCGGCAACCTATATGCAGTGGATTGTCCTTCGCGCATCATCCTCGATCACATTTCCACACGCTGGAGTTCTTTGATCCTGGTCATACTGCTGGAGAATACTCATCGTTTTAGCGAGCTGACACGCCGAATCGGAGGCGTGAATGAGCGTATGCTTGCCCACTCGCTTCAGGCGCTTGAGTCCGACGGCTTCGTCCTGCGTGTGGTCTATCCCACCAAACCGCCGAAGGTCGAGTACAGCCTCACACCGCTTGGCCGTGAGCTCGCCGCGCATGTGCAGACGCTCACGCGATGGGTTGAGAATAACGTTTCGCGAGTGCTCGATTACCGCGAAGCGTGCTGCTGAAAGAAACGGTATAGCGCTTCCAGTTGTAGCTGCCTTGCCGCAAATATGCCATTGAGACAGGCTCTCAGGAGCCTGCGAGCGCTTCGTTCTATAAGGATCAGTCTTTGTCTGATTGGGAAAAGGAAGCTTTACGATTCTTGTTCGTTCCGCCCAAGACCTAAACCGAAGCGACAATGAAAGGGGACCATGGCAATCACACCAGCACCATACGTTCGTAGAGTCTCGCCAGACATATCCGCCGACTTCTTCGGCATCCGAGCCTCCTTCCTCGCTGAAGGCAAAGACAACGAGGGCAGGTTTGCTCTAATTGAGTATGACTCGCAACCCGGCCACGAACCCCCGCCACACTTCCACGAGGAAGAGTGCTTGCAAGCAGCCTTCTTGCCATACTCGCGGTGGTGTCCTTCTGTCTGCCCAGCAAGCGAAAAGCGCACCGGTCGCTCCGAAGGCGCTGCATTCAATGGACACATCCTTCCTTGACCTGAACGTCAGTCCCTGCGAAGACTTCTACAAGTACGCATGTGGCGGCTGGGTCAAACAAAACCCAATTCCCTCAGATCAAGAAAGAGTCATGGTGTTCGGGCAGATAAATGACCGGAACTTCTACCGCTTGTATCTTCAATTAGAGCAGGCAGCCAAATCTCCGCAGACGTCTCTGCAGAAGCAGTACGGTGTTTTTTATGCTGCCTGTATGAACACCGGACAGGCGGAGTCGCTGGGCGCGAAGCCTTTGCAGCCGACGCTTGCTGCCATCGATGCGCTTAGGAACAGAACTCAGATTGCAGGCTTCCTTGGCAACGAGGATTTCCTTGGGGCGGGTTTCTTCACGTTAACCGTAGAGCAGGATGATAAGGATGCACAAAAGCAGAACCCCACACTGCGGCAGGGTGGTCTGACGCTTCCAACACCCGACTACTACTTGCAAAATGGTGATCAACAAGCAGCTACAATCGCTGCCTATAGGCGTTATCTGGAAGATATTTTTCATCAGCTGGGCGACCAGCCGAAGGAGGCGGCCGCTGAGGCTCAAAACGTCCTGGACGTCGAAACGGCGCTGGCAAAGGGTTCCATGTCACGCGTTGAGGTGCGTGAGCCAGCGAAGATCTATCATCCGATGACGCTAGGAAATCTTCAGCAGTTGACGCCGGGATTCGACTGGCCGGCTTATCTTCACGGAGTCCACGCGCCCTCTTTCACGACCATCAACGTGCAGCAGCCGGAATACATGAAGACTATGGCACAGGTGCTCGCCGCAGAACCGTTGCCGGCTCTTAAAAGCTATTTGCGCATCCATGTGGTCGACCCGTTGGCACCCTACCTTTCCGCTTCGTTTGAGCAAGCCTCGTTTGAGTTCTTTAATAAAACGTTGCGGGGACAAGCTGAGGAGCAGCCCCGCTGGAAGCGGTGTACCCTTTTGACCAATCAATCGCTGAGCGACGCAGTTGGGCAGGACTGGGTAAAGCGTAATTTCTCTCCACGGAGCAAGGCGGACGCTGAGCAGATCATCGCCAACGTGAGACGCGCTTTACGCGAGGAGATCGAGCAGCTTCCATGGCTATCGGCGGAAGCCAAGCAAGAAGCCTCGAATAAAGTAGACACCATGCGCGAGAAGATCGGCTATCCGAGTCACTGGCGAGACTATGCAGGCTTGCGGGTTACCTCGACCGATTTCATAACCGACCTTCACAACGCCGAGGTTCTCAATCAGACTGACACACTGAATCGGATCGGAAAGCCAGTGGACGAAGGCCGATTCTACTGGACGACTCCAGAAGCTGACGGCAACTACGATCCAAGCCTGAACGACATCGAATTCCCAGCGGGTATCCTGCAGCCGTCCCGTTACTCCCCCTCCGTCGATGCCGCCGTCAACTATGGAGGGCTCGGCACCTTCGTGGGCCACGAGATGACGCATGGCTTTGACGACGAAGGATCCCTTTATGACGAAAACGGCAACCGCCGGGACTGGTTTACCCCGCAGGATCGAGCAAACTTCGACAAGATGGCCTCCTGCGAGGTGAGCGAGTACGACAAGTTTGAAGCGGCGCCAGGGCTGAATCTCGATGGACAATTGAGCTTAGGAGAAGATACAGCCGACAACGGCGGCTTACGTATCGCTTACAGGGCGCTTCAGGATTTACAAATGAAGCAAGCTCCTACCCAGCGCAACACCAAGATCGATGGCTTTACTCAAGATCAGCGGTTCTTTTTAGGCTTCGCGCAGTCATGGTGTGAGACACGCACAGAGGCCTACCAGCGGGTCCGAGGCCAAACCGATCCTCACCCACCAGGTGAGTTCCGCGTGAATGGCACTGTGCAGAATTTCGAGCCGTTCGGCATGGCCTTTGGGTGTCACGTCGGTCAGCCTATGATGCCTGCGAATGCTTGTCATGTCTGGTGACATATCTCACATGGTAGAGATGACCAGTGTTCCGTCATCCATACACAAGAGCCGGGTAAATGCCAGAACGGTGCAAAGCATGGAAGACGATAAAAGCCATTACCATGCGTGAAGTGAGCAACGGGCGACAAGTGTTCATTGAGCAAGCTTAGCAATCACTGTCGTGTGTACGACGCTTGGCAAAGCACTGTTCGACGTTTAGCCTTCCGCAATCACAGGATGTGAGCTATAGGGAAGAGGTAGCCAAACGTACCCATCATCCTGTTTTCGCACATGGCCCAGACCGGGAAAGGAAAGATGAGAGCCGCCGATCAACGTCCGGCTCTCAGCGTATTCGGAGAGCACCTTTTTTCGCATGGCTATCGCTGTCCCCGAATCAGAGTCCAGCTTGATGGCAACCCCAGGATGAGGCATCTGCACGTCTCCGGAATGAACGATGTCACCGAAGAGCACGATGACCTTTCCTCTACTTTCAATGCGGAAGAGCGTGTGCCCGATCGTATGACCAGGAGCCGGAATCGTGGTTACGCTGGATGAGAGAGAAGCTCCACCGATAAATGGCCTCAGCTTATCGGCTGCCATGTAGGGCCGCAAACCGAGCTGACTCTGCTCGAAGATCTTTTTGTGCTCGACATCTGCCTTCGCTTCTTCCGCAGAGCTGAACCAGAACTCCACATCCGCTTTGCTCACGTGGATCATGGCGTTAGGGAAGGTCATGCGCCCCTCTACCGCCAGTCCACCCGTGTGATCGGGGTGAATGTGGGTAAGCAGGATCGTGTCGATCTGTTCGGGCGCATAGCCGGCCGCAGCAAGGTTAATCACTTGCTGCCCACAGTGCTCGCCGAAGAATTGGCCGGCACCCGCATCGACCAGAATCAGGTGATCTCCTGTGTTGATCAGGAAGGTGTTGATCGACGTCTCGACGGCACCCTCCAGGCCGGATTGTTGAAGGGTGCGATGCACTTCGTGCGGCTTGGAATCAATGAGCAGTTTCTCAAGCGGGAACGGATCGGTGCCGTCTAGCAACACCGTCATCTCGTAGTCGCCAAGCATCATGCGATAGAAACCTGCCGACTGCTCAGATGTGTTCTTGCGCGTCAGCGGCGGAAGCGCCGCTCCTCTGGCAACAATCTTTTCGGACTGTTCATTATTTCCCATGATTGTCATTTCTCCTGGTAATCAGCGGGTTCAAGACCGTTCTTCTTCAGGACACTTTTCCGCGCGGGGGACGCAAGGTATTTGATAAGAGCACCGGCCTCACTCTGTTGTGTCGAGTTTGAGGAGATCCCGGCGGAGATCGTTGTTACGACCTGCAGTTGATCCGGTAGAAGACCCAACAAGCTGATTCCTTTCACCGGCATCAACTCGGCCAACTGCTGGAATCCGAAATCGAGGTTGCCGTTGACGACCTCCTCTCCGACAGCCTTGCCGCTGACCATCTTCGCTTTGTTTTCAACCTGCGCTTGAATGCCGAGCCGTTTGAACAACTCGTTTTTGACATAGGCCCCGCTCGCACTCTCCGAATACCCGATGGAACGGGCCTCCAGAAGAGCTTGCTTGAGGCCTTCTTCGGTGCTGATGTCCGGTATGGGCCGTCCCTCCCGAATAGCCGCCGCGATCAGTGCACGGGCAATATCGACTTTGCTTCCTGCAACCGCTTTGCCTGAGTCGATCAACTTTTGTAGATCCTCCCCGACCAGGATCAAGACATCAGCCTGCTCGTCACGAGCTAACCGGTTCGGGATGGAACTGGATGCATCGCCGGTCGATGCACCCAGTTCCGACGTGAGTTCGGTCCCCGTAGTCTTCTCATATTCGGGTGCCAACTCTTTCAGAGTGGAAGAAAATGCGCCGGATATTAGGATTTTTAGCGTCATAGAATGCGTCCGATCGGTGCAAACGAGTAGCTCTTGTTGTCTTAGAGAGGATTCGTTCGGTTGCCCATCTTCTCAGTTGTTTCCAGCGGTACGCGGCAGCCGTTGAGAAAGCGACTAAGAAAATTGAAGAAGGCAATGGTAAGCACCAGCTTGCGGGTCACTTCGTCACCATAGCGACGTTGAAGGCTTGTCAGGCAGGCATCCGTCAGAACAGCGTCCATCGTCAGCTCGTCGGTCGCTTGAGCAAGAAGCATGTAATCGTCGGAAATACCGGAGACTGGCCCGTCGATCGTCATCGCTTCGATCTCTTCGGGTGTCAGACCAGCGTTTTTCCCATGGTCGCGTGCTGCTGCCACTGGTAGGGCGTTTTCAGTAGCTTGGCCGTGCGTAGTCCGATGATTTCGCGCATCTTGTCGTCAATGTCTCTGGTTCCAAAAATGGCATGTACCAGAGTAATGAAGCCATAGGACATGTCGCCTGTGCCGGCAAGCATGCGCGATACGTTTAGATTGACTGACTTCAGTATTTCTTCGTCCGAAGTCAAGGGAATCCCAGCGCTACCTTTGTATTGTGTAGGGAAGCTCGTCATTTGGTAGCCTTTCTGGAACGGGTTACGAACCACTCGCTATGAGATCGCGCTCCAGCTCTTGCGCTGTGAGCTCGTTGGCGCCGGGCGTGACTTCGGGTTGCATCTGAATCCAGCTGCGCACCATCATCGATTCAAAGAGACCGGCCTTGTTCAGCGGTTCGCCTTCGATAAACTCCCGCGCCTCGTCGTAGCTGGCCACGTTGATGATGTAGAGTGACCCAACCATGCTTCCGTCCACCGGATCTTTCAGCGGACCGCCGGTGTGAACTTTCTCTCCTTGGTCTTCCAGGTAGCGTAGGTGGGAAGGCAGGTGCTTTCCGCGAAGCTGCGCTGAACCAGGCCGGTCAAAACAGGTGATGGCAAAATACATAATCCCTCGCTTCTGAACTGTTGCTTACTTGTAAAGGGAAGAGCCAACGGCTGGTCTTGCGTTCTCAGCGCTTTGACTCCACGTCAGTAGAGGCACACTGATGGCTCACTAAACTTTGCGCGACACGCGATAGAGGGCGTTCTCGATGTCCGCTGCGATGTACATGGACCCGTCAGAACCGACTGCAACGCCACCTGATCGGGCGTACGGCTTTTGTAGACGGCCCACTGCAAAGCCCTGCGCAACAAGGATGACAACTCCAGTGGCAGGCGCAAGCAGAAGCAGTCGCCCACCATCCACGTCGAGCACCGCGACCGATCCATCCGGGGTCATCGCAATTGCCCTTACTGCTCCAAGGTGCTCTGCAACTACCGTGACGTTCCGATCCTTGAGGCTGATTCGCAGAAGCCGGCCGCTTGCACTCTCCGAGACGTAAATCGTTCCGTCGCCGGCGTCCGCGAGTCCGGCAGGAAGCTGAAGTCCTTCGGCCAGAACGTCCTTCTTGTCGCCTGACAAGCGCAGTACGCGACCTGCCAACGGTTCGGTGACAACGATCGTGCCGTCCTGGCACTCGATCGAAGCTGCTGGCATGTTCAGGCCGGAGACCTCGCGGATCATCTTGCCATTGAGATCAAAGATCTCGATGGCACCAAAGAGCTCAGCGGTCAGTAGGACGCTTGTTCCGTGGACGCTCACTGAGGCCGGGAACTTCAGGTCTGTCGCTACGGCGCGAGCAACGTCACGCACTTCTTTCGTTCGCAGATCGACTATCCGGTATGCACCCGTGTCAGCGACATGCAAGAGGTCGCCGTCAAGGCCCTTCGAAACTGCGATTCCACGAGGAAATCCGAGTTTGCCAGCGACAACGATCCGGCTTTGTCCTGTATTCGGATCGACCTCATGGATGGCGTTATCGGGCATTCCGCTGACATAGAAAAGTCCGTTGGGCCCGATGACCATGTTGTCGGTTGCTGAAGGAAGCTGCACGATCAGCCGCTTGTTCCATTTGCCGTCCGCTTCGTCGAGCGCGAAAATCTCTCCGGTCCTGTCGTCGAGAACAAAAAGATGGTCCTCTAGGTCGAAACGCACCGCCCCAGGCTTCTTGAATCCCTCAGCAAGAATGGTGGTTTCGCCAGTTTCTGGATGGATCCTTACGACCTGGCCCCGGTCCCAGGAAGGACCATAGATCATGCCGTCCGGCCCAAACGTACAGGCATTGATGCCGCCTGTATCGGAAGCGACGAGCCGCGGAGCGGCGCTGCCCGCGAGATCGATCTCCCACATGCCATCACCCATGAAGACCTGGCCGACAAAGAGACGCTTTCCGTCTCGCGTAAAAGCGATCGAGTTCACGCCCGGCAAGCCGGAAGCAAGATCTTTGATCTGACCGTCCACGCCTTTCATGCGGACGATGCCTTCCATGAACGCCGTCCAGATCATGTCGCCGTTAGGGCTGAATGCCAGATCGTCCGCTTCGCCTGAGGGCGGACCCACAATCGTTTCGATAGCCCCGGTGACCAAATCGAGAGCGAAGATACTTTCCCCCGCAACGCTGGCAACGAACAGCCGTCCATCAGGACCAAAGGCCACACCGTTCGCCGTGTGAAAGCCCGACCCGGCTACTATCTGTTCGACCTCAAAGCCCGGCTCGACGATGATCGACTCGCCGCCCTTGGCTGGATTTCCTTCTGGAGCTAAGACTGTTGCCTGGTTCAATTTGCTGTCATTCATCTGGGAGCCTTTCAGGTTGCATTCTTATTCTTGGCGGCAAGAGCAGTAGTTAGGCAGCGAGGGAGTACTTCGGATTTTGTTTACCTAAAAACGAGAGAATAGTCCGCGCAATTTCTGCCCCTTGATTCTCCATAGCCGCACCGTGTGTAACCGGAATCGTGTCTGTTACGGCCTGCTTCATCAATGCTGCCAAATGGCCGGCTTGTGGCCCAAGATGTTGTTCCTCGGGAGGCGACAACTCAAGAATCAGTGTCGGCGCAAGAATACGAGAGACTGCTTCGGCCAAATCGAAGTCGAACACGGCTTCGTAGATAGGGATCGCGCTGCGCCAGCCAAGCAGGAAGTCGATTGCTTTGGACTCTGCTGCCTCAATCAGGCCCGCATCGATTGGTGCTCCTGTCAGAATCTTCTCCGGCCACCATCCGGCATCAAGGGTCAGCTTGGTCGCCAGCCACTCGCGAAGCAGGCGGTACTGCGGATCGTGCGTATCCTTTTGCGCGGCCCGGTAGCGCTGAAACGCAGGACCAAGCGCGGCGTTCCGGTCAGACTTGCTGGGAATAATGCTGTGCGGTTGACCTGCTAGAATCAGCTTCTCGACCAGCTTCGGAGAATCTGCTGCAAAGGAAGCTGCGATCTTGTTCCCTGTATGCATCCCGAAGACATGGGCCCGTTCGACGCCAAGAACATCGAAGAAACTTGTCACGCATTTTGCGACAGCTGGAACAGAAGCAGGTTTCGGGAGTTCGTGCGAGTTCCCTAAGCCTGGCAAGTCCAACGCAATGACATGGAAGTGTGGCGCGAGCAGAGGAAGGATAGGCTCAAAGAAACGGTAACCGCGGGGCGTTTCTCCCAGTAAAAGGAGGTGCTCTCCCGAGCCTGCCTCCGCATAGTGCAACTGGCCGTCTGCCGTGTTTGCATACCCTTTACGCAGACCATTCATCATCTTTCTCCTTTTGACCCATGAGGCAGAGCCCGTGCATTGGGTCGGGATCAAATGAGAAGGAACATTCTCGCTGTAGCACGACTTGCTTAGTTAGAGGCGAACGCTGCGGACCGGATTGCGGCATCCAAGCCAATCGATAGCGCGTTCACGCCAAACAGGTAGACCTATGGAAGCTTCACTGAAAGCACAATCGGCAGTCACCTTCTGTAAAACAGAGACTCACAAGTCCGCAATCACCATGCATTGCGAGCCGCACGGTCAGTTCCTTGGCAGCCTGAAAGGGCTTCTATCGGTTCAGGACAGCAGCGCGCGTTGGATTGTCCCCGCTACGCATGGCATCTGGATACCACCGGGCCATCTTCACGCCATAGACTCCTTTGGGCCCTCCCAGGGCTGGCTTGTGAGTATCGTGCTCGCAGCTTGCCCCTCGCTGCCCACAAGCCCACGCATCCTGTCTGCAAGCGGGCTGCTGCGTGGAGCCGTCAGCCGGGCTATGACCTGGGACGATTCCCTGCGCACATTGTCGCAACAGAATGTTGTTACCGTGATTTTGGATGAAATCGCGACACTGCCGCATGAGAACCTCGGCCTGGCCATGCCCCAAACTCCCGCGCTGCTGATGGTTGCTTCAGGAATCCTCCACGATCTGAACGATTGTAGAAGTTTGGAGGCCTGGGCTATCTGCGGCCACATTACCGTGCGGACCCTTTCCCGGCACTTTGTCATCGAGACTGGGTTCACCTTTACCCAATGGCGCCAACGGGCCAAGCTGCTGCGAGGTTTGGAGATGCTCGCGGAAGGCCTGCCCATCACGACGATCTCTCTCGATCTCGGCTATACGAATGTGAGCGCCTTCATCGCGCTGTTTCAGCGTACGTTTGGAGTCACGCCGGGCCGCTATACGCCAGAAACTTCGGTGTACGGAGGTGAATGCGTAGGGCAAGCAAACACAGTGCAGAAAGTCGCTTAGGCTAAGACGACACTGAGGCCGAATGTTGTGCGGACACGTTGAGCTTCATCTGCGGGTGGAAAGCCAAAGAGGCGTTTGAACTCGCGGCTGAACTGCGAAGGGCTACTATAACCTACACGTTCGGCTGCTAAGGACGCGCCAAGAGCGTCCTGCACCATCAGCATGCGAGCTTTGTGCAGCCGGATCGTCTTGACGTATTGCATGGGCGAAGTCGCGGTGACGGCCTTGAAATGGGCGTGGAGCGCCGATACGCTCATGCCTGCTTCGTGGGCGAGCGACGGAATGTCGAGCGGTCCCGCATAGCCAGCATGCATGCGGTGCAGTATCCGGTGAATCTGGGCTTGTGCACCTTGGGCGAGCAGAAGATTCTGTAGCGCGCCACCCTCTTCGCCGCACAGTACGCGATAGGTAAGCTCGCGTATAAGTTGAGGACCAAGCATCTTCGCGTCGATCGACAAACGGAGGCACTCAAGTAGACGTACTGCCACGTTGCTGATGGCCGGTGTCATAGCCGGTGCGCTTACCCAAGCATCGGACAACGTCTCGCAAGTCGGTTTCCGTACGAGCGCCGTACCTTCCATGCCCAGCAGCAGATCGCTCAGCAGCGCAAGGTCGATGCGAACACTCAATGCGAGAAACGGACCCGACGCGTCGATGACTGTTTCACAATCAGCAGGGACCGGTACGGTCAAGACAAGGTAGTTATGCGCATCGTAGTGGATCACGCGATCGGGCAGGTGGAAACGCTTCATTCCCTGCGCCACGATCACAATGCACGGCTCATACATCACGGGTACAGGAACCATGGCGCGGCTCGTGCGGATCAGGGTCACTCCGGTCAATGGGGAAGGCCATGCGCCTTCGGGTGAACCAAGCTCTTCGAGCAGTTCGACCATGCGTTGCCGATGCTGTTCAAGAATTTCCAATGCGTTTATTGTATGGGGTTTATCACGTCCTTGCCCTAGAGAAATGGAGTTTTGTGCAAGTCATTAGGACCTCTGTGTATTGAGCCTTCCTTCGTTCAGTGGCAATGTTAAGACAGTTGACCCTCACTTGCTGGATAATTCGCAAGCCGCGGCGAAGCTGAAAATCTAGAAGATAACGGAGTAAGCCCATGCAGGTACAGGCATATGCAGCCAAAGCCGCGAAGGACGCCTTAAAACCCTTCGCCTTCGATCTTGGGGAGCTCGGGCCGGAAGAAGTCGATATCCAGGTAACGCATTGCGGCATCTGCCATACCGATGTGGCGATGGTCGACAATGAGTGGGGCTTGTCCGTCTATCCCGTGGTTCCCGGTCATGAGGTCGTGGGCGCTGTAGCCGCGGTAGGGTCGAATGTCTCGCGGCTGAAGGTGGGACAGCGTGTGGGAGTGGGCGCGCTCTGCGGTTCCTGCATGCAGTGCGAGTGGTGCGAGGGTGGCAAGCAGCATGTGTGCGCGCAGGTAGCCGGTACAGTCATGGGCCCGCATAAAGGCGGGTTCGGTACTGTTGTACGGGTAAATAACTGGCGCTTCGCGCATCCCATTCCAGAAGCTATCGCATCGGAACACGCCGGACCGCTGATGTGCGCGGGAACCACAGTATTCACACCGTTGCTGCGCTACAACGTGCGGCCCACGGACCGGGTTGCGGTAATCGGGATTGGGGGCCTGGGCCACTTAGCCGTGCAATTTCTGGCGAAGATGGGTTGCGAGGTAACAGCGATTAGCTCAACGCACGACAAAGACGAACAGGCGCATAGCTTCGGTGCAAAACACTTCATCGCCTCGCGCGAGACCGGCGAAGTGCAGAAGGCGGCTCGCTCATTTGACTTCATCCTGTCCACCGTCTCAGCAGACATGCCGTGGGATTTGTACATGGCGGCGCTGCGGCCGGGCGGAAAGCTGTGCATGGCAGGCATTCCAGACAAGCCGATCTCACTATCGCCCTGGAGCGTGATTGCGGGTGAGAAGTCGCTGGTCGGCGGCCAGCCTGGGTCGCTTGATGAGACTCAGGAGATGCTCGCATTTGCAGCACAGCACGAGATCAAGCCGCTGATTGAGACTTTTCCGATGCAGGACGCAAATGCAGCGTTAGAGCACACCCGACAGGGAAGAGCACGATTTCGCGCCGTGTTGGTGTCGTAGACGGCAAAGCGGGGCTTTGTACAAGCTGTTCATGACAGCCTGCTTACCTGCATGGCTCCTCGTGAAGACGTTCTGAAACGACCCTCAGGCTGCCCACCCGAAATGGTCTTTGTGGAATCGGGGGCAACTACATCGCTCAGGACGGCACCGCCTACAAGAACGTCTATATCTTCAGATTCGTGGTCCGAGGTGGCAAGATTGCAGAGGGTACGAATACGCGAATGCCATTACCTTCGCCAAGTTCGCCAGCCTGCCTATCGGCTAGTTCATGTCCGCAGCGCATTGAGGCTCAGCATTTCAAGGAACGATCTCGCGCAAGTTCGTCTCGCGGGCCTGTCGGATCACTGGTTGGATCGTTGTCGGCGCAGTGTTGAAACCGGGCGCGTAGGAAAGGGAATCGCCGGTAGGGTCAGCGCGGAAGGCTTCAGCGAGCTGCTGCTTGTCTGCTGTCCGATAGTAGCGTCCGCACATACCAAAGGATAAAAGATGCTGAAGCAATCGCCCCACGAGAAAGCCGTGGGGCGGCACACGCTGGGAGAGTGCTTTCTTAGCATGCTTCGCTTTTCCTTCGCCTCTCCTGTTATACCTGAAAAGAGGGCGCGAATGAGTCTCGAACTGGTGGAGTGGGCCGCAAGCTGGCCGCTGGTGTTGCCGTACTTCGATGGGTGCGTTCCTGCCGGCTTTCCCAGCCCGGCAGAGGACTATCTGGAAACGCCTCTGGACCTCGCCGACTTCCTGATCGAAAACAGGGCCGCTACCTTCCTGATGCGAGTAGACGGTGATTCCATGAAAGACGCCGGGATTCTCAATGGTGATCTTTTGGTCGTGGATCGGGCGGCAACGCCGGTCAACGGGAGTGTGGTCGTGGTGGCCGTGAACGGTCAGTACACGGTCAAACGCCTCCGGCGTGGACCCGATTGCGTCTGGCTCGAACCTGCGAACCCTCTCTATCAGGCGGTCCGTGTCTCAGTCGGCGAGGAGCTGCATGTCTTTGGAGTGGTCAGGCATTCGATTCACTCGATGCGGTGAGACATGGAAGAGGTCTTCGGGCTCATCGACTGCAACAACTTCTATGTGTCTTGCGAGAGAGTCTTCCGGCCCGACCTGGAAGGCAAACCCATCATCGTGCTCTCCAATAATGACGGAAACGCGGTAAGTCGCTCGAATGATTATGTGGAATCTCCGCGGCCGTCAATTCTGGTCGACTCTTCACATCCTCCCTTCCGCAGATGAGCTGCACCGTCATGTTCGGATACAAATGGCGGCAAATGCGTTTCTGAGGACCAACGCTTAGCGTTGTTTGACCAAGGCCATTCGGTATCTCAGGTGGACAGTGTGGTTGTTAGTTATCCTATGCACAAAGCATTACTTTTCCACTTAGTTCACATTACTGGGTCGCAATCGTAATCCAGCTGTCCAAGCTTGTGTTGGGCGTTGCCGCTACGGTCGTACCAGACGGTATGGCAATATTCAGCTTGACGAAGTACGGCCGCCGGTGTGAACCGTCATAATCTGTCGACGAACCTGAGGCGAGCGGGTGGTCGTTTGGATCGTAGCCGGCAAAGAACATGTAGTAGTTGCCACTCGAATCCAGAAGGATAGAGGGCACGCCAGGAGCGAGCACCTGTGTCTCATAGTTGGGGTAACCGCTGATTTGATTTTGCAGCAGGTAGTAGCCTTCCAGGTGATTGCCCTGGCTAAAGAGACCGCTCGTATCCTGGAACTCGGCTTTCTGGTACTGTCCGCCGTTAGCCGGCAGGAAGGTGTCGGACCAGGCCAGGCCTGCTTTGTAGTTCGGCTCTTGAAAGTCACCGGTCGAGTAGGCAAGAACGTACTTGCCGTTGACGACGGTGATGTTGCCAGTTTCGACCAGCTTGAAGGTCGAGGTCTGGAAGTCGAAGAAGTTTTCCGCGTTAAAGCCTCCGTTCGCGGTCTCGGGCGCAACCAACGTCTGCGGCTGCGTGGAGCTGACCTGTGTGGCCGAGCTCATCCCCTGCGCCACCACGCCGTCGTTCAACGGGTTCGTCGTCAGTGCCTTGCTATAGAGCAGGTATAGGTTGCCGCCATCTTCGAAGTATTTGCCGTCGTAGTTCGATTTCTGCGTGGTGGAGAGAGAGCCGATCAGCAGCGTATCCACCGTCCATGCCGTCGGCACGGGCGACCCGGTTTTGGTAGGCGATGCGTGTGCAATGACGCTCCAGGTGGGATCCGCGGTCTGGCTGGGGTTGGTCAGCATGACGGTGGTCGCCATCTGCCAGTTGCCCTTGTTGTCCTGATAGATGTTGTTGTTGCCGATGGAGACGAAGGTTGACCCAACGGCTGCGGCCTGCTTGGCAAAGGCAGAGGTGTCGATGGTGTAGGAGGAGACGGAAAAGCAGCCTGCCGAGACCGGCTCTGTGCAACTCATCAGCTTCTTGTCACTGCTGGAGAAGACCAGTGGACCTGTGGTGCCAGGGCCGTAGTGGATCGGCAATGGATCGGGGAAGTAACCCGAGGTGTTGACCACGACCTGCGTCGCCGCCTGAATGCCGACCGGCCCGGAACTCGTGACCGGGGTAGGCGGAGCAACCGGATTCGAAGCGCCGCCACAGCCGAGCGCAAGCCCAGAGAGCATGCAAGACAACACGGGCAGCGCCAGATGGCGGGAAATAGCGGACATCTGGAAAGCAGCACAAGACGATAGATTGAACTTCAACGCGTTCTCCTTGTTTGTTAGGAACCCACACTGTTAGATTCTCCTTGGCGACTGGGGTTAGTTCGCAAGGAAAGCGATCGTCTCCGGTGGACTCATTGGAACCTACTCAAGCTGCGACGGTACCGCCCCCGTTTTGTACCAGGACTGAACCAGCGATCCAGGGCCGAAGCCCGTCGCACCGCAGGCGATGCCGTTCGCAAAGGTTGTCGGGGTCCCGTTGTAGTTGCTTACGATGCCTCCATACTTTGGCAGGCCAAAGTCATACGTCACTGCGATCAGACCTATATGCAGCGACTGGATGTATCGCAGCAGCTGAAGGCCGGCAGCTAGCGTGTTGGCATCGCAATAGTAGGTCGTAGCTGTCGTCCACTCCCCGAGGATGACTGGAGCAGTTGCGGCCAGGCTGCCGAACTTTCTTGCCCATGTGCTCTGCATCTGGTCCGCTGCGCTGTGGAAGTAGGGGTGCGACGAATAGAAGACCTGGTTCAGCGGGTCGGTCAACGGCATGACGCCGTTCAAGCTTTCCGCAAATTTCAGACCATCGGCCAGCAGGGCATTGGTAGCGCCTGTACTGCGTATCGTTTTCACGACGATGTTCATTGCGACTGTCCATTGTTGCCAGTTGGCGGCATTCGGCGCAGGCCGTGGTTCATTGAACATCTCGTAGATGATGCCGTTGTCACCGTTGAGCATCGGCGCGAGATTTTTCCAGACACGGCTCGTGGCGGCGTTCGGCAATGATGCCGGGGAGGTCTCTCCGCTCTGCGTCTCGTCCTGAATGGAGACGATGACGTTGAGGCCAAGAGAACGCGCGGCCTTCACCGCGCCGACCGCCGTCTGCAGGAAGGCAGGATCGTAGAGCGAGCTTTGAGGATCGGCTCCCGGCTGCGAGATCTGGAAACGAATGCTGTCCGCGCCCCAGGTCTTGATGGCCGCCAGTTCCGCCGTGCTGTAGTGGGCATATGCCGCGGTAAACGGAGGCTTCTGTGCGCTTGGAGGGGCGACGAAGGCCACAAGCTGCACGGCATGGGGAACCCAAAGAATTCCGTCCCGCAGCAGGCGATTGCCCGAGATGCTCACGGCACCTATGGGCTTGGTGGACGGCGCTGTTCCCGATGACGCACCCGTGCTGCAGCTTGCAGGCAAAACGCACAAACAAGAAGAAGCCATCGCGAAGAAGCAAAGGAATGCGACGTGGAGTGGTCCAGGACCTGCCACGTTCTGGTAATTCAACATGATCTATTCAGCTCCTCGCGGTCTTTAGACGCGCTGGAAGCACAGCGAAATCCGATATTGGAAGCGCTGCTCTGTGGCGTACTCGACGAGCGCGCCGCGACGCGGTAACGATTGCAGTAGGACGCGTGGCAAAGAAAAGAACCACCCTTGAGAACACGGCTCATCCCGGTGCGCGGACCCTGCGGATTGTTTTTGTCCAGCAGAAAGGTACGGTCGGTACCGAACCAGTCAGCGCACCACTCCCAGGTGTTGCCTGTCATCGAATACAGGCCGAAGCCGTTCGCCGGAAAGGCCTCGACCGGACAGGTGCCGGCGTAGCCATCCGCGGCTTCGTCGTGCGTGGGAAACTGCCCCTGCCAGATATTGCAGAGATGCTGGCCGCCGGGCTCCAGTTCGTCGCCCCAGGGATAGAGTTTCTGTTCCAGACCGCCGCGTGCCGCGTACTCCCATTCGGCTTCTGTGGGCAGGCGTTGGCCGGACCAGCGACAGAAAGCGAGCGCATCGTTCCAGCTGACATGCACCACGGGGTTGTCGCCGCGCCCGGTCACCGATGAGCCTTTTCCTTCCGGAGCATGCCAGCAGGCATGCGCAACGCTGCACCACCACGGTGCGGCCATAACCGTTGGCTGCGCACGTTGCTGTTCCGGGGTGAGGTGTGCGCGGAAAACAAACGACGAGCCCAACCTTTCCGCATCGGTCAGGTAGCCGATTGCGCGGACGAAGGTAGCGAAGAGCTCATTCGTGACGGGTACCCGGCCTATGTGAAAAGGCGACAGCGTCACCGGACGTACAGGTCCCTCGCCATCCTCAGGGAAGGTGCTGTCAGTGGTTCCCATAAGATACGTTCCACCTGCCAGGGGAACCGAGGGTCCCGTCATGACAGCGCGTGGCTGCAAAGCAGCTACAGATTGCTCTTTCACGGATTTCTCACGAGGGATCCGCGGCGTGCAACAGCTGCCACGTTCAGCCTTCATCGTTGTTACCTCGATCTCACGCAATGCCATCCACCGTACTGCTCGAGTTACGCCGGAAATGTCGAAGTCCTGCTTAGAGCGGGAACGTAGGGGAATGGATCGTTCATCGCGTGCAGCCACCCCAATATCTCTGCATCCAGTTGCTTCATCAGCTCCCCCTGGTTGCTGTCGTTCACCAGGTTCTGCATCTGGTATGGGTCCTTCACGTTGTCGTACAAGCACCATCGCCCCGTTTCCATGACGGCATAGGTGTGCGTCAATGTCCTTACGCCGCGATAGCTCGGTTGGTTGACGAGCATCAGCGTTCCCTTGCCATCCTCGGTGCTTTCGCCCTCGGGCTCCTCGATGCCGCTGACGTGCTGCGCCGGAACCTGATTCATCAGGAACACAAGCGTAGGCGTTGCCCGCGGGGCCTGTCCAAGCATTACGCCGGACAGGTCGCGTCCTCCACGTCCAGGCGGAACCGGAATCGCCGTCAAACCACACAGAGTCGGATAAATGTCGATGGCCGCGAACAGCACACTGGATTTGCCGCTCTTCTGCCCTGGTATCCGCACGTAGAAAGGAACCCGGCAGGATTCCTCGAACGGTACCTGCTTGGCCATGCGTCCCTGCGATCCCATCATCTCGCCATGGTCGGAGGTGTAGATGACGATGGTGTTCTCGGCTTGCCCGCTCTCTTTGAGCGCCTGCAACAGGCGAGCGAACTCAAGATCGACGCCTGTAATCCCACCGTAATAACCTTGCTCGGCCTCGCGTAATCCGTCCTGCGAAGCAAGGAATCTAGCCGGCCCCTTCACCGGTTGCCCCGCCGCCGCGAGCCGCACGTTGGGCCGGAACTTCAATCCATCTATCGGATAGTGGCCTGCGTCCTCTGCGGGCGGGTTGAACGGTGGGTGTGGCGGATTCCAAGAGACCATCAGAAACCACGGCCGATTTGCCGGTTGTGTCTGCAGGAAGGCTACCGCTTCATCGGTCATCAGCGTGCAGTTCCAACCCTTCGGCTGAATCTTCTCGCCGGTCACCTGGTCATAGGTCCAGGACTTATAGTGGGCGTTCGTGTTGTTCCACACATGCCAGTCTTCGAAGCCCAGACGCTGCGGGCCGGGCGGGATGAAGGCCTGCGACTTGCCGGAGAGGTGCCATTTGCCCACGTAGCCGGTATGGTACCCAGCCTGGCGGAAGGTATCGCCGAGCGAGATCTCCCTTGCACTCAGGGCAACCTCGTTCTGAATGAGCCCTGTCTGCTGCGGCCAGCGCCCGCTCATCAGAATGCCCCGATAGGGTGTGCACAGCGGGTAATTCGAGATGCAGTTGTCCATCGAAAAGTTCTGCCGGCGAAAGGCATCCAGGTTGGGCGCGATGGTTTGGCTATAGGGCTCGCCAGGCATCGATACGGCACGATGCTGGTCGCTGAAGACATACAACACGTTGAATCTTGTTGATTTCACTTGAGCGCGCGAGTCAAGCGTGGCACCCACAGTCGCCAACGCACCAACTTGTACAAATTCTCTTCGATTCATCTAGCCTCCCACACGCTAAACCCAGGATCGACCGTCAAGTTGCCCAGGTGACTTCCCGGCCGGAGCTCACCGCCAACTGACCACCTCTGCTAGGCGGTATGGTCATAGTTACAACTCGACAGGCTGCCCGCTCGACGTGCAACCTGCGCGAAGTTTCCAAGACAATCAGCAACATCGACGCCTGCCTCGCAATCATTGGTAATGATATGTGCATCAGCGAAAGCAATCACCTGAAAGCCGGAGTTGGGCAGGACACAAGCTTGGCGAACAGTTTTTCGTGCCCTGCGATTCCGTCCTCAACGGCCCGGATCTCATCGTCGTTTAGTGGTATCTCCTGCCGCAGTCTCAGCAGATTTGCTTTGGCCTCAATACTTTGAGCCTTGCTGGATTCTTTAGGTACGTAGAAGTCGCAACGAGCGCAGGCCATCCGGTGTGGGCGCTGGTCAAAGAAGTCATATGAGCAACAGCCGTGACCCAAGTCGTAGAGCTTCCAGGGCTCGCCGGGTGGGCTTCCGCGTTTGACCACGTCTTGATCGATCAGAACCTCGATGGCCCTGAGGTTCCGAGCGAAATAACCGGCGTTCTGGTATGACTTGGCCAATTTCGTTGGCGTGATCTTGGTGTAGTGCCGGGTCGATTCGGGAGAACTGTGCCCAAGCCACTCCTGTAGCTCGAACAGGCTGAGCGGCTCTTTCGCGTTGTAAAGCTGGGAGGCAATCGTGGCTCTGGCCCGGTGGCTGGAGACGCGCCCGCGGGCATCCTCCAGCGGCACGGCCGCTTTCCGGCAGAGCAAGGGGATGGCCACATGGTTTATGTACTGTGGCGACATTCCTCATCCGCGATGCGAGAAGAGGCGATGCACCTGCTCGCCGGTCTTGAGGTCAAGAGAGGCGGGCTGAGGCGGCCGCATCTGCTCCCAGAGCTCGATGGCACGGCCCACCACACCGTCGACTGGTTTGGAGAACGCCGTTCCTGTCTTGTTGACTGGAACGTGCAGGAAGCATACGGGCTGTTCGTTCACCTTCTCCCCTCCGCTTTGCCAGCGGATGCAACCGACGCAGAGCCGGGCAATCTCATTGCGGCGCAGACCTGAGAACAGCCACACAAGCACCAATGCCTTCACCATGGTTGCCGGATAGAAGTGCCCATCTCCACGCGCTGCTGGATCGTTCGGCTTCGACAGTTCCTGGTCAGTAAGGTTCAAGCCAGCCCACAGGAGCTTTGCACAGACATCATCCTGGATGATCCTTGGGTCTGGGCCGATGAGGCAACGGACAGAGCGTGGTGTCGCAAGCGCCTGGTATGGGTTGAAGCGTATCGGGATCCAGCCCCACTCCTGGCAGTCCCGGAAGAACTGCCGCACCGCAGTGAGTGCCGAAGCCTTGGAGGCTGGCTTAAAAGGCTGCCCGATGCGTGACGCCGGTGTTGCCGCGCCGGTCGACCACTGGCCGATCGTCGACCGATCGACGGCCGCGACGTAAGCGGCGGCGACCTCGCGGGTCCAGTCCGCGGGTTCTGATCCGTAATCGCTTTGCGCCAGCCATCGACCCACGTTGAAGAGTCGGTACAGGCTGCCGATACGACTGCTTGGTTGCAGAGTTGTTGTCGCAAACCATCGCTCACACCATTCGCGCCAAATGATGGGAACACCGTCAAGAACACGTCGGTGCGCAATACTTTCCTTGCGTTCGATCTGCCCGTCCCTCCCCAGCGGCTTCTGGAGAAGACCGCGTCGAACGAGGACATAGGAGAGAATAGTCAGACCGCGCCGGGTGATCTTTGCATCAGCTGCCCGGTAGAGACTGTCCAGCGTGTCGGCGTGCAGATCAGACAGTTGGAGATTACGGGATGCGAGCATCGCTTCTGCGAGCACGTAGCGGACTGCGATGATGTTGCCCCTCGGGTGTAGCCCCACGACACGAGGTCTTCCGTCATTCCATCGATCACGCCGTCAAAGGCTTCCGTCCCGAAAATCTTCCTTGCAAGGGAGGGAAAAGCCAGTCTGCCGAGGGAACCGAACTCCTGGAAACCGCAGAAGATGTATGCCACCGCAATGAGCTGGTGTCTTGCATTCGCCGTTATGCCATGGACGCGGAGGTAGGCGTAGTAATCGGTTCCGAGCAACTCAAACCAGATTTCGGTTGGAAACGCCCAAAAGCTAAGCTCATAGCGCACCATCGCTCGGATCAGGAGGCAAATGACCGTGGTCCGGATGGTGTACTTGCGCTTGATGGTGTTCACCGCTCCAAAGTGATCCAGAACGGCTTCAAGCGGTTGCAAAAGGCGTTGGAGGGCAGGCCGTGCCTCTTTGTGCCATCCTCTGCCGCCCGCCTGAGCGTGAGTGACCAGCAACGTCATGTGATGGAATTCGTTCGAAGAGAGGGCATGCGTGCGGTCGTAGCCTTCGACGTTGATCATTGGAGAACCTCCGCTGCTTCAGCCATCCGTGTTGTCTGAAGCGACGCCTTCGCGATCTTCGCGGTCAGCTCGCGTCCGCTGAGGTGGATGTAGATCAAGGTAGTGCTGGTGTTGCGATGGCCAGCAAAGTTGGCGATCTCATGCAGTTCCCATCCGGCCCGAGCGAGGTCCGTCAGGCAGAGATGCCGAAAGGTATGGGTGCTGAGCTGAGGCAGGCCGGCGCGCTGCGCGAGCGAGTGCACGACCTTGGACCAAGTCCAAAAGGTCAGCGGCTCGCCTGCGTTGCGACGGGACTCTGAGATGAACAGCGGCCCACGTGCGCGGGTGAGGATCCTACGGTGAGCAAGGTAGGCGGAAAGCAGGCTGCCTGCCGCCTCCGAGTACGGAACCACGCGGCCTCTGCGCGACTTGGTGGTCTCGGCTCGTATAGTGAGCAGACGATGCGCCGGATCGATGTCGCCTGTCGCGAGCAGGCATAGCTCCTCGCGACGGAGGCCGGCATCGTAAGCCAGGGCGAGCATCACCCTGTTGCGCAGCGGCTCAGACCTGGCCGTCTGGAGCAGCTGCCGCCACTCAGCATCCGTAGGAATCCAGGGTAGTGCGGTGAAGTGGAGAACAAGGGCTCGGGGCCGAGCACCGCCGAAGCCGCCGCCCTGCGTGTACCGCCCGCGCCCGACTGGATTATCCCCTCTGAGACCTTCTTCAATCAGGTGATCGTAGAAGAGACGGATCGCCGTCAACCTTAGCCGGATCGTGGCGTTGGCCATCCCGGATCGCTCGCTTTTCGTCTTCCTGTTCGCAGGAAGACGAAAAGCGATCATGAAGCGGACAAAGAGCGCAACACCTGCCTTGGTGGCTTCGTACACTGGTCGTTGCAACGTGAGGCAGAAGCTGCCGTAGCTCTCCAACGAGCGGCGGTAGGCAAGCAGGGTGTTTGGAGCTCGTCCAAGGTTCTCTTGGATCGACAGCCAGCGGTCAGCTTCAGGTTCCAGCATGCTTCTCTCCGGGCCAGGGATGGCCACGGAAGAGTAGCGGATGAGAGAAAGAGATTCCACATAACTTAGAAGCAAAAGCCCTCGGGGTGAAAATGGGTGACCCCGCCTTCAAGATCCGTGACCTCATCAAGCGCGAAAACATACAGGTCTTCAGCTCCAATTACGCCTACTACGGCGACTTAAGCCGCAGAGTCAATGACGTGCTTGGAACGATGGTGCCGACCATCGAGACGTACTCCATCGATGAAAGCTTCCTGAACCTGGGCGAGTTCCGCGAAAGGGAAGTGGAGCCTCTTGCGTGTGAGCTGCGCGAGCGCGTTCACCGCTGGGTAGGCATCCCGACGTGCGTCGGCATCGCCCCCACGAAGACACTCGCCAAGGTCGCCAACTTCATCGCCAAGAAACGTCCGCAGTATGCAGGCGTCTGCGATCTGCGTTCCAGTCAGGTGCGGGCCGAGCTGCTGCCCACGGTGCCCGTCGATGAGGTCTGGGGCATCGGGAAAGCCTCGGCTGCGAAGCTCTCCAGACTGGGTGTCCAGACGGCCGCCGATCTCGCCGCACTCAACCCGGACGATGCGCGGGCGCTGATGACCGTGACCGGGGGCCGCACCGTCTACGAGCTGCGCGGCATCTCCTGACTGCCGCTGGAGCTGATGGAACCGACACGGAAGGGAATCGCCGTCACCCGCAGCTTCGGGGCTCCGGTCACTGCCTGGCAGCCGATGCGGGAGGCCATCGCAAGCTACGCCACCCGCGCAGCGGAGAAGATGCGGCGCTACAGGGTCGCCGCCGAAAACATCTTCGTCTTCATGCACACCAACACCTTTAACAACGATCCGTTCTACTCGAACGGTGCCTCGGCCCGGTTCGCGGAAACGACCAACGACACCGGGGAAGTGATCGCCTTGGCCGTGCGCCTGGGGGAACGGCTCTGGCGAGACGGCTTCCGCTACTCGAAATGCGGCGTGATGATTACGGAGCTGCTGCCCGAAACCATCCGGCAACCGGCACTCTGGGGCGAGCTGGACCGGGATCGCAGGGAACAGGCCTGGAAGGTGATGGACAAGCTCAACGCCACCCTCGGGCGAGATACCGTCCGTATCCTCGGTGCTGGGCCGAAGGACGCCGCCTGGAAGCTCAGAGCAGAGCATCGCTCGCCACGGTGGACTACAAGATGGGACGAACTGCCAACAGTTCGCTCTCGATGAGGGCACGGAACGAGGCAGAAGCTAGTCACTTGCCACTATCATGCTGAGAACAAAGCACGATAACGCTGCTTGCAGGCACATCTTGTGAAGCTGTCGGTTAGAGAATAGTGCCCTCACTGAAAAGACTCGGGGCGATTGCCGGAGCAATCCTGTACCTTTGGTACACTGTTATATCTGTCACTCCCGTGAATTAGTGGTGCGGAGTGCTTTTGGAGAAGGCTTATGGCAGAAATCAGGATCGAATTCGATGGGGACGTTCCTGGGATTGCGGAGCACCGTCTAAGCATCTCTGCATTCGCCAAGCCTTTAGAGAGTTTCCTTTCCGCTCTGAGACGCACCGCCAGCGGACTTGTGTCACAGGCGATGGACAGTGATGCTCCTAACGTTGGCCGGTTCAACAACCTCGCTCGTCAGATGGATATAGAGATAGAGACCATTGAGACGGGATCTGTTGCGCTAAAAGCGACGATGCCTTATCGGCATGCTGAGGGAGAGCTGGCTCTGTTCGCGGATCTGCCAACGCGAGCTGCAGAAGCACTTTTTGATGGAATCGAGAAGGAAAGTCGCGGGGAAGTCGTCAGTGCAGCAGCACGCCGTTATCTCAGAACGTTGCCGGGTGGCTTGACTAAACAGGTGTACGAAATCTACGAAGGGGGTCAGGTGACGAAGAGAATACAAATCGGGAACGTCGCCTTATCTGCCGAGCCACTAGATCTCCCGTTTCTTAGGGAGTACACCGGAAATATTGTTGGCTTAGGCTTCGAACCAGGCAAGCCGGAGGTTCGGCTGAAAACTGCCCATGCCGTGCCTTCCATAGATGCGACGCAAAAGGAAGTTGATCAAGCCCTCGCCTTACGCAATCAAGATGTAAGAGCTTTAGCAGTACAAGGATCGAAAGGCTCGCGGCTCCTCACCCTCGGACTCAATGTACCCAGGCCAAAGCTCACAGTGGCTGAAGCCACCGCAGCGATTTTTGATCGTTGGGGAGGAGTTTTCGCGGAGCTTGCCAAGTGAGCGAACGCGAACCCTGGTTGGATTGGATCAGCATGGAAACTGTGCTGAGCGTTTATGCTGATGGAGTAGAACGCTGGGGCGGAGCTGGATCAGCTCCGCAAAATGGCTGCATTGAGGCCGCTCTTGGAGCGGCCTACAATGCCGAACTCTATTCGACAAACGCAGACGTGGAAGGCAACATTCAAGGTCTGCTATTTGCCGGCTATCTGATGTTCTACCTTTCAACCAAGCATTGCTTTATCGATGGGAACAAGCGTGTCGGCCTCGCTTGCGGCTTGTTTGTGCTCTACTCCTTGGGATTAACGCTGAACGTAGAGCAAGACGAACTTGTCGCATACTGCGTGTCCGTTGCTAACCACGAAGTTGAAACAGGTGCCCATGTAGTGCAATGGATGGCAGACCGTCTCGTTTCGCTTGCTGTTTAGATCTGCCATCCCATGTACGCCTCGCTAAAAAACAAACTTCGACTGAACCCTCTCATCGATAGGTCTTAGCTTCGCGTACTCAAGAGTTTCCACAATTGAAGCTCCCTTGTCTCGCCAATCGTAAAAGACGGCCTCGCCTAACAGGACATAATGCCACTCCGCGTTTCCTCGGCTCTCAAGTGGAAGTGTATTAATTTTGTCGCACCAGGAAACAGCCGCACGTTTCTTTCGCATTACATTAGGAGTCGTGATCTGGCCTTGAGCCTTGGTTTCGACTAGATAAATGCCGGTGCCACACCGAAGAAGAAATCGGGATGGTAAAACGCGGGTAATCCATCCTCTTTCACATAGCGAAGCCGCGTGAAACTATGCTTTTGCTCGTCTAGTTTGCAGAGTGCTTCAACAGAACCATCTCTGTCCACTGCCTCCATAAACGCTCTTTCCAGTCCACCGCTGCGAGAAGGGAAGGGTAAGCGGGAGTATATGCATTTCTCCATCGCTAGAGAACTGCTTAGCCGCATCGTGAGTTTCGGGACTTCTGACAAGCGGCGATGTGCAACCTCGGCATCAGACGCAACCGCAGTGTCCTCGGCCTCCAGAAGACTGCGCGCCCAAACTTTGATGACGTGCTCAGTGACCGGATCAATGAGCAGAACTCGCCAAGTTTCCTCCCCAAAAGGATCGATCGTTCTGCCGAACAACACGGACCGTATGTAGCTGTCGATCCCTTGTGCCAAAACTGCCCTATTTATCTGGGCGTGAGGAAAGGCCGTAACCTTCTTGAACTTCGTTGAGCTGTCAGTCAAGGGCTGGCTGAGTGCTTCGGTGACCCTACGAACGATGCGCCCTAAGTAATCGTTGTAGCCTGTGGCGGTCATTACGCCACCATTAACTCGATAATCTCCGAATCGCGTTCGCTCCTGAACGTCCTGCGAGTGGAACTTTTCCCCTGTACCAACCATGCTCTTCAACTGGTCTAGGCCGAACATATCGAACCGGGCAAGATCTTCAACCACGATTTGACTCGTGCGGATTTCCTCTTCTCTTTCTCGAAGAATAAAAGGAATCAGAAAATCGTATTCTTCAAATCCGGGCCGCAGACCTACGGCTACCAGATCGCCCGTGGAGGACACGTCCGACTCAGAATCATCCTCAATCTCACCAACAAGACCCTCCTTGATCAGCTCCTCATAGAAGGAGATGAAGGCTGGATGCTCGACGATTGAAAGGATATCAATCATGCTTCCTGGCGTTTTACCCTGACGAATTAAGGCGCGGTTCTCGCGTTTTATATCTTCGTACTCCGGTCCGCGCCACATTAGCCGTAGCCCGCGCCCGATGGTCTGTTCCAGAAGAATTCCGGCACTGGAAGCACGTAGAGGCACAATGACGCAGATATTGTTTACGTCGAAACCTTCTCGAAGCATTAGCACGCTAACTATCACTCTAGGTTCCGCGTGACGATCTACGTCGAACAAACGCTCTCTAAGCACCTTCCATTCATTGGGCTTCATCTCACCCTTGCGATTGGAGTCAACGCGTAGGATCTCCTGTTCGGAGAGTCCTTCGAGCTTGAAGAACTCATTGACTAGCGGTGTTACGCTCGTGTCTTCACACACCACCAACATCTTCGGATGCCGCCCTGGACTGATTTCGGCAAAATCTCGTTCAAGCTTACTCAGCTTGGTCAGCCCTGCCCTTAGCATGATCCGCTGGCCTTCAGACAGTTGAGGATTTCCGTCCTCGTCCCTATATGCCCTAAACTCTAGTTCTTCATCGGAGAGAGCCCCAATTTCACTGCGACGATCCAAGACCAGCGACTTTACAAGGCCTAAACGCATAGCTGTCTTTAGGTCAAAATCGACAATTATGTGGGGGAAATACGTCTTCTTTGCCTTCTTGCCGGTACCAACTTCGTTATACGGCGTTGCAGAGAAATCGACCTGAATGAAACGCTTTGTCTTCGTTTCAGCGATGAGATTAAGGCTCTTCTGCCACTCAACTTCCGTGACCTCACCTTCACGCTTGAAGTCGTGTATGTGATGAGCCTCGTCATTAAAGACCATCAAACTTGGCAAATCGGTTAAGTAGGTTAGGATGCTGCCCCGTTCAAAACGTCGATCCAAGACGTTAAGATCGTTGCCCTGGGCTGTACCGGGGGTAAGAGGTAGCAAATTGCTCATGACCGTAGAGACACTTGGCTTCTCGCCAGGGGAGAGCACACTGCCTTCAACATCATCTTCAGATTCATCGCTGAGAACATGCCAATTTGCTATAGCAACGAGTCCTCCAGCGGTTATTTTTCGCCCAATCTCTTCTTTCGGGCACACTGCCCCCTGTACAAAGCTGAACACTTCTTCGACGTACACGTCAGGTATAAACAACTCTCTATATGCGGCTAAATCTGACGTAGTGAAGTCTCGTTTACCTTCGCGCTCTTTGCCTTCAAACGCGTCCCGAAGACGGTCATAGACAATCAAACCTGGGGCAACCACTAAGAAGTTCTTCGTGTACCGCTCATTTGAGGGATCACGATTTGCATTGAGAACCTGCCACACCATAAGCGCTTGCAACACCCATGTTTTGCCCGTGCCCGTTGCCATTTTGAGGCAGTATTTGGGATAGCTGTTCTTGGCTGCACCAATGAGTTCGCTCGCATGTGCACTGGAAAGCAGTACATCCGGTGCAATGGCTGTGTAAAGGCCTTTAAGAGTCGTCACCTTTAGAACTTCATGGGCGTAAATGAGATTGAGCAGCGCGGCCCGCTGTCCTTCATGGAAGTTAAAAATGCGGGATTCTACATAGTCCTCCTGAAATCACCACTTGAGGAGTTCTGCTGTTGTTTCCGTGACAAGTTGAAGAATAGGAGCACTCCCGTTCTCCAGCCCTAGACACGCTGTTGCCGCCTCAGCAGTGAGAGCTTTTGCGAGAGAAAGGTCGTTGATAGTTGCCATTTAGGCCACCTCTACAACAGCTTCTGCTTCGAAACCAAACACGTCCACGAGTCGCACGCAGACTCTGCGAGGGCCGGGTTTTGAAGGAAGTCCTGTCAGACGGGCTATTGTCACAACGCGATGACGATCATCCTCGTTCTCTGTGTTTCCCCGATAATCCTGCCAGACTGACCTAAACAGCTCTCCGTCATAGTCCGGATCGACGCTCCAGTATTCGATAAGCGCCATAGGATCTCTGTTAACGATTTTCTGAAGCTTTTGACGATTGGCTTCGTCAAGATTAAGGGCGTCTGGTGAAAGAAGGACGTAGTTGTCGATCTCAATAGTAACGTCTTCTGTCTCCCCCTGTGGAAGACGAAACACTGGTTTTAGCCGCACGTACTGAAGCGATGAGAAGCGTACTTCTTCGGCCTTGAGCTTTTCACCTTTCTTTTTGAGCCTGTCCAACAGATCAGGCGGAACAACAAGGACTTCCAACTTTTCGGCTTGATTCAAGGCCTGAATGTCATGCCCGATGCTCGAATCAAAATTCCACCCCAGGACCACCACTTTGTCCCAACCACCCATAAGGTTGTCTCGAATCTCGATGGCCCGCTTCAAGGTTGTGAGACCGGTAAGTTTATTTGGGCTGTCTGCCAGGACTAAGGTCTTGGTTTGAGAAACGCGGCCCATGTTCCGGTTTGGATTTTCTTCGACAGGCAACGGCAATGCTCCGTAAAGACCAAGAACAATCTCTGAAAGGTCGCCAATGCGAAACTTGCGTCCCATCGTGCTCCGTGCCATTTCTACTTGGTAGTCGCCGACGTGTTGGTATAGGAACGGCTTGGCATCTTGATCAATGAGTCGTTTACGCGTGATCATGCAGGCCGGTTTACCCAAGTCAGAACTTATCCACTTGCGCCCGAGCCTTTCTGCAACAGCCGCTGTGGTGCCGGAGCCGACAAAGAAATCGGCAACGGTTCCGCCTGGAGGACAGCTTATATTGATGATCCGCTCGATCAGCGCCTCGGGCTTCTGTGTTGTGTAACCGACTGCTTCCTTCGCTTGAGAATTGATCACATAAATGTCGAGCCAGAGGTTCTGTATTGGCTGACCGTCATATTCGTCCAGAAAGGTCTTTCGTCGAATGCGTTGTGTTTGATCAGCAGGGAAGTAGAGGCGACCTTCTGCGTCCCATCTCTGCATCGTTTGGAGCGAGAATGCCCACCCCTTAACGGGTGGGGGGTATCCTTTGTATTCATAAATGAGACTAGGTGAAGGAGAGCTTGAAGGATTGGTGACAGGATCTCTGCTGTATAGCCTCCCGTCTCCGTCGTCATAGATAAATCGCTCCCTGATGTACTTAACTGCCTCCTCTGAATCCTTTGTCTTCATTGCATTGAAGTAAGGGTTATCACCTTTGGAATAGGCAAGAAGGTTGTCTGTCACAGATCCGAGCGATTTAAAGTTGTTGAGTGCTCCACCTCGGCGTTTCCAGACGACTTCATTGATGAAACGTGCCTTACCAAAAACTCATCGAGGGCGATCTTCACGTAGTGTGATACGTGGTAGTCGAGGTGCAGCCAAAGCGTTCCGGTCTCGCTCAGAAGCTCCTTAATGAGGAATAACCGGGTCGTTATCATTCGCAGGTAGCTTGCCGTGCCTTCTTCCCAGGTGTCAGAATAAGCAAACTGTTCGAGAACGGTTGGGCGTTGCTCAACTTCCTCACCTGGCAAATTGATCTTTGTTCGGTAATCTGCCTTGCTGTCAAAGGGAGGATCGATATAGACGAGATCAACCTTGCCGCGCAACGATGGAGTGTCATCGTTTCCCGCCAAGAGTGCTGCCATGGCGAGAACATTGTCTCCGTAGATCAAGCGATTCATCGCTGCCGGGTCGAGGCTATGAGTTGCCTGCTCAGCTTTGCGAACATGTCTCGCCAATTACTGTCGCGCGAGGGCATAACCAATTCACGCGTCTGCAGACCGATTCTGTAGTTGCTTTCCAGCCGTTCCATGATGCGCTCGGCTTCCCGCTTCGAATCCGCCATGATCCTAGGAAATTGGTCGAGAAGACTTGCCATGTAATCAGTCTACTTTCATATCGTTCATGCTGTAGCGAATGGGTATACCCTATCGCCACGTGGCACGAACGCCTAAAAGATAATGGCATAGGGTTGATTTCTGGTTCTTTTGCTACAGAAATGCCAAAAGTATTAGAGCCTAATGCCACACAACACCCGCCGAAGGGACAGACGGTGGGCTACGTGAGGGTCAGCAGCTTTGAACAGAACGAGAGCCGCCAGCTCGAAGGCATGGAGCTGGACCGCGTGTTCCTGGATAAGGCCTCGGGCAAGAACATCCAACGCCCGCAGCTCGAAGCCCTGATGAAGTTCGTCCGGGAAGGCGATACGGTTGTTTGTCACTCGATGGATCGCCTTGTTCGCAACCTGGTGGACCTCAGAAAGACGGTTGGCGAGCTGACTTCGCGCAGGATCGGCGTCCGCTTCATTAAAGAGAACCTGACGCTTACCGGCGACGATTCGCCGATGGCGACGCTGCTCCTTACTATGATGAGCTCTTTTGCGGAGTTCGAAGTAGCGTGGAGCCGGGAACGCCAGCGAGAGGGAATCGAGCTGGCAAAGCGGGATGGTGTCTGTAAGGGCCGCAAACGGCTACTGACGCCAGACCGCGCGGCTGAGCTGGGTCGTCGCTTGAGCGAGGGCGGAAGCAAAGCGGCCTTGGCGCGTGAGTTCGGATTGGATCGGACGACGGTTTACCGCTACATCGGACGGGCAAAGGCGAAACCTGAAAGGGCGGGGAAGTGACACGTCTCGTTCAAAGGGTGATGCACTGCCCCTGTGGTAATCCCAAGGTCCTGGCCTTGGGGTTGTGCTCAACCTGCTACACGCTGAAATGGCAGGATGAGGAGTATTTTGGTGGCTTGCGCGAAGCTGTTCTGGAACGTGACGGCTATCGCTGTCGCGTCTGTGATGCCTCCGGTCGGGACAAGCGTTCCATCATCGTCCACCACCGGGTACCCGGCAAGTCAGTAATAAGCCTGATGCTTTCGCTTTGCCCTGGCTGCCATGCCGAAGTGCACCGGACGAAAGTGGTGATCTCAGCGATGCCGCCTCTCCTTCTGGAGCTATGGCGAGAGCAGCATCCGAAAGGGCATGAACAAACAAATCTGGTCTTTGATGTGAAGAAACCGGGTCCTCAGCGAGTGCCACTTTTCGATTTGAAGAAACATACGTGACTTGTTACGCCACCTTCAGCATTGCAGACATCTCCCTTGCTGTCCTCCTAGTTCCGCTACCGGTCCATTCGTTCGAGAATAGGATCAAGCAGGTAGGCGACGAAGAATCCTCCGCTCCAGATGAGCGCCGATCCCCAAAGGATCACGCGGCTTATTTTGCTGACCTCTCCGCAGGTGGTTGGATCGTCCGCCGCGCAGACCTCCCCTTTTTGAAGCCTGGGCGCAATGACATAGGTCATCACAAAGCTGGCTGCGATTAGCGTTCCTGCGATGCTGAACGTCCAGATTTTATGCCGGGATAGGCTGACGAGCCACGGTGCTGCTGAAAGCAGTGACGCGACCGTTGTACCAAGTCCTAGCAGGACAAGAACGGAAGGCAGCGCACAGCAAATAAGCGTGCTGAACGAACTGAACAGAGAGAAGTAGTTGAGCAGGGCCGCTCGTCTGGCCCTGCGTTCTGGCGCGAGAGGGAGAGTGGTCGAGGTCATTGCGCCTCCGCAATCGTCGCATAGCGCAGGGTGTCGGGCACCTTGCCCTTCGCGGCCTGAGGGAGCGTGCCAGCAATCGTCACGGTCTTTCCGAGCAGCGCGGCAAGGTCACCGGGAGCGGCGGCCGGCTTGAGGGCGAACCGGTCCTGCGTCCCCGCGACCTCAAAGAAGGGCGCGGCGACGGTGCCAGTCACCTTGCCTCGGGCAACGATGTTCACGTCCTTGTGGGTAAACCCGTTCTTCTCCACCGCTTCATTGAACTGGTGCATGGAAGCACTGCTACCTGGGCCGAGCTTGACCGATACGAGGCCGGTGTTCAGGTCTACATCGACCGTATTCACGCCCTGGATGCCTTTCATGGAAACGTGAATGGCGTGGGCGCACGGTGCGCAGTCCATACCGAAAACAGTGAGGTTCACCTGCTGATATTCCGCGTGGGCGGCGAGAGTAGAGAAAACGAGAGCGGCTGCTGCGGAAGTATTTTTCATGGTCAGTCCTTTCAATGGGAGCTGTTATGTGCGGAGAATCTGAGATAGCTGAGGTTGACCGCGAAGCGGACGTGTTCTCGGCCGTAGAGACTGTCAGAGACATCCCGGTAAACGGGCGCCTGGACTCCCGCTGAAATGGAAACGGTCTTGAAAATGGCAAGGATTGAGGGTCCGAGCCAAACCGTCGTAGTGCTGCTGTTCGGGAGGATCGCTCCTGACGTTCGCACGCCGCCTGTGTGTTCTCCGGTCAACTCTGCAAAGCCTCGATAGTCCCACTGGTCGTACCCCCGGCGAAGCTTAGCCGGACGATAGCCGTAGACGCCACTCCACGAAATTGTGTCGGGCCTGCGGCTCTGCGAGGCCTCCGCAAAGCGGGTGTAGCCTCCACCAACCCAAACATATTGACTCCTTGAAGCCAGGCCCGTAGCGAGAGAACCCGCAACACCGGGTGCTCGATGAAGGCTGGAAAGAACGCCCGAATCCTGTTGTGGCCCCGGCACCACCACTCCAAGAGTGGCCGTCGATTCAATCCGCTTGCCTACGCTCGTGACGGAGTGAAGAAAACGCCAGGACGCTCCGGCTGACCATTCACTGCCCGGAAAAATCCGGCTTTCAGGAAGTGACCCACTGCCGAACGTGGCCGGCAGGAAGACATTCGCGGTTATGTGCGGCGTGATGCCGTAGCCGCACCCGGTGCCGGTGGACAGTTGCGAGCCCCTGGACCCACTTCGACCAAAGATCCCAGCATCGCAGCTCACCTCCCCTTGGGAGTTGACGGGGGTTGCATAGCTAAACACGGGGCCGTGGTCAGAGGCAAAGGCTGTGCTCGTTAGCGCGAACGCGCTGGCGAGGACCAGAATAGATTTCATTTGGAAGCTCCCTCGTTTAAACCGAATGAAACGCAGGCACGCTCAGGCGTGCAGGTCACTGGTCAAAGGGAGCAAGTCAGATGCGGAGAACGGTCAGATCTGCAATCAGCAAACCTGGTGGGGAATGCTCATCGGGGTACCGTAGGACCGATGGAGAGATGCTCTGGGCTGGCGCAAATGACAACACCACCCACTCAATAAAGGCTTGAACAAACCTGATATCCGGTGTAGCGACTGGAAGTTGCGGATGAGCGTCGGCCCGAACCTCCATTTTGCAGCAACCCGTCTTCGCCATCTCGCCGCAGTTGCCGTGCATGGAACGGCAGCAGGCACGTTCTTCGTGCGTCATCCCACTGTCTGTCGCGCAAGCGAGTACCGGCGCTGCGGTGATCAGCAGTAGGAGAATCGCAACGAAGCTGGCCAAACGACGCACCTTATAAGTGTATTCCTCGACCGTTATTGCCGCATGCCTCAGCATCAATCAGTTCTTGTACCCGGTTTCGAACGTCGTCGCGAATAAGCCGTACCTCTTCTAACGGTAAGCCCTTCGGGTCATTTAGAGGCCAATCGTCCCGGCGCAAGCCGGGAACGTAGGGGCATTTGTCGCCACAGCCCATGGTGATGAGCAGAGCCGCATCGTTCGCTAGCTCCTGGGTCAACTTCCGAGGTTGGGCTTTGCTGAGGTCGATTCCAACCTCCTGCATGACGGCCAGAACTTCCGGATGCACTCGCAAACCCGGCTCCGTTCCTGCGGAGATGGCTTCTGCCTTCGTGCGGTCCGCAAGCTGATTGAAGAAAGCTGCTGCCATCTGGGAGCGTCCGGCATTGTGGACGCAGGCAAAGATCACCTTCTGCATGGTGGTTCCTCTCGATGGGCTACGCCTTTGTGGTCGGCTTGATTGCGTAGACCTTCACACTTGCGGCGGCAGCGTTGATGTCGTGCTGCGACAACAGCAGACTCAACTCGTCGTGCAGGGAAGGCGCAGGAGTGCAGCAAGCCGTCTCAATGACCTGGAGAGGGTTCCCCGGCTGGGCTTCACCCATCGCGGGCGAGCAGCACCCAGCCTGGTTCTCAACCTTCGCGTAGGCGTTCAGGTCCGCCCCGCTGTCCACGATCTCGACGTGCTCGAAACCCGCTGCCATCATGCCGTCGCGGTAATCCTCGATCCTGATGGCTCCAGCGATACAGCCGACGTAGGCCGCCATGCTTTGCGCCACCGGCTCGGGCAACTCGTGCTTGAGCGCGATGTCGCTGACGGCAACCCGTCCGCCTGGCTTGAGGACGCGGGCGATCTCGCGGAAGACAGCCGGTTTGTCGGGTGCGAGGTTTAGAACGCAGTTCGAAATAATGCAATCGACGGAAGCGTCCGGAAGCGGAATCCGGTCGATGGTGGACTGGTAAAACTCGACATTGGTGTAACCGCCTGCCTTGGCGTTCGCCTGAGAACGCTCAATCATCGCCGTGGTCATGTCGATGCCAATGGCGCGGCCCTCTGGCCCTACCTGCTTCGACGCTAGAAAAACGTCCAAGCCGCCTCCAGATCCCAGATCGACCACCACCTCACCGGGTCTCAGATGCGCGGTTGCGGTGGGATTGCCGCAGGAAAGCCCCATGTTCGCATCCGCTGGAATCGAAGTAAGCTCCTCGGCGATATAGCCGAAAGCTTCGGCGACGGCCTGTACCCCTGCATAATCGTTCGATAGAGTGCTTTCCGCCACTGCACCATACTTTGACTTCACCGACTCTAAAAGCTGCTCAGTCATAACCGCTCCTTACATCTGCTTAGGCGACTATATTTCTTGCCCTCGCATACGTCAATGCGTATAAGTAAGACATGGCGAAGCCGTCACCGTTTAACGTGGAGCGTTTTTTCCAGGCCCTGGGAGACAACACCCGTCTCCGTCTGCTCAACCTCATGGGAGAGCAGGAGATTTGCGTCTGCTACTTCGTTGAAATCCTGGGCGGTCCCCAACCGAAGATTTCACGGCATCTGGCTTACCTGCGGAGTGCCGGAATCGTAGAGGCGCGGCGCGAAGGGAAGTGGATGCACTACAGAATCGTCCTGCCCCAACACATCGGGGCCGCGCGAATCCTAAAGCAGACCCTCGGCTGGCTCAAGGAAGAGAAGCGGATGCAGGCTGACCGTGCGCGACTCACCAAAGCCTGCTGCTCGCCCTCGAAGTATGCGCTCCTCAATGGCGCACCCGTTCCCGCCCCGATTCAAGAACCACCTCATGAGGTCTGCTAAATGTCTACCGCGCCTTTCACACAGGGCCAGTTGTGCGCTCCTGCTGCCCGCAAGAAGCTCACGTTTCTCGACCGGTTCCTGACTCTGTGGATCTTCCTTGCGATGGCAATCGGCGTGGCGATAGGTCACTTCGTTCCATCCTCGGCTGGTTTTGTGAACCGCTTTCAGACGGGAACGACGAACATCCCAATCGCCATAGGGCTGATCGTCATGATGTTCCCGCCCCTAGCGAAAGTCCGCTACGAAAAGCTGGGTGAGGTCTTTCGCAACAAGCGCGTCCTCGGGCTGTCGCTCGTTCAGAACTGGATCATCGGGCCGGTCCTGATGTTCCTCCTGGCCATCGTCTTCCTGCGCGGCGAACCGGCCTATATGCGTGGTCTGATCCTGATCGGTATCGCTCGCTGCATCGCCATGGTGCTGGTTTGGAATGAGCTGGCGGAGGGTGACACGGATTACGTTGCAGGCCTGGTCGCGATCAACAGCGTCTTTCAGGTACTTTTTTACAGCCTCTATGCCTGGGCGTTCCTGACGGTGCTGCCGAAGTGGTTTGGCCTGGAAGGAAGCGTCGTTCCTATCGGCATCGGCCAGATTGCGAAGAGCGTCGGCCTCTACCTGGGCGTTCCGTTCGTTGCCGGGTTCATCACCCGGTTCGTTCTCATCCGGCTCAAGGGGGAAGAGTGGTATCGAACCCGCTTTATCCCGCGCATCAGCCCTCTCACCCTCGCAGCGCTGCTGTTCACGATCCTGGTCATGTTCTCGCTCAAGGGCGATCTGATCGTACGGCTGCCGCTCGACGTGGTGAAGATCGCCATTCCGCTCGTCATCTACTTCCTCATCATGTTCCTGGTCAGCTTTTGGATGGGCAAGCGCTTGGGAGCCAACTACGCTCAGTCGGCAACCCTCTCCTTCACGGCGGCGGGCAACAACTTCGAACTGGCGATTGCCGTCGCGGTGGCCGTCTTTGGCCTGAACTCGGGGGAGGCTTTCGTCGGTGTCGTCGGTCCGCTCATCGAAGTTCCCGCCCTGATCGGCCTAGTCAATGTCGCCTTCTGGATGCGGAGAAGGTACTTCAATGGAGAGACGACGGGTTTTCTGGTGCGACCGATTGAGGATGCACCCTAGCTCTCCCTACCGCTCGACCACACCCGGTATGTCCGTCCTGGAAGGCTAAAGACAGAGCCGTGAAAATGCCGGAGCGGTGCAAAGCATGGAATAAGGTAAAGCCGTGTCCCACCCTTGTATCTTCCCTCTTGAGGCGTAACGATGGTTGCGTTTCGGCGGAGAGGCCGACCCACCCTGAGGCCAGCGCAGGCTGAGCCTGATGTGAAGATTGGCCCCCGTCCCTCTCTTACTACGCCGTGGAGAATCGGAGGCCATTGAGCCTGCATGTTCAAGGTCGGCGAAAAAGAGTAAGCCCGTTCGCGCGGGCAGGGACGGATGCCGAGACTAATCTAAACCGGAGAAGATCTATGGACAAGCTGTCTCAACTTTCACAACCGACCGTCTTCTGCGGAGTCGACGTCAGTGCAAAAAGTCTGACCGTGGCCGTTCAGCAGGACGGCAAAGCTCTCGCCGAACGTGAGTTTGCAAATAGTGCCAGCGGCCACAAAGCTTTGATCGCCTGGCTGCAAAAGCGCAAGAACTTGGTCAGGGTGTCGCTTGAGGCTACTGGAATCTACTCACTGGACCTGGCGCTCGCTCTGAATGGTGCCGACGATATCGAAGTCGCTGTGCTGAACCCAAAAGCCGTCCATCGCTTTGCTCAGGGCATCCGTCGATCGAAGACTGATAAAGCGGATGCCCAGGCGTTGGCAGAGTACAGCCACAGAATGCCGTTTCAGCCATGGCGGGCTCCCAACCCAGGTGGCCTCCAGTTGCGAACTCTGAGCCGCCACATCGCAGGACTCACCGTACAGTACACTCGCGAGCACAATCGACTTCATGCTGCAGAGGGGACCGCTTCGACACCGCGTTGCATTTTGGCGGATCTAAAACGATCTCTCAGTTCACTCAAACGCCGTCTCACACGCCTTCGTCGTGAAGCTGCGGTGCTGATAAGGCAGGATGACGATGCTCAAAAGCGATTCGACCTTGTTATTAGCATTCCTGGGATTGCAGAAATCAGTGCGGTTCACATCTTGGGTGATCTCGCCGCCCTGTCATCAGAAATGTCAGTTCGAGAATGGGTGGCCCATAGTGGTCTCGATCCTGCGCATGAGACCTCCGGTACCTCGGTACACCGCCCCTCGCGAATAAGCCGTGCAGGCAATCGTCACCTGCGGCGTGCACTTTACATGCCGGCACTCGTGGCGGTACAACGCGACCCACACATGAAAGCCTTCTACGAAGCCCTCCAGAATCGACACAAGGCCAAGCTGCAGGCCCTGATGGCCGTTATGCGAAAGCTGCTCCATGCCATCTATGGCATATTTCGCACTAAAACCGCTTACGATGGAGGCAAGCTCTTCCCCGCACTCTTACTAGCCTGATTCTGGTCAAACTCCTGAATCCCATGCTCGACCTGTGTCCTGTGAGCAAGCTTTCAAGGCGAAGCTGCTGTCGTGTTCGCAAGGGGCGTTCTGAATCAGATAATCCGTCGTCGAAGCTTCGGGAATGTGGGAATCCGGAACGGATTTCCAAAGAAAGTGGGAAGGGTGGAAGCAGCTTTATCGCTTCCATGCTTTCCACTTTCCGGCATTTCCGATGCTTGCTCTTCCAGAGAGAATCTTCACACCGCTCCTTGGAAGACAACGATGCTGCCGGCGTCTCCACATTCCCCCAGCTCTCGACGGCGACGCTCATGTTTATAAAGATAAAAGCATAAAACGGCTGAGAAGCTGCACCCGAGCGCGTGGAGAGGCACGACGGCTTGAGCTGGTCAGGGTGATAGACGACATAGTTTTAGAGGGGATGTTAGGTTCAATAGAGCAACGTCATCAGGATGAAGATGTCTGGAAATGGACTAGATGAAAACTGTCGCTTCCAGTTGGCTCAAGGTAGTGGTGATTGTCGCGTGGGAATGTCTCGGATGTGTTTCGGCGTTCTCGCAGGATTATTCTTTAGAGCAGTGGCGACACAAGGATGGCCTTCCTTCTAGCGCCATCTATGCGCTTGCGCAATCCCCCGATGGCTTTTTGTGGCTTGGGACGGCTGAAGCACGTCCACAAGGATCAGGTGCTTGCCGACATCGACTCTCCGGAAATCGACCAGCAGCTCATCCGTACCCGAGCCACCCTCAGTCAGGCGAAGGCTAATCTCGTTCTGGCCCAGACCACCGCAAAACGCTATCAGGAACTTATCCAGGGCAACTCGGTGGCGCAGCAGGAGGTCGATCAAACGACGCAGAACTTATCCTCGCAGCAGGCCGGCGTCATCGCCACCTCAGCCGATGTTGTGCAATTCGAACAACAGCAGGCTTACGAGAAGGTTGTGGCTCCTTTCGCAGGCGTCATCACAGAGCGCCGCGTGAATATCGGTGATCTCGTCAACGCCGGCAACAACGGCACTGCGGAGCTCTTCCGCCTTGCCCGCATTTCTACCATGCGCGTCTTTGTCTCTATCCCAGAGGCCTACAGCGAGCAGATCGCCCACGGCAGTACTGTTCAGCTGACTCTAACCGAGCTTCCCGGTCAGACCTTCACCGGCCACGTCGCCCGTACCGACAACGCCATCGATCCAAACACCCGCTCCTTGCTGGTCGAACTAGACGTGCCGAATCCAACCGGCAAACTCCTGCCGGGGGCCTATGGTCAAGTCCACTTCAAACTCGCCTCGGGCACGCATCCCCTGCTTGTCCCGACGGGAGATGTTCTCTTTCAAGCGGCCGAACCCCAGATCGCAGTCGTCGATGGATCCAATCATGTGCAGCTTCGCAAAGTGACCATCGGACGTGACTTCGGCACAAACATAGAAATCACCTCCGGACCCACAGAGCAGGATGAATTTATCGCAAACCCGCCCGACTTCCTTGTCGATGGCATGCCTGTTAGCACACAGGCCGGCAAGACGAAAGCAGGTGTGCAATGAACAGTAAATCGGCTAGTTCCGGAGCCTCAGTCTTAGTCTTCTCGTTTGCGGCGCTACTCGCGGGATGTCGCGTCGGTCCAAACTATATAAAGCCCGTCGTCCCCGCACCGCCTGCCTTCTCGGAGCAGCATGCCGACTCCGGCGCACCGTATCCTTCTCCGAAGGATTGGTGGACCATCTTTAGCGATGCCGCTCTCGATGACCTGGAAGCACGAACAATCAAAGCAAATCTTGATATTCGAGTTGCGGTTGCTCAAGTCGATCAGGCCGATGCACTGCGCCATGCTGTACGCTCGGCGGAGTTCCCGACCGTTGCCGCCCAGCCTTCCTACGGACGAACGCGCGAGTCGCAGGACCGGCCGAACAACGGAATACCGGGGGCCAGGCGGCCACCTACAATGACCTGCAGCTTGCTCTTACGCTGAGCTACGAGATTGATACTTGGGGCAGGATTCACCGGCAGGTGCAATCGGCCGCAGCCTCGGAGCAGGCGAGCAAGGATGATCTCCGCTTCGTTCAGCTGACGGCCACTAGCACCGTGGCCACTGACTACTTCACGTTGCGCGAAGCAGACGCAGAGGCAAAGACCGTGCTCGCAGTCGGCAAGATCTAGATGAGGGTCTCAGGGTACATCAGATCAGTTTCGCCGCGGTATCATCAGTGAATTGGCTGTCACGCAGGCCCAGGCGATTCTGGATCAGGCGCGAGCACAACTGCAGGCTGTCTATTTGCGGCGGGCGCAGTCAGAGCACGCCATCGCCATCCTAACGGGAACGCCAGCCGAGAGCTTCCATATCGCGCGAACGGATGACCAGACAAACCTGCTCAATCAGCCCGTCATCACTCCTGGCCTGCCTGCCGCGATGCTCGACCGCAGACCCGATGTCCAAGCCGCGGAGAGGCAGGCCGCAGCAGCAAGCGAACAGATCGGTGTCGCCGCAACTTCAGGTAAGGAATTCAGCTTAGGAGAAGCGCATCCATGAAAAATCTGCGGCAAGCAACTTTGCGACTGTTCACTTTCACTCTGATCTCGTTGGCTTGGACAGCGGCAGCACCAGGGCAGGGAGTGGCGACTCCTGACGCGCTCTCCGCCTTGCCGGGCAATGGGCAAGCTGTGGCTTCGGCTACTGCCGCACAGACCGCCAAAATCTTCGGTCTTTCGGATCTGGCCGAAAAGCTGCGTACGTTGCGAGCAGAGCGGGGGGCGGGCACCGTCCCGACCATAGAAGAAAGGATGATTCGACTCGATCTCTTCGAGGCTATCCAGATAGCCACGCTGGAGATTGATGAAGTTGTGGGTGAGATCTCGAATGAGCGCAACCAGCTCGGTGACCTCCGCACGGCGCTGCAGGTCCGTCGTGACAAAACGGTTGGTCATCTCACTACGGCGGCGTTGCTCACTGGATCTGGTGTAGGCACGATTGTCAGCGCGATGCAATTCTCCACCGTGGGCAGCACAACGCAGAATGTAGGCGATGGCGTCGGCATCGGTAGCGGTGTCCTGTCGACGTTGCTTTCAATTCAAGCTGCCCGAAAGCAGGCAGGCCCCAGCGCCCCTATAGGCGAGAGCCCAAATATGCTGGCACCCTTACTGGGCGGCAAACCCGCTTTGAACACGAACTATCCGCCACCGGTGCTTACCTATTTGCAAAGCGTCCCCGCCGGCGAAGACCCGCAACGAGGAACGCGTTTAGAGCAGATGAAAAAGCGCTGGATCGGGGCGAGTCGTTTGAACGCGGAGACTGAGGACGCAAAAACGCAACAGAAGCTGACGGCAGCTACGGTCAGTGAAGACCCGAAGGTGAAGCTATCAATCGAGGACCTGACAAACAGGATAGCCATGCTGGGGGACGTGCAAGGCAGGGTGTCCCTAATCAAGCGCGATCTAGCAACGCTGATGGTCTCTGACTATGCAAGTGTTGAAAACCGGCTGAAATGATTCGCACGTTTTAGGGAGCGCAAGCCGGAGGATTTCTGCCCAATCCTGACTGCGCCATTCGTCACAGAGACGACAAGCTGATTAGAAGGGGACGCTCTCACAGAACGCAAACCGTTACTGCCGGTCCATATCGCTGGCGTAGAGGAAAGTGCGGTTGACACCGGGTCTCCCATTTATACTTAAGTTGGTCAGTTCGGGACGTGTGACCTAGCCCACCCGGAGCTTACCTCCTGAAAATCATTCAAGGCGTGACGTTTCGAGACGAAGTTGTACGTCTGGACGGAAACATTTCAAGGATTGTATTTTCGCTGACTGCAAACTAGAGTACGGCGGCGGAGACGTGGTCTTGGAGCGAACCTCGATCCTCGAGTGCAAACACATGCTGTATGGCTCCGCGCGTCAGACTGCCGAGTATATGCGAGCCGTCGGTACCTGCGAGGACGCACCTGATAAGTGGACCGAGTACACAGGTAGAGTTCACTAGGCCCCGCAACCTTGGGGGCAACGAATAACCCACGATAAGGCGGTTGTCGGAGTTCTTAGCTCGGATTGCCTCTGATGAGAGCGGGTTGGATTCATCCCCTCTAGCCTTGGTTGTTTCGCGGGCCGGAGCATCATCATCACGCGGTCTCCGACGCACTGAAAGCGCAGAATTCATTCAGACTCAAGACTCGGAAAGGGAACTGATGGACATCAACTGGACACACGGCGGCCCAACCTTTGCAGCGAGTTTTCTCGCTGCTGTTGTCGAGGCGGTTGAAGCCCTTACCGTGATCCTCGCGGTGGGCAGTGTGCGCGGCTGGAGCGGGGCGTTGAGTGGATGTGCGACCGCGATCGCGGTTCTCCTTGCAATTGTTGCGGTTCTTGGAAAGGCCTTGACACGAGTGCCCCTGCATACCCTACAACTGGTGGTTGGGGCCCTGTTGCTCCTCTTCGGCCTTCGTTGGTTGCGCAAGGCTATTCTCAGGTCAGCTGGAAGGATCCCTCTTCATGATGAAGAAGCTGCGTTTGCTAAGAATGTTGCTTCCATGCAAGGGCACGCGGGCTTACAGGGTTGGGATCGGGTCGCATTTGCAGCGGCATTTCAGATCGTCATGCTCGAAGGAACAGAGGTCGTCTTTATCGTGATCGGAGTCAGTGCAGGGGGAATGGAGCTGCTTTTCCCGGCGAGTCTGGGAGCCATCGCCGCGCTCTTACTTGTTTCCGCCCTGGGTGTGGTGCTTCATCGCCCACTTGCCCGGATTCCCGAGAACACCCTGAAGTTCGTCGTGGGAATCTTACTTTCTGCTTTCGGTACCTTCTGGGTGGGAGAAGGCATTGGCCTGGGCTGGACAGGTGAAGACTGGTCGCTCCTCGCCGTCGTCGCCGGCTATCTTGTCATTGCACTTTCTCTTGTGGCCTTATGCCGAGCAGATAAGGGAACGACAATGTCGGCCGTAACGCAGCGAGAGGTTTCCAAATGAATTGGCTTAGAACGATCGTTCATGAGGTCTTTGGCTTGTTTGTGGATGATGGCAGCTTCGCGATTGCTATCGTCCTCTGGCTTGTGATTCTCAAACTCCTCGTCCTGTATACGAATCTTGTAACTCGCTGGAGCGGGTTTCTTCTGTTTGCTGGTCTGGTAGCCATTCTCGTCGAAAGCGCCTTCCGCTCGTCCCCACGACCACCTCGTTGACCCTGTTAAGGGCCCTTGTGCAGCGCACTGCAATCTCCCCAGCCAATCGCGCGTCGTCCTCCACGACAGGAACCCTCATTGGGGCGGTCCGTCGTGAACAATAGATGATCCATAAGGCCAAATAGAGACGAATGTTGGAGGCTCAGGATATGACGTGACTCATCTAATCTGCGCTTTCCGCGATCTTCACTGCTGCTACGACAGTTCTTGAAGTAGTGTCTCCAATCGCTATTCCCTAGCTCTCTGCAGAGAGTTCAATGTCTTTCGAAGTCTCGGGATTGCACTCAGTTTGTGAGATCACCGGCAAGATTCAGGTCGATGGCAACATCGTTCTCCGCCTTCCAGACCAGGAAGCTCGGGTTCTTCAGGCCCCATTGCACGTAGGGGATCACAAAATTCGCCTTCGCCACGGCCTTCGAACCTTCGAGATGAACCAGCATCGGAATCGTTAGATCATGCGGAGTCCCGAGCATGGTGAAGACGCCGCTCACCTGGATGGTCGAGTCGCCCGACGGAGCGATGGTGCCCGTATAGGTCTTGGGAGCAAAGGATACCGTGGTGTACTGATCGACCTCCAGAATATCTTTGTCCATCTTTTTGTCCCGGCTGTCGTTGCCGGTCTTGCCGCTGTTGGCCGCAATGACGACACTGCCCGACAACTTCGGCGTGCTCCGGTCGAACTGAATCGATCCTGACTGAACATGAAAGGTACCATTGACGATCTCGTGGTTGGTCTTGAGCGTCATCTTCACCTGGCTCGCATCCGGGCTTACCGTGAGGGTCTGATGCTGCGCGAGAGCGGGTTGGGCAAACATGGCTGCGACGACGACGGCGGCGAAGATGCTCATCGGTTCTCTCCTGATTTGTTGTCAACTCTGGCAAGATGCTGCGACAGGTTGATGTTCTGGTTAAGCCACAAAGCCATGGAAGCTATGTCTCCATCGGACAGGTACTCATGGCCCGGCATGTCCGTTCCCGGGATGCCGAACTTGATGATCTGGGCGAAGCGCAGGATACGTTCCCGGCTCATATCGGCCGGGACGTACAGCCGGGGACCTGTCTGAAGATTCGGTGGCAGACGCCTGAACTGCGACCTCCAGGCAGATCGAGTTGCCCCGGTGGAATCATGGCAGGTCGTGCAGTAGGCGCCATACAGATGCTCTCCTTCGTCTCGATTCGCAGCGACGAGGCTGTCCGAGGAGAGCTGCCATGCTTGCTCAAGAGCAACATGCTCGGCGTACTGCGGGCTCTTCAGGCTACCGAGATATTTGACGAGATCATCTCCCCGCGTCGAACCCTCGAACAGGTACGCATAGGAAGGCATGAAGGATGCGTGGCTGACCTCGCCAGGGTCGAAGAAGTGAGCCTTCAGCCACAGGGGCGAACGCCGGCCGCCCACCTGCGATAGATCAGGGCCTTGTCGCCGATTGCCAATTAGGGGAGGATACTGCGAGCGCAACTCCTCGATCGTCTCTTGCGGGCCCCAGAGCAAGACGTCTGGGCTACCTGGCCGGACATACTGCGAGTGGCAGTTGATGCATCCCTCAGCGATATAGACCTGTCTACCGCGCGCCTCCGCGGTTATGGCGCCTTCCGCCTGCGAGCCTGACGCAGACGAGGCCAGATGGATGGCCAGGGCAATCGTCAGCGCCGCGCCGACGACCGCGATCTCACGCCTGTGTTGACGCACAGAGTGAAACAGGGCTGGTCCGAGAATCAGCAATGCTGCCACGATGACGAATGGAATCGGAACCTGCCTGAGGTGCTGGCCCATGCCGATGCCCATCGCAGAACCAAACCACCCCGCAACCGCATAGATCAGGCCGGCCCTGAAGGCTCTTTGATGGCTGGACGTAGAGGGAGCCAGAAGAGAGGGATACGCCACCAACGCAACCGAGTAAAGCGAGACGCCTACAGGGTAGAAAAGCGATGCAAGAACGGCTTGTCCTGGCTGGTGCAGGAACAGGCAGGCGAACGACAGTGCGAGAACCGCCGAGCCGAGTACGAAGGACAGACCCCGCCGCCGCAGCAGGTACGCGCTCGCAAGCGCGGCCGTAAGGTGGAGTATCCCGTTCGTCCAGAGATGAAGCGTGCCCTCCCACGTTCCAGCCTTCAGTGAAGGAGTGTTCTGGATGATAAAGAAGGCAGCGGAGTCGAGCCACACGAGTGCTGTAAAGCCCACTAGTACGACTCCAAACGAAGGCTCCTTGGTTGGCGCTTCGTCTTGCACAACGGCAGTGGGTGGTACAGCCTTCCAGGCAGCAAGTATCCCGAATCCGCACAGTACGGCAGCGGCTAGCGCTTGCGAGCTGGGCATGGCGGTGAACAGACCCGGAACGTTGCACACGAAGTAGCCGAGTCCTGTACCGAGGCCGACCTTCCAAAGCACATCCCTTGCTCCGATCCAAAGTCGCAGATTTGCGACCAGGGAGACCGTGAGCATGCCCAGGCCTGAGCCGACTAGGAACGACAGCGCGATACTTTCGAGCAGATTAAGCGGCAGCATCGAGAGTGCTGCCGCCGCGCCGCAGATCAGCAACGAGAGCTGGAGGCGCAGCCCAGGCCGGGGCTGGAACGGCCTAAGCGATGCAAGCAAACTGAACCCGATGCCGCCGATCGCCATGGCCGCCATGACGATCCGCAGGTGGGCATCCGCAATCCCAAGTTGACCGAGACGATTGAGAAAGGCGAACTGAGCGAAGATCAGGAAGTAGACATAGGTGATCGCGACAAGGCAGACGCCACGCCATCCCGCCGCGAAATCCTTGAGCCTAGCCGCGGACATTGTGCAGCCACCCTCTCGTCAGACCTAAGAACTGGAAAATGGCAAAGGCCCCGTCGGTAAAAGCGACAGTAGACCATCCGGGCTCAAGCGTTGCAGATGCCACCTTGACCACAAGGAAGACCGCGATGAGCCCGCGCGTGATCGCCGTCAGCAGCCAAACGACTTCGAGCCTCTCTGCCGGACCACCCTCCACCGCCAACCACCCTCCGTAGAGGCAAGCCAATCCCACCGAGAGCACGAAGACGCCGATGTAGGAGAGAAATGGCAGGGTAGCGGCCGCCGCATGGAGCTTCATTAAGCGGAGTGTCAGCGCGGGCGCGGCTATCAGCAGGAGCCCGGTCGATGTATCGGAGAGTCCGGTCAAGAGCTGGTAGACGAGAAGGAAGGAGCGCTTCATCGGCTTACCCTCTGAAGCTGCTGAGATGCGGAACCATCGATCTCACCAAACAATGTGAAGGCGTCGCGGAACCAGTCGAGCGACGCGATAAGGATCAGGATGCCGAGAAACAGGCGGAGCGCGTAGATGCTGTTCCGCAGCAGTCCCGGCACAACGGAGAAAGATGGATCGGAACCCTCGCGCCAACCGGCGAAGAACATGATGGCGACGTAGGCCGCAACGCTGGCCTGCCAGACGTAAAAGGACTGAGTCCCATTGAAGATCCATCCATCGTCCCCCATCATCTGGACCAGGACGAAGATCAGCAGGCTGGAGACAAAACCCGCCATCGCCAACAGAGAGTGTCCCACCAGACCGTCCGTGAACTTGAAGTGATCGAGGACGCCTGGGAGAAAAAGCATCCATCCCGTGGGGATCAGCACCGACCACCAGCAAAGGAACGCGATCCGCCAGCGCCGCGTGTTGTAGTGCCAGAGGAAGGTGCCATAGTAGGCCGGCGTGAGGGGAATCCAAACCAGCAGGCTGCCGAGACTGATCCATTGCGTCGGCTTGTGGTGACTCACATCGGTTCTGCCCAGTCCGAGACACAAGAGGCACTCCGCCGCGAAGAGAATCCAAGACCACGTGACGACTCGTGAACCTGAATGCTTGCGAAGGCTGATGCCGAAGGGAAGCAGCAGAAGAATGGCGATGAGGACCAGCGTGGACTCGAGCTGGCTGGCACCTGTGGGACCGCCCGTATCGGGATTGATGGGCGGGTAGAGCGCAGGGTTTGAGGCGATGTAGATCAGTGCCGGCACCAGAAGCAGCAGGACAAGGCCCGCCAGCTTCACAGCACGGGCTGCCGGGCGCATATCAGACCGTTCGCGAGACTCGGCCGCGAACGCCGCAGCGAGCAGGCTCCACAGGCACAGCAGAGCGACTGGAAACAGCACGCGGGGATATCCTGTCCAATCCAGGAACAGCTTGCCGCTGGAGTGTCCGTTGAGCCAGGTGAACGCCCCAATAGCGAGTGCGATTGACCAGAGCCACAGCACTGGCGATGCCCAGCGTAATACTGGTCCGCGTCGAACCCCGTAGATCTCGAAGAGAAACGCAACCAGGGGAAGACTGCACCAGCCGTAAAGCTGCAGGTTCATGTGAACCGGCATCCAGCGCCCGTAAGTCCATTCACCAAGCAAGGCATTGATACCGGGCACCAGGAGCATCGCCGCCAACAGAACGCCCACGCCGTTTGCCACCACAAGCCAGAGCAGGCTATGCCACGCGGCCGCCGCCATCACCCGCCTGGTGGCAATGGACCTGCCTTCCAACTCGACTACGTCAGCGGCGTGGAGGACGAGGTCGGGTACGCTAGACAGACTCATGAATCCTCCCGTCGCGCATCTCGATCATCCGTCCGCATCTGGCCGCCAGTCCACGGTCATGAGTCGCCATAACCAGCGTCACTCCCTCCTTTGCCGCGATTTCAAGCAGCAGGTTGAAGACTGTCGCGCTCGTCGCTTCATCGAGCGATCCGGTCGGCTCATCGGCCAGCAGGATGCGCGGCTTATTCATCAGTGCGCGGCAGAGCGCAGTCCTTTGCCGTTCGCCACCAGACAACTTCTGAATCTTCGATCCCAGGCGATGGCTCAATCCGGTACGGTCCGCGAGTTCACGAAGTCTGGCCATCGCCGTCTTGCGTTCCAGGCCGGCTGCGACCGTCGGAATCAGGCAGTTCTCTTCAAGCGTCAGGTCTGGAATCAAGTTGTGCAGTTGGAAGACAAAACCAACTTCATGCCGCAGTAAACGCAGTAGATTGGTATGGCGATTCAGCTCCTTGCTGTTGACGGCGATGCGTCCACGATCCGGCTCATCCAGTCCGCCGAGCAGATGCAGCAGCGTGCTTTTGCCGCAGCCGGACGGTCCGCAAAGCGCCACCGTCTCGCCCGCGAAGCCAATGAAGTCGACTCCACGCAGGACGGTGATGGCGCCGTCGTCGTAGCTCTTCCAAACGCCCTCTGCACGGAGGACGATGCGTTCGGCCGGGTTGCTGTTCGTGGCGGTCATTCGAATCGAAGCGCCTCCACCGCACGGACGTGCATCGCATAGATCGCCGGATACAGAGCGCCGGTGACTCCGGTCAGCAGCGCAAGCACAAGGACGACGACCACGACCAACGGCTGTACGGACGTGTCGGTATAGCCGTGCAGCGCGGGAATGAGCTTGAGCGCGAACAGAAAAAGCGCCCCGATCAGCAATCCAACGACGGCGCCAAGCACCGAGACGAGTGCCGATTCGCCAAAGATCATTGTGGCAATCTGACCGTTGGAGAACCCGTTGACGCGCAGGATGGCGATCTCGCGAATGCGGGTAAACACGGACATGATCATCGTGTTGGCGACCCCCAGGCCGCCAAGCAGAAGACCGCAGCCACCGACCGCCCAGGCAGTCGCCTTCAGGATCTTGAACTGCGAGTAGCTGCGCGTGAACTCATCGTCTTCAAGCGCGACGAGATTGGGAAAGCTGCGACGAACCATCGCCTTGAAGCTCGGAACATCGTCTTTGCCGCGCAGCTTGATCGTGATGACGGAGGAGGAGCCTTCCTTATGGAAAAAGGTCTGCGCGGAAGACAGCGGCATGAAGACGCCGCCGTCTTCAAAGCCGTTCGCAGTCTTGATGACGCCGACCACGCGGAAAGAACCGTGGCCGATCTGCACGGTTTTGCCGACCGCCGCTGCCATGAACTCCGCGGCGCGTTGGCCCAGAACGATCCCGCTTGCGTCTTTGCCAAAGCCCTCACGCCCACCCTGCATCCACGTCGCCTTCCGCAGCCGCGCGTCGGTATCGGTGATGCCGAAGCAGGTGATAATGGGATGGTCGCTACTCGACACAATCCCGAACAACACCGGGTCGGCATGCTGGATGATCGGCCAGGACGAGATAGTCTGGACGGCCTGAGACGGGACGCTGCTGAAGAAGAGATCTGACACGTTGCGCTCGAAGACAATAATCTGGCTATCACTGGAAAGAATGCCGGAAAACATGGTGACGGCTCCCTGCAGTACCGTGACGATCGTCAGCATGGCCGCAACGCTAAAGGCGATGCCGGCGATGCTGATGAGCGACCGGATGCGATGCCTGAGGAGATTGGTCACGATGAGTTTAAGGAAGATCATCGAGCGCCGCCCCACGCCGGAGCACAGACGTTCTGAATGAGCTTGCTGGCCTCGTCGCCGAGTTCCGCGCGAATGTGACGCAGGAAGTTGACTCCAGGCCGCAGCATAATCAAGCGAGTGAGCGTGCGATCCCCCAAACCCATCAGTCGCTGAAGACGATCTGCTGCACGTTCAATCCCTAAGGTGAGCGCGAGATTCGGTCGTCCAAGCGCCAGGTCTCGGGAGGGCGTTTTGCCGCTCTCGTTCGAGTCCTGCAGGAGATCCTTCAGGTCGTCGACGATCTGATAGCTCAAACCCCAGAACAGGGCCACACGTTCGAGTAGCTGCAACTCCTGCTCCGTGGCATTGCCGAGCAGCGCAGGCAGGACCAGGGTCAGGCGGATGAGCGAGACAGTCTTCCCGATCGCCGTGCGCTCGTTTGTCCTGTGATCGTGGGGAAGGGAATCATAGTGAAGGTCCATGCTCTGCCCATTGAGCAGTCCGTCTACGCCGAGGTTGCATTCGACGTAGTCCAGCGCGCGACGCTGCCGGTCTCTAGACCCTGCCGCAACTGCCCTCCAGGTGAGCGCATACGCCCGATTGACAAGGGCGAGGGCGGCCAGGATGGCACCAGCATCTCCGAAGGCGACGTGGATGCAAGGGCTGCCGCGACGTTCTGTCGCGTCGTCCATGGCCGGCAAGTCGTCGAATAGGAGAGACGCGGTATGAAAGTATTCAAGACCGATGGCCATATCGGTGGCAAGTTCCTCCGAGAGTCCATAGCCAAGTGCGACCTCCAACACGATCTCCGGTCTGATCAGGCTACCGGGATTGTTGAGGATTCGCCGGAGGGCCTCTTTCAGGTGCGGCTCAAGCGTGGCCGACAGCGGCATGGAATCCGAGAAGGCCTTGCTCAATCGACTTGCTTGCGAACCGTCCATACACTCCCGTTGCCTTGTGGACTTTGTAGCCGAATACCGCTGTGTAAAGCGCGACGTACTCCCGTGGGTAGGTGGTACCCGCCTACTCATGAGACGACGCCTTCTCATCGTTGATAGCATTCGCCTGGGCGAGAGGGCATGACGATTTGTTCATGGGCGATGTGCGATCACCGGTGAGATTCCCTGAGCTCTTCCCGGCTCCGTTCGACTCGTTCCGGCGACCGTACTTCCGCCGCCGGTTCTTTCTCCTGTAAGCCTCGTCGAAGCTCGACCCTGCACCGGGCAGATGACCGAATCGTCATCTACCCGTCTGCTCCGCACTCCCGATGCGCCGCAGGGGAAGGCATACGATAGGGTTATGCGACTTCTGCTGGTCGAGGATGAACCCGAGATCCAAGGTTTCGTCAAGCAATCCTTGATTGAGACCGGCTACGAGGTGCATACCGCAGAAGACGGACACACGGCCATGCAGCTCGCGGCGAAACATGCTTACCAGGGTTTGATTGTGGATCTCGGCCTTCCGGATCAGGACGGCATCGACCTGATTCTGCAGTTGCGCCGCTCAGGGGTCAGCAGCCCGGTTCTCATTCTCTCAGCGCGCCGTTCGGTCGACGATCGAGTGAAAGGTCTGGAGCTCGGCGGGGACGACTATCTTACAAAGCCGTTTGCCGTGGCTGAGTTGCTGGCCAGAATGCGCAATCTTCTCCGGCGCAGCTCTCCGCAAAACGAAGATGCGACACGCCTGCGTGTCTGTGACCTGGAACTGGATATCGTCACACGCAGAGCGGTCAGAGCGGGTGAGGTCTTGAACCTGAGCCCGCAGGAGTTCGTCCTGTTGGAGTATCTGTGCCGCCACGCCGGCCGAGTGGTCACCCGGTCCATGCTGCTGGCCGAGGTGTGGGGCATTCGCATTCAGCCGGATACGAACGTCGTCGACGTGCACATCTATCGCCTAAGGGGCAAGATCGATACAGAGGGACGTGAGCCGTTGATCAAGACATTGCGAGGTATCGGATATGTCCTCAAAAGCAGCTAATCCACTGATGAGAAGCGCCGCGTGGCGAATCTCTCTTTGGGCAACGCTCGCCTTCGCTGTCGGCACCATGTTTGTCTTCGCCATGTTGCACCGGTTCGTTGCCGATGACATCCAGCGGCGGAGTGATGCGTGGTTGTCAGGAGAGGTCGAGGTTCTGGGCGATGTCGCGGAGCGTACGCCAAAGGACAGGCTCTACAGCCGCGTCGTCGGAGAGGTGGCGGAGCTTGCCAGCCGGGAGGTCCCTAACAGGGAACGGTCGAGCACACGGGAAGATGAAAATGATTCTGTATTCTTCCTGCAAGCGGCGGACAAGAGCCCAGCCCGGCTCTGGGTGGGCTCAGGAGATGGCGCGGCTACACTTGTCGCAATTCGCTCGACCAAGGCTCAGCAGGATGTTCCCGTCGATGTGCGGGTAAGGGGCTACGCCGTTCCGTTCCGTGTCGCCTCGGTAAGAGTTCCTGACGGAAGTACCATCTTTCTCGGGTTATCCGAACGTGATGAACTCCACGTCTTGCGGGATCTCCGTGTGAGATTCCTCACGCTATGGCTGGCGAGTGTTCTTTTGGGTTTTGTGATCGTCTTCTATGCCACGCGCAGAATGCTTGGCCAGGTGAGCGAAATCACGGCAGCGGCATCGCGCATCGGCCAATCGGATCTGAGCAGTCGCGTTCCCAACGCGCGAGGCAACGATGAGGTGGGACATCTGGCTCGCACACTCAATCACATGCTTGATCGGATTGAGAACACGGTCCATCAACTGCACACCATCACAGATTCTCTCGCGCATGATCTGAGAAGCCCACTGACCGCGATCCGCGGCAAGCTGGAGACGGCCCTTTCGACTGACTTTGGCCTCCATGAGGCCGAGCCGATCGTCTCAGCGATCGATGAGTTGGACCGTCTCACGGAATTTCTAAACACCTCACTTGACGTGGCCGAAGCGAACGCGGATGCGCTCAGGCTTTCGCGAACGGAGATCGACCTGGATGAGGTTGTACGAGGGATGATTGACCTCTATGAGCCCTGCATGAGCGACAAGGGACTGCGAGTTCAGATTCGCAGCGCGGGTCCGGTCAGGGTGCTCGCCGACGCGGCGCTCCTGCATCGCGTCATAGCCAATCTGCTCGACAACGAACTCAAGCATCTACCTGCATCCTGCACTGTCTGTGTGTTGCTCAGCGCCGAAGAGGGAATGGCGATACTCACGGTTGAGGACGATGGTCGTGGCTTCGATGCCGGCATGCAGCAGGATCTTTTTGAACGAAGGGTAAAAGGCCGAGAGTCACGGGGTCATGGGCTCGGTCTCGCTTTTGTGCAAGCAGTGGTCCGGGTTCACGGAGGCGCCGTCTCGGCAAGCAATCGCAACGAGGGTGGCGCTAGAATTTCAATCAGCCTGCCTTTGCAGGAGTCCGCAAAAGAAGATACGCCCAGCTTTGCCTTGGCGAACGGTTAGCCAACGGTGGTTTCTTGAGCCATCCCCTCTTCGCTGAAGTGGTCCTGTCCTCTCTTTGTTTCATCCAGGCAATTGCCACGGTCGATCTAAATCGGACCCACGCTACCAATTCAGTATGGACAGGTCATGCACGCTTCCATCTTGTCTGGCAGAGCAGCACTGTGGTAATTCTTTCGGTGCTCGAACTCTTTCTGGTCTGGGTTCAAGGGTCCCTTTGAGCCGCAGCGCTTTTTAGTTGGCGCTCTCCTGTCGGCAGTGTCACCGCTTGGAGTCTTGACTGCGTTCATTAGTCGCGCGCTGTTTGGCGGAACCCTATCTGATGCAAACGGGATTCGTCCGTTCCGTGTAAGACTCCTGGGCACGGTTCGAGCGAGCGATATGAACCTTGTGGCAGTGATGATGGCGTTGCTGTCGCTCCACGTGATGATCTGGATCTTCCGCTCGTGACCAAACTGAACATCCTGCTCTTGCCGATCTTGCATGAACAAATCGTCATCGCGTTTGACCTCAGCCAGTACAGCGTAGGAACACCTTGTACCGTCTATACCGGAGAGTTCAATGCACTTGACGAAAGTAGGCTGATCGATGAGAAAGAGGAACGCGGTTGTTTGTTGTCTGGCGATGGGAATGGTCAGTATGCTTCCCAATCTGGCCAGTGCTCAAGACACCAACAAGATGGATGACCGACTCAACGCGGCCGCCAGTATCATCGAAGAGGTGATGGCGGCCCCGGACCATGCAATTCCGGAGACAGTCCTGGGTGGTGCGCATTGCGTCATCGTGATTCCCTCAGAGAAGAAGGCCGCCTTCGGCGTCGGAGCGCAATATGGCCAAGGCGTCGCTTCCTGCCGCACGGGTCATGGCTGGAGCGCTCCTGTCTTTGTCAGGCTGGGAGGGGTCAGCTTCGGCTTTCAGATTGGCGGCCAGGCAACGGACCTGGTCCTGCTCGGCATGAACGCGAAGAGCGCGCAAGACATGCTTCACAGCAAGGTGAAGCTCGGGGCGAATGCCTCCGCTGCAGCGGGTCCGGTGGGACGCGACGCGCAGGCCGCTACGGATGTTTTGCTGAACGCGGAATTTCTAACCTACTCCCGAGCAAAAGGGTTGTTTGCGGGCCTTGATTTAAGCGGCGACGTGCTTGAAGCGAACAATGAGGATACAAAGGCGGAGTATGGTCCCGCCGTGCACGTCAACGCAGTGCTTCACGGTTCAATCAAGACACCTCAGAATGCAGATCACTTTGTTCATACGATCAGCAAGTACTTCGTCATCGCGAAGAACTGGAAGACGATGACCCCACCGAAGAACCCGAGCTAGGACGCCCGAGGTCGGCTGGCAGGGCTTTTTGCGGCATGTTGCCTGCCCTCTCAGCAAGATTGCCTATCCGGTGCCGCTGTACGTCAGTTGCTGCCGGATAGGCATCTCATAGATGTCTGGACAACAGTCAGATGCACATCGAGTGTGGTAGAACGATCCTCCATTCCTCACGTACAAGACTGGGCTCGAAGACAAGGGCACGTAAACATGGGTTGGAGGAAGTATGCAACAGCAGGGTGCAGGCAAAATCTCGGGGCTCACGGCCGCTGAGCCGCTACAAACGAATGGGCACGATGCCGTGGCGTTGACGGGCCAAGGAGGCGAGTTGCACCAGGTTGCCGGAGGTTCCCATCCTCCGATGACCAACGCTCGTGGAACAGTCATCGCGGATGATGAGAACTCGCTGAAGGCTAACGAGCGGGGCCCGGATCTCCTTGAAGACTTTCTCCTCATCGAGAAGACGCAGCACTTCGATCATGAGCGCATTCCGGAACGAATCGTACATGCGCGCGGATACGGAGCCAAAGGCTACTTCGAACTAACGGAATCGCTCAAAGGCATCACCAAGGCGGGAGTACTGACCCGGACAGGCGACAAGACGCCCGTGTTTGTAAGGTTCTCAACCGTCGCCGGCAATGCCGGATCAAGCGATATGGCCAGGGATGTCCGCGGCTTTGCAGTCAAAATGTATACGCCTGAAGGTAACTGGGACATCGTGGGCAATAACATCCCGGTCTTCTTCATCCAGGATGCGATCAAGTTTGCCGATCTTATCCATTCGGTCAAGCAGGAGCCGGACCGCGGGTTCCCGCAGGCTCAGTCAGCCCATGACACGTTCTGGGACTGGGCATCCCTGATGCCGGAAGCGACCCACATGCTGATGTGGATTATGTCCGACCGTGCGATCCCTCGCTCCTTCCGCATGATGGAGGGTTTCGGCGTGCACACCTTCCGACTGGTGAATGAGGCCGGAGAGTCCACCTACGTGAAGTTTCATTGGAAGCCGAAGCTCGGCATGGCGTCGGTCATCTGGGATGAAGCCTTGAAGATCTCGGGCGCGGATCCGGACTTTCACCGCAGGGATCTCTGGAACGCCATCGCGGACGGTAATTTTCCTGAGTGGCATCTGGGCGTCCAGCTCTTCACTGAGGAGTTCGCCAACAAGTTTGACTTCGACGTGCTCGATTCAACCAAGCTCATTCCTGAAGAGATGGTTCCGGTTCGCATCATCGGCAGGATGGTTCTCGACAAAAATGTCGACAACTACTTCGCTGAGACCGAGCAGGTCGCCTTCGCTACCACCGACGTCGTTCCAGGCATCGACTTCACCAACGATCCTCTACTGCAGGGCCGGAACCTGTCCTACATCGACACGCAACTCACTCGCCTGGGTACCCCCAACTACGAGCAGATACCCGTCAATCGGCCGCGCTGCCCGGTACTGAACATGCAGCGCGACGGCCACATGCAGATGTTTCCACAAAAAGGCCGCGTCTCATATTCGCCCAGCTCGCTTGAGGCGGATAGCCCACTTCAGAATCCACATGCGGGCTTTACTTCCTACAAGGCGCATGAGTCGGGCGACAAGATGCGGGTGCGTGCCGCATCCTTTGCGGATCATTTTTCTCAGGCTCTCCTCTTTTTTAATTCGCAGACTGTACCCGAGCAGAACCACATCATCTCCGCATTCATCTTCGAGCTCAGCAAGGTCGAGACCAAGGCTGTACGTGAGCGCATGCTCGGTCAGTTAGCGAATGTCGACGTGAAGATTGCACAACGCGTGGCAAACGGACTGGGTATGTCTTCTCCGATTCAGAAGATTGCGACGACGGTTCCAGCCAGGACGGACCTGTTGCCTTCAGCCGCGCTCAGCATTGTGAAAACAATGAAGCCGGGCCTCGAAACCAAGAAGATTGGCTGCCTTGTGGCCGACGGAACCGACGCGGCCGAGGTGCTTTCGTTGAAGTCTGCGGCCAAGGCGATGGGAGCACAGGTCATGGTCATCGCTCCGAAGATCGGCGGAGTCGTCGCGGCGGATGGAACGCAATTAGAGGCGGATTTCCAGCTTGCGGGTGGTCCTTCGGTGTTGTTCGATGCCGTGTTCATTACGGTTTCGAAGGTTGGGGCGGAGACGCTTTCCAAGGAAGCCGCGGCCAGCGCCTGGGTCCACGACGCGTTCGCTCACTTGAAGGTGATCGGGGCCTCAAGCGCGGCAACCATGCTGTTGCAGAAGGCCGGTGTTGTTGCGGATGCAGGTGTTCTGGTCGGGGGAGATATATCCGCTTACCTGAAGCAAGCCGCGGCCGGTCGGCTTTACGATCGGGAGCCCAGTGTTCGAACAGTATTCTAATTGGGTGCAGTCCTGAACCGAAAATATGAAATGGTTTGTCGACGATCTTTGTTCGTTTGGATCATCGTATGGCAGCAAGATGATTCAACGAACCGCTTTGCAGAAAGTCACCCATGTCGGTGTTCTTCGATCCGGTTGAGCAGCCATTCCTGGAATTGACGGAGGCTCAACCTACTACTTCGCTTCAGGCGACCTGAAATCCTAGCCGCCAAGCAAGAACCCGCCATGCCGGCAAATCGTCCTCTGATTCTTCGGGCTCTTCGGCGTCTGCCACGCAGGATCAGCCGGACAAGTCTGCCAAGGGTGGAGCGCAGGCGAACGACGTCGTCAAAATCCCGGCCGAAGATCAGCGGCACGCCGGCATCCAGACGGCGTTTGTCCTGGTGCAGCGCACACCGCGTACGCTCGCCGTCGCCGGCCAGGTGGCTATGGACGAGCAGCACACCTCGCACCTGGGCACCCTTGCCGATGGCCGTATCGAGGCCGTGAACGTTCTGCCCGGTGCGATGGTTCGGCGTGGCCAGGTACTCGGCAGCCTGCGCAGCCACATGGTGCATGAGACCGTGGGCTCGCTCGTCCAGGCATACGCCGCGGCGGACCGTCAGCGCGGCGCGGTCGTCTTTGCCAAGCAGGCGCAGGACCGCTATCACCATCTCTGCTCCATTCAGGCGGCCTCGCTCGAAGAGTTGCAGCGTTCCGACCAGGATCCTCAATGTGTGAAACTGATTACACTTCCACGTGAGAGAGGAGTTCCTATGCTCGATCCCTTGCGGCCGACTCGCCGCAGCTTCCTAAGCTCCGCCGCGTTAGCGTCTTCAGCGTTCCGCATTCCTGCTTTCGCCGCAGCGCAGCAGCTGCCGCCGCCCTCCAAAGCCGACCAGTGGTTGGAGCCCGGGGCCGGCTTTCAGATGGATTTCTGGTGCCTGCCTCGCGTGCAATTCTGGAGCTTCAACAACCAGGATCCTATTTTGAAGCTGTTTGGTTTCGAAGTTTCCGTCCAAATCATCACCACGGGACCTGACGAGAATACCTACTCGTTGCATGCCGGGAACCTCCTTCAGAGTGAAGTGGAGGGCGGCCTTGTTGTTCGCGCGTCGCAGCTCACTACGGCTGGGCAGCAATTGTTGGTCCCTGGCTCATGTGAGATACATGTCCTGCGACGAGGGGATCGCATCGGGATCACCACGACAGCTACCGTCGAGAGAGGGTCAGTGCGAGCCATAAAGCTCGTTCTGCGGCATCTCCCGCCAGGTCGCGTCGGGTTTACCAGCTGGGAGTCCGTGCCGAATCTCGCCCCGGTTCCGGTCGAGTCTCTCGCCCTCGCCTATCCCACGTATCAGGGCGGCGCTCCCGTCTGGTTTCTGGCAACCGATGGCGACCAGGGCTTCAGCTTTTCCTCGATGGACATCACGCCCCGTCCTCGGCGCTTTGTGGCTTCCCGCGAAGAGGAGGGCGGCACGCGCATCGAGCTCATCGTCGAAGAGGATGCTCGTTTGTGGAAGGAATCCTTCAGCACACCTGAGTGGGAGATCGCCAGCAGCACGACGCTCGATCAAGCGATTGCGGACCGCGTTCAGATGCTCGAACAGAAAGCAGGCATGCTCGCCTGGGAGCGGCGCACTGACGTCCCAGCCTGGGTGCATGACATCGGCCTTGTGGTGTGCCTGCACGGCATGCATTGGAGTGGCTACATTCTGCAGGACTACGCGGCTATGCGCGCGAGCATCGAGTGGGTCACCAGCCGTATTCCTGGCCGAAACGTTCTGTTCTTTCTAGCAGGGTGGGAGGGCCGCTACTACCGCAGCTATGGCAATAGCGTCCCCATCGCCCGTATGGGAGGAGATGTTGGATTTCGCGCGATCGTAGACACGGCCCACAGCAAAGGCGCGCACGTCATGGCGATGTATGCCGGGAACGCCGCCATGCCGGGAACGCCTCATTTCGACGAGTACGCACCGACTTCGAGGTTCCAATCCGACGGCAGTCTCAGTTGGACGCCGATGCGCGGCTACACCACAGATTGGACTACCGCCCGTGGCAGCGACACGGACGGCTCGGCATGGCTTAACCCAGGTGCCCCTGGCTGGCGACAGCATCTCACGGACCAGGTTCGCGCCACCGCACAGAACTTCGGCATCGATGGCGCTTTCCTCGACACTCAGCCCAATACGGAGAACGACCGCGTGAACTCGCCCATCGATGGCCTGCGCAAGATCGTCTCCGACCTCCGCGGTGAGCGGCCCGACTTCATGATCGCATCCGAAAGCTGGCTCGACACGACGTTCTCCTTCCTTCACGCAGGGCAGACGCCCGCGCCCTACAAGAACTGGTCGAGCCACTTCGGCCGCCGGTTCGCGCATCTCGCCATGGGCGAACCCAGCCGCGGCTCGACGGGCGTCCATGAGGCCGGGTACTGCGCCTATAACTTTGAACAGGTCATGACGTGCTTCGATTGGCCAACGCTTGCCCTTGTCGATACCACGTTGCGCGACGCACCCGAAAAGGCGGAACGGGTCGTTGCCTACGCCCGCTCGCGCTTGGTGAAAGGCTGAAGAGCAGGCTTGCGCGTCGACTCAGGAGACTGATTAGAGACTCAGACCAAGACCGTAACCTTGGTTTTGCTGCTGTGCCGGTGGCGACTGCTTCTGAGAGAGTTCGTTGCCCGGAGAGCTGGGCTGCTTCTGAACGCTTGAACCGTCGGAAGTGTAGACAGCAACGTCTTTCGCCGAGGCAGGGATGCCGGCAAGCATCCTGAGATCGACGCTTTCTCCGGCAACGAGGACTCGATCTGCGGAGACGCGCTGCCCTGCCCCTACCGCGTAGCCGTGCCCGATGTGTCTTGCCTGGTCCGGCGCCAACTCGACGGCTTTTCCATTGTCGAGCCGTGCGCCGATGGAATTGTCCTGGCCGATGCATTCGACCGTAGCGAAATCTCCGGAGCGGACGCGCTGCTCCCGGGTCGCGTGCGCGGCAATCTGCGCGGCGGCGGGGCTAGTGTGGCCCGTCTTCTCCAGATGATCCCTGATCTGCTGCGACCGCAGGCTCGACGCGTCAAGGCAGCTTGACCTGGGCGAGCGGGCCGGTCTGCTTCAGCCAGTCGCTGGGGTGGCAACCAGCAGAAGAGCAGGTTGTAGTCCAGCTGCATGACCAGCTGCCGCTCCGAACGCACAGAACAAAAGGCCTGCAACAACAAAGCCTGCAGCACATACTCAGGCGCAATCGATGGACGGCCGGACGCCGCAAGAGCGTGTCGAAACTCGTCGTTCAGCGAGACAAGAACCGCGCCGTCAGCCTGCGGATCTCACGCCAAGGATGATCCGCAGGAACACGCTGCTCCAACGTTAAACAACTGAACATCTCGTCCTGAACCCGCTCCTCATCACGCATACAACAGAGACGATTGAAGCCGTAGGTCGGACGGTAACAGAGCCTATTTCAACAAGCTCCTAGAAGGTGAGCCGGAGACTCATCTGCACGTTGCGCGGACCGGCGGAAGGTCCGTAGCTCGTGTTGGCATCCTGCACATTATTGATCGTGCCGAAGGTGGTCGGGCTGCTGATGTTGGTTTGGGGAGCCTCCAGGTTGGTGTGGTTGAACAGGTTGGCAAACTGCGCCTCATAGCGCAGCTGGAAGCGCTCGCTGAGGCTGAAGTTCTTGCCTGCCGTGCCCGCGAAGGTGACGGTTCCCGGACCGACAAGCGTACCCACACCGCAGTTGCCGAAGCGGCCGATGTTGTTCGCGGGCGTGTTGAAGGCTGCGATGTTGAACCAGCCGTTGCGCGTCTGGTTCCTAGCGTTGTACGGTGCGCCGGTGCAGTCCGGGCGCTGCGCCGTGGTGACGCCGCGCATCAACACGCCGGTGCCGGAGGGGTCGGTGCCGGTGAAGCTCGGCGTGAGGAACGGACCGGACTGCCACAGCTGGATCCCGGCGATACTCCATCCGCCGGCGAAGACGTTGGCGGTCCGGGAGATCGTCGCGCCGAACTGTTGTTTACGGCCAAACGGGAGGTCATATTCAAAGGTTCCGACAAATCGGTTGCGGCGCACATAGACGACGTTGCCGTAATCGGCGCCCGTGTTGAAGCGATTCAGAATCGTGGGGCCGTTTTCGGCTGTAAGCGCGGTCGGCACCGCACCGAGGGCATTGGAAAGATCCTTGGCGAAGGTGTAGTTGCCGTCAAAGGTGAGATTGCGCACATAGCGGCGCTCCACCTCAACCGTCAAGGCGTTGTACTCCGCGCTGAGGCCGTTGGAGCGCGTGAGCACAGCGTTGAAGTTGGGAAAGGGCAGGCCGTTCTTTGCAACGTAGGCCGCGTAGCCGAGAGTATTCGCCGGTATCTGGTTCAGATCGGGGCTTTGGATCAGCTGCGTGGTGTGCGAGCCCGTGTAGCTGAGCCGCAATACGCTGGAGAAGCCGATACCCTGTTCGATTTGCCCGTTCCACTGCACCTGCCGCGGGTCTTTCAAGTCGATCTGGTTAGCGCGGCGGAAGTCCGGCTTGCCCGCCGCGCCTGCACCTGCACCGCTGGGAAAGACATTCGGGAACTGCAGAATCTGGGTGGCCGAATCCTGAAAAATGAGGTAATTGCTGGTCGCCACACCGGCAAGCGAATACAGCACCGAGCCCAGCACCGGAACCGTGTAGCCGCCGACACCAGCATGGATCACGGTGCGCGAGCCGTCGGGCTGATTGGGCAGTGGCTGCCAGGTAAGCCCCAACCGTGGGCCGACGTCGCCGAAATAGGTGTACCGCAGCGTGCTCGGCAGGCCTGCCTCCTGATTGGTCACAATAGGCGTCGAGCCGATGGAGCTGCGAAAGACCGGCAGCACCTGATTCAAGCCAGCCTGACCCTGCACCACCACGCGGCCACCTGGATAGTTCGGCTCGAAGTTGGCGAGCTGCTGCGTGGAGTCGTTGAAGGGGGAATGAATCTCGTAGCGCAGACCGTAGTCGATGGTGAAGTTGCGCAGCGCCTTCCAGGAGTCCTGTGCGTAGAAGCCGTAGGAATGCGCATACGGCTGCACGTCCGGGCCATCGATGGAGTAATCCGTCGCTACCGGAAATCCGGCGATAAAGTCCGCGAAAGAGGTTGGGTTGCCGGGAGTCGTAAGGCCGGCAAGCGATCCGTTGGTCACCTGGCCGGAAAAGTAGTAGTCGCCGTACTGGTCACCGGCGGTGAAGTCAAGGAAGTCCTGGAAGTGATAGTGCTGATAGTCGACGCCGAACTTCAACGCATGTTTGCCAAAGGCGTAGCTGAACTGATCGCTGATGTTGTAGGTGAGGTTCTTGGTGACATGCGGCCGGCCATCCTGGTTGTCGGTATCGAAGCTGCCGTCGGTGAAGTTAAGGGCGGGCACGCCGCCGCTCGGCGGCGCGGCGGGCAGGCCGGTGATACCCGCGGCGGCGAGGATTGCGGAGCCCTGTGCCGCGAGCGGGTAGCTGCTGAGGAAGTCAGCCACGGAGTAGCCGCCGCGCAACTCGTTCACGAGCTTGGGAGTGATAGTCCAGCTATAGGAGGTGACGAGGTTGCGCAGGCGCTGCGGCTGCGCATAGACCCCATTGGCCGGATCGTAGGTCGTGGTGCCATCGGCTCCGGTCAGGTTGACGTTCTTGGCGCCAAACCGAACCCAAACGTGCTGCTTGCTGTTGAAGTTTTCGTCGATGCGCGCGTCGCCGTTGTTCAGCGTGTAATTGCCCGGAAACGTGGTTTTGTAGTTATTGGCGTTGCCTGGGAGCGTCGCATGGGGGTAAAGCGCGTTGACCAGTGAAGCGGAGGAGGCGTTCACCGGAACCTGATTGTCGACATACGGAACCGTGCTGAACGGATGGTAGAGCTGCCCACCCGGAACCGAGCAGATGCCCGTGGAGGAGAAAGTACCGGTGCAGAGTGCGGCGAAGTTGCCCGCGCGGTAGGCATCGGATGGCACCGAGATGGAGATCGATCCGCTCTCGGGACGACGGGTCCCCTCGTAGTCGCCGAAGAAGAAGGTCTTGCCCTTGGCGTTGTGGGCGTGAGGCACCGAGAGCGGGCCGCCGAGGTAGCCGCCAAAGTCATTCGCGTTCAGCTTTTCCTTGCCGGTGAAGGGATTGCTGGCGTTGAAAAGGCTATTTTGGAAGAACTCATACAGGCCGCCATGGAACTGGTTTCCACCGGATTTTGTGGTCACGGTGATGTCCGACGGCTGCCCGAACTCGGCGTCGTTATTGGCCGTATTCACCTTGAACTCACTGATGGCCTCCACCGACGGAAACAGATTCGCGCTTGGCCCGTTAAAGCGGGCGTTCACCGTGCTGATGCCGTCGATGGAATAACTGGTCGTGTACGGAAAGCCACCGGCGACCGAGATATTGCCGTTAGGGTCGGTCTGCACGCCCGGGGTGAGCGTCGCCACGTAGAGCGGCGAGGTGTTATCCGTCGCGCGAAAGTTCAGCGCGAGGGTATCGATATCGGCGCTCGAAAGGGAGTGCGACACAGTGGCGTCATCGGAAAGCAACGACAGACTGTTCACCTCGATGGAGGTCGTCACGGAGCCGGCCTGCAGATGCGCATCCAGGCTGAGCACCTGGCGCGCCAGCACCACCTGATGCGCCACGGTCTGATCGCCAAAACCCGCTTCGCTGAAGCTGATGGTGTAGGTACCCGCTTCCAGATCGAAGGCGCGGTATTCGCCGGTCACGCCGCTGTGAACGGTCTGCTTGATTCCCGTCTCGTCGTTGGTGATCGTGACGGTCGCACCCGGGACCGCAGCGCCGGAGCCGTCAAGCACGGATCCCTGAACCGTTGCGAAGATGGATTGCGAGCACGCTCTCCGATCGAGCGCGGCGAAGAGGACAAGAACGAACATCCCGAGCTTCAGGCGCTCGACGGAGGCTGGAACAATGATCTTAGGTGTCATGGTGTGCTGCCGACGTTAGCGATCGCATGTGAAAGAAGAGTTTCAAAAGTATGAATACTTCACTTCCACAGGCGCCGGGAGCGACGGGCTGGGCTCAGCGTTTCGCGGCGGCGCTCCCGCGTGCCGTCGCAGCAGGGGCGGTGCTGAACTCGCGGGCGATCTCACGGGAATCATCGCAGTCGCGAAGGGCCGCGGCTTCGGCGGCGTTCTTGGGCCGCGCAAAGCGGGCGCGGTTTGGATCAAATACTCGCGGATCGGTGGGCAGCGCGGTGTAGGGTGCCATGTGCGGCTGCGAAGAGAACATATCGGCCAGATCGGCAGCGAGTGCATCTTCCAGGTTGAGCGGCCCCAGTCCAAGCATCTCGTAGATCGTTTTTTCAATGCTGCCCATATCGCTATGCTGATGCGATATAGACCCCGGCTTCACGTAGGGGCTTGCCACCAGAAGTACGCTGCGATGTGCGTCCACGTGATCCAGGCCATCCTGCGCATCGTCCTCCGTCACAAAAACGGCGCTGCTCTTCCAGATGGAAGCATGCGAGAGCAAGCCCAGGAGCTTGCCCAGGGCAAGGTCATTGTCCGCGACGTAGGAGGCCTTCGTGGGATAGCCATCCGCGGCTCGCGGGGCCGCTGTGTGGTCGTTCGGCAACCGGATCACAATCAGCCGGGGCAGGCGCCCGGAGCGCAGGCGGCGGGAGAAATCACGTTCGAATTCGGCAAAGCGGAACTGATCGGGGATGCCGAGATTGAAGGTGGGGTAACGACGATCCGTCGCTTCAAAGACCGGCTCCGGCAGCGGCGCATTCAGTGCAAGACGCTGACCCTCCGGCTCCGACCCCTCCGCTTCGTCGCTGCCTTCGAGTTCCAGACCTTCCCCGTAGTTCAGGATAGGCAGATGGGCACCGGCGACATGCTCCCAGAGCGAGCCGTATTGCGGCTCATCCTCCGGCATGGGGCTGTCATCGCCGCCGCCCAGGGCACGTCGTCCGGGCGTATCGCTGAACGAATCTTCGTGCCGCCCACCGCCGTAGTGTGAGGTCCAGGCAACGTTGAGCCAGGGCGTCGGCTGAATTCCCAGAACCCAGCGATGGCCATCGGCAGACACGTCGCTGTCCGCGAAGAAAGCGTCGCTGGTCGCGAATTGCTGTGCGATAGCGTGCGCATTGGGCGTTACCGGCGCACCGTTCAGCTTCGGCTGGTCAGCGAACGTCCCATGGAGCCCGAAGCGGGCCAGGTTTTTGTCGCCGTCGGCTCCGGGCAGGTCGCCCAGGATCTCATCGAAGGTGCGGTTTTCGCGGATCACAAGGAAGACATGGCGCAGTTGCGGCAGCGGCTCGCTCTTGGACATGGCAGCCTCGTTGTCCCGCACCACCGCAACGGTGTCGGGTACGGTATCCGTCGGCACCACTGAAACGCTGCCGTACTCGATCTGGCCGACATAGGTGGGGCCAGGCTTGGCGTGCGCGCCGCCGTTGGGGCCGCTGCCTTGCCCCTTGGTGTTCACAACAAAGAGCTGCTTGCCATCCGGGGAAAGCGAAACGGCTGAGGGGTTCCAGCCAACGGGAATGTGCCCCATCACCTGTCGCGTCGCTGTATCGATGACCGCTACGGCATTGATGCCCGCCTCGGTCACGTAGAGGCGGTCCCGCCCCAGAGCCAGTCCGCTGGGCATAACCCCGCGCAGGGGCTGCTGCCGCCTGCCGGGAAAGGATGCGTCCGCGAAGGGACTGAGGGCGATGGTGCCTTGTAAGATAGCACCGTCGGGCGATATGAGGTCAACGGCATCTTCATGCGCAAGGGCCACATAGACGTGATCCTGCCCCGCCACCACCGCCGAAGGCGCAGCCCCACCGATCGCTCGACCATGCTGAATGGCCTCTCCCAGACGGAGCCTGGTGGGGACGAGTGGCGCCGTGAGGTTGTCCACGATGTAGGTCCAGATCGAGCTTCCACGCTCGCTGTTCTCGCGACCCAGGCCGGGGACCTTTTTGCCTTCGGCAACCACTCCATTTCGCGCAGCGGAGGAGGGATACCCGAACGGCGGAAAGTGCAAACCCGTGGCCAGAACGTCTGTCTTCGCCACCCCGGGCACAACGCTGTACTCAAATAACCCGGAGTTCACGACATACAACCGATGCCCGTCAGGTGAAAGCGAAAGAGCGAGAGGATTCACGCCCGTGGGCAGAGACGCCACGACCTGCCGGGAGAGGAGATCCAGAACGGCGACCCGCCAGTTTGCCTGATCCAGCACATAAAGCAGACGCCCATCCCCCGACAAGACGGCAGCGGCGGAAAAGCTCTCGCGGACATTCCCCTGGTTCAGAGAAACTTCGACCAACTTAGCGAGGCTGTGTGCATCCCGTATCTCCACCGCGCCGGTATCGCCGGTTGTGTCATACAGCTTCGATCCATCCGGCGAGAAGACGGCTCCCACGAAGACCTTCTTCGCCCCTTCCTCCTTCGCTGGCACAGGTAGCTGGCGCACAGGCCCAAAGGTGCCGGTCACATCTTCCCGGCTGGTCACATTCAACGTGAACGGAAAACCAATGGACGGAATCGCGAGCTGCAAGCCATCCGGCCGAACCGCAATGCTGAACGGATACGGCGCTGTCTTCAGCCAGTTACCAGCCGGCGTGATCAGCCGTCCGTTGGGCAGAGTCACTCGCTTCGGCGCGTCTTGAGAAAATCCGGCCGCCGCGTTAGAGGTAAAACATGCCGTTACAGCAAAGAGGCGGAGCAGAGCGCAAACAGTGGACATCTTTTTAGTACAACGGATTTGGGTTCACTCTGCATAATGGCAGTTGTTCTCGTTCGTTATTCGTGACGGATGTGTGAGGCACCTTAAGACTCTGATACTTGCACCCAGCCCAATCTGTTGCCCCCCCCCCCCCGCACCTGCTTTTAAGAGGGCAGCGATACTTTGGCTTCGCAGAGCGCCGTTTTGCGGGTCTGGGTCGTGCCGGTTTCGATCAGCAAGTTGAAAAACGCCGCGATCTGCTAGGGTGCAACCTCGATCAGCACGGCCGTATACCGGATGACCTGAGTCTTGGTCATCTTCTCCACGAGTGCTTGGGTCAGTCGCGATAGCGACTGACCCAAGCTTTTATGTCGTTTAGTTAGAAGTTGATTTTGCCGGCAAATTGTAGAAAGCGGCGTTCGTCGGCAACGCCACCTACACCACCTTTGGAGGCGATGATCTGTGGGTTGGACGGTGCGCCAGTTGCGGTGGTGTAGTTGGCCGCATCCAACTGCGACTCCTGGATGTACAGGTTGTGGTGGTTCGTGACATCGAAGGCCTCCGCACGAAGCTCGAGGTTCACTCGTTCGTAGATGGGAAAGGTTTTGGAGACCGACGCGTTCAGGTTGTAAGCGCCGGGACCGCGAAAACTGTTACGAGCGGACAGGGTGCTGGGATAGGGGCCGAGATCGGAGATGCCAAGCAGGGCGGCGTTACCGAACGGCACATCGACAGGCAGCGTGGTGGCACCGGAGATGTCGTATTGATTGCCGTTGCTGGCGGTACCGTTCGGAATGGACTTGAAGGTGTGTTGATACATGGAACTCGCCGGGTTATAGCGCGTAAGCCCGTAGCCGGAGTTGTTGTTGGTTGAATCAGAGATGGTGAAGGGCGTTCCTGTACGGACGGTATAGATCCCGGTTACCTCATAACCGCCGAGTAACTGCGCCAGGTAGCTACCTTTGTCTTTGAAAAAGGTCGGGGTACGGTAGATGGGCGCGAGGACGAAGCGGTGCGTGACGTCGAAGTCGGAGTTGCCGTGATCAAGCTGAGGGGCGAAGGAGTTCATGTAGCCCAAGCCGCCGACGTTGTTCCCGGTACCGGAATCGGAGAAGGTGGAGGATAGATCGTCGAGTGCGTGGGCGTAGGTGTAGTTCGCGACGATGGACAGACCGCTGTGGCGAATGTCGTTGGTGTTGAATCCAACGTTTACCGCGTTGTAGTAGCTGTCACCATTGGATCCACGGTTGTTGTCGTTGGAATATTGTGGGTTGTTGTAGGTAAGGGCCTGGTTGCCTGTAACGGGGTCTGTTATGGGATCGCCGAGATAGTAGTTGCCCATGCCGGCGATGTTGTAGTTCTTGATGTCATATAGGTGGAGGCCACGTGACCCGTTGTAGCTGATGCTGACAGCAGTACCGCGGCCAAGCTGCTGATCGATGGAGAGCGAGTGGAACTGGGTCTGCGCGGTGCGGATGTTCTGGTCGACGTGGCGGAGGCTGGTGGGCGGCAAGGCAACCGAACCGGTGCCGACGAGCGGGCCGGAGTTGCTGTTGGTGAGCATGTATTGGTTGGCCGTGGAGGTGGTGAGCACCACGACGGCGTAATTCGGCGGGTTCTGGATAACGTTGAACGTCACGTTGCCGAAGTTGCGCTCGTAAGAGACGCCGAATCCGCCCCGTAGCGAAGTCTTTGCATTGCCAAACACATCCAGGGCGAAGCCGACGCGGGGAGAAACAGTACCGTACGACGGATTCCACAGCTTGTGGATGGGGCTGTTCGGCGTCGTGAGCACACTGCCGCTGCGAATCTCGGCGGGGATGGACGTTCCAGCGCCGTAGTAAAAGTTGGAATCGAGGTTGGGATTGTTGTTGTGCTGGACGCCATAGTACTCATAGCGCACGCCGTAGTCGAAGGTAAACTGTGGCGTCACCTTGAACTGATCCTGCGCATAGACGGCCCAGTCGTGGAACCGATCGGAACGCGCGAACGAGGGCTGCGTGGCCGGCAGCGTGATGGTGCAGGACGCCGTCTGGATGAGAACACCGGTATAGGGATTGCGGGCGCACGGCGTGGCACCATCGGGGTTGACGGCCGCGCTGAAGCGGTAGATGTTACCGGTGTCGAGTGCGGCGAGGCTGTTCGCCGCGTTCTTCCCCAGTTGCTCAATAGCCTGGGCATAGGCGCCGAACTGGATGTTCTCTTGGATGTAGAGGACCTGACCGCCGACCTGAATTTGGTGCTTGCCTTTGAGGTAGTTCACATCTTGGTTGTACTGGATGGTGTTCTGTGGACCGCCAAAAGGCTTGGTGCCGGTAGAGCCGGGCGCCTGGAGGGATTGCTGCGTGAAGGGATCCTTGGCGCTGGCAAAGGAGATCGACGGCGTGTTGAGGTAGGCCGCATTGTACGTAGTGGGCTGGGCCGTGCGGCTGAAGCTGAGGCGCCCAAGAGTGGAGAGCGACGAGTTGAACTCATGCGAGGCGCTGAGCAGGTAGGCCGTTGCCTTGTTGGCACCGCCGGTGTCGTACTGGCTATAAGCCGAGTAGGAGTCGGCGCCCAATAGGTCGGTCTCGTTGTAATTGACGTAGCGAAAGAAGACCTGGGTCTTGGGGCCGTAGTTGTAATCGACGCGGCCGAAGATGTTGTACGTGTTCTGGGGCAAGCCGCCGCCCGCGTCCTCCGGAACGGTATAGCTGACCTTATTAAAGACCGGGAGTGAAGGAGACAGATTGGTGTAAAGCGGGGTGGTGCCACCACCGGCCTGCAGGTTGGTGGTGGTGCCAAGGACGTTGTAGGAAGGGGTGCCGGCAAAGGCGGAATAGAATGACTGGACATTGGCCGGCGCAGCGGCGATGAACTGGGGCGCAAGCACAGCAGCGATGAGCTGCGCCGAGCTGCGGACGCGGGTGAACTCCGTAGCGCCACTGAAGAACAGCTTGTCTTTCTTGATGGGGCCGCTGACGATGCCGCCGAATTGGTTGCGGGTGTAAACGCCACGGGCTACACCGTTCTGGGCGTCGCTGACGGTATTGGCGGTGGTAGCCGAGATACGATTGAACTCCCATACGCGGCCGTGGAATTCATTGGTGCCGGCAACCGTGGCGACGGCGACGACACCACCGGAGGCACGGCCGTATTCCGGCGAGAAATTATTAGTGATAATGCGGTATTCCTGCACGGCGTCAAGCAACACAGGAACACCGACAGCATCGTTGAAGACGGCGATATTTTCAACGCCGTCCAGAAGGATCTCCGTACCCGAGGTGCGCGCCCCGTTCAAACTGAAGCCGACGCCGTGCGTAGCGTTGTTCTGGTTGAGGTTGTTGGAGGCACTAGCGTCACCGGCGCTGACGTTGCCGGAGAGGGCGACGAAGTCATACGGATTGCGCGTGAGGGAAGGCAGCTGGGTTATCTGTGCGTTGGTGATGACCTGGCTGACTTCGGGTGTCGCGGTGTTGATAACGGCGGTCTCGCCGGCCGAGACTTCAACAGTGGTACTGCTGTTGCCTACAAGCAGCTTGGGCGTAACGGTAAGCCGGCCGCCGACGGTCATCGTAACGGTGGTTTCATAGCTTTCGAAACCGGAGCTGGTAACGGAAATTCGGTAAGAACCCGGCTCCAAATTGGTGAATTCGTACGCTCCTGCGCCGTCGGCCTTGACGGTGCGCTGGTTGTTTGTGCCGAGATTGCGGACGGCGATCTCGGCAGTGGGAACGACGGCGCCGGAGCTATCGACGACGGTGCCGGAGATCTGGCCAGAGGCTTGGGCGTAGGCAGCGCTAGGCACCATCATGCAGGTGGCAGCTACGGCAACAGCGACCACGGCTTTGGGCGAAGCGGAATGGAATGTGAAAAGCTTACGCGTCACAGATTTCCCCATAAAGTTGATTTGCGGTTTCTCTAGCATGTTGAGGGCCAAACCTGTTGCCCCCATTAACCTCTGTTTTGCCCAAAAGTAAAAGACGTTTGCACGCATAAGGTCCTGCGTTCCACAAAAGAAGGGATTCAGCTATTGAAATAGGGATGTACGCGAGATGGATCGGCACCCCGGCATAAAGGCAAGGAGTCGCGCAGCGCCCATTTCCGCACCGACTACCTCCAGCGTCTTGAGCAGCGAGCGATGCCGCCCGCAAGCCGCCTCGCGATCAGGGCTGTATCTGCTCTCCCGTTACCACGCCTGTGAGCCTGTGCTCCGCCAAGGCCTTGTTCAACGCCACGGCACTGGTTCCGAGCAGGTCGTTCACCCCTCCGAGCGCTGCCTGGTACTGAGGCTCCAGCAGCCTGGCCTGATCGAGCAGAGCCGGCGTTGGTGCATCGTCCGCGCCCTCCAGTGCGCCATTGAGAGCCGTCAGATGCTCCCGGATCTGATCCGGTGAACGCAGCGTCGATTCGGCCGCCTTCGCGTCGCTGGTGATCTTCGCCATGGCCGTCACCTTGCGCTTCTCATAGGCATCAATCGCCGTCTTCACTGCCTGCGCATCGCCTGTACTCTTGATTACCAGCCGCAAGGCACCCAGCTGCGCTTCGATCGCATCGAGGCGGTTAAGCGCAACATCCAGCTGCGAGAGCTCATGCAGCACTGCCTCGGTGGCCTTATATCGCCGCGCCATGCCCGCAGCATCGGCCGGCGAGCGAGGATCGTTGGTCACCTCGAATCTTTGCGAGGTTGTCTGGCCGCCGAGGGTGAGTGTCGCCGTGTACTCCCCAGGCGGCAGCAGGGCACCGGAGATCGGCCCCTTATTGAACTCTTTCGTGTTCTCCCAGCGCACGGGGCCGTCGCCACGCAGATCCCAATAGATGCGTTGCAGGCCCGGCTTGGTCGGCACCCATGGCACCTCCTTTGGCGCTTCGTTCGCGGTGTCCTCAGCCCCGGGCCCCTTCCCTGGCTTCTCGCCCTGCTGATTCTGAGACGGCGACGCAGGTTGGCGCGCCTTACTCTCATGCTGCTCCGTTGTCCCCGTCGTGCGGGGCGCGGCCGAGGCGGCGGGCGGAAGATCCTCTTCATCCGGAGGAGTCGCGCCCGGCGGCAGTTCGTGGGTCCCCTTCATGGTGCGGACGGTGTGACCTTCTGCGTCTTTGATCACGAGCTCTCCGGGTTGCGGGAGTTCCTTCGCTACGAAGTAGGAGAGACCGGCCCCGTAGAGCGGGTTCTTGCCGTAGAAGGCCGCATCGCCCAGGGCTTCCACCTGCGACCAGGGCCAGAAGCGCAACGCTGGCGCCGGGGCGAAGAGGATGTCCGCTTTCGCTTCCTCGCCGGGCTTGAATCCCTGAAAGGGTGTGAGGTCGTCCAGCACCCAGATCCCGCGGCCATGCGTGGCCACCACGAGATCGTTCTCCCGATGGGCAAAGGTGAGGTCATACACCGCTGTATTTGGAAGCCCAAGGCCAAAGAGGTACCAGTGGGCACCGTCATCCCATGTGACGTAGAGGCCGTTCTCCAGGCCCGCATAGAACATGTGCGGGTTGCGAGTGTCACGCCGGAGCACATGCGCATACATCGCCGGCAAATCGCCCGTAAGTGACTGCCAGCTCGCGCCAAAATCGGCGGTGCGATACAGGTAGGGTTTGGGATCGCCGCTGAAGTGACGATTGACTGCGATGTAGGCCTCACCCGGATTGTCGGGCGAAAGATCGATGGACTCGATACGCCCCCACGAGGGCAGCCCGTGGACGTGCTCTGTCACGTTGGACCAGTGGGCGCCGCCATCGCGGGTGACCTGGACTTGGCCATCGTCCGTGCCGACCCAGATCACGTCCGGATTCTTTGCGGAGGGAGCAACCTGCAGAATCGCGTCATACACCTCGGCCCCGGAGTTGTCCTGGATCACCGGACCGCCCGAAGGTCCCTGCTTGCTCTTGTCGTTCAGCGTCAGGTCGGGGCTGATCGGCTTCCAGCTATGGCCGCGGTCCTCGCTTTTGAAGACGACGTTCGCACCGGCGTAGAGCACCTTGGGGTCTCCGGGCGCCACCGCAAAACCGGCGTTCCACGCGAAGCGATAGGGTAGATCCGCCACGCCGCCCCCGGCAAAGTCGCGCGGATACGGCTCGATGTCGTGCACCTGCTGCGCGGCACGATCAAAGATCATGAAGACGCCATTCTGCGTGCTGTTGTAAACCAGGTCCGGGTTATCCGCCGCGGGGATGGCATACATGCCATCCCCACCATTGAGGTCGGACCAGTGGCGATCCAGGATGCCCGAGGGATCCTTGCTACGTCCCAGCCCGCACCAAGCGCTGTTATCCTGCAGACCGCCGCACACCTGGTAGGGCAAATCCTTGCCTGTGCTGACATGGTAGAACTGCGCAACGGCAATGTTGTGCAGAAAGGCCCAGTGCGCCGCGTTATCGCGGGAGAGGATCACGCCGCCGTCGTTGCCCTCGATCATTCGCCCACTGCCCGCGGGGTCGATCCAGATGGCGTGGTGATCGCCATGCAGGGTCTTGGCGATGATGCTGAAGTTGGCGCCGCCATCCTTGGACTCCATCAGGTCGTTGGAGAGGGCGATCACATGATCGGCGTTCTTCGGATCGACCGCGATGTGTGAAAAGTAAAAGGGCCGCGCATCGACTTCCTGATCTTTGCTGACCAGATGCCAGTGCTCCCCTTCATCGTCGGAGCGCCACAAGACGCCGTCTTTCGAGCCGATCACCGCGTACACTACGCCAGGTGCACTCTCCGCTACCGCCAGACCGATGCGGCCTACGGGGGTAAGCGGCAAGCCATGCCCGCTCAGCCGCCGCCAGGTCCGGCCTTCATCCTCCGACTTATAGATCGCGTCTTCTGGGCCACCATCGCTGTAGCTCCAGGGCGTGCGGCGGAAGCGGTAGGCCGCGGCAAAGACGATCTGCGGATTCTTTGGATCCATCGCCATATCCGCGATGCCAACGCCGGGGCCGAGATACAGCACCTTCGCCCACGTCGCGCCGCCATCGGTGGTGCGGAAGACCCCACGTTCCTCGTTGTCGACCGACGCCTCACCCGTAGCAGACACAAGCACGGTGTCCGGGTGGTATGGATCAATGGCAATTCGATCGATATGGGCGGTACCGGCCAGCCCCATATGCCTCCAGTGCGCTCCGCTGTCGGTGGACTTGTAAATCCCATCACCGACGGAGACGTCATTGCGCAGATTGGCCTCTCCGGTGCCCGCCCAGACGACGCCAGGGTTCACGGGGTCAACGGCAAGCGCACCGACAGAAGCCACATGCTCATGCTGAAAGAGGGCTTTCCACGTCATGCCTCCATCGGTGGTGCGAAAGACTCCGCCATCCGCCGCGCCGACGTAGTAGGTGTCGCTCACACCGGCGATTCCCGCTACGGCCGTGATGCGGCCACCCGAGATGGCCGGCCCGATCTCACGAAAGCCGATGCTTCCTCGCACCTGCATTGGCAATTCGGTGCGGCCTTCATCGTTTGCCTGCTGCGGCCCCGCAATCGTCAACGTGCCGTTCTGCGCTGTCCCTGTGGAGCCTTCCTGCGCAGACAGCTTCGCCACGGCCAGCATAAACAGCGCCAGCGACAGCAGGCAAAGAAACCAACGGGACGCAGGGCCGCCCGGGAGACGGGCTGCCGAATCATTCTCTACCGGGCGCGAACAAACAAAGAAATGGGTCATGGGTTGGAGGCCATGATCTCACCCATCGGCCAAATCTCTCAAGCAAAAGCAAAACGCAACAGAACTGAATGCGAGACACTGACTCGAATAGATAGCCGGCCGCGAGGCTGCGCTGGGATCAAACCGCTATCTGGTCCGTCAATATTGCCGCACGCCAGGCGGTACGCGTGCCGTTCGTGGGCAGATACCTACTCTGGGTGCTGTTCTTCTCATTCATGACGCCCATGAGGCGGGTTGCCTATCGGCAGATGCAATCCCCGGTGCAACTACTGCAAAGGCGAATTGCGGGCTACTCTCCCTGCAGGTACCCCAAGGAGCAGCAGGTAAACTTCAACCGGTCTTGAACGGATGCGCCCTTTCATGGACTCTGGCAAGTGCCGTCTCGCTAGATTTCAACATGATCGATGTTGCCGAAGGCTTCGTTGCCGTTGCATTCCGGTTGAACCTGACGGCTTAGGCGTAATGAACTACAACAGCAGACGAATCTGAAAAGTCAGACGACTCGCAAAGGGCGAATCGTTGCGGCAGTCCACTGGAACGCTACCTCTATGTTGTAAGAAGGTGTGGGACGTACTAGCCGGCCCACACCTTCTGTACTACTGAACCGTAAGCGAAAGATTGAAACTACTCGAAATGTTTCCCGCTCCACTGGTGGGCGCGGTTGCTACCCCGGTAGGAGACCCGACAAAGTTGACGACCACGTTGGAAGTCCCCTTCGGTGTGCTCGCAAACGGTGAGGAGCAGCCGCTCGCCGAGAGGAGAAGAACCCCTGAGCCGACCAGCAACATGAGCGTGGGGAGCAGCCCGCGCGCAGGAAGCATCTTGCGAGTCCGCCAGCCCGCCAGCAACATGAAGCCGCCGAACGGCAGCAGCCATCCGGCTACCGTCGTCGGAGGACCTGTGGCGGTTGTGACCGTTAACGTGATCGTCTGCGGACCCGGCGTGATGGTAGCCGTGCCATTGGCTATGTTTGTGAAGTAGACGACGCCCGGCGTGAAGCTGCATTGCGTGTTGGCCGGCAGACCGGAGCAGGACATGTCTACACCTCCCGTATAGCCGCTGATCGGCGTAACCACGAAGGTGGTACTTGCCGACCCTGGAGTCGTCACGGTCAATGCGGAGGGTGTGTTCGACAGAACGTACGTTGGAGCCAGAACCGAAACCGTCACCGGATTTGATGTCGAGCCCGCAAAGCCGCTATCCCCGCTGTAGGTTGCCACGATGCTGTATGTTCCGGTGGGCAGGGTCGTGGTGGTCAGCGTTGCCACACCGGAGTTGTTGACGCCAACCGTGGCCAGCACCGTCGTTCCTGTTGAGAAGGTGATGGTGCCTGTAGGTTTGCCTGACATGAGATTGGAGGCGATCGTTGCCGTGAGGGTGGCACTTGTACCTGGAGGTACGGCAACCACGGACGAAAGGGTGGAGGTGAGTGTCGTCGTCGTTGTGACTAGCGCAACAGGCACGGTCAACGCGCTGCCTGTGCTGCTGGCGAAGTTGGCATCGCCACTATACGTGGCCGTGATGGTGTTGGTGCCCGCTGCGAGACCCGTGATGGCAGTACTTGCCGAGCCATTGGCAAGTGGAACCGCGAGACCATACGCAACACCGTTAACGGAGAACTGCACCGTGCCCGTGGGCGTACCGGCCGTCGCCGTCACGGTCGCGTTTACCGTGACCGTCTGGCCGAAGGTGACCGCGCCCGCGGGAGCGGTCTGCGTGAGCGTCACGACCGGCGTCGCGAGGTTGACCCCGGACCCGGTGAAGGCCACGGTGATGGGCGAGGCGTTGACCGCATTCGAAGCGAAGGTAAGGTTCTCTGTACGGCTTCCTGTCGCAGTGGGAGAAAAGACACCCGAGACGCTGCAGCTGCTGCCGGTTGCCAGCGTGCTGGCGGCGGTGCAACTGCCGGTTCCGCCGGTCGAGATCGCGAAGTCCGCGGTGTTGCCTGCCGTCGTGTAAAGCGGGGAACCAAAGGTGGCCGACAGATCTCCATCATCGGACAGAGTCTCGCTCTCGGAACCGCTGGAGGTACCCACATTCACCCGGCCAAAGCTCAGCGTACCTGCAGTGCGCTGGATCTGCACGACGGCTGCTGCGCCCGAATCCGCGATGTAAAGATTGCCCGCGCTGTCTGCTGCAAGCGAAGCTGGCGTGGTAAAGCCGGAGCCGAGCTTGCTGGTTCCGTTTGCGTTGTAGGCTCCGTTGGTGAAGGGGATCCGCAGGATCGTAGGCACGCCGAGTTGCTGCACGTAGAGTGTGCCTGAATCGTCGACGGCAATGGCCCCGGGTGAGGTCAGGCCGGAGTCGATGACGCTCCCTGTCCCGTTCGTTATCTCAGTGATGGTTCCAGCGCTGCTATCCGAGACGAACAGATCACCCGAGCGGTCGAATGCCAAGCCAGTGGGTGCAGAAAAAGTTGTCGTCAGAGCAGCCTGATCGAGCAGGTTGAGCGATCCACCCTGGTTTGGAACACGGATGACATTGCCTGCGCCGGTGTTGGCGATATAAAGATCACCGTTTCTGGCAAAGACGACCGCTGAAGGCGCCTTCAGGCCCGAGATGGCTGGAGCAGCGCTGCCGTAAGCCGTGCCGCTGTAAGGTATGACGACCATGGTGTTCGCGCCCTTATTTGCGACGTACACTGAGCCGTCCGGCGCGATCGCCAGACCCGCCGGCTGGGTCAGACCGGTGGCAATTGGCGTCGAGATCGTTGCACCCGGCGCAAAGAAGGAAACCGTGCCGGTTGTACCGTCCGCCACGGACAGACTGCCGGAAGCGCCTACCGCGATCCCGTCCGGCGCCGTGAAGCCGCTACCCAGCGTTGTCTGGGTGCCGGGGTCCGCTACAAGTCCCGCTCCCGACCCTTCTGCCGCTACGAAGACCTCGCCGATGGTTCCCGAGGCGGAGGAGAGCACCACCGCGCCGTTACGTACACCGATGGTCGAGGGTGTATCGGTCAAGGTCAAGGTGCAGGAGGTACCTGCCGAATACGCTTGCCCCGTCGCGCAGTTTCCCGCGCCGGTGTTGACGATCTCCGTGGAGGGCAAAGTGCCCGAAGTATAGCCGATGCCGGCCAGAGTTTCTGCGCTGTTAAAGAGCACATTGACCGTCTGCGCCGCAGAGGCCGTTCCGACGGCGGTGGAGGGGAAGCTCGCGCTACCTAGAGAGCTCCGCAAGATGTTGGTGCCATCGGTTGTGGAATAGATGCTTCCATCCGCACCAATGCCAACGTCGTAGGCGGAGCTATAGGGCAGCACGGGGAAGGCCTGCGCTCCGCTGAGTGCGCCGTTGAGGAACGGCACCTCCGTAAGGGTGTTGTTCGTCGAAACGAACACGTTGCCAAAGGGATCGGAACGCAGTCCGTTGATGGCGTTAAAGGTGTACGCCACCGCGACCGGCGCGGCGGCTCCCGCAGGCAGACTGTACAGCACGCCACCCGTGGAGTAGGCGAGGTCGCCGGCGGCATCGGCGGCGACGTGCGTGTTTGCGTCTGTCGTTACACCGGGCACAATGCTGCAAACGCCGGCAGGGGTGATCTTGAACAGCGCCGTCTCGTTGTTGCCGGCTGTGTAAACGTTGTTGGATCCGTCAACCGCGACCGCCTGGGTACCGAGATAGTATGCATCGATAGTATTGCAGGGCGCCAGGATGTCCACCGCGGTACCACCACCGGCAGGAACCTGCCATAGGTGGCCGTGATAATCCGTGGTGTACGCAAAGCCCTTGTTATCGACGGCCACCCCCTTGGGATAAGAGAGGCTTGTTGCAATCAGGGTAATCTGCGCCCCGCCGTTCGCCGGATCTTCCACAAACGATCCGACTCCCGGCGTGGTGAAGAACTGGTTGCCGGCCGCATCGACCGCGATGGCCAGTGTCGCCGAGCCATTCGAGGCCGCGGTGGTTTGCGTGGACGTGACGACTGCCGGCGCGGTGAAGGCCTGCGCCGAAGCCATGCCGGCCGACACGGCACAGGATAGGGTCGACAGCTTGAGTATTCGTTGAATCAGACTTGCAAACATGGTCCGTCCTCTTGACGATTCCTGAAACTTAGAAGTTGTACTTGATCGCGGCTTCCACTACGCGACGGCCTTCTTTGATGTTGCTCACGCCAAACCCCTGAGCCGCTGTGGCCAGGCCGGGCGAGGCCGTCTCTCCACCCACGGCCAGATTGCTCAGGTTGAGCGCAATCTGTTGCGGGAACGAAGTGCTGAAGCTGGTCAACGGATGGTTGAGGAAGTTAAAAGCGGCGAACCGGAACTGCAAGGTGCGGTTCTCACTCATGGCGAAGCTCTTGGCGAGCGTCAGATCGGTATCGAAGAACGCAGGGCCGTGAATGTATGGATACACGAACGGACCGTTCTGCCCGATTTGCGGTAGGTGGAAGCAACTCCCGTTGATGAACTGGTTAGGTGCCGTGTGCACGGCCGGGTTACAGCTATACGTGGGCTGAAGATTGACGTCCGGCGTTCCCAGAAACGTCTTGTTATCCACGTTCAACTGCGTCGCGCTGCCGGTCGCTCCCAGCTTGCCTACCAGGTTGAAGTTGCTGTAGTAGGTGGCCTGCAGATTGGGGCCGCTCTGCAATCCAGTGATGCCCGAGAGCTGCCAGCCATTCAGGACACCGGCAACCAGGCGCTTGCCCTTGTAGATGCTGCCCACGTCATAGGTGTAGGTCGCATTGAAGATGTGCGTGCGGTCGAACGACAGCGGCCCGTAGTTATTCCGCAGATTCGTCGCGTCCGTCGCATTACCGTTGTAGTAACCGTCCTTGATGCCGAGCGCCTTGCTCCAGGTGTAATTGAACCCATAGTTCAACTTGCCGGTCTGCCGGTTCCATGAGGACTGCAACGCGTTGTAAAAGGAGTACAAGGTATGACGAGGAACATCGATGTTTCCGTACTGTGGATAGGGTCGATAGGAGTTGATTTGTGTCGTGGTCAACCCATCAATCAGGCCCAGCGGAACGACTGCCCCGGTCACAGGGTTCGGCCGGAAAAAGGCGCCGAGAGGAACGGGATTCACGTTCTGCAGAGTGAGATTCAAGATGTTCACGTTCTGCGCCGTGAGATCCGCCCCCTGGTTACCCGCATAACTCAGCTCAAATTGCGACTTCTTCGGAAGTTGCTGGTCAAGCGTGGCACTGTAGGTGTAAGTCAGCGGCTGCTCGCTGTCGCCCTTAGGCAAACCATACGCGTTCAACGCATTGCTGTTGGTGTAATTGCCCGCGCCAACCGTGGCATTGTTAGTTGGTGAGACGTAATGGAGGTTCTGAAGCGTGATGCCCCCACCGCCGGCGACCGCCGCCACCTGGACACCTTCGGCCAGCGCTGCTGCCGACTGCACGACGTTGTAGTTGTCGTGGTTGCGGTACATGCCCCAGCCGCCACGAAACACCGTCTTGCCATTGCCGTAGAAGTCATACGACACGCCGACGCGCGGCTCGTAGAAGGCTAAGCGGGCAGGCACCCCGGCGTTGGAGACCGCTGAGTTCTTGGCGTGGAAGGTAAAGCCCGCCGTGCTTGTTCCATCCCCCAGCGTGCTGGGATCGAAGACGGCGATACCGATGCCGTGCTTGTCCGTCCAGGGGCCTAGATGCTCAAAGCGAATGCCGTAATCAAGGCTTAGGCGCGGTGTAACCTTCCAGGTGTCCGTCGCATAGAAGTCCACGTTCCAGAAGTACAGATTCTGAACCGGCACCACATTCTGCTGGCTAAACTGCTCAATCTGCCCTTCATAGAAGTTTGCGGTGTAGTTGCCGGTGGTAGTTACAAGGTTGCCAACAGTACCCGGTGCGCTTGCGTCCGTGAAGGTGGGATTGTAGTAATAATCGGCAATCTGGCCGTTGGTGCTCGAGTTAGAAGGCAGCAAACGCTGGTTGTTCGTCACCTGCTGGACATAGGTGCCGGCCTTGATGGTATGGGCTTTGATGACGTAGGTGATGTTATCGCCGGCCGAGGGCAGGAACTTCTTGGCATACGGCGGCGCTTCGCTGAAATCGGGGAACATACCGAGCGGCAGGCCGTCATAGCCGTAATCGTGCAGCTGGGGATACTGCAGGGAGTTATTTCCGAACAAGCCCTGGTAGGGGTAGCCGATCGTGGAGGAGAGCAGCTCGGACGGCGACTTCGCCACGAACTCCTGGTCAAGGAGGGTCAGATTTGCGGTGGTCTCATTGGTCAGCCTCTGCGAAAGCACAAGAGTGAGGTTCAGCCCGGCTGTCTGCGAGTTGAGCGTGCTGAGAATGCCGCCACCGGGCGTGTCCACGCCGCCCATATCGGCCCCGCTGTTGGCGGGCGAGTAGTACGGCACCTCGGGAAAGCCGCTGCGGCCGCGCTCCACGTTGTAGGTACCGAACAACTTCGCGCGATCGGAAAAGCTGTAGTCGACACGGGCTCGTGTCTGGTAAAGATCGTTATTTTCCAGGTTGGTCGTGACGAAGTTGTAGCCGTCGCCCAGGTTCGTCCGGTTCGGCAGCGGAAGTACGCTGAGTAGAGCGTGCGCGCCCGGGTCAGAGTACGGTTGCAGTTGACCCGGAGCCACGCTGTTGCCGTTCGGCGCAAGAAGCGGCACAAACCCAATGTTGTTGAAATTGGCATTGTTGATGGTGGAGGTCCCGTTGGCGTTGCAGGAGATAGCCGAACCCAGGTAGACAAGCAGCGATGGGCAACTGAAGTCACCCGCACGCATCGCCGCGGTCGGCACCAGCGCCTTGGCTACCGCCTGTGAGGCACTGCCGTAGGCATAGATGTTGCGTTGGGCATAATCTTCCGCGCCCACAAAGAAGGTGAGCTTGCGCGCGTGATTAAACTTTGTTCCAGGAATTAGCAGAGGACCGCTGATGTTGCCGCCCGGGTAAATGTAGCGATCGTTCGGCTTGATCTGCCCCTCATACTTTGAGAGCGCGTCCTGCGCATTCAACTGATAGGTGCGCGCGTAGACATAGAGTTCGCCGTGAAAATCCCGCGTTCCGGATTTGCCCACGGCATTTACGACGATGGGTCCGTTGGAGTTTTCTGCCGTGAAGTTCGAGGTCTGGACCTTGACCTCTTCGACCATGTCCGTGTTCACGTTTTGGGTAGAATCACCGTAGTTGCCTGGGTCGGTGATATTCGCACCATCGGAGAGCAACGTTACGCCGTTAGCGGAATTTCCGTTGGCCGCGTAGGAACGCAGCGCGCCCGTGATGTTGACCTGCGAGGGATCGTAGCTTGAGTTATCGATACTGCCCGAAGTTTGCGCGATCGCGAAGCCAGGCAGGATCTTTACCAGTTCACCGACATCTCGGCCTTCTACAGAGAGCTTCTTGATGTCGTTGGCTGTGATCAGCACGCTCTTCTCACCGCTGTTGGTCAGGCCGGCATCTTCGGGGCTGATATTGATCGTCTGCGTCACTTCGCCGATGGCGAGGACGACCTTCGTAAGATTCTTGTTGTCCGATGGGTCCAGGTGAATGTTGTGTAGCAGGGTGGCTTCGAAACCCGGCATTGTGACGCGTACGTCATAGTTGCCGCTCGGCACGGCGGCAAACACAAAGTTGCCGTCAGAATTTGATTTGTCCGTTCGCTTCGCACCGCTCCCCACATTGGTCAGAGCCACCTCGGCACCGGGAATGAGCGCACCCGTAGGGTCAGTTACCGTTCCGCTTAATGTAGCGGTCGTGCCCTGGGCAAAGGCCGAAGTGGGCGAGATCGCCAACGATCCGCCGGCAAGGGAAAGGGGCAGCAGAAGCGGGCCGACTCGCGAGAGACGCGCTAACGCAAGACGGACACGTTTATCTTTCTTGTACTGCATGGGTACAGCCTCCAAAAGCCTTCAATGAAACACGTTGTTACCAACCACTCGTGAGGAGCCAAGCCCTCGTTACCGTGGCTGAACTTTAAGGAAATCGACATCGGCCGCTGCGCCCGAAGAACCCGCCGCATCGGTCACAAGAGCTATCGTGTGATGACCTGCCGTCAGGTGAGCGGATCCGGCCTTGATCTCGGTCCAGTGCGCGGCGCCTCCGGTGTCGGGCACCGGCAAGGGACTGGACACGGGCTTCTGGTCCACGTTGAAGTGCAGGGTTCCGCCCGGCCCTGCATGGGCAACACGCGCCGTCAGCACATACTCGCCGTCCTTTTCGACATTGACCGAGTAGTTGATGTAGCGATTAGCCTTCAGTCCGGAGAGGTAGTAACCGCCGGCGCTATCGTCCGATCCCGGCGCCGGCGCAATCTGCTTGACCTCCGGACCCGCCTCGCCGAACTCATTGCTGAAGCTGTAGCCCACACCGCCCGTGTCGAAGTCCTCGGCCTGCAACACGCCGGGTAATGAGACCGCTACTCCGTCATACCCGGCGTCTGTGCGCGTCACATCCACGTGGTCGAAGCGGACCGTGTTCGGCGCCTTGTTGTCCCGAGCCGTTGCGATCAATCCCGCGGTGGTGTCGTGCGGCATGGGCAATTGCGTGTTGCCGATGGCGGTCCAGGCCTTGCCGTCCGCAGACGCATAGCCGGTAAAGACGTCTCCCACGCGCCCCACCTTTACCCAGGCCGCCTGGCCCTTGTAAGGCACATCGGAGGGCACATCGCCCTTTTTTGAGCGATAGCGGAAGTGCACACTGCCGTCCGGAGAGACGAAGGTCATGGCAAAGATGGAGGCGGCTCCTCGACCATCGCGCAACATCACGCCGGCTTTGGCCTGCGCTACTTTGCTTGTCTGATCGATCACATGCGCGGTGACCTCGCCGTCTCCGCCAAGTCCCCGGTAGGCAAACTGGAATTGATCGAAGTGGCCGGCAATGCCAAAACCACCGCCCCCTACCGTGAAAATCCCATCCTTGAAGTTGGAGGAGCCTGCAATCGCCGGTCCGCCCGCATCGTAGTTGCCCCAGGCTTTGGGCAGAGCTCCCTCGTCCCGTTGGTAAACCCGCACATAATCGAGCACCATGGTCGGAGTCGGTCCGCTGGTTGCATCCGGGTAGCCGAAGAAATTACCGCCCATCGCAAGGTTCAGCAGCAGAAAAAACGGGCCGCGATCCTGCTCCCAAACCTCGTGCCCGGTGAGCGTCCCCACGGACTGCCGCTCGTAGAGGTAACCATCCACGTAGAAGTCGACTTCACCCGGGCTCCAATCCACCGCGTACTGGTGTAAACCGTTCGAGGGAGGGCTGGGGAAGTTGTAGTCTCCGGTCAGGTCAATGTAGTCATCGGGAGATCCCGGCGCCTTAGGTCCATGCACAGCGCCATGAATGGTAAGAGCATTGATGGTGTCCGTGCCCGGTGTCGGGTTCCACTGCTCTATCACGTCGATTTCGCCGATTGCCGGCCAATGGACCTTCGCGCTCTCGATTCCCATTGCCCAAAACGCCGGCCAGATGCCCTTTCCTGCGGCGGGAATGCGAATGCTCGCTTCAAGGCGGCCGTACCGGAAATTCTCCAGGCTGTTCAGCCGCGCCGACGTGTACACGGGTGACACGACCTTCTTTACGCCAACCGTTACGGTCTGATCGGTCTTGACCGCAACCAGCACCAGGTGGCCCTTGCCGTCCAGATAGGCGTTCGGCTGGTTCGCCTTGCACGGGGCCTCGTCCGACGGAACCGCGCAATAGACTTCCGCCTCGTCGTTGCCTGCGATAGCCGCTCCGTTGCCAGCCTGCAGCTTCCATTTTTTGGCATCCGGCGGAGCGCCAAGCTGGCCGTCGAACTCATCACTCCATACCAGCTTCCAGGGGCTCTGTGCGTTCAGGCTCGGCAGGACACCACCCAACAGGCCCAAGCCGACAGCCAACCTGCCACACCACTGACGGGGAGACACTCGGCCTTTCTCGAAGGGCCTCCTTCGTTTACTGCTTGCTCGCACAGCCGCACCTCGTCCTTATCCCAAGGGCAGCCTGGATGGCGCCCCCGGAACTATCCGCAACCTGCGGTCTAATTGGGAAGGTGGGGTATCGCTCAAGGGACCAACACAGGGTCAACCTCGTATCCCGGATTTCAACTAAGGACGCTTTAGGCTCCATGCAAACGATCAATTTCATCCAACTCAGCACTTCAGAAAACCCTTCTCGAAAACCCGCCAACCATAGCGAGTGCGAAAACGATTGAACAGGTGTGCTACTGCATGAAGCTCCCGTTTCGCGCTCTATGTGTTGCTATATATGCCCTTAAGAGGCATCCCTGAATCCGTAGCGGGGGAGTATACTACCCTTTAGTCGAGGCTCGCGTGCACATGCTTAAGGAATCTCTACCTGCCGATGCCGCTCCTGCTGAAATTCGTTGAATGGCAATTGGCGCAAATCGAAAACAGGCCACACTTTTAGTAAAAGCCGTCGGTATCCAAGCTTCCTGAAGTACGTGGTTCGCCAAACTCTGGCGGGTACCAGGAGGAGCTGAAAGAGCGCACCATTGGTGTTGAGGCCTTTGGGCGTCAGCTGGGCTATGACCTGAATGCCGACCCCATGGTAAGGGTCACTGCAGGTGAGGTTCGCAAGCGGCTAGCCCAGTATTGTTACGAGCCTGAGCATCTCGAAGAACTCAGGATCGAGTTACGCCCGGGCTCCTGCGTACCGGATTTCAAGTTGCCAGCCGGGCAGGCTCCGCCCCACACCCTAGGCGAGCCTGAAGTCGGACAGGCTCTGATTCAACTACCCAGGCTTTGCCCTCGAGCCATCTGCCAAGCCCGATCAGTACGCCGGATAGACGCACAGGTTTACTCCTTTCGCGGGCCGGTGGCTGTCTGTTTCCGGTAAATTCCCTTCGTGAATGCCTCATATGAAACGTTACTAACGGCATCTCAAAGAAGGTGAATGATTCGGAACAGGCAGCGAGGATGAAGCAGGATCGCATCGGCGAAGTGGAACGGGTTGAACACCAGCCTCATCCACGACCCCAGATGCGGCGCGAGGCATGGCAGTCCTTGAATGGGCAATGGGATTTCGCCAACGGCAGGAGCCAGAATCCCACCACACCGGCCGCCGTGCAGTGGGATGCCAAGATCGAGGTGCCGTTCAGCCCCGAAACAGAGGCGAGCGGCATTCAGGATACCGGGTTTTATAACTCGGTCTGGTACCGGCGCACTTGGGAACAGCCGTCCCTGGCGGAGGGACAACGGGTCCTGGTGCACTTCGAGGCTGTAGACTGGCGCACAACCGTTTGGGTAAACGGCAAAGCTGTCTGTGGCCACGAGGGTGGCTATACGCCCTTTGGAGCGGATATCACCGAGGCGTTGGTCGAAGGTCCGGTTCAGGAGATCGTCGTCCGTGCCGAGGACGACCCCACCGATCTGGCCAAACCGCGGGGCAAGCAGGACTGGAAGCGTGAGCCGCACTCCATCTGGTATCCACGCACAACGGGAATCTGGCAGGAGGTTTGGCTTGAGACCGTGAATACCATACGCATCCATTCCCTGCACTGGACCAGCAGCCTGGACCGCTGGGAGATTGGCATAGAAGCCATGATCCTGGGAGACGGCAAGATGGAGGCCGAATCGGCAACCCTGAACTCACGGGATGCGAAGGAGGCGCTGCAATTGTCCGTGCGGCTCACCGTGGGAGATCAATTGATTGCAGATGACAGCTATGCCGTCATCGCCGGCGAGGTTCATCGGCGCATTTCGCTGTCCGACCCCGGCATCGATGATTTCCGGAATACGCTATTGTGGTCGCCCTTATCGCCAACCCTGATCGAAGCCGAAATCGCGTTGCGGACCGGCGGGGGCGAACTGCTGGACAAGCTGTATAGCTACACGGCGCTGCGTTCGCTGGCTACGCAGGGAGACCGCTTCGTCCTGAATGGGCGACCTCTCAACTTACGGCTGGTGCTGGATCAAGGGTATTGGCCGCGCACAGGCATTACGGCTCCCAACGACGAGGCATTGCGCACAGATATCAATCTGGTAAAGAAGATGGGCTTCAACGGTGTGCGAAAACACCAGAAGATTGAAAGCGCCCGATTCTTGTATTGGGCCGACCGTTTAGGCCTGCTGGTTTGGGAGGAAATGCCGAGTGCCTATCGCTACACCACGCAATCCATCCACCGGCTGACCCGGGAGTGGCTCGAAGTTCTGGAGCGCGACAGGAGTCATCCTTGCATCGTGGCTTGGGTACCCTTCAATGAGAGTTGGGGTGTACCGGACCTGCCGGATGTAACGGCGCAGCGCAGCTATGTGCAGGCCCTCTATCACTTGACCAAGGCAGTGGACCCTAGCCGTCCTGTGATTGGGAATGACGGTTGGGAGAGTGTGGCGACCGACATCATCGGCATTCATGACTACGACGAGCAGCCTGAGCGGCTGGGTGCGCGCTACGGCATAGACGACATCGAATCCAAGCTGCTTCGGCGCGAGCGTCCAGGGGGACGCATCCTGACGTTGGGCGGCGAAAACGTCGCCTGCGGGCAGCCGATCATGCTCACCGAGTTCGGCGGCATCGCTTTGGGTGGAGGCAAAGACACAAGTTGGGGTTATTCACGTTCGGTGACCGCAGAGCAATTTCTCGGACGCTACACTGCCCTGCTTGAGACGGTGCGCAACCTACCGGCGCTGGCCGGTTTCTGCTACACACAGCTCACAGACACCTATCAGGAGGTAAACGGCCTCCTTTACGCGGATCGCACTCCCAAGGCGCCCCTGGAGGCCATCGCCCAAGCGACCTCGGGCTCAAAGCCGGACTATGACCCGCAGGTGGAAACCGCGTGGCGCGAACATTTCATGCAGGGGGAGCCACGAACGCCGGGCCGGTCCTAGGTTTCGGGTACCGAACCGGTGGAACCGATCTCCGTATTAAGCCGGGATGTTTAAGTCTCGGGAGATCAAGCTCGCCTCGATCGTCAGTTGTCAGATCTGCGGTGGTTACAGGCTCTCCATAATCATTCCTTCAAGATCAGGCCCGCTCCTTCAGCGGGCCGTTTCTAGATCCTTGCTGAACCAGGGATACATCAGTGGCAGCACGTACAGTGTCAGGATCGTTGCGGTGATCAGGCCTCCGATGACGACCGTCGCCAGCGGACGTTCGACCTCAGCTCCTCGCGAGGTGGACAGCGCCATGGGGATGAAACCAAGGCTCGCCACCAGGGCGGTGATGAGCACGGGCCGCAGGCGGTCGGCTGCTCCCTGATGAGTCGCCTCGTCCATCTCCTTACCCTCGTGACGAAGCGAGTTGATGTGGCTCACCATGACAACGCCGTTCAGCACTGCAATCCCGAAGAGGGCGATGAAGCCGACGCACGCGGAAAGGTTGAGATTGATGCCACGGAGCCAAAGCGCGGCTACGCCACCCACCAGCGCAAGCGGGACGATGCATAGAATCAGCAGCATCTGTTTTGTGTTTTGGAATGTGGCGTAGAGAAGGGCAGAGATGATGAGGAGAGAGACGGGGAACACGATCAAGAGGCGCTGCTGGGCCCGCTGCTGGTTTTCGTATTGTCCGCCCCACTCAAGTCTGTAGCCGGGAGGCAACGGCATCTTCTCGGCCACCGCCGTCTTACAATCCTTGACGAAGCTGCCAAGATCACGTCCGCTGACGTTGCTCATCACCACCGCGCGACGATGGGCCTGTTCACGATTGATGAGTATGGGACCGCTGACGGTCTTGATCTCGGCAACCTGGTCCAGCCGTACAAGGTCGCCCTGCGGTGTCTTGAGCTGCAAGGAACGTAAGCGTTCCGGGTCGTTGCGAATATCTGCCGGAAGGCGAAGCGCGATGGGAAAACGCTCTTCGCCCAGCAGCATCTCTGAAAGCTGCTTGGAGCCGTACAGTGTTTCGATGAGCTCCTGAATATCGGAAACGTTAACCCCATAGCGTGCGGCTTCACGGCGGTCGATACGGACCTGCAACTCCTGAGCACCGTTGATGATCTCCATTTGCGTTTCCGAAGCACCCGGCACATTCGAGATAATCTTTTCCGCGGAATGCGCCATCTGCTCCAGCGTGTCGAGGTCTTCGCCGAAGATCTTGAGCGCCACGTCGCCGCGAGTTCCGGTGATCGTCTCGTCCATGCGCATCTGCATGGGCTGTGTGATCTCGTAGGTGACGCCCGGGATTTTGTCGAGTGATTTCTGTAGATCGTCCGTGAACTGTTGCTTGCCCTTGGCGTTGGCGTTCTGCAGCTTGGGCGTGAAGCTCAGATAGGAATCAGACTCATATTCTCCCATGGCCTCGGTGGCGAGATCGGGCCGGCCCAGTTTGGTGACGATACTGGTGACGCCGGCCTTCGCCTTGATCGTTTTCTCGACCTGATTGCCGATCGCGACAGACTCGGTAAGTGCAATCCCTGGCAGTCGCTTGGAAGTTACGACCATCGACCCTTCGTCCAGCGTCGGCATGAACTCCGTGCCGATAAACTTGAGTGAGCCGAGAGCCACCACGATGAGCACGATGGAGGCAATGAGGATGAGCTTGCGATGCTTTTCGCTCCTGCTCAACGAGCGGCCATAAGCATCACGCAGGCGATCGAACCAGTTTGGTTTGGGCTCCTGTTTTTGCTTGCCTTCCTTCTCCAAAACCTTTGCGCGGTGACGCAGGGCGACGGTGCACAGCGTAGGCACGACGAAGAGCGCAAGCAGCAGCGAACCGGCCAGCGCCGAGACAACTGTGACCGCCATCGGACGGAACATGCGGCCCTCAAGGCTCTGCAGTGTGAGCACGGGCAGGTACACGGCAATGATGATGAGCACGCCGAAGATGACCGGACGCGAGACTTCGTGCGCGGCCTCCCGCACCACGTCGAGTAACGGCTTGCCGGCACCGCCATTCTCCAGCCGGTGCATGCAGTTTTCGGTCATAACGACGGAGCCGTCGACAATGGTGCCGAAGTCGATCGCGCCCAGGCTCATCAGGTTTACTGAAATGCCGAATAGGTCCATGCCGATGAAGCCGAACAACAGCGAGAGAGGAATGGTAACGGCCACCACGAGCGCGGCACGCCAATCCCCGAGGAAGATGAGCAGGATGACGATGACGAGGACCGCGGCTTCGATGAGGTTGCGGCGAACGGTGGCTGTGGTGGCGTCAATGACGTCGGACTGATCGTAGAACGGGATGATCTTTGCGCCGTTCGGTAGCTTCAAACCGGCGATCTTCGCCTTGATCTCCTTGATGATCTTCTGGCCGTTTTCGCCGCGCAGAATGATAACCATGCCGGAGACGGTTTCGCCCTGGCCGTTGCGCATGACGGCGCCGTGGCGAGGCAGGGCATCGGTTTTGATTGTTGCCACCTGCTTGAGCAAAATGGGAACGCCATTCGTGGTGGACACAACGATATTGCCGAGGTCGTCGAGGCTTTCCGCACGCCCGAGCCCACGCACGGTGTACTGCTGTTCCGCGTGCTCGATGTAGCTACCGCCGAAGTTGGCGTTGTTGTTCGTAACCGCCGTTACCACATCATGGAGGGTGAGATTGAAGCGACGCAGATTCTCGGGATCGACCTCCGCCGTGTACTGCTTGGTCTCGCCACCCCAGGAGTTGATCTCGCTCACGCCCGGCACCGTGAGCAGCGCATAGCGGATTACCCAGTCATGCAGCGTCTTGATCTGCATGAGCGACATCTTCGGCGCGGACACGGTGTACTGGTACACCTCTCCGAACGCGGTTGACATCGGGTTCATCTGCGGCTGCAGGCCGGCGGGAATGCGGCTCTGCACTTGGCTCAGACGCTCGGCGACGAGCTGCCGGACGAGGTACTTATCCATTGAATCGTCGAAGATGACCGTCACCATGGAGAGGTCAAGCTTCGATGTGGAGCGCACCATTTGCAGCTTCGGCATGCCCATCATCGATGTCTCGATCGGATAGGTGACGAGCTGCTCGACTTCGACCGGCGACATGCCGGGGCACTGCACGGTGACAACAACCTGGTTGTTGGTCAGATCGGGAAAGGCTTCAAGCGGCAGGTGGAACATCACGGTGATGCCGCTGACGATGAGTACCAGCAGAAGAGCAACCACAAGCCATCGATTGGAGAGAAAGAAGTCAACTAGCCTACGCATCCTAGCCGTCCCCCATGGTGCCCTTGAGCATCTCGGACTTGACCATAAAGGCACCGTTCACGACGATACGGTCTCCTGCCTTGAGTCCGTCTATAATCTCGGCCTTGCCCATGGACCGTGTGCCCACATTTACCGTGCGCGCCTGAAAGGTGACGCCGTCCGCAGTCACAAAGACGACAGGCATGCCGTTGATATTCTGCAGCGCGTCTTCTGGAACGAAGACGGCGTCGCGTGTTGCGGGCTCTGCGATGTGAACCGAGGCGAACATGCCGGGACGCAGCTTCATCCCAGGGTTCGGCACCACGATGCGGACGGGAATCGTGCGTGTCTGTGGATCGAGCGTGTCTCCGACCATGGCGACGCGGCCGTGGAACACCTGGTCCGGAAACCCGGTCGTCACGACATTCGCCGCTGCGCCTCCGTGAATGAATGAGATGTCCTGCTGGTTGACCGCGGCGGTGACCCAGATCGTGGCTAGATTCGAGATGTCGAAAGCGTCAAAGCCGGTGTCGACAACCTGGCCGACGCTGACATTGCGTGTGATCACGACGCCGTCAATAGGGGAGCGGATGGGGATGAGCTCGCGATCATACAAGTTGTTCGGGTTCAGCGACTCCGGAGCGACCTGGAGCAGCTCGGAAAGATGCTCCCGCTCCATGTGAACGTTTGCCTCGGCATCCACCAGCATCCGCTGCGCTTCAAGAAGGTCCTGGTCCGCACGCTGCGACTCCTCAAGCGAAGCCGCCTGGATGGAGTAGAGGTGGTGATATCGATCCTGCGCCTGCTTCGCAAAAGCCACCGCTCCCTGCTGCCGATGGAATGCCGCATACGCCTGGACGAGAGATCCCACGGTCTCATGAACCATGTGGCTGTGCAGGCTGCCAAGCATTTGTCCCCGCCGAACGGCGGCACCGGGAAGCACGTTCACCGCCGTAATGCGGCCGTCGGCGATGGTGCCAAGGTGCGAGGTATACTGCTCGTCCATGGCGACCTGGCCGGCAACGGAGAGCGTGCGCGGCATGCGCTGCACAAACGCAAACGCAGTCTGGATGCCGGCACGTCCTTGATCCTGCACGGGGATCTTCACGGTATCGTCGGCCTGCGCCCCGCCCTTTGCGGATTTATCCGGTTGGTCCTGGGTGCTGGAACTCGAGGAGGTTGATTTGTCGGACGAGGGTGAGCCCGAACTGCCGCCATCGGCCTGTTCTTTTGAACATCCACTCAGCAAACCGGACAGTAGCAAAAGCGGGAGATAACACTTCAGGCGGTTCATGGTTGAACTCCATAAGCAAGCTGCAGCCGCAGTCCGGCCTGCTGGAACTCGGCGAGTGTGCGCAATGCAGTGACCTCCACATCAAAGGCGGTTCTTTCTGCGTCCAGGTAGCGCAACAGGTCTACTCCTCCTGTGCGATAGGCATCGTCCATGATGGCCAGGTTTTGCTTGGCCCGCGCTTGCATGTCAGGCAGAATATCGCGCACAACGGCCTGCTGCTGCGTGTACGCTTCCTGCGCCCCGGCGACGTCCGCAGTCACAGAGAGTTTCAGTTGCTGCAGACGATCTTCCGCAACGCGAACCGACGCTTGGGCTCGCGCCACTTCGCCCTGGTTGCGATTGCGAAAGGCAAGTGGAAGCTGCAGGCTGGAGTAGGCGGTGTTTTCACCGGAGTTACGCTTGTACCCTGCCAGCAGGTCCAGATCGGGGACACCGATGGCGCGTTGCAGTCGAACGTCGGCCTCGGCTGCGGTCACGGCCTCACGGGCTGCTGCAACATCGGCACGTGCGGCCAGCACTATGGCGATGCTTTCAGTTTTCAGCGGTGCGGTGGAGTCCAATGAATCCGCCAATCTCACGCGATCGTCAGGTGCACGGCCTATCTGGCGGAACAACTCGATGCGGCTCAGGGCCACCTCGCGCCGGGCTGCCTCGAGCGCCAGCAACAGGCGGTCGCGCTCAATTTGTACGCGGATAAGATCGATGCCCCGCATGGCGCCTGCATCCACCCTTGCCTTGTTATAGCGAACGATTTCATCCACCGCGTGCAGGTCTTTTTGCAGTAATTCTTCGATACCTTCGCTCGCTACCGCGGTCCAATACGCAGCGGCCACCCGCCCGGCGATCTGCTGATTCAGCAGCACCCGGTCCGCCTCGGCCTGCCGCACGTTTGCCTCCGCCAGATCGAGTCGCCGCGCACGCTTCCCACCCAACTCAAAGAGTTGCCCAACGTTGGCGTAATCTTCGGTCTGGTTTGGAAAATCGAAGTTGCTCGCCCACGGCCGAAGATCTTCCGATTGCAGGTAGAGCTTTGGATTTGGACGCAAGCCTGCCTGGACTAACGATCCTCGGACCGCGTCGACCTGGTCCTGCCCTACACGCGCCTGAGGACTTGCCTGAGAGAGCTGGATGGCATCGTGCAAGGTAAGCAAACCTTGCCCTGCGGCCCGTTGAGAAAATGTAGAAAAACCAATAACGCCGGAGAAGACGTAGACCAGCCAAAGGCCTACCCCAAGGACCCAACCGTGGGCCAGCTCAGCGAATTTGTGCCTGACAAAGTAGATTTGTTGTCTCCCGGGAACGCTTGGGCGCATAAGCCAGCTTCCCTGTGTATTGCAGGATGGTTGCCAAACTCGAAGTAAGGCAATCATTTGGATAAAGTCACTATGGCTTGTCTCAGCGGGCCACGAGTGCTTTTGTGAACCTTGCCGCGCTGGCGCTTTTTGCCCTGGTGGAGCTTAGATTCTTCTACTATAACTTTTCCACGCCGCGTGCGAGGCTTCTGGTTGTTGCAGTGGCGGCAGTGTTCCGATGCGGTGAAGGTGTGCCGCCCGCAGCCAGCTTGCAAAGACTCATGGAGGCAAGGCGGAGGCCGCACGAAGACTCGGTTTAACCAAAAGCGATACGACCTACAAGCTGGCAAAATATGGCATCTCAACCGCTGACGCGGAGGTTCAGTCGTGAGCAGCAAACAAGCTGAAGATTTGATCAGGGTTCTGGAGGCGAATTGGCAGACGGAGATGGAGGGCTACCACACCTATAAGACCCTTGCCGAAGCCGAAACCGATCCGCGGCGGCGTAATGCTCTGCGCGGTCTTGCTGCCGCGGAACGTCATCATGCGGACATGTGGTCGAACCGTCTGGCGGAACTCGATGCACCCAAACCCGTTTATCACGGCAGGGATACAGGGGATGCGGAGAGCATCGCATCGTTGCTTTCGGGTTCTGCGGTGAAATTGCGCCGGCTGGAGATAGAAGAGAGCCGGGACATTGCCCGTTATCACAAACAGCTTGTCCAACTGGGCGACGCGCCTTCCCTGGCGATCCTGGAAGAGGTCATTGCGGATGAAAGCGACCATTACCGCACGCTGGGAACGCTGATTCCTGCGACGCCGGCGGGAACCGAGGATCGGCCGAAGGATGCAAAGACGGCGCTGGAAGATCTGCTGAGCGCACGCCGTAAGGGACAGCACGAGGCCTCGGGATGGGTAGGCGATGCCATTTACGGTATCAATGACGGACTCGGCTCCATCTTTGGCATCGTCTCAGGCGTGGCCGGCGCAACGCTCGGCAACTCCCACTTCGTTCTGATTGCCGGCTTGGCCGGCATGATCGCCAGTGCCCTTTCAATGGGTTCCGGTGCGTATCTGGCGGCCAAGAGCGAACGTGAGATCTATCAGGCGTCCTTTGCCCGTGAACGGGAATCGGTAGAGCGCAACGAACCGGAGGCTAGAGAGATCCTTTCGCTTACCTATCAGGTGCGCGGATTTCCGGAGGAGGATGCCAATCGCCTTGTGGAGCACCTTGCGACGGACCGGGATCAACTCGTCCAGGCCTTGGCAAGAGAACAACTCAACACGAGCGAGGAGGGCTTGAGAAAGCCCCTGGTGGCGGCCACCTCGGGCGCTCTTTCGACCGCAGTCGGGGCGTTCATTCCCGTCATTCCGTTCTTCTTCATGGCGGGACTGCCTGCCATACTCGTGGCAGCCGCCGTCTCCCTCCTGGCGCATTTCGCCGTTGGTGCTGCCAAATCGCTGATCACCATCCGCGCATGGTGGAGTAGCGGCCTTGAGATGACCGCAGTAGGCGCGATTGAAGGCCTTGTGACGTACTTCATCGGGATCGGCCTTGGACATCTGGGCGGCGGTTCCTAGCTATGCCCCGGCCCATTCGGGATAGATAGTGGCAGCACTCCTACGCTAAGTGGCCGGCGTGCACCATCTTCGTTCTAAGCGGAATACCTATTTGGGAAGGGCATCATTCGCTCCCTGGGGGGCTCGGCGAATGGTTGCGATCGGCAGCTTCAGATGAGCCTCGGCCATCTTGTCCGGCATGCGGGCGATCCACTCGTTCATCGAAACGCTGCCGTAGGCGTTTGATTTGAACATCTCGAGATAGATGAGGTCTTCCGTGCCCGTGTTCTCGATATAGTGCATCGCCATGGAAGGAACATAACCGACATCACCGGCGTTAAAGTCCATGGTGCGTGCCCTGGCTCCTGTCAGAACTACGGTCATGCGGCCTTTGCCTTTGATCCAATACTGCCACTCGCTGCCGGAGGGATGCCAGTGGAGCTCGCGGATGGCACCCGGCTTCAGGGTGACCATGGCGGCAGCGATGCTTTTCGAGATAGGGAAGTTCGTGGAGTCGACAATGCGCGTGGCACCGCCGGCGGTTTCCTGATGAGGCTGCATGGTGGACATGCCATGGAAGGTGTATTGAAGTTCTCTTTCGATATGCTGTCCCAGAAAACGCTTGTCTGCGTCGAGGGAATCCGGCTCTTCCGCAGGGAAGATATAAAGCTGGGTTTCAGGCAATTTGTCCCATTCCTGCCGGGTCCAGCCCATGTTCTTTTGCACGATCTCCGGGGGCGTATGAGCGAGCATCTCCGAGAGCAGAAAGGTGTCGTTCTCGGAGAATTTTCCGTCGTCGAACACAAGCAAAAACTCGCAGCCATCACCCTCAAGGCCCTGGATGGAGTGCGGCAGCCCAGCGGGGAAGTACCAAAGGTCTCCCGCCTGCACATCGTCGACAAACATCTTACCGTCAGTCTGCATGAGCGTGACGCGCGCTTTGCCGGCAAGCATGATGGACCACTCGTTGGAGGTGTGCCAATGAAGCTCCCGAAAGGAACCGGCAGTGAGGCGCATGTTGACGCCTGCAAGCTCCATTGAAGGAGGAAGCTCGCGCTGGGTGACCTGATGCGTCCATCCGCCTCCGGTAAGGCGCTTGTGCGTCAACTCAAAGGATTGCCAGATGGGATCGGGATTACCTTTATCCGTGATGGGTGGGTTGTTGGAGTTGGGATTGATGGCGCGGAGATCGCGATTGATCGGCCCGGGATCACTTGCATTATCTCCTTGCCGCCCGGCCTCGAGTTCCTTGCGCGTCTGCGCGCTTGCGGGCTGAAGCGCACCGGAGGCAATCAGGCCTGCTCCGGCGAGCGCCGCAGCTCCCACAAAGGTACGTCTTGAAACGGCATCACTCTCCTGCGGATTGTGAGCGGGAGCTGGGTTGTCTTTCTGCTCGTCTGTCATTGTTCTCCTGTGACGTACGGCAGTTTGGATTCGAGCGAACGAGCAGGAGTTGACCCTGCAGCAAGGGAGAGTCTTCATTCCATGGAATTACGTAGACCTGCGAAGGCTAGTCCCGGCGGCGGCGCGCGCGTTTGCACGCCCCTACGACTGTCGTGCGGATGCTGTCGCCAGGTTGGACTCCACATGGGCCACACCCACTTCTGCCAGCAACGCGGTGAGTGCGGCAAAAAGCTCTGAGAGCAGCCACCACGTAAACCAGAACATATCTCATCATTGCAGAGTTATCTTAAGGTGTGCTTAAGTGCTCCTCTCTACGATGAAGAAGAAGAGGCTAGCCATGCGGGTATTGGTCGTTGAGGATGAGGTCCGGCTGGCACAAAACATAGCCGCTGCAATGCGGGAGGGCGCAGGGTATGCCGTGGATCTGGCGGAAGACGGTGAAGCGGCCCTGCACTTTCTTGAAAGCACCACCTATGATCTGGTTCTGCTCGACCTCATGCTGCCCAGGTATTCCGGAGAGCACGTGCTGTCGGCCCTCCGCTCCCGCGACGAAGTCACGCCGGTGCTGGTGCTGACCGCGGTGTCAGGCGCTCCGAAGACGATCGAGCTGTTGAACGGGGGCGCCGATGATTATATGACCAAGCCATTCGACCTAGGCGAACTCATCGCTCGCGCCCGGGCTCTGGTTCGAAGAGGTAAGGGCATCAGGAGTACGCTGCTGATGCTTGGTGTGTTGACGCTTGACGCCACAAAACAGACGGTGGTGGTGGCAGGCAGCCCGGTGGACCTTTCCCCGACGGAGTACCGCATTCTGGAATACCTGATGCATCGATGCCGGCAGATTGTCTCCAAACAGGAACTGCTGGAGCACCTGTACGATTTCACCTGGGAGCACCACTCCAACGTGATCGAAGCGCATGTGTCAAATCTCCGACGGAAGCTTCGGGTGGCGTCGCCTTCGTTGCTGCTTTCAACCCGCCGCGGCAGAGGATACCAGTTGGTAGCCTTGGAAGGCTCCGGCGGTGTCTAGCTCTCTCACGCAGCGTATCGTGGGCGCTGTGGTCGCCTTGGAAGTGGTCTGCGCGACGGCATTTTCCTACACGGCCCTGTGGCATGAGCGCAATACCCGTCTGCACGCCTTCGATGCCATGCTGCAGGGGCGCTCTGATTCCGTCTTGGGTGCTGTCCAGGATGCGGAGGATCCCGACGACAACGTAATGGTTGACCCGGAGGAGCTGAAGTTGCCGAAGCAGGACTTCTACGCCGTCTATAACCAGGGCGGGAAACTTCTCGGTGGTTCCCGTCAGCTGAGCGGCTCTCTCACAGAGCGTAAAGGGGACGGTATCCGGGTTGTCATGGTCGATGGGCATGGCTATCGCGTTCTCGAACGCGAAGCGATGCGTATCATCGATAGGGAAGAAAACGCAGGCGTCGGATTGAGGCGGCCAGTCACAATCGTGTACGCCTCACCTACGGCCCATGTGTGGCATGAAGTTCTTGAGGCTGCGCGCTTTTACGCCATTGTAAGTTTTGTTCTGGTAGGAGCGACAGCCCTGCTGCTTGTAGTCTTCGTCCGCGCGTTTCTGAAGCCCGTTGGGGAGCTTGCGGAGGCGGCGAGCTCCGTTTCAGCAGCGTCCTTGAGCTTCACACCGCCCAAAACGGCGTTGGATATGCGGGAACTTCGGCCGCTTGCAGAAGCCATGTCCGCCGTGGTCATTCGGCTCGGGGAGGCATTTAGCAAACAGCATCGCTTTGTCGGCGATGCGGCACACGAGCTTAAAACCGCCGTGGCTGTTGTCCGTTCAAGTGTCCAGGTTCTGATGCTGCGCACACGGACGTCAGAGGAGTACCGCAGCGGTCTGCGACTCATTCTGACCGATAACGAACGCGTGGAGGAATTGGTTTCGCGGATGCTGACGCTTGCGCGTTTTGAGGAGGAACCGCCAGCTTCAGGAAAGGCGATGGATCTAGCCGAAGTGACCGCCGGATCGCTAGATCTGCTCAACACGTTTGCCCTTGCGTACGGCATTCACGTGGAACGCGATTTGTCTTACGGTGTCCGCACCAGAATCGCGCCGGAAGCCGTGCAGACGCTTGTATCCAACCTGCTCGTGAATGCCATACAACACAGCACCAGGGGAGCTTCGGTGGAGGTCAGGCTTTGCCCTGCCGGAGCGTCTCTGCAATACGTCGTACTGGAAGTGCAAGATCATGGCCAAGGAATTGCTCCAGCGGATCTGCCCCATGTCTTTGACCGCTTCTATCGCGTAGACACCTCTCGCTCAAGGGAGACAGGTGGGGCAGGCCTGGGCTTGGCCATCTGCAAGAGCATCGTCGAGGCAGCGGGAGGATCGATTTCGCTAGAGAGCGTTCAAGGCCGCGGCACCACGGCACGGGTGACCTTCATCTCCGCTTAAGGACTTTACGGCAGAGTAGAGTCAGAGCCAGCTCATGCTGGCGCGGAGAATCTATGTCTTTGCAATTCATGACAGCTTCCTTTGTCGGCCTCACGCTGTTCCAAGTGGCAACCACCACAACGCTTGCTCAGGGACCTTATCGGGTAGTGGACCAGTGGAAGATCGGGGGCGCGGGCGGATGGGATTACCTCACCGCTGATCCGGGTGCGCGCCGCTTGTACGTCACGCACGGACCTCGTGTTGAGGTGCTGGACAGCACAAACGGCAAGCTCGTGGGCGCAATCACCGGGCTGAAGGGAACGCACGGTGTGGCGCTTGATCCCGAAGGCCGCCTCGGCTACATCTCGGACGGCGGTGCCAACGCCGTTGTTATCTTCGATCGCCACACGCTGGCGACGGTCGCCTCCGTTCCTGCCGGTACCAATCCGGATGGCATCGTCTATGAGCCTGTGACGAAGACAGTGTGGGCCTTCAATGGCCGCAGCAAGAACGTCACGGTGATCGACACGGCCACGCGCGGCGTTGTTGCCACTATCGCGCTGCCCGGCAAACCGGAGTTTCCGCAGGTAGACGGCAAAGGGCATGTCTTTGACAATATCGAAGACAAGAACAGCATCGTTCAACTGGACGCCCCAAGCAAGACGTTGACAGCCACATGGCTTTTGAATGCTTGCGATTCGCCATCCGGCATGGCAATCGATATCTCCCACCATAGGCTTTTCTCCGTCTGCGATGGTGGCAAGATGGCGGTAGTGGATTCGGAGAGCGGCAAGCAGCTTGCTTCCCCCAGCATTGGAGAGGGCCCGGACGCGGCAGACTACGATGCTAAGTCACAATTAGCCTTCAGCTCCAACGGTGGTGATGGCACGCTGAGCGTTGTTGACGCGGCACGTGATTACAAAACCCTCGAGTCTCTTCCGACCCGAAAGGGAGCCCGCACGATGACCTACGATCCGCAGACCGATAAGGCATACGTTGTGACCGCGGAATTTGGGCCTCGTCCGGAGCCCACCGATGCCAATCCCCGCCCTCGACCTTCCATCGTGCCAGGTACCTTTACGGTGCTGGTCATCGGTCGCTAGCGATCTTGCGGGAACGCTCCCCAGGGGTTCGCGTAGGCGAAGCCCTTTCTCTTGAGAAGCACAGCTCAGGCTGTCGCCGCGGTGGCAACCTGATGGTGAGTCAGCAGGAAATACACCACGGGCGTGACCACAAGACTGAGCAGCATGGAGATGAGCAGCCCTCCGATCACGGCGATCGCTAGCGGCTGCAACATCTGCGAGCCCGCGCCGAGCGCGAGTGCCAGCGGCAACATGCCGCTCACGGCGGCAAGGGCCGTCATCAGAATGGGCCGCAGCCGGCGTCCCGCTGCCATCAGCATGGCATCGCGTGCGCCGGCGCCCTCCGCACGGTAACGTTCATCCGCGTCCAGCAGCAGAATGCCATTCTTCGCCACGATGCCGATCACCATGATCAGCCCCATAAAGCTGGCCACATTGAAGCTTGTGTGCGTGAGCAGCAGCGCGCCGACCACCCCGGAGATCGACAGGATGGAGGAGGTGAGAATAGCCGCAGGTGCGGCGAAGTTGCGGAACTCCGTCAGCAGTACACCGAAGACGAGCACCAACGCCATCAACAGCACACGGGCCAGTGCAGCAAAGGACTTTTGCTGCTCCTGATAGGTGCCGCCGTATTCCACGCGTACGCTGGGCGGCAGATGCATGGCGCGCACCCGTGCCTGTACCTCTTTCACGGCTGTGCCCAGGTCTGTCCCTTCCAGGCGTCCAGTGACGACGACCAGGCGCTGCAGATTTTCGCGGCGAATCTCGATTTGCGGGGGCAGCTGCGTCATCTTTGTCATGGATCCGATCGACGCGGTGTGACCGGAACCCGAGTTGAAGACCGTATCGCGGATGGTCTCAAGCGACTGACGCGTCCCATCGCCCAGACGAACACGAACGGGGTAAGAACGGCCGTTGCTGATGACGGGATTTGCAACCTCCAGGCCGTCAAGCATAGAGGTCGCATCTTCGGCAACCTCCTGAGGCGTGAAGCCGAGCCGGGCCGCGAGCTGCGGGTCGACCTCGAAGTTGGTCGCGGGCCCGCTCACGGTGTTGTCGATGCCGTTCTCAACATCCACCACACCGTTCACCTTTGTCATCGCGGCGGCTACACGTGGGCCGAGCTCGTTTAGCAACGCCGGATCAGGCGTGAAGAGCTTGATCTGAATCGGTTCGGGCGAGTTTGAAAGGTCACCGATGTTGTCCTGCAGCACCTGCGTGAACTCCACATCCAGTTGCGGCTTGTCCGTTTTGATCTGTTGCCGCACATCGGCCATCACTGCATCAATCCCACGACTGCGCTTCTGTTTCAGTTTCACCGTGATATCGCCGGTATTGGATTCCGTCACCGCGGCAAGGCCCATCTGCAGACCGGTCCGGCGGCTGGTGCTCTCCACCTCCGGCGTGTTGCGCAGAATGCTTTCCACGTGGTCAAGCACCTTGCCGGTGGAGACCAGTGAGCTCCCAGCCGGCATCACGTAGTCCAGGATGAAGCCGCCCTCGTCCATGGCGGGCAGCAGATCGGACCCAAGTCCCCCGTAGGCAAAGTAAGTTCCCACGGCGAGCGCCACGCACAACAGGCCAAGATAGACCGGGTGCCGCAAGGACCAATCCAGCCCCCCGCGATGCCAGCGCATGACGCTCCCCAACAGGCGTCTGGGCGGGGCGTCCTGCTCGGGGTGCTTTACAGGTTCATCGTGGGCGAGTTCCGTCTGAGATGATGCGGGTTGCTGCTCGGCATTGGCGTTCCCTGGCTCAGCCGCATGCGGCTTCAGCAAAACCATTGCCAACCCAGGTGTCCACGTAAGGGCTAGCAGCAGCGAGGTCAGCAGCGAAACAGCCATGGTGATCGCGAGCGCGCGGAAGAAGCTGCCCGTTACGCCGGTGACCCCAATCAGCGGCAGAAAAACCACAACCGGCGTAATCGTAGAGCCGATCAGCGGATGAAGGATCTCATGCAGCGCCTTCCGCACGGCCTCAACACGGCCTTCGCCCGCATCACGATGCAGCACAATGTTTTCGACCACAACAATGGCATCATCGATGACCAACCCAATCGCGGCGGCTAGTCCGCCCAGCGTCATGAGGTTGAAGCTTTCACCGATCAGCCAAAGAAAGAGGACCGTGACGGCCACAGTGACCGGTATGACCAGCCCGGCGATAAGTGAGGACCGCCAGTCACGTAGAAACAGGAATAGAATCCCGCACGCCAGCACAAGCCCGATCAGAATCGCGTCACGAACGCTGCGGATGCTCTCCCGCACCAACTGCGACTGGTCGTAATAGGGCTGAAGAACAACGCCCCTGGGCAGTTTGACGCGCAATAACTGTGCCTGCGCAGCCACGCCATCCGCTACGCCCACCGTGTTGCTAGAAGGCTGTCGCGTGATGTTGAGCAGCACCGCCGGTTTGCCGCTGGCGGAGACATACGTATAGACCGGCATGGGTGCACGCACGACAGAGGCGACATCGCCCACACGCACCGGCGCGCCTCCGGTGGTGGTCTTCACGGAAAGCTGCTCGAGGCCTCGGGTATCATGCGCCTGCGCACCGATGAGAGCCAGCACGAGCTGGTGGTCCTGCTGGTACAGTCCGGGCGAATCCACAATATTGCCGTTGCCGATTGCATTGGCCAGATCCATTACGGTGACGCCGGTCTCCTGTAGCTTGGCCATGTTCGGCACCACGTGAAACTCGGGCACCTCCCCGCCCTGTACGGTTACGGTACTGACGCCGTTCACGCGATTCAGCGGCGGCTTCAACGTATAGGTCGCCAACTCCCAGAGATCGCTCTGAGACATCGTGTCGGAAGTAAGGCTGTAACCGAGGATGGGAAAGGTGGCGAAGGTAAGGCGGTTTGCCGTGAGCTTCGCGGTGGCGGGCAGCGATTGTTGCACGCGGCCGAGAGCCGCATTCACCAGCTCCAGCGTGCGAAACATATCAACGGACCAATCAAAGAACAAACTCACATCGGCTGAGCCGCGACTGGTCGTCGAACGCACGGTTTGTAGGCCGGGAACGCTGTTCACCGCATCTTCAATCGGCTTGGTGATGGTCACCTGCATCTGCTCGACCGGCATCACGCCGTTCTCGACGCCGATGACAACGCGGGGAAAGTTGGTATCTGGAAAGACTGCAATCGGTGTTTGAAAGAAGGCGTATGTACCCGCGACGGTAAGCGCCAGCGCTGCGAAAAAGATCGTGCGAACCCATCGTGGCAGCCAGAAGGATGCGTCTTGTGCCGCGACGTTTCCATGCACGGAGAGAGTTTGCACCGGGGAAGCGGTCGCCATCAGGCGCTGCTCCCGCTCTTACCCGTGACCGCGTTGTCCTTTGGTGCGCCGCGGTCGTCTTTCTCGTCTCCGTTACCTACTTTCACCTTGGTACCGTCGTCCAGTCCATAGCCGCCTTCGGTCACCACAGTGTCCCCCGGTGTAACGCCTTCGGTGATCTGCACGCTCTGCTCCGTGCGAAGACCTACCTTCACCGCTCGTTTGTGGACCACTTGGTCTGGGCCCACAATCAGCACATCGGTGCTGCCATCATCCGCCGGCAGAATCGCCGCTGGTGCAATTTGCACAGCCCGCGGTACGGTGTAGCCGCGGATAACAGCATGGACCGGCGTTCCTACCTTGTACTGTCCATTCAGGTTGCTTAACTTGAGCCAGACCTCCACCGTGGTCGAGCCCGGATCGAGTGCCGGGCTGATGAAGCTCACCGTCGCCGGTTGTGGGTCATCCATCCCGGGCACGTGCAGCTCTGCGGAGCCGCCCAGCCGCAAGTTCTGCACCGTGGCCTGCGCCAGATGCAGCTTGGCCAGCAGCGAGGACGTATCCATCACTGTGATCACCGGCGTGCCCGCGGTCGCCGTCTCCCCTGGAAACAGCGGCCGCTCCGTCACCACCCCGCTGATCGGGCTGCGCAGGTCCGCATAACTCACCTGTGCCTCAGCGCTTGCCAGGCGACCGCGGGCGGAGGTCAGTTGTCCCCCCGCGCTTTCCGCGCTGGTTCGTCCAGTGGTGTTCTGCACGCTGGCCAGGTGCTGCACCGCTGTGTCATAGGCCGCCTGCGCCTGCACCGCTGAAGCGATAGCGGTGTCCGTATCTCGCCCGGCAATGGCGCCTTCGCGCAGCAGTCGCTTGCGCTCCTCGGCGGTCCTGTTCGCGACGTCAAGATTTGCCTGGGTCTGCGCCACATCCAACTGCGCCCTTTGCAGGTCCTCCGGAATCGTGGCCTTTGTGGTTGCCGTGTAGGCGGCCTGCGCCTGCGTGAGGCTGCCCTTGCTGTCCAGGGCCGTTCCTTGCAGATCGCGATCCTCCAGCGTAAGCAGCAATTGCCCTTTGCTCACGTGTGCGCCGCGTTGTACGTACTCCGCGCGAATCGGCGCACTGATGCGGGAGGCAATGGCTGCCTGCGAGAGCGGTGCAAGGATCGCATCCGCCGCAATCTCCTCGGAGATGGGACCAACGCTTGGGTGCTCCGCCTGTACGGCTACCGCGGTGTCAACGTTCGCGGTAGTTGCATCGGCTGCGGCCTTTTGTTTGCAACCCGCCGGAACCAGCACCATAAACGCCAGGGCGTAAGCAACCACTCTAGGCAAGCAACGTGAACGAGCACGCATCGCTACAGTCTCCCTGTCAGCGTTTGGAGTTGGGCAAGCGCCAGTTGGTAGCGCACGATGCCGTCGGCCCGTGCTGTCTCCTCCGAAATCAAGGTGTTCTGTGCGTCGACCACGTCCAGCACGGTCGACTCTCCATCGACATACCGCAGGTTCGTCAGGCGGAGGCTCTCCCGTGCCGTGACGACACTGCCATCAAGCGAAGCGAGCTGTTGCCGCGCCACATCGGCTTCGGCATAGAACTCCGCAAGGTCGGCCACCAGCCGTCGCTGCGTTGCGGAGACCACCACTTTGGCGGCGTCCGCCCGAATGCGAGCCTCCTTCACCTTGCGCTCTGTCGTGAGCCAGTCCCATAGCGGAATATCCAGCGTCGCACTGGCCGAGTAACCCAGATTGCGCGCGCCATCCGGTCCATTGCGCGCCAATTGCGGCGCATCAAGGCCGTAGGCGAAGTTCAAACTTAGATCGGGCAGCAAGGCCGCCTGGCTTGTGAAAGTCTGCGCTTGGCTGGCCTGCAGATTCGCCAAAGCACCCCGAAGTTCGGGGTTGTTGGCGCGCGCGGCGTCGTCTACGCTCGTACGCTCCGGCAGCAATAGCGGCATTTCTGCCGCGGCCAGGGAATAGTTGCTTGCGGGATCGGAAAACAGCAGAATACCCAGTTCCAGCTTCGCCTTGCCGGCGGCGACTTTGGCGTCCATCAGCTCGCGTTGCCGTTGCTGCTGTTGCAGCTGCGCCTTGATGACGTCGGCGTGGGCTGCCTCACGGGCCGCTTCGCGCTTTTGCGTGACATCCACAAAGCGATCGGCCTCGCCAAGCGCACGCTGCGCGATCGCGACTCGTTCACTGCCCGCGTTCACGCTGTAGTACAGGTTCACCACCGTGGCGACCAGGCCGCGTCGTGCGATCTCCAGTTCAGCCGAGGCGACAGCAGCCGTCGCATCGGCGAGGCGCACCGCAGCAATCTCCGCCAGTCCCACGGTCTCGTTCACTACACCCTGGGTGTAATACTCGTGCACGGCGTTGTTTGCGATAAACACCGGCAGAGACTGGCTGTAGCCGCCCTGCTTCGTCGCAGCCTGGCTCTTGTTGGATTGGGTGAATAGGAACTCGTTATGGTACGACGCTGAAGGCAGCAAGGTAGCGCGTGCGTTCTTGCGCTCCAGGGTCGTTGCCCGTTGTTCGGCGGCCGCTGCGGCGAATGTGGGCTCGTTGGCCTCGGCCCGACGAATTGCCTGGTCCAGAGTGATGTTCGTCGTTGGAGCCGGCACGGCCGTCTGTGCGCAAGCCGCTGCCTGGCCACCCACGATCATCCACACAGCCAGGGCCGTCTTCAACGAAGCACGCATCGCTTTAAACGTTACGGGAACCCGCTTAATTCAAGCTGAAGATGGCCTTCCGCTCGCCTCGCGAGTCACGTCCGTTCCAATTACCTGACGCAACCGTTTCCGCCGAAAGCGCCACCCCTTCACGGCGGCAAAGGCCTATTGCAAAAGTAACGTCCAGAGAAAACCCCTCCTAAGAGGGTTTTCTGTGGAGGGTTTCGAGTCGGCTTTTAGTAAATGATACGGACGTCGTGGAGAGACCCGGTTCATCTCCTTCATGATGCTGAGCATTGGCGAGGCGGCCAGGTCTGTATGAATCTTCACGGTGGTCGGCATGGCCGCAAGAGGTCCCTTCAGTCTCAGTCCCTTGGCGATGTCTTGGGCGATCCTCTCATCGACATTGGCCAGCTGTTCGACCGTTCGCTTGCACACCGCCACAATCTCCATCCTGCTGAGCTCGAAACGAAAGCAGAGATGATGTGGTTCCCCTCGGTTTCGGTCTGGGAGTTGAAGAACATGATCGCCCGCGAGAGGTGGTCGGCAAAAGACTCTGCACATATGCATGTCGAGCTCGAAGAGCTCGGACTGCGTCTCCCCAGGACGGCATTGCGGCTACGGTGACGACAACGGCAAGCTGCAAACGCTTCGCTTTTCGGCCTCGCAGTGAGTTCGGTAAGGGATCCTTAAACTTCCTGACTCAGTAGGAAGGCAATCGTTCTTCAGCAAGCGAATGCCCGACGCGGGTTCTCCGCACCGGGCATTTGCATCTTCGCCGCGTCCGCCTCAGAGCCCTGCGTTACGCCTGTGCAGCAACGGCGTTCGCCCGTTTCGAGATGGCCGAGAGCAGGTGGTCCGCATGCTTCTCCTCATCAAGCGATTTCTGTAATAACTCGGCTTGCTGAGTCAGGCCAAGCAGTGCGGCCCAAGACCGTGCCGCCCCATAGGACGCAATCTCATAGTGCTCAATCTTCTGCGCCGTGGCGAGCAGCCCCGCATCGCGTACCGGTCCCTCGCTCGTCTCTCGCACGATGTTGGCGCCGGAACTGATCAGGGCTGTCGTAATCGGATCCTTCTTGTCATCGTCATCGGAGACCAGTTCCTTCAGCATGGTCTTCAGCCGCTCGGCCTGTACCTCGGTCTCCTGCTTGTGGGACTGAAATGACTGCTTCAGCTGTGTATCCTGTGCATGCTCGATCAGCGTCTCCAGACCTTTTACGATCTGGGTCTCTGTCGAGAGCAGGTACTGCAGTTGCCCGGTATAAAGCGAGCGAAGGTCGTTGTAGTCGTTTGGTGTAATGAAGCCCATAAGTCCCCCTAGATGCCGCGTGCTCTCCCTAGGACTCCACCCGCGGCTCGCACGTTGGTTTGCCTCCGAAACTGGGATGCACGGGATTACCGGATCATGAACGAACAGGTCGGCTACGGCCGATATACTCTAACCGCGTAGCTCGTATGGAGTTTTCCCCTTTGAAATGTTCTTTGCCAAACTCCCTCGTTCCGTTCCTGCCCCACATCAATCGACGCAGCTTTCTGGCGCAGGCGGCCATGGCCGCGGCGGGGACGCGCCTTGCCTTCGCTTCGCCCGACACCTCACCGGACAAATCGGGCGCACCCATTGTGCAGACGCCGCTCGGCCAACTGCGTGGCACGCTGCAGGACGGCATCAGGATCTTCCGCGGTGTCCCGTTCGCACAGCCACCGATCGGTCCTCTGCGCTTTCGCGCGGCGCGGCCTGCGCTGCCTTGGAAGGATGTACGCGATGCCACCCAGTTCGCCGCCGCCGCGATGCAATCCGAGGAAAAGGAGGTGCCGCAGAGCGAGGACTGTCTTTACCTGAATATCTGGGCGCCGTCGCAGCCCGGTCCTCACCCGGTCTTTGTGTGGATCTATGGAGGCGGCTTTACGGCTGGCCGGTCCTTTGATCCGTTGTTTGACGGCGCGCGCTTTGCGAAACAGGGCATCGTGTGCATCACGATTGCGTACCGTCTGGGTGTATTCGGCTTCCTCGACCTGGGTTCGGTCTTCGGACCAGCCTACGAAGGAGGTGCGAACAATGCGATGCGCGACATCATGCTCGCGCTCTCGTGGGTACAGGGAAATATCGCCCCGTTCGGAGGCGACCCGAAGCGCGTAACGGTCGGCGGCGAGTCTGCCGGGGCCAAACTGACCGATACCCTCATGGGCGTTCCCTCCGCCGGGGGCCTGTTCCAGCAGATGATCTCTGAAAGCGGTGGTGCGGAGCGAATCTGGTCGACCACGCAGGCCGCGGATATTGCATCGCAGTTTGTTACCCAATGGAAGACCGCGTCAGGTCGTGAAGCCCTTGCGCTGAAGGACGCGCCGGCTGCGGAGATCCTGAACGCGCAGGATACTTTTATCAAGGCTTCTCCGGTTCACTTTCCCCTGCGCCCCCAGGTTGACGGCCGACTTATCCCGCGGTATCCGTTGGCGGCCATCAACGGAGGATCCACACGAGGCAAGCGCCTATTGCTGGGTACCAATCGCGATGAGAGCGCCCTGTTCATCGGCCCGCACCCAAGCCGTGATCCCGGTCCCGCAGACCTTGGCAACTTATCTGTCGCGCAGTTCCGGCCGGTGGAGGCAAAATACGCACAGCTCTACCCGGAGATGGGTCAGGATCTGCAACGCATTCGCAGCGTTACGGCGGAAGAGTACTGGATTCCCTCCCTGCGTGTTGCGGACGCGCATGTCAGGGCCGGCGGCCGCGCCTTTGTGTATCGCTTTGACTACGCATCGGAGACTGGCCGCTTTGCCGGGCTTGCCTTTCACTCTTCGGAACTCGCCTTCGTCTGGGGACAGGCTCTTTCCAATGCACCGGCGGGTACCGAACAGCTTGCAACCGCCATGCACGATGCCTGGTGCGCCTTTATTCACGGCGAGGCACCCCAGGCGGCCAACCTGCCAGTGTGGCCTGCCTACAACCTGCAGACGAGGCCGACGCTGCTGTTGAACAACACCAGCCGCGTCGAGGACGCGCCACAGAGGGCCGAGTTCGACCTTTGGAATGATCTGCTGACCCGCTGACCCACTCGAATCACCAGCGGCCTATCGCATGCCGGGGAGATCGGCTGCTGGAACCCTTCCTGCGACAAATTCACACGTGAAGCGTAGCAGGCCCGTTTGCCGGAGTGCCGATACACTGCTGCACAACTGTGTTGCTACCGAGTCAGGTACGGCCCCGAGCTATTGGTGTGAAGGCAGCACGCTCCAGATGGCTGGATCTTCCTCACCCAGCACCCATGAGCAAAACCCTTCCAGGCCGTTCCGCTTCACCAGGTCGTAGCGGTCCTCAAAGGTATGCTTGTCGGTGTAGAAGATCCACTCGCGCATCTGGTCGTGATAGAACCAGAAGAAGGCCGTGTGGTCGATCGGATCCCACTGCGTCTGTGCGCCAAACTGATCGCGCAGAAACTCGGCGTTCGGCCCGGAGATGTACTCCGCGGTGGGATTCGGCTTCTTCTCCGGTTTGTCCAAGCCCGGATCGCCCGTGAACCAGTGGTATCCATACAGCGCAATGCCGAGCGAAAGCTTCTCCTTCGGAACGACCTGCAAGGCATACTGCAAATTTTCGTTCGTCCAGCCCCAGCCGCCCACCGGCCCCGGCATCGTCCAACGCGTGTGCTGGTCATAGGTCATCAGGCAAAGCAGATCGACCGACTGCGCCAAAGCCTTCAAGTCGTACGCCTCCCGCCACTCCTCAAAGATCCACTTGCCGAAGGCCGTGTTGCCGGCGTGCCCCGGCGCGTTCGGCACCGTGGCAATCTGCACCTGCAGACCTTGCGCATGAAGGATGCCGGCGCTTTGCTTCACGAGCGCGGAGAGCGCATCGCGATCTGTCCACATGATGTCTTCCAGGTCGAACTGAATGCCCGCATAGCCGTTCTCCTTGCACTCACGAACGAAGGCGGCGTTCATCTCAGCCTGCGCCTTCTGATCCCCGAACAGTTTGTGGACCTGGTCCTTGTCGAATAGCGCCACAATCGGCACGACGGGGATGTGCGCCGCCTTGGCCTCGCGCAACACCACGGGATCGGGTTCGCCGGTCACGAGTCCCGTAGCATCCACGCTGTACCAGGTGGGCACCAGGATATCGATTTTGTCCTTATGCGCCTCAAAACTGTGCACCGAGGCAGAACCGTTGGACATGTAAAACAGGGCTTTGGGCTGCGCGGAGGCGGCAGTGCAAAGCGCAAACAAGGCACCAGCGATGGCGAGAGTCGATGCAACGTTCATATGTCTTCCCATACTAATGAAGACAGCAGGAGAACGGAGAAGATCCCCCAGCCTCCTGCATCGTTTATCTATCGTTTAGAAGTTGTAATGCAGTGACAGTTGGATTTGACGAGGAATCGAACGTGCGGCAGTAATCTGGCCGATGTTCGCGTCGCTGATGCCAGCGTCAGGATTGTCATAACTTACGATGTTGCCGACGTTGAAGAAGTCCGCGCGGAACTCCAGGTTCTGTTCCCGGTAAGTGTGAAATGCCTTGCCGGCCGCCATGTCGATCGTGCGATAGCCGGGGGCGCGTTCTGAGCCCACACCCGCATCGCCGAATTGCTCGCCCGCCGTCGCCTGGTACGCGGTGTGAATGTTTGAGCCGAACCAGTTGCCCAGTGAACGATTCACAATGTTCAGCTTCGCAACATGGTTGGCTCGTGACGCTTTGTTGTCCGTGTGGGTCGTGTCCGGGCCACCAATGGTCACCGGCAGACCCGAGTACAGGATCGCGTCTCCTGTAACCTTCCAGCCGCCGACCAGTTCGTCCAAGGCCCAGTTCATATTGCTGCCGAACTGTTTGCCACGTCCGAAGGGCAGCTGGTACACACCCGTGGCACTCAGGTTATGGCGGGTATCGAAGCCGCTGGGACCGTAGTCCGCGTGACCGTTATAGGCATCCTGCCAGTAGGCGCTCGCACCGTTCACGTCAGCGGTACCGAAGAAGCCCGGGTTGTTCGTCATGGCCTTGGAGAAGGTGTAGTTGATTTGGTACTCCAGACCCATGCTCTGGCGATGGCGCAGTGTGAGCTGGGCCGCGTTGTAGTTCATCATCGACTCGGTCTGCGTTTCGACGATGCTGCCCGACGTACCTACAAGATTTGCATAGGGAGCGCCCGTGTACTGCGCCGCGCCGGAGGCGTCGTTTGCGATTGCCTGCGCCAGGGTGATCTGGTTGGCGGCACGCGCATCAATCAGGTGTTGGCCGGTCTGCCCCAGGTAGGCCACCATCAACGAGAGTTTGTTGTTCAGCTCGTATTCGGTACCGAAGGTGTATTCCTGAATAAAGGCAGGCTTTAGATAGCTGTCCCAGGCGCGTAGCGTATTGCTGCTTGCGGAGGCCGAGAAGCTTGCCGGCAATGCTGTCTGTTCCGCTTGCGGATTGCCCGAACTGGTCGCCGTCGCCACGGTGGAGGTGTCTGTGTACGAGGGCTGGAACGGAGGGTTGAAGTTCAGCCGAAGGTTTGCACCCGTACCTTCCAGGTAGTTCGTGATGCCGTAGCCGCCGCGAACTACGAAGCGCGGCATGGCTTGGTACGCAAAACCGATGCGGGGCATGAAGTTGGTGTAGACGGGGTGGTAAAGCGCATGCCCATCGCCAAAGGCGATTGCTGCCTGCGCGGTTCCGGCGTCGTAGTACTGCCCCGTGGCGAGATCCACGTTGGCCTGTTTGTCGTGAGCCTCGTAGATCGGCTGGTCATACTCGTAGCGGAGGCCAAGATTAACGGTCATCCGGTCGCTCGCCTTCCAGTCGTCCTGCACGAATCCCGCGTCGCGGTACTGGCGCTGGCCGCTGCGGCCCACGTTCTTGGCCACACCTGAAAAGTAGACCTGGTTGGTGACGAAATCCGCAATCTGATTGCCCGTATAGGCGCCCGCATACTGGTCCCGGCCCATTACGCCGTCGTTACCCGGGTAGAAATTGTTCTGCTGGTAGCGCAAGATCTCCACACCCGCCCGGATGGTGTGCTTGTTGAACTGGAAGGTGATGTCGTCGCCGTAGGTGAACGTGTTATCGATCAGGCTGCTGCCGCCGCCTGTCGTGCCGATGCCGGTGAAGTAGCTCGTGCCCGTGGAGGTAGTTGCTCCAGGGACGCTCCAGGCCACGTTGTTGCCGCCAAAGTCTTGAAACGTAAAGCCGGCGTAGGGCTGCGCATACTGGATGCCCAGCAGCGAGTTGCCGTTCAATCCAAAGGCGCCCGTGTAGTCGATCGGTACGCTCTGCGTCCAGCGCACACGTGACCATCCGGCACGGAACTCGTTTACGATCGCCGAGGAAAAGGTGTGCACCTCATTGATTGCCAACCCTTTGAACGGATAGTCATTTGTTCCCGGGAAGGTGATGAAGAGCGGCGTCGTCGGCGTCGCGTCGGAGGCCTCGCCCTGCGAGTAACGCCCCATGATCGAGTCATGTGCACCGAGCGTGTAGTCGATCTTTACATCGCCCTGGTCATTGCGGACCGTGTTCCGGTAAGAGCCCTGGTAATTGTTCTGGCCATTTCCACTGCCCGTCTTATTCGGCAAAGGGTAAAGCTCCGGATGAGCAAACAAATAGATTGCCGCGGGATTGGTGATCGGTATTTGGTTGTTCACGTATGCCACCTGTCCCTGACCGGGAACATAGTGGTAGAGCTGACCAGGCAGGGAACTGAAGTTGCCTGTACGCCATGCGGTAGGAATGACGCTTACCGTTTGCGTGCCGCCCGTGTGGTAGCGGGCAGCTTCGTAATCGGCGAAAAAGAACAGCTTGTTTTTGATCACCGGGCCACCCAGGGTGCCACCGAAGATCGTCTGCGTGAACGGCTGTTTGGCTGTGGTCGTGAAGTTGTTCGCCCAGCTATTGGCATCCAGGTTGTAGTTCTTCAAAAACGCGAATGCCGACCCGTGGAAGTTGTTGGTGCCGCTCTTGGTGATGATGACCACGTCGCCACCATTGACGTTGCCGTACTCGGCAGGCGCGTTGGAGGTGATCACCGTGAGGTTCTCAATCGCATCTGGGCTCGGGTTGTAGCCGATTACATTGTTGATCGTCTCGTTGATCTCCACGCCGTCCAGCAGATAGTTATTGGTCTGGTTACGGTTGCCGTTGATCGATACCTGGCCGCCCTGGTTCGTATCACGTTCGATTGCGTTCGTCCCCGTCATGCCCGAGGGATTGGTCGGTACCGAGCCCGGCACAAATTCCGTCACCGAGGAGAAGTTCCGATCGTTGATCGGCATGTTCTGCAGCGTATTGGCCGTAAACGTCCCGGAGATCGTAGAGTTTTCCGTATCCAGAATAGGCTGGACCTCGCTGCTCACGGTCACGGTTTCCGTCCCGGTGCCCACTTTCAGCGGCGCATCGATCTTCGCGACCTGGTTCACCTCGAGCGTGAACGCCGGCGAGACGAACGTCTGAAAACCGCCGCTGCTTACGGTAATCGTGTACTGCCCGATCTGCAGGAAGCGCAGCGAGTACTGCCCGGCTTCGTTGGCGGTGGCTGTCGTCTGCACGCCCGTAGCGATGTTCTTGGCGGTGACGCTCGCATTCGGCAAGACGGCGCCGGACTGGTCCGTTACGACCCCGTTGATGGTTCCCGTGATGGTCTGCGCCTGCATCTTCGCTGCGCTGACCGAGCAGCACAGGGTGAGTGCCGCAAGAGTGCGCAGGCGACCTGCTCGTCCGTTGAACATTGGAGCTCCTGACTCGCCTGGGAGGCGCGTTCACTCGAACGGCAGTCTGCGCTTTTGTGCACAATGACGCCAAGTGATCAAACTTCTGGTCGTGATGAGTCCAAGGTAGACCGAGAGGCGTCTTTTTTACAAGCATATTCACACTATGCCGCCGGAATATTCCGTATGACAGCTGCCACAAAGAACGGGCCCTCATCGAGGGCCCGTTTACAGGACGGTGTAGAGTTGCGTTGCTTAACCGCTGCCGTCCCTAAAAGCTTCTGTGTTTACAAGTGCTGCAATCTTTGGCGGGCTACTTCAAACACCACGGGGCTATAAGGCAAGCGAAGGCGGCAGGTGCTCCTGGTCCGCGCCGAAGCTCATGTTCGGTTCCGCGCCCATCTCGAAGACCAGGCGTCCTCCGCTCGCGATCTCGGCATGACGGAACCATGCCTTCTGCTGCCGCTCGCCGTTCAGCGTGAAGCTTTGCACATAGGCATGCTTGGGATCGCGGCGCTTTACCTCGATCTGCAGTACGTGGCCGCCTCCCACCTGAACCGACGCGCGCTCCACCAGCGGCGAACCCAGCACATAGATGCCGCTCACCGGATCCACGGGGTAGAAGCCAAGTGCTGACAACAGCAGCCATGCCGACATCTGTCCGACATCCTCATTGCCCGCCATGCCATCCGGCGCATCGTGGTACATCGTGTCCATCAGCATGCGTATACGCTCCTGCGTCTTGTACGGCGCTCCGGCGTAAACGTAGAGGTAGGCGATGTGGTGTGAAGGCTCATTGCCATGTGCGTATTGCCCCACCATGCCCGAGATGTCCGGCGGCGCATCGGGCGGCAAGATGCAAGGCGTTGTGAACAGAAGATCCAGCCGCTTGGTAAACGGCTCGTTGCCGCCATACAAGGCGATCAGCCCGGCCGGATCATGCTGAATGGCGAAACTTGCCTGCCAGGCGTTGGATTCGGTGTAGTCGCGCCAGCGCCTGCTGTGGCCCATCTCGTTCGCGTCGAAGGGCGTGGCCCACGCTCCAGTTTCGAGCTTGGGTTCCATAAACTGCGTGGCCGGATTGAAGAAGTGACGGTAATTCCTGGAGCGCGTTTGCAGCATGGCCGCTTCATCCGTTTTGCCGAGCTTCTTGGCTACATGCGCGACGGACCAATCGCCATAGCAATACTCAAAGCTCTTGGAAACCGATTCGCCCTCGCGATCACAGGGAATGAAACCCAGCTCGCGGTAGTAGCCCAAGCCTTCGAAGTTTTCCACCAGCGCGCGTTCCGCCATCACATGGTATGCCGCCTGAGGATCGATCCCCGGAAAGCCCTTGTTGATGGCCTCCGCAATAACGCTGGCCGAATGGTACCCGGTCATTGTGCCCGTTTCAGTGCCCTGCAGCGGCCATACCGGCATGCCGGCCTCACTCTGCTCCGCCATGCGAATCAGGGTATTGGCGAAATCGGGCACACGTTCCGACTGGATCAACGTATACGCCGGATGCGCCGCACGGAAGGTGTCCCACAGCGAAAATGTGGTGTAGTTGTGCTGGCCTGCGGGAAGGGTGTGCACACCCGCATCCATGCCCCGGTATTGCCCATCCACATCGTCGAAGAGCTGAGGCCCCAGTGACATGTGGTACAGCGCTGTATAGAAGATGTGCTTTTGCTGCGGGTCGGCGATTTCGGCCTGTATGCGCCCCAGTTGCGCGCGCCACTTGTCCTGTGCCGCTGCTTTTGTACGCTCAAAGTTCCAGTCGGGTTGCTCAGCTTTCAGATTCTTGGCGGCTCCCTCCGGGCTTACCGCGGAGATCCCCGTACGTACCAGAATCATCTCGTCAGGCTGCGTGCTGAAGTGTACGACGGCCTTCAGGTTGTCGCCCGCGAGCTGGCTGGACTCGCTCACCGGCTTGTCATTCGAGTACAGAACGATCTTCGTCGGCTGCTTGGAAAACTGCATCGTGAAGTAGCAGTGACGGTCATAGCCCCAAGCCCGTGTCACGTGGCCGCCGGCCAGCGTATCGGGTGCGGGTTGGCTAAGCTCCGCCGTGTAGACCGATGAACCGCCGTTGGTGAGGTAGCTGTGCGTGAGATCCACAATCAGCCACGCATCCTCACTCTGCGGAAAGGTGTACCTGTGCAGCCCGGTGCGTTCCGTGACGGTTAGCTCGGCATGCACCTTTGGGTCCTGCAGGTAGACCTTGTAGTAGCCCGGCTCTGAACGCTCGTCGTCATGGGAAAACCGCGAACGGTATCCCTCATCCGGGTTGGAGCGGGGTCCCGCCACCAGTTTCACCGGGCCTGTGCCGGGCATCACCAGAAAATCCATCAGGTCACCGCAGCCTGTACCGCTCAGGTGCGTGTGGCTGAAGCCCATGATGGAGGTATCGGAGATGTGGTATCCGGAGCACCAGTCCCATCCATCATTGAATGTGTCGGGACTCAGCTGCACGGCGGCGAACGGCAAGCTCGCGCCCGGAAAGCAGTGTCCATGGCCGCCGGTACCGATGCGCGGATCCACCCAGCGCAGGAGATCGGCAGCCGCCGCACCCTGCGGCAGCGCAAACGTAGGGAGAGGCATGGCAGCCGAGGCGCAGACGGCGCCCGCGGACTGCAGAAAGTTGCGGCGAGTGATGGAGTGATTCAAGGTGGGAGCTCCGTACGACGAACGTTCTAAAAGGGAGTGCAGCCGAAATGCATCGAGAGCGGCTTCGGCGAATCAGAACCGAGCCGATTTGTAGCTCTACTTCGCTCATTAGTCTGACTGATTCAGCCTAGAATGAGCAAGAGGAGCGCGCGATGCCCCCAATTTTCACCACGTTTGACTCAGGCAAATTGGCACGGGGGCAACAGCTCTCCCGACGCGCCCTGCTCTCCGGGGCAGGGGCCGCCACTCTTTTGACGTTGCTGCCCGGTGAAGCGCTTTCGTCAATGCTTCAGGCAACTCCGCCCTCCCCGGTTGCCAGCGGCCACCGTCCCGCACCCGCCGATCGCCGCTTCCGCTCCGAAGCCGTCGAGCAGTTCCTGACCGCAACCCAGGCCCGCATCCTTGCGCACGGCGGCGATCCAGAGCTCGCCACGCTTTTCGTGAACTGCTTCCCGAATACGCTCGACACCACCGTCCAGCCCGGCACCTTTGAAGGCAAACCCGATACCGCCGTGCTGACCGGCGACATCGCCGCCATGTGGCTTCGCGACTCCTCCGCGCAGGTCTGGCCCTACCTTCCGCTCGCGGCCAAGGACGAACGCCTCCGTGCATTGCTGGAAGGCGTCATACGCCGCCAGACCCGCTGCCTGCGAATCGATCCGTATGCCAATGCCTTTATGGCTGACCTGAGTGCGCCGCCGCTGCCTTGGAGCCAGCATGACGACACCGAGATGAAGCTGGGCGTCGGCGAGCGCAAGTACGAACTCGATTCGCTGTGCTACCCCATCCGCCTGGCGCACGGCTACTGGAAGCAGACTGGCGGCACGCAGCCCTTTGACGCGCGCTGGCAAGATGCCATGCGGCTCGTGGTCGCGACCATGCGTGTGCAGCAGCGCAAACACGGCCCCGGTCCCTACCACTTTCAGCGCACCGCACGCACACCGAGTGAAACACTCGGCGAAAAGGGATATGGCAATCCGGTCAACCCCGTCGGCCTGATCGCCTCGGGCTTTCGCCCTTCTGATGATGCCTGTGTCTTCCCATTCCTTGTGCCGTCAAATCTTTTCGCGGTGACCTCGCTGCGCCAGCTCGCCGAGATGGCTAACGGCATCCTGCATGATGCGGCACTCGCCACAGAGGCAAACACCCTTGCTACCGAGGTTGAAGCCGCTCTTCGGCAATTTGCCATCGCCGCCACGCCACAGGGAACGATCTGGGCCTATGAGGTCGATGGTTTCGGCAGCCAGGTGCTGATGGATGATGCCAATGTACCCAGCCTTCTCGGGCTGCCATATCTGAACAGTTCGCCCGACGCCGCCCTTTACGCCCGCACGCGCGCGTTTGTGTGGAGCGAGCGCAATCCGTGGTTCTTTCGCGGCACCGCGGGCGAAGGCATCGGCGGACCGCATGAGGGCAAGGATATGATCTGGCCGATGTCGCAGACCGTCTATGCTCTTACAGGCGTCCTCACCGGCAGCTCTGGCGAAGAGATCCGCCATGCTCTGCGTATGCTCAAAGATTCCAGCGCGGGCACGGGCTTCCTCCATGAAAGCTACAACAGGAACGACGCCAAAGACTTTACCCGCGCCTGGTTCGCCTGGGCCAATACGCTCTTCGGCGAATTGATCGCTACGCTGGCTGCAACGCAGCCCGATCTGCTGCGCCTAACAAACTGATCGCCTCAGGGTTCCTCTACAAGGGGTTACGCTGATCAAATCCATACCCGCTGCGCGCACGCCAAAGTGCACCATCGATCGGATCGATGACGCCGTCCCTCGTGAGAACAGCTGGGAACTCTGTCTGTACCGTGGTGATCATCGCCTCACGCACCCGCATGGCCTTGTCCATGACACTGCCCGCAAACGCAAGCCGGGGAAGGAAGCCAGCATCCCCGGCAGAGGCACGCAGACGGCGGATGAGTACCCGGACAAGGTATGCCAGCTGTGCGGCCTGGTCGTCCAGAATCTCCGAGGCAACCGCGTCGCCCTCCTCTGCGCAGCGCAGCACCACCGGTGTCAGCTTGGAAAAGTCCGGCGCAGGTGTGCGGTTGGCAAGGTCCACCAGGCCTTCGAAATCCTGAAGGTTCCAGTGGTCCAATACAGCTTGAAGAAGGGTGGTAGGCCGCTCCTCATCCCGCGCGAGGGTGATCGCGCGTACTGCCGCATACCCTATCCCATGGCCGGAGCCCTGATCGGCCAGAACCGGTCCCCATCCACCCACCGTGATGACCTGTCCGCCGGGTGTGCGCCCGGCTACATTGGACCCCGTTCCCGCCAGCACCAGCAGCCCGGCTTCGCCGGGAAACGCCGCATCCAGCGCGATCTCTACATCGCCGAGCAGCAACAGATCTCCGCCGACTCGCTCCTTGATGGCCGTGTGCAGAAAGTCAGTCACCAGCGGCACCGTCTCTCCCGCGGTTCCGATGCAGATGCGCGCGACTCCCGCGAGCGAAACGCCACTTCTCTCCGTCAACGCGTGCAGGGCGCCTTCCAGGTTGTCGAGCGCTGTCGCACCGTCCGTCCGCATGCGTTTGATCGTGCCGGAGCGTACACGAGCGAGCACCCGCAGCTCATCGGCCAACACGTAATCCGTTTTTGTTCCGCCAGCATCGAGCGCCAGAAAATACGCCATCGTTCCTACTCCGCCAACACGGCTTTGCTGAGATTGCGCGGATGGTCCACATCAACGCCGGCGTTCACGGCCATGAAGTACGCAAACAGCTGCAGCGGGACCACCTCGCTGATTGCCAGCAACGCCTCATTCGTCTGTTCCACGCCCACGACATGCGTGGCCAGCTCCGCGACTGCGGCATCGCCGGCGTTGGCCACGGCCAGGATGTTCGCACCCTGCGTCTGCATGTCGCGCATCAGCTGCAGGACCTTTTCATAGCGTTCGACCGAGGCCGCATCCCCGTGATTCACGGTCGCCAGCATCACCAGCGGCGTCCCTTCGCTCAACAGAGCATTCGGCCCATGCTTCAGCTCGCCGCTGGGATAGCCCTCCGCATGCAGATAGGAGCTCTCCTTCAGCTTTAGCGCGCCTTCGCGTGCGATCGGGTAGTGCACATCGCGGCCCACAAAAAGGAAGCTTTTGATGCCGGAGTAATGCGCCGCGATCGCCTGCATCGCCTCAACCCAGCCGGGTAATTGCCGCTCGATCGAGGCCGGCAGAGCCCGCAAAGCCGCCAGCTCCTCTCCGAGCTCGTCGTCACGCAACGTTCCGCGAACCTCGCCGGCCAGCAGTGCTAGTAAAGTGAGATTCAGCAGCTGCGCTGTGAAACTTTTTGTTGCCGGAATTGCCCGCTCCCGGCCGGCCGCGGTCGGAAACGACACCGTCGCCTCCCGCGCCATGGTGGAGTCCGGCACATTGGTGATCGCCAACGCCGGTTGCCCCAGCCGCAACGCCTTGCGCAGCGCCGCCAACGTATCCACCGTCTCACCCGATTGCGACACCACCAGCATCGCCGCATCCCTCAGCGAACGCTCCGAGCGGTACACATACTCGCTCGCATACTCCACATCCACGGCAACGCCGCTTTTTTCCTCGATCAGCAGCTCCGCGATCATGCCCGCATGCCGGCTGGAACCGCTCGCGGCCACCACGATCTCCCCCCGCGCGTTGCGTAGCCACGCACGCAGCGGATCGCACCTCTCCGGCCGAAAACCATGCTCGTCGACATACTGTTCCAGCGTGGCCGCCAGTGTTCGAGGCTGCTCGTGGATCTCCCGCAGCATCCAGTGCGGGAAGGGGGCGGGGCTGTCGGTCTTAAATTGATCGCTCACAAGGCAACCTCAAAAGTGTACGTTTCGCCACCAGTTGATCACATAAAAGGGTCACTCGGCGCTCAATCACCCCTGAAGTGTCGAGAGAACGTGATTGCGCTAGACTCCACACCACATCATGTCTGCAAAGATCGACGAACGTGCTGACCGCATTATGAAGGCATTGCTCCGCGCCGGCGACATCTCTGTCGGTGAGTTGGTGGAACGCATCGGCACATCGGCCCCCAGCATCCGGCGCGACCTGGCCCGGCTGGAAAAGCGCGGCCTCGTGCGTCGCACCCACGGCGGCGTCACGCTGGTCGAATCGCTGCTCTACGAACCCTTTCGCCACGACACCTCCTTCCAGGCCCGTGAGCTCCGCTTTGCCGAACAGAAGCGCAGCATCGGTCTGGCCGCCGCCGAAATGGTGCAGGAAAAGGAGATGATCGGCCTCACCGCCGGAACGACGACCACGCAGATCGGCCGTTCTCTGCGCCACCGCCGCGGCATCTCGGTGGTCACCAATGCCGTGAACATCGGCATGGAGCTCTGCAATCAGCCGGCGATCAAGACCATGCTCACCGGCGGCACACTGGCCTGGGCCTGGACCTTTGCGCTGGCCGGCCAGGCGGCGCTGAATTACCTGAACGGAATCTATCTGGACCGTGCCTTTATCAGCGTCACCGGCTTCGATCTCGAACGCGGCCTCACCACGCTCGAGTCCGAAGAGGCCACCCTGGCGCAGACTATGATTCGCCAGTCGCGCAAGGTGATCGTCGTCGCCGACTCTTCCAAGATCGGTCATATCAGCCCCGCGCTCATCTGCCCGGTCACCGCGATTCATACGCTCGTCACCGACTCCGGTATTCCCGCCCAGGTCTGTAAATCCCTCATCGACAAGGGCATCGAGGTCGTGCAGGCCTGATCAGCTGCCCGCAGGAGGTGAAGGAAGCCCCGCTTCCGCCGCCGTGGGCATCACGTGATTGGTCTGCCAGCGGTCGATCACCGTGTTCAGCTCCTCGCCACGCCGCTGCCAAAGCTGGATGCGCAGGTCATACCGCACCAGCACGTTGTCCAGCCAATACGGCCGGTTTTCGGCCAGCCAGGCGTCCCTGTATAGATTCTTGATCATCGCGTAGCCGTCGCGCAGGTCCTGGCAGCGGCCGTTCATGCTGGTGATCGAATACATCACATCGAGTGCTTCGGCCCCGTGGGCCTTGTCATCGCGCCAGGAGTAAGCCTTCGCATAGGCTGCGATCATCTCGTCGGAGAGCTGAAACTTCATCCCGATAAAGTCGATCCGGCGCGCTCCCAGCTCCATGGCCTTCAGCGCATCCTTCTCGCGCAGGTCCGGCTCGGTAGCCAGCGCGATCTCGATCAGCTCAATCGCGTGTTCCGCGTGCAAACGCGCCTGCGGAATTTTGCCTCGCCACTTGTCCGCGAGCTTCTGTCCCTCGGGACTCCATGGATCGAGCCAGAAGGCGTCATCGCTCACGTCGATGAGGTCCTCGGCGGCCATCAACTCGCGCTGCGCCTCGTCGATGCGCCCGCTGTTGTCGCCGTAAAACGTCTGCCCGAAGTTCGCCTGGTAGGCCGCTCCGTCGCTGCGCCCCGGCTGCCAACCAGCGGCCGCACCGAACAGCATGCCGAACCAGTCCTGGTTAAATAAGCCCTCGCCGTCGTCGTTCCAGTCGACGGTGAGTTCGCCGCTGCTGCCCAGCCGCTGCCCCGCTTCCACGAAGCCGCTGATGTTATCGAGCGCCGTCTTGCCCATCGGATACACCAACCGCCAGTTCGCATCACCCGGCGCGACCCAGGTCTCGATACCTGCGTTTTTGAACGGCAGAATGTCGCCGTCATAGCTGTCCTTGTGCCAATAGATCCAGGGAATGGCGATCATGTCCTTCGGCAGCCCCGGGATGGCCTTGGGATCGGTCGTGGCCACGTCGCCCCAGAACAGCAGCCGATGGTGCAGCGGTGCCAGCGTGCTGTGGATCTGCGCCAGAAAATCTGCATACACCGGCCCCAGGCCGCGTTTCTCCACCTCGGCCTTGGTGCGGCCCGTGCCCAATTCAAACGTTTCGTCCGCGCCGACGTGCAAAAACGGGCCTGGAAAGTCATTCGCGATCTGCGTGAACCAGTCCAGGATCAGCGGCTGCGTGCCGGCCTGTCCCGGCGCCAGCACGTGCCCATGCGGCGTCTCCGCCAGATCAGAATATTTTTCGTACTGCAGCACGTGGTGCAGATGTCCGAAGGCCTCCTGCTCCGGCACCACGAGGATGTGCAGCTGCCGTCCGTACGCCGCCAGCTCCTGGGCTTCGGACCGCGTCAGCGCACTGCCCGGCGGCGCTGCCAGCGGATCGTTGCTGTAGGCCAGGGTGTGCTCAAAGTATGGCGAAAACAGGTTCACCTTGTGCGCTGCAAAGATTTCGAGTTGATGCTTCTGAAACGCCAGCGTCGGAAACGGCCCGCGCGAAAGATCGTCGTGCAGACCGCGGTAGCGCATCGCCGGCCAGTCCCGCACGGTTCCGGTCCACAGGGCGGGCAGACCCTGCTGGCGGGTCATCATCTGTTTCAGCGTCTGCGCGCCGTAAAACACACCCGCGGCGGTCTCTCCAATGATCGCCACGGCACCGGGCCGCGAGATCACGACGTAGCCCTCCGCATGCATGGCAGGCTCAAACGCCAGCTTGCTGTCCGCGAGCAGCCCCCTGGCCTCAGGCGTGTCATCGCGCAGCAGCCGAACCGTGAGGTCGACCGGTCCGGCCGCGGGCGCCACCAGCACCCCGCGCTCGCGCAGCGTTGCTTCCAGGTTTCCCGCGGCAAAAAAGTCTTCCGCGTCGCCGCCCGGCACCAACACCACGGCGCTACGCACGACGCCCAGCGCACCGGGATGCACCTCACGCGGCTGCGGTGTGAACACAGGGGCTGCCTGGGAAGTGCTTCCAGCGCCCGGAAGTGCGGTGGCAAGGACCAGGCAGAGGCCTGCTCCCAGGCGGACCCGCAAGCGACTGCGATACCAAACGGACAAGAAACTCACCGAAACCTCCGGGCAATGTTCAAACGGACAGAAATCGTTCAATCGTGTGAGTATATTTGTCTCCTAGGGTTCATTAATAGACGGCACAAACCGCAGACCTACGCCCCTACCCATCCCCTTCGGAATTGAGCTTGTGAGCCGCCCCTTCACCTTCGAACTTTGCGCCGAAACTCTGGACGCCTGCCGGGTAGCCCGAGCCGGCGGAGCCCATCGCCTTGAACTCTGCACCGATCTCCGCGTCGGGGGGTTAACGCCTCCGCTCAGCCTGATCGAGGCGGCGGTTGAAGGCAGCGGCCTACCCGTGCACGTGCTGCTACGCCCAACGGCCGAGTCGTTCCAGTATTCGCCCGACGTTTACGCCGCTATCGCCAACTCGATGGAGCAAGCAAAGCGTGCGGGCGCCGCGGGATTCGTGCTCGGTCTGCTGCGACCGGACGGCACCGTCGATCGTGAACATACCCGCGCTCTGGTCGAACTTGCCGGCCCGTTGCCCGTGACCTTTCACCGTGCCTTTGACGCCACCCCGGACCTCGCCGCCGCACTGGAGGATGTGATCTCCACCGGCTGCACGCGCGTGCTCACCTCCGGCGGTGCTGAGGAGGTGCTCGCGGGTGCCTCGTCGCTGGCGCGTCTTGTGGCCCAGGCCGGTGCGCGGATCCAGGTGGCCGTCGGGGGCGGGCTTACGTTGGCGAATGCGGCCGAACTCGTGCACCGTACGGGCGGCCAGCACTACCATGCCTCGCTGCGAGCCCCCGCTACCGACGGCGTACACGATTCGCTGCAGGGACGTATCGCCGCGATGGTCGGCATTCTTGCCGAGGCCGGTGAACCGGTCGGTTCCGCTGCCGGCATGGAGCTGCGCTGATGCGCGAGACCCTCACCGCGCGCCGGCTGTACACCGCAACGGGGTCGGTCGAGTACCCAATCCTCACGATCGAGGACGGCTGCCTGCTCGGCTTGGAAGCCGGGCCGCCGAACAAGTCCGGTGAACTGCTGCTGCCGGCTTTCTTCGACATTCACGTGCACGGTGCGGCGACATTCGACTTTATGCACGCGAACGCGGCTGAAATCGACGCGGTCGGGCGCTTTTTAGCCACAAAAGGCGTCGCTTCTTACCTGCCGACAACGCTGACAGGGCCCCTCGACACCACCCTGCGCGCGCTCGCAACCCTTGCCACCGCGATCCATCGACAGACCCCTCTCGATGTGGCCAAGCCGCTCGGGATCAATCTGGAAGGCCCGTTTCTGTGCCCGGCAAAACGCGGCGCACATCCGCTGGACCAGCTTCGCGCTCCCAGCATTGAGCTTCTGAGCCGCTTTCAGGAAGCCGCCGCCGGCCAAATTCGCCTGATAACGATCGCGCCGGAGATGCCTGGTGCGCTGGAGGTGATTGCCTACGCTGCGGCGCAGGGCATTCGCGTGAGTCTTGGCCACAGCAATGCAACCGCGGCCGAAACCGAAGCCGCGATCGCCGCCGGTGCCGTGAGCGCGACGCACACCTTCAATGCCATGCGCGCGCTCGATCACCGTGAACCGGGCATCGCCGGCACCGTGCTGGATCGTGACGACCTCTTCGCTGAGGCCATTGTCGACGGTGTTCACGTGCATCCGGCGCTGGTGCGGTTGTGGTTTCGCAGCAAGGGCGCGGAGCGCGCCATCCTGATCACGGATGGCATGTCGGCCACCGGCATGGGCGACGGCACGTTTATGCTGGGCGACTTGTCCGTGGAGGTGCGTGACGGTGTCTGCCTGTCCAACGGCGTGCTGGCCGGCAGCGTGCTCACATTGGACCGTGCGGTCGCCAACCTGCGCGCAATGACCGGTACCGCCCTGCCTGTCGCGGTGCGGCTTGCCTCGCGCAATCCCGCCCGCATGCTCGGTCTGGAGCGCGAGGTGGAGTGCGTCGTGGGTACAGCCGCAAACTTTAACATCTACGATGAGGCCGGAAATCGCCTTGGCAGCCTTCTCCACGGACGCCGTTTGCCAGCCTAGGCTGTCCTCTTGTTCCCACTCTCGAAAGAGTTTCGTTTGTCGGCGGCTGTACGCCCTCGGGCACTCCGCTAAAGCAGCGCCGCGGGCGCCAGCGCCGGTTCGAGCCTGCGTGCCGGCCTATGGCCGTAGAGGGCAAAGAACAGGATGTACAGATAACAGGCGAGCACCACCAGAAAACTCCGCTGGTACCCAAAACGGTCAGCCAGCAGGCCTTGTATCTCGGGGATGACGGCGCCGCCGACCACCATCGTGACCAGCAGGCCGGAGGCCTGGCTCGTCAGCCGGCCCAGACCTTCCAGCGACATCGGAAAGATGCACGGCCACATCACGGAATTGAACAGGCCGCAGGAGACCAGCGCCCAAAGTGCGACCGGACCGTGCCCTACGATGGCCGTCGTGATGAAGATCACCGCCAGCACCGAGACAAAGGTAAGCGCCTGCGCCTGACGCACGCGGCGCAGGGCAAAGAATCCGATCAGCCGTGCCACCATGGCGCCGCCCCAGTACAGCGAAACGTAATGGGCGGCCTGGCTGTGACTCATGCCGCCCATGGAGGGCTGGCCGAGGTAGTTGATCAGCAGGCTGCCGATGGCCACCTCCGCGCCGACGTAGGCGAAGATGCCCAGCGCACCAAAGCGCAGGTGACGGAAGCTCCAGGCACTTTCATCCGAGCCGGCGGAGGCAGTGGCCTCCGCTGTGCCGGAGGTGAGCAGGGCCGGCAGGTGTACAAGCCTGGTCAGCAGGGCCATCGCAAAGGCCAGCACTGCGAGAATCAGGTACGGTTTGCGCACGGATTGCGCCAGCGCCGCCGTACTCGCCCCCGCGGCGATGAAGATGAACACCGCGCCTACTTTAGGTGCGATCGTACCCGCCAGCGAGTTGAAAAAACCGGCGAGGTTCAGCCTTGAGGCTGCCGTCTCCGGAGAGCCCAGCGCGCCCAGGTACGGGTTGATGGCCACCTGCAGCAGCGCCAGGCCGCAGCCGACGACAAACAGCGCCAGCAGAAACAGCGGGTAGGTGATCAGCAGAGAAGCCGGTAGAAAGAGCAGAAGACCGCAGCCCATCACCGCAAGCGCGACCGAGATCCCGGACTTGTAGCCGATTCGCCCGACGATCCAGCCGGAGGGCAACGACAACAGGAAGTACGCGCCAAAAAAGGCGAACTGCACCAGCAGCGCACGGAAGTTGGAGAGGTGAAAAAGGTCCTTGAAGTGCGGCACCAGCACATCGTTCATCGCCGTGATGAAGCCGATGCCGAAGTACAGGGACACCATCAAAACGAGGGCGATCGTATAGCTCTGGCCTGCCGTTCCGGGCACAACCGGTCTTGCCTCTTGCACACCACCAACGGCCATTCGAGCTCCTGGGGAAAGAGATCCCGTGCCGGCCCGGAGAAAGGGGCACACGCGGAAAGATTCATCAGCAGCTTATCGCAGAGTTGATCAGAGCGGCTGGAAATGATCAAAGCTGGAGCGCTGCATGGCCATTCCTGCTCCATCCCGCGTTCCATAATGATCACATTGCATGTATTCGGTCGATCTTCGAGAGTATTCCTCGTTACACTGCTCAAGTCGCGACGCGAACCTTTTGCGACGTTTACCATCGACGGCGAGGTACTGGCGGCGTACTCTCGCTGGGTAATCGTTTTGAGCGTAAGCCGGCACTTGCGACAGCAGGGCCGTCTGGTTTTCAGGGAGCAGGGAGCGAATGCAAGGACAGTACAGGCTGCTTCGGGCGCTGGGGTTGACGGGCTTTTTCTTCTCAGGAGCACTTTGGGCTCAGACGGGGAAGGTGCAGGCACCTGCGAACCTGCCCGCTGCTCAGCGCGCCACGCTGGAACGGCTGCAGACGCTTTCCGTTCTGCCGGACGGTCCATGGCGCATGCATCCGGGCGATCTGCCGCATGGCGAGTCGCCGACGCTCGACGACCGTGCATGGAGCACCGTGACCGCGCCCGCGACGGAAGGCAAAACCGCCGTGTGGTTCCGGCGGGAGATCGTCGTGCCGCAGCATCTGGGGGGCTACAGCCTGGCGGGGACTGATATCAGCTTCCGTTTCAACGCGGATGCGAGCGGGCCCATACCCGAGATCATCTACTTCAACGGCCGGCGGGTTGCGCTCGGCGATGATCTGGAGCAGATTCCGCTATTCCAAAATGCGAAGCCCGGCGATCACATCCTGGTGGCGGTGAAGCTGCTGCCGACGTTCGAGGACAAGCGTTTTCGCGGCGTCAGCATGCAGGTGAGCTTTGATCCGTCGCGGCCCAGTCCCCTGGATCTGGAGCAGCAACTGGCCTCAACCGCGTTTCTGCTGCCATCGCTGGCGCCATGCGATGCGGCGAAGGCGCGCGTGCTGGCTGACGCCTTTGCGGCGGTGGATTTCCACGCGCTGGAGGCCTCAAACCAGCCTCGCTTCGATGCTTCCATGCGGGCGGCAAAGGCGCAGCTAGCCACGCTCGATCCGGTGATCAAGAGCGTGGGCTACCATCTCACCGGCAACTCGCACATCGATGCCGCATGGCTGTGGCCGTGGACGGAGACAGTGGATGCGGTGCGCCGGACGTACGGGACAGCCGCACAACTGCTGAGCGAATACCCAACCTACACCTACACGCAGTCGGTCGCGGCGTACAGCGCCTGGATGGCAGACAAATACCCTTCGCTGAATGAGCAGATCGTGTCGGATGTGAAGGCGGGACGGTGGGAGGTCGTGGGCGGCATGTGGGTGGAGCCTGATCTGAATCTGCCCGACGGCGAGTCGCAGGTGCGGCAGCTGCTGGTAGGCCAGGCCGAGTTTCAGAAGCTCTACGGCACCACCGCCAAGATCGGCTGGAATCCGGATTCGTTCGGCTATAACTGGCAGCTGCCGCAGATCTACAAGCGCTCCGGTATCGACTACTTCGTTACGCAAAAGATGGGGTGGAACGACACCAACAAGCTCCCGCTGAAGCTCTTCTGGTGGCAGGCGCCGGACGGCAGCAAGGTGCTGACCTACTTCCCGCATGACTACGCTAATAACAACCTGAATCCCGTGCGTCTGGCCGCGGACATGGCTACGGCGCGTCAGCAGGCGCCGGGCCTGACGACCATGCTGGACCTGTACGGCGTGGGCGATCACGGGGGCGGACCCACGCGCACCATGTTGGACCAGGGCCTGCACTGGATGGAGCCTAACAAGGTGGTGCCGGCGGAGAGTTTTGGCACTGCGCTGACTTATCTGCAGAAGATGCAGGGCGAACTTGCGTCCAACTCCCCCATTTGGAATTACACAACCATGGGCAAAGGCCAGCACGAGTTGCCGGCGCCCGCTGCGGGACAGGTGAGCGTTCCGACATGGAACGATGAGCTCTATTTGGAGTATCACCGCGGCGTCTACACCACGCAGGCCGCGCACAAACGCAGCATGCGCGACAGCGAAGAGTGGATGCTGAACGCAGAAAAGTATGCTTCGCTGGCGTGGCTGGATGGAGCTGCCTACCCGCAGGCGGAGTTGAACGAAGCATGGAAGAAGGTGCTATTCAATCAATTTCACGATCTCGCGGCAGGATCGGGTATCGCCACCATCTATCGCGATGCGCAGAAGGACTACGACGACGTGAAATTTGCGACCGATGCGGTTTCAAGCGCTGCACTCTCCACCATCGCCGCGCGGGTGAACACGCACAATGAGCAGCATCATGAGCACGCCGCCGTGCCGGTCATGGTGTGGAATCCACTCGGATGGACGCGCGACGGTCTCACCGAGGTGACCGTGCAGATGCCCGAGCCGGCCGACAGCATCACGCTGATCGATGGGACCGGTAAAGTGGTTCCTTCGCAGGTCATCTCAACAGAAGCGGCCACGCACACGTTCCATGTCCTGCTGCAACCTGAGTCTGTGCCGTCCATGGGATATGAGGTGCTGCATGCGATTCCGGGCCACAAGGACTTCGCAAGCGATCTGAAGGCGCATGACTTCACCATGGAAAACGCGGCTCTGCGCGTGGCGATTGATCCGGCAACCGGCTGCGTCACCTCATTGATGGATAAGCGGAGCGGATTTGAGTCGCTCGCCGCCAACGCCTGCGGTAATGAACTGCAGGCTTTCACGGACAAGCCAAAGGACTACGACGCCTGGAACGTCGATCCCGGCACATTTGACGTTCCGCCCACACTGATTCATGCGGTGGATTCGGTGCAACTGGTCGAGAACGGGCCGCTGCGCAGTGTTATCCGCATCAAGCGGACCTGGAGCAAGTCAACCTTTTCGCAGGATGTCATCCTGTATCGCGGGGCCGATCAGGTTGTGGTCAAAAACGATATCGGCTGGCATGAGACACACGTTTTGCTCAAGGCAGCTTTTCCTCTCGCAGCGACAAGCAAGGTGGCCACCTTTGAGATTCCGTACGGAACCATCGAGCGGCCGACCACACGGGATAACAGCTTCGAGAAGGCACGTTTTGAGGTACCGGCGATGCGCTGGGCCGACGAGGGCGACGGTCAACACGGCTTTGGGTTGTTGAACAATTCAAAATACGGCTACGACGCGGTAGGCAATCTGCTGCGGCTCACGCTGCTGCGTTCGCCTGTGTACCCTGACCCCGATGCCGACCGTGGCGATCAGAAGTTTGAGTATGCCCTGTATCCCCACGCCGGCGCCTGGCAGAATTCGCAGGTAATGCAGCGCGGGTATGAGTTCAACTACAGCCTGCAAACGATGCAGGTGGCCGATCATGAGGGTGCTCTGCCGGCAACGCATTCTTTTGCGAGCGTAGGAGAACCCGTGGCAGCCTCGCACGTTGTGCTCACGGCTCTGAAGAAAGCTGAAAATGGGCATGCACTGATTGCGCGCTTCTATGAGTGGGCCGGGAAGGGCGGCGACGTTGCGTTGACCGTGCCTGCCGGGGTGAAGAGCGCCGAGGTGGTAAACCTGATGGAGCAGTCGACCGGGCAAGCCGTGCCGGTGGAGGCAGCAGGCAGCGGTTCCGTGGTGAAGGTACCTGTAACGCCCTACATGATCCAGACGGTCCGCTTGAACTACTAAGCGACCGGCAGACTAAAGGTGAAGACCGAGCCGTGGTTCGGCTGACTGGTGACGGTCAGCGTTCCACGGTGCGAGTCGAGAATCGCCCGGCTGATCGCCAGACCCATGCCGGTTCCCGGCGCGCTGCTGTTTTGCAGCCGCGACCGGTAGAGCCTGTCAAAGATCAGGGACTGTTCCGAAGGATCGATGCCGATGCCGCGATCCGCTATGCTGGTCAGAATGAAGCCGTCTTTTTGCTCCGCGGACAGAAAGATCGGTGAACCTGGTTGCGAGTACTTGGCTGCATTTTCGAGCAGGTTACACAGGACCTGCTCGATCATGCGGTGATCGGCGACCACCTTTGGCAGTGACGGAAGATGTATCTCCACTGGATGCGCGTTGCCGACCCAGGCGCAGTTCTCCTGCGCCTGACGCACGAGGTCGGTTAGTGCGACCGGCCTTAAGTTCATGTGCACCTCACGGGCCTCGATTTGAGCCATCTCCACGGCTTGCCCTACGAGGCGGTTGAGGCGATCCGCCTCTTCGTCAACGATCGTCAGTAGCTCACGTTGATCTTCGGCGCGTATGTCGCTGATGTTGAGCAGGCTGCTGGCCGCGCCCTTGATCGCGGTGAGGGGTGTACGAAGTTCATGCGTGATGGAATCGAGGATCAGGGAACGAAGCCGCTCGCTTTCCTTGCCGGCTTCGTTGCGCGCAACGTCTTCAAGGGCCTGGGCACGATCGAGAGCAATCGAGACAAGTCCACCCACGGCCATGTACGTCTCAGGGGAGAGACGAACATCATCGAGCAGCAGGATGCCCCTGGGTCGAACGCCTGCCTTGATCGGGATGCGTGTCTCATCGTCCGGCGTGGTCTCCGGGCTGGAAAGGCTCAAGGCAAGCTGGCGAAAGTGGGGAACCTCGATGTTGAGAGAGGGGCGAATGCCTTCGCAATACAGGCGATCTCCGTCCAATAGATAAAGCACAGCGGAGGAGGTACGCATGATACGGCGGATCACCTTGGGAAGGCTGTTGACCAGGTCTACCACGGTATCGGTCTGTAGAAGTTCGCGGCTAAGGCTGAACAGAACCTCGACCTCATGTTGGCGCGCCCGGGCCTGCGCGGCTTCGCGGCGTGCGCGCTGCGAAAGCCTGCTACCGATGACACCGGTCGCGAGAAAAGCAAACAATGCCAGCCAGTTTTGTGGATCCGCTATGGTAAAGGTGCCCACGGGCGGCAAAAAGTAGTAGTTATAAAGAGCAGTGGCAACGAGCGAGATCACGACTGCATGCTGCAGGCGCCAGCGAGCGGCAAGCAGCAGGATATAAAGGAGCAGTGTGAGCGCAACGGTGGTGGGGTTTACCTGAACCCAGCGCCGATAGACAAAGACGATCCCGGCAAGAGCGCCTAAAGCCGCGATCCACTGGGCGACGGCATGGAATCGTCGCGAATGCATGAGGATATTCTACGGCGTGCCGACCGAACGGGACACAACGCGCAAGACGCCGGAAGACTGGCTGCGAACCGCCGACGCGGAGCCGACGCGCGGGCGGCTGAAGGTTTTTCTTGGCTATGCGCCCGGCGTGGGCAAAACGTACTCCATGCTGAGCGAGGGCATTCGGCGCCACAGCCGCGGGGAAGACGTGGTGATCGGTGTGGTGGAAACGCATGGCCGCGCCGGCACTGCAGAGCAGGCCGGACAACTGGAAGCCTTGCCGCTGCGGGCGTTGGATTACAAAGGCACTCTGTTTACGGAGATGGACGTGGATGCGGTGCTGGCCCGGGCCCCGCAGGTGGTGCTGGTAGATGAGCTGGCCCATAGCAACATCGAGGGTAGCCGCTTTCCCAAACGTTACGAGGATGTATTTCTGCTGCTGGAGCACCGCATCGATGTACTGAGCACCATCAACATTCAGCATGTGGAGAGCCTGGCGCCGCGCGTACAGTCGTTAACCGGTATCTCCGTACGCGAGCAGGTGCCTGACTGGGTGCTGGATCGCGCCGACGAGATTGTGTTGAGCGATCTCACGCCGGAGGCTTTGGTAACGCGCATGCGGCGCGGCGACATCTACCCGGAGGATCGTATCGAGCGTTCACTCGCAAACTTCTTTCGCAGGGGAAACCTCATCGCGCTGCGCGAGATGGCGCTGCAACGTGTAACGCGGGCTGTGGATCGAACCCTCGACGACTACGTGAAGCGCAAGCACCTGGGCTCGCACTGGGCTGTGGCGGAGAAGATTGCTGTGTGCGTTAGCTCCAACGCGCAGGCGCGTGATCTGATCGCCCGGGGCGCCCGCCTCGCCGACGCGCTTGCAGGCGAGCTATACGTCGTGCATGTGGCTAAAGATCAGGACGGGGAGAAGGAGCGTCGGCAGTTGCTGGAAAGTAGTCTGCAGTTTGCGGTCAATCTCGGTGCGGAGGTGGTTACTCTGCAGGGCAAGGATACGGCCCGGACGACGGCACTGTTCATGCGGGAACGACGCATCACGCAGGCCATCGTAGGACGTTCCGCTACGCACGGCATCCGGTCCTATCTATACTACTTTGCACTGCAGCGATTCATGGCCGAATCGCCCCATGTGGATCTGCACATCGTCACGCAGGAGACGATCTGAAGCGACCGTCGCCGGCCAACGCGAGAAACTTACAACTTTTTTACAGCTTCCCTACGGACTTCCTACGCTCCGCAGGCATGAGATAAAGACACGACATGGTGCTCTCCGTTGCTGCTGCTGTGGCATTGCGGCAATTTCGCGTGAGAGCACTACAACGGAGGGTTGTTCATGCTCGATCTCCTTGCTCTGGTTTCCATCGGCCTGCTTTTTGGCCTGAGCGCAGCGCACCTGTACGGCTGCGAGCACCTGAAGGGAGGCCGATCGTGATTCTGGACATCGTGCTTCTCGTGCTGTCGGCGTTGCTGATGGTCTATCTTGTCTTCGCTCTGCTCCGCCCCGAAAAATTCTAAAAGGTTCTCGACCATGACTCTGAATGGCTGGCTTCAAATTGGCCTGTTCATTGCTGTTGTTCTTCTGCTCGCAAAGCCGATAGGCACGTACATGACGGCTGTCTTCGAGCGTCGCAAGACGTTTCTCGACCCACTTTGCAATCCCTGCGAGCGTCTGCTCTACCGGGCTACCGGAATCAACGCTGAGCAGGAGATGACCTGGAGCGAGTACGCGCTGGTGATGCTTATCTTCAGCGCTGCTTCGCTATTGCTCACCTACGTTGTCGAGCGCCTGCAGGGCCTGCTTCCGCTAAACCCGCAGCACCTGCCCGGTGTTGAGCCGATTCTTGCGCTGAACACCGCGATCTCCTTCACCACGAACACGAACTGGCAGAGCTACGTGCCTGAATCGACGATGAGCTATCTCACGCAGATGCTCGGCCTGGCGACGCATAATTTCTGGTCGGCTGCTGTAGGGCTCGCGTTGGCTATCGCGTTCGTGCGGGGCATTGCCCGGCGTGAGCAAAAGACACTCGGCAACTTTTGGGTAGATCTCACGCGCGGAATCCTCTGGATCCTGCTTCCAATTTCCGTGATCTTTGCTCTTGTGCTTGTGTCGCAGGGTGTTGTGCAGAACCTCAAGCCCTATGACACGGTAAAGCTCGTCGAGACGCAGCATGTGACTGGCGCCGATGGAAAGCCTGTAACTGTAAGCACCCAGACGATCGCCCAGGGGCCGGTTGCCTCGCAGGAGGCGATCAAGATGCTGGGTACGAACGGGGGTGGGTTTTTCAACGCGAACAGCGCTCACCCATTTGAGAACCCGACGCCGCTCAGTAATTTCTTGCAGATGCTGTCGATCTTTCTAATTCCCGCAGGCCTGTGTGTAACGCTGGGGCAGATGGTCGGTTCACCGAAGCATGGATGGGCTGTGCTGGCGGCCATGGTGGTGCTGTGGTTTGCCGGAACGCTCACAACCTTCTGGGCCGAATCGCACGGTAACCCGCAATTTCACAACGTGAATGCTCGCATTTCGCAGACACAGGCGGGCGGCAACATGGAAGGCAAGGAAGTCCGCTTCGGCATCGCGAACTCCGCCTTGTTCGCCACTGTTACCACGGATGCAAGCTGTGGTGCGGTGAACTCCATGCATGACAGCTTTACGCCTTTGGGGGGCATGGTGCCGCTCACCAACATCCTGCTTGGCGAAGTTGTCTTTGGGGGTGTAGGTGCGGGACTCTACGGCATGCTCGTCTTTGTCGTCATGGCCGTCTTCATCGCGGGCTTGATGGTGGGGCGTACGCCGGAATACCTGGGCAAAAAAATCGAAGCCTATGACGTGCAGATGGCCATGCTGTATCTGCTCATCTTTCCTGTCATCATTCTGGGATTCTCAGCGGTGGCGATTTCTATGCCGCATCTTGGGCTGTCAAGTCTGGAGAACCATGGACCGCATGGCCTGAGTGAGATTCTCTACGCGTACACCTCGGCCACGGGCAACAACGGCTCCGCATTTGCAGGCCTGAACGCCAACACGCACTGGTTTAACTACTCGCTCGCGGTCGCGATGTTTGTCGGTCGGTTTCTGATGATCATCCCGATGCTGGCCATCGCAGGCAGCCTGGCGGCAAAGAAGAGCGTACCTGCCTCTGCCGGCACATTCCCTGTTACGACGCCGCTGTTTACCGTTCTACTGACGGGAGTCATCCTGATCGTCGGCGCACTGACGTTCTTCCCTGTGCTCTCTCTGGGGCCCGTTCTGGAGCACCTGTTACTGCGGGCAGGGCAACTGTTTTAATGCGCTTTGTTTAACGCGACTTGAGGTTGCGGGAGAAGACTATGTCACAAGCAAAACGCCGGTCGCTGTTTGACCGCAAGATCGTTCGCAGGGCCTTTGTGGATGCCCTGGTCAAACTCAACCCGCGTGTGATGATGCGCAATCCTGTGATGTTTGTGGTGGAGCTCGGCAGCGTGCTCACCACGGTGTTGCTGCTCATCAATCTTGCAACCCCTCACAGCCACGGTCACTTTCGCTTCGATCTGCAGATCACTCTGTGGCTTTGGTTTACCGTGCTGTTTGCGAACTTCGCCGAGGCCATGGCGGAGGGACGAGGCAAGGCGCAGGCCGATGCCCTGCGGCAGGCGAAGTCGGAGACCACCGCCTTTCGTCTCAATCAGGCCGGTGAGGTGGAGGAGACACCTAGCTCGCAATTGCGTGCAGGCGACCGGGTTCGCATTACGGCAGGGCAGATGATCCCGGGCGATGGTGAGGTGATTGAGGGCGTTGCCTCCGTGGATGAGAGCGCCATCACGGGCGAGTCGGCTCCCGTCATTCGCGAAGCCGGTGGAGATCGCTCGGCTGTTACGGGAGGCACACGCGTTCTGTCCGACGTGCTCACTGTGCGCATCACGTCAAATCCCGGAGAGACCTTCCTGGATCGCATGATTGCGCTTGTGGAAGGGGCGGAACGGCAGAAGACGCCCAACGAAATTGCGTTGAATATTCTGCTAGCCGGGCTGACCATCATCTTTCTACTGGCCGTGGTCACACTGCAGCCGTTTGCGATTTACTCCGGTGCGCCACAAACGGTCTTTGTGCTGATTTCACTGCTGGTTTGCCTCATTCCCACCACGATCGGGGGACTGCTCTCCGCCATTGGCATCGCAGGGATGGACCGCCTCGTGCAGCACAACGTGCTGGCTACCTCCGGTCGAGCCGTTGAAGCGGCTGGTGACGTCAACACATTGCTGCTGGACAAAACGGGCACGATCACCATTGGCAATCGGCAGGCTACAGAGTTCTTGCCGGCGCCGGGTGTCTCCTCCGATCAGCTCGCGGACGCTGCACAACTTTCCTCGCTGGCGGATGAGACGCCGGAGGGACGCTCCATCGTGGTGCTCGCCAAGGAGCGCTACAATTTGCGCGGTAGGGAACTGGCGCAGCTGAATGCGGAGTTCATTGAGTTCTCTGCCACCACGCGCATGAGCGGTATCGAGGTGGAGGGACGCTCCATCCGTAAGGGCGCGGTAGACGCGATTACACTACACCTCAAAGAACGGGGTGCTCCCATGCCTGAGCAGGTGCGTAACTCCGTGGAGGAGATCGCACGCAAGGGCGGAACACCGCTGGTGGTCGCGGAAAACGGCCGCGCGCTGGGTGTGATCTATCTGAAGGACATCGTCAAGGGCGGCATGAAGGAGCGCTTCGATCAGCTGCGTGCCATGGGCATCCGCACGGTCATGATCACCGGCGACAACCCGCTGACCGCGGCAGCCATTGCGCGCGAGGCCGGTGTGGATGACTTCCTCGCCGAGGCCAAGCCGAAGGACAAGATGGACCTGATCAAGCGCGAGCAGGCCAGCGGCAAGCTCGTCGCGATGACCGGCGACGGCACCAACGACGCGCCCGCGCTGGCGCAGGCCGACGTCGGCGTCGCGATGAACTCCGGGACGCAGGCAGCGAAGGAGGCCGGCAACATGGTCGACCTCGACTCGAATCCGACCAAGCTGATCGAGATTGTCGCGATCGGCAAACAGCTACTGATGACCCGCGGCGCGCTGACGACCTTCTCCATCTCCAACGATGTGGCAAAGTACTTCGCGATCATCCCGGCTATGTTTGCCGGCGTGTTCCCCGTGCTGAACGCCTTGAACATCATGCACCTGCACAACGCGGAGTCGGCCGTGTTGTCCGCGGTCATCTTCAATGCACTGATCATCGTTGGCCTGATTCCCTTGGCACTGCGCGGCGTGAGCTACCGGCCCATGTCAGCGGCGGCGCTGCTGCAGCGCAACCTGCTGGTGTACGGCCTGGGCGGCATCCTGGTGCCGTTCGTCGGGATCAAGGTTCTGGACATGCTGATCGTGGCTCTACATCTGGCGTAAGTGAGGTTTATCGTGAAACGGCATATTCTTAGCGCTTGTCTCTATACGCTCGTCACCGGGGTGATGCTGGGCATCGTGTACCCTCTCGTGATCACCGCAATTGCGCACGTCACGATGGCTAACAAAGCCGCGGGACAGCTTCTGACCTCGAACGGTGACGTCGTCGGTTCGGCTCTGATCGGCCAGCCGTTTACAGGTCCCGGATACTTCCACAGCCGGCCGTCGGCGGCGGGCACGGGGTACGACGCCTCTGCGTCCTCCGGGTCCAACTATGGCCCTACGAACAGTGCGCTGGTGCAGCGGGTCGCCTCCAGCGTGAAGAGTGAGTCTATGGGAACGCCGGTTCCTGTTGATCTGGTAACGGCCTCCGGTTCGGGACTGGATCCTGACATCACACCTGCCGCTGCTTCGTATCAGGTGACGCGCGTCGCGGCCGAACGGCACCTTTCGACGGCGTCAGTGGAGAAGCTTGTTCAGGGCGGGATCACCCCTAGGCAGTTCGGTCTGTTGGGAGAACCGCGTGTGAATGTGCTTCGGCTCAATTTGGCATTGCAAGACCTTGCCCGGACGCAGCCAGTTCCCGCGCGGTAACGCAATTGTGCCCGTGATACTGGGTAAGCCAGTCGGCTCGCAGCCTTAAACGGAGATAACGTCGCACATCGCGGTATCCCCGAATCGTCGCCCGCAGCCCAGTTGATCCCCTCGCTCAGGGGTGTCTTCCGGGCTGCGGAGCTGTTTCTGGCGCATCCCATTCACACGCGTTTATACGTGGGGGCGCCTTTACTGGCAGAATGTTGTTGAAGGCCGAAGTGGCGAACAGTGATGGTGACCGCCCCAAGTCCACGATTGTGATGGGAAGACAGGATAGATCGTTCATGGAGCTGACGCAGCAAAGCATTGCCAAGAAAGACGGACAGCATACCTCCGTCGATGCACTTCGTTCGTCGTTTCTGAGCCACCTCACGCGCACAGTCGGGCGTTTGCTGGATGTTTCCACCGATGTGGAGCGTTACCACGCGTTGGCGCACGTGGTGCGCGATCAGGTGATGGATGACTGGATCCGCACGATCCAGTCCTACCGCGAAGGGGACGTCCGCGTGGTCTGCTATCTCTCAGCGGAGTTCCTGCTGGGGCCACATCTGATGAACGATCTGCTCAACCTGGGTCTCACGGACGCCTGCGCCAAGGCACTAGAATCCCTTGGCTTGAGTTTGCAGACGCTTGCCGAGCAGGAACCGGAACCAGGCCTCGGCAATGGTGGCCTGGGGCGCCTTGCGGCCTGCTATATGGATTCGATGTCGACCTTGGGAGTGCCGGCTATCGGCTACGGCCTGCGGTATGAGTTCGGTATCTTTCGCCAGGAGCTGCGGGAGGGCTGGCAGGTTGAGCACTCGGACAAATGGCTGCAATTTGGCAATCCCTGGGAGATTTCCGTGTCAGATGCCTCCTGTCAGGTGCAGTTTGGCGGCCATACCGAGACGTTCAAGGATGAGAACGGCAAGTTACGCTGGCGCTGGCTGCCGGACCACACGGTAATGGGCGTTCCGTATGACACCCCTATCCCAGGCTTCCGCAATGCCATAGTGAACCGGCTGCGGCTCTGGAAGGCGGAGGCAGTCGACTCGTTCGATTTTGCGGCGTTCAACACCGGCGATTACATGGGTGCGGTGCGCAGCAAGATGTCTTCGGAGACCATTTCGAAGGTGCTTTACCCGAATGACGACACGTTGGGTGGAAAGCGCCTTCGCCTGATGCAGCAATACTTTTTCACCTCCTGCTCCCTGCAAGACATGCTGCGCCTGCACCTGCTAGCCCGGCCCACGGTGCACGACTTCGACGCAAAGTGGACCGTGCAGCTGAACGACACGCATCCTTCGATCGGGATTGCGGAGCTGATGCGTCTACTCATCGACGAGCACGGTCTGGAGTGGGATGAAGCCTGGCGCATTACAGGCAAGACCTTTGGCTACACGAATCACACGCTGCTGCCGGAAGCGCTGGAACGTTGGCCGCTGCAGCTGTTCGGCGATCTACTGCCGCGGCACATCGAAATCATCTATGAACTCAATGCCAAATTCCTGAAAGAGATGGCGCAACGTTTTCCGAACGATCCGGCGCGGCTGGCCCGCATGTCCATCATCGGCGAAGACGGTGAAAAAACCGTACGTATGGCTCATCTCGCGGTGGTGGGCAGCAAGGCCGTCAACGGCGTGGCGAAGCTGCATACCGAGCTGCTTGAAGAAGATACCCTGCATGACTTTTACGAGGCCTTTCCGGAGCGGTTTAGTAACAAGACGAACGGCGTGACGCCGCGACGCTGGCTCATGTTGAGTAATCCCGCGCTGGCAACGTTGCTGGATGATTCGATCGGCCAGGGGTGGCATACCGATCTAATGGAGCTGCGTGGACTCGAGAGATTTCTCGATGACAAGGAGTTCTGTAGGCAGTGGCGGAGGCGTCAGGAAGAAGCCAAGAGCCGGCTGTCCGACTTCGTGAAAGGCACGATGAGCATGAGTCTGGACCCTGCGAGCATGTTCGACGCGCAGGTGAAGCGCATTCACGAATACAAGCGACAGCACTTGAACGCCTTGCACATCCTCGCGCTGTATTGCCAAATCAAGAGCGGTGCCGTAAAGGATGCCACCCCGCGCACGTTCCTGTTCGGGGGTAAGGCCGCCCCCGGCTACGTGATGGCCAAGCTGATCATCAAGCTCATCTGCAGCGTGGCCGACCTGGTCAACAGCGATCCAGCTACGCGTGACATCCTGCGCGTGATCTTTGTGCCCGACTACAGCGTGTCGCTTGGTCAGCGTATCTACCCCACGGCAGATCTGTCCGAACAGATCTCCACTGCCGGAAAGGAGGCCTCTGGCACGGGCTGCATGAAGTTCATGATGAACGGCGCGGTGGCGATCGGCACGCTGGACGGGGCTAACATCGAGATCCGGGACGCGGTCGGTGCGGAAAACTTCTTTCTGTTCGGTTTAACCGCTCCGGAGATAGCCAAGCTGAAGAGCAGTGGGTATCGTCCGCGCGATTATTACGAGCGCGATCCATTGTTGCGCGAAGTACTGGATGGGCTGAGCAATGGCACCTTCAGCAAGGGCGACCGTGAACTGTTTCAGCCGTTGGTCGACGAACTGTTAAATCGTGACACGTACATGGTTCTCGCGGACTTCAGGGCCTACACCGACACGCAAGCAGAGGCTGGCAGTGCCTTTCAGGACGCAGCGAGGTGGACGCGTATGTCGATCCTCAACACTGCACGGTCCGGGGTGTTCTCCTCTGACCGTGCGATTCGGCAGTACTGTGAAGACATATGGAAGGTGCCGGTACGGCCGCGCTAGGCGGCCATCTTCAAGCAGAATGCCTGGTGTTTAAAGCAGAGACAAACGGGGCCCTGTCATGGGGAATTAAGGCAATCTCTGCAAGCCGGTCGCTACTATGAACGATCCGGCAGCAGTGCCCAGGCGATGACCGTTTCACCGCCCGGTAGTTCGGCGTTCAAGGTCTCCTCGAGCTCGTGGTGTGTAAGCACCATCTCGCCCGCGAGGATCGTCTCTTCGCTCGCCCCGACATAGCAGAGCTCGCAGACGCCGATGCCCTCCTCGTTCTGCACCGGTGGCCCGAAGACGCGGCAGGTGAGCGGCCGGCCGGCGTATAGCTCGCAGCGGCCCGTTGCCGGATCCAGCACGGGGCAAGGTGCGTCGACTTCGGGCAGGCCGGCGAAGTCGTCCCAGCGCGAGTCTGCTTCGTCTAGCGTGCCTGAGTACGGATCTCCTGGAAAGCGTGAACTCAGATCCTCCGCAAACCGAAGCGCCCGCGTTTGGATAGCCTCGGCACGAGACCGATCAGCGGTCGCCAACTCGCGCAGAGCGGCTCGCAGCCTCTCCACATCCAGCATGGAGATGCGGAAGACGCCGTGGCAGCAGGGGGTGCAGCCGGGGCGGCAGGCTAGCCGGGAGGTGCCGTCTTCCCGGCGGGCGCGTCGGCCGGCGTCGGCCAGCGCGGCGTCGACGATCTGGACCAGTTCGGCATCGCGGGACGGAAGAATGATCCTATCTTCGCCGAAGCCGTGGTTCGGGCCAAGGTGAGAAGGGCTAGCGATGCGCCAGGATGTCGGGAACGGCGAGGCGTTGTGTATGGAGCGTCATGAGGCGTTCTGCATGGAGCGTCACGAGGCGCTCTGCCTGGAGCGTCATGAGGCGCTCTTCGAGGGAGAGGATCTTGTCGTCGTCCGGCGCGAGGAAGCGACGGAAGTGGTTGAGGAGGCGTTCGACGCGGTGCCGGGCGATGGCGGCTGGGTTCAGGTCATCCAGGAGAGCCGTGGTAGCCATGTTCCCAGCAGATCACGGGTTGGCTGCGGATCGCCAGTGCCGGAAAGAGGTGTATCTGGATGGGTACTGGGCAACGTCTGCCTTCGCGAGAGGGTCCTAGCGAGGATGGCATATGAGATTGGTGGTACGGGTCGTGAGAGCTTGCAGGGACAGAACGAGGGATCGGTGGAGTTTGACGACTCCAGCGAGGCTGGGTCGGTGGAGAGCCGGTTGAGCTCGGTGCGGACGCTGGTGGAGGATGTTGTGCACTCGGGTGAAGGCCGGTTTACGCAGGATGTGAAGGTGGATGGCAAGATCTGGCGGGTTGTTGTGGAGCCTGTTTCGGGTCTATAGTCGCCGTGGGTCTCACCCCCTGGGTACTTTTTGGCTAAAGTCTTGCTGCTACGAGGGTTAGCTTTGGGCTCTTGGGCTTTGGGGTTTGGATTTGGATCTTGGGGGTTAGGGATGCGGCCTGGATGGTTAGTCCCTGCCGGCTTTCCAGGTCTTCGAGTAATTGCTGCAACGTGGATTTCGGTTCGTTGGCGTCCAATTCGGCTTCGGGGGCCATGGGGCCGAGTTCGGGGTCGAAGACGATGTCCCCAAGGCAGGGGTTTTCGCGTACTGCGTGGGTGCGGTCTTGCCGGAGGTTCATGCTGGCGATCTGGAGGCCGTAGAGCAGGAGGCCGGCGCGGCGTGGGTCGATCTCATTGTGGGCGATTTTGTGGAGGATGAGGCCCAGGGCCAGTGCGACGCCGGAGTGCTCGGCGAGGTCGGCGGGTGAGGGTAGCTGGAAGGTGGAGGATTTGCGGGCGGTCGCGGTGATGACCTGCGGCTGACGCGGTCCAGCACGGCGGCCAGTGTGGTGGTAGTAGCAGAAGTGCTCGCCGCGGAGCGACGGGCTGCCGCAGCGGCGGCCGTCGGGCTTGATGTGGCGGCACTGGTATTGGGTGGGTTCGGTTGGTTCGTCTGCGTTGGGCATGGTTTGGCGGCTCCTTGGGTTGTGGGTTGTAGGTTCTAGGTTGTAGGTTTTCCGTTGTGAGTGTCTTGTTGTTGGTGTTGGTCACTCAGCGGTTGGGCCTGGCCACGCTGCGGGGTGGATTTGGAATTCTTGCTTCCCTTCGTCTTTTCCACTGGGATCGGGCCAGGCTACGTGCCAGGTTCTGCGGGCTCCCAAACTCCGAAGGGGGTGAGTGGGCGGTTTCGGCGGCCGCTGCGGGCGGGGAAGGCCCATCACCGCGGCTCGGTGCTTGCGGGCGGCCTGTTCGTGATCGGGTAAACGGGTTTGGACGTCTGGGTGCTGGATTTTGACCTCGTTTGTCATGTGTGGAGGCTCCCTGGTGTTGGTTTGGGTTGTTGGGGAAGGCGAAGGCCCGGCGTGAGCCGGGCCTTTCCCTTGTTTGTTGTTCTCTGCTTTAGAGGTTTGCCCGTAGCAGTAGTGCCGCGCCCGAGGAAGGCAGGTCAGTCGTTCCGCTGCGCTCCACTCAGGCCTTCGCTACCCCAGCCAGCAAGCTGTCCGGGGACCCCGGTTTCGGCAGAGCGGAACCCACCCTCACCGACGGTGAAGCTGTCGGTGAGGATGGGGCACCCGGCTCCCTGGTGTTGGTTGGGTTGTTGGGGAAAGCAAAGGCCCGGCGTGAGCTGGGCCTTCTGCGTGTCTGCTGTTTTCCAGTTTAGTGATTGGGGTGGAATGGTGTGCAGGATGCGTGTGCCCGTGAATGGTGGTGCCGCGCCCGAGGAAGACAGGTCAGTCGTTCCGCTACGCTCCACTGATGGGTCGTTCGGTGATTGGGTTCACTCGATTTGCTCGCGCTTTTTTCGATCTGGCACGACCGCTACTTACACTGTGCATTAGATTAGCTACATGAGTCGAAGAGCCCTGATTGACAATGCTTCCATCACCGCGGCGCAAAGACTTCTAGGTGACATCAAGGTTAAGAACCTTTACAACATAGATGGCGACATCGCAGCCTTCGAGAACATTGTTCAGGCTATACTTCTGTACGACGAAATCTTCTATATCGATGATTATAAGCCTGAGTTCAGGATTAGCCGTAGGAATAAGTTTCCATTCATCACGCCTTTGCAGATTAGTTCGGTCGAATACGATACTTGTCTCCAGACCGCGAGAGATGCAAGTGAGGATATCCTGCTTAAGATTCGGGGCCACGAAGTCGATCAAGCTGAAATACGTCAGTTTCTAGATATGCTTAAGGTTCACCTAGTATTCAACTGGCGACAGAGCCAAAGCATTTTCTATCTGACGGTCAATCTGCTAAGTGATCAAAGTGGTGTATCTGTAGAAGAGTACAGTTCTTTGCACGCCATGATTGTCAGTCAGCTTTGGGGAGAAGCTCAAGGAGTCTTCCAAGCAGACCTGATTTACAGGGACCGAAATGGAGATGCGCTAAACCCTGAGACAAGTGAGAGTCATCCATATGGAATTGGTTCACAAGTGCAGAGCTTTGCTGCAGCACTCAATTGGCTTGCTCTCAAAACGAATTTGTACTCTAATGTCGCTGCTGCTAACGGGATGGGTCTGGTCCTTCATCCTATCCGCCACTCCTTCCTGGCAAACTTGTTGCAGAAAACATACAAGATCCCATCAGCGACCTACGATACGATCACACGGCTATTGCGAGATGGAATCGGAGGCACTGTGCGCGCAGTAACGTCAGCGTCAGAGCCCGTGCTTTCCGAACTCAATTTGCCAATGTGGACGGCATATCTTGTCACCAAGGCCGTAAATCCGAGTGATTTCTTTAGAGTCGCACGTGATTTGCGTAGTGACGCTACCTTCGCTGAGGCTCGTGCGCGACTGTCAGAGTTGGAGGCTTTAAGTGAGGAAAGGTCAGCTGCTAAGTACGTCACGGAGATTAACAAGCTCAATCTAGAGCTAGGCAAAGTTTCCCAACGACTGATGACAAGGTTTGGGGTCGCGGGTAGACAAAGCATCCCGCTTGCGCCGGTGGTGAACCTTGCTCTAAAGGCAAAGAGCGCCGGGGCGATCGAAATCCCTGAAGCATTGGGGAAAATACCTAAACCGCGGCGGTTGACGGGATTTAGTGATCAGTTCGGTTTTCGCGGCATCATGAGGTCTGTCGTTAGTGACCTCGTCTCCATTGAGCGTCTTGGTAACCTGCACGACTTGATCACAAAAGACGTAAAGCGCGAGGCGAATGAGAAATCCCCGATCAAGACGGAACGGTCTCTGTGGTTAGGAAGGAACTCGTTTTGGAAACAGTACAAATGAGCATCGGTCAGGATGGGGTTGATTGACCAATTGCGAACTCTTTTGGGAACTCGATAGCAAACAGCATGCGCACCCAGACTCGCAGAAGAGGAAGCCACTTAGAAACATTCTCAACATCTTCAAAGCGATCTGCTACGGTTTCGATCTTCCCTGAGCGCATCAGGCCATGAGCGATAGTGTCCCGTAGTGGCTCAAGATGGTTTTGACGGATGAATTTGAAACGTTTACCCTTCGCTTCCTCAACGAGGATTTGCTCAACAGCAAAGTCGTCCACAGCGTCCGCTCTCCAAGGGTAAATCCATAGGAGGATGCCCTTGATGGCTTCTTCGGTTAAAGGAACGTCCTCTGTGTATTTTCGAGGATTCTGTCCTTTACTTTTGGCTTCTTCTGCCAATTTGTTCCGGCGGAAGTAGAAGCTCTCTATAATTTTGTAGAAGCAGAGGAATCGGTAAAAGACGCTATGAGTGTTCATCGCTTCCCGGTAAACACTCGCATAGGCGCAATACTCATCGGACAATTGCGGACCTATACCGCCAGTAGGCATCATCTCAAGGTATGGATGACGAACGCGTAACGATTCATGGTGATTCGTAAGGTCAGTCACTTGAGTCGTCTCTATATCGATTGGGATGTCCAAGGAGGCTGACCAAGCGCTTAAGAACGGCGTGAGTGCCTTATAAGCAACAGCTTCGGCATGAGCGGAATCGTTAGCAAGCAATGACTCAACGACAACCTTGCCAATGCAGCCGTCATCGTTAACTACGCATTTAAATGCGATCGACCAGTTTTCACCGTGCGCGAGCAGAGTAAGTTGTGTCACGTCGTCGGGACTGGTGCGTTCGCTCAGGCGCTTCGCGATGCGAAGGTGTGAGCTGCCAACTACGGAGCCGAGGAATGAGGGGTTCTGCTCACCAAAGCTTGAGTGACCTGGTCGGGACAGCAGAAATTGAATCTTGAACGCTCGTGGTTCATGAAGTCGCTTGTTTCCGAGCGGATTGTCCAGAGTTTTGAAGATGACATGCAGTGTTTGTTCTTCTCCGGGTAAACCTCGCATCTTCACACGTTCTGTGGAACTTAGGACTGCCAACGGCTAATTCCTCTTCCGTTTCTAGTAGCCTGCCATTGACTGCCAGAAATAATACGGTCCCTTTTGGGTCTTGGGGACTCAGCTCTACCGTGTTTTGCTGCCCCTGGCGTTGGGTGGGGGGTGGGGGAAGTGGGGTTTGATTCTGGCTGGCTTGTGGATGGCGGGTTCTGGTTCGGGGGGGTGGGTAGGGGATTTTGTTTGCGGTGCTCGGCTACGCGTTCGGCGATGGCGTATTTGAGCTTGTCGACGCCCTCGCCGGTTAAGAAGCGATTTCCTTGCGGGAGTGCGCGGAAGGTAGATAATTCTCACCTGAGACCACTTTGCGTCCTGTTATCTTTTCCAGTTCAAGGCGGGCGCGTTTGGCGATTTGGCCGCCGGTGCGGGCGGCTTTCTGATTGGCGGGCAGGCCCCTGGCTTCTTTGGTTTCGGCGACTTGGCGGGTGGAGAGTTCTGCGAGCGCTGTGAAGATCAGTTCGGCCTCGCTCATGTGGTCGCGGAGATTTTGCGACTTTAGCTCTTTGAGGTCTTTGTGTTCCTTGACGGAGACCTCGGACCATTCCTGATGGATGAGGTTGGTGAGGATGGCGAATTCCTGACCGGGCTTTACGTCGTTGGCGGACCAGTAGTCGGTGAGCTTGTTGCGGGTTTCCTGCCCTGTCATGCGCCCGGCGATCCACTTTTCGCTGCGGCCCTGCTTTTTGTAGACCTCGCGGGCGCGGTCGATGGAGAGGGTGGGGTCGGCGAGTTCCTGCATGCGCTCGTAGCCGACCTTGGCCAGCCAGAGTTTGATGGGTTCGGCTTTGGGGCTGGGTACGGACTGAACTAGGCGGAGCATGGTTTCTGCCCGTGCACAGTCGGTGATGCGTGCTTTACCATCTTCCGCTGGCAATTTCAACCCGTTACATTCTGTAACGGTTTGACTGCCTTCTTTGGCGAGCCTGCTTTTTAGCACTCTCCAATAAAGTCCCGCTTTTCGGGTGTCGGGCTGCTGCGTCAGGATCTTGATGATGTCCACGACCGAGAACCACCAGGTATCGGTTTCCTGGTTATAGAGGCGGCGGATGGGCTGGCTTTCGAAAAAGGCAGGCTGGTCTGGCATGGCTGCTCCAGCCTAACTGAGATGGCCAACATGCCGCAGAGCGCACGCAGATTCCCTTCGGGAATGACAGCCAAGGATAGAGGCGTTCACTAACGTGTTTTGCTGCCGCTGGCGTTGGGTGGGGGTGGGGGGAAGTGGGGTTTGATTCTGGCTGGCTTGTGGATGGCGGGTTCTGGGTCGGGGGGTAGGGGGTTGGCCTTTCTGTGCTCGGCTACGCGTTCGGCGATGGCGTATTTGAGTTTGTCGACGCCCTCGCCGGTGACGGAGGAGATGGCGAAGAAGGGGAGTTTGCGGCGGGCGGCCATGGCCTTGAGCTTTTTGAGCTTGGCGGGGTTGGCGGCGTCGAGCTTGGTGGCGACGACGAGGGTGGGTTTGGCGGCTACGGCGGGGTCGAAGGAACGGAGTTCGTTGAGGATGATGCGGTAGTTTTCTACGGGGTCGGCGGTTTCGACTGGCTCGGCTGCGCCATCGCCTGCCCAGGTCTCAGGGGCGAGACCTGGGGCACCCGCTTCTGGGGTGCCCGGGTCTTCGGTGTCTTCCTCGGGTTCGGGGGTGGTGCCGATGGCGGTGTCGGAGACGTCGACCATGTGGACGAGGATGGCGGTGCGCTCGATGTGGCGGAGGAACTGGATGCCGAGGCCGGCGCCGAGGTGGGCGCCTTCGATGAGGCCGGGCATGTCGGCTACGGTGAAGGATTGGTTGTGGGGGGGCTCGCCGACCTGGACGACGCCGAGGTTGGGTTCGAGGGTGGTGAAGGGGTAGTTGGCGATTTTGGGGCGGGCGGCGGAGAGGCGGCTGATGAGGGTGGATTTGCCGACGTTGGGGAAGCCGACGAGGCCGCAGTCGGCGAGGAGGCGGAGTTCAAGGCGGTAGTTGCGGGCTTCGCCGGTGCGGCCGAGTTCGTGTTCGCGCGGGGCCTGGTGGACGGAGTTGGCGAAGTGCTGGTTGCCGCGGCCGCCGCGACCGCCGCGGGCAATGATTTGCTGGTCGCCGGGGGAGGCGAAGTCGTGGATGAGCTCGTTTGTGTCGTCGTCGTAGAGGACGGTGCCGACGGGAACTTCGAGGATGCGGTCTTCGCCCTGGTGGCCGCTCATGTTGGAGCCTAGGCCGTGGGAGCCGCGTTCGGACTTCCATTCGGGGTTGAAGCGGAAGTGGATGAGGGTGTTGTGGGAGAGGGAGGCGCGCATGACGATGTCGCCGCCGTGGCCGCCGTCGCCGCCGGAGGGGCCGCCGCGGGGGACGAATTTTTCGCGGCGAAAGGCCATGCAGCCGTTGCCGCCGTCGCCGGCCTTGATGCGGATGCGGGCTTCATCGATGAACATTGGGCGGTGGTGCCTCCAATGGGTAGTTTACCGGAGCGGTTGGGTGGGGCGTGGATGGTTGGCGGTGGGTGTGTAGCTCGATCGGTTTGCGATCAAGCTGAGGGTTCTGCGCTGGGGCAGGCGAGGTGCCTGGGGGAACCTGGGAAGCTCTGGCGGGCGATCCCGGGGCGGCGGTGCCCTTTTTGCTGACGGCGGCGGGGGTTGCGGACGATCTACCCGGGGGCGGTGAGGTCCCACGAATGGGGGTTGCCCTGCCCCGGACAGGTCGTAGCGCCGGGGAGGGCGAAGTTACTAGGCTGGGAGCACAACGCCCGGCTTTGAGCGGGTGTATCGCCGATTGCGGAGTTTTGAGTCCCGGTGCTGCTGTTTTCCGGGGCGGCGTGTGATGGTTTCCTGGCCCGGCTTTTGCCGACATTGGCGCTCGCGTGTGGGTGTGGCTCCCTGCGTTGCCGCCGTCCTGCTGAGCTGTCTACTGGGCTGTTGGTGGGGGCTGCCGACGGCGGAGGCGCAGTCGCTGGCAAGCGGCGGCGTGCGGGGACGGCTGGTCGGGGCGGATGGGGCTCCGGCGGGTGGGGTGCGGCTGGTGTTGCGGCCGGTGGATCCTGACGGGCTGGCCGGCTGGAAGGGGGCCGGCGCTGAGGATTGGGCCGGTGCAACGGTGACCGTCAGCACGGACCGGCGAGGGAACTTTTCGGTTCTGGGGCTGGTTTCGGGGACGTACCGGGTGGCGTTGTGGCTGCCGGGCGGCGTTGCCGGCGAGGGCGCGGGTTTCCTGGAGGTGCAAGCGGGTGCCATCGCAGAGGTGGAGCTTCGGCGACGGCTGGATGGAGCGGGGCTGACCGTTTGGGCTGTTCTGGAGGCAGTGGGCACCGATGAGGATCCGGCAGGTGTTGTGAGCCTAGAAGCGAAGCCTGCGGGCAAGGCTGGTGAGCCCGGGGGGGCGGCCGGGGCCGACAGGCTGCAGTCGCTGCCGGTGGAGGACCGGCAGTGGGAGGCTGTGGAGGCGACGGACGCGGCGGCGCATGAGGCTACGCTGGCGGGATCGGGCGCGGCGCAGGATGCGACGGAGGACGATACGGCGTCGACGCGGGCGGAGCGGGAGACCGGGGCGGCGGCCACGGGGCTGAGCGTGGCGGGGTTGCCGGTGACGCAGGATGCGGAGACGGTGGATGGGCTTTCAGCGGATCAGGGATTTCGCAGCGGGCCGCGCGGGGCGGCAGCGGGAGGCCCGCAGGCGGGTTCGGGGTTTGCGCAGGGGGCGGTGCGGTCGGTGCGGGTGATGCCGGGGATGTTTTCGGCGCAGTATGGCGGGGCTGCCGGCGCGTTGGTGGCGGTGGGGTCGCGCCGCGCGGGTGCGGCGATGCATGGCAGCGCGTTTTTTCAAGATCGCGAGAGCGCGTGGGCGGCCGTGAATCCCTTTGCGGTGGTGAGCCGGTACCAGGGTGGGGTTGCCACGAGCGTTTTGGAGCGCCCGGCGGATTCTGCCCTGCAGTATGGCGGCACGTTGGGAGTGCCGCTGCTGCGGCGTGGGCGGCTGGGCGTGTTTGCGGCGTATGAGGGACAGCGGCGGAACCAAACGATTGTGTCGTCGCCGCAGACGGCTGGTTTTTTCCAGCTTTCGGCGACGCAGACGGCGTTGCTGGCGAACCGGGGCGTGGGCGCGGCGGCGCGGCAGGGGGCGCTGGAGTACCTGGACGGGCTGGGTGGGGTGACGGGGGTGGAGTCGCCGCGGACCTTGGGTTTTGTGCGGGTGGATGCGGGGCTGGGGCGGTTGGACCGGGTGAATCTTGGCGGGCAGGTGCAGCGGTCATCCGCCGCGGCGTTGAATGGGGCGGGGGTGGCCTCGGGTGTGGTGAGCGAGGCGATCTCGTCGATCGGGAGCAGCCGGGTGGAGGCGGAGGCGGCGAATGCGGGGTGGGAGCACCGGTTTGGGTCGCGGGCGGTGAACAGCGTGCGGGTGCAGGTGGCGCATGACCTGGAGTTCGAGACGCCGGGCGCGGGCGACCAGGCGGTGCCGGCGATTGGACCGGGAGGGTACGCGCCGGAGGTGCTGATCGAGCCGGAAGGGTTCCGGTATGGGACGCCTGCGAGTTTGGGAGGGTGGCGTACCCGGACGAGCACCGGGTGCAGGTGGTGGAGGGGTTCGAGGTGCGGGCGGGGCGGCACCTGATCACGCTGGGTGGGGACTGGAGCCGGTTGCATGACCGGGTACTGTCGGCAACGAACCTGGACGGGACATTTCTGTATGACAGCGGGACCACCGGGGGGCATGACGGCGGGTTGGTGGACTGGATTACGGATTACACCTTTAACGTGCATGCCTATCCGAACGGCGGGTGCCCCAGCGTGTTTGCGACGGTGCACTATTTTTGTTTTCGGAGCTACACGCAGAGCTTTGCGGAGACTGGCGCAACGGAGTTCGTGACGCACAACGTGGCCGGTTTTGCGGAGGACTCCGTGCGGGTGCGGGCCAATTTGTTGCTGACGTTCGGGGCGCGGTATGACTACCTGCTGTTGCCGTTGCCGCAGGTGGTGAATCCGGCGCTGGATGTCGTTTTACGAGGGATGGGCGGGGGAGCTACGAGCGGGACGGCGGGACTGACGTCGAGCTTTCCGGAAGACCGAAACAACTTTGCGCCACGGGTTTCATTGGCCTGGCTGCCGGGCGGTTTGGGCCGGCACGGACGGCGTGAGACTGGACGTGGTTTCGCGGTGCGGGCGGGGTATGGGATGTTTTATGGCCGGCTGCCGGGGGCGACGATCCAGGCGGCGCTGGCGGATACGGCTTTGCCGGGCGCGGCGAACTCGACAGATAGTGTGCGGATTTTGCCGACGACGGAGACGGATTGTCCGCAGGTGGCGCATCAGGGCTTTGGGTATCCGTGTGCGTTTTTGACGGAGCCGGCGGGGGTGGTGGCGCGGACGGGGTCGGCGGTGGTGTTTTCAAATGGGTTCCGGCTGCCGGCGGTGCAGCGTGGAAGCTTTTCGTTGCAGGAGAGCCTGGGGCGGCATGTGTCTGTGGAGGGGGAGTATGCAACGGCGTGGGCGACACAGCTGCCGGCGAGCGTGGATGTGAATGTGGCGCCGAGTACGTCGATGGTGACGTATGTGCTGCAGGGCGGGGATGGGCATTCGGGACTACGGACGGGGCTGCGAACGGGGGAGACGTTTCAGGCGCCGCTGTATACGGCGCGGCAGACGGCGCTGTACGGACCGGTGACGGCGATCGAGTCAAACGCGAATGCGACGTTTCACAGCGGGACGGCGACGGCCGCGGTGCGGGCGTGGCATGGAATCGGCGTGCGGGGGAGTTATCAGTTTGCGCGCGCGATCGACTACGGGGCGCAGAGTTCGCCGACGCCGCGGCAGAATGGGCAGTTCGATCCGTTTACGAATGGGTATGACAAGGGTTTATCGAGTCTGCAGTTTGCGCACCACTTTGCGGGGGTGTTGACGGTGCGGAGTGAGCTTCGATCGGGACCGCGGGTGGTGCAGGGAGTGCTTTCGGGGTGGCAGCTGGGGGCGATCGGCACGGCGGGCAGTGGAGCGCCGTACAGTTATGTGATCTTTGGGGGGACGCGGCTGACGGGGGGGCATGAGTCGATCAACGGCTCGGGCGGGGCGACGTATTTGCCGACGGTGGGGCGCAATACGCTGCGGCTGCCGCCACGGGGCAAGGTGGACCTGCGGGCGGCGCGGGAGTTGCCGCTGGGTGGGCGATGGCGGCTGGAGTTGCGGGCGGATGCGTTTAATTTGTTGAATTCGGTGAGCTTGTCGCGGGTGGAGACGCGGGCATTTCTGCTGGGCACGCCCGCGAGTGCGGGTGCGCCGACGCCGCTGGTGTTTCAGGATGCGGCGGCGATTGCGAGCGAGGGGTTGAGTACGCCGGCGTTTGGGACGGCTTTGTCGTCGACGGCGGCGCTCAGCCGGGAGCGACAGGTGGAGGTGGGGGCGCGGGTGAGTTTTTAGAGCTGTGAGCCGTTCGGCAGTGTCCCCCCGGGGGCGGGTGTCTGTTTCCTGTGGGCGACAGTGCCCATTCACGAACAAGATCCAAGGAATAACAGGGAATTCCAAGGGATAACCCACCGGGCTAAGCACAGCGACTTACGTTGAGCAGTTAGCTAATGTGCCGCTTTGTCGAATGCCGAGGCGGCCTGCGGGGAAAAGTAGTCGCTCGCCTCCATGTCTTCGAGGAGGGTCGCGTGAGTTGGCATCCAGGTCAGCAGTTTGCGGGTGTAAATGCTGGAGACGGGCGCATCGGCGGCAAAGGCCTTCGCGAAGAAGGGGTTCCCGAAGTGGTTCACCGCGTCTTCTGGAGCGACAGAGGCAGTCGGGATCCCGAGCATGCGCCCGATCAGGTGCGCGATGGTTTCAAAGGTGATCGCGCTTTCCCCGGCCCCGTGCAGAATGCTGCCAGCCGGTGCCTTCTCGACGGCCAGGCGAAAGAGAGACGCGGCATCCTGGCGGTGGACGGCGGGCCAGCGGTTTGCGCCGTCGCCGATGTAGGCGGATCGGGCCGTTCTGCGAGCGGTTGAGATCAGGAACGGGATGAAGCCGTAGTCGCCTGGACCGTGGACCGTCGGGGCAAGGCGCAGAACGACTGCCCGGACACCTCGATCGGCGAAGGCTAGGCAAGCCTGTTCGCCCGGAAGACGATGGAGACCGAGCGATGGCGGGTCGGGCGCGTCATGCTCGGTGGTGACGTGTCCGGTTGCCATCACCAAGGTGCCCGAGGTAATGACCAGAGGCTTACCCGACCCGGCCAAGGTTTGCCCCATCGCATTGATCGCCGCGCAGTCCCGCTGTGACATGCTTTCAGGCTTCGAGAAATCGCCACCAAAGGCCATGTGAATGACGCCGTCGGCAGTCTGAGCGCCTTGCGCGAGGGTCTCCAGGTCGTCCAGCGAACCACGCAAGACATTCGCCCCCAAATCGCCCAGGCGAGCGACGGCTTTCTCCGACCTCGCTAATCCAGTGACGGTGTGGCCCGCGGCGATCAACTCAGCGACGATTGCGGGACCGGTTTGTCCGGAACCACCAGTGACGAAGATATGCATGCTCGTTCTCCTTGGGGACGTTCCCCAGGTTCGAGGTTAAGGGCTGCACCTTGTACGATCAATGCTGCAACGTTCATTAGACCGCCGTCTCTGTACATCTCTCGTTTATGTTTATGGACCCACTCTCCGACATCCTGTCGCTCTTGCGACCACGTACCTACGTCACGGGCGGCTCAGCGCCGGGGGGCAGTGGGGAGTTCGCTTTCCGACTCACAACGTAATTAAGTGCTACAGCGTGGTCACAGGGGAGTGCTGGCTGTCCGTAGAGAATGTTCCGGGGCCTGTGCGGCTGCAGGCTGGAAGCTGCCTGCTTTTGCCGCGTGGATGGCCTTTCGTTCTTGCGAGCGATCTCTCGCTGCCGCACCGGCACTCATGGGAACTCCTCTCAAAACGCGAAAGGTATAACGGCATCCTTCCTGTAAGCCCCGGTGAGGAGTTTCTTATTCTCGGAAGCCATTTCGAGCTGGAAGGGGATGCCCGCTTTCTGCTCGATGTTTTGCCGCCCATCGTCATGCTGGAGAACGAGTCGCAACGCGAGTCGCTGCGCTGGGCGGTGGAACGGATGCTGCGCGAGATGCGCGATCCGCAACCTGGAGGGAGCTTGATCGCACAACAGGTTGCCTACACGATGTTGGTGGAAGCCCTCCGGCTGCATCTTGCCGACGACCAGCAGCGCGGCCCGGGCTGGCTTTCCGCGCTTGCAGATAGTCGTATGCGTGCGGCCCTGTCGTCCATGCATCGAGAGCCTGCGCGGGCATGGACCTTGCAGGAGTTGGCTCGTGCCGCAGGGATGTCGCGCACCGCATTTGCGCAGGTATTCAAGAAAACCGTTGGGAGGTCGCCGATGGACTACCTGACGCAATGGCGTATGACGGTGGCTGCACAACGGCTGCAGCATGGCGGCGAGACCCTCTCTTCGATCGCCCCCACGCTGGGCTACAAGTCTGACAGCGCGTTCCGCGCGGCTTTTAAACGCCAGTGGGGCCTCTCGCCCCGAGAACACAGCCGTGTCCAGCGTGGTGACTCCCGGTGAGGGCGTTGGCAGGGGGGGGACGGATCCCGGAGCTTTGTATGCGTGGTACGAGCGGCATCTCGGCGTGGGGAAGTTTCGGGGGGACGTTCTCATTCCCTGCCGCGACGCAACGGGCTAAGGTGATGTGGGTGGTTCGGCGATCCGGAAGGCAATCGTGTCTAGCTTTGGCAGCCTATGTCGACTGAGGGATGACGCTTCGGCAGTGCCGCTCCAGCTGAAACTGCCGGGGCACCCTTGTCGGAGATCCCGGCGGCGTAAGGGACGGGAGCAACTTTCCATTTTGGGTTTAGGGAGTGAGACAGTGGCAAGGTGACGTGTAAACGATGCCGTGTCGCGATGGTGGAGTTGAAGGGCCATATCTATCATGGGAAGCGAAAGTTCCGCTGCCCACTGTGCCGGCGGGCGAAGATGAAGAAGCCGGCAAAGGGCAAGGACCGGCACTGAGGAAATGTGTTGCCGGCATGCGGATGCCCTGTTGGTTCGGGACAAGTCTTCCAGCTACTGTCCCAGTGTCACAGCCGCTGAACAAACGAAGCCGACGGTTCCTGAAGTCTGCTGGAGCGTTTCGAGCGATGGGAGAGCGTCTTCGCTTGCTCACCCTGGAGAGGGGCTGCGCTTCTAGTTGCCGACGATGCGGAAGTCGCCGGGGGTGTCTTCAGGGATGGGTTCGTGCCAGCCGGCTGGGGGGGCGGGGCAGTCGCCGCAGTCTGTGGGGCCCCAGGTGTGGGGATCGTAGGGGTAGAGCGGGGTTTCGGCTTTAAGGATGGGGTCCACGATGCGCCAGGCCTCTTCGACGTAGTCCTGACGGGCGAAGAGGGAGGCGTCGCCGTGCAAGGCGTCGGTGAGAACGCGGGCGTAGGCGTCCATCTCTTCGGGGCGGGCGTGGCGGGTGGCGACCATTTCCACGGCGCGGCGGGGGCCGGCGATGGAGACGACGGCCACGGCGGTGGCGATGGTGATTTCAGGGCTGAGGCGGAAGCGGATGTAGTTTTGCGGTACGTCGGGCTCCGTGATGTTGGTCTGCGGCGGTTTGCGGAGGCGGGCGACGATTTCCAGGCAGGTGATGGGCAGCTGCTTGCCGGCACGGATGTAGAACGGCACGCCCTGCCAGCGCCAGGAGTTGATGTCGAGGCGGAGGGCGGCGAAGGTTTCGGTTTTGGAGCCGGGAGGAACGCCTTTTTCGTCGAGGTAGCCGCGGAATTGGCCGCGCACGAGATCCTCCGGCCGGATGGCGGGGATGCACTTGAGGACCTTGGCTTTTTCATCGCGGAGGGATTCGGCGTCGAGGCGGGCGGGGGCCTCCATGGCGAGGTTGCACATGACCTGAAAGACGTGGTTCTGGATGACGTCGCGAATGGTGCCGGTGGCGTCGTAGAAGAGGCCGCGGCCCTGGATGCCGAAGTCCTCGCTCATGGTGATCTGGACGCTTTCGATGTAGTTGCGGTTCCAGAGCGGCTCATAGAGGAGGTTGGCGAAACGGAAGTTGACCATGTTGCGCACCGGATTTTTGGCCAGGTAGTGATCGATGCGGAAGATGGAGGACTCCGGGAAGGCCGAGAGCAGGATGCGGTTCAGAGCCTGCGCGGAGGGGAGGTCATGGCCGAAGGGCTTTTCGACGATGATGCGCGCGCCCTGTGCGGAGCCGGAGCTGACAAGCTTTTCGACGACGGTGCCGAAGAGCGAGGGCGGGATGGCGAGGTAATGCGCGGGATGTTTGGCGTCGCCGAGTTCGCTGCGGATGGCCTCGAAGGTAGCGATGTCGGCGTAGTCACCGTCGACGTACCGCAGAAGGGAGCTGAGCTTGGCCCAGGCGTCGGTATCGACGCCGCCGTGGGACTCGATACTGGCGTGCGCGCGCTCTTTGAGCTGATCGAGCGTCCAGCCGGCCTTGGCGACGCCGATGACGGGTACATCGAGGGTGCCGCGGCGCACCATCGCTTGCAGTGCCGGAAAGATTTTCTTGTAGGCAAGATCTCCGGTGGCCCCGAAGAAAACAAGTGCGTCTGAAATGGCCTGCTCCACCCTACCCCCAAAGCTAGTTGGTCGCTGTTTTTGGTTCGAATCGCTTCAGAGTTCAGTGTAAGGGAGTAGAGCCCCGAGTTTGTTGCGCCTGTGCGACTAACGGCGTGCGACGGTTCGTGCGCTAGCTGCCGGCGACGGTCATGCCTTCGATGCGGACGGTGGGAACGGCGCCGGAGCCGCGCCATTCGAGGTCATTGCCGATGGCCGAGACATTGCGGAACATCTCCTTGAGATTGCCGGCGATGGTGATTTCTTCCACGGGGTAGGCGATCTCGCCGTTTTCGATCCAGAGGCCGGTGGCGCCCTGGGAGTAGTCGCCGGTGACGAGGTTGACGCCGAAGCCCATGGTGCTGAGGACGAGCAGACCCTGTTTTACGTCGCCGACGATCTGTTCGTGGGTGAGGGTGCCGGGTTCCAGGAAGTAGTTGCCGCCGCCGATGCCGGGGGTGCCGGCGAGGCCGCGCGTGGCCTTCGCGTTGGAGGCCATGGCGAGCTTGCGGCCGGTGTAGGTGTTGAGCATGAGGGATTGGAGGATGCCGCGCTCGATGACGACGGTGCGGCGCGTGGGCAGGCCGTCGCCGTCAAAGGGCGAGGTGCCGAAGCCGCCGACCTGGAGAGTGGTGCCGTCGGCGAGGGTGTGGTCGAAGACGAGGGTGCCGTCGTCGACCATCGTGATGTTTTCGCCCGCCACTTGCTCACCCAGCCTGCCGGCGAACATGCTGGCGTTGCGGTAGACGGCATCGCCGTTCGCCGCGCCGAGCAGGTTGCCCATGAGGCCGCGAGCGGATTCGGGCGGGAAGATGACGGGGCACTGCTGGGTGGGGACGCGGCGGGCGCCGAGCAGGCGCAAGGCGCGCCCGGCGGCGATTTTACCGATGGTTTCGGGGTCTTCGAGCAGGCGCGCGGTGCGGGCGGTGGAGTACCAGTAGCCGCCCTGCATGCCCTTGGCGTCCCCCGCGATGGGCGAGGCGGAGAAGCCGCAGTAGGAACGGCGGTAGTCGCCGGTGAAGCCGCGAGAGTTGGCCATGATGCGGCGGGTGTAGCTGCAGTCGAAGCTGCCGCCTTTGGAATTTTGAATGCGGGTGTCGTGAGCGAGGGCGGCGGCTTCGGCGCGGCGGGCGATGTCGATGCGCTCGGGCGGCGGGATGGCGTTGGCGTCTTCGAAGAAGAGGCCCTGGGCGAGTGGATCGTGGGAGCCGAAGGCTTCGCGGTCGGGCAGACCGGCGAAGGGGTCTACGCCGGTGACCTCCGCGAGCCCGACGGCACCGGAGACGAGGCGGGCGATGCCGGCGTCCGAGAGATCGGAGGTGGAGGTGGTGGCGGTGCGCTGGCCGCCGTCCGCGGCGAAGAAGACGCGCAGGCCGAGGGCGCGGGAGCCAGCCTCGGTGAGTTCCTCGACCTCGCCGAGGCGAACGCGGACGCCGAACTCATCGCCTTCGTAGGCGACGACCTCGGCATCGGTGGCCCCGGCGCGCACCGCCCGGTCGAGTGCCTGCTCGACGCTGGCTTTGAGGTGGGCCGGCGGGGCGGTGGAGGCTGGATCGAGGACTGGCGTGGAGCTCATGCGATGGGCGTTTCGGAGAGGCGGGGCTCGCGGCCGTCGGTGGCCTGCTGGAAGAAGATGCTGCCCGGGCAGTACTCGGAGTCGGGTTTGTGGATGTGCTCCACGTGCGAGGCGGGGCCGTTGGGGACGCGCTTCTTGAAGAGTTTGACGGCACCGTGACAGTCCTTGCAGCGGAACTCGGTGTCATTGTCTTCGAGCGCTTCCTGGACGGTTTTTACCTTCCAGAAGGACTCATAACCATTGCTGTTGGTGTTGCGGCGGCGTCGTTTTACTTCGCACTCGTAGATTTTTTCGCGCTCTTTGGTGGCCATCGTTCTCCCGTAAATTGTTGCGGTTTAACGTCCCGTGCCGCCCACGGTCATGCGGTCCAACTTGATGGTCGGCATGCCTACGCCTACCGGTACACTTTGCCCTGCCTTGCCGCAGGTGCCGATACCCTCATCCAGGGCGAGGTCGTTGCCGACCATGGAGACGTGCTTGAGGCTTTCGGGCCCGTTGCCGATGAGGGTGGCCCCCTTGACCGGCGCGGTGACGACGCCGTCTTCGATCAGGTAGGCCTCCGAGGCGGAAAAGACGAATTTGCCGGTGGTGATGTCGACCTGGCCGCCGCCGAAGTTGACGGCGTAGAGCCCGCGCTTGACGCTTTTGAGGATGTCGGCGGGGACGTCGTCGCCGTTGAGCATGTAGGTGTTGGTCATGCGCGGCATGGGGATGGCCTGGTAGCTTTCGCGGCGACCGGAGCCGGTGTTGGGCATGCCCATGAGGCGGGAGCTGAGCTTGTCGGAGAGGTAGGTGCGGAGAATGCCGTTTTCGATGAGCACGGTCTCCTGGGTTTGATTGCCCTCATCGTCGATGTTGAGCGAGCCGCGGCGGCCGGGCATGGTGCCGTTGTCGACGACGGTGACCTTGCTGGAGGCGACCTGCTGGCCGATGAGACCGGCGAAGGCGGAGGTCTTTTTGCGGTTGAAATCGGCTTCGAGGCCGTGGCCCACGGCTTCATGGAGCAGGACGCCGGGCCAGCCGGGGCCGAGGACGACCTCCATCTCGCCGGCCGGGGCGGCAACGGCGCCGAGTTGCAGGATGGCGGTGCGGGCGGCCTCTTCGGCGAAGTGTTCGGGGCTGTGGGTATCGGTGAAGAAGTCGAGGGTGACGCGGCCGCCGCCGCCGGAGCTGCCGCGCGAGACCTCACCATTGGCATCCTTGGCGATGACCATGACGTTGAAGCGGGCAAGGGGTTGGGTATCGGAGGCGAAGGTGCCGTCGGAGCCGGCGATCAGGATGCGGCGGAGCTCATCGTTGAGGCCGGCGCGGACCTGGACGATGCGTGGATCGTAGGATCGGGCTGCGTGGTTGGCGCGGGCGATGAGTGCGAGCTTGGCGGCGATTTCGGCGTCGACGGTGGCGCCGGCTACGGGGTAGAGCGAAGGTTTCGGACGTGTGTCCGGGTTGCGAAAGCCCTGGACGCGCTCCTTCTGGGTGCCGTTGGCGATGAGCGCGGCGGTGCGGGCGGCCTTGAGGAGGCGTTCGGGGCTGAGGTCGTCGGTATAGGCAAAGCCGGTGCGCTCGCCGGAGAGGACACGGATGCCGCAGCCGACGCTGATGCCTTCGGAGGCGGTCTTGACGATGCCTTCATCCATGCCGAGGGAGCTGGAGGTGACGGCTTCGAAGTACAGATCGGCGAATTCGCCGCCGGCGGAGAGGGCTTCGCCGAGGCAGCGCTCGAGCAGACGCTCCGAGAGGCCGAGCGTATCGAAGAAGTAGCGCTTGCCATCGTACGCGGGGTGCAGCAGGGTGGGAAGAGCCGCCATGTCTCTATTGTAGCGGGCGTATAGCGGGCGGTGATGTTGGGTTGGTTTGCGGCGGCGGAAAGCGGGTCCTTTGCTGCGTTCAAGAGGACGAGGTTAGAGGGAGTGGCGGGCGAGAAGCAGGTCCTTCACTACGTTCAGGATGACAAAGGTTGGAGGGTGTGGGTGGGGCGGAAAGCGGGTCCTTCACTTCGTTCAGGAGGACAAGGTGTAGAGAGGTGCCGAGGTGTAGGGGAGTGGAACTCTTTAGAGAGTGGCTCCGAAGTTCTGCTTCCTGCCACGAAAGTTTGTCATCCTGAGCATGGCGAAGGACCTGCTTTCTGTTTAGCTGGGCGAGGATGCTCTCGGATCGCCATAGCTACTTTGTCTACATCGTCGCTAGTCGCTCGCGCACGCTGTACATCGGCGTGACGAATGATCTCCTTCGGCGGGTCGAAGAGCACCGCGAAGGTACTGCGGGTAGCTTCACGGCGAAGTATCGCGTGCATCGGCTGGTGTACTTTGAGCGGTTTCAGTATGTGGGCAATGCGATCTCGCGGGAGAAGCAGTTGAAGGGGTGGCTCCGGAGCCGGAAGGTGGCGCTGGTTTCGGAGAGAAATCCTACGTGGGAGGATCTTTATCTGGAGCTGGTTGGCGGCACGAAAGCGGGTCCTTCACTTCGTTCAGGATGACAAGGGTGGGGGTTTGGCGGGGCGAAAAGCAGGTCCTTCACTTCGTTCAGGATGACAAGGGTGGGAGGGTGTGGCGGGGCGGAAAGCAGGTCCTTCACTGCGTTCAGGATGACAAAGGTGGGGGTGGGGGTTGGCGGGGCAGAAAGAGGGTCCTTTGCTGCGCTCAGGAGGACGAGGGTCAGGGGAGTAGGCCCTACCGGCCTTCGGAGGGGTCGCTGCTGCGGGCGGTGTTTATGTCGAGGAAGATGCCGGGAGCGGCGGGGGCGTAGCAGTTGCCGTCGGGGGCGTAGGTGGCGGCGCAGCTCTTTGTGATTTCGGGGCGGCGGGGGGATTGGGCGTACTGCCAGGCGACGAGGCCGGGGTCGAGGGCGGCGGTGAGGGGTTTGGGGTGGATGGTGCAGCCGGGGGCGGGCGGGCACTGGTCCAGCGCGTCGAAGATGGCGACTTCGTGCAGGTGGCCGGCGGCGACGCGGGAGCGGATGTCGCGGATGGTGTCGATGACGGTGCCGGGGTCGTCGGGCACGGGCTGGCCGCTGGCGTAGACGCCGGGGCGGAAGCCTGTGGCGGCGACGGCTTCGGTCCAGCCGAGCAGGTAGCCGGCCTGCTCGGTGAGGAGGCGGCCGCCTTCTTCCTGGTCGAGAAAGAGGAGGGTGTGGGGCGGAAAGCCTTCGTGCTGGGCTGCCGCGACGGCGACCGCGGCGTCGGCGCGGCCCTGGGCGGAGGGAGTGATGCCGCGTTTGGCGGCTTTGAGGATTTCGGCGTCGAGGCGACCGTTGGCGAGAACGAGGAAGCCCCAGCCGGCGTCGCGAAGCTGGCGGCGTTTGCCGACCCAGGTGTTGGCGGTTTCGCCGGGAGGATTCGTGAGCCAGTAGCCGGTGAAGGCGAAGCTGTGACGCAGTTTGGCCATGTTTGCGTCGCCGGGGTAGTCGTTGCGGTCAAAGCCGACGGCCTGGCCGGCCGCCGGTTTCGCGGCGGTTCCCGCTGTCTGGCCGTGGGCGGCGGCGGCGACCGACGCCGACAGGCAGAGCGCTCCCAGGAGAGCTGACGTTCGCGGCGTTGGCTTGCGGCGATGATCTGGCATGACTGTCCCTCGGGTTAGACTTTAGAGCAGTTCTCCTGGTTTTGCGGATTGCCAGAGGTTTCTCAGGCCAGTTTTGTTGGAGAAATGGGCACAGACGTCGGCCGCTCCGCTAAATACCTGCCGGGACCTGTCAGGAGAACGATACCTGTCAGGAGAACGGGAGCTGTCAGGAGAACGGCTTCAGCCCACGGCACCCCTGTTTTTGGAGTCCCTGCTGCGATGTACCCGGGCGCTCCCCTATTTGGCCGACCCAGCGACGATCTGGGCGAACACGGAACTACGGGAAAGAATCATGTCGACTGCAGTGTCTGCCTCAGCTTCTCTCAACGATCCCCGCTACCCCATCGGTCGTTTTCAGATGCCGGAGAGGGTTTCTCTTGAAGAGCGCCGTTTCGCCCTTTTGACGCTGGCGGAGCTGCCTGAGCAGATGCGCGAGGCGGTGCGTCCGCTCGACGAAGACCAGCGCAATGCGCCGTACCGGCCGGAGGGCTGGACGGTGCGTCAGCTGGTGCACCATGTGGCGGATTCACACAGCATTGCGTTTACGCGGGCGCGGCTGGCGCTGACGGAAGACTGGCCGGAGATCAAGCCCTACAACGAGAAGGCGTTTGCGCTGCTGGCCGATGTGCAGGCGCCGCTGGAGTGGTCGCTGGAGATGATGGAAAGCATTCATGCGCGGTGGGTGATGCTGCTGCAGGCGCTGACGGAAGAGCAATGGGCGCGCGGATTCCGGCATGCGGAGCGCGGGCCGATGCGGCTGGACCAGGCGACGCTGCTGTATGCGTGGCACTCGCGGCACCATGTGGCGCATATTACGCACCTGCGGGCGCAGCAGGGGTGGTAAGTGCAGGGATGGTAAGTGCAGGGCTACCGCTGTTTTCCTGATGACGCAGAGTCCTGCAAACGGCAGCAGATTCTCTCGCTTCGCTCAGGATGGCAAGTCGGGGAGATTGAGGCGGAGATCGGGTGCGATCAAGGCCGTAGCAGGCCACCCAGCAGCTGCGAAAGCCCGTTCCAGGCGATCTGCACCCCGATGCAGAGAAGAATAAAGGCGACCACGCGGAGAATGCCGTGGGCCGTTGAAGCCGGGATGGCCCGGGTGATGCGCGGAGCATAGGCGAAGCAAAGGTAAACCAGCGCGCTGAGCACGATCACGGCCAGAAACAGGCCGAGGTGGCCGACGACATTCTGCGCCATGGGACCGCCGGAGTAGCGGGCGCTGAGCGTCAACATGACGACGAGGGTGCCGGGGCCGGAGGTGACCGGAAAGGTGAAAGGGTAGAAGGCCTTCTGCTCGAGGGAGTGGAGGCTGGGCTCGGGGCCAGTGCCGGCAGCGGCAGGGCTTTCGGCCGTGTGACCGGCAGGGCTTTCGGCTTTGAGGGCCATCTCTTCCTGCTTGCCGCGGGCGCCGGCGGAGGAGTCCTTTTCATTGAGCACGGACCAGCCGAGGGAGGCGATGACGATGCCGCCGGAGACCTGCACGATGGCCAGCGAGACGCCGAAGAAGTTGAGGATGGCCGAGCCGAGCACCTCGATGACGGCGAGAAAGGCGATGTTGTTCAGGGCGATGCGGCGGGCAAGCGAGCGATAGACGGCCGGGGGCGCTTCTCCCACGAGGCCGAGAAAGACCAGCGCGGAGCCGAGGGGATTGATCAGCGGCAGAAGGGCGCTGAAGGCGATCAGAAAGGAGTTCCACAACAGCCGCAGCAAGTTTTGTGTTCCCCCTGAGGCCTGAGATGCAGCGGGTGCCAGACCGGGGCTTGGGAAAACGGGCCGGCAGTCGCCGCGATACCATACAAGGGCGAGTGGAAAGGACACCTCTTTGATCTGCGACATCATTGTGCGCGCCGCCCAGTTTGAAGTCATCGTCGTCGCGACACGGGAACTGCTGTTCCAGAATGAGATCTTTCAGCCCGGCCAGCAGTTCACGCTGAACGAGCAGGCAAACTTTTTGCTGCTGGACTGCGATGTGCATTCGCTGAAGGAAGCTACAGAGTGGGTCATGATGAACACACAGCGGCTGCAGGCCAAGGTGGCCGACATGATGCGACCCACATTGAGCGAGATGGGCTGGCAGACGAACTGGGTGAACGCCCGCAGCGAAGACGGGTGGGCGATCTACCTGCAGGAGCGAAACGGCACCGCGCGCGGGGATGTGAGCCTGATCCAGCTCCCCAGAGCGTAGGCGATGGGCGGTTCGGAACGTGCGCCAGGGTGCGCATTAGAGCGTCTGAGCAACATTTTTCGGAACCGGGGTTCCTACTGTATGTAGGGCTCACCTCGCTGGCGTTTTCCAGCACAGATGGGTCCCCAGGCTAGCGGCTGAACTGCCGGCCTAGGAGGACGACAATGCGACTTCTTCGGTATCTACTTCTTCTCTCGGTTTTGCTTGTTCCGGCAGGGCTTGCCCACGCCCAGTTTGCGGTCGGCATCGGCGTTGGCGGCGGCTACGGTTACGGCTACGCCGCCCCCGCCTGCAGCTATGGCTACTACGATTACGCGCCGTATGCCTGCGCCCCCTACGGCTACTACGGACCGAGCTGGTTTAACAACGGTCTCTTTATCGGTGCTGGCCCCTGGTTCCGGGGCGGCTACGGCTACCGGGGCGGCTACGGCTACGGTTACCGTGGCGGCTACGGGTATGGTCGCGGGATCGGCTACGGCCGCGGAGGGTACGGCTACGGCGGCGGGTATGGCCGTGGAGGTTACGGTGGAGGCTATGCCCGTGGCGGCGGCTTTGCCGGCGGTGAGCGTGGATTTGCCGGTGGTGGCGGTGGATTCCACGGTGGCGGCGGAGGCGGGTTCCACGGTGGCGGTGGCGGCGGGTTCCACGGTGGCGGTGGCGGCGGTGGACGTCGTTAAACTTTCCGTCCGATCGTAGAAACTTAGAAAGCTCACTCACGGCCGGTTGCGCGTGGGTGAGCTTTTTCGTTGTGGGATGCCCGCGGTCGGGCTTCGCCGCCCCGGCGGCAGGTACACTTGGGTAGAACAAAAAGATTCCGTTACGAGACCCATACCGATGGAAATCGCCGCCGCAAAGCCCGCCTCCGCCCAGCCCGCATCTGCCATTGCCGAACCGGTGACCCTTGCCCCGGTCCTTGTGGAACGCATTTGGGGTGTTGATTCCCTGGCTCCCTGGCACGGCGGGGGCGCCAATGCGTCTATCGGCGAGATCTGGCTTACCGCCGATACCTGCGTCGCGGAGACCGGTGCGGCGGAGGGACACAGCCTGGCCGCGCTGACCGCCGCTGCTCCCGTCGCCTTTGGCGATCCGCGCGGCGAGGGCTTTCCGCTGCTGATCAAGCTGCTGTTTCCGCGGGAGAAGCTTTCAGTTCAGGTGCACCCGGATGATGCGCAGGCGCAGGCGCTAGGCATGCCGCGCGGCAAGACGGAGTGCTGGTACGTGCTGGAGGCGCAGCCCGGGGCCGAGGTGGCGGTCGGCTTTCGTGAGCCGCTGTCGACGGCAGAGATTGCGGCTTCGATCCAGGACGGCAGCATAGAAGGCAAGCTGCGCATGATTCCCGTGAAGGCCGGCGACATGGTCTATGTGGACGCCGGCACGGTGCACGCGATTGGGCCCGGCATGGTGGTGCTGGAGACGCAGCAGTACAGCGATACCACCTACCGTCTGTGGGATTATGGCCGCCCCCGCGAACTGCATGTCGAGGCAGGGATGGCCGTTACGCGCACGGACACGAAGGCGGGCCTGGTGTCTCCGGAGAAGCACAGTCACTTCACGCGGCTGGTTTCGTCGGCGTACTTCCGGGTAGACCGTTTTGAGCTTGCCGGCGGTGAGGCCACGGCTCTGGGCGAAACCGGCGGCCTGCAGATTTTGATCGCTCTCCGCAGCGGCTGTGCGGCGGTCACAGGAGAGGGTGTGGCGTACCCGCTGGCCTATGGGCAGGCGGTGGTGCTGCCCGCCGGGGACACCGCCTATGAGCTCCTCTGCGAGGAGGAATCCGCCCAGGTGATCCGCGTTCTGCAGCCCTGAGCTGATCACCGACAGCTGGCTAAATTCTTTCGGGGCGGCCTCCGTTCTTGCGCCAGATCACCCGTATACCTTGGCGCCAGCGCTCGTCGAGCGCGATCAAGGACCATTCCACTTTGGGCGAGAGGTAACGCAGCACCGTTTCGGCGGCCGGGTGGATTTGCAGCGCCGGGGCCACAAGGTAGAGACGGGGCGGAGCGGGTGAAAGTGGGACGTCGCGAAAGTACCCGTGCCGCTGCAGATCATTTTGCCCGGCGTTGGCGTTTCCACTCAGGTCCGCGGGTTGGCGGTGGTGATGCAAGACGCGAATCCAGTAGTCCAAACCCTGCAGCGGCAGCTGAATATCGTCGGAGGCTTTCAGCTCGATGACAGCCAACCGGCCGTCTGCGGTTACCCCGAGCAGATCCAGCATGCCGCGATCGCTCGCACCGGCGATTGCGGGCACCTGGGTGTAGACGTGCTGCGGGTTGAAGCGCGGGATGACCTGTTCGCGGGTGGAAGGGGTCTCCGCGGGCGGCGCCCAGGCCGGCTCCGCGCGGTTGCCGCGTGTGTCCGGATCGGGATCGTTGGCAAACGCTCCAAGTCCGGGTCCCTGTGCTGCTGCGTGCTGTGCTGCTGCGTGCTGTATCGCTGGGTGCATGGGTGAACGCGCCGCGAGCGACCGTGTCAAGGGCGCGAGATTTTCTCGCAGCATAGACTCCAGCCAGCGTTCCGGGGCCGCCCGGAAGAGCGGATCGCTCTGCGATTGCAAGCGCCGTTCGCGCTGTTCCAGCCGGCTGAGCGGAGCTCCCGAGGTCTCCTCCACGTCCTGCACGGCGGCAAAGCCGGTGCTTCGACCGTGAGCTGCCCTGCCGGTGAAGGCGCCGATGCTGCGCGCGGGCGATTGCGGCCGGAGGACTCTGGAGCCAGCCAGTACCGAGGCGTTCCGCCGGCGGAACAGCTCGGCGATGTGGTTTTGGATGACGGGGGCGGTTGCCGCAGTGAGCGCCGTCTGCGCCGGGCCCGCTCCGCAGGTGATTTCCAGTATTTGCCGGAAGCTGCCGGGCTGGTGCGTGAGGCGGACCCGCGCGAACTCCAACCCATGCAGCAGGAAGGCCAGCTCGGCGGGGGAACGCAGTCTTTGCTCGACGCGATGCTCCTCGGCCCGCGGGACCAGGTCCATGACCCGGGCGATCGCCGGAGCGAAGCGTTCCCGGGCGGCGGTTTCATCGGGAAGGTGGATGATCCGGGTGCGAAGGTTGCCCCCATCCGCCGGATCCAGCTCCGTCAGCTCTTCGGTGGATTCGTCCAGCTCCCACAGTTGCCACTGGGCGGCCGCAGCGTTCAGCCACGGGAGGCGAGCCTGCGTGAGGGCGCCGGTCCCGCGCGGCACGACGACACGGAGTCCCTTGTAGAGCCGGCGGACGTCGCCGCGTTCACGGCAGCTGTGCAGCCAGAGAATGCCGAAGGTGAGAATGCCGTCGAGGATCGCCTGCGACTCGGCGGCGGCGGCGCCGATCACGGCCCAGGCCTCCTGCCCGCGCACCAGGGAGCCGCGCGCGTAGGCCGGGCCGAAGGAGCGTTCCAGATCCATCGCCGTGCGGAAGCCGTCGGGTTGCCAGTCGGGGAACTCGCGGGCGAGGGCGCGTTCGAGCAGGCGCTGATATTGCTTGCGGGCGGGTTCGCGTGCGGAGGGCGAGCGTGGTTGTGTGTCGGCGCGCAGTTGCAGCAGCTTGGTTTGTGCATGACCGAAGCCCTGGGTGCTGAGACGCAGAGCGTTGCGGCGAGGGACGGCGTCGGTAACGGTGCGGACGAGGTTGCGCTCTGCGCTCCAGAACTGCAGGGTGCAGCGGTTTCCGTCGGTGGAGATGGTGTGCTGGGCCGAGGCGAGATCGAAGGCTATTTTGCCATCTTCGAGGACGGTGGCGGCGGGATGGTCAGCGAGGAACCGGCGGATTATGGAGGCGAGCTCTTCCGGATTGCGTGCCGGATTGCGTGCCGGCGTGGCCTCGGAGTCGACGGTGGCAGCTTCGGCGGCGCGGGCTTGCGGCATGACTCAAGCTAGCAGTGCGTCCGCGGCGAAGCACTCCCACGCAAGGCGCATCTTGGGGGTCATGGTGTCCTGTTTTGAGACGATGTGCGACGGGGCACACGAGTTCTTGCCGGCAAACAGCAGGTCCTGCACTACGTTGAGGATGACAATACGGTTATCCGTTCAAAGCGATCCTTCGGCGCGATGGAGATCCACAGAGAGCCGTCGATTTCGTCGTTGCCGTGCTCCGTTCGCTCAATGAACTGCGCGAGTTCCATCTCATGCGCAAGGAACCATCGGGTACGCTTCTCGATTCATCCAAGCCGGCGACGGTGTCGCGCTTCAGCACGCCCAGGGCAAAGAGGGGGGACGATGCCGACCGTGGAACGCACCTTCATGGTTGCTGGCGCGGAACTGCCGCTGACGAGATGATCGAAGTAGAAGCCCTGCTCGTCGTCCCAGAGGCCCTGCCCATCCACGGTGTTGATGGCGTGGATGATGGCCACGTAGTGCCCGAAGAACTTGCTTGCGCTGTCCTGATACGGGCGGGAGTGCTGGTGTGCCAGTTCCAGCGCAATCTGCATCATGCAGGAGCAGTACAGGCCCATCCACACAGGCCATCCACGCGGTGCCGTTTGCCTGGTCAAGGCTGGTATCGTCCGGCATCCGCAGGGAACGGTCGAAACTGCCCACCACAGCAGGCCGGCGTAGGCCTGGCGCGACACGGCCTTTTCTTCGATGGCGGCCTGCTGCGGGATCACGCTTGCGTAGAAGGCGTCGGCCTCCCGTTGGCGTTGCTGCAGATGGCGACCGCCTAGTCCAGGCCTAGGGCAGGTGGAGGGGTCGGTCGATGCGCGTGAGGCGCATCGGACGATGGGGCTGTGCGACGGGTGAGGCACCCCGGCGATGGGTTGGCACTGGCGTCAGCTGTGCACGGTGGCAGCTTGAACCCACTCGGTCCATTGATCTCCCACGATTTCGCTTGCGGCGACTCGAAGCACCATGAGGATCTGTTCCGTTCAGAGCTCCTGAGCTTGTAGCCGTTGAGGTCGAGGAACACGACCAGGCTGGCGAGGCCGATTCCCTTGTTTCCCATCGGCGAAGGCGTGATTCTTGATCAGCCCCCAGGCAAGTGACGCCCCAACCGTCGCTGCGCTTGCGTGGGGCTCATACAAGGATTTGTGCTCGGCACGGAGCACAGCAGACTCAAGCAGACCACCGTCCCGGATGCCTGTTGCCCCGCCGAAGCGCCGGATGAGTTGCTCGTGCAGCGCCTTGACCGAAGGGACATCCGGAAAGACGAAGCTCATTTGCGAGTGCGCGGTAGGCTGCTTCGTGCTCCGGGAGGGTTCGCTCGAAGGCGGCGAGGGCGTCCTGTGTGGTGGCGTCCTGGGTGAGAGTGGCCGTCTTGAGGGGCAGGATGTAGACCTCGGTGCCCTCGGTCAGGGCGAGCGAGGTGGCCATCTCTTCGGTCGTGCGGATGATCAGCCTGTATTCGTCTTGTGGACTGGTCCGAGCATGAGGTGAGTGTACTGCGTGGGCGATTTAGGGCGGCAAAGGTGAAGGTGGAGTCACTCGTTCCGGCTTCGCCCGCACTCCGGCCTGCGGCAGCGTGGAACCCACCCATCGCACGGTGAAGCTATGCGATGGATGGGGCACCCGGGTGAAGTCGCGGAAACCGGGCCTAGCCAGTAATTTTGAACGGTTCGGTATTTGCACAATGATCGGGGCAGAAAACCGGTATCGTATAGGGGTGGCGCTTTGCGCTGACAGACCAATCTCTGTTCCGAGAGTGCCGATGCCGGCTAAGAACTTGAAGGTTGACCAGCTACAGCTGGATGCTTCCAACCCGCGCTTCAACAAGGCAGGTGGGCAAACCGAAGCGATGCAGCGAATACTCGAGGACCAGGACGTGAAGCTGGCCAACCTTGCGGAAAGCATCGCGGAAGAAGGTCTGAATCCTATGGATCGACTACTAGTAATCAAGTCGCCAGCCAGGGCCAGCAAATACATTGTACTGGAAGGCAATAGGCGTACCGCTGCGCTAAAAATCTTGCGAAACCCTGCAATATAACCGGCCTTGATGTCCGTGCTTCACTCCGCAAGCGCTTTGAGAAGATCGCCCTATCGTTCGACATCAAGACCGTCGAACCTATTCCGTGTTTCGAGGTAGCGACCCGGTCCGAAGCCACTTCTTGGCTCACCCAGCGCCACAGCGGTGAAAACGAAGGCCGCGGTATCGTCAACTGGACCGGACTCGCCAGTTCTCGGTTTCGTGGCACTGACCCGGCTCTGCAAGCGCTAGACTTCGTGCGGCAGCACGCTACGCTTTCGGAGGAAGAAAAGGGTCAGCTTGAGGGCCGTTTTCCTATAACCACACTCGACCGGCTACTCTCGACCCCGAGTTTCCGTTCTAAGATCGGATTCGACATCAAGGACGGTAAGCTGCTGTCGGCTCTGCCGCCTGAGGAGGCCATCAAGCCTTTGCGTCGAATCGTCCTCGACTTAGCGAAGGGAACTGATAACGTCACTAAGTTGAAGCTGGTCAGTCAGCAAGTGAATTACCTGTCGCGGTTCGGAAAAGGCGATATGCCTGACCTGACTAAGGAGGGTGATGAAGCCCGCGCTCTGGAAGGGATTACAGAAAACGACTTCCCGGAGGAGAATGCGATTGCTCCAAAAAAGAAGGTTCCAAGACCAACTACGAGGAATGCGATCGTTCCAAAGTCGAGTGCTCTGAGCGTCACTAATCCGAAGATAGAGGAAATTTACGAGGAGCTGAAGAAGCTCCGACTGGATGCTTACCCGAACGCCATAGCTGTCATGCTTCGCGTTTTCATGGAGACTTCAGTCGACCACTACCTCACCAGCGTGGCCAATCCTCCTATTCCCCTCACACTCTCAACGCCCGGTGGCGACAAGGGAAAGCCGTTTAAAACCAAGATCGAGGAGGCTATGGAAGACATGATAAGAGTGGGAGTAAACAAAAAGGACTTAGATGCTGTCCGCAAGGGCATCGCCAATAAGGACAATCCACTGTCGGTTGACCTCCTGCACTCCTACGTCCATAGCCGCTTCGTGAAGGCCACGGAACGTGAGTTAACGGCTGCTTGGGACGGTGCGCAGCCTTTTTTCGACAGGATTTGGCCATGAGTAGTACGGAACCCGGTCCACCAATACGATTGATACATTTCACCCCTCTCCGGTACCCGGGAGGTAAGGGTAAGCTTGCCGCATTCGTCAAATCACTTCTGAAGACCAATGATCTTCTGGACGGGGACTACGTCGAGCCCTATGCGGGAGGTGCAGCTATCGCGCTCGACCTTCTGCTTCATGAGTATGTCTCGCAAATCCACATCAATGACGTGAGTCGACCTATCTATGCATTCTGGCACAGCGTCTTAGCAGAAACGGACGCTATATCTAAGCTAATCGTTGATACCCGAGTGACAGTTGCGCAGTGGGATAAACAAAAAAAGATTCTGGCCAACGCCGCCGATCACGATGACTTAGCCTTGGGGTTCGCCACATTCTTTCTGAACCGGACGAACAGGTCTGGCATCTTGAATGGCGGGATTATTGGCGGGCGGGATCAGACTGGCCCGTGGAAGATCGATGCCCGGTTCAACGCGAGGGAGTTGGTCCATCGCATCACGGCAATTGCGCGCATGCGGAGCCGGATCAGCCTCACGAACAAGGACGCTCTTAAATTTCTTAGGAGTGGAATCAAGAAGTGGCCTCCGAAAACGTTGATCTACCTTGACCCACCATATTACGTGAAAGGGCGTGATCTCTACTATGATTTCTACCAGCCAGAGGACCATGCTAAGGTCGCCGAGTTTGTCACCCAAGGTATCACGGAGCAGAGGTGGATCGTGTCCTATGACAACGTCGAGCCGATCCGCGCTATCTACCCGAGCGTGAGGAACGTTATCTATGATATCGGCTATAGTGCGCGATCAGCCAGCAAGGGCTCTGAAATAATGTTTTTCTGCGAAGGATTACGCGTGTCGCGATCAGTTGGGATAACAAGTTTGAAGGGTGCTCAAACATTGTTTTCGTTCTAGGGCAGGCAGGGCGTGAACTGGTCCTGCTAACAGCATAGCTTACTTGCTAGCAGGTACATAAGTCTGGGTTCGCTGCTACGGATAGATACGGTTTAGTGTTCTGGCGAAGGGGATGGTTTCTCGGACGTGTTCTAGGCCGCAGATCCAGGCTACGCAGCGTTCTATGCCCATGCCGAAGCCTGAGTGGGGGACGCTGCCGTATTTGCGTAGGTCCAGGTACCACTGGAAGGCGCTGAGCGGGAGGTTGTGGGCTTGTATGCGGGATTTTAGTAGGTCGTAGTCGTCTACGCGTTGGGAGCCGCCTATGATTTCGCCGTAGCCTTCGGGGGCGAGGACGTCTACGCAGAGGGCCTTGGTGGGGTCTTGCGGGTCGGGCTGCATGTAGAAGGCTTTGACGGCGGCGGGGTAGCGGTGGACCATGACGGGTTTGGCGAATTGGGAGCTGATGTAGGTCTCGTCGGGGGAGCCGAAGTCGTCGCCGTAGGTGTGCGGGTGCTCGATCTTGCCGGCTTTGTAGGCGGCTTCGAGCATGGCGTGGGCCTCGTCGTAGGTGAGGCGGGGGAAGGGGGCGCTGGTGTGCGGGTGGTGTGCGGCGTGGGTGTGCCGGCTCGTGCCTTCGGCCCTCGCGTCGGGTGATGCAGGGGTCTCTCCGCTGCGACCTGCGGCCTCCGGTCGAGAGGGCGGTTGTGTGGTGGCCTCCGGCTGAGAGGACGGGTTGTGAGGGACCGGTGCGAGGTTGTAGGCGGGTGGGGCGGCCGTGAGGGTTTCCTGGGAGAGGGTTGCGGCTCCGGGCTGAATACCGAGGTCCTTCGCTTCGCTCAGGATGGCGGCGGAGTAGGGGGAGGCGGGGGTGACGGCGGTGAGGGTTTCCTGGGAGAGGGTTGCGGCTCCGGGCTGAATACTGAGGTCCTTCGCTTCGCTCAGGATGACGGCGGAGTAGGGGGAGGCGGCGAAGGCGGCGGAGGAGGGGGTGGCCACGGAGGAAGCTGTGGCTACGGAGGAGGGGGTGGCGGCGGAGGAAGGGGTGACGGCGGAGTAGGGGGTGGCGGCGTTTGTGGCGGGGGCGATTACGGCTTCTAGTTTGGCTATGTCTTTACCGATGACGGTGAGGTCGGCGCGGTGGGTTTCTAGGACGCGGCGGACGATGTGGGTGAGGAAGCCTTCGGCTAGGGTCATGAGGCCGTCTAGGTCGAGGTAGGTGACCTCGGGCTCGATCATCCAGAATTCAGTGAGGTGGCGGCGGGTTTTGGATTTTTCGGCGCGGAAGGTGGGGCCGAAGCTGTAGACCTTGCCTAGCGCCATGGCGGTGGCTTCGAGGTAGAGCTGGCCGGACTGGGTGAGGTAGGCCTTTTCGTTCTCGAAGTAGTCCATTTCGAAGAGTTCCGAGGTGCCCTCGCAGGCGTTGGGGGTGAGGACCGGCGGGTCGGTGCGGATGAAGGCGTGGGTATCGAAATACTCGGCAGCCGCGCGCATGATGGTGGCCCGGACGCGGAGGATGGCGGCCTGGCGCGGGGTGCGGAGCCAGAGGTGGCGGTGCTCCATGAGGAAGTCGACGCCGTGCTCTTTGCGGGTGATGGGGTAGGGGGAGTCGTCGGGGATGCGCTGGGTGACGGTGACGCCGGTGACGTCGAGCTCGACGCCGGAGGGCGCGCGGCTGTCTTCGCGGACCTGGCCGGTGACGACGAGGGAGGACTCGAGCGAGAGGCCTTTGAGGGTGGCGAAGGTTTCTTCGGAGACCTGGGCCTTGGGGACGATGCCCTGGACGGTGCCGGAGCCGTCGCGGAAGGTGGGGAAGAGGAGTTTGCCGGAGCTGCGGAGGTTGTAGAGCCAGCCGCGCAGGGTGACGGTTTCGCCGACGTGGGATTTGAGCTCGGCGATGGTGGTGAGAGGGGCTTGCGGAGTGGCTGCCGCTGTGGGGATTTCCGGGTTCGGCGGGGTGCTGGGTGTGGAGCTCATGTCGAGGTTGATTGTAGTGGGTGGGCGCTTTCCGGCGTTGCCGGGCGAGGTGAACGGGCTTCCGAGGCCGGGTGGCGACGTGGGCGTGGCGCAGCCTGTTGGAGGCGCCAGCAAAGTGCAGGCGGAGAAGCGGCTGCGCCGTGACGGTAAAAGTAGGTGCGCGCAGACAGAGTCTCGCATCGTAGGCTGAGAAGGTTCGTCTATCTCCCGGTTTTATGAAAGCGTCGTTGAAAAAGTCAGTTTCTTCTCCCAAAGATCGTGTGGCCGTACTGGGGCGTCAGCGGCATTTGAAGATGGCGGAGTCCGCGCACGCGTATGTGCGGGGTAACACGGTGCAGTTTTACCAGTGGCTCGACAGCGAAAAGGTGAAGGCTTCGGTGCCGGCGGGACCGGATGTGTGGATCTGCGGCGATTGCCACACGGGCAATTTGGGACCGATTGCTTCCCTGGAGGGACGGATCGAGATCCAGATCCGGGATGTGGACCAGACGGTGGTGGGCAACCCGGCCCATGATCTGCTGCGGCTGGGGCTTTCGCTGGCGATGGCGGCGCGCAGCTCCGACCTGCCGGGAGTGACGACGGCGCTGATGATCGAGGAGATGATCGAGGGCTACCTGGCGCGGCTGGAGGGCCATTCCGCCAAGGTGACAGCGGAGGAGATTGAGCCGATTCGCGACGTGATGCGGGAGGCGGGCAGCCGGCGCTGGCGACACCTGGCCGAGGAGCGGATTGAGGATGTGACCCCGACGATTCCCTTGGGCCGCAAGTACTGGGCGTTGACGGCGGAAGAGCGTGCGGAGATCAAGGCTTTTTTTGCCGAAGGTGAACTTTCCAAGCTGGTGCAGGGTATCCGCGGCAAGAGCGATGAAGGCAGGGGCGACACCTCGGTGGAGCTGCTGGATGCGGCGTACTGGATGAAGGGGTGCAGCTCGCTTGGGCGTCTGCGGTATGCGCTGCTGATCGGCGTGGGCAAGAAGAAGCAGCGCGCGTACCACCTGCTGGATGTGAAGGAGGCGACAGGGGCGGCGGCGCCGCGGTCGCCGCGCGCGAAGATTTACAAGGACCATGCGGAACGGGTAGTGGAGGGGGCGCGCCATCTGTCGCCTTTTCTTGGGCAGCGGATGCTGGCGGCGAAGTTGAAGGACAGGTCCGTGGTGGTGCGCGAGCTTCGGCCGCAGGATATGAAGTTTGAACTGGAGCGGCTGACGCAGGAGCAGGCGATACGGACGGCACGCCTGATGGCGGGGGTCGTGGGCAGGGCGCATGGCCGGCAATTGGAGCCGGCGGAGCGCGGCGCCTGGGCCAAGGAGCTGCGTTCTCGCCATAGCAAGGGCTTGGACGCGCCGCGGTGGCTTTGGAGCGGGGTGCTGGACCTGGCCGCGCTGCATGAGGCGGCTTACCTGGAGCACTGCCGGCGGTACGCGCTGGGTGAAGCGGCTTCCTGAGTTGTGGCTCTTGAGTTGTGGTTCTTGAGTTGTGGCTCCGGACTTGTGGCTCCGGACTTGTGGCCCGGAGTTCCGGCTTTCTGTTCGGGGTCTGGCGTGGAGCACAATGAGGGCAGGGCGGGGGCGACGATGACGGTGCAGGAGCAGTTCGGGCAAATCGATATTTACGTGTTCGATCAGGTTCTGCGGGGGAATATCGGGCCGGGAATGCGGGTGCTCGACGCCGGGTGCGGGTATGGGCGGAACCTGGTGCACCTGCTGCGCGAGGGCTGCGAGGTGTACGCGCTGGATGCGGACCCGGAGGGTGTGGAGCATGTGCGGGCGCTGGCTGGATTGCTCGGGACGGGGCTGCCGGCGGGGAATTTTCAGGTGGGGGCGATCGAACGGATGCCGTTTCCGGATGGGTTGGCGGATGTGGTGATCTGCAACTCGGTGCTGCATTTTGCGCGGGATGAGGCGCACTTCGGGGCGATGCTGGATGAGCTTTGGCGTGTTTTGCGGCCGGGCGGGCTGCTGTTCTGCCGGCTGGGATCGCGGATCGGGATGGATTTCGAGCGGGTGCGGCCGGATGTGTATTTAGTCGGCGATGGGGCGGAGTGGTTTCTGGTGGATGAGGACATGCTGCTGGATCGGACGGAGGCGATGGATGCCGTGCTGGTGGATCCGTTGAAGACGACGATCGTGCAGGATTACCGGTGTATGACGACGTGGGTTTTGCGGAAGCGGCTATAGGGCGGCGATCCGGGTTTCGGGCGCTTGCCGAGCGCCCAGATTCCCGGTTGGCGCGAGCCTGCTCCAGGCTCACCTCAGCGGCTAAAGCCGCTCTGCCTTCAGTCCATCGGTGGCACGGCTGAAGCCGTGCCCTTCCCTTGCTGTCGAGGAATGGCAGGGTTGGGATCCGGCTGTGAATGCAAGCCGACTGAAGACCAGCGGCAAGGGGCTAGACCAGCAGCTAGGGGCTAGACCAGCGGTAAGGGTCCAGGCCAGCGGTAAGGGGCTAGGCCACGGTAAGGGGCTAGACCAGCGGTAAGGGGCCAGCCCAGCGGTAAAAGGGCTAGGCCAGCGGTAAAGGGCTAGGCCAGCGGTAAGGGGCAGACCAGCAGCTAGGGCCGGTGTTGATGAATGCACCGGCCCTTTGTCTGCGGCATGCTCCCTAAACCCGGCCCGTGAAGCTGCGGTCTTCGGTGGCGATTTTGATCTTTTCGCCTTCCTTGACGAAGAGGGGGACGCGGATGGTGGCGCCGGTTTCCATTTCGGCGGCCTTGGTGACGGAGCCGGAGGAGGTGTCGCCGCGGACGGCGGGTTCGGTGTATTTGACGACGAGTTCGACGTGCATGGGGAGCTCGAGGCCGATGGGGTTGCCGTTGTATTTCTGGATCTGGACGATGAGGCCTTCGAGCATGAGATCGAGCGCGTCGCCGACCTTGGCGGGGTCCAGCTGCAGGGTTTCAAAGCTGGATTGGTCGAGGAAGTAGGAGCCGTCGGCGTCGGAGTAGAGGTAGGAGGCGTCGACGGATTCGAGGTCGGGCTCGGCGAACTTGTCTTCGGCCTTGAAGGTCTTGTCGAGCACGGCGCCGTTGAGCATGTTGCGCATTTTGATCCGGACGAGAGTCTGGCCGCCGCGGGCGGTGGGGGTGGAGATGTCTTTATCGAGGCAGCGCCAAGGGATGCCCTCGTATTCGAAGTAGATCTTGCGCTTGAGGTTGATGGCGTCCATCAGTGCGGCCATGGTTCAGGAGTCCTTTGCTTGCTGCGTGCTGGGTTGATGCGCGGCGGGTGAGCGCTGTGCTGCGCTTTCAGTGTAGGGGAACGGCGTCGCGGGTGGCTTGGAGGAAGACGGCCGGCTGGGTAAGAAGCGGGAAGTACGAAGCCGCGCGGAGTGAGAAGAACGACTTGCGCTCCTAGATCTCCTAGTTCTCCTGGCTGCTAGCTCCTGGCTTTCCTGGCTCTCCTAGAGGCTTGGCCGTTCTTTTTTATGGGAGTCGCTTTGGAGGGCAGGGAGAACGACGCCGTCTGCGAGCAAGAATGCGTCCTATGGGCTATGACAGAGACGGTTACGATTACGCACCATTTGCAGAAGCCGGAGTACCACTGGGAGATTTCAATTGAAGATCAGCCCGCGGTGATGCTGCAGGCCGACGGTCTGGAGGAAGCGCTGCGCCTTTTGGGTGTTTCCTCGAACCGGGAGACGGTCGAACAGATTCAGCAGCTGCCCAACGGGGAGTCGCGGGCCGTGCAGGCGGAGCTCGCTCCGAAGCAACTCGCGGAGCTGCGGGCGCTCAGTGTGAAGTGAGGGCCGCTGACAGGATTCGGCGACGGGCAACGAGCAACGGGCGACGGGCAATGCTCGACGGGTTTAGTGCTTTCGCAGGAGTTTATTGAGGTCGGCCTGGAGTTTAGGCAGATCGGTGCTGCCGTAACGGCCGTGGACGGTGCCGTTGCGATCGATCAGGAAGGTGACTGGAAGGCCTTCAACGCCGCCGTACAGATTGCCGAGTTTCCCGTCGCCCATGACGACGGGGTAGTCGATGTGCATTTTGGCGACGGCCGAGACGACCTCGGGGACACCGTCGTCCATGGAGACGCCGAGGACCTGGAAGCCTTGGGGGCCGTAGGTTCTTTGCCAGGCCATGAACTCGGGAATTTCCAGTTTACAGGGGCCGCACCAGGTGGCCCAGAAGTTGAGCAGCACGACTTTGCCGCGATAGGTGTTGAGGTTGACGGGGCGTTGCTTGAGGTCGGGGCGGGAGAAGTTCGGGGCGGTGCGGGAGACGACCGAACGGTCTTCGGGCCCTTGTGCGTGAGCGTGCGGCAGCGTGAAGAGCAGGGCTGAAGCAGCGGTGAGGGCGAGCTTGCGGAAGGGCGCGCGTGCGGTGTGCATCATCACTGCTCTCTTTGTACAGCAAAGCCCTTGTCGACCCAGTCGGTACCGAAGTTCTGGGCCAGGTAGAGCACCTTCACGTTTGTGTAACCGAGGCCTGTGAGCTGTTTGTAGGCCGGGCGGATGTTGGGGCAACGACCCCACGGACAGCAGCCGCAGTAAAGCACGATCACCGCGGCCTTCGGGAGTTGGGCTACACGGCTGCGGAGCGTGGCCAGGCCCTCTGGCGTGGAGGCCGCGCCGGCGTACTGGGCGCCGGGGATGTGGGCTTCGGTGAAGAGGGTGTGTGAGCCGGTCTGCAGGACGATGGTCGTTTTGCCGGCCGAGAGCAGCGCGTTCAGTTCCGCAGGCTGCAGGAGGGCTGCCTGCGGAATATCGGCATCCGTGGCAATGAACGATTGTGCCTGGGCGGTTCGCGTCGCGAGGTGCGGACCTGGCAGACAGCACAGGACGAGAGCGGGGAAGAGCCGGCGCAGGTACTGGGAGGTGTGTAGGTGGGTCATAGAGGTTGGATCGTTTTCGGTGGCCGGGCGGACCTCACGGGCGGCAAACAGCAGGTCTTTCGCTTTCTATCCCAGCGAGCTCGCCGGGACCCCGTTCGCCCAGGATAACAAGGCTTTAGCCTTTGCCAGAGCTTTAGCCTTTGCGGAGTTGCCGCGTAAGCTCTGACCAGAACGAAGCTTCACAACGTAGAACTTACCAAGTGCTCTGCGGTGGATTGGCGGGTGCAGAAGCAGTAGCGGGCTATTTTCCACTCGCCGGCGATGCGTTGGAAGATGAAGAGTTCCTGGTTGGCTTCCGGGGTGCTAGCGCCGGTGGCGTGAACGGCGTTGACCCCGACGGAGTTGGTGCGGGCGAAGGCCCAATCGGCGGCGAGCTGGTGGATTTCGACGACCGTAAACGTGACTTTTATAGTGATGGCGGCGAAGACGGCCTTGTAGGCCGCGCGCAAAGCGTTGGTGCCGGCGGCGGAGGCGCTGCCCTGCGGCATGAAGACGCCTTCGGGGGCGTAGAGCGGGAGGACGGCGTCGCTGGAGGAGGCGTTGAGGGCGGCTTCGTATTTCTTGAGGACCTCGGCGATGGCTTGTTCGTCGGCGTTCATGCGGGCGTGGCTTCTCCGTTAGATCCTGTGCAGCCTGGGATTTTGTTCAGTTTTGAGTTTTTGAGTTGTGAGTGTTTGCGGCTTCGTGGCGCTGCGGTGAGTGTACGGGGAAAGGCGGGGTCTGCTCGGCGGGTTTGCGCACGGCGATCTGGCCGATGGGGTGTTCGCTGGTGCGGATTGAGAGCGGGGATTTGTGGCCATGGGGACATGGACGGGCTCTGTGTCCGAGTTCGGTGTAAGAGCCCGTCAACGGCAATCAGCCCCACGGTGCAGCTTCACTATCCCTCAAAGCTTCACTAGCCCTCAAAGCTTCACTATCCCTCAATTTGCATCCTTCATGGCCATTGCGTGCGTAGCATAGAGTGTGGAGGCTTCATTTGCGTAAGGTTGGGAGTTGGGTTGGGGTGGCGATGTTGGGTGCTGGTTTTGTGGTGACGGGTGGGGCTGCGGCGCAGGGGGCGGCGGGTTTTGGGCCTTCGAATCCGTTCTATGCGGTTAGTTCTTTGCCGTATGGGGCTCCGCCGTTCGATCGGATCAAGGATAGCGATTACCAGCCGGCGATCGAGGCGGGGATGGCGGCGCAGCGGGCGGAGATCGATGCGATTGCGAACAATACGGAGGCGCCTACGTTTGAGAACACGCTGGTCGCGCTGGAGCGGAGTGGGCAGCTGCTGGGGCGGGTGATGCAGGTGTTTGGGGCGGTGGCGCAGGCGAATACGAATCCGACGATCGAGAAGGTGCAGGAGACCGAGGCGCCGAAGCTGGCGGCGCAGAACGATTACCTTTACCTGAACCCGAAGCTGTTTGCGCGGGTGCAGGCGGTGTATGCGCAACGGGCGACGCTGGGGCTGGACCCGGAGAGTGCGCGGCTGCTGGATTGGGATTACCTGCAGTTTGTGAAGGCCGGCGCGAAGCTGAATGAGGCGGACAAGGCCAAGCTGAAGAAGTTGAATGAAGAGGAGTCGGTGCTTTCTACGGCGTTCGGGACGAAGCTGCTGGCGGCGACCAAGGCGGCGGCCTACACGACTTCGGACGCCGCGAAGCTCTCAGGGCTGACGCCGGGGCAGGTGCAGGCAGCGTCGGATCGGGCGAAGGCCGGAAGCTACGTGATCCCACTGCAGAACACCACGCAGCAGCCGGACCTGGCGGAGATGAGCGACCGCGGTGCGCGGCAGGCCTTGTTCAACGACGGCTGGACGCGGGCGGAGCGGGGCGGCGACAACGATACGCGCGCGACGGTCAGCCGGCTGGCGCAGGTGCGGGCGAGGAAGGCGGCGCTGCTGGGATTTCCGAACTATGCGAGCTGGGCGCTGCAGGACCAGATGGCCAAGACACCGCAGACGGCGCTGGATTTCATGAATGCGCTGGTGCCGGCGTCGACGGCGAAGGCGCGGGGCGAGGCGGCGGATATTCAGAAGCTGATCGACTCGCAAAAGGGCGGGTTTCAGCTGGAGCCGTGGGATTGGAACTTCTATTCCGAGCAGGTGCGCAAGGCGCGCTACGACCTGAACATGGCGGAGCTGAAGCCTTACTTCGAGATCAACAAGGTGCTGCAGGATGGGTTGTTCTATGCGGCGAACCAGCTGTACGGCGTGACGTTCAAGGAGCGGCACGATCTACCGGTGTACCAGGCGGATGTGCGGACGTTTGAGTGCTTCGACGCGGACGGCAAGCCGTTGGCGCTGGTGTATTTCGATTACTGGAAGCGCGATAACAAGGATGGCGGCGCGTGGATGAGCAACTTCGTGCTGCAGTCGACGCTATTGAAGCAGCTGCCGGTGATTTACAACGTGGGGAATTTCGCAAAGCCCGCGCCGGGGCAGCCGGCGCTGATCAGCTTTGAGGATGTGACGACGATGTTTCATGAGTTCGGCCATGGGCTGAACGGGATCTTCGCAGATACGATGTACCCGGGTCTTTCGGGGGCGAATACGGCGCGGGATTTTGTGGAGTTTCCGTCGCAGTTCAACGAGCACTGGGCTTCGGACCCGAAGGTGTTTCATCACTACGCGGTGAACTACAAGACCGGCGAGCCGATGCCGCAGGCGCTCTACGACAAGTTGAAGCGAGCGGCGACGTTCAATATGGGGTATCACTCGACCGAAGCGCTGGCCGCGCAGGAGCTGGACATGCAGTGGCACCTGCTGCCCGCGGATGCGCCTTTGCAGGATGTCAACGCGTTTGAGAAGGCGGCGCTCGAGAAGACCGGGACGGCGATGAAGACGGTGCCGCCGCGGTATCGGTCGAGTTACTTCCTGCATATCTGGGCGAATGGCTATGCGGCGGGATATTACGCGTATGCGTGGGCCGAGATGCTGGATGACGATGCGTTTCAGTACTTCGAAGACCACGGCGGGCTGACGCGGGAGAACGGTGACCGGTTCCGCAAGATGATTCTTTCGCGCGGCAATACGGAAGACCTGGAGACGATGTATGAGAAGTGGTTCGGGGCCAAGCCGACGGTGGGGCCGCTGCTGAAGAACCGTGGGCTGGCGGCAGATCCGGCGGTGCGGTAAGGTTGCGACGTGTCACGCAGGTTGCGAGGGCGGCGCATAAGTTGCAGGCTAGGCTTTCTGACGCAACCGCTGGCTCGGATTACTTCCGACAGGGCGACTACGCAGTTACAACTCAGCAGCAGCCACACACATGGCCTTGTCGAGCCCTTTTCGCTTCGACGATCAGGATAGGCACAGCTATGAGCGCCGCACCTTCGTCGAGCCAATGAAGGCCAAATAAAGATCGGAGGACCAGACCGCCAAGAGTGAGCGCGGCAAGGTAGGCACACGTTGCCGATTGGACCGCATCTGCCCGAAGCGCCTTGTTGCCCGTCCGGTCTGCTTCGGTTCGCTTCAGGCGAGCGAGCACCGGCATCAGCAACAGCGCCCCTCCCGTAATCCACATGCCGAGAAGACTTGTCTCTGCGTCCGCGTGCTGGAACAGCCCACCGAGTGCAATCAGCAGCACGACACCGGTAAGTCCATAGAGCAGCAGTCCACAGAGTTTTGCTGCTCGCACCGGAGATATGCTCAGCCGGGGGACAAACTGCAAAAGGACGACCGCGGCCGAAATCAGTTCGATGAAGCTGTCAGACCCGAAGGCCAGAAGCGATACACTTCTGGCCCTCCAGGCAGCGGTAAGCGCCACAGAACATTCGACCGTCATCCAACCCAGCGTCAACCACTGCAGAGCCATGATGCGCTTTGCAGTCAAGTTGTTGGAAGCTTTTGCCACTGTCGTCATGAATGCCTCCGCGCGATGCCGATCAGGAGTCCTGCGCTAATCCCTATCGACTTTTGGTGACCTGCAGCAAAACTGTAATCGTATGCCGGTTCAAGGAACCAACCGAAGTGATGCCTGCCACTTGGCCAGAACATGAAGTCACCGGCTACTTCCCCGGCCACAGTGTTAGACGTTTTCCCATTCTGCTTGAGATAGATCCATTCCGGCCCAACACCCAACATGAACTCCGCCTTTGACGAGAGTGTCCAGGGCTTTTTGAAGAGCAGGTCCGTATCCCACTCGGTAGAGTTTCTTGTGTAAAAGGGCGAAACGCCCGCCTCAAGTTCCAGTACATCTTCTATCGGGGTGGTTTCAGCGGCAAAGTTCGGAGCGAACGTCGCTGCTCCCCCGGTGGTGTTCCAACTGGTAGCTGCGCCAAGTTCAAGAATGACGCGAGGGTCGTCCTCGACCTCGGCAGACCGTCTCGGTGCAACCGCAGTAGCCGTAACCGTCTGCCCGCAAATAGGCAGATAAGGACAAAACAGCAGGCACGCCACCAAGGGCGTGAGCATGGATAAGCGCATGAAACCGTCTCCAGAGTGTGTTGGTGTCAATCCCGTGCAGTTGCACAGGCCAGCAAAACGCTAAGAGAGAGGTAGGCGGGGAGGCCGGAAAGGAGGCGAACGCTTTGAAAGTGCAGGAGTGGGCGGGTTCGGAAGATGACGGGCGGAGACACTTCCCAGGGCTGCTAAAACCGGACCCACTGTTGGAAATCCTTGTAGTGCACAACAGGAGCAAACACCATTACAGGTGTCCGGCAGAGCTGGTCTGGGACGTTCTACAGAAGACTTCGATACGGGGACGGTGATCGATACACGGTCACAGGCATTGCAATGCGGTGAATGGAGCGTGAGACAGGTCAGAAGCACGCACAGGAACCATCCAGCGTTCGAGCGCGGATTGTGACAAACTGGCTCACGGTTCAAGAATACGTCGCAGTTGGCTGATGACGAGAACGGTCGATCGTGGCCTCTGGTCGGCTCAAAATGCCTCTCACGGTGGTAGAGAAATGTTTGCGAAGCCTGGATTCAAATCTATGGTGAGTGTTCTGAATTACCCGCTTGCGTTGGGTCTTTGTTCAGTTGCGAGCCATGAGTGACGAGCTATGAGCTTTGTTCGAGCAGTCGCCGAGCGGCGCCGGCTTTGCGGCTTAGTTCACGTGGCGGTGTAGCTGGGTCGTAGGCGATTTCGAGCAGGCCCAGGACCGGGTGGGTGATTTTGGCGATGCTTTCACGGACGATGCCCCAGTCGATGGCTTTGCCGGCGGTGCCTTCGCCGGGCCAACAGTGTTCGTCGCGGGTGCCGTTGTTGTCGTGCAGGTGGATTTCGGCTAAACGGGTGCCGAAGATGCCGAAGGATTCGGGGAGAGCGTCTTTGAGGGCGGCGTCGCCGAAGTCATCGCGGAGCTGTTCGCGGGCGGCCCGGTTGAAGTGAGGGTCGTCGGTGGCGAGGGGCGGCGCGATGTGGGCGTGGCCGGTATCGAGGCAGAAACCTACGGTATCGAAATGGCCGATGCGAGCGACTTCGACGAGATGCGCCGGGGTGGCGAGGTCGTTGTTTAGGTTTTCGAGCAGGAGCTGGACGCCGAGTGGGGTGGCAAAGGCTTTGAGGTGCTCGATGGCCGTCAGGGACAGGTCGAGCGTCTCGGTGGACCAGCGGTCGTCCTTGAGGCCGAGGTGGAGGACGCAGGAGCGGAAGGGGACCTGTTCGGCGGCTTCGAGCGCGCGTTTGACCTCGTCCATGGCGGTGATGCGTTCGCCTTTGGCGCGGCTGATGAGGTTGAGTGTGGGCTGGGTGTGGCGGCTCCAGCGGGACTCTTCCTCGTCGGTGAAGAGGGGCATGTGCATGGAGGCGGCGACGGGGTTGGCGCGGAACCAGTTGGCGAGCTCGCGGACGGTGCCGCGGTCGGTGTAGTCGAAGTGGTGGCGCGCGGCGAAGATTTCGATGGCCTCGGCGCCGGCGTCGCGGAGGAGGTCGAGCGTACCGGGGGAGAGACGGTCGGCGAAGAAGAGGTGGCTGGAGATGCCAAAGGCCATAAGGTACTACGCTACCGCATTGTGAGGGAAGAACGTAAAGCGGGAAGCGGCGGGCAGTAGCAGAGGGAAAAGCGGAAGGCGGAGAACGCGGAGGGCGCGGAATTTTGTGCTGAACGCCGGGTGCTGGAGGGTGGGGTGGGGGTGCAGCTCGGAGTGGCGGCCCGGGGTGTGCTTATGTGTGGGACGGGGCAGATTTCCTACGATATTCATTAGATTCTCAGACTCAAAACACCGGGTGCGGCTAGGATCGCACCCATGCCGCAGCTTTTCCGCTCCACTTCCTTTAGGGCATCGTGTGCCCTTGCGTTTGCCTTCATGGGTACCGGCCGGGTCTGGGCCGTTTCGAACACGGTGGTGATCAGCCAGGTGTATACCGCGGGTGGGAACAGCGGCGCGACCTACAACGCCGACTATGTCGAGCTGTTCAACCTTAGCGGCGCCCCGGTGACGATGAACGGATGGGCGCTGCAATACTTTTCCGCCGCCGGAACCGGCTCGCCGGTGGTGAGCACGCTGCCGGCGAGCCTTACGCTGCAGCCGGGCCAGCGCTATCTGGTGCAGGCGACGCCGAGTACCACCAGCGGCACCGCGCTGCCGAGCGCCGCAGACTACACCAGCGCCAACCTGGCCATGGGTGCAAGTGCCGGGCGAATTTACCTGACCAGCGCCACCGCCGCGCTTTCCGGCACCGCGGGCTGCCCGACGGCCAATGTGGTGGATTTTGTAGGCTATGGCACGACGGCGATCTGCTACGAAGGCAGCCGCGCGCCGGCGCCGAGCCTTGCGCAGCCCATTGCACGCGTGAACGCCTGCGTGGACACGGACAACAACGGGACCGACTTCGCCCTGAGTGCGACGCCGGCGCGGGACAGCGCGTCGCCCGCGACCTCCTGCACGGCTACTCCCTTGAGCAGTGCGGCGGCGACGCCTTCCACGGTGCTGGCGGGATCGTCGACCCTGCTGACCGCAGCGGGCACCGGGGGGCTGATGGTGACGGCCGACCTGAGCGCCTTTCCGGGTGGGTCTTCCACGCAGACCTTCTTCGACGACGGCACCAACGGCGATGCGGCGGCCGGAGACGGCATTTACAGCTACAGCTTCCCGGTGCCGGCGTCGTCCGCGGCCAAGGCGTACACGATCAACGTGGCGGCGCGGAGCGCCTCCCTGCAGACGGGGACCAGCACGATTGCGCTCACGGTGGAGCTGCCGGTGGCGCTGACGCCGATCCACACGATTCAGGGGACGGTGCCGGGTACCTCGCCCTATGCCGGCCAGAAGGTAACGACCAGCGGTATTGTGATCGACGTGCTGACGACCGGATTCCACCTGCAGACACGCGACGCGGCTGACGATGCGGACCCGAATACGCCAGAGGGAATCTTCGTCTATACCGGCAGCGGCAAGGTGCCGGCCGCGGCCGTTGCGGGCGCGGAGCTGGAGGTTACGGGCACGGTCAGCATCTATCCGGCGGCGACCATCACGGCGATCGGTGGAACGGAGCTCGACAGCCCCGGCGCGTACACGGTGCTGAGCACGGGCAACGCCCTGCCGGCGGCGATCACGCTGACCGCGGCCGATCCCAGCCCGGGCGGCGGCATCGCCCAGCTGCCGCACCTGCAGTCCATGCGCGTGGCGGTGCCCAGCCTGACCGTGACGCAGCCCACCGACGGCACCCTGACGGAGACCGCCGAGACCTATGTTTCGAATGGCCAGTTCTGGGGTGAGGTGACCGGCGTGCCGCGGCCCGTCCGCGAGCCCGGCCTGGATGTGCGCGATCCGTTCACGGCGGCGCAGCCCGGCAGCATTCCGCGTTTTGACTCCGACCCGGAGACGTTTCTCGTGGACGCGCTGGCGGCCCAGGGCGGAACGGCGGGCACGCTGGACGTGTCGACCAGCACGGTGCTGACGGGTGTTGTGGGCACGATGGACCTTTCGAGCGCGAGCGGTTTGCCGCGGTTGATCCTCGACGCCAAGACCCGGCCGACGAGCGTGACCGGCGGGATGAGCGTGGTGGCGGTGGGGCCGGCGAACGGCAACGAAGTCACGATCGGCGACCAGAACATGGAGCGGTTTTACAATGCCACGGGTGACTCGAACGGCGCGCTGACCGTGACCCCGGCGGCCTACCAGCTACGCCTCACCAAGGCTTCGCTGGGCATCCGCACCGTGCTGAACACGCCGGATATCGTGGCGATGGAGGAGATGGAGGATCTGCCGACGCTGACGGACCTGAGCGCGAAGATCAGCGCCGATACTGTCGCCGCCGGCCAGCCTGACCCGCAGTACAAGCCCTACCTTGTGCAGGGCAACGATTCCAGCGGGATCAACGTGGCGTTCCTGGTGAAGCCGGGCCGGATCGACGTGAACAGCGTGATCCAGTACGGTTTGACCACCACGTACACGCCCCCGGGAGGTGCTTCGGCGATCCTGAACGACCGGCCGCCGCTGGTGCTGCACGCCGGCATCAAGCGGACCGGCGGCGCCGCGGACTATCCGGTCACCGTCATCGTCAACCACCTCCGCTCGCTGCTGAGCATCACCGATCCCGCCACTGGGGCGGCCGTGCGCGCCAAACGTGAGGCGCAGGCGGAGTTTCTGGCCAACCTGGTGCAGACCTTCCAGTCGGCCGGCGAGCATGTCTTTGTGGTCGGCGACTTCAACTCGTTTGAGGTGAACGACGGTCTGGTGGACGTTCTGGGTGTGGTGCGCGGGAACCCCGCGCCGGCGTCGCAGGATGTGGTTCCCGGTGCGGCGAACCTGGTTTCCCCGTACCTTGTGGACACGGCGCCGACCAGCCTCTCCACCGATGACTATTCCTACGTCTTCGACGGATATGCGCAGAGCATCGACCATTTCCTGGTGACGCAGGACATCGCCGGTCTGGTGCGGACGAAGCCGGCCCACTGGGACGCCGACTTCCCCGTGGTGGACCGCAACAACGCCTCCATCCCGCAGGTTTCCACCGACCACGACGGTCTGGTGGGCTTCTTTTCGGTGCCCAACCCGACGCCGGTAGCGGGTACGGTCAACCTGCTGACGACGTCAACGCTCACCAGGCAGAGCGACGGCAGCCATCTGGCGACCGTGACGATCACCAACGCGGGCATGGGTACGGCGCAGGCGGTGCAGCTGACGGGGGCAGTGCTCGGCACGGTGCCGGACGGGGCGGCGCTGCCCGCGGTCGGGGACATTCAGCCAGGCGGTTCCACGGTGGTGACGCTGGCCTTTGGGCCGGGTGCGGGAAGCTCGGGAACACGGGTGGTGGAGAAGATCACCGGCTCCTATACCGGCGGCAGCTTCGGCGGCAGTCTGCGGGCGACCCTGCCCTAATCGTTTGTGCTGGGGGAGCAAGACAAAGGCCATCCGGGATATTGGATGGCCTTTGCTTTTGAAGGCAGGACGATAGTGCGGGGACCGTCAGCCGGTTAGTCACCGGCGGCTTTGCCGAAGGTGTGGCGTCCATCGTGGCCTGCGGTGAGGAGGCCGGTTTTGGGGTCGCGGGCGATGAGTTCGCTATCGCCCCAGGTGCGGGCGCCTTTGCCTTCGTCTTTTGCGCCTGAGTACTGGACGGTGTAGCCGGTGGCGGCTACGGCCCCGACGGTGGCGGCGGGGAAGCGGCTTTCGAACTCGAGGACATCGGGCAGGTATTGGTGGTGGAAGCGGGGGGCGTCGGCGGCGGCCTGTACGTTTAAGCCGTTGTCGACGATGGAGATGAGGTCGTTGGCGACGGTGGTGATGATGGTGCTGCCGCCGGGTGAGCCGAGGACGAGGCGGAGTTTGCCGGGGTGGCAGGACTTTGCGCTTGCGGGCTGGCCGGTTGCGGTGAGTGGGGTGCAGTCGTCGGGCTCGGCGACGATCGTCGGGGTCATGGAGCTGAGCGGGCGTTTGCCGGGGCCTATGGCGTTGGCGGGTCCCTGGATGAGGCCGAAGCCGTTGGGGACGCCGGGTTTCGAGGCGAAGTCGTCCATTTCGTCGTTGAGCAGGAAGCCGAGCGGGTCGACGGTGACGCCGGAGCCGAAGTAGAAGTTCAGCGTGTAGGTCATCGAGACGGCGTTTCCTTCGCTGTCGACGATGGAGAAGTGGGTGGTTTGCGGGGATTCGTGGCGGTCGGGGACGGGCGCGGGCGGCGGCGGGAGGAAGCCGGCGGGACGGACGAGGGCCGCCGATGGGCTGGGCGCGGTGGGCTGGATGGATCTGCGCCAGGCGTCGGCGTAGGGCTGGGCGGCCATTTGCGCGAGGGGGAGCGGGGTGAAGTCGGGGTCGCCGAGGTAGTCGGCACGATCCATGTAGGCGCGGCGGAAGGCCTCGGTGATGAGGTGGATCTGGGCGGGGGAGCGGTCGGGGCCGGTTTTGGGGAGGTCGTAGCCGCCGAGGATGTTGAGGAGCTCGATGAGGGCGATGCCGCCGGAGCTGGGCGGGGGTGAGGTGATGACCTCGAGGCCGCGGTACCGGCCGACGAGCGGGGTGCGGTCCTTCACCTGGTAGGCGGCAAGGTCTTTCGCGGTGATGAGGCCGCCGTTTGCGGCTTCAAAGTTGGCGATTTGTTGGGCCATGACGCCGTGGTAGAAGTCTTCGGGGTTGGCGGAGATGTGTTCGAGGGTGCGGGCGAGTTCGGGTTGTTTGAAGAGGTCGCCGGGGGCGTAGAAGTTTCCGTCGCGCCCGAAGATGCGGAAGGAGGCGGGCGAAGTTTTGAGGCGATCGGAGCGGAGGACGGAGGCCTCTTCAGGGGAGAGCACGAAGCCTAGGGAGGCGAGGCGGATGGCGGGCTGCATCACGCGGGCGAGGGGCAATTTACCGAAATGCTGCGAGGCGTAGACCAGGCCGGCGACGGTGCCGGGGACGCCCGAGGCGTGGGCGCCTACGGTGCTGAGTTTTGGGATCACGTTCCCCTGGGCGTCGAGGTACATGTTGGCGGTGGCGACGGCGGGAGCCTTCTCACGGAAGTCGAGAAAGTGCGGGTGGCCGCCGGCGAGCTTTGCCGTGCCGGGGCGCAGCAGCAGGAAGCCGCCGCCGCCGATGTTGCCGGCCGCGGGGAAGGTGACGGCGAGGGCGAAACCGACGGCCACGGCGGCATCGACGGCGTTGCCGCCGTCGTGGAGGATTTGGAGGCCGGCGTCGGTGGCGTCGTGCTGGTAGGTGGTAACCATCTCGTGGCGGGCCTCGACGGGGGCGAGGGGCGGGAGTGGAGCGGTGGGGTCAGGAGCCGGAGTTTGCGCTTGGGTGGTGCCGGCAAGCAGGGCGATGCTGAGGAAAACGAGCAAGGACGGGGATGCGCGGCGCATGCCTGACTCCTGAAGGTTGGTAGATAGGCCCCATCATAGGGGAAGTCCGGCTACGGGTTCCGCTGGATCGTTCCAGCGTGGGTGCGATTTGATACGGAGGTCCAGGCTGCTGAGGATCGCTGCCAGCTGCCGGCCAAGACGATTGAGCTGCCACTTAGCATTGTTGGCAGACAAGCAGACAGAAGGTCCTTCGCTTTGCTCAGGATGACAAGACTCGTTAGAGCGCTAGGCTGCGTGCCCGTGAAGTTTTGGCTGGGAGATCACCCTATTCCGAGGCGACAAATAAGAATTCCCTTCGGAAGGCAAGCCCAGATGTAGTTGCTTCATCCAGAAACTCGGAGCGTCTCACGGCCGCGAACTACATGCCGAGGAAGGCGTGGTAGCGGGTTTGGATGAGGCCGATGTTGCGGGCGAGGCCTACCTTTGCGGTGTTGTAGCGGTACAGGGCGGAGACCAGCTGCGACTGAGCGTTGGTGACGTCCGCCAGGGCGTCGACGACTTCGAGGTTGTCAGCTACGCCGGTGATGAAGCGGTCGCGAGCATCGGAGAGCTCCTGCTGGGCGAGTGCGACGTTGCTTTGGGCGACCTTGACGAGCTGATCGGCGGAGTTGATGTCGAGCATGTTGTTGCGGATCTGCGCGTCGATGGTGGCGCGGAGGCTGTCCCGCTCGGCGTGCAGTGTTTGTAGCTGGGCCACGGCCTGACCCTCCTCGCCGCGTTGGGCGGCTTCGCGGAAGATGGGGAATTTGAGGCTGCCTTCGGCGACAAAGACGCCGTGAAAGGGGCCGCTGTCCTGGCCGAGGATGCCGTAGTAGCCGTTGATGCCGAGGGTGGGGTAGCGCTGGTATTTGACAGCGCGAAGCTCATGGCCGGCGACTTCGAGGTTGGAGTTGAGGCTTTGGAGGTCGCCGCGGTGGAGATAGGCGGTATCGCGGGCCTGCTCGACGGTGAGGCCGGCGATCTCGGAGTAGGGCGTGGTGTCGGTGAGATCGAGCTGCTGGCCGGCGGGAATGCCCATGATGCGATTCAGCTGAATGCCGTCTTTATCGAGTGTAGTTTCGGCGGAGACGTGCTGCTGCCCGCGCTGCTGGTACTGCACCTGCGCCCGCAAGGTGTCCAGACGAATGCCGACGCCGGCCTGTTCGCGGTCCGAGGCCTGCTGAAAGAGGGCGAGCGCTGCGGCTTCCTGCGCGACGCTGTTTTGCAGGTTCGCCTGGTCGGCGAGCACCTGGAGGTACGCCGTGCTGACAGCCTGGACGACCTGATCGTTCGCATCCTGGATGGTCTGATCGATGGAGCGTTCCTCCGGCTTGATGGCGCGGTACAGCTCGAGGTCCGGCAGGTTGAAGAGCACCTGGCTGAGTGAAACCTGTGCGGAGGTGGTATTGACCTTGATGAGGGTGGGAAAGCTGCCGCTAGACAGGCCGAGTTGCTGGAGCAGCGGAGCGACGAGCGCGGGTTTAAAGCCGAGAGCCAGGAGGTTGATTTCCTGCGCGCTGGAGGCGGCGCGGAACTGCAGGTTGGGGATGACTTCATTGGTGATCTGCCCAACGTAGCCAAGGACTGCCTGCTGGTTGGCCTTCTGGTAGAGCAGGCGAATGTTACGTTGGAGGCCCAGAGAGATGGCATCATCCAGCGAGAGGGAGAGCGGGCCGGCGGTGGGCTGCTCCACGGGATAGCCGCCAGCCCCGGCGGTACTGCCGGCCGCCACGTACCGCGCACCCGGCGCGGAGAGGTGAAGCAGACCGGTTGCGGGCGCGCCGTTGGGGCCCGTGCCGAGCAGAGCGCTGGGATCCTGCGGGAGCGCCGCTGGATCGGGGGTTGCGGTCTGGTTGGCTGCGGGCTGAATCGTAGCCGCGGGCTGGATCGTAGCCGCGGGCTGAATCGTAGCCGCGGGCGCTTCGACCACGATGGATTGCGGCGGCTGCGTCACAGGCTGGCCGGCCGTTTGCGCGACGGCGCTTGCCCAAGGGGACAGGGCGGCCACGTAGACGGCGGCCAGGAGCTTGGAGCGTTTCTGCACGGTCTTTAGAGTGCCATGAACGTTGCCGAGATGCGAAAGAGTGAGGGAAAGGATTGCAACAAAGGAGGGATAGCAGGAGCGTGGGTGGGAGTATGGCGGGAGTATTTTGCGGACGTGCACCTGGATTTGTGCAAATCTTTAGAGCGGTTCTGGCGATTTGTGGCGGCGCCAGGGTGTTTGGCGAATGGAGCAAACAGCAGGTCCTTCGCGTTGCTCAGGATGACAAGACTTGTTCCGGGATGACAAGGATTTTCTTGAGGATGACAGGATCTTCATCTCAGGCTCACCAAGTTTTCATTTCAGGATGACAGGCCTTTCCATTTCAGGATGACAAAGTTTGATTTCAGGATCACAAGGTTTCGTTTGAGCTTTAGCGGGTGATCTGCCCTTCGGCCACCTGGAGATTGGGGGCGGTGGAGGGTTTGTAGTCGTCCTTGACTTCATCTTCCTGCTGCCCGATGGATTTGAAGAACAGGGCTTTGCCGCCGATGTGCACATGGGTTTCGGTGATCTGCCAGATTCCGGGGCCGATTTGTCGGCGTTCTACGTCGAAGGTGCCCCCCTGGTCGATCTTGCCGAGGATGCCGAAGCCGATGCGCACCTCCTGGGTGAGGGTGCCGCGCAGGGTACGAATGCGGTCGCCGTCACGGGCGACGACGATTTCGCCGGCCATGGTACCCATGACGCGGGACTGCATATCGGGTGGGTGAAAGGCCGGGTTGGGTTTGTAGCGGAGTACCGTTTCTTCCGGGGTCTGGCTGGCGATGGTCCAGAGGAAGGCCTCCGGGAGCATGGAAAGCAGTTCGCGGGCCTGGGCGCCGTCGTGGGCGCCGTCCTCGCGCTTCTTTTCCTGCTGCTCTGGGCTGTTGACGAAGTCGTGGATGCGTTTCAGTTCGGCCTGTTCGGCGTCGCCGGTGAGAGGGTGGCCGTTCAGCTCGAGGAGGCGCCTGAGATCGCCTTTGGGAGTTTCGATGACGTGGGAGACGGCATCCTTGCCGGGCTGCACGTCGTGGTCGCGGTAGTTCCAGGCGCTGTGATCCAGTTTGGAGGCGTTTAATTCGCTGTTGACGGCGGAGCGGACGGCGGCCTCGGCCGCGGGTTCTGAGGCTTGCGCGCGGGCGGGCAGATCGGCACGGCTGAGCAGCCCGGCTACCAGCAGGACGACGGCGGACCGGGTCAGGACCAGGCGGCGAGCGAACTTTGGAGCGATGCGGATCATGGTGCCTCGATTCTTCAGCTTCGATCCCGAAAGACGTGACTATTCGGGAATGATTTTCACAAAAGAACCTTCCGGTAAACGGGCACCGCCCAGAGGATGGACGATGCCTTCGCGAACAAAGCCGCGTACGACGGCGATTTCCGCGCGCTCGGGAGCACGGGCTGCCGGCGTCGTGACGTGCGTTCCGCCGAAGCTGGCGGGTGCCGGCGGAGCGCTGCCGGGCGTGGGGTAGGGCGTAGCGCGGGGGGCGGGTGCGGTGGCTGGGTGAGTTTTATCTGAGCCGCGGCCCATGCCGCGGTCCATGGCTTCGTTGGCGAGGCGGTCGGCGTCCTTGTTTTTGTGGCGCAGGGCGTGGAGGATCTGGAAGCCTTCGAGCTTCGCGATGCGGCGTTTGGCTTCCTCGTGCAGGGGTTTCAGGTCGGGGGAGTTGACGCGGTATTTGCCCTGCACCTGCTTCACCATGAGCTCGGAGTCGGCGACGACGCGGAGTTTTGGGATGCCGTTGTCGATGGCGTATTGCAGGGAGGCTAGCAGGCCGGCATACTCGGCGTAGTTGTTGGTGCGCATGCCGAGGAATTCGCTCAGCTCGGCAACTTCTTCGCCTTCGCTGTCTGAGAGTGCTACGCCGAAGCCGGCCGGGCCGGGGTTGCCGCGGGAGCCGCCGTCGCAGTGGGCGAGGATCCAGCCAGGCTGGAGCGGCGGCAGTTCCGAGTCTTCGACCTTGGCGCGGGGCTTCTTGAAGAACGGCGGGCGAGCGCCGGAGGAGCTTTTTGCAGCGGCGGGGGAACGGGGGCGGTCGTCTGGGAAAAGCGAACTCATCGGGGCCTAGTGTAAGCCGCTGACGGGGTTTGTGGATGACACGGGGGTGTCAGGTGCGGCTCCAGTCTGTGCCAAATCTGGACAGAATGCCCTTCAGGCGGACCGAGGTTGCAGGATTTCGACGTGGCCGTCAGGGGATTTCGAGAAGACGTGAAGTTCCTGGCCGTCCGCGTCGATGTGCCGCAGGATCACCTTGCCGTCGGCGAGTTCCAGGTCGGAGAAGCCGAGGACTTTGGCGCCGAAGGGGCCGCGTTTGGCCGGATCGGTGGTCCAGTCGACGAGTTCCGCGCCGCCGCCGCCGGAGATTACGAAGCTGGTGGGGTGGCCGGCGAACTCGATGTGCTGCAGGTCGTGGTCGTGGCCGGTGATCCAGAAGTCGACCCTGCTCTGGCGGATGAGGTCGTCCCAGCGTTTGAGGAGGAGTTTGTTGTCCTTGTGGACGCCGTTGGTGTACAGGGGATGATGGCAGACGACGGCGACGAAGGGCGTCGAGCGGGGTTTGGCGAGCTCTGCGCGGAACCAGGTTTCCTGCTCGGCGACATGCTCCTTGCTCATGGTGAAGCTCCAGGGAAACGGATCTTCCTTGGTGCCGGGGAGGTTGGTGTCGAGGCAAATGAAGGTGATCTGCGGGTTTTGCTGCGGCCACTGGAAGGTGTACCAGCGGGCGGGCATGGTCCAGCGGGTTTTGACGTGCTGCCCGTAGGCGAGCTGCAGATCGACCTTGCTGTCGATGCGGTGCTCGTAGTCGTGGTTGCCGAGCACGGCGTAGAAGGGCACGGGGAAGTGGGAGGTGGGGTACATCTGCTCGAAGTCGTTTTGCCAGCGCGGGCAGCTGAGGCCGCCGAGCATGTTGCCGTACCAGTTGTCGCCGAGCAGGAAGACGGCCTGCGGATGGACGTGCCGGTTGTCGACGTAGGCCTTCATGGCGGTTGCGACGGCGCTTTGCTGCTGCGGATAGCGGTCGGCGCCCCAGTCGCCCAGCAGGAGCATGTGCGGGTTGGCCGGAGCAGGCGCGGGGGCGAGGCCGCTGAAGCTTTGCGCCAGCAGGTGGCCGGGGCGCATGGCGGCAAGAGCGGAAAAGGCGACGGTCTGCCGGAGAAAGGCGCGGCGGTTCAGTAGATTTGGGTCAAAACGGGGCAAATCCGGGCTCCTGCGGCAGGATTTGGGTAGCTGCCGTGGGCCGAGGGTTGCGGGTGCCCCGGCGTCTGGAGATTGGACGCAGTGAAGGGGGCAGGAGTCGCGTCCGAAGTGAGTCGGGCGCGACTCCTGGCCCCTGTTTTGCCCGGAGCAGATCGAAGTAGTGCCCCGTGGGTGGCCGGGTTAGACTGCGCCGGTTGCGGCGCGAGGTGGGCGAACGATGAAGGGAAGAACTGCCGAGCAGAGGACGACGATCGCGAGGATATGGAGGCCGCTGGCGTAGTGGCCGGTTAGCTGGCGGGTGTGGGCGATCAGCAGGGGCCCGAAGGCGCTGGCAAAACCCCAGGCGGTGAGCATGAGGCCGTAGATGGAACCGACGTACTTGGGACCGAAGTAGTCGGCCGCAAAGGCGGGCATCGTGCCGAAGCCGCCGCCATAGCAGAGCAGGATCATGAAGGCGACGAAGGTAAGGGCGCCCTGAGTGTTGATGCCGGGAAGGATCCAGAACAGGACCGCCTGCAGCAGGAACATGATGAGGAAGACAAAGCGGCGAGGGATCAGATCCGAGACCCACGCCCAGAAAACGCGGCCGAGGGCGTTGCCGAAGGCGACGATGCCGACCATGCCCGCAGCGACGATGGCAGTAACGCCGGAGAGCTCCTGAAAGAGGGGAGATTCCTGCGAGATGATCGAGATACCGGCAGAGGTGTTGAGAAAAAGAAGAAGCCACAGAGCCCACCACTGCCAGCTACGCAGAGCTTCACCGAGGGTGAAGTCGCGGGTGGCCTCGGCCTTTTTGAGGGCCGCAGGCGGGGTCCAGCCTTCAGGGACGTAGCCTGCGGGGGGATTCACCATGAAGGAACCGGCGATGACCGAGACGATCAGGAAGCCGATGCCGAGGTAAAGAAAGGTGGTGGTGACGCCGACGCTTTTGATGAGATGCGTGGCCAGCGGGGCGGTGATGAGCGCACCGGCGCCGAAGCCGCCGACGGCAATGCCGGTCATCAGACCTCGCTTGTCGGGGAACCATTTGACCAGCACGGAGATGGGAATGATATAGGCGAAGCCGATGCCAATGCCACCAATGACACCGTAGCTCAGGTACAGCCACCACAGACCCTGCGCCGAGAGGCTGGCGAGGGCGACGCCTAAACCATACAGCAGGCCGCCGGTCATGGCGACGACGCGGGGGCCGCTCTTGTTATTCCAGAGCCCGCCAAAGAAGGCGGCAAAGCCGAGAACAAAGATGGCGATGGTGAAGGTCAGAGTGACCTGTTCGATACTCCAGCCGAAACGGGCGGTCAACGGTTTGCGGAAGACGCTCCAGGCGTATACCGCGCCGAGCGCGATCTGCAGGATCACGGCGGCAAAGGCAATTCCCCAACGCTTGTTCATTCAAAATCCTCTTGGCCGCGCTTCTACCCAGAAAGGCGGGCGACCCATCGCTGATAACACGCTGAATAGGGCAGTCTTGTCCAGATTACCGTGCAAAACCTTGGTAACTAAGGCCGAGCTCGAATTACGGCAGGTGTGGTCTACAGTCTATGACCAGAGGCGGCGGACGCCGAAGGTTTCAAGTTGCGTGTCGGCGCTGATGACGGGGATGTCCTCGGCGAGGGCGTGGGCGGCGATGATGCGATCGAAGGGATCGCGGTGCGCACCGGCGAGGCGCCCGGCGCGGAGGGCGATCTCGGCGGTGATGGGGAGAAGGAGGTAGCCGGCATCCGCCACTAGAGTGACAAAGTCCTTTTCAAGGGACGTCGCGCTCGGCAGCTTCCCAAGACGCACCTTGGTGGCAATCTCCCAGGCGCTGGCGGCCGAGACCAAAAGTGTATTGGCCTCGTTCCGGAAGACCACCTGCGCGGCGCGGGTCAGGCGCTCGGGTTCAGTCCATGCCCAGATCAGGGCGTTTGTGTCCAGCAGCACCCTCAACGTGGTTTACCCGTGTACAAGGGATCGTCTTGCTCACCCTCGTTCCAGAGCCGAAGCTCCTCCTCAGGAAGAGGATCCCAAGCAGAATCCGGAATTGTGATGTTGAGGTGCGCCAGCAATCCCAGGCGCTGCGGCTTCCTGGGCGTGATGGCCTCGAGTTTGGCGACTGGAGTTTTTTCGCGGCCGGAGGTGATGATGACCGTTTCGCCGGCCTGCACCTGCTTGAGCAGCTCGGACAGGTTGGTCTTAGCTTCAAAGGTGGTAGCGGTGATCACGACGGCCTCCTGGCATGCTGCTAACTTAGCTTAGCACGCTTCCTGCTAACTTAGCTTAGCACGATTCCTGCTAACTTAGCTTAGCACTTTGGGTGAGATATTGGCGCAGACGTTCAACTGCTGTTCGCTTACCTTCGGGGGCGTGGGTTCGTCTACCGAAGCAGCAGCACGTTGACTCCGGAGTCAGCCACCAGCATGAGTACCTCATCCGCGATTGCTTTACCCGGCGAACCGCTTCGCCGCCGTCCGAGTCCGTTTGCCCTTGGTCTGCAGGAGACGCGCGAAGCCGCGAGTGCGGCCCTGACGATAGAATCGTCGGCAGCCGTTATGCCCAAGCCGGGAAGCAGATTGGGAACCGAAGGACTGGGAATTGAAGAACTGGGAGCCGAAGGGCTGGGAATTGAGGGACTGGGTGGGGCACCGAAGATTGCCCCCGGTGCAGGCCTCGAGACCCGGGAGCAGCCCCGCGCATCGGGCTCGGTGAGTGGCCGGGCGAAGATGACGCCGCAGGAGCTGGAGGCGCGGGCGCAGCAGCGGGCCGAGGACGATGAGCTGATCCGGGCGGCGCAGAAGGGTGATCGGTCTGCCTTTGATTCGCTGGTCCGGCGATATGACCGCAGCGTGTTGCGGCTGGCGCTGCACATGCTGGCCAATGAGGAAGACGCGCAGGATGTGCATCAGGAGGCCTTTATCAAGGCGTACCGGCACCTGTCGAATTTTCGATTTGAGTGCTCGTTTTACACGTGGCTGTACCGGATTGTGACCAATCTTTGCCTGGACCAGCTGCGCCGGCGCAAGAGCCGCCGCGAGGATCCGGGTACCGTGATGGACGCCGCCGGCGACGAGATGGATTTGATGGCCAACGTGCAGGACGAGCGCGCCGGGGCCAATCCGGGCCGTGAGCTGGAGCGTAAGACGCAGGGTGCGGCCATCCAGGGGGCGCTTGCAGAGCTGACCCCGCGTGAGCGCATGGTGTTTGAGTTGAAGCACTACCAGGGATTGAAGTTGCGGACAATCGGCGAGATGCTGTCGACGACCGAGGAGACCGCGAAGAACACACTGTTTCGCGCGACGCGCAAGTTGCGCGCGCGGCTGGCCGAGGTTCGTTAGGACACGGCCGAACAAAGGTACCAAACACGCACGACAAAGCGGACAGCAGCACACAAGTTCCGCGCCCGGCAGCACTTTTGGAGAGGCAAGCGAAAGGAACGCAACTTGCGGCGTAAATACATACGGCGCAGATACATGCGGTGTGAACACTATGCGATGTGATGAAGCGCAACAGGGCGTCGTGATGGCCCAGTATGGGGAGTTAGCGGACGAGTTGCAGATGCCGTTGGAGCAGCATCTGCGCGGCTGTGGGGAGTGCCGGCGCGAGTGGAACGCCTACCTGATCCTGGGTGAGCAGATGGCGTTGGATCCGGTGGTGGAACCAACGCCCAATCTCCTGGCAGCCTCGCGGATGCGGCTGGACGAGGCGCTGGACCGGATGCCGGCGCGATCGTTGGGGCAGCAGTTCTGGGCCAACAGCTTTCGTTGGCTGGGGTTTGTGCAGGGGGCGCCGGCGTTGACCACGCTGCTGCTGGGCATGGGTTTTCTGGGCGGACACCTGTTGGCGCGCTACCAGACCGCGCACCAGCCGCAGCTGCCGGGCGTGGTGATGTTGTCGCATCCGGCTCAGGGCACGGTGGCGAGTGTTTCGGGTATCGTGCAGACGCCGAACTCGAATCTGGTGCAGGTGAACTACAACAAGCTGGTGCCGGAGACGATGCAGGGATCGCTGGACGACCCCGAGGTGCGCAAGCTGCTGATGCTGGGCACACAGCTGGCGACGAGCAGCCAGGCGCACGTGGACTCCGTGGCGCTGCTGGCGCATGAGTGCCGCGACGGGCACAACTGCGGCGAAGAGGGCGCAGGCGAGGGCGATCGCGGGATTCGGGCGGCGCTGCTGACCAGCCTGCGCACGGACCGGAGCGCGGCGGTGCGTTTGCAGGCGCTGAACGGGCTGCAGCCGTACGTGGCCCAGGACGAGCGGGTGCGCGACGGGGTGCTGGCGGCGCTGATGCATGACCGCAGCGCGGAGGTGCGGACGGAGGCGATCTCGATGCTGTCGCCGGTGGAGGCGGATTCGAGCGTGCGGCAGGCGCTGCGCACGGTGTCTTCACAGGACGCGAACCCGGCGATCCGCAATGCCAGCTTCCAGGCGCTGCAGACCGCTTCGGACATTGAATAATTGAATAGAGGCGGACGATGTTGTGTGTGGCGGAACAGGCCTCTGCTGACCGGGCGTTCGTAGGCCGGGCTTCAACGATGGGCGGATCTCCCTGCTTGCGATGGGTGTTTACGCGACGACCTTCGGCGGGCGCAAGGACGGCGGTGCTGGCTTTTGCGTTGCTGGGGAGCGCGGCCGCTGCCCTGGCGCTTGCCCCGGAGGTGCCCGGCGTGGCGCGTGGCATGACGCACGGCATCGGGCCGCGCGGGAGTAGCCCCGGACGCTCGCAGGGCTACCTCGGCATTGAATTTCACGATGTGCCCGATGACGGCGCCGGCGGCCTGCACACCCGCGGGGCGCACGGCGTGGAAGTGGTGATGGTGGACCACGACGGGCCGGCGGGCAAGGCGGGTCTGCGGCCGCATGACCTGATTATGGCTCTGAATGGGCAGGCCATTGCGGGGGCTGACGCCCTGCGGCGCATGATTCACGATGCCGGCGCGGGTGTGCAGATTGCATTGCAGGTGGTGCGCGCGGGTAGGCCGATGACGATCTCCGCGCAGCTGGGCGAACGCGACGAGGTAGCACGGGCTGCGATGGCGCGGCTGGCGGCGGCGGATTCCGCGCCGGCTGCTCTTGCCGAACCGGCTGGCTTGTCGTCCAACTTTGCCGATGGCCGGAGCGAGGCGGTGACGCCGGATGCGCCCCCGCCGGAGCCGGTGCGCAGCCAGGGCTTCCTGAGCTCCATGCTGCACACGCCGTTCACGGGCGCGGTGATGGAGACCATGGAGCCGCAGCTGGCCAGCTTTTTTGGGGCGCCGAGCGGGATGGGCCTGCTGGTGCATTCGGTGACGCCGAACAGCCCGGCGGCGCAGTGTGGTCTGCGGGCGGGCGACGTGATCCTGCGTGCGGACCTGTACGCGCTGCGAACGCAGTCGGACTGGTCGCGCCGTTTGCACGCCGCCAAGGGCGCCCCGATCAACCTGGATGTGATGCGCGACCGGCACGAGTTTGCCGTGACGCTGCAGCCGGATATGCGGCATCACTCACTGCTGGAGTGGCCTTTGAGGAGCGAGTAGGGGGAGTGGGTAGGGGAGAGTAAATAGAGCAGGGTGCGACTCCTCGTTTGTATTCACTCCTTCACTATTCACTTCTCTACTGCATCACTTCATTTAGCTACCGGCTTGCCTTCCTGCACGTAGTTCTTGTTCCAGGCAGGGATTTCGACCACGTAGGTGCCGGGCTTCTCGATGACGGCCTGGCAGCCGAGGCGCGAGTTGAGTTGCAAGCCCGGGGAGAGCTCCATACGGTCGAGCTCTTTTTCCTCGGCTTCGTTAAGATTTTTCGTGCCTTCGAGGATGTGGATGTGGCACGTCGTGCAGGCGCAGACGCCGCCGCAGGCGTGGTCGAGAAAGATGCCGTAATTTTCCGCGACGTCGAGAAAGCTCATGGGTTCGCCGTGGCCGTCGTAGGGCAAGGTGCCGAAGGGGAACTCGACCGTCTTGTTTTCGGGCTTGAAGGTGACGCGGACCATGTTGGGCGCGGGCGGCAGGTTGAGATCGATCTCGGGCAGCGGGGTGGAGGTGTGTTCAGACATAGCAGTACCAGTGTAGTGCGTCCCGTTCGCAGCGTTCGCAGCCACGGATTGGGCCTGCTTTGCAGAGCCGGTATCGCGGAGAGCGCGTGCGCCGCTGCCGGGCGGAAGCCGGCCGTGTCACCGAAGTGTTAGCGCGACGGTACGATGGTGGCGTTCCGTCGCGCCTCCCGTTCTCGCTACCATCCGTGACAGGCCAACACACGTGCGATCCAAGGTGGGAGAGAGCTCCAGGCCAAGAAATGCGAGAGGGAACACATGAATCTTGGTTCCGGTTTGACCGTCGTTTGGGCGGTTTTGTTGTCGATGACTGTGCTTGTTATGGTGTGCCGCGGAACGATCACGCAGCATGAGATGGATCAACTCTGGCTGACGGATAAGTCCTCGCCCAGCTTGAACAATCGTGAGCACCACCGGCTCCTGAAGCTGGTCCGGTTTCTGCGTCCGGTTTACCTGGCGCTGGGCTTCGGTACCGCGCTGGTTTCCGCGATCATTGCGGGCATTTATGTGGTGAACGTGTGGCCTTACGTGCACATTCTGCCGCAGCACTAAAACGGGGTAAGGAGCTGGACGGAACGCGCCGTGGACGCTGGCGCGCCCACGATCTGCCGTTTTCTGCCTGGGAGCACCGTTGTGCTGTCGCTGATTTGTGACGCTGAGGAGTCCTCGGGCAAACAGCAGGTCCTTCGCTGCGCTCAGGATGACAAGTCATAGAGAGAATTGACCTTTTTTACACCTACGACGAAACAGCGCTATGGCTGCGGCCTGAAAGCGAGCTTTGTCGGCGCAAACAGCAGGTCCTGCCCTGCGCTCAGGAAGACCGGTTGAGGGAAGAGCCGGAGGAGACTAGGCGGTTTCCGGTGGGCAGGCAGCCGTTTGGAACTGAACGGTCTGTTTGCCGAGCACGGGATGGGTGGCGGTGAGGCGGACGGGGCCGGCCTGTTCGCCGGCGCGGATCCAGATCGCGCCGGTGCCGCCGACGAGAGCGAACGGATTGTCGCCGATGAGGGTTGCGGGGCCTTCGAGGGTGAAGATGATGGCGTCGCTGGCGAAGGGCCGGACGCGACCGAACTCGTCGTTGACGCGAAGGACGACGCGGGTGGCGTCGGCGCCGTCGGCGATCAGTTCGGTGTCGTCGGGCAGCAGGACGAACTGGCGATCGACGCCCTGGCCGGACATGGTCTTCGAGATGACCTGCTTGCCTGCGATGAAGCCGTCGATGCGCAGATCGCCCCAGTCGTTCAGCTTGCCTTGGAGGGAGATCGAAAAGGGCGGGTGGGGCAGATGGGGAAACTGGACGCGGTCGGGATCGGCTTCGGTGATCTGCTGGAAGCCTTTGCCGCTGTCGATGAAGAGCTTCAGGTGATCGCAGTTGGAGCTGATCATGATGTTGCTCAAGCCGAGGGACTCATCGCTGGGCGCCCAATGAAACGCCGGCTCGAGAACGACCTCTTCGGCGGGATCGCACATGGATTTGTAGAAGCCCGCGGCTGACTTCGGTGTGCGAAAGATGTCCGTGACGCCGTGATAGCAGATGCGATCGCCGGAGCCGAAGATCTTGTGCGTGTTGTAGTCGAAGGCGCACCAGCCGATGCCGCCGGCGTACTGCGGATTGGAGGCGAGGGTGTCATGCACGCGCGCGTGGCGCACGACGAACTCCTGCAGGCGCTCTTTATCGTCGATGGTCTTGGTCGGAAAGGTGTGGCCGACGAATTCGGTGTTGAGATAGCGCGGATGATTCGGGGCCTTCAGGGGCCAGCCGAAGTCATTCATGGTGAAGACGTCTTCGAGGAACTCGGATGATTGGAAGTAGCGGATGCCGCAGGTCTGGCGGGCGCTGTCGAGGGCGTGTGCCTTGGCGTTGGTGCGGGTGTAGAAGTCGTGGTTGTCGCGCGACTCGTTGATGCGCACGCCCCAGAGGATGACCGACGGATGATTCCAGTCGCGGCGCACCATGCGATTGACGTTGTCGACGGCGATGTCCTGCCAGGCCTTATCGCCGATGTGCTGCCAGCCGGGGATCTCTTCGAGCACCAGCAGGCCGATCTCATCGCAGGCATCGAGAAAGTGGCGCGACTGCGGGTAGTGCGAGGTGCGCACGATGTTGCAGCGCAGATCGTAGCGAAGGATCTTGGCGTCCTGGCGCTGCACGCGGGCGGGCATGGCCTGGCCGACCCACGGGAAGGTCTGGTGGCGATCGAGGCCGTGCAGTTTGATGATTTTGCCGTTGAGCGAGAAGCCCCGCGGGGTGAAGGTGGCTTCGCGAAAGCCGATGCGGCGGCTGTCTTCATCCACGACGGCGCCGTGCTGCAGCAGCTGTACGTGCACGTGGTAGAGATGCGGGTGCGCGAGATCCCAAAGCTCGATGCCGGGGAGGCGATCGAGGGTGAGATGGAAGGAGCCTGGCAGCGGCGTGGGCGTGGGCAGAGCGCCCAGGGCCTGGTCGGCATCTTCGGGGTGGTGTTCGGTGATCGTGGGCTCGGGCAGCTTGTGCGAGGCGCTTGCGATGACCGTGTTGTCAGAAGCTTTGCGTAGCTCCGCGCGCAGGGAGAGCGCGCCGGGGCGGGTGTCCGGGGCACGGTCGAGGAAGACTTCGACATCGACGGTGGGTGTGCCGCTCATGACGTTTTGCGGCCGCGCGTAGATGTTTTCGATGAAGGTCTGCGGCACGACTCGGAGGTTGACTTCGCGGTAGATGCCGCCGAAGGTGAGGTAATCGACCTCATTGCCGAAGGGCGGGATGTCGGGCCGCTCGGTGGAGTCCACATCGACGGAGAGCAGGTTCTCGCCGGTGGGGTTGAGGTGATGGGTGAGTTCAAAGGAGAAGGGTGTGAAGCCGCCGCGGTACTCGCCGAGTTTCTGGCCGTTGAGGTAGACGGTGGAGGCGGTCATCACGCCTTCGAAGTCTACAAAGACACGCTTGCCGCCGATGTCGGGCGGCAGCTTCAGGGGGCGGCGATAGAGCGAGATGAACTCGTAGGTCTTGTCGTCAAAGCCGTGCCAGGGAAGGGCGACGTTGGTGTGGGGCACCGTGACGCGCGTGAAGGTCGCATCGTCGAAGGCGACGGCATGCGCGTCCGGCGAGGACTTCGGGCTGTAGCGCCAACCGCGATTGATGGGGAGGATCTGCCGGCCGGCGGTGAGTCCCGCCCTCGCCACTTGCGCGAGGGTGACCGGAGCCATGCTGGCGCCGGCGACAGCAGCCGTGCCCTTGAGAAAATTTCTGCGATCCATGTATACCCTTTGGCTTGCGGGCGTTTTGTGCTCCCTACGCCTGTACGACAGATGATACAGAGTGGCCGGCGGCGAGCGATACACCCACAGGACGACAGGAAGAGGGTGAAAAGATGGCGTGAAGGCATCCTTTGCCGCGATGCAATGGCTTTCACGTGGATGCCCCCGGCCCTTGCCATGAGCCTCGGGATGGGCTTTTGTGCGAAGGATCCGATGCAGCCGAGGACGTATTTGGCGAGACCTGGGTGAAGATGTCGGCGGAGGCACGACCGTAGGCCGCTCCGCGAGCGTCACACGGAGCTGATGACGACACAGTATCAGTACGAGGGGCACCGGCGTGGGTCCGGGGCGATGGTGGGCATTGTGCTGGCGCTGCTGCTGGGAGCAGGCGCGCTGGCTGTCTTTCTGCACAATGCGCAGACCGGATTGGCAGCGCGGCTGGCGGCGATGATCACGGGGCGGACGCAGAGCTTTGTTTCCGCGCCGGACGTTGTGGAGCGGGTGCAGCGGCTGAGCCGGCTGGAGACCGTGGTGTATTCACTGGACACCGTGGTGGAGGGCCGGGATTCCAGTGCTGTTTTCCCCGACGCGCTGGCCGGCGACCGGCTGTTGATGATCGTCCACGGGCAGACGGTGGCGGGCATCGATTTCAGCCGGCTGAAGGCTTCGGACGTGCAGCTGAGCGAACGAAACGGGGAGCGCGCGATCCGGTTGAAGCTGCCGGCGAGCGAGATCTTCCTGACGACGATCGATAATGGGAAGACGCGCGTTTATACACGGAGCACGGGCCTGTTTGTGGCCGCCGACCCCAATCTGGAGTCGGCTACACGGGGGAAGGCGCAGGGCGAGCTGCAAAGTGCGGCGCTGGCGGATGGCATCCTGAAGACGGCCACGGGCAATGCGCAGGACACGGTGCGGGCGTTGCTGGAAGGGCTCGGCTTCGCGAAGGTGGAGCTGCAGTAGGGGTTTCCACCGGCAGCGAGTGGATCTTTTTGTATCCAGATGCGGATAGACCGCGACCTGGCCTGGGGAAGGCGCGTCCAACGCGATGTGGCTTCCCCCCAGTTGGAAGATCAGCCGGCGCAGACCTCGACCGGCGAGCGCCCGTTGCAGATGCAGCCCCCGGCGGTGCAGGCAGCCGAACGACGGCCCGCGCTGCCGGCCCTGACGGGGTTGCGGACGCTGCTTGCACTGATCATTCTAATGTTCCACTTCACGCCTTCCGGCCTGGCTTGGGCGCGGCACCCGGCCCTGACGCTCTATCCGATCGTGAATATCGGGTATGTCTTTGTCAGCTTCTTTTTCCTGATCTCCGGTTTTATTTTGTCGTACAACTACGCACACCGGCCGGGTGGGGTGCGTCCGGCGGACTTCTGGATGGCGCGCTTTTCGCGACTCTACCCGGTGTATCTGCTGACGTTGCTGATCTCAGTGCCAATGCTGATGGTGGAGTGGCACGCGCGCAGCCGCACTGACTTCTGGATGGGGGCGGTCGCTACGCCGCTGCTGGCCCAGGGATTCTTCCCGCACCTGGCGACCTTTTGGAACGTCGTGAGCTGGACGCTTTCCTGCGAGGTGGTGCTGTACCTGGCGTTTCCTTTTCTGCTGAAGCTGCGTTGGCCGGCGCAGCCGTGGCTGCTGGCGCTGATGTTGATGGGTTTTTGGGCGCTGGGGCTGGTGCCGCATACGATCTATTGGCTGACCAACCCCGATCACCTGCAAGGGGCGGTAGACCGGTACAGCGACGGCACTTGGCTGAACACGTTGAAGTACACGCCGGGTGCGTACCTGTGCACGTTTCTGGCGGGGCTGACGCTGGGCCGGCTCCACGATGCGCTGCACCTGACGCCACGCGGGCGCATGGTGGCCGGTGTGGCGGGGTTTCTGCTGGCGTGGGTCGCCGTATACCACGTGGCGCCCGCGGTACCGTACATCCTGGTGCATGGGGGATTGCTGACGCCGATCTGGTCGCTGGTAATTGTGGGGCTGGCCGGGGTGAGTCCGCTGGCGCGGGTGTTTTCGGTTCGTCCGCTGGTGGCCGTGGGAACGTCTACCTATGCTCTGTATCTTCTACATTTCAATGTGTTTACGCTGTTGCAGTGGAATCACGTGACGGAACGCTTGCACGTGCAGGCGTGGGATCCATGGATCAGCTATGTCTTTGTGATTCTGCTGGCCATGGCGGTGCGCCGCTGGGTGGAGCACCCCTGCCAACGGGTGATCCAGGGCTGGTGGAAGCGGCGGAGTGTCGCAACCTGAGACAGTGTGGCCTCGTGGATTCCCCACATGTGGGACCGCGCCAAAGCCGGCCGCTCGGTATGATGACCACGAGGACTACCCATGGAAGAGCTCTGGCGCAAGGTCTCGGAGCTGATGATGCAGCGGCCCCTGTTGTGGTTACCCGTCCTGGTGGCGGATCTGCTGGCGTTTTTGGTCGGCCTGGGCGGCAAGGTATGGCTGCAGCACATTCTGATCAACCGGCTGGAGACACGTTCGGTGCTGGGCGGCCCGGCGGTGATGGCTCCCGCATCGCCTTCGGCGGTGCAAAGCGCGGTGCAGGCCGTGGCGCCCATTGAATGGGGGACAAGTCTGCTGCGGCTGTTGCTGTACACCGTGGCTTTTTTGGCGACGGTAGCGCTGGTGAGGGCGTTCCGGGCACGCAGTCAGAAGCCCGGGGATGAAATTTCAATCGTCCTCCGGCGGCAGTTCACCGATGTGCTGCCCGTGGCCGGGACGGCTCTTTTGGTCTACCTGGTGACCTCCTTTGCTGCCAAATTCCTCAGCACCTACCTCATCCGGCACGGACACCGCGCGGCGCTGCAGAGCGGAGCCTCCATCGGAGGATGGTTCGGTCTGGCGGTGGCTGCGGTGACGATCGTGTTGCTGGCGCTGCTGGTGGCGCCGGCCGCCGTACAGGCCCTGGCGCGCCGGGCGCTGGACGCGACGCACCGGCAGCAGGCGCAGATCCTGGCGCTTAGCCTGGGCATGGTGGCGATGGTGCTAGGACGATTTGTGGAGGCCAACCTGCGGGAGTTGCGGACTGCCTCGCCGATCGTACAGGCTTTGCTGGGCGTTACCGGTTCCTGGATCGCCGCGTTGCCCTATGCCGTGCTGTTCGCCGGTCTGGGATTTCTGGCCATCAAGGCAGGATGGGGTTTGGAGGAGCACGTCGGCGTTGAAGAGTGAAGGCAATGCCGCAGGGTCGACTGTCTGCGTTGCTGGAATTCGGTGGTTCTGCCGAAGCTCACGGAGCAGATCGCAAAGGCGAAAAGCAGGTCTTTCGCTCTGCTCAGGATGACAATTTGTAGAAGGTCGTTTGCAGATGTGCCTTCAAACGCTCGCAGATCTGCCGCATGAACGCTCGGAGATCCGCCGATTAATGCTCGTAGATCCGCCGATGGGAAGGGCGCAGATCCGCTGATGAGTTCTTTGCGGAACGGCTCCGAATCACCCGTGGGGGCCTGCTCTGGAGCCGCTTGCCGTCTGCTCTAAGAGGTTACGAGGGAGCCCATCTTTTCGCCCTGGACGACGCGGACGATGTTGCCGCGTTCGCGCATGGAGAAGACGATCATCGGCAGGCTGTTGTCCTTGCAGAGCGAGACAGCGGTGGTGTCCATCACCTTGAGGCCGAGTTTGAGGATATCCATGTAGGTGATGGTTTCGAACTTGGTGGCGGTCGGGTCTTTTTTGGGGTCGGCGGTGTAGATGCCGTCCACGGAGGTGGCTTTCAGCAGTACCTCGGCGCCGATCTCCATGGCGCGCAGGCTGGCGGCGGTGTCGGTGGAGAAGTAGGGGTTGCCGGTACCGGCGGCGAAGATAACGATGCGGTTTTTTTCGAGGTGCCGGACGGCGCGGCGCCGGATGTAGGGCTCGGCGATCTCGTGCATCTCGATGGCGCTCATGACGCGGCAGAAATGGCCAGTCTTTTCAATTGCGTCCTGCAGGGCGATGGAGTTGATCACGGTGGACAGCATGCCCATGTGATCGGCGGCTACGCGGTCCATGCCGACGGCCTGCTCGGCGACGCCACGGAAGAAGTTACCGCCGCCGACGACGATGCCGATCTGACAGCCGGTGTTGGCGACCTCGGCGATCTCCTGGGCGATGGCCTGGATGAATACCGCATCGACACCGAAACCGCGACCCGCGGCCAGGGCCTCACCAGAGAGCTTGAGCAGAACACGCTTGTACATTGGCTTCAGTGTACAAGGGCAAAGCCGGTTTCTTGCCAGGCTCCAGCAAACGACGGGGTTGGAAGTGGTTACCGATGGGTCAGGGAAGATGACACTTCCAGGTTCAGCGGGAGTGAAAGCAGATCCCTCCGCTGCGCTGCGCGATGACAAATCGAAGGGGTTGGGGGGAAGAAGTGTTCGGATGAACGGAAGAAAGCAGGTCCTTCGCTGCGCTCAGGATGACAAGGCAAGAGGGAGCGGATGGACCTGCAGAGCTTGGTGAGGGATCTGCAGATTCATTGGAGAGGTCCGCAGCATTTAGGGTAGAGGTCTGCAAGTTTGAGTAGCTAAGCCTTTTCCAGAAAGCTGGTTACTAGGCGTTTGAGACCGGCCTTGGGAAAATTGATCAGTGCATTGGTGCCGTGGATGTCGCGCACCTGGCCGATGCCGAAGCGGGTGTGGCGCACGCGGTCGCCGACCTTAAAGGCATTCGGGGTGGCGTGCACCAGGGTTTCGGGGGCGGTGGTGTGGATGTCGCCGTGCAGGGTGTGGATGACGGTGGTGCCGTGGGCGTCGACGGGGGCGCCGTCGACCTTGCCGGTCAGCCGGGAGGCTTCCCGCTTCTCTTCCGCCTGATCCTGACGTAGAGCTTGGCGTTGGTCTTTTTGCGCGGTGCGGTCGGATGCGGCGTGGGCGGCCAGATCCTGCTCGGGGTCCTGGCCGCATTCGCAGTTATCGCAACGGCCGCAGGGTTCGCCGACCTCCTCATTGAAGTAGAGGCGAATGGTCTGGGTACGGCAGGTGGGCGATTCGGCGTAGTGCATCATTTCGCCGAGCCGTTGTTTGTCGTGCTCGGCGCGTTCTTCGTAGTGCTTGAGCAGCTCGGTGATTTGGTCGAGGCTGGGCGGTTCCTTGATCGCGAGAACATAGCCGCTGCGCCCCTGGCGCACCATGCCGGCGTCGGCGAGCATGTAGAGGATGACCTGGGTGCGCTTGCAGCCGACGCCGGAGTATTCCGAAAGCGTACGGCTGCTGAGCGGAAGTGCCTTGCCGTCGCTCCTGGAGCGGATGGCAGAAGCGATCTCGGCGGAGTCGTCCACCACTGTCGCCTGCGGTGCGACGGAAACCTCGGCGATGGCTGCCTCTTCCGCTTCCGCGTTGGGCACCTCTTCATGGCAGGGGTCTATGCAGGAGTCTGTGCTGGGGTTTGCGGGGGCGTCTTCGGACTTCGATTTTGCGGCCACGCGGGGCAGCATGCGGCCGAGCGCCAGCGATTCGAAGACGGCGTTGACCTCGTCGGCGTGGGGGTAGCGGCCGGAGAGGAAGTAGGTCTGGATGCGTTTGTCTTCGAGGCGGTAGAGCAGCACGGCGCGGGAGGGCAGGCCGTCCCGTCCGGCGCGGCCGGCCTCCTGCGCGTAGGTTTCGATGGAGTCCGGGAACTCGTAGTGGTAGACGAAGCGGATGTCGGATTTATCGATCCCGAGACCGAAGGCCTTGGTGGCGATCATGACCTTGTGTTCGCCGCGCATGAACTCGGCCTGCACCTTTTCGCGATCTTTATGGGTCATTTTGCCGTGGTAATGGCCGACGGAGATGCCGTGATCCTTCAGCCAGTCGTGGAGTTCATCCGCGGAGCGCACGCTGGCGGTGTAGATGATGCCGGTGCCTTCCTCCTTTTCAAGGAGGGCGCCGAGTTTGGCGAGTTTGGCGTCGTTGTTGACGGCCGGCTGGACGGCGAAGTGCAGGTTGGGGCGCTCGGAGCCGGTGTTGACGACGACGGCGTCCTTGGCGTGCATCACCTCCAGGATTTCGGCCTGGGCCTCCTGCGTGGCCGTGGCCGTTAGAGCGAGCACCGGCGGATTGCCTAGCTGTTGGCGGGCGTAGCCGAGACCGAGGTAGGCGGGGCGGAAGTCGTGGCCCCACTGCGAGATGCAGTGCGCTTCGTCGACGACGAAGAGGCTGATGCCGCCGGCCTGCATGAGCTGAGCGATGAACTCCGGCTTTTCGAGCTGCTCCGGGGTGACGTAGATGAGCTGGGAGCTGCCCTCCTCCAGGTGCTCGTGCGTGCTTTGGGAGGCCTTGACGCTGAGGGTGGAATCAACTTTTTCCACATGGATGTTGGCCTGCGACGCGCGCTCCTGCTGATCCTGCATGAGGGCGATCAGCGGGCTGACGACGACGACGGGATGCTCCAGAAACAACGCCGGCAGCTGGTAGGTGAGCGATTTGCCGCCGCCCGTGGGCATGAGCCCAAGCACATCGCGGCCCGCGAAGACGGCCTCCAGAATCTCCTTCTGGCCGGGGCGGAAGCCCTTGATGCCGAAGCGTTTGCGCGCGGCGAGCACAACCTTGTTCCAGTCGGGGCCGGCTTTCTGATCGACGGCCGCGGCGGGTGGTTTCGTCGAGGGCTTTGCCGTTTTTTTTCTTTTTACGGGCGCGGCGAACGGGTGCGGCGGAACTTTTGTTTCGACTTCGGCAGAAAGCGTTGCAGGCATTCCATGGACTCCAGAGTGGCTTGGATGCGCCTGCCCGGAGGTGGCCGCGGCGAGATTTGCCGTGCTCTGGAAACCCGGGGGGATGGAATTCGCTGGGACGAACATTGCAAACTTCTTGCGGGGTGGTGCTGTGAAGGCCGACGTCTGCAAAACCTCCACTCCGTTGTCACCATGACCATGTTTTGGGAGCGCTAAATCGCTGTGTGGAGCGATGGGGGCGGGATATGATCGCGCTATGAGCGAGACACCGAAGACGCCTGCCATAGACGATCAGACGCTGAGCCCCGAGGAGCGTGCGCGGCGTGTGAAGGTGCTGTTGTTTGATGTGGATGGCGTGCTGACCGATGGCGGCATCACCGTGATGCCGGGGCAAGACGGCAAAGCGATCGAGGTAAAGACCTTTTCCGCGCATGACGGCATGGGCATCGCGCTGGCGCATGTGGCCGGGCTGAAGATTGGGTGGGTGACGAAGCGGCAGTCGCAGGCCGTGGCCATCCGGAGCAAGGACCTGCGCGTGGATCATGTGTACCAGGGGCAGCACTACAAGGTGCAGGCGCTGGAGCTGATCGTGAAAGACGAGGGCTGCACGCTGGAGGAGATTGCGTATGTCGGGGACGACATTATCGATCTGCCGGTGATGCGCAAGGTCGGCTTTGCGATTGCGGTGGCCAATGCGCGGCCGGAGGTGAAGGCCATGGCGCACTACACGACGGAACATCCGGGCGGCTACGGCGCGGGACGGGATGCGATCGATTTTCTGCTGAAGGCGCGCGGGGTGCTGGCGTCGACTATCGAGAAATATCTGGATCCGAACGATGAGGAAGCCAAGAACGCGGATATCGGTGTAGGGAATATGTAGGTCGGCCTCCTGTGGTAGATCAGGCTTGCAGCTTCTAGATCAGGCTTACAGCTTTCAGATCAGGCTTGCATAGATCAGGCTTGCAGCTTCGAAGGTTTTTAGCTCTCCGTCAACAAGCCTGCGACCTGCTCGGTACTGCGCTTTGCCCAGGCGGTGTTGGAGACGATTCCGGCTGCCAGTACGACGGCTCCGGCGCCCACCATGGCCCACCAGATGGGGTGTGTGGCCTTGGCGAAGTCCGTTCCGTGAGCGCGGCTGGCATTTACCACCGTGCCGGCTACGGCTACGCCCAGGGCCGCGCCTACCTGCCGGCTGGTGGAGGCGATGGCCGCCGCCACCCCGGCCTGGGACAACGGCATGCCGGCTACCGCGGAGTTGGTGATTGCGGGGTTGACCATCCCCAGCCCTATCCCAAACAGCACGTAGGAGACCATCAGCACCGCAACCGGGGTGCCTTCATGCAATCGCGTCAGCAGCAGGGCGCTGAGCAGGAAACCGCTGCCGGACACGACCAGCGGTAGCCGTGTGCCCAGGCTGCCGACTACCCTGCCCGAGAGCGGTGCGCAGACCATCAGCATCACCGCGAGCGGCAGCGTGTAGAGTCCGGTGCGCAAGGCCGAGAAGCCGCGTACCTGCTGCAGGTACAGCGCGTTCAGGAAGAGGAACCCGGCAAAGGACGCAAAGGCGCATACCGCCAGCAACGCCGCGGTGCTGAACGGCACACTGCGAAAGAAGCGCAGGTTCAGCAACGGCTCCTTCCGCCGTGCCTCATAAAACAGGAAGCCCGCGAGGCTTGCGGCTGAGAGCGAAAACAGTCCGACGGTCTGCGTGGAGTGCCAGCCCGCGTGCGGTCCGTCGATCACCGCGTAGGTTACGGCTACCAGGAAGACAAAGACCAGCAGCTGCCCGACGGGATCAAACGCCCGCGCCCTGGCCGCCTTGGACTCCGGCACATACAGCGCTGCCAGAACGACCGCGATCAACCCGATCGGCAGATTGATCCAGAAGATCGACCGCCAGCCGATGCTTTGCGTCAGCGCGCCGCCGAGCGGCGGTCCCAAGGCGAAGGAGACCCCGGCGACGGCGCCCCAGATGCCCACGGCGCGCGCCCGGTCCTTCGGTTGCGGAAAGGCGTTGGCGATGATGGACAGCGCCACGGGGTTGAGCATGGAGGCACCCAGCCCCTGTATCGCGCGAAAGGCGACCAGCTGCCCGATGCTGCCCGCCAGCGAGCACAGCACGGAGCCCGCCGTGAACATGACCAACCCGATCTGAAAGACGCGACGCCGGCCGACACGGTCGCTGACGGAGCCGGAAAACATCAGCAGGCTCGCCACCACCAGGGTGTAGGCATCCACGACCCATTGCAGGCCGGAGAGCGTGGCATGGAGGTCGCGCTGGATCGCGGGCAGCGCCACGTTCACGATGGTGACGTCCATGCCCACAATCAACAGGCTCATGCAGCAGATCGCAAGGATACCGTTGGGGTGAACCGATTGTTTGCCCGTGCTTTTGGCGGTCACAGCAGTCATAGCCCTTAAGGATGCTGCCGCGTTTTGCTGCGGCTCACGAAGTTCGCGCATGCGGGGCTTTCTGCACGGCCTAGCTGTCCTTGCTGTAGAGCATGTTTTTCATCACCTTGCGGCGTTCGGCGTTCATCTCGCTGGAGGCGTCGTCGCCGCGGAAGTTGCTAGAGGCCGCGGCGGCGCGGGCGTCTTCGGCGCTGCATTCGGGGCAGCGGTTGGCGAAGCCGGGTTTGTTGGGGCGGAGCTCGAACTCTTCTTCACACACGACGCAGGTTTTGAGGGGGAAGGCCATGACAGTCCCAGTCTATCGGCAGTGGGGGTAAGCGGCGAATGCACCAGAAGCGGGGCATAGGGCAGGATCGAGGCGAACAATGTGCGAAGGCGGCGATAGAATCTCGGTATGAATGCCGGGCCCCTCTCTGCGCACGAAACTACGGTGGATGCCGCGCTGGCGTGGGCGCATCCGGTGATCCGGGAGTGGTTTACCGGGCGGTTCGGGACGGCGACGGAGCCGCAGGTGGCGGGGTGGCCGGCGATTGTGCGCGGGGAGGCGACGTTGATCTCGGCGCCGACAGGTTCGGGCAAGACGCTGGCGGCGTTTCTGGTGTGTATCGATGGGCTGCTGCGGCAGGCGCTGGCGGGGGAACTCGCACCGGTGACGCAGGTGGTGTATGTGTCGCCGCTGAAGGCGCTGTCGAACGATGTGCAGAAGAATCTGGAGGGGCCGCTGCGGGAGATTCAGCAGCTGGCGTTGGAGCGCGGGTTTTTGTGTCCCCAGGCGAATAGTCAGATCAGGACGGGGGTGCGCACCGGGGATACGCCGCAGAAAGACCGCGCGGCGATGTTGCGGCAGCCGCCGCACATCCTGGTGACGACGCCGGAGTCGTTGTATCTGCTGCTGACCTCGGCGAAGGCGCGAGGGAACCTATGCGGTGTGCGCACGGTGATTGTGGATGAGATCCATGCGGTGGCCGATGACAAGCGCGGCTCGCACCTGGCGTTGAGCCTGGAGCGGCTGGAGGCGATTGTTTGCGTAGAGAACCGGTTGTGCGCGGGAGCGATGCTGCCCGGGGTGAAGCGAGCGCCGCAGCGGATCGGGCTTTCGGCCACGCAGAATCCGATCGAGCTGGTGGCCGATTTTCTGACCGGGGCGCATGCGGAGCGGCCGCGCGCGACGATTGTGCAGGTCGGACAAAGGCGCGTGCTGGATGTGGCGATCGAGGTGCCGTCCGACGAGTTGAGTTCGGTGGCGACGAACGCGATGTGGACCGAGGTGTATGACAAGCTGGCGCGGTTTGCGGAAGGGCATCGGTCGACGCTGGTGTTTGTGAACACGCGGCGGCTGGTGGAGAAGATCAGCTTTGAGCTGAGCGAGCGGCTGGGGCCGGATGCGGTGGCGGCGCACCATGGGTCGTTGTCGCGAACGTTGCGGCTGGATGCGGAGCAGCGATTGAAGGATGGCGAGATCAAGATTTTGATCGCCACGGCGTCGCTGGAGTTGGGGATCGATATCGGGTCGGTGGATCTGGTGTGCCAGATCCAGTCCACGCGGGCGGTGGCCGTGGCGATGCAGCGGGTGGGGCGCGCGGGGCACTGGCGTGGAGCGATTCCGAAGGGAAGATTCTTCGCGATGACGCGGGATGATCTGCTGGAGCAGGCGGCGCTGCTGCGGAAGATGATCGCCGGTGAGTTGGATCGTTTGGAGATTCCTGAAGCGCCGGTGGATGTGCTGATGCAGCAGGTGGTCGCGATGTGTGGGGCGGAGAGTTGGGAGGAGGACGCGCTGTATGACGTGGTGCGGCGGGCGTGGCCGTACCGGGCGTTGACTCGTGAGGCGTTTGAAGAGGTCCTGGCGCTGCTGCACAACGGCATTGAAAGTACGCGCGGGCGGTACGGGGCTTACGTGTTGCGCGACCGTGTGCAGGGGCATCTGCATGCTCGGCGGGGGGCGCGGATGACGGCGATTGGCAACGGCGGCGCCATTCCGGATACGTCACTGTTTGCGGTGATGCTGCAGCCGGAGAACGTGCAGATTGCGACGCTCGACGAGCACTTTGCGGTGGATTCGCATGCGGGCGATGTGGTGCTGCTGGGCAACACGAGTTGGCGGATTCAGCGCGTCGATCCGGGGGGCAAGGTGCTGGTGGAGGATGCGCATGGAGCGCCGCCGAGCATTCCGTTCTGGGAGGGCGAAGCGCCGCAACGGACCGAGGCGCTGTGCGATGGCGTGAGTGATCTGCGGGCGGAGATCGATGTTCGTACGCGGAGTGTGAAGCCTTCGGCGATCAGCGGTGCTGTGCAGAGTTCGGGCAGTGCGGAGGATGTTTCTTCGACGCCTTATGTGGATGGTCGGTGGGGGTCACTGCATCCGGAGGTGCGCGCTTGCATGGACTGGCTGAAGCGTGAGTGCTTTGTGTGTGAGTCCGCGGCGTTGCAGCTGGTGACGTATGTGGTGGCGGGGCGCAGTGTGCTGGGGGCGGTGCCGACGAAGACGACAATTATTGCGGAGCGGTTTTTCGATGAGGGTGGAGGGCAGCAGCTGATTCTGCATGCGCCGTTCGGTGGGCGTTTGAACAAAGCGTGGGGGCTGGCGCTGCGCAAGCGGTTTTGTCGTGGATTTAATTTCGAATTACAGGCTGCGGCGACGGATAACGGGATCAATATTTCGCTGGCGGAGCAGCACAGTTTTCCGTTGATGGATGTGTTTCAGTTTCTGAGCGAGTACACAGCGCGTGAGTTGCTGGAGCAGGCCTCGATCCCATCGCCCTTGTTCAAGAATCGGTGGCGCTGGGCGGCGGGACGCAGTTTGCAATTGCTGCGCATGCAAAAGGGCAAGAGGGTGGCGCCGCAGGTACAGCGGACGCGGTCCGATGATCTGCTGGCAAGTGTGTTTCCGCATGCTTCTGCATGCCCGGAGACGATGACGGGCGATATCGAGATTCCGGATCACCCGCTGGTGCGCGAGGTGATGCGCGACACGCTGACGGAGGCGATGGATATCGACGGGCTGGAGGCGCTGCTGCGCGGGATTGCTTCGGGGGCGATCACGTGCCTTGCTGTGGATACGCCGGTGCCCTCGCAGTTTGCGCATGAGCTGATCAACGCGATGCCGTATGCATACCTGGATGAGGCCGATGCGGCGGCGCGGCGGGCGCGGGCGGTGCAGCTGCGGCGCACGCTGCCGGATGCGGTGACGGAGGCTGCGGGCAGGCTGGATCAGGCAGCGATCGACAGCGTGCGCGAGACGCTTTGGCCCGACGTGCGCGATGAGCATGAGCTGCACGATCTGCTGTTGCAGCTGGGGGCTTTGCCACTGGCGTTTTTGGAGGCGCAGGCTGCCGCAAAGCCGCGCGGCATGCAGCACTGGGGCGAGTTTTTTGCCCGGCTGGAGGGCAAGGGCCGGGCAGTGCAGCTGCGGGTCGGTGAGGCGTTGCACTGGGTTGCGGCGGAGCGATTGGACGATGCGCGTTTGCTGTGGCCGGAGGCTGAGGTGATGGCTGCCGGCGGTGAGGTACCGGCTGTAAGCCAATCGCGAGCGGAACGGGTGTTTGCGGGCACGGAGTACAGGCCCGCGCAGCCGGTTTCGCCGCGCGACGGGGCCGTGGCGAGCGCGGTGCAGGGATGGATGCAGCTGCTGGGGCCGCTGACGGCGAAGTCGCTTGCGGCTTTGCTGCAGCTGGATGCGACGGAGGTTTACCAATCGCTGCTGATGGCGGAAATGCAGGGGCTGGCGATGCGTGGGGTGTTTGAGCGCGCTAAGCCCAGTGACGATGCACCCGAGAAGATCGAGTGGTGTGAGCGGCGGATTTTGCAGCGCATTCATCGGCTGACGTTGGGTGGTTTGCGCAAGAGTGTGGAGCCGGTGTCGGCGGCGGTGTTCAATCGCTGGCTGCAGGAGTGGCAGCACGTGGCACCCGACGCGCAGGTGAGCGGCGAGGAGGGTGTGCTGGCGGCGCTGGAACAGATGGAAGGGTTTGAGGCGCCGGCGTGCGAGTGGGAGCGGACTCTGCTGCCGATGCGGGTGCGTGACTACGATCCGCGCTGGCTGGACCAGCTTTGCCTGGCGGGCGTTGTGGGTTGGGGCCGGATATCGCCGCATCCGGCGTGGAGCGAGGCCGATGGGGGAGCGCCGCGGCGGGTGATTCCTACGGGGGCCGCGCCGATCACATTTTTTCTGCGGGAGTCGGCGGATTGGCTGCCGGAGGCACTGGCGGCGAAGTGCGTGGAGGAAAAGATGCTGGCGCTGGCGCTTTCAAGCGAGGCGCAAAAGATGCGGGCGCTGCTGGCCGAGCGTGGTGCTGCCTTTACGGCGGATCTGCAGCGGTTGAGCGGGCTGACGAAGCAGGCGGTGAACACGGGATTGTGGGAGCTGGCTACAGCGGGGCTGGCGTCCGCGGATGGATTCGATCAGCTGCGGGCGTTGATGGATCCACGGCGCAAGAGTGTGCACCTGGAGCAGACGCCGGCGGTCAGCCTGAAGAAACGCGCGGCGGCGCGCACGACGGCGGGGCGGTGGTCGCTGCTGTGTGAGGAGGCTTCGGCGGAAACGATCTCGACAGACAAGGGTGAGGCCGCGATTCAGCAAGCGCGGGCGCAGCAGGCTTCGCTGGAGTCGCACGCGCGGGTGCTGTTGTGCCGCTACGGTGTGCTGTTTCGCGAGCTGTTAACGAGGGAGTCCAATGCGCCGAAGTGGCGCGATCTGCTGCCGCACCTGCGGCGGCTGGAGGCGCGGGGCGAGGTGCGTGGCGGAAGGTTTGTGAGTGGCCCTTTTGGCGAGCAGTTTGCGTTGCCGGAGGCGGTGGAGGGGCTTCGTGAGGCACGGCGTAAGCAGGCGGAGCGGAGCGTGGAGCCGGTGCTCACGCTGGCGGCTGCCGATCCGTTGAATTTGGCGGGTATCCTGGTGCCGGGCGAGCGGGTGGCGGCGATTCCCGGCCGCACGGTGACGTTTCAGTGTGGGGCGGCCGTCGATCCGCTGGCTTCCGATGTTGTGGGGGAGGGCGTTTTGCGGGCGGAGGCGAAGGCGGTGCGCAAACCGGTGCGCTCCGTGGCGGCGCTGCTGCGAGAAGGGGTGCGCACGCCGGCTGCCCCACCGGCCGCGGCCGCGCAGGGCAGTCTGAGATTGTTCTCTTGACGCGGGCTGAGGCATTCCCAGGGGCTACCGGCGGCGACTCCGGTGAGGAGAAGACGCGCGATCTGCAAGACGCTGAAGAGACGCAGCCGGCGGACGACGCGATGCAGCCCGGCGACACGTACCTGGATGGACCCTACCTGGTGTTTACGGCGCAGTACCATCTGCGACGTGGGTACTGCTGCAACTCCGGCTGCCGGCACTGTCCTTATGGCGCCGGCGATGCGCCGGACATTTGCGTTGTGCCTGAGCCGGGCTGATCCAGAAGGCCTATGGCTTCTACCTTGATGTTGTGGCGTTCTTGAACAAACAGCAGGTCCTTCGCTACGCTCAGGATGACAAGTCATGGAGAAGTGGATGACAAGTCATAGAAGAGTGGATGACAACCCATAGAGGATTGGGTGATCACTCGTGAGTTTGCGCGGTTACGGCTGGGTGTAGAAGCCTCGGTCGGTTCTTGCCTTCACGTTGGGTTGGGCTACGCGGACCTCCAGGCTGTGATAGCCGTGGTCGCCGTCGGGCGCAACGGTGGAGGGTGGAAGGGTGATCTGGTACTCGGCCGTTGTGTCCCGCATGGCCTTGGCGAACAGGCCGCGGACATCGTTGCTGCTGCTGAGGGCGAGGCCACCGCTCTGCACGGCCAGCACCTGCAGACCTAGGTTGCCGAGTTGCGCCTGCGAGGGTTTTTCGACACCCTTCAGGAACTCTTCGTAATAAAACGTGCGCCCGACGCCTTCCTGCGTTCCCAGAGGATCGATGCTGTAGAGCGTGACGTCCGCGCGATGCATGTTGGTGGAGAAGCCGACGATCTCTCCGAAGATTCCGTCGGACTCTTTGGCGGTGAGTTCTACGCCAGGACCTGAGAGCAGCGGCCAGCCGGGCGACATCCACAGAACGATCTTGTGACCCTTTGCCTCCGACGCCTTCGCCAATACCTGGGACAGGCCTTTCAGCGAGATGTCCAGCCGTTCCTGGGCGCCGTAGAAACCGGAGCTGCGGCGCAGGTCGCGCAGGCCGATGGTTTTACCCTCCAGGGTTTTGCTGAGGCCGTTGCCGTCGGTGGTGAACGGCGTGGCTTCCAGCGAGGTATCGCTCAAGAGCAGGAGCGATGTCGGAAAGGGGAGCCGGCCGCCGTTTTGCCTCAGGAAGTCGGCCAGCTGCTGCCGGGCGTAAGCCAGCTGCGTGTAGCGGATGTTCACCGAATCGACCACGATCAGGACCTCGGTGGCGACATCTTTTCCGGAGACTGCGCGAAAGCTTGCGAGGGTTTGGGGCTGTCCGTTATCGAGCACGGTGAAGGCGCTTTGAGGAAGGTTCGCCATGGGTTCGCCCGAGTTCGGCGCAACCACGATATTGAGATGGAGGGGTGCGGGGGGAGCAGGTGCGGCTTCGCCCGTGCTGACCTGCCCAAGGCTTGTGGACGGTAGAAGAGCAGCTAGAAAGAGAGCGGCTGGAAAGAGAGCGGCGACGGATGCCAAGCGGTTGAATGTGCGGCCTTGCATAAGCTTTTCCCCGGGCGATCGTCCGGCGTGAGGAGCTTCGCCGCGACACGCTGATGATTAGACGCCTTGCAGGGGAAGGCTGTCGCAGCCTGCACGCGAGGTCGGTGCTTAGCGCTATTTTGACGAGTTCTCGAACAAACAGCAGGTCCTTCGCGGCGCTCAGGATGACAACAACAAAGTGAGAGTAGGCGCGCCGGATTACTGCTTCGGGATGGGTGTGGCGGGCACGGGGGCGGCGGGCACGGGGGCGGCGGGCACGGGGGCGGCTAATGGCGGCGTCACCGGCGGGGCGCCCACGCGCAAGGCGAGCCGCGGAAAGGCGAAGGAACCACCGGCGTCGTCGATGACGTTGACCTGGCAGATGTAGTTGCCGGGCTTCAGCTGCGCGAGGGGGACATCGAACTGAAACGCCACGGCGTCCCGTGAGGGTACGTTCAGTGTGTCGGCGGTGACCAGCGGGGTCTCATAGACCTTGGCGCCGCCGGAGAGGAACTCGATGGAGGTGAGCACGTGCACGGGGCCGCCTTCGCGGCGCACAAGCCCCGGGGCGTTGGCGGGTTGCGGGGCGTTCTTTGCCTTGGCGGGGTCGTAGAGTTCGTAGAGCAGATATAGGTGCTGATCCTGCCGGAAGACGTGGGCGACGTTGGGGATGTACTGTTCCCCGTCACGGACGAGCAGATTCGGATTTTCCTTGGTGGCGTCCGGTGTGCGCTGGCTGGCGAGCATCACGGAGCTGAGTTTTACAGGAAGTTTTTTGAGGTCCGGGACGTTGAGATCGGTCTCGAAGGAGCCCATGTTGCCGGTCTCGTTTTCGCGCACGACGAACTTCAGATGGTAGTGGCCGGGGGCGAGCAGGAAGCCGGTGGAGTATTGGATGTTGCGTTGCTTTACCCCCTGGGCCTGATTCACGGCGAGCTTCACGGTGTCGCGCACGTTGCCCACGGGGATACCCTGCGCGTTGCGCACCTGGCCGAGGACGTCGAGTGTGGCCTTGTCCTGGTCTTTGCTGCGCGTAAAGGGGATCTGCGAGCCCGGCACGATGAGATTTACGGGGACGTAGAAGGTGTTGGCGTTCTGCCGGAAGTAGAGCGCCTGCAGATAAACGGCGACATCGAGGGCGGGCAGATCGCTGCGCATCTGGTCCTGCATTGCCTGCTCGCGGTCTTCGGTCCGCTGGTGCTGGAAGTCGGCGGGAGCGTAGTAGCCGGGCCGGTATTCAAGCTTTACGTCGGAGCGGTTGACCTTGATGGTGAGGTGACGGAAGGCGCCGTCGCGGCGTGGATCGGAAGAGTGGAAGCCGAGGATGTAGTAGGCCTCGGTATCGTGCTGGACCTGCTGGAAGGCGGGGCCGAAGTCATTGGAGTCGAAGAAGGCTTTGCCGCCGGTGTCGGTGGAAAGCGTGCTGAGCAGTTCCTGCGAGCTGAAATTGTTGCTGAACTGCGTGGCGACGGCGCTGCCGGTGTAGGCAGCGGTGCCGCGCAGGCTGCCTTGCGTGGCGTCGCCGACGGGTGGGAGCGCCTGCAGGCCGCGTGCGTCGACGGAGTAGATGGCGAGGTTGGCTTTTGCGGCGGCGTTGGTGGCCTCGCGCAGGCTGGCCTGGTTTTCAATGCCGTTGCGGGAGAGCCCGCCGGAGAAGTAGAGCATGCTTTTGCGCTGCGGCACGCGTTCAAGCGACTGCGCGATCTGGCGAATGGCGTAGAGTTCGCGGTCGGTGTTGAGGTTGTTGTATTCGGTGTCGTCGGCGACGAAGCTGGAGCCGTCGTCGCCCGTGCCTGCGGTGGTGCCGCCGGTGGCCCCGGTGCCGAACGAGGTCTGGTCGGTGCCGTTGTATCTGGCGAGGCCATGCAGCAGCGCCTGCTTGTTGCTGGTGAAATCCTGATCCATCTTGAGCGCGGTGGAGAAGCTGACGAGCGCGACGAGATCGGCGGGCTGCATTTGGGTGTTGATGTATTTCTGCGCGGCTTCGACGGCGCGGTCGGTGTCGTCATCCTGCAGGGTGCTGAGGTCGAAGAACATGACGATGAGGCGGTGATCGCGGAGCTGCTGCGGGTCGGCGGCGAAGTTGCGTTCGAGCAGATCGGCGATGGAGGCCTTGCCGCTGACGGTGTTTTTCTCGGCTAGCTGCGCGGCCTGGTCGACGTTCTGGTAGTCGAAGCTGGCAATGCGCTGCGGCTTGCCGTTTTCAAGGACGGTGAAGTCGGAGGCCTTGAGATCTTTGACGACGGCACCGGTTTTTTTGTCGCGCACGACGACGTTGGTCAGCACAATGTTGGCGTTGACCGTGAGCGTGTAGTTGCCGTGCTGGTTGTCAGCGGGTGTTTGCTCGCCGCCCGGCTGCTGCAGCGCGGGAGCGGTTTGCGCGAGGCACAGCAGGGCAGCCCACGGGAGGAGAAGAGCCGTGAGCAGCGAGCGCGACAGGTTTGAGTGATGCCGTGTGGATCTCATCAGAACCTGTACCTGCCGATAAAGGTGATCTGCCGCATGGTGGCGGCGCCGGTGACCTGGCCGAAGGTGGCGGAGTCGAGCTGTGTATCGATCCCGTTGTATTGCACGGTGTTGAAGGCGTTGTTGGCGGTGATGCGAGCTTCGAAGGAGCGGGTTTCGCCGAGCGGCACGGTACGCGAGAGAGATATTGCGACCAGCACCTGGCCGGGGCCTTCGATGCTGTAGCGGGACGCGGAGCCGTAGCCGACGGGTGAGGTAAAGGCCGCGCTGTTGAACCACGAATGCAGTGAGCCGGCGCCGGCGATGGATTGGGCGAAGTTGCGGTTGGGGCGCAGGGTGTAGGTGCCGCCGGCGGCGGTTTGCGCGGCGGTGGAGGTGTAGTTCGGCGTGAAGTACATGCCGGAGGCGAGCGTAAAGGCGCTGGAGATGTTGAAGCCGTCGAGGAGCTTGGAGGCGACGCCGCCGCGGTTCAGGAACAGGCGGTTGGGGCCGACGGGGAGCTCGTAGAGCCAGGTGCCGGTGAGTTTGTGGCGCTGGTCGAAGCTGGAGTTGGCGCGCTCGGCGTGCAGGTCATCGTCGTTCTGGAGGGTGGAGGTGGTGGAGGCGCCGCCGAAGCTGGAGGCGTCGTCGATCGAGTGCGCGTACTGGTAGTTCAAGCCGAGCGCGAGGCCTTTTTGCAGGCGCTTCTGCGCGCTGACGGTGAAGGCGTTGAAGGTGGATTCGGCGTCGGAGCTCTGGTAGGTGAAGGCGACGGCGTCCGGCGTGGTGACCATGTTGCTGATGTGGTTGGGCGCGCGCACCACGTTGAGCCCGGAGCCATGTGAGCCGTTGTAGCCGATGTTCAGCACGACGCCTGCGGGCAGCGTGCGCTGGATGTTGGCGTTGTAGACCTGCACCATGCCGAGGCGGTAGTCCGGGTTTACCGCGTAGGTGTTCTGGTAAAGCTTGTTTGAGCAGTTGAAGCCATTGGCCAGCGTGAGATTTGAGGCGGCGGTGGGGCTGGCCTGATTGCAGCCGGTGTTGTCGGTCGCTGTCGACAGCACGTTGTTTTGTGAGGCGGCGAAGGGCGCCTGGTAGGAGAGCGACTGCGCGAAGCTGGCGAACTGTGCCGTGTTGAAGTTGATGCCGTAGCCCGCGCGGAAGACGGTCTCTTTCAGCAGCGTGGGGAAGACCTGGGGCCGCCAGGCCACGCCGAAGCGCGGCGAGTACATGACGTGATCGCCATGCAGCAGGGATGAGGTCGGCCCGGGGGCGCAGGTGAGCAGGCCGGCCGGGGTCTGGATCGAGATGCCCGTGGGGGTCACGCAACCGACGCCCGCGGTCTGTTCCGTGACGCCGGTGAGGTTCACGAGGCGGTTGTTTTTTTCGTTGTAGGGGCTGAAGTATTCATACCGGAGACCGCCGTTGAGGGTGAGGCCGTTGGCCACGCGGAAGTCGTCGTTGGCGTACCAGTCGTAGATGTTCGCGCGCAGGTAGATCTTGTTCAGGCCGGCCTGGATCTGCGTCTGCTGCGGCAGGCCGAGCAGGAAGTCGGCAAAGGCGGAGCCGCTTTGCACCTGGCCTGTGCTGCCAGTGGAGAGGAGTTGGTCGGCGCTGCTCTGCGTGTTGTAGCCGGTGAAGGTGAAATCTCCAAGCGGTGTGCCGCCGCCTAGGTAATCCTGGTGCACGCGGCGGACGTCGCCGCCGAAGCGCGTGTTGTGCTTCTTGTGCCGGTAGCTGACCTGGTCCGAGAAGGAGATCGTCTGCCCGATGTTGTCCTGCGGGTTGGTGTTCGTGACAGAGAGGAAGTTGGTGAAGGTGAGCGCGGGCAGGCCGTTGTAGAAGTTCGGCTGCGCGCCGAGCACGCCGGTGCTGGGCAGGGCGATGCCTGCCGCGGCGGCGGGGTCGTTCGCGGTGTTGGTGAAGTAGTTACGCGTGAGCGCGTGGCTGCGATTCCAGGTGACGGTGGCCGTGTTATTGAAGCGGCCGAAGCCGACGACGTAGCCCTCGCTGAGGTTGTAGCCGTTCGACTGCGAGGCGCCGGAGAGTGGAAGGATGATGTTGCGGATGTCGGAGGCGGAGTGCGAGTAGCTGAAGCTGGTGTTCAGACTTTGGCGCAGCGTGGCGGGCGCGTTGCGATTGCCACGGCCGCCTCCACCGCCCCCGAAGCCGCCGAACGGGCTGGTGTTGTTGGTGCCGAGATTGCGGATGAAGCGGGTGGACAGGTTGGCGGAGTTCTGGCCGGCCGTGGTGTCCGTCTGGTAGTTGTAGGCCTGCGTGCCGGCCGTGGCGACGTTGGCGTGCGGATAGAAGTTGTTCAGCACGTAGAGCGCCTGCGGCGTGAGGCGCGCGGGATTGATGACGTTGGGCTGGCCGTTGTAGGCAAACTGCTGGTTGGTGGTTGGATCGTAGATCTTGGTTACCGCGGTTCCGCCGTTGACGGTCTGGGTGAAGTTGCTGAAGTCGCCGTTGCGCTCGGCATCGGTGGGCACGGTGCCGACGAGCACCTCCGGATTGGTGTTGCGGGTGTAATTAAAGTTCAGGAAGCCGAACTGTTTGGAGCTGGGCTTAATGAGGCCGGGGATGTAGGGCGAACCGGCCAACGTGGCCCCGAAGGTGTCCTTGGCGTAGGGCAGTTTGGTCTGCGGCAGCAGCGTGGCGGACCATGGGGCGGAGTCAAGCGCGGAGTACTCGCCTTGGTAGTTGAGGCCGCCGTGCAGCTGCGTGGGATCCAGGTTGCGAAAGGCTCCGGAGCCGCGGCCGAAGCCTCCGCCGCCTGGGCCACCTCCCGATCTGCCGCCGCGACCGCCGCCCCCCGGTCCGGGACCGGACATCAGATTGCCGAGCAGGCCGACGATGGCGTTGGTGGGATCGACGCCGGGGGGCAGCTGGCCGTTGGCGCGGGCCTGTTCGACGCCCTGCTGGATGCGCTCGCGCAGCTCGTCTTCGCTGAAGTTGGCGAGGCCGTTGGTCTGGCCGGTCTGGCCGGAGACGGCGACGGTCTCGCTGCCGGCGCCGGCGGTGTCGCTCAGGCTGCCGCCCTGGCCTCCGAGTTGGGGCAGGGCCGCACCCGCGTTGCCGCCGCCGGCACCCGCATCCTCCGCCCCGGTCGCCCCCCCACTCAGGCTTAATCCCTGCAGGCCGCGCAGCAGGCTGGCGGCACCGTTGGTGGTGGCCGCGGCGGCTGAGGCGTTATCGGCGGCTTCGACGCGGCTGGCGAGCTGCAGGCCAAAATCGGCGGCCTTCCCAGCTGCCGGGACCGGCGCGGCTGCCTCCCCCGTGAGGAGGACCTCGGCGGTGGCCGCGGCGAAGCCGGCGAGTTCGGCGCGAAGAACGTAGCGGCCGTTCCGCGGGATCTTCAGGGTGTAAACGCCGTCGGCGTCGGTGGCGGAGGTGTAACGACGTCCGGTGAGGGTGTTGGTTGCCGTGATGGCCACCCCCGGTAACGGGACACCGCCGGGTTTGCCGGCGACACCGGCGACGACCGTGCCGTGTACCGTGCCACCGCCGGCCTGTACGCTGACCTGCGGCGGAGACGTGACGGATGCTGCCGGGGCCTGCGTTTGGACCGGCGCGGCGGCGGGCGCCGAGTTAGGCGTGGCGGGACTGGTAGCAGGGGTCTGAGGGCCGCCGACCCGCGCTGACAGGATCAGGTGTGGGAGCGAGACGGGTCTCCGGGGGGCGCCGGTTCCCATTTTGCGCGAGGCGTGGAGCTCGGCGGGGGCCAGCATGGCGCACAATGTGAGCGCGCCGAATGCCGAAGCGAAGGAAGGAACTGAACCAGTCCGGGCCAGCTTGGGCCGGGAGTGGCGGTGGATTTTCCGGGAACCCAGGTGACGCACGACTGCCTTCACGCGAGCTTACCGTTCGCCGGGCGTCGCGTCGCCGGGTGTTGCCGCGCCGCGTGCACGTGGTGGCCGTAGCGGGCTTTCGAGCAGGCGCACGGGCACAAAGACGCCGCCTTTGACGGAACCTGTTCCCGTTACGTTGTCGCCGACCTTGATGTCGGCCAGGGTGATGCTTTCGCCGTTGGCGAAGGCGCGGTCCAGGGCGGCACCGCCGCTGGCCATCGCGCCCATGCCGCCGCCCATCCCCATGCCACCCATGCCCCCGGCGTCCCGGCCTTCCCCGTTGCCGCCGTTTGTGCCATTCGTTCCATTCATGCCGCGCTGGCCGCGGACGGCGCGCTTGAAGCTGGTGGACTCGTCAAAACCGATGGTTTGCGCGACGTGGTCCGGGCGTTCGACGGTCATTTTGGCGTCATCCAGATTGATCGCGGTGACTCGCCCGGTGATGTAGGTCTTGCCGAGGTTTTCCCGCATGGTCTTCAGCTCGGCGGCGTCGGTGGCCATCACCATCGCGGCGTGCAGGGTGCCGGTGGCGGGGTCCAGATTGCCGAAGGCCATAAGACCGTCGCCGACGTGCAGGTCGCTCGCCCTGACCGGGCCGCGATCCTTCATGATGCGTGTGTTGTCGGTGGTTACGATCGTGACCGGGTGGCCGTTTTCACCCTTGACGGTGAGTGTGTTGCCGGAGACGGCGGTTACCTCGCCCCCGGCGCGACCCATGCCGGCGTACTGGCCGCCGCCGCGGTGCTGGCCCGGCGTGGAGGGCGAGCCTTCCTGAGCGCCGCCCGGGGAGTCTGGGGCCTGTGCCCGGATGAGCGGCGCGGAGCCGGCGGCCGCCAAGACGAGGGCGCAACCGGCTATCCACGGGCGCGCGGGTCGCATAATGCCGCGAAACATCCCAGGGCAAGTTGAAAGCGGGCTCTTATGCGGGATCTTTCGCGACACCAACAATTTCATCAGACTCCTCAATCACCACCCCGGGGTCCCTGCCGTGCAGAAGAGGGCACCGCAACGGGGAATAAAGGGTGAGACGTGAATGCCCGGCAGAAGACTCGGGGCAACAGGGTGAATTTTGCCGCCGGACCCACGGCACGGGATTGGCGGTATAACGGAAGGGAGCCGCTGCACCGAAAGGCGCCGCGCCCGGCAGCCCGACGCCTCCTGTGACGCTGCTTGGCGCGGAGGGAGCGCGACCGGTGGCAGAGCGCCGGCACCCCTGGCGCGCGCGGCTTCCCGGAGGGGCTTCGGATGATCACACAATTGCTTGCCCAGACAACGGCCCAGACAACGGCCCAGGCAACGGCCCAGGCAACGGCCCAAACTACGGACCAAACTACGGACCAAACAACGGCCCAGACAACGGCCCAAACCGCGGGTCAGACTGCGGCTGCCCTGCTCGGACGCTTCCGCTCCGTACGCGGGGCCACGACCGCGTTTATCGCCCCGCTGACGCCGGAGGACATGATGGTGCAGTCCTGCGCGGAGGCGTCGCCGGTGAAGTGGCACATCGCGCACACCTCCTGGTTCTTTGAGACGTTTGTGCTGAGCGAGTTCGTCGCCGGGTACAGGGCCTTCAACCCGGACTTCCGCTGGCTGTTCAACAGCTACTACAAGGCGCTGGGAGAGATGCCGGAGAAGAAGCTGCGGGCCAGCTTCTCCCGGCCGCCGCTCGATGAGATTCTTGCCTACCGCCGGCATGTGGATGCGGCGATCGAGCGCTTGCTGGAGAGTTCGCCCGAGGACGAGGTGTTGCGCCGGGTCGCGCTGGGCCTGGAGCACGAGCAGCAGCACCTGGAGCTGGCCGCCACGGACATCAAGCACGCTTTTTTCACTAATCCGCTGCAGCCGGCGTACCTGCCGCCGGCCGGCGGTGCGGAGGAGGCCGCGGGGCTGTCGATCGCACCTCCGGTGGAGTGGCTGCCCTACACGCCCGGCCTGCCTGGACGCGCCGGCATCGCCGAGATCGGCACGACGCCCGAGGCGTCGGACATCGAGGCGTTTGCCTTCGACAACGAGACCCCACGCCACCTGGTGTACCTCGCTCCGTTTCGCCTCGCCTCGCGGCCGGCCACCTGTGCCGAGTACCTCGCGTTCATGGAAGACAACGGCTACAGCCGGCCGGAGCTCTGGCTTTCCGCGGGTTGGGACGCCGTCGAAGCTGAGGGATGGCGGGCGCCGCTCTACTGGCGCCGCGATCCGGCTGGCCCTGCCGGCTGGAATGTGTACACGCTGAACGGTTGGCGGAGCCTCCATGAGGTCTCCGAGACCCCGGTCTGCCATCTCAGCTTCTTTGAGGCCGACGCCTTTGCGCGCTGGAGCGGCTGCCGGCTGCCGACGGAGTTCGAGTGGGAGTTCGTCGCGGCGGATCAGCCCGTGGGCGGTAACTTGCTTGAGTTGCAGGCTTTGCATCCGCGAACCGCTCCCACCGCAGAGAAGGCAGCGGGTCCGCTGCAGCTCTTTGGGGATGTGTGGGAGTGGACCGCTTCGCCCTACACGGGCTATCCGGGTTACCGTGCGCTGCCGGGGGCGTTGGGCGAGTACAACGGCAAGTTTATGAGCTCGCAGATGATTCTGCGCGGTGGCTCCTGCGTGACCCCGGCAAGCCACATCCGGGCCACCTACCGTAACTTCTTTGGACCCTCAACCCGGTGGCAGTTCAGCGGCGTCCGGCTGGCGCAGGATGGTGTGTAGCCGACCGCCAAAGGCCGGCTGTAGCGGTAACGTTACCCGGGTGGGGGATTTACAAATTTCGATTGTCTCAAATTGGGCCGGTGAATCCCTCGCAAGGCCATACGAAATCTGAGAGACTAAAGAACACGTCTTGAAGCGCAAGCCACCCGGCAAGCCGTTCTTGCGGGACCCGGATCACCTATGACTGAAGCTCCTGAAGCGCTGCATGAAGTTGTTCTCCGTGAGGCTGTTCGCGGCCTGCACGTACCCCGCGGTAGCCAAAAGACACTGCCGCCCTGGTTGTTTTATGACGAGCGTGGATCGGGATTGTTTGAACAGATCACCGAATCGCCCGAGTACTACCTCACCCGCGCCGAGCGCAGCATCTTTCAGCAGTTTTCCGTGGAGATCCTGGCATTTCCGCGTAAGCCGCTCACGGTGATGGAGCTGGGTGCCGGCTCGGCGTCAAAGACAGGTGTCCTGCTGGCCGCTGCCGCCGCGTCGCAGGGCGAAGTTTTATACCAGCCGGTAGACGTGAGCGAATCCGCGCTGGCCGAAGCCGACGCCGTCCTGACGGCGAACATCCCTGGCCTGCGCATTCACCCGCAGGTTGCGAACTACGTGAGTGAGCCGTACAGGATCGAGCGGCCCGAGGGTTGCAGCATTTTGGCGATGTACATCGGTTCCAGCATCGGCAATTTCTCGCCGCCCGAGGCGACGCTGATCCTGAAGAAGCTGCGCAAGCATCTGAAGCAGAGTTCGGATGCGCTGCTGCTTGGGGTCGACCTTGCACCCTGTGCCTGCAAGAGCGTCGATTCGCTGCTGGCGGCCTACGACGACGAGGCCGGGGTGACGGCAGAGTTCAATCGGAACATCCTGGTGCGGCTGAATCGGGAGCTCGGCACGAACTTCGACGCGGCGACCTTTGCGCACCGGTCGCGATGGAACGCCGCCGAAAGCCGGATCGAAATGCATCTGGAGAGCCTCACCGATCAAACAGTTCTGCTGCCCGGGAAAAGCGGCGGTCAATCGATCACCTTTGCCGCCGGCGAGACGATTCATACCGAGAACAGCTACAAATTCACGGAGCGAAGCCTGCACCCGCTGCTGGCCGCAGCGGGATTCGGCAGTTCGCACCTTTTTCACGATCAGCACCACCGGTTCGCGGTGGCGATGGCGCATCCGGCGTAAGTTAGGGCCGTGTAGCTATCACCGGCGGGTCTGGTGAATCGCTACACAATAGATCCCTTCGCTTCGCTACGGCGTGACGAGGCAAGCAACGGAACGCCTGTCCGGGTTGGCCGGGGTCGGGACTCATTCGCGGCGATAGTCGCCGCTTTTGCCGCCTGATTTGGCGAGCAGGACGATGTCGCGAATGCGAATGCCTTTGTCCAGCGCCTTGGTCATGTCATAGACGGTGAGTGCGGCGACGGAGGCCGCGGTCATGGCTTCCATTTCGACGCCGGTGCCGGCGACGGTAGCCGCCGTGGCGCGGATCTCCACGCCGCCGGCGACGACCGTGGCCTGCACCTCTACGAAGCTGAGCGGCAGCGGATGGCACATGGGAATGAGCTCCGCGGTGCGTTTTGCGGCCATGATGCCGGCGAAGCGAGCGACCTCCAACGGATTTCCCTTTGGATTTTGCGGCAGGGCGGCGAGGACAGCCTCGTTCAGCTCGACGAAAGCCGCGGCGGTGGCTTCGCGGCGCGTGGGGGATTTTTGGGCGACGTCGACCATGTGCGCCTGGCCGGATGGGTCGTAGTGGGAGAGCTTTTCAGTCACAGTGCCGATGCTATCGCAGCAGGGCCTCCGGCTACCGGAGCAGGGCCTCCAGCTACCGGAGCAGGACACGGACGGTTTCGCCGGCGGTGAACTGCGGGACACCGGCGGGCAGAACGACGAAGCCGTCGGCGCGGCCGTTGGCAGCGAGGTCGCCGGAGCCGTGCCAGGGGATCAGGCGAACGTTGACCCCCTGCCAGTCCCCGGCGATTGCGGCGGGCAGGAAGCGGGTGACCTTGGCGCCGCCGCGCACGTCTTCGGCGAGGCGGGCTTCGGCGAAGCGCGGCGGCAGCTCGGTTGCGCCGGCCAAGGCGCGCAGGAGCGGCGTGACGAAGAGCCGGAAGCAGACCTCGGTGGAGATCGGGTTGCCGGGGAGGCCGAAGAAGTAGGTCCAGCCGGCAGGTGTGCCCGCCGTGCCGGAGGGGCGCGGCAGGCGGCCGAAGACGAGGGGCTTGCCGGGCTGGATCAGGGTGCCGGTGAAGAGGAACTCGGCGCCGGCCACGCGCAGGGCGTCTTCGACGAGATCGTATTTGCCCATGGAGACGCCGCCGGAGAGCAGCAGCAGGTCGGCGTCGCGGGCGGTGGCGAGGCGGTCGCGGAGGTCGTCGCGGGTGTCGCGGGCTGCCGGCAGGCGCTGTGGCTCGCCGCCGGCGGCGGTGACCAGCGCGGCCAGGGCGTAGCTATTGGAGTTGTAAATCTGCCAGGATTCCGGCGTTTCGGTGAGCTCGACGAGCTCGTCGCCGGTGGCGAGGATGGCAACGCGCGGCCGCGGGTGGACCGTGAGTTCGGCGTAGCCGCAGCTGGCGGCGAGGGCGATCTCGGGGGCGCCGACCAGGCGTCCGGACGGGATCAGATCGGTGCCGGCCAGGGCCTCGGCGCCCCGTGGAACGATGTTTTCGCCGGGAACCAGGGTGCGGCCGGCAAGCGGTTTGATATGAGCCTCGCCGGCCGGTTCGGTGTGTTCGATCATGAGAACGGCATCGGCGCCCTCCGGAGCAGGGGCGCCGGTCATAATTTCGATCGTTTCAGCCGCGCGGAGCGTTGGGCCGGTCCACTGCTCGCCGGCCCGCAGCAGGCCGATAACACGCAGTGGGGTTGCAGCGGTGAGATCGGCGGAGCGGACGGCGAAGCCATCGCGGGTGGAACGGGGGAAGGGCGGTTGGTCGCGTTCCGCGCGAACCGGCTCGGCCAAGGTGCGGCCAAGGCCGGCAAGCAGGGGCAGACGCTCGGAGCGAGGCTGGCCGGCGTTCGTGGAAGGGAGCGAGGCCGCCGCCGCCAGAACCTCGGCGAGCGCTTCGGGGTAGGGTAGAACGCGCTCGGCCATGGGATTCCTGGGATTCCTCGGTGGATGGGAAGCTTCTTGGGGTAGAGCAAATTGGGTGAAAGCAAAGTCCCTGGTCGCCGGGGTGCGGCTACCAGGGCTCGGTTGGGCCCCTAGCGATTGGTGGGGGCGGCGGTGTAAAGGGGACAGCAGGTCCTCCGCCTTTGGCGAGGGATGCTAAATCCCGTGGGTGAGAACCCCAGCTAAAACGGACGTTTGCTTGCTTTACTTGCCCTTCTTCGCGGCCGTGTAGTGGGTCTGCACTTTTTCGCCTAGGGCGGTGAGGGTTTCCTTTACGCCGGCGGCCTGGGGACCATCGGGAGCGAGCTCCAGGTACTTCTGGTAGGCGTCGACGCAGCCCGGAGGCGGCTGAATTTTACCGGCCTTGTCGACGGTGGCCTTTTGCAGCAGCTCCTGGCCCTTGATGTAGTAGGGAGCGGCGCGGTTGGGATCGGCGGCAATGGCCTTGTTTGCCTCGTCCAGGGCAGGGCCGTCCTGGTGCGCGTTGAAAAGGACGGCGGCGGCGTTGGCATAGAACATGCCGGCGTTCTGCGGCTGAAGGGCGGCCGCCTTGTCAAAGGAGGCTACGGCATCGGGCGCCGCTCCGCTTTTGCCCTGCGCGTTGCCGAGCTCGTTGTAGACCGTCGCCTGCACCTCCGGCGTGGGCTTCTTGGCGGCGGCGTCCATGAGGGTGCCGGCCTTTTTGTAGGCGTCGATGGCGTCGGAGTAGTTCTGCTTTACAGCATCGTCGGTGTTTGGGTTGACCTTGTTGGTGCGGTCCTCGGCGGCGCCGTGGTCGGCTTTGGCGGTGAGGGCGTCGCCGTACAGCACCCACAGAAGCGGCTCGTCCGGCTTCAGGGTGGTGGTGCTCTTGGCGTCGGCGACGTCCTTGTCGAAGTTGGGCGTGGGGGACTTCAGATCGGTGCGGACCGCCGTCAGGGTGGCGTTCAGATTCGCGACCTGCTTGTTGGCATTGTTCGCTTCGGCGTTCTTGGCTTTAAAGTCTTCGATCTGCTTGCGGCGCTCCGGCGTGAGCTGCTTCATGTACTCTTCGCGGGTCATGTCGAAGTTTTCGGTCTTGGTCTCGCCTGCCTTGAAGGCCTGGTCGGCGAGAAAGTCCACGCTGGTGGCGCCGCGGAATAGGTTCACGAGATAGCTACCCGGGGCGATGCCGGTGCCCTTGAAATTGCCGTCGGCATCGGTTTTGAAGGTGTAGGGGTACTTGCGCTTTTCGAGCGGGACGTTGATGTCCTGGGTCAGGCGAACCTCGCCGTCCTTGATGGCGTTGCCGACCTCATCGTTGGCGTGACCCTGGATGCTGGCGGGCTCCTGCGCGAAGGCGCCGGGCAGGCACGAAAGGCTGATGGCAGCGGTGGCGGCCAAGGGAAGGAAGGTTTTTCTTATCATCATGAAGGCAATCTCCGAACAGGGTGGGCACTGGCGAGGCATTAGGCGGATTTCGTCGCCGCTCGCCGGGCATAGGGAATGGGGTCAACGGCGCCGGCTTCGGCAAAGGCTCGAAGCCGAAGGGTGCAGCTTTCGCACACACCGCAGGCCTCGGTTTCCCCCGCGTAGCACGACCAACTTACATGCAAGGGGGCGCCCAGTTCAACTCCCAGGCGCACGATCTCCCATTTTCGCAGCCGAATCAACGGTGTTTCCACCCGGATATCGCCGTCGCGCGTGCCTTGCGCGACCAGCGCGTTGAAGGCGTTGTAATAGGCGGGGCGGCAGTCCGGGTAGCCGGAGCTGTCCTGCTCGACGGCGCCGATGATCACGCGCTTGGCGCCCAGAACCTCCGCCCAACTGACGGCGGCGGAGAGCAGATGCGCGTTGCGGAATGGAACATAGGTGACGGGGATGTCGGCGCCGGTGCGCTGGCCGGCGTCGGCGAGACGGCCTTCGCCGGTGGCGGCCTCCGGAGAGGTTTCCGGAACGGCGATGGAGGTGTCGGTGAGTGCGGACCCACCGATCTGGCGGAAGAGATCGGTCTTGAGCTCGAGCAAGCCGCTGAGGCCGACTAGCCGGGCGACCTCCCGCGCGGAGGCGAGTTCGTGCTGCTCGGTGCGCTGGCCGTAGCTGAGGTGCAGACCGAAGGCGTCAAAGTCGCGGGCGGCCAGGGCGGCGCAGACGGTGGAATCCATGCCGCCCGAAAGGCAGATCACGGCGCGATCGCGAGCCATCAGAGCTCCCGCACCCCGGGGTGGAGACGGGCTTCTGTTTCGCCTGCCTCTTCGGCGTCGGTGACGTCTTGGAAGCTGACGGGCTGCGCTTCAAACTCGGCGAGGATCTCACGGGCGCGGGCCTCATCGGTGGGGCGCACCATGATGCGGGCGCCGAAGGCCACCGGCAACAGGCTGTTGGCATTTTCGCCCTGCAGGAACACGTCGATGCCGGCGGACTCCAGAGCGGTGCGCGCGACGTTGGCGGTAGCGGGGTCGGGGAAGCTGGCGACCGGAACGAGTTCTTCGTCGGAGTAGAGGACGGGTTCTGTTGCCATTACCTCATCGTTGTTGTCGAGCGTTTTGCTCATGGCGTACTTCCTTTCAGCATTCGCCCTCCCTTGGATGCACGTTCAGGCTGTTCAAACGAACGGCAAACGCTGTGCTCGCAGAGTACGCTGCGTTCACGCCGCGGTCGCTGCGTACTTCGCGTTTGCCTTGCGCGGGGGTAGCGATCCAGGTCACTTCAGCTCGATTGACTGCAGATGAAAGGTAATGGTTCCCCAGAAGAGCCGCGCTTGCATCTGCACGGGAAGGTGGCGCGGGTCGTCGGTGTACCAGATCCAGATGTGGCCGCGATTTTTGACGACGCCCTCGTCGGCGGTGGCCTGGACCTTGACTGTCTGGAAGGTGCCGGCGGGGACCTTGATCTCCTCGCGGCTTTCCACCTTCATGCCGACGGTGACGGTGCGCATGGCGTCGGCGAGGGGGAATTCGACGGTCTGGCCGACGACGAGAGGCTGCGACTGCGTGTAGAAGATGGCGGAGAGCGAATCGGCGACGCAGGCGGGGATGTTGGCCCCTTTGCGGGTGGCGGTTCCGCGCACGAGATTGCGGGCGTACTCCTCCTGGTGGCCATGGGCGTAGTCGAAGGTGAGCTCGGAGGCGATCTTTCGGCGGCCTTCCTGAATTTGCTTATTGAAGCCAGTGGAGCAGCCGGTCTTGGTGTCCATGCCGGACTGAAAGCGATCCACTACCGGGAACAACATGTTGACCGCGCCGATGGAGTCGGCGGTGGCGGAGATTTTTTCATCGGGACCGCTGGCGTCGAGGTGAAAGACGGCGGTACCGGCCTGGAAGACGCGCCAGTCGACGGAGAAGGTCAGGGTTTCATGCGGGGGGTAGAGAAAGCCGCCCTGCGGCGGCTGCAGGACCGGGATGGGTCTCTGTACGGCCGGCTTGGGCGCGAAGATTTGGCCGATCTGACCGATTTGCGCTGGGACCCGGCCTGCAGCGAGGCCGAGCATGACGATGGCCAGGGCGGAAGGCCGACGGATCCGATTCCTTCTCGAGGGCGTGCATTGCTTCAACGTCGATCGTCCCCCGGCTCCGAAAGTCAGATGAAAGGTGTTCAGCCCGCGCGGTGCGTCCACCACAGGCGCAGGAGCAGCGCGGCGTAGAGGGCACCGGCACCCATAAGGGCATTGTACTCGCGGTGATGTCTGTAGCGCTGCGGCGAGAAGCGGCTGCGGCGGCTGAGAGTGAGGGGAGCTTCGGTCCTGGCCTCAGCCGTCTGCGAAGATCCCTGCGAAGATCCCTGCGAAGAGAAACGCGCCGGGGTGAGCCGGGGGAGAAGGCGGGGGACGGCGGCGGTATAGGCGTCGAAGTCTGGGAAGACGCCCCGGAGGTAGGCCTCTTCCGAGAGAATGGTGGGCCAGTAGATCGCGAGAAACAGCGCCACGAGCAGGACGCCCAACCAGATACGGCCGGCAGCGACTGCAAAGCCGAAGGCGATCAGCATCGAGCCGAGATACAGCGGATTGCGCGTGTGGGCGTAGGGGCCGGTGCGGGTGAGTTCGGCGTTTTTTTTGACGTAGCCGGCGGCGTAGGCGCGCAGGGCCAGCCCGGGGAGAACGACGGGCAGACTCCAGAGCAGGGAGCGGGCGGAGGGCTGCGCGAAGACAAAGAAGACCCCCGCCGTGACGAAGCCGAGCGGAACCCGCAGGCGGCGGGCGATCTGCCCCCAGGGGCGCCGGCTTTGAGTCGAAGACATCTTTTTATTCTTGCAGAGGTACGGGCGCTTGCCCGAATGGCTGAGGCGCGCCTGCTTCGGAGAGAACGTCGAGCGCGGCGCGAAGAACGGTTTCTACGGCCATGTGCGCGAGTCCGGCCTCGGGTTCAGGGGTGCGTTTGTAGGTGGTTTTGGACCGCGGGTCACGCAGGATGCGCATGGGACCGGCGCCCCAGGGGCCGTTGCGCTCCGGGTCGGTCGGGCCGAAGAGGGCAAGGAGCGGTGTGCCGAGCGCGGCGGCCAGGTGCGTCGGGCCGGAGTCGCCGCCGACGACCAGAGCGGCGCGGCGGGTGAGTGCGATAAGTCCTGCGATACCGCCAGGACCACCGATACTGCCGGGACCACCGATACCGCCGGGATTGCCGGTACCTCCGGTATTGCCTCCGCCGGTGACGATGCGTGCGGCTCCACGGCTGGCGGCGACCGCGGCCAGGGCGACCGGATCGGCTTCGTGCGCGGCATTGACGAGCACCGCCAGACCCTCACGTTGAAGGGCGGCGGCCAGGGCACCGAAGCGCTCAGCCGGCCACTGCTTGGCTCCCCAGCCGGCGGTGGGGGCGAGCAGGGCGAAGCGCCCGTGGGGGGCGAGTGTGGCGATCGTCCCCGCGGCCCAGCGCTCGGCTGCGGGGATCCGGGGCAGGTCCACGTGACGGGCGGGCCGAAGCGTGAGGCCCAGGGCTTGGCCCAGCAGAGCGGCGCCCTGTTCGACGACGTGGCGACCGGTGCGGGGCAGCGGCCGGCTGTAAAGCCAGCGGGCGGGTCGCTCGCGCGGGTCGGCGTAGCCGGCAAAGTGGCGTGCCGCGGCAAGACGGCCGAGAACGGCGGAGCGCAGTGTGCCCTGCATGTCGACGGCGGAGTTGTAGTGCGCCTGGCGCAGGTTTTGGCGCAGATGCAGCACCGAGCGCCGCGTCGCCGCCGACCAGGGGGCGCGGGACCAGAGCCTGGTGTCGGCCAGATGCAGGCGAGAGACGATGGGGCCGCCTTCGCCCGCTTCGGCGAGCAAGGGTGCCCAGCGTGGATCGACCACCCAGTCGAGGGAGATGTGAGGCTTGAGGCGACGGAGAGCGGTCACGGCGGGCAGGGCGTGCAGAACGTCGCCCATGGCACCCACGCGCAGGATCAGCACGCTTGCGTCCGGAGCGGCCGAAGACGGGGCGTTCAGCGCGACCGCACCTCATCCTTGTCGCCCACGGTATGCGCCGCCGCCGGGCTTTGCAGACGGCTGGCGAGGGCGCGGACCACGGGGGATTCGTAGACGAAGAACGCATCCAGTGCCGGAACGATCAAGGGGCCGATTTCGTCCTGCAGGCGGACGACTGTGGCCTGGTTGAGCTTCACGGCATCTTTTTCCGTGGTAACGAAGCCGGAGGCGTCCATCTTTTTCGCCAGGCGGATCAACTCCAGGATGTCGCGTTCGCCGTAGCGGTGGTGGTCGGGAAAGATCACGGTATCGACGACGCCGCAGCCGGCCTTGGCCAGCATGGCGGCAAAGTTTTCCGGCCGGGCGATGGCGCAGAACGCCAACGGCCGCAGACCCGCCCCAAAGACGCCCAGCGGCGCCGGGAAGCGCAGGGTGCGCCGCACGGTCCAGAGGGGAATCTCACGGCCGACCAGGCTGCGCAGCGGTTTGGTGAGACGGCTGACCTCCTCCTCGCGAATGGCGAGGGCGTCGGCGCGGCGCAGGGCGGAAAATGGTTCGCGCAGGTTGCCGGCGGGAAGCAGAGCGTCGCGAAGATCGTCTCCGGTGACGAGGATGAGTTCGAAGCTGCGCTCGAGACCGCGATGCTGCAGGCCGTCGTCCAGCAGATGGACGCGCGGTGCGATGCCGACTCCAGGTTCGGCCTCCGCTTCGGTCTCCGCCTGCAGGCTGGAGATGACAAACGCCACGGCATCCGGATCGGGTCCGCCGACGGAGATTTGAGGGGAGAAAGCCTCTGCGGCAGCAAGGATGTGCCGGGCAGGCGTTTGAGCTTCGGCGGCGGTTCCGGCGGCGAAGCGGTCGGAGCCCACCCAAACGGGAATGCCGGTGCGCCGGGCGATCAAGGTAGGTTCATCCCCAAACTGCCGGGCGGGGTCGGCGGCGCGCAGATCTACCTGCTCAACGCCGCGCCCGTCGCGCCGGTAGCCCCGGGAGAGCACATCCACGGACCAGCCGCGTTCGGTCAGCAAGTTCGCGAGTGCGATCGTGACAGGCGTTTTGCCGGCGCCCCCGGCCGAAAGACTGCCCACGCTGATCACAGGCCATTGCAGCCGGCGTGGGCGGGCGAATCCCGCCGTGCGCAGAGCGTTCTTCGCCGCTACCGCGGCGCCATACAGCGGAACGAGCGGCCACGCCCACGGGCGGGGGATGCTCACGCGGACACCTCACGTGACGCTGCCACGGCGCGCGGGGCGCGGTTTCGGAAAGGGTCGCTGGTCGCTAGCAGCGGCATAAGGGCTTGGATGCTGCGTGCGGTGGCCCCGCCTTCCCGTTCGAAGACAGATTGACCGCGCTCCCCCAAATTATGCGCTCGCTCGGAATTTGTCAGCAGGTCAATGAGCACGGAGGTTAAATCTTCCTCATCTTTCACGATGAGGATGCCGTCGGCGGCCCTCATGGCCGAGACCACGTCGCGAAAGTTCTCAAACGACGGCCCGATTAGGACCGGAACACCGAACCGCGCGGGTTCCAGGGGGTTGTGGCCGCCGCGCGGCACCAGGGTGCCCCCGACGAAGACGACATCGGCCAGGCCGTAGACGGCGGCGAGGTCGCCGATGGTGTCCAGGACAAGGACTGAACCGTCGGGGGCGGCCTCCGGAACGTTAGCTTCGGCGGCTTCGCATGCGGCGGCTTCGAAAGCAGCGACTTCGAAGCCAGGTTTGGTGGTGGTCGGCTGCGATGCCGAAGCTTGCGTGAGCGGGTCGGGCTCAGGCAGGGAGCTGGCCCGAACCCCGCCCAAATTTTTCGCGAGGGCCGTGACCGCTTGGAAGCGTTCAGGGTGGCGGGGTGCGAGGATCAGCACGGCGTCGGGCACGGCCTGGCGGATCTCATAAAAGGCGCTGAGGATGAGTTCATCCTCGCCTTCGACGGTGCTGCCGGCGACCACGACGGGACGACCCCGGAAGGCGGCGCGGATCCGTCTCACCAGCGGGCCTTCATGGGGCTCTTTAGCGTCGTACTTCAAGTTTCCCACCGTCGCGACCGTCGCCGGTTCGGCGCCGAGGGAGCGGAGACGAACAGCGTCCGCCTCGCTCTGGGCGAGAAATTGTGTGACGTCACGGAGTACGGACTGCCAGAGCCAACGGACACGCCGGGCGCGCCGGAAGGAACGGTCGCTGATCCGGGCATTGACCACCGCGACGGGGATGCCTTCGCGGCGGCTCTCATGCAGCAGGCGGGGCCAGAGCTCGCTTTCGGCGAGCACGATGAGGGACGGGTGCAGGACGCGAAGATAGGCCCGTACCGTCCAGCGGAAGTCGAATGGGAGATAGAAGACCCGTTGGGCGCCGAAGCGCTCGCGAGCCAGTGCCTGGCCGGTGCGCGTGGTGGTAGAGATGACGATGCGCCAGCCGGATGCCTGGTTGTGAGCCTGGGCCTGGTTATGGGCCTGGGTCTGGTTGTGGGATTGGGGCTGATCTTGAGGGCTTGTGTCCTGCAGCAGGGCGGTTTCCAGCTCCGCGATCAGGCGTGTGACGGCCAGCACTTCGCCGACGCTGACGGCGTGCACCCAAAGGACGCGGCGGTGGCGCACGGTCTCGCGCAGGGGAGCCGGCACACGGCCGAGACGTTCGCGCAGGCCTTCGCGGTAGCGCGCGGTGGTGGCCATGCGCAGCAGCCACCAGGGCGCGCTCACAACGAGGCCAGCACTGAGCAGAAGGCTGTAAGCGGCCATCAGCATGGGACGCCTGAGGGGGCCACGCGGGTGACGGTTGTCCGGGGGAGCCTTTGCCGTCCGTGCATCCCCAGAGGATAATCGCTGCAGCGATGCCTCGCCATGCCCAACGCGGCCTCTTCCGTCACCGCGCCCTTGCGCTGCTGGTGCTCTGCACCGTGTTTCCGGCCTGGGGCAAGGACAAGCCGCGCAGGCCCCCGCCGCCGGCGCCGGCCACGCAGTACGCCCTGCACGACACCCACGACGGCATCACGGTGGCGGCCGAGCCCGGCGATCTGGCCGAGACCCGGCCGAATACGCGGCTCGATTACTTCCACCACGGCTACCTGCCGGTGCGGGTGATCGTGACCAACAACAGCGAGCAGCCGGTTTCGCTCGACGACGTGCGGATCCTGTTTGTGGCCGCGGACGGCTACACCCGCAACGCCGCGACCGATGACGAGCTCGACCGGCGCATGTTCTCCAGAAAGAACGTGGACGGCACCAAGATCCCGCTGCCGGCGCCCATTCCGTCGATCACGTTGCACCATGCTGCCATCGACAAGCAGGTGACCGAGGACACGGCCGATTTCGGATTTACCAACAGCACCGTGGCCCCGCACGCGACGGAGTCCGGCTACCTCTTCTACGACACCCGCGACGTCGACGAACCGATGCTCGAAAAAGCCACGCTGGAGCTGCGCAAGGTGCGCTGGGCCTCCACCAACAAAGAGATGCAGTCGTTTGAGATTCCGCTGAAGCCTTCGACGAAGCGGCCGTCCGACACGAACACGCACTAGCACCGAACGCGGTGTACGCGGCGTTCACGCAGCGGCCCCTGCGCACGCCGCGTTTGTTTTTTCCTCGCCACTGCTTCAGTTTTGTGTGCACCCTATGCTTGCAATCCGCCCCGCCCTGCCCGCTGACGTTCCGGTGATCCTCCGCTTCATCCGCGAGCTGGCGGAGTATGAGCGGGAGGCCGATCAGGTCGTTGCCACGGAGGCCGACCTGCTGCGCGACGGTTTCGGTCTGGACGCTGCTGGAGGGGCGATCGAACCAGCCTCGGCGGCACGGTTTCAGGCGTTGATCGCGGAGTGGGACGGGGCCGCGGCCGGGTTTGCGCTCTATTTCGCCAGCTACAGCACATGGGTGGGGCATCACGGGATCCGGCTGGAGGACCTGTACGTCACGCCGGAGTTGCGCGGCAAAGGCATCGGCAGGGCGCTGCTGGCCGCGCTGGCGCGGATTGCGGTGGAGGAGGGCTGCAGCCGGCTGGAGTGGGATGTGCTGACGTGGAACGAGCCGGCGATTGCGGTGTACCGGCGCCTCGGCGCGACTACGCAAGAGCAGTGGCGCATCATGCGGCTCAGTGGGGAAGCGTTGCGGTCGCTGGCGAGCGGAAAGTAGCCGCCCGGCAGACCGCAGCGCATTACGTGAAGAATGCAGATTTGCTGTTTCGCTGAAGAGGCGAAATTTCGAACAAACAGCGGGGTTCTTCGCTGCGATCAGGAGGACAACTCATGGAAGGTTTGCCCCTTATACCTTCCATGAAACAGTGACCCTCAACGAACAGCGACGTACAACGAGATAGCTCTAGCGGGTGGCGGCTAGCTCTGCCTCGTCCCTGTACTCGATGCGGTCTACGTGGCGCCACCATCCCTGTTCTTTCAGCGCGGGATGCCGGGGCAGCGTTCCGGCCGCGAGTTCAGCGACGAACCGGCTCAGGTCTGTTCGCTGCGGCTTGTCGTTCACCAGAGCGAAGACGCCAGGCTCATACGATCCCGCATCCCGGGTGCACAGGGTGCTCCAGTTCCAGGAGCCCATCAACGCCCAGATCGTAACGGCACGAACATCCACGCCGTCGGCTCGGGCTGCCTGGGCTTCGTTCCAGATCTCGGCCAGCCAGCGGATCTGGTCGTCGGTCCCGCCGCCCAGGTGCACCTCCGTGACGGCGACAGGGAGGCCGTACCGCTGCCACGCCTCCCGGAGCACGGCGCCCACGCCCGCGATGCCGGCGGGCCGGACCCGCAGCGCTTCGATGTCCACGAGCGGCTCGGACCCGCTGTCGCCGCCGCGAAAACCATCTGGGTACAGGCTGACGCGGTGATCGAGAAAGCGGTCGCTGGTCAGGTAGTAGTTCAGTCCGATCACCGCGGGAGGGCATGGATTTTGCGCAAACCAGGCGATCTCTTCCGCGGAAAACCCATGCTCAAGCAGAACGTCATGCAGCGGGTGCGCGCGGTCGACGCGTCCGCAGAGCAGGTCCGTTCCCAGCCAGCGGCGATGCTCGCGCGCGACGCGGAAGGCGTCCATCTCGGGGGTGGAGAAGATGCCGCCGCCATCCTCGGTGTACACCAGCTCGGCCAGGGGTTGGTGTACGCGGATCGCCTGCATGGCGAGAACGGTAGCTTTTACCTCGTTCAGCAGGGCGTGGAGATAGTCGAACAGGCTGCGCTTGTGCGGGTACCAGTGGCCGTACAGGCAGGCGAAGCGGCCCGTGGTGTTGGGCTCGTTGACGGGCGTATAACGCAGAATGTGAGGGTACCGGCCAGCCACCGTGGAGGCATAGGCCGCGAGCTTTTGCGGGAAAAGCGGGTCCAGCAGATCTGTACCGGGGGGGCCGCTGCCGTGGTGCACAAGGCCAGCGATGGGCTCCAGACCCAGCCGTTGCATCTCTGCCAGGGTCCGGTCGAAGAACGCCCAGGAGTTTGTGGCGGCAAAGTACTCCCAATGCAGGGCCGTGCGCAGCGTGCGGATGCCGAGCGAGGCGATCAATTCCAGATCTTCACGGACTCTGGGCCGGTGACCTGACCACGTGTGTTGATCGAAGAAGGTCCCATGCACGCGGTTTACGGTGCACTCCAAACCTCCCCAAAGCTCTATCGATGCGTCTGTCAGCGTGTCCACCCGTTTGTGCGTATCTCTGGGTAAGATGCGGATTGCCCGGCGGTGCCCGGCAAAGACAAAGAGTTCGATCTCGGCCATGGCAGCGCACGCGCGGGCCTTGTCCTGCGGGAGCCGGGTCGTATCCTGCGCGTGCCGGGTCGTATCCTAGACACATGAAACAGATTCACATCATCGGCGGCGGTTTGGCGGGGCCGGAGGCGGCGCTGCAGGCGGCGGCGCTGACCCGAGGCACCGGTTGCCGCATTACGCTTTCGGAGATGCGTCCCCTGCGCTCGACCGAGGCGCACCAGACGGCGGATTTCGCGGAGCTGGTGTGTTCGAACTCGCTCAAGAGCGAGACGGAGAACTCCGCGCCGTGGCTGCTGAAGGCGGAGATGCGGCGGGCGGGATCGTTCCTGCTGCGCGCAGCCGATGCGGCGGCCGTGCCCGCCGGCAATGCGCTGGCGGTGGACCGGGGAGAGTTTTCCGCAGGTGTGGCGGCGATGATTGCGGCCGAAGAGCGCATCGAGGTGCGGCGTGAGGAGGTGACGCGGCTGCAGGAGGACGATCCGGAGACGATCACCGTTCTCGCAAGCGGACCGTTGACGAGTTCGGCGCTGGCAGGAGAGATTCAGCGACTCACGGGGGCCGATCACCTGGCGTTCTACGACAGCATCTCTCCCATTGTGGATGCGGCGACGATCGACATGGACAAGGTGTACCTGGCCGCGCGTTGGGACAAGGGCACGGCGGATTACATCAATTGCCCGTTTACCAAAGAGGAGTACGACCGTTTTCTGGACGCGCTGATGGCGGCCGAGCGCGTGGAGCCGAAGAGCTGGGAGAATCTGCCGTTTGCTCCCTGCAGTGCGGACGGCTGTGAGGCGGATGGGGCGGCGGCGCCCGAAGTTGCGGCGATGCCGACTCCGGCAGCGAAGCTACAGTACTTTGAGGCGTGTCTGCCGATTGAAGAACTCGCTCGCCGTGGACGGGACACCCTGCGTTTCGGGCCCATGAAGCCCGCCGGGCTGACCAACCCGAAGACGGGCCGCTGGCCTTATGCCTGTGTGCAGCTGCGGCAGGAAAATCTTCGCGCGGACAGCTATAACCTGGTCGGCTTTCAGAACCACCTGAAGTACGGCGCCCAGGCCGAGGTGCTGCGGCTGATTCCGGGACTCGAACATGCGAAATTTTTGCGCTACGGGCAGATCCACCGCAACACGTACCTGCACGCGCCGACGTTGCTGACCGAGACGCTGCAGCTCAAGGCGCACCCATCGGTTCTGGTAGCGGGGCAGCTTTCGGGCATTGAGGGTTATACGGAATCGATCGCCGGCGGTTTGCTGGCGGGGCGTTTCGCGGCGGCGCTGGCACGCGGGGAGCAGCCGGTGGCGGCACCGCGGCCATCCGCGCACGGTTCGCTGATGCACTACATCACCCATTGCGACACCAAGCGCTTTCAACCGGCGAATATCACCTTTGACCTGTTGCCGCCGCTGGCGGAGGACGAACGCAAACGCATCCGCGATAAGAAGGAACGGCACCGGCTGCAGTGCGAGCGCGGACTGGCGGCGTGGGACAGCTGGCTGGCGGGGCAGAGGCCGGAGCAAGGGCAGATGGTGCGGGAAGCGGCGCTGGAGTCAGCGCTGGTTTAAAGGCCTGGTCTAAAAAGGCTGGTCTAAAGCAACGTGAAGCAGCAACCTGAAGCAGCAACCTGAAGCGACTGGTGTAAAGCAAGCAATTGGTTCGCCCGAGTGCATCGTGCGTGCAATCGTATTTCGTGCGTGCATCGTGTTTTGTGCGTGCATCGTATGGGGATGCACGAGTGGGATGCACGGGGACGACGGTACAAGTCGTAAGGAGAACACGGTGAGCGAGCGAAACGAACTTTCCCGCAAGAAGATCAGCGTCATTGGAAAGATTCAAGCCAAGGCCGGCCATGAAGCCGAGGTGCGCGGGACGTTCAGCGCGTTTGTCACGCCCTCCCGTTCGGAGCCGGGCTGCCTTCTATACACGCTGTATGAGGACAAGCACGCGGCAGGCACCTTTTTCACCTACGAGGAGTGGGAGAGCGAAGCGGCGTTGCAGACGCATCTGCAGGCGCACAAGGATGACTTCGAGAGGGCCAAAGCCATGCTGGAAGGCGATCTGCAGATCAATGTGTGCCAGGTTGTCGGCATGGTGTAATCCGCCCTTCGAGCGATACACAAGGGTTGCGCGGACATCGTAGAATGCGGTGGAACGGCCTGAAACAGGGCTGCTGAAGGAGTGAAGGATGCGGGTTGGGCTGATGACGCGGGAGTATCCGCCCTACGTGTACGGCGGGGCGGGTGTGCATGTGGAGTATCTTTCGCGGGAGCTGGCCAGGCAGATCGAGGTAGAGGTGTACGCCTGGGGCGCTGTGCCTGAGCCTGACGCCGGGCTTGAGAATCTTGAGCCCGGGCGTACGGAGCCCGAAAATCCCAACCTCACCGTGCATTTTCAACAGCCCTGGAAGGCGATCACGGACGGTACCAAGGCGAAGTTCAAGGGAGCGCTCGAGGCGCTTTCACTGAATGTGCTGGAGCAGTTGGATCTCGACAAACTGGACATCGTGCACACGCACACCTGGTACGTGTCGATGGCCGGATTTCTGGCCAAGAAGCTGTACGGGATCCCGTTTGTGCTGACGACGCACTCGCTGGAACCGCTGCGGGCGTGGAAGGCGGAGCAACTGGGCACGGGCTATGCGCTGAGCTCATGGATGGAGCGAACGGCGATCATGGATGCGGACGCAATCGTGGCTGTATCCAATGGAACCAAGGTGGACATTCAGAAGGCGTATCCCGAGGTGGATCCGGCGAAGATTCATGTGATCTATAACGGAATCGACCTGCAGCAGTACCAGTACACGGATGAGACCTCGGCGCTGGAGAAATATGGCGTCGACAGGACTAAACCTTACGTTCTGTTTGTGGGGCGGATTACGCGGCAGAAGGGCGTGACGCATCTGGTGGAGGCGATTCAGTACCTTCCGCCGGGGACGCAGGTGGTGCTATGCGCCGGGGCGCCGGATACCCCGGAGATTGCGCAGGAGATGCGCGGTAAAGTAGAAGCCCTGCGTAAGCAAACACCGCTGAGCCAGGCTGCGGCCGTGGAGCACCATACGCCGCCGGGGGTGGAACCCGCGGGACACGCCTTCGCGACCGGCGATCCGCTGGGGGTGGGCCACAACATCGTGTGGATCGAGCAGATGGTGACCAAGGAAGAGGCCATCCAGCTGTATTCCCACTGTGCCGTGTTCTGCTGCCCGAGTGTGTATGAGCCCTTCGGGATCATCAACCTTGAAGCGATGGCCTGCGGCGCGCCGGTGGTGGCTTCGGCGACCGGCGGCATCCTGGAGGTGGTGGTCGAAGGTGAGACCGGTCACCTGGTGCCGTTCGAGCAGGACCCGGAGACGAGCTTTCCCTCCGATCCGGCGCAGTTTGCGGAGGATCTGGCGACGCGCATCGACCAGCTGCTGGCCGATCCGGAGAAGGCCAGGGCGATGGGTACGGCGGGCCGGCGGCGTGTAGAGGAACACTTCTCCTGGACGGCGATTGCGGAGCAAACGGTTCAGCTGTACAGGCAGCTGGTGGACCAGAACCGTCCTGAGGGAAGAGACGCGTAACTCCGCCGGCGTTCCAATTTGGTCCGGAGACGGCTTTTTGCCCGTGATTTGCGGCTCGGAGACTACACGCGCATCCTATAATTAGGTTCCTACGCGCCTGGCCTTGAGAGGCCTTCGAGCGCCTGCAAGGAGTTTCTGCCATGGCTAATCTTCTCGATCAACTGAAATCGATGACCACCGTCGTTGCCGATACCGGGGACATCAACTCGATCAAGCAGTTCAAACCCACGGATTCTACGACCAACCCGTCACTGATTGCGGCCGCGGCCGGCATGCCGGAGTACCAGTCGATCGTGGACGACGTTCTCACGCAGGCACGGGAGTCGCTCGGCAACGATGCGGATGACAAGGAAGTGGCGGCAGCGGCATTCAAAACGCTGGCCGTGGCCTTTGGGCGCAAGATCCTTGAGATCGTGCCCGGCCGTGTATCTACCGAGGTCGATGCGCGCCTGAGCTTCGACAGGGAAAAGACCATAGAGCAGGCGCGCGACATCATCAAGCAGTACGATCAGGCCGGCATCGGCCGCGAACGCGTGCTGGTGAAGATTGCCTCCACCTGGGAGGGCATTCAGGCCGCCAAGGAGTTGGAAGAGGACGGCATCCACTGCAATCTGACGCTGCTGTTCGGCATTCACCAGGCTGTGGCCTGCGCTGAAGCCAAGGTGACGCTGGTTTCCCCGTTTGTCGGCCGCATTTTGGACTGGTACAAGAAGGACACCGGCAAGGAGTACAAGCCGGCGGAGGATCCGGGCGTCGAGTCAGTGACCGAGATCTACCACTATTACAAGAAGTTCGGGTACAAGACCCAGATCATGGGCGCAAGCTTCCGCAATGTCGGCGAGATCGAGGAGCTGGCGGGTTGCGATCTGCTGACCATTGCGCCGAAGCTTCTGAAGGAGCTGCAGGATACCGAGGGAACGCTGGAGCGCAAGTTGGATCCGGCGAAGTCGGGCAACGACAAGATCGAAAAGATGACGATGGATCAGGCGACCTTTGAGAAGATGCACGAGAAGAATCGCATGGCCCATGACAAGCTGAAGGAAGGCATTGAAGGCTTTTCGGAGGCGCTGGAGAATCTGGAGAACCTGCTGGCCAAGCGTGTGGCGGAACTCGGCAAGCCGGAGCCCGCCGTCGCGAAGTAGATGTGAGCGCCAATCATCCAGTCTCTCAAAAGGGTCCGCATGCAACTGCGGACCCTTTCAACGTTTCGGCCTATAAGCCGAAGGTGGAAGCCCGGGCGCTGAAGTTGTATCGAAGTGGGCGCGGTGCGCTGCTACCGTGAGCGGGTGGAGCTACTCACCCCGTACCCGGCCCTTGCACCGGCGGAGCTTACCCGCCCGGTAGATGCTGTCTTTCCGCAGGAACAACGATCCCTGCCGCGCATTGCGGTGCTGGTGCCCTGCTACAACGAAGAGGCGGCGATCGGCAAGGTCGTGCAGGCGTTCCAGCGCGATATGCCTGAAGCGCGGATCTATGTGTATGACAACAATTCGACCGACCGCACGGTCTGGGAGGCGCGCGCCGCCGGCGCGCTGGTGGCGCGGGAGCCGCTGCAGGGCAAGGGTCACGTGATCCGGCGCATGTTTTCGGACGTGGAAGCCGACGTCTACGTGCTTGTGGACGGCGACAACACCTACGAGGCGGCGAGCGCGCGGCCCATGGTGGAGATGCTTGTGGCCGACGGGCTGGACATGGTCACCGGCACGCGGGTGACGCAGATCCGGGCAGCCTATCGATTGGGTCACCGGTTCGGCAATGGCATGCTGACCAAAATTGTGGGCCTGGTCTTCGGCAACCGCGTGACGGATATGCTTTCGGGCTACCGCGTTTTCAGCCGCCGCTTCGTGAAAAGCTTTCCGGCGCTGAGCTCCGGTTTTGAGACGGAGACGGAGTTTACGATTCATGCACTCGAGCTGAAGATGCCGCTGGGCGAGCTCGAAACACCGTACCGGGACCGCGGCGAAGGCAGCGCCTCGAAGCTGAACACCTATCGCGACGGCGTGCGCATCTTGTGGACCATCGTGAACCTGATCAAGGATCAGCGTCCGCTGCAGTTTTTCTCGGTCCTGGCGGCGTTTCTCTTCACCGCGGGCGTCGGCCTGAGTGTGCCGATCTTTTTCGAGTTCCACCGCACGCACCTGGTGCCGCGATTCCCGACGGCGATTCTTTCAACGGGTATGGTGCTGCTGGCTTTTCTGTTGCTGGTGTGTGGCCTTGTGCTGGAGTCGGTATCGCGCGGCCGTAAAGAGGCCAAGCGCATGGTGTACCTGGCCAATCCGCGATTTCAGTAGGGTTCGGGAGGCTCGCCGGGTAGTTGCCATGCCTGCTCGGATGAGACGATTCGCATCACCTCTGCACGGATTGTGCTGCAAGGGCGCTCCCGAAGACGGGGGCATGGTGAACGTAGACTCTGTAGCCCAACGGCTTCGAAGGGCTGCTCCCCCATCGGACCTCTCGGGCAGGGCTTCGTTCTGCATAGAGCGTGTAGTGTTTGGCCAGGTAGCCGCTCAACTCCGGCCATCGGCTGAGCCGGCTGTAGCCGGGTGGCCCACAGTCGAAGTTGGTCATGATGAAGACTGCAGGTGGATCGTCTTGGATCGCCTTCCAAAAGCGCTCCCGGTAGTACAGCCGAGAGGCGAGGGAGACCTGCGGCGATAGCATGTAGCAGTCGTACAAGGACCCGGTGGCTTGGACCAGCTGCAGGTTGTAGAGCTCCGGGATACAACCGTCTGCCATGTCCAGGCATTGCACGTGCCCGCTCAGGCGTGAACCACCCAGGTGGTTCAGGTCGGCTGCTAATAGCGTATTGAAGTCCTGATTACGCCAGTCCTGCCGCAGAGCATGGATCAAAGAACCGCCCCCGACCACGAGCATGCCGGTGTACAGCGCACTCAGGGCGAACCAACCCATGTAGTTTGCGTCGTTACCTTGCTGCCGCTTGAGTAGGATCGCCTGGATATCCGTGCCGATCAGCAGCAAGAGGAACGCTTCCGAAGGATAGCGATGGTAGGGATAACCCTTTCCCTGAGCGTAGAAGCAGAGCAGCCCACAAGCTACACCGACCAGAAGCGCGGCGCGCTCAAAGGTCAGGACCGAACGTCTGGCATACGCCATCGGAAGCCATAAGAGCACCAACGGAAGCAGCGTCGCAGAGATGCTGTGCAGGAGTAGATGAGCGAGCGATCGGTGCCCAATTGCGGTGAGAGCCGGCACCAGCTTGAAGAGTGTTTGCAGGAAGTCACGGACGAGCCCGAACCGGACCAGATAGGCAAGGATGGCGAGCCAAGGCAGCAGTAGACCCAGAACGGATGCAAAGGCGTAGCGCGAAGAGCCTATCCCGTTCTTTCGGGCCTCTCGCGCGGCCAGTAACAAGAGCGGGGGTAGAAAGACGATGGCGATCGGCTTGATCGTCGTAGCCAAACCGATGAACAGGCCGAAGAGCAAGGCGCTCCACGGGAAGGTTCGCCCGAGCTTCGACAGTTTTGTGCTTTGAAGAAGACCGGCATAAGCGAAGAGCAGAAGAACGCTCATCACAAGGTCGCGTTGACCGAGTTGCACGACACCGTCGCGCCCATGAATCAGCGCGAACAGTGTGGCCGCGAAGACCGCGGCAAACCACCGGCGCGGTCTGCAGATCGCCAATAAAGCAAGGCCGGCCGCGGCCAGAAGCAGTAGATCGAACAGCCTCCAGGCCTGTGCACCCGGCCCCATGAAGCGCATCACCAGAGCTTCGAGAAGGTACGTTCCCGGCATGTTTGGATCGAGGATGTCCCGGTACGGCAGCCTGCCATGCTGTATCAGAAACACAACGTAGTGCATCAGCGGAGCGTCCCCCACCAGCGGCCAGTGCCAGGTTCCGATCACAAACAGCACAAGGAACATGAGAGCCGCGACCGAAAGAACGGTGCGGCTGACCTGAACGAGCTTAGCGTCCGGCATGGAGCTCGCGGAGGGAGAGCCTATGGCCTAGACCGGATCTGGAACGGTGAAGTGGCATCTTCAGCTGTCGGGGCAGTGCAAGAACACGTGACGAAGAGTTTGCTGATCGGTAAAGGTTACCGAGCTGATCAAGAGTGGCGGTCCATGGAGCGCTGCTACACAGTTTATCGGAGAAGCGATTCTGATTTGGACCGCCACATACCGTACCCCGCAGGGGAAGGCAGGCCGGAGGCGGACGGTAGACTGACAGCAGAACGAGATGACACCCAGCAAAGCCCGACAAGCGCCTCCTCCTACATCTTCATTCCCTGTTCCGTGGCGCATCTTCTGGGTCGGGCTGATTGTGCGCCTGCTTTACATGACGATCGCCCACACTTACCACGTGCGACCGGCCCAGGATCACTTCGCGTTCGGTTGGGAGAGTGGACGGATTGCCCGCTCTCTCGTGACGGGTTTTGGCTACGCAGACCCTTTTACGGGTCATACCGGACCCACGGCATGGCTTCCTCCTCTTTACCCCTTGCTGCTGGCCGCCATCTTCAAACTCTTCGGCGTCTACACGCCGCTGTCAGCATGGGTTGCCCTAGCCATCAACTGCCTTGCCTCGGCGGCGATCATCCCCGCCGTCCATGCCATCGCCCTTCGGCTCTTCTGGTCGATCCAAAAGGGAAGATCCATAGCCGTCTGGTCCGCCTGGATCTGGGCGCTCTATCCAGCCGCGATGCAGTACGGGGTTCGTTGGCTGTGGGAGATGTCCATCACCGCGTGTTTGTTCAGCTGGAGCCTGGTGCTTGCTTTCAGGATCAGAGACGCTCAACGCGCAAAGGACACCCAGGCCGGGACCACGGCCGGTTGGGCGGAGTTCGGTCTCACCTGGGGCCTGATCGCTCTCAGCAATTCCACTCTCGTCCTGTTCCTTCCTGTCTGTGTTTTATGGATGTTGGGTGCGCCCGGCCGGACCAGGTTCACCGTCAAAAAGCAATTGGTCCAGGTGGGCGTGGCCTCCCTGCTGTTTATCGCTTGCCTCACCCCCTGGATCGCCCGGAACTGGCTCGTGTTCCATGCCCTTATCCCCATGCGAAGCAATTTCGGCGCGGAGCTTTACTCGTCTCTTCTGGAGGACCACAACGGCTTCGAACTAGGGACAACCATCCCGCTTGCACCCCATTACCCCAAGCTGCTGCGTTACAAGGCCTTGGGAGAACGGGCCTTTGTCCATGACCAGATGCTGCAAAGCGAACGCTACCTCGGCAATCATAAGGAGCGCTTCGCCAAGCTTGCCGCGATTCGCTTTTACTTTTTCTGGGTCAGCACGCCGCATGTGGACACACCGCCCCTGCAGGAATGGGTGCGCGTGGAAAGTTACTGCTTTGCAAGTCTGGCGGGCTTGCTGGGGGTGGCGCTTGCCCTGTGGAACAGGGTTGAAGGTGCGGGGGTGCTCGCATGGAGCTTCGTTCTGCTGCCGCTGCCCTACTACCTCGTGAACGCCTCGGCGCGCTTTCGGCATCCGCTGGAACCGCTGATTGTGATCTTCGGCGTTTACCTGTTCCAGTCGGCGACGAAGCGGAGCGCCGTTCCCGGTGTGCGTGCCTAGAGGTCCAGCCTTAAGGTCAAGGTCAAGGTCAAGGTTGAGGGCTGAAGCGGGCGACGGCCTGAACCTGCGCCGGTGTTGGCGTCGTTTGCAGCGGATAGGCGAAGAGGTTTGTGGGGCCCAGCTGGATCCAGCCATCGGGTTTGCGGAGGGAGTTGGAAAATTCCGTCACGATGTAGTCGACGTCTCGCGCGGCGAGCGGTGCGGTGACTGTGCGCTTGTCGGGGATGCTGTTCCAGGTGGTTTCGGGGTCGGCCTGGCCGGGCGTTTCGATCTCGGCGAGAATCTGCGCGCCGGCCAGGCGCGCCCAATACTGGTCGATGTAGCAGATTTCGTCGCCCATGCAGGCGAGTTTGCCCCCCGGGCGCAGACCCAGTCGATTGAGCGCGGCGGCGGCGGTGAAGAACTGGGCGTTGTAGCCGGGATGGGACTGCTCGGCGGGTGGAGTGTAGCGGCGCCGGTCGGCCAGACCCGTGAAGGCCTGCACAAGGGCGATCCCGGCGAAGAGTAGCGTGAGGGCTGCGGCGGTGCTGCCGGTCATCAGCCCGTGGCTGCTCGCCGGGGAGGCTGCCGTGTCCACCCGGCGCCCCAGCAACGCGAACGCGGGCAGCAGGATGAGCAGAAACGGCCCGGTAAGATAGCGGTCCTGCAGATCGATGGGTAAATAGATCCCGAACATGAGCAGTCCCCAAACCAGCGGAACCAGGGCCCACAACGAGGAGCGGATCTCCTTTAGGGATCGCAGGCGCGGCCAGCCTGCGCCGAAGCTGAGGAGCACGGCGAGCAGAACGAAGACCTCCGGCCGGCCGAGGAGGTAGCGCAGGAGGACGACCAGGTTGCGCGCAAGTCGAGCCCTGTGGCCCGGGAGCCAGACGTGGGGCTTGAGGCCGGCGGTCCACCAGGCCGGATCGAACCACAGCGGAAAGGTGCCCACCGGGTGCGCGGCGTAGCTGAAGACGGGCGGCGCGGCGACAAGCGGCGTCTCCGGGTGCAGAAACGGCCCGCCGGCGTGGCCGAGGGTGCGGTGAAAGGCCTCATGCCAGCGGTCGGTGCCGTCGATGAAAAAGGCGTAGTTCAGGCGGGCGGAATCGCCGGTGGTGGGATGCCCGAGCTGGCGCGAGATCGCGACGATGTACGGACCGGCGGTCAGGGCAAAGAGGGCGAGGAGCAGAACGGTTCCCATGAGCGGCTGGAACCGCGGCAAGACTTGGCTTGCCCGTGCACGCCAGAGGGACCAGCCAAGCATGGCGAGCACCAAGGCGATCGAGGGCAGAAAGGCGAAGGATTTGGTGAGATACGCGCAGCCCAGCGTGATCCCGAGAGCGGGGTACAGCCAGACCTTTTCCTGCAGGACCAGGCGCAGGAGCAGGCCCATGGCGAGCAGGAAGAGGGCGAGCAGAAGGGTGTCGGAACGGGGCGTGCCGATCGGCAGCTCACGGCCCAGGCTGAAGACCAGCAGCGCCAGGCCGAGCAGGTGCAGGGCGCCGTCGGGTACGGCGGACGTGGGCTTGTCGGATGCTGCGCCGGCGCCGGCGCAGCGTCTGAGCCCAGGCCACGCCGCGCGAGCCCGCGTCAGGCCGGTCGTAAAGAAAAGGCAGCAGGCGGCGGCGAAGGCGAAGATGGCCACATTGGCGTACCGCACGATGACGAACTCACGCCAAAGGGTAGGGTGCGTCAGCGATTCGGCGAGGGCGAGGACCGCCGGGTAGCCAGGGTTCCAGTAGCCGTTGACGGCGAGCGCGGCGTGGCCGGTGCGGAGGTATTGGGCGATGTCCAGGAAGGCGACGCCATCGCCATCCATCATGTACGGGTCGTAGCGCGCATAGCCGAGGGCCGCGAGCAGCATGAGCAGAGCGTAGGCCCAAAGCAGTTTGCGGCTGATCGTGCGGATGGAAGCGCTCCTAAAGGCGACGTTAGCGGGTGCCCTCAGTGTAAGTTGGCCCGGTGTCCGCGCGCCGGCTTGCTGTGTTGGAGGGAATGCGACTTTTGGGGGAGTTTTTGGACCCGCGTCGTCCCCTCTCGCTACTTGCCGGCGCCCTTGAAGACAGTGAGCAGCAGCGGGGCGGCCAGCCGGTGCATGGGGATGGTGCACCCTCCGCGCCTCACGATGCCGGGTAGAACAGCCTAAAGAATGTAGCGGCTAAGGTCCTGGTTCTGGACGATGGCGGCTACCTGTGCCTGCACGTAGTCGCGATTGATGGAGAGGGTGAAGTCGGGGCCGGTCGATGGGCTTGCAGCTGAGCGGGGAAGCAGTGGCGGTAGTTTGCTTTCGGGGTCGGGTGGGGTGTTGGCCTTGGCGGCTTTGACGAGGTCGGGCGCCTGAAAGCTGATGTCGTCGAGCACCTTTTCCATAATGGTGTGCAGGCGGCGGGCGCCGATGTTTTCGGTGTTCTCGTTGACCTGGAAGGCAAAGCGGGCCATCTCTTCGAGGGCTTCGGGGGTGAACTCGAGGCCTAGGCCTTCGGTTTCGAGCAGCGCCACGGACTGCTTGACGATGGAGGCGCGGGGTTCGGTGAGGATGCGCAGGAAGTCGTCAACGGTGAGGGCCTTGAGCTCGACGCGGATGGGGAAGCGGCCCTGCAGCTCGGGGATCAGATCGCTGGGTTTAGAGACGTGGAAGGCGCCGGCGGCGATGAACAGGATGTGATCGGTGGTGACGAAGCCGTATTTGGTGTTGACGGTGGTGCCTTCGACGATGGGCAGGATGTCGCGCTGCACGCCTTCGCGCGAGATGTCGGGGCCGTGGCCGCCTTCGCGGCCGGCAATTTTGTCGATCTCGTCGAGGAAGACGATGCCGGAGTCCTCGACGCGTTCGACGGCGATGCGGGTGATGGCTTCCATATCGAGCAGGCGGGATTCCTCCTCCTGCACGAGGTAGTCGAAGGCGTCGGCGACCTTCATGGGGCGCTTGCGGGTGCGGCCGGAGAACATGGAGGAGAGCATGTCCTTGATGCCGGAGGTCTCATTTTCGTCGGGAGCGTTGGGACCGCCGCTGGTGACGACCTCGATGGAGGGCTGGTTGCGCTCGCGGGTTTCGAGCTCGACCTGTTTGTCGTCGAGACGGCCTTCACGGAACTGCTGGCGGAGGCGCTCTTTTTGCCGCTCCTGGCGCTCATGATCGCGTTCTTTTTCCTTGTCATCGCGGGTGAGCACGACGAGGTGCGCGGGTTCGCCGGTGGGGGTGAGCGATTCGGGGCTGAGGTGTTCGCGAGAGGGGACCGTCTCGATGGTGCCGGCGGGCAGGTTGTCCTCTGCGGCGTTCTCGCCGGCGTACGGACGGTTGTCGACGGCCGGGGCGTTGCCGGCACCCCCCTGCAACAGCAGATCGAGGAGCTTCTCTTCGGCGGCGGACTCGGCGCGGTCTTCAATCTCTTCGAGTTTTTCTTCACGCACCTCGTCGATGGCGGTTTCGACGAGATCGCGGACCATGGATTCTACGTCGCGGCCGACGTAGCCGACCTCGGTGAACTTGGAAGCTTCGACCTTCAGGAAAGGCGATTTGGTGAGCTTGGCGAGGCGGCGCGCGATCTCGGTTTTGCCGACGCCGGTGGAGCCGATCATGAGGATGTTCTTGGGCATGATCTCTTCGGCGAGATCGGGGGAGAGCTTCTGGCGGCGCGTGCGGTTGCGCAGGGCCACGGCGACGGCGCGCTTGGCCGCGGACTGGCCGACGACGTACTTGTCGAGCTCGGCGACGATCTCGCGGGGGGTCATCTCGTCGAGTGAGAGCGGCTGGTCTTCCGCGGTGCCGGGGAGATAGATGGCCATGAAACCCTGTGCTTTTCTGCTGCGAATGGGAGGCTCGGCAGCGAGGAGTGGCGGCGGTGCCGTTCTTCAGCATAAGGTCGCAAGCCGCTGAAGTAAAAGGCGATGCAGACCGTAACGCATGGCGGCGCGCGAGTTGATGGGGGAAGTCCTACCCGGCCGTTAGTTCTTCAAAGGCGATCGACTGGTTGGAATAGATGCAGATGTCGCCCGCGATGCGCATGCTGCGCTCCGCGATCTCGCGGGCGGAGAGGGGCGTGTTTTCGAGCAGCGCGGTGGCCGCGGCGAGAGCGTAGGTTCCGCCCGAGCCTATGGTGGCGAGGGTACCGTCGGCGGTGGCGTCGGGTTCGATGACGTCGCCGTCGCCCGAGAGCACATAGATGTGTTCGCCGTCGGCGAGCAGGAGCAGGGCTTCGAGCTGGCGCAGGAGCTTGTCGGTACGCCAGTCCTTGGCGAGCTCGACGGCGGCGCGGCCCAACTGTCCGCTGAACTGCTCCAGCTTGGCCTCAAAGCGTGTGATGAGCGCGAAGGCGTCGGCGGTGGAGCCGGCAAACCCGGCGAGGACCTTGCCGTTGCCGAGGCGGCGCAGCTTTTTCGCGGACGATTTCATCACCGTCGCGCCGAGGGTGACCTGGCCGTCGGCGGCCATCACGACGGTGCCGCCGCGGCGCACGCAAAGCACTGTGGTGGAGCGGATGCGGCGGCCCTGCGCGAGATCGAGCGGATGCCCGGCGGGCGCGTGCGGGACGGAGGCGGACTTGCGGGACGAAGACGACATGACGAGGTTGAAGTGTAGCGCAGATGCCCGGCGGGCTGCTGCTACGGCCGCGTGTAGAGAGGCCGCTGCGCCGCGTTGGGTCGTGCTCCGGCGTTTTGCGGTTGCGTTTCGCGTACACCGGTTCTCCGGACTGAAAACCAGTCCACCCAGGATGACTTGCAGGCGGGAATGGCCTCTCTTCGTCGACGATGCCTGGTCCAAGGGGCTACCGGAGGCGGTCAGAACGAGTTACGGAGACGAACCAACAGCGCGGGCCGCGGTGGTTCTGTCGCTTTCGTCGCACATCGTCGAAGGGACAATTTCGCTGGCTGGGGAGCTGAAGCAGGATGGAGCTGTGTAGAGATCTTTATGGTGCAGACCGCTGCCGCACTACGTCCGTACTGTTGTGGGCCCGTGTCGTCCCATGTCGTCCCATAACGGTGCCGCGGCCGACACATCGGCTCCGAGTTACGAGTTGATTGCCTGCATATACCGCGCGTCGATACGCAGGGCTTCGTAGGGGGGCATGTCAAAGGCTTCCTGCTCGACGAACATGTGTTTGATCGAGGCGATCCTGGCTGCTTCGAAGATGGAACGGAACTTCACGGTGCCCTGGCCGAGCTCTGCCGCGGGCGGTGGATCCAGCACGGTTGCGGGTTGGGCCGTGGCTTTGAAGTCCTTGATGTGCAGCATGGAGATGCGCGTGGGATACTTCCGCAGCAGAGCCACGGGATCGCCGCCGCCGACGGTGACCCAGCCGCAGTCCATCTCGAAGGTGACCAGCGCGGGATCGGTGAGGCGCATCATTTCGTCGAAGGGAACGATGCCGTCCACCGGCCGGAACTCCATGGTGTGATTGTGATAGCCGAACTGCATGCCGGCTGCCTTTACCTTGCGTCCCCACTCATTGAACTGCTCGGCGTTCCAGCGAAAGTCTTCAAGGGTGAACGCTTCCACGGTGCCGCGGAAGGAAGGGTCCTTCAGCCGCGACGGATCCTTGATCGCCGGGAAGGAACAGAGGATGTACCGCAACCCAAGCGCCTGGCCAAAGGCCAAGGTCGCGTCAAAGTTCTTGCGGAGATCGTTGGCGCTGTGGTGCGAGCTGGGCAGGCGCAGTCCCGCCGCTGCCACCGCCGCCTTTACCTGCGCAGGCGAGCGGCCGTAGAAGCCTGCGGCTTCCACCTCCTGATAGCCGAGCGAGGCGACCTGTTTCAGCGTGCCTTCGTAGTCCTTTGCCAGCAACTCGCGTACGGAGTACAGCTGCAACCCAAGCGGCAGGCCGAGCGGAAGCGCACGGGCTCTGGATGCCTGCATCGCCAGCGCCGCACCGATAGCCGCAGCGGAGGTGGAGTGGAGAAAAGCGCGTCGTGTTTGTTTCGGCCTAGGTGAAATCATGCGGTCATACCCCTGGAAGCGGCTGCGTTGCGGCTGCGCACACTCCGTAGGGAGGAGAGCGCTGGCTCGGCCAACATACAGCAAAGAGATCTGGTCTGGCACGGGGAAAGATCACAGCCACCAGGGTTCGACCGGGGATCCTGAAGAAGCACACGGGACAGCCTCGCCACGGCGGAGGAACGGCCTTCGTGCACGGAGGCAAGCGCGTCATGCGTTCGCTACACCGCCGGGCGAGGGCTTCGATGTACGCGGGCGACCAGGCCGCGGTGGTCCAGTTGGTGTTCTGTCGTCGGGCCGCCTCCCGGGGCAGCGGAGAAGGTGACCACGGTGCGTGCCTGCAACGCCTCCGCGAGCCGAAGGGTCTTGCGGAACAGATCGTCGGCGGCGGCGACCTTTGTGACAGGGTGGAGCGCCGCCGTGGCAGAGCTATTCAGGTTTTGCCTGCCTTGTTTGCGCTTTGGCGAAATGGGGGGAGCTTACCCGCCGAGTGCTCGAGCGCACGAAAGCACGCGAGGCGTCTTAGGGCAGCACCTCGTAGGTCACGTAGGCGAGGCGCATGGAATCCGGTGCCCAGGAACTGACGTTCATCGTGCCCTGGCCACCTGTGGCCTTTAGCAGGAGCTTGGCGGGCGCGCTTACACGGTCGTGATCAATCGCCGCCAGCTTCAACTGGATCGCCACGTCGCGCGGATTGTGTGTGGCGGTTCCAAGGGGGTAGCCGATGTAGACCATCTTCGTGCCGTCCGGCGAGATATGCGGGAACCAGTCTTCCAGCTCGTCGCTCAGAACCATCTGGGCTCTTGTGTCCTTGGGCCCCGCGCCGTTGGCGGGAAAACGCCAGACGGCCTCCTTGCCCGAGCGATCGGAGTTGATGTAAATCCATTGGCCGTCGGGCGAGTAATCGGGGCCGTCATCGTGATGGACGTTCTCGGTCAGGCGGTGCTCCGGTCCGCCCGCTGCGGGCATGCTGTAGATGTCGAACTGACCGCTGCCGTTCCGTTGCGCCACAAAGGCAAGTGTCTTGCCGTCGGGCGACCATCCATGGAAGTAGCTCGGGTCTTTGTGGGTCATTTGCTGGATGTTGCGGCCATCCGCATCGGCGAGAAAGACCTCGGAACCGTCCTCTCCGGGCGGCGTGGCGGAGAAGGCAAGATGTCGACCGTCGGGTGAGAGGGCCTTGTCGTTGTTGCAGGTGTAGGTAGAGGGAATCGCCAAGCGTTGCGGCTCGGCCGTGCCGTCCGGCTTGAGTGCCAGCCGGTAGATGCCCCCGTCATGGTTGGAGATCAGGTATCTCCCGTCAGGCGACCAGTTCGGCGCCTCCCAAACCGCATCATCGGTGTAGACAAGATGCGACGAACCGTCATGCAGGTCATAGATGAAGAGCCGGCTGCGCAGGTGCTGCGGCGTTTCGGCGTGCAGAACGGCTGTGTTCGGAGCCAAGGGGATTAGGTACGCTGTCAGCGCAAACAGGGCGGCGCAGGCCTTCAGCGAGTAGCATGCAGTCTTGAGCTTGATCTTGATCTTGATCTTGAGCTTGATTTTGGAACTCCCGGTCGAAGTGCGCCGCGTTCACCGGTGTGATCTGCGCACGACTCGCACTCGGCTGGAATCTTATAGGTGCGAAGAAGCCCGGGTCCACTTCATGCCGACGGCACGCGGCAATTGAGGGGAGCGCGGAAGCCAGGATTCCGCGCTCTGTGGCTGCTTCGTATCCGTTTGCTTACTGTCCCGCAGCCGTTGTGGGCGTGCCCACCTTGCGGACGGCCGCATCGACGACGGCGTACAGCAGTTGACCGGTGTCGGCCTTGGCGGCGAGCTTGATTTGTTCTCCCACGCGGCGACCGGCGGCCGCGGTCTCCGGCAGCTGCAGGTTGCGATTTTTGGCCGAGATCTCCGCCAGTTGCGTGACCATCTCGAAGAAGGTGGCCTCGTTCTTTCCGCTGAGAAGCCATGCCTGGTGCACGGTGGCAGTCAGCAGCTGATCGGTGGTCCAGTTTTGCGCACCGGCGGTCTGCCCGGATGCGGAGGGAGGCGCGATATTTCCCTGCTGCGCGAGGAGTGCGGGTGTGCAGACAAGGCTTAGCGAGGAAACCATGACGAGTGTTGCAAGCGATTTGAGCATGAGTTCGTTCCTTAGGATTTCGGCGGTTTACGGTATGTTTGGCCCGCCCGCAAGGGCCGGTCTGGCTTGGGGCAAATAGCCTAGCGAGAGTACCCGCCGCGTTCGTAGTAGTGGCGCTTCATGGTCTGCTGGTGCTCATGCCCGGCGATGGCGCCGATACCGGCACCGGCACCGCCGCCGATCAGAGCCCCTTTCAGGCCCCCGCCAAAGATGGCGCCTGCCGCCGCACCCACGCCGCCGCCGATCAGCGCGCCGCGTCCGGCACCCACGCCGTGACCCTGGTAGCGGCCGTCGTTGTAGTTGCCCCCGTCATGGTAATTGCGGCCGTCGTGATAGCCGGAATGGGAGTAGGATCCACCGCTCCCGCCGTTGCGGGCACCGTTATAGAAGTTATTGTTGCCGTGATCGTATTGCGCGTGGGCTGCGGGCCCAAGCAGCAGGGGAAGTACGGCCAGGGAGCCACTCAGTAGTCGTTTCGTGCGCTGAAGCATCTTCTTCCTTTCACCGAAGGCGACATCGTGCGTCGTCCTGCGGCTGCATGCCAAGGGCACGTCTTTCCAATGGGATGCTTCGGATCTACGGCAAGAGGTTTCGCGCCGTTGAAGATTCGCACGACTTCCGTTGTAGATTGACGTGTCGCAAGACGAGACATGGACGTCTGATGGAGGAGGAGAACTTAACCGATGAACTACGTTCCGCTAGGCACAACGGGTGTGCGCGTTTCTCCGATCTGCCTGGGCATGATGACGTACGGCTCAAAGCAGTGGCGTGAGTGGGTGCTCGGAGAAGAGGAATCGCGGCCGTTTGTGAAGCGCGCCCTTGAGGCCGGGATCAATTTCTACGACACGGCCGATGTGTACTCGCTGGGCGAAAGCGAGGTGGTCACGGGCAAGCTGCTGCGTGAGTTCCAGCCTCACCGCGACGAGCTGGTCATTGCAACCAAAGTGTTCAATCCCATGAGCGATGCGCCCAACGATCGCGGCCTTTCGCGCAAGCACATCATGGCTTCCATCGATAGAAGCCTGAAGCGATTGGGCGTAGAGTACGTGGATCTTTATCAGATCCATCGTTTCGACAAAAACACCCCGATTGAGGAGACCTGCGAGGCCCTGAACGATGTGGTGAAGGCCGGCAAAGCGCTCTACCTTGGCGCCTCGAGCATGTATGCGTGGCAGTTCCTGAAAATGCTGAACTTTCAGAAGCAGCATGGTCTGGCTCGTTTTGAGACGATGCAGAACCACTACAACCTGGTCTATCGAGAAGAAGAGCGCGAGATGATTCCGCTCTGCCTGGACCAGGGGGTCGGCTGCATTCCGTGGAGCCCGCTTGCCCGCGGTTTTTTGGCCGGGACGCGTAAGCGCGAGGACGGAAAGAGTGAAACGACGCGCGCCCGCACGGACGACTTCGGTCATTCGCTGTACTACCGTGACACAGACTGGACGGTGGTGGAGCGCGTGGCGGAGATCGCCGGACAGCGTGGCGTGAAACCCGCGCAGGTGGCGCTGGCCTGGGTGATGGCGCAGCCCGGTGTGAGCTCACCGATCATCGGCGCGAGCAAAATGTATCAGCTGGATGAGGCTTTAGGGGCTCTTGACCTGAAGCTGAGCGAGGAAGAGATCAAGCGGTTGAACGAGCCGTATGAGGCTCATCCGGTGTTGGGCCACAGCTGAGAATTCATCGGAGAGCGGGCTGGAGGTAATGCCACGAAGCGGGGGAGGCATGACACGGGCAGGGGAGTGACGATCAGGCGAGGGGCTGGCTAGTCTCTGGGCAGCCCTGTAGTGCAGCGAAGGCCGGCAACGGCAGAGTTGCCCTCAGGATTCGCCCTCCCTGGCCCGGTACTTTGCCCCGGCTGTCACTTCTTCCTCACAACCTTTCTTAGGATTACGCTTGCCGCAGAGTTCTATAGCAAGCTTTGCCCCGGGCCGGCAGTACATGCCCTCGCGGACTGCATCCCCTGGCGGCGCCGTGTGGGCCCGTCGACTTTGTTGCCTGGTGGCCGCCCTCGTGCTGGCATGGGTGTTGGGAGATGTTGCCACAGGGCAATCCAGTGCGAGCGATGCCTCGCTGCACGGTACCCTGGGCAGTGCGGAAGCAGCCCATGCGCGAGCGGCGAAGTTTTTGGCAGGCCGTACCGTCGCCCCGGCCAGCGTGGGGCAGCCGGCTCTGCCGGCCGCCGAGGCTTTACGCCAGGCACACACCCTGAGCACGGCGGCGCTGTCGCCGCTTGCGAGGCCCCGGCCACAGGCCGGCACGGGTGGGGGCACAACCAATCTCTCCGCAGTCTGGCAGGCACTCGGGCCGATGGCGGTGAACTCGGTTCTTTACGGGCAGATCAGCGGCCGGATCACGGCAATCGCGATCGATTCTAACGATAGTACCGGCAATACGGTGTATCTGGGCACCACGGGCGGGGGCGTCTGGAAGAGCACGAATGCCGCGGGCGCGTCCGGCGGCGTGAGTTTCGCGCCGTTGACGGACACGCTGCCGGTGTTTTCGGCAAACGAGGGTGCAACCACCGTCGCGGCGTTGTCCATCGGAGCCGTCGCGGTGCAACCCAGCCTGACGGGGATTGTGCTTGCGGGCACAGGCGATCCGAACGATGCCACGGACTCCTATTACGGCGAGGGTCTGCTGCGCTCGGCCGATGCCGGCCAGACCTGGACCCTGGCCACCGGTTCCAAAGACGGCGCAAACGGGACGCACTCCTTCGCCGGGCTGGCCACGGCCGGCCTTGCCTGGAGCAGCGCGACGCCGACGCTGGCCGTCGCGGCGATGACGATCTCTACGGAGGGCACCGTCGTGCAGGCGACCAACGGCGCCTCCGTACCCGGCCTGTACTACTCCTCTGATGCGGGCGTCACCTGGCACATGGCCACGGTGTACGACGGCAGCCAGGTGGTGCAGGCCCCTGCCGCCGCCGGCGTCGCGCAGGCTGCCGTGCGCGCCACGGCTGTCGTGTGGGACGCCCAACGGGCGCTTTTCATCGCGGCCCTTGCTTCTCACGGTTACTACGGCTCCCCCGACGGGCAAACCTGGAAGCGGTTGGCGAATCAACCGGGTACCGGTCTGACGACAACGAACTGCCCGGTGGGTGTGAATGGGATTGGAAGCGGCAATTGTCCGATCCTTCGCGGGGCGCTGGCCGTGCAAGCATCCACCGGCGATCTGTACGCGTTGACCGTGGACGCCAACGGCAACGATCAGGGGCTCTGGCAGGATCCTTGCCATGCGGGTGCAAACGGCAGCTGCGCGACGGCGTCTCCGGTCTTTGCCACGCGGCTCGATAACGGCGCGCTGGAGGTGGGACAGGGGAAGGCGGGCGGCTCAACGGCAATCGTGCAGGGCAGCTATAACCTTGCCCTTGCGGCGGCTCCGGCTGCGAGCAACGGAACGGTGTTGTTCGCCGGCACCGTCGATTTGTACCGTTGCGCGCTGGCCGCCGGTGCCGGCACCTGCACCTGGCGCAACACCACCAATGCGGGCAACGCCTGCGACGCGCCGGCTCTCGTCGCTCCTGCGCAACATGCGCTGAGCGCCCTCGCGCAAACGAGTGGACAGCCGTTGCTGTTTTTGGGAAACGATGGCGGCCTCTGGCGATCCACGGACGGCGTCGCCGAGACCGGCCCGGTGTGTTCCACAACGGATGCCAATCACTTCGATAATCTGAACGGCGCGATCGCCAAGGGTGGATCGCTTGCGGAGATCGTCGGCTTTGCGCAGGACCCGCAGCTGACGGGAACGTTGTTGGCGGGGTTAGGTGAGAGTGGATCCGTGGCGACGACGACGGCGGTGGCCTCTGCGGCCAGCGCGACGGCGTGGGACCAGTTTTCCTCCGGCGAGGGCGGCTACCCGCAGCTGGACCCGGCAAACTCCTCTAATTGGTATCTGGCAGTGGGTGCGGGCGTGAATTTGCAGCTGTGCCCCGCAGGCAGCGCGTGCAGCATCGCGAACTTCCTTCCGCCGGCAACTGTGGGTGAGGCGCAGGTAGCCGAGGATGCGGCTTTGCTCGATGCGCCCACGCTGCTGGACCCTCAGAACACGGCCAATCTGCTAGTCGCCACCTGCCGCATCTGGCGCGGACCGGCCCAGACGGGCACCGGATGGAGCGCGGCCAATGCGCTGAGTCCGGCCATGGACGGCAGCGCGACTCCCTGTGCGCTCACGAGCGCGTTTATTCGCTCGATCGGTGCGGGTGGCCCTGCCATTACGGCCGCAGGTGCAGCACAGTCGGGTTCGCAGGTGTTGTACGCCGGTATGTCGGGCGTATTTGACGGCGGCGGTTCGCTCGGCGGACATGTTTTTGTAACCAGGGGCGCCGACACCGCGAGTGCTCGCACGGCGTGGACGGACACGGCGAAAGGTGCGGTGACAAACAGCGGCGCGGCATTCAACGCCACGGGCGCCGATATCTCCGCGGTCGTTGCCGACACGCATGACGCGACGGGCGCGACGGTGTATGCGACCGTCATGGGCTTCGGTGCGTTTGGCGTCGATGCCCCCCATGTCTACCGTTCGATCGACTTTGGCGCTCATTGGACCGATATCACGGCAAACCTGCCGAACGCTCCCGCCAATACGTTGGTGGTGGATCCCAATGACGCCAATACGATCTACGTCGGCCTGGATACCGGGGTCTATGTCACGCAAACCGTGACCACCTGTGCGACGGCTAACTGCTGGAGCCCTCTCGGCACAGGTCTGCCCAACGCACCGGTGACGCAGTTGGAAGCCGGGGCACAACTGAGTACGGGGGATGGCCGGCTGGGCATGCTGCGCGCCGGCACCTATGGCCGCGGCCTGTGGCAGACGCCTTTGCTGAGCGCCGTATCTACATTGACGCCAGGGCTGCGCGCCAGCGTGTCCAGCCTCACCTTTGGAACGCAACAGCAGGGTACGCAGAGCGCCGCGCAAACGGTGACGCTCACCAGCACCGGAAATTCGCCTGTCACCCTCTCGACGCTCGTGACGGCAGGGGATTTCGTCGAGACCGACACCTGCAGCGGCCAGACCCTGCCGGTAGGTTCAACCTGCACCGTGTCGGTCAGCTTCGCTCCCACCGCCACGGGCAACCGGACAGGTCTGCTGACGGTCTACGCGGACATCGCGGGAGGGCAAGTGACCGTGGCATTGGCGGGCACCGCCTCGGCTCCCGCAGCTGTCGTGCTTACGCCCATCAACCTGGTATTTCCAAGCACAACGGTGAACCGGACCGCCGCCACGCAGATCATTACCGTCTCCAACACGGGCGGGAATGCGGCTACGCTCCACATGCCGGCAATTACCGGCGATTTCACGGTGAAACAAAGCACCTGCAGCACCGTTTTGCCGGCGCAGACGGGGTGTTCGATCGTGATCGCGTTTACGCCCACCGCCAGCGGCACACGTACGGGTGTTCTCACGGTGGTGGACAGCGCTGGAACCCAGACTGCGCAGCTGAGCGGCATCGGCCAGAGCCCGGCCACGGATACGTTGAGCCCGCTTTCGCTCACCTTTGGCAATCAGCAGGTTGGGTCGACGAGTGCTCCGCAACAGGTCACGTTGACGAATGCGGGCGATGTGCCTTTGCTGCTGATTGCGGCGTCCATCACCAGCGGCGATTTCACGGCAACCAACAGCTGCGGCAGCTCGCTTGCGCCGCACAGTACGTGTGCCATCAACGTGAGTTTTGTGCCCACCGCACCGGGGGCGCGCAGCGGGGTGCTCAGCATCTCCGATCAGGTGCGGCTCCAGACAATTCCACTGAATGGAACGGGTGTTGCGCCACCCGGTGTGTCGCTTGCGCCGCTGAACGTGAACTTCGGAGCCTGGGGCGTGGGTCTGAACTCTCCGGTGCAGACAGTCACCTTAACGAACAACGGTGGTCTGCCCTTGGCCATCACGTCGACTGCCATCACCGGTGACTTTGCCATAGCTTCCAGCACCTGTAGCAGCACGCTCGCGGTTGGAAGGGCGTGCAACTTCGCCCTTCTGTTTTCGCCTTCGGCGGCGGGTGCGCGCAGCGGAGTGCTAACCCTGGCTGACAATGCAGCGCTGGGCACGCAGAGCGTCAGCCTGAGCGGAACGGGTGTCGATTTTTCCCTTGTGCCCAGCGGGGCAACCGCGGTGACCGTCAGCAGCGGCAGCTCTGCGACCTTTCCGCTGCAGTTGAGTTCCGCAGCCGGCCTGAGTGGGAGTGTCGCCCTGAGCTGCACGGGGGCGCCTGCCCATAGTCTCTGCACGGTCAGTCCGGCTGCGGCGGCGCTGGGTGGAACGGTTCAGGTGTCCGTGGTGGTGCAAACGGGCATGGCTACGGCGATGGTTGGCCCCCGCGAGTTGCAGCAGTGGACCGGCCGCGGCGGTGGATTGGTACTCGCCGTGGTGTCTCCGGCTTGTCTTGGCCTGCGGCGACGAAGGCGGCTGAGGCGTACACGCCGGCGAGACTCCGGGCGCCGCGGCGTGCTGCTGTGCCTGGCATCGCTCTGCCTGGCCGGACTGGTTTGCCTGAGCGGCTGCGGCGCGGGCAGGGTCATTCCTCTGGCTGCCGGAGCGGGTGGCACGAGCGCTTCCAGTACACCAACGCCTTCGGGAACCTACAACATCACCGTGAGCGGGGCGGCGACAGGGGTGACGCATGCTGTCGCGTTAAGCCTCACGATCCAGTAGCCGCGCCGCTTGCCTAGAAGACGAAAAACAACAGCAGATCCCTACGCTTGGTGACGGGATGACAACCAAAAGGGTTGGGGGAGGCCAGTTCGGTAGGGACACCAAAAAGGTCAGTTCACACGGTAGAAAATCGCTGCCGGCGCTCGCATCAGGCCGTGTCAAAGGACCAACGGCTGGCTACAGGCTTCGCCCACAGGCGGCGGCGCTGGCCCAAGCCCACTGGAAGTTGTAGCCCCCCAGCCAGCCGGTGACGTCGACCACTTCACCGATGAAGTAGAGCCCGGGGGTGCGCAGACTTTCCATGGAACGGGCGTCGAGCTCGCGGGTATCCACACCGCCGGCGGTTACCTCGGCTTTGGTAAAGCCCTCGGTTCCGGCCGGCTGTAGGCTCCATCGGTGCAGAGCGGCTTCCGCACGATCCAGCCCGGCGTTGCTCCAGTCAGGTTTACCCCGCAGCTGCAGATCGACCCAGCGCTCTGTCAGGCGGGACGGCAGGGCGCCGTTCAGGGCTTTGAGCAGGGCACCGCGATCGCGGCCGGCGCTGCGCTGTTTCATCTCGGCGAAGAGACTTCTTCCGGGCGCCAGGTCGAAATGTACGGGCGTCCCCGGCCGCCAGTAGGAGGACACCTGCAGAACGGCGGGGCCGCTGAGGCCGCGATGGGTCAGCAGAAGCTTCTCACGGAAGGCTGGGGCCCCGCTTTTGCGCACACGCTCTGTCTTTGCAGGGGGGAGCTCAGTCTGGGCAACCACCTCCACAGAGATGCCGGCCAGGTCGCTCCAGTCGGCGAGATCGCCGGGAGCAAAGGTGAACGGCACGAGCGCAGGTCGCGTTTCCACGATGCGGTGACCAAACTGCCGGGCTATGTCGTAGCCGAGGCCGGTAGCGCCCATCTTCGGGATCGAGAGGCCGCCCGTGGCAATCACCAGGCTGTTGCAGGTGAGGGTCCCGAGGCTGGTTTCCAGCCGAAAGCGAGCGCGCGGTTTGGCCTCTCCAGCTTCCGGGCCGCAGCTTTGCGCGCGGATCCCGTCCACGCGGACGCCGCAACGAATCTCCACACCGGCCTCACCGCATTCACGTTCCAGCAGCGCGACGACGCGGTGGGCGGAGTCGTCGCAGAAGAGCTGGCCGAGCGTCTTTTCGTGATAACGGATGCCGTGCTTTTCTACCAGCGCCACCATCTCCGCCGGGGTGAAACGGGCCAGCGCGGAGCGGGCGAAGTGTGGGTTTTCGCTGAGAAAGTTTTCCGCGCGCGTACCTGTGTTGGTGAAATTACAGCGTCCCCCGCCGGAGATCAGGATCTTGCGGCCGGGCCGGTCGCCGTGATCCAGCAGGAGCACGCGCCGTCCGCGCCGGCCGGCTTCAAAGGCACAGAAAAGACCGGCTGCCCCTGCACCGAGGATCACAACATCGACGTCGGTGAGAAACGGAGGCACAGATACAGTTTCGCAGACGAGCTGGCAGGGGCGCTTCACGGTTGGGCTCAGGGTCTGCCGTACACCGAGCCGGCCGTCGCGATGGATGCGGTAGATGAGCGGGCTCAACCCTTGCGGGCTGGCGAAACGTTGCAGTTGATGAACTACGGGTGATTCACCTTGAACTTGTAGGTCAGCTGGAAGTATCCGAGGGTGAGCGGTGGGGCCTTGCCGCCCTGTACGGCGACGCGGCCGGGAAAGAAATGACCGACACCGGCCTGCACATCGAGGTGTTTGCGGAAGACATAGTCCGTGGAGGCATCGAGGCCCTGGCCGAGATCGGTGTTGCTGAAGCCGGCTGCCGGGGCCTTCATCAGGACCGTAGAGCCTGTGTCATAGACGTTGTCGCGCACGGAGGCGATGTGGAGAAATTCGTTCTGGAAGAGAAAGGTCCAGTTCTCCGTGGGAGCGAGGTCGACGTTCACGCGCGCTTCGGTGATGTTCTGGAAGCCGAAGAGATCGACCAGGCCGAAGGCATTGTGGTTGCTGGGGTATTGCTGATCGAAGGTGCTGATGCGGTTGGGATCGCGATGGCTGTTGCCGGTAGCGTAGTCGTATTCGCCGATCAGGCGCGGCTTCCAGGGCAGATCGCGGGCGATGTAGCCCGCCTTGGCGTAGCCCGCGCCGGCCTGGAGGGAGTCGTTTGAGTAGGCTCCCCGCTGCAGCGCGCCGAGGATGTCGTACTCGAAATCACGGTGGATGTGGCCGTTGACCTCGCCGCCAAAGGTCGTCTCCAGCTCATTGCCGTGCACGGTTTGTTGGCTGGTGACGCCGACCACGCGGCGAAGGTAAACAAACGGCTGAATTTGGGTTTGCGGCACGATTGTGGTCAACATACCGACGGCACCGTAGAAGGTGAGGCCCGCGCCGTGTTTATCGAGCGAGGTCGGGTGAACGGTGACGACCGAAGTCGCGAAGGCCTCCACCCAGTTCTTATTGCCGTAGTGGCCGTCAAAGCCGTCCCAGGTGCGGCTGTTATTGGTCCAGTCGCTGATCCCGACAAGGCGTTCACTGCCAAAGCGCAGCTCCTGCCGGCCGGTGACCAGATCGAGCTTGGGGATCGGGTGGATATCGAGGTAGCCCTGGAAGAGATCGAACTGGTTGCGCTGGTTGGAGGCGACCTGCGGGAGGGGCAGGCCGAGCGCGTGGGTGTCCTGAAACTGCAGATAGCCGCGCAGAAACGATGCGGGACGGATCGTGAGGCCGGTGCGGACGCGTGTGAGCTCGTAGATGCGGTCGTTGGAGGAGATCTCACTCAATGAGGTCTGACCCTCGGTGCGCCCGCGCAACTCCATATCGAGCGAGAGCCAGTCGGGAACCTTCGACCACTTCAACGGTTGCGTGGTTTCACGGGATCCGGGGTAGTCGAAGTAGATCGGCTTCTGCGCGTATACCTGGCGCCCCAGCCCGTAGCCGAGCACCATGGTCAGTGTCGGCGCCAGCGCCGCGAAACGGCGCCAGAGGGATCGCCAACAGACTTTGAGGGCGGTGAGACCGAATGCATTCGGAGCACCCTGAGACGTGAGGCGAAGAGAATCCACGGTGAGCCTAAGGGAATGGTGAAATGAATCCGACGAAGTCCGAAGGGATCGGTGCGCGAGCGTACCGCCGAGCAGCAGAAGACACAAAGGCGGTTGGAGGCCTCGACGCTGCCGTGAGTTGCATGCTCGTCTGCATGTGATTGCGGTGGTGGCGCTGGTTCCTTCAAGGGGCAGCAGCAGTGCCGTAAATGCTTTTGCCGGTGCTGGCGGGAGTCACGCACTGCGCCGCGGAGCAGGACAAGGGTCCGGGGCAAGCGCATCTCTGGCGAACGGCACAATTGCAGCGTTGACCCGCGTGGGGAGATACAGTTGTGTTGGTGAGGTACACATCGGCTCGCTGACGGGGTTTGTTGTGTGAAGGGGTTGATTGCGGATTCGGAGGCGGTCAAACCGCCTGCAATGTTAATTAAGTAAATGAATAACGTTGTGGATCTGATTGCAGTTCCTTGGGTCCGCATCGCGGAAGAGAATAGCCCGTAAGGGTGCCTGTAAGCTGAAGATTGGATCGTGCTGCGAGATTTTGCGCGTGTTGGTCGGCTGATGACGATGAGCTTGAAAGATGAAAGGGAGACAGCGGCGCCGGCGAGTGGGCAAAGGCCGATGGCTACCCGCAGGGACATCTATCTGCGGGATGGCTTCGTTCTGCTGGTGCTGAGCCTGATTACGGTCGGGCTGTTTCTTGTTACCCTGTTTCTCTTTAAGTCATTCGAGGCGCACCGCGCGGATCTGGGCCTTCGATGGTCGGTACGCGGACGGCTGTCGCTGGCGCAGGGACATCCGGATCAGGCAGCAGCGGCGCTGCGCACGGCACTTTCCTATGCGCCGGATGACTACGACGATCAGCTGCTGTTGGCGCAGGCTCTCGCCGGCGCCGGGCATCGCGAGGCGGCGGGCAATTACTTCCTGAGTCTGTGGGCGGTTCATCCCGGGGACGGTTTTCTGAATCTGCAGCTGGCGCGCCTTGCCCGGCAGCGCGGCGATGCCCAGGCGGCTGTGAACTATTACCGCGCCTCCATCTTCGGCAACTGGGAGCAGAGTGGCGTGGAGCGGCGGCGCGACGTGCGGCTGGAATTGGCGGATTACCTTGTCGAGCGTGGACAGGCCCCGGCAGCGCAGGCGGAGCTGTTGATTGCGACGGGCAATGTTCCGGAGAAGGATGCGGCGCTGCAGCTGAAGATCGCCGATCGTCTGCGGGACCTGGGGGATCTCGGCGATGCCCTGCGCCTGTATAGGCAGGTGGGTACGCGGGATCCTCACAATCTACAGGCCCTTGCGAGCGAAGGCCGCACTGAGCTCGCTTTGGAGCAATACCCCGCCGCGGTCCGCAGCCTAAGCGAAGCGGCCGATCTGGCGCGGCAGCAGCACCAGGGTGATGCCGAGGAGCTTGGGAGGCTGGCCGGCGCGGCGCGGCGGCTGCCGGAGCTGAGTTTATCGCGTGACCTGCCGGCCCAACAGCGCGGTGACCACTTGCTGCTGGATGCGGGCATCGCCCAACGCCGCCTGAAGAGTTGCACGGCCTCACTTCTGCCGCCGGTCAGAGTGGCGGTCAGCGGTAACGCGATCCCCGTGCTTAGGGCACTGCCGCCCTCGCCCGGGGCTGTCGCAACCCTGGGCGATTGGAAGAGCCGATGGAGCGCGCAGGGCCGCTCCCTGAACAAGCGCTCATTGCAGCAGAATGCGGAGCTGGAAGATACTGTGACGCAGCTGATTGAGGACACCGAGCTCCGCTTGGCACCGATCTGCGGCGCCCCCATCGGCGATGATGCTCTGCTACTGGGGATCGCGCGGAGGGCGCAGGCCGCCAGCCCCGGGGGAACGCCGTGAACGTGGACAGCCAGACCGCCGATTCCGGCACGCAACTCGCCCGGGAGCCCACCATCGCCGGCACCGCTGTCGAGCCGGGAACGCTGGCGCCCGCGCGGGAGGAACGACTCTTTCTGCTGCTGTCGATCTTTATCGGCGTGATCAGCGGGCTGCTGGTCGTGTCGTTTCGCATGGCCATCGAGTGGCTGACGGTGCTGCTGCAGGGTTCGGCCCCGGCACCGCATCAGTGGCGGCTGCTGTTTGCGCCGGCGGGTGCGGGCGTTGTGATTGCGCTGCTGACGCGGTTCGTCTTTCCGGCGGTGCGCGGCTCGGGCGTGAACCAGACCAAGGCGGCGCTGTATATCCACAACGGCTTCATCTCGATCCGCACGGTGATCGGCAAGTTTTTGCTTTCGGCGCTGGCAATCGGGAGTGGGTTTTCACTGGGGCCGGAGGATCCATCCCTGCAGATCGGCGCGGGAATCGCTTCACTGATCAGCCGCAAGGTGGGGCTGTCGCGCAACCGTTTGCGGGTGTTTGCGCCGGTGGGCGCGGCCGCGGGGCTGGCGGCGGCGTTCAATGCACCGATCTCGGCCATCCTGTTCGTCATCGAGGAGGTGATCGGGCAGTGGAGCTCGGCGGTGCTGGGGTCCATCGTGCTTTCGGCGGTGTCGGCGGTGGTGGTGGCACGCTGGTTCTGGGGTGCGTCGCCGATGTTTCGCATCCCGGTGGTGAACCTGCGCGATCCGCGCGAGCTGCTGGCCTATGCGGTGCTGGGATTGTTTGGTGGTGCGGCCTCGCTGGTCTTCGCGAAACTGCTTGGCTCCCTGCGGCCGGCGTTGCGGCGGCAGCCGGAGTGGTTCCAGATGATGCAGCCGATGCTCGCCGGCTTGCTGGTGGGCGCGATCGGTTTCTTTGGCCTGCCGCAGGTGATGGGTGCGGGCTATGGCGCGATGGATCAGGCGATCCACGGGCAGTACACATTGAAGATCCTGCTGCTGCTGGCGGTGTTCAAGATTCTGGCGACGACGGTGTCGTTTTCGAGCGGAACGCCGGGAGGCATGTTCGCGCCCACGCTGTTTGTCGGGGCAATGCTGGGCGCGGCGGTGGGGTCGTTTGAGAAGATCTTTTTTCCCTCGCTGACGGGGTCGATCGGATCGTATGCGCTGGTGGGCATGGGCGTGCTGTTTGCGGCGTTTCTGCGGGCACCGCTGACCAGCGTGTTCATGGTGATGGAGGTGAGCCAGAACTATGCGATTGTGCTGCCGGTCATCCTGGCCAACACAATCGCGTACCTAATCTCGCGGGCGCTACAGCCGGTGCCGGTGTTTGAGCTGTTTACGCACCAGGACGGGCTGTACCTGCCGTCCATGGAGGAGCAGCGGGAGGAGATCGAGCTGCACTTCGAGGATGCGCTCAAGGGCGTGAACGTGCCGATCCTGAACGGCAAGGAGAGCCTTTGGGAGACCAAGGGCCTGCTTGCGAGCAGCGAGGAGGCCCGCGAGGCGAAGGCGATGCTGGTGCGCTGCAGCGATGGGCTCTGGTACGCGGCTACCTGCGCTGAGTTGAACGACCTGGTGAAGGATCTGGACTCGTCCGACACTGCAGGCGCGAAGGATTCGTTGGAGGCTCGGCTGGGACCGGAGCGGACGCCGATGATCTTTCCGGATCAGCAGCTTTCAAGTGCGTTGCCGCACTTTCGGCGCTGGCCTTTGCTGCCGGTGATGAACCGGGCCATGCGCGGGGCGATCGAGGGTGTGCTGTCGTTGAACGATGTGCTGCAGCGATACCAGCAGGCGTAGGTGCGCCTCCCCCCGCTTTCGTAAGGGCTTGAACCACTCTCCGTGCAACTGCCTGGACTCACCCTGTTTTGCTTCCACCGGCCCAACCAATCCACAGCTGGTTGAGAGCGGCGTCCTTGCGGCCAGAGGCGCGGGGACGTCGCCCCTGCGATACTAGGGCAAGGGGTATTAGTGCAAGGGACGCGGTCCCCCAGATGACCATGTTTGACGTATGCGAACTATGTGATGGCTCCGGTTTGCGGATCATCGAAAGACCTGACGGCACACGTGCCGCCACGGATTGCGTCTGCCGCTTATCCAGGCGGGACATCCGGAATTTCGAGGCGGCGCGGATACCGGAACGGTACCGGGATTGCAGTCTGGAAAATTTCACCACCAACCATGATGGCGCAAACCCATCCTTTGACCGCGCCCTTATCGAGGCGCGGGGCTTTGTGCGCGGCCACTCATGGACTATGGACGGGGACGGCCTTCTGATCACCGGGCCGGTCGGCGTCGGCAAGACGCACCTGGCGGTCGGTATTCTGCAGGCTTTGATTTCGGAACGAGGCGTGAAAGGCCTGTTCGTCCATGGCGGCGCTTTGTTGAAGCAGGTGCAAGACTCCTACAACCAATCCGTAGCGGTCACGGAAAGGGAGATCCTCAAGCCGATTTTTGACGCACAGGTGCTGGTGCTCGACGAATTAGGAGCCGCTCGCAAAACGGACTGGGTTGCCGAAATGATCGAGCACATCCTGAATACGCGTTACAACGACTGCAAAGCGACCATCATCACAACGAACTTTGAGAATGCTCCGCCGGGCGAAGCTAAGCCTGAGAGCGGAGGGCGGCAGTCGAGTAAGGACACCCTGGGCGACCGCATCGGGGAGCGCATGAGATCCCGCCTCAAGGAGATGTGCGTGCTGCTCGAAATGGACGGACGCGATTATAGGGAATACCTGAAACGCAAGCAGCTTTCAGAGGAGAAGCGTCCCAGGACAAGCCGTAAATCTCCTGCACAGGTCCGCTCCACCGCCCGAGCGAGCCACATGGACGCAAGCGCGCAAGGCGAGCTACGGGGTCCCAGACACGAAGCGGGGGAGGACCCTGATGTTTACTGAGCCGGAGCGGGGGGCGCGCGGTTTTCCGGCCGCGGGGAGTGCCGTCGCCGCGGTTGTTGTACTGATTGCGGTGGCATTGTTTCTAATCTTAGGCCGTCGGCATACAGCGCTGGCAGCGGCAACGGCGGCTGGAACTCCCAGCGCGGCGTACGCTGCGCAGCTGGTGCTGTCTGACGTGCAGATGAGCGAGTCGACGAGCTTTTCCGGGGGCAAGGAGACCTTTGTCGATGGGCGGGTCACGAACCGGGGCTCGTCCACGGTCATCGGCGCGACGGTGGAGGTGAGCTTCCCGGCGGATGGCGGGACTGCACCCCAGACCGAAACCGTGCCGGTGACGTTAATTCGTACGCGGCAGCCGTACATCGACACCGAACCGATGAGCGCGGAGCCGATGGCCCCGGGGGCAAGCGGGGAGTTCCGCTTGACCTTCGACGACATCCGCCCGGATTGGAACCAGCAGGTGCCGGTGATCCGCGTCACGGGCGTGACGCTGAAGTAGAGTTCCGGCGGATTGGGAAAAAGATTACCAAGGGGCAATCCAGTAACCTCGCCCACACGTTACCTAGGCAGAACGAAGTAGACCTCGCCGTGCGAGCTGCGTTGTTCGCCAACTTGGCGGCATAATGCCGCCTCACGAACTCTCCTGACGGAGAGATACCAAGGCAGATTGGCCCTCCAGCGATGGAGGGCCTATTTTTGTTTGTTTGAGCGGTTCTTCCTTCCGATGTGGAGGAGGAACAACAATAGATCCCTTCGCTTTGCTGCGGGAGGACACTACAAAAACGTGCGGGAGGAGAGCCGGGGCAGAACGCACTCAACGCATTCAACGCACGGCGGCGTGAATGGCGAGCAATGTCTCCAGCAGCTCGCGCAGCCGGTCGAGGCGTAGGGCGTTAGCGCCGTCAGATTTTGCCTCGGCGGGATTGTCGTGCACCTCGAGGAAGACGCCGTCGACACCGGCAGCAACGGCAGCGCGGGCGAGGACGGGAATGAACTCCGGCTGGCCGCCCGAGACGCCGTTCGCCGCGCTGGGGGTCTGGACGGAGTGGGTCCCGTCGAAGATCACCGGAGCGAAGCCGCGCAGGACGGGCAGGGAGCGCATGTCGACGACGAGGTTGTGATAGCCGAAGCTGGCGCCGCGCTCGGTGAGACAGATGCGGGTGCAGCCGCCCTCGGTGACCTTTTCGACGGCGTGGCGCATGTCCCAGGGAGCGACGAACTGGCCTTTTTTGACGTTGACGGCGCGGCGCGGGCCGGCGCAGGCTGCGGCGGCGGCCAGAAGCAGATCGGTCTGACGGCAGAGAAAGGCCGGAATCTGCAGGACGGCGTCGATGTCGCCCAGAGCGTCGCTGGCTTCGGCCGCCTGGGCGGGGGTGTGGATGTCGGTGAGCACCGGCAGGCCGTGATCGCGGGCGATCGAGGCGAGGATGCGGCAGCCTTCCGCCAAGCCGGGACCACGGAAGGAGCGGACGGAGGTGCGGTTGGCCTTGTCGAAGCTGGCCTTGAAGAGGTAGGGGAGCTTGAGATCGGAGGCGATGCGGACGATGGCGTCGGCGAGCGAGCGCGCGTGGGTTTCGGACTCAAGAACGCAGGGGCCGGCGATGAGACACAACGGTCCGCCGCCGAAGGTGACTGGGCCGAGTTGAAATGCGGAAGAGGAGCTCACCTACGTATTGGAGCACAGGCCAGGAGCCGGTAGGGAGCTGCCTGAGTTGTGAGGCTGAAGCAAAAATCCCGGCCGGAGCCGGGATTTCGCTGTCAAATGCCCTGCGCTGGTGGGCTAGGGGTTGAGCGCGACGCTTGCGTGTTCGCCGTTGGCGACGGAGGTGAGGCAGGACGGAAGCGCCGAGGCCGGGAAGGGCGTATCCGCGACGGCGCTCAGGGCACCGGTGTTGGCGTTGAGCGTGGCGCCGGAGATCGAGCTGTTCAGGTAGTCGGAGACGTAGAAGAACTGGCCGAGAGCCGGCTCGATCGTGACGCAGGTGGGTCCCGTGGAGGTGGTGAAGTTGCCGCCGGCAACCGTGGTGAGATTTCCAGTCGCCTGGTTGATGGCGAAGGAGCTGACAGTCTGGGAGTTGAAGTTGGCGGTGTAGACGTAGTCCGCACGGGGATCCACCTTGACATCCAGGGGGAACGCACCGGTATTGAAAGGACTGCCGCTGAGCGGGGTCAGATTGCCGGTGGTCGAGCGGGCGATCTGGTAGCCCAAGATCTCGTTCTGCTGCTGATCGGTCACGTAGACGTAGCGCGTGGTGCCGTCGACGGCGATAGCGGAGGGGACCACACCGGCGGAGGAGCCCTGGAACGTCTTCAGGGTCGGGTTAAAGGCCGTGCCGGAGAGCAGCGTCAGGGCGCCGGTGGAGGTGTTTTGCGCGTAGCCGAGGACCGTAGGCTTGGCGAGGGTAAGCTCCTGATCGAGCACGTAAGCATAGATATTGTTCACGCCGCCCGTGACGGTGGTGCAGGGGCTGTTACCGCCGATCACGGCCGCGGGAGCCGGCACACAGACCGGGGTGGCCAGCGCGATGGCGATCGGGTTGTTGCCGACGTTCTGGTTGATCGGTGTACCGAGGCTGTTGTCGCTGTTGATGGGGAAGATGGTGATGCCGCCGGGGCCGGGTGAGGCGGGCGAAAAGCCCGACTCATAGGTGTAGGTGACGTACAGGAAGGTTCCCGTGGTGTCGACCGTGGCGTTGGTGGGGTAGGTACCGGTGAGATTGTAGGTGTGTTCCCCGTAGAGCTTGCCGTCGGTGCCGACGGACAACTCTTCCACCTGGGCGTTCTGCGAGCCGCCGATGACGTAGACGAATTTGTTGTTGGGCGCGGCGACGATCCTGACCGGATTGGTGAAGGGGGTCGTGAAGGGCGAGCCGGCGACCTGGTTCAGGATGCCGGTTTCAAAGTCGACGCCATAGGCGGAGATGGTGCCGTTGGACGCGGAGACGGCGTAAACCCAAGCGACGGTGTAGTCGCGGCTGCAGGCGGTAAGCCCGAGCGCCAGGGCCAGCGAGGCTCCTCCGACGGCGGCGCTGCGAACGATGTTCTTCAAGCTCATCTGCTTCCCTTACATCGGCCCCAAGGTGCGGGGCCGGGTGCGATTACGCCGCGTGATTCTGGCGATTCGTATCTGTCGGACGGCAGAGCCGGTAAGCCCTGCCGATTTGGAGCGGCGATTTCGACTAATCGGATGCTGCCTCTATCGGCGGCTAGTCCACTGAGCCGCTGAGCGCAAGGCAAGTCAGCCCGACGTCCCCGGTGGTGAAGGTGGAACCGCGGGACAGATCGGAAAGCGTGCCTTCCGTGCTGGTGAAGCTGTACCCGGTGACAGTACCATCCTGGTTGCCGACGTACATGAACTTGGACGTGGGATCTTCCACCATGCAGGTCGGTCCGGCGCCGGACTTATACGGGGAGCCGGAGATCTCCGCCAGCTCGCCGTTCTGGATGCTGTACGCCGTGATGTAGCTGTACGCGGCTGTCGAGGCGGTGGAGGCGGTGGACTTGTTCAAGATGTAAAGGAACTTGTTGGTCGCATCTAGGAAGGAGTAGGACGGATTGCTGACGCTGACGTCGTTGGCCTGTGAGCCTCCGGTAAAAGACTGGAGGGCGCACGAAGCACTGAACATGTTGGGAAAGATGCGGCCTGGCGAGGTTCCCGGTGTGCTACCTGCATCGGTGATGATCATGTACGAAGCATTGCCGTTGATCGACGTCATGTTAGTGGTTCCGGGAAAAAATTTGCCGGTCGTGACGGTGCCAAGCTGCCCACTGGAGACCGAGTAGGGGGTGACGGACTGATCGGCGGAGTTGACTGTAAACAGGCAGCTACCGCTGGAGGCCATCTGAATGGGCGTGGCACCGACTTCGAGATAGGTGGGCGCGGTGCCGTTGGCTGGTGTGCTCGCCGTCTGGGTCACAAGTGTCAGCCGGCCAGTGTTGGCATCGGCGGAGAGGGTGGTAATGGAGCCGTTGCCGTCGCCGCTGGCGGAGTACTTGTCGAGCACGAAAAGGTAGGCGCCTGTACTGTCGAAGGTAGCCCAGAGGTGCACGAATCCCTGAGCCATTTGAGTGTACGTCTGCTGCAAAGTCAGGGAACCATCGCCACCGACCGAGAAAACGGATATCCCCGCATCGGCGGAGTTGCCTTTGGAGGTGCTGGCCGAACCCTGGTTGATAACGTACACATATCGTCCGCCCGGCTTGACCACAATGTCCACCGGCTTTACCCCGTTAGCGACAAAAGGGGAGTGATCGATGGCCGTAAGATTGCCGGTGTAGTCGTCCACCTTGTAGCCGGAGATCTGGTTGTACTGCTGGCCGACCGTCCAAAGATACGCAATCGTTCCGCCGCCGCAAGCCGTCATACCGAGCCCCAGGGCGAGTGCTGAAACCAGGGCCAACGTCGCGCGGCCGAACCAACTCAACTTCATGTGCTTCCTTCGTCACCCCAGCTCGTTCCAGGCAAGCGGCCATGGGCCAAAAACCGTCCAGATGCCGCTTCAGGGGAGCTGCAAATCTATGGTTCATTGTAGGGTCTAGGGAGCCAATCTGCCAATTTCTGTGCCATTTCGAGACGTTTCTAGGCAACCAGAAGGCCATGTGCACTATCCGCGGTACAAATTTCTGGCTTCCAGGTACGCGAGAACCGCCGGAGGGATCAGGGTGCGGCAGTCTTCGCCGGCGTGCAGGCGGCGGCGCAGCTCGGTGGCGCTAAGCCGGTCGTCGAGGCCGGGGAGCAGGTGAACGGCGGCCCGCTGGACGGCCGTCAGGCGCAGTGATTCGCTCTCCAGCGCAAAGCCGGGCCGGCTGATGACGACCCATTGGGCGAGGCGGAGGAGCTCGGCGGATTCGCGCCACTGCCCCAAACCCAGGAAGGCGTCGGCACCGACGATCGCAAAGAGCTCCGGGCCGGAGGTGGCGTCCGTGGTCAAGGCGGGCGTTGGCGCGGGATGCGGCAGCGAAGGAGACCCTTGGAGCCTAGGAGACCCTTGGAGCCTAGGAGACCCTTGGAGCCTAGGAGACCCTTGGAGCCTAGGAGACCCTTGGAGCCTAGGAGACCCTTGGAGCCTAGGAGACTCTTGGAGCCTCGGAGACCGTTGGAGCGAGGCACGGAGCCGGCGCAGGGTGTCCACCGTGTAGTTCGGCTCGCCGGCCGGAAGCGGGCCATCGATGGCCGAGGCCTCCAGCCCGGGGTGGCCGGCACATAGCAGCTCCACCATGCGGAGGCGGTCGGCGAAGGGGGCTTCGGCGCCGGTCTTCAGCGGCTGCCGGCCCGTGGGGGCAAGCAGAACGCGCCCAAGAGAGAAGCGCTGCCGGGCGAGTTCGGCGGCTAACAGGTGGGCACGGTGGGGCGGGTCAAAGCTGCCGCCGAAGTAGCCTATGCGCATCGTTGCGAACCGGCCGGAGATTGCACGTACCGGGCCTGCCGGGGGGAACGGGCGTGAAGGGGTGCGCAAAGAGCCATCGAGGGGAAGAATAATTGAATGTTCCGCAGCGTGTTGGCGTGCACGGCGGAGTCGGCCAAGTTCGGAGGGTGGTCGCTATCGCTGCTTTTGCCTGACGATGCTGGGGTCCCGCAGACAAACAGCAGGTCCTTCGCTGCGCTCAGGATGACGACTCCTATGCGCTCAGGATGACAACTCGTAGAAGATTGGCTAGAAGTAGGGGATGGTAAACCGAGGAGTTCTCCTGCGATCTTGCTCCCTTTTCCGGTGGGGCGTGCTCGGTCTGGCGCTGCTCGCGCCGGCCGGAGCGCAGCAGGCAGCGGTGCGAGCCGGGGCGGAGGATAGGGAGGCGTTTCGGGTGGCGCGGGCAACCGCCGAGCCGGAACAGCGCCTGGCCGCCCTGCGGCAGTTCGCCGCCACGTACCCGGACAGCGCCCTGCGGACGAAGGCGACCGAACTGGCCTTGGAGACGGCGTTGCAGAGCTTCCCGGGGCGCACCGAGCAGGTGCACGCGCTGGCGGCTCAGCAGATCGCCGATGCGCCGGCCAGGCTGGAGCGGATCTTGGAGCAGGCGCGGGTGGCCGATGCACTGGCAAGCGCCGAACCGGCGGGAGCGGATCTCCCCGGGGCGCAGGGATGGGCTGAGGCGGCCGTGGGAGCGCTGAACGAGGACAATTTTCGGCGGGAGACGGCGGCCACCCAGCGGCGGTACAGGCTGCCGCCGCTAAGCGCCCACGAGGTTCACCGGAGCTTTGTGCGCGACCGGGTGCTTTGCCTGGCGGCGCTGGCCAACGTCGACCTGCGGGAGGCCAAGCCGGAGAGAGCGGAGCCGCTACTGGCCGAGGCCTTTCGGCTGGACCCGCTTTCCAGCGAGGTGAACGCGCTGGGGGGGCAGCTTGCGCTAAACCGGCACCGGGACGCGGCGGCGCTGGAGGCGTTTGAGCGGGCGGAGGCGACCGGGGCGCTCGCGGCGCCTTGGCGCGCGCAGGCGCTCCGGCTGTACGCCGCGAGCGGGGAACAGGACGGCGAGGCGGGGTTTGAACGCAAGATCGATGCGCTATACGTAAGGCTGATGCCGCCGGTGTTCACCCTGCCGCCGCGGACCCTGCCGGCGGGCGGGCACACGGTGCTGCTGGAGCTGTTTACGGGCTCCGGCTGCGAGCCGTGCGTGGCTCCGGATCTGGCCGTGGAGAGCCTTCTCGGCAGCTACGGGCGGCGCGATCTGGCGGTGCTGGAGTATGACGAAAATATCCCCAGGCCGGACCCGCTGACGAGCCCGGCCTCTGAAAACCGGGCTGTGACGTACCGGGTCGGCAGCACGCCGGAGGCGTTTCTGGATGGGGAGCCGCTGCCCGTGGCCGGTTCGACCCGCGGAGATGCTGAAAACGTGGTGGTGGGCTTTGCCTCGGAGCTGGAGGACGAGGCGGCGCAGCCGAGTCCTCTGAGGCTGACCTTGGAAGGCATGCAGACAGGCGGCGCGGTGACGGCTCATGCGGCAATCTCGCTCGTGCCGGGGACGCCCGCGACGGCGCTGCCGGGCAGGGCGGCGGTTTATGTGGCGCTGGTGCAGGACGGCATTCGCTACAGTGGAGAGAATGGAATCCGGTTTCACCGGATGGTGGTGCGGGCGATGGGACCGGAGACGGCGTTGCGGCTCCCAGCTGGACCCGCAGGTGAGTCGTCGCAGAGCATGGATATCCGCTTTGATCTAGAGACGGTGGAGACCACCTTGCGTTCTTATTTGAATGCGTACGAGCGGGGCAATGATCGCTTCGGCGAGGTCCGCTTCCGAACCAAGGACCTGCCGCTGGACCCGGCGCAGCTGGGGGTGGTGGTCTGGGTGCAGGATGTCGTGACCCATGCGGTTCTGCAGGCGGCCTTCCTCGCGGTGCCGGGGGCACGGTGAGAGGTCTTGCGGCCTGGGCAGCCTGCCTGGCACTTGGGCTATTGTTCCCCGCGCTTGCGCTGGGGCAGCGTGCGGTGGGTTCCGCGGGTGCTGTGCCCGGAGTGCAGCGGGCCGAGCGGGTGAGGTCTCCGGTGCAGTGGCGCATCACGGAGTCTCCGCGCGAGCCGGTGCGGCCCGGCCTGGAGTTTCCGGTGAGCGTGCAGGCGACGGTGGCCACCGGTTGGCACCTCTATGCGCTCGATGAGCCGGAGGGCGGGCCGGTTCCGTTGGAGTTTGACGCGCCGCCGGAGGGACCGGTGACGCTGGTGAGCGTGGGCGCGGACCGGCCGCAGCGAGGACCGGCGGCCGGCTCCGCTGCGGCGGTGAACTTTTATCAGGGGCAGCCGCGGTTCAGGTTGCGGCTGCGGGCAGGGTCGGGGTTGAAGGCCGGGGCCGGTCCGGTGGTGCTCGAGATTCGCTACCAGGCCTGCAATGAGCGCCTGTGTCTGCCGCCCCGGACGGCAACGCTCTCCTTTCCGTTGCGGGCCACGCCGTAGCGAAGGAAGTCGCGTCTGGCAAGGATCGCAGCGGCAATGCTTTGATCCTTCGAGATCTGGTCCTTCCATATTTGATTCTTCGATATTTGATCCTTCGACATTGCATTCTTCGACAAAGGTAGGAAGCCGGTTTTTGTTACGATGCGGAGACCGCCATCCGTTGCCCCTGAGTGCGCACGTCGTACGTCGTCGTCGTAGAGCCCCGGGGCATATGCACGCAGAGGAAAATTTGGTTTCCTTAGGAAGCGTGAAGGTGTCCGGCATCCGGCACACAGGAGGTGCGGTGCTCGCAAATCTTCGTCAACGAACTGCGCGTCCGTGGATTACGCTGGTGCTTCTCGCCGTATTTGTCGGGGCGGGTTGCGTCCGGTTCTGGAACGAGACGGGCGAGGACCTGTCGTCTTCCTATGTGGGCTGCCGGCTGGTGGCCACGGGTCACACGGGCGTGCTGTATTCCTACGACGCGGAAAATTTCGCCAATGTCGGCGACCTGACGGGCATCTGGGAACGGTTGGGCAAGGCGGGCGGCTTTCACGGCTATCTCCACCCCTACGTGCAGACGCCGTTGTGGGGGTACGCCCTGCAGCCGCTCTGCGATCACATGGATTTCCGGACCTTTGAGCGTGTGTTTCTGGTGCTGGTGCTGCTGTCGCTGGCCGGGGTGGTCTGGCTTGTGGGCCGGTATTGGACGCCGTGGGTGTTTCATCCGGGGGCGATCGCGTTGCTCCTGCTGGGACTCTGGTTTTCGCAGCCGTTCGGCTATGCGATGTACCTGATGCAGACCCATGCGCTGTTTTTCTTTCTGACGATCCTGGGGCTCGTCCTCGCGGAGCGCGGGGAGTCCCCATCCGAGCGCGGGGAGTCCCCATCCGAGCATGGGAAGTCCCCGTCGGAAAGCTGGCGGTTCGCGAGCGCGGCGGGGCTGGCGATTGCCTGCGCCGCGGCAGTGAAGCTGACGCCGATCGTCCTGGTGGTGTATTGGCTGTTGACGGGGCGGTGGAAGGCCGCGGTGAGCGCCGTGGTGTGGTCGGCGCTGTTGTTCGGCGCGACCGTGGCGGCGGTGGGTCCGGGGCTGACTGCGGCGTACCTGGAGAGCCTGCACCGCGTGTCCCGGGTGCTGCTGGTCGCGCAGAACAATCAGTCGTTCGCGGCCTGGGCGATGGCGCGTTTTTACACACCGGATGAGGTCTTCGATATCAACATCCTGCCGTTGCCGGCGGCGATTCGTCTGGGGTCGACGGCGTTGATGCTGGTCTGCACCGCAGCGGGCGGCTGGCTGGACCGGCGCGTGGCCGGACGACTGTTGCGAGGCGCACGGTTTCCGCCGGTGGGCGCGATGATGGCGCTGCTGGCCCTGACGATCTTCGCGCCCATTGCCTGGACCCATTACTTCATCCTGCTCATCGCCCCGTTGATGGTGGCGTTCGAGGCGGTGGGGGTGCTGCGCCGGTGGTGGCTGCTGGTGCCGCTGGTGCCCTCCGTAGTGTTGAACTACCCGCCGCTCGCGACGAACGTGCTGACGATGGACATCGGCGACTTTGCCGTCGTACGCGGACAGTTTTTCTCCGGGGTGCTGGTTCTGTTGGCACTGGGGAGCGCCGGATGGTTGGCGGTTCGCGGTGCCGCGGGCCGGCGCGAGGAGCGCTCGCTGCGGTAAATCGTGCACGCAAACCGTAAGGTCAGCGGCTGTTTCATGCAAAGCGGCGCTGGTTGACCGGCCATCGCTGTTACAAAGCGGGACAATGGGCCGATTCTCCCTTACCCGGGTGGTGAGGCCCTGCCACGGAGGTTGTGCCCGGTGGCCTGTTTCCGGACACAGCGAGCCGTTAGGCGCATGGTAAGGTGCCGATATGTTCTTCCGTGCACGGCGGGCACTCAACCGCGCCTGGTTCGATTTCAACTGCCGCGGCCTGCTGAAAACCCCCGCGTTGCCGCCCAGCGACAGCCCGCTGACGGTGGTGACGATGCTTCCCCACGGGGAAGTGAGCATGTATCTGCTGGCGCTGAAGTCGTTCGTGGGGCAGCTGGGCCGGTCGCCGAAGGTGGTTGTTCTGAACGATGGTTCGCTCGGTGCGGAGGACCTCCGGACGCTCGAAGCGCACATCCTCGCGCTGACCGTGGTACCGATCGCGTCGGTAAGCACGGGGTCGTGTCCCAGGGGCAGCTGCTGGGAACGGCTGATGCTGATCAGCGATCTCTCGCAGGAGAGTTATGTGGTGCAGCTGGACTCGGATACGCTGACGCCCGGTCCGATGCCGGAGGTGGTGGCGTCGATTGAGAGCAATCGCAGCTTTACGCTGCTGGGCGACCGCTCCTACCCGGAGGTGGAACCGATGCTCGCTGCCTGCGCGCGGTTGAAGGCGAGCACCAGCCGGCAGGTGCAAGCGGTGTGCGAACGCGCCTTTGATCAATTGCCGGAGGCTGCGGAGCTGAAGTATCTGCGGGGCAATGCAGGGTTTGTCGGCTTTGCCCGGGGATCGCTCGATCGCGACCGGATTGCCTGGTTTTCGGACCTGATGCGGCGCATCTCCGGACCGCAGTGGGATGAGTGGGGCAGCGAACAGCTCACCTCCAACCTGCTGATCGCCAATGCGGAGAACCCGCTGCCGCTGCCGCCGCCGCGCTACGTGTCGTACTGGGCCCATCCCGAGATCCGGTATCAGGAGTCGTCGTTTCTGCACTTTATCGGGCCCTTTCGCTATGCGAACGGGCTCTATCTGCGCACCGCCCAACGGGTGCTGGCCGGTTTGCGCCAGGCTGCGCCGCGGGTTTGAACGAGCGGGAGGTTCGAGGAGGGAGAGGAGCTGCTTCGCATCCAATGCCCGTGACGGAAGCGGCGAGCGGCAGCGAGAAGCGTAGACGAAGAATTGTCCTCACGGCAGTCGGCTCCCTTGGAGATCTGCATCCGTACTTGGCTATCGGGCAGGAGCTGGCGCGGCGTGGGCACCAGGCCGTGGTGGCGACCACGCCGATGTTTCGCGAACGGGTAGCGGCTGCCGGGCTTGAGTTTGCGCCCATGCGCGCGGCGACCACGGAGGCGCTGAGCCCGGAGCTGATTCGGCGTGTCTTCAATGGCTCCCGGGGCGTGGCGTACATCCTGCGCGAACTGATCTTGCCGGCCCTGCCGACGGCGTACGCCGATACGCTGCTGGCGGCGGAGGGTGCGGATCTGCTGGTGGCGCACCCGCTGACCTGGGCGACGCGCCTGGTGGCCGAGAAGCGGGGCATTCCGTGGATTTCGACGGTATTGGCCCCGATGGGTCTGCTTTCGGCGTATGACCCGCCCCTGCTGCCGGGCATGGAGTGGCTCTACCGGGCGCACCCGCCGGTGCGGGTTTGGCAGTTATTTTTCCGTCTGGCGGACCGGATCACGCGGCGGTGGCTGCGGCCGTACGACGAGCTGCGCCGGAGTCTGGGGCTGCCGGATAGCGGCAATCCGATGTTCGGCGGCGGCCGTTCGCCCGTACGGGAGTTGGTGCTGTTCTCCCCTGTCTTCGGCCAACGGCAGCCGGACTGGCCGGTGCAGGCGCTAACGACGGGTTTCCCGTTCTTTGAGCAGCCGGTCGAGCCGACCCCGAACCTGGACCGCTGGTTGGCGGCCGGGTCGCCGCCGGTGATCTTTACGCTGGGTTCTTCGGCGGTGAACGCGCCTGGAAACTTCTTCCGGGAGAGCGCTGCCGCGGCTCGCCGAATCGGCCGCCGGGCGCTACTGCTGGGGGTGAAGCCGGGTGAGGTGGCCGTAAAGCCAGGTCTGGACGTGTTTTGTCTGGCGTACGGGTCCTATGCCGCAATCTTTCCGCGGGGGGCGGCGGTGGTGCACCAGGGCGGCATCGGCACCACCGCAGAGGTGCTGCGCGCGGGGGTGCCGATGCTGGTGGTGCCGTTTGGGGTCGATCAGCCGGACAACGCGGCCCGCGTGGTGCGCCTGGGGGTGGGGCGAACGTTGTCACTCCGGCGTTACCGGGAGCGCCGCGTGGCGCAGGAGGTGCAAGTGTTGCTGGAGCAGCCGTCCTTTGCGGAGAAGGCCGGCGCGCTGGCCGCCTCCGTCCGGGCAGAGCGGGGCGCGGCTGCGGCCTGTGATGCTTTGGAAGCGCTGCTGGCCTGAGTGCCGACCCGCTGATCGCCGAGTGCCGATCGCTGCGTGCTGAGGGAAGCGCGCCGGCCTCATGATGTTCCAGGGCCGATTTCCGGGGCCAAGGGGGAGGCATGTGCCAGGGAGCCGGGGTGGATCGGCTACCATCGAACTTCATACCTGAAGAAAAAGTGCCCGACCTCCGCCAGTTCCGCGCCACGCCCAACCTGCTGACCATGTTTCGGCTGTTTGTTTTGCCGTTTCTGGTGATCGAGATTCTGGATGGCCACTGGAAGTTTGCCTTCGCGCTGCTTTGGGTGGCGGGGATCTCCGACAGCCTGGACGGCCTGCTGGCGCGCAAGCTGGGCCAGCACACCACCCTGGGCCAGTACCTGGACCCCATTGCGGACAAGGCCCTGCTGAGCACGCTGTTTCTGGTGCTGACGCATGTGGGCGTGATTCCACGCTATGTGACGGTGCTCGTGTTCAGCCGCGACCTGGGGATTCTGCTGATTTCGACGCTGCTGTTCGTAACGAATATTCTGCGGAACTTCCGGCCCAGCTTGCTCGGCAAAATCAGTACCGGCGTGCAGATTCTGGCGGTGCTGACGGTGATGACCGTACAGGTCGCGCCGGGAGCCGATCTGCGGGAGTTCAAACTGCTGCTGCTGCGCCTGGTGGCGGTGCTGGCGCCGCTTTCCGCCGCGCAATATGCCTGGACGACGCTGCGCAAGGTGCAGGCCCAGAGCGGTGGGCAAGGCAACGGCTCGGGTGGGGGCCACGGCGGCAGCTCAGGTGCAGGTGCGGAGGGCGGGCAGACGAGTTGAATGAGCTGAACGAATGATCCCAGTTGCATGCCGCGGACTGTGCCGTTACACTGGGTCGTACGCGTTGTAGGCGCGTAGCTCAGTTGGTTAGAGCGCTACCTTGACACGGTAGAGGTCGTTGGTTCGAATCCAATCGTGCCTACCATTCCTTTTCGGCAGCGCCCCCGGGCAAAACGCCGTCCTCTGTGGGTCCCAAAGGGATCTTCCTTGGTGGGAATGTGTGTAAAAGTTTCGTCTGGAGAAGACACGATGGCACAGGTTTGTGAGCTTTGCGGCAAGGGGCCGCAGTTTGGTAATAACATTTCGCATGCGAACAACGTAACGAAGCGCCGCTGGAACCCGAACTTGCAGCATGTGAAGGCGCGCATCGCGCAAGGCGTGTCAAAGCGCATTCGGGTGTGCACGAGCTGCATCAAGAGTGGAAAGATCGTGAAGGCTTAAGCTTCCGGTTGCGGGTCTTCGCTGCTCTTTGAATGACTTTTCTCTCGATAGCTCTTCCTTCCATAGTTTTCCGATAGAAGGGCCGCTGGATTCCTCTCGTGGAGTTCACCATGTGAGCTTTGGTGATTGTGACAGAATCTGATGAAGGCCTCTGACGTTCAGAGGCCTTCTTTGTGGTTGGGCGGACCTACGTGGAGTTGGACCGGATTTGGCTCAGCTGCGAGCCGTGCGTCGGTAAGCTATGAGCTGTTGCGTGATGAGTTTAGCGCTCGCCCACATTCGACCCGTCTGGCGTGAAGCCCAATGACGCGGAGTTGATGCAGTAGCGTTGGCCAGTGGGCTTAGGCCCGTCCGGAAAGACGTGGCCGAGGTGCGACCCGCAGGTGCCACAGGTGACTTCGACGCGCCGCATGCCATAGGTGCGGTCTTCGTGCAGTTGAACGGCGTTCTGCGAGATGGGTTCGAAGAAGCTGGGCCAGCCGGAGCCGGATTCGAACTTGGAGTCGCTCTTGAACAGCGGAGCGTTGCAGGCGCCACAGTGGTATAGGCCGTCGGCGTGATTGTTGTAGAGCGAACCGGTGAAGGCGCGCTCGGTCCCCTTCTCACGCATCACGTGGAACTGCTCGGGTGTGAGCAGCTCGCGCCACTCGGCGTCGGTGCGCTGGAGTTTTTCGGACGGTTTTGTGGTGATTTGGCCGTTCGCTTCGGAGATGGCGGCATCGCTGAGCGGGCCGCCGGTCGGAATGGTTGGCATGGCAACCTCCTTTGAATTCGTACACGATTTTGGATGCATTCGAGGGTCGCTGCGGTCCTATTAGGGCGTTAGCGACCCAGCCGCTGCGGGGAGCGGCGTATTGAAGAGCGTCGCAGCGACCGATGCAGATTCCCTGCGGCAATGACAACAAAGGGTGGCTTAGCCCTGCGGCTTACGGAGCCCTGCGGCTTACAGGCTGCTGCCCGCAAGGGCGATGCATTCGATCTCGACGGCGGCGTCCTTGGGCAGGGCGGCGACCTGCACGGTGGAGCGGGCGGGCGGAACGACGTCGGCCGGGGCGAAGTAGCGGGCGTAGACCGCGTTCATGGCGGTGAAATCGGCCATGTCTTTCAGGAACACGGTTGTTTTTACCACATGGGTCAGGTTCAGGCCGGTTTCATTGAGGACGGCGCGGAGGTTTTCACATACGCGTTCGGTCTGCGCCGTGACGTCGCCGCCGAGAAAGTTGCCGGTGGCGGGATCGAGCGCGACCTGGCCGGAGGTGTAGACGAGGTCGCCGATGCGGACGGCCTGCGAGTAGGGACCGATGGCGGCCGGAGCCGCAGTGGTCGAGATGATGGACTTGTTGGGCATAGGGCAATTTTCAACGTATCGTCGGCCCCTGTCGACAGATTCACGTTTCCTGCAGAAAAGAATGGGAGCAGGCTGCCCTCCGGCTTCGCTTCGGACATCACAAGGAAGCAGAGGTCACTATGGGAATCCTGGATTCGATTGAAGGCATGATGGGCAGTGCGCAAGGCCAGCAGGGAAGTGAGCAGGGGCGCGTTGCCGGTGGGTTTTTGCAAAGTGTGGGGCAACAGCCCGGCGGTCTGGGTGGGGTGATGGACATGTTCCGCAACAATGGCATGGGCCAGCACGTGGACAATTGGCAGACGGGCCAGACGCAGCAAGCGACACCGGAGCAGGTGCAGAACGGACTGGGCGGGACGGGGCTGCTGGAGCAGACGGCGCAGAAAGCAGGTGTGTCGCCTGAGGTGGCTAAAATCGCGCTGGCAACGGTGTTGCCGATGATTATGGCGCACATGACCAACAATGGGCAGCAGGCACCGCCGACGAATCAGGGTGAGTTTGGCGGTATGGCTGGATCGTTGCTTTCACGCCTGCTCTAAGCCACCTTGCGTGCCGGAGGCCAGGATCGAGAGGCTTTCGATTGGCGATCTGACGGTGGAAAGTTGACGGTGCTGTCCCGCGAGACGATTTCCGTCTATGTACACGTAAAGAAAGAGAGCCGACTTCTGAGTCGGCTCTCTTTCTTGTTCGGCGAGGGCGTTTAGGCGGCGGTGGGCTGGGCTGCCTTGGGGTTGACGTTCTTCACGCCGATGGCGGTGATCTTCTCGTCGCCGGCTTTGCATTCGTCGAGATTCTGCTGGAGATCCGCAACGGCATCTTCCTTGCCGATCAGCTTGGCGTAGCTACGCAGCGAGCCGTAGGAGGCCACGCGGTACAGCTGCTGCTGATTGGCGGCCGTGATGAGGGCGGCGTCGCGAACCGGGGTGGCGTCGGTGTTGGAGATCATGTTTTCGACCTCGTCGATCATGGCGACGGCCACATGGTTCTTGTTGGTGTCGGGCTTGGCGCCGATTTTGCCGAAGACCGTTTCGAGGCGATCGGCGTATTTCTGACCCTGGGTGGAGCTTTTCTGGAAGAAGTCCTTCACTTCGGGGTCCGTGGAGGCCTGGGCCATCTTGTCGGCTTCTTTGGCGATGCGCTGTTCGAAGTCGAGAACGTAGGTCATGCCCGTGTAAAGGAGGTCGTCAATGCTTTGCATTTTCATGGTGTTTTCTCCGCTTTCCTGCGAGGCCGGCTCCGTATCGCTACGGCCGGACTGTACCCACAGTTAGGTGACGGCGTGGGAGATGCCGTTGTCCTGCGCCTGGAGCGTTCGGCGGCGAGCTTCATGCGGCATACGGGGCGGCGGCCCAACCTTCAGGGCGTGAACGCCGCGGGTGAGCGACCTGGGCAGAACGGAGATCGGCCCGCCGCAAGAGCGACGAGCCGGTCCATTCCGAGGTAAATTCGGGGGTTTAGCTGCGACGGCGACGGCCGGCGCTGGGACCGCCGCTACGTCCGCCCGCACTGCGACCGCCGGAGCTGCGACCAGCATAGCCGCCGCGGTTGGGACGCGGGGTGTACTGGGAGGTGTCGTTTGAAGGAGCGCTGTCCGAGGCTTCTCCATCGCCGCCCTTCCAGGAACGGGTCTCCATGGCGAGCAGACCGTCGACCGGCTGCTTGCCGAGGTCGATGGGGGTGTTGCGCTCTTCCTTGGCGAGGTCCTTGTCGGCGACGATCCACTCGAACTGGATTTTGAGTTCATTTTCGAGCTTGCGGGCGTCTCGCTTTTCGAGCGGGGTGATGAAGGTGGTGGCAACACCCTTGGCGCCGGCGCGGCCGGTGCGGCCGATGCGGTGAACGAAGTCATCCGAGCCGTTGGGCAAGTCGTAGTTGACGACGTGGGCGATGTGGGAGACATCGATGCCTCGGGCGGCGACGTCGGTGGCCACCAGAACGCGCGCCTTGCCGTCCGAGAAGCGCTTCAGGGCCGTGGTGCGCTGCGACTGCGAGCGGTCGCCGTGGATGACCTCGATCTTGTGGCCGAGCTTTTCGAGTTTTTTGCCGATGCGGTCGGCGCCGTGCTTGGTACGCGAGAAGACCAGATAGCTGCCTTCGTCGGTGGTGAGCAGGCGATCGAGCTGGGCCAGTTTCTGGTCCTGCATGACCGTGATGACGCGCAGGGTGACGCGGTCGGAGGGCTTGGAGGTGGTACCGATCTCAATGCGGACGGGGTCGGTGACGTAGTCGCGCACGATGTTGCGGATGTTCGCGTCGAGTGTGGCCGAGTAGCACATCGTCTGGCGGTCCTTGGGGAGCGCGCCGGTGATGCGCTTGATGGCGGGCAGGAAGCCCATGTCCAGCATGCGGTCAACTTCGTCGAGGACGAGCATATCGACGTCCTGCAGGTTGACCTTGCGGCGGTCAAGGTAGTCCTCAAGACGGCCGGGAGTGGCTACGACGATGCGCGGCCCGCGGCCCAGAGCCTCGATCTGCGGATTTTCATTCAGGCCCCCGCAGACCAGCACGGCGTCGTTCTTGGTGACCGGGCAAATCTTGTGGTAGTTCTCCAGCACCTGCATGGCGAGCTCGCGGGTGGGGAGCAGGATGAGGGCGAGGATGGGGTTCTTTTTGCCACGGGCGGACGGGGTAGAGATCTCGTCCAGGCGTTCGATCATGGGGACGAGAAAGCTGAGGGTCTTGCCGGTGCCGGTGGAGGCGGTGGCGAGGATGTCTTCGCCTTCGAGCGCGGGCGGGATGGCGCCGGCCTGCACGGGCGTGGGGGTCACGAAGCCGGCGGCGGCGATGCGCTGCTTGAGCGAGTCGGAGATGGCGAAGTCGGTGAAGTGAAGGGCGGCGGCTTCATCCTGCGTGATAAGGCGCGCGGGCTTCAGAGGCTCGGGATTCAGGATGGAGTCCAGCGTGAGGCCGGAGGTGTCCGGCCGGGGCTGCGACTCGGGCTTCGAGGCTGAATCGTTGGAATGGGAGCGATTAGAGCTTCCGGTGCGCGGGCCGCGCGATTTGGAAGAAGAGCGGGAATTCCGGGAAGACGAAGTAGAAGTAGGCAAAAATTTTCCTTTGGCGTACGAACGCGAGTGGGGCGGACCCGGCGCTACGGACGCGCGGCGGTGTGCAGTCACCGCAAGAGGCGTCACGAGGGTCCTGATTCAGCACTGCGATGAGGTGTTCCGCCTGGATCGAAGGGGTGATCGCTCGATTGGAGGAACGCAAGGCACTGCTGCTGCACGGCGAGGCGTATCCCGTTTGGACCGCCTCAAAGCCAGAGCAACCAACGTGCGGGGCCGTTTCGAAACTGCCGAGGTGGCAGACGGCTCGCCCGATGGGCGGTGGTCAACGCCCCGGGCTCTGGCCAGTCCATCTGCCCGGTCTCTTGGGCGACTTCCTGCTCGAGGCGCGTTGCACTCAGGTGAGTGCAGATACAGCATAACACGGAGTTACCGGCGTGTGACGGTCAGGGCCGCGAGGGCACTGGGTTAGGTGCGTTTACGCCAGAAACCGGGCACCTGCAGGGTATAGACCAATTTGTTGACGATCGCGATGACCGAGAGAAAACGCCGAGCGAGCGGCAACGGCAGACGCAGGGCGGGGTAGGTGAAGAGCCAGTAGCGCGGATTGCGGCCGTAGACCGCGCGTAGCTCGTCGTGGGCATTGTCAAGCTCGAGATGGTCGCTGGAGGCTGCTCGCGAGTCAACGAGCACAGAGGGAAACCAGCGCCGCAGGGCCATGTTGACAATCGGTTCGGACAGATCGGGCCGGCCGGGTAGCAGCCGACGGACTACGTCATGGAGCTGCCGGCCAAAGACGCGACCGAGCGAGTAGCCGTGGGCATTTCCCACGCGGGCGGCGACGGGGCGGGACCAAAGCACGGCCGAGCGGCGGTGGTGCAGGAGCAGCGGCAGGCTCCACGAAAGTTGTACGAGGTTGGTGCCGATCAGGCGATCGGGGGACTCATGCCCCAGCTGGAGAAGACGGGTTTTGTTCACGATCATGCCGCTGATGAAGGTGAACATGATGTTGACGACGGTGGCGAAGGTGCGCGGGTCGGCGATGGTGTGGACCTGGCGGCCGAGCGGATCGCCGGAGCGTTCGGCCTCGGGATCCTCGCGAAAGCCGTAGCTGGTGGCGTAGATCATGTCGAGCTCGGCGACGGTGCCGCCGGGGGTTTGGAGGAGCTGGAGGACCTTGGCGACCGCGTCCGGGACGATGAGGTCGTCGTCACCGCACATCCAGAAGAAATGGCCGGAGGCCTGGGCGAAGCAAAAGGCAAAGTTGGCGTCGGAACCGATGTTGGACGGCTGCCGGAAGGCGCGGAGGACGGCGCCGGCACGCCGGAAGCTGGCGGCGGCCGAGGCGATGATCTCAGGGGTGCTGTCCGGGCTGGCGTTATCGGAGACGAGGACTTCGACATCCGGCACGCCGGCGACCTGGGACTCCAGCGCGCGCAGTAGCCCCTGCAGCTGGGCTGCCCGGTTGAAGGTGGGAATGGCGATGGTGAGCAGAAGTTGTGTGGTGGGCGAAGGGTGCGCGGCGCGCACAGCGGGCTCCACATGGAGGTCAAACGGCATGCCAGACCCTCCGCCAGCGCAGAAAAGTGTAGGTGCCGTAACCGAGTCCGATAAACAGCGTGCCCACAGCATACGCCAAGGCGATGCCCCACGCACCCCCGTGCGGGTTGGCCCAGCGACTGAGGAGATAGGCGAGCGGCGCGATATAGAGGGCGCCGGCGATGGAGTTTGCCATGAACTTTTCCTGCTTATGTGCGCGGAGGTACAGAGCCTCCGCGAAGACGATGACGTTGCCCAGGGTTCCGCAGAAGAGCATGGCCAGGGGAAACGGGGCCAGCAGGCGGCTGGCCAGCAAGACGCCGTGCAGGCGAACGCCCGCGTGATTGAGCCACAGCATTACCAGCCAGACAGAGCTGAAGGCGAGCACGGCGGCGGCGGCGGATTGGGCGAGGGCGCGGAAGAAGGTCCGGTCGAGCAGGCGGAACTCGCGGCGAGCGATCAGGCGGCCGAACGGGGCGGCCTTGGTGTTCATCCAGGCGATGGCCATGGAGGACAGGGTGCCGCAGACGTTGAGGCTCATGCCCATCTGGCCGGCCTCAACCGGGCCGCGGTAATTCATCAGCAGGGGGTTGAAGAGCTGCGAGGTAATGTAGCCGGCGAGCCAGGAGACGGCGATGCGCCACTGAAACGGCCAGATTTCGTGGCGCCAATCGATGTGAAAGGCCCCGATGGCGTGGCGGAGCAACGGGCGCAGGAGGCCTCGCTTCGTCCACAGCAGCCAGGCACCCATCATGGCCTGGCCGAAGATCATGCAGCCTGGCGCGAAGAGGCCGCGGTGCAGCAGAAAGGCGCACCAGCCGAGCGAGGTGCCCAGCAGCGACTGCCGCAGACGGGTGCGAGCGACCTCCGGAACGTAACCGCAACCTTCGAGGAAGCTGAAGAGCGGGTCGATCTGAAAGGTGAGGCTCGAGGCGACGACCACCAGCAGCCAGGGCAAGACAAAATGTACCTGGTTGCCGCCGGGACGCGCGGCGGCGTGACGAAAAAAGTCGACCCCGAGCGGAATCAGGGTCAGTGCCATCAAGACGGCGGCGACGGTGTACCAGCGAACGGATTTCTGCAGCACGCTGGCCAGACGGCCGTGCGGCTCCGCGGGTCCGGTGACCGCGCCGTCGGCAGCGATGTGGAGGTGGGCGGCTTCGTGTGAGGCGGTCTGCAGAATGACCACCGAAAAGCCGAGTTCGAAGACGATCTGCATCGCCACGAGCGAATAAAAGGTGTAGTAAAAGCCCTGCTCGGCGGGGGAGAGAAAACGGGCGATCAGGGTGAGAGTGCCGATGCCGGCCAGCGAGGACCAGCCGCGGGCGGCCACCGTGAAAACGACAGCGCGGTCAAGGCCGAGGACGTTCCTGAGCCTGTGAAAGCGGCCAGTGTCTGGCACAGGCTCCCGCTCGACGATCCGGGCGGGCAGTTCCAGCGTGCCGGCGACGTCCGGGACGAACGGCGTGGCTACCGGAACCGGTTCGTCGTCTGCGGGTACCCCGGTGGTTGCGTTAGGGTGCATGCGGGATGACTCGAAGAGAGACACAGACTCGCACCGTTGACGCAAGCGGAGAGGCCATTGATGTCCTCCGTCATCTTAGCAAGGGTGACCAAAGTGCAACCCAGGGGCTGTGCCGGATCAAGACCGTGGCAAAATGGATTTCCGGCGGCCTAAAAAGTTCATTGCAGAGGAGCGTCGTCGATCTGAAATCTATACCGTGCGCTACTCCATGCGGCGTTACTGCCCAGTGCTACTCCATGCGGCCGGGGCGGGTCATCAGCTCGCGCATGGCCTCGTGGGGGGCCTTGTTGCCGTAGAGGATGGCGCTCATTTGCTGGGTGATGGGCATGTCGACGCCGTAGCGAGCGGCCAGGCCGAGCGCGGCGGTGGTGGAGCGCACGCCTTCAGCGACCTTGCCGTTAAGTTCGGCCAGGATCTCCGGCAGGTGGCGGCCCTTGCCGAGCTCGATGCCGACGGCCCGGTTGCGCGAAAGCTCGCCCGTGCAGGTGAGCACCAGGTCACCCATGCCGGCAAGGCCGGCGAGGGTTTCGCGGCGACCGCCGCAGGCCATGGCCAGGCGAGTGATCTCGGTCATGCCGCGGGTGATGAGCGCGGCCCCGGAGTTGGCGCCCAGATTGAGGCCGGTAACGACACCTGCGGCCAGGGCGATCACGTTCTTCAGCGCGCCACCAAGCTCCGTGCCGGCGACATCCTGGTTGCGGTAGACGCGCAGGCTCGGGGAGGAGAAGTCCTGTTGCAGCTTCGTGCCGAGCAGCTCATTCTCCGCGGCGACGGTGATGGCCGTCGGCATGGCGTCGGCTACCTCCTGGGCGAAGGAGGGGCCACCGAGGGTGCCGATGGGGTTTTCGGGCGCGTACTCGGCCATGATCTGCGACATGCGCAGAAAGGTGCGCTCCTCGATGCCCTTGGAGGCCGAAACGAGGAACTGATTGGGGTTCAGCGCCGGCGCGATCGCTTCAATCACCGGGCGCAAGGCCTGGGATGGGGTGACGAAGACGATGGTGTCGGCGCCTTCGGCGGCTTCAGCGAGGCGGCAGGTGACGCGGACGTCCATGGGCAGGACAAAACCGGGCAGGTAGCGCAGGTTTTCACCGGAGTCGGAGAGCTCTTCGGCGTGGGCGGGCGAATGAGCCCAAAGGGACAGCTCATGCCCCCCGCGGCGGGCCAGAGAGATAGCCAGCGCGGTACCCCAGGCACCGGCTCCAAGCAGGGCGATACGGCTCATATGCGGACCTTCTTTTTGGATGCAGGGGAGGCGATCCGCTCGCGGGCTCCGGCAGCCGATTGTGTGTTGCTTTGCGAGAGATTTTGGGAGCCAAAGCGGCTCTCCCGCCCGGCGAGCAGGCGCGCGATGTTGGCATGGTGCTTCACCATGACGAGCACCGCAATAAACAGAAGACCACCCAGGTAAACCGGAGACCGGTCCGGAGAAAGCAGCATGGCGAAGAGAGGCAGGGTGGCGGCGGCGAGAATGGAGGCCAGGCTAACGAAACGCGTGGTGAGAACCACAAGAACGAACACGCCGATCACCGCCAGCACCACCGTTGGGACCAGCGCGAGAAGCACACCCAGCGCGGTCGCGACCCCTTTGCCACCGCGAAAGCGCAGCCATACGGGAAAGACGTGGCCCACCACCGCCGCGACTGCCGCGCAGACGGCGAGGTCGGACGGCATCCCGGGCAGACCCGGTGCCACATGCTTCGCGAAAAGGACGGCGCCGAGGCCCTTGGCTAGGTCCAGCAGCAGCGTCAGAACGCCGAGGCCCTTTGCCCCGGAACGGGCCACATTGGTGGCGCCGATGTTGCCACTGCCGGTTGTGCGGATGTCCTCATTGCGAACAAGGCGTACCAGGAGATAGCCAAACGGAAGGGAGCCAAGGAGATAGGAGACAACAAGAACCTCAGGGAACAACGTCATCGCAGATGAGTGTAGCAAGGGGTCCTCGCGGCTGGGGAACAGATTGTGCGGCGGATTGGGAAAATCGACGCGTCTTCTTCAGAGCAGATGGCGGCGCAGCATCTCCAGCGCGTGCTGCGTGGCCCACAGGCGGACGCGTTCGCGGTCACCCACGAGGTTGAACTGCTTCACCTGGATCCCTTCGGAGCCGGCGAGAGCCACATACACGAGGCCGGCGGGTTTGTCCTTGTCTGGCCCCGAGGTGGCGGACGGACCGGCGATACCGGTGATGCTGAGCGCGAGCGTGGTCCCGAGGCGCTCGCGCGTGCCTTCGGCGAGCAGGCGGGCAACCGGCTCGCTGACCGCGCCGTGGGCTTCGAGGACCGAGGCCGGGACGCCGGCGCACAGGGTCTTCATCGCATTGGAATAGACCACGAAGCCGCCGGTGAAGGAACGGGAGGCGTTGGGTACAGCCGTGAGCCGCTGAGCGAGCAGGCCACCCGTGCAGCTTTCGGCGACGCTGAGGGTGGCGTGCGCCATGCCGAGCTGCAGCAGAACGACCTCTTCGAGCATTTCGCCGTGAGAGGAGTAGATGTCTTCGCCCATCTCGTGCTCAACGGCTTCGGCGACAGCGGTGACGCGCGCCTCGGCCTCGGCGGCGGATGGTTTGACGCAGTTGAAGTGCAGCTGGATCTCGCCGCCACCGGCCAGGATGGTGGTTTCGACATCGGGATACTGCTTGTAGATCGGCGACGTGCGGGCGTCCACCTGCGACTCCGGGATCAGGGCCATGCGCAGCAGGCGTTTCGCCATGTGGCGCGGCGGCAGGGAGGCCGCCAGACGGGGCTTGCACTGCTCGTCGAAGAGCGGTTTCAGCTCCTTGGGCGGGCCGGGGAGGAGGATGACGACCTTGCGATGTGACTGGCCGTCAGGGCCGGCGAAGACCGTATCCAGCCACTGACCGGGGGCGCTGCCGTTGGCGTTGGCGAGCAGGTCCGCACCGTCGAGCACCTCGGCCTGGCGCTCGTTGTTGGGCGGCATGGGGATGCGGCGCTCGGCGAACCGCTTGTAGAGCGAAGTCATGGTTGCCGGGTCCTTATGCAGCTCGATGGCCAGAGCGTCGGCGACACATTGGCGGGTGAGGTCGTCCTCGGTGGGCCCCAGGCCGCCGGAGAAGATCACCACGTCGGCGCGCGCCAGAGCGATGCGGGCGGCGTCGGTGAGCTGCGCACGGTTGTCGCCGACGATGGTTTTAAAGGCGACCGAGACGCCGAGGTCGTTCAGCCCCTGCGTGAGATAGAGGGAGTTGGTGTCCTGACGAAAGGGCGTCAGCATCTCCGAGCCGACAGCGATAATTTCAGCGATCATAGTCAATCGGTTTGGATGCGTCTGCGCGACCCAAGCTCGATAAGAACGAAGTTCCGAGCGCGGTGAACAAACAGACAGCCGAGCCGCTCGCCGGTCTTCATCCCAGGACGCGGCCTGTGACTCCCAGATCCACCTGGTACAGCGTGTTCGCGGTTGCCAGCGCGGCGCTGCCATCCCCGAGGAAACAAAGGCCGACGAGATCGTTACCGCTGACGACGAGCTCTGCATCCCCTCCATCGGGCGAGACGTGCACGATCCCGCGCCGTCCGCGAAGCGAGGCGGCCACGTACAGGCTGCCATCCACCGCGACCGCCATGCCCTGCGGGCGGCCCAGACCGCGGTAAAAGATGCTTGTATCGCCCTCCGGGCTGATGGCGTAGATGGGCTGGTTAGAGCTCGTCGTGGGAGCTGTGACCAGCAAAGTGCCGTCATCGCGGAAGGCCAGGTGATAGGCGGCGACGGAAGGCTCGAGCGTGGCGAAGACGAAGATTTCGGCGGCGTTGTGGCGACCGTGAGGCCCGAGTTTGAAGATGGTGCCGGAGCGGTCGCCGACGAAGAGATTGCCGGCCTGATCGAAGGCCAGACCGGTGGCGATGCCCATGCCCTCGGCAAAGTTCGACACCGCGCCCTCCGGCGAGATGCGGAAGATGACGCCTTCGGCGCGCGAGGAGGCATACAGGTAGCCATCCGGACCGAAGGCCAGCGCGGAGACGTTCATCAGGTCACGGGCGAAGGGCTTGGCCTGCCCGTCGCGGCTGACCCGCATGATCGAGACCGGAACGCGGGTACCGCGGGGGCCGGAGATCATGGCGTAGAGGCTGCCGTCGGCGTCGGCTGCGGGGTTGGAGATCATGTGGAGATCGCCGGCGAGGGGAACGGCGACGTTGGCGTGCAGGGAGTTGGTGTTTTCGCGGCCGTAGCGCAGGGTGAGGTCGCCGGAGATGGCGCCCGGCGGCACCCGCACCTGGGCGCGCGTGGGGCGCAGGAGATCGAGCCCGGCCTCGGTCTGGCCGAGGAAGACGGCGGGCACATGTGCGGCTTGGCCGTCGGCAGAGCCGAGCAGATGCGTGCCGGCTACCTCAAAGCAGCCGCCCGGCAAGGCGGCCCGGGGTGTCAGCGTGGAGAGATGCGGAGCATTGGGCCGGGACAGGTGCAGAAGACTCATCAGGTGTAAGCCTAGTGCTCTGCGGGGGGCTTAGCAAATGGCATGCTGCTCGCCAGACGGGTTTAGTGGATGTGCTGAAGCAGGTGCACGAACAGTTGGGCCAGTGCCAGGGCGAAGAGGCCGGCGACGAGGTCGTCGGCCATGATGCCGGTGCCTTCAGGCAGGGCTTCGAAGCGGCGGATGGGCGGCGGCTTCAGGATGTCGAAGAAGCGGAAGAGGATGAGCGCGAGCAGGGCGTTGGGCCAGAGGGGCGGCATGAAGAGCAGGGCGATCCAGACGCCGGCGACCTCGTCGATGACGACGAAGCCGGGGTCGGGACGGCCGGATTCACGCGCGACGCGGGTCGCGGCGGGGATGCCGATCGCCGTCGCGACAACGATGCCGATGGCGCTGATCCAGGTCAGCGTCTGGGTGTTGTGGTGGACGAGGAAGCCGGCGACGAGCCAGAGAATCGTGGCGGCGACGGAGCCGTAGGTGCCGGGACCGGGCCGCAGGTATCCGGCCCCGAAGAAGGTCGCCACCGCCCATGCCCACCAGGTCCGCTGGTGCTTTGGGACCGCGGCTGAGGTGGCCTGGCCGCCATGCAGGGCCACTAGTTCTTCCACTCCTTGCGGCCGCCGGATTCGTCGGAGCCGAAGGGGTTGGATTGCTGCTGCTTGTGCTCGAGCTCTTCGAGCAGGTCGGGGTCGAGGATGGGCGAGCTGATCTTGTACTCATCCGAGGCCCACTTGCCGAGGTCGATGCGGCGGCAGCGGTCGGAGCAGAAAGGGACGTCTTCGCCGGCGAGGGGGACGGCGGCTTTGCAGGTGGGGCAACGAAGTGTCTTTGCGGCCATAACTATTCAGCGTGAGCGAGATACTCGCTCAGGGCTCTTTCTACGATGGAATTCAATGCCAACTCGTGCTTTTCGGCCAGTAGGGAGATGCGGCGATGGACGTCCGGCGAGAGGTGGACGGCGAGGGTTCAAAGGGCGTTTCGGGCTGCTTTCCGTCTTCACGGGAAAAGCGCAGGTACTCCCCCACGGCATCCTGAAAATGACTCTCCAACTCGGGCTGGGTAGCGCCGTCGTAGAGGATGAAATCGCGGATACCAAGGATGCGGCCGTGAAATAGGCTGTCTTCCGGATCGAAGAGAACGGAACCATCATAGCCGTTGAGGTGCAAGGTTTCAGTCATCACGTGTACCCTCGCCCTTGCTGTATCTCTGTATCGCAATGCTGGTGAATGAGGCGGGTGTTCTCTTTTGTGTAGCCCTCAATAGCATTCAGTCGATCAAGAACCGCATACTTCTCAGGAAGTGGCTCGTTGCAATGTGCACACAAACTATTCTGCTCAACCATCTTCTTGAGTTTCAGAATGCGACGATGAGTTGGCTTACCGCGCTCGTCGTACCCAAGCTCTTTGTGAATCTTGCGCCGATACGCAAAATGCAGTGCTTGGTCTTCACCGCTCAGTATCCCTAAATCCAAACGTATCTTGGCTAGCAATTCATTCGCTAGCTCCAGTTCGGTCGAAGAGAGGTTTCGGTTAGGCATAACGGAAATTTATTCAATAATGCGCGCGACAACGTCGTAGTCGTGGGATTCCGTGATCTCGGCGCGGTAGAAGGTGCCGGGAACAAGGGCTTCGTGGGGGCCGAAGTCGTTGATGAGGACGACGCCGTCGATCTCGGGGGCCTGGTCGAGGGTGCGGGCCTGCCAGAGGAGTTCGGTTTCTTCGCTGGGACCTTCCACGAGCAGGTCGACCTCGCGGCCGATCCAGAGTTTTTTGGCCTTACGGCTGATCTTGTTCTGGAGGCGCATGAGCTTGCGGCGGCGGGCCTCGATGGTGCGTTTAGGAACCTTTTCGCCGAAGTCGAAGGCTTTCGCACCTTCTTCGTCGGAGTAGCTGAAGACGCCGAGCCAGTCGAAGCGGGCGGCCTGGATGAAGCTGCAGAGCTCTTCGAAGTCGGCCTCGGTCTCGCCGGGGAAGCCGACGATGAAGCTGGTACGGAGGACGAGGCCGGGAACGATTTTGCGGGCCTTGTCTAGAATTTGCAGGAAGCGGTCGGCCGAGCCGCCGCGCTTCATGCGGCGCAGCACGTTGGCGGAGGCGTGCTGCAGCGGGAGGTCCAGATAGTTGGCGATGTTGTCATGGCGGGCGATCGATTCCAGCAGCCGCGTGGTGACCTTGTTGGGGTAGGCGTAGAGGAAGCGCAGCCAGCGGAGGCCGGGAAGCGGGGCGAGGGCGTCGAGCAGGTCGGCCAGCTCGGGGCGTTTGCCGGTTTCTGGGTCGGCAGGAAGGTCTTCGCCGAAGCAGGTGGTGTCCTGGCCGATGAGGGTGATTTCGCGGACGCCCTGGGCGATGAGCTGGCGGGCTTCCGCGACGACGGAGGCGACGGTGCGGGAGCGGAACTTGCCGCGCAGCTGCGGGATGATGCAAAAGGCGCAGGGGTGATCGCAGCCCTCGGCGATTTTGAGGTAGGCCGAGGCGCGGGCGGTCGAGAGCAGGCGCGGGGTGTGCTCCGAGGCTAGATAGCTCGGCAGGGCGGCGGTGGCGCCGTCCCAGGCCTCGCGGGAGAAGCGGCCGGCGGCCTCGCGGGCGTCGCCTTCGGGGCGGCTGGTGACCGATGTCGCGGCAGCACCGAGGGCGGGGGCGTCGAGTACGCTGTCTACCCAATGCCGGCCAGCCGCAGACCGATCCTCAGCGCTGGTTGAGGGTAGTTCGGACAGATCGCGGAGCCTGGTGTTCGCAACTTGGGGCCCATCGGATTCCGGGCGGGAGTGTTGCTGCACGGCGGAGTGGGCGCGGCGCAGGGGCGCTGGACCGGAGTCCCGCTGGGAATCCAGATTTGCGACCTGCATGGAGGTCAGCACGGTGAACGGCGAGTCGGAGACAGCGGGGGCGGGGCGTTGGAGGCCGGCGGCTTCGAGGATCGCTTCGAGTTCGCCGGTGCCGACGACGGCGTCGACCTCCGGGATGTTGCTGCGGATTTCGTCGCGGTAACGCTCCACGAGGCAGCCGGCGACGATCAGGCGCTGCGCCCGGCCGCCGTTGGCCGCCTTGTGCTGCACCATCTCTAGGATGGCGTTCACCGACTCCTGCTTGGCGGAATCGATGAAGGAGCAGGTGTTGACCACAAGAATTTCAGCGTCTTCGGCGCGCGGAGTGAGCTCCGCTCCGGCGCGGTCGAGCAGGCCCATCATGACCTCGCTGTCGACGAGGTTCTTGGGGCAGCCCAGCGAGACGAAACCGACTTTGGGGCGCATGACGGGAGCCACGTCAGCGGACCTCAGGCCATCGACCGGGGATGTTTCGGTGTTCGATGGGGAGACCTTCGGGTCCGTTATCAGCGTGGAGGTCTCGAAGGCGGCGGCTGAAGTCACAACGAGTAGAGTATCACTCTCGCCTGGGGAGATTCAGCTCGCCGCGGTAGAAGCAGCTCACCGGATGGGTTGAGGCTGGCAGTCAGAAAGCAGATCCTTCGCTGCGCTCAGGATGCCAATTAGGAGCGTGCGCAAGATGACCACAATGGCGCGCAGGACGACAACAAATGGCGCTCGGGCGATGAATCCTTGCGGTAGAGCCCGACGGTCAGCCCCGGCGCGCTGGAAAATGAGCCACCGGCAGGGCTTCAAAGGCGGGGTGCGCGAAGAGGTAGCCCTGGAACAGATAGACGCCCTGGTCGAGCAGCCAGAGGTACTCGTCTTCACTCTCGATGCCCTCGGCGACGAGCTCGATGCCGAGATCGCGGCAGACCTGCAGGATGGCGCGGACGATGGCCTGGCGGGGGCCTTTGCCCTGGATGCCGCGGACGAGGTTCTTATCCAGTTTGATCTGATCGGGCTGGAAGTCGGCGAGAACGTTGAGGCCGGAGTAGCCGGAGCCGAAGTCGTCGATCGCTGTCCGCATGCCGAGCCCGCGATAGATGCTGATCAGCTCGGTGAAACGGTCCTGATTGCCCAGCACCTCGCCTTCGGTGACCTCCATGACGAGGCGTTCGGGGGTGAAGCCCTTTTCGATAGCGGTGTCGAGGGTCGAGGCGAGGCAGTCGCGGTCGGCGCGAAAGCCCTGCGGCAGCAGGTTCAGGTTCAGGTCGCAGGTGACGCCCAGCCGCCTGGCCATGGTGAGCGCGGCTTTGCGGCACTCCTCGTCGAAGGTGGCCAGCTCGGCCGGCGGAATCGCGCTCAGGATGGCGTCGGCGGTCTCATTGCGCGGGCCGCGCACCAGCGCTTCGTAGGCGGTGACGATGCCCCGTCGTGCATCCACAATGGGCTGAAACGCGAAGGAACAGGTCAGCTCAGGAAGGCGGGCCAGCCACGCCTTGCGACTGGGATAGGGAACCGCGACGGGATGAATACGGCTCACGCCAGCTGCGCCTCCGAACGGTGGTTTGATCCGATGCTGGAGCGCCAGCGGCCATCGGAAAAGGCGCGCAGCAGCTTCTTGGCGCGGCCCTCATCCAGGCTCGCGAGCAGGAGATCCTTTTGACCGGAGTCGGACGATTCAAGCAAGCTGGACAGCTCCGCAGGGGACATCGTGGTGAGAGACATGCTGGAATCGACGAAGTAGCGCCGGGGAATCGATTCAAAGATGATGCGAGTGATCTGCGTGTGGCGCGGATCACTCAGAAAGTTGCCATAAAGTTCATTGATCTCTTCGGCACTGCCTTCGAGTACCTGGAAGAACGTGTTGCCGACGTGGAGCAGCACGCCTGTCAGATCGTGCTTCGCATTGCTCTCCTTGGAACGCTTCACAATTTGCGCGATTTCAGCGCCGGCGAGCGGGTGTGCTTCTACGCTTGTGTAGATACAGTGGAAGAGCATGGGCACCCCGCTGCCGTTGCGTCCTGGCTGCGACGTACACGGCTTCTCTGCTAACAGTTCTCTCAGCCGCCCCGCCGTCTGTCAACAACACAGATAGGGGACATTGAGCCGGCAAGGGGGAGCGGGTTACAGCTCCCACCGGAGAAGGGTAGCTCCCACGGTAAATCCGGCGCCGACGCTGGCCAGCAAGATGAGGTCGCCCTTGCGCAGCCGGCCGTCTTCAAGAGCGGTACCGAGGGCAAGGGGAATGGTGCCGGCCGTGGTATTGCCGAACTGATCGATGTTGATCACCACGCGATCGGCGGGCATGCCGAGGCGTTCGGCGGTGGAGAGGATAATGCGCTTGTTTGCCTGGTGCGGGACAAAGCAGCCCAGGTCGGCTCCGGTAATCCCATTGCGCTTGAGGATGGTTTCAGAGACCTCGGACATTTTGCGCACAGCGAACTTGTAGACGGCCTGGCCGTCCTGATGGATGAAGTGCTGTTTGGCGTCGATGGTGGCGTGCGAGGGGGGCAGATGGCTGCCGCCGGCGGGCATCATGAGGGAAGCCGCGCCGGAGCCGTCGATCTCGTGCTGGAAATCGATCAGGCCAACCTCACCCTCGGCGCAGGGCTCGATCAGGACCGCACCGGCGCCGTCGCCGAAGAGGATGCAGGTGGAGCGGTCGGTGTAGTCGATCACGGAGCTCATCACATCGGCGCCGATCACCAGAACTTTGCTGTGCGCGCCGGATTCCACCAGCTTGGCGCCGACCTGCAGAGCGTACACGAAGCCGGAGCAGGCGGCGGAGAGATCGAAACCCCAGGCCTTGCTTGCGCCGAGATTATTCTGCACGAGGCAGGCGGTCGCGGGAAAGAACATATCCGGCGTCACCGTCGCGACGATGATGGCGTCAACCTGATCGGGCGAGACGCCCACGCTGGCCAGACAGCGCCGGGCTGCCTCCGTCGCGAGATCGCTGGTGGCGGTACCTTTGGCCGCGATATGCCGTTGCCGTATGCCGGTGCGCTCGGTGATCCACTGGTCCGTCGTCTCCACCATGCGCTCCAGATCGGCATTGGTCAGCAGCCCGGGCGGAGCATAGGTACCGAGGGCGGAGATTTTGGCACGGCGGGCAATCCTTGGCTGGATGTCGAGCTTGGGGGCGGAACTCAAACGGACGATTTCCTTTTGAAGCGAATTCGGCAACAAGCAGCATCTTACCGCGCCACCGAGAACCGAGGCCACAGATGAGGAGCGCTAGTAGAGACTTACGCTTCTCTGCTCGGCTTAGTTTCAGCCAGGGACATCAGCCATGACGATGGCGCCATTCCCCGTGAGCGCCGTCAGCCGGCAAAATCTGCGACTGGGCCTTGCAATCCTTGTGAGTGGGAAGGTGTACCGGGTTTCCCTACTGCGCCCGCGTGGGCCCGTTGCCGTTGCTTCCTTCCGGACCTGGCGGGGTTGGCGGGTACGCGTCGCGTAGGACCCGGCACAGAGCGATTGTAGCATCGCCTCCAGGGTTGATTCAGCTAGTAACGGGTCCGGGCAACGGGTCCGGGTAAGGGGTCTGAGCGACGGGTCCCAAGCGATGTCCGAGCGACGCAGCGGAGGCGGGCGTTGTTGGATTTCTTGCTCACCTAATGCTTCAACCTAACGCTTCATCAGTCGCTTGACAAACGTCACCTCCCAGGCGGGACGCTGAGCACTCGCCATCCCGCCTTGAGTCGATACTTGACTCGCACTCGCTTGAGAGGCGCACACGGGAGAGCAAGAATGAGCGGCGACACGGCGATCGCCCTCACCACGATGTACTCGAAGCGCAAGTTCGCGCCGAGGACGGCTTGCTACGGCCTCGGCCTGACTTAATGAAGGTGGTTTAAGCAAGGGGTTCGCTCAAGCGGAGCGGGGTTGCGACGCCGCTCTGCCCTTGCGCAGTCCCACCGACTTCGAGGTCTGCACCAGGCGCCAGATGCCGATGCCGGTGAAGATCAGCGTGACCGCCCAGAAGACGATGAGGATCGTGACCGCCCACTTTGTCGAAAACCGATTCCACACCGCCAGCACCTGCGTGCCGTAGCGGATGCCGAGCCAGACCGCGATCGCGTGGCGAATGAGGCGGCTGGCGGTGAAGGCGATCATGAACCGGCGGCGTGACATGTGGACCGCCCCGGCGGCGAGCACGAAGGGCGACAGCGGCACGGGCGGCGGCAGAATCGCCGGCAGGGCGATGGCCAGGATGGAATGGTGTTCGACCCAGTTTGTGACGCGGCCGAGCAGCTTTCCGGGAACATGCTTTTCCAGGAACTTCATGCCGCCGGCCTGGCCGACCGCGTGGGACAGCAAGCCGCCCAGCGCGGAACCCAGCGTGGCGAGGCCGATCAGCAGAATCGGATTTCCGTGCCCGGCTGCGAACAGCACCAGCATGATATCGGTGACGCCGGGGATCGGCAGCGGGATAAAGGAGCTGTCGATGACGGAGACGAGTGTGAGCCCGACAAGGCCGAAGCGGACCAGAATCGGCAACATGCGGCTGCCCGCGTGGCCTGCGGCGGAGATCAGGGCGAGGACGGAGAGGGCAGGCATGTGGGAGATAGGACGCTGGGGTTCAGTCGATTGTCTCCCATCCCGCCGCTTTAACCCGTAAGAGCGTTTGCCGTTGAGCTTTGCCCGGTGCACAAGGGCTTACGCGGTGAGAAGAGGCAGCGCAGGCAGGGGCGGCAGCACGCCGAGCTCCGCGGCATAGGCGCGAAAGCGGCCGATGGCCTCGAGGCAGGGGGCGTCCAGGTGGTAGTAGATGTTTTCAGTCAGGTAGGTGCGGATGGTGGCCGGCGGCAGGGCGAGCCGCGGGGTCCATTCGGCGACCAGACCTTCGATGTGCGCTAGACCGGCCTCGCGGCTGGCGTTCAGGTCGGCGATGAGCTGCCCTGCGCTGACGCCGAGCTGGCTTGCGCTGACGCCGAGCTGGCTTGCGCTGGTGCCGAGCTGGCTTGCGCTGACGCCGAGCTGGCTTGCGCTGACGCCCAGCTGCCCTGCGCTGACGCCGGAGCCGTGGAGAGCCGCGGGCCGCACGGCCCAGACGGCGGCCACCCAGGGCAGACCCGTGTGCTCGTGCCAAAGCTGGGCGATGTCGATCCAGAGCAGGGAGTGGCCCGGGCCGGCCTGGATTTCACGGTCGATGGCGGCGCGGCGCTCGCGGGCGAGCAGGGCGGGATCGCCGATGAGCAGGGCGGCGTCGAAGCCGTGGAGCATTTCGAGCGGATCGGCGGGGTGTTGCACCAGCTCCGGCGTCGCCCCGTAGAAGCGGCCCAGCAGAACGCGGACATAGGCAGCCGAGGAGCGCGAGGCACTATCGGCGGCGATACGCCGGATGCCGCGCAGGGCGTCAGTCTGCGACTGGCCGGCGTGGGTGCGGACCAGCAGCAGAATGCTGCGGACCTCGCGCTGCGAGGCGATGGTGCAGCCCGGAACGACGCGGAGCTCCGGGGTGAGCTCGGCAACCGGAATCAGCCCGAGGTCGGCCTCGCCGGCATGGAGTTCGGCCGCACAGCGCGAAGGCAGCGTGTAGTGGACGTCGTAGCGGGTGCGGAGTTCGGCGTCCGCCGGGGCGTGCTCGAAGTTATAGAGCAGCGGTGCGGGGTTCAGGAAGGAGATGGCGGCGACGCGGAGGGGCACAGGCTTTATGGTAGCGGGCCAGCTGTCCGACTTGCGTCAGCCTTCAAATCGCGTTTTGAGGCGAAGGAAAGGCCGCTCGAGCAGGAAGTAACTCAGGGTGGAAAGAGCCAGGGTGGCTACAAAGGCGAGCAGGACCGTACAGGCAAAGGGCAGGTGAAGGACCTTTCCCACGTGAAGGTAGAGGGGGTGAGGAATGTCATGGAAGACATAGAAGCCGTAGCTGATCTTGCCGAGGGCGCGTACCGGCGCAAGATTGAAGACACGAGCTACCCAGAACCGGGGATTTAAACACGCAAGGATCAGCCCCAGAGATGCAACCTGCATCACCGGAAAGCCATAGCCCAGAAGCCACCGAGCCTCGAGGGCCAAGGGATTGCCGGGAAGTGAGAACAGGGTATTCGCGAATCTTGCCACCAGCAGGAGAGCGAACGCGCTCCAAAGCAGGTACGGTCCAGCCTGCCGGACCTTGACTGCATAGGTGCCCCGCAGCAGCAACGCCCCAAGCCCCCCGAGCAGGAAGCCGTCCAGAGAAAGCGGGGTGATCTGGTTGATCAGCCCTACGCTGAGCGGAAAGACCCTCATCAGACCGATGCGGACCAGTGGCGAAAGAAGAAAGATGGCAAGGCAGAGATACAGCAGCGGGCGGCGTCTCCTGACCGTAAACACAACCGCTGGCCAAACCAGGTAGAACTGTTCTTCCACGCAGAGCGACCAGAAATGGCCGATGTCAAAGAGCCGGAGGTGATCCGGGCTGCCGGCGAGGCTGTAGGTAAGCTGCAGGGGAAACGCCCCGGCGAACCGAGGGTAAAGCGGGGCCAGCGCAATGATGTAGTTCCCCAGGTGCAGCGGCCAAAGAAAGGTAAACGGATACCAGTGAATGTGGATTGCCGGCGTCGCCAGGGCAAAGACAATCCAGACGAAGTAGTACAACGGCAGGATTCGGAGGCATCGCCTGGCGTAGAAGTTGCGATACGGATGAGGCTTGTCCTGCGCGTCAAAGAGCAGGCCCGTGATGAGAAAGCCGGACAGGACAAAGAAGATTTCGACCCCAGCCACGGAGGGGAACCCGAAGAACTGACCCGTATAGTGCCCAACAAAGACAATGAGAACGGCGAAGGCGCGAAGGCCGTCCAGAGCCGGGTAATACGGGGCAGCCGGGTTCGCCCCAGTGCTGCGGTTGGGAACGAGATCCTGACCTGCATTTGGCATCGTGTCTGCACAGTATAGAAGCCGGCCCGGGGTTGATTGCGTCGCATGATTCCGGGCAATGGGAGGCGACCACGGTCCGGCGCCGCAAGGAAACGGGCCCGCTAAGCGACAGGCCCTAAAAGACCGGTGACACGTGCCGGGAAGCCTGCTTCGGCCCACCGACGCGCTTTGCGAGCTGAATGCAGGGTTCCTCAAGCCAGACGCAGAACAAGCCAGACTCAGAACAAGCCAGACTCAGAACAAGCCAGACTCAGAAGACGTGGGCTGCACCCCAGCATGACAGGACTATGGCTGCATAGATGACGATCGTGGGTACCTTGCCGTAGAACAGGTCAAACAGGGAGATCACGAAGAGACTGTGCGCAAAGGTAGAGGCTGAAGGAGAGGCGGCCAAGATATTCCGCGGCTTGCTTCTTCCTCGGCAGTTCCCCTGTTGCTTCCATGCAGAATGCGAGTCACCATCTCGGCAAGATTTGTTGTGTCCCAAAAGGGGGATTGGGAGTTTTGTCGATTGAACGTAGCCTCCGGTCGTGGACGAGCGCAAGAGTGGAAACGCCGGGAAGCCGGGCAAGGAAGGGCAATCCCCTGAACAGGTTCTGGCCTGGCTGGCGCTGGCGCTGACGCCCGCGATGGGGCCGACGCGGTGTTTTCGGGCTATGCGCCAGCTGCGTGGCGCGGGGCGGGTGTTTTCCGCCTCGCTGACGGAGTTGGAAGCGGCGGGTTTGCCGGCGGGGGCGGCGCAGTTTGTCTTTAACGGCCGGGCACGCCGGGCGGCGGAGGAAGAGATGGCTCGCGTGCGGGAGCAGGGAGCCCACCTGCTGACGCCGGAGGACGATGCGTATCCGGGGCGTCTGCTGGAGATCTACGATCCGCCGCCGGTGCTTTGGGTGCGCGGGAACACGGCGCTGCTGAATGAGCCGGGCATTGCCGTGGTGGGCACGCGGCACCCTTCACCCTACGGCGCGGGCATGGCCGAGATGCTGAGCCGGGACCTGGCAAGGCGCGGGCTGGCGATTCTGAGCGGCATGGCACGCGGTGTGGACACGGCGGCGCACAAGGGCGCGCTCGAGGCCGGCGGCAAAACCGTAGCGGTGTGGGGGACAGGCATCGATGTGATCTATCCCAAGGAGAACAAACGGCTTGCGGAACAGATCGTGACCGGTGGGGGAGCGATCCTTAGCGAATTTCCGCTGGGGACCTTTCCGGCGCCGCAGAACTTTCCCATCCGCAACCGCACGCTGAGCGGCATGAGCGTCGGGGTGCTGGTGGTGGAGGCGGCAGAGTACTCCGGCACGCGCATCACGGCCCGCTGCGCGATCGAGCAGAGCCGCGATGTGTACGCCGTGCCGGGGAACGTGACCAATAAGAACGCCTGGGGACCCAACACGCTGATCAAGCAGGGGGCCAAGCTGACGGCCACATGGGAGGACGTCTGGGAGGACCTGCCGTCGCAGATCCGCCTGGCTTTGGAGGATCGCGCCGAGGCCGAGGCGCGGGCGCGCGGTGAATCCATTCCGGGCGTGACGGCATCCTTGTTTGACAACCGTGGATTGGACGGCGGCGGGAATGCGGCGAACGGCGGGGCGGCCCCGATAGGCGACCACGAACGCGCCGTGCTGCAGCATTTGCAGGCAGACGAGGCCTTGCAATTGGATGAGCTGCTGGAGCGCCTGGAGGGCGAACTCGGCTCCGGCGAGGTGTTCACCGCGCTGTTCGAGCTGGAACTGGCCGGTCGGGTGCGGCAGATGCCTGGAAAGAACTACCTCCGCAGCCTTTAGCACGGACGCCGGCGAGCGGGTGTTGTCAAGGGAACGAGTTCATTTTCAGCATCTTTGGAACGAACCGGCAAAGGCTGCGTCTATTGGGTGAAGCCGGACGGGAACCGATTGCCAATGCACGAAGTTCTCCACAGCGGTTTGACGGTCGGTTGGCAGGGCGTGTTAGTTTGCAGGCTACAAGTGGGCGGAAAAGCGGCTGAAGGCAGAGCAGGCAGCGGCGGTCGTTCGGGGCAGGTGCTTTAATGGCAAAAAATCTCGTGATTGTGGAGTCGCCGGCGAAGGCCAAGACGATCAACAAGTATCTCGGCAGCGACTATATTGTGGAGGCCTCCATCGGCCACATCATGGATCTGCCCAAAAACGACATCGGCGTGGAGCTGAAGCACCGGACCTTTGAGCCGACGCTTATCGTCTCGCCCGGCAAGGAAAAGGTGGTTGACCGGCTGAAGAAGCTGGCCGCCAAGAGCGATGCCGTCTTTCTGGCGCCGGATCCCGATCGCGAAGGCGAGGCCATCGCGGCGCACCTGAAGATGCAGCTGCTGCCTTCCATGAAAAAAGGGAGCCCGCTGCGCCGGGTGACCTTCAACGAGATCACGAAAAAAGCCGTCAAGGCCGCCTTCGAGCGCACCCGCGACGTGAATGAGAACCTGGTCGACGCGCAACAGACGCGCCGCGTGCTGGATCGGCTGGTGGGCTATCAGATTTCGCCGCTGCTGTGGGACAAGGTAAAGCGCGGCCTGAGTGCCGGACGGGTGCAGACCGTGGCGCTGCGGCTGATCGTGGAGCGCGAGCGGGCGATCAACGCGTTTGATCCCGTGGAGTACTGGAATATAGATGCCGTGCTGGCGCCGCAGGGGCGTGCCGGAGAGACCTTCACGGCGCGGATGTCCGGCGTGCAGGGCCACCCGATTCGCGTGCCGAACGGCCGGGATGCCGACGGCAAGGAGCAATACCTTGCCAATGCGCTGCCCGACAAGGACGCCGTTGATGAGGTGATGGCGCAGTTGGGAAAGGCCACCTGGCGGGTGCGCGGCGTGGAGACCAAGGAGCGCCAGCGCAAGGCGCCTGCGCCTTACACCACCAGCAAGATCCAGCAGGACGCCGCGGGCCGGCTCGGCTTTAACGTGCGTCGCACGATGGGCGTGGCACAGCGGCTGTATGAGGGAATCGAGGTCGGCGCGGAGGGAACAGTCGGGCTGATTACCTACATGCGTACCGATTCGACGCGCATGAGCCCGGATGCCATCGCCGAGGCGCGAACCTGGGTGGGCAAAAACCTGGGCGACAAGTACCTGCCCAAGACGGAGAACGTCTTCAAGAGCAAGGCCGACGCCCAGGACGCGCATGAGGCAATTCGCCCGACGAGCTTCAGCTATACGCCCGATTCCGTGCGCAAATACCTGAGCGACGAGCAGTTCCGGCTATACCGCCTAATCTGGGAGCGCGCCGTGGCGAGCCAGATGACGCCGGCAATCTTTGACGCGACCAGCGTCGACATTGAGGCGCGTGCCGGGAGCATGAGCTACGACTTCCGCACCACGGGCAGCGTGCTGAAGTTCGACGGCTTTCTTCATTTTGAGGAACTCTCCAAGAAGGCTCGGGCGGCGCGTGACGCGAAGTCGGATGCGGCCGATAAGAAGCTTGCCGAGGGCAGTGCCGAGGGGGACACGGCCGAGGGCATGGGCGATGCGACCAGTGAGGATTCGGCGAACGATCGGCGTTTGCCGGCGTTGGCCGCCAATCAGGCGCTGAATGCCAACAAGCTCGATCCGCAGCAGAAGTTTACCCAGCCGCCGCCGCGCTTCAACGAGGCAAGCCTGGTGAAGGCGCTTGAAGAAAAGGGCATTGGGCGGCCTTCGACGTATGCCTCGATCATCAACACGATCCAGGAGCGCGATTACGTCAAGAAAATCGCGCAAAAGCTGGTGCCGACCGAGATCGGCATGGTCACCACCGAGCTGCTGGTGAAGAACTTCCCGTACATCTTCGAGCCCGGGTACACCGCAACGCTCGAAGGCGAACTGGACGAGGTGGAGGGCGGCGGCAAGCGCTGGACCGATCTGCTGAAGGGCTTCTACGGCCACCTGGAGAAAGAGCTGCACGTCGCCGAGACCGAGATGGAGGACGTAAAGGCGTGGGAGAAGGAGACCGACCAGCTTTGCGAAAAGTGCGGGGCGCCGTTGCTCCTGAAGTGGGGCAAGTTCGGCAGCTTCTATTCGTGCTCGAACTTCACGAAGACCAAGCCTGTGAACATCGCGCTGGGGCCGCTGAAAAAGGATCCCAAGGCGGCGATCAAGAAAGTGACCGACGCGCTGACCTTCCCCATGACGGTGCGCGCCGTGACCGAAGACGTGACCGACTACGAGCAGGAGGTTGCGGACAAGGCGGCTCTGCTGAAGGCGCTGGAGGCAGGCGCGAAGAAGGGCAAGAAGCTGCTGGTGGAGCCGCAGAACTGCGACTTTACGAAGGAGAACTTCGTCGACAAGCCGGATCTGAGCTCGCCCGAGGCGCTGGACGCGGAGCAGGAAGAGGAGTTCTGCGACAACTGCGGCCGCGTGATGGTGCTGAAGAACGGTCCATGGGGACCATTTATGAGCTGCCCCGGCTACAGCGACGATCCGCCCTGCAAAACAATTCGCAAGCTCACGCAGAAGCAGCAGTCCAAGCCGCCGGTGCAGCTGGAAGAGCCTTGTCCGAAGTGCGGCAAGCCGTTGCTGCAGCGCGAAGGGCAGTACGGCGAGTTCGTCGCCTGCTCCGGCTATCCGAAGTGCAAGTACGTGAAGCAAGACCTGCTGGACGTCCCGTGCCCCAAGTGCTCGGCCGAGGTGGCAGTTCGGAAGAATCGTCGCGGCGACACCTTCTACGGCTGCACACGCTACCCGAAGTGCGACTTTACGACGAATCAAAAGCTGCTGGCGGGCCCATGTCCGGAGTGCCGGTCGCCCTACCTGCTGGAGCTGGCGGACAAGGAAGGTACCTACCTGGTATGTCCGAATAACACCGAGCGTTTACCCAAGCGGCGGGCCAAGAAGGGCGATAAAGAAGAAGCGGCTGCCGGGGTGGAATGCCATTTCGAGGAGCGCATCGGACCGCCGCCGCAAAAGGAGACGGCTGCCGAGATCCCGCCTCTGCCGACGAGGCCGGATCCTGGCAAGACAAGACCGGTGGTCGAGGCAATCGTATAAAGCTCGCTCCTCGTGTTTCGCTTGGTGGGAAATTCGATTGCGTAGCGGTGTAAAACTACAAAGTTTGGGAATTCGGTGTGAATGCTTTCCAAATTCTGTAGATCGTGCCACTATAGTGGCAGCAACCTGGGCCCTATTGGGCATTGAATATTGCAGAGTTGCAATCTAACGCGCTGGAAGGACGCCCCATGGCGAAGGCAATCTGGAACGGACAGGTACTGGCGGAGAGTGAAGAGGTAGAAACAGTGGAGGGGAATGTGTATTTCCCTGAGAAGAGCGTCAACCGCGCGTATCTGCGGCCGAGCTCCTCCAGTTCGACCTGCCCCTGGAAGGGGCTGGCCCGTTACTACACGGTGTTGGTAGACGGTCAGGAAAATTTGGACGCAGCCTGGTATTACCCTGCGCCCAAAGCTGCGGCGCGCACGGTGAAGCATAAGGTTGCCTTCTGGCGAGGCGTAGAAGTCACCGCCTAGGTCCTGCGTTGAAGTTGATAGTGCGTTGAAGTTGATAAGCAGAACAGGCCGTCCCTTGGGGCGGCCTTATTCCGTGTTCCCTATTGGGTGAGCTTTACCGTTCATCTCCTCTTGTCGCATGGGCATGGCATCAATTGTCTGCTCGAGACGATTCATGGAGAGGGGCTTGCCCGAGCGTAGCTTCTCGCCGCCATCCTTTCCGACGAGAATGACGGCGAAGTCGCCGGGCGCGATGCCGTAGTGCCGCCGAGCCGCCTCCTCCTCCGCCGGCGTAAGCTGGAGGCGGCTGGGTGAAGGCGACTGGTAGGGCAGGGCGATCACGGCGAGGTCCCGATCCCCCGTCTCTGCGGCATGTTCCTCCAGCGTACGGAGCTGGATCTCCAGCCGCGGATCGTCCGGGCGGGGAGCAAAGATCAGCAGCGGCCGAAACTGATCCTTCAGTTGAGCGAGCGTGACCAAGGCAATTTGTTGCGCGTGCAAGCTCAAGCTGAGCACTCCAAAAAGCAAGGGCAGCAGACGACGTCGCCAGTATCGGCGGGGTACGAAACGGGTCTCGGAGGACTCAACCATCGCTCTCAACCATCGCTCTCTAGGATGCTGCGCTCCGCGTCTGGCCGCGTGCTCTGGCCATGGGCTGTCTATGTGGCGAGGGAGAGCACAATTTTGCCGAAATGATTACCACTCTGCATGTACTCGAGTGCCTGCCTCGCCTCACTGAGCGGGAAGGTGCGGTCGAGCACGGGCTTCAGTCCCGTTGTGTCGACGGCGGTGTTCAGACGTGTGAACATCGCGCGATTGCCAACATACACGCCGTTCAGGTAGATGGACTTCTGTAGCACCGGCATCACGTCCACCCCTTTGCCCGGCTCCGACAGTACGCCGATCAGGTGGATCTGTCCGCTTTGGCGTACGGCCTTGAAGGAGCGGGGCATCGTGCCCGAACCACCCACCTCGACGATCTGATCGACGCCGCGACCGTCCGTGAGCCTCAGTACCTCGGCATCCCAGTCCGGTGTGGATTTGTAGTTGATCGTCTCATCGGCACCTAGGGCGCGGCCGCGTTCGAGCTTTTCGTCCGATGAGCTGGTGAGAATTACCCGCGCGCCGTGCGCCTTGGCGATCTGCAGGCCAAAGAGAGACACGCCGCCGGTGCCTTGGATCAGCACCGTCTCTCCGGCGCGTACGCGGCCCTTCTCCACCAGGGCGTTCCAGGCGGTAAGCGCGGCGCAGGGCAAGGTCGCCGCCTGCTCAAAGGAGAGCGCGTCCGGGATCCGGATCACACCCTGCGCGGGGAGGATGCGCTCGGTGGCAAAGACACCATCGATGGGACCGCCAAGCGCCGACTTCCCGACAGCCTGCGTGATCTCGCCGTCAGCCCAGTCCTGGAAGAATAGACTGGCGACGCGATCCCCGGGCTTCCACTCGGTGACAGTGTCACCCACGGCGACGATCTCACCCGCGGCATCCGAGCCAAGCACACGGGGCAGCACCATCTTGGGGTTGTACTGGCCGAGCACGACCATCAGATCGCGATAGTTCAGCGAGGCGGCGTGGAAGCGTACATGGACCTGCCCCGGTCCCGGCGTCGCCACTTCCTTCTGAACGAGGGTAAGTCTGTCGAGTCCGAAGGCCGTGAGCTGAAGACACTGTATTGCCATGACACCCCGTAGTTCTTTGGATGCGCCGGACACGCCGGACACGCCGGATGCGCCGCAAAAGCCGAAGTCTTCCCGGCCGGTCGGCAAACTAGCCCCCAATCCGCCAGGTCGCATCCACTGCACTAGCAGTTCGCCATACAGCATGCCGAAAAAATTATCGCGCGCACTGCAGAGTTGTTTGCTACGGCTCAGCTTGCGGCTTCGTTCAAGCGGAAACCGTTTGAAAAAAAAGGGCCCCAACCGGGGCCTCTCTTTTATGCTTTGGGGTGTTGTTACACCTTCACAACGGTCCCGTTCTCCACCTTCACCGGATCCAGAAACGGCATACCCTGGCGAAGGGCGGCGCCTACCTTTTCGACCGGATGGGCGCGTTCTTCGGCACGAATGCGTGCGAACTCCTTGCGGCCTGTTTCGTTTTCCTCGATGAACCGCTTAGCAAAGCTGCCGTCGCGAATGTCGGAGAGCAGACCGCGCATGGCATCCTTCACCGCCGGCGTCACAATGCGCGGACCGGCAACGTAGTCGCCCCATTCCGCGGTATCGGAGATGCTGTAGCGCATGTATTCCAGGCCGCCGCGATACAGCAGATCGACGATCAGCTTTAGCTCGTGCAGCACCTCGAAGTAGGCGAGCTCAGGCTGGTAGCCGGCCTCGGTCAAGACCTCAAAGCCCGCTTTCACCAGCGCCGCGGTGCCGCCGCAAAGCACGGCCTGCTCGCCAAAGAGATCGGTTTCAGTCTCTTCGGTAAAGGTGGTTTCGAGCACGCCGCCGCGTGTGCAGCCGATGCCCTTGGCGTAGCTCAATGCCACCTGCATGGCCTTGCCGCTGGCATCCTGCTCCACCGCTACGAGGCCTGGAACACCGCCGCCTTCGGTGAAGACCTCACGCACACGATGGCCGGGGCCCTTCGGGGCAACGAGTGACACGTCAAGATTTGCGGGTGGCGTGATGGTGCGGAAGCGAATGTTGAAGCCGTGTGCAAACATCAGCGTTTTGGGTTCTCCGTCAGAGCCCTTCGACTGCAACGTCGACTCGATTTCTTTGTAGACTTTGGCGGCGGTCTGATCGGGCACCAGCAGCATGACTACATCGGCCCACTGTGCGGCTTCCAGCGCACTCACGACCGGCAGGCCAACGTTTTCGGCCTTCTTTGCCGAAGGCGAATCGGGCCGTAGCCCAACCTTCACCTCAACGCCGGAGTCCTTGAGGTTCAGCGCATGGGCATGGCCCTGCGAGCCGTAGCCAATGATGGCAACCTTCTTTGCTTGAATGATGGAAAGGTCTGCGTCGTTGTCATGATATGTCTTCGCCATGTTTCCTCGTTTAGTGTCTATGGATGAATTCTATTGTGACGGTAAATACAGCGTTGCTGAATGCACTGCGTTTCGCTGAGTTCCGCTAGTTCCGCTAGTTCCGCTAGTTCCGCTAGTTCCGCTAGTTCCGCTGAGTACACCGCGTACACCGCGTCCGTCCTTCAAGCTTCGTGCTCGTCGAATTGGTTGGGAATGGTCTCGTCTTCGGGCAGCGCATCGGGATCGAGAGCTTCGTTCGCGCTCTGTGACGTGAAGTTATCCTGCCTGCTGCCGAGTGCTTTGAGCACGCGGCTGGTGTGTTGCCCACGGCGCATCGCCATGCGGCCCGTACGTGAAACCTCAAGCACCTCGTAGCCGCTTTCGCGCAGCACCTGCAGCAGGCCTTCGATCTTTGAAGCTGAACCCGTCATCTCGAGCATGATGCTCTCGGGCGCGAGGTCCACGACACGTGCACGGAATACGGTGGAGAGCTCAAAGATCTGCGAGCGTGAGTGCACGCCGTGCGGCGCACTCGGCCCGGCGGCTACCTTGATCAGGCAAAGCTCGCGCACCACGGCCTCGGCGCGATCGACCTCGTCTACGTCGACGGTGGTTTCGAGCTTATAGAGAGAGGCCTGGATGCGATGCGCCGCAGTCTCCGGCGCCTCACACACAATCGTCATGCGCGAGCTATCGGCACGCTCGCTTTCACCCACGGTGAGCGAAACGATGTTGATGTTCAAACGGCGAAAGAGCGAAGCAACGCGCGTCAGTACACCGGGTTTGTCCTGCACGAGCGCTACAAAGGTATGGAGCATGGTTTCCTTAAGTGTCTGCTAATAGCTCATCCGTTCCCACCAGTGCAGTGGGCGAACGAACAGCGTGAGTTCGCCCGGCGTGGGCGGGAGAGTGCGTTTGCTGCAGTCATTCTCACTAACGATGCCTTGCGTAAGAATCTGCCCAACGGCATAGCCTGAGGAAAGCTTCTTCCTATCCGCTTTCTTCACGTTGCGGCAGGTTGCGTAATGCAAGACGATGGCGTGGATCTCGGCATCGCGTTGCATCAACAAGGAGGTGCGTCCAGCCTCATCTGTTCTGCGCTCGAGTGTTGTCCCGTATGGCAGGGCAGGAGTTTGCCTCAGGATCAGGTCTCCTCGTTTCACCGGCTTCCCGTTGTGCCCGTTGAGGATTCGAAGCCCAATGGAAGACACTTGAACCTGCGCTCGGGTCATGCTGCATAGAAGACCACAGCAGAGTAGAAACATCCTCATCTATGCATCCTCATCTAGGCATCCTCCGCGGTCTCCAGCAAGGGATCCTTGCTGGGCCGGCGTACCATTTCATGTAAGGCCGCGCCGGGCGCAATCATCGGGTACACCGCGTCTTCTTTTTCCACCTGGAAGTTGATCAGGCAAGCACGGCCCATGGTGCGTGAGCGCGTGACGGCAGAAATGACCTGCGAACGATCCGTGACGTGTGCTCCCGCGATGCCGTGAGCCGCGGCCAGCATGACGAAGTCCGGCGACAGGATGGGAGAGGCGGAATAGTTCTTGTCATAGAACGTCTCCTGCCACTGGCGCACCATGCCAAGAAAACCGTTGTTGATCACGGCGATGTTGATCGCAAGGCCTTCCTGCACGATCGTCGAAAGCTCGCAAGCGGTCATCTGGAACCCACCGTCTCCGGCAATCACCCACACGTCCTTCTCCGGGCAGGCGAACTTGGCACCGATGGCCGCGGGCAGCGCGAAGCCCATGGTGCCGAGCCCGCCGGAGGTCACAAGCGAACGGGGCGATTCATGCTTGAAATACTGCGCCTCCCACATCTGGTGCTGGCCCACATCGGTGACGATGATCGTGTTCTCCAATCGTCCTGCGGCCTGCGCCTCGCGCCATATGTCGTGGATCACATGGGCAGCGTAGAGGTGGCCGTTGTCGGGCAGATTGAGGATGTCACGCACGGCCACCTCGCCCTTGCCGGCGTTGATCTGCATGAGCCAGTCGGCGTCATGTGAGGGCGGCATCATCGGCGCAAGCTGCGTCAATGTAGTTTTAAGGTCACCGATGAGCGCCACGTCGACCTTCACATTCTTGTTGATCTCCGAAGGATCGATCTCCACGTGAATCTTTTTCGCGCTCGGTGCGTAATGCGCGAGGTTGCCGGTCACGCGATCGTCGAAGCGCATACCGAAGGCCAGCAACAGATCGGCTTCCTGGATCGCATTGTTCACCCACGATTCGCCATGCATGCCCATCATGCCGAGCGAAAGAGGATGCCCTGCGGGGATGGCACCCAGGCCAAGCAGTGTGCTGGCAATGGGGATCTGCCGTGCCTCCGCAAAGGCAAGCACCTCGGCCTGCGCGCCCGATTCCACGATGCCGTGTCCTGCAAGGATGACGGGCTTCTTTGCGGCTTTGATCAGCTCGGCCGCCTGATGAAAGGCTGTGCTGTCGGCGCGCAGCATGGGATGCGGACGCGCGGCCTTGGGAGCGGACATATCGAAGTCAAAGACCGCGGCGCCCTGCTGTGCGTCCTTGGTGATGTCTACAAGTACGGGACCGGGCCGCCCGGAACGGGCGATCTGAAAGGCAAGACGTACGGTAGCGGCGATGTCTTCAGCACGTGTCACAAGAAAGTTATGTTTGGTGATGGGCAGCGTGATGCCCGTGATGTCGACCTCTTGAAATGCATCCGAACCGAGTACCTTGGACGAAACCTGACCCGTGATCGCGACCACTGGAATACTGTCAAGCATTGCCGTTGCAAGACCAGTCACGAGATTGGTAGCACCAGGCCCGGAGGTGGCCATGCAAACGCCGATACGGCCTGAAGCACGCGCATAGCCATCGGCCATGTGCGAGGCGCCCTGTTCATGGCGCACGAGCACATGATGAATCGTGGGGAATTTGCGCAATGCGTCATAGATTGGCAGGATCGCTCCGCCGGGGTAGCCAAAGACGGTGGTCGTGCCTTCGCCGGCCAGCGTGGCCCAGAGGATCTCGGCTCCGGTGAGTGTGGGATGTTGGTTGTTTGACATAAAGCTCCTCTATTGCGTCCTGTTCAATTCACCAAGGATCACCGTGCGTTCCGGTGCACCATGCTCACCCAACGAAGAACCGCTCTTGCGCCGATCGCTGTTTTCTCTTCCTGCAGAACTGGCTCAATGCTGCGAAACAAAAGCTCAGCGTCCGCACCATACATGAGGAGGACGGTTTCTCCGCCGCCGATCTCGTTGCCATCAAGTTCGCCGGTGCCCGCGTTCGTCATCGCCGCTTCGAGCTTCGCCGAGAGTTCGACCATAAGGTCGAACTCCATCTCTGGGAGGTAGATTAAGACTGCATGGTTCATATTGCGAAGCCGTCATGCCGTCACCGCGCCAAGACTCGCGCTACCGACACTGTTGGCATACTTTGCAAAGACTCCGCGCTGATACCGAGCTTCAGGCGCCTGAAATCTACTCAGGCGCGATGCAATCTCCTCATTTGAAACATTCAGCGTGAGTTTACGTTGCGAGATATCAAAGGTGATCGTGTCGCCCTCATGCACGGCAGCAATTGGCCCACCCAATTGCGCTTCAGGTGAAACATGACCGGCCATCAGACCTCGTGTAGCACCGCTGAAGCGACCATCAGTAAGCAGCGCCACCGTCTCACTCAACTCGGGAATGCCCTTGATCGCAGCGGTAACGGCAAGCATCTCGCGCATGCCGGGGCCGCCTTTAGGGCCTTCGTAACGGATCACGAGTACGTCGTTCGGCTTGATCTCGCCGCGCTGTACGGCGGCATGGCAAAGGTCTTCGCTTTCAAACACACGTGCTGGGCCTGTGTGCAACACACGTTCGTGGCCTGCGACCTTCACCACGCAGCCTTCCGGCGCGAGATTGCCGCGCAGGATGACGAGACCTCCCGTGGGCTTCAATGGATTTGACCACGCATGGATCACCGGCTGGTTCGGTGTCTCTTCCGCAAGCTGCGCCTCTTCGTGCAGGCTCTTGCCGGTGACGGTGGGGATGTCGTGCAGTTGACCGCGCTCCAGCAGCCTCTTCGCGAGCACACGTGAGCCGCCCGCCTCCTGGTAATCTTTGGCCGCATACTTGCCGCCCGGCGAGAGATCGCAGATGAAGGGCGTACGCTCGGAGATCCCATCGAAGTCTTCCATGCTTAGCGGAATGTCCAGCTCATGCGCAATGGCGATCAGGTGCAGCACAGCATTGGTGCTGCCGCCTGAAGCGCACGTGGCGGTGATCGCATTCTCGAGCGCTTCACGCGTGAGGATCTGGCGCGGTGTTGTGCCTTTACGCACAAGGTCCATGAGGCAGCGTCCAGCCTCGCGTGAGGCCTCGTGCTTATCCTTGCTCATGGCGGGCACGCCGGTAATCTGGATGGGCGAGATGCCCAGGAATTCGCCCGCCATCGCCATCGTGTTCGCCGTAAACTGGCCGCCGCAGGCACCGGGACCGGGACAGGCCGCGGCTTCGAGTGCCTCGAGCTCAGCATCGTTGATCTTGCCTGCAGCGTGCGAACCCATGCCCTCAAAGACCTGCAGAATCGTGATTTCTTTGCTTGATCCATCGGGCTGCCTCAGCATCCCGGGTGCGATGGAACCGCCGTAGAGCATCATCCCCGGGATGTTCAACCGTGCCAGCGCCATGATGGCCGCGGGCATGTTCTTGTCGCAGCCTGCGATGCAGACAAGACCGTCGAAGCTGTTGCCGCGTGTGACCAACTCGATGCTGTCGGCGATCACCTCGCGCGAGATCAATGACGCCTTCATGCCTTCGGTGCCCATCGTGATGCCGTCAGAGATAGTAACGGTGTTGAACTCCATCGGCGTGCCGCCGGCCTCGCGAATGCCTTGCTTGACGGCCTCGGCGACCTGGCGCAGATGAAAGTTGCAAGGGCCGATCTCGGTCCATGTATTGGCCACACCGATGATGGGCTTATGCAGATCTTCCTTGCTGAAGCCAACGCCGCGTAGATAGCTGCGTGCCGCTGCACGCGAGGGGCCTTCGGTGAGGGCGATCGAGTTTGTCTTGCCAGCTACGTTGCTTTGCGATTCATTCGGCACTGCGGATCCTTTACGGCGAGCCTGAGGCAGGCGCGCCATTGCGAGCTAATGTGAGGGCGACCGCTTGGGTGTGAGCCAGAACTCGGTATCGTGCTTGCTCTCATAGCGAGTCAGTTCGTCGGCGTGGCGAAGCGTGAGACCGATGTCGTCCCAACCATTCAGCAGACATTCCTTACGGAATGGGTCAATGTCAAAGTGAGCGTGAAAGCCCAGATCATCCGTGACGGTTTGCTGCCCGAGATTTACCGTGATGTGGTGCTTTGGATTCGCGGTGGAGCGGGCCATCAGCGTCTCTACCTCTTCGTCCGAGAGCCGAACGAGCACAATGCCGTTCTTGCCTGCATTCGAAAAGAAGATGTCCGCGAAGCTGGGGGCAATCACGGCGCGAAAACCGTACTGAAAGATGGCCCAGGCAGCGTGCTCACGCGAGGAACCGCAACCAAAATTCTTTTCTGCGATCAGGATCTGTGCGTCTTTGTATGCGGGCTTGTTCAGCACAAAGTCAGGCTGCTCGGCACCGGTGTGCGGGCCTTCCTGGATGCGTCGCCAATCGAAGAACAGGAAGTCGCCATAGCCGGTCCGCTCGATTCGCTTGAGGAACTGCTTGGGGATGATCTGGTCGGTGTCGATGTTAGGCAGCGGCAAAGGTGCGGCTGTCGAGGTGAGCACGTTGATCGGTTCCATTAGCGCGATCCCCCTTCCACGAGATCATGCGTGAGATCGAAGGCCGGTTCGGGGACCAGGGCCTTTTGCGTTGGCGCTTGCGTGTTGCCGAACTGCCACTTGCGCACGTCGGTAAGACGGCCGGTGATTGCAGCCGCGGCGGCCATCACCGGAGACAGCAGATGCGTGCGGCCGCCGCGCCCTTGGCGGCCTTCGAAGTTTCTGTTGCTGGTGCTGGCACAACGTTCTCCCGGCGCAAGGATGTCGGGGTTCATGCCGAGACACATGCTGCAACCGGGTTCGCGCCACTCAAAGCCGGCGGATTTGAACACGACGTCCAGCCCTTCTTCTTCGGCCTGGCGCTTGACCAATTGCGATCCCGGCACCACCATAGCCCGCACTGTCGTGGCCACTCGGTAGCCATCGACTACCTTCGCGGCGGCACGCAGATCTTCTATGCGCGCATTGGTGCAGGAGCCGAGAAACACGGCGTCCACGACGATGTCCTCAATGCGCGTGCCGGGCTGCAGGTCCATGTATTCGAGCGCGCGTGCAAAGCTCTTGCGATCAGCGTCCGAAAGCGCATCGTCCAGCGAAGGTACGGTGCTTGCGATGCTGGTCACCATGCCGGGGGAGGTGCCCCATGTGACACGCGGCGCCAGCTGGGTGGCATCGATGTCCAGCTCGCGGTCGAAGACCGCGCCCTCGTCGGTGATGAGCGCGCTCCATTGCTGGACGCAGAGTGTAAAAGCTTCACCCTGCGGAACGAAGCGGCGGCCTTCGAGGTAGGCGAAGGTTTTCTCATCGGGAGCGATCATGCCGGCCCGTGCGCCGGCCTCGATGCTCATGTTGCACACCGTCATGCGGCCTTCCATTGAAAGCGAGCGAATCGCCGAGCCGGCATACTCCACAACGTAGCCTGTCGCGCCATCGGTGCCGATGCGGCCGATGATGTCCAGGATGATGTCCTTCGCGGTGACGCCGTACGGTAATTCGCCGTCCACGTTGATGCGGAACGTCTTCGGCTTCGGCTGCTTCAGCGTCTGCGTCGCCATCACGTGCTCCACTTCGCTGGTGCCGATGCCGAAGGCGAGTGCACCGAACGCACCGTGCGTGGAGGTGTGCGAATCGCCGCACACAATGGTCATGCCGGGCTTGGTCGCGCCCAGCTCCGGCCCGATCATGTGCACGATGCCCTGCGCCGCGTCCTGCACATCGAAGAACTCGATGCCGAACTCGGCGCAATTCCTGCGCAGGGCGTTCACCTGTGCCGCGGAGATGTCGTCGGCGATGAACAAGCGGTCGGCGGCGCTGGTGGTGGGCACGTTGTGATCCACGGTGGCGATGTGGCGGTCGGGATTCCGTAGGGAACGACCTGCCAGGCGAAGGCCGTCGAATGCCTGCGGACTGGTGACCTCATGAATCAGTTGCAGATCGATATACAGCAACGCCGGTTCGCCCGCCGGTTCGGCGACGACGTGCTGCTGCCAGACTTTTTCAAACATCGTGCGCGGTGCGATGGCTTGCACGGTGCTGGTCGTGTTGTTCATGGCGGTGGTTTCATTCATGATGGGAGATCTCTATTCATGATGGAAAATTTTTGGGCAGTGCTTACTCGGACTCAGGCGCGTGTGGCGTCACGGTGTCGACCTGTGATGGCAGCGTGTTGGCGCCTGCCATCTTCGGGTTCAGTGGGAGGGGTTTGCCATCCGGTTCGACAAGGATGGCGTTGGTGATATGGGGCACGCCACGGTGCGCCTGGGCCAGCCGTGCGTCCCAGTCAGAGATTGCCGTGGTGAGCGCAAGGGGCAGGGCATCGGCGGAGAGTTGCCGCGAGGTGAACAGCCACAGGTTGTAATCGGCGTTGGCCTCGTCGACGGTGTGCTCTTCGGTGGTCCAGTTCACGGCGGCGAAGACCAGCAGCGGATCAGGCTGGCCGAGATCGACCCACAACAGGCCGTGCGCCGCGCAAAAGCTGGGCACGCAACCGTCCACGGTGAGATAGCGATTGTTTTTACTGTTAATTTCGCCATAGCGCGAAAGGAAACGCGGAATTACATCCGCCAGCAGAACCTGTTTGCCCCAGAAGGCCTGCGGCTGCTTGAACTCTGCCGCCAGCAACGCAGGAAAGCGATCGTCGTTCCATAACGCCACCGCATTGCCATTGGGCACGGGTTGCGCGTATGGCCACAGCCACTGCAGATTGCCGGCGTTATCCTTGCGCGCACGTGGGGACTGCTGCGTATGCGGATGGGGTGGCCCGACGACGAGGTTGTTCGGATCGGCGATCTGCGCACGGCCCGACGCCGCTGAGCAGAGCAGCAGAACAGCAACGGCGACTTGGCATGTATGGCGCATAAGGAGCTCGGTCAATCTACACGGCGTGAAGCGACTGCGAACGATCCAGCGATCCGGCCAGGGCCTCGCGTACAAGCTTGCCCATCTGGGTCGTATTACTGAGGGTCGTATTGCTGAGGGTCGTATTGGTGAGGGTTATGTTGCTGAGGGAGGATGTGCTGCCGCGAACGATGTCCGCGGTGCGATGACCCGCTTCAAGCACGTGGACGACGGCATCTTCGATCGCGGAAGCTTCTCCATCGAGGTGTGCGCTGTGACGCAGGATCATTGCGGCGGTGAGAATGGCGCCGAGCGGATTTGCTTTGCCGGTACCGGCAATGTCGGGTGCGGACCCGTGCACGGGCTCATACAGATTCACCTTCCCGCCGACTGTAGCCGAAGGCAACATGCCCAGCGAGCCGGTGATGACGCCGGCTTCATCGGAAAGAATGTCCCCGAACAGGTTTTCCGTAAGCACCACATCGAAGTCGCGCGGGCGGTTCATCAGGTGCATCGCCATGGAGTCTACCAATTGATGTTCTACGGTGACCGCCGGGTATTCGGCTTTCAGGGCATCCACCGTCGCACGCCAGAGCTGCGAGCACTCCAGTACATTCGCCTTGTCCACGGAGGTGAGCTTGCCGCGTCGCTGGCCGGCGAGTTCGAAGGCCACACGCGCTACACGTTCCACCTCGCTGCGGCTATAGCGCATGGTGTTGTGCGCTTCGTCCGTAGACTTGTCCCAGGCGCGCGGCTGGCCGAAGTAGAGGCCACCGAGCAGCTCGCGCACGAAGAGGATGTCGGCGCCATGCGTGATCTCCGCGCGCAGTGGAGAGTTGTCGGCGAGCGCAGGATAGGCCACCGCGGGCCGCAGATTGGCAAAGCCGCCGAGTACCTGCCGAATCTGTAACAGGCCGGCTTCGGGCCGTTTGTCCGGGGTCAGATGGTTGAATTTGTTATCGCCCACGGCACCCAGCAGCACGGCGTCGCTGGCGAGGCAGGCATCGATGGTGGCCTGCGGCAAGGGCGTGCCTTCCGCGGTGATCGCGACGCCGCCGATAAGCGCATCGACAAAGGTGAACTCATGACCGGAGGCCCTGGCCACGTCATGCAGGACGGCGATCGCTTCACCGGTAACCTCGGGTCCGATGCCGTCCCCGGCGAGCACTGCGATACGAAGCTTCATAACTTCCAATCCTGATGAGTCATCAAAACGTCTTAAGCCAGTAATGAAACGCAACGATGTAAAGAAAACCGTACAGAAGCAGCGCGGCAGCTGTTCGTCCCTTGACCGGCTTGCCCCGCCTTCCAAGAGCCCAGACGGCCCCGGCGATCACAGGGATGCCGAACAGGTAACGAAGGATCTGCAGCGTGCCCATTACGCCATGGCCGCGGGCTCACCTACCAGCCCCATGAGGTCCTGGTCATAGATCGCTTTCTTGCGATCCGCGAGTTCTGTGAAGCGGTGATAGACGGCGTTGAGCTCCTCAGCGGAGAGCGAATGGCCCAGTTCTTCAAGCCGGTGTTGCAGCGCCCGGCGGCCGGAGTGCTTGCCGAGCACGATGTTGTTCGCCGTGACGCCGACGGAGGCCGGTGTCATGATCTCGTAGGTGAGCGGATTGGCCAACACACCATGCTGGTGAATGCCCGACTCATGCGCGAAGGCATTCTTGCCCACGACGGCCTTGTTGGGCGCGCAGCCGAAGCTGATCAACTCCGCCAATAGCGCGGAGGCCGGTGCGAGTTGCGCCATGCTGATGTTGTTGGCGAAGGGCAGACGGTCGCGGCGCACCATCATCGCGGCAGCGACCTCTTCGAGCGCGGCGTTGCCGGCGCGTTCACCGATGCCATTCACCGTGACCTCCACCTGGCGCGCGCCGCCGAGGACGCCGGCGATGGCGTTGGCGGTAGCCATGCCTAGATCGTCATGACAATGGGTGGAGAAGATCACGCGGTCGGCGCCGGGAACGTTGGCGTGCATGTGCTCGAACAACATCTTGTACTCGGCCGGCGTGGTGTAGCCGACGGTATCAGGCAGGTTGATCGTGGTGGCGCCTGCCTGGATGGCGACCGTGACGACCTCGACCAGGAAATAGAGGTCGGAACGCGTGGCGTCTTCGGCCGAAAACTCGACGTCTTCGGCGTAACCGCAGGCCAAACGCACCATGGCGGCAGTCTGGTCCAACGCTTCGGCGCGGGTGATGCGCAGCTTGGCTTCAAGATGCAGATCGGATGTGGCGAGAAAGGTATGAATGCGGCTGCGATGGGCGCCTTCAATGGCGCGGGCGGCGGTTTCGATGTCGCCCTGCTTGGCGCGGGCGAGTGCGGCGATGCGGGGCCCGTTGGCGCTGGTGCCCACCTCCTGCGCGATCGCATGCACTGAGGAAAAATCACCGTCGGAGGCGATCGGGAAGCCGGCCTCGATCACATCGACGCCGACGTTGGCCAGCATGTGTGCCATGCGCAGCTTTTCAGCGTGGTGCATCGTGCAGCCGGGTGACTGCTCGCCGTCGCGGAGCGTGGTATCGAAGAAGACGACCTGATTCGGCGAAGTCATAGGAGAGGGTCTTGCGTGTATCTTCAGCATAACGCGAGCTTATGCATTTGCGGCTACGCATTCATCTTTCTAATGGGGCTATCAGCCCGAAGCGTGGATCGCGGGAGCTTTTAGGGAGATCATGGACCTGTTTCAGCTGGAGGCATTTCTCGCTGTAGCCGAGGAGCGCAGCTTCTCACGCGCCGCCGCACGCTTGCATCGGACCCAGCCGGCGGTGAGCCAAATCGTTGCGCGGCTGGAGGCGGAGCTCGGGGAGACGCTGCTGGAGCGCTCCGCCCGCGACGGCTCCTTAACCGATGCTGGCGAGGTTTTAGGGGAGTATGCCCGCAAGATGCTCAACTTGCGCGCCGAGGCGAGTGCAGCCCTGGCCGATCTGCGCTCCCTGCATACCGGCCGCCTGACGCTGGCGGCCAATGAGTACACCTGTCTGTACCTGTTGCCCGTCCTGGTGGCGTTCCGGCGGCAGCACCCAAGGATCAGGGTCGCGGTGCAGCGCTCGCTTGCCAGTCGCATCGCCGATGAGGTCACCCAGCACACGGTGGAGCTTGGCGTGTTGAGCTTTCGGCCGGACGATCCGCAGGTGCACTCGGTCGTGGTCTACCGCGACGATCTGGTGTGCGTCGTCGGCTCGCAGCATGCGCTGGCCGGGGCGGGGCAGGCGTCGATCGCCCGGCTCGGCCGGGAGGTCTTTGTGGCGCACAACGTGCCCTCGCCGCTGCGGAAAAAGGTTGTCGAGAGCTTCGCGCGGCACAGAACGCCGCTGAATATAGAGGTCGAGCTGCCCAGTCTGGAGGCGATCAAGCGGTTTGTGGAACGCGGCAGCGGGGTGGCGCTGGTGCCGCGCCTCACCGTGGAGCGCGAGTTGGCGACGGGAGCGCTTCTCGCGGTGGATGTGCCGGAGTTGCAGACGGAGCGCCACCTGCGCCTGGTATGGCGCAAACGGGCAGCGCTTTCCCACGCCGCCCAGGCGTTTCTGGCGGTGGTGGAGGCGTATTCGGCGGAGGCAGGCGCACCCTTTTGTTACCAGCCGGAGCGGGCGCGCTAGTCTGGCCATCCTCTCGGCTTCAGAGGGTAGGGCAGGGAACGTTGCCCCAGGTTAGGGCAGGGCTCGCGAGGAGATGGTTCTGGCAGGTACACTATTCGAGATCGTCTGTTACAGGTACGCTGCTGTGCAGTGCTGCCGGTAGTGCGGCAGTGGATCGCGAAGGGATCTCTGGAAGGCATGAAGAAGATTGTGTTGCTCGGCGCTCTGCTGGTGAGTGCCCTCACCGCGGGACATGCGCAGGAAAGTCGGCAGGATTTAAGCATCAGCGGGTTCGGCCTGTTTGCCCCCAACGTGAACAGCGGGGTGGCTTTCCCGGAGACCACAACCTCCACGGCCGGTGTACTGGGCAGCTATCGCTACCTTTTGACGCCGCGCAGTGGGTTGGAGTTGAACTACGCCTTCTCGCAAAATTCGGTGAAGTACAACGCATCGTCGGTTGCCCACCCGAACGACCGGGTGCACTCGAAGAACCAGGAGATCTCCGCCGGATACGTGTACTCGCGGAACTACCATAACTTCAATCCGTTCGTGGAGGCTGGCATCGGCGCCATGTTCTTTACGCCGATCCTCGACAGCGGCACTGCCACAGGCGTGGGTGGATCCGTGAAGTCCCAGACCCGCGTGGGCGGTCTGTTTGGAGCGGGCGTGGCCTATGAAATCAGCCCCAGCTTCGACATTCGCGCCGAATATCGCGGTTTTGTCGCTAAAGCGCCGACCTTTGGCATCTCCTACCTTTCACCGATCAATGCCTATTACGTAGTCTCTACGCCGTCCATCGGGATTGCCTACCACTTCTAGCACACGCTTTGCACCCCAAAGGGTGCGAATGGCTTGAGAAAAGCCTCTTCGCGATGCGAGGAGGCTTCTGCTTTGCTCCCTATCGAAAGCGGTATGCCGCACCGATGGAAAAGATGCCGGGCGTCAGGCTGTTGGGCTGGTAGCCGAGCCAGTGCTGGCTCTCATAGTCCAGACGCAGTGTGAGCGGACGATCCAGCCGATACTCCAAGCCGCCACCTCCTGCCACGACGCCGTAGGTCTGACCGGCGTTGATGAGCTGGCTCGCCGTTATGTTTGGGTCAACTGAGCTGTTGTTTCCGGCAGAGGCCAGCCCCCCAAGCACCTTGACATACAGGCCGTAACGGCCGCGGCGGTAGACGCCTCGTCCGCCAAACAGATACGTGCGCTCGGGGTAGATCACGTTGGATAAAGCAGTCGGAGCATTCACTTCCGCTGTGAGCCCCAGGTAACGGGCGAAGTCGAAGTTCACGTAGGCACCGATGCCCGAAGAGCGCGAAGGTCCGTAGTCCGGATCGGCGTTCTGGTACACCAGGCCAACGGAAAGGGCGTTGCCGGTTGCGGTGGCCACAGCCTGGGCCTGAAGGTGAGGGGCCGTCACGGCAAGCGCGCTAAGGAGGGTAAGAGCAGAGAGGCAGTGCTTGAACATAGGATCTCCGGAGGTGTGGGCACCTGTTTTTGGGCATAGGGTGCCCACGGGGGCCCACATCGTGTGTGGGCCCCGTGCCTTGCCTGTGAAAGGCTGCTACTGCTGTGGGTTGGTTGCGGCGGCGGGTGCAGCGCCGGGGGTTGCCGGTGCCGTAGCTGGCGTTGCGGTTGGAGCCGCTGTCGGAGCGGCGTTCGGAGCGGCAGTATCCGTAGGGGCTGCTCCCGTAGTCGCCGGCGCCGGGGGTGCGGGCGGGGCAGGCGGCTGCCAATAGGCGAGCTTCAGGTAAACCGGCGTGATCTCGAACGGCAGTTTGTCGCGCGAGCTCAGTACCGGAGCATAGGCCGCATGCAGTTGGATCACACGGTCGGTCCAGGGATCAAAGCGCAGCAGCTGCGATAAGGGCATCGCCGCCTGTTGCGCCAGGTCGGTGTTGTTCAGCTTCGGGCTCTTGGTCAGCAGAGCCTGCAGCCAGAAGGTTCCATCGGTTTTGGTGAGTCCATCGCCGATCTGGGGTTCGGTCAAAGCCTTCAGGCCCTTTTCGCGAGCCTGAAGCTGCTGCAGGTACAGGCCGAAGTACTTCTGCCCGTCGGAAAGATCGGCCACGTCGAGAAGTTCGATCGCCTTCTTGGCCGCTGCGACGTTTTCCTCATCCGTGTGGTGCATCGGAATTCTCTCGAAGGCCGACTCCTGCGGGAACATCAGGTGATCGTTAAAGGCGTACTTGGTGTCGATGTGGTGCCCAAGCAGGATGTGCGCGAGCTGGAAGGCGAGAACCGCGTTCAGATCGCCCTGCTGCTCGGCCTGTTTGCCGTCCGCCGAAGGAACCGCCGTGGTATCGAGCAGGCTCTTGGAGACCAGAATGGTGTTGCCGACGGCGAGGGTCTCGAGCGGCTCGGTGAGCAGGGTACGTACCTTGATCGGCCGATCGGTCGCGATTTTGTTGTAGGCCAGGATGTTGTTGGCCAGCAGTTCGAGGGTTTGGTCGAACTCGCTGGGGGCGTCGATCAAGCCGGCCTGGTAGAGCCGCTCGATCACGTTGTCTTCCGCCTGTTGCACCCACTCGCGCTGCGCCTGCAGCGGGCTGACGTCAGGGGCATCCTTGGAGGCGTCGGTAGCGCCCTCCACCTCCATGGTGGCCTGGTCGGCATCCTTCGGTGGAACCTTCAGGGAATAACCCCAGATGTAGTTGACCGCCTTGAACTTAAGCGAGTGGCTAGGGCTCTTGGGGTCGGTCTCCTCAACGTACACGGAGGTCGGCAGCCAGAGACCTTCCTGGACGTTGGTGCGCCATGAATCGAAGTGGTAGTACTCGGCGATGTCCTTTTCCGTACCGGCAAAATCGCCGTTAAAGCGGACGATGTTGCCGCTGTTGCGCTCGATCCAGACACGGCCGGCAAAGCGGCCGGTGGCGCCCTTCTTGAGCGGGGCTACGTCGAAGACGACCGTCGGGATGGTCCCGAGAAAATCGTTCCGGACAAAGGAAAATTCATAGGTCTGGCGGTTGAAGCTGTTGCTGTCTACCAGCAACATCTGCACGAAGCCGGCCTCGTGGTAGGTAAGGTGCAGCGAGGTGGAAAGACCCGAGATATAGCCCAGCGAATGCTTGAACACACCGCTGAGCTTGCCGCCCTTGGGGTCGCCGGCGGGCTGGCCGGCGGCGTAGGACGTGTCGTTGATCACCTTGCCGAAGTTCACACGGCCAAGAAAATGCACATCCGATTCCGGGGTTTGGCCCATCACCTTATCCGCGCGCATGTTCTGCAGATAGGTTTCAACGATCGGCGTACGCTCTTTGAGCGTTTTGACGATCGCCGCCTCACGCGTGATCGACTTGTCGATCAGCTGATTCTGCGCGGCGTTGGGCTTGCGGTAGTCAACGAAGTTGCTATCCGCCTTCTTCTTGCCGAGCGGGAACGCCAGGGCTGGCAGCGCCGGAGCGGCTAAGAGGGCGAGTGTCACAGCGGCGGTGAGCTTCGTCCGGTTGATCGTGGTCATGATGCTCCTTTTAGAAGGCGTGCGATGCGAGGCTGAATGTCTGTGTTGCGGTGGGAACGGCCGCCTGGGAATGGTGCTCGGCAACAGGCGGCTGTCACATTAACTCATCTGGAAGCGGACGTTGACCACGCCTTCCCAGGGAACGGGGGTACCGGAGGCATCGATTGCGGGCTTGAAGCGGGTGCCCAGGGCTGCTTGGCGGGCGGCCTCGTCCAGGCCGTGGCCCAGGCCGTGCTCGATCGCCAGTACCTGCACGGTACCTTCGGCGGTAACGCGGATACGGACAGAAACGCTGCCCTCCAGGTGCATGTTCTTCGCTTCTTCGCTGTACACCGGCTCCGGCTTATACACGACGGTCGGTGTGGCCTTAGCGGCGGTTGCCTGCACACGCGGCTGCTGCAGCGTGGGCTGTACGGGGGCCGTGCTCATCGCGACGCGCTGCACGGCGTTGCTCTTGGGTCCGTTGCAACCGACGCAGCCGTTCGTCATGCCGGCGACGGGACGAACCGCCGTAGCATTGAGATTCTGCCCGCCGGGCGAACCCGAGCCCATGCTCATGTTGACCGAGCGCGGACCGCCGCCGGTGTTGCTGCCCGGCATGCCCGGCATACCAGCCACACCCATGTTCACGCGAGAGACAGCGGGACCGGTGGTCGGCTTGAGCGGGTTGTCCGGTGAACCCAGACGTACGGCGCTGGGATGAACGTCGTTATTGGGCACGTGAGCCGCGGAGGCCAGCAGATTCACCGGCTTGGGGGCAGGGGGTGCCGGCTGCAGCTTCGGCGGCGGCGTCACGGGCTTGGGAACCGGCGGCGCCGGGGTCGGCGGCGGCGGCACCGGCGGCGGCGGGACCGGCGGCGTGGGCACGGGCACGGGCGGCGGCGGGACCGGCGGGAGTTTCGGCGGCGGCGGGGGAGGTGGCGGCGGCGGCAGCTTGGGCTTCGGCGGCGGCGGCGGCTCCTTCACCACGTGAATCGGGTCGATCAGCTCGGCGTGCTTCTGCTTAGGCTTTACAACCGCGGCCTTCACCAGGAACAGGAGGGCGAAGGCGATCAGGACGTTGATGCTGATGGACGTGACGGCCGCGCTTTTGCTGCGGGCACCATCGTTCAGAACACCAAAGTCGCGAAACTGCACGTCGGTTGACTTCGGCTCGGGGTTGGCGGGGGGCTTGGTCATCTCGGGTCAAACCTCAAAAACGTGTTGGGCGCCGGAAGGCGATCGTTACCGGAGATAGTTACCAGAAAGATAGCAAATCTCTGGTAAATACCGGGTGCCACGCAGATTGTCTGGTGCGCTGGCAAACTTTGGGAAGGCCGTGGAGCATGGCCGTTGAAAACGGAGCAGGCGACCTGACCCGGACGGAGCCGTGGTCGGCGATACCATGGCGCGAGACCAGCAGGCTGCCCGGGTGAACGTCCCACGGGTACGCCGGGACAGGTTTCGAAGGAACTCGCCTGCATGTACGTCGCCCTTGGGGTAGCTGTCCCCGATGCTTTTCAGAATATGTTTCACCTTTCCGTTCCGCTGCTGGAAAAGATCGTCCGGCCGTGGATTGTCTATCTCTGCCTGGTCCTGTTTCTGCGGCTGTTTGGCAAGCGTGAGCTTGCCCAGCTGAACCCGTTTGACCTGGTGGTGTTGCTCAGTCTTTCGAACACTGTGCAGAACGCCATCATTGGAGATGACAATTCGATTACGGGCGGGCTGGTGGGAGCCTTTTCGCTGTTGACCGTGAACTGGTTGCTGAACCGCATTCTGTACAGCGCGCCGAAGCTGAACGCCACGCTGCAGGGGCAGCCGGCCATCCTGATACGAAACGGATTGGCGGACGCGGCTGCCCTGAAGCGTGAACGGCTCAGCACCGAGGAGTTGATCGGCGTCTTGAATAAGAACGGCTTCGGGAGCGCGCTCGAGGTGGAGATCTGCATCCTGGAGCCCAACGGCAGCTTCTACGTGAAGGGCAAGAGTCCCTCGCCCGACGAGCTGCAGCGGACCGAGCTGCTGGAAGCGCTGCGACAGCTTACGGCCGAGGTGCACGCCCTGCGTTGAAACCACGTCCTGCGTGGCAGCGGCGCCAGGCGCTGCCACCAGGTGCAGGCCTCGCCGCGCGTGCCGGGTGGAAAGCCCGCGGCGTAGCCACCGCAGAAGGCTTCCGGATTGTGCAGGGTACATCATGTTTCGGTTGCGGTCTCCTCTTCAGGCTGCTGCGCACACTTCCTCGGGCGCGAGTTTCCGGAGCACCTCGGCGATTTGACGGGGTTGTCCACCCCGAAGGTTCGCGTCAGGCCCTCTTGCGTGATTGAAGTGTCGCGGAACGCTCACTTCTCATCCATAGCACTTCAGGGCCAAGAGGCTCTCGATCAGACGGAGGTAACGTAACCCGTTTCGGGGAGCGACATCCGGTTTGCCGAGGGCATCGCCCATGCCGTACCTTCGAAACGATAGCCGGTGCCCGGGCGCCGCACAGGAGAAGGACCACCGGAATGGCTGCCCAAGAGCTCCCCGAGCAACAACTCGCCGATCCCACCTCCGCCGAAAAGACAGCGGCCGCCCTGCCTTCCCAAGCCGGGGCGATGTTTCGCTCCCTGATGCGGGAAGAACGGCTGTTTCCCCAGCCGCCGGCCTTTTCCGCCGGCGCCTGGGTGGGCAGCGAAGCCGAATATGACCGGCTTTACCGCTGGAGTGTCGACAATCCAGCCGAGTTCTGGGCACAGTACGCCCGGGAACTGGACTGGTTCCAGCCGCCGGCCACCATCCTCCGCGGAAGGGGCGCCGATGCCCGCTGGTTTGATGGCGGCCGCCTCAATCTGGCCCATAACTGCGTCGACCGGCACGCGCTCGGATCGCGACGGGACAAGGTCGCCCTGCTTTGGGAAGGGGAACCGGGCGAGGTCCGCCGGTTGACCTACGCCGACCTCCACGTCGAGGTGCAGCGTTTTGCCAATGCCCTGAAGGATGCAGGCGTGAAGAAAGGAGACCGCGTCGCCGTCTATATGGGCATGACGCCGGAGCTGGCAATCGCGCTGCTGGCCTGTGCGCGCATCGGGGCGGTACATTCGGTCGTCTTCGGCGGCTTTGCGGCGCACGCCATCGCCGACCGCGTGCTGGACGCCGACTGCCGTGTGCTGGTGACGCAGGACGTAAGTTACCGCCGCGGGCAGCCGATCAAGCTCAAGGCCATCGTCGATGAAGCCCTGGAACGCTGCCCCGGCGTGGCGACCGTGCTCGTCTTTCAACGCGATGCCAACTTTACGGTCCCCATGAAGGCGGGCCGTGACATCTGGTGGCATGACGCCATGGCGAAGGCCGCGCCGGACTGCCCGCCCGAGCCGATGGAAGCCGAAGATCCACTGTTCATCCTGTACACCAGCGGCACCACCGGCAAGCCCAAGGGCCTGGTCCACACCACCGGCGGCTACGGCGTGGGTACCTATCTCACGACGAAGTTCAACTTCGACCTCCACGACGACGACGTCTACTTCTGCACAGCCGACATCGGCTGGATCACCGGCCACAGCTACGTGGTCTACGGCCCGCTGGCGAACGGCGCCACCGTTCTGCTCTACGAAGGCGCGCCGAACTGGCCGGAGCCGGACCGCTTCTGGAAGCTGGTCGACGACCATAAGGCCACTATCTTCTACACCGCGCCGACCGCCATCCGCGCGTTTATGAAATGGGGTAGCGACTGGGCGCGGAAGCACTCGCTGGCGTCGCTGCGGCTGCTGGGGACGGTCGGCGAGCCCATCAATCCAGAGGCCTGGATGTGGTTTCACCGCGAGATCGGCAAGGAGCGTTGCCCGATCGTCGACACCTGGTGGCAGACCGAAACCGGCGCGCACATGATCGCTCCGGTGCCTGGCGCGGTCGCGACGAAACCAGGATCCGCCACCAAACCCTTCTTCGGCATCGTTCCGGCGATCGTCAGCAAGGAGGGCGAACCCGCCCAGCCCGGTCACGGCGGTCTGCTGGTCATCACCCAGCCCTGGCCGTCGATGGCGCGCACCATCTGGGGTGATCACGAACGTTTTGTCGAGACGTACTTTTCCGAGGTCCCCGGCGTGTACTTTACCGGCGACAGCGCGCGTTGTGACGAAGACGGCTACTACTGGCTCATGGGCCGCGTGGATGACGTCATCAACGTGAGCGGCCACCGGCTGGGCACGGCGGAGATCGAATCCGCGCTGGTGGCCCACCCCAAGGTCGCCGAAGCCGCGGTCGTGGGCCGCCCCTGCGAGCTGAAGGGGCAGGCGATTGCCGCCTTTGTCAGCCTCGAAGGTGGCCACGAACCCAGCGAAGCGCTCAAGCACGAGCTGCGGCAGTGGGTCGCCAGGGAGATCGGCGGCCTGGCGCGGCCGGATGACGTGCGATTTACGCCGATGCTGCCGAAAACCCGCTCCGGCAAGATCATGCGCCGTCTGCTGCGCGAGCTGGCCACCACCGGCGATGTCAAAGGCGACACCACCACGCTGGAGGATTTCAGCGTGGTGGCAAAGCTGCGCGAAAGGGACGAATAGCCCGCTAGAAATTCAATCCGGTGAACGGTACAGAAAGCGTTCGCAACTTTCATCAAACCCGAAGTGTTCCGGAACCTCAGAGCGAAAAGACGCGTCCATTGATAAACTGAGGGGCTGACACCTCCGGTAAGCGATACGAGGCCGCTAGGTACGTCCTTGGTTCCACGATGAATGAGTTGTTGAACACCATCAAATCGCCGGCCGACCTGAAACGGCTGAATCTCGCCGAGCTGGAGCTTCTAGCGGAAGAGATCCGCGGACGCCTGATCCGCGGCGTTGCCAAGACCGGCGGTCACATCGGGCCCAATCTCGGTGTCGTGGAGCTGACGCTCGCCATGCACTATGTCTTTGATACGCCGAAGGATAGCTTTGTCTTCGACGTCAGCCACCAAAGCTATGTCCACAAACTGCTGACCGGCCGTGAAGATCGTTTCGACACCATTCGCCAGCCCGGCGGCTTGAACGGCTTCATGCTGCGTACCGAAAGCGAGCATGACAGCTTCGGCGCCGGTCATGCGGGCACGGCGCTTTCTGCCGCGCTGGGCATGGCTGCGGCCCGCGATATGAGCGGCGGCGACGAAAATATTGTCGTGCTGGCCGGAGATGCGGCCTTCACGAACGGCATCAGTTTTGAAGCGCTGAACAATGTTGCAGCCACCACAAAGCGACTAATCATCATTCTTAATGACAATGAGTGGTCAATCGACAAGAACGTCGGCGCCATCGCGGAGTACTTCCACAAGATCGCCACCAACCCCACCTACGTCAGCGTGCATGAGCGCGTGAGCGGCCTGCTGGAAAAGTTTGGCGGCAAGGCCGCCCGCCACATCGCCCGCAAGGCCGAAGAAGCCGCCAAGGGCATCGTGGGGCGCGGCATGATCTTTGAGGAGTTCGGGCTGAGCTATTACGGCCCGGTTGACGGCCACAACCTGCCATTGCTGATCGAAACGCTAAAATTCCTCAAGACGCAGAACCGCCCGGTCGTGCTGCACGCGCTCACGCAAAAGGGCAGGGGCTTCGGCCCGGCACTGGAGAAGCAAAAGAAATTCCATGGCCTGGGGCCGTATGACCCCGAGACCGGGGAGACCAAGGCCTCCGGCCAAAAGACCTACTCCGAGATCTTTGCCGAGTCGCTCACACGGCTGGCTGACCACGATCGTAAGGTCGTCGCGATCACCGCGGCCATGCCCAACGGCACCGCGCTCGACCTCTTCCGGCCAAACCATCCGGACCGCTACTTTGACGTGGGCATTGCGGAAGAGCACGCCGTGCTCTTCGCCGCCGGCATGGCCACCAAGGGCTATCGGCCCTTCTGCGCGATTTACTCCACCTTCCTGCAGCGGGCCTTCGATCAGATCGTGCACGATGTCGCGCTGCAGAGTCTGCCGGTGGTCTTCTGCATGGATCGCGGCGGTTTGAGCGGCGACGACGGGCCTACGCACCACGGCCTCTTCGACATCAGCTACCTGCGCAGCGTTCCCGGCCTAATTCACATGGATCCCAAGGACGAGGACGAGTTGCAGGACATGATGTACACCGCGCTGCAGCACAAGGGGCCCAGCGCGATCCGCTATCCGCGCGGTACCGGGCCCGGTACCCCGCTCAAGGCGCAACCTGAGGCGCTCGCGATCGGTCGCGCCGAGGTGCTCCGCGACGGCTCCGACGTAGCCATCTTTTCACTCGGCAACATGCTGCCGGACGCCGAAAAGCTCGCCCGGAAGCTGGAGGCCGAAGGCCATAGCGTGGCCATAATCAACGCCCGCTTCGCCAAACCCGTTGATGCCGCCTGCGTCGCACAGTACGCCGGGCGTTGTGAGCTGCTCGTCACCATGGAAGACCATGTGCTTGCCGGCGGCTTCGGCTCGGCGGTGCTGGAGGCGCTGAATGAGGCCGAACTCACAACGCCCGTGATCCGCATCGGCTGGCCCGACCAGTTCATCGAGCACGGCAAGGTGGAAGATCTGCGTGTGCGTTACGGTCTGACCGCCGAGGCTGCGCTCGAACGGGTGCGGCCGCTATTACGCAAGCCCGTGGTGGCTTGAAGTCGTCAGACTTCTGTAGTCCGCTGCCGTCAGTGACCCGCTGAGGCCGCGTAGGAGGGCACGAGCTTTGCGGCCTGCTCCTGGCGGTACCGGAACGTCAGGGCAAGTGCCTCACGCGCTACAGACGCAGCCACCTCGCTGAGCGGAGCCAGCGGCAGTTCATAGGTCACATGGTCGTGAACCACCGTTCCCCGTACGCCCTCCGCAGAAACCGCGTCGCGCACTGAGTGGCAGTGGCGCCAATAGGCAAACGGCCCTTTCAGCTGCACGTCGCAAAACCCCTCATTCCAGCGAAAATCTTCTATCTTGGCCCACCAGTTGCCGCGCAGCGCCAGGCCGGGGATGCCGCGAGCCGTGATCAGCAGCAGGGTGCCGTTGCCGGCGGCCACGCCGGGCAACAGGGGCGTGCCTTCAGGCCGGGGCGGTGGGGGCTGCCAGGTGGCTTCGTCGATGCGCGCCTGCTGCCAGTGCGGCATCAGTGGGGGGAGATTTTGCGGATTAGCGAAGAAGGCGAAGGCGACTTCACGGGGAACGGGAAGAAACTGTTCTGACTCAAAGACATGCCGCATGCCGATTTGGATGCGCCTGCCGTCACATGCAGGCGGGCCGCCATTCAAGCAGCATGCCTGATGTTGCGTCGCAGCAGCAAAACGCAGGTTCCCTTCGGGAATGACAACAGGAGCGAGTGCCGCTTGCATGCGCTGGCAGCCGGTGACGGCGCTCACAGGGCAATCACGCAAAAAAGAACGGCGGCTCCCAAGCTCCGGAGCCGCCTCACAAACTTGGGAACGCGCTGTTAGCTGGGCATCAGCACGGTGTCGATGACGTGAACCACGCCGTTCGACTGGTAGACGTTGGCGGTGGTGACCATCGCGGTCCCACCCTTGGCGTCCGTGATCTTGATCATCTTGCCGTCGAGTGAGAAGGTCAGGGGCTCGCCCTGCACGGTGTTCAGCTGGTAGCTGCCGTTGTTCTTCTTGATCTCTTTCATCAGCTTTTTGGCGTCGTAGGTGCCGGGAACCACGTGGTAGGTCAGGATCTTGGTCAGCGTCGCCTTGTTGTCAGGCTGCGTCAGGGTGTCCACGGTGCCCGCGGGCAGCTTGGCGAAGGCATCGTTGGTCGGGGCGAAGACGGTGAACGGGCCGGCGCCGTTCAGCGTGTCCACCAGGCCGGCAGCCTTTACGGCCGCGACCAGCGTCGTCAGGTTCGGGGCAGCCGAGGCATTCGCCGCAATGGTCTTGGACGGGTACATCGCTGCGCCGCCGACCATCGGGTCGGTCTTCTGCGCCATACCGGCGAGGGAGGAAGCAGCCAGTGCGGCGCCGGCAAACATGGTAAGCAGGGTCTTCTTCATAGGGTGGTTCCTTTCAATTTGTGCGAGCACTCCGAGCCATGGCCGCCTCGCGCTCGCCGAGAGACAGACACCTAACTAACGATGTCACTCCCACCGCGGATTGCCATATCCCACAAAAAGGGCAAAAGAGGTCACCTTGTGGGTTCGATGCGAGGCCGCAGGGCGTTGACAAACAGAACCCGCCGCCGTCAACTGAGGGGGACGTGGCCGTCGCGCATTCAACCCGAATCCTTCAGGATGCCGTCTCGGACAGCCGGGAGAGCGTGCCCGCCGACCACCCGGCTTCGGAACGCGGTCTACTGTTTGTCGGCGTCTTTAAGCTGCTGAAAGCCCTCTTCTTCATCGCCATCGGCTTGGGGGCGCTGCACCTGGTGCATCGGAACTTCGGCGAACTGGTCGTGCGTCTGGTCGATTCGCTGCCGATCGACCCGGAAGGCCGCGTGGTCAGCATGGTGATGGACAAGGCTGACCTCATCAACAGCCATGACCTGCGCCGCATCGGGGCCGGCGCCATCATCTACGCCGTGCTTTGCCTGATCGAAGGCACGGGCCTGATGCTGCGCAAGGGCTGGGCGGAGTACTTTACGCTCATCCTGACGACCCTGGGCCTGCCGCTGGAGCTCTTCGAGCTCGCGCGACACGCCACCTGGTTCAAGGCCGGCGCCCTGGCGATCAATCTGCTGATCCTCTTCTATCTCGGGTATGTGCTGAAACAGCGCCAGCCACGGGAGCTGGCCGAACGCGCCCGCATCTGAGGCCGTCGGCCTTCCTTAGCCAAAAACAACCCGGATCCTACCTAACCGACAATCTTCGGCATTTCCGGTCGCTTGCCGGTGTTTTCGCTTTTCCTTCGTATCACCGATGTTGTAGGCCGACAATCGCATTTCATGCCAGGAATCGACCTAATTAGCCGCAATCCGTGGTACGCGATCCGTACTTATCCACAACCTGAGGTAATTTCCACAAAAGTTGCAGGGAAACCCGGCCTGAAATGGCATTTTGCTCTCGACATTAGGAGAGCGGTAGCGCATCCTTGGTTCACGCGGTGGTCAAAAGTGGTGAAAAGAGGTCAAAAGGGGAGATCGGAACGACAAACCTCCCCTGATCGGGTCAACGTACACGGAACCGATCCAGATCTCGCCGAAGCGAAGGAAAACGGATGAAACTTCGTGGCAGCCAGATCACCCGCGTGGACGAGAAGGGCCGGTTGAAGGTACCGGCCGAGTACAAACGGCAGTTGGACGATGCTGGGGCGGTGGAATTCTTTATCACCAGCAAGGATGGCGAGCGGGCAGAGATCTACCCGATCGCGGAGTGGGAACGGATTGAAGCGGCTTTGGATGCAATCCCTTCCACGAACACGGCGAAGCGCAAATTTCTGGACGTAACTAACTACTACGGCCAGGTTGCCACCTTCGACGGGCAGGGCCGGTTGTTGATCCCGCAGACCCTGCGGGAGGTTGCCAAGCTGACCGGCGACGTGGCGGTCATGGGCCAGAGAAATATGCTCGCCGTGATCAACGATGAGCGCATCCGGTCCGATTTCGAGCATAACCCGCTGAGCGAGGCGGACTTCGCCGAACTAGCCGCGGCGGGTGTTTAGGTTGGTTCGAGTTTTTAGTCCCCCAGGGGACGCATGAGCGGGAGGCAGACGGTGCGACCGCAACATGTTCCGGTACTTCTTGAAGAATGTCTTGACCTTTTGAACGTGCGGCGCGGTGGAGTCTACGCCGACGCGACGCTGGGGCTGGGTGGCCACTCCGGGGGCATCGCCCGCAGGCTCGGGCCCGGGGGCACGCTGATCGCCTTTGATCGCGACCCCGAGGCCATGGCGCAGGCACAGGCCAGGCTGGCGGAGATCGCGGGCGAGCTGGAGTCCGAAATGCCGACGGTGCGGTATGTAAGCCGTCCCTTCTCGGACATTGCCGAAGAGATCGCCCCGGGCAGCCTCGACGGCCTGCTGGCGGACTTCGGTGTCAGCAGTCTGCAGCTCGATCAGCCGCAGCGTGGCTTCAGTTTTCGGAACGACGGACCCTTGGATATGCGGATGGATCCGCGTGTCGGGCCGACGGCCGAGCAAGTGGTAAATCAGGCGGACGAGGAAGATCTCGCCAACCTGATTTACGAATTCGGAGAGGAAAGGAGGTCGCGGAGAATCGCCAGAGCCATTGTGAGGGCCCGGCCGATCTCCACTACGGCAGAACTTGCCAAGGTGGTATCGGCCGCGGCCCCAACAATGAAAGGCGACAAGATTCATCCCGCGACGAGAACCTTTCAAGCTCTGCGAATTCAGGTGAACAGGGAACTGATGGAGATCCAATCGCTCCTGGACGTGATTACGAGCGGGGCGGGATCGGTGCTGAAACCGGGTGGACGCGTGGTGCTCATCAGCTTTCACTCCCTTGAGGATCGATTGGTAAAAGACAGTTTTCGTGCCGGGGCCAAGGCGGGCGTACTCGAGATCCTGACCAAAAAGCCGTTAACGGCAACGGCGGAAGAAGAACGAGCCAACCCAAGGTCACGAAGTGCCAAGCTGCGGGCCGCGGAGCGACTTTAGTAACGAATAAGAGCAGAAGGTAACGTTACTTTGAAGAGATGATTACCGAAGTTGGGATGTTGCCGGTTTATTCACAGCTCTTCCTTGTAGGAACCAAAGTAAGCACTTCGCAATGGCTCGTTGAGTGAGGTTTGCGGATGCACTACAAAAGCAGCAAAGTTTTGCAGTAAAGCGGAAATGGGCAACGGGCGAGGCGAGCGATGGAGCGCAATCACACAAGACGGGCAAGCAACGGCCGGCCGGCATCGGTCGCCGCGCTGAACCACGACCGGTTTGAGGCGCAGCGCATTCGCCGCCGCGGCCCCATGCCGGAGATGTTCTTTGCCAAGCACATCGACAACAGCCGCATCGTAAAAGCCGACGACCCGGAGCGCCGCGCCGAGATGCGCCGCTTCACCCTGACCATGGGCATCTTCTTTTTCCTCACCATGGTCTACGTGTGGCAGCACTTCTCCGCCATCGAGGTCGGCTACCGCGTGGAAGCGCAGAAGACCAGGGTCGAGCTGCTGCGCGAGCAGAACCGCCAGCTTCGCCTGAACGAGGCGCAGCTGAGTGATCCCGGCCGCATCGACCGCATCGCGCGCCAGCTTGGCCTCGATACACCGCTGCCTGGGCAGGTGGTGCGTCCGGAGGGCGACACGAGCGTGCAGCCCGTACTGGCGCAGGTGCATGTCCCTGCCGGACCCACGTTGAATCAGTAGCTCAACCCTTGAACCAGTAGCTAAAACCTTTGAACCAGTAGCTGAACCCTTGGCTCCCCCCCTTTGCTCCCGATCGGCTCCAGAATGAAGTTGAAGCAAACACCCCGGCCCACCTTCAAACCCGCCGCCCGCGTCAGCGGCCCGCTGACCGCACCCATTCGCCGGGTGCGGTTTGTTTGGGTTTCCATCGCCTTCTGCGCGTGGGCGGCGATCATTGCCTGCCGCCTCACCTGGCTGCAGGTGATCAAGCACGATCACTATGTAAAGACAGCCGCCAAGCAGCAGCAGCGCGGCTTTGAGATCTCGCCTCGCCGCGGCGTGTTGTATGACCGCGATCTGCGCGAGCTCGCCATGACGGTGCTCGTGGACAGCATCTACGCCGTGCCCACCGAGATCGGCGACAACAGGCCGGAAGACGCGGCGATGCTGGCCAAGATCGTGCACACCGACCCGCTTGACAGCTTTACCACCCGGCCCCGCATCGAGGCCCGCTTCGACGCCTCCAGAAACTTTGCCTGGGTCGCGCGCAAGGTCAGCCCCGAAACCGCCGAGCGCATCAAGGAACTGAACCTCAAGGGCGTCTACATCCAGAAGGAGTTCAAGCGCTTTTATCCGAACGACGATCTCGCCGCGCACGTGCTCGGGTACGTGGGCACAGACGATGAAGGCCTCGGCGGCCTGGAGCGTGAGTTCGACGAGGACCTGCACGGCGAACCCGGCCACATGCTCACCGCCGTCGACGCCAAGCGTCACGTCATGGGTTCGGAGCTGAATGAGCCCATGCCCGGCGAAAACCTTGTGCTCTCCATCGACTCGAACATTCAGTACATGGCCGAAAAGGCCCTGGATGAGCAAGTCGCCAAGCTGAAGGCGCTGCACGGCACGGTGGTCGTGCAGGACCCGCACACCGGCCAGATCCTGGCGCTTGCCGTTTCGCCGCGCTTCAATCCGAACGACCAGCACCACATGGATGCGGATGTGCTGAACAACCTCGCCGTCAGCGACATCTACGAGCCCGGCTCGACGTTCAAGCTCGTCACCTACTCCGCGGCGCTGGACGGCGCCGGGGTAGAGCCTTCGGACAAGGTGGATTGTCAGGGTGGGGCGATGACCATGTTCGGCCGCACCCTGCATGACGATAAGTCCGATCACATGGGCGTGGTCACGGTGCAGCAGGCGCTTGAGCACTCCAGCGACGTGGGCGCGGCCAAGATGGCGCTCAAGGTCGGCCCCAACAAGTTCTATGACTACATGCGGGCCTTCGGCTTCGGCGACCGCACCGGCATTGAGCTGCCCAGCGAAACGCGCGGCCTGCTGCGGCCCGTGCGCAAGTGGGGATCCACCAGCATTCTGTCACTCGCCATTGGGCAGGAGATCGGTGTAACGCCCATCCAGCTTGTTGCCATGGTGTCCTCGATTGCCAACGGCGGCACCTACATCCCGCCGCACATCCTGCTGCAGTCCACCGATGAGATGAAGGGTGATGCGCGCCTGAAGGCCAATCCTTTCCACCCCGAGATGGGTCTGCCGGCAACCCTGCCTGACGGCTCCCACCGCGTCATCAAAGAGCTCACGGCCGCGCAGATGCGCGCCATGATGCAGGGCATCGTCATCGAAGGCACAGGCAAAAAAGCGCAGCTCAACGGCTACAGCTCTGCCGGAAAAACAGGTACGGCTGAAAAGATCGATCCCGCGACACATACCTACTCGCACACCAAGCTGGTGGCCAGTTTTGCGGGCTTTGCCCCGGTGAGCGATCCGGCCATCGCTATCGCCGTCGTCATCGATACGCCCACCGCGGGCGGCGAAGATCTGCACTATGGCGGCGCGGCCAGCGGCCCGGTGTTTGCCGAAATCGCACAGCAGGTGCTCGAATACCTCGGCGTTCCCCACGATCAGCCGCTGAAAAGCAAGCAGCAGATGGAAGAGGCCAAGCGCGAGCCGGTTCCGGGCGATGCGCCGAGCGGTGGTGAAGAGGTTGCCGATCTGAATGCGCTCTTTGAAGAGATCAACAGCCTGCCCGCCGACGATCCGCTGCGCACGCCGGCAACAACCGCGGCCATGGCCGCCAACCTGCAAGCCGATCGCGCGCAGGAGGCGGCGGTGCAGCACCAGGCGCCGCGCAAGAGCTGGCTCGATCTACCCGATCGCGTGCTGGCCGGCTTTCATCGCAACGGCAATACGACCTCCATCATGCCCGCGGAAACCGCCGCCATGAGTATCCCGGACAAGCCCATCGCCGGCCCGCACATTGCACCCGCGGTGGAGTCGCGCGGCAACGGTGCCGTGGTGATCGATGCCAGTAAACGCGTACCCGTGCCCGACTTCACCGGCGCCGGCCTGCGTACCGTGGTGGAACACGCCGGGGCCTCGGGTCTGCGCGTGGAAACCGTCGGCAGCGGCCTGGCGCGAGAGCAGGCGCCGTCCGCGGGCACCATGGTCCCCTCCGGTACGGAGATCGTGGTGCGCTTTGCCCGTTGATTCCGCACGCATACACCTCTTCCTGTGTGAAGGCACGTAGGATCAGGGTATGCAATGGGCGGAGGCGCTGGAAAGCGTCAAAACAGTGGAAACCGGCGGTCGTGCTGACATCGAGGTACGCGGTGTGCAGTACGATTCGCGACGCGTGCATGCCGGCGATGTCTTCGTGGCCATGAGCGGCGGCAGCGCCGACGGCAACCGCTTTCTGCAGGCGGCATTGCGGCAGGGAGCGGCAGCTTGCCTGACGGATTCGCCGGAAACCTTTGCCGCGATGCGTTCCTCACAGCCCGAACTTGCACTCGCGCTGGTACAGCATGGCCGCCGTGCGCTGGCGGAGATCAGTGCTGCCGTGTTCGGTCACCCCGAGCGCGCGCTTGCGCTCACCGCCGTCACCGGCACCAACGGCAAGACCACCACAACCTTTCTGCTCGAACAGCTTCTACGCAGCGTGGGCCGCAAGGATGTGCTGATCGGCACGGTGGAGACGCACATCGGCGAGGAGGTGCGCCCCAGTGAACACACCACGCCGGAGAGCCGCGACATCCTTGCGCTGTTCCGTGAGGGCGCAGCCGCCGGTTGCACGGAGGCCGTGATGGAGATGAGCTCCCATGCGCTCGAACAGGAGCGCGTCTGGGGTCTGCCGGTCGACGTGGCGGTGTTCACCAATCTCACGCAGGATCACCTCGATTATCACGGTTCCATGCAGGAGTACGCCCGTGCCAAGGCAAAGCTCTTCGCCGGTGTGGGCGCGCCCGCGCCGCGTGTGGCCGTGGTGAATGAGGACGATGCGTGGACCTCCGAGATGGTGCACTTCTTCTCGGGGGAAACGCTGATGCGCTACGGCACCGATGCGTCCTTTGGCACGCATCGCGCGCTGGCCGTGCGGCTCGCCCTCGGCGAGACACACTTCGACTTCGTCACCCCGCAGGCAACGGCCGCCATTCAATCCCCCTTGAGTGGCCGCGTGAATGTATACAACCTGCTCGCGGCGATGTGTGCCGCGTTGGCGCGGGGACTCACGCTCGAACAGATCGCTGCCGCTACCCCGCACCTCAGGCAGGTGCCCGGCCGTTTCGAGGTTGTCCCCGGTTCGCGTGAAGCCGGTTTCACCGTCCTCGTCGACTACGCGCACACCGACGATGCCCTGCGCAACCTGTCGCGGCTCGCTCGGGAAACCGTCGGGCAGCATGGTGGCCGCGTGATCACGATGTTCGGCTGTGGCGGCGATCGTGACCGCACCAAGCGGGCGAAGATGGGCCTGGCCGCCGCTGCCGAAAGCAATCTCGTCATCGTCACCAGCGATAACCCGCGCAGCGAACGCCCGATGGCCATCATCAACGAGGTTCTTTTGGGTGTGCGTGAAACCGCTACGCCGTTCATCGTCGAAGCGGACCGCCGCGCCGCCATCGAAATCGCGCTGCGTGAAGCACGGCCCGGTGACATCGTTCTGCTGGCCGGCAAGGGCCACGAAAAAGAGCAGATCTTCGCCCAGGGCGCCGTGCCCTTTGACGATGTGCAGGAAGCGGCAAACATGCTGCGCATACTCGCTGCCACAAGCAGCTCCAAGAGCCGGAAGGAGATGCACGCTTGAAGCTCCCACTCGGAAAGATCGCCGCCTGGATCCACGCGGAAGGGGACACGGACAGCAACCTCGTCGCGCAGGGCTACAGCATCGATTCGCGCACCGTCGCCGCCGGCGATCTGTTCTTCGCCGTGCGCGGCGAACACATGGATGGCCATGATTACGTCGAAGCCGCGCTGATGAATGGTGCGGTCGCCGCCGTGGTCAGCATGCGCTGGCTCGCTCCGGCTGCGGTTGGGGATGCGCAGCTGCTGCGCATCCCCGATGAAGACACCGACTGCATTCTTGCGGCGATGCAGCGCCTGGCGCGCGAGGTTCGCCGTGCCTGGGGCGGCCGCGTGATCGGCATCACGGGTTCCGCCGGAAAGACCACAACCAAGGAGTGTGTGGCGGCCGTGCTAGAAACGAGCTTCCGCGTGCTGAAGACCGAAGGCAATCTCAACAACCACTTCGGCGTGCCGTTGCAGCTGCTGCGCCTGGAGCCTGAACACGAGATCGCCGTGCTGGAGATGGGCATGAATCACGCGGGCGAGATCGCCGCACTGGCCCGCATCGCCGAGCCGGACTGGGCCGTGGTCTCAAACGTCGCCGCCGTGCATTTGGAACACTTTGCAGACGGCCTCGAAGGCATCGCCGCTGCGAAGCGGGAGCTGGTCGAAGCCCTGCCTTTGGAGGGATTTGCGTTTCTCAACGGGGACGACGAGCGCGTGGCGCAGTTCGCCCTTTCCATGAAGCCGGGCGCGGACGGCGTGCTGTTGTTTGGCACACGTGAAGGTTGCCGTGTGCGCGCGACCGAGATTGAAGAGCTCGGCTTGGCCGGCACGCGTTTTCTCATCAAAGCGGATGCCCAGCAGCACTCCGTTCAACTGCGATTGATGGGACGTCACAACGTGTTGAACGCCTTGGCGGCTGCGAGCGTCGGCTTAGCCAGCGGCCTGCCCCTCGCCAGGTGTTGCGATGCTCTCGAAAAACTCCGGCCCACCGCCAGGCGCGGCGAACTGCTGCAATGGCGCGGCGCGCGGCTGATCAACGACTGCTACAACTCCAACCCGCACGCTCTCGACGCCATGGTCGCCACGCTGGCGCAGAGCCGCGCCGAGCGCCGCATTCTGGTCGCCGGCGAGATGCTCGAGCTCGGCCCCGACGCGCCGGCGCTGCACGCCGACTGCGGTCGCGCGGCGGCGCTTGCAGGCATCGATGTAATTGTCGGTGTACGCGGTCTGGCGCAATCGCTTGTGAATGCAGCGGCCGCCGCACACGCACACGCGCTCTTCTTCGAAACACCCGCCGAAGCCGGCGATTGGCTCCGGTATTTCCTAAGGCCCGGCGATCTGGTGTTGCTCAAGGCCTCGCGCGGCGTGCGTCTGGAAGGTGCGCTCGAGGCTTTGGCGCCGCCTCCGGCTCCCGCTGTCGAACAGGGTACCCGGCCCGGCCAATCGGCTCTCCCGTAGGCATAAGATAACCGTAATCCACGTATCGACGGACGTTCTCTCCACGTTCGGCGCTCGGGCGCACTGAGGCTCTTCCGTTGCTCTTCTGGCTGCTCTACCAAAAGCTGTTTCCGTACTTCCGCTTCTTTCGCGTCTTTCACTACGTCACGCTGCGTTGCGTGCTCGCGAGCCTCACCGCGCTGCTGATCGGCCTGCTGATCGGGCCGTTCGTCATCGATCGCCTGCGCCAGTTCCAGATCGGCCAGTACATCCGCGAGGAGGGCCCGCAGAGCCATCAGAAAAAGGTCGGCACGCCCACCATGGGCGGCGTGCTCATCTGCATCTCCATCCTTGTGCCCACGCTGCTTTGGAGTGATCTCTCCAACGCCTTTGTGTGGGTTGTGATATTCGCGACGGTGGCCTTCGGGTCCATCGGCTTTGCCGACGACTACATCAAGGTGGTGCATAAACGAAACCTGGGTCTCACGTCACGGCAGAAGCTCTTTTTTCAGCTCGTTGCCAGTACGATCATCGCCGTAACGCTGCTGTACCTGCGCGCGGAGGGTCTGTACTCCACGCGCCTGGTCGTGCCGTTCTTCAAAAAGTTCCGCCCCGACCTGATCGTTGACAGCGTGCTGCACACCCACCTGTGGCCGCTGGCGTTTCTGCCCTTCGTGATCTTTGTGGTCCTCATCATTTCGGGCTCCAGCAACGCCGTAAATCTTACGGACGGCCTGGATGGTCTGGCGATCGGCTGCACCATCATCGCCGCCGGTGCGTTGGCCGTGCTCACCTATGTCAGCGGCCATGTGGTCTTTGCGGATTACCTCGAAATCCAGCGCATGCCCGCCGTCAGCGAGCTCACCATTTTCTGCGGTGCGATGGTCGGCGCCAGCATCGGCTTCCTTTGGTACAACGCGCATCCTGCTGAAATCTTCATGGGCGACGTCGGCTCGCTCGCCCTCGGCGGCGCCATCGCCACGGTCGCCGTGATCATCAAGCAGGAGCTCCTGCTGCCCTTCATCGGCGGTGTCTTCATCTTGGAGATGCTCAGCGTGATATTGCAGGTGGGCAGCTACAAGCTGCGCGGCGGCAAACGTATCTTTCGCATGGCCCCGCTGCACCACCACTTCGAGCTCGGCGGCTGGTCGGAGGCCAAGGTGATCGCCCGCTTCTGGATCATGGCGCTGGTCTTTGCGCTCTTCGCGCTGACGACGCTGAAGCTGCGATAGTTTGCCTTCGATATAATCGAACCATGCACACCACAAGCCTGCGAAAGGTCGGCGGCTCGGTCATGTTGGCGGTGCCACCGGCGATCTTGGATCTCCTGCACCTCGAGGTAGGCTCGACGGTAGGTCTGGCGATTGATGGAGAACGCCTGGTCATCGACCCCAAGGTAAAACCTCGCTACAGCCTGGCCGATCTGTTGCAGGCCTCCGATTACACCATCCCTGTCTCGGCTGAAGAATCGGAGTGGATCGAGGCACCTGCCACCGGTGGCGAGCTGCTGTGAACCGCGGCGATATCTACATGGTTTCGCTTGACCCCACCCAGGGACATGAGCAGCGTGGCCACCGACCGGTCGTGATCATCTCGCCGACGGCTTTCAACGTGGTGACGAAGCTTCCGGTGGTTCTGCCCATTACCAACGGGGGCGAGTTCGCCAGCCGTATCGGCTTCGCCGTGCCGCTGGTGGGAATCCACACCACCGGGGTGGTGCGCTGTGATCAGCCCCGCGTTTTAGACCTGAACGTGCGCGGCGGCCGGCGAATCGAAACAGTTCCCTCTGAACTGATGGATGACGTGCTTGCGAGAACGGTCACGCTGTTTCAGTAGTACCCGTCACCTGAGACAATGACTCTGCAATGACTACGGCAACCCCGCTCGACCTCAAAAACAAGCGCGTCCTCGTCGTCGGCCTGGGCAAGAGCGGGATGGCGGCGGCACGTTTCCTCAAGCGGCAGGGCGCGCGCGTGACCGTCAGCGATACGCGTCCCGCGTCCTCCATCGCCGAGCTGACCCCGCTGCTGGATGAAGGCATTATGGTCGAGGCGGGCAGCCATGGCCTGCTGACCTTTCGCCGCCAGGACCTCATCGTGGTCTCGCCGGGGGTGTCGCCGGCCGTTCCGGAGCTGCGCCGGGTGCGCTCGCTGGGCATACACATCATCGGCGAGCTCGAATTGGGCATGCTGTTCCTCCAAGGCGAAACCCTGGCCATCACGGGCTCCAACGGCAAGACCACCACAACCGCGCTGGTGGGCGAAATCTTCACCGCGAGTGGCCTGCCGACGCTGGTGGGCGGCAACATCGGCCGGCCCGTGTCGGCGATGGTGGATGAGTCAACCCCCGCAACGTGGAACGTGCTGGAGGCTTCGAGTTTTCAACTCGAGACCATCGAAACCTTTCGCCCGCGCATCGCGCTCGTGCTGAACATCACGCCCGATCACCTGGACCGGCACGGCAGCTTCGACAACTACGTCGCCGCCAAGGCCCGCATCACGGAAAATCAGAACGCGGACGACTTCCTGGTGCTCAACGCCGAAGACCCCCAGACGCAGCGGCTCGCCGCCGGAACCACGGCCCAGATCTTCTGGTTCAGCCCGCGCCGCCCGGTCAAGCAGGGCGCCTTCGTGCACGGGGAGGGCATCTACTTCCGCCCGGCCGAAGGCGCGACGCCCGAGCCCGTGATGCCCATGTCCGAGATCGCTCTTGCCGGCGCGCACAACGTTGAAAATGTACTCGCGGCGGTGTGCGCGGCGCGCCTGGCAGGCATCTCCGTCGAGGTCATTCGCGCGGCCGTGGGCGCGTTCAAAGCGGTGGAACACCGGCTCGAATTCGTGCTCGAACTCGACGGCGTGCGCTTCTTCAACGACTCCAAGGCCACCAACGTCGACGCCACCAGCAAGGCACTCGCGGCGTTCCCGGGCGGCATCCATGTCATCCTCGGCGGCAAGGACAAGGACTCGGACTACACTACGCTGCTGCCGCTCCTGCAGGAGCGTGCCAAAACGGTCATCACCATCGGTGCCGCCGCAGAAAAGATTGAGACCCAGCTGGCCCCCCTCGCTCACATAGAACGAGCGGGCACCCTGGATAGGGCCGTGGCTTACGCCTTCGGCAAAGCAGAGGCAGGCGATGTGGTGCTGCTGGCCCCGGCCTGCGCCAGCTTTGACCAGTTCGAAAACTACGAGCAGCGCGGCTGCGTCTTTAAGCAGCTTGTTGCCGAGCTTGAGACTTCCGTGAACGGGCAGGGCGTTGTACGTTCTAAGTTGTAAGTGTTACGTGCTCCGTTGCCGATCAAAACGCTTCCAAACCTGTGCAAGTGAATGGGCAGCCTAGACGTTTCACCCAGGCACGAACAACGTAGAACGTACAACCTACAACGTAAAACCCTATGGCAAAGCGCGTCGGTGTAGATAAATGGCTCTTCGGCACGGTGCTTCTGCTCGTGCTCTTCGGCCTGGTGATGGTGTTTTCCGCCTCCGCCGTCATGGCCAAGGCAACACTCGGCTCGCCCTACGCGTTTGTGGTCAAACAGGCGGTCTGGGTGCTGTTGGGCATCATTGCGCTGTTCGTGCTGATGCGCATCCCATACCGCACCTACAACAACCCGAAGCTCATCTTTCCCGTAATGGCCGTCACCGGCCTGCTGCTGATGGGTGTATTCGTGCTCGGCGGCAAGGTCAACGGAGCGCACCGCTGGATCGGTTTCGCCGGCTTCTCCCTGCAACCGTCAGAGCTCGCCAAACCCGTCATCATCATCTTTCTCGCGTGGTTTCTGCAGACCCGCATGCACGCCATCGACAACATCAAGGAAACCATCCTTCCTGCCGTGCTGCCGCCGCTGGTCTACATCGCGCTCATCCTCAAGGAGCCTGACCTCGGCACCGCGATGGTCTGCGCCGCCGTGCTGCTGCTGATGCTGTATCTCGCCGGTATGCAGATGAAGTGGATCGGCATCGCGCTCGCCTGCGCCGCGCCGGTGATGTATTACATGCTGTTCCACGTCAAGTTCCGCGCCACCCGCATGAAGATCTTCCTCGATCCGGAGTCCGACCCGCGCGGCGCCGGTTTTCACATCCTGCAATCGCTCATCGCGGTCGGTACCGGCGGCATCCGCGGCAAGGGCCTGATGGAAGGCGTACAGAAGCTCTTCTTCCTGCCCGAACCGCACACCGACTTTATCTTCGCCAACATCGCCGAAGAGCTCGGCCTCATCGGTGCGCTCTGCGTGGTCGCGGCGTTTGCCGTGCTGGGTTACCGGGGCCTGCGCGCGGCGTTTCTCTCCACCGACCCCTTCGCACGCTTCCTTGCCTTCGGTCTCACCACGGCCATCCTCGTGCAGGCCTTCTTCAACATCAGCGTCGTGCTCGCCCTGCTGCCCACCAAGGGCATTCCGCTGCCGCTCATCAGCTCCGGCGGCACCAGCGTTTTTGTCACCCTCGCCTGCATGGGCGTGCTATTAAACGTAACCCGGGAGATTGATTGAACACGAAGCAGTGAAGGAGTGAATAGTTGAAGGAGTGAATAGTGAAGCAAGGCACCTTACTTTCAACTGCTTACTGCCTTACGCCTTTCTTCACTCCCTCACCGCTCTCGTCACTCCTTCACTCCTTCACTCTTAACTTCTATGCCTTTACGCATCGTCATCGCCGGCGGCGGTACCGGCGGCCACGTCATCCCGGCGCTCGCCATCGGCCGCGAGCTGCAAGAGCGGCACGGGGCGGAACTTCTCTTTATCGGCACCTCTCGCGGCCTTGAAACCAAGCTCGTCCCCGCGGCCGGCTTCGCGCTCGAGCTTGTACGCTCCGGCCAGCTGAAAAACGTGAGCCTCTCTACCCGCCTCAAGACCCTGAGCGACCTTCCCGTCGGCATCGCCCGCTGCATGACGCTGCTGCGTCAATTCCGCCCGCAGGTGGTGGTCGGCGTGGGCGGCTACGCGAGCGGCCCGGCGGTGCTCGCCGCGGCCCTGCTGCGCATCCCCACACTCGCCTATGAGCCCAACGCCGTTCCCGGCCTCACCAACCGCATCGCCGGCCGTTTTACCAGCGCCGCCGCGGTGAACTTTGCCCAAACAGTCCCGTTCTTCCGCAATGCCGAGGTGACCGGCGTGCCCGTTCGCGCCGAAATCTTTCGGATCCGGCCCAAACCCGCCGGGGCCCCGCCGCAGCTGCTCGTCACCGCCGGCAGCCAGGGCGCGGCTGTCTTCAATGACATGCTGCCGCGCATTCTTCCGCGCCTGCTGCGCCCGCTGCCCACGCTCACCGTCGTTCACCAGGCCGGCGCGCGCCACCTCGAAACCACCCGCGCAGCCTTTGCGCAGAGCGGGGCCGATCCCGCCCGTTGGCGCGTGGAAGCCTTTCTCACCGACATGCCCGCCCAGTACGCCGCCGCCGACCTGGTGCTGGCCCGCTCCGGCAGCACCGTCGCCGAGCTCTGCGCCGCTGGCCTGCCCTCGTTGCTGGTGCCGTTCCCCCAGGCCGCCGACGATCACCAGCGCAAAAATGCCGAGGTGCTGGCCGCTGCCGGTGCTGCGCAAATGCTCCTGCAGGCCGACGTGACGCCGGAGTCGCTCGAAAGCGCCCTGCTCGGCCTGTTGCTCGACGCCCCACGCCGCGCGGCCATGGCCCGTGCCGCGCGTTCGCTCGCGCGCCCCGGCGCCCTGGAGCGCATCGCCGCTAAAATCCTGCTACTTGCCCACACGGGCGCAAAATAGGAACGGGCCGAGGCGCTTTGCCCCGACCCATTACCGACCCGTTACCGACCCATTACAGATCCACCTTCTTACCGGTGGCCGCGAGAACCGCCGCCGCCGCCGCCACCACCGTGGTATCCGCCCCCGCCTACGGGTGCACCGCCCCCGCCACGATTGCCTCCGCCGCCCGCCGGGGCCGCAAACCCCCGCTGCGCTCCGCCGCCTACGCCCTGCTGACCGCCACGATTGAAGCCCTGTGCTCCGCCGCCGGCAAAGCCCTGCTGGCCACCCCGATTGAAGCCCTGAGCACCGCCGCCGGTAAAGCCCTGCTGACCGCCGCGGTTGATGCCCTGTGTTCCGCCGCCGAAGCCTCGTCCCTCAATCCCGGACGAGTGATTGAAGGCTGCGCCTCCGCGACCGCCAAAGCCGGCCGGATGCGAGTTGAAGCCCGGTCCACCCGGGCGTCCGCTGAACCCGGCGTAGGCGTGGTTATAAAACTGGCCGTGGAAGCCGCCGCCGAAGTGGTTATACGCTCCGTTATAGAAGAACCGGCCACTGTTCCAGTAGCCGCCATAGAAGCCTGTGCCGAAGTACCCGAAGCCGTAGTTGATGCCGCCGTAATAGCCGACGTTCCGGCCCCAGTACCCCGCATGCCAGAAGTAGCCGCCACCGCCACCCCAACCCCACCAGCCGGGCGTCCACAGCCCACCGGCGTAGGGTGGCAGCACCCACGCGCCGCTCACCCAGGAGTAGCCTCCACCACCCCAGCCCCAGTAGCCGGGGGTCCAGAGATACCCATCGCCCGGCATTTCAGGCTGGGAGTAGTCCGGGATAGCCGGTGGGGCATATGGAGCTGTGATCAATCCACCCGATCCACCCTGCACGTAGTCGCCGTTCGGGGCATAGCCACCGCCGGCCCCGGAGGGGTCCTGCGCATATCCCTGCTGCTGGGGGTATCCCTGATCCTGTTGCGGGTAACCCTGTTGCTGCGGATAGCCCTGCTGTTGCGGGTAACCCTGATCCTGCTGGGGGTAGCCCGGCTGCTGAGGGTAACCCTGTTGCTGTTGTGGATAGCCCTGTTGTTGGGGATCTCCCTGTTGCTGCGGATAGCCCTGTTGCTGAGGGTATCCCTGCTGGGCAGCTCCGTCCTGCGGGTAGCCGTTGCCCTGGGCCTGCGCCGCCGGCAACAAAAGACCAAATCCGGCCAGCAGGGCTGCTCCTGCCAACTTCGTGCCCAGTTTGGTGTCAAGCCTGTGGCGAACTGTGCGCTCCATCGTCATGTCGTTCCTCTGCCGGTTCGCTGCGCTGTTGTTCCTTGAGCGCACGGCGGCTTGCCTGCTCCGGAGCTCTGCGCTCAGGTTGTGGCTTACCTGATTAGACACAGCACCCCGCAGCTTTGTTGCGCCACCCTTCGGGTTATTGCAAAGACTACGGTTTCGGCAGCGCCCCCGGCAGCTTCGGCCCCGTAAACAGCGCCTTCGGGCACGCCACGTGCACGCCGTCGTTGGTGTCCACCAACTCCGTAATATCCACGTTGCAGGCCGTCGAGATAAGCGCATACGCATCGTCCCGCGACAGGTGCGGGTAGTCCGGATTGCCCTCGCTCAAAAACCCGATCATGTTGCGCACGGCCATCTCGGTGGCCGTCTTCAGGTCCGGGCTGAAGCCCATGCTGATGTAGTTCGTCGGCGTCTCCGCGCGCGGCCACAGCAGGTGCTCGCGCGTGGCCTCACCCTTGTGCAGCACGAACTGAAACGTCCCGGTGAGGAACGTCTCCAGCGCCGTGATGTCCACCTCGCCGTCGCCCTGCCCGGCATGCCCGTCACCCGCCTCGAACAGCCCACCCGGCGCATGCACCGGGTAAAACATCACCGACCCGGCGACCAGATCCTTGTCATCCATATTGCCGCCGTGCATCCAGGGCGGCGCGGAGTTCCACTTGCCCGCCGACTCCGGCGGCGCCACGCCCATCGACCCGAAGAAGGGGTGCAAGGGAATCGTGATGCCCGGCGCAAAATCCGCGGTCATCTTCGCTCGATCGAGCGGAATGATCTTCGTCCGGCCATACGGAAAGTCGTCCGGCAGAAACCCGCGTCCAGCGCCGAAGCCGTTGCAGGCGAACGGCGCTTCGATCGCGATCTTGCGCACCCGCACCTCCAGCACATCGCCCGGCTCCGCGCCTTCCACCGCCACCGGCCCGGTCAAAATATGCCCGCCCGGCCCACGATCGCTCTGCGGCACGCCGTCGTACAGCGGCCCCAGCCAGCTCGGAATATCCGCTGCCTTGACACCCTCGGCCTCCAGCCGCTGCGGCGGACCACACGTAGAAGCCGTCTGCATCACCACCGTATCGCCCGAATGCACCGTCAACGCCGGCTTCGCATGGTACGAGTAATACCCCCAGGCCACGGTCGAAGGCGTCGCCAGCAGGGTCTGCGTCGACTGCGCAGAAAGCGTTCCGGCCAAAGCGAAAGCGGCTGTGCCAATGGCAGCCAGGGAAGACAGGATGTGGGACTTCATCCGCAAGATATAGCATGCTCGCAGTCAGTGCAGGACCGAGATCATCGGATGTCTCCCGCCGTCGCAGCATGAAAGGTCATCCTCGCTTGGAAGGGCCGTCATCCTGAGCGCAGCGAAGGAACTCTGTATTCTGCCGGTAGCAGAACGATCTCTTCAGGCAGAGCGCCCGAATGCGCAAGCCTCAACCGATCAAGCACAAGGCCTGTTTGCCGCCTGCAACCGCATTCGTGACAAGTTGCCGGTCAAACGTCGCCAACTGCCCCTCATGGGCGCGCGCAAGAGCCAGAAGATAGGTGTCGGTGACCTGGGTATGGCTCGAAAGATAGCCCGATTGCACGCCCGGTGCGTCCAGCAAGGAGAGGCTATCAGGCCAGAACTCGTGTCCCGGCAGTCGGCAGAGCAGTCGTAGAGTTTCCGCTACGGCTGCGGGCGTTCCGGGCGATCTCGGGTAGTTCGGATGTCCCACAATGCGCATCACGCCATTCTCCGTCAGTGGACAGGTAGCCCAGGCTTTTCGTCCCGTCGTCTCGAACCATGCCTGCGCCTCACGGTTCCGCACGTGAGCGGCATCGATGAGGGCAATCACAACGTTGACGTCAAGTAGATAGCGCACTACAGCAGTTCATCCGCCAACTGCTTCACCATCTCCGAGGTAACAGGAGGGGTATCATGTCGGTTGGGGAGCATAGGAATGCCAGTTCCGTTCTTTGTCTCGGAAGAGGCGGTACGTAACGCCTTCCTTGCAAGACTCGAGACCATCTCTCCGATGCTGCACCGTTCTATGGTCGCGAGTTCACGCACAGCAGACAGGATGTCGTCGTCGATTGTAAGAGTCGTTCTCAAAGCCAGCTCCCTTGATGCTCACGCATCACACATATGACATCATAGACGATCCCGTCCAGGTTTGATTTGAGTAGAGATGAGCGGAGAGGTGTTGGAGCCCATGCCGCAGGGCACAATAGAACACAATGACCCCGTCCCCGCACGCCATGTTCGCCCCTTCCCAGCGAGTCCACTTCATCGGCATCGGGGGCATCGGCATGAGCGGCATCGCGGAAATCCTGCTCACCATGGGCTACCCGGTCTCCGGCTCCGACCTCCGCCCCTCACCCACCACCGAGCGTCTCGAACGCCTCGGCGCCACCATCTTCATCGGACACGCCGCGGAGAACGCAGCGGCGAGTGACGTCGTCGTCACCAGCTCCGCCGTCGCACGCGACAACCCCGAAGTCCTCGAGGCCCGCGCCCGCAAAACACCGGTCATCATGCGCGCGGAGATGCTCGCCGAGCTCATGCGCCTGAAATACGGCATCGCCGTCGCCGGCATGCACGGCAAAACCACCACCACCAGCATGATCGCGGCGGTCTTGGCCGGCGGCGAGCTCGACCCCACCGTCGTCGTCGGCGGCCGTGTCGACGCTATGGGCTCCAACGCCCGCCTTGGCAAATCGCAGTACCTTGTCGCCGAAGCCGACGAAAGCGATCGCAGCTTCCTACGTCTTTCGCCCATTATGGCCGTGGTCACCAATCTCGACCGCGAGCACATGGAGGCCTATCGCGACATGGCCGACGTCGAGGACGCCTTTGTCGAGTTCATGGACTACGTCCCGTTCTACGGCGCCGTCACCGCCTGCATCGACAACCCCGCCCTCAAAGCCATCCTGCCCCGCGTCACGCCACGCGTCTACACCTACGGCGAGTCGCCCGAAGCCGACTTCCGCCTCCGCGTGCTGCGCGCCGCTCCCGGCTGCCACGCCACCTTTGAGGTCAACACACGCGGTCTCGTCCTCGGGCCGTTTCACCTCCACGTCCCCGGCCGCCACAACCTGCTGAACGCCACCGCCGCCGTCGCCATCGGCATCCAGCTCGGCCTCACGCCGGAGGCCATCGCCAAAGGCCTGGGCAGCTTCCGCGGCGTGGACCGCCGCTTCCAGGTCCGAGGCACGGCACGCGGCGTCACCGTCATCGACGACTACGGCCACCATCCCACCGAGGTGCGCGCCACCCTGCAGGCCGCCCGCGAGTGCGGCTACGGCCGCGTCCTGGTGCTCTTCCAGCCGCACCGCTACAGCCGCACCCGCGACCTGATGGCCGACTTCGCCACCGCTTTCGGCGACGCCGACGCCCTGCAGGTGCTCGACATCTACGCCGCCAGCGAGCAGCCCATCGAAGGCATCACCGGCGAAACGCTCGCCGAAGCTATCCGCGCGCAGGGCAGGGGACACGGCGGCAACCGTGTGGCCTACGCCGCTTCGGTGGCCGAGGCCGTCGAGCGCCTCGCCGCCGACGCCCGCGAGGGCGACATGATCCTCACCCTCGGCGCCGGCAGCGTCTCGCAGGCTGGTCCGCTGCTGCTGGAACGGCTCGGGACGTAGTGCTCGGAACCTGCTGGCCCGGGATGTAATCCTGTGAATGGGTTCTCCACCGCTCCACGCCGTTCCTGAGCCGGTACACCCGGAAAATGTCATTCCCTGTTGCCGGGGCGACCCTCTATAGTGGGATCACTGGCGGTTTCTCTGCGACCTTGCTCGGGCCGCGGAATGAAGTTTGTGTACAAGCGCAGCTCCCCGGCGACAGCTCTTCTGGAGCCGGAGGAGACCCCTACCTCCGAAACGGTGGACTACCAGGAGCCCTCGCCCGCTCCCGCCGGCGCTCTGCACCGCGGGGTCGCCGCTCCGGAATCCACGGTGGAGCCTGAACCCGAGTCCTATATTCCGCAGCGCGGCTCCTACGGCATGCGCCTGCACGGCGGCATGCCGCGGGGCGTTGCCGGCCGCGTCATCCTGGGGAGCGCCGTTTTAGCCGTGTTGGCTGCCCTCGCGCTCACGGTCGCCGGGGTCCGGCAGTTCCTGCTCCACGACCCCCGTTTCCTCATTACCTCGTCCTCCGCGATCGCTATCGAAGGCAATCAGCATATCTCCCGCTCGGACGTCCTGGCTGTCTTCGGCTCCGATCTCGAGCGGGATATCTTCAAGGTGCCGATCGAGCAGCGCCGCGCCGACCTCGAACGCCTCCCTTGGGTTTCAAGCGCCACCGTCATGCGTCTGCTGCCCAACCGCCTCCGCGTGCAGCTGGTGGAGCGCACCCCCGTGGCCTTCACCCGGCAGGGCACACGTATCGGCCTGGTCGACGCCTCCGGTGTCCTGCTCGACATGCCGCCCGAGTCCGCCGGCGATCCGCACTACTCCTTTCCCGTGCTCACCGGCCTCACCCCCGCCGACACCCCGGAGGTCCGCGCTGCGCGCATGGAGGTCTACCGCCGCTTCATGGCCGATCTCGGCTCCGCCGGCGCCGGCGTGACGCAGTCGCTCTCGGAGGTCGATGTCACCAACCCCGAGGACGTCAAGTCCCTCGTCACCTCTGACGGCGCCGACATTCTCGTGCACTTCGGGGATGAGGATTTTCTGCACCGCTATCAGGAGTTCGAAAAGCACCTCCCCGAGTGGCGCACACAGTACCCGCACCTCGCCTCCGCCGACATGCGCTATGAGCGCCAGGTGGTGCTGGAGATGCAGCCCGGCATCAACGCCGCGGCGATCGAAGGCGCCGGGGCGGCCCCGCTGGCGCCTTCCACCCTGCTTGCACCTCACGTCCAGGTGCCGGTGGCGCCCGGCTCGAAGCGCAAAGCCGCCGCTGCCCGGGACGCCCAACCCGCGCGCAAATCGGCGTGGGCTGCCGGCCGGCTCGCCACCCTGCGCCACGCTCAGGCGGCAGGTCGCCGCTGAGGTACGCCCCGGCCGCATCCTGCCCCAGGCGAACTGCCGGACGGAGTAGGGTAGAGATATTCCGCGACGCAAAGCAGCAACGCGCCTCCCGCAGGGGCGGCGGCGAAGCAAAATCCTGACTCAGGTGCATCGATGAATCCGAAAACCAGCAACCTGATCACCGTTCTCGACGCCGGCAGCAGTAAAAGCGCGGTCCTTGTCGCCGAAGCCGGCGAAGGTCTCCGCTACCGCGGCCACGGCGTTGAGGTCTCTAAGGGCATGCGCCGCGGCATGATTTCCGATCTCGGCCCCGCCATCGAGGTCATCGACAAGGCCGCGCTCGCCGCCGAAAAGACCACCAAGGCCCCCATCGAAACCGCCGTCGTCGGCATCGGCGGACCGCACATCAAGGGCATGAACTCGCAGGGCGGCATCAGCATGGGCAGCCGCATGAAGGAGATCACCCGCGAAGACGTGCGTTCGGCCATCGACCGCGCCCGCTCCGTGGGCCTCGCTCCCGACCGCGAAGTCCTCCATCTGCTCCCGCAACAGTTCATCCTCGACGACCAGGCCGGCATCCATGACCCCGTCGGCATGGTCGGCAACCGGCTGGAGGTCAACCTCCACCTCTCCACCTGCTCCGGCTCCGCCGCGCAATCCGTCGTCACCTGCGCCAATAAGGCTGGTCTCGAAGTCATCGACACGGTCTTTGAGGGCATCGCCTCCGCCGAAGCCGTCCTCCACCCCGACGAGCGCGAACTCGGCGTCTGCCTCGCCGACATCGGCGCCAGCTCCACCGAACTGGTCGTCTACTTCGAATCCGCCGTCGCCCATACCGCCGTGCTGCCCATCGGCGGCGACCACTTCACCAACGATCTGGCCGTGGGCCTGCACGTCGGCGTCGAAGAGGCCGAGATGGTCAAGCGCCAGTACGGCCATTGCGTCGTGACCGCGGTGCCGCAGCTGAATGAGATCGAAGTCGGCGGCGATCTCACGCTCACCGGCAGTGCCCCGCGCATGATCCGGCAGCGTTTTCTCGCCGAAATCCTCGAACCGCGCGCCCGCGAACTGCTCACCATGCTGCGCGACAACCTGCGCGCCGGCGGCGTGCTGGAGGCCATGGGCACCGGGGTCGTCTTCACCGGCGGCGGCGCCCTTCTACCCGGCCTTCTCGACCATGCCGAAAGCCTCCTCCGCGTCCCCGCCCGCATCGGCTACCCCGTCCCCCTGCCCGGCATGCCGCCCGAGCTCGCACGGCCGGAGTTCTCCACCCTCATCGGCATGCTGCTCTACACGCACCGCACGCAGATTCGCAAGGCCAATGAGGAGCAGGGGCTCAAGGCCAAGATTCAGGGCCTGTTCAAGGGCAGCTTCTAGGCGTAGTGCTTTCCTCTTTGTGATCTCACTGAAGACAATCTGCGGTTTGGCTTCCTGCATCGCTGTAGGCGCGTCTTTCCGAACTGCTCGTGGTTCGGGGGGTCGATGTCTGTTGCTCGCCCTTTTTCTGGGACTGGCTGCTGGCTGCACCACGGTAAGATCCTCCTACGAAGGTCCCTCGGCGCTGATCGAGACGGCCATAACTCTTGTTCCCTCCGCTACCAGCATTTCGTCTGGCATAGCGATCACTCTGAACGCCACTGTAAATCCTGCAACCGCGAGTGGCACAGTTACCTTCTACGACGGCTCGCTTGCCCTGGGCTCAAACCCACTCAGTTCCGGCTCTGCGGCATTCCCGACAGCATCGCTGGTATCTGGAAGTCACACGTTGACGGCTAGTTACAGCGGCTCTTCAATGTACGCACCCAGCACCTCGGCTGCCGTTACGGTGGTTGTCTCGGCTGCCTCAATCCAACCCACGAGTATCACTCTAACGGCAAGCGAGAGTTCCAGTTTTGTAGGTGGGCCACCTTACATACTGACGGCTACCGTGGTGCCTTCGTCCGCGACCGGCACGGTCTCTTTCTATGACGGCTTGTCAGGGGGAGGAACTCTCGAAACATTTCCGCTCAACTCTTCTGGAATCGCGGTGGATCGTACTCTCTTCGCCTTTGTGGGACCTTTCACGCATGACCTTTTCGCAACTTATAACGGCTCTGCAACCTATGCACCTAGCCTCTCCAACCAGCTTCAATTTATCGTCACTCAGCCTTTTGTGGTCAATCCAACCTTGTTGCTGAGTGTCTCGCCAGATCCAGCCGTGGCGGGAAACCCGGTGACCCTCACACTTACCATTGATCCGGCCACGGCAACCGGCCCGTACAATATCTTCGATGATGGCCGTTTGATCGCGTCAGGCACGGTATCATCCGGGACGACTACATTCACCAGCACATTTACGGCAGGGACGCACCTGTTGCTGGTGCAGTTCGCGGGTGCGGGCATTTACGCGCCGGGATACTCGAATTTTGTGATACTTACAAACTGACCGGGCTTCCCTCCAAGCCTTCTGCTCAAAAAACGACCGGCGAGCTATCCCTACCTGACGCCCACGGGCCCAATGCGGCGTCTATGGCACGGTGACCGGCGCAATCTGAGCAGCTTCCGTTGCGTAACCACCACGGTTGCGCCCACCACAGGCTGCACCGCCACGGGCATGAACGTCTACGTACGTCTGTTCTTTTCATTCCTGGATGATTTTGTGTTGATCCCGGCTCGAATGCATGTAGCCTAGGGTCAGTTTGTGGTCAGTCTACGAGGGATCTCTATCCTGGTAATTCTGATAAGCCGCAAGGAGAAACGATGACGCGCATTGGATTAGTTGCTGCTGCTGCTTTCATGATGCTTTTGCCTAAGGTGGCATCGGCAACGACGTATACCTTCCACGACACGGAGAGTTCTGCTCTTAGCTCCTCCCCAGTCAGCTTCGATTTCTCACTGGATACGACGACGGCTACCGCTGTAGCAGACGGCGGTGCCTCGTTTAGCGACACCACCATTGAGGAAAACGGTACGCCGATCTCGGGAAACACGGTCGCGGCAACGTTCACCACAAACCTGAGCAGTTCCTTGTTCTTCCTTATCGATACAGGTTCGGAACCTTTCTACTCCGGGGCCGGTACAGGGATTACATTTCATCCCGGAACCTTCGTGATTGCCGATGGCTTCACGGACGGGGAAGGTACTCTCACCGTCTCCGACGCGTCACTTTCCCCGGTTCCCGAGCCCGCCACATGGACTCTTCTGCTTGCGGGCATCGCTGCGGGCGCCGTCTTTTTGCGCTTTTCCGCACGTCCGGTAGGAACAATCAAGTCGGCGTAGCCGTCGGAGAGCGATACGCTGTCTGAGCGATTGACGCGCTCCAGGTCTTGTCCTGCGGGGCTTTTTCGCCTCTTTGCAGGAGACAAGGCCTTCGCCCCGGCTGGGGAGATCCTCTAAGGTTTAAACCGGCAATGCGCTCAAGCTGTGCAGCCGGGCCACGGCGGCGTTGATAGAATGAGAGTCATGCTGTTTCGCAAGCTGCTGCCGTCGTTCGTCCTCCTTGCCCTGTTGGGCACGGCCCACGCCCATGCCCAATTCGGCGTCTACGCAACGATTACCGGCGAGAACCTCAGCAGCTTCAAGTGCATGACCGTGACCGCCGCCCCCACCACCGGATGCACGACCACAGGCACCAATGTCTCCGTAAAGCCCTATGGAGCCAACTTCGGCGCTTACTATGACTTCCGCAACTTCGGTCCCGCCCGCATCGGCTTCGATGTGCGCGGGGGTGTGCTCAACAGCAGCAAGGACACATTTGAGAACCTCACCAGCTCCGATGTGATTCGGCAGTACACGGCGCTGGGCGGCGTGCGCGCCAGTTTCGGCACGCCCATCAAATTCATCCGCCCCTATGCCGAAATCGCCGGCGGCTACGCCCGGTTCGGCTCGGTCAACGTCCTCAGCACCTATCCGCTCAGCAACTACGGCGAGTTTGAAGGTCTGGTCGGCGTGGATGTTCCCATCCTGCCGTACATGGACATCCGCGCCATCGAATTCGGCGGCGGCGCACTGCTTGGCGGCGGCAGCACGCATGGCCTCGAGTCCATCGGTGCCGGCATCGTCTTTCACACCACCCGCTAAGGGCCGCGCTTCCCGAAATGGAACCGAGCTAGGTACGGCCTCACGCACGTTGCCCCATTGTTGTTGCACGTACGCTGGCCGTTCCGGCGAGAATCAAACCATCGGCTCCCAGGCCCGTGCAGTTCTCCTGAAGGTGCATCGCGGAGCCGGTACAGTGTGCGCCAGTTTTCCTCAACGAAACTGGCATTCAACAACATTGCTGATGGCACAGCATCAGGAGAACTGCCTAGGAGAGCACCCTCGCATGTCGACCCAGACTCCCCAGCCCCTTCACTCAGACGACGCGCTGCGCATTCACTACCACGACGAGACCCAGCGCTCCGCGCGCATCAAGGTGATCGGTGTCGGCGGAGGCGGCAACAACGCCGTCAACCGCATGATCGCGGCCAAGGTGGAAGGCGTGGAGTTCATCGCCGCCAACACCGACGCGCAGGCGCTTGAAACCTCCAATGCCCCCGTAAAGTTGCAGCTCGGCGTTAAGCTCACCGCTGGCCTGGGTGCAGGCGCGAACCCCGACGTGGGCCGCCGCGCCGCACTCGAAGATTCCGACAAAATCATTGAAGCGCTCGAAGGCGCGGACATGGTCTTCGTCACCGCCGGCCTCGGCGGCGGCACCGGCACCGGCGCCGCTCCGGTCATCGCCTCGCTGGCCAGCGAGATGGGCGCGCTCACCGTCGCCGTCGTCACCCGGCCCTTCGGTTTCGAAGGCAAGCGCCGCATGATGCAGGCCGAACGCGGCATGCAGGAGCTGCTTGAATCCGTCGACACCCTCATCGTCATCCCCAACGAAAAACTGCTCGCCGTCGCCAAGGACGCAGGCTTCTTTGAAAGCTTCCGCATCGCCGATGACGTTCTCCGCCAGGGCGTGCAGGGCATCTCGGACATCATCACCATCCCCGGCGTCATCAATCGCGACTTCGCCGACGTAAAGACCACCATGGCCGGCATGGGCTACTCCGTCATGGGCACGGCCCAGCGCACCGGTCCGGATCGCGCCCGTGAGGCCGCCCAGGCCGCCATGGCCTCGCCGCTGCTGGAGTCTGGCGCCATCGACGGCGCCCGCGGCATCCTCATCAACATCACCGGCTCCAGCAACCTGAAGCTGTCGGAGGTCAACGAGGCCTCCACGATCATCCAGGACGCCGCCCACGAGGATGCCAACATCATCTTCGGCGCCGTCCAGGACGAAAATATGGGCGACGACGTCAAGATCACCGTCATCGCCACCGGCTTCCGGGAGTCGCAGCCGCAGCGCCGCGAACGCATGCTCGGCACCGTCGGCGAACCGGATGGACCGGCCTCCACGCCGTTCACGCCGCGTATCTCGCCCCGTGTGCCGCAGGCGTCCTTCGCCAGCGAACGCAATGCCGCTCCTCAGATCTCCGCCGGCCCCGCCGGTGTTCCCGTCAACCGCACCGAGGCCCACGCCGAACGTCAGGACGTGCCCGCCCGCGCCAGCTTCGTTCCGGTCATCGCCGAGCGTCCCGCGACCGTAACCTCAACCTCGGCAACCGTCCCGGCTCCGCCCTCCCCGCCGTCCGAGGCCGAAAAACCCGAAGCCGGCCGTATTACCGAAGCCGGCGGCAACGGTCAGCTAAGCCTGCACGCCGGCGTCCCGGAGAAAACCGCGCCTCAGGAGCTGCTTCCGGTCTCCGCCTCGGTCTTCGACGATGACTTCTTCCAGAAGGGCAATGACGAACTGCGCGCCAGCAGCCAGACCGCCTGGTCCGGTGAGGCCCCGGCTGCGTCTAACACCTCCGGTGGGCCGGTGTCCCCCAGGGTGGGGATGGTCTCGGAGCCGCCCGCGCCCGCACCCTTGCCCCAGGCGCGCGTTCCTTCCTTTGCCGGATACGCCGACGCGGGGAGCGCCTCCAACGGCACGGATGAACTCGATATCCCGGCGTTCCTTCGTCGCAGTCACTAGGCGACCGGCAAGGGGAGCATACTCAGCGCCGAAGGTTCGGACGTCCCACATACTTCTCAGATGTTCAACGCGAAAGAGACACCGTTTTGCTCCGTGCCACCTGCCTGCTCCTGTTTACCTCGCTTTGGCTCAGCATCCCGGGCCACGCCGCCGGACGCCGCCACCCGGCCAAGGCCGTAGCGCGCCGCCCCGCCGCCTCCGGCGCCGCTCACGCGTCCCGCCGGGGAGCGCGCGTGGCTCCGGCCCGCTTTCGTGGGCACGGTAACGGGCGAATTGTAGCTACACGCCACGGCTACGCCGTCCGTGGCCGCCAGTCGCTCCGCTTCGCGGCCGCGCCTACGGTCATTGCGCCCAACCCAAGCGAGCGCGCCTTCGCCAGCAGCTTCAATGCCACCCCGGGCTACCTCACTGCCGGTGACGTTACCGCCGGCGAAGATCCGGTGGTACGCGCCGCCGCCATTGAAGCGCTCGGCAATCTGAACGGCACCGCACTGGCCATCGATCCCTCCTCCGGCCGCATCCTCGCCATGGTCAACCAGCGCCTTGCCCTCAGCGCCGGCGCTGAACCCTGCTCCACCATCAAGGTCTCCGTGGCGCTTGCCGCGCTCAAGGAAGGTCTCGTCACCGCCAACACCCCCGTAAACCTGGGCGGTCACTACGCGCTGGACCTCACCACCGCCCTCGCCCGCAGTGTAAATCTCTACTTCGAAGTCCTCGGCCGCGCGATGGGCTTTGAACGCATCAAGCACTATGCCAACGAGTTCGGCTTGGGCGAACTGGCCGGCTACGGCATCCAGGGCGAGCAACTCGGCGTTTACCCAGACACCGAGCTGCCCCACAACAAGGGCGGCGTCGGCCGCATGTGCTCCTTCGGTGAATCGATCTCCATGACGCCGCTGCAGCTGGGTGCCCTGGTCTCGGCCATCGCTAACGGCGGCACCCTCTACTATCTGCAGCACCCCACCACATCCGAGGCTGCCGCTGAGTTCACCCCCCGCGTCAAACGCCTGCTCGACATCCAGAACGTCATCCCGCAGATCATGCCGGGCATGGCCGGCGCGGTCAACTTCGGCACCGCCCGCTCGCTCCACGCGAATTTTGAGCAGTTTCCGGTCCTCGGCAAGACCGGTACCTGCTCCAACAACGGCGTTCACTTCGGCTGGTTCGTCAGCTACGGCGACTCGCCCACCGGCCGCATCGTCACGGTGATCTTCCTCGACGGCAGCCGTGGTTTCTCCGGCCCCCGCGCCGCCGAGGTCACCGGTCAGTTCTATCGCGCAATGTATGAACGCAACTACTTCGCTCCCCACGGCCCGGCGATCGCCTCCACCCATGCCGCGACCGGCCAATAGGCCTCCAGCTTTTATAAGCCGCAGCGCAGCGGGAGGGATCTGCCTTTCCCCGTCGCCACGACCTCACCAGGGGCAGATTCCACCGCTCCGCCGCGGGAGACACACGACTAAATCGAAAACCTCGTTCCGTGGCCATCAGGGCTCCAAACGCATCAGAAGAAATCTGAGGCAGACATGCGGATAGTTTCAGCAGCGGAGATGGCCGCCGCCGACAAGCGCTCGGTCGAAATGGGTGTTCCGGTCCCCAAACTGATGGATCGCGCCGGCCTGACCGTTGCAAAATTCACCCTGCGTCACGGCCCGGCTGCCGGCTTGATCGTCGTCCTCTGTGGAAAGGGCAACAACGGCGGCGATGGCATGGTGGCGGCACGTTACCTGGCCAGCGCCGGCCGAGAGGTCCGCGTCATCCTGCTCGGCAACGCCGCCGATCTGAGTGGCCCGGTGCTCGAGGCCTGGGAAGGCGCCGCCACGGAGGCGCACGCCGGTACCAGGCTCGAAGGCTTCGAGGCCGGCGATGAGGTAGCCCTCCAGTCTGCCCTGGAAGGTGCCGCGCTGGTGCTGGACGCCGTCGTCGGTACCGGCTTCAAGCCACCTCTGCGCGGTCTTGCCGCCGCCGCTCGCGATCTGCTCGCGCGGTCAACCGTTCCGGTCATCGCCGTCGACCTGCCCAGCGGCTGGGATGCCGACGCCACCACACTCCACGCCCCTGACCCCGGTCCTGACCTCGGCCCCGACCCCGGCCCTGACTCACAGATCCCTTCCTTCCGCGCCGACGCCGTCGTCACCTTTGCCGCCCCGAAGCTTGCCCACATCTTTGGCCACCTCACCCCCGGCCAGCTCTTCGGCCCGGTGGTCGTCGGTGACATCGGCACCCCCGAGACGGCGCTCCAAAGTGAACTAAACCTGCACTGGGCTGGGACCGCCAAGACCATCGCCGAAAAGCCGCGCGGCGTGGACGGTAACAAGGGCAAGTTCGGCCACGTTCTGCTGATCGGCGGTGCCTTCGGCAAGTCCGGCGCTCCCTCCATGATGAGCCTCTCCGCGCTGCGTACCGGTGCCGGTCTCGTCACCGCCGCCGTGCCGAAGTCAATCCTGCTCGAGGTCGCCCGCATCACCCCCGAACTCATGACCACGGCCCTCGACGAGTCCCCGAGCGCCGAAAGCGGCGACGGCGGTCTCTCCCTCGCTACCCTCGAACCGAAAATCCTGGAAAAGCTGCTCAAGAAGATCAGCGTCGTCGGCATAGGGCCCGGCCTCGGCGAGGCGGGAACCACTCCCGGCTTCGTCCGCCGCTTCGTTGCGGAGGTCACGCTCCCCATGGTGATCGACGCCGACGCCCTAAACTGTCTCGACGGCCACACCGGCATCCTGAAGCAGGCCTCCGCTGCCAAAGATGCCAAAGGCAAGCCCCGCACCCTCGTCCTCACGCCGCACCCCGGCGAAATGGCCCGGCTCCTCGGTTCCTCTATCAAGCAGATCGAATCCAACCGCATCGACCTCGCCCGCAGGTTCGCCACGGAGCACGGCGTCACCCTCGTCCTCAAAGGCTGGCGCACCCTGGTCGCCCACCCCGACGGCCGCGTAGCCGTAAATACCACCGGCAATCCATCCATGGCCAAAGGCGGCTCCGGCGACATTCTCACCGGCATCGTCGCCGCCATGCTCGCGCAGTACCCTGAAAACGTCGCTGAAGCCGTCGAGGCCGCCGTCTTTCTCCATGGGCTTGCCGGCGACTTTGCCTGCCTCGAACAGGAGGAGCACACCGTCCTCGCCACCGATACCGTCGCGCACCTGCAGAGCGCCTTCCGCGCCCGCCTCACCGACGCCGATGGCCTCACCTGGATCGCCGGCACCGCCGTCAACGGCGTCTTCGCCGAGCGTGCCGGAGGGAAATTGGGACGGCCACGGTTATGAACTTCAATCGCGAGAAACGCCTGCGCACCCGCAGCGAGGCCGGCACCCTCGGCCTCGGTCAACTGTTGACCGAGCTCCTGCTCCCACCCAAACTCGTCATCCTGCGCGGCGATCTCGGCGCGGGCAAGACGACCCTCGTCAAAGGCATGGCCTCGGCCCTCGGGGCCGCCGACGCCGATGGCGTCACCAGCCCCACCTTTACCCTGGTCCACGAGTACAGGGCCCACGAGTACAAAGGCCGCAAAACCCGCATCTTCCACCTCGACCTCTACCGCATCGAGACCGAGGCCGAACTCGAAAACGTCGGTATTTGGGAGATCGTCGATACCGGCGATGCGCTCGTGCTCGTCGAGTGGGGCGACCGTTTCCCCTCGCTCGTCGCCCGTGCCGACGCCGAAATCGCCATCACCCCCGGCGAAAACGAGACCGAACGGCTGCTCCACATCCGATGGCGCGAGTAGCCACCCCAAGTCACAGGAGTAGCCACCCCAAGTGACAGGAGTAGCCACTCTGAGCGGCGGGACCATCCACCCGAAACTTGTCATCCCGAGCGCAGGGAAGGGCCGCTGTTCGCCTTTACTCCCAGCTACTACTCCCAGCTACTAACCTAGCTACTACTCCCAGCTACAGCTGTTTTCGTCTAGGTCTACAGTTGCCGTCATCCTAAAGTTGCCGTCATCCTGAGCGCCGCGAAGGATCTCTGTATTCCCTTCGCAGCCGCTCTATACCTGCTGGAAACAGCTACAGCCAGCCACAGCTTCCAAAACTAAAGGCCGCGTCCCCAATGGGACGCGGCCTTGCCCCGTGGGGCGACGACTTACCGCGAGCGCCGGCGTGTGGTGGCTTCCTGGGCAACAGTCTGGGCACGGATGCCGATGAAGCTGGGGAAGAACACGGTGGCGGCAAGAGCGGTGGCAACTAGGATTTCGTACATCACAAATCTCCTTGTGAACGCGCGGGGGCAACTGCGCCTCGGCACACGTCGATACACAATCTGTTTGGTGGAGGGTCTTCAGCGTGGGCGGGTATCAGATCATGACTGAGCCGTCGCGGTCACTGGCTTCTCGACCGGAGCAAACAACCTGCGAACGCGTTTCGCTAGGATCTCCCTGTCTTCTGCATAGTAGACGGGATCTCTATCGAAAAGATGCAACGAAAGGTGTACAAATGAAAATTTTATACTATGCGCCGCACAACGCACGGTTGTCAAGTGTCAATCTACGCTATTCCCGGAACCGGTAAATTCCGCATAATTCATCGCCTGTGGAGCCGTACTCCTCCTGCTGCGCGATGGCTTCCAGGTCCGCCAGATGGTCCGCTGCCGACATCGGCACCCGCCCAAACCACAGCTTCTGCAGCCCCGGTTCGCGGTCCAACAGAGAGTCATGCTCAGCGTTCACATACATCAGATCGACCACCCGCGGCTGCCTGGCAACCGACCTCGCCACATGCCGCAGAAATCGCTGCAGCAGCTTCGTCTCAAACGGGTGAAACAGGTAGGCCAACGTTGGTTCCGGCGGCAGCGGAAGCCGGGTGGCATCGCCTTTCCGCAAGCGCAGCGGTGCCAGCGTCACGGCGTGCGGATCTTTCTTCCATAGCTTCATGTTGGCGGTGGCCACCGCCGCCAGCCCCGGGTTCAGCTCCACGCCTTCTACCCGCAAAAAAGGATGCTGCGACGCCAGCAGCATCGCCCGGCCCTTCCCCGCGCCCACGTCCAGAAACACGGTGCGATCAATGGGCTGCGGCGGCGCGCACTCCCGCAGCCAAAGGTCGATCAGGCCGTGCAGGATGCTCGGCGCAACGCCGTAGTAAGCCGTCAATTCCTCATACGCGATCCCCGTGCCTTCCGCGATCTGCGGCCCGGGCAGCAGGCCGGAGGTGTCCGTACCATGCCGCTGATCGAACGGATGAATTGCCGTCGAAGGAATCGCCCGGCGGGATTTCTTTGCTGGCAATAGGGGCATCCGTGCGCTCATTCCGTTATCCCGCGCCGCGCAGGATGGAAAACAGTGGGGGCAGCAGGGTGAACTCCACCCGCGAAATGGCATAAAGTCCCAGCAGCCGGTTTTCCACCGCCGCCCGCAGCTGCGCGTTCACGGCGTCGTCGGTGCCCGCCTCCCAAAGCGTTAACCGCGCGACAAATCGCGGTGGCACGCCCGGGATGCCAGCCCCCGGCGCCTCGCAATCGAGCTCCAGTGCCGCCGACCGCACCAGACCGGCCGAAACCACGTCCCGTCGCAGCGCCGGCACAAAGCACTCGCGAAGAGCTTCCATCAGTTCGGCTTGAGAAAACGTCTCCGCCATGGGCCTATTGACCCACATCGCGATGCTCGTTCATGCAGCTTTGCACGTGGCCGGTCGCCAGCATGCCCCAGCTATTCACGTTGCCGCCGGCCATCGGCACGCTGTGCCGGTAGTACTGGAGCCACATCAGGCAGTTGCGCAAGTCGCCCGCATCGGCTCCCTGCGCGGCGTCGGCCTCCGTCCGCAGCGCGCTCAGCGCGGGGGTAAACTGCGTCTCCGGCGCATCGCGCAGCGCGGCGGCATGATCGAAGCTCCCCCACGCCGGCGTCCCCGGGCGGTTTGCCGAAACCGCGACACTGCCGGCGCTGTGGCGCGCGCGGTTGATCCGGATCAGGTTGTAGATGCCCAGGGCAAGCAAAACGGCGATCAGAAGGTAGTGTCTAGGCTGCAGTCGCATGGTGTTCAACTCGATGGGGCTGGTTCGATCAAGCTCAAAATTCAGTTTCGATGGGGCTTAGGGTTTGCTTCGGGCAAGCCGGCTCAGTGGGTACGGTCGACAAGGTAGCGCGCCACAGCCTTCAGCGAATCCGCCGCCGCGCCAAAGGTTTCCAGAGCGCTAAAAGCGTCGTCGATGAGTTTGCTGGCATCCTGGCGGCTCCCTTCGATCCCAAAGACGGCCGGCCAAGTCGCTTTATCGGTGGCGGTGTCCTTGCCGGCCGTCTTGCCTAGCTGTTCGGAGCTCTGCGTCACGTCCAGGATGTCGTCCACGATCTGGAAGGCCAGTCCTGCTTTTTCGCCGAAGGTGCGGATCAGCGCGAGCTCTCGGGCCGGCAGGCCTCGCCGCCCTGCTCCGTAGATGGCGCCGGCGACGATGGAAACGGTGATCAGCGCGCCGGTCTTCGAACGGTGGATTGCCTCCACCAGCGCTGCCGTGGGTTTTGCACCTTCCGACTCGATATCCACCACCTGGCCTCCGATCATGCCCGGCGGCAGCCCGGTCTCCCGGTCCCCGATCCGTCCAATGCCCGTGCCGACCGCCGTTGAAACTTCACGCAGTACTGCCACTACGGCCTCCGCCGGAGCGGGCAGGTTGCCGATGGTGCCGAAGGCCAGCGTCTGCAGCGCATCACCGGCCAGAATGGCAATCGCTTCACCGAAGGCCACGTGGCAGGTCGGCTGGCCGCGCCGCAGGTCATCGTTGTCGAGCGCCGGCAGATCGTCGTGAATCAGGGAATAGGTGTGCAGCATTTCGATCGCCGCGCCCAGGGCCGCTACACCCTGCGGCAGCCCGTCCGGGTCATTTGCATCATGAGCCGAGACTTGAAACGCCGAGCCAGCATCGGATTCCGGATCTGAGCCAGCATCGGATGCCGCACCCGCCACGGCCGTCATCCGCGCCGCTTCCAGCACAAAGATCGGTCGCAGCCGCTTGCCGCCGGCAAAGGTGGAGTGGCGCATGGCCCGGTGGATCGAATGGGGTTCAACGGTCGCACCCGGCAAAAGCCGCTCCAGCGCCGCATCGGTCAGCGCGGCGCCCGACCGCAGGATGGATTGCACATCAACTGGCATCGCTTAGACCTCTGATTCTACGCGACCGCCAACCGAGCCAACCCGCGCCTATCAGCGAAACCGTCGTCATCGCCTCCCCGGCCCACACATCCGGCAGCGTGCGCCAGCGAACGTCCACCGTATTCTCGCCCGCGGGCAGCGCCAGCCCCAGCAGGCCGTCGTCCCGTTCCAGGTGCTTCGCTTGTAGGTGCCCATTCACAGTCACCTGCCAGGCAGGGTAATCGCGCAGATTTAGGATCAGGTCTTCCGGCCGGTCGAGACGCAAAGTCAGCTGGTGCGGCGCAAACCCCGCCACGGTCTGGTCCATCGGCGGGGGCTCATCGTAGTCGGTGATGGTCGCAGCCGGGTTGGGCACGGTCCCGGGACCCGGAGCGTTTGGAGTCGCCGCCAGCCACCAGGCCGGATCGTCCCAACGCAGCTGATCGTTATCCGCATCCTCAGGCGTGTATTCGTCGGTCGGACCCACCCCGTGGTGGGTTTCGAAACGGGCCAGTCGCGCCGCCGGCAGCTCGCCCGCCTCGCAAGCCTCACGAAACGGCACGATCCCGACCGCGCCCCCGGCGACCGCGATCGTCAACGCCGCCGCCGCCGCCCAGGGAACGGGCAGGCTCAGCGAACGCAGGGCGGAAGCCGCCGCCAGCCCCAAAACACACCCCAGAACACTCAGCAGGCGCCAGGGAAACTGCAGAAATGCCAGCTCCGGCACGTGGTGCCAGACAGGAAGGCTTCCCTTCCACAGCAGGGCAGCAATCACCGCGAGCAAAGCGCCGAGAATAGGCAGAAGTCTCCGCCCGGTCCCCTCCCGGCTGCCAGGCCCTGCCTCACCCCGTCCTGCCTCGCCCCGTTCCCGAGCGGCGAAGGCGATACCCAGGAAAAACAGCGCCAGCCCCGTTGTCTCCACTGCCACCAGGCTGGCGGTGTGCAGCACCGCGTCATGCGGGCCGTAGCCGGTGCCCCCGAAGAGAAAGTTGTCCTCCACGCGCATATTTGGAATGATGGCCATCGCGATTTGCACATAGCGGCGCTCAAAGGCCGCGGGCAGCAGGTAGAAACCCGCCAGCCCCAGTCCTAGACTCAATCCAAGACCCAATCCAAAACCAAGCCCAAGGCACAGCTTGAGCACAAATCTCCCGGCAGCGGCACTGGTCATCTCTCCCGCCGGTCTTATCCTCTTCAGGCCAAGCAGCAATCGAAGCACTCGAAGCGCAACAATCAGGATCAGCGCATAGGTTCCCATGACGGCGGCCGGTGCATTGGTCAGCCAGAGCAGCGCCAGCGGAATCGCGATCGCCACCGGCCGTAGCTCCTCGCTCAGGGCCGCCCGGAACAGCAGGGGCATCCACGCTGCCGCCAACAGCTCGGCATAGGCGGTGCGTTCGAAGGCGGTAAACAAAATGTAAGGATTGGCAACATAGACTGCTGCGGCCAGCAAAGCCGCCGCCTTCCCGGCAAAGCGCCTTGCCAGGGCGTACATGCCGATCCCCGCCCCCGTCAGCGCCAGCCAGGTGAACACCGCCGGAACAATCGCTGCCGGCAGCGCGAGCAGCAGCAGGGAACCGATCCACCACGAAAGCGGTGGATAGAACACAAAACGCGGCTCACCCGCATTGAACGCCGGTGAGTACGCCCAGCGCGGCAGCCACGCACCCCGCCGCATCTGTGCGCCGGCATCCATCCAGCTCTGCAGATGAAACCCAAAGTCATGCCCGCAGGAGGGTCCATGCCGCAGCAACGGCCAAACGATCGCCAGCGCAAGCATCGGCAGCACGAGGATCGGCGCCGTGTTGGCTGCCCAAACCCGTTGCGTGCGCACTTGGATCTCCGGGGACCGCATGGGTTCATTCTCCTACGCCGCGAACGCCGACGGTTGTCCTAAGTTGATACAGAACCGCAGCTTACGTAACCCTTTTGAACCCGTGTCCGCCCGCTTCGCGGCATGAGCAAGGATCCCTGACCGGCGCGGCTCAATAGCAGCACCCCGTGCGAAGTCGATCCAACTACACCGGCCCTAAAGGCTGGTGCGGCTCCGGAGGCAGCTCCACCAGCAGCGGATCCCCGGGCGATACCTCGCCGCCCGTCACTACCACGGCCATCACCCCGGCCCGGCGTTCGCGCTTACCCTTTGCGTCGCGCGGCCCCCAAAGTAGCCTCTGCAGCCCCGCCCGGTAGCCGTCAATCTGCGAACACGGCGTGCGCAGACCGGTAATCTCGACCACCGCCTGCGCTCCCAATCGCACCCTCGTCCCCCGCGGCAACGCCAGCAGATCGACCCCGCACGTCAGCACGTTCTCCCCGATCTCGCCCGGCCCGAGCGGGTACCCGGCCGCGGCCAGCTCTCCCAGCTTTTCCGCCGCAAAAAGATGCACCTGGCAGAGGTTCGGCTTGGAGGGATCGCGCCGCACCTGATAGAGGTGCTGCACGGTCGTGCCCCGGTGCGCATCGCCCTCCACACCTTCGCCCGCCAGCAGCCGGATACAGGCCTGCGGCTGCTTGGCAAATCCATGCTGTGCGGCCAGCGACACCGCCACTACCTTCGCCGCGCTCATGAGTTTCCACCGGCCGGCACCAGCCGCAGCGTGTGCGCCGCCGGGGTCTCGCCGCCGGGCAGGGCAAAGGTCGTCCCCGCCAGCCAGGGTGCGAACTGGTCCAGGTACCACGGGCTGTGCCCGTTTTCCGACTCACCCGTGGTCACATTCCCAAGAGCCCCATGCCAGGACGTCCTATCCTTGGAAAGATCAGCGACAAACCGTTCGCTCGGCCCAAAATGCGGCCCAATCGCCTTAATCGTCGTGAAATCTCCCGGCGCCGGCTGCCGGCCCGTGCTTCCGGCGATCCCCAGCAGCCGCGCCAGCAGCGGATGCGGCCCAAACACCGGGTGCATCAGCTCCACCGTGTGCAGCTTGCCGTAGGGCCAGCGGCTCAGGTCGGCAGGCGCGTTCGCGGCTCTCAGGCCCTGCTCCGTGGCCGTCGCCAGAAAGTCGTTCCAGTTCGCAAACGCCGCCGGCAGCCAGCGCGCCGGCTGATTCTGCAGCATCAGCTCCAGCGCAGTGGTCCGCTCGCCCCAGTTGTAAAGCTTCACCAGCGAGGCCACCTCGGCCGCATTCGGCGCCTGCGCACCGGCCGCATGCGCCGTCAGCTGCGGTCCCAGCAGCGTCGGCCAAAGCGACTCACGCACCGTCGTAAGGAGCGCTGCAGCCGACGACCCCGTCGTCATCTCCCCATCCCAGGACCGCAACAGGTCCGCCGCCTGGTGCAGCCGCCGCGCGTCGCCACCCAGCGCGAAGGCCGACGCATGGTCGATCGCATACGCAATCCGTTGCCCCATCGCCTGGTTCACATCGGAGTGCACATCGTTCTCCGCCGCCAGCATGTCCGAAGGCGTCAGCCCCGTGCGTCCGCTCAGCAGGTGCACGATGCGCTCGGTCCGGAATGGATCGGCCCAGTCATCGCTCACGGACCACGGGTAGTCGTCCGCCGTGACCCGCGAGTTCGCCGTGGCCAGCACACCAACGGCCGGGTCGGTCACCGCCGGCATATCTGCATAGGCGATATACCCCACCCAAGCCTGCTTGGCGTCCAGCGCATCCGTCGGTACCGGCGACACCCGCGATCCGATGGTGTAACTCCGCAGCGCTGCCGGGGCCGGAGCCTCCTGCGGCGGTTCAACCAGGGCCGCCGCCGCCGCCCTGCGCCGCCGTCCCGGGGTGGCTAAAGGTCCCGCCGCTCGGGAAGCTCCCACGCGCCGCCGCCCAGGACGGTAAGCGCTCAGAACCAACCGCGGCCCCGTCAACTCCCGCTGCATCGCCGCCGGCTGCCTCACCGGCGTCTGATCCCCTTCGCCCTCGTCCGGAACCGCGGTGCCGGACGGTGCTGCCGTCACAGCCTCCGGCAAATCCCGGGGCTGGGGGACCGTGGATCCTCGCATCGGGATCAGCCCGATCGCATGGTACCCGATGTGCCCCTCCGTATCCGCCCACACCACGTTCAGCGTGGGTCCGCCAAAGGTGGCGAACGACCGCACCAGCGCCGCTCCATCCGTCGCCACGTTGGCCGCCAGCAGCGGCACTGAAACCGCCCGCGGCGCATACGCCGTCCACGCCAGCGAAAGCGTTCGCGGGTCGGACGGGTACAGCCCCGAAATGATTGGCGTCACCATCGTCTCGGTTCCCACCGCATGCGTCGTGGTTTCCACATCCAGCACCCGGTCCAGCCCGCCCCGCACCCGGATTCGCTCCTCGTGGTGCTCCACCGGGGCCCACTGGCCGTCGGTCTGCTCAAACTCCATGGCCGTCCCGGAGCCGCGCAGGTGTTCCACGCGGACGTCCTGGGTATCCCCGCCCAGGTTCGTCACCCCCCACGCCACATGCGCATTGCGCCCGATCACCACAAACGGCAGCCCGGGCAGGGTAAATCCGCTCGCGTCAAGCGTCCCAGCGGCATCTCCTGCCACAGCGGAAGCCGCTTCCTCAGCAGCCGTGGTGCGCAGCGCTACCTCGTACCAGGCGTCCGGAATCAGCAGGCTCAGGTGCGTGTCATTAGCCAGCAGCGGTTTGCCTGACGCGGTTCGTGCCCCACTTACCGCCCAGTTGTTCGACCCCGCCCGGCAGTCCTCGCAGCTCTCCGTGCTCGCCAGGGCCTCACTCGCGGCCAGCAGCTCCCGCGTACCCGCCTCCGGATTCACCCGGGCGGGCCTTGGCATAGCTCGCGCCTGCGACGGATCCAGCGGAATCAGCTCCACCGCGTGCGGTGCGGAGATGCTGTGGTTCTGCGCCGACGGCGGCTGGTCCCGCCAGCTGCCCACCGGGTACAGGTCCGGCAAAAGATCGTTCGGCAGATGCCGGCTTAGCGCCTCGCGGTCCATCTTCTGCGGAAACCGCGTCGACATATCCTGAAACATCACCAACAGAATCAGCAGCGAATCCCGCGGCGTCCACGCCGCCGGCTTGTAGCTCAATAGCCGGAACTCCACCGGCAAAGACCCGCGGTGGCCGTCGATATAGCTGTTCACGCCCGCCGCATAGGCCTCCAGCTCTGCCCGCTGGTCGGCAGGCAGCTCCGTTACGGCCCGGTCCGCCGTCGCGCGCATCTGCAGGATGCGCTGCCGGCGATCGTGTTCCACCATGGACGGCCCCAGAACCTCCGCCAACTCGCCCGCGCCATGCCGCCGCAGCGCATCCATCTGCCACAGCCGGTCGCTCGCGGTCACGTACCCCTGCGCAAACAGGGCATCGTGCAAACTGCCCGCCGTGATCGAAGGCACACCCTGCGCATCGCGTGTCACGTTAACGGCGGACTGCAGCCCATGCACCGTCGCTTCGCCGTCCAGCGCCGGCAACGCCGCATTCACCGCATGGCGCAGGCTCGCCACCCACACCACCAGTCCCACACACAACAGCAAAAGCACGGCGCCGAGCCCCAGTAGAACCCGCCGGGGCCCACGGCTCCGCCGCAGGTTGCTCGCCCAGGCCCGCAGCCCGCTTTCTGCAGCGTGTTGCCGTTCCTTTGGCTCGCGGCGGCTGCTGCCGTTCCTGCGTTCCTTGTCGCCTGGTTCCGTGGGAACGGACCGGGTCAGAAGCCGCGGTTCGCTCTGCCGCTCGACCCCTTCCGCCGCCGGGCCGGGCCGCTGTTCCTCATTTAAACTGCTCATGCGCAGCCCTGATTCTAAAGCGAAGCCCCGGGGCCGCGGCGCGCTCGGCCGCATCCGCTGAACTCATTCGGGTCTCAGGCTCCACCGGCGGCTGCGCTCCGGCCCTGTGTAGCCGAACCGCCAGCATCAACAGCAGCAGCGCCGGAATCACCAGCACGCTGCCTTCCGGGCCGTCTACCCCGCCCGAAAGCCACGCCGGTCCTACGGCATGGGTCTGAAATAGCCGCCCCGCCACAATGGTTCCGCTGTCCGGCACGCCGAACAGAAAGCTTTGCCCCCAGTCCCACGTGGCATGCGCACCGATGCCCCACCACAAGGATCCCGTCCGCCAAAGCGCATAGCTGAAGGCAACGCCGGCCAGAAACACCGCTGCCAGTCCCGTCACTGTCTCGCCGGCGTTATGGATGTGCGCCACAAAAAACAATCCCGACCACACCACGGCACTCAGGGCGAAGGCCACGCCGCGCGCCCGGCCCGGGGCAAGCCGATGTGCCAGCCCCAGCAGCCCGCGCATCAGCGTGAACTGGATATACCCACGAAATAGGAACTCCTCCGCCAACCCGACCAGAAAGAAGCCGCCCAGCCAAAAGGCGCCATACCGAAGTGCCGGCGTTCCATACAGCAGCCGGCCGTCAAACACCAGCAAATGGAAGCCGCGCAGAGCCGCAACCAGTAGCCCGAGGGCGACGAAACCCCAGCCGGCTCCCACAACGGCATCGCCCACGCGGCGTAAACCAATCCCGTACACGCGAAAGTGCCGCCGCTCCAGAAAGCTCAAGCCCAAGGCCGCCAGCAGCGCCGCCCCTGCCTGCGCCACCTCCCCCAGAACTGTCGGCAACGGCTGCAGGGGCCGCACGGGAACGGGCTGGTGCGCCGCCTTCTGCCGCGCTGCCGTGGCCTGTGCCTGCTGCGACTCGACCCGGAACTGCTTCATCTGGCTGGTACTCCGGAACAGGCCCGCGAACAGCGCCCAGCCCAGAAAGGCAGCCAGCACAAAGTAGATCAGAATGCCCCAGCCAGCGCGTAGACCCAGTGGCCCCATCAGTACCCCGGACCCGGAAGGACCCGAAGCCGGGAGAACAGGGGCTGGAACAAGCGGCGGTTCCGCATCGAAATCGGCCATCAAAAGAGGTCTCCAGGAGTGTGTCTCCACTCTATGGCAGCCTGGTTGCGAATGCCAACCACTCGAACACTGACAAGTCAGAACCTGCAACTCAGAACCTACAACTTAGAACCTGCAACTCAGGACCTGCAACTCAGGACCTGCAACTCAGACCGTCGCTCCCTCAGCTATCCTCAACCTGTCCGCACTTTAGCGCTGAAAGGCCCCGATCCACTTTGAACTGCCGAGTTTTCTACCACGATCGTTGCTTCGATGGCGCCTGTTCCGCCTCGCTCTTCACCCGCTTTCACCGCGAATGCATCGGCACGGCCCAGACCTTCGACTACCACGGCCTCGCGCACCGCCCCGGCCCGCTCTTTGAAGACGGCTGGCTGGAAAGGAACGGCGAAAACGCCATCGTCGACTTCAAGTACTCCCCGCGGCCCGAGGTCACCTGGTGGTTTGACCACCACCAGTCCGCCTTCTCCACGCCCGAGGACGAAGCCCACTTCCGTGCCGGCATAGGGGTGCCCGGCGCGCCCGGTCCCCAGGCCCTGCGCTACTTCTTCGATCCGCTCTACATCAGCTGCACCGGCTGGATCGCGGGCATCGCGCAGACTCGCTTCGGGATGGATATTGCACCTCTGGCCGACCTGATCCGCTGGGCCAACATCGTGGACGGCGCCAAATACGAGTCGGCCACCGCCGCCGTCGAACTCGCCGCCCCCGCCATGAAGCTCACGGCCATCATCGAAGCCGCGCCCACCAGCGAAACCGTGCAGCGCTTCATCCCCCTGCTCACCGCGCTGCCGCTGGCCGAGATCGTCGCCCTGCCCTGGGTCGGGGAGCTCCTCGGCCCGCTGCTCGAAAGCCACTGGAAGGCCGTAGACCTGCTCCGCGACCGCATCCAGTTGCGGGACGGCGTCATCACCTTCGACATCACCGACCAGCCCGTCGAAGGCTACAGTAAGTTCATCCCCTACTACCTGCACCCGGGAGCCACCTACGTCGTAGGCCTCTCCAAATCCAGCTTCCGCACCAAAATCTCCGTGGGCACCAATCCCTGGACGACCAAACCCGCAGCCGAACTCGCGAACATCGCGGCCCTCTGCGAACGCTGGGGCGGCGGCGGCCACGCCCGCGTCGGGGCGATCAGTTTTCCGGTAGATCAGGCAAAAGAAGCCCGTGCGGCCGCCGAGCAGATCGCAACGGAATTGCGCTCCCGCTGACAGGAACGTCGCCCCAGCCACTTGACAGCCGGTGTACGGTGAAAACCGGATACCGGCTGCAGGACCGTTGGTAACGGTAAGGGGTCTAGGTCCGAAAATCGAACTTAAACCCCCTTCTTTTAAGACTTTGAACAGCAAGTACTAGGGGGGAGGTGTACCTACAGCTTCAAATGCAGCTTCGCAATATCGTTGAACATCACCAGCGCGGCAAACAGGATGATGCACACAAACGCCACCTGATACACCCGTTCCTTGATCACCTGATTCACATCCCGGCGCATAATGGCCTCGATCAGCAGGAACAGGATCATCCCGCCGTCGAGCACGGGAAAGGGCATCAGGTTCAGGATGCCGAGGTTCAGTGAGATCGCCGCCATGGTCTCAAGCACGGTCCACTTGCCGTACTGCACAGCCAGGTCGATCTGCTGCGCCATGCCCACGGGACCGCTGACCGACTTCACCGCCACCTGATGCGTGAACATGCCCTTAAGCACCCGCAGCAGCAGCGTGGAGTACTCCGCATTCTCCTGCAGCGACTGCTTCATCGCCTGCCCCAGCGGCAGCTTGACCACATCGGCCGGCGGCGGCACGCGGCTGAAGCCCAGCTTGTAGCCTATCGGCCCCGTGCCCAGCATGAGCTTCCTCGGCACGATCGGCAGGGTCAGCACCTGGCCGCTGCGGTCTACCTTCAGCACCGCAGGCGCGCCGTTGTGGTCCTGCAGGTAGGCCAGCAGGGGCTCCACGGAGTGCGGCTGGTAGTTGTCGATGCTCAGCAGCTTGTCGCCTGACTTCAACCCCGCCGTCGAGGCCGGCGTGTCCGGCTCCACGGTCTGCACCACCATTGGCCCGGGCTGCGACTGCGGCTCGAGCCCCACATGAGACAGGCTGCCCGGCGTGAACTCGCCGCTCCGGTCGCCCGTGTCGATCAGCAGCGGCGCGGTCGCGGTTTGCCCATCCGGCCGGCGGTAGGTCACCGGAATCGAGGCGTTCATGTGCAGCGCGGATTCTTCACCGATCTGCATCCAGGTCGGATCCGCGACGCCGTTTACCCGCACCAGCGTATCGCCGGCCTTGAGCCCGGCCTTCGCGGCGGGCGTGTCCGCTGCCACGTAATCCAGCACCGCGGGACCGTTGAGGTACTGATCTACCTCATGGTGGTAGTGGGCGACAACGGCTAGCAGCAAAATGGCCAGCAGAAAGTTCAGCACCGGTCCGGCGAGGGCGATCAGGGCCCGCTGCCAGCGTGGATGCGCGGTGAAGTCGCCCGGATCGATGGGTTTGCGGGCCTCTGTGGTTGCCGCCGATTCGCCCAGCATCTCGCCGGCCATCTTGACGTAGCCGCCCAGCGGCAGCAGGTTCACCCGGTAGTCCGTGCCCTTGTAGACCACGCCGAAAAGCCGCGTGCCGAAGCCGAGCGCAAAGGCCTCCACGCGCACACCGCACAGCTTGGCCAGGGCAAAGTGACCGAACTCGTGCACCAGGACCATGATGCCAAGCACCACCGCGAACTCGGCGACTACCTGAAGGAGATGCATAGAAGGAAAGGCTGCCTCGGAGGGGTTGAAGGTGGCGGGGAACGGAAGCGGGCTTCGGAAGTCGGAAGATCGTCAGGCTGTCTGCAAAACGGCTTCATGCGCCTGCTCGCGGGCCCGCGCATCGAGCGCAAGCACCTCCGCGATAGACGCCGGAGAGGCGGAAGTGGTAACCGCCAGCACCGCCTCGATTGTACGCGGGATGCCCATGAAGGGCAGATCCCCCTTCAGAAACAGCTCGACCGCAACTTCATCCGCCGCATTCAGCGCGATGCAGTGCGCCTGGCTGGCCGCGGCTGCCTCATATGCCAGCCGGAGGCAGGGAAAGCGTTCGAGATCCGGTGGTTGAAAGTCGAGCTGCTTCAACGCCGTCATGTCAAAGGTCAGGTCGCTGGGCACACGCTCGGGCCAACTCAGCGCGTACAAGATCGGCAGGCGCATGTCGGTGACGGAGATCTGCGCCAGGATAGAGCCGTCCACATATTCGACGAGGGAGTGGATGGTGGATTGCGGATGCACGGTGACACGGACGCGGTCGGGCGGCAGATTGAATAACCGGCAAGCCTCGATAATCTCCAGACCCTTGTTCAGCATGGTCGCCGAGTCCACCGTGATGCGCTGGCCCATGGTCCAGGTAGGGTGCTTGAGCGCTTGGGCCGGTGTGATGCCCTCAAATTCGCTCAGCGGCGTGTTGCGAAACGGGCCGCCGGAGGCTGTGAGCCAGATCTGTTTGACCTCGTTCGCCGCCCCGCCGCGCAGACACTGGTGGATCGCATTGTGTTCGGAGTCAATCGGCAGCAGCACCGCCCCGTGTTCGCGGGCGGCTTGGAGGATCAGATCGCCTGCCGCGACCAGGCACTCCTTGTTGGCGAGCCCTACCGTCTTGCCGTCCAGCACGGCGGCGTACGTTGCTTCCAGGCCGGCCACACCCACGATCGCCGAGACCACAAAATCCGCCTCTGGCAGGGTGGCCACACGCACCGTTCCCGCTGTCCCGTGCACCACCTCGATGCCGTTGACGCCCGCCGCGCGCAGCCGGGTGCGCAGAGCCTCGGCAAGCTCTTCTGTAGCCATCGACACGGTCGCCGGGCGCCATCGAACACACTGCTTTAAAGCGACCTCGAGGTTGGAACCGGCGGCCAATGCCACGGGCCGGAACTGGGCAGCGTGCGACTCGCAAAGGCTAAGGGTGGATTGGCCGATGGAGCCGGTCGAGCCGAGAAGGGCAATATTTTTCACAAGATCATTTTCGCAGAATCGGCCTTGTCTCTGCCTACTGCGGCTGCCACAGCAGTAGAACGAACCACAACACCGGCGCGGCCAGCAGCAGGGCGTCGACGCGGTCCAACACGCCACCGTGACCGGGCAGCAGCGTGCCGGAATCTTTTACGTCGACGCCACGCTTCAGCGCCGACTCCACCAAATCTCCTAGCTGTGCGGCAAAATTCAACCCAATCGCCAGCAGCAGAAAGCGCCACGGCGGTTCGGTGGTGTGCAGCCGGGTGAACGTGGAATTGTGCGCTGTGAGCCAGTTGCCCAGGGCGATCAGACCCATCCCAAAGACCAAGCTGCCGACCACGGACGCAACCGCTCCCGCCCATGTCTTGTTCGGCGAAAGCGCCGGGGCCAGCCTGCGCTTGCCGAAGTTCTTGCCGATATACAGTGCGGCGATATCGCCACACCAGACGCACAAAAACAGAAACAAGAGCAGGGCCGTACCGTCCTCGGTTGCCAGAATGCGCGGCACGAGCGAGAGCGGATAGGCGATATAGAGCAGCATCAATAGGCCCGCGCCGGTCTCATGCAAAACCCGCGGCAGGGGCGACCGAAAACTGCTCCAGGTGAACAAGACCAGGGTGGCAAAGGAGACAGCAGCGATGAGATCAAACGGCTGCAGAGCGCTCACGGTGAAGAAAAGCACGATTGCGCCAGCCATCCACCAAAGGGGAAAACCCGCGTCGGCTTTCCCGGCGAGCCCGCGGAACTCGAAGGCGGCGAGCAACGCCACGATCGCGCTGAAGACCGTGACAAGCCAGGGAATATCGAAGAAGATCAGCGCGGCGACCAGCGCGATCAGCACGGCCCCGGTAAGAATTCGCTTCATGCGTCCGTTTGAGCATACATGGCGCCGGCGGCTGTCCCGAGCCTGGCGGTGCTGGACGCATCAAGCTGGCTGGTGTCCCGGCCGCTGTTCTGGCCGCTCTGTGGGCCGCTGCTTTGGGGAATGTCCTGGTTCTTGCGATCCGTTCGAACCGCTGGGGGTTGCAGCGGAAGCCATAGGGCAAACACCGTGCCGTGCCTGCCGGGTGCACCCATACCCTGCTGGCATGAACGCATCCCGATATGGCCCGCATGTTTGTCCACGATCCCCTTGGAGATCCACAGTCCTAGACCGGTACCGGTGATCTCCTTGGAGGTATAAAAAGGCTCGAACAGGTGCGCGCGGATCTCGGGTAGAAAGCCGGTACCTGTGTCGGCGATGGTGATGCGAAGCCCCGGCGCGCCGGTCCCGGGGCACGTCGCGGACCGCAGACGCAGGTACAGATGGCCCCCCGCCGGCATAGCGTCCAAGGCGTTCCGGACAAGATTGTTGAGCACCTGCCGCATATCGCCTTCAAGAAGCATGGCCGCAGGGGAGGGTTGCAGGTCCACGTGCAGTTGAATACCGCGCGAACGTAGCCGGGTGGTGTACAGGCGCAGAACCGCGGGGAGGGTCTCGTTCAGATCGACCAGGGCGGCGCTGCTTTGCTGGCGGTGGAAGCGCAGCGTCTGGGTCGTGATGTCGGCGACGCGAGCCAGTTCCGACTCTGCCTGGACGGCGTAGGCCTGCATCTCTGGCAGGCTGCGGGCGTTGCGGATGAGGTAGAGGAGGTTTGTCACGGCTTCGAGCGGATTGTTAATCTCATGCGCGATCGACGAGGCAAGCTGGCCCACGGCGGCCAGCTTTTCACTGCGGCGCAGCGCCTCTTCGGTCTTTCGCGTTTGGGTGATGTCGCGAAAGGTAACAACGGCGCCCCGGGTCGCGCCTTCATGCAGGATCGGCTGCGCCGACATCTCCGCGTAAAAGATCGAACCGTCTTTGCGGAACAGGTGGTCGATTTGATTGGTGAAGGCCCGACCCCGTCGGAAGACGTTGTACACGATGCACTCGGCGTTCGGGTAAGGCCGTCCGTCCGGATGGTGATGGTGGATCGCTTCGTGCATGTTGCGGCCGACCAGTTCGTCCGGCATGTAGCCCAGGGCTGCGCAGGCAGCACGGTTGACGAAGGTGCAGATTCCCTGCAGGTCCACACCCCAGATACCCTCACCGGCGGAATCAAGCAAAGCCTGCCAGGGGAGCTCTTCCGGAGTTGGTATGGATTTGCGGGAGTGCATGACGCTCTATGGTCGCAGAAAAAGCAGGATCAGCGACGCGCCAATTCCGCCTCGCCCGGAAGAATGCCGGAGAGGTCCTCATCGCTTGCTTCCCCGAGGCCGCCAAATCGGCGCTCGCGCCCCTGGTAGGCGCTAATGGCCTCCAGCAGGTGAGCTCCGCGGAAGTCCGGCCAGAGCCGGTCGGTGACGAAGATCTCCGCATAGGCGATCTGCCAGAGCAAAAAGTTGGAGATGCGCTGCTCGCCGGAGGTGCGCACCACGAGATCGGGGTCAGGCATCCCGGCCGTGTACATCGCTGAGGACAGATGTGCCTCATCCATGCGTGTGTTGACGGCATCATCGACGCCTTCTGCGGCCAGCAGGTCCTCAACAGAAATGCCGCGGCCGGCAGCCTCGGCGAGCAAGCGGTGAACCAGGACGCGGCCTGCATCCACAATCTCCGAGCGGGAGCCGTAGTTCAGCGCGAGCGTCAGGGTGGTGCCGGTGTTCTTGGCGGTCTCGGCCTGGGCCCAGCGCATGGTGTCCTGCACCTCGGCCGGCAGCTCATGGGTTCGGCCGATGTAGGCCATGCGGATGTTGTTGTCATTCATCCGCTGCACGTTGGAGACCAGGTAATTTTTAAGCAACTTCATCAGGAAGCTGACCTCGCCCTGGGGCCGGCGCAGGCTATTTTCCAGTGAAAACGCGTAGAGCGTCAGCCAGGGCAGATCGATGCGGGACGCGGTTTCCACCACGAACTGCACGCTTTCAGCCCCCTGCTGGTGACCGAGAAAGCGTTTGAGCGCCCGTTTGCCTGCCCATCGGCCATTGCCGTCCATGATGATGGCCACGTGCTGCGGCATGCGCTCCGGATCCAGACGATCGTAGAGGCAACGCTCCTCGGACGAAAGCTCGTGGGCCCGGGAGGACCGCTGGTAGAGACGGGCTGAAGAGACTTGGCGCACGTGAATTCGCTCCCATTGACCATAGCGGAAACGACGGGAGGTGGGAATACCCCGCAGAGAAGGCAGCTGGCCGCGCGCATGCCGGTATGCCACACAGGATAAAAAAGACGACGGGGTGTGCCGTAAGAACAGCGGAGGTGCCGCAGGATCCGGGGCGTACACGGCCCCTGCGGCGAGGAAGGAGGGCTGTTCGCGTTGACCTAGGCGGTACGCCGCGACCGCGTCTGCGCCAGCTCCCGAACGTGATTCAGGAAGATGGACTTCTGCGTCGAGGTGAGGTGCGGGGCGAACTTGGCGATCTCGGCCAGAAACGGGTCGGCGGTCAGCAGGGCCGTTTCGTCCTGGTGGCGCTTAGGAGCGTCGCGGAGCAGGGCGGAGATGTCCACCTGCAGGGCCTTGGCCAGACGATCGAGAGAGCTCAACGTGGGCATCGCCTTTCCGTTTTCGATCTTGGAGATGTAGGTCCGGGGAACGCCCATGCGGCCGGCCAGCTGACGCTGCGACAGGTTGCGGACACGGCGCAGATCGCGGACCGCGGAGGCTACCTGCAACGTTTCCGTGGGAGCGGCGGCCTCAGGAGCGGCAGGCACGAGTGCGATGGCCGGTTGCGCCTTGGGTTGCTCCGGCAGCAGCGAGCGCTTGCAGCGGCGGCAGACGGCGGCGGGGGTGCGAAACTGCACGAGCTTGCAGCCTTCGCATTTGAGGACCTCACGCGCTGTGCCTGCGGCCGACGAATCGGTACCGGGCGAGGCTGCGCTTGGATCAAGCAACGCAGCGCTGGGGGGCGCCAGTAAAGCTTCCATGTTGTGTGTTGCGGGCGGCTGCCAGAGCAAGGCACCGCAGCACCGATGTCAAGCTGACACACGGTGATGTGCCTACAATGACACCCGTTGCACAGAGAGTCAATAGCTCTTCACCGGCATTTCCGGGTGAAACTAGGGTATATCCGGAAGGGAACCAAGAGAATCACTAGGGCGGGGGACAAGGGTGTGCATAACGTTCGTAACGGTGACACGGCCGAGGCATTACTAAAGGAATGGACGAGAGCGAATCGCTGCTCAAATACGGGCCGGCCGCGGCCGCCTGTACCGGAGGCCCTCGCCCGGGCGGTGAAGCGGGAAGACATCACGCGCGGGGCCGAGTTACTCGGCATCCCACTGGAAGAGCACATCGGCCATCGCCTGGAGGCCATGCGGGCGCACGCGGCGGAGCTCGGGCTCTAGCCAGGGCGCAGGGAGTGAAGCATGAACGATTGGACCAAGCGATTTGCCCTCGCCGCCCTGCTCGGCTTCGTGGTGTTCGTGTTCGCCCTGCCGGTCTCCTGCTGCGGCTTTGTGATCTACAACGAGCACCTGTACGGCGATGTGCAGAGCGGTGGCCCGGCCGCGATCCTGAAGGCGATGGGGCTTTCCACCGTGCTCGCTCTGCTCGTGGGAGCGCTGGTGTGGCGTAAGTCGCGGCCGCGCTAGGAATCAGGTCTCCACAGCACGGGGCCGTCGCGGAAGTGGGCTTCGCGCGCCCAGGTCCCGTTTTAGGAGCAGCCCCGCAGTACCAGCAGCCACACCAGCGAAAGCACGATCGAGCCGGCGACGCCAATCGCGATCAGCGGAGCCCTCCGCGTGCTGGCCCCCGAGTGCTCATGATGATGGCGGAGCGGCGTCTCGGGGTCGTAGCGGACGGGAAACAGGCTGCCCTGCGGCATAGCTTTTACCGCATAGCAGTCGGCCACCTGCAGATCGCCGCCGGCCCAGTAGTTGTAGGTAATGTGGAAGTGCCGGCCCGAGGGGATGCCGAAGGCGAGCGCCCGCCCGGCACGCATCTCGTAGTGGCAGCTGAGGACGGTGGCCATGGCCTCGGGCCAGTCGCTCCGGTCGGCGGCCACTAGGCTGCGGTCTCCGTTCGTGGGTGGATCGCCTCAGAACCGATTCGCCCTACGCCGGCTTCGGAAAGGCGGGCTTCGATGGCCTCCACGGTTCCAGGGTCGGCACCGGTTCCGGGTAGATCCACGGAGCGGCTGAGATCTTCGACGATCAGCGCCTCGAAACCGAAACGCACCGCATCCACGGCCGAGTGCCCCACGCAAAAATCAAACGCCAGACCGCAGAAAAACAGCCGCTGCAGACCGCGCTCGCGCAGGTAGCCGGCCAGTCCGGTGAGCGTGGTCTTGTCGTTTTCGACAAAGGCTGAGTAGCTGTCGATGCCGCGCCGAAAGCCCTTGCGCAGGATCATCTCCGCGTGCGGGATCTCGAGGCCCGGGGCCAGCGCGGCGCCGGGCGAACCCTGCACCGTGTGCTCCGGCCACAGCGCCTGGGTGCCGTAGTGGGTCTCCGCGGTGTCGCGAAAGGCTTCTTTACCCGGGTGGCTGCCCGCGAAGCTGACGTGACCCGTAGGGTGCCAGTCCTGGGTCAGGATTACGTGGTCGAAGCGCCGGGCCAGTTCGTTAATGCCGGGCACGAGGGCGTCGCCGCCGGCGACGGCCAGCGGTCCGCCCGGCAGAAAGTCGCTCTGCATGTCGATCACGAGCAGGGCATCCGTGGGTTGGAGCAACAGGTGGGCCACGCGACTATCCTAGCCTTACATGACGCCCTCCATGGCCACTGCTTCCACAAACTTGAACCCTGCGGGACCAAAAGCCGCCGCCGAGACCCGCGTGCGCGTCCGTTATGCCGAAACCGACCAGATGGGTGTGGTTTACCACGCCAACTACCTTGTGTGGTTCGAGGTTGGGAGGGTGGAATTTATTCGCTCGCTGGGGCTGGACTACCGGGCGATGGAAGAGGAAGAAGGCGCGCTGATCGCCGTGGTGGAGGTCCGGGCGCGATACAAAGCGCCTGCGCGGTATGACGACGAGCTGATCGTACGCACGCACCTGGCCGGCGTGCGCGGTTCAGTGGTGCGTTTTACCTACGCCGTGGTGCGATCCACGGATGGACTGCTGTTGTGCGAGGGTGAAACCGTCCATCTGGTCGTGGGCCGCGACATGCGCCGCCGTGCGATGCCCACACGCTACGCGGAGTGTTTCCGGGCGGTGTTGGAAGGGAAACGCTAAAGGCAAAGCTTTGCCGTCCTGAGCACAGCACTGTTGTCATCCTGAGCATAGCGAAGAACCTGCTTCTTGCCCCACATCAACTCTTGGTGGAACGGAAAGCAGGTCCTTCACTTTGTTTAGGATGACAACGGGATGAGCACAGCCGGAGCGCCTTTAAGCTAAACGATCTACCCGCTTCAAGCCGCGATCTGGGAAGAGCTGATCGCCGGGCTGACCGTCGCCGGCGTGGGTACCATTTTGCGGCCCATTTCCCAAGCCTTGGCGTACTTCCAGCTGCTGTAGACCGCATGGTAGCTGTGTAGCAGCAAGCCTTCGCGGCCGTCCAGAAAGCCCAACCGGAGGATGTAGTTCCACAAAAAGGTCAGCACCGGGAAGAGCAATGTGCGAGCCACAAAGGAGGGCAGGGCGCGGCTGATGCGGCCTTTTTCAAGCAGCAGACCGGCCCCCAGGTTGCTGTACCGCTCCATGTGCTCCAGGTAATCGCTCAGGGAGGGATAGGCGTGGTGAATAAGGTCGTAGTCCAGCGTTTGCGAGGCACCGTCGAAGTGAATAGTCTCGTGGACGGGACGGTTTTCAAATGCCGGCTGAGCGCCAAAATTGGCGGTCGTGCGGCGGAAAAGACGGAGCTTTGCATCCGGGTAGAAGCCGCCGCGCTTGATCCAGCGACCCAGGAACAGGTTGCGCCGCTTCAGGCGGAAGGCGTCGACCACGGGCTGGCTGGCCAGCAGGGTGCGAATCTGGCGCTGCAGTTCGGGGCTGAGCTCTTCGTCGGCGTCAAGCGAAAGCACCCACGTCCCGGTGCACTGCGCCAGGGCAAAGTTCTTCTGCGCGGCAAAGCCGGGCCAGCTGCGTTCGATCACGGTGGCGCCAAAAGAGCGGGCGATCTCTACGGTGCTGTCGGTGGAACCGGAATCGACAACGATGATCTCGTCTGCCCAGCGCACGCTGGCTAAGGTCCGACCCAGATTCTTCTCTTCGTTATGCGTAATGAGGGCAACAGAAAGCAGCGCTTGCATGGACTTCGGGGCCTCGGAATGCGCTTAGGTAAGCGCAAGGTTGGCGTCGCCGAGCTGTTCGCGAAGCAGCCGCTCGGTCAGCGCACGTAGATCTTCTCCGGTGCGCGGCAGCGTGAAGGCTTCCTCGGCTTCGTTCCATTCCAGCTTGAAGCTGGTGGACTGGGCCGAGATCCACACCTGGCGCACAGGCGTATTCGGGGTGAAGACAAACTTGGCGCTGCCATCGTCAAACAGCACGTTCAGCACGCCATTCTTTTCCTCGGCTTCAAACCCGCCTAATGCTTCTTCGGCGCGAATGAGGCTTTGCTTCAACTGCTCCAAGGCTTGGTCAGACACTTTGCGGAAACGGGATTCGTCCATATGCACGACAGTGTAACCGCCCGCTGAATAATACCCACGTGGGATGAGTTTTGTGAAGGGGGGAGTAACCGGGAGCCTTTCGTTGCAGGGACGTGCTTTTTGGTCCGGTGCCTCAATGACCCCGAGGTTGGATCAGGTACACCAGTCCTAATTTGTCGTCGGTAAGCAGGAACCGGTCCGGCCCCAGGCGCAACATGCCGCACGGCCGCCCGTGGACGGCCGGCTTGCCGTCACTGCCGACTGTCAGGAACCCGGTGATGATCGGTTCCGGCAGGCGGTTATCCGGTGAAAACCGCACCACCCGGTACCCGGTCCCGATGCTCGGGCGACTGGCCCCATGCAGCGCCACCAGAAAGTTCTCGCCCAGAATCGGGTTACCGGTCCCGAAATAAGCCATCCCGAGCGGAGAAGAATGCGCGGGGAAGGCGTCGTAGGCGGGCGGAACGTCCGCGCAGCTGGTCAGCGGGGCAGGCACCGCGCCCAGGTTGGCGTTGGGGTCGGCCTTTGAGCCATCCCCTCCGGCTGTCAGCAAGGTACCCTGCGTGTGCATGCCTGGTTGCGCGCCGTAGCTCGTATCCCTGGCGTCTGCTGGCCGTTCCGCCTCCGTCGCGAGATCACCCGGCGGCGGCATGGAGGGCAGCGGCGTGGTGTCCAGTGCGGCTTTGCCGTGCGCGAAGTAGCAGGTCGGCCAGCCGTAGTTGGCGATGTGGCCAGGCCTGGCTCCTGTGCCGGCTCCGGCGTCGGCTTGGGCTAGCGGCCCAGGGTGAGCGTTCGAGTCCAGCTCGAAAAACGTGTCCTCCGGCTCACCGGTACCCAGGTGATCGTCGCCCATATTTGTGGCAAACAGCGCGCCGCCGTCCAGATCCGGCACAAAACGCAGGTCCACGGCGTTGCGCAGACCCTGCGCCACCAGCGCCTGGTGCGCTCCATCCATGTCCATGGCGGTCACGGTGGCACGGATCACCTCGCGCTCGCGGCAGTAATCGCAGGACGAGCCTGCGGCCACGTAGACCCGCGTTCGGCCGTGCAGCGTGGCGATGGCCACCGTGCGGGTGAGGTGCCAGCCGCCGTACTTGTAGTTGAGACCGTAATCGGGGAACCGGATCAGCGTCTCGGCCGGGCCGCTTGGATGCGTATCGCCGGCTCGAAAGGGAAACCGCTCAAGCCGATCGGTCAAGGGCAGATAAAGCCAGCTCTTGCCCGTCGCCGGATCGGTCCAGAAGGCCAGGTTATTGGGATTGCGCAGATGATCCAGGTAGGTCGTAACGTGCTCGAAGCGCTCGGTCCGCGCGTTCCAGCCGTCCAGGATGAAGATGGATCCCTGGGTGTTGTCGGCCAGGTTCCACATGCCGGTGGCAAAGATGCGGCCATCGGGAGACTGGGCCAGAAAGCGGACCCGGTGCAGACCGCTGGCGGCCACGGTGATGTCCAGCCTGGGCGGAAGGCTCAGCGTGATGCTTTGTCCGGGGGCATACCGCAGCGTGTGTGCCACCAGGGCCGGACTCTGGGCTAAGGTTTGGGCCGGAGCGGCGGTTTGGGCCGGAGCGGCGCAAAGCACGGCGCAAAGGACGGCGCAAAGGGCTGAACTGGAAGAAAAGAGGAGGAAGGCGAGCTTGCGAAACATGGCTACCGTTTGACGTGCCGCGTGCGAGAAGGAGTCTCACCTCCCTGGAACGGGTCTCAAATCCTTGGACGCGGTAGCGAGAAGACCGCGGTAAGTTGCAGGTTACATGTGGTCCGGGCGTGGTCCATCATGCAAAGCGCATGGGGCGGAGTTGGCGGTGGGCTCAAAGTGCTGCGCCGGCTCGGAGAAGACAAACGGCTGACAGGCAAAGGAACGCAGCCGCGTCAGACGGTAGTTGCGCGAGCGTGTCAACGGATCGAGCGCATCATGCGCCGAGAAATGGCCGACGCCGGTAATCAGCGTGAAGTGGTGGGTCGGATCGATGGGATCCGGCTCCAGCCAGCGTTGAATCAGCTCGCAGCTCTGGTGTGCCGGCCGGAACTGCCCGGCGTTATCGCACTGTCGCGCACCCGAGACGAAGTCCAGTACGATCACGGCACGGTTGTTGATGATGCGCAAATCCGCCTCGTTTTCCGTGAAGTCGCCCGTGGGCCCGGTCACGGAGCCGCGAAAGACCGCCCGGTAACGCCCCGGCTGCAGCCAGGAGCGCAGCGGGCGGGCGAACGTGGCCGGTGTGGTGCCGGCTGCACTGAAGGCAGTGGGGAATGTCAGCGTCGCGATCTTGCGCCAGCTATCGCTGTCCGGCGCCAGCACGGCACTGACGATGTGCTGATCCAGCTCGATGGTGAGCAGCGCGTCCAGCTCGTCGCCGGCGCTTAGCTGCACCAGGTCCAGCTGTACGGAGTGTGGAAACGGCACATGACCATGGCCGAGGTACTGGCCGGGCGCACCCAGGGAAGAGAGCGCCCCGGAGCGGGTCCGTTCGTCTTCGGCGCTGAGCTGGCGCGTCAGGGTTTGCGGCGCCGGCACCGTGAAGTTGGAAGCCAGAAACTGAATCGCCCCCAGACCGGCACTCGCCGGCGCGATGGGCCCGGGCACGGTGGCCGGCACAGGCGCTGCGGCGAGCTGCGCGGTGTGCAGGGGAGGTGTCGGCGGCGAGGACCCGAAGGAGTGCCGCTGCGCCCGTGCGTCGCTAGCCATCACCAGCAACAGCAGCGCAGCGCCCAAGGGCATGGCACGGCGAAGCCACCAGCGCAAGACTGGGAAAGGCGTCAAGGAAGCAGGATCGTGGCCCAAGAAAATCATTTTGCCGGAAGCAACTCTGGCAATAGCCTAATCCAAGCCAATCCTCTATTCCATCCGCCGTGTTGACGGCCTTATCGGTCAAGTCGAAGCACAACAAGGTCGACGCACGACTAGGGTCGACGCACGAACCGGAAGCGTCAATTGACGGTGCCTAGGACAGCTCCTGAAAGCCGGCCTCTCGCAACTGATCCTGGCTGACCTCGAGCTTGCGATCGGCGCCGCGATGATCGCGCAGCGCTGCCAGCACCCCTTCCACGTCGAGGGGAGCGAAGCCGAGCCGCGGCATCAGGCCGGCAAGGCTCTCCTCTGTTCCGAACCAGCTGCGTTTGTAGGCATTTGGAGCGACGGACGGGTCCTGGTCTTCTAGTTGATCCACGAGAACCTCTGTCAGGGGTTCGCCGTGCGCCTCCTCATTGCAGCGAAAGGTGAAGAAGAAGCGTTGCGGCTGTTCTGTCAATGGCATAGAACCACGCTACGCAGCTTTCGCCCCGCATACAACCGAAACCCGGAATTTGCCTCCGGACGCGACCGTTTAGCCCGAAATGGGCACCGCCACCAAAACTGACCCAAAACAGGTCGCTTTCGGGGGAGGCCTCACCAGATCGTGATATTCACCGATCGGCTCGCCTGCGTCATGCTCCTAGCAGCGAGGGACAGTACATGACAAAGCCGATGGAATATCGCGAACAGCGCACGATTTTGCACGATACGCACTACCAGGTAAACGATCTCTTCACCAAGGGACCGCAGGCGGGCTCGGGCATTCTCACCACCGGCCGCGTCGTCTGGATCGAGAACCAAAGCGCTCGTCCGGCAGAAAACTCCACAGTCACGGCCTTTGCCGAAGGCATTGGCATGGTCTCGGTGGAAGCTGGCAGTCTCAAGTCCTGATCATGACTCTCGGCGCTGCGCCTTGAGGAGTCGGCCTAAGGAGTAACTCACCTGGGTGGCGGCGGTGTGCCTGCACCCAGGTGAGGATCGATCCTCAAAGCAGTGCCAGGCTGAATGTCTGAATACAGAGGCTTATTTCCTGGCCGTTCCCGCACGGAATCGGCGTTTGGTGCTGCGGGAAGGGCTAAAAAGGAATGTCTTCGTCCGTGATGCCCTGATCGGCGTAATCATTTGCCGGCTGTGAATAGCTGCTGCCGGATCCGGTGCTGGCCCGCGCCCCGGCGTAGTTGCCGCTCGAGCCATAGCCGCCGCCCTGGCTGCCACTGCCGCCATAACCACCGGCACGTTCGGAAGAGCCGGCGCCGACCGCGGCACCGGCTCCCGCGCTGTCGCCGCGTCCACCCAGCAGGCTCATGTCGTTCACCAGGATCTCCGTCCGGTACTTCTTCTGGCCGGACTCTTTGTCGTCCCAGGAGCGCGTCTGGATCTTACCTTCGACAAAGATTTGCGTTCCCTTCTTCACGTAATCACGCACAATCTCGGCAGTCCGGCCGAAGGCGACCAGGTTGTGCCATTCGGTCTTGTCCGTCCATTGGCCGGTCTGATCTTTTTGGCGGTCGGCCGTCGCCAGGGTAAAGCTGGCGATGGCCATGCCACCTTGCGAGGCGCGAATCTCCGGATCCTTGCCTACGTTGCCGAGAAGAAGAACTTTGTTAACGCCTTTGGCCATGATGTGCTCCGTCAGGGGGAAGAATAGCAGAGCGAGGGCGTTTTTCGTCCCTGCTCTATGAGCCGTGAGGGGCCGACACGTGAGCCTGTTTTTGGGAAGACGGGGACGGCGCGGTCAGGGGGAAGTTTTCTCCGACCCGGTGAATGGCGGAGTAAACCGCTCCGCCGTCTCCCAGCGCCTCGATGCTCACCGGCTGGACGACCCTGACGATGCCGCGGGCGTCCGTCAGCAGGAGCAAGGGGTAGTCGTCAGAAGCGAGCTCCTGCAACGTGTTTGCCTCGACGGCGACCGTGGCTGTGCCGGCGAGTGCGGCAGCGGCAAAAGCCGGAGCAAAGGCGACTTCAGCGGCACCGTTGACGTTTTTCGGAGGTAGGCGAGGCGGAACGGTTTCAAGCAGCAGGCCGTAGACGTAGGCGCTGTGGCCCTCCACCGCAAAGACGGTTTCAGGCAGCTGCCCACCCAGACGGCGGCATTCGGCACAGGAATCCGGGAACACCAGCAGTCCGGTAATGGTCCGCAACGCCGGCAGCGGAGGCGGTTTGTGGCCTGCCTGCTGCAGCCAGGCCCGCGGCTTCAACGCCGGCAAGGGCTGGCCCAGCAGGGCATAGGCACGCAGGGCCGCCGCAATACGCAGCGCTTCGTCGGGCGGCAGCGCCGAGGGCAGTTCTGCTTTGATTTGCTTTGCAGTTCCGGCCGCGGCCTCCGGCTGTGCAGCGAGCTGTTGCAAGGCCGCCAACTGCAGACCCTCTGCGAAGAGCCGGTGCACGGGAACTGTGGGCGGCAGAGGGTCACCCGGATGCGATTCGCCGACCGCCGCCGGCTGCACGGCGGCAACTCCGGCCGTAAGTTGAGCCGCGCTCCCGGAAGCCTTCCGCAGAGCCTGGATCAGCAGCGGCTGCCGCGCCGCCGCAAGCCGCAGGGCGTCCCCGGTATAGACAAAGCGCAGGTAGTCCAGGGCCTCATCGATTGAATCCGCGACGTCCGGCGTGTAGGGTACGGCGGTCAGCATGGCGAGGGCGTCGGCCAGCGCCGCGGGTTCATCGCGGAGATGCAGTTCGGCATCAATACGCGTGACGTAGGCATCGGGAAGCAGGGGTTTGGGCTCGGTCTTCTCGCTTAGGTACCGTCCTGCCGCCGTGGCCACCGGACCCCATTGCTGGCCCAGGGCACACAGGTGCGCCAGGTCGAGCAGCACCGCCCCGCTATACGTCTCCGCCGGGCGCGCCAGGCAGGCATCGCGGCCCTGCGCAATCGCCACCCGCATGGCCGCGAGCTCGATCTCAGACCAGTTCGCCACGTTGTGCCGCGTCACGTTGAATGGATGCATGGCCGTCTCCAAGGCGGCTGCCGGGGAGAGGTCACCCGCGGTGGGCGCTCCCGGTTCCTGCCCAGAAGAGGAAACGGGAGGGGAACTTTGCCCCACGGCGAAGGTTGTAAGCGCCAGCCAGAGCAGGCCTGTCTGCGTGGGACGGAATGCGTGAGCTTTGATTCGCCAAGATAGAGGCGCCATTGCGGGAGAGGGTAGCACGCCAGCTACCGCAAGGGCCAAATGGGTTAGCGGCTCTTATCGCCGATCAGCTTGGCGATGCCCAGCCCGAGCGTCAGAATGCCTGTCGGCAGGCAGCCGAGCGCCAGGATCAGGGCCAGCCAGCCGCCATTGGTGTGCGGTCCCTGGTGACCGGATCCTCCCAGAACCGCAAACAGCAGAACGATGCACAGCACACCGAAGCTGAAGATCCAGGTGCCTACGATCAGCAGCTTGCGCGTGTCCCCATGCATGGCAGGGCGATGTCCGACCGGACGCCGGGAAGAGTGCGGAGCCGGACGAAGGGCCTGGCTCAGCGGTAGGCCGCCAGCATGGCATAGACGACAACGCCCGAAACCGACACATACAGCCAGATGGGAAAGGTCCAACGAGCCAACTTCTTGTGGGCTGGGAAACGGCCACTCAGGCTCAGGAAGAACGTGATCAAAATCAGCGGCAGTGCGATAACGGCCAGCAGAATGTGGGGCGTCAACAGCACCCAGAGATAGATGTCGCGGGCAAGGGGATGGCTTTTCGGGAAGAGCATGTCGCCGTGGAGCACGTGGTTGGCGATGTAGGCCACCAGAAAGACCGAGGAGACCACAAATGCGCCGAACATGCTATTGCGGTGCTTGGTGATCTCACGATGGCGGATGTGCCAGAAACCGATCACCAGAAACACCGTGCAGACGGCGTTCAGCAGGGCGTTCAGGGCCGGCAGAAAGGCCAGGTGCGTGCCGGCGACGTCGGTCGGGGGATGGTAGTAGACCAGCCAGGCAAGAAACAGCGAAGCCACGGCGGAGATCCCCACGATGCCCCAGATGACCGAGGGGGGTGTGCGGTAGTTCGGATTTGGAACGGCGATCGTCGGCATGGTGCTATGTCCAGTTTAGTGCGCCTGTGTCTACGGCGTTTGGTCTTAGCGGAAGACGGGCAGATTTCGTTCGAGCACTCGACAGAATCGCTCAGCTGCTTCAAAACCTGAGCTAACGAAGCAGCAACCGTCCCTGTGCATTCAAGACCATGGCGATCAGCAGCAGCGGCAGGTAAATCACTGAGACCTTCAGCAGCGTGCGGGCAAGAACCCGGCCTTCCTGCGCCGAGGGCTGCCGGGCGATGCGTGCGAATCGAATTGTGGCCCACAAATAGTAGGCGTCAAGGATAAGCGCGACGGCGGCGTACGGCCGGCCCGTCAGGTGCAGCCATGTGGGCCAGAGGCTGACCGGAACCATCAAAACGGCATAGAACAGGGCCTGCAGGGCCGTGAAACGCGCGGCATGCCGGGCATCGCTGCCGGTCGCGGTCAGCCGGATACCCGCCTGGGCGTAGTCGGCGCGGTACAACCAGCCGATGGCCATGAAGTGCGGAAACTGCCAGACGAACAGGATGGCAAACAGCGCCACCGCGGGCCACTCGATAACGCCGCGGGCAGCCGTCCAGCCCAACAGTGGCGGCAGGGCACCGGGGAAGGCACCGATAAAGGTGTTCAGCGTGGTGATGCGCTTCAGCGGTGTATAGATGGCCACATAGGCGACCGCCGTGAGCAGCGTCAGGATGCCGGTGAGAAGGTTGGTGGTCAACGACAGGTAAAGCGCCCCGCCAGTAATCAGGGCAAAACCCAATAAAAGGCCGTGCGTCAGGCCGACGCGGCCCAGGGCCATGGGGCGGGAGGCCGTCCGCGGCATACGGAGATCGGTCTTGCGCTCCAGCGCCTGGTTCAGCACGGAAGATCCGGCGGTCACCAGGCCGATACCCACGAGAGCCCGCACCAGACCCATGTGGAACGGACTGGTGCCCGAGGCCAGCGAACCCAGATAGAAGCCACCCGCCGCCGTCAGCAGCACCATCGCCGAGACTCGCGGTTTGGCGAGTGCGACGTAGTCGGCCAGCAGAGAACCAGCCCGTAACCGTGGCCTCACGCGGGCACGTCTGACGGCGGCCGGGGATGAGGCAACAACTGGCATCTGTCTAACAATAGCGCGTTTGGGAGCACTCGGAGATCGACGGCAAGCCGACACGATTGCCTCATGCAAAAGTCCCGGCTATACTGCGGGCATTCGGCACGAATGCGAACTCGACTGAGTTTTGCGACTGCTGAGAGCGAGTGAGGTGCGTCTTCAGCGAGGGCAGAAGGCAATTCCGGCTCGGAAACGGAGGGCCTCAGGCCCTCGGCCCTGCACTGCGCCCCCGGTTCTTCGGTTCGTTTGCGCTCCGAACCCTTGTAGCTGACCTGCTTCATGCCGTTCTGCCTTCTGACTGCCGGATCTGTGGCGGGCCCATGCTCGGGTTGAGCCCGGTCCGCGTCTGTGATGCCTGTGCCGAGCTGGTATGCGCCCGGTCGCAAGCCGCCGACCAGCTTTGCAGCCGTTGCGGCGACGCCCTAGGCATGGAATCGGCCCGCTTCGCCGCCGCGATGGGTATGGGAGAATGCACATCCTGCCGCATGAATCCGCCGGCCTTTGCCCGCGCCGTGGCCTTTGCCTCCTATGACAATGAAATGCGCGAGATGCTGCACGCCCTCAAGTTCGGTGGGGTACGACGTATCGCGGAGGGTGTGCTGAGCCAATGGCTCGCCGAGGCCATCCTGTCCCTGGAGGCCGAGACAAGCGAAGGCCTGCTCGTTGTGCCCGTGCCGCTCTTTGGGGAGCGGCAGAGGGAGCGCGGCTACAATCAGGCGGAGCTGCTGGCGCGTTCGGCCGTGCGCCGGCTGCGCAAGTTGCGTCCTGGATGGCGGCTGGAGCTTCAACCGGAGGCGCTGCGGCGTGTGCGTGATACGAAGGCGATGTTTCAGCTGCGGCCCGATCAGCGCCGTCGCAACCTGGTGGGTGCGTTCGAAGCGGGTGAAGCGGGGAACCTGCGCGGTCGGAATGTGTTGCTGGTCGACGACATCCTGACGACAGGGGCCACAGCCAACCAATGTGCAAAGGTTTTGCTAAAAGCAGGGGTGGCCGCGGTGTGGGTGGCCACGGTGGCGCGGGCACGGCCGGAGAGCATGCTGGCCACCGCGCAGGATACCGCGCGTTGGGATGCTGCAGGTGTCGTCGGTTTTAGCTCGGCATCCGTGATCAATGCGGGGCATCCGACTGATTTGTAGAGACGGAAATTTGCAGAAGGCAACAGGCTAGGGCGGCAACAAGCTAGGCGGCAACAACAGAGGTTGGAGGCGGCATGCAGGCTGGGCAAGCGCGAGGGCAGGCGAGAGCGAACAGGGGCGGCAAAGTCCACCACACGACACATCCGGTGCCGGGGACGGCGCGGATGGAAGCCATTGAAATTCGTGCCGGCGTCTTTCGACAGCCGGCCATGCAAACCCCGGTACTGGTGCTCAACGCAAGCTATGAACCCATCAACATCTGCGGCGCGCGGCGCGCCCTGGTGCTGGTGCTGAAAGGGATAGCGCGTACAGAAGAGGAGCAGGGCACCACGCTGCGTTCGCACCGTGCCAGCATGCAGATGCCCTCCGTGATCCGATTGCTGGAGTACCGCCGGATTCCGCACCAGACGCGCGCGCTCAGCCGCAAAAACATTCTTCTGCGCGACCGCAACACCTGCCAGTACTGCCAGGTCGTGCTGCCGGCGGCCGAGCTGACGCTGGATCACGTGCTGCCGCGTTCGCGCGGTGGGCAGTCCACCTGGGAGAATCTGGTGGCGTGCTGCAAGAGCTGTAATCGCCACAAGGGCAATCACTTGCTCCAGGAGCTGCAGGACATGCGGCTGCTCCGCGAGCCACGGCCGTTCACCCTGCACACCTCGCGGCACATCATGCGCATGATCGGCTCAGCGGATGCGAACTGGCGCAAATATCTGTATTTCGAGAGCGAACCGGCGGCTTAAAGGTCAGCACCTTCTGTAATCCGTCTCTGTAATCCGTGAGGACGGAAGCCATTACGCTCCTTGGTGCCGGCCTGCCTGGCACCAGGAGCGTGATCTTTCGACATCTCGGCAGAAGCCTACGCCGCGCTCGTAAGGCGCTTGGCTTCCTCCAGGGAAAGCGGCTGGCGCAGTGGCCCCATCAGACCGGCCAAGGCTGTGTCGCGACCGCACTCCAGGACTGCGGCGACTTCGTTATCTTTGACATAGAAGGCCATGAAGTCCAGCTGCATGGGATCACCGACGTACTCGATGCGGTCCCATGATTCGGCATGGCCTGCGTAGTTGAAACGCTTGCCGAAGTGTGTGGTCCAGAACAGGGGAACGCCGGCGAACGGCTCCGGTTCCGCACCGTTTGCAAGCGACGCCAGCATCGCGGCAGCGACGGTGCGGCCATGTTGTTCGGCAAGCCGCCAATGTTCGATCCGCGTTCCGTCCATCGCGGCAATGTCGCCCGCGGCCCAGACTCCAGCTGCTACGCGTAGGTCACGGCCCACCGCGAGTCCGCCCTTCTCGGCTCGCTTTATTCCGGACGCTGCATCTGCATAGTCCACGACCGGCTCCACGCCGATCGCCGTAATGACCACATCGGCCGGCAGTCGGTCCCCGCGTGAGGCGCCGTGGGCATCCTTCAGCTCTACATCCTTTTCGGTGATGGCGGCAGCCTCCGTGTTGGCCAGGATGGTCACGCCCTTGGTTTTGTGCAGGCCGAGCAGTGCCTGCGCCACCACGGGGCCGAACTTGTTGGCAAACGGAAGTTCGCTTTGGGAAAGGACTGTAACCTCCAGCCCGCGCTGTTTCAGGGCAGAGGCCGCCTCAAAGGCAATGAAGCTGTCGCCGATGAGTACCGCATGCTTGCCCTTGCCTTCACCCTCGCCGCCGAGCAGCGACGCCATACGCTGAAGATCTTCGCTGTGGCGAATGGTGAACACATGCGGCAGGTCGGCGCCGGGGACCTGCAGGCGCTTTGGAACGCCGCCGGTCGCCAGCATCAGGGCATCGAACGCTTCCGTGCGGTCACCGGCTGTAAACGTCCCGGCGTCGGGATTGACGGTGGTGAGATGCGCCTTGATGCGCTGTAGCTTCAGCGCGTCAAGGGACTCCCGGCCTTCCGCGGTCTGCCCCGGGGGCGCAAAGATCGGCAGCTTCGCCAGGGGCGTCTTGCCGGTCAGCGCGGCCTTGGTCAGCTGCGTGCGATCGATCGGCTCATCCATTACAGGGTCAAGTACCGTGACCGTTCCGGCAAAGCTCGCATCGCGCAAATAGGCCAAAGCGGCCGCCGTGGCCGCCCCGCCGCCGGCGAAGACGAGGTGCTTGCCCTCTCCTGTGGGCGCAGGCTTGGACGCCGGGATGGGCGTCGGGTCCACGAGAATGTCCTCGCCGCTCAGCCGCACGGGGTAGCGCTTTAAATCGCGCAACGGCGGTGGTTCCAGAAGCGCGCCGGTCGCCAACTCGAACGTACCGGCGTGGAACGGGCACACCAGCCGGCCATTGCAGACGGCGCCCTTCTCCAGCGGCGCCTTCGCATGCGGGCACTCCGCCTCCAGCGCGAACAGCGCGGGCTGTCCTGGGCCTAGATCTTCGGTCCGCACGATCAGGATCTTCGTATCTTCCAGAGTTACCGTCTTCTTCGTTCCAATGGGCAGATCTGCGAGCTTCAGGGCGGGTTGTTCCGGCATGCGTACTCTCCAGGCCATCCGATGCGCCGCGGCAGGGTGGCGGTTGCGGGGTCGGCAGGTATACGTGCGTTTGCGCGAACTCTTTTTTTGCACGTTTAGCGGCAGAGCAGCCCCGCAAGGTGCTCTCCTCTCCCGCCTCGTCTGCATCCATGTTGGAGGGTGAGGTCGGGATGAGTTTCGAGCAGGAGACCGGGCGGCGATTTCTGCATTGGCTTAGCAGCCTGCCGATGGCCAAGGACTCGCGCCTGTACGTGGTCTGCGACTTCGACGGCGACGGCCTGCCTGCCGGCGCGCTGTTGCTGCAATCCCTGCGCGAAGCAGGCTATACCGACGTCGGTGGTGAGTGCCGGCGTAAAGGCGAGTCCGCCTGGGGTGAGGAAATCGGCGCACGTTTGCTCGAACGGCAGGCCTCGCACGGTCTGGATGCACTGATCGTGACCGATCTTGGCAGCCGCGAGGGCGTGATCCTGCGCGGGGCTGGGGGTGAACCCCTGCCGCTGCTGCTGATCGATCACCACCGCCCCGTCGGGCAGCCGGAGGGCTCCACCTTGATCACGGCCTACGGCACGGGTGATCCAGATGGCGATGGCAAGGATGTGGCTACCAGTGGCTTGCTCTGCTGGTGGTGCGCGCGGGCGCTTGTGGGCGAGCACAAGGCAAACGAGTGGCTCTGGCTTGCGGGTATCTCCATCCAAAGCGATCTCGGCGACAAGGCTCCCTTCGCCGAACTCGCGCAGGCGAAGAAGATCTTCGGCGGCGGGGCCCTGCGCGATGCCACGAGTCTGCTGAACGCCCCGCGGCGCACCACCGAGGGGCGCGCGGATGCGGCACTTGCTCTGCTGCTGAAGGCCAACGGTCCGAAAGAGGTCCTCAGCGGTGTCTTTCCGGAGACGGCCGAGTTGCAGCGCGCCAAGGCAGAGGTCGGTGAGGCATTGGCCCTTGCGCGCAAACAGCCGCCGCGCTTTTCCAAAGCCGTGCGCGAGGAGTTGGGCGCCGATCTGGTGGCGATCCGCATGCACACCGGCTGCCAGGTGCATCCGCTGGTCGCCCAGCAGTGGCGCGGCCGCTTTCCAAAGAGCGTGGTCTTTGGCGTGAATACGGGATACCGTCCCGGCTGGGTCACTTTTTCCGGCCGTGCCCCCGCGGGCGTGAACCTGATCGAGTTTCTCGCCCGCCATCGGCCCCCGGAGGCCGACATGAGCTACGGGCTCGGCCATAACCAGGCCAGCGGCGGAGCGCTGCCGGTGCCGGTCTGGAACCGCTGGATTCAGGAGATCGGCTTTGGCCCGGAAATGGTCGTGGACGAAGCGGAGCTGGCGATAGTGCCGGCGACGGTGCAGGATGGATCTAGTGAACGAGGGGAGGCAGAAAAGTAATGGCAAAAAAGAAGGCAGCGGAGCCAAGGGGAGTGAAACGGCCAGGAACAGCAGATTCCTCCGCTGCGCCGCGCGATGGCAGCCCAAAGGTGAATGCGAAGAGCACGAGCGCTGTAGTTGCAAAGGTTGTAGCCACAAAGCGTGTAGCCACAAAGCTTGTAGACAGAAAGATTCCAGCTACGAAGGCCGCAGGCAAGAAGGCGTTGAAGAAGGCCAGGAAAGTCGTAAAGCCACCGACCAAGGCGGAGGTCGCCGAGGCCGATCTCGACCGCATGCTGCATCGTCCGATGGCGCAATGCGAAGCGCTCAAAGGTCTGCCGCAGCTTACCTTTCCAGCGGAGTGCATGCGGCTCGGCTTTCCGGTGAAGGTGATGGGGGCGGGCGGTATGAAGACCAGCGACGCGCGCCGTTGGCAGGCCGATCCGCACCTGCGCGTCTCGCTTGGTTATCTTTGCGATGTGATTGCATACCTGCGCAAGCACGGCATTCATATGTACCGCATGGGATCGGATCTTGCGCCGTACGCCACGCATCCGGATATGCCGCAATTTCACTCGATGGTGAAGGACTCCGCTGCCGATCTTGCGCACTTCGGTCGCCTGGCGCGCGAAGCGGATGTGCGGCTCAGCTTCCATCCTTCGCAGTTCATTGTGTTGAACTCGGAGAACGAAAAGCTGACGTTGAAGAGCATGTGGGATCTGGAATCCCAAGCCGAAATCCTGGATCGGATGGAGTGCGGTCCGGAGGCGGTGATGGTGGTTCACGTAGGCGGGGCCTATGGCGATCGCGAAAGCGGTTGGCGCCGCTGGGCCGAGACATGGAAGCGGCTGAGTGAGCCGGTGCAGCGCCGGCTCGTGCTTGAAAACGACGACATCCGCTTTTCCGCGAGCGATGTTCTCAAGGTGAACGAAGCTACCGGCGTGAAGTGTGTTTTCGACTACCAGCACCACTGGTGCTTTAACCCTGAAGGTCTTCCACTGGTTGAAACGTTAGCCCGCTTCTGCAAAACCTGGCCGCAAGGTGTGCGGCCCAAGATGCACTTCAGCTGCGCCCGCACGGAGATGCGCGAGATCAAGCGCCGGAATCGCAAGACCGGCAAAGCCGAGACCGTGCTGCAGCCGCCCATCTGGACCGGGCACGCGGACTACAACAACCCCTTCGAAACCATCACGTTTTTGCGGTCGATACAGGGCATCGACACCGACGTGATGCTCGAGTCCAAGGCGAAGGATCTCTCACTCATTCGTCTTCGCAATGACATGGCGCGCTATGATCCACAGCTCGCGGCGCGTTACGGCGTGGATGCCAAGCAGGCGAGCGAAGATGTGGACGAAGACGTGGACGAGGTGGTGGAAGAGGAGAACGAGATTGAGGTGGCTACCGCCTAACGACTTGTCATCCTGAGCAACGCGAAGGACCTGCTATTCCTTGGTGCTGTAGCGCAGCTCCGAATAGAAAGCAGGTCCTTCACTTCTTGCAGAATGACAGGTTCTTGTGTTGCAGACCTTCAAACGCCGGTGATGTTCCCCTCGTCATCCACGTCGACATCGAGTGCGCGTGAAAGCTTGGGCAGGCCCGGCATCAACACCATGCTGCCGGAGGTAACGACGAGGAAACCCGCGCCGGCAGAGAGTGAGATATCGCTTACGTGCAGCGTCCAGCCCGTGGGTGCGCCCTTCTGCTTGGGGTCGTCAGAGAGCGAGTACTGCGTCTTCGCGATGCAGACCGGCAGGTGCCCATAACCCCAACGCTCGATGCGCGCGAGGCTTTCCTTGGCCTTGTCGCTTAGCTCGACCGCATCGCCGCCATAGATCTTCTGCACGACCTTGGTGATTTTTTCGAGCACGGAATCAGTGGCTTCATAGGTTGTTACGATCTGCGGGTCGGGGTTTGCTTCGATCACCTCGACGACCTTGCGGGCCAGTGCGGCCGCGCCTTCTCCGCCTTTGGCAAAGGCCTCGGAGAGCGCGAACTCCGCGCCCTGCGCCTTGCAGAACGCCTCGATCTGCTGCAACTCCTCAACGGTATCCTTGGGGAAACGATTGATCGCGACCACCGCCGGCAGATGGAAGCCGCGCACGATGCCGATGTGCTTGGCAAGGTTTGCGAAGCCGCGCTCGAGATCGCCGTCGCCCTGCGTGCGCACGCTTTGCACCGTCGTGACCAACACGGCCAGCGCGGGCTTGATGCCGGCCGAAGGCATCACCAGATCCATGTATTTCTCGAACCCTAGATCGGAGGCGAAACCCGTTTCATTTACCACGTAGTCGGCAAGCTGCAGGCCCATCTGCTGCGAGATCACAGAGCTGGTACCGTGCGCAATGTTGGCAAACGGGCCGCAGTGCACGGTGGCCGGCGTGCCTTCGGTGGTCTGCACGAGATTGGGTTCGATGGCCTCGGTGAGCAACGCCATCATGGCTCCCACAGCGCCCAGATCAGAGGCGCGCACGGGTTCGCCGTTGCGGTTGGCACCGATTACGACGGCACTCAGGCGCTTGCGCAGGTCATCGCGGTCTTTCGCGAGCGCGAGGATGGCCATGATCTCCGAAGCCGCCGTGATCACGAAGCCCGACGGCCGGTTGGAGCCATCGCGCAGCGGCTTCGCAGGGTCCGCCTGTTGAGTTTGGCTGGGCGGCGTGACGCTGACGACGATGCGGCGCAGCGCGCGGTCGTTCATATCCAGCGTGCGTGGGAAGGTGATGCCCTCTGGGTTCAGATTCAACTCGTTGCCGTGGAACAGGTGCGTGTCGATCAAGGCGGCCAACAGATTGTGCGCTGAGGTGATCGCATGCATATCGCCGTGGAAGTGTAGATTGATCTTGGCCGCGGGTTCAATTTGCGACTGGCCGCCGCCGGCCGCGCCACCCTTCATGCCGAAGACCGGCCCCAGCGAAGGTTCCCGCGAGGTGATGATGGCGCGCTTGCCGATCGTCTCCAACCCTTGCACCAGGCCGATGGACGTGACGGTTTTGCCCTCACCCGAGGTGGTGGGCGTCGTCGCGGTGACCAGTATCATCTCGCCCAGCTTCTGGCCTTCGCCAGTCTTCAGCAGGTTCAGGCTCAGCTTGGCGCTGATGGGGCTGCGGCGTTCATAGAAGGACTCGGGGACGTTCAGCTTGGCGGCGATCTTCTCAATGGGTTGCAGCGTGTTCACGTGTATTCCTCGGCAGGTTGGTCTTACGAGACAGTGTGGTCGGATGAGTTAGAGATGAATGCTGATGCTGTATCGCAGCCACCACAGAACGACTCTATGGAGCGCGATGCGTTGCCGCCTTCGCCGCTGCAGGTTTCGCCGCGGGGGACGGTGTCGCGCCGCTGAGTGCCTTGCGGACGCACACCGTATAGGCGTTCAGAAAGCCCTCACGCAGACCGGTGTACTCGTTGATTGAATCGAACTTGCGCTGACCTACAGGGGCGTTCAGAAAGTAAGTGGTTGTGGCCACGTGGTGTGCGTTGTCGAACAGCAAATAGATGCCGAGTACCTGGCCGTCGAGTGCCGTGCGGTCGAAGCCCTGAACCTCAAAGCCGTTCAGCGTGGGCTTCATCTTGTAATTCCGTTGCGTATCGTTGCCGGTCGCGTTGATCTTGTCGAACTCGCTGATCAGATCGGTCTTTTCTGCAGGGTAGGTAGCGGCCGGCAGCAGCTCTACCTTCACATTGGCGAACGGCTGTTCGTGGGGGTAGGCAAACGCCGCCATCACACCGTCAACCAGCTGAATCTTTTTGGGTCCGCTGAAGGTCTGGGCGGTGCGCGCCATCGGGGCCTGCGGCAGAAGGGTATCACCGGTGAGGTCCGGTCCAATCGGCAGCTTGCACCCCAGATAGGGCCGCAGCGCCGCCGGCACCGGTCGCTCCGGATTGCTGTTCGCGCGAGCGGCTGTTGAGGAGGACGGCGTGTGCAACGTCGTAGCGGGTTTGGGGCCCTGGGCTGCCGCCGTGAGCACGGCGGTACTGGAAAAGAGCGCGGCCAGGAAGAGGGGACGGAACGACGGCATACCCCAAGGGTATCGCACCGCCGCCTGACGGCTTTGACAGCTAAGGCTGAGGCTTGGTAGCGGGCGTTTCCGGGGCGTTTCCGGCAGAAGCGGGACTCGCCGGCTCCGAATCGATCTTCTTGCCTGCATATTCGATCGTTACGGTGGTGTGATAGCGCTTGTAGTCGGTGTACTTCACCGTGGCCCGCATGTGCACGTCCTGGGCCAGCGCGCCGCGCTGCGCGGGGAAATGCAGAACGCCTTCCGCGCGCGTGTAGGTCGGAAACCAGTACTTGCCGTCGATCTGCTGATAGTAGGTGGTAAACGGCGGCGACAGATCCTCATGCCCGGAACGCACATCCTGCGGCACGTTCAGCCCGTTCACCATCACAATCTCAAGATCCTGCTTGTCCACCCAGACCTTGCCCTGGAAGTAGCGATGACCTTTGACGAGTTGCTTGGGCGCCACGTCCAGCACATAGGTGTCCAGCGTATCCACGTGCTGCGTGCCGAGGTAGTTCAGGTTGTACTCGGGCAATTGCGCCGTGGTCAGGATGAAGGGCAGCCGGTCCTTGATGTCATTCACGTCGTTGGCCGTGATGATGACGCGCTGGATCGTGTTTCCAGGCGCAAAGACGACGTGTTCCACGCGATGACCGGCGTTGTCGTAGGTGATATCGGTCACCTCCTGCATCTCGCCGTCGGGCCGGTTGTTGTCGTCGTTGATCGTGTCCATCTTCACGGATTGCCGGAAGGTGTACTGATCGCGCGCATGTTCAAACGCCGCTTCCCGCGCACCCATCTTCTCGACGATCTGCGCCACCGTAATCCCCGTGGGCTGTGCCGGATCGAGCGGCCCAAAGCCGGCGATGTTGGCAGGCGTCGGCGGCGTCTGCTGAGCGACCGAGGGAGCGGCGGCCAGCGGCAGGCTGGCAAGAAGGGCGAGGGGGAGCAAGCGGGCGCGCATGGCTACTCCAGTAGACGCTTTTCCCAGGGGAAAGGCTTCGCTGGCTGCCTGTCTAAGGCGGACTTGGGCTGCGATACTGCCAATATGAGCTTTGGGCGACCTAAAACAGGGAAACCGCCGTTGGACGGGACAGGTTTGCTGGACTATGCCGTAAAGAGCCTCGGTGGCCGCATGAAAAGCGAGCGTGATCTGCGCCGCCTGATGACCGCTCGCGCCGAACCCGGCGAGGAAGGCCGCGCGGCCATGGATGCCGTGATCGGCAAGCTCAAAGAGCTCGGCTATCTGAGCGATGAGCGGTTCGCGGCCGACTTCACCCGTCTGCGGCAGGAAAACGACAAGTTCGGACGCCGCCGTGTACAGCAGGGCTTGATGCAGAAGGGCGTCGCGCAGGCAACGGTGACCGAAGCCGTGGGCAAGGCCTACGACGACGTCGATGAGGTCGCGCTGGCACGGCAATACACCGAGCGCAAGCGCATGCGCAAGCCGGAGAACGAAAAGGAAACCGCGCGCGCGATGAGGCGGCTTGTGGCGGCCGGGTTTTCAACCAAGGCCGTGTGGGCGGTGTTACGCAGCTGGGGCGCCGTGGTGGAAGAGGCGGAGCTTGCGGGCAGTGATGATTGAGGCTTCGCCAGTGCAGCGCTTTGTCGGCATCGACTGGTCCGGGCGCATCGATCTGCCCGGCCAGCGGCGGCATATCTGGGCCGGGGTCTGGACGTGCAGCCCGGCAGGCAAGGTGAAGGTGGGGCTGGAGGCCGGGCGAACGCGCGCGGAGGTCGGCGACTGGTTGCTGCGGCTTGCGGCCGAAACACCGCGCATGGTGGTCGGCATCGATTGCTGTTTCAGCTTCCCGGCGTGGTTTTTGGAGGAACTCGGCTGCGCGACGGCATTCGACTTTTGGCGCCTGGTGAACAGCGGCTTGGGCGAGCGCTGGCTGACGCGCCATGCGGTGGACTCCCCTGGAGCCATGAACCGCGATCTGCGTTTTTGGGGAGCGCCGCATAAGCGGCCGGCGTTGTTCGCGGGCGAAGGCTTTCGCAGCATGTTTCGCTATGCCGATTGGGACAACAAGATCGCCCAGGCGCTCGCAAACGGTGATCCCGAGCGCGCGGCGAAGATGAAGGGCATCACGCCCAAGTCGCCGTTTCAAATCGGCGGCTCGGGGTCGGTCGGCACGGGCTCGCTGCGTGCCATGCCGATGCTGGCGCGTCTGCATGACGCGGGCTGGCGCGTGTGGCCGTTCGAGGATGCTGCTTTGTCGACAGGGGAAGAGTCGCCGCGGCCTTTGCTGGTGGAGATGTACACCCGGCTGATGACGGGAGCGGTGGCCAAGAGCAATGCCATTGCACGCAAGCACTACCTGACGCAGCGGGGCAGGGAAGACGAGCTGTTTGCCCCGGTGGGCCGGGCAGTTATGCGGAAGGCCGAAGGCTCGGAAGACGCCTTTGACGCGTTGGTGAGCACGCTGGAGATGGTGCGCCATGCGGAGGAGTTCCCGCGGCTGCGGGCGACGGCTGATCCGGACTTGCGGCTGGAGGGCAATACCTGGCGGCCGGGAGTGCTGTAGCGGCTCTGCCTACAGGCTGCCAAGTTCTGCGATGGACATCTTGAAGGGGTTGCGGAAGGTGACGCTGCCGAGCGTTCGGCCGTCCTGAAAGTCTCTTGAAAGCAGAACAGTGCATCCGTTGCGCAGCGCCGTCGCCCAAAGCGTGGCACACGGTTGCCGCGCTGCTAAACTGGGCCTCTATGCGCTCCCTGTCCGGCAACCAGATTCGTGAAGATTTCCTGCGGTTTTTTGAAGGCAAGGGGCACCGTCGCGTGCACTCTTCGTCCCTGATTCCGGCCAACGATCCGACCCTGCTGTTCACCAATGCGGGCATGAACCAGTTCAAGGATGTGTTCCTGGGTGCGGAGCGGCGCGACTACACGCGCGCGGCGAGCTCACAGAAGTGTGTGCGCGCCGGCGGCAAGCATAACGATCTGGAAAATGTGGGCTTCACGCGGCGTCACCACACCTTCTTCGAGATGCTCGGCAACTTCAGCTTTGGCGACTACTTCAAGCGCGATGCGATTGCGTACGCGTGGGAGCTGCTGACCTCGCCGGAGTGGTTCGGCATCGATAAGTCACGTCTCTACGTCACGGTGTTCGAAGGCAATGAGAGCGTGCCGCGTGACGATCAGGCGGAGAGCTTCTGGATCGAGACCGGCGTGCCGAAGGAGCGCATCTTCGGCATGCCCGCCAAGGATAACTTCTGGCAGATGGGCGACACGGGGCCGTGCGGGCCTTGCTCGGAGATCTTCTATGATCTGGGGCTTGCGGCTGCTGAAGGGACCGGTCCCGATGGTCAGAAATTAGACAAGCCGTTTCCGCAGGACGATCAGCGTTATGTGGAGATCTGGAATCTGGTCTTCATGCAGTTCGATCGTGCGAGCGATGGAACGCTGACGCCGCTACCCAAGCAGTCGGTGGACACGGGTATGGGGCTGGAGCGCATTGCTGCAGTGTTGCAGGGCAAGCTTTCTAACTATGAGAGCGATCTTTTTACGCCGTTGCTCGCGGCGGCTGCGCGGTTGACGGGGTTCGCCGGAACCCGGCCCGAAACCCACCTTAGCGACGATGAAGCCGTCGCGAAGATAGGGCACCCGGATCGTGCGCTGATTGAGCAGTTGGCGGTGAGCGATGAGAAGGGTGCAGCGTCGCTGCGCATCATCGCGGATCATGCGCGTGCGGCTACGTTTTTGATTTCCGATGGATTGCTGCCGAGCAATGAACACCGCGGCTATGTGCTGCGCAAGATTCTGCGCCGCGGGATTCGGCATGGGCGATTGCTCGGGCAGGAAAAGCCGTTCATGCATGAGATGGTGTTCGCTGTGCGCGATGAGATGCAGGCGGCGTACCCGGAGTTGAAGGATGCGGCGGAGCGTGTGAGTAAGGTAGTGCTGGCGGAGGAGCAGCAGTTTGCTCGGGTCATGGTGGAAGGTTCACGTCAACTCGAGTTTGCGTTCCGCGCCGTAAGAATGGAGGCCGCACGTAATGCGGCCCACGCTTTTGCTTTCAAATACGGCCTGAACATCAGCGATGATCAGTTGGGCAAGTATTTAGAACCGTGGGTAGCAGGTTCGATCTCAGACGCTGAGATCGTGCACTTCTCAATCTATAACTCAATCTTTAACGACACAGATACAAGTCGATTCACTGAGTTCTTCTACACAGCAAATTTTCTGCAGCACTACCCCGCAAAGCTTGAGGGTGGACAGGCGTTCCGCCTATACGAGACCTTCGGGATGCCGGTGGACTTTATGGTCGACGCGGCGCGTGATGCGGGGATTTCATTCGACACAGAGGGTTTCGAGCGTGCGATGCAAGAAGAGCAGTCTCGCGCACGCGCTTCGTGGAAGGGTGGGTCGCAGAAGTCGGCTTCTCCTGTGTATCGCGAGCTGTCGAAGACCGAGTTCGTCGGCTATGGAGCTACGCGCTTGGACGGCGCGCGGGTGCTGGCGCTGATCAAGGATGGTGTTGGTGTCAACGAATTGAAGCCCGGCGAGACGGGCGAGGTTGTGCTCGATGCGACCAGCTTCTATGCGGATTCCGGTGGGCAGGTGGGCGATGTGGGTTGGCTCTATGCGAGCGATCACCAGACCGCTGTGGCCGAGGTAACGGGTTGCAAAAAACCCGTGCAGGGCGTGTTTGCGCACCAGGTCGTGGCAAAGCACAACATCACACTTGGAGATCAGCTGGATACCGTCGTGAACGCCGGTGTTCGTCATGCGACGATGCGCAATCACACGGGAACGCACTTGCTACAGGCGGCGTTGCGTGAGGTATTGGGGCGGCACGTGAAGCAGGCCGGGTCCTTGAATGATCCGCAGCGTTTGCGCTTCGACTTCAACCATTTCACGGGCGTTGCGCCGGAGGAGATGGAGGAGATTGAGTCGCTGGTGAACTCGCACATTTTGGCGAACACACCGGTGGAGACGATGGTAGATGTGCCGATCGATGTGGCCGTGCATGAGCTGGGGGCGACTGCGCTGTTTGGCGAAAAGTACGGCGAGTTCGTGCGCGTGGTGCGCATCGGGGACTTTTCGACAGAGCTTTGCGGTGGAACCCACACGAGCGCAACGGGCGAGATCGGGCTGATGAAGCTGCTCGGCGAGAGCTCGGTGAGTTCGGGCGTGCGGCGTGTGGAAGCCGTAACGGGGACGGGTTCGCTGCAGCTCTTCCGGCGCGACGCGGAGGTGGCGCGTGTGGCTGGGCAGGTAGTTGGCGGTGAGCTGAGCGCGGAGACGTTGCAGGCAAAGCTCGCACAGGGCGATGAGGAGCTGAAAAAGCTGCGCCGCGAGCTGGAACAGATGCGTATGAAGTCGGCTTCGGCGGCGACGGCGGATGCGGCTTCGAGTGCGGTGGAGGTGAAGGGCGTTCGCGTGCTTTCGCAGCGTGTGGACGCGCTGGACAAGAGCCAGATGCGCAACCTGGTCGACGAGCTGCGCGGCAAGCTGGGTTCGGGTGTGGTGGTGCTGGGCGCGGCGACGGCGGAGGGCAAGGTCTCGCTGATTGCGGGTGTCACCAAAGACCTGACCGGGCGTGTGCAGGCGGGCAAGGTTGTCGGGGCGATTGCGGCGAAGGTCGGCGGCAAGGGCGGTGGCCGGCCGGATCTAGCCGAGGCCGGCGGTAGTGACGCGGGGGCGCTCGATGCGGCGCTGGCAACGGTGCCGGAGGTCGTGGGAGCTCTGCTGGGGTAGTTGTGGCCGGGGTAGAAGGCGGGTCCTTCGCTTCGCTCAGGATGACAATGGTTGGTGGGGGAAAGCTGGCTGCCCTATGCGGGCAGGTGCATCCCTGAGTACCCGCGGCGGATTCACAGGTGGGGCCGCGCCGGCTGCCGCCTACACTTAGAAGGTTATGGCGGGTCTGCGGTGGTTTCGTTCCGGAGTTCGGCAGAGCACGGTCCGCTACTGTGCGCTGGGGCTCTGCCTTGCGCTGCCGTGCGCCGTGTCAGTCCCAGGCGCCCAGGGTGTCTCGCCAAAACCCGCGCGAAACGGCAGGCGGACCGGAGCTTCTAGCAAACTCAAAGACCCGTGGCAGACAGCCCTTGCCGCGCGGCGGTCCTTCGAGGCAGAGCCCAGCGAAGAACACACCCAGGACGAGTTCACGCAGGTGATGGACAACTTCCGGGCGATTTACCACGACAACCCGGCTTCGCTGCATGCGCCTGGGGCGGTGGAGCAGGTCGCCGAACTGCTCGCCGAGCAGGGGCACGAGCGGAACGATCGAAAGAGTCTCCGCGCGGCTGCCGGGCAGTACCAGTTTCTCGCAAAGGGGTATCCGGCGAGTTCACTCGCGGCGCCGGCGCTGGTTCACGCGCGGCAGCTGCAGGCAGAGCTTGTCGCGGGGGACCGTGCCGTTGCGCAGCCGGCCTCCATGGCGCAGCCGGCCCCCGTTGCGCGCAGGGCCGCCGATGTCCGGCCAACCCCGCCCTCAACGCCTGTCTCCATCGCCCCATCGCCGGCTAGAGAGGTACCGCAGCCGGAGCCGGTAGGGAGCGCGTCGCTGGATGGCCGGCCGTTGCCGGAGGGTGCAGCCCCGGCGATTGTGACGGGTATCCGGCACTGGTCCACGGCGAGCTACACGCGGGTCGCCATCGACCTGGGCGGCGAGGTGCAGTACAAGGCCGCACGTACGGAACACCCGGACCGCATCTTCTTTGATCTGCACGGGGCCAAGCTCGCGCCTGGGCTGGTGGGCAAAACCTTTGCCGTCACGGATGACGGTTTCCTGAGCACCATTCGCGCCGCACAGGCCGGACCGGACGTCACGCGCGTGGTGCTGGATGTGCAGCCGGTGGCGGAGTACTCGGCCTTTCTGCTGCCCAATCCTTACCGGCTGATCATCGATATCCATGGCAAACCCGGCGGGAACGCCCCCGCCGATGCAGCTTCACCGCGCGGTTTGATGCGGCCGGAGTTAAACTCCGGGACTGAAGCCGCGGCGACGACGAAAGAACCTGCCCTGCCCGTACCGCCGGCAAACGAGTCAGCCGAGGCCGCGGATAGTCCTGAGCAGCCGGCGGCGCCGATCAGCCGCATAGCCCCCACGCGACCGGTGGGCAGCTCCACCCTGCCGCCGATGCCGGTCACTGATGGAAGCGCCAGCTTCGGTCTGCCGGCGAAGCGCAGCGGTTTGGCGCCGGCGCCGAACGCCGTTGCGCGTCCTCGCGTGGTCGTCACCGCCAAGCCGACCACCGCGCGGCCCGTACCCAATACGGTCACCTCGGCCACGCCGGACAGCAGCCGCGAGGTGGCAGCGCTGGGCGACACTCCCGGCGTCGTGACGGCTACGGCCAACCCGACCAGCAAGCCGGTGGTTGATCGTATGGGGGACCGCACGGCGGATCGCCCTGACCCCACCGCGACGCGGCGTAAGCGAAGTACCTCCGGAATAACCGACGCACCCGCTCCCAATGCGGAGCCGGTTACTCCGCCGCCGCCCACCTCTGACGGCCAAAGCACGCTCCTGCGGGCGCTGGGGCTGAAGATCGGCCGCATCGTGATCGACGCCGGACACGGGGGCCACGACTCCGGCACGCTGGGAGTGGATGGGATCGAAGAAAAGGATGTGGTGCTCGACGTGGCCCTGCGCCTCGGCAAGCTGCTGCATGACCGCCTGGGGGCCGAGGTCGTCTACACACGCGCGGACGACACCTTCGTGCCGCTGGAAACTCGTACGGCGATCGCGAACAAGGCACAAGCAGATCTGTTCATCAGCGTGCACGCTAATAGCTCGCAGGATCCCAACGCGCGAGGCGTGGAGGTCTATTACCTGAACTTCACCTCGGACGCCGAGGCCATGCAGGTAGCCAGCCGCGAAAACGCCGTCAGCTCGCAACGCGTAAATCAGCTGAGCGATCTTGTGAAAAAGATCGCGCTGAAGGACAAGATCGATGAAAGCCGGGAGCTCGCCGCGGATGTGGATCAATCCCTGTACAGCGGCCTCAAGAAGGGCAACGGCGGCTTGAAGGATCGCGGTGTGAAAAAGGCGCCGTTCGTGGTGCTGATTGGGGCGAACATGCCCTCGATTCTTGCGGAGATCAGCTTTGTAACCAACCCTGACGACGCAGCCGAGCTACAGCAGCCGGAGTACCGCGAGCGCGTGGCCGAAAGCCTGTATAACGGCATCGCGCGGTACGCCGGAGCCATTAATGGCGCCAAGCCGAAATCGAAGATCATGGAGCGGGCGCAGCGCTGAGTCTGGTAGGTGCGCCGGGGCTGGATGTGTTTATAGTCTGCGACCTTTTGGCCGGTCGTGTAGTCTCACCCTCGTATGCGTCTTCGTGCCTGTGCCACGTTGGGTCTGGTTGCTTCCGCGCTGGCATTGTCCGCGGCAGGGCAGGTCAGCGGCAGCCCTGGGCAGACTGCCGTGAATCTTTCGCCGCCTCTGCTGCCGACCGGCTTCGGCGACGGCTGGAAGGCCACCACTGAGAATCATCCGGCAGCACCGGAACCCGCTTTTTCGCTTGTGGAAGCGAATAAGGCGGCTCTGGAAGAGGATGGACCGCAGCGCTCCGCGGTACAGAACTTTGAGGGCCCGGGCAGCAAAACGCTTCACGTCGAAGCGACGGAGTTTAAAGACGTCTCCGGCGCGATCGCCGCGTTGTCCGTACTGGTACAGCCTGGCATGCACAACCTGAGGGGGCTGGGTGCCCAGGCTGCGGAGGGCGAGGGCGGCGTTCTATTCCGCACCGGTGCTGTGGTTGCCGTGGTCTTTCCGGCCACTGCCGCAGACGTTCCCGCATTGAAGGCGATGGCGGCGACCATGCCGATCGCCGAAGGCAGCCAGGCGCTGCAACCCCTGTTGCCGACCCTGTTCCCGGGCCGTGGCCTGAACGCATTCAGTTTGCGATATGCGCTTGGCCCCGCCAGCTACATGGCCCAGGGTGGCGTGTTGCCCGCCGCCGGTCTGGGCTGGAACCAGAGCCTGGAGGCTGCCACAGCAAAGTACAACGACCGCCGCGGCGCGGAGACCCTGACGCTTCTGCTCTATCCCACGCCCACCATCGCCGGCGCGCACCTGCGGTCCGTGCAGGGGATGCTTTCCGGTCTGGGGGCCAGCTTTCGTGACGCCAAAACGCGCCGTGAAGGCTCGCTCGTGATCCTCGCCGAGGGCAGCTTTTCCGCGGCCGCGGCCCAGGCGCTGGTGGAAAACACGCACCTGCGCCAGATCCTCAGCACGGACAAGGCCATGCCCACCCCGGACGTGATTGAGACCCGCAGGACCTTCGGCCTTTTTGCCAACATCATCGTCTTTTCCATGGTGCTGGGTGGTGCGGCGATTCTGCTGGGAATCTTTCTGGGCGGTGGCCGGGCGCTTGTACGTATCCTGCAGGGCAAACCCGCAGCCACCGAGGCCGAGTTCCTCAGTCTGCACCTGGCTCCTCAAAATCCCCCCCCCGCTTTTCCGACTGGCGAGCCAAGGGAGCAGTAAGTACATTCTGTGCGATGCCAGCCGCTCTCGCCGTGAGCGCGCAGGACATCCAGACCGGCAAGCAACCCCCCCCAGCTTCCCAAGCGCGGCTGTTCCCGATAGAATGTCACTGGAACGCCGACGTAGCTCAGTTGGTAGAGCAGCTGATTCGTAATCAGCAGGTCAACGGTTCAAGTCCGTTCGTCGGCTCCAGAAATCTAACAACTTAGAAGTTGTTTTCGCGTCGACGCTGCGTCGTTGTGACCTAAATTGTGCCGTGAGCGACTTTCTCAGTCACTTAACATGCACCTTTGGCGCTATCAGTATTATTCGGCCATCACTGGTCTTGGGTGCAGCAGGTTCGGGGTAGAGTAGACGAGTTCTGCCCATCCAGAACCCGTTGGTGCGCCGCGTGAACGCACGCGTTGTGCGAGGCTGGGACGGGCTTTTGTTGCGGCACGGTGTGTCCGTGCATGGCCTCAAAACAGCTTTCGTGCTCACTGCCGCAGATGCCTGCCATGGCCTCTACGGATTTCGCACGGTGCATCAGAACTTATAACGATGCAGACCATGGGCACTATTCCTCTAAAGCGCTTCGGCAAAACGGATGTTCAGCTTTCCGCGCTGGGGTTGGGCGGTCATCATCTTGGTTCGGCAAAGGATGAAAAGACCGCGGTTGAGATCATGCACACAGCGATCGATGGCGGGATAACCTTCTTCGACAATTGTTGGGAGTACAACCGGGGGAAGTCCGAAAACTGGATGGGTAAGGGCTTGAAAGGTCACCGCGACAAGGTGTTCCTGATGACCAAGGTCTGCACGCACGGACGTGATGCGGCTCTGGCCATGCAGATGCTTGAGGAAAGTCTGCGGCGACTGCAGACCGACCATCTGGATCTCTGGCAAATTCATGCGTGCACTTATAACAACGATCCCGATCTGTTTATCCGTCCCAACGGAGCGGCTGAGGCGTTGGCAAAAGCAAAGCAGCAGGGCAAGGTGCGCTTTGTCGGCTTCACGGGTCACAAGGACCCGGAGTTTCATCTGAAGATGATCGACACAGGCTTTCCGTTCGACGCGGTTCAGATGCCGATCAATCCCTTCGACGCGAACTTTCGCAGCTTCGAGCGCGAGGTACTCCCCGTGCTGATCCGGAAAGGCATGGCCTGCATGGCGATGAAGCCCTCCAGTGGACACGGAGATCCGGTGCAAAAGGGTATCTTCACGATCGCCGAACTGCTTCGCTACTCCATGTCCGTGCCCGGTGTCGCGACCACGATCTCCGGCATGGAAAAGCTCGAATACCTGCAGGAAAATCTCAAGATAGCCCAGAGTTTTACCCCCATGACCGAGCCGGAGATGCAGGCCCTGCGCGACCGAGCCAGGCCCTACGCCGGCGACGGGCAGTTCGAGCTGTATAAGACGTCCATCCAGTTTGATAACCCCGAAACGCGGTATCCACACGGCTTCCCGCAAGACATGCAGTCAATCGAGATGCGACAGATTGCCAAGGATGCCGATAACACCGGCAAGCCGTTCCCTGAGGTGAAAGATCCTTCCAAATCCCCATGGCCACAGACCATGGACTTCTAGTCGGGTTCAGCCCCCATGTGACTTCGGACGGGTACCGATAACAGTGGTCGGCTACAGGGGTGACTACCCGCTATCGCAGGAGAGAACTATGTCGAATGAATTAAATGAATCGAACAAGTTAAAGGGTGAGAACGCGGCCGAGGTGTCTAGACGCCGCTTTCTGCAGGGCGCTGCGCTTACCGGAGCTGTAACGGTTCTTCCCATGGCCACAGGAACTGCGGTCGCTCAAGCGGGTCGCACCTTCGATCCCCATGGCGATGGAAGTGTCGACAGCACGCTCGGTCCGAATCCCTTATTGCCGAACCCCGCAGGTGAGTATGGTGGGTCGGTGCCGAGTTTTACGTGTCCAAAACGTCCCATGGGCAGCACGGGACTGCAGGTATCCATCCTGGGCATGGGCGGGTATCACCTGGGAACGACGGAGACCCAGGACGAGGTAAACGAGATGGTCGCCAAGGCAATGGACCATGGGATCAACTTCTTCGATAACGCCTGGGAATACCACAAGGGCCTGAGCGAGGAGCGCGTCGGCAATGCCCTCAAAGGCAAGCGCGACCGGGCCATCGTGATGACGAAGGTCTGCACGCATGGCCGTAAAAAAGATGTCGCGATGAAGATGTTGGAGAACTCGCTGACCCGTTTGCAAACGGATCATCTCGACGTCTGGCAGGTGCATGAGGTGATCTATTACAACGACCCTGAAAAGGCCTATGAAGTGGATGGCGTTCTGGAGGCACTGACCATGGCCAAGCAGCAGGGCAAGGTCCGGTTCGTCGGCTTCACAGGACATAAAAACCCATCGATCCATCTGGACATGCTGAACCGCGGCTTCCATTTCGATACCGTGCAGATGCCCATCAATGTCTTCGATCCGGGATGGCGCTCCTTTGAACAGAATGTGTTGCCCGTGGCAAAAGCCAAAGGTATGGCCGTCTTTTCCATGAAGAGTATGGGTGGATCAGGCGAACCTATCACGCACGGTGCCGTGACCCCCACCGAAGCGTTGAGCTATGCCATGAGCGTTCCGGGCGTTTCCACAACCATTTCGGGGATGGAGTCCATGGCTGTGCTGGATCAGAACCTGGCCATTCTGAGCAAGTTTCAGCCGCTGACAGACATTCAGATGAATCAGCTGCGGGAGCATGGCCGCAAGTTCAATGATGGCCGTTATGAACTGTTCAAAAGCACCGTCAAGTACGATGCTGCCGTCGGTCGAGAGCAGCACAACTACCCGACGGCGGAAGAGCTGCCAGCCTAAGGGCGAAGGTCTTCTTCTGCACCGCTGGAGGCTATTTCGCGGTCGGCGTACGATGGAGCCATGCGGTGCCTTTCGGCCTTTGCGCTCGGACTCCTCGGCTTCAGCGGCGTGGCCTTTGCGCAGCGTGGCGGCGCAACTCCCGGAAAGGTTTCGGTACGCTCAGGTGCCGCGCCGGGCGTCGGCTTTGGGTCCTACAGAGGTTCTGGCAAGCCGAACGTTGGCTCCCAGCCGCAGCGCTTTTCCAATGCATTCGCCTCCAGAGCGCCCTTCGCGGGATACCGCGTTCAGGGTGCAGGGCAGGGCTACCCTGGCCCCTGGTCTACATCACGGCCTGTCTACGCAAGCCGATCGCAGTGGAGACCAGCCGGCGGACGATCCTACATGGGGTACTCTCCGCGTGGCGTCGGCTACGGGGTTCCGTACACCTTTCTTGAGCCCACGGTAGATCCGTGCTTTTACGGTTGTCCGAGCTCATCCCAGGATCCCAACGTAGCCGGTGCGGAGATGTCTCCGTGGAACGATGCGGGTAGTCCCGATCCGCAAGCCGCAGGCTTGCCTGCGTATTCCGTTGGGCCTTACGGTGCCCCAAACGCCCCCTACCCCGCGCAGGCCCCCGAGCCATATGCCAACGGGTATCAGACACCGTATGCACCGCAAGTCCCCGAGCCATATGCTAATAGGAACTCGGCAGAGTACCCAGCGCAGCCGGCCTACGAACCCGGGGCGATGGATGCTGGGCAAGCCATGATGCTTGTTCCGCTGGTCCCGGTAAACCGTGCGCCCAACCCGCCGGCAGAAGAAGAAGCGGTCACCCTCGTGTTCAAAGATGGGCGGCCACCGTTGCAGGTGCGCAACTATATTCTGACGCGTTCTGCGATCTACCTTACCGGCAAGCACTTCAACGAGATTCTGCTTTCGGACATCGATCTTCAGGCGACGCAACGGGTGAACTGGGACGCCGGTGTGACCTTTCGGCTGCCCTAACCGCTCATCTCAACACAGCTCTTCCAGGGGCTTGCGCTCTGAGTCGACGCCCCAGATGGCCTGCGCCAAGCCTGCAAGCAGCATCACGGACGAACTCGCTAGGAAGCCGTAAAAGATCGGGGCACGTTGACCGCGGTTGAGCAGGATGCCGAAGATGGCGGGGCCGAGCACACCGCCGAGCAGTGTGCCAACGGCGTAGAAGATCGCTATCGCCGACGCTCGGATCTGCTGCGGAAACAGCTCGCTGGTGGTGAGATAGGCTGAGCCAGCGGCGGAGGCCGCAAAGAAGAAAGAGATCGCCCACCAGGCTACCTGGGCCTTGACGCCGATGCGGCCGCCCATGAAGAGCAGGCTCGACGTGGCGAAGACGATGGCGGTCATGCAGAAGTTCAGCGAGATCATGATGCGGCGGCCCACCGTGTCAAAGAGGCGGCTGAGCAGGACGGGACCGATGAAGTTGGTAAACGCGATAGGCAAAAATAAGACACCGGCATGTGCCGCGGAGACACCGTAAAACCGAAGCAGGATGAGGGTGCTTGAAAAGAATACGGAGTTGTAAAAGAAGGACTGCGCCATTGTGAGCCCAAGACACAGCAACGCCTTGCCACGATGTTTTGCGTCAAAGAGGACGCCCATCTTCGCGGCGACGCTCTGCGAACTGCGTTGAAGGCGAACCGTACCTTGCACTTTGGAGAGTGAGCCAAACTGCTGCGCTACGGAGGTTTCGATCGAGTCGATCACAACCGTTGCTTCGGGCTCGCGATTGTGCGTTAAAAGCCAACGGGGACTTTCAGGGATGTTGCGCCGCAGGTACAACACCACAAGCGCGATGGGTACGCCTGAAAGAAAGGCAAAGCGCCAGCCCAGTCGAAGGCCAAAGACGCTGTCGGACAGAAAGCCAACCGCAATCAGGGAGCCGAGAATCACGCCTAGCCAAAAGGTAGAGCCGATGATCAGGTTTGCCGTGCCTCGCACTCTTGCTGGAATGAGCTCGTCAATGGCTGAGGTGATGGCGGTGTACTCACCGCCGATGCCGGCGCCGGTCAATATACGGCAGGTCGTGAAGGTGAGCAGATTCCATGAGAGAGAGGTTGCCGCGGTGGAGATCACGTACACGGCAAGCGTCCACAGAAAGAGACTCTTGCGCCCATAGCGGTCCGCGAGATAACCGAAGACCAGGGCGCCGATAACGGTGCCTGCCAGATACCCTGTCGAAGTGATGCCCAACTGAGTATCCGTGAAGTGCAGCGTGCTTGCTGACTTCAAGGCTCCGGAGAGCGAGCCGCCGACACCGCCCTCAAGGCCGTCAAGCAGAAAGGTGATGCCCAGCGCCGTCGCCATGCGCATGTGCCAACGGCTCCAGGGAAGCCTGTCGAGACGGAGAGGGATATCGGTTTCGTATGCTTCGGCCTGCGCGACGGGCATGGGTTCCTCTTTAGTTCTTTAGTTCGCAATCTAACGGTGCATCTTGTTGTCGGGCCTAGCCCTGATTAGTGTGGCCAGGGTCTCGAGATCCCGCTCCGCGTGTGACTGGCGCAGAAAAATTTCCACCTCGTGGAAGCGGCGCGCTGTGTGCTCCTGCATCGCCAGGGGAGCGGGACCATAGGCGCGGGCAAAGCGACGAAGCGTGTCGGTGGCGAGTTGCTCAATCAGGTGCCGCAGTGTCAGGGCGCGCCGTTGGGCAGCGGGCACGTCATTGGGCTCCGCATCGATTTCTTCGCCGGCCGTGCGGAGCAGGGAGCGCATTGCCCAGACGTTGGCATGCATGCCCGCTAGATGCACCAGCGTATGTGGATCGCTGCGCTTGCTCTCGTCCGCATAGGCGAGCAGCCCGGCAGCGCCTCCGGCCCAGCACGCGGCAGGGCCGCAGGCTCCGTGCCAGAAGCCGGGCCGGCTGAGATAAGAGCCCGGAGCGCCGATCGCGGCATCGTCTTCCAGGGGCAGTTCGTCGAAACGCACCGCTCCGGTATTGGTCATGCGGAACGCCTCTGTGTGCCACTGCGCGGCGCTTGCGTGGATGGCGGGCCCGGGCCTCACATCCACATCCAGCAAACGGCCGTCGTCCCCTCCCACCGTAACCAGCGCACGCTGCACCAATCCGTACCCCGTACAGAACGCCTTCTCGCCGGAAAGCGTCTTGCCCTCTACATGCAGAGGCCGGCCGGGGATCTCTGAAGCCCAAACGGCATAGAGCGCGCCGGGCCGCGGCGTGCGGCCGGCTTCGGCAAAGATCGCCAGTGCGTCCCAATGGGCCTCGGCCAGCTTGGCAAGGCTGACATCCTGCTTCGCCACCTCAAAGAGGCGGGAATGCCGCTCCGCGGTCTCTCCGCTGCCGGGCAAGGGCAAGGGCGTGGCACACACGTTTACGAAGGCATCTTGAAGATTCTCTGCTGTCATCGTTCCGTCTCATTGTGAGCGGCCAGAGCCGCCGCAAATCCCATTGGAGCTCGCCCCACGCGTCGTCCGCTGGTGACAACTTTCAGCCGTACATCGGAAAGCCTGCGTTCTCCCGCGGACTGCAGGCGTTGCCATAGATCGTGGTCCTCTGCGGTGGCCTTGGGCGGCCATCCACCGGCTCGCAGATAGGCATCGGCCCGCACACCCAGGTTGGCGCCGTGGACGTGCGGATGCGTTCCATTGTCATGAAGCAGATAAGTGCGTCTGAACATCCCTTGCACCGTGGAGCGGTGCTCCTCATAGCTGTCCACGTCGATGATCCCTGCAATGGCGGCGTAGCCCCGCTGCGCCAGGGAGAGCTGGAGAGCGAGCCAGTCCTCCGGCACTACGCAATCCGCATCCGTGTTTGCAAGCCAACAGTGTTCGGGTGCTCCGGCGTAGCGAGAAAGGGCGAGGCTGGCCGCCAGGCCCCGCGCAGCCCCTACGATCCCATCCACACCGCGTGCCACTACCCCGCTTGCGCCAATAACGTCTGTCGCAATCTCTTCGGTTCGATCCGTGCATTGGTCTGCCACAACGACGAGGTCGGTCGTGACCTCATGCGCAACGGCTTTTCGTGCACGCTGCACCGAGTAGAGACAACGCGCAAGCAGCGTCTCTTCATTACGAGCGGGGATGAGCACGGCGATATGCCAGGGTGTGCGAGTCATGCCGGCATCACCTCGAAGAGATCGAGACGAAAGGTGTCGTGCCGCTCTTCGTGCAGCAGCCGAAGTTTGCCATTCGCGCGCAGCGTGGCATGTACCTCATCGCCCTCCGTTATGTGGTCCTCCGAAATGCCCAGCCAGTGCACGCCCACGACCGTGCAACCGGCGTTTAAGGAACCTACCAAGTGATCCAAGATCCGGGTCCAGTGTTCCGTGGTGAAGTAGTAGCCGATCTCGCTCAGGATCAACAAATCCACCGTGGGGTCGGGCACTAGATCAAGCAGGGAAGCAGAGTGCACCGTAACATGCGGCAGATCGGCACAACGCTCCGCGGCACGCGCGGCGGCAGTTGGCGAGAGATCGAATGCATCGAGACGAGCGCACATTGGAGCAAGCCTTCTGGTCAGCACACCAACGGAGCACGCGGGTTCAAGGCCATGCCGGAAGCGACGATTTCCGAGGGCTGCGACGACGGCGTCGTAACGGGCAAGTTCACTAGCCGAGGAGGCAAAGTTCCATGGGTCGGCATCCGCGCGGTACTTGGCTTCAAAGAATTCCGAAGAGGTGCGCGCGGGGTCCCACGCAGGCAGGAAGACCTCCGCATCGCGCCAGGCCGGTTCCAGCAGATAGCCCGGCAGGATAGGCTCGTCATCGTGGTGTTGCAGCTGCGACGTGTGGCAGAGCAGAGCCTCGCGTTTGGCTGTCTGCAGATCGGGCGTAAGCGGCAGCTTGACGAGCGGCAGGCTCGCTATCAATTCGGGTGTGCCCCGGTGCCACGTCCAGAAAAAGTACGAGGTCAGCCTAAGGCCCTTGCTCTTCGCTACTCGTAGCGCCGCACGACCGCAGACCTCGTGATCTGGATGGAAGTCACCTGTCCAGGGCGCCACCAGGTGTGCCTCTTCGGGTACGTACTTCAGAAGAGCGTTGTAGAGCGCCTCTTCACATTGGCTCAGGCCGCTGTCGGGTAGGTGCAGCCGCCGGACATGCCGTTCGTCCACGCCGAGTTCGGCCAGTGCAGCGGCCTGCTCCGCCGGACGCACTTGACCGAGGTCCTCACCGGGGTAGCAGTTCTCCCCATCCGTCACGGCAACCACCGTGACCTCGCATCCGCGCTGTCTCAAGGAAACGATCAGTCCGCCCGCACCCAGCGTTTCGTCATCGGGATGCGGCGCGATGACAACCGTGTGGCGCGCGGGTGGTTGCCAGGTTGGAAGAGAGGCGATCACCGGCAACCACGCCTCTTCTTGAACGATTGGAACGACCATCTATGCCCCTTGTGATTTTCTTAGACCTTGGCCTCGGCCCAGCTCCCACGCATGAAGAGCAAGCCACTGCATAACAAAGCAACCGCCTGGGCAACTAGCACGGCCATGAAAACACCCGTTAGATGCAAAGGCGTGTGCCTGGCCAGCCACCAGGCGAGCGGAACTTCAACGACCCAGAAGCCGAAAAGGTTGATGTATGTGGGCGTAAGTGTGTCGCCGGCGCCATTAAACGCCTGCAGAAAGACGGCAACAAAGGAGAACATCAGATTCCCGGCGCTGAAGAATCGTAAGCATTGCACCGCGGTGTTCTTCACGGCTTCATCGTGCGAAAAGGGGCTGACCAGCGATCGAGCAAAGAGGATGAACAGGAGACTGATCGTGCCGAGGAAAGCGAAGTTCAAGAAGCTTGTACGCCAGACGGAGGCCCTTGCCCTGTCCGGTACGCCTGCCCCTAAATTTTGGCCGACCAGCGTCGCTGCCGCATTGCTCAGGCCGATCGAGGGCAACAGCACGAAGCCGACAACGCGCACACCGACCGTGTATCCGGCGAGAGCCGCTGCGCCAAACAGACTCACGATGCGCACAAGACCCAGCCAACTGCCCTGTTCTAGGAGAAACTGCACCATACCCCCAGCCGAGACTCGGAGAAAGCTGCGTGCCTCGCCGAAGTTGAACCTGAGGTGCTTGGCCGCGATCCTGAAATGCTCCGTACCCCGGCTCAGGCGATAGAACTGATAGAGCACAATCACGCCGCGACCGATGAGCGTGCCGACGGCGGGGCCGGTCACACCCAGTTTAGGGAAAGGCCCAACCCCGTAGATTAATAGCGGATCAAGCACCAAATTGATTCCGTTTGCCGCCCAGAGCAGGCGCATGGCTACCACGGCATCCCCGGCTCCACGGAAGATGGCGTTATTCAAGGAGAGCATGATGATCACACCGCATGCGCCGAGAGAGATGCGTGCGTAATTCAAGCCGACCTTCACCACAATCGGCGTCGCTCCCATCAATCCAAGCAGCCTGGAGGCTGCAAAGAAGAGCGGGACACCCAGTACGACGGACACGGCGAGCCCAATGAGAATCGCCTGTACGGCATCGACCGCGGCCCGATCTGCATCATGTTCGCCGATGCGCCGCGCCACAAGCGCGGTGGCCGAGGTGCTCAACCCGGAACTGATAGCGAAAATCAGGGTAAGTAGCGATTCGGTAAGCCCAACAGAGGCCAAGGCGTTCGATCCAAGCCTGCTGACCCAGTAAATGTCAGTCACGGAGAAGACCGACTGCAGTGCCATCTCCAACATCATGGGAATGGCGAGCAAAATGATGGCGCGGTTTAGATCGCCTGAGGTGTAGTCAACCTTGCAGCCGGAGATCGACTCTTTGATTAGCTGCCAGGTTCCCTTGTCAGGGGCGTGTTCTAAAGGCATATTCTGCGCCATCTCACCAGTGACTTGGATGTAGAAAGGCTGACGTTCCTTTAGCCAATTCGGCCTTCGCTTGCGTCTCATGCGAACTGGAGGCGCCAGAGTTGCTATTGGTAAATCGAGACTAGTGCGCCTATGTAGAGAACGCTCTGTTCCAGCGCGGAAAGGCAAGCCAGCGCAAACAAACCAAGGCTTCGGCGTGTGATAGGCGCAGCGGGTGTTAAAGCCAAGTTGCTCCGCAGCCGGCGAGTCAGGCAAGTAGTATTCGCAACTTCAGGCACGACGAGGACATACTTCAGACTCTCTGGGCCAGCCACCTCAGTGAGCCTGTTCTACGTCCAAATCCACAGAAGATCTACGGAGGAAAACGTCATGCAACTCGCAATGGTTGGGCTCGGCAGAATGGGAGCCAACATGGTCAAGCGCTTGGTAGCTCATGGGCATGAATGCGTTGTGTTCGATATGTCTGCCAAAGCAGTGGATGACCTTGCCAAGCAAAACGGCATCGAGGGCGCGTCTTCCATGGAGGAACTCATTGGCAAGCTAGCAAAACCACGCGCAATCTGGCTCATGATTCCCGCGGGCGTTGTGGAGGAGACTATCGCAAAGATCTCCCCGCATCTCGAGGCAGGCGACATCCTCATCGATGGAGGAAATTCCTACTACATCGACGATATCCGTCGCGCGAAGATGTTGGCAGAGAAGGGCATCGAATACGTCGATGTCGGCACAAGTGGCGGGGTGTGGGGCGAGCAGCGCGGGTACTGCATGATGATTGGCGGTGCGGAAGCCACGGTCCAACACCTCGATCCGATCTTCAAAACAATCGCTCCGGGAATAGGCGAAATCGACCGGACACCCGGCCGCAAGGAGGGTGTGGGCACCTCGGAACAGGGCTACCTGCACTGTGGCGCAAACGGTGCCGGGCACTTCGTCAAAATGGTCCACAATGGCATCGAGTACGGCATGATGGCGGCGTACGCCGAGGGCCTGGCGGTACTGAAAGCGGCGAACATCGGCAAACATCTAGAAGAGATCGATGCGGAGACGACGCCTTTGCGAGACCCTGAACACTACCAGTACGATCTGGATATTCCGGAGATCAGTGAGGTTTGGCGGCGCGGCAGCGTGATCGCATCCTGGCTGCTCGACCTCACCGCCGCTGCTCTGATCGAGGAGCCGGCGTTGTCGAAGTTTGGCGGTCGTGTGTCGGATTCGGGCGAAGGCCGTTGGACGATCAAGGCGGGCATCGATGAGGGGGTTCCTACACCGGTCCTTTCGTCAGCACTCTATGCGCGCTTCAGCTCTCGGGGCAACGCCGAGTTCTCGAATAAACTGCTCTCCGCCATGCGCTATGAGTTCGGCGGTCATCTCGAAAAGCCGGCAGCGAAGTAAGTCGTACATATCGCGCTCTGTAAGTTCGCCTCTCGCCACAAGGATTGCCGGCGAGAGGCGGTCTAGTCTGCCTGTTGAGTTCCCCTGGAGCGACCAAACCACGTTGCTTACGAAGCAGGTTGCCCATTTCCTGCTAACCGGGCTTTGGCCGGCGCAGCGTTTTGCGGAGTGTGGTTTCGGGTATCCCCCCCTATACTTTGTTTGTAAAGTCTTCGATTCAGGTATTTTGTGGAGCGCTTTCCGGTACAGTCCTACTTCATGTCTTGCCTGTTTTCGCTCTTCCAAGATGGTTACCAGAGTAGCCGGTCGGCAAGAATTGGTGTGCAGACTAAGGCGGCTTTGTCGTCGACGATCATAAGTTAGATATGGCGAAGCATACGGTGACGGTGAAGAAGAAGAGCTATGCGGACTGGTCGCGGCAGATGAATGTGGCTGGCAACTCTGTTCATCTGCATGCGGATCTGACGGCGAAGCCGTGGGGCGGGCGTTTGGGGGGCGGCGGAGGGAGGCAATTTGGTCGTTCCGCTGCGCTCCACTCCGGCCTTCGGCAGAGCAGAATCCCACCCATCGCACGATAAAGCTATGTGATGGGTGGGGCACCCGGCTTCGGTTTCATTGAGAGGGGTGTGCCGCCTTCTGAGCTAGTCGATGTCCTTGTAAACGGCCCAGAGCTCGTCGATGTGGTGGCGGGTGATGTTCATCTCGCAGGCAGCCTGGATGTTGGACTGGGCGGTGCCGCCGGCGTACTGGTCGGCCACGGACTGGCAGACCTGGTCGCGGAAGAGGTGCCAGGAGGCTTCGGCCTGATCGAAAGACAGGGGGCCCGGCTTGGGCGGGGTGCCCGCGTAACGCAGGTGCAAGCGATAGAAAGCGCCCAAGGTGCGGACCAGTTTGGTCTCGTTGGCATCGGTGAGGGCTGTTTCCTTGCTTTCGCAGACACCTTGCGTGTAGTTGTTCGCCATGTCGCAGAGCGGGTGTCCGGCGCGGGCGTCCTCGTCCCGCACGATGGCCGCGGCGCGATCGTGGAGTTCCCCTAGCTGTTTGGCCTGCTCCGTCGCAATGACCGCGGAGGGCTGCTGAGCGGGGGCGCAGGGCAGCGTGGTGCCGAGCGTGGCGAGCAAGAGGAGAGCGGAGCGGACCATGGGTCGGAGTGTAGCAGTGTGGGTGGATGCTGGACGTTCGTGGCGATTCGGGAGGATAGATGAGTCGTTATGGCTGCATCTGCACTCCGGCTTTATCACCCCCGTCAGCAAGCTGTCCGGGGACCCCGGCCTTCGGCAGAGCGGAACCCACCCATCGCATGATGAGGCTGTGCGATGGATGGGCAACCGTTCGTGATTTGACCGAGCGCATGGGTAGGGCATCCGTCTGAAAGGATTTCTTGTCGAGATGAGGTCTTGGGGTTTACCCTTCTCGCACTTTCCGTAACTTTTATCGAGGTCGTTCCTAATGAAGCGGTATGCGCTTGTCGCCGTGTCTTTAATGTCCCCTGTCACCGTGATTTCTGCTCAGCAGGCCGCTGTCTCCAAGACAGGAAGCCCAGCTCCCAGCCCCTCCGCGGTGGTACCAGCAGCGGCAGCCGCGCCAGCGTCCAGCCCTTCGAACGGGCCGGACGCGAACGGGCGGTATATGGTCCGCGATGGCGATGACATTTCGCTCCGTTTCGCCCAAGACATCAGCTCTAAGACGGCTGCAGACGGAGACTCGGTGATGTTCACCCTGGATGACGATCTGAAGGTGAACGGCGTAGTGGTGGCCAAGGCTGGGTCCAAGGCTGTGGGCGAGGTCACCCACGCCGAAAAGTCGGGCATGATGGGCAAGGCGGGCGCGCTGGACCTGCGGATGGATTATCTGAAGGTCGGCGACACCAAGGTTCACCTTCGGGGGAACAAGGGCAAAGAAGGTGAGTCTGGTACTACCGGGGCCGTTGTACTTACCGTATTATTTGGCCCTATCGGCCTGATTAAGCATGGTAAGAACATCGACATCAAGGCTGGAACACCGCTGAAGGCGTATGTAAGCGACGACATCGCTCTGCCCCCTGCTGGGAGCTAGGAACGGATTCGGGCATCGTGGCGCCGCGGAGGAACAAGTCAGTCGTTCCGCTGCGCTCCACTCCGGCCTTCGGCAGAGCGGAACCCACCTATCCCGCATGAAGCTGCGGTATGGATGGGGCACCCGGCGGACCGTGGTCGGAGTGTAGCAGTGTGGGTGGATGCTGGATGTTCATGGCGATTCGGGAGGATAGATGAGTCGTTACGGCTGCGCCTAGATTCCGGTCTTACCACCCCAGCCAGCAAGCTGTCCGGGTATCCTGACTTTGGGCAGAGCTGAGCCATTCATCCCCTGCGGTGATGAGTAGGGCACCCGTTTTGGCTGGAAGTAGGAATGAGTCACCCGCCCACGCATTCGTGGCGACTTGAGCACACGGCTGGGCCAACCGCCTGGCCCCCTACCCCTTCAAACGCCTGTCTTCACATGCAGGAAGGTAGTCCCGTCGTCGTTAAGCCCAAATTGGACCCAAATGTTCCCGTCACGACGGGTAGTGACACAAAGCCGCTTCTCCCAATTTCCGTTGAGGTCGTACACAGTCCAACCTCGAGTCCGTCCAGCATACCTTTCTGTAACGCTGGTGCTCCCTTGTTGATCGTCGGAGATAACTGTAAGTCTTGGTTGAAGCCCCGCATCGAAAAGCTCAGAGCAGTAGCCAGCCTCTCTCCCGTGATGAGGAGCCAGCAGAACGTCTACCCGTGCCAGTTCGGCCCTGAAAGTGTTGTCCTCGAGAAGCTGTTTCCACGAGGGTGATTCGTTGTCACCCGGAACTAAAGCTGTCAAACCGGCGAATTCAAAGAAACTCACAATACTGTGATTATTGAGATTAGAGCGTGGTACGTTCCGGGATTGGTAGTGAGTCATCCTCACGCCGCCCCAATCATCCGTAAAGGCAGCGCTATTTGGGCGCTTGACGACTTCGGTGTAGCGCGACGAGAGCGATAGATATTGCAAGACTTTTGTACTGTCTGCCGGACGATTGCCTTGACTCACGTCTGATTCGCTCAACCAGTTCGGTCTTAGAAGTACTCTCGGACTCATAGACACTGCGTTTTCTATGTCGTCTAAGTGATCTCGATGGGGATGAGTGATGATAAGCTTGTCTATCGAGCTAAATCCTTGTGTGTACCGGAGGTGATTGATCGGACTAAACCGACCAACTCCGGAAGGACTATCCGCGTCGCCTAAATCTATGACCACCACTCGGCCGTTTGGTGTTATAAGGTGCGTAGCGTTGCCATGCTGAACGTCCCAGAACTTCAGCGACATTATTCGACTCATGCGTTACAACCTCGAAGTATGCTCGCTGAGATCAAGATTCTAGTCATCGTCATCTGACTGCTCTTCCTTTCCGGTGGTGGGAACTTCAATTTCAGCTTCACCTGCACCCAGCCGTTCTGCTCCCCCGCTACCCTCCCTTACTAATTGAAATGCGAGGCCAAGGGCAAGCCTGTAGTTGGCGAATCGTAGTGCTCTAAAGTACATGCCAGCAGCTAGAGCGAAACACAGAACAGCTCCTGTCAACAACTCGGAGCGCGAACTCCCCATGGTGACTATCAGGTCATGATACTGTTTAAAACTGCCTGTGAGTAGGCAAGCAATTCCACAGATGGTCAGCGAGACTGAATTGCCTCTGTAGAAGCCTTCACGGTAAACATAGATTTCCCTCTCTGCCGAGGGACCGAATGCGAGGAGGCAACTGTCACAAGCACTCAGGATCTCCTCCCTTGTTATGCCTGGCTGTGTGCTGCGGAGTTTCTTCTTTGATCGGGCGTACAGCTTTTGTGTTGTTGCGTAGCGTTTCCATGTCAATATGGCAGTTTGCGGATCGGGCAGCGCCGCAGTAGCAATGATTTGGACGATATGCCCGCTCAGGTATGCCAGACCGAGCATCACGAATAGGCCAAGTTTGGTATCGAGCCAAGCCACTGATGTCCGGTAACCTTGATGAAATAGGAGCACATCGAGCAGAAGAATACCCGAAAATGCCACAGTGCCTGGTATGAGATAGCCAAACACTTCGTATAAAGAAAATTTGAGGGTGTTCGCCAACTCACTCACCACTCTTGCGGTCGGCTTGTGCAGCTTTTCCTAGTTTGGGTTCAGACAACTCGCTTTGGCGATTTCGTTCCACGCCAAGCATTCTGTCTTCGAACCAAGAATCAAGATCTGCTGAGGAGTTGAGACGAAGTTTAGCAAGCGAAGAGAGGGTTGACAGGCAGATGTGTTGTATCAGCCTCACCTCGGAAGCAGCAAGTGTGGTTCTTCCCGCATGGACGATTACTGATCGACGCTTGTAGAGGGCTCTTACTTTGCGCGCGATCTGTCTGCGTTGCTCGACTTGATCCGAAAGTAAATGCGCCACTCTCGCGGCAAGTTGGTAAGTGATTTCCGACTCTGTCTTTTCACCTAACACGGCACTTTCAAGTGCAATTGCAAATAACAGGAACGCTTGGTGAGCCCTCGCATCGGCGCAAGCCGCTCCTGCAATTTCGTAAGCAGCTAGAATTCTACTTGCATAATCGTCGTCCGCCTTCAGCAATGCACTAGCTATTTCGCCGCTGCGCTGTAATGTATTTTCAATGTCGATGCGAGAGATTAGACGAGATTCGACTGACACCGTGCCCAAGAGCTCCCGGTCATCTGGCGAGCTGCAGAGTTGGATGCTATGACTTCCAAGGAACGACCGCGAGAACTGAATAGTCGAGGGAAAGCCGTCTGACATCAGCGCGTTGAGCACGGAGAGGTGACGGTCAACGACCCGCTCAGCACGTTTTTTCGCGCTGTCCTTATCCACTGCTCGGACCGTCACAACTGCGACTAGGATAGCGCGCCCGCCAACTGTATTTGCGAACAGGTTGGGTACTGGAAATTGTGTGGCGTAAGTTCCGGTTTCGAAAATCAACTTTCCAAAGCTTAGCCCGCCGGAATCGGAATCGAGACCGAAAACTCCGATGCGAAAGGTGAAATCGCTTGATTGGGACTCGATCCGCTTCCGGAAAGCTTGGACCGCTTTTTTGAGCGCTCCCTCAGTCTCGTCTGCAAGCAGCTCGAGCAGGGTTTGTGCCATGACGCTGTCAATGCTCTCTCTACTCCAAACAGACTCTTCACTCTCTTTCGGAGAAAGAAGCTCTAAGGTCCCAAAGTACCTATCCGCGACCTGACCCTCCAAGACGAGGCCGCCCCTGATAAGCAAGGGCCCGTTTATGGGCCCTTGCACGAATCGAGGTTCTTGTCTCGAAGCGGTTAATACTTCATTTGCGAGCAATCTAAAGCAGTCAATTACTTGCGTGATCTTCATTGAGTCGTCTTACTGGAGGAGGGTGCCGCCTTCGCCGTTGGGGGTTTTGGGGTCTTCTGGGGGGATTACCATGGCGGCGGCTACTTTGTCGTCGGTGTCCAGGTCCAGGAGTTTTACGCCCATGGTGGCTCGGCCGGCGGCGCGGACCTGCTTGGTGTCGATGCGGATGATCTTGCCGAACTGGGAGATGACCATCATTTCGGTGGTTTCGTCGACGAGCTGGAGGGCGGTGACCTTGCCGATTTTGGGCGTGGTGCGCATGTTGATGACGCCCTTGCCGCCGCGGGTCTGGAGGCGGTAGGCGTCGACGTCGGTGCGCTTGCCGAAGCCGTTTTCGGAGACGGTGAGGATGAGGCAGGGGGTGAGGCCGAGCTGCTTGTCGAGCTGCTCGAGTTTTTCGATGGCTTCGGGGTCGACGGGCGGGGCGGAGAGTTCGCCGGGTTCGGAGAGCTCCATGGGGACGGCGGAGACGCTGGCGCTGGTTTCGTCGAGGACCTTTTCGACCTGGTCGCGGAGGCCCTTGGCGGCGGCGAGTTCGAGGCGCTGCTTGTTGCGCGACTCGGTGGAGGGGGTGACGGCGGCGCCGATGACGAAGTCGCCCTTTTTGAGCGAGATGCCGCGGTTACCAAAGGCGGGGCGGCCCATGGCGCGGAGGTCGCGCTCGTCGAAGCGGATGGCCATGCCGTCGTGGGTGGCGAGGAAGATGACCTGTTCGCCGTCGGTGAGGCGGGCGGTGATGAGCTCGTCGTCCTTGTCGATGCCGATGGCGATGATGCCGCGGGCCATCACGTTCGAGAAGTCGCGCAGGGTGGACTTTTTTACGGTGCCGTTGCGGGTGGCGAAGAGGACGAAGCGGTTTTCCTGGGTGAGGTCGCGGACGGGGAGGATGGTGACGACTTTTTCGCCGGGCTGGAGGTCGACGAGCGAGGCCATGGCCTTGCCCTTGCCGGCGGCGCCGATGTCGGGGATCTCGTAGACCTTGAGCCAGTAGACGCGGCCGGTGTTGGTGAAGCAGAGCAGGTAGGCGTGGGTGGAGTCGATGATGAGCTGCGCGACGAAGTCTTCTTCACGGGTCTTCATGCCGAGCCGGCCGGTGCCACCGCGTTTTTGCTGGCGGTAGATGCTGATGGGCGTGCGCTTGAGGTAGCCGGTGTTGGAGACGGTGACGGCGACCTGCTCGTCGGCGATGAGGTCTTCGAGGGTGAGCTCGTTGGCCTCGTCGATGATAACGGTGCGGCGCTCGTCGCCGTATTTGTCGCGGACCTCTTCGAGCTCAGCCTGGATGACCGAGCGGAGTTTTGGCTCGGAGGCTAGGATGGATTCGAATTCGGCGATGTTTGCGCGGACGGCGGTGAGCTCGTTGAGGAGCTCGTCGATGGAGAGCTGCGTGAGGCGGTAGAGCTGCAGTTCGAGGATGGCGTCGATCTGGCGGTAGCTGAGGATGAGAGTGCCCAGCGTGCCGGCCGCGGCGGCAGCGTTGTTGGCCGTGAGCTGCGCGGAGATGGAGCCGCCGGTGAGATCGATGGCGTATTTGGCGGGGTCGAGCGTGACGCCGGCGATTTCGGTGCCGCGGAGAGTGATGCGGCGGTTCGAGAAGAAGGCGAAGAGGTTTTCGCGGGCGTCGGCGCGGGAGTTCGACTGGCGGACGATGCGGATGACAGCGTCGAGGTTGTCGACGGCGATCTGGAGGCCGAGTAAGGTGTGTTCGCGGTCGCGGGCCTTGCCGAGGAGGAAGGCGGTGCGGCGGCGCACGACGTCGATGCGGTGATCGATGAAGGCGTGGATCGCGTGGTGGAGCGGGAGTTCCTTCGGCTGGCCGTTGAGGACGGCCAGGAAGATCATCGAGAACGACTCCTGCATCTGGGTGTTTTTGTAGAGCTGGTTGAGGACGATTTCGTGCTGCGCGCCGCGTTTAAGCTCGATGACGATGCGCATGCCGTCGCGGTCGGATTCGTCGCGGACGTCGGAGATATCGTCGACGATTTTTTCGTTGACGATCTCGGCGATGCGCTTGATGAGGTTGGACTTATTGACCTGGTAGGGGATCTCGGTGACGATGATGGCCTGGCGGCCGCCGGTAATCTGCTCGAGACCGCATTTGGCGCGCATCATGAAGCGGCCACGGCCGGTGTTGTAGGTCTGCGCGAGGTTGCCGCGGCCGTAGAGGAAGCCGCCGGTGGGGAAGTCGGGGCCCTTGACGTGCTCGAGGACGAGCGCGAGGTCGTGGGTGGTGTCCTGGGGCGATTTTGTGAGCAACGCGATGGTGGCGTTGAGGACCTCGGTGAGATTGTGGGGCGGGATGTTGGTTGCCATGCCGACGGCGATGCCCGTGCTGCCGTTGACGATGAGGTTCGGGATGCGGGCGGGCAGGACGCTGGGCTCGGAGGTTGATTCGTCGTAGTTGGGGACGAAGTCGACGGTGTCGGAGTCGATGTCGGCGAGCATTTCGCCGGAGAGCCGGGTCAGGCGGGACTCGGTATAGCGCATGGCCGCGGGCGGGTCGCCGTCGACGGAGCCGAAGTTACCCTGGCCGTCGACCAGGGGGTAGCGCAGCGAAAAGGGCTGCGCGAGGCGGACCATGGTGTCGTAGATGGCGGCGTCGCCGTGGGGATGGTAGTTGCCCATGACGTGGCCGACGACCTTGGCCGACTTGGTGTACTTCTTGTTGAATTGCAGGCCCATCTCCTGCATGCCGTAGAGGACGCGGCGATGGACGGGCTTGAGGCCGTCACGGGCGTCGGGCAGGGCGCGGCCGATGATGACGGACATTGAGTAGTCGAGGTACGACCGGCGCATCTCGTCGTCGATGTTGATAGGTAGCATCAGCAGAGCGCCGGGGCCTGTGGGCGCGCTGGGACCGTCTCCGCCACCGTTGCCGCCGAGACTAGGGGGCGGGTTGTTGGAGTTGGCGTCCTGGGCGGAGGGGGTGATGTTGTCGTCGGAGCCGAGCGGGAGTTGGTTTTGGTCGTCTGCCATGGGCACCTTTCATTATAGTTTGCCCGGCTGCGTCGCACAGCCCCGGCGAGGGCTGCTTATGGTCTCCTGACGACGGTTTTGGCACAAACAAGCGAGGCGCCCATGGGCGCCTCGCTTGTTTGTGGTTGGATGCGTTTAGAACTCGAACTTCGCCCAGAGTACAAGTGTGCGCTGGTTATTACCGATCGATGGGCTATAGGAACGAGATGGTTGCAGGAAGCCGCCCGCCCCAGCGTCCAGAACATCGGTGTCGCCGACGATCAAGTCATTGTGATTGGCGATGTTCTGGGCTTCAGCACGCAGGATGAGAGTTCCACGTTCGTGGAAGTCGACGCCCTTCTCCAAGGCCAGGTTGTTGGTTGTGTTGCCTGGCTGCTGGTAGCTGTTGCGGCCGATTTCCTGAAAGAGGTAAGCGTTATTGGTGGAATACGGGACCAGGAAGTGAACGGCGCTTGCTGCAACCGGTACCAGGGCACCCGATCCGTTCAAAGCTGTGGCTGCGTCGTAGAAGGTACCGTTGGCGCCCCCGACGAAGTGACCGTCGATGCCGACCGATTGCAGAGAGGCGGACCTGTTGACGACAATGGGCCGATCATTGGCGGTGCTACCGTCGCCATTGATGTCGAAGCCGTTGGTGGTGTAGGGGACGTAGTTGCCGCTCTGGAGCTGAGTGATGCCAGAGACGGTCCAGTGCCGGGTCAGGACGTTTTCGACAAGGTTCAGCGCCCTGTTGTCTGAGTGTGCCCCGGGGATTTGGTAAACGTAGGTGACGGAAAAGAACTGGCGGTGGTCAAAGTCCGAGTTAGCATAGTTTTGATGAATGCCGCCATTGGGACTTAGATTGTTGCTATAGCTGGTAGGAGCACCGGCTACGGTGAAGATTTCGTCGGCGTCGGACAGGGTTTTGCCGTAGACGTAGTTTGCTCGGACCAGCAGACCATGTTTGAAGTTATGGCTTCCGTCGATCTGCAAACTATTGTAGTTAGAATCAGCGTAGTTGCCACGGAGAACAATGGCACCGCGGGATGTGTTCAGGCGGGTACCGGTGAGGCCGTTGAAGTAGTTGAATTGTTCGTTGGCGAACTCTTTGAGAGCGCGGTTGCCGACATACCGGATGCCAAGGGTGATGGTTCCGGGCAGCTCGCGTTCGACGCCCAGGTTGTACTGGTAGGTGAGCGGGTTGACGAGGTTGCTGTCTTCGCTTTCGACCGAGGAGAGCGGGCTCAACACGGGGTTTAACAGGGCAATCTGCCCGCTTGCATTGGTGAGGCCGTTTCCGGTGGTGACTTCGGCGGTGTCGGCCACGGAGACCGGCGAGCTCTGGGTGGAGTTTGTCAAGATGTTGGAGAATGTGCTGTCGTAGAAGATGCCGAAGCCGCCACGGATGGACGTTTTGCCATCGCCGATAAAGCCAAGGACGTTATGCGGCGCGTAGGCGAAGCCGATGCGCGGCGCAACGTTGTTGTAGTCCTTATGAACGGGAACGACCGTGTTGATCGGCGCGAAGACGTTGAACGGGTTGACACCGGGGTATTGAAGGGTGTTTTCCGGGTTGGAAAGGTAGTCATAGCGGACGCCGAGGTTCAGTGTCAGGTCGGCATTGAGCTTGATGTCGTCTTGTGCGAAGAAGCCATTACGCCAGCCATGGGAGTCGTCGCGGGTTTGACCGAAGGTCTTGGTCGCCGTGCCGGAGGGTCCGAGTTGGTTCTGCAGAAAGTTACCGAGAGAGGTAACACCGGAGCCGCCGGCGACAAAGCCGAGGGTGCCGAGGGCATTTTGCGCGACGAGATCGATTTCGATTAGGCGACCGATGTCAGCACCGACGCTGATGGACTGGCGTCCGGTGGTGTAACGGATCGTGTCCTGGAACTGGTAGAGGTCCTCTTTGCGGCCCTGCGGAAAATTCTGGTTGGGTCCGAGGCTTGGGAAGGTGAGCGACCCCGCGGTGGTGGTTCCGGTCAGTTTGGCGAAGGTGAGGGTAGGAAGGTTATTGAGCGGGTTGGCAAGGGTCGAGGCCTCGGGTGAGAAGGTGAAGGCGATGCGCGCCTCGGAGACGCGGAACTCATTTAGCAGCTTGGCGCTGAAGATGTGGGTGTATTGTCCTTCGGCCAACTCGCTTGGTCCGCCCTGCTGGGTATCAAAACCGGCGAGGGCGTTGGGATTGTTGAAAAAGTCAGGGGAGAGAGAAGTCCGGTCGTGCAGGTACCGGAAAGCGAAGCTGTCTCGATCCCAGGGCTTGTAATCGATGCGATACATCCACTGCGTGTCCGGGCTGACTTCAGCCTGGTTGGGACGTTGGAAACCTGCAAAGGAGACCACGCAGCCCGTCGTAGGGCAACCCGGGAGAGCGCCGACGTTTTGAGTGATCGGGGTTCCGGAAGCCGAACCGTACTGGAGATCCTGCTGCAGGTAGGCCCCGCCGCTCAGGTATTGGTCGAGCGTTTTGACCTGGGTACCCGGCGCGCCTGTGATGGTCTGGAGAGTGGCGTAGCCATTTGCGTCTGGAAGGAGATTGACGCCGGGCTGTTCCTGACCGTAATAGCGCTGCCATTCGCCAGCGCCGAAGGCAAAGAGCTTGTTCTTAAGGATAGGCCCGCCAGCTGTGAAGCCGAAGCTGTGCTGATCGTAGCGGGTTTTGGTGAAATCCGAGCCGCGGAACTGGCCGGGCACCGAGTTCAGGCCAGAGCCGGTGTAGCGCTCGAAGGCCTCGCCATGGAAGTGGTTGGTACCGGATTTCGTCACCAGGTTGACTATGCCACCGCCGCCACGGCCATACTCGGCCGATGCAGAGTTGGTGAAGATGGTTACGGCTTCGAAGATGTCCGGAATTTGGGGTTGAAATGCCTGGCCGGCAATGCCGACATCGTTGATCTCCTGGCCGTCCATGAGGAAGTTATTGTCACGCGGACGGGACCCATTTACCTGAATGTTGATGCCGTTGGAGAACGCGCCGGCCCCATTGCTGACTGGCTGGACGCCGGGAACCGTGAGAGCCAGTTCTACGGGATTGAGCGAGAAGACCGGAAGCTTGTCGAGTTCAGTGGCGGAAATGGTTCCGGAAAGTACACCATTGTCTGTATTGATCGTGGCCTGATTGGCTTCCACTGTGACTTCAGTGGAGGCGCCGCCGACTGAAAGAGCGATGTCGTAGGACGTGATCACGGATGGCTGCACCGCGACGTTTTTTGCTACTGAACTGGTGAAACCAGGAGCACTTGTCGCGACGGTGTAGCGGCCTGGGGAGATTGCATCCACACGGTAAGCGCCATCTGATCCGGAGGTAACGGTGCGCTTTTCGCCAGTAGACTCGTTCGTGGCAACAATGGAGGCTTTGGCGACGACGGCACCTGTAGCGTCGCGGGCTACCCCGGCGAGCGTTCCCTGGCTGGTCTGCGCGTGAGCGGCACCGGTCATTCCGGCAGAGACTGTCAACAACAAGCCTGCGGCAGCTCGCCGCGAGGATCCCAAATACATGTAGTTCTCCAAAGAGAAGAGTGCGATGTGTGATCGTACCCTTCTCCTTGCACGTAGGGGGCCAAACAGATTCGTAACACCTCTGTGTCATGCCAGCCACTTACGGGGCTATATGGACTTTTTTTGACAAGACATATGAGATTTAGAGAACTCAATCTAAAAAATGTATAGATTTCTGCTGTAGTTAGACATCCATTTGACGCTTGTTAGCAGTGTGATTCTTGCAGGACGTTTTTCGCGTGGCTCGTAGCTGGCAAAAGAAAGGCGCCGGAGAGGACTCCGGCGCTTTGCAGTGTATCGGTAGGGTGAACGGCGGCTACCAGACGCGGCAGCCGCCGTTGGTGGGCATCATGGGTTGGCCGGGGTGGCAGCCGAAGGCTTTGCCGAACTCGTCGAAGTTCTGGACTGTGCCCTTGACGCGCCATTCGCCGGTGGAGTGGGGGTCGGTTTTGGCGCCGTTGACGGCGGCCTGTTCGGTTTCGTTCTGGCACCAGACCTGGCCGAAGCTGATGAAGAAACGCTGTGCGGGGGTGTAGCCGTCTTTTTCCGCCGTCGTGGAGGCGTTTTGGGCGGCTAGGGTGTTCATGAGGGCCTGGTAGGCGATGCGGATGCCGCCGTTGTCGGCGGTATTTTCACCCAGGGTTAGGTGGCCGTTGAGGTTCTGGCCGGGGGCTACCTGGAAGCCGTCGTACTCCTTGGCTTCGCATTCGGTGCGCTCCTTGAACTTAGCGAGGTCTTCGGGGGTCCACCAGGCGCGGACGTTGCCGTGGAGGTCGTACTTGGAGCCCTGGTCGTCAAAGCCGTGGGTCATTTCGTGGCCGATAACGACGCCGATACCGCCGAAGTTGACCGCCGGGTCTTTGGAGAAGTCGTAGAACGGCGGCTGCAGGATGCCGGCGGGGAAGTTGATGTCGTTCATGGAGGGGGAGTAGTAGGCGTTGACGGTGGGCGGGGTCATGCCCCACTCGGTTTCGTCGACGGGCTTGCCGAGTTTGGCGAGGTTGCGGTTGTGCTCGAAGACGGAGGAGCGCTCGAGGTTGCCGACGAGGTCGTCGCGCTTGACGGTGAGGGCGGAGTAGTCGCGCCAGGTATTGGGGTAGCCGATTTTGTCGCGAATGGCGGCGAGTTTCAGTTCGGCCTGAGCCTTGGTGTCGGGGCTCATCCAGGGGAGCTGCCCGATGTCTTGGCCGAGGGCCTTTTCGAGCGCGGCGACGAGCTTTTCCATGTTGGCTTTGGCGTCGGGCGGGAAGTTTTCGCGAACCCAGTCCTGGCCTACGGCTTCGCCGAGGGCGCGGTCGGTCGTCGCGGTGCAGCGCTTCCAGCGGGGCTGCTCCTCCCCCTGGCCGTTCAGGGTTTTGTTGAAGAAGTCGAAGCTGGTGTCGACGAAGGGCTGGGAGAGGTAGGGCGCGGCGGCGTGGACGGCGTGCCAGCGGAGATAGCTCTTCCAGGCGTCGAGGGATTCGGTTTCGAGCTCGCTGTTGACGGTCTTGTCGAAGTCCGGGGACATGACGTTGAGGGTGGGGGTGGCGCCGACGCCGATGCCGTCGAGGTACTGCTTCCAGTTGTAGTCGGGGGTGAGGGTCTGGGCCTGGGCGACGGTCAGGATGTGGTAGCGCTTGGCGGGATCGCGCATCTCGACGCGGTCCATGGAGCCTTGGGCGAGCGCGGTTTCGATCTTCATGACGGCGGCGGCTTCGGTGTCGGCCTTTTCAGGGGTGTCGCCGAGGAGGAGAAAGGTGGCTTTGAGGTTGGCGACGTAGGCGTCGCGGAGTTTGGCGAAGCGGGGCGCGGGGTTGAGATAGTAGTCGCGGTCGGGGAGGGTGAGGCCGCCCTGGCCTGTGCTCAGGATCTGCTGGGTGGAGTCCTTCTGGTCCTGGGTGACGCCGACGGCAAGCAGTTCTGTGCCGCCGAACTGTTTGGTAAGCGCGACGTTGAGGGTGGCGAGGGCCTTTGTGGAGGTGAGGGTATCGATGGCGCGGAGTTCGGGCTGGATGGGCGCGGCACCGAGCTTGTCGGCTTCGGCGACGTTCATGCAGGCGGCGAAGAAGTTGCCGTACTTGGTCTGGAGCGGCGTTTTGGGAGCGTCGGCGGCTTTTTGGAGGTCGGTGTAGAGAAGGTAGTTGTTGCGCTCGCCGAGCTCATTGAAGCGGCCGTAACGGCTGTACTGGGCGGTGAGGGGATTTTGCTTGCGCCAGTTGCCGCAGCTATAGGTGTAGAAGTCGTCGCAGGGGTTAACGGTCTTGTCGATGGCGGAGAGATCGAGCGAGACGGGGTTTTTGGGGGCTTTCGGGGTTGCGGTCGAGGTGTCGGGCGCGAAGCTGACGGCGATGGCGCCGGAGGGATCCTGCGGAAAATTCTGGGCGAGGTCCTGCGCCACGCCATGAGCCGGCGCGCAGAAGGGCGCGGCCAGGGCGAGCAAACAGGCAGGGAGAAAGGGACGCATGAGACTCCTTGGAGAAGAGGCTTGGTGCAGCTGTGGGTTGTTCCGCGAGGATAACGGAAATTGAGGATCGCGTGAACGTTGGGTGAATCTTGAAGCTGAAACGAAGTGCGGGGATGGCGGAATGACGGCGGGAACGGCGGGAAAGTTTCGTGCCGGAAACGTCGCACTGGCTGCACGGGGATGGCGGTACGGGGTTCTGGTTATGGTGGGTAGAACCGGAACGCGTCTTCGGCTGCTGTCCCGACGCATCCCGATGCTTCTCCTTTGTAGCGGAGCTTTGTCGATCGTCCGGTCTTCAGGAGATTGGAATGTCCGTGGGAAGCGGATCGAGCATTTGGCCAAGGCGCGGGTCTTTCAGGGACTGGTGATAGACCTCCATGTAGAGGGTCTTCAGCCACTGCTTCAGGTTGGCTCGGGGCACGGCGGCGGGTTGGGGATGGGCGTGGAGCAGGAGTTCCATGGGCGGCGGTGGGGCGGTGGAGACGGACGGCATGAGGTAGCACAGGCCGGCGATTTCGCGGGCGCCGCCGGAGCGGTAGAACTGCTTGCGGCGACGGCGTTGGGCCTGTCCGGGGGTGGCCGCACGGTCGGATTCGACTTCGATTAGGAGGGGGCGTTGCCGGGTGTCCGTTTCTGCGACGACCTGCTGGGAGAGCCAGCGGCCAATGCCGCGGCCGCGGGCGTCCGGGAGAACGGCAAGGTATTCGAGCAGGGCGATCGGGGTGGTTTCGGAGCGGAACAGGATGGCGAAGCCGAGGACCTCGTCGCCTTCCTGCGCGAGTAGGAAGCGGTAGTCCGGCCGGTGGAGCATGTTGCGGAGCTGTGGAGCAGATTTGCGCTCTTCGGCAGGGAAGGCGGCGGTGTAGAGGGCGAGCAGGGTAGTGAAGCGTGGGTCGGTGTCGGAGGTGAGCTTGTGGAGGGTGAGTTGCGGCATCTTGAATGTTTAGCTGCGATGGGGCTTATCAGCGCGGCTGGCAGAAAGCAGGTCCTTCGCTTTGCTCAGGATGACAAGTCAGACCGTAACTTCCACTTGGCGCGCACCGGGTTACGTACGGGACTCGGGTCAAGCTGTAGCTCCACTTAGCGGGCGCCGGTTCACGTCCGGGACTCGGTGGACTAGAAGATCTTCATGTGGATGGTGAGGTATTTCTTGGGGTCGGAGCGGAGCATTTGGGCCAGCTCCGAGGCGTTTTTCAGCAGGACGTTCAGGTTGTCGTAGGCCTCCTTATTGGTGACGAGCTGGCCCATGGTGCCCTTGCCGGCATTGATGCCGCTGAGCATGGTGTCGAGCTGAGTGACGGTGTCGTTGAGCTTGTCCGCCATGGCCTGGTCCTTGAAGAGCAGGCCCACGGAGCCTTTGCCGGCGTCGACCTGGGCGAGCAGGCCGTTGGTACGGGTGAGGGTCTGGTTCAGGTTGTTGTAGAGGGTGTCGTCGGTGAGGAGCTTGCCAGCGGTGCCTTTGCCCGCGTTGAGATTGGTGGTCAGGGTATCGAGGCGGGCGGCTGCGTCGTTGAGGCGGTTGTAGAGGGTGTCGTCGGTGAGGAGCTTGCCGGCGGAGCCGCGGCCTTCGTTGAGGCCGGTGGTGAGGCGGTGCAGCTGGACGATAGTGGCGCTGGCCTCGTTATAGAGTGCCGGGTTCGAGAGCAGCTGGCCGGCGGAGCCTTTGCCCTGCGCCAGGCCGTCAATCACGCCGTTGAGCTTGGCGATGGTCCCGTTCAGTTGGTTCAGGGTGCCCTGGCCCGACCTCATGAAAGTGGAGATGGAGCCCAACTCCTGCGTGGGGAGCTCCTGATCGTTCGCCAGTTCGGGGCCCTTGGCGGATTCGCTGTCCAGTTCGACGACGGTGTCACCGATGACCCCGCTGGTGGAGAGCGCGGCCACGGTGTCGGTATGGAGGCGGTCCCGGAAGCGGGGATTCAGCTTCAGGGTGAGCTCAACCGGGGTGGCGCGGCGAGCGGGGTCATTGCTCAGGTGCACGTGGGAGACCTCGCCCACGGGAACGCCTTCCAGGTTCACCGGAGCGCCGACCTTGACGCCTTGGGAGTTGGCAAAGTAGGCGCGAGCGCTGTACTTCTTTTCGAATGTGGCCATGCCGGAGGTGCTGGTGAGAAGGAAAAGAAAGATCACAAGGAGAGCAAGGGAGACGAGGACGAGAACGCCGACCCTGAGCTGTGACCACCGTACCTCCTGCTGACTGGGCATGCCGCTCCTTTCGCCGTTCCGTTACGCCGCTTTAGAACTCACAAAGCTGGTCTTTCCGGCCGTTCCCTGTTCATCGTAACAGTGTGGGGGGCGGCTTTCGGTCCGTTGCGAGCGGGGGAGGGGAGCGGAACGGCTGCGGGAATCTGCACAAATCTGCGGCGTGTTGGCGGCGATTGGGGGAGCTACGGGCGCTACGGGAGCTAGGGGCCTTCGGCGATGACGACGGCCATGGCGAGGCCGCGGGTGTGGGTGAGGCTGAGGGTGAGGCGTGTGATGCCGAGCGCGGCGGCGATTTCGGCAGCGCGGCCGTGCAGACGCAGCTCCGGCGCGCGGCCGGGCAAGCGGTGGACCTCGAGTTCGCGCCAGCCGACCCCGCGGCTGATGCCGGTGCCGAGCGCCTTGGCCCCGGCTTCCTTGGCGGCAAATCGGGCGGCGAGGCTTTCGGCCCCGGTCTTGCGGGCCTGGCAGTACGCGATTTCGGCGGGGGTGTAGATGCGTTCGAGAAAATGCTCGCCGAAGCGGCGGAAGCTGGCCTCAATGCGCTCGACTTCGATGAGATCTGTGCCGATGCCGACGATCATGGGTGTCCTCCGGCCTTATTCCCTAGCTGCGGAACGCCCTCAGTGTACTTTGGGGCAGGTTGCGCGAGCTTCAGACGAAAGGGCGACCGAAATTGGGACGGTGTTGATGTCGCGGAAAAGTTGGCCGATAAAGAAGGTGTGAGCCATCTACGATTTCCCGCCGACAACTTTCTGCACACGTTGCAGCAGGCACCTGAGGGTGCAAGAACCGTCCTTTTGCGGAGCCAAACGGGCCAGAGCCGCTCCACCCTGCGCGAGGGGTTGCCGACGGCGCTGGCGGAGTGCGGCTGTGGCGCTCCCGTGCTGACCGAGACAGAGACGCGGCTGACTTTACATTTCGACCTGCCACTGGAGGCCGCCGGCTGCTTTTACTGGCAGATGGTGGAGGCGGCGCTGGAGTTCGAGGCCGGGAGCCACCAGGAGCTGACGCGGCTGTGCACTGTGCAGACCCACTCTGCGGAGTTCCTGGTTTTGGAGCGGCCGTGCACGGTGCGGCTGGAGATCCGCTTCCGGGGCGAACGGCGACGGGCGACGGCGCTGTCCGCGGCGGCGCGGGCATGAGCCGGTTTCGGGTGGGCCGAGGGCCGGGTGCGCTAGACTGGGAGGCGCGCCATGCCCATTATTGAAGCCAGACAGCTCGGAAAGATCTATCGCACGGGCAAACTTGAGGTGCCGGCCCTGCGGGACGCTACCTTCTCTGTGGAGCCGGGGGAGTTTATGGCCATTGTGGGGCCTTCCGGGTCGGGCAAGTCGACGCTGTTTTACATTCTCGGCGGGCTCACGTCGGCGACGGCGGGCTCGCTGACGGTGAGTGGGCAAGATTTTTCAAGGCTAAGCGATGCCGAGCGGACAAGGTTCCGGAAGCAGCACATCGGCTTTGTGTTTCAACGGTTTAACCTGCTGCCGACGCTTTCGGCGCGGGGCAATATCGAGCTGGCACACACCATCGCGGATACGGGCAAGCCCTTCGACACGGAGTTGCTGGAACATCTGGCGGGACTTTTACATATTAAGGGCCGGCTGGATCATCGGCCGAATGAGCTGTCCGGCGGGGAGCAGCAGCGTGTGGCGATCGCGCGGGCGCTGATCACGCGGCCCTCCATCGTGCTGGCGGATGAGCCGACGGGCAACCTGGATACGGAGAACTCGGAGTCGGTGCTGACGATGCTGCGCGAGTCGGGCCGGGCGCTAAAGCAGACGGTGCTGATGATTACGCACAATCCCGAAGCGGCGTCGATCTCCGACCGGATCCTGCAGATGCGCGATGGGCGCACGGTGGGAATCACAGCCGGGCAGGGACGCTATCTAACGAGCCACGGATAGTAGTTCGGCCGGCGATTGCCACCGAAGTTTGCCGTTAAGGCTAGGTAGTGGCGTTCAGACTGAAGTTGACGGTAACGGTCGTGCGGACCTCGACGGGATTACCGTTGAGTACGTAGGGCCGGTAGGTCCACTGTTTAACGGCATTGAGTGCGGCCTCTTCCAACGCAGCCGGGCCGGAGATCACGCTGAGGTCCTGCACCATGCCGTCGCTGCCGATTGTGGCTGAAAGCACAACCGTTCCCGAGATTTTTTTTGCCTTCGCCTCGGGCGGGTAGGTTGGATTCACGCGCGTGAGGACCTGGCTGGCCATCACGCCGCCGGAGATGCGGACCGGGCCGCGTTCCTGCCCGCGCGGGGCGGCGCCGGGAGGCGTCGCGGCCGGGACTGGAAGCGGCGCCAGTGTGATGGCGGCAAGCTCCTCGGCGGCGTCATTGGCTTGTTGCATGGGGTTACGGGGATTCTGCGCGGCCGCGAACGGGGCGGAGCAGAGCAAAAGTGAGACAAGGTACCGACGCAGCATGGGCACACCCCCGGAGTGAGACTGCGCGGAGTCTACACCCGAAGCTGTAATCCTCGCCACGGGAGTGGACTTGCAACCCTTCCCGCGCCGGCTTTACGTTCGGTTCATGCGATGCCGAGTGGCCGTGCTTGCCGGATGGTTCGCGCTCGCGGCCCTGCCTGGCTTCCAGCCGCGTGTGTTCGGTGCCGGATTGGGGACGTCCTCCTCGACAGCGGGTTTCCGCCGGGAGGCGCAAGTTGTTTCGAACAATGCAGATACCCTGGATCTGAACACTGCCACCGCCGGGCAGCTGCGAGAGCTTCCGGGCATGGGTGACGCTTACGTGCGGCGCATCCTGGACGGCAGGCCGTACACCGCGAAAAATCAGCTGGTGACCCGGGGCGTTTTGCCGCAACGCGTGTATGAGGCCATCCGGGAGCGCATTGTTGCGCATCGTGTACCTCGCAAACCCTGACGTTGACGACATCGAACCGACTTGCGCTAAAACGTGCAATCGCCGGGACATCGCGGAGCGGCTGCTTGCCGAGAGACCCCCCGTTGCGGGCTATGTTGCACCATCGTCAGGGGATGGAGAGTCACCGCCGCGCGTCTGGAGCCGTTTGCGAAAGTAACATTACCTACGTTACTATCGGCTAAGCAAACAAGAGCTAGCCTCGCCGACCGGACATTCCCGGATCCGGCGGGGCTGATTTTTTGCTGCTGCAACTTCCGGGGCAGTGCCGCCACGGCCGCGTTGCAGGTTGGCCGATTCGGCATAGAATACCCGTGGGTCTGAGGTGGCCGTTGCGCCCAGCTTTCCCCATTCTTCGCTCATGCTCAACTATTTCCGCGCTCTTCCCCAGCGTCGCCGAGTCTTCCCCCTGCTGGCAGGCGCTGTGCTGTCTTTGGGCAGTGCGGGTCTCTCGGGTTGCGGCAGCATGATGGTGAACGCGACCGAGGCACAGGTGCGTTTCGCGGATACCTCCGTGGACGCGCCGGCGCTGGATGTGTACCTGAATGGGACGGGCGCGGCGTATAACCTGGGCTTTGCGACCTTCAGCTCCTACGTTCCTGTGAGCGCAGGGACGCACCAGTTCAGCGCCAACCGGGCGAATACGGGGCAGACGCTGGTGAGCGGACGGGCGGCGCTGGTGAGCGGCCACCAATACACAGCGGTGGTGGGGAATCGGCTGGGTGAGCTGCAGGAGCACATCTATCCCGATGCATTGCCGACGCCGGTTGCCGGGACGATTGCCGTGCGCATTTTGAATGAGGTTGAGGGTGGGCCGGTGGACGTGTACCTGGTCCCGAACGCCGGAGTTCTGGCATCGGCTTCGCCTATGGCGACGAATCTGGCGTATAGCGTGAACGCGGGGTATGCCAGGGTGCCGTCCAGCGGGAATTACGTCGTTTTTGTGGTAGCTGCGGGATCGTCACCCCTGGCAGCCGGTGTAGCGAAGGTCAGTGGAGCGAGCGTGAGCGGCGGCTCCGGAGCGGCGCGGACACTGATCCTGACCGAGGCTCCGAAGGACGGCAAAGGTCTGTATGGGATCGTGCTGGAGGATGCGGAGGCGTCTTGAGCCTGGCTTGGCCTTCGTTGTAGTTCGTATCCCCGAAACCGGGTTGCCTGTCGAGTGCTCCGCTCGAGAGAGGAAATAAATGAGGTGCCGCCAGTACACGCTACCGCGGCACACGGCAACATTTCTCCTGACGAGGTTGCATCCTGGAACAAACGGCAGGTCTTTCGCGAGGCTCAGGATGATCAATTACGGCACCTTCGCCTTAAGGAACATTTCGCCTTCTATGCCTGTAACAAAACGGCCTGCAAGAAAAAGGGTTCTAGCTTTGGCGGGCTACTGTGCGGTTCAGGGCCGAACCCACGATGCAAGCGACCGGCGTCAGCAGATTCAGACCGATCACAAAGGCGTTTAGGCCCTTGTGGAAGTTGAAGAACGCGAGCGGCACTAGAAGCAACGCCATGGCGATCCCGTGGGCGACCGGTTTGCGATGCGCGACCTTCCCTGCGACAAAGCCGCCTGCCGTCGCGGCCAGCAAAGCCCAGACCAGGTAGCTGGTGAGGAATACCGGCGTTGGCGTATCGAAGGAGCGTCCCAGGCCGAGGACCGAGATGGCAGAGAAGGCCCCTTCCAGGGCCACGAAGAGGAGCAGGCCGTCGACGACGGCAAAGACGCTGCGGGATGCGGGACTCATCATCAAGGGCAACTATAAAACAAGACAAGTTTCCTGCGTCTCAGGCGGGACTTGCCTGTTTTCCCGGGCAGAAACGGCGTCGACGACCGCCTGAAGGCGGGCCGCGCTGGCCACGAGCTCCTGCTCGTAGCGTTTCCGTTCATCGATGCATTCCGTGCTGCCGTACCAGCGCATGACCTCGCCGTTGGCGTTGCGGCGCGGTGTGCCGCGCGAACGCACCCACCTCCAGCCGTGCTGCCGGTTCTGGACGCGGTATTCGAGATCGAACGGCTCACCGCTTTGAACGGCCTGAGCCCAGGCGGAGGCGACCTTCGGCAGATCATCCCGGTGCAAGGCGCGCAGCCAGCCGTCGCCACTGGATTCCTCCGCGGTTTGACCAGTGAGATCTCCCCAGCGAGGACTGAGCTCAACGCTACGACCCTCCCCATCGGCCGTCCACGGGATCTGCGGACTCAGCTCGACCATGTGGCGGTAGTGGTCTTCGCTTTCACGCAGGGCTTCCTCGGTCCGTTTGCGGTCCGAGATATCGAAGACCATGACGGAGATGCCGATGATGTCATTGGCCTCATCGCGGGCGGGTTGGTAATTTGCCAGCAGAGTCCGGGTTGGGCTGGATGCGTTCGCGGAGGGAACGGTGCACTCGAAGCCCTGGATGGATTCTCCGGCGAGCGCCCGGCGCAAGCAGGCGCCTGCTTGCTGGTAAGCGCCGGGAGCGATCTCTGCCATCGTTTTACCGAGGTGATCCTGAACAGAGACGCCGTCTATTTCGGCGAGACGGCGATTGAGGCTGACATACCGCAGATCGCAGTCCAGAAAGCACAGGCCGACGGGAGCGCCATCATAGATTGCCTGCAGCTGGGCCTGTCCCTGGGTGGGAAGGGCTTCCAGGCAAAGTATCGGATTGTGGATTGCTTCCGTTCTGGTATGGGCCGGCCTGGGACGAGGCTGGGAGTACTTCTCGAGCACTTTGGCGGGACCGGCCTTGCCGTAAAGCCAGCCCTGGCCGAGTTCGCAACCGAGGCAAAGGAGCATGTCCGCCTGACTTTGATCTTCGACGCCTTCCGCTACTGTCCGCATACCCAAGCTGCGCCCGAGGCCGATGACGGCGGAGACGATTTTGCGGCTCTCGCGCTCTGCCGTGATGGTGCGGACGAAGCTGCGGTCGACCTTGAGTTCGTCGAAGTCCAGCGCCTGCAGGTGCTTGAGATTGGAGTAACCGGTGCCAAAGTCGTCAAGGGACAGCTTGATGCCCATTTCCTTGAGCTCCGCCGCGGTGCGGCGAATGATCTCCTGATTTTTTAGCAGGGCCGTTTCCGTGATTTCGACCGTAAGCCGGCTCAGGGAGAACCGGGACAGCTCGGCCAGGGTCCTGATGGTGCCGGGCAGGGTGCGATTGCGCAGCTGGATGGGAGAGATATTCACGGAAAGGCCAAAGTCGCCGGGAAGCGAGACCGCGGTGTAAAAGGCCTCTTTGAGGAGTTGCCGGGTGAGTTCACAGATGAGACCGGAGGACTCGGCTACCGGAATGAAGTCGGCGGGTGGGGTGATCCCGCCGGTCGGATGCTTCCAGCGGGCCAGTATCTCAAAGCCGGCGGTTGCGCCGGAGCGAAGGTCTACCAGTGGCTGGTAAAAGGGTTGAATCTCTCCATGAAGGAGGGCCGTGCGTACATCCAATGCAGAGAGCCGTGCCAAGAAAACCGTCCATCAACCCTTCGTGGAGCTCTGTTCGGGCTGAGACAACATTCTCGCATGAGAGTGAAACGATGAAGTATGACACTTCAGGGTAGTTAGACCGGGGTTAATTCCCTCCTAAGACACACGGGACCAAACCATAACCCGATTGGGGTGGGAGATACAAGTGCCCAGAAGTGGGACAGTTTGCGTTAGGGCATCATGGATTGCCGCTTTTGTAATGTTCGCTTGCCGACATACAAAAGACCCGGAAGGAACCACTTCCGGGTCTTTTGTCCTAGTCCGTACCATCAAGCAAACTGCGAGGACAAAGAGCTGTCAGTACCGGTATTGTTCGGGCTTGTAAGGGCCTTCGACCGGCACGCCGATGTAGTCGGCCTGCTTTTTGGAAAGCGTCGTCAGCTTGACGCCGATCTTTTCGAGATGCAGGCGGGCTACCTCTTCGTCGAGCTTCTTGGGCAGGACGTAGACGCCGACCTTGTAGGTGTCGCGGTTGGCCCAAAGGTCCATCTGCGCGAGGGTCTGGTTCGAGAAGCTGTTCGACATCACAAAGCTGGGGTGGCCGGTGGCGCAGCCCAGGTTGACGAGGCGGCCTTCGGCGAGGATGAAGATGGAGTTGCCGTTGGGGAAGGTGTAGTAGTCCACCTGGGGCTTGATGTTGAGGTGCTTGACCTCAGGCGCGGATTGCAGCTCGGCCATCTGGATCTCGTTGTCGAAGTGGCCGATGTTGCAGACGATGGCCTGATCCTTCATCTGGCCCATGTGCTCGAAGGTGATGATGTCGAGGTTGCCGGTGGCGGTGACGTAGATGTCGCCGCGGCCGAGGGTTTCCTCGATGGTGGTGACCTCGAAGCCTTCCATGGCGGCCTGCAGGGCGTTGATGGGGTCGACTTCGGTGACGATAACGCGGGCACCCATGCCGCGGAGGGAGTGCGCGGAGCCCTTGCCGACGTCGCCGTAGCCGCAGATGACGGCGACCTTGCCGCCCATCATGACGTCAGTGGCGCGCTTGATACCGTCGGCGAGCGATTCCTTGCAGCCGTAGAGGTTGTCGAACTTCGACTTGGTGACGGAGTCGTTGACGTTGATGGCCGGGACGAGGAGCTGGCCCTGTTCGAGCATCTTGTAGAGGCGATGGACGCCGGTGGTGGTCTCTTCGGAGACGCCGCGCCATTCCTTGGCGACGCCGTGCCAGCGCTGCGGGGTCTCCTGCAGGGTTCTGCGGAGAAGGTCCTTGATGATCTCTTCTTCGCCGGAGCCCTTAGGGCCGTCGACAAAGCTCTTGTCGCCGTTTTCGAGCTCGTAGCCCTTGTGGATCAGCAGGGTGACATCGCCGCCGTCATCGACGACCATCTGCGGGCCGAGGGCTTCCCCGTTTGGACCGGAAAACTGCAGCGCCTGGTTGGTGCACCACCAGTACTCTTCTAGCGTTTCGCCCTTCCAGGCGAAGACGGGGACGCCGGTCTTGGCGATGGCGGCGGCGGCGTGATCCTGGGTTGAGAAGATGTTGCAGGAGGCCCAGCGGACGTCGGCGCCGAGATCGATGAGGGTCTCGATAAGGACGGCGGTCTGGATCGTCATGTGCAGGGAGCCGGTGATGCGGACGTCCTGCAGCGGCTTGGAGGGGGCGTATTTGCGGCGGATGCTCATGAGGCCGGGCATCTCCTGCTCGGCGACGGTGATCTCCTTGCGGCCCCAGTCGGCGAGGTTGATGTCCGCTACCTTGTAGTCGAGTCCGGTTGCCTTTTGCTGCTCCAATACCGCTGTCGCCATGAAATTCTCCTTGAGGATCTGCCAGTCCGAGGATACCAAAGGTGCCCCTCGGCGGAACCAGACATTGTGCCACAAAAGGGGCACGGCGCGGCAAAGCTGGACCGGGTGCGGGGGAAGGAGCCTCCTTGTGATGACGGTGAACAAAGCTCTATGACTATCTGGACCGAGGGAGGCCCAGGTCAGCCTGGCTGGCCCTGCGGACGGATAGGGCCGGCGGCGATTGAAGGCCCTCAAGATCGGGAGTGCGGCGGAGTGGGGGTGGGCTACGGCGGCGGGGAGTTGGGCTGCGGCTGCTCCGCAGGTCTGGGTACGGCAGTCTGGGTACGGCAGTCTGGGTACGGCAGTCTGGGTACGGCAGTCTGGGTGGGGCAGTCTGCTTGTTCCGTTCAGTTACCAGTTTGGAGTTCTTTCAATGCTTTCCAGGCATTATTCACCCTCCTTTGCAGAGCCTCTATACCGCTCTCGTTAGGCACGAGAATGCAGCTGGGGTACACGGCCGGCGGGATGCGTTGCGCGGCGAGGCGGCGTCGGCCGTCGGCTTCAATGGCTTGGCGCTGATTGGGGGTCAGCGGCTGGCCGGCGGCAGAGCGTTCCACGAAGCGGGCGAGTTTCAGTTCGTCGGGAGCGGTGACGAGGAGAATGCGGTCAAAGCGGGTGCGCCAGGGTTGGTCGCCACCGTATTTGGTGGTGAAGAGCAGAGCGGATTCGATGATGGCGATGGCTTTGGGATCGGCCTGGGCGAGGGTTTGCAGCTGGCGCTCCTGTTCGGCGAGCACGGCGGGGTGCACGAGGGCGTTGAGTTCTTCGACCCGGGGATGCTCGGGATTGAAGGCGAGGCTGGCGAGCGCGGTGCGGTTCAGGGAGCCGTCAGCGTGGAGGATCGCCGGGCCGAAGTGATCGACGATGGCCTGGAAGACGGGCTCCCCTGGCTGCATCAGGGCGCGGCCGGTCTCGTCGGAGCTGAAGATGTGGGCGCCGAGCGAGGCGAGCAGGCGGGCGACGGTGGATTTGCCGCTGCCGAGCTCGCCGGTGAGGCCCACGCGCAGCATGCGGCTAGAGGCCGCGGCGGAGGCGGGCCGCTTTGACGGTGTTGGCCATGAGCATGGCGATGGTGAGGGCGCCGACGCCACCGGGGACGGGGGTGTAGGCGCCACAAAGCGCAAAGGCGCGGGGGTCGACGTCGCCGATGACGGTAGAGCCGCGTTTGCGGAAGCCTTCGAGGCGGCCGGCGTATTCGGGGGTGTCGGGCGGGAAGAAGTGTTCGAGCTCGGCTTCGCCGGTGAGGCGATTGATGCCGACGTCGATCACCGTGGCGCCGGGGAGGACCATGTCGGCGGTGATGAAGCCGGGTTTGCCGACGGCCACGACCAGGAGTTCGGCCTGGCGGGTGTAGCGGGCGAGGTCTTCGGTGTAGCGATGGCAGACGGTGACGGTGGCGCCCTCATTCATAAGTAGGAGGCTCATGGGCTTGCCGACGATGTTGGATTTGCCGACGACGACGGCGCGGGCGCCGCGCAGGGCGATGCCGCTGCGGTGAAAAATCTCAAGGATGCCGGCCGGCGTGCAAGGGGCGAGGATTTCGCCGAGGGGTGCGCCGTGCAGCAGACGCCCGCTGTTTAGAGGGTGAAAACCGTCGACGTCCTTCTGCGGGTCCACGGCTTCGAGGATGCGGCTGGTGTCGATGTGCGCGGGGAGCGGGAGCTGGACGAGGATGCCGTCGATTTCGTCGCGGCGGTTCAGGTCGGCTACCAGCGCCAGAAGCTCGGCTGTGGTGGTCTCGGTGGGCGGGGTGTGAAGTTCAGAGTAGATGCCGAGCTCGCCGCAGGTGCGGACCTTGTTGCGGACGTAGATCTGCGAGGCGGGGTTTTCACCGACAAGGACAACGGCGAGGCCGGGTGTACGGCCGGCGACGGCAGCGGCGCGGACGTCTGCGGCGACCTCGGCTTTAATGTCCCCCGCGACGGCGACGCCGTCCAGCACGCGGGGGGCGGTGAGGACTTCAGGCATGGCTTCAAGGATATCGTGAAGGATCTGAAAATACTTGGCGCGCCCTCGGTCGGGGCACGAAGAGGAAAGGCCCGATTACCGGAAGGTCACTCGTTCCTATCGAGAGTAGGAAGAGAATATTTCGAGGCCCGTAAGATTACACCGAAGTAGATATATTTGACCAGACAATTTAGTTTCGTGTCCGCGGGAAAACTATGCACGGAAGATCCCCGTCGTATAGTTCGATCTCGTGTCTTTGGGTGACGTTTTGGGAGTTCGGAATTGGGACTTCAACGATCCCTGCGGCTTCGGGCCCGGGCTATTTGAAAAGTGATGGCTGAAAGATAGAGGCGACGCATGATGGATGGACAGGATAGGGTGCTGGTCGAGAAGTTCACGCCTTCGGATCTGATCGGGCTGCGCAGCGAATTGCTGCGGTCCGGGGTGGACAGTTTTCAGGCTGCGGAGATTGTGGCCAATTTCCTAAGCGGGCGCGGGTATGGCATCTCTTCGCACGAGGCGCGCGGCGTGGCGTCGCGCATCGAGGTGCCCGGGGTGACCGCGGAAAAGATTCAGACGGAGCTGGAGCGCGTGGCGCTGGCGATGTAAAGGCAGACGTGCGGCCAGTAAAGCAGATCCCTTCGCTCCGCTGCAGGAAGGCAACGCATTTGCATGTTCCGCGCCAACTTGGTCTGGCTAAGCGCCAGTGGTCCGGCTAAGCGCCAGTGGTTTGGCTCAAAGAACGTGGTCTGGCTCCGACGAAGACCTTTTTTGGGGTGGCACGTTATGGGCGGGTGCGGGCTATGTCGGGGCCCATTTGTTCCTGGGCGTCGAGGGCAGGCTCTGACGGGACGGGACCTTCGCCGGGGTCGATTTCGGGCTCTTCGTTCAGGTGATGTTGGGTGAGGCCGGCTGTGAGCAGGTGAAACGCTTCGTCGGGGGTATCGGCGAACTGGAAGAGGTCCTTGTCCTTGAGGGCGATGGCGCCCTTGTCGGCGAGGAAGTCGACATTGATGGCGCTCTTCCAATAATCGGAGCCATAAAGGATGACCGTGATCTTCTTGGCAAGTTTGCCGGTCTGGTCGAGCGTGAGCAGCTCGAACATTTCGTCGAGGGTGCCGAAGCCGCCGGGAAAGACGATCAGGGCTTTTGCGAGGTAGGCAAACCAGTACTTGCGCATGAAGAAATAGTGGAAGTTGAAGCTAAGTTCGGGCGTGATGTAGCGATTGGGGACCTGCTCGAAGGGCAGCACGATGTTGAGGCCGATGGTTTTGCCGCCGGCCTCCCAGGCGCCCCGGTTGGCGGCCTCCATGATGCCGGGACCGCCGCCCGAGGTGACGACGAAGCGGTGGCGTCGACCCGGCAACCCTTTGGCCCAGGTAGCCATTTGGTGGGCGAGGGTGCGGGCGTCTTCGTAGTAACGGGCCATTTCGACGGCGGCTTCGCCACGTTTGCGCTTGAGGTCGGTGGGGTCGCCGTGGGCGAGTTCCTCGGAACGGGCGGGCTGCTCTTCGGCGGGGGCGGCCTGCTGGGAGCCGGTGTTGGCGAGCAGTTCGAGGCCCTGCTGTTCTAGATTCAGACTGGCGACGTCGAGGGCGCGAAAACGTGCGGAGCCGAAGAAGACGACCGTGTCCTGGATGCGTTCGCGGCGGAAGCGGGCCATGGGCTCGGTGTATTCGGCCATGATGCGGAGCAGGCGGCCGTCGGGGGAGTTCAGGAAGTCGTCGTTGCGGTAGGCCAGCGGCGCGGCGGGGAGTGGGGCGGGCTGCGGCGCTGGTTGCGGCGTTTCGTCCATGTTGGAAGTTTCTGTCACTTTGCGGTGAGTCCTTTGCGTTTGCAGGCGACCTGCACGACTTGCGGGTGCGTGGCCTCGGGGTCGGGGAGGTTGAACTGGGCCATGCCGGGGAGGGCGAACTGCGAGGCGGGGATCTCGCGCCAGCGGGTTGTGGGCAGTGGGTGGGGGACGACACCGGCCCGGACGGGGGTAAACCCCTGGATGCAGAGGCAATTCATAATATCGCCGCCGCCGTTGAGGCTGCAGCCGTCAAGGTCAGGGTCCGGAAGAGGGTCGCCGGTTTCGATGTCGTGCGCGTCGCGTCGCCACTCGAACTGGTGGGGCACCATGGCGAGGGTGACGGTGTAGAACTCGGTGTCGGCGGGCACGCGGGGTTGGACGCGCTGCGACGTGAGTACGGCGCCGCCGGGCAGGGTTACGGATTGCGCGAGCAGGGCGACGCCGTTCCAGTAGTAGGGCGAGACGTTGTCCAGCTGGAGCGTGCCTGTCGCTTCGACCTGTTCGCCGACGTGCTCGGCGAGGGTGGAGGATTGGCCGGGAGCGCGCAGTTCGAGGGCGGTGATGGGCTTCTGGGCGGAGGCCGGGCCGAAGTCGGCCAGGGAGGGACGGTCTAGCTGCAGGAGGAGAAATCGCTGCCAACCGCGATACTTTGCCTGTAATTGGCCGTGGGCGTGGAAGGGCTGACCGTCTTTGAGGTGCGATTCAGGCTGCTGCGCGAGGCTGGGAGATGCAGCTGGGCCGAGCGTGGCCAGAAAAAGCAGACAGGAGGCACGACGTCGCGGCATCCACGCAGGATAGCGCGGACGGTTTACGAGGAAAATACGACTTACGGCTTAGGTTGAATACGGGCGACCCGTAAAGCGGCGTGATTTAGCAGGTCGTGGCGGCGGTAATCCAGATTCCTTATGGAATGACAACCAAAGGGAATGCAATCCAAGGATGTCAAGACTAGCGGCGCTGGTCGCGGTAGTGGAGCAGTTCGCTGACGCCGATCCAGAGGTCGATGAGGCCAAGGCCGCTGATGAGGCCGCGGACCCAGCCGCGCAGGAGCCAGTCGGCGGCGAGAGGATGGCCGGTGATCCAGGCGTTGGCGTCCCAGTAGCGAGGCGACCAGGGCAGCACGGCAACGAGGCCGCCGATGTAGAAGCAGAAGATAACGAGCATGCCGAGCGAAATGCGTTGCAGCCAGACGGGGGCTAGATCGGAGCCTTTGCCGGGGGCACCCGGCTGAGTGCCGGCCGGGGACGCGGCGGGCTTCTCCTGAAACAGCTCGCCTTGGGTGGGGCTCGGCATTTCTATCACCGTATCAGGGGTTGCGGGTCCCGTCTTCTTTCGAGCGGGCGGGGTTTGGCAGGATGAACGGGTGAGTGTGGTGGCTGGTGCCTCCATGCATCCGTTTTGCGGTCGAACTTGTTTGGTTCAGTCTTGAGTCGTCAGTGGTTCAGTTTTCTCGTTCTCAGATTTAGGTCTAATTTCGTTTAGTGAATTGCTTGTTGAGCGAGGTGCTGGGCTTGGGCACGCAGGTGGACGGCGTTGTTGTGGTGGCGCTGCGCCTCTTCGAGCGTGGGCGCGTGCGCGGCTGCCCCGTCTTCGGCGGCGGCTTCGGCGAGGTAGTTGCGTCCCTGGCTGAGGTCCTGCCGGGCCTGCGCCTTGCCGCGAACGTCGGCCAGGAGTTGAGCGGGTTTGTCGTCTACGCCCTTTAAGGCGAGGCCGAGGTGAATGTCGCCCGCCGTACCGGAGATCTCCACCGGAAGCTCCAGGCCTGCGCCATTTTTCTGGAGGAAGTGATCGAAGGGAGAGAGCAGCAGGCCTCGCCAGCCGCCGACCATCGCGGAGGCGGTGGCGTCGGTGCGGACATGGCCTTTGAACTCGAAGAGTTTGCCGTCGGTGGAGTAGACGCCGTTCATCAGCACCTGTGCGCCGGGCACCGCGTAGTGCATGCCGGTGATGCCCATGACTCCGTGATTCAGGGTGAAGTTGGCGGCGAGCAGGGAGCGGGCCTCGGCCTGGTGATCGCTGCTGGCTGCCTTGGCGAGCTCGGGCCGGCCCTGCGCGCGGGCGCTGAAGCCGTCGATCTGGTTCTGCCAGCGGAGGTTGTTGAACTGAACGTTCGTGAGGGTAAACGCACCGGCCATGGACATCTTTTCAGGCACGGGGATGTGGCCGGGCGGGATGTGCAGGGTGGCGTGCAGGGCGAGTATGCCGTTCATGAGCGGCGGGCTGGTTTTGACTGCGAGGCGAAGGAAGTCCCCCATGCGGCCGTGGGGAATGTCCACGTTGAGCTGGATGTCGTGGCCCTGGCCTTTAATTTTGACGACCTTGCCGGTGACTGTGAAGGCCGAGCCGCCCAGCGAGTTCCCGAGCAGGGCGTGGATGGGCTGCAGGTAGGTGTCGCCGTCGGTGCCGTCGACGATCGCGTGGAAGTCGGTGTGCAGCGGCAGAGGGTGGTTGGCGAGGCCGAGCGAAAAGTTGGGGGTGTCGGTGTGACCGTCGATGGCGATGCGGTCGAGGGTGCCGGCGAAGTGGCCGGTGGACGAGAGCGTGCCGCCGATGCCCTTGACCGTGCCGAGATCGGCGTGGTCGAAGGTGTAGTCGCCGTCGAGGGGCGTGTTGCCGGGCTGGTGGTTCGGATCGCCTGCGGGTTCGTTGTCGGTCGTTTCGTTGGCCCACGGGCCGAAGTGGCCGACGGCGTGGATGGCGCCGACGGGTTTGACGTTGATGAGCTGGGCGTCGTAGAGCATCGCCTGGTGCCGGCCGACGTGCTGGAGGTCTAGGGTGCCCATATCGAACTCGAGTGGGGGTTTTTGGCCGTTGTCACTGCCCGGGCCGGCATCGCGTCCGCCGGATTCGATGAAGAGACGGACGTTGCGGCACTGGAACTGGTCGACGACGACGACATACTTCTCCGGTTCGCGGGTTCGGGCCGGTTCGAGATCGTTCCGGTCGCGGCGCGGAGGGATGTGGAGGTCGAGGCCTTCAACGCGAACATTCGCGATGTGCAGGGGGCGATGGGCGAGCGTGTCGCCGACGAGGGCGCGCAGGCCGGTGCGGAAGGCGAAGTGCCGGACCGCGATCAGCCGGACTGCGCTCATCGGCTGAGCGGGTGATCTGGGAGCCGTTCCGTTGCAGTAGCCGATGTGTAGGCCGTCGCCGCTGACCTCGATGCCGCGGAAGAGGGAGATATCGAGCGAATCGAGGGTGACGGGGGCGTCGAAGCGGGCGGACAGGGTTGCCACGATGCGCTTGCGGAGCAGCGGGCCGGCGTGGTGGAGGATGTACTCGGCGGCGGCGAAGAAGAGCAGGGAAAGAAGGAGAAGGGTTGCCAGGAGCAGCTTCCACCAGCGTCCCTTTACCCGTGGGGAGGCGGGCGGCAGCGGACGGAACGAGGAGGTGACGGCTTCCATACTGTAGCGAATCTACCGCGAACGACTCCGGCAGCGCGCCGGAGCCTGACTAGGACGTGCCGGACCAAGACGTGACAACCCGGAAGTGCCGGACCAGAAGGGCGAGAGCGCGAGCGGGGAAAGCCGGTCTGCGAGAATGGAGGAGCGATGCTGCAACTATCCGGCGCGGGAAAGCGCTTTGGCCACAAGCTCTTATTTGAGGAACTCAACTGGCTGATCACGCCCAATGAACGAACGGGGCTGGTCGGCGGCAATGGCACGGGCAAATCCACGCTGCTGAAGATGATTGCCGGCGTGGAGGGCCTGGACTACGGCAACCGCACGCTGGTGCGCGGCACCACGCTCGGCTACCTGCCGCAGGATGGGCTGGCGCTTTCGGGGCGGACCGTGTTTGAGGAGTGCCTGAGCGTCTTCGATGAGTTGCTGCAGCTGGAAATCGAGTATGAGCAGCTGACGCACGTGATGAGCGAGGCAGATCCCAAGGGCAAGGAGTATGCGGCGGCGGCGGATCGCTACTCGGAGATTGCCGAGCTGCTGCATGTGCACGACATCTATACGCTGGATGCGCAGGTGGGCGCGGTGCTGGGTGGGCTGGGGTTCTCGAAGGAAGACTGGGAGCGGCGGACAGAAGAGTTTTCGGGCGGTTGGCAGATGCGGATTGCGCTGGCCAAGCTGCTGTTGCAGAAGCCTTCGTTGCTGTTGCTGGATGAGCCTACGAACCACCTGGATCTGGAGTCGCGCAACTGGCTGGAGGAGTATCTCCACGGCTATGAGAACGCGTTTATTTTGATCTCGCATGATCGCTATTTTCTGGACCAGACCGTGTCGAAGACGGTCGAGGTGTGGAACAAGCGGATGCATGTGTACCACGGGAACTACTCGAAATACCTAACACTGAAGGACGAGCGCCGCACGCAGCTGATGAGTGCATACAAGAATCAGCGTGAGCGCATTGAGGATCTTGAGGCATTTATCAACCGCTTCCGCGCGCAGGCGACGAAGGCCAAGCAGGTGCAGTCGCGGATCAAAGAGCTGGACAAGATTGTGCGGATCGAGGTGCCGGATGAGGAGGCGACGATCCACTTCACGTTCCCGCAGCCGCCCGCCAGTGGGCGCACGGTGCTGGAGGTGAAGGGGCTGACGAAGCATTACCCGACGCCTACGGGTGGGACGAAGCGGATTCTTGAGAACGTGGAGTTCACCATTGAGCGCGGGGATCGTATCGCGCTGGTTGGGGTGAATGGCGCGGGCAAATCCACGATGCTGCGCATGTTGGCCGACCTGGAAAAGCCGACCAAAGGCGAGATCAAGCTGGGGCACAACGTGGCCGCGGATTACTTCGCGCAGGACCAGTACAAGGTGCTGGACGGCGACGCGCAGATGCTGGATGACATCACGGGATCGAACCCGCGCGTGGACGTGGTGACGCTGCGATCGCTGCTGGGCTGCTTCATGTTCACGGGCGACGATGTGTACAAGCGGCTGGGTGTGCTTTCAGGCGGCGAGCGCAACCGGTATGCGCTGGCGAAGATGCTGGTCTCGCCGGCGAACTTCATTCTGCTGGATGAGCCGACGAACCATTTGGACATGCGGGCAAAGGATGTGCTGCTGGAGGCGGTGCGGAACTTTTCCGGCACGGTGTTGTTCGTTTCGCATGACCGCTACTTCATCGATGGGCTGGCGACGCGGGTGTTTGAGGTGGAAGAGCGGCGCGTGCACATCTACCCGGGCAACTATGAGGATTACCTGCACCGCAAGGGTGGCGGGATGCCTTCGTCGACGACCGAGGCTTCGGCGCGGATGAAGACGGATAGTTCCACGGGCGGGACGATCGATCCGGCTACGGGGATGTTTAAAGCCGTGAAGCAGGTTGGGGTAAAGGAAGAGCCCGCGCCGGTGATCACGGTTGCAGAAAAGCTGGAGCCCTTTGAGTCGACGCATGAGGTCGAGGGGTCGCTCGCACCGGTGGTGAAGGCGCCCAAAGTTCACGTGAAGAAGGTGAATCCGCTGAAGCTGAAGCACCTGGAGGATCGTGTGGCGGCCATCGAGACGGAGTTGCCGGAGTTGGAAGCGCGCATTGAGCAGGCGGAGCAGCAGCAGGCGAACTACAGCACAGCGGCTTCGGCGAAGGCCTTGGCGGCGGAGTTGAGCGCGCTGCGGGATCGGCATGCGGCGCTGACGGCGGAGTGGGAAGAGGCGTCGGTACAGCTGGAAGAGCAGGCGACGGCGTGACGGTTGTTAGTTGTAGTTCTAAGTTGTAAGTGGTTCGTTCTAAGTTCAAGATCTGGAGGCTTGGTTTGGGTACTTCTGAGATCAGGCCGCCAATGCCACCGTTTACGCGGGAGACGGCGGTGGAGAAGGTGCGCAAGGCTGAGGATGCATGGAACGGGCGCGATCCGCAAAAGGTGGCCTTGGCGTACACGGTCGACAGCCGGTGGCGGAACCGGTCGGAGATCTTTACGGGGCGAGAGGCGATCGTTGCGTTTCTGGAACGCAAGTGGGCGCGTGAGCTGGAGTACCGGCTGATCAAGGAGCTTTGGGCCTTTGACGGGGAACGCGGCGATCGGATCGCCGTGCGGTTTGCGTATGAGTGGAAGGACGCGGCGGGGCAGTGGTTTCGGTCGTATGGAAATGAGAACTGGGAGTTCGACGCCGCGGGCCTGATGCGGACGCGGCATGCGTCGATCAACGATCTGCCGATTGCGGAGGGCGAGCGGTTGTTTCGGTGGGAGCAGGGAGTTCGGCCCGCGAATCATCCTGGGTTGCGCGAGTTGGGACTGTAGGTCGGATAGGCAAGGGAGAGCTGTGCGAATTCTGGTGGTGGGCGCGGGAGCTACGGGCGGGTTCTTTGGCGGGATGCTGGCACGGGCGGGGCGGGATGTGACGTTTCTGCTGCGCGAAAACCGGGCGCGGCAGGTGAAAGAAAGCGGCCTGGTGCTGACGACGCCGAAGGAGACGATAACGGTGCGGCCGCCCGTGGTGACGGCGGCGGAGCTGAAGGAGTTTTGCGCGTCCGGGCCTGGGCAGGAGCCGTTTGCCTTGGTGGTGATCAGCACGAAGAGCTACGGGCTGGAGGGCGCGATGGAGGACATCGCGCCGGCGGTGGGGCCGAAGACGATGATCTTGCCGATCCTGAACGGCCTGCGCCAGATCGCGGTGTTGCAGGAGCGGTTTGGGGCGGAGCGGGTGCTGGGTGGGTCGGTGCGGATCGTCTCCGATATGGATACAGAGGGGCGCATCCACCAGAAGACCTCGCTGGGCGAGTTGACTTATGGGGAGCTGAGCGGCGACTGCACGGAGCGGGTGTTGGCCGTGGATCGCGAGATGCGCGGGGCGGGGTTCGAGGCGATCCTGCAGCCGGATGTCGTGGCAACGCTTTGGCAAAAGTGGTGGATTCTGGCGAGCATCGGGGCGGTGTGCGTGCTGGCGCGCGGAACCACCGGGCAAGCGGCGTCGGCGCCGCAGGGTGATGTCTTTGTGCGCGCTGTGATCGGCGAATGTACCGCTATCGCCGAGGCCAACGGATATCCGCCGAATGGGGCGATGCTGGCGGATCATGTCGAGCGTTTGCTGGACAAGAGTTCGCTGCTGACGTCATCGATGTACCGGGATATGACGAAGGGAGCGCCGGTGGAGGCGGATCATGTTCTGGGGGACCTGCTGGCTCGGGCGGAAGGCGTGGATGCGCCGCTGCTGCGTGCGGCGTATGTGCAGTTGAAGGTGTATGAGGCCGGGCGGGCGTAGGGTAGCGCGAACCAGCTGTCGTGACGATCGTCTGGAAGATTCAAGAGCCGATAGCAAGTTTGTCGGCGGGTTTTCAGATCACGGGGCTGCGGTGGCGCAGCAGTTCACGCAGGTTGAACGATGGAGTCGCCCAGGTGCAGTGCCCCAGGGCGGACTACCCGGGCGTAGACCCCGAGACGGCCTTCGTGGCGGCGGGCCAGGTGGCGCAGGATGTTTGGGTCGGCGACCGTGGTTTCGGGGTCGAGTGAGACGACGCGGCATCGCGGAATGCGTTCCAGGAGGAGCAGCTGCGGTCCGTCCGCGTCGCCCAGGTGCAGGGTCCGGCCGATGAGATGGTCTTCGGCGAAGGGTCGGTCGTCTTCCAGCGCGAGCACGAGGTTGGAGCGGAAGCGTAAGGGATCGATAGGAGCGCCGAACTCTTCCGTCAAAGCGTGGATCGTGGCCAGCGAGATGAGCGAGACGGGGCGCACGTCGAAGAAGGGATCGTCGGGCGAGGCTTCGAGGCTGAGCCGTGCGCCGGTTGCGGCGAGATCGTGTTGCAGGGTTTGGAGCAGCTCGGGTGAGGGCAGGGGCAGCGTCCTACCGTCGGGCGTGGTGACGGTGGGCGAAGGCTGCCATCGCGCGGTGTAGCGCAGGGTGGCCGTGCGTTCTGCGCCCGACAGCAGCGGTTTGCCGTGAGGCGCGGCAGTGGAGTGGAGAGCGAAGACGCGGTCGCCTTCGAGACCCTGAGGCAGCAGGTTTGCGACGTTGAGCGACTCGCCGCGCATGCTTTTTATGGGAAAGCGCCAGATCTCCTGAAGGGTGCCGAGAGGTCGAGAGCCGAGCATAGGTTCAGGGTAGCGTGTTCTTCGTCCTTGGTTGTCAGTTAGCGGTGGTCGTTCCCGGTGCTGTCCGGACTGACCGCTAAGAACTAAGAATCAACTGAGAACCAACAACTAAAAACTGGGACCAACAACTGAGAATCAAGAACCTCTTCGCCTTGCGTGCGGACCTTGGCCCTCCGTCCCTGCTTCGTGGCATCATCACGGTATGCCTTCCTCTCTTTGGCAGCCTCAACGTCCGTCGGATCGGTTAGCAGAGTTGGAAGCGCGGTCGGGTGAGCTGAAACAGGTGCCGTTGCGGCGCGATGTGCGGTCGCTGGGCGCGCTGCTGGGGCAGGTGCTGCGTGAGCAGGCCGGCGATGGTCTTTTTGAGACAGTGGAGGGGCTGCGGCGGATCGCGATTGCGCGCCGGGAGGCTGAAACGGCGGGCGATACGAACGCGGCGCAGCGGCATCTGGAAGAGGCGCAGGCGCTGACGCGGGAGGCGGCACGCGATCCGCAGCGGGCTTACGAGTTGGCGCGGGCGTTTGCCTTTTATTTTGAGCTGATCAACCTGGCGGAGACCAATCACCGCAAGCGGCGGCGGCGGTCGTCGCTGCTGGACGCGGAAACGGCGCCGCAGCGGGGAAGCCTGCGCGGCACGCTGCGGCGGCTGCGCGAGGCCGGGCACACGCGGGAGAGCGTGCTGCAGCTGCTGGCGCAGGTGTGCGTTACGCCGGTGTTTACGGCGCATCCGACAGAGGTGGCGCGGCGCAGCGTGATGTTCAAGCGGCGACGCATTGCGGAGCTGCTGGAGGCGCTCGATGCCCTGGGCACGCCGCCCTCGCGGTTGGCGGCGCTCGAAGAGGAACTGTCGGCCGAGATCACGGCGCTGTGGCAGACCGACGACGTGCGTTCGGCGCAGCCTACCGTTCGCGACGAGATCCGGATGGGCCTGGATTACTACGAGGCCTCGCTGTTTGAAACCATTCCGGTGTTGTATGGCGAGATTGCGGCGGCGCTCGATGCGGAGTTTCCAGTGGGCGATGTGGGGAATGCAAAACGCGGATTCCCTGCCGGAATGACATCGGAAAAGGCAGAGACGGTCGAGGGGCGCAAGACTTCGATCGCCGAGCTGCCTTTGGTGGTGCGGTTCGGGTCATGGATCGGGGGCGACCGCGACGGCAATCCGTTTGTCACGGCGGAGACCACGGCCGAGGCCGTGGGCATGGCGCGTGATTTGCTGCGCGGGCACTATCTGCGGCAGCTGCATGAAGTGTTCGATCAGCTGGCGTCGTCGACGCGGCAGGCGGGGATTTCGGCGGCGCTGGGGGAGCGGCTGAACGGATATTTCAAGCAGCTGGAGGCCTCCGGGCATACGGCCTTCGCGGAGCGGTTTCCGCATGAGGCGGTGCGGCTGGCCATTGCATGCGTGACGCTGCGGCTGGGCGGAAAGCCGCCGGTAAGTATGCACCGCAATCTGGCACTGTCCGATGCGGCGACGTTGCCGCCGTACGCGAATGCGGAGGAGCTGCTCGGCGATCTGCAGCTGTTGCGGGAGTCGCTGGCGGAAAACCGTGGCGAACGGCTGGCGGAGCTGTATCTGGACCCGCTGCTGGTGGGTGTGCGGACGTTTGGGCTGCACCTGCATACGATGGACATCCGGCAGCATGCCCTTATACATGCACTGGCCGTGGAGGAGCTCTCCGCCTGGGGGGCGGGCGAGGGCTTGGCGCTGCCAGCCGCGCCTTCGGCGCAGACGGCGGAGGTGTTGGCCAGCCTGCGCGAGGTGGCGCGGTTGAAGGCGCAGGACCCGGCGTCGGTGGAGCAGTATGTGATCTCGGGCGCGAGTTCGGCGGAGGATGCGCTGCGGGTGGTATGGCTGGCGCGGATGGCCGGGGTGCGCGTGGAAGGCGCTGAGGACGCGGGCGAGGCCGATGCCGGGGTGCAACCGGTGCCGTTGTTTGAATCGATCGAGGATCTGCAGCAGGCCCCCGCGATCTGCCGTGCGCTGTGGACCAGCGAGGCCTACAAGCCGCTGCTGGCGAGCTGGGGGGGACGGCAGGAGGTCATGCTGGGGTACTCGGATTCCAATAAGGACGGCGGCATGATCGCGTCCACGTGGGAGGTGTGGAAGGCGCACCGGGCGCTGCACCAGGTTGCGCGTGAGTGCGGCGTGGAGCTGCGGCTGTTTCATGGGCGCGGCGGTGCCGTGGGACGCGGCGGCGGACCGACGCACCGCACCATCTTCGCGCAGCCGCTCGACAGCTTCAACGGCGCCTTGCGCCTGACCGAGCAGGGTGAGGTGCTGAACTTCAAGTACAGCGATGTGGTGCTCGCGGAGCGCAACCTTGAACTGATGATCGCGGCGTCGCTGGACGCGCTCGCGCGGCCGGATCTGCAGGATGCAGGGCACAGAGACGCAGGGCACGGAGACGCAGGGCACAGGGCACAGGGTTTGGCAGAGATACAGCCAACTCACCTCACAGGCGCGGTAGAGCCTACGTGGGAGATTGCGATGGATGCACTTTCGGCGGACTCACTGCAGTTCTATCAGCGGGGCATCGTCGGCGACCCCGAGGTGTTTACGTTCTTTGAGCAGGCGACACCGATGGCGGAGCTGGCCCATGCGCGCATCGGTTCGCGCCCGGCAAAGCGTGTGGATGCCAGTGCGGCGAAGGGACGCCTGATCACGGATCTGCGGGCGATTCCGTGGGTCTTCGGCTGGATGCAGTCGCGGATGATGGTGCCGGCGTACTTCGGCGTCGGCCATGCGCTGGAAGGCTACGCGAACGCCCACCCTGACGGACTGGAACAGTTGCAGCGCATGGCGGCGAGCTTTCCGCTGTTCCTGGACATCGTGCGCAATGTGGAAACGGCGCTGGCGAAGGCGGATTTCGGGATCGCGGCGCAATACAGCGCTTTGATCGCGGATGGGCCCCTGGGTACGCGGGTCTTCGGGATGCTGCGTGAGGAGTTTGAGCGCACCCGGCGCATGATTCTGCGGATCACAGGGCAAACCGAGCTGCTGGAGCGCAATCAGGTGCTGACGAACTCAATCCGGTTGCGCAATCCGTATGTGGATGCAATGAGCCTGCTGCAGCTGGAGCTGCTGCGGCGCAAGCGTGAAGGGCCGCAGGGTGAAGACGAGCTGTTGGACCGGGCCATTACGGCGACGATCAACGGCATCAGCGCGGGGCTTCGCAACACCGGTTGATCCGTAGGGAAAAGGGGCAAGCGAACTTTGGGTGGAGCGGGGCGGTGAGGGGTCAGCGTACACTTGGACGCGATGCGATGCCCACCTGCCCTGCTAGCCGCCCTGTTCTGCCTGCCCGCCGTTGCGCAAGGGGCCAAACCGGATACGACGACGGTCGCGAACCCGGATGGTTCGATCACGTTTCGTTATCAGAACGGTGGAGCGCAGGCGGTCTCGGTCAAGACTGACGCCGTGTACAAGCCCTTGCCGATGACCAAGGATGCGAACGGGCTGTGGACCGCGACGACGCCGCCGCTGAAGCCGGAACACTACGGGTACAGCTTCGACGTGGACGGCGTGGGGATGCGGGATCCGTTGGATCCCACGGCGATCCCGAACCTTGTCTCGTTGAGCTCGGGCATCCTGGTGCGGGGATCGGTGCCGCAGCCGTGGGAAGAGCAGGCGCTTCCGCATGGGACGGTCTCGCTCCACAAGTACACCACGAACATCGCACGGAACCTGCCGTTGAACCAGGAGCCGTACGTGGTGTACACCCCGCCGGGGTATGACCCCAAAAAGCCGGGCGGCTACCCGGTGCTGTACCTGCTGCACGGCTGGAGTGACAGCGCGGTGGGTTGGACCGCGGTGGGGCATGCGCAGGACGTCCTGGATGCGCTGCTGGCGCAGGGCAAGGTCGTGCCGATGGTCGTGGTGATGCCGCAGGGTTATGGCGACTACAAGTTTGTGACGGGCGGCTTTGACGTGTGGCAGGACCCGACCAAGGTGGACGACAACGTGTACCTCTACTCGCAGATGCTGACCGGTGAGATCATCCCGGCGGTGGAAGGGGAGTACAACGTGGCCAAGGATGGGGCGCACCGGGCGATCGCGGGGCTTTCGATGGGGGGCCTGGAGGCGCTGAGCCTCGGACTGACGCAGCCGGAGACCTTCCGCTATGTCGTGGGGATGAGTTCGGCAGTGCATGGAGAGAAGTTCGATGAGCATTTTCCATCAATGGCGGCCGGCTACGCGGCGAGCCGTGCGCAGTTCAAGCTGCTGTGGGTGGGTTGCGGCACCGACGATGGGCTGATCAAGGCGAATCGCGACTTCGTGGCCTGGGCCAAGGGCAAGGGCATGCCGGTGACCGCGGTGGAGACGCCGGGGCAGCACACGTGGCTGGTATGGCGACAAAATCTGATTACGGTGGCACCGCTGCTGTTTCGTTAGTGGTTGGTTGGACTCGGGCGTATGGAGGTCATAAAGAGAGCGATGCAGGCTATTTATCCGTACCTGATGTTCAACGGAAATTGCCGTGAGGCGATGGAGTTCTACGCTGAGGCGCTTGGCGGCAAACTGGATTTGATCCCCTGGGCCGAGGCACCGGAGCCGCCGGAGGAGGGTGCGGACCTGGTGATGCATTCGCGGCTCGTCATGGGTTCGGCACTTTTGCTGGCGTCCGATACGCCAGCCGGTCACCCGCCAAATCCGCAGGGCCGCAATGTGCGGCTTTCGGTGGAGTGCAGCAGCCGCGAGGAAGAAGAGCGGATCTTTGCAGCGCTGTGCGAGGGCGGCCAGGTGATCATGCCGTTGCAGAAGACGTTCTGGGGGGCATATTACGGCATGCTGACCGACCAGTTCGGCATCGAGTGGATGTTTAATTTCGACCCGGTGCAGTAGCTTTTAAGCCCCCAGGCCAAGGCGGAGTTCCTGGAAGAGCAGGACGAGGCAGGACATCGGGGTGTGCGCTGCGGTAGTCTGCTGCGGGCGGAACAATCGTGTTTGTAATTTTTCTCCAGACCCAGAAAACGGCGTGACCCACGTGAATCAGAAGATTTCTCGGCGTAATTTTGCACAATTGGTGGGCGGTTCGGCGGCTGCCCTGTCGATTCCGGAGCTTGGCGGCATAGCGGTGGCACAGGGCAGAGGCTCCATGGGGTTGGCACCGCGCGCTTTTCCGCAGGGCTTTCTGTGGGGTTCGGCGACGGCGAGCTACCAGGTGGAAGGCGCGGTGCACGAGGGCGGCCGTGGACCGACGATCTGGGACACGTTTTCACATACGCCGGGCAAGACGCACAACGGCGATACCGGCGATGTTGCCGATGATTTCTATCATCGCTACAAGAGCGATATCGCGATCATGAAAGACCTGGGGCTGAAGACGTGCCGGTTTTCGGTGGCGTGGAGCCGCATCTTCCCGACCGGTACGGGGCAGCCGAATCAGGGGGGAGTGGACTTCTACCGGCGAGTGGCGGAGGCCCTGTTGGAGGCCGGTGTTGAGCCATACGCCACGCTGTACCACTGGGATTTGCCGCAACCGCTGCAGGACCGGGGTGGATGGGAGAACCGCGACACGGCGGTGGCCTTTGGGCACTATGCGGGCTACATCGCGGGCAAGCTTAGCGACCGTGTGAAGCACTTCATGACCACCAACGAGATCAGCACCTTCACGGAGCTGGGCTACGGCAACGGAACGCATGCGCCAGGGCTGCAGGTGGGGCCGAAGCGGCAGGCGCAGCTGACGCACTATGCCGTGCTGGGGCATGGGATGGCGGTGCAGGCCATTCGGGCGAGCGCGCCGGGAGCGACCGTGGGACTGGCGGAAAACCCGCGCGGCACCGTGCCGGTGGCCGAGACGCCGGAGCACGTGGAGGCCACGCACAAGGCCTACCGGGAGGAGAACGCGCAGTTTCTGGGGGTGATCCTGAGCGGCAAGTACACGGAGCTGTACCTGAAGAAGCTGGGTGCGAATGCGCCGCAGTTTACGCCGGAAGAGCTGGCCATCATCTCGTCCCCGCTAGATTTTGTGGGCACCAATGTGTACCAGGGTTCCTATGTGCGCGCGGCTGATAATGAGGCAGGCTATGTCATGGTGCCGAATCCGGCGTCTTATCCGCACATGCTGAGCCCCTGGCTGACGGTGTGTCCCGAGGCGCTCTATTGGATTCCGAAGCTGACGCACGATCTGTTCAAACCGAAGGCCATCTTCATCACGGAGAATGGCTGCTCGTCGTCCGATGTGGTTGCGCCGGATGGTCAGATCTATGACACGGACCGCGTGATGTACTTCCGCAATTACCTGACCAACCTTCACCGCGCGGTCAACGAAGGTGTGCCGGTGAAAGGGTACTTTCTGTGGAGTCTGCTGGACAATTACGAGTGGGCCGATGGGTACGATAAACGGTTCGGCATCACGTATGTGGACTTCATCACGCAGAAGCGCACGCTGAAGCTGAGCGGACAGTATTACAAGAATGTGATCGCGGCGAACAAGGTGTTGTAAGACGGTTGTAGGTTCTAGGTTCTAGGTTGTAGGTTGTAGGTGGAGAGATCGGGCCTGGGTTGCGAATCAGCTTCCCGGGCCTGATTTCCAAGCGTTGGACTCGCAAGACGGAGCCTGGCCTTCTACAACCCAGAACCTACAACCCACGAAACCTAGAACCTAGAACCTAGAACCTAGAACCTAGAACCTAGAACCTAGAACCTAGAACCTAGAACCTAGAACCTAGAACCTAGAACCTAGAACCTAGAACCTAAGCCTACTCTACCGGTTCCGCTGTACTCAGCAGCAGTTCGGCAGCGGTGATGTCTTCGGCGGTGAGCTTGTCCACGCGGCGGAGGGCGGGGAAGAAGACGCTCCAGAGGCCGGTGACGGCGAGCGAGCCGAGGCCGCCGAGCACGACCGCGCGGACGGCGCCGAACCAGTGGGCGGTGAGGCCGCTTTCGTATTCGCCGAACTCGTTGGAGGCGCCGAGGAAGAGCCAGTTGATGCTGGAGACGCGTCCGCGCATCTCGGGCGGCGTGGCGAGCTGCAGGATGCTGGAGCGGACGACGACGGAGACCATGTCCGTGGTGCCGGTAAAAAACAGCGCCAAGCAGCTGATCCAGAGCGTGTGGCTGAGGCCAAAGACGACGGTGGCCGCGCCGAAGCCGCCGACGCAGAAAAGCATGGTTTTGCCCGCGTCGCGCTTGATGGGATAGACGCTCAACGTGAGCGAGACGAGCAGGGCGCCGAGGGACGGCATGGCGCGTAGCAGGCCGAGCGCGTGGGCGCCGCTGTGCAGGATGTCGGAGGCGAAGATGGGCAGCAGGCTGACCGCGCCGCCGAGCAGAACGGCGAAGAGATCGAGCGAGATGGAGCCTAGCAGAAGCCGCGTGCCCATGACGAAATGAAAGCCGGCGAGCATGGTGTCGAGCGAGAAGCCTTTTTTCTCCGCGGCGCCGCGCGGGTGCACCTGCAGCACCAGCAGGAGAAAGGCGACCAGGCAGATGGCGGTAAAGACGTACACGATCGGCGCGCCGGTGAAGCGGTGCAGGCCACCGGTGAGGGCAAAGGTGAACAGCAGGCCGCCGACCAAGGGACCCACGGCGTTGGCGGTTTGAAAGATGCTGGCGCCCCAGGTCACGGCGTTCACGAAGTGTTCCTTCGGCACGAGCGTGGGCACGAGCGCGGAGGCCGCCGGGCCGGAGAAGCAGCGGCCCAGGCCGATGACGAACAGGATGCCATACACAAGCCAGATGCTGCCGACACCATGCAGCGTGAGCAGCAGGAGCGCGCCCGTCGCGCACAGCTGCAGCGTGTAGCAGGCGAGGATGATGCTGCGCCGATCGTAGAGGTCCGCGACGTGACCGGCGGGCAGCGTGAAGAAGATGCCGGGGAGAAAGAGCGCGAGACCGGTATAGCCGAGCGAAAGTGCCGAGTGGGTGAGCTGGTAGACCTGCCAGGCGACGCCGACGGATTGGGCCTCGGAGCCCATGACGCCCAGGAAGCGGGCGGAGGAATAGAGGCGGAAATCGCGGTGTTGCCAGGCTACGGTGGCCGTGAGCCGGCGTTGACTGTCACTTTCTGCCATGGCCTATGGTTTCACATGCGCTTCGTACTGCGCTTGGGCTAGGGTGCGACGCCAAAGGTGAAGGTGGTTTCTGAGTGGCGTGTCTGGCCGGGGTCCAGACGCGTGCTGGGGAAGTCGGGCTGGTTGGGTGAGTCGGGGAAGTGCTGGGTTTCGAGGCAGAAGCCAAGGTGTTTGGTATAGGGCACACCGGAGGTGCCGGTGGAGAAGCCGTTCAGGTGGTTGCCGCTGTAGAACTGCACGCCGGGCTCGGTGGTTTCGACGCGGAGGGTGCGGCCGGTGGCGGGGTCGAGGGCGGTCGCGGCGAGGTGGAGCGTACCTGCGGGACCGTTGAGAACGAAGGTGTGGTCGTAGCCCTCGGCGATGTGCAGCTGCTCGTTGTCGGCACCGATGCGGGCGCCGATAGAGGTGGTCTGGGTAAAGTCGAACGGTGTGCCGGCGACCGGGGCGAGCTGGCCGGTGGGGATCAGCGTGCTGTCGACGGGAACGAAGCGGTCGGCGGCTATGTGTACGACGTGGTCGAGGATTACCCCGCTGCCTTCGCCGCCGAGGTTGAAGTAGGCGTGGTTGGTGAGGTTGACGACCGTGGGTTTCGTGGTGGTAACGGTGTGGCGGATGCGCAGCGTGGGGCCTTCGAGCGTGTAGACGAAGCGCGCGGTAAGTTCGCCGGGAAAGCCCATGTCGCCGTCAGGGCTGACGAGGGTGAGCTCCACGCCGGTGTCGGTGGACTGGCCGTGCCAGAGCTTGCGATCGAAGCCGTCGGGGCCGCCGTGCAGGGCGTTGGGGCCGTTGTTGAGGGGCACGTGGTAGGCTTCGCCGTCGAGGGCGAAGGCGCCTTTGGCGAGGCGGTTGCCGTAGCGGCCGACGACGGAGCCGATGAAGGTTTTGTTGTCGGCGAGGTAGGCGGCGAGGTCCTTGTAGCCGAGCACAACGCTGGCGCATTTGCCGTCGCGGTCGGGGGCCTCGATGCTCACGATGTGGGCGCCGAAGTTGGTGAGGCGCACGGTGATGGCATCGTTGGTCAAGGTGAAGAGCTCGACGGGTTCGCCGGTGGGAAGCGTGCCCCAGCGTTCGGCGGAGATGATGGCCGTGATCTGCAGCGCCGAGGCGGAGGTGGTGGCGGAATCGGTGCGTTTTGGATCGATGGTCATCTTGTACCTTTGTCGTGGAACTGAGCTTGCCTTAAGACTAGAGCGAATTTGCCGTTTGTGGATTGATTTCTAGAGGGCTAAGAGCGAACAGCAGGTCTTCCGCCTCCGGCGAAGGATGACGAATTGTTGGAGTCCATTGAAGTTCATCGGCTGCATGGTTCTAACCGGAGATTTTCTCCTGAAGTGCGCTGGAAGGCCGTTGCGAGCGCATCGCTTCAGCGGCGATCTCGCGCAGGGTAGGAAGAACCTCGCCCAGGGCGATGGCGGGAGCGTTGTGCTGACCGAGGCCGAAGTAAATCTTGCGATAGAGCTGATACAGACGCTCGTAGACTGCGGCGGATTGCGCGTCCGGTGTGTAGACGCGGTGCCTGGGGCACATGCGGTCCTGGCCTTCCTGGATGGAACGGAAGACGCCTGCGGCGACGCCGGCGAAGATGCCGGAACCGATGCTGGTGGGCGGGCTGTCGGGCACGAGAACGGGTTTGTTCAGCACGTCGGCGTAGACCTGGTTGAGCACGGTGTTGTTTTGCGGGATGCCGCCGGCGTTGATGACGCGCTCGATGGGGACGCCGCCTTCGGCCATGCGCTCGAGCACGATGCGGGTGTGGAAGGCGGTGCCTTCGATGGCGGCGAAGAGCTCGTCCTGCGCGGTGTGGAGCAGGTTCCAGCCCAGTGTGATGCCGCCGAGCTCGGAGTTGACGAGCACGGTGCGGTCGCCGTTGTCCCAGCTGAGGCGCAGTAGGCCGGTCTGGCCGGGACGGTAGTGCTCGAGGCCTTGCGAGAGGGTGCGGACGTCGGTCGCGGCGCGTCTGGCGATGGCTTCGAAGATGTCGCCGACGGCGGAGAGGCCGGCTTCGATGCCGACCATGCTGGGATCGACCGAGCCCGGAACGATGCCGCAGACGCCGGGGATGAGGCCGGCCTTGGCGCCCATGGCGATGATGCAGGTGCTGGTGCCGACGACGTTGACGACGTCGCCTTCGCGGCAGCCGGCGCCGACCGCGTCCCAGTGCGCGTCGAAGGCGCCGACGGGAATGGGGATGCCGGCTTTGAGGCCGAGGCGTTCGGCCCAGTGCGCGGAAAGGTGGCCGGCGAGGTGGTCGGAGGTGAGGACGGGGCCGGCCATCTTGTCGCGAATGCCGTCGAGGAGCGGGTCTAGTTGCGAGAGAAAGGCCTGCGGTGGATAGCCGCCCCAGCGCGGGTTCCAAAGCCATTTGTGGCCCATGGCGCAGACGCTGCGCTGGGCCTCGGCGGGCGTGGCGATGCCGCAGAGGGTGGCGGCGACCATGTCGCAGTGCTCGAAGGCGGAGGCGAAGCGATCGCGCTTGTCGGGATTGTGGCGCAGCCAATGGAGCAGCTTGGCCCAGCCCCACTCGTGCGAGTAGACGCCGCCGCACCACTCGATGGCTTCCAGCTTTTGCGCGTGGGCGAGCGCGGTGATTTGTTGGGCTTCGCGGAGGGCGCGGTGGTCGCACCAGAGATAGTAGTCGTCTAGCGGCTGCATGGCGGCGTCGACGAAGATGACGCTGGAGCCGGTGGTATCGATGGCGAGGGCGACGACGTCAGCGCCCGCGACGTTGGTGCTGGCGAGGACCTCGCGCGTGGCTTGGGCGAGCGCGTTCATCTGATCGTCGTGGGACTGCGTGGCGAAATCGGGGTCGTTGCGCGTGCGCTTGAGCGGGTAGGTGGCGGAGGCTGTGCCGAGACGGCCTGTCGCGCTGTCGAGCAGCGTGACGCGGGTGCTGAGGGTGCCGAAATCTACGCCTGCAACGATGCTCACGAAGCCCTCACAAAGGAAGTGATGAGTGATGAGTGGCGGCTATGGCTGCGTTATTGCTATGGGCCAGCCGTTGCGCCAGGCGCTTGAGGAGATTTGCCGGCTCGGGCCGCCGGTGGTGGCGTCGCGAGCGAGGGACGGAGAGGTCAGGGGCGAAGGCGGTGTCGCCAGGCAAGCCGGACTTGCGAGGGGAAGGAGCCTTCGGGCGAACGCACGGCGAGAGCAGGATGAGCAGCTATACGAAAACGGTTTCACGATGTATCTTCAGGCGCCTTTTGTCGAGGATTGTACCGCAGGCAGAATGTCCTTTGTCAGCCTTCCTCTTTTGCCTGAGGAAGGACCATCTCGCGCGAAACATAATGGAAAGCGTTTTCTAGCCAGAGCACGGAGCGGCCTGTTAGTTTGACAGGACGGTTCGGGGTGCGGTGTGGACGGCGGTCTGGTTGGGCTGCCGGCACGAGGTCGAAATACACTTGCGCCGAGGACGAGCGGACGTCCGCAGAGATGGAGTTTGGATGGAGATGAAGGATAGGGAAATCTGGTTTATTACCGGCAGCCAGCATCTGTATGGTCCGGAGACACTGGAGCGGGTCGCGGCGAACTCGCGATCGATTGCGGCGTCGCTCGACGGCGAGCAGGCGTTGCCGGTGCGGGTTGTATGGAAGCCCGTGCTGACCACCGCCGACCAGATCCTGGCGCTGTGCCGTGAGGCGAACAACGCGGAGGACTGCGTCGGTCTGGTGCTGTGGATGCACACGTTTTCCCCCGCGAAGATGTGGATCGCCGGTTTGACCGCGCTGCGCAAGCCGTTTCTGCACCTGCACACGCAGTTCAATCGCGAGCTGCCGTATAGCTCCATCGACATGGACTTCATGAACCTGAACCAGGCGGCCCATGGCGACCGCGAGTTCGGGTTTATCACGGCCCGTTTGCGGCTGGCGCGCAAGGTCGTTGTCGGTTATTGGAAGGATCCGGAGACGGTCGCGGAGATCGGCAGCTGGGTGCGCGCGGCGCTGGGCTGGGGTGAATCGCAGCATCTCAAGGTGGCGCGTTTTGGCGACAACATGCGCAACGTGGCTGTGACGGAAGGCGACAAGGTCGAGGCGCAGAAGGTGTTCGGCTACACCGTGTCGGGGTACGGTATCGGCGACCTGACGGATCGCATGGCGGAGTTTTCGGATGAGGAAGTAAAGGAGCTGGTCAGCGAATACCGTGAGCAGTACACGATCGCCAAGGAACATGAACGGGCGGATTCGCTGGCTGTTGCCGCGCGTATTGAGCTGGGACTGCGGGCGTTTTTGACCGAGGGCGGCTTCGGCGCGTTTACCGATACGTTTGAAGACCTGCACGGCATGGGGCAGCTGCCGGGGATTGCGACGCAGCGGCTGATGGCCTCCGGTTTCGGCTTTGGCGGAGAAGGCGACTGGAAGACCGCGGCGCTGGTGCGCATCATGAAGGTGATGGCGGAAGGTTTACCGGGCGGCACGTCGTTCATGGAGGACTACACCTACGATTTCGCGAGCGGGGACGGAGGGGAGTCGACCGTACTGGGATCGCACATGCTGGAGATCTGCCCGTCGATTGCGGCCGGCAAGCCGACGCTGGAGGTGCATCCGCTGGGCATTGGGGGCAAGGCGGATCCGGTGCGGCTGGTGTTTACCTCGCCGGCAGGGCCGGCGGTAGTGGCGTCCGTTGTGGACATGGGCAGCCGGTTTCGCATGATCGTGAACGAGATCGACGTAATCACGCCGAAGCAGGATCTGCCGAAGCTGCCGGTGGCGCGCACGCTGTGGCTGCCGAAGCCCAACCTGAAGGTGGCCGCCGCGGCCTGGATCTATGCCGGGGGAGCGCACCACACGGGGTTTTCGCAGGCGCTCACGACCGAACACCTGGCGGACTTTGCCGAAATTGCGGGGATCGAATTGGTGCGGATTGACGCGGAAACGCGCATTCCGCAGCTGCGGCGTGAGCTGCTGTGGAGCGATGCCGCGTACAAGGTGTTGTAGGGTGCGCCGCCGCGGAATCAGGCACTTGCGGCTCCTGAAGCAGGAGCCTTCGGGTCCCTGCCATGGCCATTGGGTCCTGTCATAATGCTGCGTGGGCGGATACGTATGAAAAAACCGGCGCTAGGTGGGAAGCCTGGAAAGATCGATATCCGCGGCGTGGCTGCCCATGCGCGGGTGTCGATTGCCACGGTTTCGCGCACGATCAACCGGGTGTCCACGGTCAATAGCGAGCTGGCGGCGCGTGTGTGGAAGGCAGTTGAGGAGCTGAACTACACGCCGAACACACAGGCGCGGGCGTTGCCCTCCGGCAAGAGCCGTCTGCTGGGGCTGATTGTTTCGGAGATCACGAATCCGTTTTTTCCGGAGCTGATCCAGGAGTTCGAGGCGGCGGCGGTGCGGCACGGCTATGAGATTCTGATCGGCTCCACGAACTATGACCCCAAGACGACGGAGACCTGTGTGCGGCGCATGCTGGAGCGCAAGGTGGAGGGCGTGGCGGTGATGACGTTCGGCATTGAACAGGATGTGCTGGAGCGGTTCAACGCGCTGGATATCCCGCTGGTGTGCATCGACAAGGCCCCGGCAGGGCCGGCCAACGTGGCGCTGCAGGTGGAATACCGCGCGGGCATCTTTGAAGGGGTACAGCATCTGGCGGTGCTGGGGCATCGGAGGATCGCGTTCATCAGCGGACCGCAGAGCCTGTTTTCCGCGCAGTCGCGGCGTACGGCGTTTCTGGATTCGGTGCAGTCCGTCGGGATCAAGACGCGGGCGGAATGGCTGGTGGAAGGCGATCACACGCTGGAGGGCGGCCGCGATGCCATGCGCGGGATGCTGGCCGGAGCGTCGCTGCCGACAGCAGTGATGTGCTCGAACGATATGACCGCGATCGGCGTGCAGCACGCGCTGTTTGAGGCCAACCTGCGTGTGCCGGAGGATCTTTCCCTGATCGGGTTCGACGACATCCATCTGGCGGCGTACACCATTCCCCCGCTGACGACGGTGCGGATGTCATGCGCGGATCTGGCCCAGCGCGCGGTGGAGAGCCTTTTTTCGCACAGAAAGGGCGAGAAGGGCGAGCTCGGAACGAACCAGCCGATTCCCACAAGACTCGTGGTGCGCCAGACGACGGGTTTGCCCAAGGATGCGCTGAGTGACCTGACCCCGGCGCGCCGCCATGTCCCGGCGGGTAGCCCGGCGGCGAACGGGGCAAAGACGCTGTAGGGGAAGATTGAAACGGCGCCTCGTTTGCCCACAGGCGGCGAGTTGCTGTAGCGGCGAATTGCTGTAGAAGTTCCATAAAGCGAAGGAGAGCCGATGCTGTTGATGGAGTTGCGGCGAGCTGTGCTCGAGGCAAATCGGGAGCTGGTGAGACGGGGCCTGGTGCTGTACACCTTTGGCAACGCATCCGGTGTGGACCGCGAGCAGGGGCTGGTGGTGATCAAGCCCTCCGGGGTGGATTATGACGAACTGCGGCCGGAGCACATGGTGGTGACGGACCTGCACGGGAAGATTGTGGAGGGCACGTTGCGGCCGTCGTCGGACCTGGATACACATACGCTGCTGTATCGCGAGTTTCAGGCGATCGGTGCGGTGGTGCACACGCATTCGGAGTTTGCGACGAGCTTTGCGCAGGCAGGGATGCCGATTCCGGCGCTGGGCACAACGCATGCGGATTATTTTTACGGTCCGGTGCCGGTGACCGAGCCGCTCTCGGATGAAGCCATTCAAGGGCGCTACGTGCATGAGACCGGAATCGCCATCGTGCGGCGGTTCAGGGGCGAGACCGGGCATGGGTCGCTGGATCCGGTGGCCGTGCCGGCGTGCCTGGTGGCGGGGCATGCGCCGTTTGTGTGGGGACCGACGCCGCATGATGCGGCGCACAACGCGGTGGTCTTGGAGGCGGTGGCCAAGATGGCCTTTCGCACGATCAGTTTGAAGGCGAACGCGGCGGCGGTGTCGCAGGCGCTGCTGGACCGGCACTACTTCCGCAAGCACGGGGCGAGCAAGACGTACGGCCAAGCCTGAGACTTGTAACCCGTTTCAAAAGGATGTCGCTCTCGAGGGTTGTCACCACGAAAATCCAAGCGCTTCGAACGAAACGGCCGCAAGGCCCGGAAAGTTCGATCGGAACCGGTTCGGCACGGCCAGCTGGGTACGCTCGGCAAGGGTTGCGGGAGCACAGCCGTTCGTGGCGGCGGTGAGGATCGGCGTGCCGCTCGCGTGAGTACGGAATTGGCGCTCAAACAGGGGCGTTGACGACGCCTGCATATTCGTGGTGGCGCTTCCTATGCGGAGGGGCGGATAATGCTGCATTGGAAGGTAAGGAACGAACCACGATGGCAATGACAAGTGTCGGCAACGCTCGAAGCGTTTCTTCGATCCCAGGGTCCACCAACTACAGCGCGATGGCGATGGTCACGACGCTGTTTTTTGCCTGGGGCTTCTGCACCGTCTTGAACGACGCGGTAATTCCGCACCTACAGTCGATCTTTGGGCTGAGCTATGTGGAGGCCTCGCTGATTCAGCTGGCCTTCTTCGGGTCGTACTTCATCTTTGCGTTGCCGGCCGGCAAGCTGATTGAGTGGATCGGCTACCAGCGGACGATGGTCGTGGGCCTGATCCTGATGGGTCTGGGAGCGCTGCTGTTTGTGCCCGCGGCGAGCGCGGCCACGTATGCCTTTTTTCTCGGCGCCGAGGTGGTTCTGGCGGCCGGTGTGACGGTGCTGCAGGTGGCGGCAAACCCCTATGTGACGATTCTGGGGCCACCGGAGACGGCGTCCAGCCGGCTAAATCTGACGCAGGCCTTCAATACGCTGGGCGACAGCGTAGCTCCCTATGTGGGCGGTGTGCTGATCCTGGGCGGCGCCGCGGCGGCGACCGTGGCACCTACCGGCGCAGCCGCGTTGACGGCGTATCGCATCCAGCAGGCGGCGAGCATCAAGCTGCCCTTTATCGCGATTGCCGGTGCCGCGACGGTGCTGGCCTTGGCGGTGGCGTTCTACAAGTTCCCACGGCTTGAGGTCACGCAGGACTTTCGCCCGGGAGCCCTGGACGGCAAGCAGGACAGCGTGTGGAACCATCCGCATCTGTACCTGGGCGCGATTGCGATCTTTATCTACGTGGGCGCCGAGGTGTCCATCGGCAGCTTCCTGGTGAAGTACTTCAATGATCCGCTGATCGCCGGGATGCCTCTCGAAAAGGGCGCCAAGCTGGTGACGTTTTACTGGGCGGGCATGATGGTCGGCCGCTTTGCCGGGTCGGCGGCGATGCAGCGGATCGAGGCGAACCGCATGCTGGCGTGGAGCGGCGTAGGCGCTGCCGTGCTGGTGATGGCGTCTCTGCTGGGCACGGGACAGTTTGCGCTGATCACGATTTTGGCCGTGGGGCTCTTCAACTCCATCATGTTTCCGACGATCTTTACGCTGGCCGTGGCGGAGCTGGGTCCCTTAACCGGACGGGGTTCGGGGCTGCTGGTGCAGGCGATCGTGGGCGGCGCAGTGATTCCCGTGCTGATGGGCTACTGCGCGGACCGGTTCGGCATTCATCGCTCGCTGGCGCTGCCGTTCCTTTGTTACCTCTTCATCATTTACTACGGCTGGAGCGGGTATCGGATCAAACCGACCGAGGTGCAGGCACATCTTGAGGCGATCGCCTAGAGAGTCTCACCGTTGCGGCAGAAGGGAGAGCGGTCCGGTGATCCCGGGCCGTTTCCCTTTGCCTTGCCGGTCGTTTACCGGGACCGGCCGAGAGAAATGGCGTAGACGCGCATAGGATTGCGACCCTGTGATCTGTGAGGCGGGGCGGAAAAGATATTGCGAGCGGCGGCTGCATCGCAGGTCGGGCTGCATCATACAGAGCGCAAGAGGCGGCGTTCTGCAGGTATAGATCCGAAGGCGCGCTGCCTGCGTTCATCCGAGCTGTTGCCCACTTTACTTTTCCGGCATCTCTTTAAACGTTCTCGCTCCCTATCACAGCGCCTCGATCCTTATAAGGCGTCATGTTTGGAGACATGAGACATGCCGTCATGTTTTGTTCGCAAAGGCTCTCAGTCGGACGGGCCGGCGGGAGCGTTCGCTCTAGGTTGAGCAGCCGGGCTTGCGCCAGCGGGCTTGGCCAGATATTTGGCCAGCGATTTCGGCCAGTGTTCTGGGCCAGGTATTTGGTCAGGATTTGAAAGGTATTGCATGTCAAACACGGTCTACAGTTCCGCTTCGCCGAATCTGCTGGTGGCCGCCGGTGCCTTTGATCCGTCGGCTCCGACGACCTCCATCGAGATCGCCCCTGGACAGGTGATGTCGGTTCCGACCTCGCTTCTGCTGCAAAGCCTCTCTGCCCACGTACCTCCCCGCTCGATAGTGGAGGACTTCCCGGCGGTCGGTATGCAGGGAGAGCAGGGAGAGATCGTGATCCCCATCATCGCGGAAGAGCTGGTGGTTACGAAGAGGATGGTTCCACGCGAAACCGTTCGGCTTACCAGGACCTCGGAGCAGGTTGTCGAGACGGCGGAGGTGGATCTGGTGCAAGAGCGTTGGGAGATCACGAAGGTGCCCCAGGAGACCGAGGTGCCGCAGCGGTCCGAGATGCGTGTGGAGGGCGATACCAGCATTTATCCAGTCTTCGAAGAGCGGCTGGTGGCGCGGAAGGCGATCTTCTTAATCGAGGAGATCCATGTGCGCAAGGTAGTCGAAGCCAGGCGGGAAACGGTGGAGACCGAGGTGCGGCGGGACGTTCTCACCGTCGAGCGCAGCGAATCTTGAGCTATGGCCGCACGGCATCGCGAGACGGCATGTTCGCGGGCGCTGCAACCGGTGGAGGCCCATTCCACCCGTGCGAGACTACGAAATTTCAACATCATGGAAGGTTCAGCTGACCGCTGAGACCCTAGATCGCGTCCAACGGAAAAACTATGACAACAGATCCTCAAGTGCGCCCGACGGCGCCTGCCCAGGCAAACTTCCTTACCAACCTTTGGGACGCAAAGACCGCCCGTGTTCTCTTCACGGCGCTTCTTTTCGCGCTGCTGCTTGCCTTCCTGCACGGGGCGCGGGAGACGCTGACGCTGTTTCTGTTCGCAATTCTGTTCGCCTACTTTCTGGCACCCCCGGTCGGCAAGCTGGAGCGTACGCTGCGTGGACGAGGACGCGCCATTCTTGTGGTGTACCTGATTCTGGGACTGATTCTTGCGGGTCTCGGTCTGTTAATCGGGCCCAAGATCGCGGACGAAGCGAAGGACCTGACGGCGAGTCTACCTTCGCTGCTGGACCGCCTCGGGTCCGGTCAGCTGGTCACGCAGTTCGGTCAGGATCATCATTGGAACGCCTCACGCATCCAGCAAATTCAGGGATTTCTTACCTCGCATCGGGCCGGTTTTCTCGAGTACGGCAAGGCGCTTGGCGCCAAGCTGGCTGCACCCGCGCAGAAGATCTGGTGGCTGATCCTGATTCCCATCCTGAGCCTCTTCTTCCTGAACGATGGGGAAGGGATCGCGCAGAGTGCCGTGGCGATGGGCAGGTCGGAGCAGGAAAAAGGTCTGGTCAGCGGATTACTGAACGATGTGAACGTGATGCTGGGTAGCTACATCCGTTCACAGGTCATTCTTGCGGGCCTTACCCTTGTGGCCTACACGCTGGTGCTGAGCCTGCTGCGAGTACCGTATGCGTTTATCCTTGGGCCGGTTGCCGGTTTTCTTGAGTTCATTCCTGTCGTCGGGCCGGCGATCGCCGCGGTATCCGTGTTGCTGATCGCTGTACTCGCCGGCTATCCCCATGCTGTTTGGCTGGTGGTGTTTCTGGGCGTATGGCGGCTGACGCAGGACTACGTCAACGCCCCACGCATCATGGGCAAGTCGCTGGAGATCAACCCGCTGCTGCAGATCTTTTCAGTGCTGGCAGGGGCAGAGATCGCCGGCGTGGTGGGTGCGTTAATCTCCGTACCGGTTGTGGCGATCCTGCGCATCATCGGCCGCCGTGCCATGGCGCGTGGCGAGGCTGCGCCCGCGGCGACTGCTGCGGCGTTCCAGCCGCACCTCGGCGGTGTCACTGGCCCCGGGGGGCGATGAGGGAACCGCTCACGGGGTAGAGATCTCGCCGATCGGCGCGGATTTGCCCTGTTGAGTGGAGGCCAGATCGGCGGCACGTCCCAGCTCGCGGGCAGAGGCTGCGGCTTCGCCAAGCTTAGCCAACGTTAGCCCCAAATAATAGTGCGCCGGCTGGTACTCGGGGCTGGCGGCGACGGCCGCCTCGAGATTTCGGCGCGCGGCGGGGTAGTCCTTGGCGCGAAAGTCCAGGATGCCCGTGCCGGTAAGCGCGCCACTGTGCGTGGGAAAGCGGCTCAGCACCTTTGCAAACAGTTCGCGCGCTTCGGCGTCATGGTGAACGTCAAGATCCATCTGACCGAGCTGATAGTAGGACTCTGTTTGAGCCGGTTGCAGATCGATGGAGCGATGAAACTCGGCCGCGGCTTCGTCGTTGCGTTGCTGCATTTGCAGCAGGTGTCCAAGGCCGTAGTGAGCGGAGGCGTCGTTCGGCCGCTGGACGAGGTAGGCGTGAAACAGAGCCTCCGCCTGCGGCATGCGCTGGCGGTCCAGCTCGACGCGCGCCAAGGCATACTGCGTTGTCGCCTCGTTGGGCCGCAGCCGGAGTGCCATATCAAGTGCTTCCCCGGCTTCGGTCAGTCGGTGCAAGTCATAGGCCTGCACCCCCAGATCGGTGAGCAACACCGGATCTTCCGGATGGGAAGCCCGTGCCTGTTCGAGGCACGCGAGAGCCGCCGCTCCGTCCCCCTGCCGGCGAAGGCGAAGAGCGACGGCGATGGCCTCGTCGCGGCCGTCGCATTGGTTTGCGGTTGGTGCGGCTGAGGAGATCGTTACAGGCGCCGCCTGCGGTGAGGCGACAGCGGAGCCTGCGGCAACGGCAAACGCCAGGGCCGTTCTCCCGAGGAAGTGGCCTGGGGAAGGGTGGAGCAAGCCAGTTTTCTTGGAGAAAACTGACGCATAGGGTCGCCGCTCCGCTGTACAGTTTCGGAGGAACGGCGCTGGTCCGAAGGAGAAAAGGATCGGCATGGGCAAAGAAAACGGCAGAAGGCGGGGTGCGCCTTCTGCCGAAGCTACCACAGGGGAGAGAGTTAGAAGGTAATGCGGCCGGTGAGTTGAGGAACGCCTTACCTTTGCCGAAGGGCAGCTCATACAGGAAGCTCGTCACAAAGGTGTGCGGGATGTCCTGAATGGAGAGTGACTTCTGGCTCTTGGAGTCGAACGGATTCTGTTCCTGGTTGCTGCTGAATTTGCAGGTTCCACTAATTGACCTGGGCGGGACGTCCATAGGACGGCTTAACGTAGTTGCTGAACGAGGTGGGTGCGTTGGCATTCCCGTTGTCATAAACCCGGGATCGAGGTCGGTACCGAAGTCGGAGTATTGCAGCGCCGCATGGAGTGTGGAAAAGCCGCCTCTAGCGGTCGGTTAGGGGCGATGGGAAGTGCAGTCCGCCTGCGTTCCAGAGCCGATTTTCGGCACGGTCCAGGCGCAGTGGAGAACCGGCGCCAAGATCCCGATCAAAGATCTCCCCATAGTTGCCGACCGTGCGAATGACGTTTGCCGTCCAGTGCGGATCGAGTCCAAGCAGGGTGCCGGTGCCGAAGCGCTGGCCTAGAAACTGCTGTGTCTCGTCGCCCAAGGGCAGGGTCTGCGACTGTGTTGCGGGAAGCGGGGCGGCGGCGGTGGCCTGGGTGACGCCGAGTTGCTCGGCGGTGAGCAGCGCGTCGAGGGTCCAGTTCACGATCGCCGCGAAGCGGACGTCGCCGGTGGTGGCAGCGGCGAGGGGATCCTGGCGAATCAGCTGCGGCAGGATCGTGTAGCTGACGGAACGAGGGCCGACGATTGCGCGGATGTTGGCAAGTGAGGTCACATCGCTGGAGATCGCATCGCAGTTGCCGGTAAAAAAGGCGGCTTCCATCTCTCCGGCCTCCGAGAAGGGGTACCAGACGTAGGCGATGCCGTGTCCGGCGGCGTAGTGGTGCAGGCCGGCTTCGGCGTCAGAGCCGGTGAGGAAGCAGACTTTCTTCCCGGCCAGATCGAGCGGTGTGTGCACGGCGGGATTGTTCGGCAGCAGAAAACCCTGGCCGTCAAACAGGACGGGCTGCGTAAAGGCAAGGTCCTTGGCGGTATTCGCCACGGTGGGACTGGCCGAGGCGAGGAGGTCGACCTCGCCCGTGAGCAGGGCCCGGGTGGCGGCCGGTTCGTCGGGATAATTTTTCACCACCAGGTGGGCTCCGGCGCCGAACAGGGCCACGGCTACGGCCTTGCAGAGATCAATGTCAAAGGCGGCACGGTTCCCATGGTCTTCGGCGCGGGAGTAATCTTCTTCCTCTTTGGCCAATCCGCAGGAGAGCGAACCGGCGGCGCGCACGCGGTCCAGTACAGGGTGTGGCAGGGGCGGCGGTAGCGGAACTGCCGGCGGCTGCGTTGGCCGCGGCACGGCGCGGGGGAGCTGCGCCGGTGGCGTTGTCTGAGTTGTTTGGGAGGCCTGCGTCGTCTGGGCACTTAGCACCACAGGGGAGACGGTGGAGAGGAGGAGCACAAAGGCGGGAGATAGCCGGAACAAAGGCGAAGACAGGGAGGCGAAGGGACGAAACATGCGGGTGGCGGTGCTCCGGAGATGTCTGGTGAGGCAGAAAGCGGAGGCAAAGGCGTCGGCAGGGAGAGCGGATTGGCTCTCCCTGCCGAAGATACAGCGTGATCGATGTGCTCTGAACCTCGCCCTGAGAGCCTCGGACGCGCCAGGGCTATCGCTTGACGAAGTAGAGGGTTTTGAACAGACAGCAGCTCCTTGGCTTTCTAACCCCAGCGAGCGAGCTCGCCGGGGACCCCGTGCGCTCAGGATGACAACTTAGGGAGGACGGGCCCTCTACACCCGCAACAAAACAGTGCTAGGGTGTCCAGGTTCCGGAGGTGGGGATGCCGGGAGCCGAGCTTGGGCGGGGGTTGAAGTCGACCGGAACGGGGTTGGGCCGACCGCTGTCGGTGGGGGTGATCTGCAGGGTGGAGCAGCCGGTGTTGTTCAGCTGCGGAATCTTCGCGTAGAAGCTGGCTGGCAGCGTGTAGAAGCTGGCCGGCAGCGGTTGTGCCGCGCCCGAGAGGCGATTGTTGTCAAACGCCGCCATCAGGTTACCCACGTTCGGAACGACGTCGTCGGCCGGTCCAAGGTAGGGCTGGTTGAAGGGGGCTGCCTTGCCCGCGGTCCGTGCGGCGGCTTCGTCCGGCAGATCGGCCAGCGGGGTCAGGCCGTAGAGCATGTCGATGAACTTGATGATGGAGCTGTGTTCATCGGCCTCGTGGGCCACACCGTGCACCACGCCGTAGGGCGAGATCACGATGTTGGGGATACGCGGACCCTGGTCCAGAGCATCGCCGTAGGGGTCGTAGGAGCGGACGATCTCAGGCGCGTGGTCATACAGGCCGTCGGTCTCGTCGTAGGTGATGATGATGGCGCTTTGCGACCAGTAGGGGCTGGCGGCGATCGCATTGACCTCTTGTGCCAGGAGGGCGCTCGAGACCTGCACATCGGAGTAGCCGGGGTGGTCGTCGTCACCGTAGAACACGGTGCGCAGCGCCGGGTTGGGATCCTGCGGGTTCAGGCTCTGGATGTTGTTGTAGCCGCCGCGCAGGTAGAAGACGCCGCCGGTGGATGGTAGTGCGTTGCTGCCGATCGCGGTGAAGAAGTCGCCCAGGCCGTGCAGGTGCGAGCTGACCGCGGGGTTGTTGGAGACGTAGCCGAAGTACTGCGGCGCGTTGTGGTGCGGGATGTAGTCGGCGTGGGTCGCGACAGCGGTGGTGTCGGTCGATTCGTGGTCGTAGCCCTGTTCATACCAGCCCCAGTTGGTGGGCTTCACGCCCGCGCCGGCGATCTCCATAATGTCCTTTTCCACATCGGTCAGATCGGTCAGCGGCTGCTTGTCGGTGGAGACGGTGTGGAAGATGTCGTTGCCCATGAACGACAGCGGCAGCGTGGCGAAGGTCAGGTTGATCTCGGGGTTGGCCGCCGGTGGGTTTGCCGGTTGGCCGCTGCCGTAGATGTCCAGCTGCGATCCCCAGTACGGGTCGCCGTCCGAGATCACCGGGACGCCGTTACCGCTAACGGACTTGCCATAGGCCATCGTGCTCCCCTGCGGGTGCTTTACCCACTGCGTCTCGCCGGACTGCCCCGCGATCATGGCCAGGGCGTTGGGCGTGGAGGCCGAAAGTACGGTCTGGTGGAAGTTGTCGAACAGCGTGCCGCGGTCCGCGTAGTTCCACATCACGGGCGCGGTGTTGCAGTCGATGTAGCCCATGACCAACTCGCCCATCTGCTTCTTGGCCAGGGTGGGGGTGGCGCTGGGCTTGCCGTTGGTGACCGTGACGCCCTCTTCGGTGGTGGCGTAGCCGTCGTTCAGGGTCGTGCCGTTGGGCTGCAGATCGATCTTGGTCTGGTACGCGGTGTGCGAGTGGTTCACCGAATCGGTATCGGCCGGGTAAATCGGCACGGTGGCGCCGGTGCCGTTGGCGCTTACCGTAAGCGGGATACGGAACGGGGTGATGGTGCCGAGCGTGCCGTCCGTGTTGACGATGGTCTGGGTGAAGCCCGGCGTCTGCGCGGCCGGCTGCGAGAACAGGCCGTTGGCGCCCGGGTAGGTGCCGAAGTAGAAGTCAAAGGACCGGTTTTCCTGGAAGAGTACAAACACGTACTTGATGTTTTGTTTGATCAGCGCCAGCTTTTGCGCGTCGGTCAGAACGGCTTCCTGGGAGAGCGGAATGGTGTAGGCCTGAACCGCCGCGCTTGAGGTGGGCGCGATCGTGACGGGCGCGCTCGGCTGGGTACCCGTTTGGGCGAGACCCAGCTGGGGTCGCACGAAAGAGCACAGTGCCAGCAGCGCAACCGCCGCACTTGGATTTCTGGTCATGGTGGATCTCCTGGGAGTGAGCGCAGGTACCACCCCATGTACCGGCAGGGGACGCTGCAAGTCGGATTGCAACGCAGCTCGATGAACGTACTGTAAACAGAACGAGAAAGATCGGGGTCGGGTGGGCTAATCGCCGGCGATGCGATCAAAACATAAAATGTAATCTCTTTGACACAAAAGTCGTATAGCTTCCGAATCATTCCCTCAAGGAGTTTCCTCCCATGCGTCTCTTGCTCTCCGCGTTTGCTGCCTCCCTGCTGATCTCCGGTATCTCCGCCTACGCCGACACCGTGTACACGCTCGAGAACCAGGCCGGTACCGCAAGCTACGGCACCGTGACCATCAACTCCACGACGGGCCTTGTATCCGGCATCCACGCGACGCAGACCATCGGCGGGGTTGCGGTGACCTTCACCGGTGCGGCGACGTCGCAGGTTTATAACACGGCACTGAATGAGTATCAGGCGACGTTCACCGCTGCCGGCGATCAACTGCAGCTGGACCTGCCCGCCACGACGCTGGTGGGTTACACGCCGGCCAACAATGCCCTCTGCTCCGTGCTCAGCTTCACCTGCGACTACGAGGTCAATGATTTCCAGGGCCTGGCGACCGCTGCCTCAAGCCCGACACAGTTTGAGGGCAATCTGCTGCCCGCCGCGGCCACGAGCGTGACCCCGGAGCCCTCCTCGATTGCCCTGCTGGGTACAGGCGTGCTCGGCATGGCGGGTGTGGTCCGCCGTCGCTTCTCGCGCGGCGCGTAACTTCCGGGTAATTCCGGAAGGCATCCCCTCCCATCGCGCCTGCTGTCCTGCAGGCGCGATGTTGCTTTGCGTCGTAACGGGATGCCGGGGCGCGGGCCGAGTTTAGAGCCTCAAGCTAGTAGGCTAGGGAGATGCGCTACGGCTTCTGGCTTCCTGTTTTTGGTGGATGGCTTCGCAATATCGATGATGAGGGCATGCCCGCGACGTGGGAGTACGTTCGCGATCTTTGCGTGCAGGCCGAGGCGCTGGGCTACGATCTGACACTGATCGCCGAGCTGAACCTGAACGACATCAAGGGCCCCGAAGCGCCGTCGCTGGATGCCTGGACGACGGCGGCGGCGCTGGCCGCGGTGACGCGCAGGCTGGAGCTGATGGTCGCGGTGCGGCCGACGTTTCACAACCCCGCGCTGCTGGCCAAGCAGGCGGCGAACATCGACCGCATCAGTTCGGCGGCCGGCGGTGGAAGGCTGACGCTGAACGTGGTGAGTTCGTGGTGGCGGGATGAGGCGCTGAAGTACGGCATCCCGTTCGACGAGCATGATGACCGCTATGCGCGGACTTCGGAGTGGCTGGATGTGCTGGATGCCTGCTGGGGCGGGCAACATGCTTCGCACGAGGGACGGTTTTACAAGGTGGACGACAATCTCTTGAGTCCGAAGCCTCTGGCGGGGCGGGGCTATTCGCGGGCTGTCCCGGCCCCCGGGGCGGCGTACCCGGCGGGACGGCCGACGATCTATGCGGGGGGCGAGTCCGAGACGGCGAAGAACCTGATTGCGGCCAAGTGCGATGCGTACCTGATGCATGGCGACGACCCGCATACCATCGCAGCGAAGGTGGAGGATATGCGGGCGCGGCGAGCGAAGTATCCGCACCTGCCGCCGATGGTGTTTGGCGTGACGGGGTACTGCATCGTGCGGGATTCGGAGGCCGAGGCGGAGCGCGAGGTGGAGCGCATTACGGCGGCGCCCGATCCATCGCAGTCGCCGGCAGGCTTTGCGAACTTTCAGCAGTGGACGACGGGGTCGAAGCTGGAGAAAAAGCTGAGCCTGCGGGATTACTCGGTGTCGAACCGCGGGTTGTCGTCAGGACTGATCGGTACGCCGGAGACGGTCGCGCAGCGGCTGGCGGACTTTGAAGGCGCGGGGTGCTCGCTGGTGTTGCTGCAGAGCTCGCCGCAGCGGGAAGAGATGGAGCGGTTTGCGCGGCAGGTGATGCGGCGGTAGGGGTGCTGTGCTCTGCTTGTCATCCTGAGCAACGAAAGACCTGCTTTTTGCTTCGGCTTTGGTGGCGCGCCGGGCGAAAAGCAGGTCCTTCACTGCGTTCAGGATGACAATTTTTGGGTAGGAGCGCCGCTGCTTCGTGCGAGTGTTCAGGCCGCTGTGGCTTCCGCCTTCAGCCTTTCGGCGGTGTCGTGGGCGATGAGGGCGTCGACCGTGGGTTGCAGCTGGCCTTCCATGACCATCGCGAGCTGGTGGTTGGTTAAGCCGATGCGGTGGTCCGTGAGTCTGTTCTGCGGGAAGTTATAGGTGCGGATCTTCTCGGAGCGATCGCCCGAGCCCACCTGGGATTTGCGGGCGGTCGCCTGGATCTGGTGAATGCGTTCCTGCTCGACCTCGTAGAGGCGGGAGCGCAGGACGCGCATGGCCTTTTCGCGATTCTTGATCTGCGACTTCTCGTCCTGGCAGCTGACCACGGTGTTGGTGGGCAGGTGCGTGATGCGGATGGCGGAGTAGGTGGTGTTCACCGACTGGCCGCCGGGGCCGGAGGAGCAGAAGGTGTCCACGCGCAGATCTTTGGCTTCGATTTTGACCTCGACGTCTTCGGCTTCGGGCAGGACCGCCACGGTGATGGCCGAGGTGTGGACGCGGCCCTGGGTCTCAGTAGCGGGGACACGCTGCACGCGGTGCACGCCGGACTCGTACTTCATCTGCGAGTAGACCTTGTCGCCTTCGAAGATGGCGGTGACGTCCTTGAGACCGCCGACATCGGAGGGGGATTCGGAGAGAATTTCTACCTTCCAGCGATGCTGTTCGGCAAAGCGCAGGTACATGCGGAAGACCTCGGCGGCAAAGAGCGAGGCCTCGTCGCCGCCGGTGGCGGCGCGGACTTCGATGACGATGTTTTTGTCGTCGTTGGGATCTTTGGGCAGCAGCAGGACCTTGAGATCGGCTTCCGCCTGCACGAGGCGGGGCTCCAGCTCGGCGAGTTCCTCGCGGGCCATGGCGCTGATGTCGGGGTCATCTTCAGCGGCCATGGTGCGGGCGTCGGCGATGGAGGTGGCGAGGCGGCGATAGCTGCGAAATGCATCGACGACGGGTTCCAGATCGCGGTGCTGCTTGGCGACAGTCTGGAACTTTTTCTGGTCAGAGAGCAGGGTGGGCTCGGAGAGCTGGCGGCCGAGGTCTTCGTAGCGGGCTTCGGTCTGGTCTAGGCGGTCAAACATGGCGGAAGGCTCCTGGGCGTGCGGCCCGGTGCGGTGTGGCAGGGGAGGTTGGGGAGATCGAGCGAGGCGGTCGGGTCGAGCGGCGTGGCCGCCGCTACAAGAAACGAGCGCGGCCGGCGTGGCGGCGCAGGCTCGCCAGGGCGGGCAGAGAGACCGGGCTGGCGCCGAAAACTCGCATCATTCCTTTCGATGGTATCGCGAGCGAACAGGATGCGGGGCTGGATTTTCCGGGGACGCCCCTGGCTGCCGTCTCCGAGTGCCCATGGGGTGCCGTTGGAGTGGACGCCGTGGGTGAAGGGTTGAGGACAAACCCGCGGCAGAGGCAGTTTAGGGGCGAGCCCGCAGATTGTGGTAGAGGTGAAGTGATCAGGTTAGGCCGGTCAAGGAACGCTTGTGAACGAACAGGAACTGCAATCACTGCTGGCTGAGCAGGGCACCCCCACGGTGGGAGTACCGATGGCTGCTCAAATAGGTTTGCTTTTGGGGGATCCGGTCCACCGCCGGCTTCTTGAAGGGCTCTCGGTGCAACTGGAATTGCTGCCGGTGCACCTGGATTTTGAACAGCTCAATCCAGAGCAACTGCTGCGCTGCGAATTGATTGTGGCCGATGCCGACGTGGCACCGGACGTTCGTGCGCGATTGGAGGCTCTGAGCGAGAGCTCCACGCAAGATATGCCCGCCCTGGTAGCCGTGCAGGATGGCCAGGCCGCCGGGGAGGCGTCCGCGCTACCGCAGGAGGCGACCTATGAGGGCATTCTGCGGCTGCCGGCTGAGCCTGCCCTGGTAACGGCGCAGCTCGGCATCATTCTGTACGCGCACCGGGCGTTTGTGCGGCGCTATCACTCGGCCATGGAGGAGTTGCAGCTGAACCGGCGCATCTTCCGTTCCGTGACGAGTGGAATTACAGTGGCGCGCGTGGAACCTGGGTTGCCCCTGGTGTACGTAAACCCGGCGTTCGAGGTAATCACGGGCTTTTCGATTGAAGAGGCGCTGGGACAAAACTGCCGCTTTCTGCAGAGAGACATGCGCGATCAACCCGGGCTGACCCTGATTCGCGAAGCGCTGCGAGCCGGGCGGGAGACGCACGCGATCGTACGGAATTACCGCAAGAACGGGACGCCGTTCTGGAACGAGCTTTCCATTTCGGCAATTCGCAATTACGAAGGCAAGCTGACGCACTTTGTGGGCATTCAGCAGGATGTAACGGCGCGGGTGGAGTTTGAGGAGGCGCTGCGTGAGAGTGAAAAGCTGGCCACGGCCGGGCGACTGGCGGCATCCATCGCACATGAGATCAATAACCCTCTGGAGGCGATCACCAACTTGATCTACCTGGCGCGCCAGGCAACAGATCTGGCTGAGGTGGAGGAGCATCTTGCCGTTGCCGACGACGAGCTGCGGCGCGTGGCGTTGCTGACCTCGCAGAGCCTGCGCTTTTACAAGCAGTCCACCGCGCCGACGGCGGTCCGCCCGAGCGATCTCCTGGACAGCGTGCTGGACGTCTACGCTCGCCGGCTGGAATCCGGGAATATCCGGGTGCAGCGCCGGGAGCGGATGTGCGACTCCGTGGTTTGCTTTGAGAGCGAATTGCGCCAGGTTCTGAGCAATCTCGTGCGCAATGCGATGGACGCCATGCCGGCGACCGGCGGACGGCTGCTGGTGCGCACGCGTGAGGGCTCGGACTGGACGCGCGATCTGCGCGGGGTGCTGGTCACGATTGGGGACACCGGCAACGGCATCCCGTGGGAGACGATGGGCCGGATCTTCGAGGCTTTCTATTCGACGAAGGGCAACAACGGAACGGGATTGGGGCTCTGGGTCACGCGCGAGATCGTGGCGCGGCACAAGGGCACGATGCGTGTGCGCAGCAGCACGCGGCCCGGCGCGAGCTGGACCGTCTTTCAACTGTTTCTGCCGTTTCAGGGCGCTACGCCGTAGCGGAACGTTCTGCGTTTCGGCCGAGTAGCCTGGTGGCCGTGGAAGTCATACCGCGCATCCGTGCACAGAAGAAGGTAGGCCATGGCTCTTTTCCGTGAAGTTGCGATGCTGGCCGAGGCGCTGGCCGAGGAAGGCAGCCGGCTGAAGAAGCGGGCCGCCGTTGCGGAGGCCGTGGGCCGGCTGGCGGGCCGAAAGGATGGGCCGGATCCGTTGCCGGTGGAGGACGTTTCAACCGCTGCACTCGATCCGGAGAACGTGCGGCAGGCGGGCCGATTTTGCCTGTATCTGGCGGGACAGCCGTTTCCGGAGGCCGACAACCGCCGCCTGAATGCGGGCGGAGCCATTCTTTCAAAGGCCCTGAAAGCGGTCTCCGGAGCAACCGATGCCGCGTTGACCGCGGCCTATCGGCGCCATGGCGATCTGGGTGCTTCGGCCTATGACCTGTTGGTGCCGCCTTATGGCCGCGCCCCGGGCAGCTCCACGATGACGCTGGACGCGGTGGCTGAAGCCTTTGACGCCATGGCAGGCGCGCACACCACGGCGGCTCGTGCGGCCAGGGTCGAAGCCCTGCTGCGGAGCGCGACCGCGCTCGAGGCCAAGTATCTGCTGAAGCTGCTGCTCGGCGATATGCGCATCGGGGTGAAGCAGAGCCTGATTGAGGAAGGCATCGCGGTGGCGACGGGCAGTGCCGTTGAAGCGGTGCGGCATGCCGTGATGCTGGAGGCGGATCTGCAGCGCGCGGTGACCCGGGCGTTTGAGGGCACGCTCGGAGCGGCGCATCTGCGGCTGTTTCATCCGCTGGGCTTCATGCTGGCCTCGCCGGTGGAGTCGCCCGAGGAGGCCGTGGAGCGATTCACGGCGAAGCCGCCGAAGGCTCCCAAATTACCCAAAGCGAAGCCGGCGAAGCGGGCACGGAAGGGGGAGCCTGCGGTTGAGGAAGAGCCCGAGCCCCGCGCGGACGAGGTTGCCGAGCTGCTGCCGGTAAATGCGGCCGAGGAGGGCTACGCCGTGGACGTGGAGGCCATCGCGTCTGCGCAGGCTTCCGCAGGGAATGGGGAGGTGCCCGCGCCGGCGAGCGGCATTCACGCGTTTTTAGAGGACAAGTTCGACGGCATCCGGGCGCAGGTACACTGCGGCGATCCGGCGCAGCCGGGGCGGGTGGCGGTGTATTCGCGCTCGCGAGAGGACATTACGGAGAGCTTTCCGGAGCTCGCGGAGGCCTTCGCCGGCGTCGTGGCTGCACCGGACGGAGCCATTTTCGACGGCGAGATCCTGGGTTGGGATCTCGTGGGCGACCGGGCTTTGCCGTTCGCCGTGCTGGGGCAGAGGATTGGGCGGAAACGGGTCTCCGATGAGCTGCGCAGGACGGTGCCGGCGGTCTTTATGGCCTTCGACCTGATGTACGCGGACGGGGAGCTGCTGCTGCCCAGGCCTTTGGCGGAGCGGAGATCGCGCCTGGAGCGGACCGTGGAGCGCATGCTGCCGGAGACCTACGCTGCCGTCGCGGCGAAGCCTGTGGAAAGAGCCCAGGGCAGCCTGTTTGGAGCTGGTGCGGGGGCCGCCGGCGCGGCGGGCTTCGCTGGAGCCGGCTTCGCTGGAGCCGGTTTCGCTGGAGCCGGTTTAGTTGGGGAGGGTGTGCAGCGGCTTCTGCTCTCGCGGGCGCAGCGGGTGGGGAGCGCGGAGGCGGTGGATCAGGGGTATCGCGATGCGCGCGCGCGGTCGAATGAGGGTGTGATGCTGAAGGCCGCAAGTTCGGCGTACCTGCCGGGCCGGCGCGGACTCGCCTGGTTGAAGCTGAAACGCGAGCTGGGGACGCTGGACGTGGTGATTACCGGGGCGGAGTACGGCTCGGGCAAACGGGCGCAGCTGCTGAGCGACTACACCTTTGCCGTGCGTGGGCCAGCGGGCGAGCTCCTGAATCTCGGAAAGGCATACCAGGGGGTCACCGATGCCGAGATCGCCGAGCTGACCGAGTGGCTGAAGGAGCACACGCTCGAGGATTACGGGCATTTTCGGACCGTGGAGCCGATCCGGGTGATCGAGGTGGCGTTTAACAACATCATGCGATCGGATCGCCACGCGAGCGGATTCGCGCTGCGCTTTCCACGGATCCTGCGGCTGCGAGATGACAAGCCGCTGGAGGAGATCGATACGCTGGCACGGGTGGGGGAGGTGTACGCCTCGCAGCCCGACAAGCCGGAGGAAGTTGACAGGCCGGAGGAGGACTGAGCGGCTATGGAGGGGGGATCACCCGATCGTTGCAGGGCAGCCGGGGACGGCGTGCAGACACGGTCCGGACTTTGGCGTACTATGTGTTCAGCGAATGAGAATTCCCGAAGCGCATTTGGGATTCCTTATACGTGAGCAACTCAGAACCTCCCTGGAGATCTTCCCCTGAATCTGCGTTCGCACGTTACCCGGGCCCTTTCGTCGCTTCGTCCTTCCTTCCACAAGCTGACCTCTTCCCCCTCGAAGGCACTTACCCTTGCAGCCGTGGGAATTTCCGGCGGCCTATTCTTCGGGACAGCGGCTGGGAGTCATGCGGAGAGCCGGCATGCGGCTCCTGCCGTGGCACTGGCTCCGGCTGGGGCTACCCTTCCGGCGCCTTCGCTGGTTGGAGCGTTGCACCTCACCGGTCAGCCCTATGAGCTGCGCCTGCACCATCTGCATACGGGTGAAGACATCGATGTGGTGTACCGGGTCGGCAATACATACATTCCGGGCGCCATCCAGCAGCTGAACCACTTCCTGCGCGACCATCGGACGCAGGACCAGAGCCACTACGATCCCCGCGAGTTCGACGTGTTGCACAATGTGCTGGCCACCCTGGGGCGTCAGAACAGTGTGATCGATGTGGTTTGCGGCTACCGTACGCCCTGGTCGAACAACTTTCTGCGGACGCGCTCGGCGAGCACGGGCGTGGCGCAGCACTCCCAGCACATGCTGGCCAAGGCCATCGACATACGGATTCCCGGTGTAGCGACCAGCCAGTTGCGTGATGCGGCCCTGAGTCTGGCCGCGGGCGGCGTCGGTTACTACCCGACCAGTCAGTTCGTCCACGTGGACGTCGGCCCGGTGCGGCACTGGAGCTTTGGCGGCCGCGGCGAGTAGCTTCGGAAGAGATTTTAGCTTTGATCGACGGCGTGGGCCTTGGCCCGCGCCGTTTTGTTGTGTACGGCTACGGCTGCGGGGCTACCACTCGATCCGAACCTGCTGTTCGGTCCAGCCGCTCCCGGCGGGCACGGTAACGCGCAGATCTGAACCGCTTAAGTGGCCGTCGGCGGTGTGAGCCTTCGCGGCTGCGGTTCCGTTGCGGCGAACCTCCAAATTCACGGTGCTGCCGGCGGGTGCCTGGACGGTGATCGCCGTGGCGTGGGCGCTGTAGCTTTCTTCCACGATATGCGGCTGCGTTGTCGTCGCACCCGGGATCGGCGTATGTTCAGCAGCCAGGGAGAGTTCGATCGCCGGCAACGGCAGATCCATCTCATGCCGGGTGGCAGGGGCGGTTGTACAGGGCGGTAGCTGGGAGGCGATGGCTTCGGCGGCGGAGAGGCAAAGCACGACCGGCGCCCGAGTGGTCGCCGTTACATGCAGGTGATTGCCGCTGCGCTGTTCGGTAAGGTGGAGGTCGGTTTCGCCGAGTTGGACGTGGTCGATCGCGACGTGATCCCACGCCGGTGGCAGATGTGGGTGCACGAGCAGTGTGCGGGCGGGAGCGTCCGGTTCCAAGCCGAAGAGTTCCCGAAGCGCCGGGGCGAGCACCATCGCCGAAGACCAGAGCTGATGCGTGCTGGAGCGGCCGAGGGGCTGGTAGAAGGCGCCCGAGAGCAGTTCAGTGACGGAGCCGGGGTCCTGTGCCCAGGTGAGGTCGACGTTATGCCGCAGGGCGGCGTAGCCGGCGAGCGGATGGCCGGACCGGTAGGCGGCCACCGACGCCCAGCCGGTGAAGAGGGGCCAAACGCTGCCGCGGTGATAGCTGATGGGGTCGTACATGGCGTCGCGGTCGTCGACGGCACGCGTGCCCCAGTCGGTTTCGAAGCGGGCGGAGGCCCAGTCGCGCAGCTGGTGCGCGGGGTTGGGCAGACCGGCGCCGTTCGCCCAGAGAGCGACGGAAGGATAGACGGTGCGGGTGGTGTCGTAGGTGCCGTTCGCGTTCTTGCTGAAGGCGAAGAGGCCGTCGGGCTGTTGATAGGCGTTCACGCTGGCGGTGAGTTTCGCAGCCGTGGTTTTCGGGCTGGTGGAGAGTTCTCCATCGTCCATCCAGGCGGCGAGCTGCGCGGTGGCAGCGGTGGCGTCGCGGTCGAGCGCGGCGAGGTAGAGCTCCTGGTGGGGCATGCCGGCGGGCCAGTCTTCCACCCAGCCGGTGCCCTGGGCGTTGTCATAGACGCCGTCACCGTCAGAGTCGTGGGTGCGCTCGAAGCGATAGGCGCGCTGTACGGCGTTCCAATTGGCTTTGAGGAAGGCCATGTCGCCGGTGGCGCGGATGTAGTCCTGCATCGCCAGTAAGAAAAGCGGCGTGCCGTCCGCCGCGGCGTACTCATAGGGGAGCTTGTCCCAGGCCATGTTGCCGGTGAGCGAGGCGGCGGGCTGGTTCGCGGTCTGCGAGTACTCGTGCATCATCTTGCCGTCGGCGCGCTGGCGGCGGATGAGGAAGGTGAGGGCTTCGCGGGCGAGTGCGGCGTCGCCGTAGCTGTCGATGGCATAGATCGACCAGAGGGTGTCGCGGCCGAAGAACCAGCCGAAGCCGGGGCGGGCGGAGTCGAAGGCGGGAAACCAGCCGGCGACGAGGCCGGTTTCGGCGGGTGTGTCGCCGTGGGCGGGGAGGGTGGCCTGGGCCTTGTCGATGGCGAGCTCGGCCCAGGCGAGTGCGGCGTCGAAGCGGGCGTCAGGGGTGTGCACGACGGTGCGGTGGTCGAAGAAATGCTCGTAGAAGGTTTGCGTTCGGGCGTAGATCGCGGGGAGAGCGACGGCTTGCTCGAGGATTCTGGACTGCAGGGCGGCCACCCCGGCGCCATCGTTGCGTTCGCCGGGGCGGCCGACCTGGCAGAGCAAAGGGAAGAGCTGGCCGGCGTCCTTGGCGGGGTCGAAGTGGACGCGAAACTCGAGCGGCAGCGTCTGCGGGTGCTCCTGGTAGGGCGCGATGGGGCCGGGGGTGGCGTTGGCCATGCCGATCATGCCGAAGAGTTCGGGGTTGTCGGTGCCGAGCGTGTAGACGCCGCCGGAGCCGAGCGGCCGCCAGCCCCAGCCGGGCTGCCCCCATTGCGGAGCGGGCCACTCGCGGACCAGCGCCGGGGTGAGCGAGACGGTCAGCGTCGCGGGATGGATCGATTCGATCTCGAAGACGATTATGCCGCCGAGGCCTTCGCTACCCTCGCCCGCGGGCACGAACATGTGCTGACGGACGGTGATGGCGGCGTGGGAGTAGATCAGGGTGGTGTGGTCGGGGGAGACTTCGAGCTCGGCGGCAAGCGGGTTGAGCTCGATGGGAACGGTGTAGCCTTCGACCTCGGCGCGGAGTTTGAGGCCGCTGAAGAGCTTGACGGGCAGCTGCCACAGCTCGACGGTGCCGTCCTGCATGCCGAGAATGGCGCCGCTGCGGCCGGTTACGGTGAACGGATGGCCGGGCAGGGCGGGCTGGCGGATGGTGAGGGGACCTTGGAGTAAGGGAAAGCGCGGCGTAGGTTGCAGCGTTGCCGGGGTCTGGGCAATCGCTGCCTGTGAGGCTATGGCGAGCAGACCCAAGGTGGCCATTTGGCGGAAGAATCTCATGCGTGGTTTGCGCCTCACCCAGGCTTCCAGCAGAAAGCAAAAGTTAAAAGCAGGTCCTCCGCCTTGGCGAAGAATGGCAAAATTTTGGGGTTGCAAAGGCCTGCGCGGTTGTCATGCAGCTTGGCCTACTGGGCAAGGTGATGCTGCATTTCTTCCAGGGAAAAGCCCTTGGTTTCGGGGTAGACGAAGAGCACGGTGAAGAAGCCGATGCCTGTGGCGACCGCGAAGAAGATGAAAGGCAGGGTGATGGAGCGGTGGCCGAGAATAGGAAACAGTTGTGCGACGACGGCGTTCATGATCCAGTGCGAGGAGCAGCCCAGCGACTGGCCCTTGGAGCGGACGTTGGTCGGAAAGACCTCGCTGAGATAAACCCAGATGACGGAACCCTGCGAGATGGCAAAGAAGATGATGAACGCCACCAGCAGCGGCAGCAGGGCGCCGAGGTGGTTGGTGCTGAAGGCCCAGGCCACGCCGGCGAGGCAAGCCGTATCCCCGACGGCACCGACGAGCAGAAGGTTTTTGCGGCCGAATTTGTCGATGATGCTGATGCCGAGAAGCGTGGCGAGCAGGTTGGCGACGCCGATTTCTACGGTCTTCACGCCGGCGTTGCCGGATTTGGCGAAGATGTCGTTCAGGTAGTAAAGGATGGCGTTGATGCCGGTGAGCTGGTTGAACATGCCGATGGAGATGGCGAGAAAGATGGGTAGAAGGTAACGGCGGGAGAAGAGCGAGTGCTGCTGGGCGCCGCCCTCTTCCTGCAGGGCGAGCGCCATGGCGTCGACCTCGGCGCGAGAGTTGGGCGAGCCCATGCGGGTGAGTATCAGCATGGCCTCATCGAGGCGGTTCTGGCTGACCAGCCAGCGGGAGCTGTGCGGCACGGTAAACAGCATGATGAGAAAGAAGACGGCCGGCACGATGGCGACGCCGAACTCCCAACGCCAGACGGCAATGCTTTGCACATAGTGCGCCACGACGGCGTTTGAAAAGTAGGCCAGCAGAATGCCGACGACGATGTTGATCTGAAACAGGCCGACGAGGCGACCGCGCCATTTGGCCGGGGCGAGCTCGGCGATATAGACCGGGCCGAGCACGGAGGAGCCGCCGATGCCGATGCCGCCGATAAAGCGGGCGACCAGGAAGAAGCTCCAGGTGGGGGCAAAGGCGCAGCCGACGGCGGAGAGGACGTAGAGAACGCCCATGATGCGCAGGGCGGCGCGGCTGCCGATGCGCTGGCCCAGGCTGCCGCTGCCGATAGCGCCCAGAACCGTGCCCCAGAGCGCGATGGAGACGGTGAAGCCCAGCTGGCTGTCAGAAAGCGCGTACTGGGCCACCAACGGGTGGGTCGCGCCGGCGATCACGGCGGTGTCGAAGCCGAAGAGCAGACCGCCCAGGGCGCCCGTCAGTGCGCTTTTGACCAGCAGCAGAAGGGCGCTACGTTTTCCATCGTTCAATGGCGTCAAATCTCCCGAACCTTGCATTTCTGCCTCTACCGGTTGCGCGAACCACCTTACCATCCGCTATAACGACTCAGCCAGAGATGCCGCTTCGGCCTGGGCGTCAGCCAAATGCACGGCGGTCCGACCGGGTAAGGTGGAGGAGATGGAACGATTTGAGAATACGATGCCGGGAGCGCTTGCGGGAACGGTGCTGGCCGTCGGCGAGATTCTGTGGGATTTGCTGCCCACCGGACCGCGCCTGGGTGGGGCGATGGCCAACTTTGCCCTGGGCTGCGCGCAGCTGGGCCGGGCCTCGCGGCTGATCAGCTGCGTTGGAGAGGATGAACGCGGCGAAGAGGCGCTGGCCTCACTGGAGGCCACGCGAGCGGGCGGCGGCGTGAGACTCTTCGACACGGCGCTGATCCAGCGGACGCCTTCCGCGCCGACTGGGGTGGTGGATGTGGTGTTTGGAGCGGATGGCCGGCCGGCCTACGACATTGCCCTGCCCGCAGCCTGGGACCATCTCAAGCTAACGGCGGAGGCGCTTGCGGCCAGTGCGGGCGCACGGGCGATCTGTTTCGGTACCCTGGCGCAGCGGTCTGAGCCGTCACGCGCCACGTTGCGGCAGCTGGTGACGGCGACCCCAGACAGCTGCCTGCGGGTGCTCGATGCGAATGTGCGCGCGCCCTTTCTTTCCGAGGAGGTGCTGCGCTGGTCGCTGGCGCACGCGACGGCGGCGAAGATCTCCGATGAAGAGCTCGATGTGGTCTCGGGGGCGAGCGGCGGCCCGGGGTTCGCCCCCGAGGTCGGCGGGGCAGCCGCGGTGCCTTCCGCCGAAGCGTGTGGACGCGCCCTATTGGCGGCGTACCCCAATCTACAGGTGCTGGCGGTCACGATGGGCCCGCACGGCAGTCTGCTGCTGACGCGCGGCGAGGCGGACTACCACAAGGGATTCCCCATCGCGGTGAAGGATACCGTGGGCGCCGGGGATGCATTTACCGCAGGGTTTGTGCACGCGTGGCTGGCCGGAGCGCCGCTGCGGGCAGTGAACGAGGTGGGCAATCTGTGCGGGAGCTTTGTGGCGAGCCAGGAAGGGGCGACGCCGGTCTTTCCGACCGCGCTGTTAGAGAAAGTGGCGGTAGCTTTGCACGGAGCGGGCCAGCGGCATGCTTGAGAGGTCCGAGCGGGAGACGCAGATTCTTCGGGGACGCTAACCAAGCAGGAACCGCTTCAGATCGGCTAGCCGGCTTTACTTGGTAAGGAATTGGTTGGGCGGCGGGGCCGACTTGTTCAGCGACGATTGGCGAACGACCAACTCAAAGGGAACGCGCACATCCAGGGCGGTCCGCCCCGGCTCCGCCAGGCGGCCCAGCATGAGGAACAGGGCGGTGCGGCCGATCTCCGAGCAGTCCTGATGGATGGTGGTGAGCGGGATCGGTAAAAACTGCGAGTAACTGACGTCGTCGAATCCCGTGATGCGGACGTCCTCCGGGATGCGCACCCTGAGATCCAGAAGGCTGCGCATCAGGCGGGCGGCTGTGAGGTCGTTGCCGCAAACGATGCTGTCCGGGTGCGCTGCCTTTAGCACCGATGCGACGAAGGCTGGGTCGTTCACGTCGCCGAGACAGACGTGAGCTTTCATCTTGGCTTGGGCGGCAGCGGCTTCGAAGCCGCCGATCCGCTGCGCTACCGTGGAGGCGGAGTGCTTGCGGGCCACAAAGACTAGGTCGCGGCCGCCCTGTTCGAGCAGGTGCTGCGTCACGGCGTAGCCCGCGCGGTAGTTGTCGATGCCGACCAGATCGAGCCCGGAGCGCTTCGGGAAACGCTCATAGCAGCGATCCAACAGCACAATGGCGATCTTTTCGCGGGCGAGCAGCTCCACGATGCGGCGATTGGCCGTTTCGCGGTCCGACCTATACTCCAGCGGAGCGAAGAAGACGCCGGAGACCTTCTGGTCGATGAACTGCCGGCAGAGCTGCTCGGCAACCGCGCCCAGGCGGTCGCTTTCGCTCTCCGCGGAGGTGTGCCCCCAAAGCAGGACGTGGGACTTCGCCAAGGGCGCCTGCATGATGCCCTGGCAGATGGGCTCAAAGATCTCCGTGGTGCCCAGTTGTGGAATCAGCAGGCCGAAGCGATGGCTTGCGGCCACCGCGGGTTGCTGCACGTAGGTTCCGGAGCCTGCCCGACGGGTGACCAGGCCATCGCGCTGCAGCGCCTGGATGGCCTTGGCGACCGTGATGCGGGAGGCGCCGAAGCGCTCGCAAAGGGCGGCTTCACTCGGCATGCGATCGCCGGGACGGTAGACGCCTTCGGCGAGTTCGCGCACCAGTTCCCGGTAGATGGCGCGATGCAGGGCAATCGTCTCGGTGGAAGCGGGTGTGCCGTTGTCACGGGGTGAGTCAGACTGCATGGCAAAAGCCTTTTCGGACGTACCAGTCCAGTATAGGCGTCTCCCTTGCAGCTTTTCCGGCCCCAAACGGGTGGAACGGGCGTGGATGCAGCCCCTTCGCCGCGTCTGCGGCTATTGCACCTCCGCCACCCACGCCGAGAAGGGCGGCAGGGTCACAGCGTTGAGCGGGGCGGAGGTGGGCATGGAGGGGTCGCTGCCGGCCAGCGTACGACCGCTAGTCGCCTGAGCGGCGGCTGCGTTTGCGCCCGTTCCATTGAGGTCCAGGGCGACGGTTTTCGGGCTGGCGCTGAGGTTCATGGCGACGACGACCGGCTTGCTGCCGGCCGGTGCGGTGCGCTCCCAGGCGAGCACGTCCCCATCGTCCTTGTTCAGCATAACGATGCCGCCGTTGTGCAGCGCAGGGTTGGAGCGCCGCAAAGCGATCAGCGTCTTGTACCAGTTCAGCAGCGAATTGGGATCCCCGCTTTCGGTTTCGACGTTGACGGTCTTGTAGTCCGGCGCGATCGGCAGCCAGGTGTTGGGATTTGTGGAGAAGCCTGCCTGCGGCCCGGGGGTCCACTGCATGGGGGTGCGCTCGCCGTCGCGGCCTTTTTCCTTGGGCCAGCCGGCGATGCCGATGGGGTCCTTCACGTCTTCCCTGCGGGTGGGCGTTGTGGTGGGCATACCGATCGCGGCGCCGTAATAGGTCATGGCGGTGGCACGCGGCATGAGCAGCGTGGCGGCGATCACCTTGGCGATCGCAACGTCGTGCGTGCCGTCGCCGAAGCGCGTGATGGAGCGCGCGTTGTCGTGGTTGTCGAAGACGATGAGTGGCTGCGAGCCGTTGACCTGGGTCTCAACCTCGGAGATGTAGCGTCGGAAGTAGGGTGCGCTCAGCTTTGCGCCTTCACCGAAGCCGACGAGCATATCCATAGGCAGCTGCAGCTCGTTTTTGGCGGTGCCGCCGTACCACTTGTCGAGCTCGACGGTTTTGGGCAGGTACGTTTCGCCGATCAGAACGCGGTCACCGGGGTACTTGTTCACCATGGCGCGCATGCGGCGGATGACGTTATGTACCTCGGGTAGGTTGTCCGTGTAGGTGTCGCCGACGCGCGGATCGCCATAAGCATCCGTCCCGCCAAGCTCAGGGTTGTTGCGCAGTTGCGGATCTTCAAAGAGTGCGGGGATGGCGTCCAGACGGAAGCCGGCGACGCCGCGGTCGAGCCAGAACCGCATCACGTTGAACATGGCAGTTTCCACCGCGGGATTGCGCCAGTTCAGATCGGGCTGTTGCTTATAAAACTCGTGGTAGTAAAACTGCTGGCGAGCCGGAACCCACTCCCAGGCGGAACCGCCGAAGCCGGAGACCCAGTTGTTCGGCGGCACCACCTGGCCCTTGGGGCCGCTGTGTTGGTAGCGGCGCTGAAACTCGCCTACCCCGGCGGTGTCGGCGGCGATGCCGTCGTTCCAGACGTACCAGTCGGCTTTGGAGTTCGTACGCGAGCTGGCGGACTCTTGAAACCACTTGTCCTTGTCGGAGGTATGGTTCAGCACCATGTCGAGCACGATGCGGATATTGCGCTTCTTCGCCTCTGCCTGCAGCTTGTCGAAGTCAGCGAGGGTGCCGTACTGCGGGTCGACGTTCTCGTAGTCGGAGATGTCGTAGCCGAAGTCCACCTGCGGCGAGGGGTACATGGGCGCGATCCAGATGGCGTCAATGCCGAGTCCCTGCAGGTAGTCGAGCTTCTGCGTGAGGCCGTTCAGGTCGCCGACGCCGTCGCCGGTGGAATCCTTGAAGCTGCGCGGGTAAATTTCATAGATCACCGCATGCTTCCACCAGGTTTGATCCATGCTGGGCGCGGCCGCAGCCGCGAGAGCGGAGGAGACGGCCGCCGTCTGCGCCAGTCCAGCCGGAATCAGGAAGCCGGAGAGCAGAAGAGCGGGCAAAAATAGCTTTGCAGATCGAAGCATTCAGACTCCAAGCATTCAGACTTCAAGATAAATCGCCGCAGGAACATAGCATTCCGCGTCAATGTATGTCTACAGTAGCCGGCCAGGCAGGGATATCGTGGCCTGTGCATGATTATCGTGGCCTGTGCATGATTGTAGACAGGAGCGAAGATCATGACCGCCGTCGCGCTGCCGCGCCAGGCAAGGTCCAGGCGGCAGTGGTGTCTTCGCGGTTGCAGCCGTAAACTGTGGAAGGAAAGCTGATGAGTCTGAAGCTGCAACGTTGGATGTACCTGACCCTGATCGCCCTGTCCGGTTGTGCCGCCCTTTCGTGCGCGGCAGGCGCGCAGGCGGGGAGCAAGGCCGAGGGTGCCCGCCTCTTCGTCTCCAGTGGATGCACGCATTGCCACGGGGCGACAGGGGAGGGAACCGACTCGGGGCCGTCCTTGCGCGAGGTGCGCCGCAAGCTGAAGGCGGGGGAGATCCAGCAGCAGATTGTGAACGGCGGTGGGGAGATGCCCGCCTTCGGCACCGCACTGGATCCGGAGCAGCTGAAGGCGCTGGTGGCCATGCTGCGGGCGAAGACCTGGGTTACGGCTCCATCGTCGTCGCCGACCCCGCAAGCATCGCTCGCCGCAAAGTAAATCGGACAGGCGTACCTGCATGGGCGTACGATCCGCCCATGAGCGATGTGGCCGTTTTTGACGGGACGAGGCTGAAGCGGGACGTTTGGCTGCTTCTGGAACGCGAGCGTGGACTGCGCCATATCACGCAATCCAAGTGCTGTACGTTGCGGCCGGAGGCCGAGCTGGAGCTCGATCGGGTGCGTGCCGAGATCTCTTCGATCTTTGAGCAGATCCGCCGGCTCCAACTCAACGCCTAGGCTGGGCTAAAAGCTCCTAGGCTTTGGCGTGATGACCCGCCAGGGCGGTGCGGATCTTGTCTACCTTGGTGCCGTGGACGCGGATGGCTTCGTGTAGCTGGTCGCCTGTGACGCCGAACTCCTTGGACCAGTGAGCGATCTCGGCAGAAACCTTGGGGTTGATCTCTTCCTTGGCGTGTGCGTGGGGCAGCGGGTGCGCTGGCGTGTTGCTGGACATCTCGTCGGTCATGCTGAACCCTCGTTCCTTTTCGTGCTCTCTGGTGGATGGGATGGGGCGCGCAGAGGATGGCTGCGATGGCCATTTAACCAGTGAGATGACGACGTGCTGTATGGGACCGCTTCTTTTCAACGTCAAATGCTGTACTGCTCGTCGCTGACCTGCTGCAGCCACTCAACGACCTTGCCGTCCAGGGCTTCCTGCACGGCGATGTGGGTCATACTCACGTCAGGCGAGGCGCCGTGCCAGTGCTTTTCGCCGGCCGCAAACCAGACGATATCGCCCGGACGAACCTCTTCGACAGGACCTCCATCCCGCTGCACCCAGCCCAGTCCGGACCGGATGAGAATCGTCTGGCCGAGCGGATGGGTATGCCACGCGGTGCGCGCTCCAGGTTCAAACGTGACTGTCGCCCCGCTGAGGCGCGAAGGCTCTTCTCCCTGGAAGGGGGAGTCGATGCGCACTGTGCCGGTGAACCAGTCCGCCGGTCCCGGTCTTGAAGCCGCTGCGCCCACTCGGTTGATCCGCACTCACCGTCTCCTTCGATCCGCTGTTCTCAAACACATCCCTACAGGCGCCAGAAGTTCCCCATGACCACGGTGCAACCTCCGTCCTTAGCGCCGGATGTCGCTTGCGTGCAACAGGGATGCCGGTCCTACAGCGACCGGCTGCCCCGCCCAAAAAAGAGGTAAAGGATCACCAACAGAAGGATCAGGCTGATGCCGCCGCCGCCGTAGTAGCCCATGCCGGGACCCATGTAAAAACCGCCCCCTCCAAACAGGAGGAGAAGAACGAGGAGAATAAGAATAAGAGGCATGGGCGGGAGAATAGCACAGGCCTGGTCCTCCTGTTTCGGTTCGTTGCGGCAGCTCCTGGGCCGGCCGGCACCCTTGCTTCGCTGCTATCCGCCGAAGTTGTGAGCCGCGGCCGGATTGCCAGCGCAGGCAGGCCTGTTTGCCGGCTGCGATAGCATGGTAGGAACTGTTGCTGAAGATGTGTTGCCGGTTCAACGCTCGAACAGGAGCGATGCGTACCCTCGTGCGGAGTGGTTTGAAATGGAAGGTATCGGCGCCAAACTTCGAGCGGCTCGGCTTCGCTGGCAGCTCACGCTCAGGCAGGTGGAGGATCGCAGCGGGATCCTGGCACAGCAGTGGCAAAATCCGGCGTATCGCATCTCAGCCAGCTGGCTCGACCGTGTCGAACGGCATGAGGGCGGTCTTTCCGCCAGCAAATTGATCGTTCTTGCGGTGATCTACGGGCTCACCGCCGAGGAACTGCTCGCCCTTTGCCCACCCGCCAGCGCCCACGTGGCGCAGCTGGAACAGGTCTCCGGCCCCAACAAAACCTTGCTGCTCACCGAAGGACCGCTTGAGGAACACGCGAAGCTTTGGCTGCCCGAGCGGCTGGTCACCGATCCTCCGCCGGAGGAGACCACGCTTCTGCCCTCCAAAGAAGGTGTTCTGCCCACGCACTACCGCCGCGGCATTATCGGCCGGCTGGACCGTACGATGGAGCCGATGATCCGTGCCGGCTCCATTGTGTTGATCGACACGCAAAAACGCGCGATCGCCGGCCGGAAGGAGTGGACCCATGAGTTCGACCGGCCCATCTATTTCCTGCTGACGCACACAGGCTACGTCTCCGGCTTCTGCGAGCTGGACAAGGACGCGCAGTGGCTCACGCTGGTGCCCCACGCCCTTTCCCATGAGAGCAACCGGCGTTGGCGTTACAAGAAAGAGATCGAAGTCATCGGCACGGTCGCCGGGGTCTTTATGCGACGCGTAGCGTAGGCAGAGCGGCGCCTCCCAAGCACGGTGCCGCCTCAGCACGATTGCAAACTGACGGGGCCGCGCAGCAAGACATCAAATTACGCCCTGCAGCACGCTGAAGCCGGGGAGATCGGCCTCCGCGAACAGCTCAAGCAGGTCGCGCGTCATGGTGTAGTAGATGGTCACCGCGCGTTCTGCATAGTCTGGAAACACCGCCTGCAAATGGCCTGCCTGTTCAGCCCCTTGCAGGCGGGCGATGTGCCACTGGATCTCGCGCGCATTGAGGCGAAGCTGTTCGGCGACGACCACCGCTTCGGGATACCGGCGTTGCACGTGGCAGGCCAACTCGATCAGCACCTCGCAGTTCCAGCCCAGATTTCTCAGCCCTGCCAACCCGCCGGTCCACTCCCAAAGATCTTCCGGATCGAGTTCGTACTCCGCCTCCGGATCCAGCCCGGAGAGCTCCAAAGCTCCTGCCGCAATCTGGGCGATACGCTCCCGGTCCAGGCGCCTCAATCTTCGGACCAGATCCTCCAGCGATGTCGCCTCCGCTGCCCGCGTTCGCAGGTAAGAGCGCATCGCCGCGTACACCAACACCGCGAGCAGCACTGAAATACCGGCAATAAAAAAAGCCGTTCGCATCATTTCTCCACCCTGCGTACCAAGGCTACATCCGCCGCCGTTCGCGTCTGCAGCCGCGGCAGCATGTCACTCATCCAAAAGGGCAGGGCTTGTGGAGGCGGAGTCTCCTGCCACAGCGTAACAAGCCAATACAGCAGACAACCCAGGTACACGGCCACGCGAAGGTGCGACAGGGTGATGTCCATGTGCGAGGCGTATGCCTTGCCGAAGAGGGTGTGCGCGGCTTCAATCAGAATATCGATCAGCGAGTACGTCCCAAGACCCTGCGCGATGCGCGCGGCGTGTGTCTTCCATGGCAGCCCGGCGGTAATGGAAAGCGACACCATGCCCACAAGCAACTCGCTCATGAGGACGGCGAAAAAAAAGCTTCCCTTTGCCACCAGCACCTGCTGCCATACGGAAGCCGCCGGTGCGGCCAGCCAGGTCAGAAACGATGCCACCAGAACGGCCCCGCTGATCAGCCAAAGCCAACTGCGCTGGACATCCCGCGCCCACGGACCCGCCGGTCGGAACACGATGGAAGCGACCTCGTACAGCACGCCGAACTGCAGAGCCGTATCCAGAATCGCCAGCAGCCAGTACCAGAGATAATAGGTCTGCGCTGTGCCGAACCGGTAGACCTCATAGAGAATCACTGTTCTGGCAATGCTTGACACGATCAGTGCACTGAAGAATGGATATCGCCTGATCCGGTGACGATACGAAAGAACGCAAAACAGTGCGATGTGCCCGGCAAAGGCACACACCCAGAACACGAAGTCGAGACCACTCAGATGCATCTCGGTCTTCGGCTCTGGGCATGGAGATCAAGCATGGCTACCGCTCTATCTTAAGCCCTTGCATCTTAAGCCCCTTGCAGGTTGATGCCTTCCGAGCTTTTAGCCTTTAGAGTTTTAGGCTCCCTGTAGCGCGAGCAGAAAAGTCATGAGCATCGCCGTTATCGAGCTTGAGGAGTCCGCCGAAGTGCTGGACGGCGACGGGCGATAGGGTCCGGGTACGGGATCACCGCCGGTGACGGACTGGGCGAAGGCGCCGCTGCAGACAGGGGTAAAGGCCAGAAAAGCCAGAAGCAATGCTGATTTTTTTGCAGAATGCTTGAACACGGTGTGTCTCCTTGAAGCGCCTCTTGCGCTAGCTGGAGACTACGAACGGCGGTCAAAGAGAAATACGAAGCGGAGGCTCCGCGTGCGCTTCCACAACTTCCTACAGGGCGGCTGCCCCGAAGTGCTTTTGATCGAGAGGCTCCACAAGACAGCGCAAGGCTGAAGATTAGGTTGTTGTAAGTTGCGTCTACGCAACAGCCGGTTTATTCTCTTGAACATTGCGCCTAGATGTGAATTTGGGGGTTGAGTGTATGCCCGATGGATTAGTGGACGACGTTTATGAAATGCTTCTGCGGGTTGTGCAGTCGCTGGTCGATAAGCCCGAAGAGGTGCGCATCCAGCTTGTGCCGGATGGGGTCAGCACCACCTTCCGGGTGCACGCGCACGCGGCGGATGTGGGCAAGCTCATCGGCGCGAGTGGGAGAACGGCCCGGGCCCTGCGTGTGATTCTTTGCGCCAACGCCGCTCGCCTGAAGCGCGATCTAAGACTGGACATCGTCGAAGCGCAACGAGTGGCCACCTAGACCGAAGCACCTGAAACGCCCCCCAAAATCGTAGGAACTCTGACATGGCTCCTCTTCTGGACGGGAGGGATCATGCCCAACTCGCGATCATCCGCCATCATCCGCGATGGTCGTGGATACGCGCGTGCGAAGACTCTTTTGCTTGCATTCTTCACCTCGGCAGTAGCCATGCGCCAGGACTTGCCGTACAAAGGGTCACGGGGAGCAGCCTAGGGAACCCTGGGAGCCCGCACTGCTGCCGGATTGCCCCTTCCTGTCTTCTGCCCAGGGGTGTAAAGGGCATCCGTTTCGCGGCCCAACTCTGCTCTATTCACGAATTATTGATTAAAGTGTGAGACGCTCAGGTCATTCGAAAAACCAGATCCAGTACGGCCCCGAAGAGGCCGCGTACGTCTGGATTTGAACAAGCAAAATGGCCGTGGGCTTTTCTTAGGGGAGTCGTCTAGATGGTGAAGTTTGGAAGCGCTCTTGCATGGGCGGCTGTAGCCGTAACCATGCCTTCGTACGCAGGGGCACAGTCTGCTACGGATGGTGCCATTGGTGGCACGGTACAGGACAGCAGTGGAGCGATTGTCTCCGGTGCTTCGGTGGTTGTAAAAAACAACAGCACAAACGCCGAACAAACTGTGATGACGGATAGCTCCGGCTTTTTCCGCGTCATTCACCTGCAGCCCGGACCCTACACGGTGCGCATCACGGCCTCTGGATTCAGCGGCTACGCTGCAACGAACACGGTTGTGACGGTCGGCTCGCTCACCAACGTGGAACCGCGCCTGGCTCCGGCCGGCAGCGTGGAAACGGTGAACGTCAGCGAGACCGAACCAGCCGTGAACACGACCAACAACACGTTCTCAGACACGATCGATCTGAAGGTCCTCGAAGACGTGCCGGTGAACAATTATCGTTGGAGTTCCTACGCTCTGCTGACGCCGGGCGTTGTGGAAAGCGGCGGCTTCGGCCTGCTGAGCTTCCGCGGGCAATCCACGTTGTTGAACAACGTCCAGTTTGACGGTGAAGACGATAACCAGGCGTTCTTCTCTGAGGAGCGTGGCCGCACGCGCGTGGGGTACTCGACGGCGAAGGCGTCCATTCTGGAGTTCCAGGTCAACACCTCGAACTACTCGGTGGAGTATGGCCGGTCGGCGGGCGGTGTGGTGAACGCGGTGACGCGCTCCGGCACCAACCAGCTGCATGGTGAGGCCTACTTCTACGATCGCGATGCGGAGTGGGGTGCGCAGGCACCATTCACCTATGAAGCTGTACAGGTCAGTGCTTCGCCGCTCACGTTTGCCAACCAGAAATTTAAGCCCAAGGACTGGCGCAAGCAGTACGGTATCGGCATCGGCGGCCCGATCCTCAAGAACAAGCTTTTCTTCTTCCTCGCCTTTGACCGCTTCAACCGCAACTTCCCCGGCGTCAGCATTCCCACCAGTGCAACCACCTTCTACGCCGCACCCCAGGCGACGCCGACAGGCACCAAGGGCACGTGCGTCGGAACCACAACGGCAACAGTGGAAGGCGCAGTCTGCCAGCTCGCGGCCAACCTGAACAAATCCACACTCGCGGCCACCACCCAGGCGCAGTACACAGCCGCGCGGAACACCTATACCGGCGACATCGGGAACCTAAACAGCATCCTCGGCACCACACCCCGTACCGGTGACCAGTACATCTTCTTTCCAAAGATCGACTGGCAGGTCAACGGCAAGAACCACGTCACGGCTGAGTTGAATCGCCTGCGTTGGACCTCGCCTGCCGGTATCCAGACTAACTCCACGGTGAACTACGGCACCAGCAGCTACGGCAACGACTTCGTCAAGAGCACCTTCGGCATCGCCAAACTCGACACACTCATCACAAACTCGCTTTCCAATGAAATCCGCTTCCAGTACGGCCGCGACTTCGAGTATGAATTCAACCAGACCCCGACCGCGTACGAAAACAACACGCTGGACAACGTGACTACCGGACCGAGCGCTGGCTATACCAATCCGTTCCAGATCCCGCCGGATGTGAACATCACCAATGCCTTCCAGTTCGGCACGGCAACTTTTCTCAACCGTCCGGCGTACCCGGATGAGCGCCGCTGGGAGGTTAGCGACACCTTTAACCAGGTTCACGGAAACCACAACTTCAAATTCGGCGTGGAATACCTCCATACGAATGACCTGAGCGAAAACCTCGCCTCGGTCTTCGGTGCCTACAGCTACGGCGGTTCCAACTTCGCGCCCTACGTTGCCTACTTCACTGACCTCTCAGTCCAGAATGGTTGCGGCACAGGTTCAGCCGTCAACTCGGCGACGCACACGCAGGAGTGCTACACGACCTATGCGCAGGGATTTGGTCCACTCGGTTTCGAGTTCCAGACCGGCGACTACGCCGGCTTCGTGCAGGATGAGTGGAAGGTAATGCCGCGCTTAAGCCTTACGCTCGGCCTGCGCTATGAGTACGAGCAGACACCTAACCCGCAGATCCCCAACACTGTTACACCGAACTTCGCGCGGGGCTCCACGGCGGTCTTCCCGGACAACCGCACCAACATCGGTCCGCGTGTCGGCTTCGCCTTTGACGTCTTCGGGAATGGCAAAACGAGCATCCGCGGCGGCTACGGCGAGTTCTTCGCCCGGCTGGAAAACTCCACCATCTATAACGCACTAGCGCAGACCGGTAACCCCGCGGGTCAGCAGGGGGTAACGCTCACTGGCAGCCCGGCGACTGCGGCCGTCAACGGCGGGACGCCTCTCCTGTTGCCCAAAATTATTAACCCGCAGGCCAGTCCCACGGGTTCGGGTGCGGTAAACGTCATCTACTTCGACAAAAACTTTAAGATGCCGGAGATCCATCAGGCCGACATCACGGTCGAACAGGATCTTGGCTGGAACTCAACCCTCGGAGTCACCTGGCTGGCTGCCTTCGGACGCCGCCTGCCGGACTACGTTGATACCAACCTCTTTCCGTCAACGACAACGGTTAGCTACAACGTCGGTGCGGGCGGCCCGGTCTCGACCGGAACCGTTCTGCGCCTGCCGTACTACAGCGGTCAGTTCGTAAATGGAAGTTATCAAAGCCGTCCAAACGCGGCATATGGCGCCACCACGGATATCTTCAGCGGTGTCAACTCGAACTACGAAGGTTTTGTGGCGCAGTTCTCACACCGCCTTACTCACGGCCTGCAGATCAATGCTAACTACACCTGGTCGCACGCGCTTGACTACGGTGAAAACAACACAACGTTCTCCAACACCAACTCTCTATTCGATCCCTTCAACGTTCGCGCTGAGTATGGCAATTCAAATCAGAACATCCCCAACCGCATCGTGGCCTACGCCGTCTACAACACGCCGTCGAAGTACCGCGGTGTCCTCGGATACCTGCTGAATAACTATGAGATCTCGCCCAGCGTAAGCGCGCAGAACGGCGCTCCGTACACCGGCGGTGTCACGGGTACTTTCAACAATGTTGTGCTTGACAACGGCCAACGTGTCGTCAGCACCGCTCCGGTTTCCGGTGTCAGCGTGCTCTCGGGAAGTACATCGGCTGGCATCAACGGCTCAGGCGGTACGGCTCGCCTGCCCAACCTCGACCGCAATACCTTTACGTTCCGGCGCGAAATGCTGGCTGATCTACGCATCTCCAAGCGCTTTCGCATCCGGGATCGTGTGGATGCAGAGCTGCTGGCCGAATCGTTCAACCTCGCCAACCACCTGAATCAAACCGGTGTGGGAAGCATGTCGGCCTATGGCTATACCGCTGGCACTGTAGCGAATGGTGTCGTCACCAGCGCAAACACGCTTACCTCGAATGCGACCTTTGGCGTATTCAACCCGTCGACCTTCACCGGCAATGCCAACAACAACTTCATCTACACGCCGCGTCAAATTCAGCTCGGTGCGCGGTTGCAGTTCTAAAACAAACATGGCAGTACGAGACAGGGCGTCGGCTTCGGCTGTCGCCCTGCTGTTTTGCGTAGACCGGATTCTCGAACGGCACATCCAACAGGCATGAGTGCACCGCTTGTTGCCGCGAAGGCCATCTCAGAATCCCAGCATGACCGCCTCCGCCTCCCTTTTCAAAATACCTATGCCCGCCTGCCTGCGCAGTTCCATGCCCGTGTGAACCCCACGCACGTCGCCGCTCCGCGCCTGGTGAAGCTGAACGTGGAACTGGCGGAGTCTCTTGGCCTGAACCCCGCTGCCCTGGCGAGTGAGGAGGGTGTCGAGGTTCTGGCGGGCAATCGTGTGGCCGCGGGTTCCGAGCCGTTGGCTAGCGCCTACGCCGGTCACCAGTTCGGCCACTTTGTGCCCCAGCTTGGTGACGGCCGCGCCAATCTGCTCGGGGAAGTAATCGCCACTGACGGCGTCCGTTACGACCTGCAGCTGAAGGGCTCCGGTCCGACGCCGTTCTCGCGCCGTGGCGATGGCCGCGCGGCGTTGGGTCCGGTGCTGCGCGAGTACATCGTGAGTGAAGCCATGGCCGCGCTCGGCGTGCCGACCACGCGCGCCCTCGCCGCCGTGACTACTGGCGAAAGGGTTCTTCGCGAGACCTTGGTGCCCGGGGCGGTGTTTACTCGCGTCGCGGCCAGTCATTTGCGCGTGGGCACGTTTCAGTATTTCGCCGCACGGGGGGACAACGAAGCGTTGCGTGTTCTTGCGGACTACGCCCTCGCCCGGCATTTTCCCGAGATTGCCCAAGCCGCTGGAATCACCCACACCGCCGATGCGGGCGGCGAGGCACGTCCCTATCGCGCTCTGCTGCAAGCGGTGATCACGCGGCAGGCGAACCTCATCGCGCAGTGGATGCTGATCGGCTTCGTTCATGGCGTGATGAATACGGACAACATGTCCATTTCGGGCGAGACTATCGACTACGGTCCCTGCGCCTTCATGGAAGCCTACGATCCCGCGACCGTCTTCAGCTCCATCGATCGCAACGGCCGCTACGCCTACGCCAATCAACCGCACGCGGCACACTGGAACCTGACCCGCCTGGCCGAAGCCATGCTGCCTCTGCTCACGGCAGAGGAGGGAAGCGAGGAGGCCGCCGTGACCTCCGCGCAGGAGGCTCTCGCCACCTTTGGGGCCACGTTGGAAGAGGCGCGCGAAGCCGGCTTCCGCCGCAAGCTTGGCCTTTTCGCCGCCCGCAGCGGCGATGCCGAACTCATCGCGGATCTGCTGGAGCGCATGGCGGCCAATCATGCCGATTTCACGCTGACCTTTCGGCGTTTATGCCAGGCCGCTGCGGAACCCGTGGGGGATGGCGCGGTGCGTGAGCTCTTCACCGATCCGCTCGCCTATGATGCGTGGGCCGTGCGTTGGCGTCGGCGTCTCCAGGAAGACCCGCTCACGCCACAGGCGCGAGCGGTGTCGATGCGGCAGGTAAACCCCGCCTCCATTCCGCGCAATCATGTGGTGCAGGCGGCACTCGAGGCCGCTGTGACCGAAGGCAATCTGCAGCCTTTCGAGGGTCTTCTACGCGTGCTCTCAAAACCCTTCGAAGAGCCCGAGAGTTCCGAAGACCGGAAGCTGTACACCACACCGGCAACGCCGGAGCAATACGTGCACGCAACCTTCTGCGGCACTTAGAGACGTTCTCCCGATAGTAGAGATTGCTCGAACAAACCGCAGGTCCTTCGCTACGCTCAGGATGACAATCCCTGAAGATGGGTCCTCTGCTGATGGAAGATCGGCCTTCCGCTCATAGGACATTTGCCTTCTGCCTCTGCATGAAAACAGCTCTAGCACTAGGCAGTGCACATTGTGATTACTCGGTTTTTGGATCATCCTAAGCGAATCCTCCTTTAAGCAGGTTACGCGATGATTTCTAACTTCTGGGATGCCAGGACGGCCCGGGTTCTTTCCACCATTCTTCTTTTTGTCCTGGTTCTTGCATTCCTGCACGGCGCACGCGAGACGCTTACCCTGTTTCTTTTCGCCATCCTGTTCGCCTATTTCGTGGAACCGCTGGTGGGTTTTTTCTCCAGGCGCCTGCACGGCCGCATCAAGGCGATCCTTGTCTCCTACCTTCTAATCGGCGGTGTGCTCACGGGGTTGGGATTCCTGCTGGGGCCGCGCATCGCGAATGAAGGCCGCTCCCTGCTGCAGAGCCTGCCGGCGATCGCAGACCGCGTGGCCTCTGGCCAGTTCCTGCTTTCCATGAGTCGAAGCCAGGGCTGGAGTCATGGGCACGCGCTGCAGATCCAGGGCTTCTTTGTAAGTCACCGGAACGTCATCCTCGGTTATGGGGAGAACGTCATCAGCCGCCTTGAAGCGCCGCTGACCCACGCCTGGTGGATTATTTTGATTCCCATCCTCAGTGTCTTTTTCTTGAAGGACGCACAGACCATCGCGCAGAGCCTGATCGCGCTCGGCAACGGCCGCAGCGGCCGGAAGGTGCTGGTTGGCATCGTTGGCGATGTCAACACCATGCTTGGCAGCTACATTCGGGCGCAGATCATTCTGGCGGCTCTTACAGGTGTCGTGCTGACGCCGGTGATCGGGCTGATGCATGCGCCGTTTGCGTTTGTGCTGGGACCACTCGCCGGCCTCTTTGAGTTCATTCCGGTGGTGGGTCCGGCCATTGCCAGTGCCTTGATCTTCGGCATCGCGCTCGTGGTCGGCTACAACCACCTGCTGGCTCTGTTCCTTGTGCTCGGCTCGTGGCGCATCATTCAGGACTACGTCAACGCTCCGCGCATCATGGGCCGCTCGTTGGAGATCTCCCCCCTGGTCGAGATCTTCGCCGTGCTGGCGGGCGGCGAGATCGGCGGCGTTGTGGGGGCCCTGGTCTCCGTTCCGGTGCTGGCCGGCCTGCGCATTCTCTGGCATCGCCTGTGTGTGCCGGCGCAGGCGCAGGCGGATACCGACGCAACTGCAACGTCCGCAGCGACAGCTGCAGCAACGCGGTCGCATCCTGCCTAGCCGGCTTGGGATCGCGATCGCCTCTGATGGCGATCGCTGAAGGATGCCGATCGCTGAAGGATGAACTCACGGAAAGGTCACTTTGCGGCCGCGGTCTCACGCGGCGTCGCCTCGGCGTCGGCCTTTTGGTCGGCGGCGCCGGGCTTGTTGCTCAGCATCTGCGCGCTCACCGAGCTTGCCAGGGAAAGCGCCACGGCGAGCCACAGAATACGGCGGAAGCCAAACACAAACGCCTCCGCGACCGCTTGCTGAACCCGTGGATCCTTGGTTTGCACGGCCGCCAGTTGCGACCGTTGCGCTTCGACCGCCTGCAACTGCGAGGGCGGCAGTGCGAGCCGCTTCAGCCGCGGGCTTAGATTGCTCTGAAAGGCCGTCAGCAACACCACGCCGAACACCGCCACGGAAAGCAGGCCCGCCAGCCGGGAGATCGCGTTGTTGATGCCCGACGCGATACCGGCCTGCGCCACGGAGACAGAGTTCAACACCGCCGTTGTCAGGGGCGCCACGCTGATCGCCATGCCGAGTCCCAGTACGGTCACCGCTGGAAAGAACGTGGTCCAATACGACCCACCGACGCCCGGCCGCGCCGCCAGCCCGAACCCGATCGCCGCCACCGCCGGACCCACCGTCAAGGGCAAGCGCGCGCCGTAACGCTCAATCAGCCCCCCGGACCAGCGCGACAGCGCAAACATCACCAGGATTAACGGCAGCAGCGCCGCCCCCGCCGCCGTGGCCGAGTAATGCTGCACCTGGATCAGGTCCAGCGGAAAGAAGAAGAGCAGACCGCTTAGCGCCGTGTAAAGAAATAGCGTAATCAGGTTGGCGCCGGTAAAGGTCGGCGAACGGAACAGTCCAAGCGGCAGCATCGGCGACTCAACCCGGCTCTCGAGAAAGAGCAGGCCCAGCAACGCCAGACCTCCGACAACGGCAGTCAGGCTCACAATCAGGTTGGGCCGGCGCCCTTCGATGAGCGCAAAGGTGATGCCCGCAAAGGCGACTGTCGCCAAGAGCGCGCCGCCCCAGTCCAGCTTGCGGCTCATGCCGTCGTTACGACTCTCCGGCACACGGAAGGCGGTAATGGCCAGGATCGCCATGGCGATCGGCACATTGATAAAGAACACCCAACGCCAGGAGGCGTGATCCACCAGCCAGCCGCCCATCACCGGCCCGATCGCCGCGGTCATCGCGCTCGCACCGGACCAGATCCCGATCGCCGTGCCGCGCGTTTCCCGTGGAAAGGAGGCGCTGATCAGCGACAGGCTGCCCGGCAGCAGCAGCGCGGCGCCCACGCCCTGCAAGGCGCGCGCGGAGATGAGGAAGGAAATCGACTGACCCAAGCCGCACAGTGCGGAGCCGGCGGCGAAGATGACGACGCCGATCACAAATACAAGCCGTCGGCCGTAGAGATCGCCCAAAGAGCCGCCCGCCAGCAGCAGGGAAGCGAGAAAGAGCGAATAGGCCTCAATGATCCACTGGATCTGATTTGCCGTAGCGTGGAAGGCGTTCTGGAGCGCGGGGAGCGCGACCGTGACCGCGGTTCCATCGATGAACGCCATGCTGGAGGCCAGGATCGATGCCCAGAGCACCCAGTTGCTGCCCTGGGTCTCGGCCGATCCGTCCCTGCGTTCCGATGGCGGCGGTTGACTGTTTCTGTCTGAGGTGCGCACGAGGTCTGCCTTAAGCATACGGTGTGGGCGTTAACGGCAGGCGTTGCCAGCGGGTCGAGCGGCCAGTCGTTGGTAACCACCTTTCGTCACGGGGAAGCCGGTGACGCTTGCGAAGACGGCAAATATGCATGAAACGCGCAATTCTCTGGACGAAACGCGCACTTTATGGGTATTGTTGCGTCAGCCGTTCCATGTCAGCTTTATCTTGTGCACCTGGTCAGCCGGGCACGTGATTTGTGTTTCAGACCAGGACCACGGCAGCTTTAGGAGATCGCCATGAGGAATCACCCGTTTCGCCGCGTACCGCTCGCTTCGGTCGTCTTTCTGCTTTCCGCGTCGTTGAGCCACGCGCAAACGGTGACGGCCACGGTCACAGGAACGGTCACGGATCCGGGCGGTTCCGTGATACCGGGAGCGCATGTCGTGGCGCATAACGTGGATACAGGCGTGGAGTCCAGCGCCATCGCCAATAACGACGGCATCTATCGCATCGCCAACCTGCCCATCGGCCGCTATCAGGTCATCGTCGACGCCAAAGGGTTCGGGACCGCGACCATCCCGCCGTTCGCCCTCGAAGCGCTGCAAACCGCAAACTTCAACGTCAAGCTGAAGGTCGGCGGCGCCGCCGAAACCGTCACCGTCTCCGACGCCGCGCCCATCCTCGACACCACCGACGCCACCCTCAGCGGCACCTTCACCGCCAACACCATCCAGAACTTTCCACTGAATGGGCTCGACTTCTCCGCGCTCACGCTCTACGTTCCGGGCTCGGTCAGCACCCAAGGCACCTCCGGTACGCAGTCCATCGAGCGCGACAACCAGTACACCGACAGCGTGAACCTGAACGGCAACCGCGCACAGGCCAACAACTACACGCTGGACGGCATCGACATCAATGAAACTTTTAACAACGACATCGCCTACAGCCCCGCGCCTGAATCGCTGCAGGAAATCAAGGTACTCACCGCCAACTCACCTGCCGATTACGGCAACGTCAACGGCGGCGGCGTGGTCAGCGTACTCAAAAGCGGTACGAATCGCTTTCATGGATCGGCCTACGGCTACCTGCAGGATTACCGCCTGAATGCCAACAGCTGGGCCAACAAGCACGCAGACCCGATCAAGCCGACCAACTCCTTCTCGCAAAACCAGTTCGGCGGCACCTTCGGCGGCCCGATCAAGCGCGATAAGCTCTTCTTCTTCGTGGACTATCTCGGCTCGCGCTTTCACCAGGGCGGCACCAGCTCAGCCAGTGTGCTCACACAGGCTATGCGCAATGGTGATTTTTCGGCCATTCCCTACCAGCTCTACGACGCGCAGAACGGCTTCACGCCCTTTGCTGGCAATAAAGGCATCCCCATCAGCAATCCTGTGGCGAAGTTTCTCTTTGCCAACCCCGCCCTGTATCCGCTGCCCAACGCCACCGCGACCGACGGCATCATCAACAATGACCTGCAGGGGCCGCAGCGAAAGTTTAGCGCCAACAATCAGGGCGACGTAAAGATTGAATACGATCCGCGCCAGACGGACAAGATAAGCGGTTTCTATTCCATGTCCACGGCTTATGACGGCACCACGTCCGTTTTGCCGATCTCGTTTCCCAACGGCAGCCTGTACCCGACCAAGCTGTTCGGTGTGAACTGGGTGCACATCTTCTCGTCAAATATTGTCAATTCCGCACGCGTCGGCTTCACGCGCACCAACTGGATGCAGGGATTGCCGTTGGATGGAACGGGACGCTTCGGTACCAACGGCGATGCCGTGGTTGGCATTAACTTCGCGAATCAGGCTTACCAGGGCTTCACCGCGCAGCAATTTCAAAACAACACGAGCAATTCAGGAAATACGCCCTCGACACTGGGCAATCAGGCGTCCAACAACGGCAGCCTGGTTGACAATACCTATAGCTACCTCGATGACCTTACGGTGCAGCGCGGTAAGAGCACGATCCGCGTGGGTGTGCAGGCTTTGCGGTACCAAAACAACTACGCAACCAGCAACAACAATGGCTATCTCGGAACGGAGCTCTACACCGGAGCGTTTAGCGCTAATCCCGCAGCTGGAACAGACGGATACGGTGCGGCGGATTTTCTCCTGGATCGTGTCAGCCAGGCGCAAGCGACGCTGGGCAGTGCGAATGTGGGACAGCGCCAATGGCGTGCGGCAGGTTACGCTTCACTCGATTACAAAGCCACCGAGCGCCTCACCCTCAACGCGGGTGTGCGGTACGAGTACGACCAGCCCTGGATCGAGCAGAACAACAAGACCGGCAACATCGATCTCGCCACCGGTCAGGTGATCTATGCCGATCATGTGCCTACGGGCGCTCCGGCAGGATCGGGTATCTGCAGCAATCGCGCTTGCTATGACGCCAACTACCGGCAGATCATGCCGCGTATCGGCTTTGCCTACCAGGCCACGGGACGCTTCGTGGTGCGCGGCGGCTACGGCGCCACCAGCTTCTATGAGGGCAACTCCTCCAACCAGCGCCTTACCTCCATCACGCCCTTCATCCAGGCCGTGAACGTAACGGTCGCCGCCCCCACGGCCGCGGCGCCCAGCACGGCACGCACGGCGGAGCAAGGCTTCACGGGTGGCACGGTCAGCGATGGTGGTACCTTCAATGTGTACCCACAAAACATCCAACCGGCCTATGTGCAGGAATATAACTTCACCACGGAAACGGCCATCAGCCGCACGCTGTCGCTGCAGGTCGGCTACCTCGGCGAGCAGGGCCAGCACATCGAAGACTACGGCAACGTCAACCAGTACCGCGTAAACGGCGATCCGACCTCGGCGCCCTTCTACAACAATCCCTACATCGGCGTGAATGCCATCGACCCAAGTGTCAGCATCAAGTCCAACTCGCTGTTGATCACCGAATCCCGCGCCGCCATGAACTACAACGCCCTGCAAGCCATCCTTCATCAGCGCGCCACGCATGGTCTTGAGTTCACCCTGAACTACACCTACGCCAAGGCCCTCACGAACAGCCTCGGAAACTACTCCCTGAATGTGAACGGATACTCCGGCGCATTCCAGGATTACTACAATAGCGCGGCGGATTGGGGTCCCGCAGGTTACGACGTGCGCCACAACGTTAGCGCGAACGGCGTGTACGCCATTCCCGTAGGCCACGGGCGGCAGTTCATGTCCGGCGCCAACCGCTTCCTCGATGAAGCCATCGGTGGTTGGAAGATCGCGGTAGCCGGCGTGTTTTATACCGGCTTCCCCGAAACGGTGCTGGGGTCGAATCCGAATTTCGCGAACAGCTTCGGCAATTTCCGCCCCAATCAATACCGCGCGTTGAAGATCGTCAATCGCAGCATCAACAATTGGTTCGGTACCGATCCTTCCGCTACGGCCTGCACGATGCCAGGAGTGGATAACGGCATCTGCGCCTTCGGTGCTCCGGCGCCCAATCAGTTCGGCACCGCACGCAACGGCAACGTACGCGCTCCGGGCTTCCACAACGCCGACCTCTCCGCCTTCAAGGACTTCACCACCTTCCGCGAGCAGACTGTCGGTTTCCGCTTCGACGCCTTTAACGCCTTTAATCTCGTCAGCTACGGCAACCCCGACATCGGCTATGCGGATAAGGACTTCGGTGCCATCGCCGACCAGGTCACCCCGGTTCGTTCCCAGGAGCGCCGTCTGCAGTTCTCAGCCAACTACCGCTTCTAGCGTGTACGGCTGATCGCTGCACCGGGGGATCGGATCCATGGCTTCGAAGACGGAAAAGCGTGCCACGGAGATGCTGCATCTGTTGTTGAGCCGCGGCAAGACCTCTGTCGAAGCGATGGCGGAGGTCTTCGGCACCTCTGCCGCCAGCGTGCGTCGTGATCTTGCCCGTTTGGAGGAGCGCGGTCTGGTGCACCGCACGCACGGCGGCGCGATGCTCGCCGGGCAGATCTATGAGCCGTTCCGCCTGGATGCCTCGTTTCACGTGCGCGAAGATCGTTTCGCCTCGGAGAAGGGGCGCATTGCCGCGGCCGCGGCGATGCTTATTGGTGAACGCGAGACCATTGGGTTCACCGCGGGCACCACGACCACGGCCATCGCACGTACCTTGCATCTCTCCCAAGGCCAGAGAATCGTCACCAACGCCGTGAATATAGCCATGGAACTCAGTGCGGTGGAAGGGCTGGAGACCACCCTGACCGGCGGCTGCCTGCGCTGGCCCGGAGCCTTTTCGCTCATCGGTCCGGCCGCGCTGGAGACGTTGAACTCCGTCGTGCTGGACAAGCTGTTCCTCGGCGTCTGCGGCATCGATTCCAACCACGGCGCCACCACAATCGAGGCGGAAGAGGCTGCCGTCTTTCGTGCCATGGCGCGCAGAGCCAGGCAGGTGATCGTCGTCGCCGACTCCAGCAAGGTGGGCTTGGCCAGCCCTGCCGTCATCTGCCCGGTAACGGAGATCGATGTTTTGATCACGGACGAAGGCATCGCGGAGGAAACGGTGCGGTCCTTCGGCAAAGTTCATATTGAGGTGTTGATTGCATAAGTGTTCTCCCTTCTCTACGCCCCGCGGGCGCGCACCGCGGCCGTCGGCTCTGCGGCGTTGCTGTGCGTGCGTCGCCTTTTTTGGAAGCCTGTTGTGGCTGCCCTCACGCTCATGCAGTGCGCAGGAAGGCACGCAGATCGCTGCGCAGACAGGGGCGCCTCTCGCCTACGATTGCCACTTCACGCCCACACCGCCAACCATCGACGGCAAGCTTGACGACGCTGCCTGGAAGGCCGCGCCGTGGACCAGCGACTTCGTGGATATCCAAGGTGCGTCGCAGCCGCACCCGCGCTTTCGCACCCGCGTGAAGATGCTTTGGGACAAGAACTACCTGTACATCGCCGCGCAGATGCAGGAGCCGGATGTGAAGGCGACCCTGACGCAACATGACTCCGTGATCTTCAAGGACAATGATTTCGAAGTCTTCGTCAAACCCCTGCCTGACACGCTCAGCTACTACGAGTTCGAGATCAATGCCCTGAACACCGGCTGGGATCTCTTCCTGGCCAAGCCATACCGCATGGGCGGACACGCCGATAACAGCTGGGACATCGCGGGCCTCCGCACCGCGGTCAAAGTCCAGGGCACGCTCAATAACTCTGCCGATACCGACAAGGGCTGGACGGTGGAAATCGCTTACCCGCTGCAGGCGTTTCAGACAAGGCAGGACGTTCCCGTTCCGCGGGCCGGAACCACCTGGCGCATCAACTTCAGCCGGGTGGAGTGGACCCCCGGCAACCCCAAAGAGGACAATTGGGTATGGTCGCCACAGGGTGTGATCGATATGCACATTCCGGATCGCTGGGGCTACCTGCACTTCCAGCCTTAGCGCCCCGGACCCTCCGCAGAACACAGCCGAGAGCTGAAGCAGTCTTGCTCTGCTTCAGCTCTCGCAAGAGGTATCTTCTAGCTGTTTTCTGATCCTGGAGAGTCCTGCCAACAGGCAGCAGGTCCTTCGCCAGGCTCAGGATGACAACGCGTAGAGATTGGTTCTTTACGCTGTAACAAACAACTCTAAGTCGCGGTGATGCTGTAGTTCGTTCCTTCCCAACGACTTTCCTGCGGCCAGAACAGCGTGAAGGCAACGCAAGCGCCTGTCTGGGCCTGGAACGAATCGAGGTCCGCATAGCTGATCTCGAGCGGGCTCAGGATCGATTCGGTATCACGGGTGGTTGCCCAGTTGTCGGCGGACCAGTGCACGCGAAAGGGAGAGTCCGCGTGCAGGCGCAGGGTTTGATCCGATCGCATGAAGCGGATCTTGCGGGAGGCCTTCCAGATCGCAAGCTTCACGCGTCCGGCACGTTCGCCTCCGTACCGCGCCACAATCTCCGGCATCCTGTCATACACCTTGCCGTCGCTGACGGAGCGCAGCAGCTTGATGTACTCCGCGTGCGCCCACACCAGCGGCATCGCCGACCCGGTCGGTTTTCCGCAGAACATGTACGCCTCGGGCAGATCGGCCTCATCCCAGGACTGCTCCGGAATCAGGCCTGTCTTGGAAGCCAGCGCTTCCATGGTGCGCAGATACGGCGTCGCGTCACGTCCCGCGGCCAGTTCGTAGTGCCCGCGTTCACCGGTCAACAGCGGCCATACGCGTCCCTGGCCATGTTCGGTGAACGGACTGCCATCCCCCTGTTGACCGTACCCGTCGTGGTTATAACGATGCCACGTGGGTCCCATCGGTGTATCCGTTTTAATCGTGGCATCGATGACTTTGAGCGTATTGACGATCAAAGGATCGTCCGCCTCCCGAATGCCATAGCGTACGAGCTCGAGGAAGCCTCCATCCACCACATCGCGGGCAGGGAAGTCGCTCTGCTGATCAGGCGCTAGATTGGCGATGTGCAGCACCCGCGATTCCTTGTCCTCGGCCGGATGCTCCTGACCTACCTGCTCCGGCAGAATGCGCATGTAATAGCTCGACACGCCCTCCAGCAGGGAACCGGTGTTGGTCACCAGCCATTCCTCAATGTGTTCTTCGAGATAGTCGGCATGTGCTTCGACGAACTTTGCAGCCTCATCCCTCCCGCGAAGGCGCATATAGGAGGCAGCGCCGATCAAGGCCGTAATACACGCGGCGACCGTCGAAGGAGAATAGCCCGAAGCCTCTTCCCACCGTTCCTCCTGCGTTACCGGTCCGTTGCGGATAAGGTACGTCGCGCCCTTGGAGAGCAGGTAGAGCGGATCGAAGTCGACCAGCGCATTTTCGCAATGCAGGCGCCACGCCAACATCATCGGGAACGCGGTCTCATCCAGTTGGACGCCGCTCCAGTATGCCTCGCCGTTGACCCAGAAGTTCTGGGCAAAGCCGCCATCCTCGTGCTGCGAGACTGCAAGAAAGATCAGTGCACGCAGGGGTGTCGCCGTATCGCCTGCCGCCAGCAACGCGGTGGCGGCATTCACCATGTCACGGGTCCATACCAAGTGGTAGCCGCCGCTATCCTTGTCGCCTTTGGCCTCGCCCCATGGCGTCGCCAAGGAGGCGATGATCGCGCCGGCGAAGGACTTGTCCTCATGCGCCAATAGCAGGCTGAAGCTGCTGTTGTAAAGATTGCCCTTATCGAACGACGCACTCTTCAACGATCTCTGGTGCGCTGCCGCCAGATCCCATTGCTTGATGTAACGCTTCAGGTGAGCTTCGAACGGCTGGCCCAGCGACTGCAGCAGGGTCGATAATGCGCGATGCTCGCTGTTGCCAAACGCGATGCCTAGCGTGAACTCCCGTGTGCTGCTCAGGTCCAGCTCACCGGTCAGGGCGATATTGCCATCGGTCGCACGCTCAAAGTGGTAATCCATCTGGAAGTTTTCGTGCAGGTCGGTCCAGCCGTCGCTGTGGCCCACAAAGCCGCAGGAGAGCTTCACAAAAGGCACCGTGGCGCCCATGGCCAACCACGTGTTTCCCTTCTGCGCCATCAGGATCTGGCGTCCGTTCACCATGGCGATATAGCCGTTATTACCGGCGCCGCCAATCTCCAGGTGCGGGGCGGCCAAGGCGTACAGCTTCAGGTTCGAGAGAAACTCTTCCTCCTTGCCTGTCAAAACGACATGTTGCAAGAGGCAAGCCTGGTGCGGATCACAGACGATCTGCTTTGTGATCGTGTACCGCCCGGCCGGGTCGGCATTCACGCACGTATACCCAAGGGCGTGATCGGAGATCCGCTCTGTGGTGAGTATCAGATCGCGCTTTTCTTCGTGAAGAAACGTCGCTCCATCGCTGATCAGAAACCCCATGTCCCGCATCTGCGGCCGGTCCACGGTGGGAAAGAAAACCTCCGTAACGATGCCGTCCCACACGGTGAACCAGAGGTGACTTGAAGAGGAATAGGCTGTGCCCGCCCCTACCTTGTTGCTATGCGCCCACCGCGGTTCAATGCCCGGTTTGCCAAAGGCTTCGTGTCCCTGAATCGTTTGCATACTTACCCCGCGTTTCGGCTTGCCCCAAGCAAGCTACGTTGCATCAGATGCTTTGTGGAAGACGATGCGGATGGCAGATGGCAGATGGCAGATGGCGGATGGCAGATGGCAGATGCCGCAAGTTCCCACCACGCAGGCCCTGTGCGCGGCGACCGGCAGTAACGCCGCAGCAGTAACGCCGCAGAAGTTGTTCTTGGAGATGGTGTACTCATGAGCCACAAAAGCTTTACCCGTTCCGCCCTTCAGGTCACCGCCGGCCTTGCCTCTGTCTACACTGTCTGGTCGACCCTGCGCCGCATGGAAGAACGTACTGCCAATGCCGCCCTCGGACGCGGCAAGCGTTTCCTGATCCTTGGCGGCGGTTTCGCGGGGGCCGCTGTTGCGCAGGAACTCGCACGCCTGCTTCCCGACGCGAACAATGGGGAGATCAGCCTGATCGACGAGGACAACTACCTACTGTTCACCCCCATGCTGACCGAGGCCGCCGGTGGGGGCTTGGAGACGCGACACATCGTCAGTCCGCTGCGGGTGCTCGAACCGCGCGTGCGCTTCATCCAGGGCCGTATTACGGCGATCAATCTCCGCGACAAGAGTGTCGACGTCGAGACCGGTTCGCCCGAGCTCGGTTCCGGCAAGCAGACCTTCGCCGCGGATCACCTCATTCTCGCTCTTGGCTCGGTGACCGACTTCCACGGCACACCCGGCGCAGCCGAGCACTCTATCTCCATGAAAAGCCTTGCGGATGCGCGGAAAGCCTTTGGGCGCGTCTCTGCCTGCCTGGAAAGTGCGGCCCTGGAGCAGGACGAAGCGAAGCGGCAGGCCCTGCTTACGTTCGTCGTCGCCGGCGGCGGCTACACCGGTGTGGAGACAATGGCCGCGATCAATGATCTTGTGCGGGACTACGCTGAGAAATTCACAGGTAAAGGCTCCCGGACCGTGCGAACCATCATCGTGCAACCAGGCGCCAGGCTGCTGCCGGAGCTTTCAGAAGATCTAGCCGCGTACGCCACCAAGAAGCTGAAGGAACGCGACGTGGAGGTGATGCTCAACACCAGCATCGTCGCGGCAAGTGAGACTTCGGTGACGCTGAAAAGCGGAGAGAGCATACCGGCGCGTACCTTCATCTGGGCCGCCGGAGTCACCCCCAATCCGCTGCTTGAAAGTCTTCCGGCAAAGAAGGGCAAGCATCACGGTCTGATTGTCGAAGGCTCCTGCCAGGTTAAGGATTATGAGGGTCTCTGGGCTCTTGGGGACTGCGCCGAGATCCCCGATCCGGCCACAAAGGGTACCTACGCGCCCACCGCGCAAAACGCCACCCGGGAAGGCAAGCTGGTCGCTCAAAACATCGTTCGCTACCTGCGCGGCGAGCCGACCGAGCCCTTCCGCTTCAAGCCTCTCGGTGAGCTCGCCCTGGTCGGCCGGCACTCGGGTGTAGCCCGCGTGTATGGTCTGAACTTCTCGGGCCTGCTGGCCTGGGCGATGTGGCGTGCCGTGTATCTCGCCAAAATGCCTAGCCTTGGACAGCAGGGGCGAATTTTGAGCGATTGGCTTCTCGACGGTCTGTTCGGCCGCGTTCCCGAGCCACTCTCAAGCTCTCCAGCAAAACACTGAACCTTTGTTTTCTAGCTTTACGTCCCTAGCTCCAGTCGTCAGCGCAAAGATTCGTCTGCCCCGTAGCCGGCCAGTTCGTCCTTCGGTCCCGCATCCAGCCGGAACCGCTCAAACATCGCCGCCAGTCCTCTTGGACCTTCCAGCATCATGCCGATCCGCAATGCGCGATCCCATGCCGGGAGGTCTTCGGCGTTGTACACCTCGCCCGCATCCTGCCATGCCGAACCATCCACGCAGAAGGCAAACTGCAGATGGTGTACCGTTCGCGTACTGCCCACGCGCAGGCGCACGGCGCGCGCACCCTCCACGACTGTCTCCCAGAACACCTTCTGCGTGGCACCGCGGCGTTGCCATAGCTGCAGCAACGCGGTGCCGTTACGGGTACCGCGCATACCCAGGCCAATCGTGTTAAACGGATCGCCCACCACCACCAGCCCTGCCCACAGGGCCGGGTCGGGAGCCTTCGGCAGGGGCAGCGTGACACTGGCTACATAGTGCTCGGCCGCGGGATTCGCCGTGGCCAGCAAAGCGGACTGCACCGGCTGCGGCGCCATGGGCGAGTCGAGCGGAATACCCAGCCGTAACCGCCCGGACCGCTGGTCCTTCTGCAGGCCGATGTCCGGCAGCGTGTTGACCGGCCACTGCCAGGACGGTTGCAGCGCGGGCGCGTCGAAGTCGTCGGCAAAGTGAATGGGCGGCGCGGGCGAGGTCTTCCCGGGACCGCGTCCGGCGTTCACCTCCGGCCAGCCGGGTGTGTCGTCTGCGGCCTGCTGCGTCCACGTAATCTCATCCAGAATGGCCTCCCGCCCCACATACACCGTGCCGTTCGCGGGGTAGGCGTGGTAGAGCAGGTAGTCCTGCGCCTGCAGATTCTGCGTTCCATGCGTGCGCACGGCGGTCCCGTGGCCGGGGCAGCGCCAGCGGTCGTTGGCACCGATCAGCGGGTTCTGCGGCGCCTTCTCCCATGGCCCCAGCAGACGCTGGGCGCGCGCCACGCCCTCCGCATACTTGCACTCCTTGCCGCAGCACGAGTTGCCCGCGTAGAACATGTAGAACCAGCCACCCCGCCGCAGAATATACGGCCCTTCGACCACACCCTCCTCCCAGGGTTGATCGTTGACGATCAGCATCGTCTTCTCACCGGTCAGATGAAGCAGATCGTCGGAGAGCGGCTGCGCCCAGATCGGCGTCGGCCGGTTTTGGGAGTTGCCGTCCTCCTTCCAAATCAGGTACGGCGCCCCGTGCTCATCGCGTGCAAAACACGGATCGATGGAGCCATCCGGCTCGCAGATCAGGGGACCGTGATCCGTGTAGGGTCCGGCTGCCGCCTCGGCCGAAGCCACTGCCACGCAAAGCGGCCCGCCCCGCTGCTTGCCCACGTACCACACCAGAAATCGTCCGCTGACCTCGTCGTGCACAAGCTCCGGAGCCCAGAACGAACCCTCGGTCCACGCCGGTTGCTGTGGAAAGACAGCGCCGGCCAGCACCCAATTCACCAGGTCCACGGAATGAAAGAGCGGGAACTGCGGCGACCACTCGCCCGACGTGCAGGAGGCCCAGAACGTCTGTCCCACCCGGATGATCGTGGGATCGGGATGATCGCCCGGAATGACCGGATTGGACCAACCGCGTGGCTGCAGCGGGGAGGGAACGTCGAGCGAAAGTTTGATCTTGGCAGAGCGCACATCCGGTACGATGCCGGCGGCCCGTCGACGGCGCAAAAGCGAAGGGAAGCGAGCCTGAAGGGCTCTCGCTTCCCCAACGTACCTGTTCGAAATCGATCGCTAGACCGAAAGGCTCAAGATGCGATTTAAGCGCTGCACAAACAGCGCCGGCTCCTTCAGTGCGACGCCTTCCATCAGCAGCGCCTGGTCAAACAGCAGCCAGGCCGCGTCTTCGGCGACGCTGTCTTCCGGCCGCGCGAGCAGCTTCTTCACAATCTCGTGATCGGGGTTGATCTCGAGCGTGGGCCGCGGCGCCGGAACATCCATCTGCCCCATCTGCCGCAGGATCTGCTGCATCTGCAGCGAAGGCTCCGACTCATCGGTCACAATGACGGAGGGACTATCCGCCAGACGCACAGACGCCCGCACATCCTTCACGCGATCGCCCAGAATGGCCTTCAGCTTCTCCAGCAGCGGCTGCAACGCCTCCGCCTTGGCCGGCTCGGACTCATCCTGCAGGTCCTTCAGATCTTCGCTGGTCGAACTCTTGTTTACGGCCTTCAGCTCGATCTCGCCGTACTGCTCAATGCCGGCAAAGACGATCTCATCGATCTCGTCATCCAGCAGCAGGACCTCGTAGTTGTTCTTCTTGTAAATTTCCAGCAGAGGCGAGCTGCGCAGCAAGGTCTCATTGCCGCCGGTGATGTAATAGATGCTCTTCTGGCCCTCGGCCATGCGGGATTTCACCTCCGCCAGGCTGGTGAGGCCGTCGACCTTGGTCGTTTTGAAGCGCACCAGATCCAGCAGCGTCTCGCGGTTCGCGTAGTCGCCGTACATGCCTTCCTTCAGGGGACGGTTGTACTGCTTGATGAAGGTGAGGTACAACTCCGGCTGATTTTCGGCGATGTTTTTCAGCTCGGACAGGATCTTTTTTACGCTCGCCGTGCGGATGCTCGTCAGCACGCGGTTCTGCTGCAGAATTTCGCGGCTCACGTTCAGCGGCAGATCTTCGCTGTCGATGATGCCGCGCACGAAGCGCAGGTACTGCGGCAGCAGGTCTTTCGAATCGTCCATGATGAAGACGCGCTTCACATAGAGCTTCACGCCCACCTTGTACTCGGCCTGGTATAGATCGAGCGGGGCTTTGGCAGGAATAAAGAACAGCGTCGTGTACTCGAGCGATCCCTCCGCCTTGGTATGGAACCAGAACAGCGGGTCTTCGGGGTCGCCGGAGATCGACTTGTAGAGCTCCTTGTAATCCTCGTCGGTGAGCTCGCTCTTGGAGCGTCGCCACAGCGCGCTCGCCGCGTTCACCTGCTCGGTTACGCGCGTCTTGTCGGACTGTTTCGTCTCGGCGTTCCACTCGCTCTTGTCGTAGGTCAGAAAGATCGGGAAGGCGATGTGGTTTGAGTACTTTTTAACGATCTCGCGCAGCCGCCAGCTGTTGGCATACTGCTTGCCTTCGTCGTTGAAGTGAATGATGACGGTCGTGCCGGCCACCGCGCGCTCCGCCGGTTCGATCGCAAAGCCGGTCTTGCCGTCGCTGGTCCACTTCCAGGCCTGCTCCTCGCCGGCTTTGCGCGAGATCACCTCGACGGAGTCGGCCACCATGAACACCGAGTAGAAACCCACGCCGAACTGCCCGATCAGGTTGGAATCTTTCTTCGCATCGCCCGAAAGCTGCGAAAGGAAGTTCTTCGTACCCGAGCGCGCAATGGTTCCAAGGTGCGAGACCAGATCTTCCTCGTTCATGCCGATGCCCGTATCGGCGATCGTCAAGGTGCTTGCCGCTTCATCCAGATCCAGATCGATCCGCGGATCAAACGGCAGCGCCTTGTAGCTGTCTTCCGTTAAAGAGAGGTGGCGCAGCTTGTCCAGCGCATCCGAGGAGTTCGAGATCAACTCCCGCAGAAAGATCTCCGGATGCGAATACAGCGAATGAATGATCAGCTGCAGCAGCTGGCTTACTTCAGTTTGAAACTCACGTTGTGACATGGCGTTTTGTTTAGCAGCTCCAGGAAAAGTATATAAGCGGCACCGCCGCTCACCCAACCACTCCCCCCAATGCGTATCTTGTGCGCACCAGATGCGCATCGAAAACGCTCACGGACACCGCCGCCAACGCAAAAAACCCCCGGCATCTCGTGCCGGGGTCCCCTCTGTCCTGCAAAATGCCCCTACGCGTCGATATCCACCAGCTTGTGGCTGATCGCAAACAGCGCCAACTCCAGCCGCGTCGAAACACCCGTCTTATCGAAGATGTTTGAAAGATGCCGCTTCACGGTCTCTTCCGAGATCGTGAACTGCTTCGCGATATCCTTGTTCGAGCATCCTTCCACGATGCAGGTGACCACCTCGAGCTCCCGCGGCGTCAGGCCGTAGGTCTTGCGCTCGGGAACGGCTGCGGCCTTTTGCATCAGCTCGTGCAATGCGCTGAGCAGGTTCACCACCCGCTTACCGCCGATCCAGTAATCCCCGTTCAGCACCGCGCGCAGCGATTCGCCTAAGTCGGACGCTACGGAATCCTTCAGCACAATGCCGCGTGCGCCGATCTGCAGTGCTTCGATGATCTGCTGCGTGGAGATCGTGCTGGTCAGCAGCAGTATCTTCACGCGCGGCGAACGGCTCATGATCGCCCGCATCGCCTCCAGACCCGGCAGCTTCGGCATCGCCAGGTCGAGCAGCAGAATATCGGGCTCGAGCTCCAGCGTCTCCTGCACGGCCTTGTCGCCGTCCTCGGCCTCGCCGACGACCTCAAAACCGGGGTCGTTCATGAGCATGTTTTTGACGCCGAACCGGACGACCGGATGGTCGTCGGCCACGACAATCCGGATATTGCCGCCACGATTCAAAGACGGCGGCGGTGTGGGCATAACGGAGGAGCCAGGTTTACGCGGAGCTGTGATCATTCGTGCTCTCCTGCGGGAGCTATATGGTTGGCGAACTTGGTGTCAAGCATACGCCGGAGGCGCGCGCACGCTACTTCGATTTTCTGAATCGCAAATACGTCGAAAGTTGTACCTGCTTCCACTGCACCGGCCAGGTCGCCCAATTCCCGCGCCCCAACCATGCCGCAAAGTCCCTTGATCGAGTGCGCTTCGCGTTGCGTCGCCTCCAGATCGCCGGCAGCGGCGAACTCTTGTATCCGCTTCCGGCGTGTCTCCACGTCGTTCAGCGTCATGGTGTACAGCTCGGCCAGCTGCGCCGATCGAAAGCTCCCGCGCAGCGAGGCAAAGATCGCCTCGTCGAGCACCTGCCCGGAGGCTGGCGGGTTCGCCGCACTCTCCGGCTCCGTTCCCGGCTCCTCCTCCGTTGCCTGACCCGGTTTAGTCCCATCCGGCGTTCCCACGGACTGCAGGACGGCCTCCAGATCCGCGTACCCAAACGGCTTCAGCACAAACGCGTCCAGGCTATCGAGCACGCGCTGCTGCGGACGGCTGCCGCTCATGCCCACCAACCGCGTCGCCGGCGACATCGCCCCACGCAACGCCTGTACCAGCGCGCCGCCATGGATGCCGGGCATCACCATATCGGTCAAGACAAAGTCCGGCGCGGGACCGGCGGCCAGCCTTTGCAGGGCCTCGTCGCCGGAGTCGACAACATGGACCTCATGGCCCTGCATGTCCAGCAACGCGAGCAGAACCTCGCGCATGACCGCGTCGTCATCTACCACTAAGGTGCGGCTTCGAGTTATCGGTTCCGTAGACACTGGATATCTGTTCTTTAGTGACAATACATCGAAGATGAACGCTATCTAACCCACTCTGCCTCCCTTTAGGCACGCCCTACCACGGAGGTGTCATACGGGGTGAGCCACGGGGTACAGTGAACGATATGGTCACCCGTGCGGGCAGTTACGGTCACAAGGGGCGCCCCGGAGCTGGCATCCTCCGCAGCAATGCTTTCTCCGCTGACGCTGCCCGGTGCCTGAAGATAGCCGTACCGACTCCGTCCTTTGGGCTGCTCCGGCGAGACCGGCACGCGTGACGCCGAAAGCTCTGCTGCTTGCGGCCCTCTTCTGGCAAACGGCGCTGCTGGTCAACATCGGCGCTCCGGCAGACCCGGAATACCTTCGCTTTCAGCGGGCGGTGGTGTTGCCGTCCCTTGTGGGCGGCGACCATGCCGTGTGCGCCGTGCTCGATGCCGTCGCTTTTGCCCATGCCGCGGCGGGCGGCACCGACCTCCGCCTCTATCGCGGCTATGCCGGCTCCGCTTCGGGGGCGGAGGTGCCCTATCTGCTCACCGAGAGCGGCCCCGAACCCGTCGATGCTGTCACGATCCGTCCAGAAAACATCGCACTCAGCAACGGCGAGCTGCACTTCGATCTCCCTATGCCGCCCCGCGCCTACTCCGAGCTGCGCCTGCAACTCAATCCCGGCGATCTCTCCCAGGATTTTGTGGGAACCGTGCTGGTCACCGCGAAGAGCGTTCGTGCCGGGGAGGGTGCAGGCGTACCCGCTTCGCTGGATACCTTCGGCAACTTCGGTATCTTCGATCTCCATCACGCGGGCCTGGGCCGCTGGACGACGCTGCTCCTGGCGGAAAGCACCGCCCCGGTGCTGCACCTTACGCTCGCCCTGCGCACCGTCGCCGGCCAGCCGGTCGCTAACCTGCCCATAACGTTGGTGGAAGGCGTGGCTGTCCCACCCAGCCGCGAGCGTCAGACTGCCTATAGCCCGGTTGCCGGCACCGCCCACTTCTCGCAGCGGGGCGGCGCCATGGTGGCCACGCTGCACGTGCCGGCGCACGTGCCCGTCGAGGAGCTGCACCTCGCTCTGCAGCCGGGTCCGCACCCCAACTTCGCCGCCGACGTCGTTCTCACTGCCCGCTCCGACGACGATCCGTTCCATGAGCCGGAGACGCTCGACGCCGGTCTCCTGCAGCAGATGCACCTGCCCTCCGGCGATCCACGGCTCCATCCGATCGACGTCGAGGAGACGAATTTTCCCTCCACCCTCGGCGCCACGCTGGCCAGCGCCGCGACCATTCAGGTTGCGGTAGCGAATGGCACGGGCTCTCCGCCTCCCATCGCCTCGGCTACGCTGGAGATGCGCGAACGCCGCCTGTGCTTCACCGCCTCCCCGGGTGCCAGCTACACGCTCCGCTACGGCGATCCCGCGCTCGTCGCCCCGTTCTACGCCGACGCTCCGCGGGGGACCGCCACTGCCCTCGCCGCAACACTCGGTCCGCAGACCCGCAACCCGCACTGGACCAAACGCCGCGACACACGTCCCTTCTTCGACCGGCATCCCGAGCTCTTCTGGATCCTCGTCATGACCTGCACCGGCATGATGGGCGGAACCGCCCTGCAGTTCGTCCAACATCGAGCGGAGGGCCACCGGAGTTGACGTCGAGATCGCAGAGAACAAGATCGCAGAAGGTAAGAGAGAGCGTGGGCCTCTTTCGGCCGACAGATCCTGTCCGATCCCTGTTCCTGGGCTTCGCTTTGTCGCTTTGCCCAGGGATCTGCCTCGCCGGCCAAAGCGTGGCGCCGCCCGCGGTCGTTTCTGCGCCCTCCTCACCCGATCTCCGCCCGGGCCGCCTTCTTTTGCAGACAAAGCAGTTCTCCACGGCCAAGAGCTATTTCCAGGCAGCCCTAAAAGAACATCCGGGCGACGTTCAGGCGCAGCTCGGCCTGGGCGATGCGGAACTGGGTCTGAAGCAGTATCAACTCGCCGAGGCCTCCTACCGCGCGGTCGTGGCGCGCCAGCCTGAGCTCTGGCAGGCTCATAAAAATCTCGTCATCGTTGAAGCCGCGCTGGGCCGATGGGAGGAGTTTGACGGCGAACGCACCGTCCTGCGCCTCGCTCGGCAGCGCGAGGCCCCCGGCATCAGCCCGCGGGAAAGCGATGTCATCGACAGCTTCGATGCCGGGCCGCAGCACTGGGTCGTGCGCGCCTACTTCGAACCCCTCGGGCGCTCTGAAGCCGTGTACAACTTCGAGCGCTTCTCCCCGTCAGGCCGCGTCGAGGCCTATATCTCGCTTGAAAACGCCGCTGCCGCCCAAGCCGCGCTGCACCCCAGCGACCTCCGCATCGGCACCTCGGAGTCCGAAGCCGCCGCCGCGGTATCGGAGCCGGGGGGAACGCTTGCCCTCAACTGGTACACCGGCGCCTCTCACGGCACCATCACGCGTTACCCCCAGGGCGCACCCACCTACGAGCGTCTCCGCACGACCGTTTTGGCCTACCTGCGCAGCCACACGCTGGTGGCCCCGCTGCAGACCCGGTAGCTTTGGACGCAGCCTCAGAATGCAGCCTTAGGATGCAGCCTTAGAATGCAGCCTCAGGACGTAGCCTCAGGCCGCCTCGTCCGCCGTGGGACCGAAGGTGGAAGGCACCGGCAGGCCGAGCAGCCGCAGATACACCCCAAGCTGCGCCCGGTGGTGAATCATGTGGTTGATCGCCATGTTGCGGTAGGCCTGATACCGCGGCAGCGAAAAGGCGGGAACGCCCTTCTTGGACGCGCGCCAGATCTGCATCAGCGTTTCGTCGTCGGTCGCGCGCATGGCCGCGAGGGCGCCGGCAGCGAGCTCGTCGAAGTCGGCCAGCAGCTTTTCCTTCGTCTCCATGCGCAGGATGCGGCGAGGGTCCGAGGGCGTGCCGTAGTCCACATCGTTGTACGTCAGGATCACCGTCACTAGGCTGGCGAACTCGGCGGTATGGCCCGCCAGGCGGCTGAGGGGCATGGACTTTTCGGCGGATTTGAAATCGTTGTGCCCGTCTGGGACGTAGGTGAGCATCTTGCGCGTCTTTCCGAGCTCTGCCTCGAGCTCGGGAAGAAGAAGCGCCTGCAGGAAGGTGGGATTGGACATGGGTTCCTTTGTACTTGTTCGGTTGTCATTCCCGCAGGGAATCTGCGTCTTTGCTACTGCCATCACCGGATCGCCGCATCTACCTCGCTGAAGTAACTCGGCGGCTTCAGCAGCTCGCGCGGTTTGGACCCATCCGCCGGCCCGACCAGCCCATCGCGTTCCATCGTATCGATCAGATGCGCCGCCCGGCCGTACCCGATCCGCAACCGGCGCTGCAGCAGGCTCGTCGAGGCCTTGCCGAACTCGAATACCAGCCGCACCGCATCGTCGAACATCGGATCGGCCTCCGCGCCCTCGTTCGCCGACCCCGAACCATCCTCGCCCTTGTCGTCCTTCGGCCCATCCAGGAAGCCTTCCACGTACTGGGCCTCGCCTTGCGCCTTCCAGAACGCCGTCACGCCGGCAATCTCCTTTTCCGTCACGAACGGCGCGTGCACCCGCTGCAGGCGGCTGGTGCCCGGTGGCAGAAACAGCATATCGCCGCGCCCCAGCAGGGCCTCGGCCCCGTTCGTATCGATGATCGTCCGCGAATCGATCTTCGTCGCCAGCCGGAAGCTCATGCGCGTCGGCACATTGGCCTTCAGCAGACCGGTGATCACGTCCACCGAAGGCCGCTGCGTCGCCAGGACAAGGTGGATTCCAACGGCGCGCGCCATCTGTGCAAGCCGCGTGATGGCCTCTTCCACGTTCGACCGGTCCAGCATCATCAGATCGGCCAGCTCGTCGATCACGATGATGATGTACGGCAGCGGCTCCTGGTTGCGGTCCTCGAACACGTGGTCCGAACCCGGATCGAACAGGTGATTGAACTGATCGAGATTCCGCACGTGGTTGGCGGCTAGCAGCTTCAACCGCCGCTCCATCTCCTTCACCGCATTCTTCAGCGCATTCGCCGCCAGCTTCGCCTCCGTGATGATCGGCGTAAACAGGTGCGGGATCCCCTCATACATCCCCAGCTCCACGCGCTTCGGATCCACCAGGATCATGCGTACCTGCTCCGGCGTCGACCGGAACAGCACGCTCATGATCATCGCGTTGATCGCCACCGACTTGCCCGAGCCCGTCGAGCCCGCAATCAGCACATGCGGCATCATCGCCAGATCCGCCGTCACGATGCGCCCGTCGATATCCTTGCCCAGCGCGATCGGCAGCTTCCACTTCGTGCTCGCAAAGTCCGGGCTCTCCACCACGTCGCGCAGCCAGATCGTCTCCCGATCCGTGTTCGGCACCTGGATGCCCACGGTCGATTTACCGGCCATGCGCTCGATCAGTACGCTTTCCGCCGCCATCGCCAGGCAGAGATCATCGGCTAGACCGGTCACGCGGCTGTACTTCACCCCCGCATCCGGCCGGAACTCATAGGTCGTCACCACGGGTCCGGGGTTGATCTGCTCCACGCGCCCGGCGACGCCGAACTCCGCGCATTTTTCCACCAGCACCTGCGCCTCGGCGCGCAGCGCATCTTCGCGCACGATGGTCTGGTTGCCGCCGTGGTGCAGCAGCGTCGAAGGCGGCAGCTCGTACCCCTTCACCGACTTCACCGGCTGAAAGCCACGCAGCTGGTGCGCATCCGACCGCGCCCCGAAGGCAATGTTCTGGTCCCGCAGATCGGCCATCGGCGAAACCGGTCTCGGCGCGGTTGCTGCCGCCGGCGGCGCCGCAGCCGCTGCCATCGGACGCGAGGGGGGAAGCGCCCGTTCCCGCATCGTCGGCGGCACCGCAGCCGCTGCCATCGGACGCGAGGGGGGAGCCGCCCGTTCCCGCATCGTCGGCGGCACCGGCGGGGGTAGAGGTGTGGGGTCCGGCATCGGTGCAGGATCCGGAAACGGCGAGGGGATCGGGTAGGGCGAAGGCTCCGGCACGGGTACCGTGGACGCCTTGCGTACCAGCTGCGGTCCCGGACCGGCGGCGGCCGCTGCCTTGGCATCCGCCTCTTCGCTCAAAATGGGCATGAAGGATGGCCGCTCCGGCGCGTTCAGCCAGCCATCATCCTCCATCACGGGATCGCGCCGCACGATGGCAGGCTCGCGCTCCTCGGTAAACCTCTCCGGCGACCGACTCTCCGGCGACCGACTCTCTGACAACACGATCTCCGGCTCACCGGCGCGCAGAGGCGCGGAGGCAGCGGCCAGCTGCGCCGCGAACGGCGCCGCCGCCGCGCTGGCAGCCGCCCAACCCTCCAGCGAGGGTGTGTCCACATTCGTCCGGGGCATGCTCTCCCATAGCGAAGGCGACTCGTCGGCGTTCTCCGCCTCGGGCTCCGCGATCAGGGCCGCGACCTTCGCCTTCTTGCGGCTGAACAGCTGCAGCAGCCCACCCAGCAGGGAATTCGAATGGGAATTCAAATGGCTGTTCCCGGCCTCCTCGCGTCCGGCCCCGTCCAACGGAGCGACGACGACCTCGGCCCGGGATGGCTCCCGCTCCGGCCGCCGCTGCGTTCCCATCTCCCGCCTGCTGCGCAGAAAGGCAAACTGCCCGGTAAACCACTGCGGCGCCGTATTCAGCGCAAAGCTGGTTGCCAGATACAGCGAAAGCGCAATCATCAGCCCGGTCAGGATCGCCGCGCCGGGTGCATTCAGCAGGTGCACCAGTGTCTGCGCCACTACGAGGCCTTCAGCGCCCGCCAGCGGCAGCGCGCCCATCCACAACACGTGCAGCGGCAGCAGAGCCACGCCCGCGGGCGCAAACACCAGCCACAGCAGCACGCCGGCTGTCTTCACCATCCCGGCGCCGACCTTCCGTGAGCGCATCCACGACACACCCACGCGCCCGACCGCCAGCGGCAGCAGCAGGGCCGCAACGCCGACGGTCTGAAGCGTCAAATCGGCAAAATAGGCTCCCAGCAGACCTGTCCAGTTGCGGGCCGGGTGCGCCGGGTTGAGCCCGCCCCCGACCGTGTTCAGCGAGGGATCGGAGGCGTGATACGTCAGAAGGGAGAGGAGGAGGATGCCGGCGGCGGCAACCACGGCCAGCCCGAGAATCTCATTCAGGCGGCGGCTGCGCGTGGGCGCGTACGATAGGCGTTGCGACTTCATAATCGGGGCGCGCGGAAATGCCGGACCCACCGAAGGGGCCGATGGCGACAGAACGCAACACCAGAGCAATTCGATTCTTTCACAACCGAAGCGTGGGAAAACGCCTGATCCCGGCCGCATCCAGCTCAACAACCGTGAACACCGCGCAGGTCACCATGGCTTGCTCTCATCCGGCCACGTGCTTGCACCCTGTCCTGTTTGCGATGCCGCAGCGCAACGGAGGAATCCGTCTTCTTTCCTGGTCCATGCTGTGTCCATGCCCTTTCAACGGGTCGCTCACGAAACTCGCAGGCAAACGTCGGCGCAGGACGCGCATCCTTAAAGGTGCACGCCGATACAACATTGTTTCGGCCGGGTTGCGGTCATGGGGGCGGGGGATTTTCGCGATTTCTCCCCCTTGCGGGCGGCGAAGGAGAATCGCATCAGCCGCTTGACCCCGTGCCTCGCAGCAGAACGCATCATTGCGCAACAGCATGACTTTTTGGGAGAGAACGATGGCAAACGAGCTAGACGGATCGGATAAGAATAAAGAGACCGAGCGGGTACTTCTGGGCGTGATCAAGTCCCTGATCGACGGGCAAAAGGGCTTCGCCGATATCGGTGAACACCTGAAGGATGACACCCTGAAGCGTTACTTCCTGGCCGAGAGCCTGAAACGCGCCAACTTCCGTGCCGAGTTGGAAAACGAGTTGCACCGCGCCGGCATGGCCGACGTAAACGAATCAGGCAGTGCTGTCGGTACCGTTCATCGCGTCTGGGGTGACCTGAAGGCCCATCTCGGCGCCGGCAGCGATCACCAGTTGCTGGTCACTGCGGAGCAGGGCGAGGATGCCGCCAAAAAGACCTACAAGGAGGCTTTGGAGAAAGACCTTCCGCTGCCCGTGCGCAGTCTGCTCACCGAGCAGCAGGCGCACATTGTCATCTCCCACGACTACGTCCGCAACCATCGCGACGCGTTGGCCGGCAAGTAGATCCTGCCACGAATGTTCCAAAATGGGGCGGCTTAGGCCGTCCCATTCTTTCGCCGCCGTTTGCTGGATGGGATTCTATCCAGCAAATGGAGACTCCGAGGGAGGCTTCAGTGAAATTCGGCAGACTGGCCCTTGGCCTGGTTTTCATAGGAGCCGGGGTAACCCACCTCCTCCTTCCGAAGCCCTTCCTCGCGATCGTTCCCGACTACCTTCCGGCGTCTCGCGCCCTGGTCCGGATCTCCGGCCTTGCCGAACTCGCCGGCGGCCTCGGTGTGCTGATCCCGGCCACTCGCCGTCCCGCCGCCTGGGGTCTCGCTGCCCTTCTGGTCGCTGTCTTTCCTGCGAACCTCTGGATGGCCCAGCATCCGGAACGGTTCAGCTCCATCCCGCCTTGGGTGCTGTGGGCCCGTCTGCCATTGCAAATTCCACTGATCGCCTGGGCCGTGTTTTATGCCGGTCCGGAAAAAGAGCGGTCCCGCACAGCGGCCTCCTAAACGACGCAATGGCCTGTTTTCGCCCCGGGGCTGCCATGCCCCTGTGGGAGAGCAGGTTCTCCACTTCGTTCAGGATGGCAGGCGCGAAGTGAAATGCTAGGCAGACGGCAAGGGATGGAGCCTGCCTAGCCAAACCCTCGCCAACCCTCACCGAACCCTCGCCAAGCGCCTCTCCAAGAAGAATGGCACGACATACTAGCCGGACTGCTCAGTAGCCCAGACTGTACAGAAACAGCACAACCATGCTAGCCAGGATGCAGTAGATTCCGAACAGGTACCAGCGCCCGTTGCCCAGCCACGAGCTCAGCCAGCGCAGTGCCGCCAGTCCCGCAAAGAAGCTGGCGCACATGCCGATCAGCGCAAACGCGACGCTGTCGTGCAGGTTCACCGGAACCCCTGTCGCCGCCGCCTCATGCGAGGCCTTTACCAGCCGCAGCGCCTCGCGCCCGATCACAGCCGGCGTCAGGATCACGGCCAGCGCGAAGGAAAAGCGTTCGGCGCGTTCCTGGTTGGCTCCGGTCAGCAGCCCCGTGGAAATCGTCGAGCCGGAGCGCGAAAATCCGCGAAACGGCAGCGCCAAACCCTGTACGGCGCCCATCCATCCTGCCTGGCCGAAGGTCACGTTTTCGCCCGAACGCGGCGCGCTGCGCTCGAAGCTGCTGCCGCTGGCCACAACCGCCGCCTCCCGCCGCCGCTCGCGCAGCCCGGAGACCAGAATCAGCACGCCCGCCGCGAACAGGGCATAGGCCACCAGGTCCAGCCGCGAAAACAGCAGCTCGATCTCCGCCTTGGGCACACCCTTGAACGCCGTCTTCTCAATCACCTTGATGATCGGGTACCCGATGGCCGCGGTCAGCACCGTCGCCCAGATCGCCCGCACGGCAAATCGCTGAAACGCGTCGGCTGAGGAGAAATACGCCCGCTTCCACTGAGACCAGAAATAGAAGATCACCGCAAACATCGTCCCGGTATGGAGCATCACCAGGATCAAGGTCATGTTCGGCGATGAAGGATCAAGCCCCATCAGCTTTTCCGCCACCACCACATGGGCGGAGCTTGAGACGGGCAGCAATTCGGCAAGGCCTTGCACAATGGCCAGAATGATAATTTTCAGTAGGTACATACAGGCCCGATTCTAGCCGGAGGCCGCCCGATCCTGTCTGAATGTTTGCTGAATCGGACACTCTTCCTTTTTGCTCCCGCCGATTTGCGGCCACTGCGAAGGCCTCGGCCACGCCGTCGGCAATGGCCATTGGTTCGACAGGGTAAGAAGCTGGGCATCGCACACCCTCTGAGCCCCAAAAAGAAGCGGGGCGAGATCCGAAAGATCTCGCCCCGCTCACCATGTCCGATTCAGGTTAGAACTGCGCCTTCAGGGCAAATTGCAGCTGACGGGGAACATAGTTCGGATCGTAGTTGGTCACGCGTCCAAACTGAGAGTTGCCCAACTGCAGGTTACCGGGGTTGTTGTTAGGGATGTAGTAGTTCGGCGTGTTAGAGATGTCAAACGCCTCCGCACGGAACTGTAGATTCACGCGCTCGGTCACCGGGAAGTTCTTAAAGAGCGATAGATCAACGTGACGGAAACGGGGTCCAAAGATCGAGTTGCGGACCTCGTTGCCGATCGTTCCCAGGGCTTGTGGCGCGTAGGCGTTAACGTTGAAGAACTCCGTCAGCGTCTTCGGCCCATGGGGATCCGCAACCAGGTTCGGCCGGTCGTTGCCGCCATTGTTGAGCGGTGTGGCCCTGTTGCCGTAAACGGTGGTGCCGCCCTCCGCACCGACGTCGGTGGTCGTGCCGCCGTTACCGCCGTTGATGATGGTGAGCGGCTTACCGCTCTGCCACACAGCGATTGAATTTACCTCCCAGCCGCCAAGTGCTTGCCGCTCGATGCCATGCCAGTTTTTTCCATACACAGGCGCGTAATCGACCGAAAGAGCGAAGCGGTTTTGAATGTCATTCTCCGCCACCCCGTAGTCATTGTGCGTATTGTAGGCATCCGCGTTGTAGGCGCCCTGGTCACCCTCTTCGGAGAAGCCGACATTATTGCTCAGAGCCTTGCTCCAGGTGTAATTCGCATCGAGTGCAAGACCCTTGGTGAAGCGCCGCTGTAGGGAGGTTTGCAGAGCGTTGTAATTGGAAATGCCTTCACTGACGCCCCAGCCCACACTACCTAGATTCTGCAAAATCGGAACAGCAGCAGTACCGGCAAGTGGACGTGCGCCGCCGGTGGGGTTGGCCGCACTTCCTAACGGGGCCAAGGGATTGAAGGGCAGTGGCGAGTTAATATCGTTGATCGTTTGCGGCAGGTGCGAGCCCTGATTGCCTACATAGCCGATGGTGAACACATTCGAGCCAAACTGCTGCTCCACTTGCAAATTGTATTGTTGAATCACGGCCGAACGGAAGTTCGGATCTTCGGCAATGAAAGACAAACCATTGCTATTGATAGTCTGCGGTGCGGGTGCCGGCAGTCCCGCATCGAAGGTGGTCGGGGCCGTTGCGCCCGGGGTTCCAGCTGTGCCGCAGGCCGGGTTTTGCCCCGCAGTCTGATTGTTTGCCGTCAAGATGGCATACCCAACCGCTGAAATACAATTCGGAGAAAATACCGAAACAAAGGGTGCGTTCTTCAAATCGAAATTGGAGGTGTAGTTGCCGGGGAAGTAGCTGAGACCATAGCCGCCGCGGAGGACCGTGGTCGGGGCTGCCGAGTACGAAAAGCCGACGCGGGGCGCCGCGTTGGAGTAATCCGTTTTGATACCCGCATTCGCGTTGACACCGTTTACGTTGGCTACCTGCAAAGCATTGCCAATGTTCGCCGCAGACAACGTACGCGCCAGTGTGTAGTTAAAGTTGGAAATGCTGCCGTGTGCTTCTGTAAACGGCGTAAAGATGTCGTATCGCACGCCGTACAGCAAGGTCAGCTTCGGGGTGACCTTCCACTGATCCTGCACAAAAGCGCTGGGCTCGTAGGTCCGGTAGTCAGGCGTATTGATGTTGTAATTGCGGCTGTCAGAAGAAAAGGCACCAATTAAGCTGGAAGCCAGGTTGTTGTCATCGGATTTGGCTGCGTTGTTTGGCACGCTGTCGCTGGCCAGCCCAAAGCCATACTGGCCTGCCGGGAACGCGCTCTGTAGATTGCGGGCCTGGCGGCGGATATAGCTGACGCCTGCCTTAATGGAGTGGTTTCCTATGGTGTAGCTCAATGAGCCAAGGTATTGGAAGGTGTTGTCGATATCCTGCAGAGGAACGTAGGCACCATCGCCGATATCCGAGAACGGTCCAAAGGCGATCGGCGTCAGCTCAGACGAAGCCTGATTGAAATTAATGGCACCAAAAGCGGTGCCCGCGCCCACAGTCTGATCGGCATTCGCGCCGTAGTTGAGTGGAGCGGAAAAGTTGTTGATGCGGCTGTAAGCAGCCCGCAGATCTAGGACTAGGTTGGGGTTGAAAATGTGAGTGAAACCGAGTCCTAGTTGGCTGGCGTAATCGGTCGCGGGGCCATCGAAGTTATAGCGGCCGCCCGAGATCTGGAGACCGTTGACAACGCCCAGGGCAGGCGGAGTGAAGGTGTTCACCTTGTTGTAGTCATAGCGGCCAAACAGCAAGTTGTTCGTGTTGAACTTGTGGTCGACACGGACATCAAAGGTGTTGCTGGACTGTGTGGAACTCGGACTGATGGTGTAGTTGGAACTCAGGCAGTTCGAGGTGGGTGTCGGCGTTGATGTCTGGCAGCCTGGAACGTTCGGAGCGGGAAAGAGCTTCAGGTAGTTCAGAGCCACCGGATCTATAGGGTAGGCGGCGGTTCCGTTGCCGGCCGCCACTAGGGTCTGTGGTGTCTCGCCACTCAAACTGTTGATGGCGTTGTACTCATACTGGTCAGGAACGGTACTGGTGTCCGTTTGGCCGGTGACGAGACGGAGTCCCTCGTAATCCCCAAAGAAGAACGTGCGATCTTTGAAGATAGGGCCGCCAATGCTGCCACCGAACTGGTTCTGCCGCAACTCAGGCTTGCGGCCCGTGGTCTGCAGCACATTGCGCGCGTCCAGGATGTCATTACGGAAAAACTCGTACGCGGAGCCGTGGAACTTATTGGTACCGGACTTTGTGATGATCGAGACCACACCGCCCGCGGTACGGCCCGCCTCGGGAGCGTAGCTGTTGGTCTGGATCGTGATCTCCTGAATGCCTTCCACGTCCGGCCGAACGCCGATGGCGCCGATGATGCGCTCATTATCGTCAATGCCGTCGATCGTGAAGTCGTTCAGGGTATTGTCCTGTCCGTTTACCGAGAATCCACTCGTCTGCCGGCGGTCATCCGGCCGTCCGCCGCTGGTCAGGCCATTGCCGGGGCCTTCGTTTGCGCCGGGTACCAGTTGCACCAGCTGCACGAAGTTGCGTCCGTTCAGCGGCAGATCCTGTACGGCTTTGGCGGTAACGGTGGAACTCACGGTCGCGCTATCGGCCTGCAGTAGGGGCGTTTCAGCCTCGACGCTCACCGTTTCTCCGACGTTACCGGTCTGCAGCTTTACGTCAGCCCGCGCCCGGTCGCCAGCCTCGACAGCCAGATCGGCCACCGCGGTGCTCTTAAAGCCGGGTGAATCCACCTTGACGGTATAGGTGCCGACCGGCAGGAGACTCACATCATAGTTACCGCTCGCGTCCGTCGTGACGCTGCGCGAAACGTTGGTTTCTTTGTTGGTCACGACGACCTTGGCCTGTGGAATGACGGCGCCGGTCGGGTCAGTCACCGTGCCTAGAATGTCGGCGGTGGAAAGCTGCGCGTGCCCCGTGGCGCCCATGCCGAAGCACAGGACCATGGCTCCGATCGCGCCCAGCATCTTCCGCGAAAGGGGCTTACTGCGGCGAGCGCTCTGCCGGCTATCTCCTGCAACGGCAACTTGCTGCTCCAATGATTCGTTCATGCGGTGAACCTCCAAAAGGAATGTGGCTTCGAGCGGCCTTTGCGATCCCGGTCTGCTCTCTCGTTGTCTTGTCATAACGCGCGTGCTGCCTTTCCGACCCGAATCCAATCTCGACTTCTATGGCAAAGTTCGACGGATCGAGAAAGGCCGTTTTCGAGTCGCACCCAAACTAGACATCAAAAGCAGAGTTGGCAAGGGGAATCCCTGGGAGGAAGCCAATTGTGGATAGGCAGGTGTCCGAATCGAGTGCTGCATCGTGGTTCATCTGGACCTAAGTCTGGCTGTAGCCTTGAAGCTCTCAAGCCGTCTCAGCATGCGCGCTCATAGCGACGCATGCCTCTCCCAAAAGTCCGACTGCCGGCGTGCCGAGTACGGCGTCATCGCATCTGAAGAAGTGCCATGCCCGAAGAAAAACCAACCGCCCCACGCCAGCACGCCTACACCGGCCCCGCCCTGCCGCAACTGCCGGAGCCGGATCACGCCGAGCGGGTTCGTACCCTGCTCTCCCTGGCTTCGGTCGGCATGCTTTCCACAATGTCGCGCAAGCAACCCGGCTATCCCTTCGGCTCCCTCATGCCCTATGCGCTCGATGCGCAGGGGCAGCCCCTGTTCCTGATCAGCAACATGGCCATGCACACGGCCAACCTCAAGGCCGACCCCCGCGCCAGTCTGTTTGTCTCGCAGGGCGCGGACGGCGATCCGCTCGGCGCAGCGCGCGCCACCCTTGTCGGGCCCGCCGAGCCCGTGCCAGACGCGGACTTGGCTGAAGCGCGGGAACGCTACCTCGAACGCCACGAAAACAGCCGCTATTGGGTAGATTTCAAGGACTTCGGCTTTTTCCGGCTTCGTCCCGTGGATGTGTACTACGTGGGCGGCTTCGGGGTCATGGGCTGGGTTACCGCCGAAGACTACCGCGACGCCTCAGCGGATCCGCTCGCCGGGGCTGCGGCCGGTATTCTCTCCCACATGAACGCCGACCACGTCGACTCCATGCTGCTTCTGGCTCGCAAACACGCGACGCTTGAGGCCACCGAAGCCACCATGACCTCCGTCGACCGCCTAGGCTTCACGCTGCGCCTGAAAACCGCGGAAGGCATGAAGGGGACCCGCATCAACTTCCCCGCCGAGGTCCGCACCCCAGGGGAAACCCGCACCGCCCTGGTCGGCATGGTCGCGGACGCAAAGGGCTAACCACCTGCACATCAAAGGCGGAACCCTAAGTACACTGATCTCAGAGCAGAAGCCGTAGAGCAAGAGCATCACGGAGCTCCCCTCATCAAGACACCCCTAAATTCATTCCTGCGAAGACTTTATGCGGAAAGTACAGGGGGGAGGAAGACCGCAGGCTTGGATGGAATGTTGGAGCACCGGGTCGGGATCGAACCGACGAATACTGGTTTTGCAGACCAGCGCGTTAGCCACTTCGCCACCGGTGCTCATTATCAGCCGGAACGGAGATCAATCCGCTCCGGCTGCGTTTATTACTGCGGTTGCGAGGTCGTACGCAGGTAAGGCTTCAAAGTCTTGTAACCCGGAAACTTCACGGCAGCCTCTTCGTTTGACACCGCACCGGTGATGATGACGTCGTCACCCTGCTGCCAGTTAGCCGGCGTTGCGACCTTGTGCCTGGCCGTCAGCTGCATGGAGTCCAGCACGCGCAGGACCTCGTTAAAGTTGCGCCCAGTGGTCATCGGATAGGCCAGATGCAGCTTGATCCGTTTGTCCGGCCCGATAACGAACACGGTCCTCACCGGCGCGTTGTGCATCGCCGTGCGGCCGCCGTCGACCTCGCCGGCATCGGCCGGCAGCATGTTATACAACTTGGCGACCTTCAACTCCGGATCGCCGATCATGGGGTAGTTCACCGGAAAGCCGCCGACATCCTCGATGTCCTGCGCCCACTTTGAGTGGCTGTCGACCGGGTCCAGAGAGAGACCGACGATCTTGGCGCCGCGCTTGGCGAACTCTGTCTCCAAGCCGGCCATCGCGCCTAACTCCGTGGTGCAGACGGGGGTGAAGTCCTTGGGGTGGGAGAAGAGCACCGCCCAGCCGTCGCCGATCCACTCATGGAAGTGAAGGGTGCCCTGGGTGGTTTCGGCGGTGAAATCTGGAGCAATATCGTTGATGCGCACTGACATCGATGAGCCTTTCCGCTACGTTTGGGCCGATCGCGCTGCCCGGGTCTGAAGTCTATAGGGTGTTAGATTCCTAAAAGTTCGGCCGGTCGCCGCTTCCGGCAAGAAAGCCGCAGCAAAAAGCCCACCCGGCAATTGCCTGGGTGGGCTTCGATGGCTTGCGACCTTTTCTACCGCGTCACACCCATCCGCACACCCCGGCCGACGGACGGCAACAGCAGCGGGCGGTAGACGGGATGGCGGCGAGGTTCATCATGCCAGTTACTTTGTAACCTTCGTACTCCGGAATCTGAACCGCAGCCGATGCCAGGCATCAGCGCAGGGCAGGTTATCCCCACTGCGGTGAGTCTTACCCTACGAAAGCCTTGCGCCTCTGTCAACTCCCTTACCCGTCGGTTCACCTTCCGGGCCGGAGCGAGCTCTTCGTCGTCCGCGCTCCCCTAAACTTGGGAGGCACAAGGGGGAGCCTGGAATTTATGAGAGAACTGGCCTATTCGGTACTGAATGTCTTTGCGGAACGGGCGCTTGAGGGCAATCCCCTGGCAGTCTTCCATGACGGCCGCGGTTTGAGTGATGACGAGATGCAGGCCCTGGCCCGCGAAATCAACCTTTCCGAGACCGTCTTCGTGTTGCCCTCCGAGGATCCAAAGCAGGACTGCCGCGAGGGCGTCCGGGTGCGGATCTTCACCACGGAGGAGGAGCTGCCCTTTGCCGGGCATCCCACGCTCGGCACGGCTGCCTGGCTGCACCTGCACCACCCTCCGGTGCAAGGGGCCGAGACGGTGACCCTGCGTTGCAGGGTCGGGCCCATTCCGGTGCGGTTCGCACCCGGATCGAACGCCGGTGGCGGCGGCCTGTACGGCGAGATGCGGCAGCGCGACCCGGTATTCGGGGAGGAATTCGATCCGGCCGAGGTCGCTGCCCTGATTGGCGTCCCGGAGGCCGATCTGCTCCCCGGCTACCGGCCGCAATCGGTCTCGACGGGCAACGCCTTCTGCCTCGTGGCCCTGAGTTCGGTGGAGGCCTTGGCAAAGCTGGCCATTCCGCAGCGTGAGGCCTCGGCCTGGCTGCGCGAGCGGGGCATCCGGTGGTTCTACTGCATCGCGCCTGAATCTGCCACGTCTACGGAAATGGCGGGAACCCCGGCTGAACCCGCCGTCTGGCGCGCGCGCATGCAGTGGTATGGTGGCGAAGACCCAGCCACCGGCTCGGCCGCAGGTCCGTGCATCGCCTGGCTGGTGCGGGTTGGGCTGGCCGCTTCGGCGACTCCCGTGGTGCTACGGCAGGGGGTGGAAATGCTTCGTCCCAGCCGACTTACGGTGCAGGCTGCCAGTTCCGTGGGAGGCATCACTAATACTTTTGTGGCAGGCCGCACAGTTCCTGTGGCAACGGGACGGTTTTCCCTTCCGGACTAAGGGCCTTATACACAGGGCGAGGTACCCGCAAAGTCAATAACACCAACGGTTGGGAGAAGTCGGTGGATTGGGGGACGCCTACTCCGTGAATTGTGACGAAATTTTCAGGTTGCTGCAGACCCCTGCGCTCCGTATGCTCAGGCAATCAGGTCAGGAAAGCGAACCACACGCGGTACATCGCCCTTGACGGGAAGTCCTCTTTAGGTACTACAAGCCAGACGTCCCAGCTTCTTAGCTGATTTCACTTCAAAGCGGACTCCAGCCCGCAACGCTCCCCCGTGCCCGCCGTTCGGCGGGCCATGCAGGGAGCTCGCGGAAGACCGCCAACACGCCCCGGGTTTTCGCCCCGGCGCGCGACCACGGTGTCGCGTCCACCGGTGGCTTGAGGTCCCGGCACGGCAGTTTTCGCAGCACAGCAGCACAGCAGTTTTCGCAGAGAAGCCGGGTGCCGGCCGATACCTCCGAAGGAGGTAAACGCTCCCGCTCGGCTCAAATCACGCCCTCGATCTACCTGTGCATTGCACGGGCAGGCCCCAGCACGCCGCAAGACCGGCAGGAGAACGACGAAACATGCGCCCTCGCAAGACGATCCTTTGTGTTGACAGCAATGAGCAGGTCCTTTCGATTCGCAAATTTATGCTGGAAACCCGCGGCTACCGGGTGGTCCCGATGACCACCGCAGCCGCTGCCCTGGAGCACCTGCAGGACGCGTTGCCAGGCAGCGTAGACCTGCTGCTGGCCGATCTGCTATTGCCGGGCATGGACGGCAACGAACTGGTTCGCCGCAGCAAGGCCCTGCATCCGGCCCTGCCGGCGATGCTGGTCTCCAATATGGTGACGAACTTCGACCGGGCGGGCGCGGCGGACGCCTTTCTGCCCAAAGGCGCCTGCACCCCGGCCGAGTTGCTGGACCGCATCCGCCTGCTGGTAGCCCGCAAACGCGGTCCCAAGAAGCAGGCGATGGCCCAGCCGGCTCGGCCGCAGCACCTGGCGGTGGCGGTCTAGGCAGGCTTTCAGGCCTCCACCAGACCGTAGCGCCGTTGCCACTGCTGCTTCAGGCGCGCCCAGACCGCGGCCCGTTCTTCCGCGCTGATGGCTGGATCGGGGGTTTCGACGAAGCGGGCAGCCTCCATTTTGGCCCATTCCAGCAGCTTGCGGTCGCGCACCAGATCGGCGACGCGGAGGTCGGGCACCCCGGCCTGGCGGGTGCCGAAGAACTCGCCGGGACCGCGCTGGGCGAGGTCAAATTCGGCCAGCTCGAAGCCGTCCTGGGTGCGCACCATGGTGTCCAGGCGAGCCTCCGCCTCCGGGGACACGCGTTCGCCGGTGAGCAGGACGCAAAAACTCTTCGCCTTGCCGCGCCCGACGCGGCCCCGCAGCTGGTGCATCTGGGCCAGGCCGAAGCGCTCAGCGTGCTCGATCACCATGACGGTGGCATTGGGGACATCGACGCCGACCTCGATCACCGTGGTAGACACCAGAACATGCACCTCGCCGCGTTTGAAGCGCGCCATGGTCACCTCCTTGTCGTCGGCTGGCATGCGGCCGTGCAGCAGACCCAGCTTCAGGCCGGCCAGCGGCCCGGCGCCGAGCTCGTCGTACACCTCCACCGCCGAGCGCAGTTTGGGGCGGTTTGCCGGGCGTTTCGGGGCGGGAGCCGCAGACGGTGCGGAAGCTTGCCCGGAGGTCTTGACCCGAGTCGACTTTGCCGCGACATTGCGTAACGGGGCCGCGCTTTCAAGCAACGTAGCGTGGCTGGCTGACAGCTTCCGTTCTTCTGCCGATCTCCTGGCGGGCTTCTGCACTGGGCGACCGGCCCCGCCATCCGTGAGCAGATCGGGCAAGGCGGCGGTTGCCGGCGTTTCCGTATCGTGGGCGAAGTCCAGCTCAGGCTGATCGTCTTTGTCGCCCTCGATGATCGGACAGACGATATAGGCCTGGCGCCCGGCTTCGACCTGCTTGCGCACGAACGCCCAGACCTCCGCGGCACGTTCGGCCGGCATGCGCCGGGTGGTGATGGGGGTGCGGCCGGGCGGCAGCTCGTCCAGGATGCTGGCTTCGAGGTCGCCGTAGAGGGTCAGCGCCAGGGTGCGTGGGATGGGCGTGGCCGTCATGACCAGGACGTCCGGCTCTGTCGCGACCCCGTTCGGGCCGGGTTTGCGCATCAGCTTATAGCGCTGCTGTACGCCAAAACGGTGCTGCTCATCCATGATGACGAGGCCGAGATTCTCAAAATCAACCTTCTCTTCGACCAGGGCGTGCGTGCCGATGGCTAGATCGGTTTCGCCGCGGAGGATGCGGCCGCGGGCCTCGCGTTTGGTGCGTTCGTCGAGCGAACCGGTCAGTAGGCCGACGCGATAGAGCCTGCCCTTGGAGGGAGATACGGCTTCGGCCAAAAGCTTGCGGGCGGAAAGGTAGTGCTGCGTGGCCAGAATCTCGGTCGGGGCCATCAGCGCGACCTGGTAGCCGTTTTCGATGGCCACCAGCGCGGCTTCAAACGCGACGATGGTCTTGCCGGAGCCCACATCGCCCTGCAGCAGCCGGCGCATGGGCCGCGGCTCGCGCATGTCGCCGACGATCTCACCCAGCACCCGTTTTTGTGCGGCGGTGGGCTTGAACGGCAGAATCTGCTTCAAGGCTTGCCGCACATTTTCGTCGGTGACAAAGGCCGTGCCTTCGCGTTCGCGCAGCCGCCGGCGCTTCAGCTCCAGCCCGAGCTCCAGGTACCAGAGCTCTTCAAAGATCAGCCGGCGGTGCGCTGGGGTGTGAGCGGACTGCAGATCGGTGAGCGCCGTGTCGGCGGAGGGAAAGTGCAGATCGCGCAGGGCCTGCATGCGGCTGGGCAGGGCGAGCCGGTCGATCAGGGCGCGGGGCAGGGTCTCCTCGGCCTGCACGCCGGCCTCTTCCAGCTCGCGAAAGAGCGACCAGAGCACCCGCCGCAGCCAGCGTGAGCCGAGCTTCGCGCCCCAGACCGTGGTCCCGCCCAGCGATTCGTAGACCGGGACCAGCCGTCCCATCTCGAGCGTGGTGAACTCGGCGTCCTCCCCGGCGGAGCCTGGGCCGGGGAGGATTTCAAAGGTGGGCTGGATCATCTTCCAGCGCGTATTGCCGGGGGCGGCGCCGGGCGCGTTGCCGGAGCGCGAACCCTCCAACTTGCCGTACAGCGCCACCTGCTGGCCGGGCTTGAAGCGGTCCTGCAGGTAGGTGCCGTTGAACCATAGGCACTTGATGGTTTCGAGCACCGGCGGCTGGGTGAGGGCGCTGTTGGTTTCAGCGGAAGAGGCCGCGGACGGGGCCGGCTGGATGCCGACCGTCATCTCGAAGATCGGTTTGGCCCGCGTGCGCAGCAGAACCGCCCCGCGCACCTCGCCGACCACCGACGCCATGTCGCCGGGCGCGTAGCTGGAGAGCGGCCGGGGATGGGCGCGATCCTCGTAGCGGAAGGGCAGGTGGTAGAGCAGGTCCTCCACCGTCTCCACGCCGCGTTCGGCGAGCGGTCCGGCGATGCGCTCGCCTACCTTTTTGAGGAACTTCACCGGGGTCTGGAGCGTTACGGCCACAGAAGACAGGGTACAGAAAGGCAGGGCACAGGGGCACAGAAAGGCAGGGTACAGGGCATAAGGATTAGGGCACAAGCTAGAACCAACTGCTCAGAAGTGCTTCCGGATGACAGGTCAGATTGCGACGATCGTCGCGCGTTCAAGCCATTTCTGTTTGCTATGCCCTACCGTCTTGCGCTATGGCCCTCATCCTATGCCCTGTGCCCTGCCTTTCTGTACCCTGTCTCTTGTGGAGTCTTTTGCCCGCCTGAAGAACCCGCTGGTGCTGCTGGCGCTGGTGCTCGCGCAGACGCTTTGGCTTGCCGTGCAGGTGCATCGGCCCGCCCCCTCGACGTTCGCCCTGGGTGGCCCCCAGGACAGCAGAAAGGTTAGCTTGCTGCGCTCCTGGACCATGGCGGTCTTCGCTCCGGTGGAGAGTGCGGCGCAGGCGACCGGTTCGGGAACGCGGCGTCTGTGGTCTAACTACCTGGATCTTCGCCACACGCGCGAGCAGGACGTCCAGCTGCGCCGCGAGGTCGCGCGCCTGCGCCAGGAGCAGGCCAGCTTTGCCGAGGACGCCGCCGAGGGCCGGCGGCTGCAACGCATGCTGGGCTTCAAGCAGCAATATATAGCCGCGACCGTGGCCGCGCAGGTGATCGGCACCAGCGGCTCGGATCAATCGCACGTACTTTGGATCGACAAGGGCTCCGCCGACGGTCTTCGCCCGGAGCAGCCCGCGATCACACCGGACGGCGTCGTCGGCAAGCTGCGCGAGGTGATGCCGCATACCTCGCAGCTGCTGCTGTTGAACGACGCGAACTCCGGGGCCGGGGTGTTTCTGGCTTCCACCCGGCTGCGCGGCATCCTGCGCGGCACCGCCACCGGTGAGGTGGTGATCAACAACCTGACCGCCGACGACCGCATCAAGGCGGGGGAGAAGGTCATCACCTCGGGCGGAGATCAGGTCTTTCCGCGAGGTCTGCCGGTCGGCGTTATTACCGCGGTAGCAGCCGATCCGCAGCATCCGCCATACACGCTGATCCATATCAAGCCCGCGGCCAATCTCCACCAGCTGGAAGAGGTGCTGGTGATCACAGCAACGGTGCCGGATCTGCCGCCGGCCGCGCAGGCCGATGCCGCCGCCGCCGAGGCGACTGCCGAGGAGAATAAACTCGCCGCCGATCTGGTCGCCGAGCGCCTGCCCAGCGTTCATGACGGCAGTGCCGAGCCCGGCGCGGCCGGAACCGCAGCTGGAGCCGTGGCCGCCACCGGTGCGACCGCCGCGGCAGCGGAGGCCGCGACCAAGGGGGCCGGCGGTGTACCGGGCGTTCCCAACTCGGGCATGCCGGCGGCCAAGCCCGTGTTGCACCCCGACCGCTACTCGCCGGGCGCGGCTCCGCCGGCCAGCGATCTTACGCCGGGTGCGCCGGCTCAGCCGCATCTCTAGCGAGTGCCCGTTTCAGTGGAGGTGGATGCTACCGGCAAGGGTGCGGTCTCGCGGTATGCTCAAGGGGACCTACGGCATGCCTGAGCCCAGCTACACCTCGCGACGCGAGCTTGAACAGTTTCACTTCCACCCCGCGGTGACCGTGCTCGCGCCGCTCGTATGCGTCGTGCTGGGAGCGACTTTGCCGCGGCTGTGGGCGCAGCTGGACATTCTGGACCTGCCGCTGATCGCCACCGTATTTTTTGCGGTGTCGCGGCGAAATCCGGTGACGGGCGCCGTGACCGGAACCCTGATCGGGCTGGTGCAGGATGCGCTCACCGATCAGCCGTTTGGCGTGTTCGGCATTGCCAAGACGATCATCGGGTACTTCGGTGCCAGCGTCGGCTTCACCGTGGATGTGGAGAATATTTTTAATCGGCTGCTGTTCAACTTCATCGCCAGCCTCTTGCAGAGCGGCATGCTGTTCTTGATTCGGCGCCACATGCTCGGCATCGGCACGGAGCACCTCCAGCCCGGCTACGACCTGTTGCGCGCGGCGGTGAATACGGTGGTCGCCATCCCTGTCTTTCTGCTGCTCGACCGGTTCAAGGTGCGGAATGAGTAGCCCCGCTCTGGGGTGCCGGGCTTTCAAAACTGTCGAGTAAACTAAAGTACGGGGCAAGATTCCCGTAGTGCGGGCCGTCAAGTGACACCGGAATCTCTGGAACCCAGTCTCGAACCGAATCTGGAACGCAAGGAGCGTGTTCCTGCGGCCAAGCTGACGGCGCTGCAGTACGTTGTGGCGCTGGTGCTGGTCACGCTCGGCATCGGTCTGTGGCGGCTGCAGGTGCTGGGGGCGGAGAACTACCGTGTCCTTGCGGAGCAGAACCGCATCCGCAAGGTCCCGGTGCTGGCGCCGCGCGGCCGCATCCTGGACCGCGAAGGCCGGCTGATCGTCGACAACTACCCTTCGGTAACCTGCTATCTTCTACGCGAACAGCTGAGCTCCGTCGAGCACGATCTGCCGCTGATCGCCGAGGGGCTGCACATGGACCCGGCGCAGATCCTGGCCATCGTGAAGCATTTTCAATACGCTCCCAAGTACCAGCCCATCCCTTTGAAGCAGGACATTACGCCGGATGAGCAGGCCTTTATCGCTGCCCACCGGGATGAGTTGCCGGAGCTTGACACGTTAGACGAGCAGCGCCGTCTTTATCCCAAAGACGGCTTCATGGCCCACCTGATCGGGTACGTTGGCGAGGTCTCCGAGGCTGATCTAAATAACTCCAAGTACGCCTTCTACGAGCCCGGCGATGTGGTCGGCAAATCGGGTGTGGAAGAGGCCTACGACGAGGAGTTGCGCGGTGTGGACGGCTCCCGCGACACCGTGGTGAACTCGCACGGACGCGAGGTCAGTGTGGCCGGCGAGGAGTACGCCAGGCCCGGGCAGGATCTTCGTCTGACCGTCGACCTCGACGTGCAGAAGGCGGCGGAGCAGGCGCTGGAGGGCAAGATCGGCGCCATTGTGGCCATGGATCCGCACACTGGAGAGATTCTCGCCATGGCCTCGCGGCCGACGTTTGATCCGAACCAGTTTTCTGTGCGGCTCACGAAGACCTACTGGCAGACGATCCTAGAGAACGGGGACCACCCGCTGCTGAACAAGGCGATTCAAGCTCAGCTCGCGCCGGGGTCCACCTTTAAGATCATCATGTCGCTGGCGGGTTTGCAGCAGGGTGTGGCGCAGGATCTGCGGGTGCAATGTAACGGTGGGGCGAGCTTCTACGGTCACTTTTTCGCTTGCGACCGGCATCATGGCGCAGTGACGATCTATAACGCCATACCGTACTCGTGCGACACCTTCTACTACACGCTGGCGAACCGGCTCGGCATCGGCACCATCGACCGCTATGCCACGGAGGTTGGCATCGGCGAAAAGACAGGCATCGATCTGCCCGACGAAGCCGCCGGCCTGATGCCCTCCGAGCAGTGGAAGATGAAGGCGCAGCACGACAAGTGGTACGCCGGCGAGACCATCTCCGTCGGTATCGGCCAGGGTGCCATTCAGACCACGCCGCTACAGTTGGCAAGAGCCATCGGCGGCATCGCGTCCGGTGGGGTGCTGCGCCGGCCGCACGTGGTCTTTCCCGCGGAGCTTACCCCGCAGGAGCAGCAGGCCGAACTTGAAAGTTTTCCGGGCTCCGGCGACCGGACCATCCAGCTTTCGCCGGAAAACTGGCAGATCATCACCGACGCGATGGCGAATGTGACCTCAAGCCCGATCGGGACGGCCTACGCTGCGCGGCTTGAGGGTGTAGATTTTGCGGGCAAGACGGGCACCGCCCAGGTGATGAGTCACACGGCGCTATCGAAGACCAGCAAGGGCCACAACACGGAGCCCAATGCCTGGTTTGTGGGCATGGCGCCCCGCCGCAATCCGGACATCGTAGTGGCGGTGCTATGGGAGCACGGCAACTGGGGCAATAACTCCGCCAAGCTGGCCGCGCAGGTTATCAGCGCCTATGTGAACAAACAGCGGGAGCGCCAGGGCAATCTGATGAAAGTAGCAGCTACCGCTCCCGCTCCCACGGACGTACCGCCGGCCGGAACGGGTGGCGAGGCGCCGGCAACGCCCGATGCCGAGCCGGCACGGAGCACCCCGCCCGCCCCGGGTGCGTCTGGTCCCGCACCACCTGCCGGGGGCCGCTAACGCCGCGGCGGCATGGGACGCCCGACCGGTCCACGGTGCAAAATGAAGCCCGTGTGCTCACGGGTAACGCGGATACGGCAGCCGAGCGGGTCCACGACGCCGCTACAGGTGCGATTCCGGACGCCAATCCAGGCCACCTGGTCCGGTCCGATGGTCCAGGCCGTGCCGTTGGTCGCGTAGTGGATTTGCTCCAGATAGTAGGCGGCGGTTTCGTCGACGTCGGCGGCATCGGCATTCATCTGCTCGCAGCCTGAGCCCGGCGGGGCCACCGTGCCGTCGCCCAGCGAGCAGAAGTCCTCATCATGCTCCAGCAGAATGCGCTTATTGGAGCCGTTCAGGAAGTAGCGCGTGGTGATGGGCTGGATGGAGACCTCATTGCTCCAGCGGGTCATGTCCTCTACAAACGCCGGCGGCAGCTGGCTCAAGGCGAGATCCGGCTCCTTCACCTGCCGCGAGAAAACGGCGAGTGTGGGCGAAGGTTCGCCATTGGTGGGCTGAAAGTAAAAGCCGCCCAGACCGATGCCGTCCTCCAGATCGATCCAAAGGAAGCCGCGGCCGCCCAGGTAGGGTCCGCGTTCGCCTGAAAGCAGCAGGTACCGGTTGTCGCGGAGGAGAACGGGATCGCGCGAGGAGCTCAGCACGTGGTCAAGCGCATCGTCGAGCGGCATATCGCGGCCATAGTGAAACATGCAATCCGGCACAAAGCCCTTCATGAGCTTGCGGAACTGGCGGTCGGCGTAGAGCTCGCCGCTGGTGGCGTTGGCGAATTGCGTTAGGGATGCGAGCTGCGCTGTCGGCAGGGGCTTCACGAAGATGCCTTTGTCGTAAGCAGCGGCGGGGAGGGCGGAAGGCTGCTGACGTGTGACTGGGGCAGCCGGCTGAGTCGCGGCAGGGGGCCGCTGCAGGACCGGGTCTGCGGCTTCCGGCAGTGGACCGGCTTCCTGGGCGTATGCGGGGTGCAGCCACAGGAGGCAGAGGAGCAGCGTCAGCGTTGCGACGCGGATCCAACGACCGGAGCGGGGCGGGCATAAAGAGCAGTCAGCGTGCATGTTCGGAGCTCGAGGGGAAATCTGCGAATCCTGCCCGCATTCTAGGGCACGGCTGCCGCAGTCAAGTTTAAAAACGTGCGGGTCTTCGTGTTTGATCGTGCTTTGATCGAGCTGCAACGCAGGATTGCATCTCACAGGACTGCATCTCACAGATAGGACCTGAGCTAGGCCCCGAGCCGTGGCGGGCCTGCCCAAGGAGACGAATGAAGATTGCATTCTGCGCACCGGAGAACGAGTTTAGCAACGCTTTGCTTACGCAGATCAGGCAGCGTCTGCCGCAAGATGAGCTTGTACCGTGGCTGCCGGGGACAGACGCGCCCGCAACGGACTTCGAGGTGGTGTTCGCCCTGGGCCCGGTGGCGAAGGAGCAGATGGCCGGGCAGCCGAAGCTGGGGCTGATCCAGACGGCGAGCGACGGCTACGAGACCGTGGACATCGACGCCGCGACCGGGCTGGGCATCTGGGTGTCGTATTCGCCCGGCGACGGCAGCGGCAATGCGGACTCCGTGGCTGAATACACTGTCATGCTGCTGATCGCAGCCTGCCGGCGCCTGGGCCAGGCGCTTGAGCACATCCAGAATCCTCAGAAGAACCGGCCGCTGCTGAATAAGGCACTGATCGGCAAGACAGTGTTGATCGTCGGCTTCGGCGATATCGGGGCGAAGATCGCGGACCGTCTGCGTCCTTTCAAGGTCAAGCTGGCCGCGGTGGACAAGCGCACCGATTCACTGCCAGAGGACGTCAAGGGTTACCCCGTCGACGGCCTCAAGGAGGCCGTTGCGGATGCGGATGCGATCGTGCTCGCGGTGCGCGCCAGCAAGGAGACGGAGAGCATGATCGATGCCGATGTGTTGAACGCTACCAGGCAGGGGGCGGTACTCGTGAACATCGCGCGCGGCTCGCTGGTGGATGAAGAGGCCCTGCAGGCTGCGGTGAAGAGCGGCCGGATCTGGGCGGCCGGCCTGGATGTCGTCGGCGAAGAGCCAGTCAGCGTCGACGATCCGCTGCTGAAGCTTTCGCAGATCTTCGTCACACCGCACATCGCCGGCTTCACGGACCTCACCCTGGAGGGAACGACCACCTATCTGGCCGACGCCGTAAACAGATTTCGTGAAGGCAAGAGGATCGATTCGCTGCTGAACGATCCGAAGTCGCCGCGCCGGCCCCTCACCTCCTGAAAAGCCTGAGGTCGCCGACGCCCGCAGCGCAGGCCCGGTAGACTGAACGGGTCATGAACTCGCGCTTTCGGGACTTCGACTGGACGCTGTTGGGCTTCGTGCTGATCCTCAGTGTCCTCAGTGTGGTTGAGATCCGTTCCGCCACGGCAATGACCAAGTTCCACGGCTTTCAGGTTAAGCAGATGGGCTTTCTGGCCATCGGCCTCGTGCTGATGTTCGGGATGTCGCTGGTCGATTACCACCGGCTGCTGGATATCGCACCCTGGGCCTACGGCATCGGCGTCGGGAGCCTGGTGGCGGTCAAGCTCGTCGGCCAAAAGGTGCTGGGAGCGCGGCGCTGGATCAACCTCGGCGGCGGCGTGCATTTTCAGCCGTCCGAATGGGTCAAGCTGATCCTGATCGTGATGGCCGCACGATTCTTCTGGAGTTTTATCGCCAGCAAAAGGGAGCTGGGCTGGCTGGACATCGCCAAGGCCTTTGCGCTAATTGGCGGGCCGATGGTGCTGGTGCTCATCCAGCCCGATTTGGGCACCGCACTGACCTACTCGCCGGTGTTGCTGGTTGGCTTGTTTCTGGGCGGCATTCGGACGAGGCAGGCGGTGGTGCTGCTGCTCGGGTTTGTACTGCTGGTGGGCGGTGTCTGGAAGAGCGGCAAGATCCTGAAGCCGTACCAGAAGGCGCGGCTCACGGCCTTCACCAACCCCGAGACCGACCCCAAGGGTTCGGGCTACCAGATCCGGCAGAGCCTGATCGCGGTCGGCTCGGGCGGCATATGGGGCAAGGGCGCCAACAAGGGCACGCAGACCCAAGGCGATTTCCTGCCGATCCCGTACACGGACTTTATCTTCGCGGCGTTTTGCGAAGAGCACGGTTTCCTCGGTGCGCTCGGCGTGCTGCTGCTGTACTTCCTCATCCTGGTACGCCTGATCGAAAACGCGCAGACCGCGCCCGACCCGCCGGGCACGCTGATCATCATGGGCGTGGCGGGGATCCTGCTATTTCAGGTGGCGGTGAACGTGGGCATGTGCGTGGGGCTGATGCCGGTGACGGGGATTCCGCTGCCGTTGATGAGCTACGGTGGGTCTTCTGTCTTGTTTACATTTCTGGCGCTGGGGATTGTGATGAACATTCGGATGCGGCGGTTTGTGAACTAGGCGGCAAGCAAGGCGAGAACCCTGGGACTTATCTTTAGCGCACCTCACGGCTTCCCTGGCATCTGCTTGGGTGCGATCTCTCGGCTGCTCGCTGTCTCCCACGCTACGCGTTGTAATTGCACGGCTACGTTGCCGGCGATGCCGAGTTTTGCTGCCGCTTGCTCCTCGGCGCCAAACCTGCGTACATCCGTCTTCGTGATCGTTTCGAACAACACCAAGCCGCTCAGATAGGCACCGTAGAGACTTGGATGGTGATAACCGGCATCCGTAGGGACGTTCTTCGTTGAGGGCTCGCTGCCGGGCTGGTAGTTGAAGCTAAGGGAAACGCCTGGAGCGGCTCCGTAGTAAGGATCGGGGTTTGCTACACCTTCAAGCCAGGCCAGCGCCCACGCATCCCCGACCGGTGCGATGGCGCGGATGTGGCCATCCCGGTCAGCTGCCGTTTGATAGGCACTGCGATAGGCAACGGTGAGCTCCGCCAAAGCTTTGAGAAACCCGTCAGGCGAAAACGCCGCACCGTTCGCGGTGGTATGCAAATAGGCGGTGTCGGCGGGTGCCCAGGTGGAATACAGGTAAACATCCGCGTTCGGTGCGGCGGTGTGGACACCCTGCTCGATCGTCTGCACGGCAGTATAAAACGTTTGAGGATCGCTTTTCGGATTGTGTGTGAGCGTACTGGGTATCGGTTCGAAGCTCGCCTCTTGCAGGACGATCGCGTTCCACAACGGGCGGTCGATCACACTGCTGGCCACGCGATAGTTTTGGGCAAGGCTCGTGGCTGAGATGGCTTCGAGGTGTACGTCGTAAGGAAGTCGAGCCTCATGGGCAAGTTCAGCAAAGATTCCGGGGATGCCACCCCAAGGGCCGTACTCCCCGGGTGTGTCTTCCTTTCGCCCGTCAACCGTCGTGTTGTAGTTCTCATCGACGACATACTGCGACGGGGAGGTTGACCCAGTGCCCCCAGTTGCGGGCATGTTGTTGTATGTCCGAACTGGGAGGTAGCGGCCGTGAGTGAAACTGTCCCCGATGAAAAGCACGTGCTGCGTCTGAACCGGACGTTGCTCCGTATCCTGACCGCAGAGCATCCCGGCTGTCAGACCGCTCAGAAGAGCGGCATAAGCGAGCTTGCGCTCGAGTAGTGTCAAACCCATCAGTAAGGCCTCAAGTCAATTCCTGGATAGTTGATCGAACTCGCGTCACCACGGGCTTGGGCAAGACCCTTGTTCCTCTATTCTTAATCAAAGAGGTCCGCAGGGCCCGCGTAGATACGATCAAATCCGAAAGTTTCGATGAACTCTGTCGAACCGGCTAGTAAAGGCTGAAATCTCAAACAGCTACAAGACAGGTCAAAGGTCGAAAGGGAATGTCACCCCACGATGCTTACTTCTGCCGGCATAGAAGACGGCACTTCGACCCATCTGATCCCACTTTGGAACCTCCCCTTAACTTCTCACGGGTTTGAGGCATACTATGAGACAGGACGACGGCCGGATGGCCTCAGTCCTGAGTACCCCCGTTGCAACGGACGAGACCATTCCCCGCGCGACGGACGGAAGATTAATCACTAAAGGCCGGCCAGGCGCGGATCGACTCTCGCAGCCGGACAGGTTTTTGAGCATGCTTTGCAACGGATGGCTAACGGCCCCGCCTCTTCTCGAGGCAGGTGTGGTCACAAACTCCGCGGCGGGCGTTCGGGCCAAAGGCGCAGGGCATCGCGGCCGGGCCAAGGCAAACACCCTGGAACATTACGAAATACTGGATAACGGCGCCGGCTCGCGGTTTCGCTCTTTGCGGACTGCCGGGCGCGCCCGCCGCGTGACCTCACGGTTACTGCGGCAGACAGCTTTCACTCCAGCCTGCGCCTCTCAAGTCCTGTCCCCAGCAAGGGAGGCAGTTTGGGCATAAAGCAGCAAGTCAACGCAGCAAGCTCAGACGCGATCCTCGTTTGTCCTGCCAGCCCGGAAACGGGCGGAAAGCAGAGACAATGTCCAAGGAAATCTACATCTCCAGCACGCCGCATGAGACGCGTCTGGCCATCGTTGAAAAAGACGAACTAAGCGAGATTTACTACGAGCGCGAGAACGAATACACGCTCGCCGGCTCCATATATAACGGTCGCGTCACGCGCGTGCTGCCAGGCATGCAGTCGGCGTTTGTGGATGTAGGCCTCGAACGCGATGCGTTCCTCTACATCACCGACTTCATGGAAGAGCAGGGCGACGCGGCTGATTTTGAAAGCAGCAGCAGCAGTGACGGCCGGCGCAGCCCTGAGCGCGGCGGCGAGCGTCCTGAGCGCGGCGGCGAGCGTGACGAGCGCTCCGGCGAGCGTAAGCGCGGTGATCGGGGAGGGCGTCCCAGCGGAGAGACCCGCGATGCTTCTGCGGCATTCCCTGAACGGGTTGCGGAACGGGCGCCGCGTCAGGAAAGCACCCCGGCTCACACACAGGCAGATCTCGCCGGCGACGACGAGACAGAGGGCGTAGCGTCCACCGCCGCCGCTCCTGGCGGGGAAGAGGATGCCGAAGGCAGCCGCCGTTGGCGCGGGCGCCGCGGCCGGCGCCGTGGTCGCAGCGGCGAAGCTCAGACATCCACCACCCCTGGGACGGAAACGACCGAGGCGCGCCCAGCTCAGCCTGCCTACACCGCTGACGGGAAGCTGCCCGGCAGCCTGGAAGAGTTGCAGGGCAGCGCCGAGCTGGTCGTAAGTCAGGCAGAGGCATCGCCCACGGCCGGAAAGCAGCGTGAGGATCGGGATCGGGATCGTGGCCGTGGACGGGGCGGACGTGATCGCGACCGTGGCCGAGGCCGGGAGCGCTCGGCGGAAGGTCCCGGTGAGCGCGGCCGGTCCGCGGAGCCAGCAAACCAGTCCGGTGGGCACTCCGGGCGCGGGGAGTCCGGCCGCGCAGATTTCGGACGTGCGTCCGGTCCCGAGGAATCGGCACCTGCGGAAGTTGGCCCGGCAGCCGAGCCGTTCATCCTCCCAGGAGAATCGCTTTCGAAGTACCGCCGTGGCGCCGACGGGGAGGCGCAGGCCTCGGCCTTCGTTGCGTCCAGGCCGCAGGTGAGCCTCTTGACCGCAAAGCCTACGACCCAGATCGATCTTTCCCTTGCGGGCTGGGACGGCAGCACCGTACTGCCCGGAGAGACACTTTCGCGTCGACGGGAACGTGGAGACGAGCAGGGCCGCGATCGCCAGGGGCGTCGCGATACCCAGAGCCGTGATGAGCAAGGGACGAAGAGCCCGGCCGCGCCGGAGTTCACCGAGCCGGGTGTGGCGGCAGAGCGACAGGAAACCCGGGGTTTCCAGGAATTTGGAGGCAGTGAAGGCGCTTCCAGCGGCGACAGCAGCGGACGGAATCGCCGGCGCGACCGCGATCGGCGCTCCAACCGTCGCGGCGGCGAGGAAGAAGGGCTGCAGCGAGGTGCGTCTGAAGCTTCAGCGGGTATTCCGGCGGAGTTTCGCTCAGGCGTGGCATCGCGTGAAGCATTGGAGCCGATCGACGCCGTTCAGCCTGGCGTGACCTCGGGGCATGAGCCGGAGCTGTCGAGTTTGCCGCTTGGCGATGCGGTGTTCGATCTGAACGCCGGCGCAGCCTCTGACGACTTCTCCAGCTTTGACGAGGTTTCAACTGCTGACGAGCAATCGGCTACAACTTCGGAGGGCCTTCCAAAGGACGTGTTCTACGAAGCTTCCACCGACACGGCGAGTGCCTTCACCGAGGGGCCGAGTGAGGCACTTTTGGAGGCGGTAGAGCAGCTGCACGAGACCGTAGCGGCCTCTGCTGAGCCGGCTGCACCTCAGCTCGCTGAGGAGTTTCATGAGGAGACGGTGGAGTATGAGCCCGGCGAAGACGCCTCGGCGTCGTACCGCGTCGATCCCGCCGGACCCAGCGAGTTTCGCCAGAGCGGTCTGATCGAAGACGACCTGAATTCCGTTCAGGTTCGCTTTGAAGAGGGCAGTGAGATCGCTCAGGAAGGTTCGGCGCACGAGTTCACGGCCATCCAGCCCACGGGCGAGATGCTCTCCGAGCTGCCGGGTGAGGTCGCCGTTCCCGGTGCCGGGGAAGATCTCACCAATCCGGTCGAACACGAGACCGCCGTGCGGTCGGCGTACCTCGCCGAGGACGATGCGACCCCAACGGAGGCCGCAGGGTCCGCCGAAGCAGGCGCGGTGCAGGATGGCAGCGGATCGGTGCAGAGCCTAGATGGCCCGGCACAAAACCAGGCGCAGGCGTTTGCACCGGGCGATGGCGAGCTCGAAGAGGAGCTGTTGGATGACGATGAGCTCGAGATGCTCGACGTCGCCGCGAGCTACAGCGATGACACCGAAGAAGAGACCTTTGAGGCAGGCGCGGAGATCGGTTCCATGGTGCGGGACCGCGCACTCGATCAGCTGACCTCGTTGATGCCCGCCGAGGAGGAAGACGAAGAGGATGACTTCGACATCGACGAAGAGGAGATGGAGGAGGACGAACTCGACGGTACGGAAGAGCTGCAAAGCGACGCGGCCGATGCCGAGGAGGAAGACTTCAGCGAAGACCATGAACGCGAGGGCGTCCTGAGTTTCGAGGAGGAAGGCGGTAAGCCCGCGGCGGCGGCCATGGGCGAGTTCCCGGAGTTTGCGGAGGAGCCGGCGGAGCAGCGTGAGCCCCGTAATGCCGGTCGTGGGGACGGCCGTGGCGAGCCCCGTCGCGGCGAGGGTGGCGACCGTGGCGGACGCGGCGGTGGACGCGATCGTGGCGGACGGGGCGGACGGGACTCGCGCGGGGTGGCGAACTCGCGTTCCAACGGTGGGCGGCCTAGCCGGCATTCCATGCAGACCACCGATCTGCCCGCCATTAGCGACCTGCTGAAGCCCGGGCAGGAGGTGCTGGTCCAGATCGCCAAGGAGCCGATCGCCAAGAAGGGTGCGCGGATCACCTCGCACATCGCCTTGCCTGGAAGGTTCCTGGTGTTTATGCCGACGGTGAACCACATCGGCGTCTCGCGCAAGATCGAGTCGGACGGGGAACGCCGCCGCCTCAAGGAAGTTCTGCTCAGCGAGAAGGGCGAGGCTTCGGGCGGGTTCATCGTCCGGACCGCAGCGTCGGGCGCAACCGAAGAGGAGCTGCGCAGCGATCTGCGCTTCCTGTTGAACCTGTGGGCGGATATCAAGCAGCGGTCGGAGACGTCCAAGTCGCCGGCGCTGATCTACCACGATCTCAACCTTGTGGAGCGTATCCTGCGCGACCAGGTGACGGACAACTTCTCCGCAATCTGGTGCGATACGGAAGCGGAGTATGAGCGCGTGCTGCGCTTCTTGCAGCGCTTCCAGCCGAGCCTGATGCGGCGTGTGAAGCTCTACACCAAGGACACGCCGCTGTTCGAGCAATTCGGCATCACCGAGGAGATCAACAAGGCGCTGCACTCGAAGGTGTGGCTGAAGTCGGGTGGATCGATCGTGATCAACCAGACCGAAGCGCTGGTGGCGATCGACATCAACACCGGCAAGTATGTGGGCAAGACCGCGCGGCTTGAGGACACGATCGTCAAGACCAACCTCGACGCAATTCCCGAGATCGTGCGGCAGATTCGGCTGCGCGATCTGGGCGGCATCATCGTGATCGACTTCATCGACATGGACGACCGCAAGAACCGGCACAAGGTTCTTGCGGCGCTCGAAGAGGAGCTGAAGAACGATCGGGCTCCTTCGAAGGTGCTGCAGTTCAACGACTTCGGTCTGGTGGCGATCACGCGCAAGCGGGTGAAGCAGTCACTGGAGAGGACGCTGTCGACGACCTGCGCGATCTGTGCGGGAACGGGTATGACCAAGTCGCCGATCACGGTGTGCAACGAGATCTACGTCGAGCTGCGCAAGATGCACAAGCAGCTGGATAAGGGCGACGTGATGCTGCGGGTCAATCCGGAGGTCGTGAAGCAGCTGAAGTCGGGCAACGGCAAGTGGCTGCAGGAGATGGAGGAGATCGCGGGCAAGACGATTCTGATCAAGAGCGATCCCAGCCTGCATCCGGAGCAGTTCGACATCCACTAGAATGCGGTTCTGCGCTACGTGGAGCGGCGGCCTTCAGGCCGCCGCTTCTTCGTGGGTTCCCCTCCCCCCGTACTTTCGATCCAAAGTCTTCTATCGACTCGCTTTCCAGCCGTTTTGCTGACGCTGTAGCGTCCTCGAACAAACAGCAGGTCCTTCGCTACGCTCAGGATGACAATCCATGGAAGATAGATGACGGTCCATGGAAGCAGGATGACAATCCATGGAACATTTGCCTTCTACACCTACAGCAAACAGCTCCAGCCGATGTCTGCGCACCGGTGGTGAGGGGGGCGGGTTCTGGGAACGTCTCCATACCTTCACCATAACGCCCGGCGCTTTGAAGCTGTGCAAGGCATCTGTGCAAGGCAGCTGTGCAAGGCAGCTGTGCAAGGCCAACGGGTTCAGCGAGCGGAGGCCAGCGGAGAGAACAGACCGGGAGAGTGACCGGTTTTGGGACGTTACCATGCTGCCGATACCTCGAAAGAATACTTGCCGTCGGCGGGAAGGTGGCGCAGTCTAGGGACGAGGTCAGATCAGCGATGCCGGAGACGCTGCAGCTACGGGAGAAGCACCCGCGGGCCATCCGCTGGATGCACTGGATCAACTTTCCGCTGCTGACGGTGATGATCTGGAGCGGGCTTTTGATTTACTGGACGGATTCCGTGCCGCCCTACCAGCATCCGCACGAGGTGTACCGGGTCGGGATTGGCAGCTTCACGTTGTTCCGTTTGTTTCCTGACCCGTTCTGGAACTGGATGCACGCGCCGTTTCAGCTGACGACGGGCATGGGCTGGCACTTTCTAACAATGTGGTTTTTTGCTGTCAACGGGATCGTGTATGCCCTGTACCTGGCGATCAGCGGGGAGTGGCGCACCCTCTGGCCGCGGTGGAGTTCGTTTCGCGATGCGGCAAGGGTCACGTTGTACGACCTGCACCTACCCTCGGCGCGACGCGCGGGGCTGCCGGCGCAGGGAAAGTACAACGGTGCGCAAAGGATCGCCTACACCGTGATCACGTTGATGGGGGCAGGGTCGCTGGTGACGGGTCTGGCGATCTATAAGCCGACGCAGACGCACTGGTTGACGGCGGTGCTGGGCGGATACGAGATGGCACGTTGGCTGCACTTCTGGCTGACGATCGGATTTTGCGGTTTTTTCTTGCTGCATGTGTCGCAGGTGGTGCTGGCGGGGTGGAACAACTTTCGCTCCATGGTGAGCGGTTATGAGATCCAGGCCGTGACCGGCGGGCAGGCGTGGGATGCGCGCAGCGGGGAACCTACGGGAGCGGCCGGCGATGAGTGAGCCCGTCCTGAGTAAGCTCATGCTGAGTGAGCGCGAGAGGGAGCGAGTGCGGCGTCGGGATGCCTGGGGCGATCCCGAGGCGCGGGTGGTGGCCGAGGGAGACGAGGCCACGGTGAGCCGGGCCAGCGCGGCACGGACGCGGCGCAGCTTTCTGGTGGGCGGACTGGGAGCCGCGGCGGGGTATGGGATGTGGCACTGGATCAACAACAGCCCGCCCATCGGCCGGTTGCAGGCGGTGCTGCGGCGCAGTCTGCTGCTGAATGCGCGCTTCGACCGGGCGCTGTTCGACGAGCGTGGTTTGGCGCCGGAGTACCCGCTGAGCGAGGCGGTGGAACTGCGGCTGAACGGCGTGGTGGGGCTGGAGCAGACGCTGGTGCCGGGCTCATACCGGTTGCAGGTGGCGGGTGTGGCGAACGCCAAGGCCTCGCCGCACTATGTCCCGGATGTAACGGCCTGGAACTATGAGTACGGCGGCGAGATGCCGGAGACCCAGCAGTCGACGGATGTGAAGAGCGCTCCGGGTAACGACGAAGACGACAGCAAAACGGTAGGCAAGAAGGGCAAGAGCGGCGCCCCGAAGGCGCAGGAGAGCAAGGGGCAGGGCTCAGCGGCGGGAGCTTCGCCGCAGGGTGCTTCTTTCAAGGGAGCTTCTTCAAGAGATGTTTCTGCAAGCAGCTCCAATGCGAGTGAGCCCGGGGCTGCGGAGGCGCCGGCAGCCATGCCGGGCGGCGGCTCGCCCAGCGCCCCAGGCGGGCTGAGCATCGCCGACCGGTTCAACCGCATGGCGCAGGCGATCACGCACAAGCGTTACCAGGGCGATGGGGAGGCGGGCGCGTCCTTTAGCTCGCTGGACATCGGAACGCCGGGGCTGCTGCTAAGCATGGCGGAGCTGGCCAAGCTGCCCAAGGTGGAGACCGTGCTGCAGTTCAAATGCGTGGAAGGTTGGAGCCAGATTACGCAGTGGGGCGGATATCGCTTGCGCGACTTCCTGGAAGCGTATCCGCCGGAGCGGATCAAGGGGCGCGAACCGCGCTACGTGTACATGGAGACGCCGGACGGGAACTATTACGCGGGGTACAACATGAGCGCGGCGCGTCATCCGCAGAGCCTGCTAGTGACGGAGATGGGTGGCCAGCCGCTGACGCAGCACCATGGCGCGCCGCTGCGGCTCTACATGCCGATCAAGTATGGCTACAAGCAGCTGAAGCGGATCGGGCTGATCGCCTATACGGACAACAAGCCGGATGACTACTGGACGAAGCTGGGCTACGACTGGTACGCCGGGCTGTAAGGGCCAAGGGATCGTGTCGAGCGGGAGCCGCGCCGTTCCCTCCAGGATGGAGCGGCATGGTGCCTGCGGAGTGAAACGCCTGGTGCTGTAGGGGAGCGGCTAACACAGGTTCGCTTCGGGAATGACAAGCCGCTTCTACCCTCCGGCAGGCAGCTAGGGGATGGCACGGCTTATCGCTGTTCCCCTGGGGTTGTAGCGTTCCGCGAACAGACAGCAGGTCCTTCGCTACGCTCAGGATGACAATTCAGAGGTTGGGAGTAGAAGTCCTAGCTCAGGAAGACAATTTTGTAGGAGATTGGCTCTTTGCATTTAGAACAGAACAGTTCTAGCCGCTGGAGGATGTTGGCCAGGCCCACCTCAGGGGCTCAAGCCCCCTGTCTGGCTTACTCGTTACGGCACGGCTGAAGCCGTGCCCTTCCTGCATCGTGCTTTTCCTGCATCGTGCCTTCCTGCATCGTGCCTTCCTGCCTCGTGCTGTTCCTGCATCGTGCCTTCCATACGTGGAGGCAATGGACGGAAGCAGATGCGGTGAGTTGGTGGCAAATCGCAACCGTTATCGTGCATGTTGAGAAAAAGTTGTCGGCGATAGGCGACATTGTTTCTCTTTTCATCTACAGACCTGCTGCGAAGAGCATAATTCTCTCACCGTGTAAATGACGTAAACGGGGTAGAGACGCTGGATTTTATAGGTGAGCCCACCCCTGCCGTCTACCTGCCGAGCTGTGACGGTGCCGCACCAACTTCTTCTCTGTAGCTTTCTGCCTCCGGTATGTGCATTTTGCGTATCACTGGAGAATCGATGAACCTTCGCTCTTTTGCGCCCCGTGCCCTCACGGCTGTGGCTGGCCTTGCTCTCTGTTCGCTGGGGCATGCGTCGACCTTCTCAACCAGCGGTGTCTTTTCTGCCGATAACAGCACCTATGAACTGACCTTCTCGGTCGCGGGCGCCACCAACTACTCTGCCGCCACCACCTCCTACGCCACGGGTGGCTTCATTCCCGTTCTGACCCTTTTCAACGACACGACGGGGGCGCCGCTTGACGACAACGGCTCCGCTGTCAGCGATGCCAGCCTGAGCGATCTGCTCTCGGCTGGAACGTATGACCTGTTTTTGACCGAGTTTCCGAATGTCGCCGTGGGCAACCTGAGCGATGGCTTTGAGTTTGCCAGTGTGCCCAACATCACCGGCCAGCTTGAAGGGGGTACCGGTATGTTCGTCGACGATATTACCGGCCAGCAGCGCACGGCCAATTACGCCCTGACAGCCTCGAGCACGGCCGTTACGCCAGAGCCTTCCTCGTTGCTGTTGATGCTGCCCGGAGCGGCTGCTGTGATGTACAGCGTTCGCCGCCGGCTTGTGTAGTTTAAACGTCCAATCCCCTCGCCCGCACGCTCGCGAGTTTACCCGTACGGCAAAGGATTTCTCATGTCTGAAAATATGATTGAAGAAGTAGTCAAGGCCTCACCCAATCGCCGCAAGTTCCTGAAGACCCTGGGCGCGGCCACCGCTGCCGTGACCGCGATGGGGGTGGCTACGCCTTCGGCTGAGGCGCAGAGTTCCACGGAGCTGGCGGTTTTGAACTTCGCGCTGAACCTCGAGTACCTTGAGGCTGAGTTCTACACCTATGGCCAGTACGGCTACGGTATCGAGCAGTTCGGCATCAAGACCTCCGGTGTGGCCCACGGCTCGAACCCCGCTTCGGGCGGCGTGACGACGGGCGGCAAGAAGGTGTCTTTCGCGAACTCGCTGATCTTCACGCAGCCGATCACGGCGGAGATCGGCTCCGACGAGCGCGCGCACGTGGTGCTGCTGCAGAGCTTTCTCGGTTCGCAGGCGATTGCCAAGCCCAACCTCAATCTGAATGCGCTGGGTATCGGCTTCGGCAGTGAGAACGAGTTTCTGACGCTGGCGCGGATTTTTGAGGATATCGGCGTGACGGCGTATGCCGGCGCGGCGTACCTGCTGACCACCCCGCTGGTGATCCAGACCGCGGCCCGCATTCTGGCCGTGGAGGCGCTGCACGTGGGTTCGATCCACACGCAGATCGCCCGTTTGAATATCCCGTCGCCGGTGCTGGACGGCGCCGACCTGGTGCCGCCGCCGACCGGTGCGCAGAACCAGTACCTGCCGATCAACATCTCGAACGGTCTGCCGGCGCTTCGCTCGGTCGGCCAGGTGTTGAATTTGGCCTACGGCGGCGCTGGGCTCACCCAGGGTGCGTTCTTCCCGAACGGGATCAACGGCGCCTTTGCAGGCACGGCGAGCGCCCCGGCAGCGACTGCGGCGAACCTGACCACACAACCCGCCGGCTTCGCGTAGAGCGCTGGAACAGAGATAGCAAACGCTTGGGGCCTGCCTTCCGCTTGGAGGGCGGGCCCTTTTTTTCGGATGCACAGCGAATGAGATCGCCGGGGGAACGCAGATCCGGTTCGGGAACGACAATCAAAGGGGAGCTGTTAGCGCGATTCCAGGGGAACGTAGGGTGCGGGGTAGGCTGGGCCGGTGTAGTCGGCGCGGGGGCGGATGAGGCGGTTGTCGCCGTGCTGCTCGAGCACGTGGGCGCACCAGCCGGCGATGCGGCTGACGGCGAAGATGGGCGTGAAGAGATCCATGTCGATGCCGAGGGTGGTGTAGGTGCTGGCGGAGTAGAAGTCGACGTTGGCGTTGAGTTTTTTGCCATCTTTGACGAAGAGCTCGATGGCGCGGGACATCGCGTACCACTTGGGGTTGGCGTCCTTGCCGAGCTCTTCGGACATGCGGCGCAGGTGCGTGGCGCGGGGATCTTCAGTGGTGTAGACACGGTGGCCGAAGCCGGAGATTTTTTCCTTGGCGGCGAGCATGCCGCGGACGTGTTCGACGGGATCTTCGCCCGAGGCCTCGACCTGGTAGAGCAGGGCCATGACGGCTTCGTTGGCGCCGCCGTGGAGCGGGCCTTTCAGGGCGCCGATGGCGCCGGTGATGGCGGAGTGCATGTCCGACAGGGTGGCGGCGATGACGCGGGCGGCGAAGGTGCTGGCGTTCAGCTCGTGGTCGGCGTGGAGGGTGAGCGCGACGTCGAGTGCCTTTGCGGCGGTTTCGGTGGGCTTGGTGCCGGTGAGCATCCAGAGAAAGTTGGCGGCGTGGGAGAGCGTGGGGTCGGCTTCGATGATTCCTTTGCCCTTGCGCAGGCGATCGAAGATGGCAACCAGCATGGCGATCTGCGCGGTGAGGTCAAAGCTTTTGCGGAGGTTGGCTTCGCGGGTGGTGGATTTCGAGTCTGTGTCGTAGATCGAGAGCAGGGAGACGGCGGTGCGGAGGACCTCCATGGGGGAGGCGCCGGCGGGCAGGGTCTTCAGGAACTCGAGGACGGGCGCGGGCAGGTGGCGCGCGGCGGCGAGCTGGGCGGCAAAGGCTCGCAGCTCTTCTTTTTTTGGGAGAGCCCCGTTCCAGAGCAGATAGGCGGTTTCTTCGAAGGTGGATTTCTCGGCCAGCTCGTGGATGTCGATACCGCGGTAGGAGAGGATGCCGCGCGCGCCATCGATGAAGCAGATGGACGACTCATTGGCAACGACGTCCTGAAGTCCTTTGGGGGCGGCGGCGGTGGTGGACATACGATCGGGCTCCGGGCGTTGGAAACGCAGACTGATTATCCGAGTTTGCGGAAATTGTTGTCACGGCGCAATGACCGAATATCGTCACCGTTGTGCGACGTTGAGCGATTCGGACGTAAGTGATTCGCAGAACTGAGACTTACGGGTGATTGCCGAGATTGTTTCGAGTGTGAAAGAAACGTGAGGTCAGGCAAGCGTCGACAACAGGTGAGCAGGAAACAAACGCTGCGAGACGTGAGGGGTGAGCGTGCGCACGGAACAGTTAACCTTTTCGACCATTATCGGAGCGTTGTCCTATGCGCTGGATCTGACCGAGGGTGCCCATCCCGGACATGCTGTTCGGACGTGTTTGCTGGGGATGAAGATTGGGGCGGAGCTGCGGCTTTCGCAGGCGGAGTTGAGCGATCTGTACTATGCGCTGCTGCTGAAGGATGCGGGGTGCAGCAGCAACGCGAGCCGGTTGCACCAGATCGTGGGCGGGGACGAGATCCACGCCAAAGCGTTCACCAAGACGAACGACTGGACACGGTACGAATGGCGGCAGTTCCGGTTTTTGCTGGAGTTTGTGCACAGTGGAGAGCCGTTTCTGGACCGGGTGCGAGCAATTGGGAGCATGGTGCGCCACAGCAGCGAGAACGCGGCGGAGTTGTTCAGCCTGCGTTGCCTCCAGGGCGCGCATGTGGTGAAGTCCCTGGGGCTGGGCGAGGGTGTGGCCCAGGCCATTTACAACCTGGATGAGCACTGGGACGGTAAGGGCTACCCAAGCCGGTTGCGCGGAGACAAGATTCCGCGGCTAGCGCAGATCGTGAGCCTGGCGCAGACGCTAGACGTGTTTTACCAGCAATTTGGCTCCGTGGCGGCGCTGGATTGCATGCGCCGGCGGAGCGGGCGGTGGTTTGACCCGGACATCATCCGGGCGGCGCTGGCGCTGATCCTGCGCGGCGAGTTGTGGGAAGGGCTGAACCATCCGGAGCTGCGGCAGCGCGTGGCCGGCCTGGAACCGGAGAGCCGCACGCTGAGAGCCGACAATGCAGGCATCGATCACATTTGCCTGGCGTTTGCCGAGGTAGTGGATGCGAAGTCGCCTTCGACCTACACGCACTCCGTCAATGTGGCCAAGATCGCGGTGGAGTTGGGCGAGAGCATGGGACTGGGCGAGGAGGAGCTGGTTACGTTGCGGCGCGCGGGCCTGCTGCACGATGTGGGCAAGCTGAGCGTGCCGAACTCGATCCTGGACAAGCCCGGGAGGCTGACGGCGGAGGAGTGGGAGTGCATCAAAAGACATCCTTTCTACACGCACCAAATTCTGGCGCGCATTCCCACCTTCGAGAAGCTCACGGAGATCGCCAGCTCACACCACGAAAAGCTGGACGGGTCCGGCTACCATCGCGGCATCCGGGGCGAGGAGCTGTGCCGCTCCATGCGCATCCTGACGGTGGCGGATATGTATGAGGCCCTGAGCGCAAAACGCCCCTACCGCGAAGCGCTGAGCCACGACGAGGTGATGCGGATCCTGTGCAGGGACACGCCGCATGCGGTGGATGAGGAGTGCCTCGCGGCGCTGGAGGCCGGGGTACGCAACATGGCGCCCGTTGAGGGATTGCCCTTTCCTCTCGGGGGAACGGGCAGTCTCGCTGCGGTCGCGGGAGCCGGTCAGATCGCGTTGCAGTGACGACCAGCGGGAGGTGAGAAGCATGCTGGCGTGGCGTGGCGTGGCGATGAGGCCGGCTATAGGGTCTTGAACCTGCCGGGGCGAAAGGCTTGGAGCGAAGCGTGTAGGGAGTCAGCGGGCGCGATGCCTTCGAGAAGATCCGCGATGAGGACAGCGGTAGCCGGTGCGAGCAGGATCCCGTTGCGGTAGTGTCCCGTGGCGATCAGGCGACGCGGGATTGCGGCGAACGTAGAGGTTACGGAGAGAGGTGAGGCCGGGGTTTCCGGGAGCAGATTGCCGGGCAGGAGATCGCCGGGCAGGAGTTCACCGAGGAGCGGAAGGCCGTCCGGCGTGGCGGGGCGCAGACCGGCCCAGGCCTCGACGGCAGGGGCGAGGCGCTCGTCGGCCAGGGCTGGGACCAGTCCGGCGGCCCAGGAGCGCAGGGTTTTCAGGGCTTCGGGGGTCACGGTTGCGTCAAAGCCCGCGTCTTCGACGGTGGCGCCGAGCAGCGCCGTACCGGCTTGCGGGCCGAAGAGACGCGGAACGACGTAGACGTGTTCGGCGCGGTGGACCTCGCGGAGATGGAGGCCGGGTGGGATGCTCACGCGCAGCATCTGGCCCTTGCGCGGCGTGACGGGAAGGTTCGCTGGGCTGCCTGCGTTTTCACGGCTGCCGGCGGTGAGGGCGGCAGTGCAGGCACCCGCAGTCCAGGCACCGGCGGTGTAGACCACGGCGTCGAAGGACACGTCTGCTAGAGGGAGCGGTTCGGGTGTGAGGGTGGCGCCGAGGCGTTGGACGGCGGACCGCAGTGCGGGGGCGAGCTGGCGGGGGTCGAGCGATTGCTCGGAGAGCTCCCGGATGGAGCCGTCCGGCATGGTTTGGCGGGTGAGCTGGGTTTGGAAGGGCACCGGCCGGCCGGAGAGTTCGCCGATGTCGTTGAGAAAGTCATCGTAGAGGGAACGGCTTAGACGGGAGACGGGCAGCAGCAGCGGCGGATTGCCGGGATCCTCGACGGCCAGCATGCCGGCGGCCGCGCGTGAGGCCGTTGGGCCGGGCAGATCGGGTGCAGAGGCGAAGATCGGATCGCTGACGGTGACGGCGATCGAACGGCGGCGAAGTTGCCGTGCGAGGCTCAGGCCGATGACACCGCCGCCGATGATGAGTACCTTGTAAACGGGCGGCAAACGGTGAAGCTCCTTGCACCAAGTGTAGAGGTGTTTCGAACGAGGGCGCCCAGCAGGGTGTGAACCGCAGCGGCAGACGGCTGTGGCGGTTGTGTTTGCGGGGACGATGCGCCGTCGCTGGGAGATGAATCCTGGAGAATGAATCCTGGAGAATAAATCCTGGAAAATGAACTCTGGAGAATGAACTCTGAGAGAACGAACTCTGGGAGAATCAACCAAACCAATCAACTCCTCACGGCGAAATGAGAGCTGTACCGATGAGCAGCATGAAAGAAGGAGCGAGCATGAACGAACGAAACGGAGATGTGGCGGTGGAGCATCGGGTGCCGAACTGGTTGGCGGCTGTGTCCATCCTGGCTCTGCTGGCGGCTTTGGGAGCCCTGATCTGGGCCTTGACCCTGCAGAACCACTTGGCAACGGCCGAACGGAACCTGCAAACGGCCACGCAGCAGAACGGTGCGCTTGCGGAGAAGATCGACGATACCAATGAGCGGCTGCGGGCGCAGGGCGAGGCGCTGGGGCAGAGCGTGGGCCTGACGCAGAAGCAGCTGGAGGAGCGCTCGCAGGAGTTGGTGGCCTCGCAGCGCAGCGCGCAGCAGCTGGCGAGCCGGGCGAACGCGGCGACGTCGCGTTTGAGTAAGGAAACCAAGGCCAATGAGGCGCAGATTGGCGCGGTGCAGAGCGATGTTTCGAGCGTGAAGACCGATGTGGGCGGCGTGAAGCAGGATGTGGCGTCAACGCAGGCGGATCTTTCGAACACAAAAAGCCAGCTGACGCGCGTGGTGGGCGACCAGGGCGTGATGAGCGGCCTGATTGCGACCAATCATGATGAATTAGAGCAGCTGCGGCGCCGGGGCGAGCGGAATTACTACGAGTTCACGCTGGACAAGAATGTGCCCAAGGTGGTCGGCACAACTAAGTTGACCTTGAAGAAGTCGGATGTGAAGCGGTCCAAGTACAACCTGTTCATCCTGGCGGACGATAAGAACATCGAGAAGAAGGATAAGAATCTCGACGAGCCGGTGCAGTTTTACTCGGGCAAGACACCGGCGCTGTTCGAGATTGTGGTGAACACCATGAACAAGAACCAGGTGATGGGGTATCTGAGCACGCCGAAGAATGTGCCGGGGCCGGTGGCTTTGCCTTAGTTGTACGTTGTAGGTTGTTGGTGGTAAGTGAGGACCTGGTGTTTTCCTGGGGTGCTTTGGCGCTTCGGGCGGACAGGGGGTCCTTCGCTTTTTACCCCGGTTGCTCAGGATGACAAGCTCTTTGGGAGCTGCAACACTTTAAGGAGTTTAGGGGAGTTTTGTGGTTTGGGGGCCCTGGTTGCGCAGCAGGATGGTCAGCGTGGCGTCCCGCTTTTTGGCCCAGGTGTCGGCGGGGACGCCTGGCATGAGCAGGACGACGCTGCCGCTGCGGGTCTGGCCGGGGTCTACCTGGTCGTCGAGGGCGAGGGGGTTGGCGACCATGGGCGTGAGCGCGGGGAAGATGGATTGGAGGCGTTTGAGCGTATCGCCGAAGATGATACGCGGTTCGAGCTGGGAGCCGTCGGCGAGCGTGACGTGGATCTGTGTGCCTTCAAGGAAGAGGGGCAGGCGCAGGCGGTCGGTGATGCTGGCGTTCACGATCACGTAGAGGTCGTCTTCGCCGGCGGCGGCGGTGCTTTTGCTGAGCACGCGCATGTTGCTGTGGAGCTTGCTGGTCGTTTCAAGCGCTTTGACCTCGGTGTGCGGCGCAAAGGTCTGGATGCCGGTGACCTTGAGGTCGGCGACGTGGTCGGGGTTGAAGCGGAAGACGGCCCAGGCGATAGCGGCCAGCACCAGTACCGCGATCAGGGCGGCGGGGAGCACGCTGCGGGGGCGGGGTGGGGCGAGTTGCAGGTCGGCCATGGGATCCGTTGTAGGTTGTAGGTTGTAGGTTCTAGGTATGGGTTCTGGGGCGTAGGGCGGCGAGGAACTGGTCTACGGGCAGGGTGTTGAGGATGTCGGTGGGTTCGAGCCAGGCGCGGCGTAGTTGGACGATGCCGTGGTCGATTTTGTCGAGCTCGTCGGTGGAGTGGGCGTCGGTGTTGACGGAGATTTTGCAGCCGAGTTGCTTGGCGCGGCGGAGATGCAAGTCGGATAGGTCGGAGCGGGCGGGGTTGGCGTTGTGTTCTACGGCGATGCCTAGGCGGGCGGCTGTAGGCAGCAGCTGTTCGAGGTCGATGCGGTAGGGGTCGCGCTTGAGGACCTTGCGGCCGGTAGGGTGGCCGAGGATGTTGACGTACGGGTTTTCGCAGGCGCGCAGGACGCGGGCGGTGACCTCCTCGGAGGTCTGGTTGAAGCCGGAGTGGACGCTGGCGACGACGATGTCGAGTTGGGCTAGGGTGTCGTTTTCGAGGTCCATTTGGCCGTCGAGGAGGATGTCGCACTCGACGCCGGCGAGGATGCGGAAGTTGGGCGGGAGTGGAGACGTGGCGGATAGGCTCGTGCCTTCGGCCCTCGCGCCCGTGGATACAGCGATCCTTCGGCTTCGCTGCGCTTCGCTCAGGATGACGGCCTCAGGGGCTACCGAGAGGACACGCGTTTGAGCTACGGCGTAGAGCGACGCTAAGCGTTCGTTTGTGCTCAGATCGCGGCCTGCGGTGATGGCCTGGTTGACTTCGGCGATGTCGGCCTGGAGCTGAGTGCTGACCTCGCGAATGCGGGCGGCGTGGGCGAGGGCGCGGAGGTCGTCCATGCCGCCGGTCATGGTGAGGAGCTTGGAGTGGTCGGTGACCGCGATGTATTCGAGGCCGCGGGCGATGGCGGCTTCGGCCATGGCGCGGATGGAGTCGGCGCCGTCGGACTCGAAGGTGTGCATGTGGACGTCGCCGCGGAGGTCGGAGCGGACGATGAGGTGCGGGAGCGTGTGGTTGGCGGCGGCTTCGATCTCGCCGCAGTTTTCGCGGAGTTCGGGCGGGATGTAGTCGAGATCGAGGGCGTTGTAGATTTCGGCTTCTGTGGCGGAGGCGATCACGGCGTTGTCTTCGAGGCGGAGGAGGGCATATTCCGAGAGCGTGTAGCCGCGCTTGATGGCGCGCTGGCGCAGGGTGACGTTGTGGTGCTTGGAGCCGGTGAAGTATTGCAGCGCGGCGCCGTAGCTGGCACGGGGCAGGAGGCGGACGTCTACCTGGAGGCCGTTGCGGAGGGTGAAGCTGACCTTGTTCTGGCCCTTGGCTAGCAGTTTGTCGATGAGCGGGAGATTGGCGACGTGTTCGACGGCTGCGGCGACGACCTCGGGCTCGCAGGCGGGGCCGGTGACGAGGAGGTCGACGTCGCCGATGGTTTCGCGGCCGCGGCGGAGCGAGCCGGACGGCGTGATGGTGTCGATGCCGGGGAAGGCGCGGATCAGTTCGGAGACGCGTTCGGCGTGGTCGCGGGCTACGTCGATGCGGAAGCGGGCGCTGTTTTTGCGGTGGTCTTCGATGCCCTTGAGGAGCTTTTCGGTGAACTTGGCGCCCATGCGTGGGAGAGTAAGCAGGTCTCCCCGTTTGGCGGCCTCTTCGAGGGCGTCGATGTCGGCTACGCCGAGGGTGGAGTAGATGAGCGCGACGGTTTTGGGGCCCATGCCGGGGAGCTTGAGCAGGCCGAGCATGCCGGGTTTGTAGCGGGTGAGGAGTTCGTCGCGCAGCGGCATAGAGCCGGTGGCGACGAGGTCGCGAATGTTGGCGGCCATGCCCTTGCCGATGCCGCCGATGGAAAGCAGGGCCTTGGGGTCGGCGTCGGGCAGGGTGAGGGTCTGGAGCTGGGTGGTCTGCTGCTCGACGGCCTCGGCGGCGCGGCGGTAGGAGCGGATGCGGAAGGGGTCGGCGCCGTCGATTTCGAGGAGGGAGGCGGTCTCGTCGAGGAGGCGGGCTAGGGTGATGTTGTCCATAGGAGGCGTTGTGGGTTGTGGGTTCTAGGTTGTCGGTATTGAAGGTCGGGGTTATTTGTAGGCGGGTTCTGGGGTGGCTTGCTGGCGTTGGGAGTTGTAGAGTAGGACGCCTATGAGGGTTTTGCCGTCTTCGATTTCGCCGCGGTGGATCATGGCGAGGACTTGCGAAAGCGGGGTCATGAGGAGCTCGATGCGCTCGTCGTCTTCGGGGGTGGCTTCGCCCAGGGTGAGGTCTTCGGCGAGGACGATGTTCATGGCCTCGGAGAGGAAGCCAGGGCTGGCGTAGTAGGTGCTGTGTTTGGACCACTTCGCGGCGCGGTAGCCGGTTTCCTCAATGAGCTCGCGCGAGGCGGCGGCCATGAGCTCTTCGCCGGGTTCGATGCGGCCGGCGGGGAGTTCGAGCAGGAACTTGCCGGCGGCGTGGCGGTACTGGCGGATGAGGAGGATGCCGGGGTCGGCGGGGTTCGAGGTTGTGTCCACGGCGAGGACAACGACGGAGCCGTTGTGGCGCACGACGTCCCGCTTAGCGGTGACATCGCCGGGTTCGCGGACCTCGTCGGCGGTGACGTAGAAGATGCGGCCCTTGTAGACGGTCTCGGAGGAGAGGACCTCGGCGGTGCCGGTGAGGTGCTGGCCGGAGCGGTGTGCTGGGTCCTGCTTGCTGTCCTGATCTGCCATGAGATCAGTATACGAACGGCCTCGGAGGCGACGTCCCGGAAATTTGAGCGGGCTTTTGCATCAGGGCGGGGCGGGGCGCATCCAAGAATCGCGGTGCGTACGCCATCTATGCAGATTGAGTGTTATCCGATTTCGTCGCTGCCGGGTGGTTCGGCGCTATTCCAGGCGTTTGCCGAGGCGGAAGACCCTGCCGCCGTTGCCCAGCTGCGGCGCTGGTATCCGCACGATCCGTTTCGGTTTGATTGGGCGAAGATGGCGCCGGTTCTGCCGGGAGAGCACAGGTCGCGACTGGCGGATGAGCTGCTGAAGCAGGCGAATTTGTTTGAGGCGGGCGAGGCGGCTCGGGGGAATATCGAGCGGCTGCGGAACGGCGCGGCGGCGGTGGTGACGGGGCAGCAGGTTGGGTTGTTTGGCGGGCCGCTGCTGACGTTTTTGAAGGCGGCGACTGCCGTGCGCAAGGCCCAGGACGCGACACGGATTTCGGGTCGGGAGCATGTGCCTGTTTTCTGGTTGGCGAGCGAGGACCATGATGTCGCCGAGGCAGATCAGGTGCATCTGCCGGGGAAGACCGGGGTAGAGACGCTGCGGGCCGGGGTGGGTGTGGCTGGTTTTGCGGCACCGGCTGGGTCTTTGCCGGTCGGTGATGGGATCGAAGCGGCGCTGGCGCAGGTTGAGGAGTTGCTGGGGTTTGCGCCGATCTGTGAGGTGCTGCGGGCGGCCTATACGGATGCCCCTGGATATAAAGCCACGATGGCGAGCGGGATTGGGCGACTGCTGTCGCGGGTGTTTGCGGCGCAGGGTTTGATTGTTATGGATGCTTCCACGCGCGGCTTTCATGCGCTTGGGGCAGATGTGCTGCGGGCGGGGCTTGAGCGAGCTTCGGAGTTGGAAGAGGCGCTGCTGGCGCGGTCGGCGGAGCTGGAGGCGGCTGGTTTCCATGCGCAGGTGAAGGTGGCGGGCGACATGAGCCTGCTGTTTTTGCTGGAGCCGACTGCTTCAGGGGTTATGGAGCGACGGGCGCTGCGGCGGACGCGCGAAGGTGGGTGGAAGGCTGGGTCGCGGGTTTATTCCACGGCGGAGTTGCTGGAGATTTTGAAGGCTGAGCCGGAGCGGTTGAGTCCCAATGCGCTGCTGCGGCCGGTGTTTCAGGATGCGATTCTGCCGACGGCGGCGTATGTCGGCGGGCCGGCTGAGATTGCTTATTTTGCGCAGTCGGCGGTGGTGTTTGAAAGGATTCTGGGGCGGGTGACGGCGGTTTTGCCTCGACTTTCGGCTACGTTGGTGGAGCCCTCCGTTGAGGCGTCAATGACGCGGCATGAGGTGCAGTTTTTGCAGGTGATCGAGGCCAAGACGGCGGAGGATCTGGCTTTGCGGCTGGGCGCGCGGTCGATGCCGGTCGAGGGCAAGCGGAAGCTGGCGGCGGCGGGCAATGCGCTGGATGCGGAGCTGACGGCGCTCACCGATTATATGAACGTCATGAGCCCGGAGCTGGGGCGCGCGGCTGGGGTGAGTGCGAGCAAGATGCGGTACCAGATGAACCGGCTGCGGCGGATGGCGGCTCGGTTCCAGGTGGAGCGTGAGGGGTCGCTGCGAAAGCAGGCGGAGGCCATTGTGCTGAATCTGTATCCTGAGGAGCATTTGCAGGAACGGCTGCTGGGTGGGGTTTGGTTTCTGGCGCGGCTGGGTGAGGATTTGGCGCAGGTGCTGGTGGATCATGCGGGGCAGGAGTGCGCGGGGCATCGGGTGTTGTTGTTCTAGGGAAAGTTGGCCTGGTGTACCTCAGCGGCTTAAGCCGCACGCGTGACGGTGATCTTGTGGCACGGCTGAAGCCGTGCCCTTCCTGTTTGGTGCAGGCGACTTTCGGCTCCCACCGCTCGTTGTGCGGCTGAATAAGGATTTTGCGTATTTCTGCTGGCCGCGTCGGAAGCAGAGACGGTCAGCGATCCTCCCAGGGGTCGAGGAGCCGCACGCCGGTTGTCTCGAAGTCCGCGAGGTTCCGGGTCACTACTGTCATGCCATGCACCAAAGCGGTTGCCGCGATGAGTGTGTCGCGCTCGGGACGCGGGTCTGGCATGTGGAGGGAGGCGCAGCGAAGCGCCACGGCCGCATCGACGGGAAGTGTCCGATCAAGAAATTCAGGCAGGATGTGACCGTTCATCCACGTGCGGAGCCGAGAGCCCTGGATCGGATCGCGCCGCTCCATCCGGAGGACGCCGAGTTCAAGCTCCAGAAGCGTGATGGCGGACAGGTAAAGGGTGGTGGCTTCGACGCCCGATAGCCAGGCCACAACATTCCTGGCCGCTTTACCGTCGCCGGCCTTGCGGAGTTCGGAAATGACGTTGGTGTCGAGCAGGAACATCAGGAGAGATCCGCCGGCCGGGCGAGTTCGCGAGAGCGGGGAGTGTCGAATTCGATGTCCGCGAGTCCCGGCATGGACAGGGCATCCACGATGTTGCGCCGTTGACTGGAGAGACGCCGGTATTCCTCAATGCTGAGCAGCACATGCGCAGGTTTGCCGCGGTCCGTGATGAAGACGGGTCCCGCCGAAGAGGCCTTTTTGGCGCGGCTGGTGTCCTGATTGAACTCCCGGCTGGAGAGGGTGGTGATGGCCATGGCTCGCCTCCTGAACGCTTCTATGTAGAAATGTTACTACGTGCATGGGTGTGCAGTTTCGGGTGTGTGCAGTGAAGATCGGGGCCGGACTAAAATAACGGTGGAGGACGTGCGCATGGGCTTGAGCGATACGCCGTTTGAGGTGACGTGCCCGGATTGCGGTGGGGTGCTGAAGATCGATCCGGTGTCGCGGGGGATTATTGCGCATACGCCGGCGCCGAAGAAGCGGACGTTTGAGGATCTGGGCGCGGCGGCGCGGGCGCTGAAGGAGCAGGATGCGCGGCGGGATTCGCTGTTTGCGCAGTCGATCGAGGCGGAGAAGAACCGGAACGGGCTGCTGGACAAGCGGTTTGCCGATGCGCTGAAGAAGGCTAAGGAGTCGCCGGTTACGGAGCGGCCGCTTCGGGATTTTGATTTGGAGTAGGTGTGACTGGCGAGGGACGTACGCGTAGTCTGAAGAGCCAGTATGGTTCCGATGATTCGTAGAAGCAATGTTCCCCAATGTCCTCGGACCCCAGCCTGTAAGAGCCGCATCCTTGCTGTGGCGACATCACCATCGGAAGTACGCGAGGCATAGTGCGATGTTTGGAGCGGAGCCGCAGGAGAGATGGACATTACAGGAAGCCGCTGAATTTGAGGTATACGCAGCAGAGCGGTTGCATCGCATGTTGAGAAGAGCGATTTGGGCAACAACAGTCTTCGCGGCGACTGTGCTTGCCGTTAGGCCATTCCTAAGTGGACATTCACTGCATTCGCACTGGGCAAGAGTAGGGCAGAACATTCTGCTTCTAGCTTTAGGAGAGCTTCTTTGGATCGTTCTATGGTGGGGAAACGTGTATGCGGCGTGGCAGAGTGCAAGAGACGTTCGACGGGAAATGGCAGACCCGGAGTAGCGTAAGCCTTCTCAGCTAGTGTTGTCTGTTGCTGCACAACCACACTATTCCTACAGAGGAGGCTCTGTTTAGTGTCGAGCCGCAACCGGCTCGTGTATACAACATCCAGTTCGGCAAACCCGTAGACTGGAGGGGTATGCCGCCGATTCTTAACGCTCAGGGCGTGAGCAAGCGCTTTGGCGCGGTTCCGCTGTTTCAGGATATTTCTTTCGCTGTGAACGATGGCGACCGCATTGGGTTTATTGGGCCGAACGGGGCGGGCAAGTCGACCTTGCTGGCCGTGCTGGCGGGGGAGATGGAGCCCGATACGGGCAACCTGGCCGTGCGCAAGCGGGCGCGGATCGGGTATGTGCGCCAGATTTCGGAGTTTCCGCCGAAGATCACGGTGCGTGGGGTGATCGCGGCGGCGCAGGAGACGGCGGGGGTGCCGCCGGAGGACCGCGAGCAGCGGCTGCGCGAGACGCTGGGGCGGGCTGGGTTTACGGACGCCGGCGAAGACGAAAAATTGAGCATGGATACGGTGGCGAACAGCCTTTCGGGCGGTTGGCGCAAGCGGCTGGCCATTGCCGAGGCCATGGTGCTGCAGCCGGATGTGCTGATGCTGGATGAGCCTACGAATCACCTGGATCTGGAAGGGATTGAGTGGCTGGAAGGGGCGCTGCGCGGGGCAAATTTTGCCGTGGTGGTGGTGACGCATGACCGCTACTTTCTGGAGAATACGGCGACCGAGATCGTGGAGCTGAACCGGGTGTATGCGGAGGGCCTGCTGCGGGTGCGGGGGAGCTATTCGCGCTTTCTGGAGGACCGGGCGGGGTACATGGAGTCGCAGCAGCGCCAGCAGGAAGGGCTGCAGAACCGGGTGAAGATCGAGATTGACTGGCTGCGGCGCGGGCCGAAGGCGCGGAGCACGAAGGCCAAGGCGCGGATCGACAATGCGCATGACCTGATCGGGCAGCTGGCGGACGTGAACAGCCGGATGCGCACGGCGAGTGCGGGGATCGGGTTTGACGGGACGGACCGGCAGACGAAGCGGCTGATCGAGATGGACGGCGTGACGGTGACGCTGGGCGGTCGCGACATTGTGCACGATGTGAGCTTTGTGCTGGTGAATGGGGCGCGGCTAGGGCTGGTGGGGCCGAATGGGTCAGGTAAAACCACCTTGCTGCGGGCGATGACGGGCGAGATCTCGGTGAGCAAGGGGCAGGTGAAGCGCGCGCCGAGTCTGCGCGTGGTGTACCTGAGCCAGATGCGCGAGCTGGATACGGCGCTGACGCTGCGGCGGGCGCTGGCGCCGGATTCCGACGGTGTGGTGTACCAGGGCAATGTGGTGCACGTGGCGAGCTATGCGGCGAAGTTCATGTTTACGAGTGAACAGCTGAATCAGCCTGTGGAGCGGCTGAGCGGTGGCGAGCGGGCGCGGGTGCTGATTGCGCGGCTGATGCTGCAGCCGGCCGACGTGCTGATGATGGATGAGCCGACCAACGATCTGGACATCCCGACGCTGGAGGTGCTGGAAGAGGCGCTGCTGGAGTTCAAGGGGGCGCTGGTGCTGGTGACGCATGACCGGTACCTGCTGGATCGTGTCTCGAACGTGGTGCTGGGGTTGAATGGGCATGGGGATGCGCAGTTGTTTGCGGACTATGCGCAGTGGGAGGAGTGGCGCGGTGCGGGGTCGCCGGGGGCGCGGGAGCTGGCGGCGGCGGCGGCTTCAGCGTCTGCTGCCCCGGCTTCAGGGAACGGCCCCAACGGGGCGGGTGGGAAGAAGAAGCTGAGTTATCTGGAGCAGCGGGAGTGGGACGGGCTCGACGCGAAGGTTGCGGCGGCGGAGGCGAAGGTGACGGCGGCCGAGGAGCATGTGGGCGATGTGGCGTCCGATGCGGATGCGCTGGTAAAGGCTCTGGCGGAGCTCGAGACCGCGCATGCGGCGCACGATGCGCTGCTGGAGCGCTGGGTGGTGTTGGGGGAGAAGGCGGGTTGAAGTTGGCACAAGATGAGCTTTCCTGAGCCGGATATTCGTTGGAGGAACCCTGGGCGGCCGGCAGGGCCGAGCTTTTTGCCGCGGGTGCGCAACGGTGAGCTTTGGCGGCAGAATGCGGCCGAGTACCTGGTGAGCAATGCGCGGCGGCACGGCGATCTGGTGCAGTTTCGGGCGCTGGGGCATGAGGTGCTGCAGCTGAACCACCCGGAGCTGGTGGGCGAGATGCTGCAGCGCAATGAGCGGCTGCACCATCGCAGCCTGGTGATGCGGCGCAGCAAGGTAATTCTGGGGGAAGGCCTGCTGACCAGCGAGGAGCCGCTGCACATGCGGCAGCGGCGGCTGGTGCAGCCGGCGTTTCACCGGGCGCGTATCCAGAGCTATGGCGAGATTATCGCGCAGGCGACGGCGAAGACGGCAGCGGGCTGGAGGGACGGCAGTGTGGCCGAGATCCATACGGATATGCTGCTGCTGGCGCTGCGGATCGTGGGGCGGACGCTGTTCAGCCTGGACTTTGAGGCGGATATGGCACAGATCGCGGAGGCGGTGGACGGCTTTCAGAGCTTTCTGACGCTGGCGTTTCTGCCGGCACCGCACCTGCTGCAACGGCTGCCGATCGGGCCCATGCGGCGCATTGCGCGCGGGCGGGCGTATCTGGACCGGATGATCTACAGGGTGATCGCGGAGCGGCGGGCGGATCTGGCGGATTCGGCGGATCTGGCGGTTCTGGCGGATCGTGGCGATCTGTTGAGCATGTTGCTGGCCTCTGAGGATGCCGAGGACGCGGGTGGGACAGGCTCCTCGGCGCGCATGAGCGACGAGCAGGTGCGCGATGAGTGCCTGACCGCGCTGCTGGCCGGGCACGAGACGACGGCCAATGCGCTGAGCTTCATTCTGTGGCAGATGGCGGTGAATCCGGAGGTGCAGGAGGCGCTGGCGGAGGAGGCAACGCGGGTGCTCGGCGGGCAGCTGCCGACGGCGGAGGATTACGCGCGTCTGCCGTTGGCGGAGCAGGTGGTGGCCGAGGGATTGCGGCTGTATCCGCCGGTCTGGGTGATCAGCCGCATGGCCGCCGAGACGTATGAGTACCGGGGTGTGACGGTTCGGAAGGGGACGTTTTTGCTGGCACCGCAGATCGCGATCCAGCGCGACCCGCGCTTCTGGCCCGACCCGGAGCGGTTCGATCCGAGCCGGTTTACGAAGGAGGCCAAGGCGGGGCGGCCGAAGCTGGCCTATTTTCCGTTCGGGGCGGGGAGCCGGCAGTGTGTCGGCGAGGGCCTGGCGTGGATGGAGGGTGTGCTGGCGCTGGCGGAGATGGTGCAGCACTGGAGGTTCGTGTTGCCGACGGGGGAGTCACCGGCGATGCGGGTGAAGGCGGGTGTGACGCTGCGGCCGCGTGGGCCGGTGCGGCTGCGAGTGGAGCGGCGGTCGAGGGGCGGCTAGAACTGTTTTCCTGATGCTGTTTAGCCTTTGAACAAACAGCAGGTCCTTCGCTTCGCTCAGGATGACAACTTTTTGGGGTGTTGGGGCGACGTGGCCCTCTACACTTACAACCCATGACGCTAGTCCTTGCGGATGATTGCGCCGTTTTTCATGACAAAGGTTGGGTGTTGCAGGACGCCGATGTTTTGGAGTGGATTGCCGGGGACGGCGATGATGTCGGCGTAGAAGGTGGGCTTTAACTGGCCGATTTGGTCTGCCCAGTCGAGGAGTTTTGCGCCGTTGAGGAGGCCGGCGCGGAGGGTTTCGGCGGGGCTTAGGCCGTACTGGACCATGAGCTCGTATTCGCGGGCCTGGGTGCCGTGGGGGAAGGGACCTACGTCAGAGCCCACGGCGAAGGGGACGCCGGCGGCGATCTGGAGTTTGAACTGGGCGGCGTGGAAGGCCTGTTGTTCACGTTCGTGCGCGGCGGCTGTGGGGGATGCGGCGTGGTCGGCGAAGTATTCGGCGATGGTGAAGGTGGGTACGGCGTAGACTTCTTTGTCGTGCATCATGCGCATGGTTTCAGGGGAGAGATGGTAGGCGTGGTCGATGCTGGCGACGCCCGCGGCTGCGGCGTAGCCGGCGCCGGGTTCGCCGGTGCAGTGGACGCCTACGCGAGAGCCGGTACGGTGGGCCTCGGCGACGGCGGCGGCTAGTTGGGCTTCGGTGTACTGAAAGGGCGTGGTGAAGACGCCGTCGACGAGGTGGTCGGGGCCGGTTTCGTAGATTTTGGTGAAGTCGGCGCCCTGTTTGTGCTGTTCGCGCATGACGGCGACGACCTGGTCGGCGGTGTTCGCGCGGTCGGCGTTGGAGAGCAGGTGCTGCTCGGGGTTGCGGCCGTTGTCGTCCTCGTGGCCGCCGTTGATGTCGATGGCGTTGCAGCTGACGCGCATGCGGGGGCCGGGGATGAGGCCGCGATTGATGGCGTTGCGGACGGCGACGTCGGCGCAGTAGGCGCCTTCGGTGCCCATGTCGCGTTCGGCGGTGAAGCCGGCCATGAGGTCGGCTTCCGCGGCTTTGGCGGCGATGAGGGTGCGCTCGGGGACGGATTCGTCGACGGTCTGGTCGGCCTCACCGCCGACGTGGAGGAAGAGGTGGGTGTGGGCGTCGATGAGGCCGGGCATGAGGGTGGCTGTGCCGAGGTCGATAGTCTGGGCGTTGGCCGGGTGCGTGACGTGTTGGCCGGCTTCGGCGATGCGGGTGCCCTGGATGAGGATTTCGCCGGGGGAGATGAGGGTGCCGTTGGCTACGTCGAGCAGGTGGGCGGCGTGGAGGACGATGGGGGCTGCTGGCGCGGGCTGCCGGGCCTGTGCCGGAGTGGGTAAGGACAGCAGGGCGGTCGCGGCGAGGGTGGTCGCTGCCTGGGCCAGAAACTTAGGGTGCATGGTGGGAGGTTATCGCATCCGCCCCGCCGGGCTGCACTGCTAGCCCCGAAAACGCAGATTCCCTTCGGGAATGACAACCAAAGTGAGCAAGGTGCTTACGACATCGTGTTGGCGGCGGCGAGCAGGAAGACGAGTGGGGCGTTCCAGTTGATGGCGATCTCATTCATGGAGTAGGCACGGTCATCGTCGATCCACATGCGCATGGGTGGACCGGGGGGAACGGTTTTGGCGATGGGGTCGGCGGGATGGCGGTTGGGGCCGCCCGAGAGCAGGCCGGGCCAGGGAGCGGCGATGCCGTCGGCGACGCTGGGGCGGTGGTGTGGGTGCTGGAAAGGCCGGGTGCCGAGGCCGGTGACCCAGGAGACCCCGAAGCAGTTGCGGCCGAGCAGGTAGTGGAGGTTCGCGAGCGCGGCGGCCTGGGCTTCGGGTTGTGGCTGCAGGTGGTGGGCGATCAGCAGAAGGAGCGATTGGTTGGCGGCGCCGCTGTTGGAGCCCCAGCCGTAGTCGGTGAGGACCATGGTGTTGCCGTAGCCGTTCTGCTTGCCGGTCGCGATGAGGTTCGTGGCGGCCTGCTGCGTTCCGGCGCGGACCGCGGCTTTCACGGCGGGGTCGCCGGGACGGTCGGCGAGGGTGTAGGTCCAGGCGGCGAGGGAGCCGACGTTGCCCCAGTCAGGGGCGTCGATCTTTAGGGTGGTACGGTCAGCGGGCAGCCTGGCTAGGAAGGCTTTTTCGTACTGCGGGTCGCCGGTGGTGCGCCAGAGTTCGGCGGAGGCCCAGGCGAGCTCGTCCGAGACTTCCGAGTCGCCGTATTCGCCGGTGCTGATGCCGGGAGGGTTGCGGAAGATCACGTTGGGGTGGGCGGCGGCCCAGTCCCAGGCCTTGCGGGCGGCGGCGAGAAAGCGGGCGGAGAGCGCGGGGTCGAACGGGGCGTAGCAGCGGGCGGCGACCGCCATCACGGCGGCGTAGTCGGCGGTGGCGGCGGTGCTTTTGTAGGGGTCGGCGCCGGTGCCGATGACCTGGCTGACGAGCTTGTCATCTTGCGGCATGATGAAGGCGCAGAAGTTGGCGCTGGTCTGCTTATGAAAGACGCCGCCGTCGAGATCCTGCATTTCAAACATCCACTGGAGGTTCCAGAGGACCTCGGCGAGGAAGTCGGGAAGCTTGTCTTTTGTCTTTGGGATATCCAGCTCTAGGGTTTGGAGCGCTTGTGGGTAGAGCTCCCAGGCCCAGAGCAGGGTGGCGCAGGTGATGCCGCTGTTGACGACGTAGCGGCCGTAGTCGCCGGCGTCGTGCCAGCCGCCGGCGTTGGGCAGTCCGCCGGATTTGCCGGAGGAGAGGCCGTAGGCGCCGACCAGGTGGCAGGGTGGGTGCCTGTAGCCGCGGCCGAGGTCGACGGCGCAGCCGCAGCGCTGACCGTAGTAGCCGCGCACCGTGGTGCGGAGGGCGTCGGCGTAGACGGTGGGGCCGATGAGGATGGGATCGCTGCGCTGGCCCGCGGCTTCGAGAACGTAGGTGCCGGGCTGATTCAGGGCAGAAAAGTCGGCCAAGCGGACTGTGTCGCCGGAGAGGGCGTCTGTTTGTGGAGCGGAGAGTGGGATTTCGAGGGGTGGCTTGGTGTTAGTGGCCGTCAGGAGCTGGAGCTTGCCGGGGGAGTTGTCGAAGCCGCGCAGGGTGAGGATCTTGGGCTGCGTGGGGAGGTAGCCGAGTTGGTTGAAGAGAAAGGCAGGGCCGGTCGCGGCCTGTTTTGGAGCCGAGGTGAGCGCTTGCAGCGAGCCGGCGCCGAGTTGCGCCCCTGCCGACATACCGAGGTATTTGACGAAGCTTCTACGCTGCATGACCGTCTCTTTCTCCCGATCCCAGGGCCTGCCTTAGATCTGATGTAACGCCAGTGATTGTAGAAATTCAGTGGCGCCGAACGGCAGATACCCTGCGGAGTGACGTTTTGTCCGACATCATTCCGATTTAGGCGAAGTTTGTTGCCAACCGAAGCGGAAAGCAGGTCCTTCGCTTTGCTCAGGATGACAACTTTGGGGAGGTGTCTAGGTTTGTTGCCAACCGAAGCGGAAAGCAGGTCCTTCGCTTTGCACAGGATGACAACTTTGGGGAGGTGTCTAGATTTGTTGCCAACCGAAGCAGAAAGCAGGTCCTTCGCTTCGCTCAGGATGACAACTTTGGGGGGGGGGGGGGAGGGTGTGGAAGTTTGTTGCTAACCGAAGCCGAAAGCAGGTCCTTCGCTTTGCTCAGGATGACAAGTTAAGGGAGGAGCGGATTATGGCGCGTGGCTAGATGCCGGTGGTGTTGAAGCCGCAGTCTACGAAGGTGACTTCGCCGGTGATGCCGGAGGCGAGTTTGGAGGAAAGGAAGAGGGCGGCGCCGGCGACCTCGGTCTGTTCGACGTTGCGGCGCAGCGGGGCGCGTTCGGTGACCTTGTCGAGGATGGTGTTGAAGTCGCCGATGCCGCGGGCAGCGAGGGTTTTGATGGGGCCGGCGGAGATGGCGTTGACGCGGATGTTGCGGCCGCCGAGTTCCATGGCGAGGTAACGGACGGTGGCTTCGAGCGCGGCCTTGGCGACGCCCATGATGTTGTAGTTGGGAAAGGTTTTTTCGGCGCCGTAGTAGGTGAGGGTGAGCAGGGAACCACCCTCGGTCATCAGCGGCGCGGAGGCGCGGGCGATGGCAATGAGGGAGTAGACGCTGATGTCGTGGGCGAGGGCAAAGTCGGCGCGCTGGGTGTCGAGGACGGGGTTTTTGATGTTGGGCGCGAAGCCGATGGAATGCACGACGGTATGGAGGACGGGGAAGGCGGCTTTGATCTCGGCGAAGGCGGCGTCGATCTGCTCGTCGGAGGTGACGTCGCACTGGAGGAGGCGGCCTTTTTCACTTTGGCCGAGATCGGCGAGAAGGGCTTCGGAGTCCTTGCGAAGGCGATCGCTCTGGTAGCAAAGGACGAGCGTGGCGCCGGCGTGGGCGAGGGCTTCGGCGATGGAATAGGCGATGCTGCGCTTGTTGGCGACGCCGAAGACGACGGCGACCTGGCCCTGCATGTCGATCATTCTGGTGCACTCCGTGGATGTCGCGGAACGGCGCAAGTGCGCAGGGCGACGCTGGCTAGGATAGCAGGGCGTGTGCGGGCGGCGAGCGTAGCAGGGCAAACAGCAGATCCCTCCGCTACGCTGCGGGATGACAAATCGGGGCGTTTAGAGGAAGGCCGGAAAGCCGGCGTAGTCCCCCGCGAGCGTGGTGTTGAGTTGGTTGAGGAGGGTGGGGTCGTAGAGATAGAGGCCGAGTTCGCGGTTCTTGTTGAGGGAGGCGTCGGAGAAGTTGATGGAGCCGAGATAGCCCACCTGGCCGGGGGTGCCGAGGTCGGCGACCATGGCTTTGGCGTGGATGTAGAGGGTTGTGGCGTCCTTGGTGCCTATGTGGACGCCGCAGCCGGCGGTTTGCAGGGCCTTGTAGTTGGCGTGGTAGCCGGCGCTGGTGTCCGTCATGGCGATGCGGACGTCTACGCCGCGGGAGCAGTCACGTTCCAGGGCTTCGACGATGGTGGAGGAGCTGAGCTCTTCGTTTTCTACGAGTAGGGTCTTTTTGGCGCTTTGGATGATGTTGAGCAGGGCGAGTTGGGCGGAGGTGGGGCTCCAGATGAGGTCGTCGCCGCCGCTGGGGTGGTAGCCGACGTCGGCCGTGGAGTTGTAGTCGGTGTTGAAGGTGGTGTCGATGGCCTTGATGTCGGCGGCGTCGTCTTCGACGAGGGCGAGATCGCGGGTGGCGCTGTAGTAGCGGCTGGTGAGGTTCAGGCTCAGGATGACCGCAGTGGTGTTGTCGATGACGAGGGACTTTTCGTGGGTTGCTGAGAATTGCGGGTTGGACCAGGCGGCCGAGCAGTTGGGACCGGCGCCGTTCAGCTGGGTGTAGGCGGGGGTGTTGGCCTCTTTTTCGAGGGATTGGTCGAGGATGACGCGGACGCGGACGCCGCGGGTGCAGGCGCTGACGAGATCGGCGGAGAAGGTGGGGTCGACGAGCTCGTACATGGTCATGTCGACGGTGGTGTGGGCGTTGTTGACGAGGGTGTAGAGCCAATTGAAGCCGGCGTCGGGTTCGACGTAGAGGGTGCGGTGGCCGGCGAGCTGGGCTTTTGCGGAGGCGGCGTTGCGGGTTGAGGCGGAGCGGCGGCAACCTGTGCCGGTCAGCGCGAGAAGAATGCCGAGACAGCCTGCGGTGCGTAGAGCCGATTTGTGCAACTTATCCTCTGTTTTTTCGTGTTGGTTGCTGCGGTGTGCCGTCTCGGCGAGTGGAGCTTTTGGGAGTGCACGACCGGTGTCGCCAGCGGATGCAAAAAGCAGGTCCTTCGCCGCGCTGAGGATGACGAGTTCTTTGGTGATGACGGGACCCTGGTCTAGCCGTGGAGGAGCCAGTCGAACTGCTCGTCGGTGAGTGGGACGACGGAGAGGCGGAACTGGCGGAACAGGATGGAGCCCTCGAAGACGCCGGCTTCGCGGATTTCGGCGAGGGAGCGTTCGCGCTTTAGGCGCTTGCCGGCCTTGAGGGTGACGAGCGGGGTTTTGCCGTCTTCGGCGAGCTTGACGGAGGCGACTTTTGCGGTGCCGATCGCGGCTTTGCCCACGTTGGAGTGGTAGATGACGCACTGTTCACCGGGCTTCATGTGGCGCAGGGTGATGAGGGCCTGGGGGTTCTTGATGCCGTCCCAGACGGTTTCGCCGTCGCGGAGGAGGTCGTCGAAGGAGTATTTGCCGGGTTCGGATTTCAGGAGATAGGGCATAGGAGTTGTGGGTTGTGGGTTGTGGGTTGTGGGTTGTAGGTTGTAGGTCGTTGGTCGTTGGTGGGTGTCGCTTTGTGGTCGTGTGAGCTTCGAGTGCGGTAGTGCCGCCGGATTGGATTACACCCACAACTTACAACCGGCCTCAGCCGCCGAGGTCGAGCAGGTGTACGTCCGGGATGGGACGGCCGAGGAACTGGCTGCCTAGGCGGGCGAACTTTTCGACGGAGTCGGTGGCGAAGCAGTCGAAGGTGGCTGCTGCTGTGGCTGCGGCCCATGTTGCGGCTTGGCCGCTGCTTGGTGCGAGGGCGGCGCGGACGGCCTCGGCGGTGGCTTCGGCGGAGTCGACCACGGCGGCGGCCGAGCCTAGATCGCGAAGGGTTTGCGCGATGGCGGGGGCGATCAGCGGGTAGTGCGTGCAGCCGAGCAGGACGGTGGCGGGCGCGGTGGCGGCGAGGGCTTCGGCGAGGTAGATGCGGAGGACCTCGCGGGTGACGGGGTGGTCGGTCCAGCCCTCTTCGACGAGCGGAACGAGCAACGGGCAGGGCATTTCGGTGACGTGGAGACCGAGCGCGGCGCAGGTGTCGCGGTAGGCGTGGGAGTGCACGGTGGCGGGGGTAGCCAGCACGAGGACATGCCTGGATTGGGTTTCGGAGTCCGTGTGCGTGTGTGCGTGCGTGTGCGCAGTAGCGGCGAGGGCGGCCTGCGCGCCGGGTTCGATGACGCCGATGACGGGAACGGGGACGGCGGCGCGGATCTCCGGCAGGGCGAGCGCCGTGGCGGTGTTGCAGGCGATGACCAGGAGTTCGGCGCCGCGGGCGACGAGGTAGAGGGCGGCTTCGACGGCGTAGCGGGCGACCGTGGCCTGCGATTTGGCGCCGTAGGGCAGGCGGGCGGTGTCGCCGAGATAGAGGAAATGGGTGCCGGGGAGCCGCGGCAGCAGGGCGCGGAGGACGGTGAGGCCCCCGAAGCCTGAATCGAAGACGCCGATGGTGCGTTTGGGAAGCGGGCCGGTGCCGGCCACGTCTTGCGGGGAGGCGGCCGGGGTCACGGGGCGTTGCTCCCGGCGCCGGCGGTGAGGGTTTCGCGGACGGGGTAGGTGCGCAGCAGGTCGGCGTGGCCGGCGAGGGTTTCGCGGGGCTGGCCGTCGACGAGGAAGCGGACCTGCTCGATCTGCGGCAGATTAGTGTGGAGGGTGCCGAGGATGGAGGCGAGGGTGAGCGATTCGACCTCGACGCCGGAGGGGTGACCGTTGACGAAGGTGCCGCGCAGGTCGATCACCGCGAGCTGGCCGCCGGGAGCGGTGGGCCCGAGGGCGCCGGGGTTGGTGGGCGCGACGGGGACGGTGGCGACGCGGCCGTCGGCGGTGGCGGGAGCGTGCGCGTCGAGCTCATGGCCGACGACCGGAAGCGGCAGAAGGAAGATCTCGTTGACCATGACGCCGGGCGGCAGCGGGTGCGCGGAACCGGGCAGGGCGTACTCGTTGACGAGATGATCGAGCAGGGCACGGGCGCGGGCGTTGGCCTCGGTGGGCAGGGCGATGTGGCGTTCGGTGGCGGTGACGGCTCCGGTGTTGTCGTCGGCCAGGTCGAGCGTGACCGGCTCGGCGTCGGTGTAGGGGGCGTCGATGGGGGCCTGGTCGGCGATGTCGCGGACCTTGTCGCGCTGGCGCTGGCGTTCGACGAAGAGGATGACGCCCATGGCCAGGATGGAGGCGATCAGGCACCAGAGAATGAGGCGCATGCGGCGCGAAGTCATCGCTGCGCCTCCGGCGTGGCTGGGTTCCGTGCGGCAGAGGCCGTGGTGTCTGCCGGTGCCGTGTGATGTGTAACGTGGACGGGCGCGGGCAGGCGCGGCGGCGGCTGCACGGCGTTTTCCCACACCACGAGGGCGCCGGCGAGCGCGGCGGCGACGCGCTCCTGGTAGGCGGCGCCGTTGATGCTGGCGGGGGTGCCGTTTTCGGGGGCGAGCTCGAGCACGAGCGCGGGGCAGGTGAGGGAGTCGACGGGGCGCACGGAGGCGGTACTGGCCAGCAGCGTGATGCCCGAGCGGCCGAGCGCGGCGCTCACCTGGCCTTCAAGCGCCCGGCTGGCTGGAACCCAGGCGGATTGGCCGGTCAGCCAGGGGACGAGGTACGGTTCGGCGGGGACGGGGGTGATCTCCGAGTTGTAGACGTGCAGGCCGGTGCCGCGGCCGGTGGCATGGAGCAGAAGGCAGGCGGCGGCGTGGGCGTGGTTGGCGATGCCGGCACGGTCGTCCAAGGTGAGCGGCGTGGGTGTGGAGCTGGACGTGGTTTGCAGGGTGGCGGCGTCGCTGTCGCGGGTCAGCACGACGGTGAAACCGCGGGCGAGCAGAAGGGAGCGCAGGCGAAAGGCGAGGGCGAGCGTGACGTTCTTTTCAAGCGTGTTGTCGCCGATGCGGGCGCCGGTGTCGGGGCCGCCGTGGCCGGGATCGAGCACGATTACGTTGCGATTGAGGCCGCGGATGGTGTTGGAAGGGTGCTCGGGCGCGGGTTTTGCGGATTTTGCCGGAGTCGTTGCGGGTGTGGCTGCCGTCGTTGTTGCGGTGGTGGTTGGAACGGCAGACTTCGGTGCAGCCGATTGGATTGCCGGGGCTGTGTGTCCTGACGGTGCCGCGGCGCCCTGGGGGGTAACTGCGGCGGGCCTGTGTGGAGAGGCGACCGTTGCCGGCGTTCCGTCTGGGAGGAGGCTGGGCACGGGACGGGGGCGGTGCACGGCAGGTGCTGCCGGTGAGTTCTGCCCGGCGGTGCTGGGAGTCGACTTAAGAGCGGAGCTGGGAGCCGACTTGGGGGCGGAGTTGGTGACCGACCTGAGGGCGTTGCTGGGAGCCGACTTGGGGGCATTGCCCGCATCGGTCTGGGCGGGCGGGTGCCGCTGGACGCGAACGACCGGAGCGGGCACGGGCTGGGTGTCCTGCTGCGCGTGAGCGGCCCCCGGGAAGCTGACGGCGACGGCTGCGGCCAGCAGCGAAGAGACGGTCCCTGAGACGATCCCTGCGGTACGACGGTGGCCGGTTATGGGGGTCGGTCTCAAAGCGTGAGTTCTCTAGCGACTGGATCTTGAACTGGATCTTGAACTGGTCTTGAACGAAGAAGTCTCAACGACTGGGTCGGCCAATGGCCGGGGTTACCGGGGTGGTGACGGTCTGAACGATTGTAACCGGGCCATCGGAGGGCGGCGGCCGAAAGGGGGAGGTGCGGGCGGTACACTCAGTCGCATGCGGGTGTTCGGTGTCGATTGCGGGACGGAGTTCACGGGGTACGGTGTGGTGGAGGTGGACCTCTCGGCGCGCACGCCCCGGCTGCGCCATCTCTGCGCGGGAGCGGTGCGGCTGAATAAAAAAGACCGCACGCCGACGCGGCTGGCGCAAGTTTATGCGGAGCTGACCGCGCTGATGGCGCTGTGGGAGCCGGAGTGCGTGGCAATCGAGGATGTCTTTTTCGCCAACAACGCCAAAAGCGCGTTGAAGCTGGGGCAGGTGCGCGGCGTGGCGCTGCTGGCGGCGGCCAACTGCGGTCTGCCGGTGGCCGAATACGCCCCGCTTTCGGTGAAGAGCGCGGTGGTGGGCTACGGTCTGGCGGCCAAGGATCAGGTGGGCTTCATGGTGGCGCGGCTGTTGGAGCTGGAAGAGATCCCGAAGCCGGCCGATGCGGCCGATGCGCTGGCGATTGCGATCTGCCACATCCACCATGCGCAGACGGCGGAGGTTTTGAAGCGTTGAGGCGGTTCGGGGCGTGGTTGACGATCGCGGCGCTTTGCGGAGCCGCGCCGGCACAGGATGCGGGAGTGAGGCCGGGAGCGAGTTTGACGTTCACGCTGGACCGCAGCGGGACCGCCGCAGTGTATTACTCGGTGCAGCTGGAGGAGTCGACGGGCAAGGGGGTGTACCGCGGTGCGGCGCCTGCGACGGCTCAAGCTGCGACGGCTCAAGCTGCGACAGCTCAAGCTGCGACGGCTCAAGCGGCGGTGGCTCAAGCGGCGGTGGGGACTGGCTCCCCCGGCGCGGAGGGAGAGGTGCCGATTGCGGTGCCGCCGGCGGTGCTGCAAAGGGTGTTCGCGGCGGTGCCGCTGGTGCGGTCCAATCGTTGTGAGTCGCACCGCAAGAACATCGCGCAGACCGGGACCAAGACGCTGCGGCTGCTGCGGGACGGCGCGGTGGCCGAGTGCAGCTATAACTACTCCGAAGACGACCGCGTGAATGCGGCGACCACCGTCTTTGAAGCGATCGCCGAAACGATGCAGTTCGGCGAACGGCTAAGGGCGAAGCTGCGCTTTGACCGGTTGGGGCTGGATGTGGAGATGGACGGGCTGCAAGCCGCGCTGAATGACGGCCGCGCGCTGGAGGTGGGCAACATCGCACCGGTGCTGCAGGCGATTCAGGGCGACGACCGCGTGATGGAGCGGGTGCGGCGCAAGGCGGCGCATCTGCTGGAGAGTGCAGGCGTGTTGCCGACGGGGAGCGGAGCCTAGTTAGGGCCGGTTCGACGAAGCGAACGGCCGATGTAGCGAAGGGCCGATGTGGCTTGCAGCGACAGATGCAGACTCCCTTGGGGAATGACAACAAGAAGAGATCTCCAGCCGGCTACATCGTAGCTGCGGTTGCGGCGAGCGCGCGGTAGAGGCTGGCTAGATCTTCCAGGCCTACGGCTTCGGAGCGGGCCTGGACCGGCAGGTGTGGCGGCCAAGCGGCGGCCAACTGCGCGGTGGTGAAGCCGGCATTGCGCAGATTGTTTGCCAGGGTTTTGCGCTTCTGGGCGAAGGTGGAGCGCAGGAATGGGTTGAAGGTCTCGAACTGGAGGCCGAGTTCGGCGAACCGGGGCTGAAAGTCGAGCCGAATCACCGTGGAGTGGACGTCCGGCGGTGGGTCGAAGGCGCCCGGGGGCAGGGTGAAGAGCTCCGTCACGGTGCCGTGGAGCTGGCTGAGAGCGGAGAGGGGGCCGTAGTCGCTGGCGCCGGCGGGGGAGGCGATGCGGACGGCGACCTCGCGCTGCATCATCAATACGGCGCGGCGGACGAGGCCCACGCGGGCGAAGCGGAACAGGTGCAGCAGGATGTCCGAGGTGATGTAGTAGGGCAGGTTGCCGACGACGTCCAGCGGACCGTTCGCCTCGGCGGCCAACGGGGCCAGGTCGTACTGCAGGATGTCGGCGTGGGTAACGGTCACGTGCGGATCGTTGCGGAAGCGGAAGGCGAGCTCGCGGGCGAGGGCGGGGTCGAACTCGATGCAGTGGAGGTGGCCGCAACGCGCGGCGAGTGGGCCGGTGATGGCGCCGTGGCCGGGGCCGATTTCGACGACGGTGCGGTCGCGCGTCTCGCCGATCGCGGCGGCGATGCGCAGGCAGGCTGCTTCATCTACAAGAAAGTTCTGGCCGAGTTTTGTTCCGCTGCGTGTCAAAGTTCGCTGGCTGCCCCTGCTCTCCAGGTTATAGCGGGTCTCCTGCCGTTTAGAGCCGGGCTCGCAAACAGCAGGTCCTTCGCTACGCTCAGGATGACAAGTTACCGGGGGATTCGCTCGTTACAACCATCACAAAGGTGCGTTGGACGTTCCAGTCAGATGTAGTTCTGCTCAGCGGCCCAGTCGAATGGACCGGGTGTCAGTTTGCCGACCAGAAGGTAGATGTTCATGTGCTCATAGGGCATGGAGAGCGGGCCTCCGGTGCGGCCGACGACGGAGACGGAGCGGTACCGTTTGGCGAGCTCTTCCCGCGAGTCATGCACGACGGCAAGGAGCACGTCGCCGCTGCAGCCGCGCATGCCCCACAGCCAGTAGTTGTTATGGCCGGAGATTACGGGCGGCAGGGTGGGATCCAGTCGGCGGCCGAGGAATTCAAGTGAGCCGGCTTCGCCGTAGTTATTGGTGATGATGCAGACCTCCCGGCGCTGGGACGGCGGCAGGGAGCGGACGATACCGACGACGGAGGACGCCTCTTCGGTCCAGCCGAAGCGGTCAGCGTAGAACTGGGGTAGGATGCTGGTTTTTGCGGATTCCGAATTATCCGGGCGAAGGTGCAGGGCGTGGGTATAGCGCACCCAGGCAGTGGGTCGAAGAACGGGTGAGGCCATGGGCAGGATCAGGAGGCCCGTGAGCAGGAGAGCCGTTTCCAAAACGGGAAAGGCAAATACGCGGTCCTGGCGAACGCGCCTGGAGGCGCTGAAGCGCTGCTCCCAGGCAACAGCACCAACGGCGAAGAGCATGGGGTAGACCGGCGCGAGATAGTAGTCCTTGGCGTGCAACCGGTACATCAGGATCAGAAAGAAGAGATAGGTGAGGGCGATCCAGCGCAGGTGAGGGAGACGGCTACCCCGCAGCATGGCGATCATGCCAGGGATCCACAGCAGCGCCGTGACGGGCTCCATCTGGCTGATCTGGGCCCAGAGGAATCCGAGTGGGCTGAGAACGATTTTCTTGCCTTCGATCTCGCCATTGTGGAGAAAGACCCAGGTGGGCCAGTGATGGACGGCCTGCCATGTGAGATACGGCGAGACCAGCGCGAGGGTGACGGCCGCCGCCACGGGAAACCAGACCGTCCCGAGCAGGCGGCGCTGCGGCGTGAGGACCAGAGCGAGCAGCAGCGCCAGAAGAAAGAAGACCATGGACGGTTTGTTGAGTAGGCCAATCCCCGCCAGCAGGCCGATCGCGAGCCACATCCGCGGCGCCGGGGCGCCGCGCTGCAGCAAGACGAGTGCCAGGACGCAGCCGGTCCAGAAGACAGGTTCGGCGGAGGTGATGGAAAGAAAGCCGTCCACCCCCAGGTAGACCGGGGCCACGAGCAGGCCGAGCATGGCCAGCGCCTGGGCGGGGCGTCTGCCGCCGAGGGCCGCGGTAAGGAGGCCGCAGAGGCCGACGGCCACGGCTCCGGCCACGGCGGAGAGGACACGAATGCCGAAGACCGAGTCGCCGAAGAGCCACTCGCCGAGCCGAGCCTGAACGGCGACGACGGGACCCTGGTCAACGTAGCCCCAGGCGAGATGCCGGCCGCACATTAGGAAGTAGAACTCGTCGCGGAAGTAGCCGTAGCCGAGATGCTTTGTCCAAAGGGTGAGAGCGAATTGCAGCAACAACTTGCCGAGCCCAAAACAAAAAGCGAGCGGAATGGCCTGCTGCAGGGGGTCTGGAGCTTGCTCTCCGCCGGTCTGTTCCGCGAAGGCGCGGCTGCGGCTTGAGCCGGAAGGCGGGTTGTGGGGAAAGGCATTTATTTTCAAGGCGATTTAGCATCAGAGTACGACGTGCAGCCATCTCCTTGGAAAATTTTGGGGAGAAATTTTGGCAATCCGCGTGAAACAAATCCGCGTGAGATAAATCACAAATCGCAAATCATTGTTGAGCTAATTATTGTTGAGCTAAGGAGCAGGGGATGGAATGGCAGCCGGGTGGTCTGAGCAGCGATATTGAAGACCGCAGGGATGACAGCGGCGGGGGTGGCGGCGGGGGCTTTGGCTTCGGCGGCGGTGGGATTGGCATCGTCGGCTTCATCATTCTCGTGGTGGTCAGTCTGGTTACGGGACACAACTTCCTGGGCGGCATGTTCAACAGCGGCTCGGGCGGGGGTTCTGTCCCGACGCAGCAGGTGCAGACGACGCAAAATGGGACACCGCAGCCGCATGCGGCGGGTGGGGACCGGGACGCGCAGCTGATCTCTTTTGTGAACGGCGATGTGCAGAAGTTCTGGCGGGCGACGCTGACCGCCAAGGGCATGCCTTACCACGAGGCGCACGTGGTGCTGTACCGGGGCGAGACCCAAGCCGGCTGCGGCGGCGAGGCGCAGGCCTCGACGGGGCCGTTTTATTGCCCGGAGGATCAGAAGGTCTACATCGACCTGAGTTTCTGGGATGAGTTGAAGAAGTTTGGCGGTTCGACGGCGGACTTTGCGCAGGCCTTCGTGCTCGCGCATGAGCTTGGCCACCATGTGCAGAATATGGAGGGGATCGAGGCCAAGGTGCAGCGGCTGGAGCAGCGTGAACCCGACCAGGGGAACCATCTTTCGGTGGATCTGGAGCTGCAGGCGGACTGCTACGGCGGCGTCTGGGCGCACCACGCCCAGCAGGAGCACATTCTGGATGCGGGCGATATTCCGGCGGCGCTGAGTGCGGTGGCGGCGGTCGGCGACGATCACCTGGAGAAGATGACCGGACGTGCGGTGAGCCCGGAGAGCTGGACCCATGGATCTTCCGAGCAGCGGCAGACGTGGTTTGAGCGCGGGTTCCAGTCAGGCGACATGGATCGCTGTAACACCTTCGGTGGAGGCACCGGACAGTAGTAGACGGGTCTCCGGTTGGGGGATGGTGGCGGCCCTTCCCAGACCGTAGAACGGAGGAGTTGCCGAACTCTGCCCGGAGTGCTTTTGCTCCCGGCGAGAGAGTGGCGTGGCTCTGACGTCGAGCTGTTCCCGGGGGCGAGGGTGAAGGGGAAAGCTCCCAAAACATGGCGATTGCGCGCGATCTGGCTGCTGGCGCTGCTGCTCTGGCATACCGAGGCGGCCTGGGCGGTGCAGGCCACGCTGGTGGCCGACGCGCATGTCTCTTCGGCGCAACCCGCGGTGAATGCGGGCGGCCTCAGCAATCTGAACGTGGGCGGCGGGTATACCGCGCTGGTCCAGTTTGATCTGGGAACGCTGCCTGCGGGTACAACCGCCGCGGAGATCACGCGCGCCACGCTGACGGTGTTCTGCAATCGTGCCGACACGCCCGGAACGGTGACTGTGCAACCGGTGACGGGGGCCTGGACGGAGTCGGGGGTGACCTATGCGTCGCAGCCGACGCTGGGGTCGAGCGCGGCGGCCGGCGCCGTGAGCGGGCCGGGAATCTTCGTTACCTTTGACGTGACCTCGATCGTGCAGGCCTGGATCGGTAACCCGGCCGGCAACTTCGGTGTGGCGCTGAGCGCCCCGACCGCCGTGGTTCAGTTCGACAGCAAGGAGAACGATGAGACCTCGCACCAGCCGCAGCTGGAGGTTGTGCTGGCGGGGGGAGGTGGCAGTGGAGGCGGTGTCGGCGCCACAGGGGCCACGGGTGCTACGGGCGCCACAGGAGCTTTGGGAGCGACCGGGGTCGCGGGTCTGCGTGGAGCTAATGGAATTAATGGACTCACCGGGGCAACCGGGGCGACCGGCGCCACGGGGGCTCAGGGCGCCGCCGGTGCCGGCCTGGTGAACTACCTGGGCGTGTATAGCTCTACCTATAACTATGCGAATGGGGATGTGGTTACATTTTTGGGATCTTCGTGGATCTCGCAGATGGCTTCCAACCACGGCAATACGCCCGGGCTTGGAAGCGGATGGGGGCTGCTGGCCGCCGAGGGAGGCACGGGTGCGACCGGCGCCGTGGGCGCGACGGGCGTGACCGGGCAGCAGGGACCACCGGGTTTCGGGATCCAGGGGATCACCGGCGCAACGGGCGCCACGGGCAATACCGGGGCCACCGGAACGCCGGGACTGGTCTACCAGGGAGCGTACAGCTCGGTGAATAACTACAACCTGGGCGATGTGGTGCTTTGGAACGGCGCGAGCTACGCTTCGCTGATCCCGTTCAATCATGGCAATACGCCCGGGCTGGTGCCGGGAACGTGGGGCGTGCTGACCGCACAGGGACCCACCGGGTCAACCGGCGCGACCGGGGTCGCCGGGCCAACCGGGGCGACAGGATCACTGGGACCGAGAGGGTCGCCGGGAGAAAAGGGCGATCAGGGTGCCCAAGGGATCGCGGGGCAGGCCGGCGCGCAGGGCATCCCGGGTGTGACCGGCGCGACCGGCCTGCAGGGGCCGCTGGGATCAACCGGGCCGGCCGGACCGACAGGGCTCAGCTTTCAGGGAAGCTACAGCTCCGCGACGAACTACAGCCTGGGCCAGGGCGTGCTCTGGCAGGGTGCCGGCTGGGTCTCGCTGATCAACGGCAACCATGGCAATGCGCCGGACCAGAGCCCGGCGGATTGGGCGATGTTCGCCGCGCAAGGTTCGGTGGGGGCTACCGGGGCCACGGGTGTGGGGGTCGCCGGAGCCACGGGCGCGACCGGCCCGGTGGGGGCGACCGGCGGCACAGGAGTAATGGGAGCCACGGGTGCGACCGGCGCGGCGGGTGTGAACTTCGTCGGCAACTACAGCGCGACGAACAGCTACAACGCCGGCGATGCCGTGAGTTACAGCGGGTCGAGCTACGTTTCGTTGGCGGCGAACAACCACGGACAGACACCGGGTTCGTCCCCGGGGTATTGGTCGGTGCTGGCGGCCCAGGGTGTCGCTGGCCCCGCCGGCCCGAGCGGGGCGACGGGGAGCACCGGTCCGCAGGGAAGTGCCGGCCCCCAGGGCGTTGCCGGACCCGTGGGGTCGACCGGATCGACCGGGGCTGCCGGCGCGGTGGGGATCAACTTTCGCGGGGCCTGGGCGCAATCGACGAATTACCTGGTGAATGATGCCGTCACGTTCGCGGGATCGACGTACCTTGCCCTGTCGCAGAACTCAAACCAGGAGCCCGACCAAGCGCCCCAACTGTGGTCGGTCCTGGCGCAGGCCGGGGGTACCGGAGCGCAGGGCGTAGCCGGCCCTTCAGGCGCGGCGGCTACGCTGACCGTGGGCTCGGTAACGACGCTGGCGGCTGGAGCGCAAGCCACGGTCACCAATTCCGGCACGAGCAATGCCGCGGTGCTGAACTTCGGCATTCCGCAGGGGGCAGCCGGGAGTGGCGGATCAGGCGGGAACTCCGGCAGTACCTCCAATCCGATGGCGGCGGCGGTGTATCACGCGGTCAGCTACGCGGCCAACTATTACTCGATCAATACAACGACCGGGAGTGCCTCAGAGAACGCATCCATCCTGGCGTGGATGCCGAGGGCCTGCACGGCCTCGCGGCTGGATGTGTTTTCGCAGCAGTCCGGGAGCATCCGCGTGACGGTGCGGGCAGGGACTCCGGGCAACATGACGGACACGGCGCTGAGTTGCTACCCGTCCAGCGGTACAGGAAGCTGCTCTGTAACGGGCACGGTGGCGATCACGGCCGGGCAATTTTTGGATATGCGGGTGGATTACTCTTCGGGGACGTCGGCGGGGGTGTGGACCGCTGTGGAGTGCGATCTTACGCCGTAGTCAGGCCGGTGGAGCAGGTCGGGATTGCCAATCGGCAGAGGAGACGCAGGGGTTGGCTCCGCAAGACGTAGATTCCCTTCGGGAATGACAACAAAGAAGCGATGACTGCCATGTCAGGCATCCGCATTTCAGTGAGGCTTCTGCAGTCAGTGAGGCTTCCGCGTTTCGGTCAGGCTTCTGCTTGGAGGCTGAGCACCTGTTCCAGCTGTGTTGTGAGCTCTTGAAAGATGCCGGCAGGCAACGGCGCTTCGCTGTCCAGCAGGAGTTCCAGATTCCTGGAGATCTCGCTGCCCTTGGGAAAGCCGAACATGCCGAGCGAACCGGCGAGTTTGTGAGCGATTTCCGACGCTTCGATCCGGTTGTCTGGCGTGAGAGGGCCAGCTTGCAGAGTGTCGGCGGTGTCGCGCAGGGCGCGGACGCGTTGACGCACCAGCGGCAGGTTTCGCTGCCATACGGTTGCGAGAATCTGCTGCGGGTTGCCGCGCGGCATCGCGTGGAGAGGGGCTGCCATGCGCATAGCCTAGTCCACCCGGATGGAGAGTTGGATGATTCTTTTTGACTATAGGGCCGAAAAGGTGTGTAGCAACGGGGTCAGTTCCACCCCAAAGCGGTACTCATCTGGTCCGCGAGGGTGAGTGGATCGAACGGTTTGAAGAGCACGCCGCAGACACCCAGGCCCGCAAAACGGCGCTGATCGACGCCCTGCACCTTGGCCGTCAGCAGAAGCACCGGGATGTGCTCGATGCCGGGGGTGCGTTGCATTTCGCGGAAGGTCGCAGGGCCGTCCATGGCGGGCATCATGACGTCCATAAGGATGGCGTCGGGCTGCTCGGACATCGCTTTGCGGATGCCGTCACTGCCGGAGTGGGCGGTTAGAACGCTCCAGCCGGCCACGGTCTCGAGCGAGAGCGCGGCGACCTCGCGGATATCTTCCTCGTCGTCGATGATCAGGATGCGGCGCATAGGTTTCGTTTTCTTGAGGTCGAAATGCAGTTGAGTTTACGCTGAGGGTTGGTCTCTGAAGGGGAAGTGCATGTGAGTTTACGCTGAGGGTTGGTCTCTGAAGGGGAAGTGCATGTGGGGAACCATGGCGAAGACAAGCTCCTCCACTTCCTTGGGCTGGATGCACGCGTTGGTGAGAAAGTGCGTGGGCCCGAGGCGTAGCTGTTCCATCTCCTCCGAGGTCATCTCCCGGCGAGAGTAGACCAGCAGGGGTAAGGTGCAGAGAGCGGGCTGGCGGCGAAGCCAGCTGACCAGGCTGAAGCAGGCGGCGTCCGGCAGGGTCATATCGAGGATCAGCGCCTCGGGGACCTGCTTTTCGCAAAAGGCCATGGCCTCCTGCACACCCGGAACGATCTGAACGTCCACTTTTCTGGCCTGCGGCAGGCGACTGAGGCTGGCGATCACGGCATCGCTGAGCCCGGAGCTGCTTTCCAGCAGCAGAATGCGGCCGGGGTCCTGACTGCGGTGCAGGATGCGGCTGAGCTCCGCCATCAGAAGGGTGGGATTGAACGGTTTTTGAATCCAGCCTTCGGTGTGGCCGGCAATGGCGGCCACGTTGCCGTGCCGCATCAGCGGAGAAAGCACGCTGAGGATGATGACGGGTATTTTGGCTGTCGCCGGGTTGGCTTTGAGCCGTTCCACCGTCTCCCACCCCGTCATGCCCGGCATGTACAGATCCAAGAGGATCGCGGAGGGGCATTTATGAGCAGCCAGAGCCAGCGCGCCCTGGCCTGATTCGGTCTCCAGCACCTCATAGCCGTGCAGGCGGACGTGTTCGGCCACGATGTGGCGAACGCCGGCGTCGTCATCCACGATGAGGATGGCCCCCCGGCTGCGGGGAGGGGCGGGGGAGGCGAGCACAGGAGCGTCCAGACGATTGAGCCGGACGCAGAAGGTGGTTCCGGCCTCACCCGTGCCGCGGATATCGTTGCGCTCCGCCCAGATCTGTCCCCCGTGTTGCTGCACGATGCTGCGGCAGATGGCCAGGCCGAGCCCGGTGCCGCCCTTCTGGCGTGCGTCGGAGGGCTCCACCTGTTGAAAGCGCTCGAAGATGCTTTCGAGCTTGGCGGCCGGGACGCCGCGGCCGCTGTCTTTGACACAAACGGTGAGCTCGCCGCCCTTGGACTCGGTGCGGATGCGGACGACGGCGCCCGGCGGGGAGAACTTGATGGCGTTGGAGAGCAGGTTGGTAAAGACCTGCTGCAGGCGGTCGGGGTCCACCTCGGACATCTGTGAAGGGTTGCCGGTCTCCGGTGCGACCGCCAGCGTCACCTTGGCCTCCGCGGCCATGGCGGTCATCGTGTCCACGGATTGGAGGATCAGGTCCCGCACGGAGCAGGTATGCACCTGCAGGGGAGCACTGCCGGAGCTCATTCTTTCGAGGTCAAGGATGTCATTGATGAGGCGAACCAGACGGTCCGTGTTGGAGCTGGCGATGCGCAGGAGGTTGGCGGCGCGCTCGTCCACCTTGCCCATGAGGCCGGCGGAGAGCAGGCCCAGCGCCCCACGGATGCTGGTGAGCGGAGTGCGCAGCTCGTGCGAGACGGTGGAGATGAACTCATCCTTGACGGAGTCGAGCTCCGTTCGCTCACGCAGGACGATCTGGCTCTGGGCGGCCTCACTCCGTAAGCGATCCACCTCCGCCCGCAGCAGGGCGCACGATCGGCGCTGCCGGAGGGTGTACGTCGACAAGCCGGCAAGCAGGGCGACGGGGAACAGGAGGATGGCGACGATCACCAGGGTCATAGGAAGTGTTTTGCGTACCTACAGTTAACAACAAAAGTAAGCGGAGTGACGTTACTTTGGTAGTGGGGGAGCATGGTCAAGTACTGGCTGCGAGAGAAGGACCATGGCGGTACGTGCCTCTTCCGCGGCGACTTTGCGGTCCGCCACGGCGGCTGCGGAGAACTGGATGGGCCCATTTGCGAAGTGGATATGCGCGTGTATAGCGTGGAGCCCGAAAAAGTTCCAAAGGTGGGCAGGCAGGGTCTGCTTCCCCCAATGCACATCGGCCCGGGTGGACCGGCCCTCGGCCAGATCCGCGCTGGAAAGCGTGTAGCGAAGGAAGCCGGCGGTAATGGGCTCGCCCGCTTCGATCGTGGTCGCCAGCAGGCCGCTGCGCAGCGGGATCACCGGTTCGTCGCCCAAACTGGTGCCACCCTCGGGAAAGAACACGACCGGCAGGTGATCGCGAAAGCCTTCTTCCATGCCCCCGGCGGCCTTGGCGGCGCTGCCGCCGGCGCCACGCACCACGTAGACCGTGCCGGCCATCATGCTGATCCAGCCGATCAGCGGCATCTTGCGGGTCTCAATCGCGGAGACAAACACGCAGGGACGAAGCGCGGCATGGACCAGGATGTCCACATAGGTGAGGTGATTGGTGATGACCGCTCCCGCCCGCGGAACCTGGCCGGAGGTGCTCCAGGTTACGTTGGCGGCCCGAAGCACACGGTGGCAGAACTTCGTGAGCCAGGCCGCGCGCGCAGGCCGCGTTTTGGGCCGGCGTACGAGCAGTTCGGTCAGAGAGACGCCAAAGGCGAAGCCGACCTTTAAACCGCGGACGAGTTTGTGCCAGAAATGCATTACTTAGGTGTACGCCGTGAGTAACGCTTTGGATGTACGAAAGTTTACAATCGGGCCTTGAAAGCTCACTGCGGCCCTCGGAATTCGGGAACAGGGTCGGCGGAGTGCGCCCAGGCTGAATAGATCAGATTGCGCAGCTCGATGGCGCCCGCCGCAAGACGTTCTTCCGTAAAGCTTTTGGCGGCCGGTGTGCCGGCATCGGTAAAGCCGCCCGCTTTTTCCAGGGCATAGGTCGGTTCGACGAGCGCGTTGGAACGGTGGAGGTAGTCCAGATACTGGGTCCACTCGTCGCCGATGACCTCGGCTTTGGCGGCGGCGACCAGAGGGGCTACGTCGTCGGGCTTGATATTGGCGGTGACGTACACAGTTTCGAATTGTGAATGAATTTTATGGTCTTTCGTGTAGCCATTCGGGTTGGTAGCCCCTACCCATCCGTTGTAGTGGATGGTGGTGTGCAGCGGCTGAGAGCCGTCCGCGACGTAGTGACCGAGCCAGCCAGCCTCGAAAAGGATGATGGTCTCGACCGGAGCTAGGTCGCCGTTAGTGGCGAGGAGGTGGCGGTAGTCGCGCATGTCGGATTTCAGGCGTTCCCAGACCTCCTCGACTTGCCAGGGCTGCATGCCGACCTTGTCGGGCTGCAGCGGGAGGTCGGGGTGTTTGACCTGGGCGGCGGCCAGGGCGCGGATGTAGTCGTAACGTTTTTTGGGCAACATCATTCCATCCGTGCCGCAGCCGGGGGTGCCGGCCGAGCAGGGCGTGCCGGCGAGATCGGCCCATTCCATGTCCAGGAAGTGGTCCGGGGCCTGGGTGCCGGCGAGCTCTTCTTCGGCGCGGCTGCGCCAGCGGTCCGGCTCGGGGCCGAGGTACTGGAGGGTGTCGAGGCCGTTGGGATTGTGGAGGAAGTCGGGGACATCGGCCGGGAGGTATTGGCCGGCGAGCTTGTTGATCATTTCGTGGCCGTCTTTGCCCCAGCCCCAGGCGGCAGGCGTGCTGAGAAGGGTAAGCGAGGCGAGCAGGATGGCTGCGCTGGCGAGACGACGGGTGGTGGGCATGACGGTGAGTATACGAGCGGTCTGCGTCGGCTCGGTCAACAGGTGATTGTGGGAAAGGGCGTGCGAATAGTGTGGATCGGTGCGCCGTCGGTGGTCGCCGTCGCGCCGTAGAAGCAGATCCCCTCGCTGCGCTGCGGGATGACAATCTTGGGCTGCGCTGCGGGCTGTGTCTAGACCACTACCGCCTGGGGTGCGAGGACCGGTGAGGTGAAGACCTCGCGGTAGCGGGCGATTTCGGTGGCGGGACCGGTGGCCTTGTTGGGGTTGTCGCTCAGCTTGACGGTGGGGATGCCGTCGGCGGAGGTGATCTTGCAGACCAGCGAGATGGGATCGAAGCTGGCCTGGGAGGCTTCGGGACCGCGCGGGTGGCAGCCGCGGAAGTCGTTGGTGAGCAGGGTGCCCCAGCCGGCGGAGAAGCGGATGCGGTCGTTGAAGTAGGCGTGGAGCTTGACGATATCGGCGGCGTCGAGGCCGTCGGAGGCGATGAGTCGTTTGGTTTGCGGATCCTGGCCGCGGGATTGGAGCCAGGCGATGTATTCATCGCCAGCCATGTAGGGATCTTTGGAGTCGATGCGCTCGCCGGTCCAGTCGGCGACCCAATCGGGGGCGTGGTCGAGGAACTGGGTGGTGCCGAAGGTGTCGGGGAGCAGGATGAGGAGCTCGCCACCATAGCTTTGCTGCCAGAGTTCGAGGACGCGGTACTGCGAGTCGCAGAGGGCGGCGTCTGAATCTTGCGAGCAGGTGAGAGCCGCGAGGACCATGGGAAGCTCATGGGCGTTGGTGCCGATGGCTTCGAGGTTGTGTTTGTAGGCGAGGGCGGTGTTGGAGGTGCCGGTGAGGCGAGGGCCGAGGGCGGCGGCGAGGGCCTGCACGGCGTACTCCTGCCAGAGAAAGCTGTGGCGTCGGCGGGTGCCGAAGTCGGAGAGGCGGAGGCCTTCGACGTGGCGCAGGAGCTCGATCTTGTCCCAGAGGCGGGTTTTGGCGCGGGCGTAGAGGACGTCGAGTTCCAGCTCTGTTAACTCGGCGAGGGCGGCGCGGGTTTTCAGCTCGCTGACGATGGCGAGGGCGTAGACCTCCCACATCGTGACCTCGCTCCAGAGACCTTCGAAGTGGAGCCGGAGCTGGCCTTCCTGTTGGCCTGTGCCCTCCGCGATGCGGTAGTCGGAGAGGCGGAAGCCGTGTTCGAGCCAGTCGAGGAAGGCGGGTTCGAAGATGTGACGGGTGCCGTAGAAGGTGTTGCCGGCGAGCCAGATAAGTTCGGAGCGCAGGAAACGCAGGCCGCGGACGTGCTCCATCTGCTCTTTAAGGGCTGAGACGGAGATGCGCTCCGCCAAGCGGACCTCCACCGTGCGGTTATGAACCTCGCTGGTGACGCGGGTGCGCCCGAAGTTCTTCCAGATGAATTGCAGCATGAGCAGCTTGTAGAAGTCGGTGTCGAGCAGGGAGCGGACGATGGGGTCAAGCTTCCAGTTGTGATTGTGCGCGCGCTCGGCGAAGTTGACGTTCATAGCTGCGCTCTAGCGTAGCCCATGAGGATCGGGGCAGGTAAGGCGAGGCGCGGCAAGGTCCTGTGCGAAGTCCTGTGCGAAGTCCTGTGCGAAGCCGGGGCCCGCACTTTGCATCCAAACCCGTTGTGAAGTCTTCCTCTGGCTCTTCGTCTCTTCGGAATGCCCTGGTCGTCGGTTCTACCGGCATTGTGGGCGGCAATCTTGCCGCACAGCTGCTGCGCGAGGGCTGGCGGGTCTTCGGCCTGGCGCGCCGGCCCTCGGCGGAGGGTGGCATCGTTCCGGTGCAGGCTGACCTGCTGCAACCTGACTCGATCCGGACCGCGCTCCAAGGCCGTGAGATCTCGCACGTCTTCATCTGCACCTGGATGCGGCATGACACGGAAGAGGAAAACGTACGCGTGAACGGCGGGATGGTGGAGAACTTGTTCGCCGGGTTGGACGGCCACCCGCTGCAGCATGCGGCGCTGGTCACCGGCACCAAGCAGTATCTCGGGCCGTTTGAAAGCTACGGCCAGACTGCGGCGGAGACGCCGTTCCGCGAAGACACGCCGCGGCTGCCGGGGCTGAACTTCTACTACACGCAGGAGGATGTGTTGTTCGCGGCGGCCCAGCGGCTCGGGTTTACCTGGAGTGTGCACCGGCCGCATACGATCATCGGCTTTGCGTTGGGCAATGCAATGAACATGGGTGTTTCGCTGGCGGTGTATGCCACGCTGTGCCGTGAGAGCGGGGAGCCGTTTGTGTTTCCTGGCTCGCACCTGCAGTGGAATGCGCTGACGGACGCCACGGAGGCGACGTTGCTGGCGCGGCATTTGATTTGGGCTTCGACCACGCCCGCGGCGGCGGATCAGGCCTTCAACGTCGTGGATGGCGACGTATTTCGCTGGCGCTGGATGTGGCCGCAGCTGGCTGCCTACTTCGGCCTGGAGGCGCAGGGACCACCGGAGCCGATCGCGCCGCTAGAGGGACGCATGGCAGGCGCGGATGTCGCCTGGCGGGGGATCGCGGCAAGGTACAGCCTGGCGGAGCCCGACATGAACAGGCTGGTGTCGTGGTGGCACACGGACGGCGACCTGGGGCGGCAGCTGGAATGCGTGAACGACATGAACCGGAGCCGGCGGCTGGGCTTTCTGGAGTTTGTGGATACGCGAGAGGTCTTCTTCAGCCTCTTCGACCGTCTGAAGCGGGAACGCATCATCCCTACCTTCTAAAAGGGGTACTCCCGCGCACGGAGATGTAAAATTTACAGCCTGCGATCGACCATTCACGCGGAACAACGGATATTCTGGAAGGTGTTATGGCGACTAAAAAAGAACTTCTGAACCAGCAGATCAAGCACATCGACATCAGCGCGTACAACGTCGTTCCCATGGTGGACGCGATGGCCGACATGGCTTACAGCTCGCGGGACCTGGCGCGGGCGGCGCGGATCTATGACGCGATGCTGCGCGATACGGAGTGCGGCGTCATCCTGTGCCTGGCGGGATCGCTGATCTCGGCCGGTTTGCAGAAGGTGATCGTCGATTTGGTCCGCAACAACATGGTGGATGCGATCGTTTCGACGGGCGCGAACATTGTGGACCAGGACTTCTTCGAGGCGCTGGGCTTTCGGCATTATGTGGCCGGCGAAGAGTACAAGTACGGCGGCGGCGATGCCGAGCTGCGCGAGCTGATGATCGATCGCATATATGACACGTTTATCGATGAAGAAGAGCTGCGCATTTGCGACGAGACGACGCACAAGATTATCGACGGGATGAAGCCCGGGGTGTACAGCTCGCGCGAGTACATCCGCGAGATGGGACGGTATCTGCAGGAGAACGGCCGCACGCCTCAGCAGGGCAATGCGGATTCCATCGTGCTGGCGGCTTATGAGAAGAATGTGCCGATCTATGTGCCGGCGTTTTCGGACTGCTCGTTCGGGTTTGGGATTGTGGCGCACCAGCATGCGCGGCAGGGCAAGTCGATGTGCTCGATCGACTCCGGCAAGGATTTCTACGAGCTGACGCAGTTCAAGCTACAGAACCCGACGACGGGCCTGCTGATGATCGGCGGCGGCGTGCCGAAGAACTTTGCGCAGGACATCGTGGTGGCGGCGGACATCCTGGGCGTCGAGGCTTCAATGCATAAGTACGCGATCCAGATTACGGTGGCCGATGCGCGCGATGGTGCGCTGTCAGGGTCGACGCTGAAGGAAGCGAGCTCGTGGGGCAAGGTGGATTTAGCGCAGGAGCAGATGGTGTTTGCCGAGGCGACAATCGCGTTTCCGCTGATCGCGGGGTATGCGTGGCATACGCAGGCTGCGGCGGCGCGGAAGGGTAAGGCGTTTACGGAGAAGCTGGATTTGGTGGCGGTGTAGAGACTTCGCGACCCGAGATAGGGCACGAACAGCAAGCATTACCTGTGCTGACTAACTCTACGCGGACCTTATGGACTGTGCATCATTTGCCGTTAAGAAAACAAGTCTCCGGTCTTAGGGCTTGGTAGTTTCTCGTCTTGTTTAAGTGATATAGGCGATTCACCGGAGGCTGGTAGGGCCGACTCCGGTACTGCTTCAACTGACATCGCATAACCTCCTGGCTGGAAACGCGGCTTTCCGACGTGGTCATCTTTAGCCATTTCAACAGAGCAATAGAACGGACCAACGTTCACCATTGCGATACGTGCCATCTTGCGGCGCGCTGCAATTAGAGAGGCCGTTTGCTCCAAGCCTCTGGTTCTGTAATCGCTGATTATGAAAACCTTCGCCGCACTCGCGATCACAGCCGCTCTGTTGATGCCTGAATGCTCAATGCCTTTGTCTCCGGTGAGGATGATCCATCCGTTAGCAGCGCAGATTGGTATCCAAGCCGTATCTTCGCTATCTTGAGGAAAGTGGTCTTTATGCAGCTCTATTCGCACCCCGAGTTTACGCAAGAGGCGTGCCGTGTCTTTGCTCTGGTGAGTTCGGTCTAGGAAAAATGTGACCGTTTCTTCAGGCGGCAGCTGAGAGGTGCTCAATGTAGCCGATAGCTCCATTTACTTGGTCTTCTGAAATCTCGTAATCGTCTGCAAGATACTCGACTGGATCTCCAGCTTTGAATCTGTTCCAAATCGTGGCTACAGGAATGCCGGTACCCTCGATGATTGGCCGTCCCGAGGACACTGTCGGGGTGATAGAAACAATCTTCCCAGTTGGCTGAACCGGGAAAAGCTTCCTCGGCCTAAACGCCTCATCCCGCTCGATCCGCTCCAAATAAGTGTCAAGAATAGGCGCGATCCCAAGCTGGCCGTATTGCGACAAATCTATGCGCTTTTCGAGGTACTTGAGCCAAATATGGCGACCGTCCGTAAGGAACTCTTGGCTGAGCAGGGGATGCGATAAAGCGTGTGGCGCCTCGTCACGCAGGTGCTGCATAGCGCGCCTCACATTCACGGTCTTGACTCGATGGATTCGCGTTGTCATCGACAGAAGATGCGCTTCGGTGAGGTTGTAAAAGGAATAAAGGGAGTTCCCCGGATCAGCTAGCATGATAAGGGGTTCGAGATGTTTGCCGTTTAGGGTAGAAGGACGACTCCACGCATGTAGAGTGGGCTTCGGAATATCTAGGAAGTACGCCAATTCAGCAAGCGAGTACTGGGCAATCTCGCGAGGGTCTGCCGGGTCAGAACTTGCCGGCAATGCAGTGAAGGGAATTCGCGCCATCTTCAACGTCCTCTTCCCGCGCGGAGTGCAATCCTGTTGAGGCAAGCCAGACCATCCGGCACGCTGGCATTCATTGTAGCGGAGTGCGCCCTCGCCGCAATAGCGAGCAAGCTTCCAACTTGGGCAGATCCTTGGACCTTAGCGCCAGTGCAGTAGCTTGCGGGTGTTTAGTTCTTTCAGGATTCGTTCTATGGACCAGTCCAGGGATTCGCAGCCGCTTACGGTGAGGGTGGCGTGGGTTTGCGAGGGTAAGACGTATTGGATGGCCATGGGGTAGGCGGTGGCTTCGAACTGGGCTCGGACGCTGGCTTCGGTGCGGCCCCGTTCGCGGGTGTCGCGGTGGATGCGGCGGGTGAGGCAGATGTCGTGCGGGGCGTCCACGTAGATGGACAGGTCGAAGAGTGGGCGCAGGTCGGGGTAGTGGAGGGCGAGGATGCCTTCGACGACGACGAAGGGGCGTGGGTCGATCCCGTCGAAGGTGCCGGGGACGCGGGAGTGCGTGCTGAAGTCGTAGCGCGGGCGCTCGATGGGGTGGCCCTGGGCGAGGGTGCGGATGTGGGCGATGAAGAGCTCGGACTCGAGGGAGTCGGGGTGGTCGAAGTTTTGTTTGTGACGGTCGTCTAGCGGGAACTGCGAGAGGTCGCGGTAGTACCAGTCGAGCGGGAAGAGGGTGGCGTCGAGCTGGTTGGCGAGTTCTTTGGCGAGGGTGGTTTTGCCGGAGCCGCTGCAGCCGCCGATGCCGAGCACGACGGGGCGGCGCGGGAAACTCAGCTGCTGCGGCAGCGTGGCTGGCTGGTTGGCTTCCGGCAGGGGAGGGCTGGGCTGGCGGGCGTCCGGCGGGAGAGGCACAAGTCGAGTGTAGAGACGGCGGCGGCGGGACTCAAGGGCAGGAATGGCTTGGGGTCCGTGGCTGTGCTGAGGAATGCGGTGAGGTTGCGCTTTGAATGGTAGCGGTAGGTGGAGCGATGGCGGTGAGGTGGGCAGTGTGGTTTCGGCTTGGCGGGACTGACTTGTTGGCGTGTTCAATTCTGATTTCTGCGGCGCAATGCGAGGAGCACATCTCACTTGACTGTTGGCTCGCGGGATTGGGGCTATGTCCAGCCTGGCGTCGCGCAGCAAATGGTTCTCTTGGTTCTGGTTCTCTTGGTTCTGGTCCTCTTGGTTCTGGTCCTCTTGGTTCCGTTTGCCTGCTGCGACCAGCTATTTTCCTCCACGCGACACCTACCCGTACCTAAAGGCCTACCATGTTTACTCGTTCTGAGAAGCTGCTGATTCCGCTGACAAAGCCTGAAAACCCAGACCCGAATGGCGCCGCTGCCATCCAGGAACTGCTGGGCGGCAAGTTTGGCGAGATGTCTACGCTGAATAACTATTTGCACCAGTCGTTCGGCTTCAAGGAGAAGAAGAAGCTGAAGCCGTTTTATGACCTGGTGGCGAGCATCACGGCCGAGGAGTTGGGGCATGTGGAGCTGATCACGACGGCCATCAACCTGATGCTGGAGGGGTCGGTGCCCGAAGGCGAGCCGGTGGATGCGCCGCTACAGGACGCGAAGAACAACCGCAACACGCACCACACGATCGTGGGCGGCGGCGGGCACCAGGTGATGGACTCGATGGGGCATTTCTGGTCGGGCGAGCATGTGTTTTCGAGCGGCAACCTGGTCGCCGATCTTTTGCATAACTTCTTTCTGGAGACCGGCGCGCGGATGCATAAGCATCGCTGCTACCAGATGACGACCAACCAGGCGGCGCGGGATGTGATCGGGTACCTAATGGTGCGCGGCGGCGTGCACCAGGCGGCGTATGCCATGGCACTGCGCAAGGTGACGGGCGTTGAAGTAACCAAGATGTTGCCGACGCCCAACATCGACGATGCGAAGATCCCCGAGGCGCGCAAGTGGCAGGAGATCGGCAGCCATCGCAAGCTGTATACGTTTTCGGAGTCGGATTATGGGGACGTCGCCGGTGTGTGGTCCGGGCCGGCGGATTGGGCGGACGGCGAGCCGCTGGAAGTGATCAAGGGCGTGCCGGAGTATGCGGCGGAGGGGCCGGTGATCGGCGAGTGCCGGTCGTTGTTCTCGCCGGATTATGCGCCGGAGGAGATCTATGAGATCGCCGCGCAGTTAATGGCCAAGGGTGGCATTTCGCCGCTACAGCCGGGTGACGGCAACCACTCGCGCTTCCAGGGCAGCGTGGCGGACAGCCCAGGTGCTTCCGCGCAGCCGGGACGGAAGACGACGCCGGATCAGGCAAAGCCGAAGAAGGGCTGAACATAAGGCAGCTGTGCACGTAGGAGGGGTGGCCCAGGTGGCCACCCCTCTTGCGTTTCAAACAGCTACGTTTCAAGCAGCTACGTCTCAAACAGCTACGTTTCAAGCACCAGAAATACTCTGTACGGGTGGTTGGATTGCCTGGGCGAGCTGCGGGATGAGGGCTTTGAGCAGGGCGGTGAACTGCTTCTCGGTGCGTTGACCGACCTCCATGACCTCGTCGTGTTGGATCGGCTGGTCGAGTACCCCGGCGGCCATGTTGGTGACGAGCGAGAGGCCGAGGACGTCGAGGCCCATGTGGCGGGCGGTGATGACCTCGTGCACGGTGCTCATGCCGACGAGGTCGGCGCCGAGGGTGCGGAACGCGCGGATCTCGGCGGGGGTTTCGTAGCTGGGGCCGAGGACGGCGAGGTAGACGCCTTCGGGGAGCGGGATGCCCTGGCGGTCGGCTTCGGCATGGGCGAGTTGGCGCAAGGCGGGAGAGTAGGCCTGCGTCATGTCGAAGAAGCGAAGGCCGGTGCCGGGTCGGGAGGCAAAGCGGGGTTCGTTGGGGCCTGCGGCGGCGTTCGAGCCGGTGAGATTGATGTGGTCCGAGATGGCGACGAGGGTGCCTGCGCTGTAGGCGGTGTTGATGCCGCCGGCGGCGTTGGTGACGATCAGGCTGCGGCAGCCGAGCAGGCCGAGCACGCGGGTGGGAAAGGTGACCTCCGGCAGGGCGTAGCCCTCATAGGCGTGAACGCGGCCGGCCATGACGGCTACGGGCGTGCCGCCGATGTGGCCGAGAACCAGCTGGCCGGCGTGGCCTTCGACGGTGGATTGCGGCCAGTTGGGGATGTCGGCGTAGGGGACGGCGATTGCGTCTTCGACGTGGGCAGCGAATTTGCCGAGGCCGGAGCCGAGAATGATGCCGATGGCCGGGCGGAAGGCGGTGCCGGCGGGGTGGCGGCTGCGGATGTGGTGCGCGGCGGTTTGGGCGCGGGCGTATGGATCTTGCATGGAGTTTACCGTTCGGATTGGGTCCGCTTGGAGTCAAGCAGAGTCAGGGCGAAGATTGTAGCTTGGGAGTGCTTGCGTATGTGCGTCCAGGCAGAATGCGCATCGCGTGCGAGGCGGATGGTTTGTTGCGCTTCAAGCCGTGTCCAAGCTGCTGTCATATCGTAATCGGCGCTGTGCCGGGCTTGCTGCAGCTCTCGGAAAGCTCGTGCTACAAGCTGCAAGTCCGGCAAAGGAGCGGCACCTGCGAGCCGGGTGAGCGGACCTGAAAAGGTTCCTGCTGCAAACAGACCGCACGCACTGTACATGGCGGAGTGATCAAACCAACGTTGCACCAGCGGCAGTGTTGCAGGATCAGCATTACTTGCGATCAGCGACGCCGCTTCGGACGTGAGCAGGTGAAAGAGGGAGTAATACGCACTCGATACAGCTCTTCGAAGACTCGCCTGGCGAGGACGCCGCTTTTCCCGAGTGACCAGATGGTCTGCTTGTTCGAGAAGGTCGAGCGAAAAACTCACGCCGCTTCTTTCAGTGAGGTGTAAGGGAACAGAGTGACACCGCCGTCGATCACACGCGACTGCACCTCTCGTCCGAAATCGGTCAGACGTTTCACCGTGTTACGGTCGGCCTCGATACCTGATCGAACGAGTAGCGAAAGCCAGAGAGAAGGAGTGCCGTAGTGGTCAGGACCAGTCTTTAGGTCTATGCCGGATACCTCAGGGGGAAGTTGGATTCCGGACACGATTTCGCGAGCTCTGTCGAGATCCGCCAGAACATCATGGGAGGCTTCCATGGCCATGAGTATAACGCTAGCGCGGCAGCAGCATGCTGACGATGCTGGCGCTCATGAGGTTGGCGACGGTGCCGGCGAGCATGGCGCGTAGGCCGAGTTTGGCGAGTTCGTTGCGGCGTTTGGGGATGAGGGCGCCGATGCCGCCGATCTGCATGCCGACGGAGCCGAGATTGGCGAAGCCGCAGAGGGCAAAGGTCGAGATGGCGAGGGTGCGGGTGGAGACCTCCCCGGCGCGGGCCATCTGGCCGAGCTGGGTGTAGGCGATGAACTCATTGAGGACGGCGCGGGTGCCGATGAGATTGCCGACTTTGCGGGCGTCGGCCCAGGGAATGCCGATGAGCCAGGCGACGGGAGCGCAGAGGGTGCCGAGGGCGTTGCCGAGCGAGTGCGGGAAGGGGATGTGGCCGAGTGCCCAGAGTTCGTTCGAGATGCCGAGCATCATGGCGTTGATGAGGCCGACGATGGCGAGAAAGCTGATGAGCATGATGGCGACGTTGAAGGCGAGCTGGCCGCCGTCGATGGTGCCGCGGGCGATGGAGCCGATGAGGTTTTCGTTCTTGTGCTGTGCGTCTCCATTCGCGCCGGAGATCTTGACGGTGCCGAGGGTTTCGGGGATCTCGGTCTCCGGCATCAGCATTTTGGCGACGAGAATGGTGCCGGGGGCGGTCATGATGACGGCCGAGAGCAGGTCCTGCGCGCGGATGCCGAAGCTGATGTAGGCGGCCATGATGCCGCCCGAGACGTGCGCCATGCCGGAGGTCATGATGGTCATGAGCTCGGAACGTGTGGCGTTGTCGAGAAAGGGGCGGATGGTGAGCGGGGCCTCGGTCTGGCCCATGAAGATGGAGGCGGCGACGTTGGTGGATTCGGCGCCCGAGGTGCCCATGGTTCGCTGCATGATCCAGGCGACGCCGCGGATGATGATCTGCATGATCCCGAGGTGGTAGAGCATCGCGAAGAGCGCGGAGACGAAGATGATGGTGGGCAGAACGGCGAAGGCGAAAACTTCGAGCGGGGACGTGGGGTCGCCGAGTTTGCCGAAGACCATGGAGGAGCCGTCTACCGCGTGCGCCAAAAGGCTGGTTACGGCGCCCGCACCTACCCGGAGGATGATCTGGCCGTAGCTCCACTTCAGCACCAGAAAGGCGAAGAGCACCTGCAGGCTAAGTCCCCAGGCCACGGTGCGCCAGTTGATGGCGCGGCGGTTGGAGGACAGGGCGTACATAAGGCCGAGGAGTACGGCGAGGCCGAGCAGACCGGTGAAGCGTGCCAAAGGCTGGGTGCTCCGGGGAAGGGTTACGGCGAGTGTACCGAAGATAGGGCTTCCATGCGGTCTTGCGCAGGATCCTCTATCGCCGTTTTTGCTGAGGGTGTAGCCCTCGCATCAACAGCAAGTGCTTCACTGCGTTCAGGATGACAACCAATTGAGCCCTCTATATCGCAAATACCAGCTCTAGCGGGCGTGGATGGCCAGCTGCACGGGCAGGTTGCGCGCGGGAAAGCAGGAGGCGTTGTCGCAGGCCTGGTAGCGCAGGTTGCCGGTGAAGATTGCGTCACCTTTGGCCGTTGCTTCGAGCTCTAGGCGAAGATGCAGCTGGTTCTGGTAGGTGCTGAGGACCTCGCCCGTGCCGACCGTTAGGCGAAAGGGCACGCCGGCGGGGAACTCGGTGTGGAGCAGGTGCAGGCCGGGGGAGGGCTCGGCTTGGAATGCGGTTGGGATCAGGGTCTCGTCCTTGGGCGCGTGGGAGTTGATGTGCAGACCCGGGGCGATGCGAAAGCGTAGCTCGATCCAGTTGGGCTTACCTGCCTCGACCGTTACGCTCTCGGTTTCGAGGGTGACACGCTGGGCCTGGGAGGCCTTCGTGGTCGAGCCGGTATCGAAGTGGATCTCCTGCGCGGGGGCAGGCAGGCTGAGGGCGCAGAAGATCGCGGCGGTCCCGATCTCCAGGGCACGAAAGCGGCCCGAACGGCTCCTGGTCAGCCTCAGGAGCGCGCTCATTGGCCGGCTGTACCGACGATGCTTTGGATCTCGGCTTCCATTTGGTCTTTGGAGGGGGCGCCGGCATTCACGCTGACGACCTTGCCGCTGCGGTCGACGTAGAACGTCTCGGGCAGGTAATCGACGCCGCCGTAGGAATTCGCCACCCTATCCTTCCCGTCGGGCATCAGGACGGGGTAGCTGACGCCGATCTTTTTGGCGGCATGAGCGACCTCGGCGGGCGAGATGCCCTGATCCTGTGAGAGACCGAGGATTACGAGCCCCTGTGGTTTGTATTTGGTGGCAAACTCCTGAAACCAGGGCATTTCTAGTTTGCAGGGACCGCACCAGGTGGCCCAGAAGTTCACCACTACAGGATGGCCCTTGAGATCGCCGAGTGAGACTTTCTTGCCGTCCGTGTCGGTCAGGGTGAAGGCAGGCGCGAACTGGCCGCGCAGATTGGCGCCCTGGAAGTCAGGCGGTGCGGTGTTGGCGGCGGAACCATCGGCGGGCTGTAGCTCAATATGGTTGGCTTCAATGGCGGCACGGCGGGCGCGGAGATTGTGCACCCCGGACCAGAACAGCAGGGCGATGGCCAGAAGCATTAATCCAAGAACAGCGAGTCTGCGCGCCAAGTTTGTTCCTTTCGCGAGCCGGGCGGACCCGCCGCATCGTCTACCTTCGTCCTTCAGTGTAGCGCTTCGCAGGGTCCGGCTCTGCTAGCATGCGCAGTGAATGAGCCGCGAGGGACACCCGAAACGCGAGGCGGCTGGGGCGCTTCCCGAAGCTTACGGTAACGACCCGGCCAGAGGAGCGGCGGCGGTGGTTCGCCTGGAGGCCGCGGCGCTGGAGGTGCTCGCACAGCGGCTGGAAGGCCCGGGTGCGGCGGCCTTTGCGCACACCCTGGAACGGCTGACGAGGACCGTGCAGAACGACCGCCGCGTGGTGCTGTGCGGCATGGGCAAGAGCGGGTTGATCGCGCGGAAAATTGCGGCGACGCTGGTCTCGCTTTCCGTGCCGGCGCTGTTTCTGCAACCGGCGGAGGCCATGCACGGCGACCTTGGTCTGATTCGTGCCGGAGACACCGTGCTGGCGCTTTCGTACTCGGGAGAGACGGAGGAGTTGTTGCGGCTGTTGCCGTTCTTTCGGGGGCTCGGCGTCGCGCTGGTGAGCCTGTGCGGGTGCATGGCGTCGACGCTGGCGCAGGCGAGCGAGGCGGTGCTGGATGTGAGCGTGGATCGTGAGGCTTGCGCGCACCAGCTGGCGCCGACGGCCTCCACCACGGCGATGCTGGCGATGGGCGATGCCTTGGCGGTGGAGCTTAGCCGGCGGTTAGGGTTTGCACCCCAGGACTTTGCGGCGTTGCATCCCGGCGGGCAGCTGGGCCGGCGGTTGATGCCGGTGCGGGAGCTGATGCACACCGGACCGGCCGTGCCCGCGGTCGGTCCGAACGCAGGGCTGCCGGAGATCATGCACGAGATGAGCGCCAAGCGGCTGGGCATGACGACGGTGCAGGACGGCGGACGGCTGCTGGGGGTGCTCTCCGACGGCGATCTGCGGCGCTTGATGGAGTGTGATGGGCCGGCGGCCTTTGGACGGACAGCGGCGGAGGTGATGCATCGCCAGCCGCGACGCGTGATCGCCGGGATGTTCGCCGAAGATGCGCTGGCGCTGATGGAGGCGCACAAGATCACGGCGCTGATTGTGAGTGATCTCCAAGAAGAAAGCCCGGTGCTGGGCGTGGTGCACATGCACGATCTGCTGGAGGCGTTGGGGATGGTGCAGGGATCGTCGGGATCGTTGGGGCCTCCGGACAGAGGCGAAAAGAAACTTTCGTAATCTATTCGCCTCGGGTGCAGTTGGTTACAATCGAATCCGACATGCAACGATGGTCCCAACTCTTCATCCCCACCCTGCGCGAGGCGCCCTCCGACGCCGAGGTGGCCAGTCACAAGCTTCTGCTGCGGGCGGGGTACGTGCGGCAGCTGGGCGCGGGCATTTATAGCTATCTACCCCTGGGACAGCGCTCCCTGAACAAGATTGTGCGCATCGTGCGCGAGGAGATGGACCGCATCGGGCAGGAGTTTCATCTGCCGGCGCTGAATCCCCGCGAGATCTGGGAGGAGAGCGGCCGCTGGACCGCCATGGGCGACAACATGTTCCGGCTAAAGGACCGCAAAGGCGCGGAGCTGGCGCTGGCAATGACGCACGAGGAGATCATGACCTCGATTGCGCGCAACGAACTGCGCAGCTACAAGCAGCTGCCGCAGATCTGGTACCAGATCCAGACCAAGTTTCGCGACGAGCCGCGGCCGAAGAGCGGGCTGCTGCGGGTGCGGCAGTTTCTGATGAAGGATTCCTACTCGTTTGACCTGGATGCGGCCGGGCTGGATGAGAGCTACCGTCGGCACGACGAGGCATACCGTCGCATCTTTACGCGTTGCGGCCTGGAGTTTGTGGCGGTCGAGGCGGACTCCGGCGCGATGGGCGGATCGCAGTCGCAGGAATTCATGGTGTACACCGAGGCGGGTGAGGACCTGATTGCGAGTTCGGCCTCGGGGTATGCGGCTAACCTGGAAAAGGCGACCTCGAAGCTAGCGCCCGTTGAAGATCTTGCGCCAACCGGGAATGGCTTGCCGGAGTTGATCCACACGCCGGGCAAGGGTGCGATTGCGGATATTTGCGAGTTCCTGGGGATTCTGCCGTCGCAGGACATCAAATGCGTGGCGTTCATGGGCGAGCATGTGAACGGGGCGGGAGAATCAAGCTGGCGGCCTGTGGTGGCGTTTCTGCGCGGCGATCACCATGTGAATGAGACCAAGCTGAACAGCGTCGCGGGCACAAGCGACGTGCGTCCGATGACAGCAGAAGAGCTTGCGCTGCACATCGGCGGACAGGCGGGGTTTCTGGGACCGGTTGGGATAGCCGAGGTGATGACGGCTGGATCGCTAAACGGCCTGAAGAGCGGCAAGGCACTGGAGAAGTTGAAGGGCGTGCAGCGTGAGAATGCGGCGGAAGGCCTGAGGACGATCGTGGTGATGGACCCGGGGCTGGAGGGCCGCGCCAACCTGGTTTGCGGCGCCAACAGGCTCGATTATCACTACCGCAACGTCACGCCGGGACGGGATTTTCAGCCCACGTTGATAGCCGATATTCGAAATATTAGTGAAGGGGAGTTGGATCCCGTTGGAGGAGAGCCGCTGCGGCTGGGCAAGGCCGTGGAGATTGGCCACATCTTCAAGCTGGGCTACAAGTACTCGCAGGCGATGGGGGCGCGGGTGCTCGATCGTGACGGCAAAGAGGTCACGCCGATTATGGGCAGCTACGGCATCGGCATCGAACGAATTCTGACAGCAGCGATCGAAAGTTCTGCGGCGGCATTCGCCTTGGGAGCCGCTGAGGTCGGGGCGGGAAGAGCGCAGACCGCCGAGCAGTTTGCCCTGCCGACCTCGATTGCGCCGTACGAGGTGGTTGTTTCGATCACCAACACACGCGAGGCGGCGTTGAACGAGGCCGGCATCGACCTGGCCGAGGCGCTTTCGCGCGCCGGTGTGGATGTTCTGCTGGATGACCGGGATGAACGTGCGGGTGTGAAGTTCAAAGACGCCGATCTGATCGGTGTGCCTTTTCGTGTGAACATTGGCAAGCGCTTGGCGGAGGGTGCCGTAGAACTGGTGGATCGGCTTAATGACGAGAGCCGGGAGCTGCCGGTGGAAGGCGCCGCAGCCCACATTGCAGACATCGTGGCGGCTTCCAAGCTATGAAGATCCGGGCTCTTTTGCTTTGCAGCAGCGTTTCGTTTTGGTCCTGACCTATGCCCGTTCGTGTTAGATACGGCAAATCGCGGCACTCGGTTCTGTGGCGGGCGCTTCGCGTGTTTCTTGTCCTGGTGCTGCTGCTCGCCGTTGTCGGCGGCATTACCTTCGCCGTGGAATACCGCCAGTACGCCGGCCTGGTGGACGAACGGTTGGCGCAGGGGCCGCTGTTTGCGTCCACGGCGCAGATCTATGCGGCGCCGCAGGAGGTTCGTCCGGGCCAGCATCTTTCGGCAGAGGCGATCGCGTCGATTTTGCGCCGGGCGGGCTACGGCGATGACGGGCAGAGCAATCCGATGGGTCGTTACTCCCTGAGTGGAGAGGCGATCTCCGTCAAGCCGGGGCCGCAGAGCTATCTTGCCACCGATGGTGCGACGATCGCCACGCCGGGCGGGGTCGTTGAGACGATTACTGCGGATAATGGCGCGGCGCTGAGTGCTTACAAGCTGGAACCGCAGCTGATTACAGCGCTGAGCGAGGACAAGAATCGCACCAAGCGACGCATGGTGACCTATGACGGGATCCCACCGCGTATGGTGCAGGCCGTTCTGGCCATCGAGGACCGCCGCTTCTTTGAGCACTCCGGGATCAACTACGTTCGCACGTTCAAGTGTGCCGTGCAGGATGTGCTGTCGCACCACATGGGCTGCGGTGGGTCGACGTTGACGCAACAGCTGGCACGTGGATTTTTTCTGACGCCGGAGAAGACGTACAAGCGCAAGATCGCAGAAATCATGATCACGTATCAGCTCGAGGATCGCTTCAGCAAGCAGCAGATCTTTGAGATGTATGCCAATCAGATCAATCTTGGGCAGCGCGGGTCGTTTGCCGTGAACGGGTTTGGCGAGGCCGCGCAGGCCTACTTCGGCAAAAATCTGAAGCAGCTGAATCTGGCGGAGTGTGCGCTGCTGGCCGGAATGATTCAGCGGCCGAACTACTTCTCACCGTACCGGCACCCGGAGCGGGCAAGCGAGCGCCGCAATCTGGTACTGGATTCGATGGTGGAGACCGGAGCGATCACGGCGGCGCAGGCGGATGCGGCCAAAAGCGAGCCCATCAAGCTGGCACCGGCGGATGTGGATGCAAGCGAGGCGCCGTTCTTTGTCGATTTGGTGCATGACCAGATTGTGCAGCGGATCGGAGACTACGATTCAGGTCACTCTTCGCTGCGCATCTATACCTCCCTTGACCCGGAGCTGCAGAGAGCGGCCGCCGATGCTGTCGCGGCCGGTATGCGGCATGTGGATGATTTGGTGCGGGCGCAGCACCGCCAAGGTGGTCCACCCACGGCAATGCCGCAGGTGGCGCTTGTGGCGCTGAACCCGCACACCGGCCAGGTGCTGGCTCTGGTAGGCGGCCGCAACTATGCGGCATCGCAGCTGGATCACGTGACGAGTAAACGGCCTACGGGATCTACCTTCAAGCCGATAGTGTATGCGGATGCTTTTGCCGCATCGCTCAACGGCGGCGGGCTGGGTGACGGTGGTGCTTTCACGCCCCTTACCCTGCTGAACGATGATCCTCAGGATTTTGGTACCGATGGCCGGTCGTATACCCCGGGAAACTTTGTGCATGGTGAGTTCCCAGGCATGGTTACGGCGGCCAATGCTTTAGCGCATTCCCTCAACATTGCCACGATTGCGCTTGCGCAGCGTGTTGGCTATGAGAGTGTTGCGGCGTTGGGCCGGACCGTGGGTATCGCCAGCGCCAGAGCCACCCCATCGGTGGCCATTGGCGCCTATGATGCCACGCCGCTCGACCTGGCCGGCGCCTATACCGTCTTTGCCAACGGCGGCGTCCGCCTTACACCCTGGCTGCTTTCGAGCGTGCGCAGTACCAACGGCGATGTCGTTGCAGACTATACGCCTGAGGCCAAGCAGGTGCTTGACCCACGCGCCGCCTACCTGACGCAGTCTTTGATGCAGGGCGTTATCAACTACGGAACCGGGGCTTCGGTACGCAAACTTGGTTTCGCCGCACCCGCCGCCGGAAAAACCGGAACGGAGCACGATGCCTGGTTTGCAGCGTACAGCTCCAATCTGCTTTGTATTATCTGGATCGGCAATGACGACTACACGGATCTTAAGTTGCAGGGCGCCGATGCCGCTGCGCCGATCTGGGCGGCCTTTATGAACCGGGCGATCCGTTTGCCGCAGTACTCCGATATGAAGGCATTTCTGCCTCCGCCTGACGGCATTCAGCTGGTGCCGATCGACCGCGCCAGCAACTTGCCCGCAGACAGCAGTTGTCCAGGTAATACATTCCAAGGGGCTTTTTTGACAGGCACCGTGCCGCAAAGCACCTGCTCCCACATGGGGGTGGATGCGCAGACCCTGGGCAGCCAGCTCTATGGGGGTGCCGCGCCGGAGGACGAAATACCGCCGCCGGCTCCGGTAGCCCCTCCCTTGACTGTGCGACCGACTAAACCGCAGCTGCCGCAATCGCCACGCTGAAGTTGTAGAGACCGCCAATCGGCCGTCCATTAGATTTAGCTCATACCGAGCCATAATGAGCCTGATTGAGCTATGCTGCGACGCCTGTGTTTGGTCTTTTCTTTACTGTTTTTGATCTATGCGGGCCTGTTGACCACGCACGCCGTCGCCGGCTTTCCGCAAACGCGAGAGACGGGTACACGCTGGCCCTGGCTTGGGGACAAACCGGTCGGCGAAGATGGTTTCTACATGCTGACCGTGGCGGATCACATGGCCCGGGAACACCGAATCAGCTACAACTATGGGCAACCGGCGACGGGCTTTCAGCCGCTGACCACCTTCATGTGGGCGGCAATTGACGCCGTGGTGACGCGAGCAGGTGGCGGCGATTGGGCCTTCGTACGCTTTGTCCTTCTCTTCCAGTGTCTGCTCTTCCTCGCCTTTGTCTGGCTGCTTGCCGGCTTTGCCGCCTCGATCGCACCGGAGGCGCACCGCGAGCTGGTCTTCTTCTTCTCCTTTGTCTTGTGCCTGTTCGACTTTAGCCTGCTGCGGCTTTTCACCTATGGGCTGGAGACCGGTCCCTACCTGACGTGCCTTGCGGTTTGCCTGCTCCTGTGGAAACAGCTGGCCACAACACAGAAACATCGCTGGCGCTTTGCGGTGTTGTTCGGGATCGCGGGCGGCATTACCGGTCTGGCGCGCATCGATTTCGGCATCGTGTTCGCCCTGGTTTTGCTGTTCATGCTGGGCAAGCGCTATGCCTCCCCTGTCCAGGTCCTGGTATCTGGTGGTCTGGCGTTCCTGATGGTGAGCCCCTGGTTTTTGTACGTGCACGGAGTGACGGGCGGGTGGCTGCCAAGCTCGGGCAAGGCCGAGGGTCAGCTCATCACGCTCCATACGCTTTACCGTTTGCCGCAGGCCTTGATTGCATTGATGGCCCACATTGTGCCCCCGTCGTTTGCCGGCGCGAACCGAACGATGCAGGTTCCCGCGGCATTCTGCATGCTCGGGCTCATCGGCTGGATGTTTATCGAGCGGCGAACGCTTGCAGCCCAGTGTACGGCGGCGTTCAAGCAGACTCTGTTACCTTGGGCGCTTGGCTTCGGCGGCCTGATCGTCGTGTATCCGATCTTTTTCTGGGTAGTTTGGTTTTATCCGCGGTACTTTGCTCCGGTCCTGGTTGTTTGGATTCCGGTGCTGGCGCTCTTTCTGGCCGGGCAGTCGCTAACGCGGCGATTTCCTGTGGCTCTTGCGCTTTTGCTGCTCGCCATCTTCTGCGTGGAAGACTTCCGGTCGCTGCATACGGGCCGGATTGCGAGCAATCACATCATCAGTGCGGGGTACGTGCGGAAGTTCTACCCCACCGCGCGCGTGGGCGCCTTCCAAAGCGGAGCCTTCGGCTTCTTCGATCCCAACGTCGTCAACCTGGACGGCAAGATGAACGATGACGTCCTGCGCGCCGATAAGACCGATGAACTCGACACCTATCTGGACCGAAGCGGCGTGGATGTCCTGATCGATTGGGAGCCCTTGATGCGACATCATCTGCCGGCGAGCTACATGGCAGCGAAATGGAAGCCCTGTCCGCAGCCGATGCCGGTCCCGGACAGCGTGTGCTTCGTTCGTGTGGCTCCGTAGCGGTCCTTTCTGGCCGGATCTGCTGGCGGGCTTAGCCAGCAGGTACAGGCCTTAGCAGCCCACGCGGCGGCGGGGGCCCAGCAACTTGATTTGCCGTCCCACTGGAGCCTCCGCGGTCTGGCCTTCGGCGGGCAGCCAGGGCTGGCATTGCGGGCACCAATAGGTGGAGCGGACTTGTTCGCCCTGTTTGCGCATCATGACCAGGGCGCCGCAGCGCCGGCACTCCTGTCCTTGGCGGCCGTAGACCCAGAGCCGGTCGCCGGCGTTCATGCTGTGTGTGGTGCGGCGGTTGCCGCTGTAGGTGACGATGCCGTCGGTGTTGTTGGAGTTGGCGCCGTCGTTGATGTTGGCGCGCATGTAGCGGCCGGAGACCTCGGCCATGACCTCGAACTCGCGATCGGTAACGGTGCTGAGCTGGCGGAACGGGTTGACACCGGCGGCGAAGGCGACTTCCGATTTGTAGACGTTGCCGAGGCCGGCCATGACGCGCTGGTTCAACAGCGTGACGCCGACTTCGGCCTCAGGATGGCTTTGGGTGTAGGTCTTCATGGCGGCGATGCCGGCGTTAGTGTCGTAGGCGTCACTGAGGATGTCGACGCCGAGCTTGGGGACCTGCGAGTAGCGGGCGAGGGAGCGTTCGGTGTGGAACTCGGTCACGGGGACGTTGAAGGCGACCGCGATGAAATCGCCGGTGGTGATCGCGCAGCGCATGCTGGAGCGCGGGGAGAACCACTTTTCGCCGACGCGGTAGATGTGCCACGAGCCGGACATGAGCATGTGGGTGACGAGGATGAGCGGCTCATTGTCGAGACCGCCGGCGCCTGAGAAGTGGATGAGGCACCATTTGCCGCGGGCTTCGACCTTTTCGACGGTGCGGCCGACGATGCCTTTGGAGTCGGCGACGGAGGCGAGCGTGGCGACGTTGGCGTCAAAGGCTGTGACGGTTTTGCTGCCGATGGCCTTTTGCAGGGCGCGGGCGGCGCGGTAGATTGTGTCGCCTTCAGGCATGGGCATTGGATGAGTATGCTGAGGGAATGGCGCTGCTGAATTTCTGGAGAAACTCGCCCGAAGACGTATTGGGCTTACGCATAGAACAGATCGTTGCGAACGCAGGCGACGGACTAGTCAGAGATCGCTCAATCACCTCGCAAGAGCTTCGACAATACCTGAGTCAATGTCCAACGGAACAACTGTCGACCTACGCTCAGCAGTGCTTAGACAAGAGTTTTAACAGCAGCGGCCTTGTGCTTCAGGACGTTGTAAACGAACTTGGTCGCAGGCTCGAGTTCGAGGTGGAAAACGGGCTGTATCAAGGCCGTGCAGGAGCAATAGGTTTTGATGGAGTGTGGCGCGTCGCGGGTGAGCCGGACATCATCATCGAAGTGAAGACGACTGACTACTTCACGTTGAACCTTGAAATGCACCGCAAGTACAAAGATAAGCTGATTGAAGCGAATCGCACCCAGAGTGAGGCTTCAACCCTTATTGTCGTTGGGCGGGAAGATACGGGTGCGCTTGAAGCACAGATACGCGGATCTCGCTACGCTTGGGAGATGCGATTGATTAGCGTCAGTGCTTTGATTCAATTGGTTCAGGTCAAAGAGAAGCCAGATGATGCTGCTACTGTGCGCCAAATCCGCGAATTATTGAAGCCGTTCGAGTACACGAAGATCGATCAGATCATTCGTGTGATTTTCTCAACTACTCAGAGCGTGGAGACTCAAAAGGAGATAGAACCCTCGATCGAGGAGACTATTGAGGGCCGCGATGTCGGAAGACAAATTCGCACTGACCTTGAGTTGCTGAATGGGAAAGCGACAGGAGGCCGTAGAGGCTTTTGCAAAGCTGAAGGGCAAGAACTTAGTAAAACGCAGCGTAACTTTATTTTCTGATCCGGAGAAGCGCTTTCGCGTATGCTGCGCGGTTTCGAAGAGATACGAAAAGGACTACCAGCCATATTGGTATGCCTACCATCCTGCTTGGGACTCTTTCCTCGATGGCGGAGAGGAAGCGTACTTTGTGTTGGCGTGTATGGATCGGTCGGAGGCTTATGCTTTGTCGTTTTCGTAGCTTAAGCAGAACAGGTCCTCGCTCAATATGACGGACCGGGCTGAAAAGAGTTACTGGCATCTGCCTGTGACGACCATGCCAGATAGGACGCTCGCGATCAACTTGTCTAAGATTGGCAAAAAGGTTCCACTCGCGCCTTATCGGTTCTTACTGCCCAGCTGATGCTGGGAGCCTGGCTAGTGGCAGTGGGGGCAGATTGCGCCGAACGTTGAAGCCCATTGGCGCGGCTTGGAAGCCGGCGTCGAGGAGCGCGCGGGCTATAGGGTGTTCGGCGACGGGCGTGCCGTTGACGGTGGCGATGAGCATGCCGGTGCGGCTGCGGTCGTGGCCTTGCTCGGATTCGGTGCGTTGCACGGTTTGGACAAGGAATCCGGCGAGGGCGCGCATGGCATTGCCGCGAGCCGGTTCTTCTTCCGGTAGCAGAACCTGGAGATTGGGGTTGCCGCGGCGCAGGTAGGCGGTAAGGGAGCCGTCAATGAGGATGACGCGGGCGCCGACGGAGCGCGTCATGGTGAAGCTGGCGTCCGAGCCGGGGTCGGCGGGCGCGGCGGGCCAGCGGAGCAGGGTGCCGTAGGGGTTGGCGGGGTCGGTGGCGGCGAGCAGGACGGCCTCACGGCCTTCCTCGGCATAACTGGCGCCCGCACCGTTGTGTTCGCCGGGGCGCAGGGAGCGGAGCAGATCCACGGCGGCGGGTTGCGCGAATTGGGTGGCGCCGAGATCGGCGGCAAAGTAGCCGCGGCGGACGCGGCCGGACTCTTCGAGTGCCTTAAGCACGTCGTAGATGGCACTGAAGCCGCCCGGGAGGTTTTCGGCGTGGGCGGTTTCGCGGAAGACGACGCCGTAGCGGGTGAGCAGCTGCTGCGCGATGGCGTGCGACCACTCGGTCTGTCGATTGGTGAGCGCCGCCAGTGCGGCCTGGCGCTGTTGCTGTACGGAGGTTGAGGCAGCTAGGGAGGAGACATGAGGCGATAGGGCGGGTGTAGGCCCGAGCGCCAATTCGGGGGGGAAGGCCGGTTCATTCACGCTCCAGCGTCCCTGGGCGGTGGGGGGGGTGGTGCGGCGGCTGCGAAAGCCCTGCTGATTGTGGACGCGGCGGGTTGGTTTGGAGCTGCTGCGGGCGTTAGAGGAGCCAGAGCGATCGGTGTAGGCGCGGAGGCAGTGGAGGGCGTCGTTGGTCAGCAAGCCCCGCCAGACGAGAGACCAGAGTGCGTCGATGGTTTCGCCGGGATAGCCGCCGCCGAGGGTGTCATGGAGGGGCTGAAAGAAGCTGGCGCCGGAACGCCGGAGATAGCTGAGGATGGCTGCCTCCCGCTCGGAGAGGGATTCCTGTCCCGTTTCGGGAGGCGGTGCGAGCGGCTTTTGCGTGCTTCCCGAATCGGGAATAGATTTCGTCTGGTTTTCGCTTTTTTGGCTTGCTGTTAGGGGTGTTGGCTTGCGATGCTGCTGTTCAGGCGGAAGAATGCGGTCGGGAGGCCAGAGCGTGGGCAGCTTTTCAGAGAGATACAGGGCGAGGCGACCGTCGCGTTCGCCGAGGGGTTCGAGTCCGACCCATGTGACTTCGCCTGCGGCGATCAGTGTGTCCAGGTCGGCGGGCTTATAGCCGGAGATGCGGGCGGGGAGGATCTCTGTTTCGAGGATGGAGGCGGGTAGCGGCGCACCCTGCAGATTTTCGATGACGTCGAGAAGGGCGTCCAGGCCGCGGCGGGGTTGCACCACGCCCTGCCAGCGCGTAAAAAGGCGGGCCAGCGTGGCCTGAGTGACGGGCTCGACTTCTTTGCGGAGGCGGGCGAGGGATTTGCGGCGGATGGTGCGGAGAACCTCGGCGTCAATCCATTCGCGGTTGGTGCCGCCGGGCAGAAAGGCGCCTTCGATGACCCGGCCGGTGCCGACGAGGCGCTGCAGGACCGACTCGACGGACTCCTTGGGGAGGTCATAACGGCGCGCGAGTTCGGGGGTGGTGAAGGGGCCGTGGGTGCGGGCGTAGCGGCGAACGATGTCGAGCAGGGCTTCGGGGGCAGGATCGAGAAAGGCAGTGGGAAGGCCGGGAGGAAGCGGGACGCCGAGAGCGTCGCGAACACGGGCGGCATCTTCAACGGCGATGACTCGCTTTTCGCCGGCTATGCGGAGTTCGAGGGCGCGACGGGCGCGGAAGAGGCGTTCGAGGGTGGCGTCGAGGTCAAGGCCGGTGGTGCGGCGGGCCAGTTCTTCACGGGAGAGATCGCCGAGGCGGAGGAGAAGGTCGTGGACGCCGTCCAGGGAGCGGGCGCGATAGGTGTCGGCGAGGGACTGCAGCTGTTCTTCGGTCTCCTCGATGGCATTGAGGTCGAGGAGCTCGCGGAGGTCGGCGTCGCCGAGCAGTTCGCGAAGCTGGTCCTGGTCGATGGAAAGGGCTTGGGCGCGGCGTTCGGCGAGGGGAGCGTCGCCGTCGTAGATGTAGTTGGCGACGTAGCTGAAGAGCAGGGCGCCGGCGAAGGGGGATGGTGTGCGGGAGTCGACGACGTGGGTGCGGATCTGGCGGTTGCCGATGGCGCGCAGGGTTTCAGCCAGCGCGGGCATGTCGAAGACGTCGCGGAGGCATTCACGGTAGGCCTCGAGCAGGATGGGGAAGCTGGCGTAGCGGGAGGCTACGGAGAGGAGATCGTAAGCACGTTTGCGCTGCTGCCAGAGTGGGGTGCGGCCGTCGGCGCGACGGCGAGGAAGCAACAGAGCGCGGCTGGCGGCCTCGCGAAATTTGGCGGCGAACAGGGCAGTAGCGCCTAGCTGGGATTGCACGAGTTCGGCGGCTTCGGCTGGCTCGAGCAGAAGGAGTTCGGCGTCGGGCGGCTGGTCGGTTTCGGGAAAGCGAAGGACGAAACCGTCTTCGGACCACATGGTTTCAACGTCGAGGCCGGCGGCCTTGATTTTGGCGCTGACGGCCATGGCCCAGGGGGCGTGAACGCGGGAGCCGAAGGGGGTGAGGCAGCAGACGCGCCAGTCACCGAGTTCGTCCCGGACGCGCTCGATCACGATGGTGCGGTCATCGGGAACCTGGTCGGTGGCCATGGCCTGGTCGGTGAGGTAGCGGAGGACGTTTTCGGCGGCCTTTTCATCGAGGTCGTGGTCGCGGGTGAGCTTGGTGATAGCGACGGAGCGGGGCATGTCGCGCAGTTCGCGAACGAGCTGGCCGATGCGGCGGCCGAACTCGATGGGGCGGCCAGCCTGGTCGCCGTGCCAGAAGGGCATCTTGCCGGGTTCGCCGGGGGCGGGAGTGACGAGGACTTTGTCTTGGGTGATTTCGTCGATGCGCCAGGTGGAGGCGCCGAGGATGAACGTATCGCCGGTGCGGGCCTCGAAGACCATCTCCTCGTCGAGCTCGCCGACGCGGAGCGGCTTGTTTGCGGAGCCGGAGAGGAAGACGCCGTAGGTGCCGCGGTCGGGGATGGTGCCGCCGTTGAGGATGGCGAGGCGTTTGGCGCCGCCGCGGGGGGTGATGCGATTGGTTTGGCGGTCCCAGGTGACGCGGGGACGGAGTTCGGCGAACTCGTCGGAGGGGTAGCGGCCGGCGAGCATGTCGAGTGTGCCGTCAAAGACGGCGGTGGAAAGGCCGGCGAAGGGAGCGGAGGAGTGGACGAGAGTCGAGAGGGCTTCGTAGCTGATGCCGGGGGCTTCGTCCTCTTCGAGTTCGGCTTCGTAGCCGGTCTGGGTGCCGTCGCGGCGTTTGGATTTGACGGTCTTCTTTTTGCGTTGAAGGCGGGCTTCGACTTCGGCGAGCGGCAGAGGGGGTTGGGCGACGATGGCGACGATTTGCTGGGCGAGGATGTCGAGCGGGTTGCGGAGAAAGCGGGTGTGCTCGACGTGGCCTTCGTGCATGGCCTGGGTTACGGCAGCGCAGGCGACGAGGTCGGCGCGATATTTCGGGAAGATGATGCCATTGGAGGGAGCGCCGACCTGGTGGCCGGCGCGACCAATCCGTTGCAGACCGCTGGCAACCGAGGGCGGAGCTTCGATCTGGATGACGAGATCGACGGCGCCCATGTCGATGCCGAGTTCGAGGGAGGAGGTGCAGACGAGGGCCTTGAGGCGGCCGGCTTTGAGGAGTTCTTCGATTTCGGAGCGTTGTGCGGCGGCCAGGGAGCCGTGGTGGGCGCGGGCGATGGTTTCCTGAGCGAGTTCGTTGAGGGCACCGGCGAGGCGTTCGGCGACGCGACGGGCGTTGACAAAGATGAGGGTGGAGGTGCGTTCGCGGACGATTTCGAGCAGGCGCGGGTGGATGGACTGCCAGATGCTGGTGCGCTTTGGGCCCTGCGAGGCGGGACCGCTGGGAAGATCGTCGATCTGGCCGAGTTTGGCCATATCTTCGACGGGCACTTCGACACGAATCTCGAGTCGCTTGCGGGCGCCGGCGTTAATGATGGTGACGGGGCGATAGCGGGGACCGGTGGCGGTTTGCTCCGTCTCGGCGGCTTCGGCGGAGGTGTAGTCTTCGGCCATTTCGGCGGTCAGGCCGGTGGTGCTGGTGATCGCCTGGGCGGTGCGGTCATCGGTGCTGGCGCCTGGGTCTTCATGAGCTATGAGCTTTGAGGTGTTGAACTTTGAGGGTTTACGTTGGGGGGTGTTTGGCTGCGTTGCCGGTTTTGAGGTGCTCGGGGAGTGGCTGGGGTCGGCGCCGCCGAGGAAGCGGGCTACCTCTTCCAGCGGGCGCTGGGTGGCGCTGAGACCGATGCGCTGCAGGGTGCGGCCGGTGAGGGCTTCCAGGCGTTCGAGCGAGAGCGCCATGTGGGCGCCGCGCTTGGTGGGGACGAGGGCGTGGATCTCGTCGATGATGACGGTTTCGACAGAGCGGAGGGACTCGCCGGCGTCGGAGGTGAGCAGGAGGTAGAGGGATTCGGGGGTGGTGATGAGGATTTCGCCGGGGTGGCGTTTGAAGCGGGCGCGTTCCTTCTGCGGGGTATCGCCGGTGCGGACGCTGATCTCCGGGATGTGCACGGGGACGCCCGCGCGCTGCGCCATGTTGGCGATGCCCTGCAGCGGGGAACGCAGGTTGCGCTCGACGTCGACGGCGAGCGCTTTCAGTGGAGAGAGATAGAGGACGCGGCAGCCGGGGTTCTCGTCGTAGCTGGCGGGCCGCTGCAGCATGAGCCGGTCGAGGCACCAGAGAAAGGCGGTGAGAGTTTTGCCGGTGCCGGTGGGCGCGAGGATGAGGGTGGATTCGCCGCGGGCGATGGCGGGCCAGCCTTCGCGTTGCGGCGGGGTGGCGCCTTCAAAGACGGCGCGGAACCACTCGGCGGTGATGGGGTGGAAGAGCCCTAGGGCGTCGACGGTATCGCTGGGTGCGGCGAGGGAAGCTGCCTTGGCTTTCGATCGCTTGTTTGTTGCGACGGGCGTAGCGGGTTGTGTTGGTTTGGCCACGTGCTCTCTTTTACTGGATGATCAGATGCGGACCGATGAGTTTGGCGGCAGTACGTAGTCGTACTGCTGGTGCGTTTTTGTACGCGAGAACTCAGGACGGCGAGCCAAACCGGTTAAATCTGCTGGACCGCGGAGCGCTTTGCATCACCGTCGGCCGGTCAACCTAAATCGCCGGGTCGAGTTTTACCTCGCGATCAGTCGCCGCTCTCGGACCTTGTCGTGCACGAAGCGCGATGAAGGGGCGCTCAACTCCGGTGTACAGCAGCGCCGCGCTTGCCAGGCATGTCAGGACGTAGATCATGAACGAGTGCCATCCCGCTTCAGCCGTAAGGGTGGGCAGCAGAACATGCGTCGCATGAGCGACTGACTTGTGTGTCAGGTACAGGCTGAATGCCAGGGCCGCAAGGAGAGACGCTCCAGGAACTCTTGCCCGCAAGAATCCCTTCTCGCAGACCGCGGAGGCCACGAGCAGACCAAATCCGCATGCGAGAGCCGGAAAGGCGAAGAGGATGCTGAGAGGCAGGTCAGGATCAGGGTAGTTGAAGTCACACAGCCAGAGTCCTCCCAGCACCATGGCGATGCCGACAAGCGCCAAGGTCCCACTGCGCCTCGCGATTCGGGACCACCACTGGATCCTGAACGTGCGAACGAGAGCCAGACTTACACCTACAACCAACCCATCCAGGCGCGAGTAGGTGGGGTAGTAGATGTATTTCATCATCATGAGGCCTCTCTGGTCCTCCGCAGGATCAACCAGGAAGTGGAGTAAGCATGCCCTTAACCCGATTCCGCCCAAGACGAGGAACAGCAGGAGGGAAACGGCCTTCCACACGGATGGCTTGCGCATGAGGAGAACCAGCAGGATTGGAAATAAGAGGTAGAAGTGCTCCTCAACGCAAAGCGACCAAATGTGAGAGAACGCACGGTGCTCCGGGTAGCCAAGGAGCAAGAGGTTCCACGTAAAGGTCAGGTACTGCCAACCAGCGTAGGGGCCTGGTGCTTCGCGCCACAGAGGAAGAACGAAATACAGCCCCACTACGACGCCAAAGGCGGGAAGAATGCGGTAGAGGCGACGTATGTAGAAGTCTTTGAGCGAAGGCTGCCCTCCGGTCAGATAGGGCTTAACCAGTTGGGAGCCGATAAGAAACCCGCTGAGGACAAAGAAGAGATCGACTCCCACCCAGCCCACCTTAGCGACAGGGCTGATGACGGCTGGGATCATTCCTTGAAGATTGAGGTGAAAGAGCATCACGAGGAGGATCGCAATGGCACGCAATGTGTCCAGTCCATGAAAACGCATGGAGGATGTGCTTTCGGAAGAGGTCATGAATACGGTCGGCTTATCAGACGTGCCAAGAAAGGCACTCTACGATCAGGCATCGCCTTCGCTTGTGAATACCAGTGTCAAACGTGGTGCCGAAACCCTCGTTCATAGCCCTGGTAGTTGTTTCCGGTTTTGAGTTAAATCGTCGATCTCTGTTTGCGGCAGGGGGGGGGAGGATTTTGAGCTGACGCGCGCGGTGATTTGCTTGGGCTAAGCTGCTGAGATGGCTACGCCTTTTGAAGGGTCTTCGGTCTCGGATTTGCTAAGAGATGAGTTGCGCCGTGTCGCGCTGCTTGCTGCGGGGCGGTCTTACTCGCCGTACAGCGGGTTTCGCGTGGGGGCGGCTTTGCTGCTGGAGTCGGGTGAGGTGGTGACGGGGACGAATGTGGAGAACTGTTCGTATCGGCTGACCTCTTGTGCGGAGCAGGGGGCCATTGCCCGGGCGGTGGCTGAGTTTGGGCCGGGGATCCGGTTGCGGGCGGTGGCTGTCGCGAATCTGAATGGGGCGGCGTCTCTGCCGTGTGGTGCATGCCGGCAGACGATGGCGGAGTTCGGCGATGACGACGTGGTCGTTCTGTCCCCGGGGGAGGATGGCGTGTCGCATGAGACCACGCTGGGCGCGCTGCTGCCGCATGCGTTTCGGCTGGAGCCGCGCAAGCCCGTTGCGAGTGCGCGGCCGTGAGGGTGGAGGCGACGCATCCGCTGGATATCTTGATCAAGAAGCGCGATGGTGTGGAGCTTTCGCGTGGGGAGATCGAGAGTTTTGTGCGCGCGGTGGTGTGCAGCGGCGAGATGCGGGGGACGACTACGTCGTTGCCGGTTGCCGAGTGTGTTTCGGAGGCGCAGATTGCCAGTTTTCTGATGGCTGTTTTCCAGCGCGGCCTAACGGCGGCAGAGCTGGCGAATTTGACGCATGCGATGCGGTTCTCGGGAGAGGTGTTTTCGGCGGCTGAAGCGGGGCTGGTGGGTGCGGCAGGGGCTGCGTTTACGGTGGATAAACATTCAACGGGGGGCGTGGGCGATAAGACATCGTTGCTGATTGCGCCGATTGTGGCGGCGGCGGGGCTGCGGGCGAGGGTGGCTGCGAAACCGCGGGTCTCTTCACTCCGTCTTGCGGACTCCGGTCGAGCGGGCAGGATTGCGGAGGCGGTGCCATCCCTTGCGGTGCCCATGATTTCGGGGCGTGGGTTGGGGCATACGGGCGGGACGCTGGATAAGCTGGAGACCATTCCGGGGTTCGATACGCAGCTTTCGATGGCGCGGATGGGCGAGGTGCTGCGGGCGTGCGGCGCGGTGATGATGGGGCAGACGCCGCGACTGGTGCCGGCAGACCGGATCTTGTATGCGCTGCGGGACCACACGGGGACGGTGGAGTCGCCGTACCTGATCACGGCGAGCATCATGAGCAAGAAGCTGGCCGAGGACCTGCGCGGGCTGGTGCTGGATGTGAAGGTGGGGTCGGGGGCATTTATGCCGACGTATGCGGCCTCCAAGCAGCTGGCGGAGCTGATGGTCGCCACCGGGGAGCAGGCGAGGACGCGGACGGTAGCGCTGCTGACCTCGATGGAGGAACCGCTGGGGAGGTTTGCGGGGAACTGGGTGGAGGTTTGGGAGTGCGTCGATGTGCTGAAGGGGGTTCGGCATCCGATGTCGGCGAATCTGGTGGAGCTTTCGCTGATTCTGAGCGGGTGGATGCTGTTTCTAGCGGGAGCTTGCGCCTCGCCGGAGGGTGGGGCGGTGCTGGCGGATGAGCTTTTGCGCTCGGGCGAGGCGTATGAGGCGTGGTTACGGATCGTCCAAGCCCAGGGTGGGGACGTTTCCGTGTTTGACGATCCGGCGGCGTTTCACCGTCCGCGGTTTCGGCGGGAGCTGCGGGCGACGCAAGCGGGGTTTCTGGCCGGGATGGATTGCAAGCAGGTGGGATGGGTGGTGCAGCGGCTGGGTGCCGGGCGTGATTACCCGGGAGCGACGGTGAGTGCGCATGCGGGCATCGAGGTGCATGCGAAGCTGGGCGATGCGGTGACGGCAGGGCAGGTGTTGTTTACGCTGTTCAGCGACGACGAAGCCCTGTTGGCGACGGGCTACCGGATGCTGGCGGAGACTGTCGTTCTTGCAGAGGTCGCGCCGGAGCGGGAGCCGCTGGTGCGTGAGGTGGTGGGCGGCTAGGGTTTTGGGTGCCGTGGGTGCTGTTCAGCGTGCGAGCCTTGAGGTATTGAGCTTTGAGGTACTCGCTTGTTGAGTTTGAGTTGCCAAATGTTGAGTTTGAGATGTTTGGTTTCGGGCGTTTGCAGCGGCTCTAGAGTTCGCGCGGGGCGGTGTGTTGTGAGATGGACAGGGTATTACCGTCCGGGTCTTTGAACCACGCGACGCGGACTCCGCCGGGGGCCTGCCAGACGCCGCGGCGGTCCTGCTGGAGGAAGTCGTACTGGACGAAGGTGACGCCACGAGCGATCAGTTCGTCGAGCGCGAGGTCCAGATCGGGGACCTGCCAGCCGAAGATGGTGTACTCGGCGGGGCTAAACCGGGCGGTGCGAACCAGGCGGAGCATCGTGCCTGGAGCGTGGCCGATGCGGAAGACGACGGCGAACTCATCTTCACTTTCGAAGGTGAGATCCAGCTTGTCTTGGTAGAAGGCCCGCGCGGCCTCGGGCTTTTGCGTGGGGATAATGGCAATGGGCCGGCTCTGCGCAAGGATCATGGCGTCATGGTAGACCCTTTCACGCGAGCTTACGACGCCAACAGGATAAGGCACGCGCTGCAGGTAAGGCGGACTCACCTGCAGCCACCATCTAACTGACGCGCTGCTCTTGGACCTTCGGTGACGAGGGTTGCACCTCGGTACCGGAGGTGCCGCCGAGCCATTTGGGGTTATTGGCGGTGCCGTCGAAGATGCTGGAGGTCTTGAACGGCTCGAATTTGCCGGTCATGGCCGCATCGCGGGTCTTCGCGAGGAACGTAGCGGTCTGTTCCTGAGACATCGGCTGGAAGCTCTTGGCCGCGGTGAGCGCCTGGGTCAGGATTTCGGGTTTGTCGATGCCCGTGATGACGACCGAGACGGGCTGCGACAGGCCGTAGTGCAGAGCTTCGATGGGGTCGATGGTGTTGGACCGGAGAATGTAGCCGTCGCCGAAGGTCTTCATCGCGAGCACGCCGGTACCGGCTTTCTGCGCGACCGGCGTGACGAGATTGTTGAAGGAACGGAAGTGGGCGTCCATGGCGTTGACCGGCATCTGCACGGTGTCGAAGTGGAAGCCGTGCTGTTGGGCGACCTCGAACATGCGCAGGTGGATCTGCGGATCCTTGTGGCCGGTAAAGCCGATGTAGCGGATCTTGCCGGCCTGGCGGGCGGCCATGGCGGCGTGGATGGCGCCGTCGTCGGCGAAGATGCGGTCCGGATCTTCAAAACGGATGATCTCGTGGAACTGCACGAGATCGATCACGTCGGTATCGAGCCGGCCCATGGACTGCTCGAGTTGCTTGTTGTACTCCTTGGCGGTACGCCCGTCGAGCTTGGTCATGACGAACGCTTTATGACGATAACCGTCTTTCAGTGCCTGGCCGAGCCGCACCTCGGAGATGCCGTCGTTGTAGTCCCAGCAGTTGTCGAAGAAGGTGATGCCGTTGTCGGAGGCGGTGCGGACGAGGCGAACGGCGTCGGCCTGCGTGGTGTTCGGGTCCTTGGCGAGATGGAAGCCGCCCATGCCGATGGCCGAGACGCGCTCGCCGGTGGTGCCGAGCTCGCGGTAGATCATGGCCGGACTTTCGGGCCGCTTGATAGGTGCCTGCTTCGAGGTGCGCGAGGTGGGCGAGTTGGTCTCGGGCTGCTGGCCGAGTGCGCTGGCGCTGACCGTGGCGACTGTGGCGGCGGTGGCGGATCTGATGAAATCTCGGCGTTGCATGGGGCTCCTGTGGGCTTTACAGGAGATTGGATGTCAGAAAAGGCCGTGGCGCATCCTGGTCGAGTCTGTCCCGTGACACCTTCTAGTCCGCCGGCATGAGTGAGGCAACTTCTTCGCTGAGCCTGGCGGTCATCGCATCGAAGGGCATCGGGCGGCTGTACAGATAGCCCTGGACGACGGTGCAGCCGTAGGCCTGGAGTGCGTCACGCTGGTGCGCTTCTTCAACGCCTTCGGCGGAGACATCAACGCCGAGCGAGTGGGCCAGGCCGACGATCATTCGGACGATATCGGCGTTGACGTGGCCGGTCGCCAAGCGTTTGACGAACGACTGATCGATCTTGAGCGTGTCAATGGGATAGCGTTCCAGGTAGCTCAGCGAGCTGTAGCCGGTGCCGAAGTCGTCAAAGGCGATCCGGACGCCGAGGGAACGGATGCGATTGAAGAGGGCCCCGACACGATCGGCATTTTTCAGGAACACACTTTCGGTGATCTCCAACTCGAGCCGTTCGGGAGGTACATCGTTTTGCTCCAGAGCCCGTTGCAGGTCCTCAAAGAAGCCGTTGTCCTCCAACTGGCGACTGGAGACGTTCACGTTGACGCGAAAGCCGGGATCGAGAGCGAGGGCGCCGGCCCAGATACAGAAGTGGCGGCAGACCTCGTGCAACACCCAGGAGCCGAGGGGAACGATCAGCCCCGTCTCTTCGGCGATGCCGATGAATTCGAGCGGGGGAATCATGCCGCGCTCGGGATGGCGCCAGCGCACCAGCGCCTCCACCGCGCGAGTCTGCCCATCGGTTGTATCGACGATGGGTTGGTAGAACATCTCGAGCTGGCCCCCTTCGATGGCGGCGCGAAGCTCCATGCGGGTGCAAAGGGCTGCCCTGGCGGCCTCGTGCATTTCGTCGTCAAAGAGAGCGTAGCGGCTACCACCCTCTTTTTTCGCGCGGTACATGGCGACGTCGGCGTCGCGCAGCATGTGCTCCGGATCGGTGTAGTCGCCGAAGCTGATGCCCAGGCTGGCAGAGGCGAGGAGGTCGCCGTTGGCCAGGCGAATGGGCGGCGCGAGTTCCACCAGAATGCGTTCTGCGATGGCCACGATGTCGGCGGCGTGGGTGAGATCTTCACAGAGCAGCGTGAACTCATCCCCGCCGATGCGAGAGAGGGTGTCCTCCGCGCGTGCGCAGAGGCGTAGGCGCCTGGCGACTTCGGCGAGCATCAGATCGCCTGCGTGGTGGCCCAGGCTGTCATTCACGATCTTGAAGCCGTCCAGATCGAGAAAGATAACGCCGCTGAAGCAGCCCGGCCGCCGGCGGGTGCGGTCTGCCGCAAGTTCAAGCCTGTCCATGAAGTAGGCGCGGTTTCTCAGGCCGGTGAGATGGTCGTGAAAGGCCGTAAACGCCAGCTCCGCCTCGACGCGTTTGCGTTCCTGCACCTCGGTGGCGAGCTCCTGGTTCTGTGCCTGGGCCAGCCGGAGACGCATGGCGTTCTCCTCATTGGCCTTGCGCTCGCTGACGTCACGCTGCACCGAGACCCAGTGGGTGAACCAACCTTTTTCATCCGCGACCGGCACGATGCTCAGCTCGACCCAGAACTGGGTGCCATCCTTGCGATAATTCAGCAGCTCCAGCTCAATCGGCTTCCACCGTTTGAGCGCTTTTTTCAGCTGTTGGCGAGCGCCGTCTCCTGTATTCGCGCCCTGGAGGATGCGGGGTGTTTTGCCGAGCACCTCCTCGAGACTGTAGCCGGTGGTACGGGTAAAAGCGGCGTTGGCGTAGACGATGCGCGGCCCGGGGAGATCCACCGGTTCGGCCTCGGTGATCAGGACGGCGTCGTTGGCGTTGACCACCACCGACTCCAGCAGCCGCAACCGCTCCACGGCCGCATCGCGGGAGGTGCGATGGTCGAGGTCTGCCTGGCGCAGCCTGTGCAGCTCGAGCTGGTCGCTGATCTCCGCGGCCAAGGTGCGGAGGACGTACTCCTGCGCGCCGCTGAGATGGTGGGGCGCCACGTCATGGATCACCAACAGGCCCACGCGGGAACCGTTTTGTTCGACCGGAACACTGGCAAAGAAGCCCGGATCCGCCTTTGCGGATGGGCCGGCACCGGGGTGTACGTGAGCGGCCAACCCATTCACATAGAGGTCGTGACGCAGGAGCTCCTCGAAGAGCTCCGGCCCGATGGCGATGCGCTGGGTTTCTTCACCATGCGAGATTACCCTCTCCGGCTCGGATCCGCGTTTCAGAAGAAGGGTAGCCCCATGCGTCTGGGCGGCGCAGGCAGCGGCGACGACCAGATGTGTCAAGCGATCTGGCAGCGTGTGGGGCTGAGCCTCCAGGGGCAAAACGAGCGTTTCCATCGTTCCACTGTCGAGGCCGCAGGAGTTTCCGCCTATGACCCGAAGGTGAACTTGTGGACACGGCGATCCCTTTACTCGCGCCTTTGCGTAAGGTGGCAAGGAGCCGCGGGGCAAAGGCGCTGTTTACTTGCCCGGCTTTTTCGCCTGTGCAATGAAGCGGCGGATGCGGTCAAGGGTGCGGGCCTTGCCGAAGACGAGCATGGATTCCATCAGAGGCGGCGATTGGGTGCTGCCGGTGACGATCGTACGCAGGAGCATGAAGTTCTCCTTCACACTCCAGGCTTTGGCCTCACCGAGCTGCTTCATCGCGGCTTCGATCGCTGTGGGCTCCCAGGACGCAGCTTCGAGCGTAGTGAGGAGCTCGGCGGTGAAGGCCAGTGTCTCTTCGGGCGTACGTTTCTTCGGCAGCCAGACGGCTTCGGGAACTTGTAAGTCGTCGCGGAAGAAGAAGCCGGCCATGTCGCCGACGGCACCGAGGGTCTCGATGCGGGTCTGGATGAGCGAGGCGACGGACTGCAGATAGGCGTCCGAGAAGATCGTGGAGCGCAGGGCGGTGAAGAACTCACTCGGCGATTGCTTGCGGATGTATTCACCGTTGAGCCAACGGAGCTTGACGAGGTCGAAGACCGGGCCGCCGAGAGAGATGCGGGCGAAGTCGTAGCGGGCGAGCATGTCGTCGAGCGAGAACATGTCCGAGAGCTTCATGTCGAGGTTTTTCGAGACGATCTCTTGCTCGGTGGGCTGCGCCATGCCGCCGCCCATGAGGCCGAGATAGTTGAGCAGGGCCTGGGGCAGGAAGCCGGCATCGCGGTAGTAGTTGAGCGAGACGGGATTTTTACGTTTCGAGATCTTGCTTTTGTCGGCGTTGCGTAGCAGCGGCATGTGCCAGAACTTGGGGATCTCCCAGCCGAAGGCCTGGTAGAGGAGAACATGTTTGGGGGTGGAGCTGATCCATTCCTCGGCGCGGATGACGTCGGTGATGCCCATGAGGTGGTCGTCGACGACATTGGCGAGGTGGTAGGTGGGGAAGCCGTCGGATTTCATGAGCACCTGGTCGTCGACGTTGGTGTGCTCGAAGCGGACCTCACCGCGGAGTTCGTCTTTAAAGATGGTGAAGGTGTTGTCGCCTTCGAGCGGGACCTTGAGGCGCACGGTGAAGGGCTTGCCTGCGGCCAGGTTCGCCTGGATCTCTTGGTCGGAGAGGGTGCGGGAGCGGCCGTTGTACTTGGGTGGCTGCTTGGCGGCGGTTTGGGCCTTGCGCTCGGCTTCCAACTCTTCCGGTGTTTCGAAGGCGCGGTAGGCGTGGCCGGAGGCTAGGAGTTTTTCGGTGTATTCGCGGTAGATCTCGGTGCGTTCGGACTGGCGGTAGGGGCCGAACGGGCCGCCGACGTCGGGGCCTTCATCCCAGGTGAGCCCGACCCAGCGCAGGGCGTCGAAGATCATGGCCTCGGAGGTGGAGACGAAGCGGGTGCGGTCGGTGTCTTCGATGCGCAGGACAAACTGGCCGCCGCGCTGTTTGGCAAACAGGTAGTTCAACAGGCCGATATAGGCCGTGCCGACGTGGGGATCGCCGGTGGGCGAAGGGGCGATGCGGACACGGGTGGGACGGGGCGAAGGCGCGGCGGATTCCATGACTTGCCCATGCTAGCAGGCGTGGCAAAGCTGGGTTGACCAACTTGACCAAGGACGTATACTGCGAGACTGGAGGCTGCATGTTGAGTGTGAATCTGTATGAGGCCAAAACCACTCTTTCAGCCCTCGTCGACAGGGCGGCCAAGGGTGAAGAGATCATCATTTGCAAAGCGGGTAAGCCGTTGGCGCGATTAGCTGCTCTGGAGCAGGAGCCTACAGCGATTCGGCAACTCGGAGGCAATGAGATGGGAATTACCTACATGGCGGAAGACTTTGATGAGCCTGCCTTTACCGACAGTGAATTGGACGAAATGGGCCTGTGAAGCAGGTGTTCGCGAAGCGGTTGCTGCTTGACACCCACATCTTCCTTTGGATGGTTTCCGCTCCTGAGCGATTGTCGCCAGCTGTGAGGCAGGCCGTGGTGGACCCCGCACACGAGGTGTTCTTCAGTGCCGTGGTCGCCTGGGAGATTGCGGTGAAACGAGCGAAGGGCAAGCTCATCTTCAAGGACCCACCCTCAGTGGCAGCACGAAATCTACGTTTGGTGGACTTGCCGATCAGCGCAGCGCATTGTGAGATCTCAGCCGGTCTGCCAGCACACCACCGGGACCCGTTCGACCGATTGCTGTTGGCGCAGGCAGACGTCGAAGGACTCGTGCTGGTGACTGCTGATGTGACTCTGGCGCGTTACGGTATTGCCTTGATGAAACCGAGCACACATTGAAGCCGAGCACACATTGAAGCCGAGCATGCAGGGAAAGGCGGACTTCCTGCGATGCCCTCGAGAAAGCGCTGCTTTACAGCGGCGTTGGACCGCTGGGCGGGTAGTTCGTTGTCGTTGGATAAGCCGATGGCGGATAAGCGGGCAGGCCGGCGACCGACGCAGCCGGAACGACCTTCCACTCGCTGAACGCCAGAATGCAGAGCGCGACCAGAAGGCCGATGCCCGGGATGAGCACCAGCAGGGAGAGCGGGCCGGAGAGGCCGGCTTTGGTGAAGCTGCGCCAGAACAGAAACACAAGAAGCGCGGAGAAAAGGACGCCGAACAGAAGAATGCCGGCTCCCAGGCCGGCGGCCATGCTGGCGTACTGCTGCTGCTGTTGCGGGGTCATGGGGGCTCCTGCGCCATCAGGGATGGGGATCTGCGCCCAATGTACGCGAGGCAGGCCGCAGGAGCCAGAAATTCCGTGGCGGCCGTCGCTGCTGAATGTCGTTGCTGAAACTAGGTCAAGTCGTCGGAGTCGAAGGCCGGGCGTTTGCGGCCGAGGCCGCTAACGTCGTGCGCGTTGGCCAGAATGGTGCTGACCACGCCGTCCACCTCTTCGTCGGCAGGAACCTCGTCGGCGACGGCGAGCTTTTTGTGCTCCTTGGGCAGCTTGATGGTTTCAAGCAGGGCGACCACATGGGCCACGGCTGTGCCGTCCTGCGAAAGACCTTCGGGCGTCTTGCCCTTGATGGAGACGCAGTTCACGTCGAGCGAGAGCAGGTCGGCGAGCCGTTCGCGCATCTCGCCGGCGATGGGCACGATCTTGGGGCGGTGCATGATGAGCACGCAGTCGATGTTGACGATCTTATAGCCGGCGAGGGCGACCTCTTCAAGCGCGGTGTGAAGAAAGACGGTGGAGTCGGCACCCTTCCAGCGGGGGTCCGAGGGTGGAAAGAAGGTGCCGATATCGCCCGCGCAGACCGCGCCGAGCAGGGCATCGGTCACGGCGTGCAGCAGCAGATCGCCGTCGGAGTGGCCGGCGAGGCCTTCAGGGTGATCGATCTTGAGGCCGCCGATGACCAGCGGGGTGCCGGGGTGGAAGGCGTGCGAGTCAAAGCCTAGGCCGATGCGCATGGACATGTTTTCAAGCTCTCCCTTGGGTGTGGCGGGAGCGAAAGCGGGTCCTTCGCTTCGCTCAGGATGACAAGTTGTTATGTTTCAGGATGACAGGGTTCGATGTTATGGCAGCAGGCGGGTGTTTGCGACGGGTTAGCCCGCCAGATAGAACTCGGCCACTTCCAGATCGCCGGGCTGGGTGACTTTCAGATTGCGGGCGCTGCCTGGCACGACGTGAACGGGGATTCCGGCGCGTTCGAGCAGGCTGGCTTCGTCGGTGCCCTGGAACTCGTCGGCTGCGGCCGCGTCGAAGGCCCGGCGCATCAGCGAAACGAGCGCGCCCTGCGGGGTTTGGGCGTGCACGATGAGCTCGCGGGGGATGGTGGCGACGATGAGGGCGCCATCCGAGGTGCGCTCGACCTTTTTGATGGTGTCGGTGGCGGGCATGCCGACGATGGCGGCGCCATGGCGCTCGATGGCGTCGAGGGTGCGCTCGATGGTGGCGGGGTCGACGAGCGGCCGGACGGCGTCGTGGACGAGCACGATGTCGCGTTCGCCGGTCGAGGGCAGAGCGCGGAGGGCGTTGGCGACGGAATCCTGGCGCATGTCGCCGCCGGAGACAACGTGGATGCGGTCGGTAAGACCGTGTTCTGCGAGCAGCTCGCGCACGCGCTCCTGCTCGGGCTCGCGCACGGCGATGTAGGTGCCGGTAACGCGGGGGACCGCGAGGAAGGCACGAAGGGAATGGACCAGGAGGGGAACGCCGCCGAGCGACAGAAACTGCTTGGGGGCGCTGCCCGAGGCTGCGGCCATACGCGTGCCGAGCCCGGCGGCGGGGAGGATCACAAAGACAGCCATGGGAACCCGAGTATACCGTCTGTAAGGGGTTTGCGGATGCGCAGGCACCTCACCGGTGCGGCTTCCCGGTGCGGGCGGGTTGGGCGAACGGTCAGAGCTTCGGGGAGCAAGAAATTCGGGGAGCAAGAAAGAGGATGGAGATGGGATTGGAGGGACTGCAACTGGTCAGGTTTCAGCCGGGACAGCGGGTCTGCTGCGCGGTTTCGGGTGGAGCGGACTCGGTGGCGCTGTTGCGGGGACTGCACGAGGCAAACGGGGCCAACGGAACCAACGGCATCGGAACGACCAGAGGGAAGGAGCCGCTCGGACTGGTTTTGCGCGCGGTTCACGTCCACCACGGGCTGCGGGGCGCGGAGGCCGATGCGGATGAGGCGTTTGTGCGGGCCCTGTGCGCGGAGCTGGGCGTGGATCTAAGGGTGGAGCGTGTGGACACGGCCGCGCGCCAGACCGAGGCGCGGGAAGGCATGGAAGAGGCCGCACGGCATTTGCGCTACACGGTGTTCTGGCGACTGCTGGAGGAGGGCTGGGCCGAGGCGGTCGCCACGGCGCACACGCTGGACGACCAGGCCGAGACGGTGCTGATGAAGCTGCTGCGGGGTGCTTGGACGGAGGGTCTGGGGGGGATTTCTCCTGTCGTGGAGGCGCCTTTGCCGGCGATTCGTGGTTCGCTCGTGCAGGCGAGGGCAGCGGCTGGCGGGAAGATTTTGCGCCCCATGCTCGGGGTGCGCCGGGCGGAGGTCGAAAGCTACCTGCGAGGCTGCGGGCAGACCTGGTGCGAGGACAGCTCCAACGCCGACCTGCGGCTGCTGCGGAACCGGGTTCGCCACGAGGTGCTGCCCCTCCTGCGCGCCCTGAATCCCTCGGTAGAGGAGGCTCTGGGCCGGACGGCTACGATTGCGCGCGATGAGGAGACCTATTGGAAGGGGGAGATCGCGCGCTTGCTGCCCGGAATGACCCTGCCCGGGAAACCGGTGCGGGGCGGCGGCCGTGCGGTGAGCACGGCTGTCGGCGAGCAGGTCATGGCGCTGGAGCTGGAGCGGCTGAGAGCGGTGCTGCCGGCGGTGCGTCGGCGCCTGGTGCGGGCTGCCGCGGCGCAGCTGGGCTTTCGCCTGAGCGCGGAAGAGACAGGGAAGCTGCTTTCGCTGGCGGGCTTGGAAATGGCTGCCGGAATGCGTGGGAGCGGCGGCCGCATCGGGACCCGGCTGGAGCTGCGGGGTGGGCTGCGGGCCGAACGCTCAGCCAGGGAGCTCAGACTGGCCCATTTCGGCACACCCTCTGCCAGAGAAGATGTAGGGATTCCGTAAAACGAAGGCGACCGTTGTGGAAGCCCGGGGTTAGAATCCAGGATATCTGTTGATCCGGGCGAAAGGGGCCTTGCACCTTCCTTTCGTAGCTGCCGTCTAACGGATGATTAGGTCGGAAACAGCTGGCTGCAGAGCCGGAGCGACCAGGGGTTTAGGAAACGAGGGGTCCATTGAACTCGACTGTAAAACAGTTGTTGATTTGGGTGGTTGCAGTCGCGTGCTTGCTGGTGGGCTGGCAGTTCGTGTTGAAGAACATGAACGCCGGGCACAACCGAGGCATCAGCTTGACTGAGATGCAGAATGATGCGGACTCCGGCAAGATCGGCGATGTGACCGTGGCAGGGACCGAGGCCAGCGGAAAGTATAAGGATGGCAAGGAGACGTTTACCACCACCATCCCGAGTAACTATCCGGACCTGTACAAGGACCTGCGTGACCACGGTGTGAACGTCACGATCAAGGACCCGCAGGGTGGGTTGTGGTTTGGGCTATTGCTGCAGGTAGCGCCGATTCTTGTCATTCTTGCGCTGTTCTTGTTCATGATGCGGCAGATGCAATCGGGCGGAAACAAGGCCATGAGCTTTGGGAAGAACCGCGCGCGCCTTTTGAGCATGCAACAGAAGAAGGTGACGTTTAAGGATGTCGCCGGCGTAAACGAGGCCAAGGAAGAGCTGAAGGAGATTATCGAATTTCTGCGCGAGGCGCAGAAGTTTCAGAAGTTAGGCGGCCGCATTCCCAAGGGTGTCCTGATGGTTGGGCCTCCGGGCACGGGAAAGACTTTGCTGGCGCGCGCTGTTGCCGGCGAGGCGAATGTGCCATTCTTCTCGATTTCAGGTTCGGACTTCGTGGAGATGTTCGTCGGCGTGGGTGCGAGTCGTGTTCGTGACCTGTTCGAGCAGGGCAAGAAGAACGCTCCCTGCATTATCTTCATCGACGAAATCGATGCTGTCGGCCGTCACCGTGGTGCAGGCCTGGGTGGCGGACATGACGAGCGCGAGCAGACGTTGAATCAGTTGCTGGTGGAGATGGACGGGTTTGAATCGAACGACGGCGTGATTCTGATCGCCGCCACTAATCGCCCCGACGTGCTGGATCCGGCGTTGCTTCGCCCCGGCCGCTTCGATCGCCGGGTGGTCGTCGATCGCCCTGACATCCGCGGCCGCGAAGAGGTACTGAAGGTTCACTCCAAGAAGGTGCCGATGGCCGAGGATGTGAACTTGAATATTCTCGCTCGCGGAACACCGGGCTTTTCGGGTGCGGATCTGGCGAATATGGTCAATGAGGCGGCTCTTACGGCGGCTCGTTTCAATCGCAAGGCCGTACACATGTATGACTTCGAGGTTGCCAAGGACAAGGTTCTGATGGGTGCCGAGCGCAAGAGCATGATGCGTTCGCCGGATGAGCTCAAGATCACGGCATACCACGAGGCTGGGCACACGCTGGTGTCGGCGCTGCGCGAGCACTCCGATCCGTTGCACAAGGTGACTATCATTCCCCGCGGGATGGCGCTGGGTGTCACGGTGTATCTGCCGGAAGAGGACCAGCACACGGTGACCAAGGATTACCTTGAGACCCGGCTGGCAATGATGATGGGTGGCCGTTGCGCCGAGGAAATCTTTCTGAAGAAGATGACCACAGGTGCAGGCAACGATATCGAGCGTGCCACCGATCTGGCTCGCCGCATGGTGTGCGAGTTCGGCATGAGCAAGCTGGGTCCGATGACCTTCGGCAAGAAGGAGCAGGAGGTTTTCCTGGGTCGGGATATCGGACAGTCTCGTGACTTCTCGGACGATACGGCGAAGCAGATCGATGCCGAGGTTCGTGGATTCGTGGATTCGGCCTATCGCTCGGCCTATACGCTGCTCGAGGCAAATCAGGAGATCATGCACCGCATGGCGCAGGCGCTGCTGGAGCGTGAGACCTTGGACGCTGTCGAAATCCAGCTGATTATCGCGGGCAAGGATCTGCCGCCGATGAAGTCATCCCTGGCCCAGGCTGATCCGGGTTCCGGACCGGACGAGACACAGAAGATCCTTAAGCCGGAGGGCGGGCGGAAGCCTGGTTTCGGTGAGGGTGCAGCTAACCCGGCCTAACAGCCTGAATCTGTTGAAACAAGAGCAGCCTTCGGGCTGCTCTTGTCATTGGTCGGAGTTTCCTACGCCTAAGTGTGGCCGCGGGCAGACGATACACCCGATCGATGCGGCACGGTATGTTTGTGCTGCTGGAACGGCGTTGTCGGGGAATGAGGAAAGCGGCCGCTAGTCGATCGATCTGGAGCGCCATACGCCAGCCAAATCGCATGGATGCCTGGTGCGATACTTGAGGCAATGCGAAGGTTTGGATCGACTGCTTTTTGTGTGCTGGGACTCGGCCTTGTTCTGGCGGCCAGGACTTTTGGACAGGGCGCGCAGGCGGCCGGCAGGGCGCAGAGGAGCGCGGAACCTCCCAGTGCTTCCGCTTCTGCCGCAGCGCACGGTGCGTTGAGCGATGTCGTCGATGTCGTCGATGGAACCTATGGCTCCTACCGTGCCAACAATGACCTGCTGTCCTACGCCCTGACGTTGCGGGTCGATCCGGCTACGGAGACGATCAAGGGCTCGAATGCGATTCGATTCCGGATGCTGACCGATGGACAACGGGTGCAGCTGGATCTGTCCGCGGCATTAACGATCGACAGCCTTACCATGGCTTCCAGGCCGCTGAAGTACGTTCGTGCGGGGCGTACGATCTGGGTCGATTTCCCGGAGATGCTGCGGAGCGGGCACGAGTACACGGTGGAGGTTGGGTACGCCGGTCATCCGGTCTCGACGGGCAGATTTGGCTGTTTCACCTTCAACAAGGACGCGCAGGGCAAGCCCTGGATCACGACCGCGTGTGAGGGAGCCGAGCAGGGCGCCTCATTGTGGTGGCCGAACAAGGATCAGTGGCGCGATGAGCCTCAAGAGGGCATGACGATTGCCGTGGCCGTGCCGAACGGTTTGATGGATGTGTCGAATGGACGTTTTGAGGGGTCAAAAGATCTCGGAGACGGGTACACGGAGTGGCGCTGGCGGGTGCATTACCCGATCAACAGCTACGACGTGGCACTGAATATCGGCAACTACCAGCACTTTTCGGGGCAGAAGCACGGGGAGACCACGCTGGACTACTATGCGCTGCCGGATGATCTGGAAAAGGCCAAGGTGCAGTTTCAGCAGGTGCCGGAGATGCTCGACGCCTATGAACACTACTTTGGCGAGTACCCGTTCGACAAGGACGGGTACAAGCTGATCGAGGTGCCTTACGCGGGGATGGAGCACCAGTCCGCGGTGGCGTACGGCAACCACTTTCAGAACGGCTATTACGGTGCCGATTGGACGGGTGTGGGGATCAGCCCGAAGTTCGACTTCATCATCATCCATGAGAGCGGGCATGAGTGGTTCGGCAATGCGGTGACGGCTGCCGACCGCTCCGACATGTGGATCCATGAGGGCTGGACGACGTATATGGAGTGCCTCTATGTGGAGTACCGCTGGGGCAAGGCCGACGGGCTGCGCTATTGCAACGGGCTGAAGGGGCATGTGCGAAATGAGCGGCCCATCCTGACGGCGCGGGGCAGCAACACGGAACCGCCGGACGATCAGTACTTCAAGGGAGCGCTGATGCTGAACACGCTCCGCAGCGTGATCGGGGATGACCCGAAGTGGTTCGCCGATATTCACGATTTCTACCAGCACTTCCAGTATCAGCAGATCATGACGGAGGACGTGGTTGCGTGGTGGAACCAGCGGACAGGGAAGGACCTGACGCCGTTCTTCAACGAATATCTGCGGCAGGTGGATGTCCCCGCGCTGGAGTTGGAGTTTGTCCCCATGGGCAAGAAGGTGCTGTACCGTTGGCGCGCCGGGGAGAAGGATCTTGCGATGCCGATCGAAGCCGGGGACCCGCAGCATTGGACGACCCTGCATCCGACAGCGGAATGGCAGAGTTTGCCCTGGACCGGGACGCCGGACAGCTTCCAGGTGGCGTTGGACCGGTACTACGTGAACGTGGCGAGGTCGCAGTGAGCGCGCGGAGGTGGTGGTTTGCGGGACTAGGGTGCCCGGGCCTGGATTTCGCCAGCCTGGGTTTCGCGGGCCTGGGTTTGGGAGTGCTGTTGCTGAGTGGCTGCGGCTACCACCAATTGGGCAGTGCGACGCATATTCCCGGGAATGTGCAGACGGTGGCCGTGCCAATATTTGCAACGCGGGTGCAGGGGTTCCGCACGGAGGTTTACTTCACGCAGGCGGTGGTGCGGGAGTTGAACACCGCGACGCGCTACCGTGTGCAGACCGCGGTGGCGGGCAACGCGGACACGAGCACGTCCGATGCGGATGCCGTGCTGCGGGGGACCATCGTGAGCGAGGCGGTGACGCCGCTCACGTATGACTCGTCCAGCGGCCAGACGTCAAGCTACCTGGTGACGATTACGGCGTCGGTGCGGCTGATCGCGCGGGACGGCAAGGTGCTGTATCAGAATGACGGCTTTAGCTGGCGGGAGCAGTATCAATCGACCCAGGACCTGTCGGGTTTCATCCAAGAGGACACCCCGGCGGTGCGGCGGCTGGCGCACGACTTCGCGCAGGGGCTTGTGAGTGACATGCAGGAGAGCTTCCGGCGATGAGCACGGCGCCTAGATCGCAACCGGCCGTGAAGCAGCCGCGCAGCTTTGCGGCGGTGCAACGCTTTCTTGCGGAGGTTGCCGGGCGTGACCGAAAGCCCGGTTACCTTTTGTTGGGTGATGAGGCCTTTCTGTACGGCCGGGTGCGGGCCGGGGTGCTGGACGCCCTGGTGCCGCCGGATCTGCGCCAGTTCTGTCTGCATGATCTGGATCTGGCGGAGACCTCGATCTTTGAAGCGTTGGACAAGGCGCAGAGCCCGTCGCTGATGGCGCCCTTTCAGGTGATCTTTCTGCGCAATCTGAAGGTGCTGTTCGGGCGCGGGGCGAAGAAAGACGAGTTTGCGGCCATAGCGGAGTACTTTCGGCGGTCGAACTCGCAGGCGCTGTTGATTTTTGTGGCGGACCACCTGACGTTGCCGGCGGATCTACGCCGGATGGATTTCGCGGAGAAGGAAAAGGCGGAGAAGATTCGCGAGATTTTCGGCGACGTGTGCGGTGTGGTCGAGCTGCAGCGCGTGACCGGCGAGGATGCGATGGCGTGGGTGCAGGGCGAGGCTTCGCGGCAAGGCATGCAGATCGGCGACGCTGCGGCGCGGGAGCTGGTGGAGGCTGTGGGGACCGACATGCTGAGCGTGGCAAGCGAGCTCGAAAAGCTGCTGCTGGAGGCCGGAGCGCGCGGGGCGGCGGAGATCACGGTGCGCGATGTGGAGACGATGGTGCCTTCGGCCAAGCAGCGTAGCTTGTATGAGCTGACCGATGCCATCAGCGGCAAGGAGCCGGCGCGGGCGCTGGCGCTGCTGGGCGGCCTTCTGAATGCGTCGGATGGGGAGGATGCGGCGATCGGGCATGTGTTTTCGCTGGCGAAGACGTATCGGCAGATGATCCTGCTGAACGAGCGCCAGGTGAAGGACCAGCGGGCGATGTGGCAGGTGCTGTGGCCGGGGATGCGTGTGGCGCCGCATGCGGCGGATGCGCTGATTGCGCAGGCTCGGCGGTATAAGGACCGCGCCGAGCTGACTGCCGGGCTGCGGGCGATTGCGAAGGCGGATCTGGAGCTGCGGTCTAGTCCGCCGGACAAACGGCTGGTGTTGGAGCGGCTGGTGCTGCGGCTGGCGGGGAGTTTGGCGGGGCGGCCTGCGGGTGAGACGAGCGCCGCGGACGCGTAGACGATCCTGGCAGGGAGTCCGGAGGGCAAGCTACTGCGGTACGTCGAGAATCTTGCGATGGCCGAGTTGCGGCGCTTGCGTGGGGTCAGACGGAACCGTGCCGGGGTCGGTGTCCTGCGTGGATTTGCGCGGTGGAAAGGCGATGCCGGCTGAGAGCACGACGGCGTGCGAATCGGGGACGAAGGCTTCTATGCGGTGCAGGCCCGAGGTGTCGTCGTGAGGGCGGGGGAACTCCAGAATGTAGCGCTGGCGCAGCAGGTCGACTGCCCTATTGAACGGTTCGACGATTGTTCGCGGCTCGGCCGGCAGGACAAGGCCGCCGGTTCCGCTGCAAAGCAGGTCGAAGACGTTCTCCTTGTCCGGGATGAATCTTTCCGTTGGACGGGCATAGACCGGCATGCGGTTTAGTGACGCGCCGGCGTAGTCGCCGGCTGGTGGCGGACGAAGTCCCATGACGGTCGTGTTGAAGCGGCCGGCGTAACGGGCCAGAGCGGTCCAGGACATTTTGCTGGTTTCGTCCTTCCCATTGGAGACGACGAGAACGACCCGGCGACCGGGCGACTGACTGAGGTGCAAGATCACGGCCGCCAGGCTGTCCCAGAGTTTGCGTTTGCTGCCGCAGGTCATGCCGGGGTCGTGCTTGTGCAAATCAGGCGCGGCGAGAGCCGTCGCGAGGGTTGCTTGCAGGCGTAGGCCGGAGTAGGGCAGCTCGTTCGCTGAACGGATCAGGTGGCAATCCAACGCGTAGACGGAGATGGTGTCGGCGGGGCTTAGCCAGGCTGCCAGCTGCGGCAGGGCGAGCGCTTCGAGCTTTTCGGCGAGACGGAGCGTGCTTTCCTGGCCGGCGTCCACGACGAGCGCGACCCCGAGAGGATCGTCGCCTTCAAGGCGGGTGTGGCGCGGGTGAAATGGTGGCCCATCGTCGAGCCGGAGGGTGAACTGTGCGGCGGAGAGGCCGCCGTAGCTGTTATGAGCGCGGTTGAGCACGAGGATCGGCAGCTGCAGCAGGTCCTGGTAGACGTGCAGGGTGTAAGGAGCGTCGGCTGAGGGAATGGGCGCGTTTTGTGCGTGCCCCTTGACGAAGCTGCACAGAAAGGCCAAGGAGAGCGCGGTCAGAAGAGTGGGGAACACGTGACGGTACAGCAGGAGTAGCCGGACTGATGCGAACCGGAGGCGGGCGCGTGCTGCCATGCACGGAAGTATCGCAGAGTCGGGGCGCGATGGACCTTAGAATCGGGAGATGCGGTTTGGAAAGGGTGGCGTGGCGACGATGGATGAGCGGATGCGGAGTATATGGACGGGAGCCTCGGCTCTATGGCTTGCGGGCATGGTCTGTGGAGCGCAGACGACGGCAGCACCCGGGACCACCCCACCACCCACCTCCGCGCAAACGCAGGCGCAGGTTATGCGGGCGTTCTTTGCCTCACACTTCACCAAGCGGGAGTACCAGATTCCCATGCGCGATGGCGTGAAGCTGTATACCGCGGTGTATACGCCGGTGGCGGCACAGTTTGCGGACAAGGGGCCGTATCCGTTCCTGATGACGCGCACGCCGTACAGCTGTGCGCCGTATGGGGTGGATAAGATTGCGCCGCGTGTGACGGGAAATCAGAAGCTGCTGGAGGGTGGCTACATCCTGGTGTGCCAGGACGCACGCGGCCGTTGGGATAGCCAGGGAACGTGGCTGGAGATGACGCCTTCAAAAGATGGTAAGGGCATCGATGAGTCCACGGATACTTCGGATACGGTGGACTGGCTGCTGAAAAACGCGCCGGAGAATAACGGCAAAGTCGGCATTCTGGGAATCAGCTATCCGGGTTTTTACTCGGCGGCGAGCATCGTGGACAGCAACCCGGCGATCAAGGCGGCGAGCCCGCAGGCACCGATCGTAGACCTTTGGATGGGCGACGATGCGTACCACGGCGGCGCGTTCATGCTGGATGCCAACCACAGCTTTTACGCGCCGTTCTTTGCGCCGCAGCATAATCCTGAGACCGTGGAACCGCCGACAGGCTTCGAGTTTCCGACGCAGAATATGTATCAGTACTACCTGGGCATGGGGACGCTGGCGCATCTGGATTCTCCCGCGGGTGGAACCAATGCGTATTTCCATGACCAGGTGACGCATCCGGAGTACAGCGAGTATTGGCAGAAGCGGAACATCGGGCCGCACCTGCATGGGGTGCATGCGGCGGTGATGGCGGTGGGCGGCTGGTTTGACGCCGAAGACCTGGCCGGGCCGGTGAAAGTGTTTCACCAGGTGGCGAAGCTGAGCCCGGAGGCACCGGAAGACACGCTGGTCGAAGGGCCGTGGGTGCATGGCGGGTGGTCGCGCGGGCTGGGGAACCGGCTGGGCGACATCAGCTTTGGGTCGGATACGGCGGTGTTTTACCGCGAGAATATTGAAGCGCCGTTCTTCGACCACTGGCTGAAGGACAAGGCGTGGACGCCGCTGCCGAAGGCCTACACCTTTGAGACCGGGACGGATGTGTGGAAGCAGTACACGGCTTGGCCGCCGCCGGCGGCGAAGCCGCGGATGATCTACCTGCAGCCGCATGGCGGGCTCAGCTGGAACGCCCCGACCGAGACCGCGAGCAAGGACGACTACGTGAGCGATCCGGCGCATCCCGTGCCGTTTACGCCATATGTAACCGGGCCGGACATACCGCAGCGCTACATGGACGACGATCAGCGTTTTGCGACCACGCGCGGCGATGTGCTGGTGTACCAGACCGAGCCGCTGACCGAGAACGTGACCGTGGCGGGGCCGATACTGCCCAAGCTGCGGATCGCCTCCACCGGAACGGATGCCGATTTCGATGTGAAGCTGATCGACGTGTACCCGGAGGACTTTAAGGACCCGGATGCGGCGGCGGAAGGCAAGCATGTGACCGGCGCGCCGCCGGTGATCCTGCAGGGCTACGAGATGATGGTGCGCGGTGAGCCGTTCCGGGCGAAGTATCGCAATTCGCCGGAACATCCGGAGGCGCTGGTGCCGGGGAAGGTGACCGAGGTGAACTTTTCCATGCAGGACGTGAATCACACGTTTCTGAAGGGGCACCGCATCATGGTGCAGATTCAGAGCTCGTGGTTTCCGCTGACGGATCGGAATCCGCAGGTGTTTGAGGATATTTCGAAGGCCAAGCCGGAGGATTTCAAGTCGGCTACGGAGACGATGTTTCATCAGGCGGATGCGGCTAGTGGGGTGGAGTTGATGGTGCTGCCGCAGTGAGGGCCGTGCCCGGGACCCAGATCACCGAATTAAGCGGTCGCCGCCTTCTCATCTCACATCTGCTGGCCGGCGGCAGGAAGGAATCTCGAGGAGGCGGGTTAGCGGCCCTATTCACGCCAACCGGAGTTGGATAGCGTGAATAAGGCCGTGAGAGCATGCCCGAGGAAGGTTCCCGCATGATGCCCAGTGTAGTTCTGAGTAGTGCCGTCGTGCTTCTCGTTGTCGTGTGGATCATTCGCTGCCTGAATGTTCTGCCGGAATATCAGCGCGCTGTGGTCTTTCGGCTTGGCCGCGTGCTGAACAACGCGAAAGGCCCTGGGGTCGTTCTTATTTTATGGCCCATCGACCGGCTGGTGACGGTCTCCCTCCGTGTGGTGACGTGGGAGGTTCCGCCGCAGGACATCATCACTCGCGACAATGTTTCGTTGAAGGTGAACGCTGTCGTTTATTTTCGCGTGGCCGATCCGAGGGCAGCCATCCTCGAAGTCGAGAACTTCCGCTTTGCGGTCGAACAAGCCGCGCAGACCGCGCTTCGTTCGGTGCTCGGCGAGGTTGAACTCGACGACCTTTTGGCACAACGTGAGGTCTTGAACGCCAAGCTGCAGGTCATTCTGGACGAACACACGGAGCCATGGGGCGTGAAAGTGACGCGCGTGAATGTGAAGCAGCTGGATCTGCCGCAGGAGATGCAACGAGCCATCGCCGCACAGGCCGAAGCCGAGCGCGAGCGGAGGGCCAAGGTGATTGCAGCTGAAGGGGAGTTCCAGGCGTCCGCGAAGTTAGCGGAAGCGGCCGCGGTCCTCAGCAGGGAACCCGCGGCGATCACGTTACGGTACCTGCAAACTCTGATCGAGATTGGGGTAGAAAAGAATACGACCGTGGTATTTCCGCTGCCGCTTGATCTGCTCGGGCAATTGGGCGTGAAGCTCGGTGCCGCGCCGGTGCCTGATAAGGTACCCGCTTCGGCCAACGTTCCGCCTGGGAACACCCAGTAGACGCTTGATGCCAAAAGAGAACGGCTTACGACAGGATTGAAGTTTGAGCCATCAAGGCGAGGCCGTGAGCTACGGAGGTAAAAGCTTCGCCGCTGGAGACACGGCCCTCGCCGAAGCGGGCGGTGAAGACGCGGCGGACGGCGGGGACCAGCGAGGTGCCGCCGGTGAGAAAGACGCGGTCAACCTGCTGCGGAGCGATGGCGGCTTTTTGCAGCAGGTCGTCGAGGCTGGTTTGCATGCGTTGGAGGTCGGGGGCGATCCAGGCTTCGAATTGCGTGCGGGTTACGGGTGTGCGTAGGTGCAGGGCGTCGGTGTGGAGGTCGAACTCTGCCTCTTTTTGCTCTGAAAGCGCGATTTTGACGCGCTGCACGGCCTGATGCAAGCGGTAGCCGAGGTCATTGTCGATCACGATACGCAGGGCGGCGATCTTTTCGGGCTCGAGGCCGTTCTTTTCGGCTGTGCGTAGAAGGTTTTGTACGTCGCGGGTGCGCAGGAAGCTGAGCGTGTGCCAGCGTTCGAGGTTGCGGTAGATCCAGGCGGGGAGCGCGGGCAGCAGTTTGCCGAGCGAGCGGGCCTGGGACTCGGAGCCTAGGGCGGGTGAGATGAGGTAGCGCACGAGGCGGGCGTCAAAGGCGTCGCCGGCGAGGCCGACGCCGGTGTTGGCGAGCACTTGTGGGCCGCCTTTCGCGTTGGCTTCGGGGCCTATGCGCAGCAGGGAGAAGTCGGTGGTGCCGCCGCCGAAGTCGCCGATGAGCAGGGTTTCGTCGCGGTCGCCGGTGGCCTGGTAGGCGTAGGCGGCGGCGACGGGTTCCATGGCGAAGCGGACGTCGGTCCAGCCGGCCTGCAGGAAGGAATTTCTGAGTCGCTCGACGGCGAAGTCGTTGTCGGCCTCGGAGTCGGCGCCGACGAAGACGACGGGGCGCCCGCAGAGGGCGTGGGTGACCTCGAAGCCGAGGAACTCGCTGGCGCGCAGGCGAAGGTCGCGCAGGATGCGGGCGACAAGGTCCTCGAAGCGGTAGGGGCGGCTGAAGATTTCGGTGCCGAGCAGGTCGCGGGCGGAGAGGTAGCTCTTGAGCGACTGAATGAGGCGGCCCTGCACTTCGTCATCGAAGCCGGCATCGGCGGAGCTGTGCATGGCGAGGTAGTGCTCGATGGCAGGCGCGCCGGTCCAGACGGCAACGGGTTTGCCGGGGCGGGTCATCTCGCGCTGCAGGTAGAGCAGAGAGCGGGAGGATCGGCTCGAGCCCGCGGTCGAAGGGAACTCGGCCATGCGCACCTGGCCATTGTCAGCGAAGGCTACGGAGCTGTTGGTGGTGCCGAAGTCGATGCCGACGGTTGGTGTTGCGGTGGTGCTCACCTGTTTATTGTCGCAAGGGTCCCGGCAGCGCTGCATAACGTCAAGCGCACCTCGGGGGCTAAAGCCCCTGGACTGGTGGAAACTTTACGGCACGGCTGAAGCCGTGCCCTTCCAGTAGGCCCCAGGAGCATGGGACTAGTTAGCCGAACGGGTGCTCGAGGCTGGGGCTTTGCGTCGTGAAGAGCTGGGCGCCGTCCGGGGTGAGGTACATGCAGTCTTCGAGGCGGATGCCGAACTTGCCGTGCAGGTACACCCCGGGCTCGTCGGAGAAGGTTTCGCCGGCCTGCAGTGGGGCGATGTTGCCGCCGACGAGGTAGGGCCACTCGTGCATGTCGAGCCCGATGCCGTGTCCTACGCGGTGGTAGAAGATGCTGTACCCGGGGCCGTAGCCGGCTTCCACGATGACTTTGCGGGCTGCCTGATCGACGGATTGCGCTTCGACGCCGGGTTTGGCGGCTGCCAGCGCGGCGGACTGGGCGCGGTGGACGACGTCGAAGACTTTGCGCTGCTCGTCGGTGGGCGTGCCATAGACCCAGGAACGGGTGATGTCGGAGGTATAGCCTTCGACGGTGCAGCCGTCGTCGACCATGACGATCTGCCCCTCGCGGATGGTTTGCGGTTTGTCGTTGCCGTGGGGGATGGCAGTGTCGGGGCCAACGTTGCAGCTGGCCTCCCCGCGGACGCCGCAGCGGGCGTAAGCCCTGGCGACCAGGTCGGAGACAGACTGGTTGGTGTCGCCGGGGTGGCAGGATTGATAGACGGCGCGGTAGACGTCCAGGGTAATGTTGTTGGCCAGGCGCAGGAGGGCGAGTTCGGCGGGCGTTTTGATCGCGCGGCAGCCGGCGGTGACGGGTGTGGCGGAGACGATCTTGAGCGCGGGGCAGGCCTCGGCGATGCCGTTGGAGAAGACAAACGGGGTGTGCTCCTCGATGCCGAGCGTGCCGGTCGTGATGTTGTCCTGGGCGAGCGCTTTGCGCACGATGACGTAGGGATCGTCGTTTTCCTCCCAGAAGTAGGTGAGGGTGGATTCGCGCTCGGGAAAGCGGGTGAGCAGGTCGGCGAAGCGGTCGCCTTCGAGCGCGGGACAGACCACGAAGGGCGCGGCGGCGACGGGCAGGACATAGGCGAAGAGGCGCTCGGACTGGCCCCAGCGCGCGCCGGTGAAGTAGAAGAGCGAGGCGCCGGCGGTGAGCACGATGGCATCGATCTTGCGGGCGGTCATCACGCTGCGGGCGCGGTCGAGGCGCTCTTCGCGCTCGCGGGGCATGATGGGTTTGATCTCGGCGGTGCGGTCGTGGAGGGCCTGGATCGGGGCAGGCAGGCCGGAGAATGCGGGGTTGACGCTCTCGGCGTGGTTGGCCGGCCGGGGCTGTTGCGCTTGGAGCCCTTTGTGGACTCCAGCGTCGAGTCCGGCGTCGAGCGCCAGGACGGCTGGCAGACCGAGCGCGGGCGCGGCGACGGCTGCGTTCAGCATGAAACGGCGGCGTGTGGGCATGAACACGATTGTAGGACGTGTCCTGTTTTGCGACACGGAACGAATGTTCATGCAACTTGCCTGTCGTTGGCGACGGCCGAGGCGGGGTGCTATGGTCGGGGCTGGATGATGTTCTCCGGCGCGGACCGGTGTGAGGATGCGATGAACGAGGGCGTGAAAGGTCAGGCGCTGACCGTGGAAGCTTGGGCCAAGAAGGGTATCTATCCGGAGCTGGGAGAGATCTTCGGAGCCATTGCCTCGGCAGCTGTCGAGATCGCGCGGAAGATCCGCCTTGCCGGGCTCGACGACATCTACGGCGCGGCCGGCGCGACCAATGTGCAGGGTGAACAACAACAGAAGCTGGATGTATTCGCCAATGAGGTACTCACCGAGAAGCTGCGCGGCTGCAGCAGCGTGGCGGGCGTGGTCAGTGAAGAGGACAAGAAGCCCGTCCCTTTTGACACGGCCCAGCGGGACGGCAAACGGTTTGTGCTGAGCTTCGACCCTCTGGACGGGTCTTCGAATATCGATGTGAACGTGAATGTCGGGACCATCTTCGGGATCCGCCGGCTGCTGCCGGGAGGCTCGAATGAGTTGGAGCAGACCGTACTGCGAGCGGGGATGGAGCAGGTAGCCGCAGGGTATGTGGTGTATGGCCCATCGGTGGTCTTCGTGGCCACCGTGGGGGGCAATGTCTCGGCCTTTACGCTCGATGACGAGGGGAACTTCACCCAGAGCACGGAGGTGATGCAGATGCCGGAGCAGGGGATTTATTACTCGGCAAATGAGGCCAATGCTTCGAGCTGGCCGGGCGGCTTCAAGGAGTTCATTCACGCACTGTTGCGGGGTGACCTGGGGCACAAGCCGTACAGTGCGCGGTACATCGGCAGCTTGGTGGCCGACTTTCACCGCACGATGCTGAAGGGGGGAATCTTTCTATACCCGCCGACCGAAAATGCTCCGAAAGGTAAGCTGCGTTTGCAGTATGAGGCCAATCCGCTGGCGATGATCGCCGAGGCGGCGGGCGGTTTTGCGACGGACGGGCACGAGCGGATTTTAGGTCTTGAGGCAAACGATATTCACCAGCGGACAGCGTTGGTGGTCGGCAGCCGGCATGAGGTGGAGTTGCTGCAACATCTGGTGAAGAAGGCGAAGTGATGGAGGGCGAAACCGGCACGATGGGTGTTGCCGTAGCGGAGCGGCTTTATTACGATTCGCCCGCGCTGGAGTTCACGGCGAGGGTGACGGACATCCGGCTGGTGGCCACGGAAACCGGGGAGACCGGCGTAAGGAGCCACGTGTGGGAGGTGTCGTTGGACCGCACGGCATTTTACCCGGAGAGTGGAGGCCAGCCTTGGGATACGGGAGTCCTGATCGCCACGGCGCGCCGTGGAGCGACGCTGGAGGTACCGGTCGAGCGTGTGGTGAAGGACGACGCCGGCGAGGTGTGGCACCGGATCCGCAAGCCGTTGGAGCAGGGAACCGAGCTTGTGGGACATGTGGATGCGGAGCGCCGGCGCGACCACACCCAGCAGCACTCCGGGCAGCACCTGCTGTCGGCGGTGTTTCTGGAGCGGCTGGAGGCGCGGACTGTGTCGTTTCATCTCGGCGCGGAGAGTGTAACGATCGATTTAGCTCTGCCGCAGGGTGTCGCCGGGCCTATGGCGGACCAGCTGGCTGATGTGGAAGATGAGGTGAACCGGCTGATCTTTGAAGATCGTCCGTTGACGCCGCGCTGGCAGACGCGTGCGGAGGCGGAGGGGATGCTGGCGCGGGGCGAATTGCGCAAGCTGCCGGAGCGCTCCGGGCCGATGCGCGTCGTGGAGATGCAAGGGGTGGAGTTCAACGCCTGTGGCGGAACGCATGTGGCATCTACCGGGGCGATTGGCGGCCTGCTGCTGCGCGGCACGGAGAGGGTGAAGAGCGGCGTTCGCGTGGAGTTTGTGTGTGGGTTGCGTGCCATGCGGGCCGCGCGGCGGGAGCACGCGGTCATCACTGGGGTCGCTGGGGCGCTTAGCGTGGGTACGGCGGATGTACCCGGACGCGTAGCGGCTATGCACGAGGAAACAAAGGCTGCTGCCAAGGAGCGCCGGGCGCTGCTGGATGAGTTGGCCGGGGCGCGGGCGGAGAGCTTGCTCGGAGCTACGCCCGAAGGATCGGTGGTGCAGGCGGCATACGTGGGCAAGCCGATCGAATTTGCCAAACGAATCGCTTCGGCCTGCGCCGGTGCGGGGCGACGCGCGGTGATCGGCTGCAGTGCGGGCGAAGGCGGGGCTGTGGCCTTGGCGTTACCTCCCGGTTCAGGGTCAAATGCGGGTGCCATTCTGCGCGAGACCTTGGCCGGATTCGGGGCGCGTGGCGGTGGCTCGGCGGAGATGGCCCAGGGCGTGTGCGAGGCCGGGCAGGTGGAGGAGATCCTGCCTGCTCTGACGCGACGATTATGCGATCTTTAGGGCGTATTCATAGCGGGTGTGCAGTTTTGTAGCCAAACTGAGCGCTATGCCATGCGCTTTCGTGGATGGCAATACTCTCTGGCTGAAAACGAACCGCACGTGGACGATCTGCTGAGAGCAGAGCACGTTTGAGTAACTTGGCCTCTGTTTCCCCCCATATTTCCTGGAAGACGACGAATCGCTGTGTGGCCTCACTGCGCTTCGAAGGAGATGGAGCGCGAAGCGGGAGCAGCGGCGGTTGCCGCTCGCCTGAGCGTTCGGGTTGGGATTTGCCTGCAGTTCGGTGCATGCTGCGACCGGACCCGCTAACCTTGCGTCTGTGAGTCTGTTCTGCGATGTCGCCCTGCCGGTGCCCTTGGACCGCAGCTTTACCTACCGGCTGGGGGCGCTGGAGGTGGAGGTTGGGGCGCGGGTGGTGGTGCCGTTTGCGGGGCAACGCCTGGTGGGCTTTGCGGTGCGGCTGCATGACGAGGCGCCACCGCCGGACATCGACGTGCGCCCCGTGGAGCGGGTCCTGGATGAAGCCGCTCTGCTGGGGCCGGAGCTGCTGGAGCTGGCGCGCTGGGTGGCGGGCTACTACTGCGCTCCGCTGGGCGAGGTGCTGCGCGGCATGGTGCCGCTGGGCGCGGAGGTGCGGCGGCGCTGGGTGTACCGCATCGGTGAGGCCGGGCGGCGGGTACTGTATGAGGGCGCGGCCAAAGGGAGTTCGCGGCGTTCCCGGCTGAGTGTAGAAGATCAAAACCGCGAATATGCCGTGCTGAACTACCTGGAGGCCGGCGAGGCGGCGAAGGCGGTTACCCTGCGGCATGCGACCGGCGCGAACAAGGCTTTGCTGGACGCGATGGCCAAGAAGCGCTGGCTGGTGCGGGAGCCCCTGGCGGAGACGCGGGATGCGCGGCGGGTGGAGCAGGTGGCGGTGCTGGTGGATGAGGCCTTGGGCAGTCGTGATCCGGCAACGGAGGCCGGAAGAGCAGATCCCTCCGCTGCGCTGCGGGATGACAACCAAAGGGTCGAGGGGACGGGCGCCGGGCTCGCCGGGGTTGACGCGGAGGCGAGCGCAGAGGGGATGCAGTCCCGGCGGCTGCCGAAGCTGAACGATAACCAGCTTGCCGTGATGGCGGCGCTCGCCGGCGCGGGCGGGCGGGAGCGGGTGCGCGATCTGCAGTCGCGGTTGATGCGGGATACGGTGCCGCAGACGACGCTGGGCTCCCTGGTGCGGCGTGGGCTGGTGCGGCTGGAGGAGGCCCCGCAGGCATTTCACGTCAGCGGCCTGGCGAATCATGGGGGCAAGCGGTTTGCGCACGAGCACTCGCTGAATGAGGCGCAGATGGAGGCGCTGGCGTCGGTTGCGGTGGCGATGGATAGGGCGGAGTTCCGGCCGCACCTGCTGTTTGGCGTCACCGGCTCGGGCAAGACGGCAGTGTATGTGGCGGCGATGCAGCGGGCTTTGCAGGCGGGCCGCTCGGCGTTGTTGCTGGTGCCGGAGATCGGGCTGACGCCGGCGACCGCCGCAACGATGGTAGCGGCTTTCGGCAGCGAGGTGGCGCTGCTGCACTCCCAGCTGACGCCGGATGAACGCGCCGAGCAGTGGCACCGCATTCGCCGGGGCGAGGCGCGGGTGGTGGTGGGCACGCGCTCAGCGGTGTTCGCGCCGCTGCCGGATCTGGGGCTGATCCTGGTGGATGAGGAGCATGACGCGAGCTACAAGCAGGAGGAGACACCGCGTTACCACGGCCGCGACGTGGCGGTGATGCGCGCTAAATTGTTGGGGTGTACGGTGGTGCTGGGTTCGGCTACGCCTTCGCTCGAAAGCTGGCACAACGCCGAAAATGGCCGCTATGCGCGGCTGGAGATGCTCTCCCGGGTCAATGACCGTCCGTTGCCGGTGGTGGAAACCATCGACATGCGGGCGGAGTTTCAGGCCACGGGCAAGGAGAGTCTATTCTGCCGGCAGCTGGTGGAGGAGACACAAGCGACGCTGGACCGAGGGGAGCAGGCGATTATCCTGCTGAACCGGCGCGGGTACAGCTTTGTGGTCATGTGCCGCAGCTGCGGGGAGAAGATGGAGTGCGAAAACTGCTCGATTTCGCTGACATTTCACAAGAGTGCGGCTGATCGTGCACTTGGGGCGGAGCTGGCCGGGGATGGGCGCGCACCGGTGGGGCAGCGGCTGGAATGTCATTACTGCGGCTATCGACGCGGCGTGCCGGAGCGCTGCCCGAAGTGTGAGAGCGAGCACCTGTTTTATCTCGGAGCGGGGTCGCAGCAGGGCGAGGAGCGCCTGACGGAGCTGTTTCCGGGTGCGCGGATCGGCCGCATGGACCGCGATACGGTGCGCACGCGCGGCGACATGGAGCGGCTGCTGGACAAGCTGCATTCGGGCGAGATCAACCTGCTGGTGGGCACGCAGATGATCGCCAAAGGCCATGACATCCACGGCGTGACGCTGGTGGGTGTGGTGGGTGCGGATTTTGCGCTGAGTCTGCCGGATTTCCGGGCGGCCGAGCGTGTGTTTCAGCTGCTGACGCAGGTGAGCGGACGCGCCGGACGCGGCGATAGACCCGGCCGGGTGCTGGTGCAGAGCTATCAGCCGGACCACTACGTGCACAAATTCGCGCGCAACCATGACTTTCCAGGCTTTGCGGCACGAGAGATGAATCTGCGGCGCGGGGCACGCTACCCGCCCTTCGCCGCGCTGGCCAACGTGGTGGTGCAGAGCGAGGACCTGCAGGAGGCTCTGGCGTGGAGTGGGGCGCTGGGGCGGTGGTTTGCGGCGGCGCGGCCTGCGGGGGTGCGCGTGCTGGGGCCGGCGGCGGCGCCGCTTTCACGGCTGAAGCGCATACACCGGTTTCATTTTGTGCTGCGGTCGGAGCGCCGGGACGCCCTGCGCATGTGCCTGCGGGAGATGCTCGCCGTGGTGGATCGTGAGGCGATTCCGCGCCGGAACGTGGTGGTGGATGTGGATGCGCTGCACCTGATGTAGCGCCGGCGAAGAAGCAGGTCATTCACTTGGTTCAGTGTGACTGACTTTGCTTGGCAATGCTTATTCGATGGACTGCAGACCTTTTCCGGGCTTGAAGCGCACGGCGCGGCCGGGGGTGATGTCGACGCGGGTGCCGGTGCGTGGATTGCGGCCGACGCCGGTTTTGCGGGGTTTAACGGTGAAGACGCCGAAGCCGCGCAGCTCGATGCGGTCGCCGTCGGCGAGGGCGCGCTTCATGGCGCCGAAGATGGCATCGACGGCAGCTTCCGCTCGGCCGCGCGGAAGCCCGGTCCGCTCGACGATTCGCTGGATGAGGTCCTGCTTGATCAAACGCTTACCCCTTTCAGGTTGGGTTGGAGGAGGGGTCGTCGTTCCTCACGATGGTAGAAAGCGCTCTCTCGAATGTCAACGCCGGTTTGCGTGCGTTAGGCTGAAGGGATAACTCGGAAGAAAGGTTGGCGGTCGCACAGCGGGGCCGCTATGTCGAACATACAAGCAATGTCCATCAAGAGCGACAAATGGATCCGCACCCAGGCGCAGCAGCACGGCATGATTGAGCCTTTCAGCGAAAAACAGGTGCGCGAGGGGGTGGTGTCGTACGGTTTGTCGTCGTATGGCTACGATCTGCGGGTGTCGGATGAATTCAAGATCTTCACCAACGTCAACAGTGCCATTATTGACCCCAAGGCCTTTGACGAGCGGTCGTTTGTGACGGTGGTAGCGGATTCCGTGATTGTGCCGCCGAACTCCTTCGCGCTCGCCCGCTCCATTGAATACTTTCGAATTCCGCGCGACGTGCTGACGATCTGTGTGGGCAAGAGCACCTACGCGCGCTGCGGCATCATTGTGAACGTGACGCCGTTTGAGCCGGAATGGGAGGGATTTGTGACGCTTGAGATCTCCAACACCACCCCGCTGCCGGCCCGTGTGTACGCCAATGAAGGCCTGTGCCAAATCCTTTTTTTCCAAAGCGATGAGGCATGCGAGGTTAGCTACCGGGACCGGAACGGGAAGTACCAAAAGCAGCAAGGTATCGTTTTACCGAAACTCTGACATCGTAGTGACAGCATGTTCATCGGTACGCCGGCGCATGCGCATCTCCAGAGGTCTTCTCTGTCCAGCCCCCCCCAACACGGAAAAGACCAGGTCTGCATCGGCATCATGGCGGCGGATCCTCTGCGCTCCATCGGATTGCAGTCCATTCTTGAAGAGGTTCTGCACGTCAGGGCGGTGATTCTGCCCGATGAGGCCAGACCCCGCGGCCAGAAGCTGCACATGCTGATTGTGGATCAGGGATTCGATCAGCCGGCGGGACTGTCCATCCCGCTGAACCGGGCGCTGTTGCACATGCCGGGCGTGGCGGTGGTGATCATCGCGCGCAACGACGAGCAGGCGGAGTTCGACCGGATCCTGGCGGCGGGTGCCCGTGCCGTCCTGCCGGATACGGCGCAGATCTCCGAGATTCGCGCCTGTGTGCGGGCGGTGCTGCGGGGCAAGACCTGGACGCCCCGCGAAAAGGTGAACGAGGCGGTGCCGGAGGCGGATGCCCTTCCGCTGTCCCAGCGCTTCACCGCCAAGGAGCGCGAAGTGATGCAATGGCTTAGCCAAGGGCAATCGAATCGCGAGATCGCCAGCACGATGGGCATCGATGAGGCGACGGTAAAGGCACATTTGGGCCGCATGCTGCGAAAGGCAGAGGTGAGTAATCGGGTGGAGTTGACGCTGCGGTCCCTTGCGGAACAGAAGGGCCGGCCGGCCGACGCTAAAGTCAAGACATAAACGTTCTCGGCTGGCAATCCCCCGAGGATTCCTGAGCTTACAACGGACGTGTCTTGTGAGTGGGACTGATAAGTGACAAGCTCACTCCAGTACAGATCTGGGAGAAGGGGTCCCTGTTCATCAGCCGAAAGGCGTGGGCAGGGCCCCTATTTTTTTGTCAGCAGAACCTCAGTACAACATCAGCCAAATGCAAGATGTTGCTGAGGGTGGTGGCAACCTACCTGTCTGCCTTTCCATCTGAGATTTGGAGTGCAGTTTTGAGCGCACGAAAGATTGGGAAGCGAAAGGGAAGGTGGATTCGATGAAGAAGGTAATTGGAGCAGTTTTGGGCGCAGCCCTCGTGGCTGGTGTTCTGCCGGCGGCACATGCTGAGGACAAGATGGATCAGCGGCTAGCCGCGTCGACGGGCATCATCAAGGAGATCATGGACGCTCCCGATACGTCTGTGCCCCAGTACATCACTGCCCGCGCGCACTGCGTCATGGTAATCCCGGCTGTGAAGAAATTGGCTTTTGGTATCGGCGCGCAGTACGGTCGCGGTGTGGCGACCTGCCGTACCGGTCATGGTTGGAGTGCTCCGGTTCCTGTCCTATTGAGCGGCGGCAGCTTTGGTTTCCAGATCGGCGGTCAGTCGACCGATGTGATCCTACTCGGTATGAACGAGAAGAGCGGCACGGACATGATGCACAGCAAGGTGAAACTTGGTGCGGACGCTTCCGCAGCGGCGGGCCCGGTAGGCCGTAATGCCTCGGCAAACACCGACCTGTTTCTAAACTCGGAGTTCCTCACCTATTCGCGTGCAAAGGGCTTATTTGCCGGCCTGGATCTTACCGGCGAGTATCTGGGCGCTGACGGCGACGAGATGAAGAAGGCCTATGGCGAGGGAGTTACGCCGGAGTCTGTTCTAACTGGGAAGGTACCGGTTCCGACCTACGCCCGTACCTTCGATCACACGGTGGCCCACTACTTTGTGACCTCGAAGGAAAATCAGTAAGCTGAGTCTTTTTGCTGGAATGGGCGGCCCTGGCCGCCCATTCCAGTTTAGACCCAGTCCCACCATGACCCCTGACTCGCTACACTGGTGAGGTTGAGGCTTTCCGATTCAAGTTCGAAGGTGATCTCGGGTAAGGAAGATTTGGAATACAGGGCTGTTCGCCTGGTTCTTTCGAGTCTGGGACTCGTTCCTCGCCGTCTTGCCCGGTTAGCCGGAGGCTGTATCGGCATCCTGGCATGGGCTCTGCTGCCGCGTTTGCGCCGTGTCGGCATGCACAATCTAACCATGGCGTTGCCAAGGCTAAATACGCCCCAGCGCCGGCGAACGCTGCTTCGCAGCTTCGTTTCACAAGGCCTTCAGCTGGCCGAATTTGCCCAGATGCGGCATTACAGCGCTCCTCAAGCACAGGACCTTATCCGGTATGAAGGCCTGGAGAACTACCTGCGGGCCCGGGCCGGCGGGCGAGGGGTTCTGGTGCTGACGGGACACCTGGGTGCCTGGGAGCTTTCGAGCTTTTTCCACTCGCTGATGGGATATCCCATGGGTCTAGTGATCCGTCGGCTCGACAACAGCCGCGTGGATGCCCTCGTCAATGGTATCCGCACGATGCATGGCAACCGGGTGCTGCACAAGGACGACTTTGCGCGCGGTCTGCTGAAGGCCATGCATGCCGGCGAGACCGTGGGTATCCTGATGGACACCAATATGACGCCGCCGCAGGGCGTGTTCGTACCGTTTTTCGGGGTGGAGGCCTGCACGGCCTCCGGTTTGGCGCGGGTAGCGCTACACTCCGGCGCGGCCGTGATCCCGGGCTTCCTGCTGTGGGAACGGGCTGAGCGGCGTTACGTGTTGCACTTCGGACCGGAGCTTACCTTGCAGCGCAGTGACAATGCCGAAGCCGACGCCCTGGCCAACACTGCCATGTTCACCCGCACCCTGGAGGACTATATCCGGCGGTATCCGGAGCAGTGGCTGTGGGTGCACCGCCGCTGGAAGACACGGCCGCCGGGGCAGGGTAGCCTGTACGCATGAGCCGGGGACTCACGTTTGCGCAGTTGGCCGAACTTGCCGGCGCGGCCTTCGCTCCCACCCGGCCTGGGCCTACGAATCTCATTGGGCGTGTGAGTTCGATTGCGGGTGCGGATGCCCAAAGTCTGGTTTTTGCGGAAGACGAACGCAGTCTGCAGGCCGCTGTGGCCTCAGAAGCTGGGGCAATCCTCGCGCCGGATCGCGTCATGGCGAGCACAGAGACAAGGGAGCAGCGTCTGTTGCCGGTGGCCGATCCGCGCTACGCCTTTGCGTTGATTGCACACGAATTTGCCCGTTTTGCAGACCAGGCGCCTGAGTCGCAAATCCACCCATCGGCTGTTGTGGACGTCACCGCCGTGCTGGGCCGGCGGGTCCGCATCGGAGCAGGCGCCACGGTGGGAGCGCGGGCGCGGCTGGGCGACGATGTTGTCCTCGGCAGCCGTGCGGTGATCGCCGACGACGTGGTGCTGGGGGATCGGGTGATCGTGCAGGCGGGCGCGGTGTTGGGATCTACCGGCTTCGGCTACGTGCGGCACCGGCAGACCGGCGAGTACCTGCTGTTTCCGCAGCAGGGCGCACTGGTCGTCGAGGATGACGTTGAGATTGGCGCGAACACGACCATCGATCGCGGAGCGCTGGAAGAGACGAGGATCGGCAAAGGAACGAAGATCGACAACCTTGTGCACATCGGGCACAACTGCCGCATCGGAAGGAACGTGGTCATTGCGGCGCAGGTGGGCATCTCGGGCTCCTGCGTGGTGGAGGATGGCGCGGTGTTGGCCGGCCAAGTGGGAATTTCGGACCACTGCCACATCGGGCCGGGGGTGATTCTGGGCGGCCAGGCCGGCGTCTACCGTGGCAAGACGGTGACGGGTCCGGGCGAGATCTTCGCCGGCACACCTGCCGAACCGTTGCGGGAGCAGATGAAGTCGTTGGCCACGTTGCGCGGGCTGCGCCGCAGGCGGCGGTAGAGCAATTCTTGAGATACTTGAGCTAGAGGAGTGGAAGCGATGGCGGTTGTGGTCGTCGGCGGACATACGCGGAATATCGGCAAGACCAGCGTGGTCGCGGGGCTGATCGCGGCGCTCCCGGAGATGCGTTGGACAGCGGTAAAGATCACGCAATATGGCCACGGCATCTGCTCGGCGAACGGCGAGGCCTGCGATTGCGCGACCGCTGATCACACGATCGCTGTCAGCGAGGAGCGCCAGAGGGACAGCGGCACGGATTCCTCGCGCTACCTGGCTGCCGGGGCGCTGCATTCGTTCTGGGTGCGCACGCAGCAGGGCGAGCTGCACGAGGCTATGCCCAAGGTGCGGAAGTTGATTGAGTCGGCCGGCAACATCATCATTGAATCGAACAGCGTGCTGCGATTCCTGCGGCCGGATCTGGCCCTGAGTGTGCTCGATCCGTCCGTGGAGGACTTTAAACCCTCGGCACTGCGCTTTCTGGATCGTGTGGATGCCCTGGTGATGCCGGCGGCGGCGCGCGACCTGGGACGGAAGGATGCAGCCTGGGCAGGGGTATCGGCGCAATTGGTGGCGCGCAAGCCCAAGTTCTACTTCGAGGCACCCGGGTATTGCACGGCGGAGCTGGCGGGGTTTGTGCGGGAACGGCTGGTGTCGGTGCCGGTGATTGAGCGCGTCGCCTGACGTTGGGATCGCGGTGCCAGCCCTTCCTAAGAACCGAGTGCCCTAGAGACTCCGCACGGGAAGCATGACGAGATCCTGCACGGCGCCCACCTCGCGCTGCACGAAGGGTTCGGCGTAGCGGATGCCGGCGAGCAGGCCGTAGTGGCGCGCCGTGGCAAACATGCGTTCGCGGATGTCTTCTTCCGGGACGAACAGCCCGGAGCCTGTGGTTTGCTGGCCGTACTGCGAGCGGTAGGCGAGCAGGGCCTGTTGGCGAGCTTCGACGTGCGGCGTGATGTCAACGACGAAGGTGGGGCGGACGTCGGCATAGAGCGAAGCGTAGAGGATCTTGAAGGGCCGGTGCGGCGCGCCCAGCCCGGGCGGCAGATCGAGGCTGGCCAGGCCGGCGGCGAAACAGGCCTCATAGCCCAGCGTGGCTGAGGTGTAGTGGTCAGGATGGCGGCCCTGCCAGTAGGGCAGGATGACCACCCGGGGGCGGAGCCGGCGCAGTACGGCGGCGACCTTCAGGCGGTTTTCGAGGGTGTTCTGGACGTTGCTGTCGGGCAGATCGAGCGCCTCGCGATGAGCGACGCCCAGGAGGCGGGCGGCCTCGGCGGCCTCCTGGGCGCGCTCGGCTGCCGTGCCGCGGGTGCCGCCTTCGCCCTGCGTCAGGTCAAGGATTCCGGTGCGCCAGCCGAGGGCCGTTTGCACCAGCAAGGTGCCGCCGCAGGTCTGCTCGACATCGTCGCGGTGAGCGGCGATGGCGAGTACATCGACGGTTGCGGCTGCAGCCACCATGACGCTAGTTGGCCGCGTTCGTCAGGGCGTCCATATAGGCGACGTCGAGCACAGTGCCCTGGATAGTGACGTTGATGTTGTTGATCTCGGAGCCGTCGACGGTGGAGAAGACGTGGATCTGGCCACCGTAGGCCGTGTAGACCTTGTTGTAGGTCTGGACCCAGCAGATACCCGTCAAGCTGCCGTAGTAGTACGGGTTGCCGTCGGTGTTGGGGTAGGCGACGGTGGTACTGCCGCCGGGCGTGACGCTGGGGATGACCGTGGCCGTGGGCGTGGAACCGCCGAGGCTCACCATGGTGAGGCAGTTGTAGTTCTGGCCTGTGGCGGCTCGTTCGCCGTTGGCGCATTGCGAACTGCCGACCCAGAGGGTGCTGTTGTCGGCGAGCAGCATGCGCGTATGGGTGCCGTCGGAGACGGAGATCGGCTTAGAGGGGATGAAGCTGGTCTCGTTCAAGGCTGTCATGAAGCCGGTGAAGAGGCCGTCTGTCGCCGGTGTTGTGCCGAGAAAACCGGTCGAGGTGAGGCGGTTCAGCGATTGGCCGGAGAGATAGAGGTTCGTGCCGTCGGAGACGGCGGCCGTCACGCCGCCGGGGATGGCAATGGGGTTGGCGACCGGCAGCGCGGCCATCGGTGAGGGGGCGCCGGCGCTCAGCGGATCGATCGTAGGGATAATGCTGGTCAGGATGGCGCTGGTGTTCAGCACCGTGATGCCGGCGGTGGTGCCGCCCTGCTCGGGGCCGGAGTTCATGATGTAGGCCTTGCTGCCGTCGAGCGAAAAGTAGGCTCCGGTGGGCCGGTCATAGGTCCCGGGGACCGGCACAACGCAGTAGACAGGCAGCAGCAGGGGCTCGCAATCGATATATCCCGGGGGAAAGACCGGGGTGCTGGTCTGTGCCAGCTGGATCACACGATAGAGGCTGTTGGAGTAACGCGCCGTGGCCAGGATCACGGTATTGCCGGGGTTCATAAAGACCCCATTGATGTTGGGCACGCTCAGATTGAAGGAGCCGCCACCCGACGTAATGATGAGCTCACCCGAGTTCCCGCCGGCCGCGGTGGTGCTTGCAATCGCGCCCACGATGCGGCTGCCATCCGGCGCAACGCCGACTCCCCCGGGATTGGCCCCATAGGTCGCGACAGCGGTGCTGGCGCTTTCCTTGGCATAGTCGACGGGCGCGATGGCACCGCTGTTCTGGTCCTCGAGATAGCCGAACTGCTGTTCCGGAAAGTTGAAGATGTGGATGGGGTAGGCACCGGTGTAGCCCGAGATGGCGAAGGACTTAATTGTGTTCTGCACGTTGCTGCGGATATCGCGCAGGCCGTCCAGAATGGCAGCGCCGCCCCCGGCCGTACCCGTTGCGGTGTAGGTAGCCAACACCCGCTGTTGCAGGCCGCTGGGCGGGGTGGCACGGCCGGCAAAGTTGTACTCGGGGTAGTAGTAAAGCGGCGCGTGGCAGCCTGCCAGACACAAAGTCGAAAGAAAGCTAACTACAAGAGTAAGAACGAGGCGGGCAGACAAACATCTACGGATCAACGGCTGCGGCTCCCAAACGATGCACGATATCCCACAAAGGCGGAGGTGCAATCACCCAGAGTATATCAGTCCGCTGCCGGCTCTCCCTTTTGGCCGCGGAGAACAGGATAGGATAGACGGATGCAGGGCAACAAAGGAATACGGCTGCGATGAGCGCGGCGGATGCAGCGGAACCCGGGCACGTAGACCAACGAGCGGCCGAGCTTTTCAGCGGCAAAACCGTGCTCTGCGACGGTGCCATGGGGACCATGCTGTACGGCTGCGGCGTGTTCATCAATCGCAGCTATGACGAGCTGAACCTTACCCAGCCGGATACGGTGCGTTCGGTACACGAGCAGTACCTCCAGGCCGGGGCGGAGGTGATTGAAACCAACACCTTCGGCGCCAATGCCCTGCGGCTGGAGCACTACGGTCTGCGTGAGGGGGTACGCACGCTGAATCTGGCCGGCGCGGCCCTGGCTCGCAAGAGCGTCGAAGCCCATCTTGAGAAGCATGGCGAGCGGGCCTTTGTGGCCGGTGCGGTGGGTTCACTCGGCGTCAGCGTGGGCACCGGCGCAGGGGAGCTCGCGCCGGAGCGGGCCCGTGCGGTGTTCGCGGAGCAGATGGCGGCGCTGGCTGAAGGCGGCGTGGATCTGCTGATCGCCGAGACGATGATGTCGCTGCCGGAAGCGGAGGCGGCGCTGGCCGCGGCGCGGGAGGCTGCCCCGCAGCTGCCGGCGGTGGTGCTGGTCAAGGTAGACGATGAGGGCAATTGCCTGGACGGCACGCCGGTGGAGCAGTTTGCGCGGCGGATGACCGAGCTGGGTGCGCAGGCGACGGGCTGCAACTGCTCCAGCGGCCCCCATGCCGTGCTGAAGGCGATCGAGCGGATGCGGGCGGTGACGGATCTGCCGCTGGTGGCCATGCCGAACGTCGGTCTCCCCCGCGATATCGAAGGCCGCGAGATCTATCTGGGCTCGCCGGAGTACATCGGCAGTTTTGCCGCGCGGTTTGTGCAAGCGGGAGCGCGCTGGGTGGGCGGCTGCTGCGGAACCACGCCGTCGCACATCCGCGCGATGCGCGGCCGGCTGCGGGCCGTGGGGGCGCAGTCGGTCGGCGAGGCGGCGATGGCGGAGACCCAGGCAATGCCAGCCGCCGCGGTGGTTTCCGAGGGGACCGGTGTACCGCCGCCGCCGCTGGCCGAGCGCTCGCGGATCGGGCAGCGTATCGCTGGGGGCGACTTCGTTCGGCTGGTGGAAATCGTGCCGCCGCGGGGGTTCGACCCCACCCGCGAGCTCGCAGGGGCGGAGCTGCTGGCGAGGCGAGGTGTGGACGCGATCAACGTGCCGGACTCGCCGCGTGCGACGGCGCGGATGAGCGCCATGGCGCTATGCACGCTGATTCAGAGCAAGATCGGCATTGAAACGGTGCTGCATTACACCTGCCGCGACCGCAATCTGCTGGGCATCCAGGGCGATCTGCTCGGGGCCGCGGCGCTGGGTCTGAAAAACATTCTTTGCCTTACTGGCGATCCGCCCAAGATGGGCAACTACCCGGATGCCACGGCGGTCTTCGATGTGGACGCGATCGGGCTGACGCGCGTGACGCGGGCGCTCAACCACGGTCTGGATATCGGGGGCAACCCGCTGGGTGGAGCGAAAGACCTGGCCGGCTCGCCGGGATTTACCATCTCCGTCGCGGCCAACCCCGGTGTGCCGGATGTGGACCACGAGGTCCGCCGTTTCGCCTACAAGGTTGAGGCCGGGGCGGAGTTCGCCATCACCCAGCCGGTCTTCGACATGCGGCTGCTGGAACAGTTTCTGCGCCGCGTCGAGGAGTTTCGCATCCCCGTCATCGCCGGCATCTGGCCGCTCACCAGCCTGCGCAACGCAGAATTCATGCGCAATGAGCTCAAGGTCTCCATGCCCGCCGACATCATGGCCCGGATGGGCGCGCACACGGACAAGGCCGAAGCGTTGGCGGAGGGTCTGAAGATCGCCCAGGAGATGCTGGCCGGGGTGCGGGGCGCGGTGCAAGGGGTGCAGGTAAGCGCGCCGTTCGGCAAATATGCCGCCGCCGCCGAAGTTTTAGGATTGAACGAGGAAGGAAACGCCGATGCCCAGCTTTGAGGAACAGCTCGCGGAGCTGGAAAAGGTAGTGGATCAGCTGGAGCGCGGGGATCTCACGCTGGAGGACAGCGTGGGCCTGTTCGAGCGCGGCATGCAGCTATCGGAGTCGTGCAAGGGCCAGCTCGCCAGCGCCGAAAGCCGCATCCAGGTACTGCTGAACCCACGGGAGCGCGGGCCCGTACGGGTGGAAGAGATGGTGGTTGATGAGTCGGAAGAAGATCGCGGAGCGTCTGGCTTCGGCGAGGAGGAATAATCCATAGAGGCTAAAGTCATCCCGCGTTGTGACTTCAGATGCCAATCGGCCAGCGCTTAGGGAGTCACTAGAGAGCGCGCCGTTTATCGATCGCGGCTGGTAACGAATCCCGGAACCCAGAGCAAGGCCCGCTTGTAGTCCGTCTCGGGCAGCTCGGCTACGGACTGCCGCGCCACCTCTGCATAGGCACAGGCGGTGTCCATGGCATAGGCCAACGATTCGTGGCGGCGCAGGATCTCCAGGATCTGAGTATGCGAGACCCGGTCGAAGCTGCGGTCGGCGAGCACCGTGCGAATCGCCTCGCGATCGGCACCGGTGCCGCGCTCCAAGGCGTGAATTACGGCGAGGGTGGCCTTGCCTTCACGCAAATCCGAGGCTGCCGGCTTACCCAGAGCGTCGTCGGAGGAGGTGAGATCGAGCACATCGTCGACAATCTGGTACGCCAGCCCGAGATTCCGTCCATACTCGCCCAGGGCGGCCTCATACGGAATCACGGCACCAGGTGCCGCATTGGAAATCCCGTTCGAAGTTCCGTTGGAGCGGCTGCCACCATGGGCGATCACGGCCCCCAGCTGCATGGAAACCTGAAACAGGCATGCCGTCTTGCGAAAGATCAGGTCGAAGTACTCTTCTTCATTGATTAGATGGCCGAGCTTCTGCATCTGCAGAAGTTCGCCTTCCACCATCTGCTGCGTAAGGGAGATCAGCAGATCGAGCACGCGGAAGTTTCGTTCTTCGAGAGCGCTGTGAAAGGCCTGCATATAGAGCCAGTCGCCGGCCAGAACGCACTTTGAGTTGCCCCAGGTGGTGTTGGCAGACGGCCGGCCGCGCCGCGTGCTGGCCTCGTCGATGATGTCGTCATGAACCAGCGTGGCGGTGTGAAGCATTTCCACCACGGCACCGAGGCGGATGCGTGCCTGGCCGCGGCTGCCGCAGGCCTGGGCAGCCATCAGCAGCAGCAGCGGGCGAATGCGCTTGCCGCCGCCCGCGATGAGGTAGGAGGCGATATCCGAGACCACGGTGATGGCGGAGTCGGATTGCCGGCTGAACTCGGCCTCAACCGCTGTCAAATCCTCGCGGAAAAGATCCAAGACCTCAGATGCTGTCGCGATGGAGAGAGCACTCACGCTCATCTAAGAGTAGCAGGGAAGCATCCGCGGACGCCTGCCGCGCCCTCGCCGTGTTCTACGTCCTTCGTGCAATCCACGCTAGTTCGACCGGAAGTTCGTAAACTGGAGTTCCAGGCCAAGATCCTTGCCGCGCAGCATCGCCATGATCTCCTGCAGCGTGTCGCGGTCCTTGCTGGTGATCCGCACGGTGTCGCCCTGGATGGACGCCTGCGCCTTCTTCTTCGACTCTTTGACCATGGCCACAATCTTTTTGGCGACGTCGGAATTCACACCCTGCTTCAGCTTGATCTTCTGGCGAACGGAGGAATTCGAGGCCGGTTCGATCTTCTCGTACTCCAAATTCTTGAGCGAAACGCCGCGCTTCACCAGCTTCTGCGACAGGATTTCGATCACCGCCTTCAGGGTGTACTCGTCCTGGCTGGCCAGCTGCAGCGTGTCTTCGCCTTCAAGCGCGATGGTGGACTTGGAGTTCTTGAGGTCAAAGCGGGCGTTGACCTCCTTGGAGGCCTGGTCGATGGCGTTTTTGACCTCCTGGAGGTCTACCTTGCTGACGACGTCGAACGTTTGATCTGCGGGCATGTGTTCTTACTTCCTCTGCTTGCTTAGCGGCTCGGTTCAGTGATCCAGTGAGCTTTGGATGCCGGTTACGTTGCCTTGGACAACGTCGCCGGAAAGAGTGTGCGAAAGTTTGCCGTGGTGAGCTCGGCGATGGCCTCCGGGGTGAGCTCCCGAAGCCCTGCGAGAAAGGCGGCGGTGTGGGTGACCAGTGCGGGTTGATTTCGTTGGCCGCGCAGAGGAATGGGGGTGAGGAACGGAGCGTCGGTTTCGACCAGGATCCGGTCCGGGGGAGCCGACTTTGCGACCTCCTGGATGCCTGTGCTCTTTGGGTAGGTCAGGTTGCCGGCAAAGGAGAGGTAAAAACCGGCCGCCAGCGAGGCCTCTGCTTGTACCTGATTGCCACTGAAGCAGTGCATGATGCCGGGCAGGCCGGTAGGGGTCCAGTGCTCGGCGATGAGCGCGAGCAGGTCGGCCCAGGCATCGCGGTGCTCGAAGCGGGCCTTCACTTCCTCGCTCGCGAGCTCCGAGGTGCGGCAATGGATCGTGATCGGCTTGCGGGCCGCGGCGGCGATGGCCATCTGGGCGACAAAGGCGGCCTGCTGGATCGCGGGGTCGGGGTTGTCGAAGTGATAGTAGTCGAGGCCGATTTCGCCAATGGCCAAGCAGCGCGGGTCGGCGGCTAGGTCTGCGAGTTTGGCGAGTGCGTCCGGGGTGGCGCGGTGGGCCTCCTGCGGGTGGATGCCGGCGGTGGCCCAAATTTGTGGGGTTTCGGGCGAGTTTGCGTGCGTGTTGGCGATCTCGAGCGCGCGGTGCATGGTGTCCGGGCCGTCGCCGATGCCGATGGCGAGTAGGGTGCCGACGCCGGCCTCGTGTGCGGCGGCGAGGACTGCGGGAAGATCTTGGTAGTCGTCGAGATGGCAGTGGGAGTCGATCAGCATGGGATTCAACGGACCCGGGAGCCAAGTGGCGTTTCTTCGCCGAAGCTGGCGAGGATGGGTTTGTCGTCGTGGCCGGTGCTGGCGGCGAGGAGCATGCCGTGGGAGTCGAGGCCGCGCATTTTGCGGGGGGCCAGGTTGGCCACGACGGCTATGCGTTTTCCGATCAGGTCTTCGGGGGTGTACCACTGGGCTATGCCGGAGAGGATTTGGCGCCTGGACGGGTTGAAGTTGGGGCCCAGATCTACCTCGAGGCGGAGGAGTTTGTCGGCCTTGGGGATGCGTTCGGCGACGAGGATTTGGGCGACGCGGAGTTCGATCTTGAGGAAGTCGTCGATGGCGATCTGGGGTTCGGCGTCGGCCGGGCCTGAGGGGCCTGTTTCGCTCGAGGGTTCGGCTGGGGCAGAAGTCGGCTCGGATGGAGGTTTGCCGGTGGTTTCGGCGGCTGATCCGGCGACGAGGAGAGTGGTGGCGGCGACGGGGTCGGCCTCGGAGGTGCGCGGCGGGGCGGCGGGGTCGGTGCTGGTGGGCGTCGGGGTGGCCGTCGCAGAGGGAACGGGGTTGGCGCGGGTTTCTTCGGTGTCGATCATGAGCTGGGCGAGTCCTTTGTCGGCGCGGGGGAAGATGGGGGCGAGTGGGCCGAGTTTTGTGCCGGGTTGGAGGCCTCCCCATTCGAGGTTGTTCAGTTGGCCGGATAGGGCGGCTTGTTCAATGTCGCCGAGGCCTAGCTGGGCCCAGACCTTCGCTGTGGCGTGGGGGAGGATGGGGTAGAGCAGGGCTGTGATGATGCGGATGGATTCCGCGGCAGTGTAGAGGATTTCACTAAGCAGAACCCGGGCTTCGGGACTATCGCTTTTCGCCAGTTTCCAAGGTGCCTCACCAGATAGGTATTCGTCTGTACCTTCCATTAGAAGAACAGCAGAGTCAAGCACCCCCACAACACTGGTTGGGTTTGTGATGTCTACCTGATTTTGCGTCGCGTTAAAGTTCAGCTTATCGAATGCCTGATTGTAAAAGCCGACTGCGGCTTCCGCTGTTTGCCTCAAGTTACCGGCAGGACGATAGATAGTTCCATCCTTTGTTAAGGACGGTAGTGGTTCCATCGGCGGCGAGGTAATAAGCCCTTGATAGTTCTGAAGAATTAAGTTGAGAGCACGACTTACGAGGTTTCCGTAACCATTTGTTAGTTCGGCATTATACCGCTCGTAAAGCGCCTGAAAAGTAAAGCTGCCGTCCTGGCCGAATTGGATGTCAGAGAGCAGGAAGTAGCGGAGGACGTCGGCGGCGAAGAGGTCTCGTTCGGCCTTAGTGGAATCGGGGAACTGCTTGCCGTAGACGTGGTTGCCGAAGGCGTCGAGAATGGTTTCGGTTCGGACGATATTGCCGCGGGACTTCGACATCTTGGCGTTGTCGAAGAGGAGCCAGCCGTTGGCGGTGATCTGTTTGGGGAGCGGAAGGCCGGCGGCGAGAAGGAAGGCGGGCCAATAGACGCAGTGGAAGCGGGTGATTTCCTTGCCGACCAGGTGCAGGTCGGCGGGCCAGAGGCGGGCGAACTCGGCCTGCGCCTCGGGGGCGGGGTCGCCGTAGCCTACGGCGGTCATGTAGTTGGCGAGGGCGTCGAGCCAGACGTAGATGATGTGGTTGCCGGTGACGTTGGCTTCGCGCTGGATGTCGGCGGGGACGGGGATGCCCCAAGTGAAGCTGGAGCGGGAGACGCTGAGGTCGCGAACGGCGCCGGGGACGTAGGCTTGGCCCATGTCTGAGTAGGCGACGGTGACGGCCTTCTCTGAGACGGGAGGCTCGTTTTCGTGCTCACTGGGGTGGGGGCGGGCAGAGCGTTCGGCGGCGGCGACGTCGCCGCGCAGGAAGCTGAGGACCTCGTTTTTGCTGGTCTCGGGGGTGATTTTGAGGATGTCGAGCTCGATGAGGTCGAGCAGGGGGCGCTGGTAGTCGGAGAGGCGGAAGAAGAAGTTTTCTTCGGTGACGGTTTCGGTGGGGCGGCCGTCGGGGCCTAGCGTGCCCGGGGGGCCTTCGACGAACATCTCCTCGCCGATGCTGTACTGGCCGGTGTAGGAGCTGAGATAGATGGCGCCGCGGTGGTAGAGGTCGGTGAAGAGTTTTTGGGCGCCGCGCTTGTGGGCGGGGTCGGTGGTGCGGATATAGCGGTTGTAGGTCAGCCCCATGCGGTCCCAGAGGGTGCGGAAGGCTTGCGAGACCTCGTCGGTGAACTGCTGGGGCGGGATGCCGGCGGCGGCGGCGGAGCGCTCGATTTTCTGGCCGTGCTCGTCGGTGCCGGTGAGGAAGAAGGTGTCGTCGCCCAGAAGGCGGTGCCGGCGAGCGAGTACATCCGCGACGATCGTGGTGTAGGCGTGGCCGATGTGCGGGCGCGCGTTGACGTAGTAGATCGGGGTAGTGACGTAGAACTTTTTGTTGTCTGGGGAGGGCATCGGGTCAGGGTTAGTTTAGCTCCCGTCTAGGTTATTAACCCACTTTGACCGAACGCAGACTCACTTTTGGAATGCCCACCGTAGAGCAAAAGCGAACGCAGATTCCCCTTGGGAAATCGCAGAGGAAAGCAGAGTGACGCGGCAAAGACCTGCACACGGGTTGCCTTAGGGGATTGCAGACGAGGAGCGCTTCAGGCGAGGGCGGGGTAAAGCAGTAGAAACAAGACCAGGATGAAGACCATGAGATCCATGTAGACGCTGAGGAGGACGCCGCCGTGGTAGAAGTCCCAGCGTTTGCGCATGCAGCGGGCAGTGTCGGCGGTGCCGAGGACGATGGCCCCGAGCGGCACCAGGAGCCAGAGCGTGGTTTGCAGGTGGGGAAAGTGAGAGAGCCGCATGGCGGCGATCAGGCTGGCGAGCACCATGAGGGTGCCTCGGGGCAGGGATCGCCGGCGGGGGTCGACGAAGGAGCGGAGAAGCGGTGAAAGACCGGGGAAGCCAGGCGGGACGACGGCGGCGCTGCGGTTCATGGCGGCTCTCCGGGCGATACTTGCGCGCTCCGTGAGCAGTCTACTGCGCGCGGGGGAGAACCGGCTGCGCCATGATGGCGGCGGCGACGGGTGTTTGACGGGATGAAGCTGGCGGGCGGCGGCGGTTTGGGCGGTTGCGGGTTTGCTGCCCGCCCGTGCGCCGTTGCTAGGCTGCCGTCGCGGCGAGTGCGGGTTTGCCGGTAGCGGGCTTTCCGGCGGCGGGTTTGCCGGCGGCGGCCATGGCGGCGATGCTTTGGTCGAAGGGGGCGTGGAGGACGCCGCGTTCGGTGATGATGGCGGCGATATATCTGTGGGGGGTGACGTCAAAGGCGGGATTTTCGATGCCTACGCCGTCGGGGGTCATCTGGATGCCGTTGGAGTGGGTGACCTCGCGGGGGTTGCGCTGTTCGATCGGAATCAGGGTGCCGTTCGCGGTGGCGGGGTCGATGGTGTTGAAGGGGGCGGCGACGTAGAAGGGGATGCCGTGCTCCCTGGCCAGGATGGCGACGCCGTAGGTGCCGATCTTGTTGGCGGTGTCGCCGTTGGCGGCGATGCGGTCGGCGCCGACGACGACGGCCTGCACGCGGCCCTGGCCCATGACGTGGGCGGTCATGTTGTCGCAGAGGACGGTGGTGGGGATGTTGTCCTTCATGAGCTCCCAGGCGGTGAGGCGCGCGCCCTGGAGGTAGGGGCGGGTCTCATCGGCGAGGACGTCGATCTTGTGGCCGCGCTCGACGGCGGCGCGGATGACGCCCAAGGCTGAGCCGTAGCCGCAGGCTGCCAGCGCGCCGGCATTGCAGTGGGTGAGCACGGTGCCTTCGATGGGCATGAGTTCGGCGCCGAACGCGCCGAGCTGGCGGCAGTTGGCGATGTCCTCGTCGTAGAGCCGCTGGGCGAGAGCTACGACTGCGATTTTGATCTCGGGGATCGGGGTGTTGGCTTCGGCGAGCTGGTTGTAAATGTCGCGAACCTGGCCGATGCCCCAGAAGAGGTTGACGGCGGTGGGGCGGGTGGCGGCGAGGTGGTCGCAGACCGTGGCGACCTCGGCGGTGAGGGCTGGAATCGTCGTTGCCGTGGAGTTCTGGATGCCGAGCGCCACGCCCATCGCGCCGGAGACTCCGATGGCCATCGCGCCGCGGACGATCATGTCGCGGATGACGGTGGCGACGTCCTGGTAGGTGCGGGCGAGGACGTAGGTTTCTTCGTGGGGGAGCTTGGTTTGATCGAGGAAGCTGACGCCTTCCGGCGTCCATTGCAGGGTGGGGATCATGTCGATCCCTATTTTACGGTCGGAACGGACCACTCACTCAGCTAACCGACTTGCCGGAGGTATGGCGGGTGCCGAAGCGCACCGTGGAACGGGGCGGGGCGAGGCTGAACATCAGGAAGCGGCGTTCGCAGCTGTAGCAACGGAACGGCCGGTAGAACGGTACAAGGTATTCGAGCGTCCGGCGGCGGGACCGGAAGACGTTCTCGGACTGGCATTTCGGGCACCGGCGTGTTTCGGCCATGGGCTCCTCGCTTTGCGATTGTAAGGGCAATACTGTCTCTGGGTGGCCTAAATTTCTCTCACAAACGGTCGAGATGGCGAAATCCACCGGTGGCGACCAGGGCCGCGAGAAAGATTGTCAGGTTATAGGTGAGGTGAACGAGGGTGGAGCAGGCCACGGAATGGGTGCGGACGCGCACCATGGACAGCACCAGGCTCACACCGAAGAGCAGGCCCACCGGACCCCAGGTGTACTCCAGCTGGGGGGCGTGGATGAGGGCAAAGAGCAGGCTCGAGAAGAAGGCGCCGAAGATCAGGCCGGCGTCGGTGCTGCCGGAGGTCTGCGACCAGCGGCGCAGGGCGATGGGCGTGCGGTCCAGGCTGAGCCAGTCATAGGCGATGGCGAAGGAGGGTAGCAGGAAACCGCGAAAGGCAATCTCCTCCATCACCGGCGCGAGCAGGGTGCCTAGCAGCATGACGCTCCAGGCGCCGGCCGGGGTGTGCATCAGCTTTTCGATCTCCGGGCTTTTGGGCTCGGTGACGAAGTGCTCCCCCAGCTGCGCGAGTGCGCTGACAAGGACCCCGACAGCCACCAGCCGGGGCCAGTAGCGGCCGGCGGCGAGACCGTTCCAGTGAATGCCGCTGAGAAACGAGCGCTTCCAGAGCGGGGGAAAGACGTAAAACGCGGCGATCAGGGTAAGGATATAGGTAGTCCCTTCGACGCCGAGCGAGACCGCCGTATCCAGCCCGCCGCCAGCCTGCCCCTTGCCGCGGAGAGAAAGGGCCACAAGCAGCAGGCAGGTGAAAAAGACCGTGACCGCGAGGGCAAAGAACAGCAGCGTGTGGCCGAGATTGGGCGTGCGCCGGGACCGGCCTTCATCCTGACCCGGAAAGGGATCGTGCTGGATGTCGAGTGCTTCGGGCGCTGCTTCGCCTAGGCCGCCATCGAGCGCGGGTTCGGGGGTAGGCATATCGCTCATGCCTTGGCTCCTGCTTTCGTACGCTTCGCGGCGGTCTTGCTCGGGCTCTTTGCGGCTTTTTTGGCGGCGACGCGTCCCTCGACGGGTTTCTCGGCGGAGGCGGTGGGGACGCCGGTCTTCTTTTCGGGAGCGATGAACTTTGGCTTGGGCGGCTTCTTCTTGAAGTCGGGCAGCTCCAGCGGCGGCAGGATTATCGGTGTACCGTTACCTTCCGCAGCGTCGTAGTAGCGGGCCAGAAAATGGCCGGTGTGTGAGCCGGGAGCGTGGGCGACGAGCTCCGGCGGCCCCTGCGCGACGATGCGGCCGCCACCCTCGCCGCCTTCAGGGCCCATGTCGAGCAGGAAGTCGGCGTTGCGGATGATATCGAGGTTGTGCTCGATGATGATGACGGTGTTGCCGAGGTCAGTGAGGCGGTGCAGAACCTCGAGCAGGCGGCGGACGTCATCGAAGTGCAGACCGGTGGTGGGTTCGTCGAGCAGGTAGAGGGTGCGGCCGGTCTGACGCTTGCTCAGCTCTTTGGCGAGCTTCATGCGCTGGGCCTCGCCGCCCGAGAGCGTGGTGGCGGACTGGCCGAGCTGGATATAGCCGAGGCCCACGTCGACGAGCGTTTGCAGCTTCTGATTGACGTTGGGGATGTCCTTGAGGATGGGTGCGGCGTCCTCGATGGGCAGCTCGAGGAGGTCGGCGATCGAGTAGCCGTTGAACTTTACGGCCAGGGTTTCCTGGTTGTAGCGCCGCCCGTTGCAGATTTCGCAGAGCACGTAGACGTCGGGCAGGAAGTTCATCTCGATGCGGCGCTGGCCTTCGCCCTGGCAGGCCTCGCAGCGGCCGCCGGTGACGTTGAAGCTGAAGCGGCCGGCCTTGTAGCCGCGCTCGCGCGACTCGGGCAGCATGGCGAAGAGGTCACGGATAGCGGTAAAGACGCCCGTATAGGTGGCGGGGTTGGAGCGCGGGGTGCGCCCGATGGGCGATTGGTCGATCTGAATGACCTTGTCAAACTGGTCGGCACCGTGGACGGCCTTGTGCGCGCCCGGTTCCTCACGGGAGCCGTAGAGTTCCTTCGCCAGGGAACGATAGAGGATGTCATTGACCAGCGTGGACTTACCGGAGCCGGAGACGCCGGTGACCACCGTCATGACGCCCAGCGGGAAGTGGGCGGTGACGTTCTGGAGGTTGTGCGACGTGGCGTCTTCGATGGAGAGCCAGCGGCCGTCTAGCGGGCGCGGGCCCTTGTCGGGCGTCGGCCGGGTGACGATGTCGATCTCGCCGGACAGGTATTTGCCCGTGACCGAGTTGGGGTTGGCCATGATCTCGGCGGGGGTGCCGGCGGCCATGAGAAAGCCGCCGTTTTTGCCGGCGCCGGGGCCCAGGTCGAGCACATAGTCGGCCTTACGGATGGTGTCCTCGTCGTGTTCGACAACGAGGACGGTGTTGCCGAGGTTGCGGAGGTTTTCGAGCGCCTGGATGAGGCGCTGGTTGTCGCGCTGATGGAGACCGATGGAGGGCTCATCGAGCACGTAGAGCACGCCGCGAAGCCGCGAGCCGATTTGGGTGGCCAGCCGGATGCGCTGGCCTTCGCCGCCGGAGAGTGTGGCGGCGGAGCGATCAAGGGAGAGATAGCCGAGGCCGACGGCGTCCAGGAACTCGAGGCGCTCGATGATCTCGCGCTGCAGGCGGTCGGCGATGAGACGGTCGCGGCCCACGAAATGCATCGTGCGGGCACCGGCCAGGGCGCGTTCGAGCGATAATGAGGTGAAGTCGGCGATGGAGACATCGCGCCGGGCGGCAGGGGACTCGATCGGTTCGGTATCGTCGTCTTCCTTCGTTACGGGCGGGTGCGTCGCGGCGGAGGCGATGGGTAATGTGACGGCGAGCGACTCCGGGCGGAGACGGCGGCCGGCGCAGCGTGGGCAGGCGGAGGCCGACATGAAGCCCATCATGTACTCGCGATAGGCCTCGGACTTGGTTTCCTCCATGTTGTCGCGAAGGAAGCGGAAGATGCCGTGGAAGCCGATGCGGGCGCCTTCGCCGCGGGGTGGGCCGTTGAGCAGAAGATCCTGCTGCGACTTCTCGAGCGCCTCGAAGGGGAGCTTGAGGTTGATCTTGAACTTTTCAGCTGCAAGCTTCACTGAACGCAGGAGATATTGGGAAGTAGAACCGGGGCCGAGGCCGCCGTCGAGCAGGGGTTTGGACCAGTCGGAGACCACGCGGGCGGGGTCGAAGTCGAAGATGGAGCCCAGGCCGTGGCACTCCGGGCAGGCGCCGTAGTTGGAGTTGAAGCTGAAGGAGCGGGGCTCGAGCTTGGGGACGTTGATGCCGCAGTCCGGGCAGGCCATGGAGGAGGAGTACAGGGTTTCAACCATGGCTCCGCCGCCGGGGGGCTGCAGGCCGATGAGAACCAGGCCGTTAGCAAGGGAGAGCGCGGTGGTGACGGCGGCCTGGAGGCGTTTGGTGTCGAAGAGCGAGGGCACAGGGTCCATGGCGGAGGGCACGGGGGCCGTAGGGAGGTCGTTTTCTGCGCCCTGTTCCCTGCCTGCTGCGCCCTGAACCGGCTTCAAGATGATGCGATCGACGACGGCTTCAAGGGTGTGATTCTTGCGCTTTTCGAGGCGCATGCCCTCCTCGACCTCGGTCATCTCGCCGTCGATGCGCAGGCGGTAGCCTTTCTTGTCGAGCGCTTCGATCTCCTCGCGGAACTCGCCCTTGCGGCCGCGGACGATGGGCGCGAGCACGGTGATGCGTTCGCCGGGGGAGTCGGTCTGGTTGCGCTCCACGATCTGGGCGATGATCTGGTCGGCCGACTGGCGGGAGATCAGCTGGTGGCAGTTGGGGCAGTGCGGCTGGCCCACGGAAGCCCACAAAAGCCGAAGGTAGTCGTAAATCTCCGTGATCGTTCCGACGGTGGAGCGCGGCGAGCGGGAGGTGGTCTTCTGCTCGATCGAGATGGCCGGCGAAAGGCCGTCGATGGAGTCCACATCGGGCCGCTCCATCTGGTCGAGGAACTGGCGCGCGTAGGGTGAGAGCGTTTCGACGTAGCGGCGCTGCCCTTCGGCGTAGATGGTGTCAAAGGCGAGCGAGCTCTTTCCGGAGCCGGACAAGCCGGTGACGACGGTGAGCGAGTTGCGCGGAATGGAGACCGAGATGTCGCGCAGGTTATGCTGCCGTGCGCCGCGGACCTGGATGTGTGTGAGGCTCATAGGGAGAAATCGGACCGGGTTGCCCCATCCGGTAGGATATACGGTGTTCGCGTATGAGATTGGAATAGGCCGTCGCGAAGGTCATCCGTTTTGGAGCAGCCGGGTATCGGCCTGGATAACATTGCCCGACTTTACGGCACGACAAGCGCCGGATTTCAAGGCAAGATAAGCACGGGCCGCTAAATGCAGGCCAGACGTTTGTTACATTTGTTGGGTCGGGGATGGTTTGGGATGGGGATGTTGCTGTTGGTGTTCGCGGTTTCGGCGTCGTTGGCCTTGGGTGTCCTGGTGTCCTATGCCATTTGCCAGGGCCTGTTTCAGGTCTTCAAGATGCACGCCATTTCAGCCGCACGCTCCCGTTCGCACTCCGCCTCTGTCCAGGCGCTGCTGACGCAACGGAACTGACCGCGCCCCGCACTGCCGAAGGCTAATTGCCGCCTGCGCCGCCCTACTGCGGTTGCGGGGTGCCGGAGGTGGTTTGGTTTTGTGAGGAGCCTGCGCTTCCAGATTGGGACTGCTGCTGTTGCCGCATTCGCTGCAGCTGTTCAAATACCTGCTGCGGGGTCAAGCCCTGGCTTGGAATAACTGTACCGTCGACTCCAGTTGCACTTGCGCCGTTCGGCTGTGTGTTGGTCGCGTCGGGTGCGGGCGCTGGCGTCGTAGATTGGTCCGTAATCGTGAGATTGCCGGGCTGATTTGTTGTGCGGCCGTTCAGCAGGGCCGCCGTGTCGGAGCCGGCCGCCGGCGGGTTTGGCGCGCTCACGATCCCCGTCTGATTGGGTGTGGTTGAAGGCGTCGGCAGCGAATCCAGCGGGACGGAGTTCGTGGTAGGGTACGTCCCCGCGTTCGGGGACGTGTTGTTCGGGCTTCCCATCACATTGTTGATCGGCTGAGGGATGCTGACCGGCCCGGAACCTGGCCCGTTGCCTGGCCCGGAGCCTGACCCGTTGCTGTTGGCGTAGGAGGAAGATCCCGGCTGCGCCGCTCCCCCTGGCTGGCTACCGTTACCACCCGCGTTTTGCGTTGCTGCGAAGTTGCTGGGTCCGACCGGCGGTACGGCGGAGTCGTCCGCATCCTCTTCAGAGACCTGGGTGGGGCTTGGGGGTGTGGGACCGCCTGTCCGAGGAGTCAGGATGAGCTCGGCGGGTTGATCCTGCGCCGTTTCCTTGAGGAGGACGTTGGTCTCGGTCCCGTCCAGCAGCGTGGCGAGGACGGTGGCGGGCATGGCGGGACCGTAATTGCCGTAGACGCGCTGGTCGGTGACGCCGCCGGTGATCTTCATTCCGGTGCACTGGGCTACGGCGCGCAGAATGCCGTTCAGGCTGGAGTTGTCGGCGCGCACCTCAAGCTGGCCTCCGCTGCAGCTCACCCGCGCCCGATGATGTCTTGATCCTGCCCGATCGGCCGGCGTGGAGGCGGCCGCCAGGGGAGCGGTGGCACGGGTGGGGGCGGTCGGTGGAAGCGTGGAGCTGGCGGGCACCTGCGCATGGGCGCCCGCCAGGAGGGCAGATACAAGAGCGGCGAATGGAGCAAGGCGCGAGCAGCTCATGCAGTTTCAGACGTGAGGAGGACGGGAAAGGGTACCTTTCCGACGCAAGGTTCTTGCGTTTCGAACAGGGAAGCGACCTGTTTTGGAACACAAATTTCCCCCTGTGACCCGGACGGGGCTCGATGCGGTGAAGATAAGGACCGGAAGCGCTGGACGGCGGCACGGGCGATTCGTATGCTGGGCCCTATGTGGACTGCCTCGAAGTGGAGTGCCTTGAAGTCGAGTGCGTCGAAGACCGGGCTCCCGCCGAGCGGATTTCCGGTGCGCAAACTTCCGGCGCGCAGCCTGGCCGCTCTGCTGCTCGCGGTAGCGGCCGCCCGTGGTGGTGAGCGCGCCGCCTCCGCGCAGGCCTGCACGACCCAGGCCAAAGCGACGGTTGAGCAGCGTACGGCCACCGGCACGGCGGCTTACCGGCTGGCGAGCGCGGTGCAGCGGGGCGAGGTTGCCGCGGTTAAGGCGGATACCATCGCGCAGCTCGCCGGGGACTTCGGCGCGACGGCCAACCTGATCCAGGCCACGTCGGCCGGACTGGCCGGTGATTCGCTGGCGGTGAAGCAACTGTATTTGCTGGATGCCGGCACGCGGTCCGCGACGGACACCGCCGATGCGGATTTCACCTGCGCCCTTGGAGCCAGTGCGGCGGAGACGGATTTTTCGATCGCCGGCCTGCCGCCGGGCAAATACGCGTTTCTAATCGTGGCGGCCACCGGGCCGCAGCCCTGGACGTTGTCTTTCCTGCTGCAGGCGGAGGGCACGGGTTGGAAGATGGCAGGCTTCTACCCGCATCGAGTGGACGCGGCTGGGCACGACGGGCTGTGGTATTGGACGGCGGCGCGCGCGGATGCCAAAGCCGGCAGGCCGTGGTTGGCCTACGTGCGCTACGGTGAGGCGGACCAGCTGCTGCGGCCGGCAAACTTCGTCGCAACAACCAACCTGTTCCGTTTGCGCTCCGAGCTGCGCTCGGCTACGCCGCCGGCGCTGGCCGACGGCCTCAGCGACACGACCCCTCTGGTGGTCGTGGGGGCAAATGGAACGGAGTACCGGATGACGGGGCTGAGCAGCGACAGCTCCTCCGACGGCAAGCAGCTGAACCTGCTGGTGCATCTGCGCGGCGAGGGAGGCAACGACGCCCAGGCCGCTGTCGTGCGCGCCGCCGCTGCCGGGGATGCCCTGCTGCGCGCGCATCCGGAGCTGCGCACGAGCTTTGACAATCTTTGGGTCATCTCCGAAATGCCGGGTTCCAATCCGGTGATCTCCGCCCGGCCCATGGCGGAGATCGGGGGAGCCAAGTGACATCCTGGAAGATGAGTTGGCAGATTTGCGACGGGTACCAGCCAGTCACGGGGCTGCGTCGGGGCGTGCTGGAAGCAGGGCAAGGAGATCGATGGCGACCGTAATGAAATCATTGGCGCAGGCGATCCGGGAGCGGCGCTCGACGCCGAGTTTTAACGGCGACCCCTTGCAGGCGAGCGATCTGCGCCAGATTCTCGATGCAGGTCTGCAGGCGCCCAGCGGCTACAACCTGCAACCGTGGCGATTTGTGGTGGTGCAACATCCCGAGAGCAAACGGCGGCTAAGGACCGCAAGCTACAACCAGGCCAAGGTGGAGGAGGCTTCGGCCGTCATTGTGGCCTGTGGCGACCGCGATGCATGGCGGCGCGACCTGGAGGAGATGCTGCGCATGGGGCGGGCCGCGGGCATGCCGGAAAGCTATGCCGCGCAGGCGGCGCAAAGCGTGCCAGCTTACCTTTCCTCCTTCACGGAGGAGCAAATGACCGGCTGGCTAACCCGGCAGGTGATGCTGGCCTACACCTCTATGATGTTGATGGCAGAAGTTTTAGGCTACGACACGGCGCCGCTGGAGGGATTCGAGCAGCAGAAGGTTTGCGAGATGCTGCGGCTGCCGCTGAGCTACCGCGTGGTGGCGCTGCTCGCCATCGGGCACCTGCAAGGGACGGACAAATTTGACGGCGGACGTTTCGACCTGGCGCACACGGTTTTCGGCGAGGAATACGGTAAGCCGCTCCGCTGAAGACCGTTCCCATCGCCGCAGGCCGATCAATAAAGGGGCTGCAACGGCGAAAAGAGCGAAAACAGCAGCCCTGCCCGGCAGCAACCGGGCAGAAGCGTAGCAGAAGGGTGTTGGATCGCTGCATGAGAGCATTAGGCCGGTTGTTCTTTATTTTGGTGGTGCTGGTGCTGGTGGGCGCGGTGATCTCTTTCCGCTTTCCGTTCTGGCTCGAGCGGCAACTGACGCATGCGGGTCTGTTCCTGGCGCATGTGCAAAGTAATTACGTGCTGACGCCCGAAGGCCGCGTTCACTATTACGAGGGTGAATCAAGCGTCCCCGGCGGTGGCATTCCCGTTGTTCTGATCCATGGGCTGGGCGACCGCGACGAGAGTTGGGCGCCGATGCTGAAACGGCTGAAACGGGCCGGCTTTCACGTCTATGCGCCGGATCTGCTCGGGTATGGACGGTCACCGAAGCCTGCCGACGGCGATTATTCGATGGCGGGTGAAAGCAACTTCGTCTACGACTTCATCCGGTCGTTGGGTTTGCAGAAGACGGATGTCGGCGGCTGGTCGATGGGCGGATGGATTGCCCTGGATCTGGCACACGCTCACCCGGAGCTGACGGATCGGGTGGTGGTGTTCGATGGCGCGGGTTTGAACTTCAAGCCGAGCTACTCCTTCGACGTTCTTCAGCCAAAGACCCCGGACCAGGTGGAAGAACTCTGGTCGCTTTTGGAGCCGGAGGCTAGACCTGTGCCGGAGTTTCTGCGCCGCGCGGCTGTGCGGGACCAGGCGGAGAACAGTGCTGTCGTCGGCAGAAATCTGGCGGCCATGCGCTCGACCCAGACGCTCGAAAAGGTGCTGCCTACCTTGCCGGAGCCCCTGCTGATCGTCTGGGGAAGCACGGACCGCCTGATTCCACTGAAGATTGGGCAGCAGATGCACGCGCTCGATCCGCGGTCGGAACTGGATATCGTCGAAGGTTGCGGGCATCTGGAGCCTTCGCTCTGCGCGGCGCGCGTGGCCCCGGCGGTAGCGGACTTTCTGAAGTCCACTCCTGCGCCCGGGGGTAGCGTACGGACGCTGGCGAATATGCACCGCTAACCGCGACACCCAGACTTCTGAATGACCACAGGGTGGGCACGGAGAGCTTGCAGCACCAGTACATTGGTGGGATTCACCTGACTCTGGTGACGCTCAGCTTTGCGCGGCACCGCACCTACTCGGTGGAAACGCCCCACTGGAACGCGCCGGATTGCGGCAGGCCGATGTGTTGCAGCACCCGCCCCACATATGTCCCCACGACGTCTGACACGGTCTGGGGACCGCTGTAGAAGGCGGGGATCACGGGAAACACGGTGGCGCCGGCCTCGGTTACCGCTGCCATGTTGCGCAGGTGGATGAGATTCAGGGGCGTTTCGCGAACGCAGAGCACCAGCGGACGCCGCTCCTTGAGGCAGACGTCGGCAGCGCGCTCGGTCAGGTTCGCGGCAAGGCCATGGGCGATCGCGGCCAGGGTTCCCATCGAGCAAGGAACAACGAGCATGGCGTCAACAGGGTAGGAGCCGCTGGCAATGGCTGCGCCGATGTTTTCGTGCGCTTCGGTGACGACCTTGGCGGAGGCGCGGCCCAGCAGCTTTTCGACCAGCCCGGCACGGCCGCTGATGTCAAGTTCTTCGGCAAGAACGCGCAGGGCGCTCGGGGAGGTGACGAGGTGCACCCGGCCGACCCGCTCGTCCGCCTCCAGCGCCCGCAGCATGGTGACCGCGCAAAGTGAGCCGCTGGCCCCTGTGACGGCCAGGGTTACGGTTTTCAATGGGTAGGGAGTGGATAACGGCATCAAGGACGATTATCTGGCAATTCCCCCACGGCCGAGCAACATTTGGCACCAGGACTGGTCAAGGACTTTTGTGGGACTGCTGCATCGAAGGCCGTAACTTTCCCCGCACCTCACGGCTGTGGTTCTGGCGGCGTACCTGGGCCGCGGCAGATTCGCCGTTCCCAAGGACGCGGTGCAGCTGAATGTGGCGGCGCTGCAGCTGGATATCGCGACGCTGGAGCGCATGGAGGCAGGCGAGCTGACCCCGCTGACGATCAGTGGACGCATGTGGAACTTCGAGGAGGCCGCGCGGGATCAATCCGAGAGCTACTTCCGAGGCGAAGCCGCGTCCGAGACCGTACCGGTGGGAAATGGTGGCAATCTCCCGGCGCCGGCGCCCGTATCCGTGACGCAGCACGCGTCCTTTGACCTGACGTGCGCGGAATGCGGTGGTCTGCCGTCATCTCGCTAGAGCTTTACGACAAGGGCGGGCCCATACCGGTCGACTGACGCCAACTCTTGGGAGGCCAGATCGTCTGGCCAATGCACCTGCGGCAGCGTGGCCACGGCTGGCCTGGCAAAAAGGTAACCCTGCATGAGGTGTACGCCGCAGCGGCGCAACGTCTCATACTCATCGACCGTCTCGACGCACTCGCCCAGGAGCAAGATCCCGAGTTCCGCGCATAAGGCTGCGGTAGACCTGACGATAGCGGCAGCGCGGGGCTGTCTGTCGGCGGCACGGACCAGGGTTCCGTCCAGCTTGACGAGCCCTATGCCGTCCAGGGTCGCCAGCAGGTTCAGCCCGGAGTAACCGGCGCCGAAATCATCCAGAGCGAGGGTGAAGCCATGGCGAGCGTACTCCTTGGAGATGCTCTGCAGGTGGGCGGTGTTGATCTCTTCATTCTCCATGAGCTCGAAGATGATGTGGTCCAGCGGGAAGTCATACTCACGGGCGGCGGCCAAGGTGCGCCGGATGCAGGCAGCGGGGCTGTACACGGCGCCGGGCATGAAGTTCACCGCCAATCTGGCTCCCTGCTTGGCGACCCCGAGCTGCGCTGCCAGCTCAATGGCCTTCACGCGGCACAGCTGGTCGAAGATGTAGCGATTTTCGGGAGTGACCAGGGAGAGCACCTCACCGGCGGAGGCGCCGCCGGTGCCGCGAACCAACGCTTCATAGGCGTACACCTGCCGGGACCGGACGTCCACGATGGGCTGAAAGGCCATGGTCAGCTCGATCGGGAAGCCGGCCGCGTCGTCGCGACAGGCGTGGCAGGGGGAGGGTTCCGGCGCGAGGCGCGGAGCGACGGCGGTTCCGGCGTCAATCGTGTGCACTGGCAACAACATGGTCCAAAACTCCTTGATGCCGGCTCGCAAGACGGTGCAGGCCGAGGACCCATTGTGCTTTTCCGCCGCGTTGTACCGCAATGCACGGAAGGAACTTACGCTGCAACCTTTGGGGAGGACTAGAATGCTGGGAAGCGTATGATCAGCAGCCCCCTGCCCGAATCCCTGACCTTTGACGATGTCCTCCTGATACCTGCGTTCTCCGATGTGGTGCCGACGCAGGTGAGCACACAAACGCGGCTGACCCGGCGCATCACGCTGGCTACACCCCTGATGTCCGCCGCCATGGACACGGTCACGGAAAGTCGCATGGCCATCGCCATGGCGCAGCAGGGCGGGCTGGGTGTGGTGCACCGGAATCTGTCGATCGAGGCGCAGGCCGGTGAGATCGACAAGGTGAAACGGTCCGAGAGCGGCATGATCGTCGATCCGGTCACCATCGAGCCGGAGCGGCTGATCGCCGAGGCTTTGGAGGTGATGCGGCGCTACAAGATCAGCGGCGTTCCCGTGACCAAAGCCGGCAAGCTGGTCGGGATCCTGACCAACCGCGATCTGCGCTTTGTCTCAAAGACGGACATTCCCATCGCCGATGTGATGACCAAGTCCAATTTGATTACGGTGCCGGTGGGAACCACGCTGGAGGAAGCCGAGCTGATTCTGCATGAACACCGCGTGGAAAAACTGCTCGTCGTCAACGATGCGTACGAGCTGAAAGGCCTGATCACCGTCAAGGACATCCAGAAAAAGCTGAGATACCCCAATGCCTGCAAGGACGAGCAGGGCCGGTTGCGGGTGGCGGGTGCGATTGGCGCGACCGGCGACTTCCTGGAGCGGGCCGCGGCGCTGATTGAAAGCCGTGTGGATGCGCTGGCGATCGATTCCGCCCATGGGCACTCGTCTCGGGTGCTGGAGGCGGTCCGCGAGTGCAAGGCGCGCTTTCCGGATGTGGACCTGCTGGCCGGTAATGTCGCTACCTATGACGGCGCGCTGGCGCTGATGGACGCCGGCGCGGACGCGGTGAAGGTAGGCATCGGGCCGGGTTCTATCTGCACGACGCGCATGGTCACCGGCGCGGGCATGCCGCAGATCACGGCCATCGCCGAAGCGGCGCGGGCGGGCCGGGAGCGTGGGATCTCCATCATCGCCGACGGCGGCATCAAGTACTCCGGCGACATCACCAAGGCGATTGCGGCGGGCGCGGACGTCTGCATGATGGGTTCGCTGTTTGCGGGTGTCGACGAGTCGCCGGGCGAGACGATCCTGTACCAGGGCCGCTCGTTCAAGGCCTACCGCGGCATGGGCTCGCTGAGCGCGATGGCGCAGGGCTCAGGCGAGCGGTACTTCCAGAGCAGGGAAGACCTGACCGGCGACATGACGGAGCGGCTGGATCTGACCAAGCCGGAAAACTCCGGCGGCAACCGTCTGGCGAAGTTCGTTCCCGAAGGCATCGAGGGGCGCGTGCCGCATCGCGGACCGCTGCAGAACATGGTGTTTCAGCTGGTGGGCGGCCTGCGGTCGGGCATGGGCTATCTCGGCTGCGGAACGATCGAAGAACTGAAGACGAATAGCCGGTTCATTCGCATCTCCGGCGCCGGACTGCGGGAGAGCCATGTGCATGACGTGGTCATCACGCGCGAGGCGCCGAACTACCACGTGGAGTAACCGCGGATAGGACAAAGCAAGGCAGGTCCCTGCGGGATGACAACCCTGGAGGGATCTAAGCCATTTGCCGGGTAGGCGCCGCTGGAGGGGTAGGCGCCCTTTGGGAGGTCTGCCCGGGGTCAGTGTTCGCGGTGGACGCCGTTTTTGTTCCACACCCAGGCCTCGAACCGGTGCAGCGTCTTGAAACCGTGCCGCTCGTAAAGCCGGCGTGCCCGTGTGTTGCTTTCGGTCACGGTGAGGGAGACGGTGACGACGCCGGCCTGTTCCAGCTGACCGAGACAATGGGCGAGCAGCAGCGCCCCGAGTCCGCGGCCGCGCTGCCCCTGGCTTAGGCAAAGCTGGGTGATGTGGACGGTATTACCCTGCACGCGGGAGCAGAGAATCGTGCCCAGCAGCTCATTTGTCCGGGGATCGCGCAGGACCCAGGAGTGGGCGGGGTCAAAGACGCCACAGCCGGGGAAGTGCACGATGTTGTGCAGAAAACGCTTGGCGCCGGCAAGGGTGCGGTACTGGTCGTTGATTTCGCTGTCCGGATGCCCGGTGTAGGCCTCGTAGATGAGCACGGCGACGGCGTCATAGAAGTCGGGTTGCCAACGCTCCGGCAAGGAGCCGGCGGCTGTAACCGGCATAGCGTCCGGCGGCGGCAGCAGGCCTTCGGCGCGGGTCGCTTTCAGGTCGCACACCATGTAGCGGCGCGGAAAGGCCTGCATGTCATGGGAGCGGAACTGGGCGGCGAGCGCACCGTCCGGAAATAGCAGCAGCTGCGACTCGATGCGGTCGATGCCGGGGGTCGCCTGCATGGTTTCGAGCATATGCTCAAGCAACTGCGCGCACACGGGGTTGGTGCGGTGCTCGGCTTCGCCAAAGGCGTACACATCGCCCAGAACGGCCTTGCTCGCTTCGCATACCCCGAAGACATAGCCCGTGACCCGGCCGGCGCGCTGCGCGACGTAGCCGGTCAGCGAACGGTTGTCGAGGTACTCCTGCAGCAGGGTGATGGACTGGCGATAGTCCCAGAACAGGCGGCGTTCCCAGACCGCGGCTTCCTCTTCGAGCAGCGGACGAAGCGCCGGCCCGGAGAAATGGCGGAGGTCTAGGATCTCGAGTTGCCGGGCGGATGATGCCATCTGCGTCAATGCCTCTCGGAGTGGGGAACGGTGAAAGACGTTGTATGCCAGGCGACGACCTTGGGGCAGGGTCTAGACTCAGAATTTTTGGCTGTGAATCTGGGCTCGGGATCTAGGGCTCGGGATCTGGGCTGGGGATCTGGGCTACTGATCTAGGGCTCCGGATCAGGTGGCACGTCGAACTGTGGGTTGGGCTGGGTATCAGGGCTTGGTGCCGGTCGCGTCGCGGATGCGGTTCGCGGCAGAACTCGGTACACGGACAAGCCCTGCGTCGGATAGAGAAAAAGCTGCTGGTAGATACGGTTCCGGAGAAATGAAGGCAGGAGCTGCGACTCCCGCGTCGGAATCATGAGGATGTGTTCCTCATCCGGAACGCCGTCCTCGCGGTACTGCGCGACCTCCTGGTTGCGATAAAAAGCAACACCGTAGCGAAGATCACGGCGGACGTCCAGCGTGGCAACCTCCTTCACACGCGGCGCGGTCACCGCGATCTCCCGTGCCAGCGGCCGGGCGGAGTAGTTCAGGTCCAACAGGTTTCCGTTGACCCCGAGAAGGAAGAAGAGGCAGAAAGCAAGAGGGACGAGCGTGACCGTGCGCAGATGCCGTACGCCAAACAGGCGAACGACGACGACGATGGCGGACGTGGAAAAAAGCCCGAGGACAGCGGTCCAGGCAAAGGTCTTCCCTGCCGGAATGATGCGTTCGTAAACCATGTACTGCGGGCAGAGCAGAAGAACGAACGTAACGAAGCCCGTAAGAACAGCATGGGTGAATAAGAGGCTGCTGGAGAGCCCACGCCGGCGCACCCGGAAAAGCCAGTCGCCCGTAAGGATGGCCAGGGGCGGGATGGAAGGCAGGATATACCCCGGCAGCTTGGAGCCGGAGAAGGAGAAAAAGACGATGGGGAACGCTGCCCAAAGCACGAGAAATTCGGGAAACGCATCGCCGGCGCGGGTGTGGCCGATGTATCGTTGCGGCTGGCGACGCACCTTCCATTCGGCGACCGACGCCAGCACCGCATCCCAGAGCGCGCGAACCGCCAGAGCCGTCCAGGGCATCATGCCGAGCACAAGGACGATCCCATAGAAGTACCATGGCTGGTGGTGCTGGTAGAGGTTCGTGGTGAAGCGTTTTATGTTGTGGTCGAGAAAGAATTCGCGGAAGAAGCTGGGGTTCCGGCGCTGCACCGCGATGTACCAGGGCAGCACCATGGCCAGGTAGAGCAGGATGCCCGGCAGCCAGATGGTGCGGCGCAGCGCGGACCACTCCTTGCGCAGGCCAAGAAACGCGACGATGATGGCCAGCGCCATGAAGGGCGCGACAGGTCCCTTGGCAAGCGTGGCAAAGGCGCCGAAAAAATAAAGATCGAACAGCCAGAACTTCTTACCGGTCTCATACCAGGCGTACCAGCCGAGCATGCCCACGCAGAACGGCGCCGCGAGCTGCATATCCGTGGAGGCACCGCGCGCGAAGCCGACGATGGCCACCGACGAGGCCATGATGAGCGCGGCGTCGAGATGGCCGCCGGGGCGGAAACGGCGTAGGTGCAGAAACGACAGAAGGATCAAGAAGCCGGCGCCGCTGGCCGAGGGCAGCCGCGCCGACCAGTCAGACACACCGAACTCCTTAAAGAAGCCCATGGCGCGCCAGTAGTAGAGAGCCGGTTTTTCCAGCCACGGCTGACCGTACAGAATCGGCGTCACGGTGCCGCCAACCAGGCACTCGTAGGAGGCGTGCAGATCGCGGGGGCGCAGGCTGTGCGGCGTGACGCGTGCATGGACCTCATGGCAGTCCGAAGAGTGCGCCGCCAGCATCTCGCGGGCGATCTGTGCGTACCGGGGTTCATCGGCGCCGACGAGCCCCAGGCGATCGCCGCCGAAGTAGGGCACCAGGCCGAAGAGCAGGAAGTAAGCCGTGACAACGACAAGGACGGCAAACTCCAGCAACGCGCAGGCGCTCTCCGTGCGGCGCAGTTCGCGCACCCAGCCCGGCAACAGGCCGGACCGCTCCCGGAGCGGGACTGGGATCACGACGGCGGATTGGGAGAAAGGCGTCAAAGTGCCGTTAGTTCCTTGAAAGTCGCAAGCGGAACGGCAGGTCGGTCCCGAGCGAAACCCAGCCTACCAGAGCCGCTCACCTCAGCCACCATGCCGTTCGGGGGAGGCCGATGCCCCGGATCTGGCGCAGGCCGAGGCCAAGGCTGTGCTGAGTGCGGCCGCGATGTCGGGCAGGCGGCCCGCGATTGTGCAGCCGCTGGCATTTTGATGTCCGCCACCCCCCAGACGTTCCGCGACCGCGGCCACATCAACCCTGCCCTTGCTGCGCAGGCTTACCCGGTAGCGGCCATCGGCCATCTCGCGCAGAAAAGCCCCGGCGCAGACGCCTTCGATCCCGATGACATGGTTGACGATGTCTTCGCAGTCCTCCACCTCGGCCTGCGCGGCCTCGATCTCGCCGAGGGTGACCGCGCTCCAGGCGATGGGGCCTTCGATCTTCAGGCGGGACAGGGCGACGGCCAGAATCCGCAGGCGGGCCGGACGAACGGAGTGGTACACGGCTTCGGCCACCCCTGCCGCGTCGGCCCCGAGGCTGACGAGCCGGTGAGCCAGGGCAAAGGTTTCGGCGGTCAGGGAAGGGGCCGTAAAGCGTACGGTGTCGGTGAGCAAAGACGCGTAGAGGCAAGTGGCGAAACTCGGGGAGATGGCGACCCCGGCGGCGACCGCGAGCTCATACAACATCGCCCCGACGGCGGCCGCGGCGGGATCGATCCAATTCACCGTGGCAAAAGGGGCGCCGCTGCGGTGATGATCGATGTTGACCGTGACCGGGGCAGCGAGATGGTCATAGCCGGTCCGGGCCACGGAGTCACATTCAAGCACGACGGCAACCTCGGCGGCCATCACAGGCTGGGTCTGCACAATGCGGTTGGCCCCCGGCAGGCCGGCAAAGGAGCGGGGGACCGGGTCGGCCAGCGCCACGACCACCTCCTTGCCCATGTCCTGCAGCAGGTACATGGCCGCAAGCGAGGAACCGATGGCGTCGCCGTCCGGCCTTGCATGCGAGGTGATCAGGAAGTGATTGTGGGCGCTGAAGATCTCGAGAATCGCTGCGATAGCGCCGTTTTGGCCAGTCGATGGAGAGAACGTAGTCATGGATCGCGTCAGCTCGCCTTCGGGGCAGCCGGGGTCTCCGCAGTAAGAGTCTCCGGCGTAGGCAGAGTCTCCGGAGTAGCAGCGGGGGTCTGGCGGTCCACCTTGCGCTGCAGCTTTTCCTTGCGCTTCTGGATGCGGCCGAGGAGCTCGTCCATGCGGGCGCCGAGGCGCTCGGAGCGGTCGATGACAAAGGTGAGCTCCGGTACATGGCGGACGCCCATGCGGTCCCGGATCTCGGTACGGATGTAGCCGCGCGCGGTCATCAGCCCGTCCAGGGTCTCCGCTTCGGCGGCCTCGCCGCCCTGGACGGCGATCAGGACGCGGCAGCTCTTGCCGCCGGGCGTAAGGATGACCTCGGTGACATAGCAGGGGGCGATGCGCGGGTCGGACAGCTCACCCTCCAGCATGGCGGTGATCTCTTCCCCGAAGGTACTGGCGACGCGATTTCGGTGGTAGGTGCGGGCTCTCTGTTCAGGCATGGGCTAACAGCTTAGGGTAGCACTTTCTAATCCCACCATGAAGTGAAACTAGCTGGCTGGTCAATCTGGCCGATTGAGTTGGCCGGTCAAGGCGCCTGCATTCTTCTGCCACATTCACTCCGGCAGAACGACATCCGCCTCGATGAAGCTGTCCAGGATGTCGCAGCCGAGGCCATTGGCGATGCGCCGGGCAGCGGCTTCGACCTCCCGCAGCTGGCCGGCGAGGTAGGCCGAAGAGCCGGAGATCGCCGCCACCCCGATCGTCGCGCGATTCCAGACGACGGCCTCATCCAGCTCGGCCACCGAGATGTTGAAGCCGTGGCGAAGCTTGTCCTTGAGCGAACGAACGGCCTGGCGCCTGTCCTTGAGCGACTGCGCGTGCTCGATCGCGATCTCCAGCGTCAGTGTGGCAACCGGCATGGTCTCTCAGCCGAGAGTATCAGCGCCGCGCCGCCTTTGCCGCCGCCTGCGTGCAAGTCCGCCTCCTGTTACGTTCCCTGTTACGTTCAAGGACACACGTTAAAACACCCTTTGGGATACACAGGAGGAGTTTGTGGCCAAGACGCGCAGGGATTTTCTGGTGAAGGGATCGATGGGGCTGGTCGCGACGGCGGTCGCCGGTGGAGGCGAGGCCGTCGCCGCCAGGAAGCAGACGCCGGCAACACCCGGGGCTCCGCCCGCCTTTGGAACTGCCCCGGCAGCCGGTCCCGCGGTCTCGGTGGAGACCTTCCGTGAAGCCGAAAAGCTGGTCCGCGTGACCGACAGCGAAGCGCACCTGGCCGAGGCCGCAGGCAACTGGGCACAGGCCATGGCACCGGTGTATGAGCGGCGCACCGGCCCGCGCAAGCTGGAGCCGGGCTACGACGTCGCCCCCGCCACGGTGTGGAACCCGGAGATGACGCCCATCGGCCGGGCTGTAAATCAGACGCAACTCGTCGGCCACGCGAACTTTGAGCCCAGTCTGCCCGACCCCGGCGCCCTGCCCGCAAAGGACGAGGACATCGCCTTCGGCACGGTGGTGCAGCTTGCAGGCTGGATGCGAACGCGAAAGATCACCTCGGAGCGGCTGACGCGGCTCTATCTTGAGCGCCTGAAGCGTTTCAATCCGACGCTGAACTGCGTCATCACGCTCACGGAAGAGCATGCGCTCGACCAGGCACGCGCGGCGGATGCGGAGATCGCCGCCGGGCGGTACCGCGGGCCGCTGCACGGGATTCCGTGGGGTGCCAAGGACCTGCTCGACACCGCCGGCATCCCGACCACGTGGGGAGCCGAGCCGTTTCGCGATCGCGTTCCCTCCAAAAACGCCGCGGTCACCCAAATGCTGAACGAAGCCGGCGCCGTTCTGGTCGCCAAGCTGAGCCTGGGTGCGCTGGCGCTGAACGATGTGTGGTTTGGCGGCGAGACGAAGAATCCCTGGGTGCTCCAGGAGGGTTCTTCCGGCTCCAGCGCCGGGCCGGCAGCCGCGGTGGCGGCGGGTCTGGTCGGTTTCGCGATCGGCTCGGAGACGCAGGGCTCGATCGTGTCGCCCTCCATGCGCTGCGGGGTAGAGGGTCTGCGCCCAACCTATGGCCGCGTACCGCGCACGGGTGCCATGACCCTGAGCTGGACCTGCGACAAGCTGGGACCCATGGCTCGCGGCGTCGAGGACACGATGCTGGTGCTGAACGCGATCTCCGGCTTCGACCCCGGCGACACCGCCAGCGTCTCCCGCCCATTGAACTTTCAGGCCGAGACGAGCGTTGCCGGGCTGAAGGTGGGGTACTTCCCGAAGTGGATGCACGAGGCGCCCGCGACCGACGTCGACCGTCATGCCCTCGAGGTCGTTCGCCGCTTGGGGATGGTGCCGGTCGAGGTCTCGCTGCCGGACTGGCCCTATGACTCGCTCAACATCATCCTGTTCGCCGAAGCGGCGGCGGCCTTTGAGCAGATCACGCTGGATGGCGGCATCGACAGCCTGAAAATGCAGGTGCCGGATGCCTGGCCGAACACCTTTCGGCAGTCCCGCTTCCTGAGCGCGGTAGATTTCGTGCAGGCCGACCGTATGCGGCGCATGGTCGCACTCGAAATGCGACGTGTCATGGGCGAGGTAGACCTGCTGCTGGTGCCGTCGTTGCGCGACGAGTTTCTGGTGATCACCAACTTCACAGGTCACCCGTCGCTGACGCTGCGGGCCGGCTTTGTGGATATCGGCGAGGCGCGCAGCGACTGGGCTCCCGATCCAGCCAGGCCCCTGCCGAAGTTCAATCCACCGCGGCGCGTGCCCTACGGTGTTTCTCTCGTGGGTCGGTTGTTCGAAGAGGGAACCATTGTGCAAGCCGGGATGGCCCTGGAAGCGGCGTTCGGCGTGCAACACGAGCGCCCGGCGGGATTCTAGGGCGTAGATGGAGGCGGTGCCGGGTTCTGCGACGCACCTCCACTCCCCAACAAGCTCTTCTTTTGAAACCCTAGAAGAGCTGTTCCTGACGTGCCGCCCCACCTAACGGTACGGACGACACCGAAGACCGGCGTTCGCGCAGCCAGTTGCGCTGCAGGTGCAGGCTGACGCGCTCGGCGGCAAACTCCGCGCCGGCCACGAAACGGGACAGGGGCCCGAATTCCGGTGCGGCGATCGGACCGATGAAGTGCAGCCCCTTCAACGACGCTTCGAAGCTGCGGCTCAGCTTGGGAACGCCGCGGTCATTGGTACGGATCCCCTCCTGCACTTTGGCCGAGAGAAATGCGAGCCGCTTGAGATCCGTGCGGTAGCCCGTGCCCGCGATCAGGTGCGAGGTGAGGTGCTGCCGTACCTTGGATTTGCCGTCCGTCAGCGTGAGGCGGAGAGGCTCGCCGGAGCCACCAGCCGCTTCTGCTGCGTGAATGCTGGCGCCCAGCATCTTCGTAACCCCATCCAGTCTGTTTTGCAGGCTCGCGCCGCCGGCCGGACCGAGGTGTTTATGCACCAGGACGCGGCGCACCGCCGTGGGCAGGACGTGGAACAGATCCGGGGCCTTGCACGCCAGCCAGGAACGCATGCTGGTCCCGAGCGGGGTGGACGGATGCAGTACTTTCTTGCGCAGTGAACGCTTTGTCGGATCGGCCAGCTCGTGGATGTGGATTTTGCGGGAGCGGCTGATCAGCGTGACCTTGGCCCCGGCCTCATGGAGCAGCACCGCGGCGTTGAGCGAGCTTGCACCGCGGCCGAGTACGGTGACCTCGCGGCCGGCGAACTCGTCGAAGCTCGTGTGCTGTGAGGGATGCGTGACGCGGCTGCCGGGCAGGTGCCGGAACTGTTGCGGGATGTGCTGAAACACGCTGAGCCCGGTGGCGATCACGACCCGGCGGGCAAGAAATTCTTCCCCGCTCTCCGTGCGCAGACGGTAGTGCCCATCGACGGTCTGCACGGAGCGGATGTCCTCCGGCTCCAGTGTGGGCACAAAGCGGCGCGCGAACTCCTTGCCGTAGGCGATGAAGTCCTGCACGGGCACGGCCAACATGGTGTCGTGATAGGGGCGGCCGGTCTCTTCGCAGAACTGCGCCAGCGTGTAGGGCGCCCCGCCCGTGCTGAGATTGGAGGCAAAGCCATCCGACTTCAACCGCATGTCTTTGGGCATCTGCGTCGCCCACGTCTGCATGGGGCGGCCGAAGATGCGGAAGGGAACACCCTTGGAGCGCAGATGCGCGGCAAGCGAAAGGCCGTAGGGACCGGCTCCGATGACGACGGTAAGAGAGGTTCTGTGATTGTTGGACATGGGCGACGTTCCTGGCTGCCTTCCTGGCTGCTCCCCTATAGAACCTCTTTCGGTACGGGGTAGGACATTGCGCGCAAGTTTTGGGGTAATGCTTCCGAAGTCGTACCAGGTAACCACGCTTCGCGCGGGATGATGGGCAGTCGAGAGCCATGAAGAAAAACACCGTTGTCACGAGCCCTGACCGTAAGCGAATTCTCATCATCGCCACCACGCACTGGGTCTCGACCGGACGCCTGGCCATGGCCCTGAGCTCCATGGGTTGCCGGGTCGAGTTGATGGCGCCGGAGGAACATCCCGCGCTTGCCACCGCGGCGATCGAAGCGCACCACCGGTACCGGCCCATGATGCCGCTGGCGGGTCTGCGCCGGGCGCTTGGTGCAAGCCGTCCCGACCTTCTGCTGCTGGCCGATGAGCTCAGTTTTCTGCTGGTGGAGGAGCTGGGCCGGTGGGCGCAGGCCACCGATTCCGGTGAGGCGCAGGCCACCTTGAACCTGCTGCGTCGATCCTTCGGCAACCTTGAGTGCCTGCCCCTCACGCGTTCGCGCATGGCGCTGCTAACCGCCGCCGAAACCGCCGGTGTTCCCATTCCGCTGACAACGCCGGTCCGTGAACCTGGCGATCTGCGCCGCGTCGCGCAGGAGATGCCCGGACCCTGGATGTTGAAGGCCGATTCCACCTGGGGCGGCTTCGGCGTACGCAAGGTGGACCGGCCGGACCGGCTCGCTTCGGCATGGAAGCGTCTGCAGCAGCCCTTGGGTTTCAGGCAGTCCGTGAAGCGTGGTTGGAAGGGCAAGGAGTGGGGTCATCTGCACCTGTGGCTTCGCGGCGCCAATCGTGATGTGATCGCGCAAAGTTTCATGCAGGGCCGCGAACGGACGGGCATGACGGTGTGTTCTGGCGGCCGCCTTCTGGCCGCGGTCTGCCTGCAGGTGGAAGAGATCGGCTACGCCAATGGTCCCGCCAGCAAACTGCGCGTGGTGGAAGACGCGGCGATGCTGGAGGCGATGCGGCGCGTGGCGGAGGCGACGGGGATCTCCGGCTTCTGCGGCTTTGACTTCATGCTCGACGCCAACACCGGCGAGCCGCACCTGCTGGAGCTGAACATGCGGCCCACGCAGCTGGCCCACCTGCCTCTGGGCGATAGCCGGGACCTATGTGCCACGCTGCTGCGCGATCTGCTCGGCCTTCAGGATGTGAAAGACAGGCCCACACCGGCGGGCGGCGGATTGATCGCCACGTTTCCGCAGCACATCCAGAATGATCCCAGCGGCTCGCGGCTCGGCGACGCGTTTCACGACGTGCCGTGGAGCGCCCCGCAGCTGGTGCGCAGGGCTGTGGCCCCCGGAGCCCTGCCCACGGTGATCACCTCAGACCCGCGCTGGTGTGTAACGGTGCAACCGCGGGAGGTAGCCGCGGCTTCGCCTTCGGCGTTCTAATCGCGGCCAAGAAATGTTGTCGATCGTTACGGAACGAAAAATACGAATGGACTCCTTTGAGTCCATTCGTATTGCCGCATAAGCGGCTGTCCCGTGCTGATCTAGTAGGCTCCGCTGCGTTTCACGACCGCCGAAACCGTCCGCAGCAGAATCTTTGCATCCATCAGCAGGGACCAACGGTCGATGTAGCGCAAATCCAGCTTGATCGCATTATCGAAGTCGGTGTTGGATCGTCCGGAGACCTGCCACAGGCCCGTGATGCCGGGCTTGACGGAGAAGCGGCGCATCAGCCATGGCTCGGAAAAGCGCTCCACGTCGCGCGTGGGCAGAGGCCGTGGACCGACGAGCGACATCTCGCCCTTGAGCACATTGATCAGCTGTGGAAGTTCGTCGAGCGAGGTGCTGCGAAGGAAGCCACCGATGCGTGTCACACGCGGATCCCGCTTGATTTTGAAGGTGGGGCCGGCGTTTTCATTCATGTGCTCGAGCGCCGCCTGGCGCGCCTCCGCATCCACGACCATGGAACGGAATTTCATCATGCCGAAGCGGCGTTTGTTCAGACCGAAACGCTGTTGCGTGAAGAAGATCGGGCCTGGATCGGTGATCTTCATGGCGATCGCGATCAGGAGGAACAACGGCCAAAGCAGAAGCAAACCAAACGCCGCGAGCGTGCGATCGACAGCGTTCTTCAGCAGCATCCGCTGATCGCCGTGCACCATCTCCAACACCATTTGGTGCCCGCGGTCGGAATCGATCTTGCGGCTCTTGGCAATCTCCGTGTTGAAGAGGTCGAGCGAGTATTGCATCTGCACCCCGGCGCGGCCGCAGATGGCGACAATCTCCTCCACCTCGCCGAAGTGGCTCTTCAACGGCAGACCGATGATCACCTCATCGATCGGCTGATGCATGAGCAGCTGTTCAAGATCGCGCACGCCGCAGAGCACCGGTCCCATGAGCTCGATGCCGCGGTGCGGATTGGTGTCCACAAAGCCCAGCAGCTGATAGCGGTACTTCGGGTGTCGGTGCAGGTCGGCAGCCTGCATGCGGGCGAGCGGGCCGGTACCGCAGATGACCGCCGTGCGCTGGCTGCGGAACGCCGGGCGAATCTGCTCTTCATAGGTCATCACACCTGCCCGAACGATCAGCAGCAGCGTGCAGGAGAAAAACCAGAACAGCCCGGCCGAGCGCACGTTGCCGTGTACCGGCTCGGTGAAGTGCAACAGAGGGAACGAAAGCGCCGAGCAGAGCAGCGAAATAAACGGAACCTTCCACAGCAGCAACGAGACGCGGTAGTTGACGTTGGCCTGGTACATGCCCGAAACCCAGTAAATCACCTGCCACACCAGAAGCACACCGCCCGCGAGCAGCAGGTTATGCAGAGAGCCGCGCTCGGCGAGGTAGTTCGAGATCCCTTGGCCGGGAGCCAGCGGCGCGTCGAAAAGATACAGCGTCACCGCGGCCAGAATAGCGACCCTATCCAAAACCTTCACCACCGGCGCGGAGAGCTGCTGCGCCAGCCGTGCCGGGCGTGCGTGCGTGGCCAGAGCCCGGCGTGCCATTGGGATGGAGGGCGTGGACGCCGTGGTGGAGGGAGCTTGCTCGAAGGATTCGCTTGCAGAGCTAAACGTTTGCATGGGGGCTCACCGGTCCTCTCGCCTGCCGGGGGCCCTTGTTTCTAGTCGGCAGGAACGGAGAGATCATTTGCTTTCACAACAGCGGGCGAAGCGAAGAGCTTGCCGTGCGCTTGCATTCAAAGGTGAGCCCTGCATCGGTTTCGGTGAATGAGACGATTGTGCCCTTCGATCAGCCTTTTGTGTGACGCCCATGCCGCCGTGGGCGGGCGCCGGAGATGCTACTGTCGGCTACGCGGCGTTGTAGAGGCGCTGCGCCTCAGGCTGCCCGCAGCCTGTTACCTCTATCGAAAACGGTGCGTGAACCCTTGGCTTTGCCCATATCTGTTGCGATTCCGAATCCCTCCGCCAGCGGCTTCGCACCGCCCAAGCTGCGCCAGGTCATCACCGAAGCTGTCTTCCGGCGCGGACGCATCGTGCTTGGCACCGTGGTGCTGGTGGTCGGACTGACCTGTCTTGCGACACTGCTCATGCAACGGAAGTATCAGTCCACCGCGAAGCTGGTGGTACAGAACGTACGCACCGCGGCCCAGCTGAGCACGAGCAACGTCGACCGTCTCGTCTCGCAAGGGGACGTCAGCCCGACCGAGATCAACACCGAAGTCGACCTGCTGCAAAGCGACGAGGTGGCGCGCCGCGCATTGGGACTGAAGCAGACGTTGGCGCTTGGCGACGAGCGGGACGATCAAGCCGCGCGCGATCTCGAAAAGCGCTTGTCGGTAGAGGCGGTACACCAGACCAATATCATCGATGTGAAGTTGTTGGCCAACTCGCCCTCGAAGGCCAACGCCGATCTGCAGCACGTCATCGACGCCTACTTCGAAGGCCGCGCCGGCACCGCGCGCAACTCCGGTGCTGCCGGTTTTTTCAACGCACAGCTGCAGGCCAAGGAAGAACAACTGAACGGGGCGCAGGCCGCCCTGACGGCCTTCCAGGTGAAGAACGGCATCGCCGATCTGGAGGAGCAGACCAAGCTGCAGGTGGGGCACATCGCGACGCTGCAGGATCAGCTCGCGCAGGCGCAATCGCTGCTGGCGGCGCAGCGCAAGCGTGCGGGCACGCAGGAGAATCAGCTGAAGGGAACACCGGCGCGCTCGCAGACCACGCAACGCACGATCACGAATCAGTACTCGCAGGAGCGATTGAACACATCGCTTGTCGACCTGGAAAACCGCCGCACCGAGCTGCTGAAGCGCTATGCGCCGAACGATCGCCAGATCACGGAAATCGACGAAAAGATGGTCACGATCCGTGCGGCCATCACAGAGGCTTCGCAGCATCCGGCCGGTGAGAATGCCACCGACATCAACCCGCTTTGGCAGCAGTTGAATCTCGCGGTTGTGACCTCAGGTTCAGAGATCAGCGCGTTGGAAGGACAGACCGCGGAGCTGCAGGCCCAGATCGCGTCCGCCGGCAAACGGCTGGATCAACTCGAGGAAGCGTCCACGGCCTACGGCGAACTTCGGCGCCGCCTGCAGCAGTCGCAATCGGACTACACGTTGTATGCGCAGCGGCGGGATGAGGCGCGCATCTCCGAGGCTTTGGACCGCGAAAAGCTGTTCAACGTGGCCGTGCTGGCAGGTCCAATCGCATCGCCGGAGCCCGTTCGGCCAAAGCCCGTACTCTACGTGCTGGTCGCTCTGGTTTTCTCAGCCTTCCTGGGCACGGTGCTCGCCTTGTACGTGGATCTTTCCGGCGGCGAGGTGCACAGCCCCGCGCAACTGGAGGCCATCACGGGGATGCGAACTCTTGCGACTTTCTCGGATGCCGAGCCTGGGGAACATCTCACGGAAGGCAATCGTCTGCAGCTGCACCGTGTGCTGTTTGCGGTGCGGCAGGCGACAAGCGCGCAGGCGGAGGAGCATCAGGAGGCGGCGATGGCCTCCGTTGCTTCCGCACAGGGAGCGAACGGCTGGCCTGAAAACGGCCGCAGTCGTCATGGCCTCTTTCACGAGGATGTGCGTGGAGGCTGCGTCGCGCTCACCTCTTCACTGCGGAGGGAGGGCGTCAGTTATCTCGCCGGGCACCTGGCGACGGAGGCAGCGAGGCAGGCCTCCAGCCGGGTCGCGGTGCTGGATATGTATGCCCTGCTGCGCCGCTTTGAAAGCGAGGGCCGGCGCGGCGCCGAAGACGTAGACCTGGGCACGCACTTCGATGCCGGCAAGCGCTTTTGGGTGCTGAACGGCGAAGCCGACGTAGAAAGCGAAGACGGTGTACCGGAGGGCGATGCGCAGGGCCGCTTTTCGCTCTGGCTGCGTCCCACTTTGGAACGGCTGAGGCGGCAGTTCGATCTGCTTGTGCTGGACTGTCCCAGCCTGCAGTCCTCGACGCTGGCGGCGGAGCTGGCCCCCTGCGTTGACGGCTATCTTGCCGTGGTGGGCGCAAATGCCGCGCGAAAGCAGAATATCGAGGACCTGATCGCCCAGATGACGGTGACTTCCGCCCCGCTGCTGGGCTACCTGCTCAACCGCCGCAGCTATCCCGTCCCGCGCTGGCTGTACCGGATCCTCTGGTAATGCGGACGCAAGTGGTAGAGCGTTGCCCGGCTCGGGCATTCCTTCCCGGCAACGCTATGCGCCAAGCTCATCCTATGCGTTGCGCCGGAAAAAACGTTGGTCTCGTTCTCACCATGGTATGTGTTGTCCTGGGGGGCAGCGCCGTGCGCGTCTGCGCCCAGATTCGGGGAGCCGGTGACGCTCCCGTTGGCCAGCGTAGGCCCTTGACCCAACCGCCCAACGCAAACGGGAGTGCCTATACCTTGCAGCCGGGCGACACCGTAGACGTCGCCTATCGCTACACGCCGGAGTTCAACGAAACACTGGTCGTGGGGCCGGATGGCCATGCCTTTGCGAAAGCTGCCGGCGACCTGCAGGTAGGCGGCCTGACCCTCCCGCAGTTGCAGGTGAGCCTTAAGGCTGCATCTTCAGCCAAGCTGGTCGATCCCGAGGTCGTGGTCACGCTGAAGGACTTCGACAAGCCGCACATCTTTGTCGCGGGCGAGGTCAACACCCCCGGACGCATGGACCTGCGCAGGCCGACGACGGCGCTGCAGGCCATTCTCGCCAGCGGCGGGCCCAAGGACGACGCGGCCATGGGGCGCGTGCTGCTGTTCCGCCGCATCGATGCGGATACGGCCGAGGTTCACGTGCTGCGGCTGGACAAGTACACCCGCCACACGCGCGAGCGCAATGACATGCTGCTGGAACCGGACGACATGCTGCTGGTGCGGCATGACATCCCTTCACAGATTGAGCGCTACATCAAGCTGGCCAATGTCGGTTTTTATCTGAACCCGCTGCAAAATATTGGAACGTTTTAGATCGGCTGCGCGGGGAGGCTCTGCCCCGAAAGAACCATGATGAAACGGCAAGCATTGCCGTTAAACAGGCGTAGAGGGAGAGAAGAGTCGTGAAGCTCCTGCTGTTGGCATATGAGTGCAGTCCCTATCGCGGATCGGAGTGTGCGGTGGGTTGGGGACGCATGCTGGGCGCGGCCAAGATAGCCGAAACACACGTGGTGACGAGCGAGGAAAACTTCCTGGCGCTCGATCACGCGCGTGACGAAGGCCTTGTGCCCGCCAACGTCAAGTTCTATACGCCCGTCCCGGACGCCGTGCTGCGTAAGTTCGAGGAGCAGCCCGTTCTGTTCGCCTACAACTACCGGGCTTATCACCATTGGCAGCTGCTGGCTCAAAGACTGATCACGGACCTGCATCTTCGGGAGCAGTTCGATTTGGTGCACCAGGTCAACGTTTGCACCTTTCGCGAACCCGGCTACGGTCACACATTGAACACGCCCTTCCTTTGGGGTCCGGTTGGGGGAACGCAGAATTTTCCGTCGCGTTTTCTGTTTACACTCTCTCCGGCCGAGGCCATAAAAGAGGGTATGCGCAGCGTGGCAAACCGACTCGCACTGCGCAAGCCAAGGGTGCGCCATGCGGCACGCAAAGCAACGATCCTGTTCGCGGCAAACTCCACCAATGAGCGCGACTTTGCCGCCGTCCTCAGGCAAACACCGAAGCGCCTGCTGGAGACCGGGCTGCACGAGGTATCAGAGCCGGATCGGACACGCTATGAGCACCGCGTCAAAGATGCGAAGCACGGTCTGAAGCCCTCGCCTCTGAAGTTGTTGTGGAGCGGCGAGCTGCAGACGCGCAAGGCCTTGCCGGTGCTGCTGCGGGCGTTAACGCTTCTGCCGGCGGATGTCACCTGGCAGCTCGACGTGCTCGGCGATGGCCCGATGCGAGAGCCCTGGGAGGATCGGGCTCGTCGTCTTGGGCTGGCGGACAAAGTTCGCTTCCTGGGTAGGCTGCCCTTTGCGGACGCCACACGGTATATGCACTCCGCGGACCTGTTCTGCTTCAGCAGCCTGCGTGACACGAGCGGCAACGTGGTGCTGGAAGCGCTCGCGGCCGGCGTGCCGGTGGTCTGCTTTGACCATCAAGGTGCCAGCGATATGGTCAGTTCCAGCGCAGGGGTCAAGCTGCCGGTACTGTCACCCAAACGCGCCTATCGCGATTGGGCGCAAACGATCGAGCAGTTGGCGCGTGATCCCGAACGGCTGTTGCAGCTGAGCCACGGCGCCACGGCGCAGGCGCGGGACTTTCTTTGGTCGAAGAATCACGACATCGTGAATGCGGTCTACCGGCAACTCACAGGAGCCGGCGGCGAACCTTCCACTGCACAAAGCGCAGTTACGCCCATCCAGGCAGCAATGACCGTGGCCCCTGCGCGGGCAGGCGCGCAATGAGTTCGCTCCCGGCGACCAGCCTGCCGGCCGGCCTCAGCGAGCCGCTTGCAGATCCGCTCGAAGCATCAAGTGCGGTCGCCGGCAGCCGTCTAGCCCAGCTCGCAGGAAAGCTGCGCTCCGGTGTGAGCGAACGACTGGGCTACGCCCTCGCGGATCAGGTGGTGTACAGCATCGGCAATATGGTGGTAGCCGCGATGCTGAGCCGCCATTGCCGGCAGCGCGAATTCGGTATCTACATCCTCACGCAACGCACAATGGACGTGTTGATCCAGCTGAGCAACGTGTTTCTGTGGGGGCCGTTCACCTTCAATCTGCCGGGTACACCGCAGGATCGCCGAGGCACCTATCAGGGCAGTATCTTCGGCCTGCAGACCATCTTTTGCATCGTGTTTTCCGTGGCGCTGTGGTTTGGGAGCCATTGGGCTTCCGTCCCCGCGCGCGGCATCTATTACGGCACGTTTGCGCCCTTGGTCATCACGGGCGGAGGCATTCTGTTTCGGGAGTTCACGCGCCGCATGTACTTTTCGCACATGCGCCTGAAGGAAGCGTTCTGGACCGATGTCGCGACCGTCGTGCTGCAGATCGCCGGCGTGGAGTGGCTCTACCTCACCGGTCGGCTCGACGTGGCGCGTACGCTATTTGTGCTTTGCTTTGGGGCGGTGGCCGTCAGCTTCTGGTGGCTCTTCCGTGAGTGGAACAGCCTCCGGGTGGAGGCCTCGGCGACCTGGCTCGATCTAAAGATGAATCTGCAGCTGGGCCGCTGGTTTCTGGGCAGCAACATGGTGTTTCTGGCCAGCTCGCAATGCAATCCCTGGGTGCTGAGCGCGCTGCTCGGCGGCTCCGCTGTAGGTGCCTATGCCGTCTGCGAAAGCGTGGTTAATATTCCTCGGGTAGCGCTGACCAGCATGCAAAACGTGATGGGACCGATGATCGCCCGCGCCCGCAATGAGGGCGGCCGGGTGCAGCTGGGCACCATCGTACGTAAGCTGGACCGCAATCTGCTCCTGGGCTCGATCGTGTTTGCCCTGGGTATTCTGGCCGTCGGTCCATGGGTGGCGCAACTCATCTTCAAGGCGACCCCGGCGAACGCGCGGCTGCTTCTGGCGTTTCTGGCCGTCAATCTCGTGGCCTACGCCGCAACCCTGGCGCAGTCCTACGGCCTGACGGCGCTCGGACGAGCCGACACCACCTTTTACGCGAATGCGTTGGGACTGGTGGCGCAGGCTGCCGTGTGTTTCTATCTCGTGCGTCATCTGCAGGTGCCGGGCGCGGCCGCGGCCATGTTGTTGGGCAGTGTTGTCGTGCTCGGCGCACGGGGCATGTTCTTCCGGCGGGAGATGGCGCGCGCATGAGTACCTCCATGCTCAACTTCGCCGCCGCCCGCGCCGCAGAGCAGCGCGCGTTTGTGGCCACCGAGCGCTCGGCCTACTTCGTTCGGCTGTGCAAGATCCTCTGTGCTGTGGTGCTGGGTGTTTGCTTCTGGTATTCGGTGCCGTACTATCTCCCGCTCAAGCTGGATCCTGATCCAATGAAAGCCGCGGCCAACGAAGCGGCAGCGTACGAGGGCAACATCAGCCGCCAGTTGGCCATGCCGGCGATCCTGGCCGTCTCCGCCTACATGCTTTGGAGACTTCCGAAGCGCGGGCGCTTCACGCGTGCGGGTAAGCTTTCGTACTACGCGCTCGGCTACGTGGGATGGGCCGTGGCCAGCAGCGCCTGGAGTATCGATCCTGCAATTACGCGAAAACGCATCGTCGTTTTCCTGATCAATATCTTCTTCATCTTCGTTCTTGCCCGCGTGGCGTCGATGCTGGAGATCGCCCTGCTGGGGTTTGCCTGTACGGGCACTGTTGCGCTCATCTCGCTGGTCATCGACATCACCGTGCAGCAAACCTTTGCGCCCTTTGATCCGGACTACCGCTTCATGGGGGTGATGACGGCCAACTTCCAGGCGATGAACCTGCTGGTGTGCCTGCTCTGCGGACTTACCCTGGCACAGAGCCGGCCGCGATGGCTGCTCTGGATGACGCCCTTTCTGGCGCTGTTCTCCGCCCTGCTTCTGATCACCCGTGCCCGTGTCGGAACGTTCATCTGCCTCGGCATGATGGTGTACATTCTGCTGCGCATGGCAAAGCAGCATCTGGAGCCGGCCCGGCGTGCCCTCGCGCTCTGCCTTGCGCTGATGTTTGTCGTTCCGGGCGCGGTGTTCGCCTTGGGCAAATCCGGCGGTGGAGCACTGACGGACGTTTTCATGATGGGCCGCAAGGACACGCAGAACACCCAGAGCCTGTCCAACCGTGCGCCGCTGTGGGCGGAACTGATGGACAGCGTGGAGCAGCATCCCGTGTTGGGCGCCGGCTTTGAAGCGTTCTGGAGTCCGGAACGGGTGGAGAAGGTCTCCTTCGACCAGGGCTGGATGGTGCCGCATGCCCACAACACCTACCTGGATCAAACGCTATCGCTGGGGGTTGTGGGTGCCGCACTTTATACCTTTACATTGATCGGCGGTTGTTTCGTCGGCTGGAAGCGCTACAGGCACCGGCCTTCGGAGCGCACGTTGTTGCCGCCCCTGCTGTTGACCTGGCTCGCGCTGCTAAGCCTCACGGAATCGACACCCATTTCGCCCTACCTGCCGACGCTGATCGCGTACGCCTGCATCGTGAAGCTTGCAATGGAGGAGGGTTCCGATGACGCCGTCACCGCCGCATATACCTCCGGGGAGGTTCTCCCCGTCGTTCCACGTGTAAGAAGCGGCCGTGCCGGTCAGGGTGCCAGCGCAAGAGCAGGGAACGGTCCCGAACAGCTTCGAGGAGACTACGCATGAGTATGCAACGCGGAGCAACAGGGCTCGTCAGCGTCATCATCCCGACCTACCGGCGGCCGATGGAGGTGCGTGTCGCCGCCGAGAGTGCGCTGGCGCAGACCTGGACCAACCTGGAGGTTCTTGTCGTCTCCGACGGACCCGACGCGGAGACGCGGGAGGCCATGAGGGGTCTGGACAGCCGGCTTCGCTACCTTGAACTGCCTAGAAATGTCGGTCCCGCGGAGGCGCGCAACGTGGGTGTGGCCGCGAGCGGAGGCGAATGGATCACCTTTCTCGACGATGACGACCTGATGCTGCCGCGCAAGGTGGAAGCCGAGATGCGGCTCGCCGACCCAGCGCAGCCCTGGCGCATGATCTCCTGCCGCACGCTCTACCGGCGTGGGCAGCGTGACGATGCCTGGCCGGACCGGCCCATCGCCGAGGGCGAGGATATCGCCGACTACATTCTGCGGCGGCCTTCGCTTCTGGGCCGGCCGGGCGTGATCCCAATTCAAACGCTGCTCGTGCATCGCTCGATCGTGGAAAAGGTGCCGTTCGCCACGCACGCGGATCATGAAGACTGGGCCTGGCTGCTCGAAGCATGGCACCTGGCAGGTGCGCGCGTCGTGTTCGCCTGGGACGCGCTGGTGGTTTACAACATCGCTACCGAAAGCATCTCCCGGTCGCGGCGTATGAACTGGGAGGACTCCGTCCTTTGGGCAGAAAGCTACCGGGCGTGGATCGGCGACCGGGCGTTTAGCTCTTTTCTCTGCACAAAAGCGGCGCTGAAGGCCAAACGCGCGGGTGACTGGAAGGGTTTGCGATCAATCGCCCGCAAAGTAAGGTCGTGCAGGCCGAGCGCGTTGGAATGGATGTTTTTGGCCGGCACGGCCCTGTTGCCGGGACCGCTGCTGGCGGCCATGTGGAAACGGTCACTCCGTTCCGCAGGGAACGAAAGTGACCGCTTGCTGGTCTCCGAAACCTCGAAACACTCCGGTGCCGCCATTTAACGGAGACACCAGGATTAGGCGTTTTCGATCTTGCTCTTCCAGGAGGTCGCCGCTTTTAGGGCCCGGTTGACGTTGGTAATGTTCTCCACGCCCACGGTGTTCAACCAATCGCTGAAAGCCTGTTCGCCGTGCTTGGCAAAGATCGGGATGCCGTCCTTCCACGTAGCCCGGCCGCACAGGACGCCATTGAAGTCCACGCCGGATTCACCCGCAAGCTCCAGCGTCTCGATGAAGACCGGGTTGGACACGCCGGCCGAAAGATAGATGAAGGGCAGAGTAGTCGTGGCAGCGGTATCGCGGAAGTGGCGCAGGGCCTCTTCGCGCGTATAGGCGCTCTCGCCCTTGTAGGCCTGGGTGCCCTGCACGAACTCCATCACGATGGGCACCTCCACCTTCAGGACGTCGATTGCGTACTTGGGGTTTGAGAACTCCTGCATCGAGCCGGCAACGATCTGCGGCTTTTTGCGTGCATATTCAACCGTATCTTCCTTGGCACCCGTGGCGTCATAGCCGACGAACTCGCAGAAGAAGGGAATATCGAATGCACGGCACTCCGCTCCGATGCGCTCGATAAAGGCATGCTTGATATCGTTCACTTCAGGCACGTCGAAAGGCGTGTAGTAAAGCAGAATCTTGACGCAATCAGCCTCTGCTTGTTTCAAGCGCATCACGCTCCAGTTGTCCAGCAGATCGGGCAACCGGCCTGTTTTGGTGGCATCGTAGCCGGTCTTCTCGTAGGCCAGCAGAAGTCCCTTGCCGTGACGATGATGGGTAGCCGGCAGGCCAAATTCGGGGTCCAGCAGAATGGCCGAGGCGTGCTGGGTCAAAACATCGGTCACCATGGCCTTGAACATCTCCAGGTCATGGCCGTCGGCAGCGGCTCCGCGGGCGTTCTGCAGCGACTTCAGCAGCGAGCCGCGCTGGTCCATGGCGGCCGCGGCGATTACGCCGTTTTCATTTGAAACGGCGTTCAGCCCAGCAAGCTTTCCCGGTGTTAATTTCATCGATCTCTCCCTTGTGCGCTCAGCGAGCGGTTCAGCCCGGATTGTACACAGCCGGCCCGCCTGTTTGTGGGACGTGCACCGGTCGCAACGTCGGCTCCAGGCTTCCTGCAAAGCTCACTTTTTGGCTGAAGGTGAGCTTTTCCGGGCGCAAAAGAGGATGCCGCCCCGCAGTCTTAAAGTTTGGCTGACAGCTTTCGTAAGCTCAGCCGCGCAACTGTTCGCGCAGCGCGGAGGCAAGCTGTATCAAGTGCTGCAGCGTGGGAAGGATCTCCGGGCCGGCGCCGCGCAGGGCCAGTTGCGACTCCAGCAGCAGGCCGGCCAGCGAGGCGTTCAGCTCATTCTGCAACGAGTGCGCGACGGCTTTCCTGGCCTTGGCTTCGTCCTCCGCCCGCCGCTGCAGCGCGGAACGCACCTGTCGCAGGATGCGGTCGACCCCACAGAGGCCGAAGTTCATCTCCAGCACCGGAGCGGTGCCGGCGCCGGCAAAGAGAGCGGCTGCGGCGTCCGGTTCGGCGGCGGCAAGATTCTCTTCAAGCACGATCAGCTGAAAGTCTTCGCGACGCAGCGCGGTCAGCGCGGAGCGGCCATACGGGGCAATGTGAACGCGCACCTCCAGCTCCCGGCGCAGCGCCTGGGCGACCGCGGCTGCGGGCGGCTCCGGGGCCACCAGCAGAACGCTTACGGCTATCTCGTTCTCTCCTCGGGCGGGTGCCAGGGCAAGAACCCCGGGCTCCGGGCGGCGAGGCGCCGCAGCGCCCTCTGGGACAGCAGCGTGGAGGGCAAGAGCGTCGTTCGCGGGCCGCTCCGATTCCGTGGGATTAAAGATCATCGCCTAGACCGTACTCTTTCAGCTTGCGGTAAAGCGTCGTTTTGCCGATGCCGAGCAGCTTGGCGGCCAGCAGTTTGTCGCCCTTCAGGTGGTGCAGAGCGCGCAGAATGGCCTGCCGTTCGAGCTCCATGATGGTGATCACCGCTTCGGCGCCATCGGCCGGCAGGGGGCGGTACTCGATCGCGGGCAGGCGTGACTGGTAGCGAAGCTCCTGCAGGGGCGCGGGGAGGTCGGCGATGTGCAGGACGGGACCGCTGGAGAGTGAACAGGCTCGCTCCATGGCGTGTTCCAGCTCGCGCACGTTGCCGGGCCAGTCGTATTCAACGATCAGCCGCAGCGCCTCGTCAGAGAGCGAGTAGCGGGTGCCGTTTTCCTCGCTGAAGCGGTCCAGCAGATGCGCGGCCAGCAGAGGAATATCGCCCGTACGCTCGCGCAGCGGTGGAATGCGCATGTTAACCACGTTTAGGCGGTAGTAGAGGTCCTTGCGGAAGCGGCCGCTCTCCACCATCGCATTCAGATCGCGATTGGTGGCGGCGAGGATGCGCGCCCGCATCGGTGCCGCGGCTCCACCGCCGACCGGGCGCACCTCCCTCTCCTGAATCGCGCGCAGCAGCCGCGCCTGCAGCTCAGGGGTCAGATTGCCGATCTCGTCCAGAAAGATCGTTCCACCCTCGGCGGTGGCCAGCAAGCCCGTCTTCGCGCGCCGACCGAGTTTAGGGTCGTCCGTTGAACCGAAGAGCTCGGCTTCGATCAGACCCGGCAGCAGACTGCCGCAGTCGACCGGAATAAACGGCCGCGAGGCCAGCGGCCCGTTGGCGTGAATCGCCCGCGCGACGATCTCCTTGCCCGTGCCGCCCTCGCCCAGAATCAGGACGGGGTGGTTGGTGAAGGCAACCTTGGAGAGGATGCGGAAGAGCTTCTCCATCGCCGGATCCTGGCCCATTAGCAGGCTGGAAGCGTTAGCGGTATGGAGGCGATCCCGTAGCTCGCGGGTCTCGGCGAAGGCGTTGCGGCGTTCGGCGGCGCGTTCCAGCACGGCCGTCAGCTCTTCCAGCGAGAAAGGTTTGGCCAGGTAGTCGCCCGCGCCTGTGCGCATGGCTTCCACGGCCGAGTTCACGGACGCAAACGCCGTCATCACCACGGCGGTGATGCGGGGATGGGCCTCACGGACCTCTTCCAGTACGCTGAAACCGCCGCCGCCGGGTAGCTTCAGATCCAGCAGCAGAACGTCGACCGCGCTGCGCTTCAGGGCGAGCTTGGCCGTCCCCACGGAGTCCGCGGTCTCGACGGTGTAGCCGAGATCCCGGGCAATCTCCGCGCAGGCGTGCCGCACCAGCGGGTCGTCTTCAACCACAAGGACGCGCATGGGAGACGGCCTGGGCGGAACCATCTCCAGAAGCGGACGTTCCCGTGTTGCCGTAAACGAAGGGGAGTGCGAGGCCATGGCGGCGCGAAGCCGTACACCGGCGTCGGCCTTGGGCAGCGCTCGGCCGGAAAGGATCGCGTGGGCGGAGACCATCTCAGCCATGCCGCACCACCGCTGCCATGCAAGCGCAGAAAGGGATCGGGTACATCGGGACCGTGGTGGCTCTGCGGGTCTGTCTTTGCGCCTGCATCGAGGTGCTCCGTTTTGGGAAAAATTTCCCACCGCAAGAAGACCACGGGGCAATGGTGTGCTGGAAGGACGAAGGTAATCGCCCCCGTGCAACATTTCGGGAATGCTTTTGGTAACGTGCCTGTCCCAAATTCGGACGGCAACGGCAGGGATCGCAAAGACCCTCAAGCCCCGCGAGAACCCGCAGGCCTGCCGCGATCCACCCGGTCCAGCCGACATCGCGGCCCTGCTGCCTATAATCCAGGCATGTCCCTCTTGTCTGATGTATTGCGTGGCGACGGCCGGTCCCCGCGCTCGCCTCGCCCCTTGCGGCTGACCCCTCACTTCGTCGCCACCGCGGAAGGTTCCGTGCTGATCGAAACCGGGCACACCCGTGTGCTCTGCAATGCGACCGTGGACACGAATCTGCCAGGCTGGCTGCGCAACTCCGGCCGCGGCTGGGTCACGGCCGAGTACGGCATGCTGCCCCGCGCCACGCTGACGCGCACCCCACGCGAAAGCGAGCGCGGCAAGGTCGGGGGCCGCACCCACGAAATCCAGCGCTTGATCGGCCGCAGTCTGCGTTCGGTAGTCGATATGAAGCTGCTGGGCGAACGCACCATCATCCTCGACTGCGACGTGCTGCAGGCCGACGGCGGCACGCGTACGGCGGCCATCACCGGCGCCTGCACGGCCCTGGCGATCGCGCTGGGGAGGCTGGTCGAAGCGGGCACGCTCAAGCAAAATCCGCTGCGGCAGATGGTCGCGGCCACCTCGGTCGGCGTCGTGGATGGCGCGGTGCTGCTGGACCTGAACTACGAGGAAGACAGCCGCGCGGAGGTGGACATGAACGTGGTGATGACGGCCTCGGGCGGCCTGGTGGAGACGCAGGCCACGGCCGAACGCGACACCTATTCCCGCGCGCAACTGACGGAGATGCTCGATGCCGCCGAGGGTGGCATTCGCGATCTGCTCGAAGCGCAGAAGGCCTGTCTGGCGGCTTCGGTTTAGCTTTGGAACCAAAGTCAGGCAAGGCTTACACTGCAGCTATGGAGATCCCGTTCACGCTCGCCAATCTGCCGCTGCCGGTGCGGATCTCTCTTGAGCACCCCATGAGCGATGAGGAACTCTTGCTCTTCTGCGCGGCGAATGAGGTGCTTCGGATTGAGCGTGAACCGAATGGAGAGCTGACTGTGATGTCACCGACGGGTACGGGCGCGGGAGACACTGACTCAGAAATCAACTATCAGCTGCGTCTATGGGCACACCGGACGGACTCCGTTGTGATTTTCAGCTCCTCGACCGGCTTCCGGCTGCGCGACGGCTCGATGCGTTCCCCGGACGCGGCAGCTGTCGCCCGGGAGCTATGGCATGCATTACCAGCCGAACAACGCCGCAGCGGATTCGCTCTACTCTGTCCCCAGTTTGTGATTGAGTTACGCTCGCCGAGCGATCGTCTGCCGGACCTGCAAGCGAAGATGGGCGAGTGGCTCCGCAACGGCACGGAGTTGGCGTGGCTAATTGATCCGGAACGCCAGACGGTAGAGATCTACCGGCCGGGCATCCCGGAGCCCGAGGTGCTGGCTCAACCGGTAACGGTGCAGGGCGAAGGTCCCGTCGCGGGATTCGTCCTGGAAACCGAACGCATCTGGCAGCAGCAGTAGGTCGAGACCGACGCTGTTATTCTGACCTCATAACAACGTGGAGGAAGATCGTGGCAGACGAACCGGTTTATATCACCGTGCGGCCGAATGGGCCGCTGCGGGTAGAAGGGCACATCGTGCTCAAGGATGCGGATGGGCAAACCTGGGACCTGACCGGCAAGCCGGCCGTTAGTCTATGTCGCTGCGGTCTTAGCGAAAAGCGGCCGTTCTGCGACGGTTCGCACGCGCGGCAGGGTTGGCAGTGCCTGGCGAGCCCCGGCAACCTGACAGGACAGTAAGAAGCGCGAAGGAGACGAACGGGATGGGGCGGATGAAGGGATTCTGTGCGGCCGCAGGGCTCTGCGTGGTGTTTTCAGCAATAGCCGGCATGGGTTTGAACGCGCAGCAGCCGGCCAACATTCCCGATCCCGCCGGTGTGCAGGATGAGGCACCGCCCCAGGGCTACACCGGGCCGCTGTATCTCCGGTCCGAGGTGATGATCCCCATGCGCGATGGCGCGAAGCTGCACACGATCGTCTACCGGCCGCGGAAGAGTGATCTCAACGGCGCGGCGCTGCCGTTCCTGATGCAGCGTACGCCCTACGGCATCGCGGGGACGACGGCGCGGGCAATCGAAAGCGGCAAGCCCGATCTCGCCGCCAGCGGCTACATCTTCGTCTTCCAGGACATCCGCGGCCGCTACGGTTCGGAGGGCCAGTTCGTGATGAACCGGCCGGTCGTCGCCCACCGCGGCAAGACGGGCGTGGATGAAACCACGGACACGCGCGACACGATCGACTGGCTCCTGAAAAACATCCCCAACAACAACGGAAAAGTCGGCGTGCTGGGCATCAGTTACCCGGGATTTCTGGCCATCATGGCCGGCGTGGATGCGCATCCGGCGGTCAAAGCCATCAGCCCGCAGGCCCCCATGACCGACGTCTGGCTGGGCGACGACTTCTTCCACAACGGCGCCTTCCGCGAGACCTACGGCTTTGACTACGTGCAGCAGCTGGAGGCGCAGAAGACCGACGCCCGCGTCAGCTCGACAGAGGATCAGTACACGTTTTTTCTCGAGCATGTGAACTTTGCCGGGGCCGCGGCCGCGGCCGGCATGACCGACCTGCCCACGGCGCAGAAGTTCCTCACGCAGCCGACGTATACGAAGTTCTGGCAGGACATGGCGGTGCAACGCCGTTTAGGCAAACCCGAGGTACCGACGCTGGAGGTGGGCGGTTACTGGGACCAGGAGGACATGTGGGGTCCACAGGCGGAGTATGCCGCGCTTCGCTCAAATGAAAAGCCCGGTGACCCGCAGCACCAGGTGTTTCTGGTGCTGGGCCCCTGGAACCACGGCGGCTGGGCGCGCGGGCTCGACAACGAGCTTGTGAGCTCCTGGGGCGGTATCCACTTCGGCGATCAGGACACCGGACCGTACTACCGCTCCCACTTCGAGTCGCCCTTCTTTGAGTTCTATCTCAAAGGCAAGCCGGGCTTCGATCTCGCCGACACCGCCAGCTTCCGCACCGGCGAAAACGCCTGGCACCGCTACCCCGTGTGGCCTCCCGTGGAGGGCTTTCACAAAGTAAATGTCTATTTCGCAGCCAATAAAGTGCTGACCTCCACTCCGCCCACCGGCAGCTACGAGGCACAATCCGCAGCCTACGTGGCCGACCCCGCGAACCCGGTGCCCTACCGTCATCGGCCGGTGCAGTCCACCTACGGGCAGGGCTCGACCTGGCGCACGTGGCTGGTCGAAAACCAGGACTTCGTCTCCGATCGCAAGGATCTGGCCAACTTCGAAACACCTGCCCTAACCGCCGACACCACCGTGACCGGCGACGTAACAGCCGACCTCTTCGCCGCCACCACCGGCACCGACGCCGACTGGATCGTCAAGCTGATCGACGTGGACCCTGCTACCGGGTACCAGGGCATGGTGGCCGAGGAGATCCTGCGCGGCCGCTACCGGCACAGCTTCACCACCCCCGAACCCGTAAAGCCCAGCGAGGTGAACGAGTACGAGTGGAGCCTGCACGGCGTGGATCACACCTTTCTGAAAGGCCATCGCATGATGGTGGAGGTGCAGTCCAGCTGGTTCCCGCTCTATGACCGCAACCCACAGACCTACGTGCCCAACATCATGACGGCACCGGAGGCGGCGTATACGGCGCAGACAGTGACCCTCTACGGCTCGCCCAAGTACCCGTCGCGCCTGGTCTTGCCAGTGGCCTCCGGTTCTGCCTTGCCATAAGAGCGGAGGCAACCAGGCGATCTTCGGAAAGACAGCCAGCTAACTCTCGATGCGTCCGGTGAAGAAACTTTCAGCCGGGCAAAGCGTCTCTCCCGTAGCAGCGCATCGAAACGATAGAAGAAATCAAGGAAAAGGCGGTTCAGGAGAAAGCTGCGCCTACTCTCCTCTGCCTGCTCAAATCCGGCGAACCCGCAAAAAGGGCGCGCCCAAGAGGACGTAAGTTCATGCTCATCAAGCCCATGCGGGCCGCTCTCCTCGGTGTTGCGATTCTGGTTTCTGCTCCGGCCACCCTGATGCTTCCGCCAGCGTCAGCGCAGGTGCCTGCGCCAACGCCTGCCGCGAGCGCCGTTCCCCGTCAGAGCGGCACGGTCAAGACCGTGGCCGGTGATGGCTTTGTGCTGACCACTGCCGCAGGCCAAGACGTCAGCGTGGCCGTGCCGGCCGGGACCGCCGTGCTGTTGGTACAGCCGGGTAGCCGTGACTTGAAGTCGGCGCAACCGGGCACAGTGGCCGACATCGCCGCCGGCGACCGCACGATCGTGAACGGCACGGCCGGCGATACCGGCAATTCCCTTAGCGCCAGCCGGGTGATCGTGATGAAGTCAGGGGCAATCGCCGCCACCCGCGCGACCGAACAGGCAGCCTGGGCCCAAGGGGTTGGCGGGATCGTCCGCTCGGTGAATCCGGCCGCGGGCAGCATCACCCTTTCAAGCGGCATGCGCACCTTGACCGTGACTACCACGCCGGCGACCTCCGAGAAGCGCTACGCGAGTGGTTCCGTCCGTTTCGAGGATGCGGTGCCGAGCACGCTTGCAGCCATTCAAGTCGGCGATCAGATTCGCGTACGCGGCGCAAAGAACACCGATGGCACAACGGTCACCGCAGACGCCATCGTGGCCGGGTCGTTCAGCAACTTTTCCGGGCTGATTACGTCCGTTGATGCAGCCGCCAACACGGTCACGCTGAAGGATCTGGCCACCAAGCGCATGGTGACCGTCTCCGTGCCGCCGGCAAGCAACGTGCGTCGCCTGCCGGCCGGCGCGGCGGGGGGTATGGCTGCCCATGGCGCGGCAGGCGCAGCGGATCACTCAGCAGCGGCGGCATCGGCGACAAATGTATCCGCCCCTGGCGCTCCGGGAGCGGCGACCACCGCGGGTAGCGCACGGCCCGGCGGCTACGGCCGCGCTGGGGGAGCTGGTGGAGACCTCTCCCGCATGGTGAACCGCTTGCCTCCCGAAACCCTGAGTTCCCTGAAACCGGGTGATGCCGTGATGATTGTGGCCTCCAACGGCGGAGGCAATGCCGAGCCCACCGCGATTACACTCCTGGCCGGCGTGGAGAGCGTTCTGGCGGCCCATCCAACCGGTGAGACGACCCTGTCGCCATGGAACATCGGTGGCGGTGAAGGTGCAGCCGAGGGTGGCGGTGAGGGCAATCCGCGCTAAGGCACACAGCTCATCCTGATCATCCGAGGGGCCGCCCGGCAACCCTCTCGCAACACTGTTTTGCTTCCGAGGAGAATGATGGCTTTATCGAAAAGATCCAGAAGGTTTGGGAATGCCAAAGGCCTGCGCGCAGGCGTCGTTCATGCAGGGGGTGTCTGCCTGCTGTTCGGAGCCAATGCCAACACCCAGGCGCAGACGCCTGCCTCTGCGGCTTCCGTGGCACCGGACGCAACCGCGCAGACCACGCCCGCCAGTGCAGCCGCCCCGCTTGGCAACGGTGCCGGTCCCGCGCAGGCAGTCACTGTCGGTACACGCGTACATGGCGCGGTGACGGATCCGGATGGCGCGGCCATCCCCGGCGCAACTGTAACCTATACGCCCGTGACCGGTGCCCCGCGCAAGACCACCTCGGGGCCGGACGGCAATTACACTCTCACGCTCGCGCCTGGGCTCTACAACCTGCTCGTCACCATGCCGGGCTTCAGCAGCTACTCCGTGCAGGGACTGCGCATTGCGCCGGTCGCCGGCGTGACCATGGACGCCAAGCTGCAGATCGGGGAGCAGAATGTAGTCGTCAACGTGGACGCCAATGCGATCCAACTCAGCGTCGACCCCGATGCCGCGGCCAGCTCCACCACGATTCAGGGCAAGGATCTCGAAGCGCTCTCGGACGACCCCGATGAGCTGCAATCCGAGCTGACCGCCCTCGCCGGGCCGGCAGCGGGACCCAACGGCGGCCAGATCTATGTGGATGGCTTTACCGGTGGGCAGCTGCCGCCCAAGTCGTCCATCCGCGAGATCCGCATCAACCAGAATCCGTTCTCCGCCGAGTACGACCGCATCGGCTACGGCCGCGTCGAGGTCTTCACCAAGCCCGGCACCGACAAATACCACGGCAACTTCCAGATCAACGGCAACCCGTCGCAGTTCAACTCCGGCAACCCGCTCAGCAGCGCCCCCCAGCCGCCGTATCACACCCTCTTCATGTTCGGCAGCCTCACCGGCCCGATCAACAAGAGCTCGTCCTTCTCGGTCGGCGGATCGCACCGTGACATCGAGGACGACGAGCTGACCAACGCCACGATCCTGGCGCCGACAGCGACCAGCAGCACACTTTGCAACCCCGGTCAGGCCGGTTGTGTGCCGTCCCTTGTGCAGATCTTTACGCATTACCCGCAGGTCCGCACCGATATCTCTCCGCGGTTCGACTTCGCTCTCGGCGAAAAGAATGTGCTCACGGCGCGTTTTCAGTACGTGCAGAACGACGCCATCAATGCGGGATTGGGCGGCGGTCTGAACCTGCCTTCGACGGCCTATAACTCCGACGCCAAATCCACCATCGTGCAGCTGAGCGACACGCAGACGTGGAGCCCGAAGCTGATCAACGAAACGCGTTTTGAGTATGAGCGCGAGCACACCTCCGACGCCGCGCTCAGCAACGCTCCACAGGTCCTCGTGCAGGGCGAATTCACCTCCGGCGGCGCCTCGGTGCAGTCCACCACCGACCACCAGGACCACTTCGAGGTGCAAAACTACACCTCGCTCGCCTTGCCCAAAAACTTCATCCGCTTCGGCGGCCGCCTGCGCACCACCCGCGAAGCCACCTACGCCGCCGGCAACACCAACGGCACCTTCACCTACGCCGATCTCATGAATACCGGCAACGCCACGGTGGCCACCTCCGGCAACGTCGACCACAGCTATGCGACCGGGGTCCCCTCGCAATTTCAACTCACCGTCCTCAACACGAACGACGTGCACTACCTCTACGCGGATCTCGGTGTCTACGCGGAAGACGATTGGAAGCCGAAGAACAACCTGACCGTGAGCTACGGTCTGCGCTACGAGACCCAGAACAACCTGCCGGATCACCATGACTTTGCCCCGCGCCTCAGTGTGGCCTATGGCGTGGGCAAATCCAAGACCGCGCCCACCACCGTGCTGCGCGCCGGCTTCGGCATCTTTTATGACCGTTTCGGCACCAACTACCTGCTGAATCTGTTCCGCTACAACGGCCTTGCGGAAACGCTCTACACCGTGCCCTCCATACCGGCCGCCAGCGGCTGCAGTCCCTCCAATGTGGCAGCCTGCACGCCCCTGCTGCAGGCGACGGGCTCCTCCGTGTACACGCAATCCAACGGCGTCTACGCTCCCAACCTGCGTTCGCCCTACCTGGAGCAGTTCGCCGGCGGCTTCGATCAGCAGGTCGGCCGGCATGGCACCGTCTCGGTCAATTATCTTCACACGCTGGGCGTGCACCAGCTCGCCCAGCAGGACGTGGACTACCCGCAAAACGGCGGCACTCCCCCCAACACGGTGAACAACCAGTACTTCTCGCAGGGCCAGTTCCATCAGGATCAGCTGAACGTCAACGGACGCACGCAATTCCGCAGGTTGACGCTTTCGGGCTTTTACTCGCTCGGCTTTGCGAAGGGTGACAGCTCCGGCGCGGCCACGCCGATCTCGGTGCCCTACAACATCCAGGCCGACTACGGCCGCACCCTGTTCGATCGCCGCAACTTCGGCGTTATGTTCGCCTCCATCACCCTGCCGCACTTCATCCAGCTCAGTCCCTTCATCATCGGCCAGAGCGGAACGCCGTACAACGTGACACTGGGCTCCGATCCGCTGAGCGACAGCTACTTCAATGAGCGCCCGGAGGCCGTGCCGCTCTCCATGGCCAACGGCAGCACCATCTTACCCATCACCTCCTGCGGTCTGGCCTTTGCGCAGCCCGGCACCGTCGCCGGCTACGGCACGGCGCCCATCAACGCCTGCACCGGACCCAACCTCTTCAGCACGAATCTGCGACTAACCAAGACCTTCGGCTTCGGCGAAAAGATCGCCCGCGGCGGCGGCGGTGACTCCGGCGGTGGTCCCGGTGGTCCCGGCGGCGGCGGGCGTGGCGGTCCCGGCGGTGGTGGTCCCGGCGGCGGTGGGCGCGGCGGCTTTGGCGGCACCAGCACCGGACGCCGCTATAGCGTAGGTTTCGGGTTAATCGCGCAGAACATCTTCGGCAACACCGACCCCGCCGTGCCCATCGCCACACTCGATGCCGGCCCAACAACCTTCGGCAGGAGCATCGTCCTGCAGGGCGGACCGTACACGCAGCAGAGCGCCGTGCGCCGCATCTCGCTGCAGGCCTCGTTCAACTTCTAACGCGGCTCCCTTCGTCCTTGCTGGCTGGTCATCCCGTCGCGAGGCGAAGGGATCTGCGGTTGGGCAACCGCCAGGTCTCCTGAACGAAAAGCTCCGCCAGAGTCGGCACCGGCACCGGAACATCCACGGTGGCCAAAGAACGCCGTTCGGCGTTCCGCCCCGCCATGCCCGGGTGGGGCGTTATGCAATCACGTGGCGATTAAAATCCTTGTAAATCAGGTACTTCGCCGGAGTTCTGCCAAGGGCGCAGAACCACTGGGGGCAGAACGGCGCCATCCAGATGAAGTCGCCTGCCTCCACCGGGTACCAGGCCTCGCCGATCCGGTAAAGACCGCCGCCTTCCAGCATCAACACGCCGTGTTCCATGTAGTGGAGTTCCACCTGGGGCAGCGAGGCCCCGGGACTGTACGTCATCGTATCCACCGCGAGATCGAAGGCCGGCGAGGCAGGCAGCATCGCGCGAACGCCCACCGCCGCATCCCCGTTCAGCGGTGTCGTCGCGATCCCCGGTTCGTAGCCGATCACGCAGGTGGGATGCTCGGCGTGCGGGTCGGTGTGATGCTCCGCGGGCAGCAGCTGGTGCCGCTTTTCAATCACCACGGCCCGGGTGGCGACCTCCGCGGTCAAACGGTGCGGAAACCCTGCGGGGAAGAAGGCGAAGCCACCGAGCGGCAGCATCTGCGGCTGCGAAAACCCTGGTTCGGAGGCGGTCAGCGAACCTTCCAGCACATAGACGAAGCGCTCCCCGGGACCCTCCATCAGCGAGCCCCCGGGCTCAAACTCCAGCGTGCTCATGGCAAAGCCCGCCCCCATCTGCGGGGCGGCGTGCACGATCGCCATGCCCCTGGTCAAGCCCGGCAGGGGGGTGCGGACAAAGGTGTCCGGCGTTTGCAGCAGGTGGTCATGTCGGTTCGTACTTCGCGTTAACCCGAGGTGGTGCATCGGCCTTCTATTGTACGAGAAGGGCGCACGCCGCACCGGCCCACAGAGTGGGCTGACGGCCTGGTCTTCAGCAGCGTCTCTTCAGCAACGTCATCGCCGTGAAGCCGCTGCGGCTCTCCAGCACACCGTCCTGCGTGCGAGAAATGTGCGCCGTCTGGCGCTCGCCGGAACCTTTCATGAAGGCCCTCAGGCGTGATCACGCGTCGTGAACGCAGAGCATGTAGCATGAGGTTGATCATGCCCGGACGCTTAGAATTTATGCAGCAGGCCATCGCGCTTGCTACCGAAAATGTTCTGCAGGGCCGCGGCGGCCCGTTCGGCGCGGTCGTGGCCAAGGACGGCACCGTGATCGCCACCGGCGCCAATCAGGTCATCGCCAGCAACGATCCCACCGCCCACGCCGAGGTGGTTGCCATCCGCAACGCCTGCCGGGCGCTCGGCACCTTTCAGCTCACCGGCTGTGACGTCTACACCAGCTGTGAACCCTGCCCGATGTGCCTGGCCGCGCTCTACTGGTCGCGTTGCCGCGCCATCTTCTTATGGGAACACCGCCGCCACCGCCGCCCGCGCCGGCTTTGATGACCTCTTTCTCTACGAAGAGGTAAAAAGGCCTCTCGACCAGCGTCAAATCCCCATCGAACAGATGCTGAGCGAAGAGGCTCGCGCCAGCTTCCAAGCATGGAGCGACAGTCCTTACCGGGTGACCTACTGATGGACAATTCCGTTCTGGCCAACGTCGGCAACGATTCTGCCGAAGCCCGTCCCACGCTGAACATCGGGCTGCTCGGCTTCGGCACCGTGGGCAGCTGCTTCGCCGAGGTGCTCGCCACCGCGGACCGCAGCAACCTGCGCATCACCCATGTCTTCAACCGCGGGGTCGAACGCAAACGCACGCATGAGCGCGCCCGTTACGTTCCCGCCGACGCGCTGTGGACAGACTCTATCGAAGAGGTTCTGCATGCGCCGGAGGTTCACCTCGTCGTCGAGCTCATGGGTGGGCTCGACCCTACGGAGGCCTGGTTGACCGCTGCGCTGAGCTCCGGCAAACACGTGGTCACGGCGAACAAGCAGCTGATCGCGCACCATGGGCCCGCACTCTTTGCGCTTGCCCAGCAGCACGGCGTCCAGTTGCTCTATGGAGCTGCCGTCGCCGGCGGTGTGCCGGTGCTGCCGGGCATCGTGCAGGGCCTCAGCGGCGACCGCATCACCCGTCTCAGCGGCATCGTGAACGGCACCTGCAACTTCATTCTGAGCGCGATGGAGGCCGGCGCGGATTACCCTGCCGTACTGAAGGAAGCGCAGCGCCTGGGCTACGCCGAAGCTGACCCCTCCGCCGACGTCGACGGCCACGATGCCCGCGCCAAGCTGTGCATCCTCACGCGTCTGGCGCTCCAGGCCGAGCTGCCGATCGACGAGGTGCCCGCGCAGACCATCTCGCAGGTGTCCGCCGTTGACTTTGCGTACGCAAAAGAGCTCGGCTGCACCATTCGCCAGGTCTCGCGCGCAGAACTCGGCGTTCCCGCCGAGACGGACACGCAGCCATCGATCAGGGCAAGGGTGGGCCCCATGCTTGTGCCGCACGCTTCGCCCATCGCCTGGTCGCACGGCACACAGAACATGGTCGTCACCAGCGGGCGGTTCGGCGGAGATGTGGTGCTCAGCGGTCACGGCGCGGGCGGCCACGCCACGGCGGTTGCCGTCATGAGTGATGTGCTCGCGGTCGCCAGTGGCAGCTTTCCCGTGCGGCGCGTGGCCGTGCGGTGCAAGCTCTCCGGTGACGTGCACGCACCGCACTACCTGCGCTTCATCGTGAACGACAAGCCGGGCATCATCTCCGCCATCTCCGGCGCGCTCGCGAAGTGCAAGGTCAACATCGACTCCATCGTGCAGCGGCGCGGCTACCCCTCGCATCACCTGCCCTTCGTCGTCACCACGGAGCCCTGTCCACGTTCCACCGTGGAAGCGGCGGTCGCCGAAATGTCGGACATGGATGCGCTGGTTGAGCCGCCTCTCGTGCTGGAGATCCTGGTCGTCGACGACCGCGATACGGATTGAATCGAAGGAGTACCGGCTGCGAAGGAGTACCGGCTGCGAAGGAGTACCGGCTGCAGAGCTGGTTCAATCTGCCGGCCATCGAGCCCCCCCGCTCAAAGCAATTACTGGTTCACACCACTCGCAAGAAATCCGCCGTCGACAACCAGGGTCTGACCGCTCGTAAACGAAGCCGCCTCTGACGCGAGATAGATCGCCGCGCCGACCAACTCCCCTGTCTCTCCGAAGCGGCCCATCGGCGTACGCATACGCAGCTCCTGCCCGCGCGGTGTGCTGTCCAGCAGCTGCGCGTTCAGATCGGTGCGAAACACACCGGGTGCAATCGCATTGACGACCACGCCGTGTCTGGACCACTCCACCGCGAGTGAGCGCGTCAGCGACACCACCCCGGCTTTGCTCGCCGCATAGGCCGCCACCTCACTCAGTGCGACAAACGAGTTCAGCGAAGCGATGTTGATGATGCGCCCATAGCCGCGCTCCAGCATATGCGGGCCGAAGACCTGGCAGGCGCGCAGCGTGCCCGTGAGGTTCGTGTCGAAGATGTCGTTCCACTCCGCTTCACTGACGGAGACCGTAGGCGTGCGCTTGATCTTGCCCGCACAGTTCACCAGAATGTCCACCTGCCCGAAGGCCTCCAGCGTCTTCGCCAGCAGGGCCTCAATCTGTGCTCGGCTCGTCAGATCTGTCGGCTGCCGCAGCGATCGCCGCCCCAAACCCTCAATCGCGGTTGCCACCTCCTCCACCTGCTCCGCACGGCGTCCCGTGCTCACCACATCGGCGCCGGCTGCGGCCAGCCCCACGCTCAGCGCGCGGCCAATGCCGGAGGTCCCCCCGATCACCACCGCGACACGGCCTTCCAGGCTCAACGGATGCTTCATTGCCACACTTCTCCTCTCTGCCGCAGAGCCAACCCTAAAGCCGGTACGCCCGTCGCACCAAACCGCCGGTCAACTCATGCATCAGGTCCACCGCCTCGTCTTCGCCCAGCCGGTGTTCGGCGACCAGCCGTGCCAGAAACGCCGCATCCACCCGCCGCGCGACATCGTGCCTCGCCGGAATCGAAAGAAACGCCCGCGTGTCGTCGTTGAAGCCGACGGTGTTGTAAAAACCCGCCGTCTCCGTCACCTGCTCGCGATACCGCATCATGCCTTCGGGGCTGTCGTGGAACCACCAGGCGGGTCCCAGCTTCAGGGCAGGGTAGTGGCCCGCCAACGGCGCCAGCTCGCGGCTGTAGGTTGATTCATCCAGCGTAAACAGAATCACCGTCAGCCGTGGGTCGTTGCCGAACAGATCGAGCAGCGGCCGAAGCCCGCCCACATAATCCGTCCGCATCGGCATGTCCGCACCCATGTCGCGCCCATAGCGTTCAAAGAGCAAGCGGTTGTGATTGCGCGCGGACCCTGGATGAATCTGCATCACCAGGCCGTCCTCCACACTCATGCGGGCCATCTCGGTCAGCATCTGCGCGCGGAACAGCTCCCGCTCCTCGGCGGACGCCGCACCTCCGTGAACCTTCGCGTAAAGCTGCTCCGCCTCGGCGTTGCCCAGGTTGGCGGTGCGCGCGGTGGGATGTCCGTGGTCGGTCGCGGTGGCGCCGAGCGCCTGGAAGCGGGCGCGCTCCACACGCAGCGCGGCGAGGTAGCCCTTCCACGTCGAGGTGTCCTCCCCGCTGCGCTCCCCGAGCTTCGCAAGATTCTCCGCAAAGCCCGCAAACTCCGGATCCACCACCGGATCCGGACGAAACGTCGGCAGAATGCGCCCAGGCCATCCCGAAGCCCGAATCGCCGCGTGATCGGCCAGCGAATCCAGCGGTGAATCCGTCGTCGCCAGCACCTCCAGCTTGAAGCGCTCGTACAGGGCGCGCGGCCGGAACGCCGGCGTGGCCAGCTTTTCGGAGATCGTGTCGAAGTACAGGTCGGCCGTCTGCGCACGGAGCCGCTCGGTCATGCCGAACAGCGTCTCGAAGCTGTAATCCATCCAGAGCCGCGTCGGCGTCCCCCGAAAGAGGTGGTAATTCTCCGCAAAAATCCGCCAGACGGCCCGTGGATCGCGGATCTCGGCCACACCGATCTCCAGACGATCGAGCGAAATGCCCTGGCTGTAGAGCATGCGGTGCACGTAGTGGTCGGGCTGGATCAGCAGCTTGGCGGGGTTCGGAAAAGCCTCGTCGGTGGCAAACCAGGCAGCCTGGGTATGCCCGTGCGGACTGAGCATCGGCGCCCCGGCGACCTCGGCATACAGCCTTCGCGCGATCCCGCGGACGTCGGGGTCAGCGGGAAACAGGCGCTCCTCATGGAGCAGTGTCATGGAAGACCTCTTCAACCGCGAACGCAAAAAGGGAACCGGCAGTCCGGCAAATGAGGCAAGATTGACGGATGGCCGACCACGTTGTCAACGCAACTCCTACAAAAGTTCACCCGCTTCCCGATCCGGAACTGCTCCGCCAGCTGCTCGCTTTGCTTCGCGGCGGGCAGGCGCACGCCACCCTGGAGCAGGCCGTGACCGGCCTTCCGCAGGAGCTGCTGGGTACGGTGCCGGCCTCGCTGCCGTACTCGGCCTGGCAGCTGGTCGAGCACCTGCGCATCACGCAGCACGACATCCTCGAGTTCTGCGCGCCGCCGCCGGACGGGTACAAGGCCCTCGACTGGCCGGCAGCCTACTGGCCCACCGACCCCCAACCGCCTTCCTCTGGAAGCTGGGGCCAGACCCTGGCCGCCATTCGCTCGGATCGCGAAGCCTTCGAATCTCTCCTCACCGCCCCGGACGCGGACCTGTACACGCCTTTCGCCTGGGGCGAAGGCCAGAACCTCCTCCGCGAGGCTCTGCTGATCGCCGACCACAACAGCTATCACACGGGGGAGCTGATCGTCCTGCGCCGCCTTCTGGGAGCGTGGCCGCACAAGTAGTTTCAGGCCTGGCTTTCGGCGGGGCCCTTGCGCCGGCTCAGCACCGAGGTCCGCCGCTTGCGCCGCTTGTCGCCGGCGCCTTCCACCATCTTCCAGAAGCCGATGAAGTAATCCACCGCCGAGATGATGGAGACCACCGTCATCCAGTAAATGGCCGTGATCGCAATCAGGTGCACCCCGATCACCACGGGGCCGAACACCCATTCGACCCACCGATGGCTCAGGATCGCGGCCACCACCGACACGATCTGGATCACGGTCTTCAGCTTGCCGATGTCGGAGGCCTGGATGGTGAATCCCTCCGAGGCCGCGATCGATCGCAGCCCCGACACCAGAAACTCGCGCCCGATCACCACAACCGCGATCCATGGGGGAACGATGCCGGGCGTGTAGGCCACCAGCACGATGTAGGCCGCTGAAACCATCAGTTTGTCGGCCAGCGGATCCAGCAGCATGCCCAGCGTCGTGATCTGGCCGCGTTTGCGGGCGAGATAGCCATCCAGCCCGTCCGTCACGGCCGCCGCGATAAAGACCAGCGAGGCAAAGATCTCCTGCTCGCCGTGCGCTCCATGGAACGGCGAATGCGCCGACAGCGCCCAGATCAGCACGGGCACGGCGGCGATGCGGGAAAGCGTGATGGAGTTCGGTAGATTCACCAGCGACTCGGGGGGAGGAGCGAAGGTAGACTCATTGTGTCACAGGGACTCACCCTGTCGTCCCGTTCATCACAGCGCAGCCACTGCAAACCGAAAGCTTCCTGAAATGGAACAGAGGCGTCCTGCCCTCGGCAAGGATCTCAGGCGACGGACACGATGTGATGCGTCAGGGCGTAGCGGGTCAGCTCGGCTGTGGTGCGCACGCCAAGTTCATTCATCAAAGCCTGTTTGTGAAACTCCACGGTCTTGGGCGAGATGTGCAGCTGCGCGGCGATCTCCTTGGACGTGCGGCCCTCGGAGACCAGCTTCAAAACCTCACGCTGCCGTGCCGTCAGCGTGTCCGTGTTCACCTGGGTCACATCCGGCACCAGCTCATTGCGCATGCCGGAGGCGGCTTCGATCAACAGGGAGCTGATGTAGGACTTGCCGGAGAGCGCGGCGTGCAGCGCCGTGCTCAGCTCCACCGTCGCCGCCTGTTTGGCGACATAGCCCACGGCACCGGCCCGGAAGGCCGCCCGCAGATACGGCAACTCCAGCTGCTGCGTCACGATGATCACCTTCGTGCGCGGTACCAGATCATGCAGCTGCACCGCCACCTGGATCCCGTTGGTCCCCGGCATCGAAATATCGAGGCAAACAATGTCCGGCAGCAGCCGGGAGGCCTCCTCTATGGCAGCCGAGCCGCTCGAAACAACGCCGGCAATCTCATATTCCGACTCAAGCAGTCTCGCGATCCCCTCGGCCATCAGCAGGTGATCGTCGGCGATCAGGACACGATATCTACGGCCGGCCATGAATGGGGACTTCCACCATAACTGACGTTCCTCGGCCCAGTGACGATTCAATCCGTGACCGCCCACCGGCGATACGGGTCCGTTCCGTGATGGAAATCAGCCCCAGGCCGCTCAATCCCTCCTCGGCATCCTGGTCGTAGCCGATCCCGAAGTCCCGGACCTCCAGGTACAGCTCCTCCTCGCGGCCCTCCAGGATGACCTTCACATGCGTCTTGCCGGCGTGCTTGGCCACATTGCGCAGCGCCTCCTGCGTCACCCGGTACAGGCTGGTGGAAACCGCCGGATCGATCTTCTCCGGCACCGACGCCGTAATCAGCGTCGCAAACATGCCCTCCCGTTTGCCGAACTCGTCCACCAGCTGCTTCAGCGCCGTGGGCAGACCCAGCTCGTGGATGATGGCCGGATGCAGCCGGTGACTGATCATGCGCACATCCGAATTCATGGAGGAGATGTCCGCCACCACCTTGTCCAGTGCCCGTTGCCGGGCCTCGGGGTCCGTCGTCGTCTGCGCCTCCTGGCACAGCAGCGCCGCCAGGCTCAGCCGTTGCGCCACGTCGTCGTGCAGCTCGCGCGCCACGTACTCGCGCTCCTCTTCCTGCATCGTGAACAGGTGGGCGGCCAGCTCGCGCAGCTCGTTCTGTGCCTGCGTCAGGGTGCGGCCGGTCTGCTCCACCTCCCGCTTCAGCGCGGTGCGCTCCAGCGCGCTGTTGCGTTCGGCCTCGCGGCGCAGCGTGATGTCCTCCAGCGTCAGCAGGATCACGCGATCGCCGTCGTTCTTCAGGGCCTGCGCCTTCACCAGCAGGACGCGCCGGTCTAGCGTGCTGGACTCATGCTCGAACTCCATGGATTTACCCGCCTCCGCGGTCCGCAGCGGCCCCAGCCGGTCCACCAGATCGGAGATGCCCCATAGCCGCGCAAAAAGATCCGGCAGCGGCCGTCCATGCAGCTGGCGAGCATCCAGCTTTGAAAGCTGACGGAAGGAGGTGTTAGCCTCGCGGATCTCAAAGTTCGTGTCCATCACCACCACCGGCACCGGCACGCATTCCACCACGGAATCCGCAAACTCCTTTGCTTCGCGCAGGTCTTGCTGGCTGGTGCGCAGCTGGTGAATATCCACTAGGATCATCACCAGACCTTCAATCTTGTTCTCCGCCGTGCGGTAGGGGCGAATGCGCAGCAGGTGCCACCGGCCCTCGCGATCCTGCACCTCCTCCTCCCGCATCGTCAGCGTCTCCATCACCTCCATTAGCAGCGGTTCGATATCCTCGATCGAAAGCTGCAGCCGGATCTCGCGTATCGAGCGCCCCACATCGGAGTTGCGAATGTTCAGCATCCTCTCCATAGGCGCCGTGAACTGCCGGACGCGCAGATCCTCCGTCAGCATCAGCAGCGGTATATTCACGCTGATCAACAGATTGCTTAGGTCGTTGCCGGTCTGGGTCAGCACCGCGTTGCGTTGCTGCAACTCATCATTTACGGTCTGCAGCTCCTCATTCGCGCTCTGCAACTCCTCTTTTGTGGTCTCCAGCTCTTCGTTGGTGCTCTGCAGCTCCTCGTTCGCGCTCTGAATCTCTTCGTTTGCGCTCACCAATTCCTGGTTCCGCGCCTCGCGCTCCTCGATCAGCGACTGCAAATGTACGCGCGTTGCCAGCAGGTCATGCCGCAGCTGGCCATTCTGCCGGTCCTGCTCGGAGGCCGTCATCACCACCGGCGGCATGTCGGGCATGGCCTCCTGGTATTGGTCCGTGGCATCGGTAAACAGCACCAGAAAGCATCCACCCTGCTCCGTGCTGCTGGTGATGGGAACGATGTCGAGCTGAACGCGCCGCTTCTCTCCCGGTTTGGGCGCGAACTCCGCAATCCGCATCACCGGAATACCTTCCGCGATTGATCGTTCCAGTGCCTCACGTACCGGGCTCACCAGGCCCTCGCGCAGAATGCGCATCAGGTTCAGGCTCACCGCTCCGCTGGCCAGTTCCACATAGGCTGAGGTCTGTCCGCGCGCCTGCAGCACATTCATGCGCTCGTCCACGATCAGCCCCGGAGGCCCAAACCGCGCCAGCACCACGCGATCCGCCACCTTCTGCATCTCCAGCTCGGAGGAGGTAACCGGAACGCCGGAAAGCGCCGTCTGCGCGGGCGCGTCCAGGTTGGCCAGGCGGCTGGTCGGCAGGTTGTACCCGCCCTGCAGGCTGCCCCCAAGCTTGCTGTACATCTTGTTCTTGCGGTCCGTCACCGCGAACGCGTCGTCGTAGTCGCGCAGCGACTCGGAGGAGCCCAGCAACAGGTATCCGCCCTGTTTCAGCGAGTAGTGAAACGTGGAGATGATCTGCCGCTGCAGCGCCTGCTTGAAATAGATCATCACGTTGCGGCAGCTGACAAAATCCATGTGCGAAAACGGTGGATCCGTGCACAGATTTTGCTTGGCGAACACGCACAGATCGCGCACCCGCTTGTTGATCTGGAAGCCGTGCGGCACCTTGATGAAGAAGCGCCGCAGCCGCTCGGGGCTGATCTCGCCGGCCAGTGAATCCGGGTACGTCCCCGAACGCGCCATCTCGATCGACCGCTCGCTCGCATCGGTGCCGAAGATCTGCACCGCCGCATCGATGCCATGGGAGCTCATGTACTCCAGCAACACCATCGCGAAGGTGTACACCTCCTCGCCGGAGGCGCAGCCGGCCGACCAGATCCGGATGGTGCTGTCATGCGCGCGGTTCTCAAAGAAAACCGGGAAGACGTCCGCCGCCATCGCCTCCCACACCTGTGGATCGCGGAAGAAGCGCGTAACGCTGATCAGGACGTCTTCCTGCAGGTTCTTCAGCTCATCCTTGCGCGCCTGCAGGTACTGCGCATACTCGGCCAGCGAACTCATGCGCAACAGCAGCATCCGCCGCGCGATGCGGCGCCGGATGGTGTCCGGTTTGTATTGGCGAAGCTCCAGGCCGGAGGAGATGCGCAACAGCGTAATCACGCGGTTGTAGGAGACCAGATCGGGGGGCGTTTCCTCGTTTTCAAGAGCCCGCACCGTCGGCTGCACAAACTGCTTGGCCAGCCGCGCCAGTTCGAGCGCGATATCGCCCGGCGACAGCACCAGGTCCACATGGTCGGCCAGGATGGAATTGCTCGGCATCGTGCTGTGCTGCGCGGTCTCCGGCGCCTGCACGATCGCCACGCCGCCTTCGCCCTTCAGCGCCTTCAGCCCCAGCGCCCCATCGGAATCGGCGCCGGAAAGCACCACGCCGATGGCGTGCTCCTGCTGATCCGCCCCCAAGGAGCGGAAGAAGAGATCGATCGGGCGCGGAATCCGGTCCGCCGGGCGTGGCTCCACATGAAAGCGGCCCTCACGCAGCTGTACCGTCTCGTTCGGCTGCAGGATGTAAAGGTTGTTCGGCTCCGGGCGGGCGTTGTGCTTGATCCCATGCACCGGCATCTTGGTGTAATGCTCCGTGATTGATGTCAGATGGCTCGCATGGTCCGCGGCCAGGTGCGGCACCAGCACAAACGCCATACCGGTATCGGCCGGTAGCTGCTCCATCACCTCACGAAACGGCTGCATCCCCCCGGCGGAGGAGCCGAAACCGACCACCAGGTAGTCCAGCGCCGGTCGCCGGTCAGACTCCTCATCGGTCGAAATTTCCACCGGCAACGGCTCTGTCTGCACCGCAGACCGCCCATCCTCCGTCGAATGCCCTCCGGCCGCCGAACTTTGGCTGTCCCGGGCCGCCGCATCTTGGGTGTCCCGGGCCTCCGCCTCCGGGCTTGTCTCGAGAAACGGCGCTGCAACAGCATTGGCAGCCCCGTCCTGCCCGGGCACTTCGTCGTCGATATCACGGTGACGGCTCACTCAACCTCACAAAAGGGGTACGGGATGCCCTCCACTGCTCACGGAAGACCTGAAGCACTAGATGCAGGATCCGCCTGCTGCAGTCAAGCCCCCGTCTGACGCAGATCCCTTCGGTTCATTCCGGAAAGTTCGCTCCAGGAAAATTTGCTTCGGAGAATTCGCGCCGGAACAGACATAACAGAAGCAGGCTCGTCATCCCGCAGCGAAGCGGAGGAATCTGCCGCTGTTCCTCAACCACACACAACCGCTCTTACGCGTACATCCCACGCTGCTTGGTCGTATACGCCACGCGATCGATCGCCAGCATGTACGCCGCGATCCGGTTATCCACGTTATGCGCCACGGCATACTGCAGCACATCCGTGAAGCTGTCGCTCATGATGCGGTCCAGCCGCTGATTCACCTCGGCCTCGGTCCAGAAGTACCCCATGCGGTCCTGCACCCACTCGAAGTAGCTGGTGGTCACGCCGCCCGCATTGGCCAGGATGTCCGGAATCACAAACACCCCATTCTCCGCCAGGATCTCGTCGGCCACCGTGGTCGTCGGCCCATTCGCGCCCTCGGCCACGATCCGCGCCCGGATCCCCGCCGCATTCCGGCTGGTGATCACGTTCTCCGTGGCCGCCGGGATCAGAATCCCGCACGGCTGCAGCAGCAACTCATCCTTGTCAAAGGCCTCAGCCTCCTTGAAGCCGTGAATGGTCCCGGTGCGCGCCTTGTGCTCCAGCAGCTCGGAGATATCCAGCCCGTTCCGGTTGAACAGCCCGCCGTCATACTCGGCGATGCCGATCACCTTGTAGCCCTTGTCCCACAGGATCTTCGCCGTGTTTGAGCCCACGTTGCCGAAGCCCTGCACGATCACGGTCGTATCCTCCGGCCGCATGTTCAGGTGCTTCAGCGCCTCGTCGCACACCACTGAAACACCGCGCCCGGTAGCTTCGCGCCGCCCGCGCGAGCCGCCCATGTTCACCGGCTTGCCCGTCACCACGGAGGTCACCGTCTGCCGCATGTGCATGGAATACGTATCCATGATCCACGCCATGGTCTGCTCGTTCGTATTCATGTCCGGCGCCGGCACATCCTTTTCCGGCCCGATAAACTCAATCAATTCAGCCGTATAGCGGCGCGTCATGCGCTCCAGCTCCCCTTGACTCATATGTTTCGGGTCGCAGATCACCCCACCTTTCGCCCCGCCGAACGGAATGTTGACCACCGCGCACTTCCACGTCATCCAGCTCGCCAGCGCCCGTACCTCATCTAGCGTCACATCCGGCGAGTACCGAATGCCGCCCTTCGCCGGCCCCCGCGCCACAGAATGCTGCACACGGTACCCGGTGAAAACCTCCACAGCCCCGTTATCCATCAGCACCGGGATGTGCACGATGATCTCCCGCGTCGGGTACCGCAGCACCTTCCAGATGCCTGCATCCAGGTTCAATTTCTTGGCGGCCGTGTCGAAGCGGGCGGCCTGCGCCTCCCACGGGTTTGTCTCTTGTTCCAGTGAAACGTTGCTGTGCGTTGTTGCGGGTGCTGCCATACTGCTGTCCTTCTTTCCGGTCTGTTCCGGGCGCGCGGCCAGTGCCTGCGCGGGCGGGATGAGTTGTTCTGCTGCGGTTTCTACGGCCATGGTTTCCTCCTTGGCCCACGTCCCGTTGGACGCTCCCGAACCCTTCCTCGGCGCGGGCCGGAGACAAAACAGGTCTGCGCGGAACAGGTTGCGTTCCAGTCAAACGCCGCGATCCTAGGCCTCTCGACCCTGCCTCGGCAACCCCCGAAGGATGTACGGGTTGGGTACTATGAAGCTATGCCCGCCCGCGAGACCGCACCGGATTGCAACGAGTTTCTACGCTGGGCAGAGGCGCACACCCTCGTTCCGGTCACCCGCACGGTGACCGCCGACCTCGAAACCCCCGTCGGCGCGTTTCTGAGCGTCGCCGCCCACGAACCCGAAGCCTTTTTGCTCGAATCCGTCGAAGGCGGCGAGAAAGTCGGCCGTTACACCTTCATCGGCGTCCGCCCCTACCGCACGCTCACCAGCCGAAACGGCGAAATTACCGTCACCGAAAGCATCGGCGGCACCGCCCACGCCCGCCGCTACACCGCCGACATCTTCGCCGAGCTCAAGCGCGAGCTCGAAGGCCACACCCCTGCGAAACTCCCCGGCCTGCCGCCCTTCACCGCCGGCGCCGTCGGCTTCTTCAGCTACGACGTCGTCCGCCGCATCGAGCGCCTGCCCTCGCTCGCCCTGGACGAACTCCACGTCCCCGAAGCACACCTGATGTTCTTCGACCAGGTGCTCGCCTTCGACCACGTCAAAAAAGCCATCCACCTCATCGTCACCGCCGGCGCCCGTTTTCCGCTGACCCCCGCCAACGCCGCCGCCGCCTTTGACGACGCCGAAGCCCGCCTCGACGAGCTCGAAGCCCTCCTCGAAGGCCCACTGCCGCGTCCCGAACGCGCCCCCGGGGATCGAAACCGCCCCACCGCGCCGCTCGGGATCACCCCCCGCACCGAGGCCGCCGTCTTCCTCGCCGCCGTCGAGCGCACCAAGGAGTACATCGCTGCCGGCGACGTCTTCCAGTGCGTCCTCTCGCAGCGCTTCGACTGCACCCCCGGCGTCGACGCCTTTGAAATCTACCGCTCCCTCCGCATCGTGAACCCGTCGCCCTATATGTTCTGCCTGCGCCTCAACCTGCCGGCTGGGGCAGGGAACGACGAACCCGCGCACGGAAACACCCGTCCCTGCCACATCGTCGGCTCCTCGCCCGAGCTCCTCGTTCGCGTCAAGGACGGCCGCGTCGAGTACCGCCCCATCGCCGGCACCCGCCCCCGCGGCGCCGACGAGGCCGAAGACCTCGCCCACGAACAAAGCCTTCGCGCCGACGCCAAGGAGGTCTCCGAACATATCATGCTCGTCGACCTCGGCCGCAACGACCTCGGCCGCGTCAGCGAATTCGGCTCCGTCCGCGTAAGAGACCTCATGTTCGTCGAGCGCTACTCCCACGTCATGCACCTGGTCACCGCGCTCGAAGGCCGCCTCCGCGCCGGCCTGTCGCCCATCGACGCCTTTCGCGCCTGCTTTCCTGCCGGCACCCTCTCCGGCGCCCCCAAGGTCCGCGCCATGGAGATCATCGAGGAGATGGAACCCGTGCGCCGCGGCGTCTACGGCGGCGCAATTGTCTACGCCGACTTCAGCGGCAACTTCGACAGCTGCATCGCCATCCGCACCCTCTTCCTCGACGGCGAAAAGGGCTACATCCAGGCCGGTGCGGGCGTCGTCGCCGACTCCGTCGCGCAAAAGGAATACGAGGAATGCGGCAACAAGGCTCGCGCCGTCGTGCGCGCCATCGAACGCGCCAGAATGGGCTGAGCCTGTTCCAGAGGCAGATAAATTGTGAGCGGAAACTTAGAAAAACTGCTCAAAGGTAACCTCGAACCTCTAAGTGGTGTCACCGTTCGTGACCATGGATCCTCCGACGCCCGATGCTATACTCGCCCGAGTTCGTGGTCAAAAGTTACCTGGAGAATGTATGCAAGCCGCAAAGTCTGTCGCCCTGATTGAACCCGTTGGTGGTCACGGCGGCATGGATTACTACGATCTCGGCCTCTGCCAGGGACTGCTAAACGACGGCTGGGAGGTCGGCTGGTACACCTGCAGCCAGACCGCCGAGCCCACCCTCAAATCTGTGGGTTTCTACCCCGTCTACAAGGGAATCTGGGGTAAGGCCAACAAATATCTACGCGCCGGCCGCTATCTGAGCGGCAGCCTCAGTGCACTCAATAAGGCCTCCTCCTCCGGCGAAAAGATCGTACACTTCCACTTCTTTCATGGCGCCATGGAAGAACTCATGTTGCTGATGCTCGCCAAGTTATACGGACGCAAGGTCGTAGTTACCGTGCATGATGTGGAATCCTTCGCAGGTACCGGTGCGCCGGCCTCCGGCATGGTTAGCAAGATCTATGGCATGGCCGATAAGTTCATCGTCCACAACGAAGTCTCCCGCCGCGAACTCATCCAGGCCCTCGGCGCCGACCCCGCCAAGATCAGCGTCATCCCGCACGGCAACTACCTCAGCAGCATCCACGGCACGCCCTCCGCCGCCGAAGCCAAAGCGACCCTCGGCATAAAGCCCCACCAAAGAGTCGTCCTCTTCTTCGGCCAGATCAAGGAGGTCAAAGGCGTCGATCTCCTCCTCGAAGCCATGCCCGCGGTCGCCGCCGAGGTCCCCGAGGTCGTCCTCGTCGTCGCCGGCCGCCCCTGGAAGAACGACTTCGCTCAGTACCAGGAACAGATCGATCGCCTCCACCTCAACGACCGCGTCCGCCTCCATATCCGCTTCATCCCGGACGACGAGGTCTCCACCTTCTACGCCGCCGCCGACGTCGTCGTGCTCCCCTATCGCCGCATCTACCAAAGCGGCGTCGTCCTGCTCGCCATGAGCTACGGCAAGGCCGTCCTCGTCTCCGACCTGCCCGGCATGACCGAAATCGTCACCGACGGCCAGAACGGCTATGCCTTCCCCACCGGCGATGCCCAGGCAATGGGGAACTCGCTCATCCGCATCCTCCAGGATGACCAAGGCCGCGAAGCAGCCGCCAAACAAGGCCTCGACTACGTCAGCATCCGCCACGACTGGAACCAGATCGGCCGCGCCACCGGTGACGTCTACCAATCGCTGCTGAGCTAAAGCTGAGCTAGATAGCTCTATCCGCGGAAGAGACCGACCAGCATCGCTGCATCCTTGAACACGGAACGGAGCCCTGCGCCATAGTGCCAGTGGTCGAGCTTCGAAACCATAGTGAGAAAAGTAGGCAGTTTGCTGAGCCCACCTAACCGCAGAGTCTGACGCCTGCGCAGAAAAGCAAGCTTGTCCTCCAGCACGGGGACCAGGGTCGCAGATAACTCAGCATGGACCCGCGCCGCGGCTTGGGCCTTCTCATAATGTGCAATCTCAGTATTGTAGGCCTCTGCATCGCGCCTCTTGGCCATGCGCAAATGGCCCTGGAATGACCAGTCGCCAACACCCACTGACTGAATGGAATGCTGCCGGTAACGGGTCACCGGTGCTTGCCGGGTGGAGGGTCCAATCGCACTCAGCACCAATGTGATCCACTCATCATGGCTCCAGGTCTCAGGTACGGGTAACACCAGAGGCCGATACCGCGCCCGAAACGCTATCGTGCACCCATAGATAAACCCCCAACGCGCAATCGCCGGCAGAAGGTTGGTTCCTTGCTCAAAACGAGCGCGATCTGCTGGCATGATTGGAAAGTTTGAATAGATCGAACTTCCCAGGGCATTGCCTTCGCCGTCCATCAGAGGTGCATCTGAGAACGTGAAAGTCAGCGCCGGATTCGCAATGAACGCTTTACGCGTTTCTTCCACGCGATCCGGCATCCACTCATCATCCTGGTCGGTCAGAACGATAAGATCGCCTTCGCACAGCCCGATACATTTGGCAAAGTTGCCGGAAAAGCGAAGACGTTCGGCGTTTCGGTGCACATGGACGGGGAAGGGGGCCTCTTTGGCGAAGGCGGACAGTACCGCAATGGTTTCATCCTCGGAGCCGTCGTCGCAGACCACCAGCTCATCCGGCAGACTGCTCTGGCGCAGAATGCTGTCCAACTGATGCGGAAGATATTGCGCTCCGTTAAACGTACACATAGCGACGGAAACGGTCTGCGCAACCGAGGCAGACTGCGCTGCTTTCGTGATCATGCAAAGCTCACTTTCAGTGGTTCACCATGTGTCCTGCTGAATCGCGTTTTAGCAGGAGTAAGATCCGCGCACGGAGGACGGCAGCAGGCTGAAACCGTGGGCACGGGTAAATTGCCTTAATTCTTGCAGGTTGTGGAGGCGAACAATTGTCTCTTGATACCCAAAGAACCGTGGGTCAGCGATCTTCAACCATTCGTAACCCGCCAACTCGCAGGAGTAAAGCATCATCCGCTCGATCCCGTGTGCAATTGTGTCTCCCACCTGTCCCCTCTCGCGCGGAAAATCGCCCACCTGCAACTTCAGCCCTAACAGCGGAACAATCGCCTCGGGCCGCAGCCAGAACATCGAGCCAGCCGCAAAGTCGAGCGGGTACGCGGTCTTTAAGGACCATCCCATGTTGCGGGCCAGACGCCTTCCGTGCAATCGATTGTTCTGCCAGCCCACATGTTTCCGTATGGACTCATGATGTTGCGGGATGACCATGCCCAGCTTGGGATTTTGGTCAAAGAGTGTCAGCACGCTCCCTACAGTTTCAACCGAGCCTGCAAGCGTCTGAAACAGAGCCGACCGCCAGGCTGGGCCGGTGTCCTCCCGCTCCGTCTTCTTAGAGTGCAGGAACAGAATGACCTCATAGCCGGCGTCGTAAACATCGCGAAATGTAATGAGTTTGGGCGCGATATCCCGGCCTTGGTTCGGAGCCACTCGAATTGCCACGCGACCATGCCCCCAAGCAGAAAAGGCTTGCTTCAAAACGGCAGCCTTCTCATGATCTGTCGTCGATAGAAACAGGTCGGTACTCTCGGGGAGATGCTTCAGATAGTTCAACATCTCCTCAGCAAGGTCGACGTAGAAGATATGACATACAGCCGCAATCCGTCGTGTGGATGCCCGCGACGCGTTGACAGAAAAGGCGAAGGGAACTGCGATGCTGAAGTCTTCCTCTGGTGACCGTTGTTTGCCACCAGTTACGCGACCCACCATGCTGAGCAGAAATCGCCGCATACGGCGAAACCCTTTTGCGACGCGACTCTGGTCTTCAGTGTATTTTGACATGGACTTTGATCAATTACGCGTGGTTCAGTTCTTGAGCTCGGGTTTGCCAAAAGACCGGAGTCCTTCGAAGAAAGTTTGCTTGAGTGGGCGCGCTCACGCTCCTGCTCGGCTAGGAACCAGCTTAAGGGCATACCGTTGCAAATTCATCCGGTCTTCGGAGGTGAGACCTACCGTGTACATCAGACCCAGTGTAGCTATCACCCAAAGAGCCATTAGGGCTGGGTTTGCGGGTATCAGGCTGTCCCGATGCCAGGAAGGTAAAAGCAAGAGCACGGGCGTGATGCAAAGGAGCGATCGCAAGAAGCTCTGCGTTACGAAGTGCGACACTTGAAGCTTGATCGCGGGCCGCGTAAGGGGCATGCTCACCAGCAAATGCAGCCCAATGCTGACAAATGCGCCAACCAGGGTGCCGATGGCAACCCCCATGGCGCCGATCCGGTGTGCGAGCCAGATGCTTATCGTGAGATTTACAACGGCTTCGGCGACGGAGGCGATCGTGGCAAAGTACTGCTTGCCGGTGGCAATCACAATCAGCGAATAAGGGTACCCAAGCTGACGAACGCAGTTGCCCAGCACCAGAATCTGCAAAAAGGCCGTCGTCTTTGTCGCGTACTCGTGCCCAACCCACAGCGTCAGCAATGGATAGGCACAGACGAGCAGCGGTAGGCCCGCAATGCAAACAACCAGGGTGCAATACCGGGAGACCCGTACCGTGAGATCCCCGACCTGCTTCGGTGTACTCGTAGCCTGCATGGCGGAAACCGCCGGCATCAGCGGCGCAAACAGGCTGTTGATGAACATCAGCATGAAGTTTGTAACGCTGGCTGCCAGAGCGTAGAAGCCGGTGTGAGCGAAATCGAAATGGCCCACGATAATGGTGTCCAGGCCGCTGACGAACAGACCGCCCACGGTCCAGATCGCGATCACTCCCCCGGACCGTAGCAGGTTACTCGCGGCGCCGCGGTCAAGGTAGAAGAAGGTGAAATCAAGCTGGTGGCTGGCATAGCGCTTCCAGCCCAGGTACTGTGCCAGCGCCGTCACCACATTCACAGCTGCCATGATGCAGGCAAGTTCGGCAAGGCTGGCGTGCGCCAGCGTAAACCCGATGAGGGCCACGGCAGAAGCAATGCGGCTTACCAGAGCCACTACGGTGGGAAAAAAGTACTCCTGCAATCCCGCAAAGGCGGAGAGAAACGGCCCAAACGGCAGCGAAATCGCCGCGGAGAGACCCACCGCCAGCAGTCCGATCCGCGCCTGCGGATACAGCGACGGCGGCATCTGGGCAAAGAAGTGCGGCACACGCCACACCATGAAGCCCACAATGCCCATCCCGATCACGGCAGCGATGGCAAGCACGGAAAAAGAGCTGCTGATCAGGCGGTGGTTGGCCTCTCGATCCCCGGTCGCGTGGTGCTCGGCGACAAACTTCGCCACCACCGTCTGCAATCCAAGATCCAGCAAGCTCACATAGGTGCTCAGCTGAAGAATCAGCACCCAGGCGCTGTACTCCGCCTGCGAAAGGTGGTGAACCAAGACGCGGGGCAGAACGATACCCACGAGCAAAGAAAAAACAAGCCGAATAATATTAGAGGCCGAGCCCTGAAGAACCTTCCGTGCCGACAACATGTTCAGGGAACCTCATTCCAAGCGATCATCTGTTTCCAAAGGTGGCTGAGCCGTGGCCGTTTTACAGCGCCCGGCAAATTTTTGGTTGGGACCCGATAGCTAGAGGCAGTGTAACGCGATCCGGTCACGCCACTGCCTCTGTGCCGCACCGGCAGCGGGGCAAACTCCACGATTGTGGCAGAACGACCTGACCGATGTGCCTCATTTCAGGACACGCGCCGCCTCGAAGACCGGCTGCACCGCCCGTCCCCACGCGTCCCAGTTCAGCCGTTCCTCGTACTCCTTCCGGCTGCTCCCCACCATCCGCGCGTAGGCCTCGGAGTCTTGGCATAGCTGCAGAATCTTTTCGCTGTACGCCGCACCCTGCGCATCAGCGGGCAGAAGATAGCCGTTCACGCCGTCACGAACGACGCTGGCCACACCGCCGGTATGCCGCACCAACGAAGGCAGCCCATGCGCACTGGCCTCGCACATCACAATACCCAGCGCCTCGGTGGAGGTCGGGAACAGAAAAAAATTCGCCTGCAGAAACAGCCCGGAAAGCCTTTGCCTCTGCTCCGGATCGTTCTTGTTCAGAAACGGCACCACGGTGATGCGTTCGTGCCTGTATTTGGGCGGAGGTGTGCAGCCGCAAACTACCAGGTGCGCTTCTATGCCCCGTCGCAGCAGCTCCGTGAGGCATTCAAAGGCGATCGCCCCGCCCTTGCGCTCCCAACTCACGCCAATCCACAGCAGATGCACGCCCCTGTCCAGCGAATGCGCCAGAGCCGCCTCTCGTGAAGGCACCGCCTCCCGCTCAAAGTTCGCCCCATACGGCACCACACTAACCTTGGACGCTGGGATTCCGTAGTGTTCGACGACTGTCCGCGCAGCCCACGCCGAGGGAAAGACGGAAGCCGTCGCCTTGTCCAGGGCCGCCTGCTGAATGCGTTCGCCCTCGGCGCGCGCGAACGGAAACAGCCCCGTGTACATGGTGTAGTAGTCCACCGCGTCGGCCCAGGTCATGTCCGTGTGATACACGATGGGCACCACCGTCTGCAGGGCCGCGATCTCCACGGAAGCAAACGGCGCAAACAAAACATCGCACCCCGCGGCGGCGATCCGCGGCGCAAATAGCCGGGCCGCATGCACCGTCAGCGCCCGCTGGTGGATCGGCGAAATCCGCTTACCGATGGTAGCCTGCGTGAGCCTGTTCACCACCTGGCCACCGCGCAGCAGCACCTTGCTTGTGCGCGTGGTGTCCGGCCCCAGGTGAACCACCTCACCCACGTGCCGCTCCAGCGCCTTCGCCATGAAGTACAGCGTTCCGGAGGAGGCAAGGACATCCCTCGTATCGTCCCGCTGCACGATGCCGATCTTCACCCTGGCTCACTCCCGACGACTGAAATAGGACACAGGCCCGCCTACATGCTCATCATAACCGCCGGTTTTTGTCCCAATTCGGGAATGACGCGCCGCCGCCGTCGCGGCACTAGAGCTGTTTTGTTTTGGCGTAGAGGGCGATCTTCTACGAATGATCATCCTAAGCTCTGAGTCGCCAGCTTGAGCAAAGGTGGTCATTCTGAGCTACGAATTGTCATCCTGAACATAGCCGAGGACGAGCTGTTTGTTCGCGGAACTCCCCATCCTCTGGAGAACCGCTACAAGCCCGATGTATCCTCAACGCATGGCGGCCCAGCGCAAAATTCAGGCAGTGGTGGTCCTCTACAAGGTCAGCGTGGGTAACTCGGCCACATTGCAGTCCATGCGCGCCATCTTCGCGGCGCAGCCTGCGTTGCGGGACGGGATCGATCTGCTGGTCTACGACAACTCGCCGGAGCTTCAGCCTGCCGAAGACCTCCGGCCGCTCGGCGAGAACGTGCAGTACCGGCATGACGGCAGCAATGGTGGCCTGGCGACCGCTTACGGCTACGCCCTGGACCTTGCCGTCGCGGCCGGCCTCCCATGGCTACTTCTGCTCGACCAGGACACAACGCTTACCGCAGAGCTCTTTCATGAACTTCTTGCCGTCATTGAAACTGGACCGCCCGCGCCGGTCTGCGCCATCGTTCCCAGGCAGATGCGCGATGGCGTCGTGCTCTCGCCCAGGCTCGTGCGCGCCGGCCGCGATCTGCCTGTCGAAACAGGAATCGCGACAGAGCGCCTGACGGTCTTCAACTCCGCGGCGTGTGTCCGCGTGGCAGCGCTGCAGGCCATCGGCGGCTTTCCGCGAGAATTTCCGCTGGACTACCTCGATCACATCGTCTTCCATCGGCTCCAGGCGCCCGGCGGCCGCCTGTTGGTGCTGCCCGTCAGCATTGAACACCAGCTTTCCATCAAGAATCTCGCCGAGGAGATGAGCCTTGAGCGCTACAAACGTCTGCTCGCCGCCGAGTGGGGCTTCATCCGCGAGGTTAAGCCCAAGGGCGGGGCACCCATGCAGCGCATTCGGCTGGTCCAACGCGCTCTGACCCAGATGAGTATGCCTAACAAGGCCTACGCCAAAGCCACGCTCGCCTCGGCCTTCGCCCGGCAATCCTCACGATAAAGCTTGGCCCCTTTTCGCCGGATTGCATTTTGGAAGCCGTCATCCTGAGCGCAGCGGATTTTGGAAAGCCGTCATCTTGAGCGCAGCGAAGGATCTCTGTATTGGGCCAGTAGCAGAATTACACCCTCGGGAGAAAGCTCCCTGGATCCGGACGCCAAACCAGGCTTACTCTTCTTCTCATTCCCGAAGACAATCCGCATTTCATCGCTGCTGCAAGCCGTCAGCTCCACGCACCCTCGTCGTTTTCTAAGCCGGCTGCCGCCGCAATGCCGGCAACAGCTGATTCCGCACCAACGATTGCAGAACCGGACTCACGCGCCAGGACCACACAAGACCCAGCGCCAGCAGCACCAGTTCGGCCGCCATCCCCTTCGATAGGATCGTTCGCGGCGTGAACAGGGTCGCCAGCAGCACGAGGCCGCCCCCCGGCAGCACCCTCCACCATCCCGGTGTCTGTCCTGCGACCACGAACAGCAGAATCGCATCGATCGTCACGCGCAAAGTCCATGCCCAGGCCGCGCCCAGCAGCCCAAAAAAGTGCAGGCCAAACCACAGAACCAACAGAAACGGGACTAACTCGGCCGCATGAAACTTCGCCGGCAGGTCCGGCCGATTGATAGCGTTCAGGTGCGCCGCCGGCACAAACGCCAGGCTGTTCACCCACACGCCCACCAGCAGCGCAATCCCGACCGGAATCGCATGTTGCGCAAAGCTTTTGCCCACCCAAAGCTGCATAAAGATCGCAATCCCGCCCAGCGCCGCAATGATGACCGGCGTCATGACGGCACTCAGCGTGGTGACCGCCTCGCTGGCCAGCTTTGAACTGTCCGTCTGGTTTCCGCGCGACAACTTCGGAAACAGGCTGCTAACCAGCGAGCCGGGCAGAATCGAGAAGCGGCTCACCAGGTTGGACGGAACCGTGTAGAAGGCCACCGCCTCCGCGCTCAAGATACTACCGATGAGCATGCGGTCCATCGAATCAAGAATGGGGCTGAGCAGGTTGGTGATCACCACCCAGCCGCCGTAGGAGAACAGCACCCTCAGACGGCTGCGGTCGAACCCGCCCCCGGTGCCGAGCGGCAGAATGCCGATTAAGGCAAGAAAAGAAGGGATCGCGCCCGCTGTGCGCGTCAGCAGAACCGCCGGAATCAGCCAGGCCAAACTCGGGCCATGCCAGTACGCGACGGCCAGCGGCACAAGCTGTGACAGAAAGGCATTGAACACATAAATCGCGTTATACGTCCCAAAGCGGTCGCGCGCCTGCAACGCTCCGCCGAGAATGGCCGTCACGATCGAAAGCGGAATGGAGGCGGCCAGCCAGGGAAGGGCGGTCATCACCTCGCCACGCATCGAGGCCGGCATCTTGAACGTCGACATGAATAACGGCCGCGCCGCCAGGTACAGCACGATGCCGCCCACCAGACCAAAGCCGAGATTCACCACCAGCGCGGTCCAGAACACGCTCTCCCGCTCTTTGGCGTGTTCGTCCCCATTCAGCCGGGCAATGTGAAATAGCGCCGCCCGCGTGATGCCCGGATCGAACAGGCCGAAGTAGCCAAGAAAAAGCCACACAATGGCCAGCACACCGTAACGCGAGTCGCCGATGAGACGCAGGTAGATCGGCACCGTCACCACGCCGACGATCATCGGCACAAGAGAACCAAGCAGGTTATAGCCGGTATGCTTCAGAACGCTCAATGAGACCCCTCGGCGACTGAAGTGAGCCGACCCGTCCTGCCCGGCACACCGATCACCGTTGTTCGCATGTCCTGAAAAAGGGCTGGCATTCCCGTCCGTGTCATCGCGCCAGGCACAGGCGCCGCATGAATTGAGCATAGCAAGGAAGACTGACCTTCCTTGCCCTAGTTCCTGACACTTTTGTGTCTGCCGCGAGGCCAAAAACGGTCTCTTGTGCCCTGAAACGGGACAGTTTGCCGGAAAGGAAGCAGCTCGCCCGGAGATTCACTGCGAAAGCTCGTCCACCGCTTTGACCTTGCGATGTCGCCAGAAATCGGCCACTCCCTTGAACATCGCCGCGACCGCATCGGTTCGGCGGCCCAGCAAAAACGGACCTGCCCGGCGAGCGATAAAGGCGGGAAAAAAAACAAGCGCGATAAGCCGGTTGCGCCCACGTGCGTACATCGAGAGATTGAAGAGCCGGTTGCGAATGACGTGGAAGGCGTAAAAAGGCAGCCGGGGGTTCGTCACTGCCCAGAAATCCGTGCGGTCTTCCTCCTCCGATTTACTGCCGCCCTGCGCCCGGTGCAGGATCAGCACCGAAGGCACGTAGCGGATGACAAAGCCCTTGGAGTACGCGCGCAAACACCACTCCACGTCCTCCTCATACATGAAAAACCGGGAGTCGAAGCCCCTGATCGCTTCCATCGCTCCGCGGCGCATGAACAGGGCGCAGCCGGAGGCAAACGTCACATTTCGTTCGCGCAGGGCGGAAGGCGCATCCACGCTCTCATTGAACCCCGGCGCCACAGCGCTCACCCGCCGCCAATCAATCTCTCCCCCGCCGTACCAGAGCCTGCCCGGATCATCACGGTAGGCGATGCGGGGCGTCAGGATTGAGAGCTCCGCGTGGGTCTCAAGACAACTCTCCAGCTTGGGTATGGAATCCGGGAACACGGCGGCGTCGTTATTGAGCAGAAACAAAAACTCGCAGTCAGTGTGGCGCAAAGCCCACCGGATCCCAACGTTGTTGCCCCGTCCGAAGCCGAGATTTTCCTCAGCCTGAATCAGCGTTACGCTCGGATATAGATCCAGAACGCGGCGTAGCTCCGTGTCGTAAGGGGTCGTGTCGACGACCACTACCTCGACCGGTTCGCTTGAGGTAGCCAGCGACTCGAGGCAAACCTGCGTGTCTACTGAGCCCCGGTAGCTAACGATCACGACGCAGGTTTTCGGCATGGCTTATTTACATCCTTTGGGGGGAGCTGTAACGGCAGCGACAGGGAACTTACATCCCGGCAACGTCCGGCTACGCCCTGGCCGACTCCGTCAGGGGTGTAGGCGCTGCAAGCGATCCGCACGGGACGGCATCTTCTTCCAGCATTAAACGCTCCAGATCGAAGCCCGCAGCCACGTGGAGGTGATCGAGGTGCAACGCAAAGGAGGGCATGGGAACCCAAAGCCAGGCTTTCATGCCGAAGACGTTTTGCCACGCGCTATACAACCAGGCCTTCACCAGGATGCGCCCGAAGAGATTGTTTTCAGAAGCGTAACGCAACATACTCACGACGTTAAACACCCTGTATTTGGTAAGACTGATCCAGAGGCTTGTATCGTAGTTACGCTTCTCATAGCTGCGGAAGATGCGCTGATACCGCAGCAGACAGCTCTGGGTCGTCAGAAACGTAAGGCAGGTGGAGGCCGCGTTCCGCCAATGGAGGCCGTGGTACACCTGCACCCACTTGGGAAAATCATGGAAGTCCAGATTGTAATCATCCGGATGATCGAAAGGAGATACAAAATGAACGTTGTTGCCGTGATTCAGGAATCCGATCAGCACGGAGAAATCTACTGGCCGGTAAAGGTAATCGTCCTCGGCAAAATAGATGGTCTCAGCACTTTTCTGTGACAAAAGGATATCGATCTGTTTGGAGAAGGTGCCGTGGTTGCCGGCATTTTCGAGCGGAACGAGAATCAGGTCTTCGGGAGCGAAGTAGCGTTGAAATAGCTGCTCGTACTCCACCGGGCAGCTATCCAAAATGGCCCATACCTTGACTTTTAGGGGTCCTAGACAACGCTTGAACGAACGCAGACAGAGTTCCGCCTGGCGTAGCTTATCCGCATCGAAGGGCAGCCCATGCGCAGGCTTCGAGACCTTTGGGTAAATGCGGTAGGCGACAGCCAGATCGTACATCGCAGCTCCCACAAAACTCACCGCGTGAACACGGCAGCATCGACGGCCGAGATGATCAAACCCGGACCGCCACCCTTGATTGCTGCCTTCAACTGGTTTGTCGGAACGAAAAGGATATCATCCGGTTGCAGGGTCAGGTCGGGCTCAGTGCCCTTGAGAATCTTAGCTACATTGATGTCGATCAAAGTTTGCTTGCCAGCTTCCTTTCGAACGATATGACTGTCGCCGGAAGCAGCCTCGTAACCAATACCGCCAGCCAACGCGATCAGCTGAGCAACCGTTGTGCGGCTTGAATTTTTCAGCTGGAAACCGCCCTGCGACCTGAACGCACCCACTGCATATACAACGCCTACCTTGTCCACACGGATGTGATCCCCGGCAAAAACAGGAATCTTTCCCCAGAGGGCGTCGGAAGGTTGCGGACCCAGCGGCACCCGGACAGGTACACCCATCGACGGTCTGTAAAGGGTAACCGTGTAGCTCGCCGGAGAATTCGCATTGGCGGAACCTGCTGAGCTCTCCACAAAACCGGCAGCTTCGCTCAGGTAGTCTTCCACCGTGAGATTGCCGACGGCAGGGTAGATACCCGGCTTGGTGACATTGCCCAGAACCGAAACGACCTCCGTCGGTCGCAACTCCGAAATCACCGTCACCTGCGCGTCGCGAACCATACCCTTCTCGCCCAGCGCCGCAGCAATGCGCGCCTGCAACTCTTCAGTCGTCAGTCCCGCAACCTGAGTTCGGCCAATCAAAGGAAAAACAATCGTCCCATCGTCGCCCACCCTCTGCTTCTCAGCATAGGTATCGATGCCATAAATCTGCACGGTGATAACGTCGTCGGTCTGAAACATCAGCTGCGGGCGTTTTGCATGCAGCAGTAGCTCAAGTTGGGCTCTGTCCGGCAGATCAGCATCGCTGGGTTGTTTTGCAGGCAACGAGGCATTTACGCTTTGAGCCGGCAGCGGGAGGGCAAAGACCGTCAGAAGCAGCGCGGCAATGGAAAAAGACTTCATTAGACAGATCCCCTTGCATCCGCAGAATACATTTTGCGATAGCCCCGGTAGGCGAGTCCCTGGTTGCCGAGGTTTACATCGTTCAGGATGTATCCGTACATGCGTACACCGGCCCCCTGCAGGGCGGCCTCAGCGCGCTTGATCACCTTGCGGGTTGTGAAACCATCACGTATGACCAGCACCGTACCATCCGCTAGGTGTCCCAGATTAAGAACATCGGAAAACCCGAGGGTCGGTGGGCTGTTCAGCACGATGTAGTCGAAGTTCTGCCGCGCTGTTGCAAGCAGCTCTCGCATTTGCGGGGAATCCAGCAGAACGCCTGCCCGCACGTCCGGCCGCAACCCACTCACGATTACCCGGAGCTCCTGGATGGAAGAAACCGAGCGAAGGCTGTCGGCAAACGTTGCCTTCCCGGTGAGGACCTCGGCCAGTCCCGGCGTGGAAGCAATGTCAAGCTTGCCGGCCAGTGTGCCCAAACGTAAATCACAGTCAATCAGCAGCACCCTGGCCTGATGCTGTGCGAGGACCCCGGCCAGGTACAGTGCCGTAGTGGATTTGCCCTCCCCGGGCTGTGAACTGGTCACCAGAAGAACCTTGGGCGGTGGGGCGGAAGCTCCGGCATTGAACAGCGAGGCGCGAATGCTATCGATAGCCTCCATATACGGCGAGTCTTGCATGCTGTCCGGCAATGCATGGCCGCGCCGCAGATGGGGCAAGGCTCCAAGGGTGGGTAGGGAACTCGCGCGGCGGGCCTGCTCGGGCGTCCGAATACGTGTGTTCAGCGCTTCAGCGACCAGGGCCAGAATGAAGCCAAGGAACAGACCGGCGAGAAGCGAACCGAGGTAGTAGGTGAGGTGCCCAGGGGGAGCGGGCTTGGTAGGAACCTCCGCGAGATCCACAATATCCACCTCGCCGCCTTCCAGCCCGGCAGTGATGCCGGCCTCCTGCAACCGCGAGATCAGGCCCTCATAGAGGGTACGGTGCGCCTCGTAATCGTGCAGGAGGATGATGTACCGCACCATGTCACTGCGCTGGCCAAAGGCCTCACCCTGCTTACCCGAAAGCGCCTTCTCCGTCATCTGCTCATTGGCGGTCGCGGCGGAGTAGGACAGCTTGGCCTGGTTCAGGATGCGTGACTCCTCCGCCTTTACCTGGCGGGTCGTCTCATCCAGCTGCGACTTCTGCTGTTTTACATCGGGGTAGTTTGGGCCGAACTGGGCAAGCAGACGGGCATACGTGCTGGACTGGGTCGCCTGCGAGCTACGCAGTGTCTGCAGCAAGGTGCTCGCGGTGCTGCCGCTGGCGCCGGTGCCGCCTAGGAGATTCACCTCACCCTCGATCAGGTTCGGATCAGACTCCTGGAGGAATCGATACTTTGCCTCGGCCACGATGCGCTCCACCGTGGCATCGCTCGCGGCTTTACCGATCGAAGTAAGCGACTGAGCAAACAGGGAGTCGTTGCCCGTCTCGTTCAGGCCGATAAAGCCGAGCTTCGCCTGCAGGCTGGTCAATGCCGTCTGATCGTTTTCCACCTGTTGCTTCAGATCGTCCAGCTGCTTTTCCAGCCATCCTGAGGCGCGTTTCGAGGCTCCATACCGGGTCTCGAACAGATACTCCACGTAGTCGTTGATCAGCGTGTTGACCACCTTCGCGGAGAGCGCAGGCGATGTGGTCGTCGCGGTGACGCGAATGATCTCATCCTTCGGCTTATGGACTACGCCGATCTGCGCCTTCATCGCCGCCAGCGTTCGGTCACGGACGAGTGGGTCGTCCAAAGATTGGCGATGACCCGCTTGCCCGCCCCCAAAGGAGGGGCTGTTGGCCAGATCAAGATCCTTCGCTACTTTCAGAAAGAGCGTACGGCTCTGAAGAATGTCTACGTACGGCGCAATCTGATCCGCAACCTCAACGGCCGTTGGAGCGAGCTGCGAGGCGCGGTACTCACTGGTAGAGCCCGGCTGCACCCGAAGCATGCTGTCCGCGGTGTATTTCCGCGGTGCCAGGGACAAAAGAAACCCAATCGCAACACAGACAAGGACGGCGGTCAGAAAGATTGCTTTGTGACGAAACAGCACACTCCACAGATCGGATAACGCTAATTCCTCGGAGTTTGCTGCTCCCACATAACTGTTGCTCTCGCTCATCTTTCCTAGGTCCTTGGGCCCGAGTATAGCAGCGCTGCATTTTGGACGGCGAAAACTTTCGTCACCATACACGGGCACCTATGAGTTCAGTTCTGCCCTAATTTGGGGCAGTGCAACGCCTTCTGCTGCACTGCCTTCCCTACGTCAAACGCCGCTCCAGTGAGATCCCCGCTGCTGGCAAAATTCCACCAAGGCTCAGGTCTATCGGCGGCCCGGACACCTGTTTTGGCCCTTAACTGCTCCCCAGCTGCACGGGAACCGTCGCAGAAGCTTGTCCATCTGTGTCCGTCACCGCAATGCGGATGGCGTTGTAATTGCTCCGGATAAAGCCCGGTATGACGAAGGACAAGCTGTTGGTCTGACAGCTCACATTGGTCACGGTGGAAAGCACGGTGGTGCTCTGCGTGTCGGGTCCGTAGATCTGCACCGCGCAGACCGGGGAGATGTTCGTTCCGATGGCCCAGATCGCCTGGTTGGCATTGCCTCCCACACCGGCGGCCGCCAGCGTCGGCACAGGCTGGATGGCCAGATAGAACGGTTGTGAGCCGTGTGAGCCGGGGTTGGATACCACGAGGTTCACCGCGCTGAAGTTGGTCAACACGTTACGAGGAATGGTAAAGGACAGGTTGTTGGAGGCGCAGTAGGCTGAGCTAAGGGTGGCGATGGGAGCAGCCGCTGTGCTGTTGGGATCGTAGAGTTGTACCGTGCAACTCGTCGAAATATTGCTGCCGATGGCCCAGATCGCCTGATCGGTCGAGCCGCCCAGCCCCGCCAACGTCACAATGGGAGCGCTGCCGTCCACCGCGGCCACCGTCTTGGTATCCAGCACCTGCTGGGTGGACGCGCTGGCGCTGCTCGCCGATCCCGCCGTTGCGTTGGCCGGGGCCTGGGCGGCGAGTGTGCCCTGGGCCGAGGACAACACGAGGCTGGAGGGGATCAGCCCAAGAGCGATGGTTGCGGTTCCCGTGGTCCCCGTCGTGATATTCGGCGCATTCGGCATCGCCACGCCATTTACGTGGAGAACAACGTTGGTGGCGTTGGAGGTCGACCAGCTGGCCGTCGTGTTGCAGGTCGTCTGCCCGGTTTGCAAGGTGCAGGGTTGGACCACGATGGTCCCGCTCGTCGCGGAGCTGCCGCCATAGGCGCCGTAGCTCGCCGGTGGGGAGGCGTCCGCGTTCGCCACGCTGACGCTGGCAGGCCACTGGTCGATATATGAGATGGTCACGGGAACGTGCTGCAGTTCATTCTGGATGGCAGCCATCTGCCCGGCATCGTCATAGGAGGTCTCCTGCAGAACGATGGGCTTGGCGGTTTCGTGAGCCCCGACTAACTCCTGATAGCAGTACCACAGCGCGTTGTTAGCGTAATCATCCAGCGCATAGGTTTTGGGACGGGTACCTGCGGCATCGTACTGCGCGATCGCGGTCGTCAAGGTTCCGAATGAGTAGGCAATGCTGAAGCCATAGGAGTCAGCGGTCCCGTAGCTCTTGACATAGTCTGCCCAGAGCCGCGTGGTATATGTCGAACTCTGGCCGTCTGAATAGGTCACCCCATCCGAATTCAGCAGGTGCGGTATGCCGCCCACTTCCACGCCAAGATCGTACATCCGCGCGACCGAGCTTCCCGCTAGGGCCGTTTCGGCGATCTGCCGGCTGCTGAAGATGAACGCCTCGTCCTGTTCAAAGGTCGCTTCATTCCAGGTATTGCCCCAGGAGACCGGGCTTGCGGCACCGATCGGCGCAAAGCGAACCGTCACCTGCGAAAATCCGATCTGCTTGATCAAGCCAAGCACCGCCGTCAGATTCTGCTGATTCTGTGTGGAAAGATGCCCTCCGGAGGAATCCAGAAACGCTCCGTCGACCACCCCGTCAGAGGGTGTGTTGGAGTTGCCGAACGGCAGATACCAGATAACCAGCGCAACGTGGCTCTGGCCGGTCTTATACATCTGGCGTAACTGCGCTTCCACCAGCCCCGGCGCTAGATTGTATTGGGCGACCACCACACGTTGATTGCCGTCCCAGCTTTCATCATTCTGTACATAAAAGGGGTAATTGGAGCCGCCGGTAGTCACAATCTTGCCAGTCCCGGAACCCGCGACCGGACCATACCAGCATGCCTTGGCGTTACCCGGGTCGGCATCGCCGAAGGTCGCGTCTGAACACAACACGCTGCCCGTCACCGTTTGGGTCAGGAAATGGCCGCCGGGCTTCGGCGAAGCCCCTGCCGCTGAACCAAAGATGACCTGTGCCGGTCCATACACGGTGCATTGGCCGTTTTCTCCGGCGCAGTGCGAAAACCATGACGGTACCGCGGCGGTGCCGCTGCTCTGGGCGGGCGTCTGTGCCCGTAAGCCGCAAAAAGAGGAGATGAAGACAAGGGAACAAGCCAAAAAAGAAGTGCGTTTCGAGGTCATCTACGAGCCCTGACTCAGCTAGGTTGGCCCGGTGATCTAACCTCGCGATTCAGAAGGGTAACCTGAATTCGATTTAGGATCCTCGGACAACCCAAATATGAGCTAGAACATCGTGCGAATCATCACCCGAAGGCTTCAGCCAAATGCAAGGTCGTTCGACTCGGAAAGCCTTTTGGGTAAGTCTCGCAAGATTCTCTGTTTCAGGCTGACACACCGAAGTGCACCCGTCGCACGAAGAGACTATGTAACGTTCTCCGAACCGTAGGCACGGTAACTTCAGTGTTATTACTTTCGGCTAACAAGTCCAAGCTCAGCGCTCAACTCAACCCGCAACTCCGAAGCGCAGAACCCGAAGCTCAACGAGTCCATTTAGCCGCTGTAATCGACTCCAGCCCCACCACCCGCACCGGGCGTCGGGTAAGTCAGGCGGGCAGGTTCCATTGCGGAACCCGCACCGCTTTGCCGAGCAGCAGGTTTTCGTACGCCTCAAGAATTTGTTCCCGGCGGAAGCACAACGCATGGCGCTGCCGGCTGCCCGCGCGCATGGCTTCGATGAGGTGCGGGTTGGCTTCCACTTCGCTGAAGTGCCGGTCCAGCTCCGCTGCATCGGCGAAGTAGCGTGCGGACTCACCCGCCACCCATTCGTTAAAGCGATTTTTGTGCGCAATCACGGCATTGCCGGCCGCTAACGCTTCTACCAGCGACGGGTTCGTGCCCCCCACCTGGTGTCCATGCAAATACGCGGTCGCGTAGAAGCGCAGGGCCGTAACCACGGCGCTCTCATAGATGGCGCCGGGGAACAAGATCCGGCTGCCTTCCGCCGCGGCGAGCACCCGGGCGTGGTACTCGTTTTCCTTCGGCTTGTAGTTGCCCAGCAACACCAGCGGGAAGCGCCGATCGCTCTGCCTGTAGGCCTGCACCATCTCCAGAATCGAGTTCTCCGGCTCCGGCCGCGCGATCACAATGTAGTACGCGTTCGGTTGCAGGCCGAAGCGTTCCAAGTGACTGGCATCCGCGTGCGTGATGGCGTCCGCGCCGTAGGGGATCACGGTGATCTTGTCGGCACTCACCAGTTCGCTCAGGTGGGCCTTGATCGCCGGGTGATCGGCAATCAGCTGGTTGGCCCAATGCGCGCCGCACCACTCATTCATCCGCAGCCAAAGGCGCTGGGGCAGGCTCCATTTCTGGCGCTTCCACTCAATGCCGTCCATGTTCATGAAGTGGCGATCATGCCCGAAGCGATGCAGCAGTGAGAAGACCGCGGTGTTGTACCCCAGCGTTAAAAGTGTGGCGCCGGGCTGCCTGGAGGCGGCAAGGGCGCTGCGGAAATCGAAGCGGATCGTTCCCCGGGGCCCATCGGATTCGGATAGACCGATCCGGTGAATTCCCTCCCAGGTGTCGGTGAAGGGCGGCTCATGCTGCGAGTTCTGGCAGTACACGGTGACGTCATGTCCACGGGAAACCATGTACAGGGCAAATTGTTCGGCAAAGGTCTCAAAGCCGCCGTGTTTTGCCGGAACGCCGCGCGTTCCGAGAATGTGCAGTTGCAAGCGTGAAGCACTCCCTCGCTTCGGTTCAACAGAAACGTCCCAATACGACCCCGGCCCTGTAGCCAGCCGTGCGTACTTCGCTCTGTGCATCCTAAATGATGCTCTGTCGCAGGGCAGTCGCGCCCGGCCCCCTGAAAGTGGCACGCCGGACAGCACATCCCAGCGCCCTTGTGCCCGTTTTGTGCGAGCAGGCTGGCCCGGCCCGGCTATTGCGAAAGCCGTCTGGGTCACGCGGTGCGGCCTGGGCGAGCCCACGGTCCCGATGCATCTCCGACGCCAGGGGAACGCGTAAACTAAGCCCAATGGTCTTCGTGCTCGACAACTACGACAGCTTTACCTACAACCTCGTGCAGTACATGGGGGAGCTGGGAGCCGAGTCCGAAGCCGGAGCGCCGCACGTCGCCGCGGAGATCTTGGTCCGTCGTAACGACGAGCTCACGCCGGCGGAGATCGTCGCCCTGCGTCCCGACCGCATCCTCCTCTCACCGGGACCCTGCACGCCGCAGGAAGCCGGCATCCTCATTCCGCTCATCGAACACCTCGCGTCCTTGCCGGCCGCCGAGCAGATTCCCACCCTCGGCGTCTGCCTGGGCCACCAGGCCATCGGCGCCGCCTTCGGCGGCAAGGTCGTACGCGCGGGGCAGCTCATGCACGGTAAGACGAGCCTCGTCTCCCACGACGATCGCACTATCTTCCACGGCCTGCCGCAGCCGATGACGTGCACGCGCTACCACTCGCTCCTCGTGGAGGAGTCCAGCCTGCCGGCCGAGCTCGAGATCTCCGCCCACGTCGTCGGCGAGGGAACCATCATGGGTCTCCGCCATCGCACGCTGCCGATCGAAGGCGTGCAGTTTCATCCCGAAAGCGTGCTCACCGCCCACGGCAAACAACTGATCGCCAACTTTCTCAGGCAGTAGGGGAGTCGCCATGGCTGCAGCTCGACGAAATGCAGAGGCGATCCGGCGAACGCTCCCACGCCGGCACACTCACTCTAGGCAAAGCCGGACTGCCCTGGTGCTACTGGTATTCTCCGCCAGTGCCGGCCTGCTTCGGGCGCAGCAGGCCTCGGGAGGCCCCGCCGGACCCATGGGTGCGGTCGCCACACGTGATGCCCGCGTCACCGGCGGCCTGGAGGTGCGCGGGGACCAGGCGCAGCTGCTCACCAACGCTGGCGTCACTGCCTATGACCGCACCGCGCCCATTGCACTCACCCGGGGCGGCCAGGTCTTGGTGTGCTCCACCAGTGAGTTTCACCTGCTGCGCTCGGGCGCGGGCGGCGCCCTCATCTTCGGCCTCAACCGCGGCGCGCTGGAGATCCGCTCCGGCAGCTTGCCACAGGATGTCGTGCTGACGCCGGACCTCAAACTCGCGCCCATCACCCCCGGCCCGCTGGATCTCTCTCTCCGCGTCACGCCCGAAGGGGATACCTGCGTCGACAACGCCGGTCCCCAGTCCCCGGTTCTGCTGGTAAGCGATCCCTTCTCCTCCTCGACCTACCGCATCCTCCCCGGCCAGCACCTGCTCTTCGTTAAAGGCGACCTGCACCGCGTGGTCGATCATGAGCGCTCGCCCTGCGGTTGTCCGGCGGTGGCCACTCCCCAGGTCGTCGCCGCCAAATCGGGTCAGCCGCTCACACCCTCGCAGGCGGCTGCCGCGCATCCGTTTCCAGAGGCCCAGAGCACCGGCCTTGCGCCCATCACACAGCCCGCCAACGCCGCCCCAGCAGGCGTCGCCAGCTCGCAGGTCACCACCAGCTTCACCTATGCGGATGGCCAGGGCACGCCACCGCCCGTCTCCGGCACAGGGGCACCCGGCACCGCGCCCGAAAGCGCCCAGACCACTTCGACGGCTACGCCCGCCCCGCAGCCACACGGCTTCGGCGGCGCTCTGCGCCGCTTCTTCCACCGCCTCTTCCATCCCACGGCAGCCTAGGCAATCCCTTTCCAAGGTGTCGTCCTGCAGCGCAACAATCTGACATCCCCCGTTAGCGTTGAAGCCCGCAGCGCAGCGGAGGGATCTGCTTCTCTACGCCTCATTTCTAGTGCCGCTCTGAGCAGCCGATGCTTCCAGGCCGGACCCGCGCCCCCCACTTGGGACCGTGCAGTAGAATCGAGGTTGGTCCGGTCCGGTTTTGCCGCATGTGCGATCCGCCCAATCACCCCAGGAAACAGGAGTTCTCTTTTATGGCGATTTCCGCCACGCAGATGCGTCCCGGCATGATCATCAAGTTCAAGGACGAGCTTCACCTCGTCTTTTCCGTGGAGCACCGGACGCCCGGCAATCTGCGCGCCTTCATCCAGGCCAAGCTGCGCAACGTCCGCACCGGCTCCATGTTCGTTGAGCGCTTCCGTTCGCCCGATCCCATTGATCGCGTCATCGTCGATGAAATCAAGATGGAGTACCTCTACAACGACGGCGACGATTATTACTTCATGGATCAACAGACCTACGAGCAGACCAATCTCAAGCACGATGTGCTCGGCGACGCAGTGGACTATCTCACACCCAACCTGCTTATCTCGGTCAGCTTCCATGACGGCAGGGCCGTGGGCATCGAACTGCCGCCCTCCGTCGAAATGACGGTCGTCGAGACTGAACCCGGCATCAAGTCGGCCACGGCCAGCTCCACCACCAAGCCCGCCAAGACAGATACCGGTCTCGTCGTGCAGGTCCCACCCTTCATCAACGAAGGCGAAAAAATAAAGGTTGACACAGCCGAAGGGGCGTACATGAGCCGCGCCTAGGGTTGAAGTCGCCCTCTGCTCACCCAGATCTGTCATCCCGCAGTAAAGCGGAGGGAGTCATTTTCAAAGGCACACTCCCGCCAGCCCGGTAACGGAACAAACAGAAACGGGACGAAGGCGTTAGCCTTCGTCCCGTTTGCGCTGCTACGGCAAGGAGCTTAGAAGCGATAGACGGCGCTGATGGCCGGCTCTTCCGTGGACCGCCACGCCCGGGTGCTGATAGCCGGCTGATAGAAGTTTGGCGCCCGGTAGATGAGGGTGCGCCCTGACACGCGGAAGGCAATATGCTTGCTGTTGGTAGGGATGTCGAAGCCGGTTTCCAGCAAGCCTGTCCCGCGAATCTGGCTGGATGCCACGGCCGGTGTAAAGTCGAGTGCACCTCCGCCAATCTCAAGATAGGGCTGGAAAGGAATGTGCTTCGGGTGAAACAGGTAACCACCTGTGAACTCATGTACATCGACCGGAACCTTGGTGACACCAGTCGAACCCGTATTTTGATAGGTGTACTGGAAGTCTTCTGTGTAGTGGTTGAAACCGTAGTTCAGAGCTACACCAGCCCAAGCCACAGGGTGAAACTGCAGAGAGGTGAGAAAGCCCGCCGACCAGGTCGTGAACTGCTGCTGGTTGATTGCCTGTGTTGTCGTTGACCCATTCGGGTTCACATTCACCGTAACCGGCACGTTGCTCTGCTCAAGAATCGTGCTGAACTGTCCTGTTCCGCCTACTGAAAGGCTTGCTCCATGTGTCTGGAGGTACTGAGCCTGTGCGGAAGCCGCGGTCAAAGCTAAAAATACGGGAAGTGTACGACGAAGAATCGGGTTCATGCTGGTGGTCTCTCCTCAAACTGCGAAGTGTGTCAGGGGAAAACGGCTTTCCGGTAGCTTCAGCTCGCTCGGAACGAAGGACCCCGCCGCTCTCTTGCTAAAGACTTCTTGCAACAGCATCTGGTCTTGCGTGCTGTCGGCTAAGGGCATCATATAAGAAGAGACGCTTTGGCAATTCGGTAGGTTGTCTCCACCACGAGCTCCGTTTCGCGGAAAATCCTGAATCTTGCCGCGTCCCTTGCACTCTGCGACACTCTTTCTGTATGGTTATCCATTTCCTCGTTCGCGGTCGTGTCCAGGGTGTCGGTTTTCGGTGGTTCGTGCACCGCGAAGCGGCTGAACTTGGCCTTCATGGCCGGGTCTGGAACAACGATCGGGGTGAGGTTGAAGTGATCGCGTCAGGCTCTCCCGAAGCGCTCACCGATCTTCGGACAGAGCTTCATCAAGGCTCCCGTGGCAGCCGCGTCGACGCCGTGATCGAGCACGAGCTGGTCGAAACCGAAGCCGCGCAGCTTGGCCCCTTCATCATCGAAGGCGCCTGGTAGCCCCAGATAGCCTAGGCTCAAACCCCACCCTCCCCCGGAATGTGTCATCCCCTTGTCATTCCTGTGACATCCCTTTGTCATTCCATAGCGAAGCGCAGGAATCTGTTTCTGCCCTCGCCCATCTTCCAGGTCCGGGGCCGCCAATCCGCGCGCACCTGCCCAGCTACCGAAAGTCCCGAAGTACCGAAGTCCCAAACCCCGCCGAACCTGCTACAAAAGTTGTATATGTCCGACATCAACTGCGAGCCGCTGAAGGCGCTCATCCGCACCGTCCCCGACTTCCCCAAGCCCGGTATCCTCTTCTACGACATCACCACCCTGCTCAAGGACCGCGCCGGCTTCGCGCAGATGATCGATGCCTTCGCCGGTCACTATATCGGCAAGGGCGTCGACCTCGTCCTCGGCACCGAGGCCCGCGGCTTCATCTTCGCCCCCGCCATCGCCTACCGCCTCAACGCAGGCTTCGTCCCCGTCCGCAAGCCTAAAAAGCTCCCCGCCGAGGTCATCAAACAAAGCTACGACCTCGAATACGGCTCAGACGCCCTCGAAATCCACAGGGACGCCATTCAACCCGGCCAGTGCGTCCTGCTCGTAGACGACCTGCTCGCCACCGGCGGCACCATGAACGCCACCGTTCAACTCGTCGAACAGCTTGGCGGAAAAGTTGCAGGCATCGCCTTCGCCATCGAACTTGATTTCCTCAAGGGCCGCAATAAACTGGCAGGGCATGATGTTTTCAGCCTTTTGCACTACGCCGTGTAGAAGAACTGCAATACCTGTTCTTGCCTCTTTCCTTTTCGTCTGCCCGCTCGTAATCGCCTCCCTGTCCCCCGTGGCATACGGCCAGGGTGGGTCTATCACGTCGCGGCTGCTTGCAGCGACGGATACCTCCTCTTTGGAGTCGATCTACAAACGGCCCTGGTACATCAAGGTGCAGGTCGACTTACCTGAGAAAAACTCCAGGCCAGACTCCGTCGGCACCATCGAGCGATGGCAGGATGGCGAGAAGTCCAAAACGGTCTACTCGCTAGGCTCCTCGAAGCTGGCGATACTGCACACAGAGGACAAACGATACCAAATTCAGGAAGGGGACCTGATCCCGGACGCCGTCAAGGATGGCTTCGAGGACATTCTTCATCCAGGCCCATCAGCCAAGGCCCTGGAAGGAACACAACCCGAAGTACGGAAACAACCGTTTGGCAAGGTCACCCTGGACTGCGTCTTGCTGTCCCGCACCCTTCCAAAGAACGTCGTCGCCCCTCTGGGCCTCTTCCCAACCTACTGCCTCTCTGTCTCAGACCAGATCTCCGCCAGTTATAACTTTGGCAGCCGTACCTTTCTGGCGAGCAGCACGGCAAACTTTCTCGATCACAACGTGATCATGAGCGATGCCATCCTCGCTGGCTCCACCGTTCTCGTGCGCGAGAAGGTGAATGAGCTGAAAACCTTTGTGCCCACTCCCGATCAGTTCGAGCCGGTGCCAGAAATGGCCGCTACGGAAGGTACAACAGCCCTGTCCGGCGAGGTAGTCAGCGGCAAGGTACTCCACAAGGAGCAACCCGTCTATCCCGCTTCCGCCAGATCGGCTCACATCAGCGGAACCGTCCTGCTGAGCGCCGTGATTGGGGAGGACGGTCACGTGGAGTACCTCACACCGTTGACCGTTCCGGATGTGAGTCTCGCGATAGCGGCAATGGATGCCGTGAGGCGTTGGCGGTACGAACCTCATCTCCTGAACGGGATGCCTGTGAAGGTCACCACGACGATCACGGTAAACTTCACCCTCAGGTAACTCTGCTGGCGTACGAGACGAGCGTTCCGCATCCAACACCCTGAGGACCTCATGACCAAAAGCTTCGGATACGCCGCCGCCCAGAAAGCCGCCCAGCTCGCTCCCTTCTCCTTCGACCGCCGCGAACCCGGCCCCAAGGACGTCGTTCTCGACATCGCCTTCTGCGGCATCTGCCACTCCGACATCCACCAGGTCCGCGGCGAGTGGGGCCGTGAGCTATACCCCATGGTCCCCGGCCACGAAATCGTCGGGGAGGTCAAGGCCGTGGGTTCCGAAGTCACTCGCTTCAAGGTCGGCGACCCCGCCGCCGTCGGCGTCATCGTCGAAAGCTGCCTGCATTGCGACAACTGCAACGCCTCGCTCGAGGTCTACTGCTCCGATGGCGGTGCCGTCGACACCTACAACGCCGTTCAGCGCAACGGCGAACGCACCATGGGCGGCTACGCCTCCAATATTGTCACCCCCGAGCACTTCGTGCACTCCCTTAAGCCCGGCATTGACCTCGCCGGCACCGCGCCCCTGCTCTGCGCGGGCATCACCACCTATTCGCCGCTCAAGCATTGGAAGGTCGGTCCCGGCATGAAGGTCGGCATCGTCGGTCTCGGCGGCCTGGGTCACCTCGGCCTCAAATTCGCCCACGCCTTCGGCGCGCACGTCGTCCAGTTCACGACCTCCGAAAGCAAGATCGAAGACGCCAAAAAGCTCGGCGCCGACGAGGTCATCATCTCCAAGGACGCCACCCAGATGGCCAAACACGCCGGCAGCTTCGACTTCATCCTCGACTGCGTCTCCGCCAAGCACGACATCGACGCCCTGCTCGGCCAGCTCCGCCTCAACGGCACCCTCTGCCTGGTCGGCATCCCCGACGAGCCCGTCTCCATCCAGCCCTTCTCCGTCATCACCAACCGTCGATCCTTCGCCGGCTCGGCCATCGGCGGCATGAAGGAGACCCAGGAAATGCTCGACTACTGCGCCGAAAAGAACATCGTCGCCGATGTCGAAGTCATCGGCTACGACCGCGTCAACGAAGCCTACGACCGCGTCGTCAAAGGCGACGTCAAGTATCGCTTCGTCCTCGACAACGCCACCCTCAAGCAGTAGCCCACCTCAGCATAAAAGAGGCGGCAGGCCCCAAGCCCGCCGCCTCTTTTTAGAATTGTCATCCCGCAGGGATCTGCTTTTCTGGTTGTCATCCCCGAAGGCGAACTGCGTTCGCTCCGGCCCGCTACCCGCTCCACCTCGATATCTTGTCATCCTGAGCGAAGCGAAGGACCCGCTTTGCGCCCTCGCCCGGTCCCAGGGATCACCATCTACACCCAGACAATACACATAGGCGAAGGCAGCGCCTGCCCCCCATGCGGCGTCAGCCGTCCGGTCCGCGCATCTCGCGCAAATACCGTCACCGTGCTTCCGTCCTGATGGCAGCTGAGCACCCACTTCTCGGTCGGATCCAGCGCGATAAACCGGGGCTTCGCGCCCCCAGTCGGCAGCTGTTGCACCGTCTCCAATTTCGCATGATCCGCCCGATCGATGCTCAACACACTCAGCTGATCGTTCCCTCGTGTACTGGTGTACAAAAACCGCCCATCACGGCTCAGCGCAAGCTCCGCCCCCGTATTCGGCTTGGCCGCGTCGCCACTCCGCCCAGTCAGACGCACCACCGACTTTGGTATCAGCCGCGTGTCTGCCGCCACTCCATTCCATGTATAGGCGTCCACCGTGCAATCCAACTCATGAATGCAATAAAACAGCTTGCCATCCGGATGAAATGCCACATGCCGAGGCCCCGAACCCGGCCTTGCCGCCACGCGCACAGCTCTCCCGAGCGGCTCATCCGCATTCGCACCCGCACCAAAGCTCAGGTCGATCGAAAAGATCAGAATTGCATCGTCAGCCAAATCGCAGGCCAGCACCGAACGATTACCCGGCGAAACCGTCGCACTATGCAGATGCGGCGCATCCTGCCGGTCACTCTGCGGTCCCAGGCTGCCGCACTCTCCGCTCTTGGCGCAGGAAAACTGCTCGTCCATCGCTCCCGGCATACCCACGTTGTTCAGCGGAAACACCGAAAGACTCCCCCCGCCATAGTTTGCCGTGAACAGCATCTTGCCCGTCTTATCGGCGGAAACATAACAGGGATCGTCTCCATGCGTTTGCTGATGGCCAAGCGGCGTCAACACCGCGCCCGCCCGCTGAATCCCAAAAGCCGATACGCCGGCCGCACCGCCCTCGTGCTCGTTGCAGGCATACAGCACCGGCAACCGCGGGTGCAGCGCGATGTAGCTGGGCCGCGGCGTAGCGATCGCCAGCTCCGCCACGCCGATCTTCCCGGCAGCCGCATCCCAGCGCGCCCGGTACACGCCCTCGCCATCCTGCGTGCCCAGTAAAATCCACGACCTCTCAGCCTGCTCGGCCTGCGCCCAACCCATGCCGTTCATCGCCACCGAGGCCAAAGCACCTGTCAAGAGAGTGCGGCGGGTCAGAGAAGTCGGAGGAGTCACAGGAACGGCGGTATCCGCGACGAATTTGCTCAAATCGGCTTTACCCTAACTCCCTCAAATCGTGCACATCTGGACCCGGCACATCTGGATCCCGGCACATCAATCCCTACGGTCGAGGCACAGGCCGCGATACCGTCACACCCGGGGCTAAATTCTCCGACTGCGCCGCGGTTTGCGGCTCACCCGGCAGCTTGAAATCCATCTCCGAAGGGTGCGCATCCTGGTTGATCACCGGCAGCGACGGCAGCTGTGACACATCGCCGATCTCCTTTACCACGGCGGCGACCTGTTGCAGCACCTCCTCGACGCTCATCGTGTACATCTCGCGGCCGTTGTCATAGCCGTTCTCGATGGAGGTCTTTAGGTACCGCCCGGCAGCCTGCGCCGCAAGGTAATCGGTAATCGTCTTGCCGTTCAGCCGCTTCTGCTCAATCCACGCCGTGTTGGGCATGGCAATCCACAGCGGTCGCCCGTTCACGCTGAAGCGGATGTCGGTGGCGTCAGCATGGCGCGTGGCGATCGCGACAACCGTGCCCTTCCAGACACAGTGCAGCGGCTCTTCCGTCCAGCGGTCGGTGGCGGTGAAGTCCTCATACATAAAGTTCAGGTTAGCGACTCCGGTCAAGACAGGCAAGGTCTTCCCGTTTTGGATCGTCCTGGCAGAACAAGTCTTCGCGGCATCTAAACACTCCAGAGGCTTGGTCAATGAACATACTGGTGATAGGCGCAGCGGGCAAAACGGGTGAGGCGATCGTGAAGCAGGCTCTCGGACAGGGCCATACCGTGACTGCCTTCGTCCACACCGCGAAAGATTTCGACATCCCCGGCGCGCGCGTCATCGAAGGCGACATCCTGGACGCCGCCCTTGTCCAAACCGCGGTTGCCGGCCAGGATGCCGTGCTCGATGCCCTCGGCGGCCATACGCCCTGGAAGGAAAGCTCGCTCGAAACCAATGCCGCGCGCAACATCATCGGCGCCATGAAGACCCACAACGTGAAGCGCCTCATGGTCGTCTCCGCCATCGGCGTCGGCGGAACTGGCGATCTGGTCCCGGGATGGTACGAGCGCCTGATTATTCCCACGCTGCTGAAAGGTGCCATGGCCGATAAGGAACGCATGGAGCCCGTGGTCGAAACCAGCGGCCTGGACTGGACCCTCGTCCGTGCCGGGCACCTCGTAGACGGTGAGCCCACCGGCAAAATCACCTTCTTTGAGCCCGGCCAGGGCCAGACCGCCCACAAGATCACCCGCGCCGACGTAGCGGCGTTCATGCTCGACGCCCTCGCCGAGGGAACCTACAAACAGCAGGCCGTGAACATCGCTTCCAACTGACGCCGACCACGGTTGGCCGGGTACTCTGGAACCGTGACCCGCCCACCCGTTTTCCGTCACCTCCTCACCACAACGCTCGCCTGCAGCCTGCTCTCTCCGCTTTACGCCACGGCGCAGGCATCTGCGGTGCCTGTGTCCACGGTGCCGTCGAAGGTTGCCGCACAAGATCCAGCGTCGCCCGCCACCAAGACCCCGCCCGACGTCCTCATCTTCACCAACGGCGACCAGCTCACCGGGAAGCTGGAGCGCGCCACCGGTGGAGATGTCATCTTCAAAAGCGACATGGCCGGTGAACTCACCATCCCGCTCGCCAAGGTCAAGGAGTTGCACTCCGGTTCCGAGTTCGTTGCGCTGCGCAAAAAGAACGGGATCAAGCCGGAGCCGCTCGCGGCCGGATCCGTCACCTTCACCGCGACCGAGGTGCAAATTCACCCCGAAACGGGCCCCCTGCGCACCCTGCCCGCAGGTGAACTGGGCTACCTCATCGACGTGCCCACCTATGCCCGGGCGGTGGACCACCGCGCCGGTCCCTTAGAAGGCTGGTCCGGTGCAGCCACCGGTGGCTTCACCCTGGTCCGCTCGACGCAGAAAGCCACCACCTTCACTGCCGCGGCGAACTTCGTTCGCACCATTCCCACACTCTCCTATCTGCCCGCCCGCAACCGCACCACGGTCAACATCACGGAGACCTACGGCGTAGAGCAAACGCCGGTGATCCCGCAAACGGCGCCGCCTACGCCTCCCTCCGTGGTCCAGACCAGCATCTTTCATGCCGACGCCGAGCGCGACCGCTACTTCTCCCCCCGCCTTTTCCTCCTCGGCGACCTCTCCTATGACCACAACTTCTCGCAAGGCCTCCAGCTGCAGCAGCTCTACGGCCTCGGCATCGGCTGGACGCCGGTCAAGGCAGACAAGCAGGAGTTGGACCTGCGCGTCGATACCCACTACGAAAAACAGCAGTTCCTCCCCGCCTCCGCCTCCGCTCCCACGGTCAACGGCGTCGTGCAGGACAACTTCAACCTCATCGGCTCTACCTTTCAGCAAAACTACCGCCGCAACCTGCCCATGAAGTTCGTCCTCACCGAATGGACCAACATTCTGCCCGCCTGGAACGACCGCAAAGCCTACACCGCCAACGCGTACCTGGCTATCAATATGCCGCTCTTCAAGCGCTTCAGCGCCACGGTCTCGGCCACCGACAACTACCTCAACAATCCCTCCCCCGGCTACCGCACAAACTCCGTCCAGTTCGTCACCGGCCTCACCTACACCCTCAAATAATGCCTCGGCTAATACATCGCCCAATGCACCGGCCTGCCGCGTCAGCCCTCCCCAACCTCTGCCTCCCGCCGAGCACGCCGCGCCCCGCAGCGAACGCCGCGCACACTGCGTTCGTCTTCCCGTAATGCTCCCCAAACCATAACGGGCACCCGCAGCGCGGCCCATCCCACGAGATGTTCTAATGGAGGCAGGCCGTTCGCGGCTGCGTTTGAAAGGCAGGGCACTGGCTTTGGTGGGTAGTACGCGTATCGAGTGGCGGGGCAGGGTGCAGGGAAAGCTGGCAGGCTGGCTGATGGCAGGATTGGTTCTCTGTGGCGCCGCCGGGAACGCCTCCGCACAGAACAAAAAGCAGGCCCGTCCCCATCGGGAGACCAACGCCAGCCGGCAGGCGCGTATCCAGCGCACCATCCACGCCACCTACTCCTACCCTTGGGAGGTCTTCGGCGGCGGTGGGTACCTTCGCTGGGATAGCGGCCAATTCACCAAGAAGAACAACGAGGTCAACTGGACGGCCCAGGCCGATCGCTATCTCACTCCCCGGCTGGCCATCGTCGGCGCGTCGCAGGGCTCCTTCGGCTACGCCTATCAACAGCTGCCCCTCCAATACCCCCAGATCGCCCGCCCGCAGATCAACGAGTACTTCTTCACCGGCGGCGCGAACTACCGCTTCTACCAGCAGGAAAAAGTTGCCGTCAGCGTGCAGGGAACGGGCGGCGTCGCCTGGGGCATCTTCTCCAAAGGCGCCAAAGGCCTCACCGGCCCACAGGTCGGTCTCTGGCAGGATGGCTTTCGCCCGGCATTCACATTCGCGGTCAATGCAGACTATAACCTCTTCCCAAATTTCGCGGTCCGCGTCGCCCCTACCTACGTGGGCACCAACTTCGGCGGCTCGGTGCAGAACAATTTAGGATTCAACGCCGGCATCATCTATCGTTTCGGCCATCAGAAATAACAGCAACGGGGAGAGCCAATGTCCAAAGGCTGGGAGTCGAAAAACGTCGAAGAGCAGCAGGCAGCTACTGCGGAGCGCCTGAGTACAGCCGCGACCAAGGCAGCCGTCGGTCGCGATGACGCCGCCAAAAAGCGTCACATCCAGGGTCTCGAGCTACAGCGCGAGCGGCTCCTCAGCGAGCGCACCAGCAACCCGCACCGCCGCAGCGCGCTCGAAATGGCCGTAGCCACCATCGAGCGTGACCTCGAACAGCTGGGCTGGTCGATCAAGCTATAAGCGCTCACTCCCCAGCCTGCTCGACCAGCAAGTTCCTCCGCTTCACTGCTGCGAATTGAATTGACCTCCGTCTCCTGAGTCGTGATCCTGAGCACAGCGAAGGACCTGCTGTTTGCTTGCGGAACCCCACACTCTCAGAAGAATATCTACTTAGTCCGATTCACCACAAAGCTGTTCGCCTGATCCACGCACGTCAGCAGCACGGTCTGAATCTGCACATGCGCCGGCCGTGTCGCCGTCCAAACGATCGTCTCCGCGATGTCCTCGGCCGTCAGCGGTACCAATCCCTGGTACACCTTGGCCGCCTTTTCTTTATCGCCGTGAAAGCGCGTATTGCTGAACTCGGTCTCCACCATCCCCGGGTCGATCGAGGTCACGCGTACGTTCTTCCCGATCAGGTCCATCCGCAGGCCGTCCGTAATCGCCCGTTCCGCTGATTTCGTCGCGCAATAAACTGAGCCGCCCGGATACGCCCCATGGCCGGCTGTCGATCCAAGATTGATCACGTGACCCCGGTTCCGCTCCACCATGCCCGGCACCACGGTCCGCGTCACATAAAGCAGACCCTTTGTGTTGGTATCGATCATCTCCTCCCAGTTCTGGATGTCCTCCTCCCAGAACTTGCCCATGCCGCGGGCCAGCCCCGCATTATTCACCAGGATGTCGATCTCACGCCACCCGTCGGGCAGTGTGTTGAGGGTGCCCTCCACCTCGTCGCGATCACGCACATCCAGCTCGAAGCTGAAGATGTCGCCTGCCCCCTTGTCGCGCAGCTCTGCTTCCATCTCCTGTAGCTTGTCTAGGCGGCGCGCACAGAGCAGCAACCGTGCGCCGTGTTCGGCAAACATCCGCGCCGTGGCGGCCCCGATGCCTGAACTCGCGCCGGTGATAAATACGACCTTTTCCTTCAACTTCTCTGCCACTGACATACTCCTCACTGCGGTCTCAGATGCATTCAGGGACATAAAAGGGGCCGCGAGGGTACTCGCGGCCCTTCCGAAGCAGAGGAGCTACTGGCTGATGGCGCCCGCTGCGGGTGCAGGACCGGCCGTCGTCTGCACACCGATGGCCGAGCCGGAAACGATCAACTCCACCCGGCGATTCTGCGCCCGTCCCGCCACGGTTCCGTTATCCGCCGCGAAATCCGTCGCGCCGTATCCCTTGGCCGTAATATTTGCCTGCGGAACACCGTTGTTCACCATGAAATTCTCCACGGCATCCGCACGGTTCTCGCTCAGCTTCTGGTTCGTCGCCGGCGATCCGGTCGAATCGGTATAGCCCTCTACCTGGACGCTCAAGCCCTGGTAGAGCTCGAGAATCGTAGCCACCTTGGCCAGCGAAACCTGCGTGTTCTGCTTCAGCGTGTACTTGCCCGTGTCGAACAACACATCGCTAAGATTGACCACGAGACCACGTGGCGTCTCAGTAGTCTGCAGCACGGCATTCAACTGTGCCAGCAGCTTTGCACGCATAGCTTGCACATCCTGCTGTGCGGCCTCGGCCTGGCGCTGCGAGTTCGCCGCCGCCGCGCGCGCATTGGCCGCCTCGGCATCCGCCTGCGCCCGTGCTGCCTCCGCGCGAGCCTGCTCCGCCGCGGCCTGACCCGCCTGCGCCTGTGCCTGTGCCGCCTGCAACTGCGCCTGCTGTGCCTGCTCCTGCGACGCCGCTGCCTGTTGCTGTGCCTCTACCTTGGCATCCTGAGCCTGTTGCTGGCGTTCCGCCGCCTCCTTGCGCAGCGTCGAAATGCGGGCGTCCTCGGCGCGCTGCACGGCATTGCGAGCATAGGTGAACTCCATCTTCACGTCGCGATGTTTGCCATCCTGGATCTGCTGCGCATTTGTGATGTCCGTGTTCACCTCGGTCATGATGTCCGCCGCATACTTGTCGGCACCGGCGTTGAGGGCGATTCGCTGCGCGTTGTAGGCCTCAAATAAAGCCAGCGGCGTGTGCTCGCGATCGGTAATCGGGTGCGGCTGCGCCTTGGAGCCCTCGGTATTCGCATAAAGCCCACGCGGCAGAAGGGTGTAGTGGATATTTACCTGCTGCAGAATGCCCTGGGTCCTATCCGAGAACACATTCTGCGCCACAATCACATCCGACGGCACCGACACTGCATAGTACGGCTCCGCGGTGACGATCATGCCGAAGCTCTGGAAGGGAACCGTCACGTTCAGCGAAGCCTTGTTGCCCGCCAGCTCCAACTCGCCCAGGTTCTGCGGACGGCCATCGGCAGAGATCGCCCACAACACATAGGTCAGATACTCCGGTCCAAAACCATTGGCCGGCGTAAAGCCTTCCAGGTGCACTGAAATGTTCGTCTTACCCGTAACCGCATCCACTTTGGCATCGCCCTTGATGGACGGTTCAAGATTCGTTCCCTCAAAGTTCACATGGGTCGAACCTGAACGATTCAGGTAGTTCACCGCATCCAGAGAACGCTGCACCACCTTGACATGGTAGATGTAAACGCCGTTCTGCCCCTCGGTGATGACATCGGCCGAACGTGCCCCCGGCGCCACGGCGGTTGGGTTCGCCACATCCTGTGCTCTCCCAAGGGCCGGTACTGCCAAAACGCAAACCGCGGCGAGCGACGCCGGTAGGGTAAATCTGCTCCACTGCTTCATCCTGCTTCTCCCTGTGCGCGCCCTCGTGCAAGCTGGGGCAACACGGCGCGCACCTGTGCGCAACCACAAACTATGATGCAGGTGAGAAATGCAGAGATAGCTAAGATACGTGTGTCGCCACTAACACAAACGTGCTACTTTACGCCGTTAGGAGCAGCTTTTTCTCTATTTGGGACAGTGTGCCTGCTCAGGCGATCCAACTCAGTAGCGCCTATACGGAAGAAACTTCCCGGACATGCTGATCTTGACACGATCACCCGCCGGATGCGGCTCCCGTTCGATCTGCATGTTGAAGTCGATCGCACTCATGATCCCGTCGCCGAACTCCTCATTGATCAGCTCCTTCCAGGTCACCCCGTAGTTCTGGATCAACTCGTAAAAACGATAGATCAGCGGATCGGTCGGCGGCATCACCATGCCCTCCCCGCGTATCGGTGGCGCGATCAACAGCACCGCATCGGCCGGCTCCAACTCCAGCAGGACGACGGCCTTTTCCGCCTCCTCCTTCGTTAACGGGAACTGCCCCAGCAGCGCCGAGGTATAGATAATCGGCGAGCTCATCCCCAGGCTGGAAGCAATGGTCTTCCAGGTAAGGCCGAGGCGGCGTTTGGAGGCAAGAATGCGATTCGAGAGATCGGCGCGAGGGTTCATCGAAGCTCCAGCTGGTCACAACGGGCAGAATCGATCAAAGCCCGTCCTAATGAAGTGTAGCGCCGGTCTGGTCCTCACGAGGCGAGCTCACGAGGCGGGCTCACGAGGCGTTCCGGTCACATCCACCAGCCCCTCCTCGGGCCTCATACCAGCGTATTGCCGCCATTTACCGCGACTTTCTGGCCTGTAGTAAACTTTGCACCGTCGGAGGCCAGGTACACCACCGCCGCGCCCACATCTGCAGCTTCACCGGCTCCCAACGGCACACCCCGGAGATACGCCGTCCGCGCGCCGTCGCCCGCCTCCACCGCGCGTTCGGTCGGAATCCAGCCCGGCGCCACCAGGTTCACCGTCACGCCCGCGGGCCCCAACTCGCGCGCCCACGACCGCGTCTGCCCCAGCTGCGCCGCCTTGGCTGCCACATAATGCGCAAACCGCGGATTGCCCAGCTCCACCACCTCACTGCCAATCTGGAGGAATCGCCCGCGCCCTACCCTCCGCCAGTACGGCAGCGCCGCCTGCATCAGCAGCAGAGGCGACTTCACAAAGAACTCCATCTGGTCCAGATACGCCTTCCAGGTCTGCTCCTCGACAGCCAAAAACGGCTGGTGCGCCGTTGCATTCGCCACCACGATGTCCGGCTCGCCGAACGCCGCGCGCACTTCGCCGAACAGCCGCATCACCTCGGCCTCACTACGCACATCCGCCCCGAACGCCTGCGCTTGCAGCCCCCGCGCCCGCAACTCCGAACAAAGCGCCTCCGCCCGCTCTCGGCTGGCAAAATAGTTCACCGCCACACTGCATCCAGCCTCCGCCAGCGAGGTCGCAATCGCCGACCCAAGCCCCCGCGAAGCCCCCGTCACCAGCGCAACCCTGCCCTGCAACACCCCAGTCATCATGCCTGCTATTGTCCCGCCCTCATTGTCCCGCCCTCACTGTCCCGCCCTCACTGTCCCGCCCTCATTGTCCCAAGATCGCCACACCCGCCAGCTCCTGCGTGTACCCCATTTGCTCTATCCGTTTCTGCCACTCCGCCGGCCCCGTAATGTGCACACTCGTGCCCTCCGCATTTACAGCCACCGTCACCGGCATATCCACCACATCGAACTCATAGATCGCTTCCATCCCCAGATCCTCAAACGCCAGCAGCCGCGCATGCCGGATCGCCTTCGACACAAGGTACGCCGCCCCGCCGATGGCAATCAGGTACACCGCCTTGTTGTCCCGAATGGCATCGATCGCCGCCACGCCGCGCTCCGCCTTGCCCACCATGCCTAGCAGCCCGGTTTCTTCCAGCATCTGCCTTGTGAACTTGTCCATGCGCGTCGCCGTCGTCGGTCCCGCAGGCCCCACGGCCTCATCGCGCACCGCCTCGACCGGCCCGACATAGTAGATCAGCTTGTTCGTAAAATCGACCGGCAGCGTCTCACCGCGGCTCAGCATGTCCGTCATCCGCTTGTGCGCCGCATCCCGCCCGGTCAGCAGCTTACCGTTCAGCAGCAGCACGTCGCCCGGTCGCCAGCGGGCCACCTCGTCACGCGTCAGCGTATTCAGATTCACCCGCTGCGCCCCCGAACCCAGCGGATCATAGGTCAGCTTCGGCCACTTCTCCAGCGCCGGCGGCTCCAGGTAAACCGGCCCCGACCCATCCAGTACGAAGTGCGCATGCCGCGTCGCCGCGCAGTTCGGAATCATCGCCACCGGCAGATTGGCCGCATGCGTGGGCCAATCCAGGATCTTCACATCCAGCACCGTCGTCAGCCCGCCCAGCCCTTGCGCGCCAATGCCCAGCGCATTCACCTTGTCGTAGATCTCAACCCGCATCCGCTCAATGTCCGTCCGCGGCCCCCGCGCCTTCAACTCCTGCATGTTGATCGGGTCCATCAGCGACTTCTTCGCCAGCAGCATCGCCTTCTCCGACGTGCCGCCGATGCCAATGCCCAGCATCCCCGGCGGGCACCACCCTGCGCCCATCGTCGGCACTGTCTTCAGCACCCAGTCCACTACCGAGTCCGACGGATTCAACATCACAAACTTCGACTTCGCCTCGGACCCCCCACCTTTGGCCGCCACCGTGATGTCCACCATCTCACCCGGCACCAGCGAAACCTCCACCACCGAAGGCGTGTTGTCCTTCGTGTTCCTGCGGCTGAACGCCGGGTCCGCCAGGATGCTCCCACGCAGCTTGTTCTCCGGATCCAGCCACGCCTCACGCACGCCCTGGTCGCAAATGCCCTGCATGCTCATCGTCGGCGGCCCATCGCCCTTGCGGATCAGGCAATCCATGCCAACTTTAAGAAAGATCGTGATAATCCCGGTATCCTGACAAAGCGGCCGGTGCCCCTCCGCACACATCCGCGAGTTCACCAAAATCTGTTTGATCGCATCTTTCGCCGCGGGCGACTGCTCCAGTTCGTAAGCCTTCGCCAGATTCGTGATGTAGTCCACCGGATGGTAAAAGCTGATGTACTGCAGAGCCGCCCGAAGGCTCTCGATGATGTCGTCCTGCTGAATGATGACCATGGTTCGCGCTAACTTGACAGCTCCATCTTACGCCGGGTCGGGATCCAGCAAGCTCCCACGGGCGAGCTACGCGAACGCCGGATCTGTCCTGCTTCGAAACACAAACTCACCCCGGCTACCACCAAAGAACCAGCCCCTAAACCTGCGGATCAAGCGCTCGAAAGATCTCATCCAGGTCGACAGCGATCTCCGTACCACCCAACCTCAAGGGTCCCCCACGATGCTCCCGCATGGCGCCATCCGGCGTCAGCACGTGTGCTTTACGCTGTTCCGGGTCAATCACCCAAACCTCCGGCACACCCATCCGTAGGTAGTCCTCACACTTCTCCCGCGTACGGCTGAAGCGATCTTCCGGCGACAGCACCTCGATGCAAAGCATCGGTGGTTCCGTCGCGATTCGCTTGGGAAGGCGACTGGCGGGCAGCAAGCATAAATCTGGGACACGGTAACGGGTCGCCGCTACCTGCACCCGCAACTCGATAGCTGTGTAGAACCCAAGGCGGCGCTCGCTGCCCGCAAGGGCCAGCAAGAACGCCCGCTGCAGCGCTTGATGATCAAACTCGCCCACGTTCCGCTCCTCCAGAACCCCGTCCACATAGTCCAGATCGGGCTCATACACAGAGTGGAGGTACTCATACACCGACACAGGAAGCGACACCGCAGCAGCAGCCATAACGAACCCCCAGGTAATCCCAGCTTACCTCGTCAGCATCCCGCAACTACATTACTTATGAGCCCGCGACAGCGGTCCATCCCCGATCCGCACCGTAATCCCCCCGGCTCTCGCGAAACCCATCGCAACAAACCACCACCGCAACCAAAACTCCCATTTATGCTGTACTTACACAACAGCAGGCCCCGACGTGAGCACAAACATCGTAGAAATCCGAGGCCTCCGCAAGGTCTACCCCGGCAAATCCCCCGTCACCGCCGTCGACGGCATCGATCTCACCGTCCGCGCCGGCGAACTCTACGGCCTCCTCGGCCCCAACGGCGCCGGCAAAACCACCACCATCTCCGTGGCCACTACCCGCGCCGTGCCCTCCAGCGGCAGCGTCCGCATCGCCGGCGTCGATGTCGTCGCCCAGCCCGCCCACGCCCGCCAGTTCATCGGCGTCGTGCCCCAGTACAACACGCTCGACCGCGCCTGCACCGTCGCTGAAAACATCCAGTTTCACTGCCGCTACTTCGGCATGACCGGTGCCGAAGGCAAGGCCCGCACCGCCGAACTCCTCGACCAGTTCCGCCTCACCGACCGCGCCAAATCCTACCCGCAACAGCTCTCCGGCGGCCTCGCCCAGCGCGTCCAGATCGCCCGCGCCATCGCCCATCGCCCCGAGGTCCTCTTCCTCGACGAGCCCTCCGCCGGCCTCGACCCCCAAAGCCGCATCGCCATGTGGGAGGCCGTCCGCGGACTCCGCGACCAGGGCATCACCGTCGTCCTCACCACCCACTACATGGAAGAAGCCGACGAACTCTGCGACCGCCTCTCCATCATCGACGCCGGCCGCATCCTCGTCGAAGACACGCCCGCCGCCCTAAAAGCCAGCATCGGCGGCGACAAAATCTACGACCTCCGCCTCACCCGACCCACCGCCACCACTGAACTCCAGCGTCGCCTCGCAGCCCTCCCCGGCATCACCTCCGTCGAACCCACCCCCGCCGGCCTCCGCGTCCTCGCCCGCGCGCAGGACGGTCTCCTCGCCGGCATCGTCACCCTCGCCAACGACTTCGGCCTCGGGGACCTCGCCACCGCCGAACCCAGCCTCGAAACCGTCTTCATCCGCCTCACAGGAAGGGAACTGCGTGAGTAACCCAACCCCGCCTCGCCGGCCAAGGCAATCCACCGGCTACGTCACCGCCTTCGCCGGCCTCCTCCTCCGCGACTTCTACGTCCTCCGCCGCGAACTCGCCCCCTTTCTCGTCCGCGTCGTCATGAATCCGCTGCTCTTCCTCTTCGTCTTCACCTACGTCATGCCCCACATGACCGGCGCCGCCGCTCACTCCAGCCCCGCCGCCCAAATGTCCGGGCTGGGCACCTCAGGCACGGCCCACGGCGCCACCCTCGCCGGCGGCTTCGGCACCGTCCTGCTGCCCGGTCTCATGGCCGTCGCCATCATGTTCTCCGGCATCGCCGCCGTCGCCCTCCCGCTCGCCACCGAGTTCGGCATCACTCGCGAAATCGACGACCGCGTCATGAGCCCGCTCCCCATCGAAGGCGTCGCCCTCGAAAAAGTCATCTTCTCCGCCCTCCAAAGCATCGTCGCCGCCGGCATCGTCTTCCCGCTCGCGTACTACATCCCGTCCACGCCCGTCGAGGCCCACGTCAACAGCTGGCCCTTCCTCGCCCTCGTCCTCGTCCTCGGCAGCTTCGTCGCCGGCGCCCTCGGCCTCGTCATCGGCACCAGCGTCCAACCCAAACAGATCGGCCTCATCTTCGGCGTCGTCGTCGTCCCCATTACCTTCCTCGGCTGCGTCTACTATCCGTGGGCCGCCCTCGGCGCCATTAAGTGGCTGCAGTTCGGCGTTCTCGTCAACCCCATCGTCTACATCAGCGAAGGCCTCCGAGCCGCCCTAACCCCGGGCATGGGCCACATGCCGGACGCCATGATCCTCGGCATGCTCACCTTCTTCGCCGCCCTCCTGATGTGGCTGGGCATGCGAGGCTTCCGCCGCCGCGTCGTCAGCTAGAGCTGTTTCCATACAGCTGTACAGCTGCCGTCAGCCTGAGCGCAGTGAAGGATGACGGCATTCCTTTGCAGTGGCAACAGCTATAGGTCGCGCATGGCAGGCGTCCAGCTATCCAAGGAGGTCCGCTTCGCTCAGGTCCTGTCACGCTCGTTGCCGCAGGTCGTTCAAGACACCTGCGCCCTGCCGAAGCAGGCGCCGATCCTGATGATCCCTGATGACCCTGATGATCCGCTGCTCATATTGTCACGGTGGCTGAGACGTTAGCTCCACTCAATTGCGCACGAAGGTGAGTCGCATGATCGGTCAGCACGGCGGCACAACCTTCAGGAAGCCCCTTCGCCAAAGCGATCACTCCATCCAGATGCTCTTCGGCTCTCACGCTTGCCACTCGCTTTGCTTCCGCGGGACAAAGGGCATCTGCCGCCATCAGGATCGGAACTACGTTCATACAGCCCGCGCGCTCGTCCTCTGTAACGTCGTCGAGATCGTCGACGATCTGGTAGGCCACGGCGAAGGCCGCAGCTACTTGCCGAGCCAGCATGCAAGCCGAGCCAAGCCCGACCAGGGTGAGCGGCAGTTCCAGTGCGAGGCTGATCAAGGGGGCCGATTTTGCCACTGCGGTTTGCCTGTACCGATCCATCGATGCAGTTGCCGCTGCTGTTCGCAGGTCCTCGGCCTGCCCGCAGATCAGATCCCGCGTGCGTGCGTGGACCAGCCGCACGACTTCCGCCAACAGGGTCGCAGGAGTGATCAGGGGCAGCGAAGCATAGGCCGCGGCCAGCATGAGGTCGCCGGCACAAATCGCCACTCCATCGCCGAACTGACTCCAGACAGAGCCTTGTCCCCGGCGCATGGGAGACCGATCCATCAGGTCGTCCTGCAAGAGCGAAGCATTTTGCAGAAGCTCACAAACAGTGGCGGCAAGTACTGCGTTTTCAGCAGAAACACCCAGGCGCCCGCAGGCATCAAGACACAGGCGGCCCCGGAGGAAGTGGCCCGGCCTGGACAGGTGATACTGCACGGCAAGCAATACCGGATTGCTGGACTCCGGGGAGCCGGCACATGCCCGAAGCATGGCCGACTCCACATCCGCGACTCTCGGCTCCATCATCGCAGTCGACTCCGACTACAAGCCGACGACTTGTTGCTTGTGAGAGGGAACCGCATCCTCATCCTGGCTCTTGCGTAGCGCAATGACATAGATAAACAGACCGAAGCCCGCTTTTGCCAGAACGTCGGCAATGCTGTAGCCAACCTGAACACCAACCGTTGCGGAAGCGCCGGAGATACCCAGCAGCGGGAAGAGATAGACAATCGGGTAAAAGAGCCAGGTGATGACAGTGATATACCTGGCGGCGCTGACCATGCCCCGGGCATTTTCAGGCTGCTGTGCAATCGCCGCCTTCAAACCAAAGAAGAGCTCGTACTGGATGAGCAGGAAGAAGATCATCGACAGGCTCCACCAGATCAAGCGTGTACCCGACGACGTTGCGTTCTCTCCGGGATAGCCGAGAACAATCATGAGTACGGCGTACGTCGCCAGGCGGAAAGACTTTGCTGTCCCCTCCTTGCCGGGGAGCTTCATGACGAGGATGAGTTCCGTTACCAGCAGAGGTACTGTTAGCAGCCAGTCCACATAACGGTAGGCATCATTGAACGGCCGGCCGGTTAAGGTCACCGTCTTGTTCAGAACCGAGTAGGCCTCGTCCCAGCTGTTGAAGATCCGGATGTAGTGGTACAGCGCGATCATGGTCACGATGCCTGAAACCGTGACGGCCGTCTTATAAGACGCAGAGATCTGCGAGCGACTTAAGAACAGAAAGACAGTGGCGGCGCCCATCGCGGCAATCGTGAAAGATAGAGCGTTGTAGACGAAGTTATATTGCTCATAGGACAGAGGCTGCATCATCATTCTCCCTGCTGCATGTGAAGGAACACCATGGATCTTGTAAGGAACACCATGGATCTTGGTAGAGGTTCGGCAAGGATTGCCGCGCAACCGGGTTCAGTTGAGTTCAGCGCATGTTAGGGACGTAGCCTCGAACTCCCAAAAATGCTTCCGCGCTGGCTTGCTCACTATACGCATTTGGCAGGAGCTGCGCTTACGATCGGACTGCCTTGTAGCCGATCGCCGACTTTTCCACCGTAGGGCAGAAGTATTGCAGCGAAATGGCTGCTCTATCACGCATGGAAGAGGAGTGCAGAGGGCGACGGGCATCGGCAGAGCAGTCCGCGGCAGGCAAACAACGGAACCGGAAGTCACCTCAATCCGATGAGAAGACCTGCTCCGCCCAGCACCTCAAGAAGCCCACACAAGACTCAGAGAGTCTTGGCGGCTTCAAAAAAAGCAGTTCAACAGGTCGATCACAAACAGGACCGGTTTGCACGTGCGGGGCCGCAAAAGGCCGAGTCGCGGTCAGGTCCGGACGGTAGGTCCTGGTAAACGCCGTTGTCGGAAGAGAGGCTGGCGCAGCGCTGCCGATAGAGGCGAACCCTACTCTGCAGCCACCGTATACGCCGGCGCCACCAGCATTTCACTGTGCCGATGTCCCAGCTTCTCCGCCAAATCTCGCGCAATCAGCGCCCCATGGAAGCGCCCGTTCTCAATGAACACCTCATTGGTGCGCTCTCCGGCAACCACGACCCCCGCCACGTAAATTCCCGGCACATTTGACTCCAGCGTGTCCGGATTCATAATCGGGCAGCGCGCATTGTCCGGGTCCAGCACCACACCCAGCGACTCGATGAACGCAAAGTCCGGATGGTATCCCGTCAATGCAAACACAAAATGATTCGGCAGCACCTTCTCCCCATCCGGGGTCGCGAGCGTCACGGAATCTTCACTGATATCGCTCACGGTCGAGCTGAAATACGCCGCGATCTCGCCGTTCTTGATGCGGTTCTCGATATCCGGCTTGATCCAATACTTGATGTGCCGGTGCAGTTCCGCGCCGCGGTGCACCAGCGTTACCTTCGCTCCGTGCCGCCACAGATCCAGCGCCGCAATCGCCGCCGAGTTCTTCCCGCCGATCACCAGCACCTCCTGCGCAAAAAACGGGTGCGGCTCGTTGTAGTAATGCGCCACCTTCGGCATGTCCTCGCCCGGTATGCCGAGATGGTTCGGCAAATCGTAGTACCCCGTCGAAACGATGATCTTCCGCGTCCGGTGAATGTGCACCCGCTTAAACCGGTCGATCGTGTGCACCCGAAAATCGCCGTCGATCCCGAACACCTTGTCCACCCGCTCGTATTGCCGCACGTCCAGACCGTAATGCGAGCTCACCTTGCGGTAGTACTCCAGCGCCTCCGCTCGCGTGGGCTTCTGGTTCGGGGACGAAAACGGCATCCCGCCGATCTCCAGCAGCTCCGGCGTCGTGAAAAACGTCATCCCGGCAGGGTAGTGAAACAGCGAATTCGTCAGGCAGCCCTTGTCCACCACAAGCACATCTAGATCTTCGTTTTGTGCATCGATCGCACACGCCAGCCCCGTGGGTCCGGCCCCAATCACAAGAACATCATGAATCGTCTGATCTACTTCGCTCGCTTCGCGCATGGCAGGGCTCTCTTCAGTCGTTACGGTCTATAAGGTCAAACAAATGGATGCTCCCGGCAAGCCGCACGGTGCGGAGAGCGCCCCAGCCAGCCTCCGTACGGCACCACGCTGTCTCCGGAAAGCTCGGTTGCACACGATCTCGCCGCAATCGTTAGGGTAGATGGGGAGAGAACGAAAGTCTTTAGGCCAAATCCGGGCACCCACGTCAAAGCAGCGACTAGTAGGTCAAAACAGCGGATTGGAGGTCGAAAGTAGCGGACTGGAGCTATCTAGCTATAGGTGTGGAGGGGCCAATTTTCTGCGAGGTATAGGTATAGAGGGCCGATCTTTATGAGTTGTCATCCTGAGCGTAGCGAAGGACCTGCTGTCGTATCGAGGCCTCGGCAGCTTCACGAAAGCAGCGCTAAACCCAATGACCGCAAGACTTTGCAGCACAAGTACGGGGAGGGGGTCCACCGCGGGCAGCATTCCGCTGATGCAGGGCAGCAGGAATCCAATCCCCCAAAGGACGTAGCTTCCACCGCAAAGCATGAGCCAAATAGGTCATTACGGGCGATAGAATCGGCTCGACACACGGGAGGTTCCAAGTGATTCCCCTCTTGCTGACCCTGATGATCCTGCCTCACCAGGCAACCAAGCGCCCCGCACCCACCGCAGCCACGCAAACCGCCTCAGCCGACGTCCCACAACTCCGGGACGCCGCCCGAACCGACGAGTACTCCAGCTCGCAGGTCACCTTCTTCAACGGCGCCGCCACCAGCAGCGACGGCCGCGTAGACGTCATGCACTTCCAGGACGGCAAAACCGCTATCACCGCCGGCAAGGACTGGAGATGCTCCTACGTGAACGATCCCGTACAGCATCGCCTGGCCATAGTCTGCGACGCCGCCCCTAAGTAGCTCCAGCGTCTACGGCGACAGCCCAACCCTCAGCCCCGAACAGCCTGCCCAGCCGCCGCGGACGGCACCATGGACTCGGCTGTCCGCCGGATCACCTCCCAGACAGCCGCCACATCCGCAGCCTCCGTATTCAGCGATCCCACGGAGACCCGCACCATCCATCGCCCATCCAGCGTCGCCGGTGTAAGGTAAGCCGCACCGGACTGGTTCACCGCCTCCGCCCACGCCTTGGTGTGCGCATCGAGCGCCTCGCCGGCCAGACCCTCCGGTTCGTGCCGAATGCACACGGTCTGCAGCGGCACCGGCGCCAGAACGTGCCAGTCCGGTGCAACGGCCACCTGATCGGCAAGCCAGCGCGCATTCACCATATCGCGCCGTAGCCGCGCCTGCAGCCCCAAAACGCCCTGCTCGCGGATCAGGAACCACAACTTGAGCGCTCGAAACCGCCGTCCCAGCGGAATCCCCCAATCCCTGAGATTGCGCACCTCCCCGTCCACTGCGGAGTGCAGGTAGCTCGGATTGGTTGACATCACCCGCACCAGGTGCTCCGGATCGCGGACGTAGTAGAGCGAGCAGTCGAACGGCGCACCCAGCCACTTGTGGGCATTGATCACCAGGCTGTCCGCGCCCTCGATCCCCTCCCACATCCAACGGCACTCGGGCAGGATCATGGCGCTGCCGGCCATGGCGCAGTCCACATGCAGCCACAGGCCGTGACGCATCGTCACCGCCGCGATGGTGTTCACGGGATCGATGGCGGTTGTGGCCGTCGTTCCGGTGGTCGCCACGACCGCACAGGGAATCAGACCGGCTGCGCTGTCTGCCGCGATCATGACCTCCAGCGCCTCGGCGCGCATGGCGTATTGCTCGTCGCAGGGCACGACACGCAGGTTCTCACGCCCGAAGCCAGCCAGCAGCGCGGCCTTATCCACGGAACTGTGCGCCTGGGCGGAGACATAGACCGTCAACGGCCGGGGTTGCGCCTGCATGCCGCCGCGAGTCAAGGCATACCCTGTAGTCCGCTCGCGCGCGGTGATAAGCGCCACCAGCGTGCTGCTGGAAGCGGTGTCCTGAATCACTCCCTGCCAGGCCTCCGAAAGGCCGGTCATCTGGCGCATCCAGTCGAGAACGACGGTCTCGATCTCGGTGATGGCCGGGCTCGACTGCCAGGAAAGGCCCAAAACTCCCAATCCGGTGCTAAGCAGATCGCCCAGAATGCCGGCCGGCAAGGCGTTCGAGGGAAAATAGCCGAAGAACCGGGGATGCTGCCAGAGCGACAGGCCTGGAACCACAATGCGATCCAGGTCGGCGATCACCTCTGCAAAAGGCTGCGGCTCCAGCGGCGGCGAGGCCGGTAGCTGGGCGGCGATCTCGCCCGGACGGGCGCTGCTCATCACGGGCCGGTCCCCGAGAGTCTTGTGGTAATCGGCCAGCCAGTCGATCAGGTAATGGCCGTGTTCGCGAAACTCTTCAGGCGTCATCGGTGCTCCAGGCTGCGCAGGCGGACACGACTTCGATCGTCTCCACCTCTTTCATCGGCTCAGCCTTCTCTATTCTGCCCTGAAGTCGATTTGTGACACAGGGTGGATCGTCATCTGTCGGCGAGCCTAGCTTCCCAAAACGGAACCGGTGCCGAAAAGGGGCAGTATTCCCCGGTTACGAGCAGCGCGTCATGGAGTACGCTGCACAGAGGTGCTGTGACGAGAGAACGATACAAGACGCCTGACACAGATGTTTCGGCCGAGTTTGACCGTGTCTGTGAGCTATTTCAACAGGCCCTTCCCGGACCCTCGGACCGGCTCGTCTTTGAATGCCTGATGAATGAGGCCAGCAGCCTCGGGTTGAACTGGGTGGACGGGCTGCAGTATGTGGTCGACAAAAGAAGCCGTTTGCACTTTGCCGAGCAACCTGCAACGGATGGAGACGTCAACAGCTCGGACGGGAACGGTTCGGCCGGAAACACGGCGACCTAAAGATCTAACGCATCGAACGAGGACTGCCATCGTAGGCAAGTCGGGGGCGGAAGGGTTAGCCCCGCACGGTCTCCGATGCCTGGACCTGAACCGGAAGTGGCGGAAATGGCGCGATCTCTACGTTCTCTTCATTTACCCGCGCGTGCGCCAGCAGGATGGCCCCCAGGAAGTTAAGCATGCCGACCATCATCAGGAGGACGCTGTCATTTATTGAGACCATTCTTTGTTTTGCTCCTCCCAACGAAGACTAAGGCGGCCCAAGCCAAGCCCACATCGCACCTTGGTTGAATGCGAGCGGACAAGGGCTGTAGTCTTCGAGGAGAGCTGTTCCAAAACGGCACAACTCGTTTCAACGCGAAGCGTTAGAGCGCTTTAAGATTGCTGATCCGTCCCTCCACAATCTTTACAAATGCCTCGCGCTGGTCATCCGGAAAGCCTCCTGCCCGAAACGCGTTTTCGATCTGCTCGTGGCTCAGCTGGGCCAGCAGACTGCCTATCCAATGCGCATCTGCGACCGGAATATCGTGGCCGATCCAGTCGATGGCGGAACGCCGAAAGGCCTCTCCTACCAGCACGGGACCTTCGTCATAGAGGAACTTGGAGGGAAATGCCGGTGTACCGAAGGTCACCTTTCCACCCTCGTTCTTGACGATGAATTTGGATTCCTCGTAGCTCTTTATGTTTCCCTTATCGGTGTCGTGGGTGCGGTGCTCGGTGTTGGAGCCAAAGCTCGCACCGATGTCGTGGACCAGGAATATTTGCCGATCACTTTTTTCGTCGCTGTAGACGGCGTTGTTCACGTCCTTGAGATCCCAATTATTCAGCACGGCCATCATCACGCGCAGCCCATTGAACTCCCGCGTGCCGGTGAAGGGGTTGGTCTTCCAGCGCCAGTCGGCGACCTTGTTCTCACCCTTGGGTTTGCGATCGAAACGGGCATCGGTGACAGCATCACCGTGAACCAGGTCGGCGCCGCGCCGCATGGTCAGCTTGGCCACCGTTGCCGTCGGCAGCAGGTAATCCTCATCCGTGAAGTAACCGACGGCCCAAAGCAGCCGTGAAGCCGTAACCTCGGGGCGGGCTTCCACGCCGAGCTTCACGCGCCACTTCTTGCCGTCGATGTCCCGCGCGTCGAATTTGGGAGTTGTCCCGTTCCGGTCTTCTTCCACGAAGGTGAATGGGCCTTTGGGTTGGTGATCCGCGCCGCCCTGGCCGTAAAGCAGGTCCTTTGCCGCGATGTTGCCTGGATCTTCCCAGAGCACAGGATGGTGCACCTGCGCCGTGGGCAGGGGATGGTCTTTGTCTGAGGCATGCCCGGGCCTGCCCTCGGGAGCGGCCTTCTGGGCGGCGGCGAGCAGACTGGAGGTAAGGCTACCAGCGACGAACAGAAACGCGACGGGAAGGCGGCGGCGTAACATCGGATCTCCAGACTTCAGGATCTCAAGGCGTGGTGTTAACTATCTCTTTGGTACCACACAGCGCCTTTATCGCGCTTGGGCCCATGCGACCCTTCCCAGGACAGGACGAAAACATCTCGGGAAGCCTCCCCCGCATCTGTTGAGGGCAGTTGCTGTCGCCAGCGGAAGGGCTTTGTGAGACTCCTGATTCAGCCGGAAGACGGCATCCAGCCTGTAGTCAATGCATTGAATAGCGCGAAGAAAAGCATCCAGATTCTGATCTTTCGCTTTGACCGCAGCGAGATTGAACGGGCTTTGGTGGAGGCCGCCCAGCGCGGGGTTGCCGTAACCGCTCTGATTGCGCACACGAATCACGGCGGAGAGAAATACCTGCGCCGTTTCGAGATGCGCCTGCTGGAGGAGGGCATTACCGTCGCGCGCACGGCGGGCGACCTGGTTCGCTATCACGGCAAGATGTTCATCGTGGACGGCAAGGAGCTGTACCTGCTGGCATTCAACTACACGCACGTGGATATCACCCTCAGCCGCTCCTTTGCGGCTGTCGTCCGTGATCCCAAGATTGTGCGCGAGGCGCAGCGACTGTTCGAATGCGACTGCAAACGGGTCCCGTACACCTCAGAAAATGAGCATTTTCTCGTGAGTCCGGTGAACGCGCGGCAAAGGTTGAAAGCCTATATCGCCGGAGCAAAACGTCAGTTGTTGATCTATGAGATGAAGCTGTCGGACCCTGAATTTATCCGTCTGCTCAACGACAAGGTTTCGGCGGGGGTAGATGTCCGCATCATCAGCCGTGCTCCGGTCAAGAACGCCGCCTTGGCCGTGCGCATCTCGTCAATCCGCCTGCACGTTCGCGGCATGGTGCGCGACAATCATGATGCCTTTCTGGGCAGCATGAGCATGCGGCGGCTGGAGCTCGCGGCGCGTCGCGAGGTGGGTGTGATCTTCCACGATCCCAAGGCGGTGAAGGCCATGGCGGCCACCTTTGAAAAGGATTGGAGCTCGGCGACGCCGGCGTTCTCCAACGATCTGCTTACGGCAGCGCTCGACGCCCCGGCAAAGAAAGTGGCCAAGGTGGTTGCGCGGCAGATCCACATTGAACCCGTGGTACAAGACATGCTGGATAAACTGATCGATCCGGAAAAGGCATTGACCTTTGAGCCGGAAGCGGTCGCCCAGACCATCCGGGATGCCTTTCGGGAAGAGGTTCACGACGCAGTCGTACTGGCTTTGCGTGAGGTGATGGCCGGGACGGTTCACGCGGAGCCTGCCTTGGAACGCGAGCCGGAAAAGCAGAACAAACATCACCATTCGGTGCACAAGCCGGACCATCGCAAAAAGCGTTAAGTCAGGGCAAGACGCCTGATGGAAAAAGCCGCCGCGAAAGCAGATTCCTTCGGAATGCAACAAAATCGGGAATGACCATAAAGGAGATAGGCGGAGTGCAGTTACCGCGTCGCGTGAAGTGCGTGAGTGGCCGAGGCGCTGGCTCCCCAGAGTGCCTTGTACCGCTCTCCGCCGCGTAGCATGTCCAGCTCGGCGAAGCCATGCCGGCGGGCATACTCCCGTATTTCGTGCAGGATCAGGGTGCCGGGGCTGATTTCGCCGTGGTGTACATTGATGCCGATCAGATAGAGGTATAACCGGCGGACAGATCGTTCGGCAGGGTCGGCGAGGGCGTAAACCACGGCAACCGTGTTCTCTCCGCAGCGCAGCCGGAAGAGTCGCAACAGATCGGCTGCGAGAAGGGCAGGGATCGCCTCGCGATGGTGTTCGAGCACGCGCGGATCATTGAGCACACCGGATTCCTGACGTGATTGCCAGCGCTCGCCATGTAGCTCAACCAGATATCCAAAGCACTCCTCTGCTTCAGCGACGTCGGACGCCAAGGTAAGGAGGAGCGGCCCTTGGGACTCGGCCCGGTGCCGGTAGCGCCGGATGTTGGCCCCCACCTTGGAAGGCAGCGCAGACGCCGCGGGGAGCACGGCGCAAGATTCAGCGGCTGCCAGGTCTAGGCCCGGAATGTTGGCCGCGGCTCGGAACAACGGCGAATCGGAGCGAAGTTGCAGCAGATCGAGTCTGTTCCAGGCCGGCGCCGCCGTCAGGGCAAACTGGAGGGCCTGCGCGGCAAGGGACACTGCGGAAGGGGGCCGGAAGATGCCGCCCAGGTAGTCCGTATTGCCCGTGCCGAGCAGCAGTAGTTTGTGTGTTCCGTCCGAGGGCTCGCGGTAGCCGAACAGCGGAAGCAGGCCGAGCAGGTGACCATCGCCGTCCCGCTGTTCGACGGCCTGCACCAGGCCATCCGGTCCGAACTGGCGCGCCCACGGCAGCAACCACGCCGGATGCTGAAAGGGCGTAGCCGTGGGATCGGTCTGCCAAAGTTCCGCCCAGGCCGTTTGCACGCGGCTTAGGGCATCGGTACCGGCGAGGAGGGTCATCTGCGGCTCGACATGCGGCTCTGCGGCGATTTCGGCAGGTTCGCCTCCTTCCGAGTTTTGCGCCAATTCCGGTGATGGCATCGGCAAGGGGTTCGGGCGACCCAGCCGGCGGTAGAGACCGGCGTAGCCGTGCAGCATGGTGGCGACCGAGAAGCGAGCCTCTGCGGTTTCGCGGCACAGGCCGCGATCCACCGACGGGAGCTGGCGAAGCGCCGAGGCAAGGGTTGAGGCGATGTCGCCCGTTGCGGGGACCAGAAAACCCGTGCGCCCGTGTTCCACAATAGCCGGCACCGCACCCGAGGCGACAGCCACCACAGGCACGCCCGCCGCGAGCGCCTCCATAGCCACCATGGAACTCGTTTCAGGGGCCAACGAGGGGAGCAGGAGACAGGCCGCACGGCTCAGCAGCCGGGCCTTGGCCGCGCCGGTGATGGGACCGAGAAAGCGGGCGTCGGCCGTGGAACGCTGGCCGCGCCTGCGAGCCGTGTGCTCCCGGCCTGGTGTCGTCAGTCTGGGTTCGATCTCTTCCGCGAAGTAGCGCAGGTGGTCGCCATAGGGAAAGACCTCGCCCGCCAAAATCGCGGGTAGCCCGGCCATTCCCGCGGCATCGAAACCCGTGTGCAGATTCTTCTCCGGGCAGATACGCGAAAGCATCAGCGCGTACCTGCCCTCCGGGCGCAAACTGGCCCGATCCGGCAGAGGAACGCCGTTGCTGATCACCTCGATCCGCCCGAGGGCATATGCGGGACATGCGGATTTTTGCGTCTCCGACACGCAGACCAGATGGTAGTTCGAGGGCAAAGCCCAGATCGTATCGGGGTACCAGCCAGGCGGCAGGTGCAGTGTGACGAGGATGGGGATGTCCGGCGGAAATCGATATCGATGAAAGTCAAACCCGTGCAGGTGCACCAGGGAAACGGGATTTTCGGCCAGGGCGCGATCGATGTTGACCTGTTGCGCGGCTTCCACCTGGGCACGGACCGCGTCGTCGATCTCACCTGCGGGAGCGGGCGTGGCGTAGAGCCGGCCCACGGGTGCGGACCCATCCCGCGCTACCACGACTGACCGAAAGCCGAGAGAAGGAAGAGCTTTCTCGATCTCCGAAAGCACTACCTCCGCCCCGCCCACGGCTCCGGGACCCACGACCGCGAAAGGAAAACCCACACTGAGCACAACGGGTCCGGTTGACTCCTGTCCGGGTTGTAGCCGTGTGGCCGGCAAAGCGGCTGTTCGGCAATCGGGTGCCTGGCTCAAGGATGTTCTCCCGCCGGAAGAGCGGAGTTCTGGGTACGCAGATCGCAAGCCAGGCGGTGTTCCGCTTCGGCCGCAAGCGAACGGAAGTGGGAACCGGTCATGCCCCAGGGAAAGCACTCGTAGAGCAGCTTGCCTCCGTGAGGCGGTTGAGTGAAGTCGTAGGCCGGAGCGACGCGGAATGATTCGCTCTCCGTCTGAAACTGCCCCAGTGTCTCAGCCTGGCTTGTGAAATAGGCCAAGCGTGCTCGTTTGTTCGCCTGTTCTCCCAAAGACAGCGACAAGGTGAGCGTGAGAACGCGGTCCGAATGCAGAAAAGCGCCGGTGCGCAGGCCTCCGTTGCCGTCATTGTTGTAAAACGGCGCTTCGAGCAGCAACGGCTGGCGATCCTGGGCTCCTGGTCTAAGGCCACGCTGCCTGCCAAGACGCAGCGCCGTGTGCACGGCGAAGGCACAGGCGTCGTGGTCCGGATGGCCACCCTCATAGGGGTGGGTCAGCACGGCCTCCGGAGCAAAGTCCTGCAGGACATCAAGCAGCCCAAGCGTCAGTTCCTCCAGATGCCACGCGGCGCGCTGGTCGGGCACCGGAGTCAGTGAAGGGAAGGATGCCAGTACGTTCGCGGGCAGCTCCGCATGGGCGAGCGCTGCGATGAGTTCGGCGTGCCGCGCCTCGCGGTAGGCCGAGGGTGATTCGAAACCGTGGTGCAGGGCGTCGGCGCCGTCGGTCACAGTGACGATGCGCGACCGGGAGAGGCGTTCAAAACGCGCTCCCAGCGCCAGAACCTCATCGTCAGGATGGGCCAGCACCACCAGCAGCCGGGGCGGGGGGAGAGCACTTTCGGCCGCGGCTACGGTGCGCTCCCAGGCAGTTTGCCCGGCCACACTGAGAGACTCAGCCCCATCCGGGCCCAATGTTATGCTGGCAGCCATGAACGGTGGGATGCGGCTGCGCGCGCTGACAGCAGCTTCGGGCGCGGAGACCGGAAATGCAGCGTCGCTCACAGCTCGCTTTGCCGTCCAAGGGTTGCGTCGTGGGCCTTGGTCAGATCCTCCACGCTGATTTTGAGGGCGGCGCCGAGCTTGCCGAAGCCGTGACGCCACTCGCGGCCCCAGTAGCGGCTTTCCGGTCGGCGTAGCAGGTCGTTCCAGATGTTTTGCGCTTGCCAGAGATTGGAGGAGGCCGGCAGGATACGCAGACTCTCCGCGATGGCGAGCGCCTCGGCCAGGATGCCTGTCTTCTGCATGCTCGCGGCCTGTTCCACGGCAATCATGGCGCGTTTCATGCGCGTATCCGCGGCGTAGCTCAGCGTCGCGGTGTCCAATGTGACGTTGTCCAGCTCGGCACGCCGCAGCAGGCGAGCAACCTCCGCGGCGTCGTAGCTCTCCGCCTCGAGCGCGTGGCGAAGGCTCGCGTTGATGGCGAAGCCAGCGGTAAGCGCCAGTGCCGGCGGGGCCGGCACGTTGGATTCACCGAGGAAGTGCAGCAGCGTGGCGTGCTCCTCGTAGATGCGCATCAACGAAGTTTCCACCTCGGCGAGCGTTTGATTCAGGATGCTTTTAAGAATGCGGTGCTGCTCGTCGGCGAACAGCGAGGTAAGGGAGTACAAGGTCGATCCGAAGAAGCCGTCGATGAGCCGGATTAGCTGCGGCAGGTTTGCGCGGCGGACGGCCACCCGGGCTGCCTCGCTGAACTCCTCCCAGGCTGCGAGTTCGCCGGGACCGAAGCGTTTTACCGCGGCAGAGAGATTCTGATCGCCCAGGTGCAGCACCGCAAAGCAGATCTCCTCCGTCTGCTCTGTGATCTGCGACTTCAGCCGTGCACGACCGAGAGCCACGCGGCCGCTGCCGGAGGTCAGAACGTCATAGCTGTGCCGCTGCACATCGAAGCAGAAGATCTGGCCCACATCCGGATAGGAGCGGAACATCGACGAGATCGCATAGTGCGCTCCCACGTGCTCCAGATCCAGGCGGGCGTTCTCCACCCACTTGCGGTAGACGGCGCCCCCGTCCCCATGCTCCGGCACATTGCTTTTGGCCTTTTCAAGTACTTCGAGAAACTCGGCTTCGAGCGCCTTGCCCTCCTGCCCGAAGAGCTTGGCGGCGAGCTGCAGCACGCGCCCCGCATAGGCGATGATCTGCACCGTCTCGATGCCCGAGATGTCATCGAAGAACCAGCCGCAACTGGTGTACATCAACTGCGTGTGGCGTTCCAACTCGAGCAGCTCGAAGACCACGACGCGTTCTTCCGGGCTGAGCGGGTGTTTGCTGTGCGCCTGGAGAAACCGTTCGATGCATTCAGGGCGGCGATCGAGCACGACGTTAATGTAGGCATCGCGGGCGGCCCAGAGATCCCGAAGAAGGGGTGCGGCAGCCTTCTCCGCCAGGGGTGCGGTGCGGTCGCGCAGAAGGTCCAGCGCCTTGCGCAAAGGAGCCCGCCAGGCCTGATTCCAGCCGGATTTTCCACCGTTGCAGCCACAATCGGCACGCCACCGCTCGACCCCATGGGCGCAGCTCCACGAGGAATCATCCACAACCTCCGCCTGCCACCGCGCGGGAAATCTTTCCAGGAATTCGCCATAGTTGGTCGTCTGCGCCAGGCCTTGGGCTTCGATCCAGTGCAGGGCGTAGCTCAGCGCCATCTCGCCGTGCCGGTGGTGGTGGCCGTAGCTTTCGCCGTCGGTAGCCACATGTGCCAGCTGCGGTTCGTCACCATCCTGCGGCCGCAGGCTGCCGAGGATGCGTTTGCCGAACTCTTCGCCGGAGTTCAGCAGGCCTTCAAAGGCGATCGCTCGCGAGGCCGGTCCATCGTAAAAAAATACGGCAATGGAGCGACCCTCCTCCAGCTCGACAAGGTAGGGCCGCGTCGGATTAACGGTTGCATTGGGCGTTTCGATCCACTGGGCTCCGGCCATGGGTTCGACGGACGCGGATGTAGCAGGCGCGGTGTTACCCGGCTGCTCCGGCGCTTTGCCGTTCGCTTCACCGACGTGGAGGAGCGACGGGGCAACGGGTTTGGCCAGCTTCCTGATCCGGGCGCACTGGTGGGGCGCCAGAACCGTGAACTTGATGCCTTCCTGAGCCAAGAGGTCGAGCACGCTACGAGAGACGGCTGTTTCGGCCAGCCACATGCCCTCCGGCTTGCGTCCGAAGCGGGACTCAAAGTCCGCAATCCCCCAGCGGATCTGCGTACGCGCATCCCGCTCCGAGGCCAGGGGCATGATGATGTGGTTGTACACCTGGGCCAGGGCGGAGCCGTGTCCGCTATAGCGCCGCTGGCTGTCGCGATCCGCATCCAGGATCATGCGGTAGGCGCGCGACGCATACATCTCCAGCCAGCTCAGCAGGGTGGGGCCGAAGTTGTAGCTCATGCGCGCGTAGTTGTTCAGGATGCGCGTGATCTGGCCTTCCTTATTCGTGATGCGCGAAGCTCCATTGGGCGCGTAGCACTCGGCGGTGATGCGCTCATTCCAGTCGTGAAACGGACTGGCGGAGTCCTGCACCTCGACGGTTTCGAGCCAGGGATTTTCCCGGGGCGGCTGATAGAAGTGCCCGTGCACACAGACGTAGCGCTGCGGGACAGCAGGTGTCAGGGGGCCGGTGACGTCGAGGGAAGCAGCCTGGGGCAGAGACGACATAGCGCTATCGTACCGGGACCGGTTGCCCAGCGGCATGCCCCAAGCGGGCGGAGGTGTTCCAAATTGTGACAGTGAAGTTGAAAGTCGCGGGTCCAGCTATTCCGGCTGGGCCGCTTTGCCCGCGGCGAGATCGCAGGCGCGCCAGAGATACCAGCTGGCAACCGAACGCCATGGAGCCCAGCGTTTGGCGCGACGCCCCATCACTTCGGAGGCGGGCAGCAGGTCGGGCGTCACTCTGACATCCGGCTTGAGGCCCTGAAAGGTCAGCGCAAAGCCCTTGCGAACGCCGTAATCGCCCACCGGCAGGACATCCGGCCGGCCCAGGCGGAACATGAGAAACATCTCCACGGTCCACCGGCCCACGCCGCGCACCCGCGTCAGTTGGCTGATAATATCCTCGTCGCTCATTTTGCGGATGCGCGCCAGTGAGGGCACCGTTCCGTCGACCGTCTTCGCGGCCAGATCGCGGATCGCGAGCGCCTTGTTGTGGGAGAGACCCGCCGCGCGCAGCTGTTCGTTCGGGCAGTCCAGAAAGTGCTGCGCTGAGGCGTGCGTCCCCGGCCCTTGGCCCTCCGCCAGCAGCACCGGGTCAAAGCTCGTCAGCAATCGCGCGTGGATGGCCGCCGCAGCCTTGCCATGCAGTTGCTGGTACAGGATGGCCCGCAGGAGCGCCTCAAAAGGTGACTGCTGCGCGGGTATCCTCAGCGTGAAGGGCCCCGCGCGCTCGATCAAGCCCGCCAGCTTCGGGTCCGCCGCTGAAAGGCAGCGGACAGCCTCCGCGGTGTCGTAGGGCGGCTTGCGTGTACGGCATCGCACTTCGGCCATGCGTGCATGCTAACTCGGAGCACGGTGATCCTAGGTCAGACGGGCCCGAGTTGCAATGTTTAGGCGTCATGACTTGGACAGGCCGAGCTTCTTTGCAAACTGAAACGTCCGTGGTCCTCTACTCGATAATCGTTTGCCTGCAGTACGAAACCCTTGCGCAGATGGCCTTCGCCGTGCTTCGATGATCTGCACCAAGTTCTTTACACCTGCGATCTATGCAGGCAGGCTGAAAATCTCATGCCAAGCATGACGGTTGCATGGCAGACACCTTATCCAGACATTCGCGACAACGCTGGACTAACACACCGCAAACCGTGTACAAAGCGGCTCAAGGTGGTAGAGAGCATTCATGGCGCAGGTATTTGACCGCAGTTCGAACGCGCTGATTCGGGCGAGCCTCGTGCTGACAGGCTTGATCGTGATCATCACGGGCGTGACCCTGAACGAGCTGCAGCGCTCACCGTGGGTGACGCGGCAGGGCCAGCGCCCCGACCAGCCCGTGCCGTTCAGTCATAAGCATCACGTAGAGGGCCTGGGCCTGCAGTGCCAGTACTGCCACACGTCGGTAGAGAAAAGCTTCTACGCCGGCATTCCGCCGACCAAGACCTGTATCAACTGCCACTCCCAGATCTGGACCAACGCTCAGCTGCTGGAGCCGGTGCGGCAGAGCTGGGCCACCGGCCAGTCCATTCCTTGGATCCGCGTGCATGACCTTCCGGACTACGTCTACTTCAACCATTCCGTGCACGTGAACAAGGGGCTGGGTTGCGCCAGCTGCCATGGCCGCGTGGACGAGATGCCGCTGATGTACATGGAGAATACGCTGCAGATGGAGTGGTGCCTCAACTGCCATCGCAATCCGGTGAAGAACCTGCGGCCCACCAGCGAAATCTACAACATGGCCTGGGCGGGACCGTCCGAGGTGCATCCGGTCTGGTGCAGTCAACTGAGCACGCAGGGTCCCACGGCGGATCAGGTCTCCTGTGTGACCAAGGATCCTGGCAACCGCAACCCGCAGCTGGCCATGATGCAGACACCGGCTATTCCGCATGGCACTCTGGGCGGGGTCAACGGCTCGCAGGAGGCACCCGGCCTAGGCGACGATGGCAGCCCGGAGCAGGGCAGCACGCGCAACAGCATGACGCAGCCGCAGTCCGGACCGCGCCATGACATGGAACCTGTGCCGCAGAACGGCTCCGGCAACACGGAATCTAATGTGCCCGTGATCCGCATGCCGGCCAGCTATGAGAAGTTCACCAGTCAGGAAGCACTTGGTAAATTCCTTGTGGATCGATACCACATTCGCTCTCCCAACCAGATTGTCAGCTGCGAAACGTGCCACCGGTAGACGCGAAGACCATGGAGTCCAGGCAGGGAATGCGAAACGAAGATAGGTCCACGGATCACGCGATGAACGGCGCACCGAGCACATCCGCCCCCGCGCAGGTGGTGACGCGGATTACCCCTTCTAACAAGATGACGCTGGCCGAGGTGCGTGCCCGGCTGGACGGCCGCACCGGCAAGCGCTTCTGGAAGAACCTGGACGAGCTGGCCGACACGCCGGAGTTCCAGGAACTGATGCAGGAGGAGTTTCCGCGGCAGGCCGGCGCCGGCGAATGGGCCAACTCGGTCTCGCGCCGCGGATTCATGAAGGTGATGGGGGCGAGTTTCGCGCTGGCCGGACTCGCCGGTTGCACCAAGCAGCCCGACGAGGCGATCTATCCCTACATCAAGCAGCCCGAGGACATCATCCTCGGTACGCCGACGTTTTTTGCCACCGCACATCCGTTTCCGACCGGCGCCATTCCGGTGCTTGTCAAGTCCGATGCCTTCCGTCCGACCAAGCTCGAGGGCAACCCGGAACACCCGATGTCCCTGGGCAAGGCGGATGCGTTCACCCAGGCTTCACTTCTGGACCTCTACGACCCAGACCGTTCGCAGCACGTAAGGTTTCGCGGCGAAAACGCCGAGTGGCCGCGGTTTCAGCAGGAGTTCCAAAATGCTGTAGTGCAGCTGCCCGCGGGACAGGGTCTCTACTTCCTGAGCGAGACCACCACCTCACCCAGCTTCGCCGCCCAGTGGAAGCAGGTGCAGGCGAAGTATCCGCAGGCCAGGCTGGTCCAGTACGAACCGGCCGGCGGCGACGCCCATCGTACTGTTTCCAAGGCAGCCTTCGGCGACTTCTACGACACCCAATACCGTCTGGCAGATGCCGACGTCATCCTGACGCTCGACGCAGATTTTCTGGGCGGCATTCACTTCCCCGGCTTCCTGCCGTTATCGGCGGCCTACGCCGAGCGCCACCGCTTTGAGCGCGGCAAGCCTATGAATCGCATGTACTCCGTCGAGACAATGTCTTCGGTGACCGGCTTCAAGGCCGAACATCGTCTTGCGCTGGCGCCTAGCGAGCTGGATGCCTTTGCCATGGCGCTGGCCTCCGGCAATGCCGGCGCGGTCAACGGCAACCCCGATGTCGCAAAGTTCGCCGCGGCTGCGATGGCCGACCTGAAGAAGGCGAACGGCCGTTGCGCCGTAATTGCCGGGCCGCAAAGCACGCCGGCCTGCCAGGCGGCGGCGATGCAGCTGAACGCGGCGCTCGGCGCGGTTGGCAAGACTGTGGTGTACACCCAGCCTGTACATGCCATTCCCAGCGAGGGGGGAGCCGACTTCAAGACGATGGTCGAAGACATGCACGCCGGCAAGGTGCAGTGGCTGGTCTTCCTAGGCACCAATCCGTTGTACAGCGCACCAACCGACGTCGGCTTCGCCGCCGCCCTTAACATGGTGCCGAATACCGTGCATCTCGGCTCGCATGTGGACGAGACGGGCTTCTACTCCACTTGGCACATTCCGAAAGCCCACTACCTCGAAAGCTGGACTGATTGCCGGGCGTATGACGGCACGATCTCGGTTGTGCAGCCGATGATCGCCCCACTGTACGGCGGTGTGACCGCGCACGATGTGCTGGCGACGCTGATTGATCCGTCGCAGGGTGCCTACGACGTGGTGGTGGCCACAGCGAAGACCTACATCCCGGGCGATTTTCCTACAGGTTGGCGCAAGGCGCTGCACGATGGCTGGGTCGAAGGCACGGCCTTCCAACCAGCCTCGGGCGTGGGGACGCCGAAGTCGATGCCGTCGGTTGCCCTGGCGCCCACCGGCAAGGGGCTGGAGATCCGCTTTCTCGCCGATCCGTCTCTGTATGACGGCCGCTACGGCAACAACGGCTGGCTGCAGGAATTGCCCAAGCAGATCACCAATCTTTCGTGGGATAACGCCGCCCTGGTCAGCCTGAAGACCATGGAGTCGCTCGGAATTGAAGAAAACGAGGCTGTCGAGCTGGAGGTGAACGGCAAGAAGCTGCTCGTACCGGTGCTCATGGTGCCCGGCCACGCTGATGGCGCGATTACGCTGCACCTGGGCTCCGGCCGCCGTGCCGAAGCCGGCCGTGTGGCTGCGGGTGTGGGCGTCAGCGCCTACTACCTGCGCACGCTGGAGCAGCCCTACGCCGCGGGCGGTTTGCAGCTGACCGGCAGCAAGCAGATGTACGATCTCTGCGTCACAAAGGCGCACAACATCGAGCATCGTGGTCATTATGCCCAGCACGATCTCGAGCAGAAGAAGTTTGATAACGAGGGCACCTACTCGCTGCAGGGACACGAGGCGATGGAGCGCTCCATCATCCGCTACGCCACCTATGAAGAGGCGATGAAGGAGCCCAACTACGCGCATGAAGGCGCGAGTGGCACGCTGGTGGATAAGATCGGGTACAACCCGCAGGGCGAGGCGCCGGAAGACAAGGACAGTATGTGGTACGGCGCTTGGCGCTATGACCACCAGGATCCGTCTTCGCGCGAGATCCAAAACGCCTGGGCGCTTTCGGTTGATCTGAACTCCTGCATCGGCTGCAACGCCTGCGTGGTGGCCTGCTACGCGGAGAACAACATCGCGGTGGTGGGTCGCGAGCAGGTGAAAGTCGGCCGCGATATGCAGTGGCTGCGGATCGATAACTACTTCGAAGGCGATCTGCATAGTCCCCGCGCGCACTTCATGCCGATGATGTGCCAGCACTGCGAACAGGCCGGCTGCGAACAGGTCTGCCCGGTCGGCGCCACAATTCATACGCCCGAAGGCCTGAACACCATGGTCTATAACCGCTGCGTGGGCACACGGTACTGCTCCAACAACTGCGTGTACAAGGTACGCCGCTTCAACTTTCTGCTCTACTCGGACTACGAGACCGAGAGCCTGAAGTTCATGCGCAATCCGGACGTCTCGGTGCGTTCGCGCGGCGTGATGGAAAAGTGCACCTACTGTGTGCAGCGGATCGAAGAGGCGAAGTTCACGGCGGATAAGGAAAATCGCGGCATCCGCGACGGCGATGTAGTGACCGCCTGTCAGCAAAGCTGCCCGACGAACGCCATCGTCTTCGGCAACAAGAACGATCCCAAGAGCAAGGTGGCGCAGCGCCGCGCCTCCGAGCGCGACTACCAGGCCCTTGGCGATCTCAACTACCGTCCGCGCACCACCTATACGGCCGGCGTCATCAACCCGAACTCGGAGCTGATCTAGCATGGCGACCCAGGGACCTATCCATAACCCGAACGCCGACCTCGAGACCCTTGTCGATCCGTTGATCGATCCGCGGACGGGCGAGTATGCGGTCATTGCACCGGGCCACAACTTCCGCAGCGTGACGCAGAAGATCGCCGGCATTGTGCTCACGGCTAACACGCCGTGGGCCTGGTTCGGGGGCTTCTTCGTCGCAGCCACCATCGCTACCGGTGTTCTGATCGCGGTGACCTGGCTGGTGCTGAAGGGTGTCGGAATTTGGGGGATCACGATCCCCGGTGCCTGGGGTTTTGCCATCATCAACTTTGTCTGGTGGATCGGTATCGGTCACGCCGGCACGCTGATCTCGGCCATTTTGCTCCTGTTTAAGCAAAGCTGGCGCAACTCCATCAACCGCTTCTCCGAGGCGATGACCATCTTTGCCGTGGTCTGCGCCGGCATGTTCCCGCTGCTGCACATCGGCCGTCCCTGGCTGGGGTATTGGCTGCTGCCGTACCCCAACACGATGAACGTATGGCCTCAGTTCCGCTCGCCTCTCGCCTGGGACGTCTTCGCGGTTTCGACCTACGCGACCATCTCGATCGTCTTCTGGTACATCGGCCTCATCCCGGACTTCGGCACCCTGCGCGACCGTGCGCAGGCGCCGATCGCCAAATACTTCTACGGCATTCTGTCGCTCGGCTGGCGCGGCTCCACGCGGCATTGGGTGCGGTATGAGTCGGCTTCGTTGCTGCTTGCCGGTCTGGCCACGCCGTTGGTGCTCTCCGTGCACACCACCATCAGCTTCGACTTTGCGGTCGCCGCAATGGCGGGCTGGCATACGACGATCTTCCCGCCCTACTTCGTCGCCGGTGCCGTGTACTCGGGCTTTGCCATGGTGCTCACCCTCGCAATCCCCATCCGCAAGTGGTACCACCTGGAAGATCTGGTTACCGTGCGCCATCTGGACAATATGGCGAAGGTCATGCTGACCACGGGATCCATCGTCGCCTATGGCTACGGTATGGAGGTCTTCATGAGCTGGTACTCGGCCAGCCACTGGGAGTTCTTCATGATGTGGAACCGTATGTTCGGCCCGATGGGTTGGGCGTACTGGACGCTGATCCTGACCAACATCGCGATTCCGTTGACCACCCTATGGAGCCGCCGCTTGCGTGTCTCGCCCGGTTACCTGTTCTTTCTCAGCTTCGTGGTGAACATCGGCATGTGGTTTGAGCGCTTCGTGATCGTAGTCACCTCGCTATATCGTGACTATCTACCCTCCAGTTGGGGTACGTACCGCGCAACCAAGTGGGATTACATGCTGTTCATCGGGACGTGGGGTCTGTTTACGGTGTTGTTCCTGCTCTTTGCTCGTCTGGCGCCCATGATTCCGATGTCGGAGGTGCGCATGATGCTGCCACAGACCAAGGTCCGTCCGGGCGGTCAAGATGCTGAAGTCGTAGCCGGGGAGGCTCTCTAATGCCGCTGGTAGAGGGAGTCTACGGCCTGGTCGCCGAATTCAACACGCCCACCGAGTTGGTGCATGCCACCGAGCATGCCTACCGTGAAGGCTACCGTCGCATGGAGTGCTACACGCCCTACCCCGTGGAAGAGGCGGCCGAGGCGCTGCGCTTCACCAAGACCCGCGTTCCGCTGATGTGCCTGATGGGTGGCATCATGGGTCTTACCACGGCCTGGCTGATGGAGACGTGGATGAACATCTGGAGCTATCCGTTAAACATCCGCGGCATGCCCCTGAATGCCTGGCCGGCGTGGGTGATTCCGGCATATGAGTGGACGATCCTGTTCGCCGGGCTTTCCGCCGGCTTCGGAATGCTTGCGCAGTGCGGCCTGCCGCAGCTCTATCATCCGCTGTTCAACGTCGCCAACTTCCGCAACGGCGCCACAACAGACAAGTTCTTCCTTTGCCTCGAAGCTCATGACCCGCGATTCTCCCTGCAGGAAACACGTACCTTTCTTGAGGGTTTCACACCGGTGTCGGTGGTGGAGGTTGACCACTAATGCCATTTTCAGAGCTGCAAGACCAGGGTCAAGAGACAGGACGTAGTATGCAACGTTGGTTTAAACTCGGCGCATCGACTGCCCTTGCAGCAACTTTGCTGCTGGCCGGCTGCCGGCAGGACATGCACAACCAGCCCAAGTTCTACCCGCAACGCGGCACCTCCTTTTACGTCGATGGCCGGTCTGTCCGTCCGCAGGTAGAAAACACGGTTTCCCGTGCGCAGCTGCATACCAACACCTACTTCTATACGGGCCTTGCCGGCGGCAAGGAGGGCGACGGTATGCCCCTGCCGGTAACGGCTGAGCTGCTGCAGCGCGGTCAGGAGCAGTACAATATCTTTTGCACGCCGTGCCATTCTCGCGTGGGCAATGGCGCGGGCATGATCGTGCAGCGCGGCTACCGTCCGGCCGGCAACTTCCATACGGATCGGTTGCGCAACGCACCGCTCGGTCACTTTTATTCGGTGATCGCCAACGGCTACGGTGCGATGCCGGAGTACGGCTCCCAGGTAAGCCCGGCCAACCGCTGGGCGATCGTGGCTTATATCCGCGCGCTGCAGCTCAGCCAGAGCGCGACGGAGGCCGCGCTCCCGTCAGGACAGCGGCCGCAGGATCTGCACGAGATCGCCAATCAGCAGGGCATGCCGCCTGGATTTGCCGACCCTTGGCAGCTGCCGAACACCGCCGTCTATGGAACGCCTGATCCGAACGCAGGCATTCCCGGGCAAAGCATCAACACCCCACCCTCCGGCTCTGCCGCGCACGGCGGTTCGGCGGCAACATCCAATTCCGGCACGCGTGATTCCGGCGGTGCACCCGGGGGCGCCCTGGACGCTCAGTCTCCAGGTAGCCTCGATGGACGACAGCACTAAACGTAGTTCACGCTCACGCAGCTACGACGAAGACAAGAACGCTCGGCAGAAAAGGCAAAGCTAACGATGGCAACGGATCACGTATATCACGGGGAAGGGCACCTAGCAGACGGAGGCGGCGGCCATGCCGCACACGGTCCGCGTCTTTTGCCCAGCGTCCTGGCGGCTCCGGACTTTATCGCGGCGTGGCGAACCCGTTCGCTGATCATCGCTGCCGTGCTCGCTCTGGTCTCCGTCGTCTTCTTCTTTCTGGCAGAAGGACCGGAGCACATTCTTCGCGCCTACTTGATGGGCGTGATGACGTCCTTCAACTTCGTCGGCGGCGCACTCGCGTTTCTGCTCGTGCAGTACCTGTCGGGCGGCAAATGGGGCCTGATCCTGCGCCGGCCGTTGGAGGCGATTACGAGGACCTGGTGGGTGGTCGCGATCATGATGATTCCGATCCTGCTGCTGGCGCCTCGGCTCTACCAATGGGCGGCTTACCACACCACGCAGCAGACGCTGGACGCTTATCGGGCCGGCATTCTCAGCCACGAGCAGCAGCTGTGTATCAATGCCAAGCATTCCATGCTGAACCCCACTGTGGATTGGGTGCAAGCGGCGCTGGTGCTGAGTTTCATGGGCCTGGTCATCGCCCTGCTGAATAGATTCTCGCTAAGCCGCGACGCGGATGCGGAGGCGGGTACGATGCAATCCTTCGACCGCTGGAGAATTCTGTTTGAGAACATCTCCGGCCCGGCCCTTCTGATTTATGTCGTTGCCATGACCGACTTTGTCATTGTTTTTGTGAAATCGCTGGATGTCACCTGGTACTCCTCGATCTATGGTTTACAGTTCCTCGTCGCCCAGGGTTACGGTGTTCTGGCTATTGGCCTTCTGACGTTGCTTCTGCTCAGCAGGTATGAGCCGATGAAGACGATGTTCCGCATGACCGAGCAGCATGACATCGGCAAGCTGGCGTTTGCCTTTGTCATGCTGAACATCTACTTCACCTTCGCCGAGTTTCTGATCATCTACTCGGGCAACGTGCCGGACGAGATTCCCTGGTACCTGCACCGCATCCGCGGCGGGTGGTGGACGATCACGACGCTGGACGCGCTCTGTCACTGGATTATCCCGTTCTGCCTGCTTCTCAGCCGCGAGTTCAAGCGCTCTCGATCCCGCATGTTCGCGCTTTGCCTATTCATGATCGCCGCGCGCCTGATCGATATGTTCTGGCTGATCGAGCCGAACTTCAAGGACGCGGCCGGGAACCTTCACCTGGCCGGAAACTTCAGCATTCTCGCCTATTTGACCGTACCTCTGGCGGTTCTATTCTTCTGGGCTTCCTTCTATTTGACCGAGCTCGGCAGACGCCCGCTCATCGTCCTGAACGATCCGCATACGGCGGAGGTATTGGAGCCTGAACATGCCCACTAACCCGGAGAACAAGGGAAGCGAAAACCTGCATCCAGATAGCAGCCGGATACAGCCGAGCCGTGACCGCCATGAGGGAAATCCGGGCTACGAGACACAGGACGTCAATGTCGGCGGCCTGATCACGTTTCTCGCCGGCCTCACTGGATTCCTGGCCATCTTTTTCATCTTTTGCTGGGTGATGGGCAAGGCGATTAACACCGGGCTGCGCCATACCGATGGCGATCGTGACAAATGGCATGAGGCGCAGACGGTAACCAACAACAGCCTTGGGCGCGCCAGCCAAGGAAACTTGACCTCCAACACCGTGCTGGAGCAGCAGGAGTACGCCGCGATGACAAAGCGGTTCCCCACGCCGCGGTTGCAGACCGACGACGGCAATCAGGACACGGCCGATCTCCATGCACGAGAGGACCTGCTTCTGGACTTCTACTCCTCCGGCTCCGGTCTACCAGTCGGAAAGGTGCGCATCCCGATCGATCGGGCCATGCAGTTGATCGTGCAACAGGGACTTCCGCAGCCTGCCGGCGGCTTGCAGACCGTCGGTACCACCATGGCCGGAGACAGCCATCCCACCCTTGCAGAGCCGCTAACCAACGGCTTTGCCCGTACCGGGTACGAACTGGATCAAATCAGTGCCCGGGAGCAGCGTATGGAATTTAATCAGGCGGAAGCGAAGCAGTAGCGGGAAGCTCCGGAACCGAACCCGGGGAGTTGAAGACGAGCGCTTTCATGCAGCGCTTGTGTGAATACGGTAAAAACGATAGCCATAGACTGGATGACTGGATCGATATGCCGAAGAGGGATATGCGGATTACACAAAGCACGGAGACTGCGGCCGGAGGCCAAGGCCGGCGGATCCGGCGTTGGGTTTCGGCCCTGGCGCTGCTTTCTGGTCTGGCTGTGGGGGCGTTCCCCCTCCCAGCTCAGGTGGCTGGCTATGGCGAAAAGACCATGGGTGAAAACCGTGGTGACGAGCTCCCGACGGTCTTGCAGCGCGTTCAGGTCTCTCAGCACCTCAATCAGCAGTTGCCCCTGGATGCGGCATTTGTCGATAGTGCGGGTAAGCCGGTCAGACTGGGCGACTACTTTGACGGCAAGCACCCGGCGATTCTGTCGCTGGTGTACTACAACTGCCCCATGCTCTGCTCGGAGGAGATGGATGGTCTCACGAGCGCGCTGGAGATGGTCAATCTTCGACCCGGCAAGGACTTTCAGGTCGTGGTGATCTCGATCGACCCCACGGAGACACCGCAGGTCGCCGCCCGCAACAAAAACTTTTACCTGAAGCGTTACGGGCATCCCGAGACCGCAGCGGGTTGGCACTTCCTCACCGGCGGCAAGCCTGCGATCGACGCCGTGACGAATGCGGTCGGCTTTGGATATGTCAAAGTTCCGGGACCAGACGGCAAAATGACCCAGTTTGCCCACGCCAGTTCCATTGAGATTGCCACACCAGTGGGTCGTCTGGCACAGTACTACCTCGGTGTGGAATATTCGCCTAAGGACATCCTTTTGGGCCTGGTGGAGGCATCAGGCAATCACATTGGTTCGCCTGTCGCGAACATCCTTACCTACTGCTACCACTACGACCCGCAGATTAATCGCCACTCGTTGATTGTGGCCCGCGTGGTGCAACTCGGAGGCATGTTGACGGTCGCGGCGCTTGGTTGTTTTCTCTTCGTTATGTTCCGGCGCGACCTTCGCCTCAGCCGGGAGCAGGTTCTTCCTCAGTATGATTACCGCCGGCGGATCGGGTAGGGTTAGCGATGGGTCTGAGTCCAGTTCTTTGGGAATTCCTCGTAAAGTGGCTGCATAACGCGGCCCTGTTTCCGGCCGAGGCCTCCACGATTGCGCCGTACACGGACGCTCTCTACGTCTTTCTGCTCGGCATGACCGTCACCGGCATTCTGCTGGTGGGTGGCCTGATCCTTGGCTTCGGCATCCGCTATCGCCGGTCCCGCAGTCCCGTGGCTACGCCGGTTGAAGGCTCGACGCTGTTGGAAGCGACCTGGACAATCATTCCATTGGGCGTCTTTCTCGTCGTGTATGTGTGGGGAGCACTGCTGTACTTCCGCATCTACAACCCGCCGGTGAACTCGATGAACATCTACATCATCGGCAAGCAATGGATGTGGAAGGCCGAGCATCCGGGCGGACAGCATGAAATCAACGCGCTGCACGTGCCCACTGGGCGCCCGGTGCAGTTGACCATGATCTCGCAGGATGTGTTTCACAGCTTCTTCATCCCGGACTTCCGCATCAAGCGCGAGGTGATCCCCGGCCGCTATACGACCGTGTGGTTTCAGGCGACGTCACCGGGTGATTACCATCTCTTCTGCTCGCAGTACTGTGGCACGTTGCATGCCGGCATGATTGGCAAGGTGACAGCTTTGACTCCGGAGGACTACGAGAAGTGGCTGAAGCAGTCCAACAGTGGTCAGAGCCTGGCCCAGAACGGAGAGCGTCTTTTCGCTTCACTGGGGTGTATCTCCTGCCACAGCGGCAACGCCGCCGCGAGGGGCCCGAACATGGCGGGGGTGTACGGCTCGCGCCTTACCCTGACCGATGGCAGCCAAGTGCTGGTAAACGATGCCTACCTCCGCGACTCGATCCTGAATCCCTCTCAGCACGTCACCGCCGGATTTGCGCCGATTATGCCGACCTATCAGGGCCAGATCAGCGAAGATGGTTTGATCTCGCTGGTTGAATACATCAAGAATTTGCAATCCAACTATCGGGTCCAGCAAACGAACGTGACCTCGGACAGCAACCAGGCCGCGCCCACGATGCCGGCCAGCCAAGCCAACCCATCCATGCCCGATTCTTCTGAGACGGTGAAGCCATGAGCAGTGCATCGACGATCGTCGCCCTTCCTGACCAGACCACGGCCAGGCTTCCAAAGAGGAATTACCTGAACGAGGAGCACGGCATTCTCAGCTGGCTTCTCACGCAGGATCACAAGCGGATCGGAATCATGTACCTGATTTCGATCACATTCTTCTTCTTTATCGGAGCTGCCTTCGCGGGCATGATCCGCCTAGAGCTGTTAACGCCGCAGCCAGATCTGGTCGCCTCCGATACTTACAATAAATTCTTCACCATGCATGGCATCATCATGGTCTTCATGTTCCTGGTGCCGTCCATTCCGGCGGTGATGGGGAACTTCCTAATCCCGATCATGATTGGGGCAAAGGATCTGGCATTCCCTAAAATCAATCTGCTGAGCTGGTACCTGTACATGATCGGCGGTACATTCCTTCTATCTGCGCTTGTGTTGGGCGGTGTGGATACGGGCTGGACCTTCACGACGCCGCTCTCCACGCACTACCTGAACACCCATGTGCTGACGGCGGCGACCGCGATCTTTATCTCCGGTTTCTCCTCGATCTTTACGGCACTGAATGTGATTGTCACCCTGCATCGCATGCGTTGCCCCGGGATGACCTGGTTCCGCCTGCCGCTCTTCTGCTGGAGCCTGTATGCGACGTCGTTGCTGGTTGTGCTCGGCACGCCGGTGCTGGCTATCGCGCTTACGCTGGTTGGCCTGGAGCGCGTTTTTGGTATCGGTGTATTTGACCCTTCCAAGGGCGGCGATCCGCTGTTGTTCCAGCATCTGTTCTGGTTTTACTCGCACCCTGCCGTTTACATCATGATTCTGCCTGGCTTCGGTGTGATCTCCGAGGTGATCTCGACATTTAGCAGGAAGCGGCCGTTCGGTTATACCGCGATTGCCTTCAGCTCGGTCGCCATTGCGCTGTTCGGATTCTTTGTCTGGGAGCACCACATGTTCATCATGGGTGTTTCCAACTACTCGGCTTTAATCTTCTCGCTACTGACGATGCTGATCGCCGTTCCTTCGGCCATCAAGATATTCAATTGGTCCTTCACGCTGCAGAAGGGCTCCGTGACCTTTGAGACGCCCATGCTGTACGCACTAGGCTTCATTGGGCTGTTCACGGTGGGCGGTTTGACGGGTGTGTTTCTTGGCTCGCTGGGCATGGACATCCATCTCACCGAAACCTACTTCGTGGTGGCTCATTTCCACTTCGTTATGGTGGGCGGCATGTTGATGGCCTTCCTGGCCGCGATCCACTTCTGGTGGCCAAAGATGACCGGTCGAATGTACCCGGAGACGCTGTCCAAGCTCGCAGCGGTTACTACCTTCATCGGCTTCTTCCTGACGTTCATGCCGCAGTTCGTTCTTGGTTATCTTGGTATGCCGCGCCGGTACCATGCGTACCCACCCGAGTTCCAGATTCTGAATGTGTTGTCGACGGCGGGCGCGACGGTGCTCGGAGCGGGTTATATGATGCCGCTGCTCTATCTAGGCTGGTCACTGAAGTATGGGGCCATCGCCGGCGATAACCCCTGGCAGGCAACTGGCCTCGAGTGGCAGATCCAGTCACCGCCGTTGAAGGAGAACTTCGTAGAAACGCCGGTCATGGATCACGAAGCCTACGACTACGCGTGGCTAGAGCGCAAACAGCACGAGGTGGTAAGCCTTGGATAACGCGATCACTGCCGGCATCCGGCCGCATACGGCCACCTCCACGGCCTTCCATGCCGAGCACGAGCACCAGAACCTGCCGCAGTTGCGCCACCACTTTGAAACGGAGGCGCAGCAGCGGGAGGCAGTCAGCTTCGGGATGTGGATCTTCCTCCTGACGGAGATCATGTTCTTCGGTGGACTGTTCATGTCCTACCTGCTGTACCGTAGCTGGTACTATCCGGTTTTCGTTGCCGGCTCGAACTCGCTCAGCGTGATCTGGGGAGTGGTCAGTACCATTCTGCTAAGCGCGTCAGGCTTATGCATGGCGATGAGTGTCTGGGGTGCTGAGGTTCGCAACCGGACGGTGCTGCTGGGTGGAATGGTCGCCGCGCTTGTGCTGGGTCTATCGTTTATGGCCGTGGAGTTTTCGGAATACCACGACGCGTACGCGCATCATCACGTTCCTGGTGCAACGTACGACATCTCCGAGTTCGTTCATCCGCTCGTACATCATGGGGTGCTGGTTTCGAAGGCTTTACCGCCTGATTCAGCGCAGCGAACGCAGGTGTTCTTTTTTCTGTATTTTGCGATGACCGGGATGCATCTGCTGCATATGACCATCGGCATCGGGCTGATGTTGTGGGTTCTGTGGCGGGCCTGGAAAGGGGAGTTCGGTTCGGGGTATGTGGCTCCGGTTCGCAACTTTGGGTTGTATTGGCACTTTGTGGACATCGTCTGGATCTTCCTGTTTCCGCTGCTTTATCTGGTGAACAGACATCCGCTGCATTAGTTTTCCAAGTGCTTGCGCCAGTAGCTGGCGAGAAAGGGCAGCATGCAGTCCACAGATCTTAGCCTTCCGAACGATAAAGGGCAGGAGCATGACCCGTCGAACGTTACGAATCCGGAGCATGTTCACGATCACATCATCAGCCCATTGCTGCAGGTCATCATCTTTGCGTGCCTGCTTGCGCTGACGCTGATCATCACCCTGACTGCCTACATTCCGATGGGGATTCTGAATCCGATCGTCACGATTGGGGGTGCGGCGCTCAAGGCGCTGCTGGTGATTCTGTTCTTTATGCACGTTCTTTCGCAGTCGAGGTTGATCAAGGCCACTGTATTCTCCGGCTTCTTCATCCTTGGTGTTCTGGTCGTCATGTCGGGCAGCGATTACATCAGCCGGGCGTGGGGTATGTGGTAGCCCCCTCCCTACTTTTTGTGTAAAGTCTCCAATGGAAAAGCTTTAGAGCGCGTTTCAAAAGAAAAGACCAGCCTTCTATAGGCTGGTCTTTTGTTGTGACAAGGACAGAGTAACGGAAACAGCAGGTTCGGTGTGCAAGGCCGTGACTGCAGGTTGGACGGTGACGCCGGGCCTGCGTCGTCTTCGATCGCTGGCGCCTACTCTTGGCGCCCACTCTTGGCGCCTACTCTTGGCGCCTACTCTTGGACCGGATCCGGCCTTTTGGGCCGCTGCAGGTGTTTGAACAGGCCCATCCAGGTGGAGGCCTCTTCGCGGGTCTGTGCGAGGTGGCCGGTGAGTTGGCGAACGACCTCCAGGCGTGCGTTGGCGGGGAAGCGGCGTGCATAGCCTGAGGTGTCCATCACTTCTTGCAGCAATGCGGTGAGCCGTTCACGGTCAGCTGACGTGGCGGGTGTGTTGTTCTGCACAGGCAGCTCGCGGACACCTTCGAAGCCTTCGCGGCTGAGTTCGTAGAGGCAGACCGCGACGGACTGACCGAGGTTCATCGACAGATGACGGCCTTCCGGGGAGAAGAGCGGGATGGTGAGCAGAAGGGAGCAGTGGCTGAGCTGTTCGTTGGTGAGACCGGTTTTTTCGGAGCCGAAGAGCAGGGCTACGCGAGGTGCCAGTTCGACGGTTGCGGGGTCTTGTTCAGCGATGAGCGGTGAAGCGATGAGCTTTGAAGTTAGGAGCGGTGAGGTTACGAGCGGTGAGGTGGCGGGTGTGGCGTTTGGTGGGTGTTGTTCAGTTTTGAGTTGTGAGTTTGCTGGTTTTGGGGTGTTCAGGTGGGTGGCGAGGTGGGGGATGGCGTCGCGTAGCGCTTGCACGGGGAGGCGGAGGTGCCGGCGACGAGGGTGCAGTCAGCGATGGCTTCGGGCAGCGAGCGGAAGAGGCGCGCGTTGCGCATGACGTCGCCGGCGCCTACGGCGGAGCTGGGTTCGAGTTGTTTGGGTTCGAGTTGGTTTGCTTCGAGTTGGGCGGCTTCGAAGGGTGGGGCGAACTCGTTGACGACGCGAAGGTCCGAGAAGCCGAAGTCCTGCAGGGCGCGGGCGGCGGCGCCGATGTTTTGCGGGTTGCGAGCGCCTACGAGGACGACGGTGAGGCGGCTGCGAGCCTCGGCGGTGAGCATGTGGTTTATCTTAGTGTGCGAGCCGAGGTGTCAGGTGGGGTAACCGCTTGAGCGGGCATAGCGGTCTGGAGATTAGACCGAGAGAGGAAGACACGCCGGATCACTTCCGCTAATGCGGCTTCTCGGTAGTAATCCGCTCTCGGTGAGTGCATTGGCGACTTGGCATAAAGTTCTGCTGTTTATCCCTGCATGCTGTGCTCTTGTGGTCGTCCACTCTCCAAATAGCTTTAAGCCGATTGGTCTGAGTTCATGCTTAATGTTCATTGATTTATAGGTTCCGTATGACAAGCCTGTAGAGCCTGTCCAGAGGGGTCATCCCAGATATCATTGAGCAGTGAATGACAAGACCAAAGACCGATGGCTTTACCCGCTGTTGACCGGCGCGATTGCTGGTCTGGCGACCGGCATCCCCCTGATGGTTTGGGGTGCGTGGTATTCCGGGGTGAAGTGGCACTCCCCGTTTTCCTCCTATTGGTTCAGGCTCGTTTTCACCGCCCCCGTTCCCATATGGTTCGCGTTCCCGCTTGCGGTACTGGCGGTCCTCTCTTCGTGGAAGGCGTACCGATTCTGGGAACGAAACTCGTATTTGGAGGCAAGCGCCAAAGAAGAGGGACACTGGCAAACTGTCGCGGGTGTCCTAAGGATGCACCGGGACCGCTTAGAAGAAAAGATGGCGGAGATTGAAAGCAAGGAGCCGAGATTACACGGTGTCTGGAACCAGACACAGGCGTTCTGGCACATGGGACTGCACGGTGAAGAGCCGTCGATGCAAATTGGTGGCTGGATTGACCTCACCAGTTCCAATACGGAAGACAATCTCTTCCTCCTGGCCGCATACATTGACGGACGCCGCGCGAACATCTTTATGGACGTGCCTGTAAAACCGAACGTAGTGAATCACCAAATGGTCATGCTGTTTCTCCATCCGCCCTTGTCCACAGAGACAGACAAGCCCTACGAAGCGACCATCGTTGTCGAGGACCAATTGAACCGGAAATACGAACTGCCTAGACAGTCCTTTCGCGCCACCCCCAACCCGTTGCCTAATCCTAAACCGGGCACGCTTCTACACGCGTCATGGCTTACGACCTCAAATTGGGGATGGGTCGGAAGCAATTTCGTTGATGAAGGTTTTAGAACGTACATCATTCGCGGTGAGGTCACGTTCCTCCTTGAGCATGCACCTGGGCCGGTTCATATCGTCGGAGTGGATATCGAAGGTGCAAAGTCTCTGGGGGACTTTGAGAACTTCGACCTGACTCCTGGGCACACAGTGAATCGCACGATGAAGATGTACTTCCAAGGGAAGGCACCAGAGGGTGATGACTACTACGAACCGTTGCTCGTCTTCCGCGACATCAAGGGCAACAAGTACCCAACGAAGACGCACAAGTTCATTCCGCTTCCCATTCCAGAACGGGTCGCAAACGAAAGACGCGGCCCCGGCAAGCTGTCCTATCCCGGAGCTGAACTCCGCGTTGGAACAAGGAGTGATTCAGCAATCTTGGCGAAATCAAAACCAGCAAGATAGGGATGATGTGGTTTTGACATCTGAATGCCCCATTCGGGGACGCTCTTCTTGCCAATGTAATCTCGACTCACTAAACACTTGTTCGGAGTTAGCCAAGCGGTCGACGGAATGAGGAAGAGCCTAGGCTCCTCACTCTCTCTGAACATGACGACAGCAACCAACAGATTGTCTCGGAGAACAAAGTTCGACTTGCACATGAAGATGTACTCGGACTTGTGGACCGATTTCACCTGAACATCGTAGTGACGGCCGTCCTGAGTGCGGGCGACGAAATCGATTCCTCTGTCGTCAACCTCTGCGCCGTAGATATCCACCCCAAGGCGCGTGAACTCCATCTTTACGAAGTATTCAGCGTACTTGCCGAGTTGCAGCCTGTTGAGATGCGACCATTCGTATTTCTTCATTGCGAGTATGCTACTGATGACGAAGGCTGTGTGAAATGCCAGTTGACGCGCTGCGGCTGCCCGACCGCGAGCTGGTCGGGCAGGCCGGTATTCAATCAGGTAACGAGAACAGGCCAACGCACTCACCGAGCACGTCTTTGAGCCTGTATCGCACATACGTCCTCTAAACACATTTGTGGGAAGTTGGTGTCCTGGGTGAGCTGACCGTAGGTGTTTGGAGCAAATTGGCTGTCCAGGAGAATGTTCACACTCACGCAGGATTTGTCTCAGTGATCTACGAAGCATGCTCCACAATCGTCGTGCAATAGGGTGTAGTAGATCTGGTCGAGCATACGCAGGTGACTCCGGATGAGATTGATACGCGTCTCTTCCTCAGCGGAGCCGACGAGTTCTGGACCTCCCGCCATGTCCCCGGATGCTTTGAGTTGGCTGGCACTGTACAGATCCCACATGCGTTCGGTGGATCGGAAGTGATCCAACGATCGTGCTCCAAGAAGCTTTTGCCTGGCCGCGATGCTGGAGCGCAAGGCGACCCGATACGCAGTCAGGTGACTCTCCGACCGCTGAAGTGAGCCATCGAGGCATGCGGCAACCTCAGGCGAAGTCACCAGATTCGGGCACAACGGCTGGTTGGACCTAGCCATCTCTTCCGCGAATACCTTGTGAGCCGCGCTCCGAAAGGGCGCGAGCGGTGGATCGGATTTGACTTGCGCAAAAGCTGACGGTGTAAGCAGAACCATAGCAAGTAGCAGCTTCATACGGCTTGCCTCACGGCCAAGAGATGTGGTCTAACGTAGACAGCCTGGCAAAGGGCTTACCACGGGGCTTACCAAAGATAAGTCCTGAGAAGCGCAATTCTGGGATAGTTGGGTCGCATTTCGCCGCAGACAGCTTTCCAGGCCGGATTGCTCCTACAACGCGAGTTAGGGGTACGAATCCGATTAGCCGAGGGAGGCTGTGGTCTGCGCCATGCTTATCGCAGTCCCGGTCCGATGCAGAACAGGAAGAGTAGGACAACTGTCCCCGCGACGGCACCCCACGCGGCGCTCCATTGAACATACCGGCCCGGGGCGGAGATGCGGAATGATTTCTCACGCGACATTGGAGGAAGGCCGAACATGCCCGCGCCAGCCCCAAAGGAAGAGGCCAGAGCCAAACCAAGCAGTCCTCCCGTGCGATTCACGCCAGGGGATGCCAGCGCTAACCCGCTCAGTCCGTGTCCTATGATCCGGTTCATGGCGATCGTACAGCAAGCGAAGACGCCAACACTTGCATAAGGGATCCAGACAAGGCGAAAGAGACGGTGCCTCTGGTCATGAAAACCAGCGAATCGCCTCAACTCGTATGCAGATGCCCGCATAGAAAGAAAGTAGCCCGTTGCCCCTAGCAGAAGGAGGAAGCTCCGCCAGACAAGGGGATCATGAAGTTGAGCCACAAGCTCTGCGGCGTCACCCGCATTGAGGATGCCGTTCAATGCAACGTAGCCGGAGGAGATGAACAGACTTAAGGTCATGCACAGCCAGAGAAAGTAGCGCAGTCTGGCTGCATTTGGCTTCACCCAATGCAGCGCCAACCAGGCCAGCAAGCCACAAGCGAATTGAGCAGCCGGACCTGCCGCCTTGATTCCAAGTCGAGGCGAAGCAGGAAAGTGACAGGTTTCCGACCAAGGCGTGAGCAGGGTATTGTGTCCACCTACTGTGAGGCAGTAACCGCCATGACCGAGCCCTTCGTGCGCCATCATCGAGGCAGCAAAGGCAAGAGTTCCCAATGCCGCGAGCATCGCTGCGCTGTCCCGTGAAGCCGCAGATCTCATTGTTCGCTCACCATCTGACCAGCGCATTGGCCGACGTTCATTCCGAACAAAACTAGCACAGCCGAAGCTTCCCCTCCTGTGTAAGTACTGCTAAACGCGTTTGCCGGAAGTTGAGTCGTGATGTGCTGCCACGAGTCTTGAGCTCCTTGCCGCACTTCTATGCGACGGGGCGCAGGCGTTCCCAGTGTTCGCGGGTCGCGCTGCTGCTAGTCCGCCCTTCCGAAAGGGGAAGGGCGGAGGCATGGCATGCAGTGTTGGTCCTGTATTTAGTGTTGTTGTTGGTTCTGTTACTTGCGTTCGTGGTCGTTGTCTTTTTCGGCTTTGATCTGGCCGCTGTTGGCGTTTTGCTGGCGATTTGCCTGTTGGCGCTGTTGCTGGTTGAGTTGGCCGCCGTTGGCTTGGCGGTCATTGTGGACGTTCTGGTCTACGAAGCCTTGGCGGTTGTTGGTGCGGGCGGCTTCGCCGGAGGTCATTTGGCCTGAGCGGAGGCCTTGCGCGGTGCGCTGTTGCTGGTTGGCTTCGCGGTTGTCTGTAGCATTCGGCGTAATCGTGTTGGCATTGTGGTTGTCGTTGTAGATCTGGCGGCTGGCGTTGTTCTGCTCGTCCGAGATCTGGCCGCGCTGTTGTTGTGTGAGCTGGCCGCCGTTGGCGGTGCGGTCGTTGTGGACCTGGTTGTCGATGCGGGACTGGGTGGCGGTGGCGCGGGCGGCTTCGCCGGAGGTCATTTGGCCGGAGCGTAGGCCATTCGAGATGCGCTGGTCCTGGTTGGCCTCGCGGCCGTTGGGTGTGGGGCGGGCGGCGGCCTGGGCGTTGGTCGGGTTGGCGTGGAAGGCGGCTACGGAGGCGGCGGCGGGGACGCCGGGGCGGCCGTGGTTGACGCTGGCGAACTGGGCGCGATCCTGCGAGGCGAACTGTTGGTGGCTCATCTGGTTGGCCGTGGGCTGGATGTGCTGCTCGTGTGAGAAGGCGGCTTCCTGGGCGTTTGCGTGGTAGTTCACGCCGCCGGGGCCGCCGTTGTAGGCGACGGTGGTGCGGTTGTTCACGATGACGGTGCGGTTGTACACATTGGTGACGTTGACGACGTTCACGTTGGTGACGGAGCGGTTGTAGAAGAAGGAACCGCCGCGCCATTCGCCGCCACCGAAGCCTACGCCGCCGTAGCCGAAGCCGTAGTTGATGCCGCCGTAGAAGCCGACGTGCGGGCCCCAGTAGCCGGCGTGATAGAGGTAGGCGCCGTTTTCAAAGCCCCAGTAGGAGGGTGTCCAGAGATAGCCTACGGTGGGGGGCTCGACCCAGACGCCGGGGACCCAGTAGTAGCCGGCGTCGCCGTAGCCCCAGTAACCGGGCGTCCAGAGGTAGCCGGGGTTGGGGCAGATGGGCTGGGCGTAGACGGGGAGCGCGGGCGGGGCGATGGTGATGGAGAGAAAGACGGCGGCGTGGGCCTGCTGCATGGGCGCTAAGGCGAGGGGAAGGGCGAGGGCTGCGGCGGTAAGCGTGTTGCGAAAGATCGAGCGGATCTGCATGTCGTTCTCCTCGCCTGGCGGTTCCGGGTTTCCAGGCGTGCCCGCAAGGGCTGTTCGGTTTGCATAGACCCGAGTGCTTTCCGGGTGTTGCTCTGCCGAGGGGAAGATTATAGGTCGTGCGACGAAGGAGTCCATAGCTCGAAAGCGGTGCACAGGGTAGGCAGATAGACTCAGAATTGGACGTTTTTGAACCTATGGCCGACAGTTTTGCGCAGACCGTGAAGCAGCAGACCGACATTGTGCGCGTGTTGGGGGAGTACATCAAGCTGCGGAAGTCGGGGGCGAACTGGTCGGCGCTTTGTCCTTTTCACAAGGAGCGGTCGGGGTCATTTTATGTGTATCCGGGGACGAGCAGCTACTACTGCTTTGGCTGCCATGAGCATGGGGATGTGTTCAGCTTTGTGGGCAAGATCGAGGGGCTGAGCTTTCCGGAAGCCGTGCGCGCGGTCGCGACGAAGATGGGGATTGCGCTGCCGAAGCGGGAGTGGAGTTCGCCGGAGGAGGCGCGGGAGGCCGGGCTGCGGCGGCAGCTGATTGAGGTGTATGAGGCGGCTACGCAGTACTTTGTTGGCAATTTGGGGAGCCCTGAGGCGGCACGGGCTCGGGAGTATGTGGCCGGGCGGGGATTGTCGGCGGAGACGGTGAAGCTGTTTCGGGTCGGGTATGCGCCAGAAAGCTTTAACGATATGCGGGACAAGCTGCAGAAGTTTTTTCCGGCGGAGGTGTTGCGGGCGAGTGGGCTGTTTCATGCCAAGGAGAACGCGGACGGCTCGCCGGGGTCCATGTATGCGCACTTTCGCAAGCGGGTGATGTTTCCGATCTGCAATGAGAGTGGGAAGCCGATTGCGTTTACCGGGCGGTTGCTGGATATGAACGATCCGAAGGCGGGCGGGAAGTATGTGAACTCGCCGGAGACGCCGCTGTACACGAAGGGGCAGGTGCTGTTCAACCTGGACAAGGCGAAGCCGGGGATCAAGGAGACCGACAGCGTGATTCTGGTGGAAGGGCAGATGGATTGCCTTTCGGTGTTTGCGGCGGGGATCGGAAACGTAATCGCGACGAGCGGGACGAAGTTCACGGAGCACCAGGTGCGGCTGCTGGGGCGGTTTACGAAGCGCGTGGTGTTGAGCTTCGATGGGGACGATCCGGGGATTGCGGCGGCGGAGAACGTGCTGGGGCCGCTGGTAGAAGAGGGCTTCGAGGTGCGCGTGGTGGTGTTGCCGGATGGGCTGGATCCGGATGCGTTTTTGAAGGAAAAGGGGTTGCCGGCGTATGCGGGGATGCTGCGGAATGCGGTGCCGGCTACGGACTTCTTGATCGAGCGGGCACGGGCGCAGTTCGGGGCGCGGACGCCGGAGGCTCGGGTGAAGGCGCTGAATTTTCTGCTGCCGCACATCCGGCGAATTCCGAACCGGATCGTGCGCAGCCAAGTGGCGGAGAATGCGGCGCAGAAGCTGGGCATTGAGAGCTCGCTGGTACACCAGGAGTTGAAGCAGGCGGCGGAGCAGCGGCTGGAGAGCGTGCGCGCGCCGCAGCCGCAGGCGGTGAGCGAAGTGGAGCGGATTTTGCTGTGTGCGCTGGTGTTGCCGGAGGCGGATTCGTCGCGGCGGCTGGCGGCGGACAAGCTGGGGGCGCATCCGGAGTGGTTTCGGGAGCTGCCGACAGCGGCGGTGCTGGAGGTGCTGGTGAATGCGCCGGCGCCGGAGAACGTGATGGACGCGGCGCCGGATGCGGGCTCGCGGGCGCTGCTGGCGAGTGCGCTGCATGTGTCGAGCGAGGTGAACGGGCCGGAGCATGAGAGCTCACCGCTGCAGGTGGAGAGCGCGCTGGCGACACTGGATGAGCGGTATTCCGAGCGTCGCGGGCGGGAGTTGCGGGTGGGGATGGCGGAGGCGCAGCGGCGCGGGGACCAAGCGATGCTGCTGCAGCTGATGCAGCAGAAGCTGGCGCTGGATAAGGAGCGGGCGCGGTAGGCGGGGCTGTGGGATCGGCTTCGGGAGTGTCCTGTTTTGGGTCGGTGTGGGCTGGATTTCGGGGTGGACATCCCCCTTTCGTCCTATCGCGCCGGGTGCGGTGAGTTGGTAGGCTCGAGCCACGATGCAACAGGAGGTTCCTTCGTCGGCGATGAGTACGCAGCGGGCTGATGCCGCGGTCGATGACGGTACGCGCCGACGCTTGATGCTGGGGTTGGTTTCCAACTGGGTCAGCCGCATGGCGGGGTCCATCGTGCAGCTGGTGCAGGTGCCGGTTTTTTTGCATTTCTGGTCGGTGTCGCTATATGGCGACTGGCTGCTGGTGAATGCGATTCCGAGTTACCTGAGTTTTTCAAACATTGGGTTCGGCTCGGTTGCGGGCAATGAGATGACGATGCTGATGGGGCGCAAGGACCAGGCCGGCGCCCTGCGGGTATTTCAAAGCTGCTGGTGGCTGATCGTGCTGTTGTGCGGCGTGGCCACGTTTTTTTTTGCGGGTGTGCTGTACGTTCTGCCGCTTTCGCGCTGGCTGAATTTGACGGCGATGTCGCCCAGTGATGCCAAATGGGTGATCTTTTACCTGGGGCTGGCGGTGCTGTTCGGTCAGCTGGAGCAGCTGATCGGCGCGGCCTACACATGCATTGGGCGCTACCCCTACGGGACCTTTGTGAAGAGCGTGATGACGTTGTGCGCGTTTGCGCTGATGCTGATTCCGGTGACGTTGGGGTGTGGCGTGAAGACGACGGCGCTGGTGCTGTCGTGTGCGAATGCCGTGGGCACGATGGTCTTCTGCGTCATGGCGCGGCGGGATATCCCGTGGATCCGTTATGGGTGGCAGGAGGTCAAGGTTGCGGAGATCCGGCGGCTCTCGGGGCCGGCGGTGGCGTTCATGGGCTTTCCTATCGGCAACGCGTTGAACCTGCAAGGGACACTGCTGGCGGTGGGGCACGTGCTGGGATCGACCGATGTGGTGATCTTCGGGACGGCGCGGACGGTATCGCGGATTGCACTGCAGATGGTGCAGATGGTGAACCAGACGTTCTGGCCGGAGCTGGCGAGCGCCTTTGGCGCGGGTGATCTGCGCCTGGTGCGTGCGCTGCACCGGCGGGCGTGCCAGATGGCCTTGTGCATCGCGGCGGTGCTGCTGGCGGCGATGATGACGGTGGGGCCCTGGTTTCTGGCGCATTGGACGCGGCACAAGGTGCCACCCAGCCCGCAGCTGTTGTTTCTGCTGATGGCCAGCGTGTTTTTTTACTCGCTCTGGTCGACGAGTTCGACGCTGTTGACGGCGATTAACCGGCACCGGAGTCTTTCGGCGTATTACCTATTGGCGACAAGTTTGACGATTGCGGTGACGGTTGTCGCCGCGAAGTTCTATGGGCTGATGGGTGCGGCGGGATCGCTGGTGTTGTCAGAGATCATCATGGACAGCTATGTGCTGCCGGCTTCCTTGCGGTTGTCGCAGGATACGTGGGCGGATTTTCTGCGGGCGCTGGTGAGTGTGCCTTACGCGCTGCAGCCGCATGCGCTGTGGCTGCGATTACGACGAACGGGCAGGGTGGTGTTGCTGCCGCACCCGGAGCCGGAGGGGTGAGGGTCGTTTGGACTTTGCTAAGTTGTCAGTCGCCAGTTTTGATTTTTTGGTTCTTAGTTCGCAGGGTGAGCGGTGGGTAGACGGTAATGACTGGGGAGCCCGGGATGCGCGGGCGGACGGTTGGCCGTATGCTGAAGGCACCATTCCTTTTGGAGACGCAGGTACTCGATGAAGCTTTGCCGCACCGTTATCCTGGCCGCCCTGGCCCCTCTTGCTTTAAGCGCGGTTCAGGCCCAGAAGGTGTACACCGCCGACGACTACCGCAACGCAGAGCGGTGGATGAGCTACAACACGCAGCCGTTGGTGAAGCACACGGTTTCGGGGATCAAGTATCTGCCGGATGGACGGGTGTTCTACCGGGATCCGGACGGAACGGCCACGCACTATTTCATCGCCGATCCGAAGACCGGGAAGATCTCGCCGGCGTTCGACAACGCAAAGCTGGCTGCGGCCTTGGGTAAGGCCAGCGGCTATGCCGTGGAGGCGAGCCACCCGGGAGTTTCGGCATACACGCCGGATGCCGAGGGCTTTACGGTGGAGTTTTACGGCACCACCTACCAGTGCATGGGCGATGGCAGCGTTTGCAAGGCAGAAGCGAAGCCAAATGCGCAACAACCGGCGCAGAAGGCCAGCGGGCAACCGCCGGCGACGGGCAACAGCGCCACGCAGGGCACCGGCAACGCGCAGATGAACGTCGCGCCGAATGATCGTACGCACACGGAGAACGTGGCCACCAAGCCGGGAGCGACGCGGCCGCAGCGGCCCGCGCCCGGGCGGAGCAAGGCACCATTCGACCAGTCGCCGGACAAGACGATGTCGGCCTTTATCCGCGACTGGAATCTTTGGGTGCGGGATGAGCGGACGGGCGAAGAGCGGCAGTTGACCAGCGATGGTGTAAAAGATTTCGGCTATGCCACGGATAATGCCGGGTGGACGCATTCGGAGGCACCGATCCTGGTGTGGTCGCCGGATTCCAAGAAGATCGCGACGTTTCAGCAGGACCAGCGCAATACCGGCTTCATGTACCTGGTGCCGGTGACCAATCGTCATCCGGATCTGGAGCAGTGGCGGTATCCGCTGCTGGGCGATAAGGAGGTGACGATGATCCAGCCGGTTGTGATCGACGTGACGTCCGGTACGATGACCCGGCTGAAGATGGAACCGGAGCAGCACCGCTCGACGTTGTGCGATGACGTGAGCTGCCGCGGTGGCGCGGGCTGGGATGACGTGCAGTTTGCGCCCGACGGCAAGCACCTGGCCTTGGTGACGACGAGCCGCGATCACAAGGATGAAGAGCTGCGCGTGGCGGATACAGCGACCGGCGAGGTGCGCGATGTGTTTCACGATCACGCGGACAGCTACTACGAGAGCGGGCAGGACAAGGTGAACTGGCGCTATCTGCCGGAGACGAACGAGTTTCTATGGTATTCGGAGCGCACGAACTACGGGCAGATGTACCTTTACGACCTGGCGACGGGCAAGCTAAAGAACGCGGTCACACATGGTGAGGGGCCGGTAACGCAGGTGCTGCGGGTGGATGCGAAGAACCGCGTGATCTATTTTTTGGCTACGGGCAAGGTGCCCGGGGAAGACCCTTACTACACGCACTACTTCCGCGCGGATTTCGACGGCAAGCACCAGACGCTGTTGACGCCGGAGGCGGCGGACCATGCGATTACGCCGGCGGAGGATGGGGCGACGTTCGTGGATGTGTATTCAACGGTGAACACACCGCGGGTGGCAGTGCTGCGGGACAATAACGGCAAGGTGTTGATGCCCTTGGCGAAGCAGGACATCTCCGCGCTGCAGGCCGCGGGATGGAAGGCGCCGGAGCCGATCGTGGTGAAGGCGCGCGACGGCAAAACGCCGCTGTATGGCTACCTGTGGAAGCCGACGAACTTCGACGCTTCAAAGAAGTACCCGATTGTGGATTATATCTATCCGGGGCCGCAGACGGGCTCATGTGGATCGCGCAGTTTTTCGGCGGCGCATGGGGACGATCAGGCTTTAGCGGATCTGGGGTTTGTTGTGGTTTGTATTGACGGCCTGGGGACGCCGCTGCGGTCCAAGAGCTTCCATGATTTTTACTCGCATGCGGAGACGATGGGCGATGACACGATTCCTGACCAGGTGGCGGGGATCAAGGAGCTGGCCGCGCGAGATGCGTGGATCGATGCGAGCCGGGTGGGAATCTGGGGGCATTCGGGCGGCGGCAACGCGACGACCTCGGCGATGTTCACGTTTCCGGATTTCTTCAAGGTGGCATCGCGGAGAGCGGGAACCACGATAACCGGGAATATGAGGATGACTGGGACGAGAAGTGGGGCGGCCTGGAGGTCCACAACGACACGCCCAGGACAACTACAACGCGCAGGCAGCACAGAATTATGCCAAGAACCTGAAGGGCAAGCTGATGCTGGCGCACGGGACAATGGATGACAACGTGCCGCCCAACAACACGCTGCTGGTGGTGGATGCGCTGATCAAGGCCAACAAGGATTTCGACCTGATCATGATTCCGAATGCGCACCATGGGTACGGAGAGGCTTCGCAGTACATGATGCGGCGGCGATGGGATTATTTTGTGCGGAATCTTGCGGGTGGGACGCCGCCGGTGGAGCTACCAGATGAAGCCGTATGCGGCGGTTGATTCGGGGCGTATTACGTGGATGGGCCAGGGGACGCGGGGCAGGATGGTGAGCAGTAGAGGCGAACGCTAGTGTGCGCGGAGTACGCGGTGTTGCGCGGCGGACTCCGCGGGTTCTGGGCTTGCGGGGCGTTGGGGCTTACTGGCCCTTGTAGTCGACGAAGAGCTGCGGAAACTGCTCCCGTAGAGCGGCGATTTTGGGGCGGTCGCAGACTTCGATGTAGGGGTTGTCAGGGTTTTTGAGGGCGTAGTCCTGGTGGTACTCTTCAGCGCGGTAGAAGCCCTTCAGCGGAGTGACCTGCGTCACGATCGGCCCGGAGAAGACGTGTTCGGCGTCGAGCTGGCGGATGTAGGCCTCGGCGATGCGCCCCTGGTCGGGGGTGGAGAAGAAGATGGCCGAGCGGTAGGAGGTGCCGCGGTCATTGCCCTGCCGGTTGAGCTGCGTCGGGTCGTGGGCGACCGAGAAGAAGATGCGGAGCAGCTCGCCGTAGGTGAGTTTGGAGGGGTCGTAGGTGACCTCGACGGATTCGGCGTGGCCGGTGGTCTCGGTGGTGACCTGGCCGTAGGTGGCGGTCTTCTGCGACCCGCCGGCGTAGCCCACGGTGGTGTGCGTGACGCCCTTCAGACGCTCAAAGACGGCCTGCGTGCCCCAGAAGCAGCCGCCGGCAAAGACCGCGGTCTCGCGGGCGGGGTGGGTCGCGAGCGGAACATCGGTCTGGGGAGCGGGGATGGGCGCGTTGCCGGCGGCGTAGGCGTGGCAGCCGGTGAGCAGCGCGGAGAAGGCGAGGGTGAGGACGGTGCGCTTGAGGCGGTCTGACATCAGGGTGGGCTCCCGGCGCCGGGCGAGATCGCAACCCGGTGCCTGTTGGATCACTTGCTCCTAGTGAACGATGCTGCCGTCGACGTTGGATGTGCCGTTGGGTCCCTGTTTGACGATCCAGCCATTCTGCGTATCGAGAAGCGTGGCGGTTGCGGTGCCGCCGTTCAGGTTGGCCGGCACGTCGGGGAAGGCTGTTTGGACGCCGGGGTTTTTGGCCCAGTCGGGCACGGATGAGAAACCGTAATGGTAAAAGACGGAGGCGGTGGCGCCGGGCTGGTTGCCGGTGGCCTGGGCCTGGTCAATGGAGCTGACCTCGCGGTGGCCGTAGCAGAGGTTCCCGGTGCCGGGATCGCTGCTGGAGGCGGTCCAGCTGCTCCGGCCCTTGGCGGAGAGGTCATAGTTGGTGACCTGCTTTTCGATCAGGCCGAGTAGCTGCTTTTTGTCGCCGGTGGTGCGGTCGAGCAGGCCTTGATTGTAGAGAGCGTCGTATTTTGCGGTCTTGTCGGAGTCTGAGGTGGTGACCTGGACGGGAAACTTTTGCGGCTCGGGCCAGAGGCAGCTTTGATTGGTGGCGAGGTAGTTGTTGATAGCGGTTTTGTAGTTGCCGGTGTTGTCGGCGGTCTTTTTGCAGCCAGTGAAGAGCAGGGCGGCGGCGGTAAGCAGGGTGACGGAGCGTGCGGTTTTCATGAGGTCTCCCACTCGTTTGTGATGCGGCTGTGCGGTTCCCAGGGGCGTAGAGCTGCCGCGAACAGAATACAGAGATCCTTCGCTTCGCTCAGGATGACGGCGGGTGGAGATGATCAGGCTGCCGGAAGGGCGACGCCCGAAAGGCGGGCACAGGCGGCGAGCAGGGCATCCTGCAGGGCGGGGTCGCGTGTGGCGCCTGCCGGCTTGCGCTGCGCGAGATGGTAGAAGTATTCGCCGGAGACCTTTGCCCCGGCGTCCTGGCTGACGGCGAGCCAGGCCTGGGTGCGGTGGCCTCCATCGAGGTCCCCGGTGGCGTTAGGACCGCCCATTTTTGTCGGGACCCAACCGGGCTCGATCGCGTTTGAAAGCACGTCCGGCCACAACCGGGCGAAGGCAAAGGCCAGTAGGACGTCATGAAACTTGGTGTCGGAGTAGGCGCGGGTGCCGTTCCAGTGGCGACGCTCCCAGGCGAGGTCCTCAAGATTCGGTTCACCTTTTTTGTGCAGCTCGGAGCTGACATAGACCAGACGGTCGGGCCTATGCATGAGGGCGGTGAGGACGTAGGGAGCGAGGGTGTTGATCTGGAAGACTTCGGGAAGACCGATCGAGGTGAGCTTGCGGGATCTTTCCTTGTAGCCGATCGCGGCGTTATGGATGACCGCGTCGAAGGTGCCGAGTTGATTCGCGGCCTCTGCGAGCGCACGGGTCTGGTCGAGATCGGCAAGGTCGCCTGTGAGCACGGCTTCGGCACCGGGCAGCTTTTTGCGAGTCCCCTCCGCGCGCTGCGCGTGGCGGGCGTGCGCCACCACCGTGTGGCCTTCGTCGAGAAGAAGCTGGGCGGCCATAAGACCGAGACCGTCGGAAGAACCCGTGATAAAGATGCGCGCCATGCCTGAACCCCTGTCATGCATAGGATGAGTAGCGAAAAGCGAGGATGCGCCGGCTGCCGATGAAGGCGAACGCTGGGGACGCTGTGTCCGCGGCGGTGCGCGGCGTTTCGTTCTAAAGCCAGCCGCGGGCGCGGGCGATGCGGGCGGCGTCGGTACGGTTGGCGGCGCCGAGTTTGGCGATGGCTTCGGAGAGGTAGTTGCGGACGGTGCCTTCGGAGAGGCGAAGTTCGGCGGCGATTTCGGCGGAGCTGCGGCCGTCGCCGGCGCGTTGGAGGATCCCGCGCTCGCGGTCGGAGAGGGGGTCGGCGTCGGCGGTCCAGGCTTCGGCGGCGAGTTCGGGGTCGATGGCGCGCAGGCCGGCATGGACACGGCGGACGGCCTCGGCGAGTTCGCTGGCGGGGCGGTCCTTGAGCAGGTAGCCGCGGGCGCCGGCGTCGAGCGCACGGCGCAGATAGCCGGGGCGGGCGAAGGTGGTCAGGATGACGATGCGTGTCTTGCTGTCGACCTGTTTAAGCGCGGCGGCGAGCTCCAGGCCGGTCATCTCGGGCATTTCGATATCGGTGACGAGTACGTCCGGTTGTAGCGACTGGACGAGACGGTACGCCTCGCGCCCGTTGGCGGCTTGGCCGATCACGCGGATGTCGGGTTCGAGCTCCAGCAGGGCGGCGAGGGCGCCGCGAACCATGGTCTGGTCCTCGGCGAGGACGGCCTTGAGGGGTGTGGGTACGGTCGGTTGGGTCGTGGGCAGGGGCAAAAGCAGGTCCTTCGCTGCGTTCAGGATGACAAAAAGTGGAGATGTCAGGACGACAAAAAGTGGAGATGTCAGGACGACAAACAATGGAGATGTCAGGACGACAAACAGTGGAGATGTCAGGATGACAAGAAGTGAAGGTGTCAGGCTGCCGAGGTTTGGGAGATGTCAGGACGCCAAAGATTGGGGTTGTCAGGAGGACAACGTTCGGGAGCCCCAGGCTGAGAAAGCCAGGTTAGCCCCGTGTCTCTGATTGCAGGATAGAGCATTGAGGGTCAGGTGCTGCGGACGGGGAGTTCGATGAGCAGATGCGTTCCGCTTTCTCGGGTGAGGAAAAGCTGGCCTCCGAGAGCTTGGACGCGTTCGCGCATGCCGCGCAGGCCGTTGCCTTCGTGGGCGGCGGCGTGGTGGCCGTTATCGGCGACTGAAAGGCGGTAGTGCGCGTCTTCCTGCACGAGGGCGAGCCGGCACTCGGTAGCGCGGGCGTGGCGGACGATGTTGGTGACGGCTTCGCGCAGGGCGAGGGCGAGGATGGTCTCTTCGCCGGCGGAGAGGCTGGTGGTCTGCACATTGCCTTCGACCAGGAGGTCGACCCCGGCGGCGGCGAGGGTAGTGCGGGCGGCGTCGATCTCCGCGCGGAGCCCCCGGGCGCGGTAGCCGGTGATGGCTTCGCGGACCTCGGCGAGGGCGGTGCGGGCGGTGTGTTCGACGTCGGCGAGTTCGGTGCGGGCGCGCAGCATGCTGTCATTGCAAGCGGCGCCCGAGGCGGCGAGGGCGTCGCATTCGCGTTGGACGAGGCGGCCGGCGAGCTCGCTTTTGAGCACGATGACGGAGAGCGTGTGGCCGAGCACGTCGTGGAGGTCGCGGGCGATACGTTCGCGCTCGGCGACGGCGGCGAGTGCTTCGATTTCTTCCTGCTTCAGGCGCAGCTTGCAGTCGTTGCGTTCTTTTTGCGCGAAGAAAAGATTGGCACCGCCGGCAACGACAGCGAAGAAAAGCGTGAAGAACACTGCCGAGGGAGGAAAGTGACGCCAACGCTCCATGCCGTACAGAAGGAGCAGGTCCGCGCCCATGAGACCGAGTTGCCAGGGCTGAACGCTCACCGCATAGGGCAAGAGCGACACCACGTAGATGAGGAAGCAGACCCCGCCCGATTCATTCAGAGGCATCGTGACGAGGCCAAGTACGGCCACGGCAACGACGATCCAGCGCTTGGTCCAGGCCGTGTTGCTGTAGAGAAAGCTGAACCAGAGGACAACAAAGGCGATGAGCAGAGGGAGGCACTCTAACCAGTAACGGGTCGAGCGGCGGGCCAGCGGCTCCAGAATGAAGAAGATGAGATAGGAGAGCGCGAAGAGATCGCCGAAGTCTATACGGCGGCGCTGAGTCCAGCGGCCTGCGGCAGTTAGAGCAAAGCGCCTGTATGCAGGTGCTGGTCCCATTGACTCACTCCCTTGTGGGCCAGTGTAGCGCCGGACGGTGTTGAGGTAAATTCAGGGTCCGCCGGGTTATCGTCCAGTCGGGCGGTCCCACTCGGGATCTTTTGATGTCCAAGAACGAGTGTGACCGCCGCGAATGGTTTGCTGCAGTGGCCGCCGTCAGCTATTTGTGATGACGTTTGTCATCCGTGCTGCGGGCACCGGTGCCGGTGTCTTTCGACGGTGTGCCGCCGAGCACGGTCTGGACGCCGGAGCCGATGGGGCTGCCGAGGCCCGTGCAGGGATCCCAGCCGGGGCCGGCGCGGAAGGCGCCGTTATTGCCGGAGACGATGTCGTGGAAGGCGGCAGTTTCCGTGGCGGCGTAGAGGGTGGGATTGAGAAAACCGCTGGTTGTGCCCTTGGCGGCGTTGATGACGGTGAGGAGGCCGGCCCAGAGCGGGGCGACGGCGCTGGTGCCGCCGATGATGGTGTTCTCGCCATCGACTCGCACACTGTAGCCCGTGGACGGGTCGGCGTCTCCGGAGACGTCCGGGGTGCCGCGGCCGCCGCCGCTGACCGTGGGTGCGGGGACCTTGGCGTGGCTCTGCCAGGTGGGGAGGGGGAAGACGTTTGAGACGCCGCCGCCGGTGGCGCCTTCCTTGCTGGCCGTTTCGTTCCAGACGAACTCGCTGGTGATGGTGGCGGTGGTTCCGGAAGAGGTGCCCTTGAGGGTGGTGCCGCCGCAGGCGAGGACGTGGGGGCTGGAAGCGGGGAAGTCGACGTGATTGGCGCCGTCGGTGACGCCATCGGTGGAACCGGAGTCGCCGCAGGCCACGGTGATGGTGACCCCGAGCGCGGCGGCAGCCTGGCAGGCCTCGTCCATGGCGGTGATGGCCTGCTGCGTCCAGGTGGATTCGGGGCCGCCCCAGCTGATGGAGATTACGCCGGGCTTACGGGCGGTGTCATGGACGGCGGTGCTGATGGCGTCGGTGAAGCCCTGGTCAGTGTTGGGGGCGAAGTAGACCGCAAGGGAGGCGCCTGGAGCGACGGCTCCGGCGACTTCGATGTCAAGCAGGACCTCGCCATCGGCACCATTGGCGCCTGAGGGTTTGTTCTTGCCCTTGTCGACGGAGACGGCATTGACCGTGGGGGGATTCTGGCCGAGCGCGCGGAAGTAGGTCTCGATGTCGGCTTCCTTGAAGCCGCCGCCGAGCTCGATGAGGCCGATGGTCTGGCCGGCGCCGCCGGTGGTGGGGAAGTTGTACAGGGCCGCAACCTGGACGGGGGTGTAGGAGACGTTGGTGGCGTGCGGGATCGCGCGGCGGTAGTGCGGGACGCTCTGGGGGCGGTTGTCGAGCCCAAGGACGGCGACGAGGTAGGGTGCCAGTTCTTCGGGCACGGTGAGGGGACCCTGCCGGACGCGCAGACTGCCGTGAGCGGTTTCCTGTTGCGTGAGGGTGGTGCCGAAGGCCTTTTCCATCGCCTCCACGGAACCGGTGAGCTGCACCGTGCGGCGGGCTTCGTGGACCTCGGGTTCGACCTGGAGACCGAATTCATCGGCGAAGCGAGTTACGGCGGCGACGGCGGCGGGATCAGCGCCGTGCCGGACGGTGAACTGCTCGTGCGTGAGCACTTCGCTGCCGAATTTCGCTGGGTCGAGCGGATTCTTGCGCTTGACGAGAACGGAGACGGTGAGATGGCGGCTTTTGGGCAGCACCTTCACCGATTCAGGTTCAGGATTTGCGAACGGCAGGCGGGGGTCGCCTTCCGCGATGAAGGGCTTGCGTTCACTCCCCGGCAGGGGGACTCGGCGTTGCTCGGCGTAGGGGGTGCTGGGCATGGGTTTGGCCTCCGGACTCTAGGATGCAGCTTCGCTTTGTATTCGCCTTTTGTGGGATTGGCTGTCCAATGAATTTTGTTGAAGCTTCATTTGGCAGGCGAGGAGTGGAGAGAGGTTGCAAGGAAGCGCTCGGCCGCGTTCAGGTTGGAGGTATACCCTTTGCGGGCGCGCCAATAGCTGTGGCCGGCGCTGAAGTTTGTTGCCTGGGAAGAGGGGGGATCACGCCGTCCCGGGTGCCGTGGCCGACGAAGATGGGGTGGAGCGCCGGGAGTGATGTGGAAAATAGGTGAGGTTTCGTCGTGCTTCGGATCGACGAAGCCGGATGTTTACATGTATTCCACGCCGTACTGTACGGGAATTTGGGTAAAGGCGATGCGCGTGGGGGCGGAGTCGCGGGCGGGGAGCATGCCGGCGAAGTGAACGGCGGTGTGGCCGAAACGGAGATTGAGCTTGTCCATGGTATGGGAGAGTTCCTTGCGATGACCGGGTTCATCGAAGAGGGTCTGCGGGAGTTCGGTTTCGGGGATCAGGTTGCGCATGGTGACGCCGACGAAGAAGGGCTTTGCGTATTCCGGACCGGACGGGCGTTGTGCCCAGGCGCCGCGCAGAATTTCGAGCAGGGAAAGGGTGTCCTGGCAGGGGCGGAAGCGGGCTTCCATGCTCCAGGCTGTCTGGGTGATGCCGCTGGTGTGCTTTTTTATCTTGCCCCGGGGGCCGGGGTGAGCCGGGGCAGAAGCAGGTCTCTCCACTGCGGCGCTATGCGCCTCGGGTCGGGATGAAAGATGCAAAGAGTGAGCCTGTTCGCGGCTGAGCGAGTACTTGATGGTGACGGCCATAGTCGCCGCGTGGAAGTGTTCCATGCGGAGGCGCATGGCGGCTTTATGCAAGAGCTTGTGGGCGACCGCCCAGGCGCCTTCGGGGGAGCGGTGGTCGGGGCCGAGGACGTGGGAGTGGCCCAGTGATTTTTGAGTTTCGTTGGGGATGGGCGCGCCGTCGTCGCCGGTGGCGTGGCCGCGCAGCCAGTGGAAGAGACGGTCGCCCCAGACGGAGTCCCAGAGTTTGTGCATGCCGGGGCGGTCGAGGGCGAGGAGGTCGGGCATGGTGCGGATGCCCTTTTTGTTGAGGCGCTCTTCGGTGCGCGCGCCGACGCCGGGGAGATCGCGCAATTCGAGGTGGGCGATGGCTCTCGGGAGTTGTGAGGGTAGAAGGCCAATCAGTCCGTCGGGCTTTTGCATGTCCGAGGCTATCTTGGCGAGGTAGCGGTTGGGGGCCATGCCGACCGAGCAGCGCAGGGTCTCGCCGACGTCATCCCGGATGGCCTGCTTAATGGCGAGGGCGATCCCGCGGGCGTGCGGCGGCTCCTGTTCGCGGCCGATGAGCTGACAGACCATCTCGTCGATGGACGGGGTGTGGGCGACGGGGCAGATGCGTTCGACGGCGGCGGCGATCTTGTGGGAGAACTCCGCGTAGACCGAGTGCGAGCCGTTGACGAGGATGATGTCGGGGATTTTGGCGCGGGCCTCGCCAACCTTGGTGAGGGTCTTGACGCCGAGCGCCTTGCACTCATAACTGGCGGCGATGAGGGTGCCCGTGTCGGCCATGGTGCCGACCACGGCGGTAGGTTTGCCGCGGTATTCAGGGTGCAGTTGCTGTTCGACGGAGGCGAAGAAGCTGTTGAGGTCGATGTGCAGGAAGCCGAAGCGGTCGTCGGAACGTGCGGCTTCGGATTGGGAGGACATCGGCATGGCGAGGGTACCCGAGAATTATATTCGCCTGATGTTCGCTTAACAAAGGCAAAAGGAGAGGGCAGGAGCTTAAGCTCCTGCCCTCTCCTTTTTGCGAATAATGGTTTTAGAACTCCAGCCGGAGCTGAAATTCAGTAGTGCGCGGAGCGCCCTGGTTGTAGGTTCCCGATTGCCGGGTGACGCGGTAGGGATTGGTGACGACAGTACTGTTAGGGCCATTCAGGTAGCCGGCAGCCTGTACGCCCAGATCTCCGTTATAAGGAGCGACATTAGGATTTCCGCTCGAACCGCCAAAGTTGGCGAAGTTGCCGACGTTGTAGAAAGCGATTTGGGGGATAAGCTCTGCTGATTCTCCCAGCGCATGGACATAATGACCGAAGCGGATGGGGTAGCCAAAGGTAGCATCAACCTGACGGAAGGCGGGCTGCGCCAAAGCCGAGGCCTGGGGCAGGGTAGGCAATGTTTGCAGGACTCCGCCCAGGGCCGAGAGCTGACCTTGAGAGAACAGACCAGCGTTCACAAGGGCTTTGCCTGCGGGGCTTAACTGCCCACCATAGGTGTTGTTGTAATTTTGGATGAAGCTTCCCAGGTTACCCGGCTTGACCCGGTGCATGTAATCGCCGGGGAGGGTACCCGGAACGAGATCGCCCACCGTTCCATCACCGGTTACGTCCGAGGTGAAGATTTCGGCGACGGGATTTGAAGCATCCAGCGTCAGATTCGCAGGTTGTGCGGAGAAGAAGTGACCGATCAGGCCAATCTCTGGGCCGTACTTCGTAACGAAATTGCCCCCGAACGAGACCTCGTGCTTGCGATCCAGACTGGCGCGGCCAATATATTCGCTTGGGTTGTCATTGTCATAGGAGCCGTTGCTGAAAAACTGATCTGAACCGCCGGCCGAGGAAGAGACGACACGGGAAAGATTGTAAGAAACCTGAAAATTGGAGCGCTCGATGCCGGGTAGAGGACGCGAGGTCTGTTCACGAAAGACGACCTGTAAGGCGTCATAGCCAGAGCGTCCGATCGGGAGAAGCACGTTGCCGCTGCCTAGGTTGGGGTTAAGACCCGGGAAGGCTGCACCTGTAGCGACCGTAGCACCCTCTGCCGTTGGGCTGTTACCTCCCAGAACTTGATTCCCGGAATCCAAACCGTTGTTGGCGAAGTTGCTAATTGTCGCCCCGTTCGCGATGGCGCAGTTAATGGAGGCTGCTCCAAAACCCTGAGGGCAGGTTGGAAAGCCGGCTACCGTGGCGGCGATTGCGTTCTGCGCCGCAGCCGTGTTGAGATAGCGGGCGGCTCCCACGTGATTAACATCCAATGCCTGAGAGATCTTCAACGTATTGTTATGTACGTAATCGGCGGCTATTGTGCCTCCTTTGAAAAGCTCTCGCTGGATACCGAAGTTCCATTGCTCCGCGTAGGGCGTACGGTAAGGGGGAGCATAGACTCCTGATGCGTTGCCGGTGGCTCCGATATAGCCGCCATTTTCAGATGTCGCGTTAGCTGCCGAGTTCTGCTGATACTCGCCCTGGAGGGCAATTGCGTAGGGCGCGGCGGCTGCTACAGACCCGGTGCATATCTGAGTGATGGAACGTGTGACACCGCCAACAGTGGCTGAGGTGATGATCGTTCCATCGGGCTGACGAAGCTTGCCAGAAGCGCAGATCGACTCGTCAGCAAAGAAGGGTCCGCTCGCTAGCAGGCTGGTGCGCGCATTAGTTGTGTTGTTGAAGACGTCGCCTTCATGGAAGATGCCGAAGGCGGCACGAAGCACCGTCTTGCCTCCGGGAAGCCCATAGTTCAGACCGATCTGCGGGTTGAAGTCGGCGTAGGGCTGATGGACCGGGGTGTTGAAATCGCTTCGGAACTGGGCCAGGGTGGAATTTGTAGGTAAATCCTGGTTTGCACGATCCGTGTCAACCCCCCAACGAAGGCCGCTCACAATGGTCAGGTTAGGCGTGATCTTCCAGGAATCGGCAATATAGGCCGCTTCGCGCCAATCGTGAACACCACCGCCAATTAGACCGAAGCCCGGATTCTGTGTGAAGAAGCCGAGGCCATTTCCAAGCACAATCGAACTGGCATGGTATCCATTGATCGGATCAGACGCGCAGGGGCCGCTTACGGCCGGGTTGGCGCAGGTCGCCAGTACCGTACCGGCCGTTTCGCGTACGCGGGGTGCAAGACCAAAGAAGGCGGCGAAGCCGCCACCTAGAATGTAGTTCAGCTCATAGCCGTACCGAACCGTGTGCGTTCCCTTGGTCCAGGAGCCGTCGTAGCGAAACTGCTTGTCGCTTTGAAACGTTCCTTGCGGAGCCAGGTCATTGGGGCCGGTCTCAAGACCTTGCGCCGTGTTCTGGAATGTGATGCCCGGCAGTAAATTGATGGGTGCCGCCGCTGAATCGTCCGAAATCAGGTTATGGAACTTTTCGTAGCTACCACGGAATGAGTGTGTGAATTTGCCGAACTGGTAGTCCGCGCCCCCGGCGATGCCGGGCGTGTTGTCCCGGTTGGCATAGACCTCGAAGACGTTTCCGCCGTTGCTGGCGATGGAGTTGACGTTGTAATTACCGCGAACGAAGTAGCGGCCGCCCAGCGGTCCGTTGTAGTCCAGACGAATGGTCGAGTAGGTTTCACGGTACGGGGAAGGAATGGAAAATCCGTTGAACTGCGGAAAGGTCGAGCCAACCTGCGCGGGCTGCGAGGTGTCCTGCTTGATGCGCTCGATGTTGCCGAAGAAGAAGAGCTTGTCTTTGACGACGAACCCGCCGAGTGAACCGCCGAACTGATTACGCTGGAACGGAGGCGCCTCGTTGAACTCGGTAACAAACAGCGCCCGGGCGTCCTGGAAGTTGTAGAACGCTTCGCCATGAAACTTGTTGGTACCGGATTTGGTCGTGACGAGCACCTGGCCGGTAGAGGTGAGATCTCCCGAGACGTCCTGCGTTGAGCGATTGAGTTGAAACTCGCCTACCGCCCCCTCAGACACGTTGAAGATGGTGGTACCGACGGTCTCGTCGGTGATGTCCTGGCCGTCGAGGAGAATGCGCGTAGTCCGTCCGGAGACACCGGATACAGAGAGCGCTGAGTAGCCGGCCTTGGTCGGATCGAAGGATCCGCCGGCCTGCAGAACGACACCGGGTTCGATCTGGGCGACATCCAGGAAGTTGCGCCCGTTGATGGGCAGACTTTCAATCTGTTGCGCGGTGAGCACATCGCTTACGCCGGCCTGGTCGCGGTTGAGTTGCACGGCTCCCGTGGTGACCTCAACGGTCTCCGTAGCCTGACCCACCGTCAGCTTGAAGGAACCCGGCGTTGCGGTACCGACCCGAATCACTGTGGAGACACTCAGACCTTCGAATCCGGGAGCGGTCACATTCACTTTGTAGGTGCCGGGATTCAAGGGGCCGACGGAATAGTAGCCGGCACCGTCGGCCTGCAAATTGCGGACAAAACCGGTGTCGGTGCCCAAGATCGTTATCGATGCTTTTGGGACCGCGGCACCGCTCGCGTCTGTGATTGTGCCTTGAATGGATCCGCCGCTTGTGGAGACAACCTGTGCCATGGCGGCGACGGATGCAGGAACCAGTAAACCAATCGCGATGAGTTTTCTCATAGCCGTCCAATACAGAGATTTTAGAGAAGTCTGTCAGGGCATCTGCACGTCAATGACCAAACAGCGTGATCAGGAAGCATTGGTGATCCAGGCAGATCAGATTGAAGAAATCTAGGTTTTAGAGAGTTGTTCTATGAATTTTGGGAGACAGGTTTCATGACGTTCTCCTTATTGCACGAACTCAAAGCAGCCTTCGCGAATGAAATAGGATCGCCGTGAGGCGACCCTATTTGTTACTGCTTTGGAAACATGTCAGGCCTCTTCCGGTTCGGGGCCTCGGGTGGGGGCGGGCGGTAGGGGGACTTTTACGGAGTGGCCGGTGCGGGCGGATTGGTAGATGGCTTCCATGAGGCGCTGGTCCTGGAGGCCCTCTTCGCCGGGGGTGTGGGGCTGCCGGTTGTGCAGGACGCAGAGGGCCATGTGGTCCATTTCGGCGGCGAACTGGTCCGTGGCTTCGATATTGGGCTCGAGGAGGGTGGGGTGGTTTTCGAGGAGCTTGTTTTCGCGGAGTTTCAGGCCCTTGTAGGCGAAGGCGGGGGAGAGCTCGGCCCAGCTGTCGGAGCCTTCGAGGCGAGCGAACTGGGAGTTGTGGGCGGCGTAGCCCGTGTTGCAGCTGGCGAGCAGGCCGGAGGGGAAGCGGAGGGTGAAGTTGCAGGTGGCTTCGACCTCCTTGAAGCGCGGGTCGGCGGTGGGTTGGAAGGTATTGCCGAAGACCTCTGTGGGTTCTTCGCCTGACCAGAAGCGGGCGGCGTTGAGGCAGTAGAGGCCGACGTCGGGCAGGCAGCCGCCGCCGGCTAGAGCGCGATTGAGGCGCCATTGGGTGGGGTCGCCCTCGTTCTGGGAGTTGGTGGCGAGAAAGCTGCGCAGGGTGCCGAGCTTGCCTTCCTTGCGGGCTTTGACGATGGCGCGGTTCATGGGCTCATACTGCTGGCGGTAGGCGATCATGAGCTTGACGTTGGCGGCCTGGCAGGCGGCGATCATCTTTTCGCACTCGGCGGAGCTGTTGGCCATGGGCTTTTCGCAGAGGATGTGTTTGCCGGCCTTGGCGCCGCGGAGGGTGTACTCCATGTGCATGCCATTGGGTAGCACGATGTAGATGACCTTGACCTCGGGATTGCCGGCGATCCGGTCGTAGTCGGTGTAGCTGTAGAGGGAGCTGGGCTTGATGCCGTACTGGGCGGCGATCTTTTGCGCCTTGGCGGGGTCGCCGGAGACGAGGGCGACGGGCTTGCAGAGCTTGCTGGAGCCGAAGGCGGGCAGGATCTGGTCAAGCGAGAGACGACCGAGGCCTACGATCGCGAAGCCGACACGTCGATCGGGAGCTTCGAACGGGCCGGCGGTCTTCTCGGTACCTTCCGTCTGTACGTTGTGGAGCGGCGAGAGCTGGACGGAATCCACGGCGTCCGGGGCCTGGGCGGCGCCTGCCGAGCTCTGCGCCGTTGCGAGCGGAGCGAGACCGGCTGCGGCGAGAAGACCGCCGGCGCTTTGGAGAAACTGGCGGCGGCCCGTCCCGAGGGAAGACGGCGAAGGCTGCCGCGGCTCCGGTGTGGTGTGATCGGGGAGAGAGGGGGTGTCCCGTAGCGGATAGCTCATGGCTTATCCGATGCAGGCTGGTCCGATGCAGGCGGGCAAGATTGTGCCAACCGGTGAGAGGTTAGAGAAAGCCGAGTAGTTTGCGTTTTTTCTTGGATTCAAGCTTCAGGGTGAAGTCGAATTTGGTGTGATTGGAAAACTGACTGATGAACTTGTGTTTGGATTGCACGCCGTTGAGCTCGGCCCAAACCTCGTAGTCGGTCTGCGGAGAGATGTTGTTGAAGTGGAAGCCGCCGTTGGCGTTGGTGAGATAGCTTTTGATCGCCAGGCTGGTGGGATTTTCAAGGTAGACGACGGCCCCGGCGGCAGGAGCCTCGCCGTTGACCACCTTGCCGGCGGCGACGATCTCTACGATGGGCTTCGGCTTCCGGGGGTGCCCTGCGGCGTCCGCCCCGGGAGTGCACAGCAGCGTGGCGCAGAGCGCGAGCAGGAGAGAAGCCAGAACGGCAGGTCTTTGCCAAGCGGGGGGCCAAGCGGGGCGCCCAGCCGCCTGCGCCGGGACAGGGCGGCCTGACGAGGCCAGAACGGATGGGATTGGGCTTACTGCCACGATAGCGGGCTCAGGGAGTTCACGGGGGCTAGTCCTCTTCCTCATCGTCACTGGCACGGCGGGGATCGGCTTCATCCTCATCATCGTAGCCGTCGGCGTCGATTGCGGCAATTTCGAGCGGGTCCACGGAGACGATCTCCAGATCGGTGCCGCATTCGGCGCACTGGAGTGTGTCGCCCTCCTCGACCTCGTCTATATCGATATCCAACGGGTTATCGCATTCCGGGCAAACAACAGCCATGGTGCTTTCCTTCTGCCGCGCAAGGGCGGCTACGCAATTTTCTCGTGAGATGCAGCGGCTCCCGCAACGTGCGGCCCCTTTTGTAAAAATCAGCGTTAGTTTCCCGCCGGCTGTTCGACAGAACTGAAAACGACTTGCATGGAACCGCTTTAGTACGATGGTGGCAGCGATGCCGTGTGGCTCCCACCCAGTTCTAGCGGGGTGACCCCGCTGCGTCAATATGGAACGCGGGAAAGGCGGCGAGCGGTAGCGCCCGCCAGAAAAGAGTGTGACGATGCGGTGGATTCCCCGAAAGGTTATTGCGGCCGGTTGCGCGTTCACTTTGGGCACTTTTGGAGGGCCATGGCCGGCGCTGGGCCAGGTGCAGGGTCCGCCGCGTGCAGCCGAACCGTCGCCGCTGGCCTCCGGGACTGGGGATGCACCACTGCCGCCCGCCGCGACCGACCCACAGATTGCGGCCGCCCTGGCGGCCATCTCGCCCGCCGACATCCAGGCCGACATCGCCAAGCTGGTGACATTTGGGACGCGCAGCACGCTTTCCAGCAACAGCACCGACCTGCCCGCGGGGCAGGGCATTCTGCCGGCGGCGGACTGGATCGAAAGCGAGTTCAAGCGGATCTCCGCGGCGTGCGGGAACTGCCTGGAGGTGAAGCGTGACGACTTTGTGCAGCCGGCAGGAACGGACGCGCGCAGCCGGATGACACAGCCGACGCGGCTGGTCAACGTCTACGCCGTGCTGCACGGGACGGCGGACCGCAAGGGCGCGGAGGAGAAGGTGGCGCCGTGGGTGCTGGTGACGGGGCATTATGACTCGCGGGCGACGGATGTGATGGACCCGAAGGCGGCCTCTCCGGGCGCGAACGACGATGGGAGCGGCGTGGCGGTGTCGCTGGAGTGCGCGCGGGTGTTGAGCAAGCTGAAGCTGCCGGGGACGATCGTGTTTGCGACCGTGGCGGGCGAGGAGCAGGGGTTGTATGGCTCGCGGCACCTGGCGCAGCTGGCCAAAGGGGACGGATGGCCGCTGGAGGCCGTGCTGAACGACGATATCGTGGGCGGGGATACGACGCCGCCGATGACCGCCCACGGCGCCGCGCCGATGACGCCAATGGCGCCGGGGCAGCCGGGCGCGCTGCAGAATAAACGTGCGGTCCGGATATTTTCGGAGAATGTGCCTTCGTCCGCGACGCCGCAGGTGCAGCAGCAGATGCTGAGCCTGGGCGAGGAGAACGATTCGCCCTCGCGGGAGCTGGCGCGGGAGATCGCGGAGCTGGCGCCGGCGTACTTCGAGCCGGGCACGGCGCGGCCGCCGGCGCACAATGGCGTCCGGGCGATGTACATCCTGAGGACGCCGGCGTTTCATCCGGTGCTGATCCTTCGCCGCGACCGCTATCTGCGCGGGGGCGATCACACCAGCTTCAACGCCGAAGGGTTTGCCGCGGTGCGCTTCACGGAGTGGCGGGAGAACTTCGATCACCAACACCAGACTCCCCGGACGGAGAACGGTGTGGAGTACGGCGACTACCTGAAGTTCGTGGACTTCGATTACGTGGCGAATGTGGCGCGGATGAATGCGATGACGCTGGCCTCGCTGGCCGAGGCGCCGAGTGAGCCGCAAGGTGTGAAGATCCTGACGACGGCGCTGGATAACTCGAGCGAGCTGACCTGGGAGGCGAGCGCCTTTGCACCGCCCGGCACCACGTATGAGGTGGTGTGGCGCGCCACCGATGAGACCCTGTGGACGCACGCGCAAAGTGCGGGCACGGCGAACCGGCTGAAGCTGGACGTCAGCAAGGACAACGTGCTGTTCGGCGTGCGTGCGGTGAGCGCGGACGGCCAACGTTCGCTGCCGGTGCCGCCGCTGCCGGCGCGCTAGGAGATTCTGTGGCTTTTCGCTCCAATGGACCTATCTCAGTCGTGCTGCCGCCCTTTCGCGGGGTAACGCGGCGCATCATCCTGACGGCGGTCGGGGTCTTTTTTGCCCTGCTGGTGCTGGGACTGTTTTTGAGGGAGGGTGCGGCGCTGATGGGGAGCCTGCTTGCGCTGAGCCCGAGCACCTCCTACAAGCTGCTTTGGCAGCTGATCTCGTATCCGTTTGTGAACGGCGCAATTTTTTCGCTGCTGTTTGCGGCGATTTCGGTATGGTTTTTCGGTTCCACGCTAGAGGATGAGCTGGGTTCGCGATGGATGGGTGAGTTCTTCGTGGCAACCACTGTCGGGGGCGGCGTGCTGGCGATCCTATGCGTGCTGGTGTTTGGACGGCTGCTGAGTATCCCGTCACTCACGATGGCCTCCGGATTGTGGCCGTTTTCGCTGGCACTCTTGATGGTGTTTGCGTCGCTGCATGCGGAGCAGGAGTTGAACTTCAACTTCATCCTGCGGCTGAAGGCCAAGTACATCGCCATTATTTACCTGCTGGTGTACCTGGCGGTGGCATTGGCTTCGCATGAGCGCTTCGACGCGGTGCTGGTGCTGGCGAATTCCTTGGCGGGATGGATGTTTTTGCGGTTTGCGCCGCGGCGGGGTTTGCAGTTCGGGGCCAACGAGGCGATCTATGGCTGGAAGAACGCATACATCCGTGCGCGGCGGCGGCGTGCGGCCAAGAAGTTCAGCGTGTACATGCAGAAGCAGGGCCGCGAGGTCCAGTTCGACGAAAGCGGGCGCTATGTGGACCCGGACGGCAAGCCGCGCGACCCGAACGACCGTCGCTGGATGAATTGAAGAAGTGAGACTGGCGTAGATGAGATCCGTCATTCGTCGATCCGTCGATTCAGGGCTGAAGGGACACGTCGAGGACTTCGATCGTGAGGGCCGGCACGATGTAGGGCTGCGCGCCTTTGCGCAGCTTGACCGTTGAGGAGACGGGATGGATGAACTCGGGCCGGTCGATGGAGTTGGTGGCGGCGAAGGTGGCGGCATGCAGCGTCGTGCGCTCGGCACGAGACTGGATGCGGTCGCCGAGGTTCAGGGTCATCGGCTGGTCGAGGGAAGAGGCGTTGACGAGCTTGAGGTGCAGCACGTGGGCCTTTGAGTCGACCGTGGCGGAGTAGAAGAAGCGTGGACCGGCACCGGTGACCGTGGACTTCGCCGTGCCGTCGCCGAGGTGCGCGGCGAAGAGGCACTGGGCGTAGAAGCTGGGCGAGCCGTAGCTGATGAGGGCGTCGAAGCCGATCAGATCGGTCGACCATTGCATCGCGCCGGGGTTGACGTCCGTGAGCAGAGGGGCGTAGCTGGCGATTTCGATGAGATCGCTGTTGCGCTCGAGCCCGGTCATCCAGGCGGCGTCGCCGAGTGCGTCGCCGAAGTTGGGTGTGGGCGTGCCGGAGCGCGTGGCCCACTCGCCGACGAAGATCTTCGGGGTGGAAGGGATGCCGGCGGCGGGGCGTGGGGCTGTGTCGTAGAAGTGGGCCTTGGCGAACATCTCCGCGGGCGGGAGGTAGTAGTGGTCGTCGATGAGGTCGGCTTTGGCGGTGTTTTTGGTTTCGGGGAGCTTGGTGGTGGCGATCAGCTTGCCCTGCGGGTACTTTGCGCGGAGGGCGGTGGCGAACTGCGTGAAGCGGGCGGGGTAGCTGCCGGAGCGGTCGAAGAAGTCCTCATTTCCGATCTCGATATAGTGCAGCGGAAAGGGCGCGGGATGGCCGTCCTTGACACGCCGGGCACCCCACCTGGTGTTTGCGTCCCCGGTGACGTATTCGACTTCGTCGAGGGCGGCCTGGACGAAAGGTTCGAGGTCGGCGCCGGGCTGAAAATGCTCGCCTTTGAGGCCGTAACCGGCGTAGACGGCGAGGACGGGCTCGACGTGGAGATCTTCGGTCCAATCGAGGAATTCGAGCAGACCGAGGCCGTCGGTGGACCAGTAGGTCCAGGGGGCCTGGTGACCGGGGCGGTCGACGATCGGACCGACGGTTTTTTTCCAGTTGTACCAGTCGGCGAGGGTGTCGCCTTCAAGGTAGTTGCCGCCGGGCAGACGCAGGAAACGGGGGTGCATGGCGGCCATTTTCTCCATCAAGTCAGGGCGGTTGCCGTTGGGGCGGTCGTGGTAGGTCGGCGGCATGAGGCTGACGCTCTGCAGGGAAACGGTTCCCGCCTGGGCGAGGGTGAGCTCCAGGTGATTGCGGCTGCCCGGAGTGGAGGCCAAGGTGCGCGCGGTGGCCAGGGTGTAGGTGTAGGGCGACCAGTCTCCCGTGTGCAGCGCGACCGTGGCTTCGGCGAGGACGGCGCCGGTGTCGTCAGCGATCAGGCGCGCGATGAGCGGCTGCGCGGTGTCGGTTGCGGCGTAGAAGGCGCCCTTGTAGACCGTGCCCGGACGCACGGCTATTCCCCACCAGCCGCTGTTGGCGACGCCGCCTTCGCTGCCCGCCGCGGCGTCAGTGACGGTAAGTTTCAGGCTTTCGGGCAGGGCGAGACTGGGGCCGCTCTCCGCATTTTGCTCAATAGTGGCGTGGGAGTGGCCGTGCTGGACGGCGGTCCAGCCGGCGAAGCCCTCCCAGCTGTGGCGCATGGTGCGGTTTTGCACGAGCTCGGCGTAGAGGCCGCCGTCGTAGGAGTGATTGATCTCCTCGGTCATCAGGCCGTAGAGGGTGGGGCTGACGGGGGAGACGATCTGCGCGGGGTCGATTGTGAGCTTGGCCGTGGGCTCCGTGCCCGAGGGCTGCGACTCCGGTCTGGCCTGGGCTTGGAGCGAGGCGGACGGGAGCGCGGGTAGAAGCAGAAAGGCGGAGCCGGTGGCCAGCAGGAGAGCACTCGTTACAGTTGTCTTCATGAGGAGATGATCTTGCCGCAAACGGATAACCGATGTCGAGAGATCGTTTTCTCAAAGGGTATTTCTCCGCCAAGCACTGCGGCCTCGTGAGCTGGTTGCAGGGTGGCCGGTGGCAGCGCCCGTCCACTTCTCCACCTCCAGGTGCGGATCGGTGTCTGGCCGCGAAAGGGTGGAGCGATGCTGGCGGCGCAGTAGCATGGTCACCAGGGGGCGCTCCGCATGAAAAATTACGAGTGGCTTGCCATCTTGCTGGCCCTGTCCCACGTCGTCACTATCGCGCTGATCATTCTTTGGTTCAGTCTGAACAAGCCCACCACCTGGGTCACGGCGTGGAAGCGCTTCAAACGGGTGTATCTGTCGCTTTCGCCGCCGCGCTGATTTCCCGCCCTCCGGCTGCTGTGCGGACACCCGGTTGTGCCGTGTCCGCTGCTGTGTGCACCGCCGGCTCCGCGGCCTCATCTCACCGTGTGCGAGGGATGCGATGCAGAAGCGGAAGTTGGGCGGTTCGGGGCTGGAAATTGTCCCGTTGATGTTTGGCGGTAACGTGTTGGGGTGGACGGCGGATGAGGCGACCTCGTTCGACCTGCTGGATGCGTTCGTGGATCGCGGCTTCGATGCGATCGACACGGCGAATGTGTACTCGGTGTGGGTGCCCGGGCACCAGGGTGGGGAGTCGGAGACGATTCTGGGCAAGTGGTTTGCCCGTAGCGGCAAGCGCGACAAGGTCATGCTGGCGACAAAGGTCGGCTTCAAGATGGGTGATGGCGGGCAGGGGCTGCGCAAGGCGTACATCGTGAAGTCGGTGGAGGAGTCGCTGGGACGGTTAGGGACCGATCGGATCGACCTGTACCAGTCGCACACAGACGATGCGGAGACGCCGTTGGAGCAGACGCTGGAGGCCTACGGCGAGTTGATCCAAGCGGGCAAGGTACGCGCGGTGGGAGCCTCCAACTACAAGGGGGCGCGATTGACCGAGGCTATGCAATTGGCCGAGAGCAAGGATCTGCCGAGCTACACGACTTTGCAGCCGGAGTACAACCTGTACGACCGCGAGGGCTTCGAGAAGGACCTGCAGCCGGTGGCGAAGGAGTTCAACCTGGGCGTGATTCCGTACTTTGCGCTGGCATCGGGGTTTCTGACGGGCAAGTACCAGTCGCTCGAAGATACGAAGGGCGCCAAACGCGGATCGCGGGTGGAGAAGTATTTTGACGAGCGTGGGATGCGCATTTTGAAGGCGTTGAAGCAGGTGAGCGAGGAGACCGGGGCGGAGCAGGCGACGGTGGCGCTGGCTTGGCTGCTGGCACAGCCCACGATCACGGCGCCGATCGCCAGCGCGACCAGCACAAAGCAGCTCGAAGCACTGTTCAAGGGTGTGGAGCTGCAGCTGGCGCCGGCGCAGGTGAAGCAGCTTACCGAGGCGAGTTCGTACTAGTGGCGGGGCTGGCCGGTGTCGGGCTGGGCGGAGCTGGGGAAGAACCCGGCGCCGCGCCGACCGTGTGGACCTGGTTGTCGGCTGTGATGCGATAGCGGTAGAGTTGGGCGGGTAAACGCGGGCCTGTGCTGCTGCCTATAGTTGGGTGGCCGCCGGGGTTCTGCTCAGGCTTCTGCTTTTCGGGCTCAGGGGGTAATAGCTCGAAGGTGAGGCTGTCCTCCGTGGTCGCCAGCCGCGGGGTGTCGCCGCGCCGATACGGCTGCTCCAGGTGCCAGGCCACGGTGGGGTGTGCGGGATCGGCTGTCGGTTGCAGCAGATCAAGGTCGAAGTGACTGGTGTGCTCCGTGGTCGCGCAGCCCGGGTGACCGTGGGCGACCACCGCCCGCCAGTTGGGGGTTTCCGGCAGGCCCACGAGCGGTGTGAGCAGGACGAAGTCGCCGAAGGCATCGCCTACATTGCGGTAGACCGGCGCATCCCAACGCAGGATCTCTCCCCAGCCGCCGGTTGCAGCGGCAGCTTGGCGGTAGACCAGCAGAAGATTGTCATCCCCGCATTCCACGCCGTAGCGGAAGTCGATCTCAAAGGTTGCGGGCGCATTGGAGAGCGGCAGGACCTGCACCTGCAAGTCTGAGCCGTAGGCCCCGAGATCCTTATGGGCGGGCGTGACCAGAACGGTCTCATCGGCGTTGGAGAGATTGGCGTGGAGCGCCGTCGCGAGGGTGTTCTGCAGGGATTCAGCGGTAACGTTGGCGGAGCCGCAGGCCATGGCCACCGCCGCTGCCTGGGAGAGCGCGTCTTTGAGCCGGCCGAGCTGCATGGCGACCGCCGGGGGAACGACCGGGTCCAGCTCGCCGACAGCGACGCCGTGCAGTTGCTGCCGAATGGCTGCGACGGCCCGGGCTGCCTGCGGCAACGAGCCGGGGGAGCAGACGCTCTGTGCCGGGGCAGGCAGGGCCTGGGCAGAGCAGGACAGGGCGAAGCCGAACAGCACCGTGGAGAAGGAGAGCCGCATACGCAAAAGGGTAACCCGAGCGGAAGGCCGGTGCCTTGGGATGCGGGAAAGGTCGTGCGCCAAGCAGGGAAGCCTCAAAGGTTCGGCCCTGTCATGGGTGCACAGGGCCGAGGGAGTGAGGAGCGTTGATACAGAGCAGGTCTTTGGCTTGCTCAGGATGGCAAGCGTCTGGCTTAGGATGGCAATGGCGGCTTGGGACCATAGGTGAGTTAGGAGGAGGCTATTTGAGTTCGGCGATCTTGGCTTTGGCGCCTGCGACGGCGGCTTCGGCCTTTTCCGGACCATAGGCTACGCCCTCGGCGGTGATGGTGGTGATGTCTGTGACACCGAGGAAGGTGAAGATGTCCTTGAGGTACTTCTGCTGGTGATCGAAGGGCTCAAAGGGCGAGCCGGGACCGTAGATGCCGCCACGGGTGGAGATGACGATCACCTTCTTGCCGCCGCACAGCCCTTCGGGGCCGTTGGCGCCGTACTTGAAGGTGGTGCCGGGAACCGAGATCAGGTCAATCCATGCCTTCAGCTGTGAGGGAATGCCGAAGTTGTACATGGGGGCGCCGATGAGGATGGTGTCGGCGTTGAGAAACTCCTTAAGGATTAGCTTGCCGGTTTCGAGTTCGGCCTTTTGCTCGGGCGTGCTGTCCGGCGCGTCGGCACCGTAGGTGCGCAGGACGGCCGTGTAGTGACGCAGGCTGTCCTTGGCCAGATCGCGATAAACATACTCGGCGCTGGGGTTTGCGGACTTCAGCTGAGCGGCGGCGGTCTGGGTGAGCGGACGGCTGACGGAGTTCGGGCCGGTGACGCTGGAATCGAGGTGCAAGATCTTCATGTGCTGTTCTTCTCCATGGCCCGGCGCCAACGGCAGACGCGCGACCTGCCGTTACTATAAGTAAGCGGTGGCGGGTTGGCGAGTAGGCACTTGCGAGTAACCGGCCCAAAGTCTTCAGGTTGTCATCAAGAGAGCAGATTCGCGAGGAGACGGGCTATGCAGACGACGATGGTGATGGAGCGGGAAGAGACAATCTCGGGGCGACGCGTTTCCGCCGCGGAGGTCTGCCCGATGAGTGGACTGCTTGAAACGCTTACGCGTCCGTGGACCTTTCACATCATCTGGCAGCTGAGCACGAACGGGCCGATGCGCTTCGGCGCACTACGCCGGGCCATTGCCGGGATTTCGCCCCGTCTGTTAACGGTGCGGCTGCGCGCGCTGGAGGCCGAAGGCTTTGTGCGGCGGACCACAATGGGCGGCAAGATGCCGGAGGTGAGCTACGCGCCCACCAGCCGGATGGCGGATATGGAACAGGTGATGGAGAACCTGCACAGGCTCAGCGTGAAGTGGCGGCATGAGGATGTCGCGCGGAGTTAGGGTGGAGCTCCTAAGCACGGGAGCGTTGGAGGCAGTTGCTTCCGTGCCGGAGACCTCTCCCTAGTACTTTTCTGGCAAAGTCGTGTAAAGGAAAGACTTAGGTCCGGACCTCCGTAGTGGGGGTCGTCTGCGCGATTGGGGTCGTTGGTGGTGCCGGAGCGGGGTTCGGTGTTGACGCGGTACTGGTCGATGACCCACTCGAGGGCGGAGCGGTTGCCGAGGCGGTAGTTGTAGACGTCGAGCGGGATGCCGCGGAGGGTGAAGAGTCGTTGTAACTGGATTCCGCCTTGTCTTTGCAAGCTTTATGCGATCTATGTGAGAGGAGTCCTCGGCGGGTTGGCTGTATTCGGGCTGGTTTCGAATGGCCGATCTTATACAGTGCCTGATGCGAGATCATTGAACAGCGTACTTGGGTCGGTGTCGGCGATCTCTGTGGCGCTCGTTAAGGCAATGCCAAGCAGCTCCGAAATACGTGTAATCAATCTCTCAAACGCGTCTAGGCTACCAGCCTGTTTTGCTTCAGTAGCCGCTCCGATTAAGCGCTCGACTCGCTTGTACAAAGCCGTCTCGACACTCTTATACGGCTCAATCTCTCGGTTGCAGCTCGGACACTTGTCGTTGCAGCAGCAACTCCAGCTATCCACCCATCGTTCACCGCAGCGCTTATGGCGGTAGTAGTTTCTGAACAAGCGTGGTTCCGTCATCAGTCCTCGCTGAAGCCAGACTTTACTGCCCCGAGTCTCACCCTTCCTTCAGATAATAAGACCCTTTGCCAAGGAAATAAACGAAACCTACGTTTCTCAATAGCTGTAATTGTTGTCGGAGCTTTTCGCGTATGTGCCTGTTGTTCGGAAATAGATCAGCGAAATAGCGCTCTTGCTCGTAGACATCCTTCAGCGTGAATTCTTTTTTGCCCAACTTGTGCAGGCTCAGCAACACAGCTCCAGTCCAACTACGTTGATTCGCTGATAGGGAGGAGAGCCTCCCCGCTCGCCGAAATAGATTTCGGCACAGCTCCTTCGGCTCGGGTTTTTGCGAACGTATAAGTGATATCCGACCCTCGGGTGGTACCTGGTGAAGGAGGATGTTGCATCCGGTCCAACCCGCCCGACGAGCAGAACTGGATAAGGGAGCTCGGCGTTCAATGGCCTGTGGCGTTAAGAGGGCTTGGTGGATTGCCGACAGTCCCAAGATTTCCCAGTCCCTGCTGTATTCGAGCAGCAGAAGCGTCGACCCGGTTCCTTGGACAATGCTCCGCATCATGGTCTCGTAAGCCCCGTCCACAATCCGAGAACTAAAGCCACCACAGGCACTCTTCAACTCGTAAGGGTGCTTGCAGAACGAGCACACAAAGTCTCGTGCGCGGGTGTTGTTTGCAGTACGCGCCAAAGTGTCGCTGTCGCAAGCTAAGCAGTATCCATTTGCCGCCATCCATGCTTCGCTGATGACACGGGTGCGCTGGGTAGCGCTCTTGTACCCCTCACCTATCTGCACATTCGCTCTGAGACTTTGCATATGCTCGTCTGATCTCATGTTTTCTGATGTATTCAGATGAAAGTTGTGAACTTACCGGAGCATTCCTGCTCGACAGCTACGTTATCTTGATCTTCTCTGACGGCGAATCATTTATGGAACGTATTGAGCTTCGCAGAACGAGTACAGCTTTAAGGCAGACATCAACGGATGCTTTCGGTGTGCTTCTGTTGTGATTGGTGGCGTTCTGCTTGAACTCGCCTTCGAGGATCGTGGTTACGCCTTGGGCGAGGTCAGGGATCTTTTCGGCGAATTTAGTGACGGCTTCTTCCCAGTCAACCTCGTGGGATTGCTTGTGCTCGAAGAAGAGTTCGATGAGCTTTTCGGGCGTGGTAATCGGGTCGTTGAAGGCGATGCGGTCGCCCTGGTAGAGGGCGGCGTGGCCTGGGGACTGGAAGAGGATGTTGGTGAGGGGGTAGCCGGCGTTGCGTTTGCGCTCGATCATCTTTGATGAGGTCGTCGTCGGCGTCCTTGGCTTCCTAGAGTCCGTGGATGAGGGTGAGGGCGCCGTCGGCCCGGAGGGCTTCTTACCACCCCAGCGACCAAGACCCGTCGCCGGGGAGCCCGGCTACGGGTACGACAGGGAGAAAGGCAGACGCGGATTCGCTGCGGGAATGACAACCAGAGAGGCGAGGGGAGACGTGGGTCTAGCGCTTGATGCGCGGGGTGAAGTCTGACCATTGCTCGACGCGGAAGGCGCGGATGTCGCGCACGGCGGCGGGGAACCAGGGGAGGGTTTTGAGGGCGAGCATGGCGTCGAAGAGATTGCCGAGGTCTTCGGTGTTGCAGGTGTATACGCTGCCTTGTCGCCACTCGAAGTCAAAGCGCTTGAGCGTATTCCCTATGTCGGTGTATGCCTGGGTGAGGCTTTTGGGATGAACTCGCTTGGTGCGTACGGTGTCCAGGTCGAATGCGATAGCGAACACTAGAGAGCCTCGGGATCCGTCATCATTTCGTCGTAGGCGTACGTGACCTCTTCACCGGTGCGTACAAGGACGATGTTGACTTGAGCTTTGCCGTCTTCGGGGTCGGCATAGCCTAGGATCTCGTACTCGGGACCGTAGGGGCCGAATTGCTTGACGAGACCGATGGGTAAGGGTCCGGGTTTGGCGAGAGCAGCCATGGGAGGCCTCCTTGGAGTGCGATTTTACTAGAAGCGTGTCAGGGGCGGTGGTGGATGCGGAGGTTTAGCTCCTTGAGCTGGAGTTCGGTGACGAGGGTGGGAGCGTCGACCATGAGGTCGATGGCCTTGGCGGTTTTGGGGAAGGCGATGACCTCGCGGAGGGAGTTGGCGCCGGCGAGGATCATGACGATGCGGTCGAGGCCGAGGGCGATGCCGCCGTGGGGGGGCGTGCCGTATTCGAGGGCGTCTAAAAAGAACCCGAAGCGCTCGTGGGCCTCTTCATCCGTCATGCCGAGGGTGCGGAAGATTTCGGTCTGGACGTCCTTGCGGTGGATGCGGATGGAGCCGGAGCCGAGCTCGGTGCCGTTAAGGACGATGTCGTAGGCGAGGGCGCGGACGGAGCCCTTGTCGTTGTAGAGGGCGCCGGACTGGATGTCTTCCTCGTGGGGCGAGGTGAAGGGGTGGTGGGCGGCGTCCCAGCGTTTGGCGTCCTCGTTCCACTCGTACATGGGGAAGTCGGTGACCCAGAGGAAGCGGAAGTCGCGGGCGGTGCCGGTTTGGGTGAAGAGGCCGTGTTTTTCGGCGTATTTTTTGGCGAGTTCAAGCCGGAGGGCGCCTATGCGTTTGGGGATCCACTGACGGTCGTTGCCCCAGATGGTGGGGGTGCCGGGTTTGGGGGTGATGACTACGGCTAGGTCGTCCTGGGTGAAGTTTGTCGGCTCGGCTGAGGAATACAGAGATCCTTCGCTGCGCTCAGGAGGACGGCCTTCTTGAGGAGAGCCGGGATGGTGGCTTTCTGGAGGGGAGGCGGCGAAGGTGAGTTGTTCGGCGTTGAGTTTGGCGGCTATGGCTTCGGCGAGGGGAGTGAAGGCTTCGTTGGTGCGGAGGCGGGCTACGTCTAGGAAGTCGAGACCGGTGTCGCCGAGGGACTTGCGGATTTCGTCGATAAGGGTGCGTTTTTGGGTGCCGGAGATGCCGGCGGCGGCGCGGGGGATGGTGAAGCCGTAGATGGGGAGGGCGGGGTCGATCTTGAGGGTCTCGCGGAGGGCTGGCGTGAGGACCTGCGAGAGGTTGACCATGGCCGGCAGGCGCATGTCGGGTTTGTCGATGCCGTAGCGCTCGATGGCTTGGTCGTAGGTCATGTGGACGAAGGGCTCGGGTGGGAGCTCGATGCCGGCGGCGTGGAAGGCGGCGTGGAGGAAGCCTTCGGCGACGGCGAAGATGGTTTCCTGCTGCGGAAAGGTCATTTCGAGGTCGATTTGGGTGAACTCGGGCTGGCGGTCGGCGCGGAGGTCCTCGTCGCGGAAGCAGCGGGCGATCTGGAAGTAGCGGTCGAAGCCGGAGATCATGAGGATCTGTTTGAAGATCTGCGGGGACTGGGGCAGGGCGTAGAAGTGGCCGGGATGGACGCGGCTGGGGACGAGGTAGTCGCGGGCGCCTTCGGGGGTGGAGCGCGTCATGTAGGGGGTTTCGACTTCGAGGAATCCCTGCTCCACGAGGTAGTTGCGGATGGCCATGGCGACTTTGCTGCGGATAAGGAAGTTGTGCTGCATCTCCGGGCGGCGCAGGTCGATGTAGCGGTACTTGAGGCGGGTTTCCTCGTCCTTGATGGCGTCTTCGGCGGGAGAGAACGGTGGGGTTTTGGCGTCGTTCAGGAGCAGAAGATCGTGGCCGACGAGTTCGATGTCGCCGGTGGCCATCTTGGGGTTGGCCATGCCGGGTTCGCGGAGGCGCACGGTGCCCGTGACGGCGACGACGAACTCGGGGCGGGCGAGTTCGGCTTTGGCATGGGCCTCGGGAGCGATGGATTTGTCGAAGACGACCTGGGTGATGCCGGAGCGGTCGCGGAGGTCGAAGAAGATGAGGTCGCCGTGGTCGCGGCGGCGGTTCACCCAGCCCATGAGGGTGACGGGGGAGGCCGGTTCGGCGTGGGCGTCGGAGCGGGCGCCGGTGGAGCGGGCATCTGTGGAGCGTGCGTCGGTGGAGCGGAGGGCGCCGCACCCGTGGGTGCGCTGCAGCTGGCCTAGAAAATCAAGGGTCACAATCGTTCTATTGTACGGATACGTGGGTCGGCGGATACACCCATGCGCAGATGGTTGGGTGGCAGATATGTGGATGTATGTGGATGACAGATGCTTGGATAGGTAGAGAGGCGGAGTTTGGCTTCGTCGCCTCGGACCTCGTCGCCGGGCCATGTTCACCAGGTTCTAGTGCGAGGTGGGCTTCAGGATCTCGCTATCGCCCGGGTCCGTGCCGGTGGGCAGGCGGAACAGGCGTGGCATGACGTACTTGGCCACGAAGTCCACGGCGAGGGCGAGCAGGCCGCCGGCGGCGGTGTTGATTAGGCGGAGATCGGCGGCGGTGCGCTCGGAGAAGCCGCCAAAGGCGAATAGGAAGACGGTGTACAGGGTGAGCGCCAGACAAAACAGAGCGTAGTTGACCGCCTGGAGAGCGAAACAGATCCAGGCGCTGCCGAGAATGATCAGGAAGTACGCCCAATGGTTGAAGACCGGATGCAGCGTCAGGAGTGCGCAGATGCCGACCGCCACCATGGTGCCCGCCAGCCTGGCCACGCCACGGCTGAGCGTGTTGGCCCATTTGGGCTTGAGGACCAGAAGGGCCGTCATCGGCGCCCAGTACCCGTTGCGCCAGTGGAGTTCGCGGTAGAACAGCGTGGTGACGCTGAGGGTGACCAGCAGCTTGAGCACATAGGCGGTGGTGTCCGTGCGCCAATGGAGCAGATCGCGGCCGGTGCGCCAAAGTTGACCGGAACGCGTGCGCATCTGGCGGAGCACGGGCGGCGCCGGCGCATCGCCGTGCCGCTCATGATGCTTGAACAGGTTCCAAAGATAGAAGGTCAGCATCTGCAGACCGCCGCCGAGGAGCACCATCGAGGATCGGCCAAGCGCGTAATGGACGCCCTGGGCGAAGTAGCTGGAGACGATGACAAATACGGCGCACTGCTGGCCGATCCAGCCGGAGGTGTTGCCGATACCGGCAAGCAGACCGTAGTTGACGGCGGCCACGACGCAGAGCACAAGCACCACCGGCGTCCATTGCGCACCGAGGCTGCCGGCGAGCGTGGCGGAGGCGATGCCGAGGGTGGCCAGAAACATGCTCAGCAGGGTGGAGGCCATGGCCTCATGGAAGATCGCGAAGCCGACGGTGAATGCGGCGCCGGCGGCGATGGAGCCGGCGCTGGCGTGGCCGGTGAACTCGCCCAAGAGCAGCGCGACGGCCACCGGTACCGTGGAGGCCAGTGCCGGCTGCGGCGTGCTCTTATTCCAGGGAAAGAGGGTGGTGTCTTCAGAGATGTCGCGGAGACGAAACATGAATCGGGAGAACCCGCGGTGCAGGGAACCGTACTGCGCCGCTACGGCGGCTGGTTTACGGGGCGGTCCGCAGCATGCCGCCTGGTACTAGTATATGAGGCCTGACGTGAACGCCGTTGTGGGGATGCCGTTGCGGGATTGCCGTTGCGGAACGGCTCTGGAGGTCCAGACACGAAATGGGAGGCCGGTTGGGGTAGTCGAGCGGGAGCGACCTCGAGCCTTCTAGAGATGTTCTTTTAATGATGCCGAAGTTGTCGAGCAAACAGCAGGTCCTTCGCGGCGCTCAGGATGGACGATTGGCCCTTTACCTGCAGAGATAAGCTTTAGGAGAGCTCCATCGCGTCCGTGGCGAGGTGCAGATCCCTGCCCGCGGGGTATTCCATGGCTTGCAGGGCAGCAGCCGGGGTTTCGGCGATTGCGGCCATCGTTGCGGCCATCGTTGCGGCCATCGTTGCGGCTGAAGAGTCGGCCGGGAGGGACGGCTCCAGATCCAGACGGGTCGGCAAGTTGGGCGGGCGCTTGAGCTGAAAGCAGGAGCGGCAGAAGACAGGGCGGCCCTGTGTCGGCCTGAAGGGCACGGTGGTCACGATGCCGCAGGCTGAGCACTCGGTACGGGTCTCGGTGCGGGAGAGCGGCAGGATCGCGGGGGCGGCAGCCTGTCCGGGTTGTCCGGAGTCAATTTGTCCCAGCCCGGCGCGCTTGGCTTTGCAGAGCTTGCAGCGTTTGGGATCGTTCTTGAATTGGCGGTCGAAGAAGAACAGCTGTTCGCCGGCGGTGAAGATGAAGTCGCTGCCGCAATCGGAGCACTTCAGTATGCGATCCAAGAAATCCATGGCACCCTCTCCCGAAATGCGGGAATCTAGGCCGTGTCGCTCGCCCGGGTTCCCGGAAGGGAACTTCGTGCATGCGGTCCAGCCTGTACAACGTTCCAACATGGGGCCCGAGAACACCGACGGAAGACGATAGGTACCGTTACCGAGGGCCTAAACCGAACGGAGGGGGAGCTGCATCAGCTCCCCCTCCGGTAATGATCAATTGCCAACAAGCTCAATCAGACGGCGATCGAGTGAGCTTAGTCCTGCTCCTTACGCACCTTCTTGCGATTGCGTTTGCGTGCCAAAGCTTCTTTGACGCGGCGCTTTTCGCCTGGCTTGAGATAGAAGGAATGACGCTTTACCTCTTTGATGATGTCCTCGGTCTGTACCTTCCGCTTAAAGCGGCGAAGAGCATTCTCAAGGGGCTCACCCTCCTGAACACGAACCTCTGCCAATGGAAAACACCTCCAAACCTGCCAATATGGGCACCCCTAGAATATCGCTCTCCGCCCCATTTTCAACACTTTTCTTTCGAACGAAAGTAACAGGCGAGGTGTGCCAGAGTGTCGTGAATGCCCCGTCCCGGTACACTGAGAGGCGGATCGAGGTGCGCCCGTGGTACGTCCCTTCGCCGGCAGATGGCCGGTTGTTCCCCAAACGTGCTATGTCGACGTTTCCGCACAGCTTATCGGAGATGTGGAGATGGGGGACGGAGCCAGCGTCTGGATGAATGCCGTGCTGCGCGGCGATGTACATTCCATACGAGTGGGCGCCGGTTCCAACGTGCAGGACAACGCCGTTCTGCATGGGCAACGCGGGCTGTGGCCGGTGATTGTGGGCGCGGGCTGCACGATCGGTCATGGCGCCATCGTGCACGGCTGCGTTCTGGAGGATGAGGTGCTGATCGGCATGGGCGCGGTCGTGATGAATGGCGCCCGGATCGGGACGGGGTCGATCGTGGCGGCGGGGGCGGTGGTGACGGAGGGCGTTCAGATACCGCCGGGGTCGCTGGTGGCGGGTGTTCCGGGCAGGGTGCGGCGCGCGCTGGCCCCCGAGGATCTGGAGCTGATACGTACGTACGCACAGAATTACAACGTCTACACGGCCATGTACCTGGCGGGTGCGGCCGGAGAACTCGCCTAATGGGCGGATGCCGGAGTTGAAGGCTCCCAGAGCTCAACGGGATTGCCTTCTGGATCATGCGTGCGGGCAAAACGCCCATTTGGATACACCTGCCGGTCGACCTTCACGACGATGCCGGCGGCTGTGAGCTGCGCGACCATCCGGTCCAGGTTGCGTACACGGAAGTTCACCATCCACCCCTTGCCGGGGTCGCCGAAGTAGCCGGTTTTCTCCGGAAAGGGGGCGAAGACGGTGGGACCGGCTTCCTGTTGCCAGCTCGGATCGCCCTCGCTCTCCGGCGTCATCGTGACGCCGAGGTGCTGCTGATACCACTGCGCGAGACCCTTGGGATCGTGCGCGCGGAAGAACAGGCCGCCGATGCCGGTCACCTTCTCCGGTCCGTTTGTGCCTTCCCCGGGAAGCGCGGCCTGGGCTGTTGCGGCAAACGAGCTACGCGGCAGGAGTGCCGAACCTGCCGCGCCCGTGAGCACACCAAGCACTTTGCGACGTTGAAAGGTCATGGACAGGTTCCTCCCTCAATGACAGCGTGCCCCAGGGTAGCAAACCCGCTGTTTCACTCCCCTAGTGCTGTTTCACGTCCCTAGTGAGGCTGAGGCTGGGTCTGTTCGGCGGCGTTCGTGGCCTTGTCCTGGGCCTTTACGGCCTTCTGGTTTGCCTTGGCGGCTTTGGCGTTATCTTTGGCTGACTTTTCCTGGTGCCTCTGCTCGTTTTTCTGGGCCTTCAACTCGCTTTTCGTCATCTGGGTCGTCGCTGCGGTGCCTGTGGGAGAGGCGACGCCCGTGCCGTTTGGGGTGACGGGCGTTTGCGAGGTCACAGGGGGGCTGCCGGCGGGGGCCTGCGCTACGGCCGCGGGGAGGGCGAGTGGCAGGGCGAGTACGAGGGAAAGTGTTGCAAGGGAAAGATTCCGGGTCATCTTTGTCTCCTCTGGATCGGGCTGGCGGCGCTTTTAGCTTTCGCGCGACCGGCCAGTCTCATTGCTGTCCGATGCGGCGCAACCCGGCGGTGCTGCTCGTTTTTGGCGCGGCGGCGTAGGGTCCGGCGGAACCCGGGAGAGGTCGACAAGGGTGTGCCTGCGCCGATGGCTGTGGGGTCCTCTACACTTGGATACACCGGGAGGTCTATGAGTTCTGTGAATGAGGCGGCCCAGGGCGGCGCGCATGCAATTTCCAAAGCTGCTCCAGTGAAAGCCCGTGCGGCGCTGAAGGCGGTGCGTGGCACCCGCGATCTATTGCCCGACCAGACGCCGCTTTGGAACAGGGTGGAGGCCACGGCGCGAGCGGTATTTGCGCGGTATGGGTTTGGCGAGATTCGGACGCCGGTGTTTGAGGCGACCGAGCTGTTTGCGCGGGGTGTGGGGGAGGAGACCGATATCGTCTCCAAGGAGATGTTTACGTGGGAGGACCGGGCGCGGGCGGAGAGCGAGAAGGGGCAGCTGCTGACCCTGCGGCCGGAGTCGACCGCCGGGGTGGTGCGGGCGTATATCGAGCACAAGCTGGGGGATACGGGGCAGCTGCAAAAGCTGTACTACATCGGGCCGCAGTTTCGGCGGGAGCGGCCGCAGCGGGGGCGGTACCGGCAGTTCTGGCAGATCGGCGCGGAGGTGATCGGGCCGGCGAGCGCGGGGGCGGAGAGCGCGCTGCGCGATGCTGAGGTGCTGGAGATGCTGGCCTCGCTGCTGGACGAGTTGGGGGTGCGGGGGTGGCGGCTGGAGCTGAACTCGGTGGGGTCGGCGGAGGACCGGGCGCGGTATAACGCGGCGCTGCGGGAGGCGCTGCGGCCGGTGCGCGACCAGCTTTGCCCGGACAATCAGCGCCGGGCGGAGACCAATCCACTGCGGGTGCTGGACTCGAAGGACGAGGGTGATCAGGCGATCATCAACGGGCTGCCGAAGATTGTGGATTATCTGGCAGACGATTCGCGCGAGCATTTTGCGCAGGTGCTGGCGGCATTGGACGCCTGTGGCGTGGCGTATTACGTGAATCCGCGGCTGGTGCGGGGGCTGGATTACTACACGCGGACGACCTTTGAGTTCACGGTGACCACGGGGCTGGGCACGCAGAATGCGCTGCTGGGCGGCGGGCGATATGACGGGCTGAGCGAGATTCTGGGGGGACCGCGGGCGCCGGGCATCGGCTTTGCGATCGGCGAGGACCGCTTGATTTTGACGCTGCAGGCGCAGGCGGAGCTCGACGCGGCGGAAACGGGGCAGGCGCAGGTGGAACCGAAGCTGGATGCATACCTCGCGCCGTTGGGAACGGCGCAGAATCCGGCGGCGCTGGCGTTGGCGCGGCGGCTGCGGAGTGCCGGCTGCACGGTGGAGGTGGGCGATGGCAGCTTCAAGCTGCGCAAGGCTTTTGAGACAGCGGACAAGCTGGCCCGGCGCATCGTGATTCTGGGCGAGGATGAGGTGCGGGACGGGGTAGCTACGGTCAAAACCTTCGCGAGCGGGGAACAGGTCCGGGCTGCGCGTGAGACTTTGGTAGAGCTTTTACGTTCAAGCTAGCCGATCTGTTCTGAATTGGGACAATCCGGGCGCTTTGCGGGACGAACGGGGTATTTCGATTGGGCTGCGCTGCGTTTATCTACAGGAAGAACGCTTTCCTGGTAGTCGTGCGGTAAAGGAAAGCCGGCATGCGGAACTTTGTTGTGGAAACTGCGTCTACGAGACTGGCAACCGGCAACTTGCATTATTGATGGAGCCCCGTAGTCTCGTAGCCTTGCGGTGCGGGCACGGCCGTATTTGGAGAGATGTCTTGGTCAAAGAGCAGCTACGCCGTGTCCTGCGTCCCGTTTGGGTTGCCCTCCTTTCCTCGTTACCACTGGCTGCGCTCGCGCAGCAGCCGGCAGTTCGGCTGAATGCGCCGATCACGGGAGCCCCAAGTACGGCGTTGGTAGGATCACGTTCGCCCCTTGCGGCGATGGCCGCAGACGCGGGTGTGGTACCGGCGGGGACCGCCGTCAAGGGCCTGACACTGATGTTTTCCCGCACGGCGGCCCAGGAGGCCGATCTGCAGGCGTTGTTGGCCGCGCAGCAGGATCCGAGTTCGCCGCAATATCACCAATGGCTAACACCGGACAGCTTCGGCGCGCGGTTTGGTATGGCCGATGCCGATCTGGCGCTGGTTGAAAGCTGGCTGCAGGGTGAGGGTTTCAGTGTCGACGGGGTGAACCGCAGCCGGAATGCGGTGACGTTCTCAGGGACGGCCGGCACGGTGGGCACGGCTTTTGGAACGGAGCTGCACCGCTACAAGCTGGATGCCGAGACGCATGTTGCGCCGGCCACGGAGTTGAGCCTGCCAGCGCCGCTGGCACCATTGATCACGGCAGTGCTGCATCTGTCCGACTTCCGTCCTAAGCCTTCGTTACGGCTGACGCACACGCGCACCGTGGCTCCGGATTACACGTCCGGCCAGAGCCAGGCGCATTACCTAACCCCCAAAGACGTTGCCACCATGTATGACGTGCAGGCGGAGTACAGCGCCGGGTACACGGGGGTCGGCCAATCGATTGCAGTGGTGGGACAGTCTTATGTGCTGACCTCGGATGTGACGGCGTTCCAGTCTGCGGCGGGCCTGACGGCCAACCCGCCGACCCTTGTGCTGGTGCCCGGTACGGGCGTCTCCGGTATCTCGTCCGGGGATGAGGGCGAGTCGGACATCGACCTGGAATATGCCGGGGGCATGGCGCCGGGTGCAAACGTCTATCTGGTGTACGTGGGCAATAACGCGAATGCCAGCGTGTTCGACGCGCTGAACTACGCGATCACGGAGAATATCGCGCCGGTCATCAGCATCAGCTATGGTGCGTGTGAGCCCCTTTCCTCGTCGGCGTCCCTGACTTCGTATAACGCGGTCTACATGCAGGCGGCGGCACAGGGGCAAAGCATCGTTGCCTCCTCGGGCGATTTGGGTTCGGAGGCCTGCTATGGCTACACAGGCCAGTCCACTGCGGTACAGGAGCAATTGGCGGTGAGCTTCCCCGCCAGCAGCCCGTACGTCACCGCGGTGGGCGGAACGCAGATGGCCGCCGGTACCACCGCTGCCGGTGCTTCGACCTACTGGGCGACCGCTTCTGGAACGGATGTCGTCAGTTCATTATTGAGTTATGTGCCTGAGGTGACTTGGAACGAGGACTCGACCAACAATGGCATTGTGGCCAGCGGTGGTGGAGCGAGCGTAGTGTTTGCACGTCCGACATGGCAAACCGGCGTTGGCAACATCCCTGCGGGCACCACCCGTTTGGTCCCGGATATCGCCCTGTTATCTGCGGTGGAGACCCCCGGCTTCCTTTACTGCAGCAGTGATCTTTCCGATCTGCAAGACGAAGACCTCACCAACAGCTGTGCTAACGGCTTCCGTGATTCTTCCGGGAAGTATTTACTAATTGCCGGCGGGACCAGCTTTGCCGCGCCGGTGATGGCTGGGATGACGGCGCTTTTGAATCAGGTAAAGCATTCTACCGGCCAAGGCCTACTGAATCCCGAGATGTATAGCCTGGCAACAAACGGCATTACGTTCGCCACGATTTTCCACGACATCACCTCTGGCACCATCGCCTGTACGATCGCTAACGCCAATTATTGTTCAGTGGCCGGCGCATCCGGCTACGCCGCAGGAGTTCAGTATGACGAAGCTACGGGGCTGGGCTCGCTTGATTTCGCCAAGTTTGTTTCGGCGTGGCCTTCCACCACAGCTACGGCCCTACCAAATAGTGTGACAACGCTTGCCCCCGCGAGCGCCACGCCAACAGCCGGGGCCGCTGACGTGGTTTCCATCAATGTGACCTCCACAAGCACAAGTACGGTGACGCCGACCGGCACCGTGGCGCTTTCGGTTGACGGAGGAACGGCGATCCCTGTTCCACTCACCAACGGTTCAGCTACGTACAGCTACACCGCTTCCAGCACGGGCGGCACGCACGTTATTACGGCGGTCTACTCCGGCGATAGCGGTCATGCGGCCTCCAAGGGCACAACGACGATCAGCATCACGGCAAACACCGTAGCGACAGGTTCGTTCAGCTTGACAGCGACGAATCTAACCGCACCGACAGGCTCGGTGGGTACCTCCACTGTGACGGCGACGCCAAGCGGGGGCTACACGGGTAGCGTCGTATGGACCCTTTCGACCGGGAGCGCGGGCACCAACGTGTGCTATAGCATCGGTGCGCTGCCTGTTCTGGGAACGCAAGTAGCGACACAGGACACGCTCTATATCGGCGTAGGCACGGCGGTATGCGGTTCGGTGACAAACTCGCCCTTTATGCGGCCGATTACGGTGGCCGCCCTCAAGGCGAGCAACACGCCTCTACCGGCGAATTTTGTGAATGGGAAGCCGATTGCCTTTGCCCTTGCCAGCCTGCTCCTGACGGGCTTTACGGCGCGACGGCGTGGCCGGAGGTTGCCGATGCTGTTGACCCTGACGATGCTGACCGTGGTTGGACTTGGACTTGGGTTGGGTCTGACCGGCTGCAGCGGCACAGGAACGGGACAGACTACGACCACACCCGTGCCCACCACCGCCGCGAGTAGTTACACCCTGACGCTCACGGGAAGCGATTCGGTGACCTCCACCATCACCTCTTCCACAACGTTCACGCTGACCCTGTAGGGCACCGGCTGCAAGGCGGCGATGTGAAGGCGGTTCCGAGCCACGCTCGGGGCCGCCTTGCCTTTGTTTGTGGTGATTGGCAGATCGGCACCCCATTTGCGGGATTGTTTTCGGATCACGGCAGCGTGGCAAGTGGGTGCTCGGACGAGAAAAGACGCCGTTTGCCCCAATCCGAACAAGCCGGCGCGTTCGGCGTATTCAGGTGCTGCGCTGGCCGCCGGGTGAGCGCAGCTGGAAGTTGAGGTCTTGGCGTTGAAAAGCAAGTAGCGTAGGAAGATGACGCTTGCTTTCCGGGTGGAGATGGCCGATGCGCGCCGCATGCGCATCCGCAACACGACGCTGTATCGCACTCTCCACTGGCCACTCTGGATTTTTGTCTTCTTTCTTGCGCCGGGGCCGCTGACCTTTGACCTTTTTTCGGGGCGGGCGAACCGCTGGAACCTGGTTTGGCTGGCGCTGGTGCTGCTGGGCACCGGTATCGCGGGGGTACGGGGGCGTCTGCCCGGCGCCGAGCCGGCCCCCTACATTCTCCGTTTCACGGAGGACCGGCCCAATCCGCTGTACCGGCGCGTTTGCTACACCTTCGGCTGGAATGCAGCGGTGAACTTCGCAGCCATGAACCTCTTTGGCCTGATCCTTGCCGTGGTAACCAGCCGGTGGGCGATGCAGCCGATCTACAACCGGCTTTATCTGCCGGTGCTGGTTGCCATCGTGCTGCTGGGCATGGCGGGCCGATTGCCGCGGGTGCGGCGGTCGACGCAGGGCGAGGGAACGGAGCGCCGGTACTTTTATGGGACCGTCTGGGCGGTTACGCTGGCGCAAACCGTTCTGCTGCTTTTGTGGAAGACTTTGCCGCGCACCCATGCAGCCGATCTGAGCAAGCTGGTGGTCTACGTCGGTGTGCTGGTTGCCGTGGGAGCAGCCGCGGCGGGAGGGCTGCTGCCGCGTACCCGACCGATCGTTGCAGGCGAATCCTTGGTGGCGGATTAAGGCGGATTAAGGCGGTGCAGGAGCTTCAGGGCGAGGTTTCAGGGTCAAGGCTGCGGGTTGAAGCTGCAGGGTCGAACCTGGGTCCTAGAAGTTCGACCCGGCTTCATCGAGCTGCCATATCGGTGTCTTTGTGAAACCTCGGATACGATCTGCGGCAACCGCACAACGCCTGTGCGACTAACGCCCATCACAGTCACCGAGCCTGTGAGAGCAATGGCTATAGGAGAGACCGCAAAATGGCAGACAGCAATGATCTTGTAAAGGCAGTGATTGAGGTGTTGAACGACGGCCAAAAGGGCTACGTCGATATTGGTGAGCACATTACCAACCCTGAGTTGCGTTCCTTCTTCATGAGCGAGTCACAGACCCGTGGAACCTACGCGAGTGAGCTTGCTGCAGCGGCTGGCATGAGCGATGTTGGTGGAACTGCCACGGCAGCCTTGCACCGCAGCTGGGGCGATCTGAAGGCCAAGCTCGGCGGCGGGGACCACACGCTGCTTGAGACTGCGGAGCAGGGCGAGGATGCCGCGAAGAAGGCGTATCAGGAAGCTTTGGCTGATTCCTCTATCTCCGGTCCGGTGCGTTCACTACTGCAGCAGCAGCAGACACATATTCTGAGCGCCCACAACAAGGTAAAGGCGTTCCGGGACAGCACCAAGTAATCGGTTTCCTTCCGGAGCATGAAAGGCAGGCAGGCAGGCCTAGGGCTTGCCTGCTTTTCCGTGCTCCAATTTTACTTCTTTTTGGTGGTCTGGGATGTGGTTTGGGTCGTGGTCTGGGTCTTTGCTGCAGGCGAAGCGCTGACGGGACCGTTTGCCACCGTGATTACAACCGGAGCTGAATAGTAGTTGTTATTGCCGATGTCGTGAGCGTAAAGGCCGAGCGTGTGCTGGCCGTCGGTAAGCGTGGTGGTGTCGAGCGAATAGAGGTAAGGCGGTCCTGTGATGCGCCGTGTACCGACCTCGGCTCCGTCCAGGATGAGGAAGGAACCCGCCGAATCCAGCGAAACCTGGACCAGCCCCAGCACCTGGATTTGACCTGCCACCGTTCCTCCGGAGACCGGCGAGAGGATAGCTACGGGGCCGGTTGGCGTCGCGGCGACGGCGCTTACGGCTAAGCTGACCGTCGCGGACGTCGAGGCGTAGTCGTTTGCATCGGAGGGCACGAAGTTGGTGCCCAATGTGTAAGTGCCGGCGGTGAACGTGGTTCCTGCCGCCGGGGAGTAGGTGAAGCGACCCGGGACGTTTGCCGTCGCGTTCAGTTGTGCGCCGGAGAGCGCTGTGCCGGCGGCGATGCTGCCTGGCGCCGCCCAGGTGAGCTGCGGCGCCGCCTTTGCGATGGAAAGCAGCCGCGTGGCCGTGACCGGCGCGGCGTTACTGCCCGAGGGCGTGAAGGTCACAGACAGCGTTTGGGCGCCCGCGGATAGAACTGAACCAGCGGAGGGGCTGTAGCTGAAGGTGCCAGGCAGATTCGCCGTTGCACTCAGTTGCGCACCCGAGAGTGCGGTGCCGTAGGTGATGGCGGTCGGGGTTGCCCAAGAGATGGAGGCGGTCATGGGCGGAGCGTTGACGGTCAGTGGAACGCTGGTTGTGGCGCTGTTGTAGTCGGTGGTGTCCGCAGGGGTGAATGTCACCGTGAGCTGCGTGGTTCCCGCAGCCGGAACCGTACCCGCGGCCGGGTTGTAGGAGAACGTTCCGGGCACGCTGGCTACAGAGTTGAGCTGTGTGGCGGAGAGCGCAGTTCCCGCCGCAATGGCGACCGGTGAGGACCAATTCAGAGTTGGCGTCGCTTTGGAGACGGCGAGGTTGACGGTCGAGGTGGCGGTCGAGTAGGTGCGTGTGTCGGCCGGAGTGAAGGTGGCCGTCAGAGTCGAGAGGCCTGCCTGGGGTACGATGCCGGCGGCGGGTGAGTAGCTGAAGGTGCCGGCCACGTTGGCTGTGGCATCCAGCTGCTCGCCCGAAAGCGCTGTACCGTAGGTGATGCCGGCAGGCGCCGACCAGCTGAGCGCGGGTGCTGTGGGTGCGGACGGGGTGCCGACGCCGGCGGCGGCGTAGATCGCCACCAGTGTCGGGTCGTTGGCCTGCCAGTAGTCGGCATGGCCCATGAGGATGTCGCCGTTAGCCACCGATTGCGTCAGCTGCGGCGTGTACTGAGCCAGGGTGGAGGCGGAGACGTCGTTGACGAGGTTCGCGCCGAAGGCCTTGGGGTAGTAGTTGTAGACCGAGGCCGGCGTTCCCAGATCGGTGTGGAAGAGAAATGTATAGAACGGAGCCGTATAGGCGTAGTAGCGCGGCGTGCTCTCTTCGGGAATAAAGAGCAGATTGGGTAGATCGGTGATCAGCTGCTGAAAGATGGCCGGATCTAACGTTCCGCCGTTCACGTCGACGGTGGAATCGACGTAGAACAGCGTGGCTTCCCAGCGGCTGTTGGCGTAACGGGCCTTGGTCTCGAGATTGGCGATGATGGCGGCGTTGGAGGAGAGATAGCTCTGGCTGGCGGTGCCGTTGGCTCCGAGTGAGAACACCTGCGGCCGCAGGCAGAGGCCGATGCGTAGGCCGGCGCTGGAGATTGTCCTGAAGTAGGCATCATCGAGCCTCTGCCCGAAGTAGGACGAGGCGGGGTTCAGCACGGCTGTCTCCATCTCCGGAGCGACCGCGGCGATCTGGTCAGGAGAGCAGACGTAGCTTGTGGTTTGCGGGTACTGCTCGCCTTCGATATCCCAGGTCATGACGCCCTGAGCGTTCAGGTTTTGCGCGTTGGCGACGTTGGACGCAGCCTGGGCCAGCATCCGGTTCTGGAAGGTTTGCAGGCCGGCGGGATTTGTGATGTCCACAGAGGCGTCGTTAAAGTAGCGACGCGGGTTGGTCGGAAAGCCGCCCGGTTGCGTGATGGCGCCGCCGCCGGCAGGCGAACTGGCGAGGTACGCCGTACCGATGATGCGCTTATCCGTCCACGTCATCTGGCTGGGATAGGTCGCCGCAAAGCTGGCGTAGGCGTCAGCGGCGTTGGCGGCGATGCCTTCCGGCGTGAAGCGGAGCGAAACCGTGTAGGAGAGGGTTGAGCCCGGCTGAACCGGGGCGTCATTGTGGGGCAGGTAGGTCGGCAGTCCGTCGGGTGCGGTGCCCGTCATGATGGGTGAGTACGTGGCCGCGCCTGTGCTCACCCAGCCCGTGTAGAGCGGTACGGACTCATTAGGCACAACGGCGGTGACCACACCCGTGCCGAAGTCCGCGGGACTGACACCGGGGCCGGTCGTGGTGATGGCGTACTGGTTATAGCCGCTGAAGCCGTTGGGATCCTGGGGGAAGTGCAGGGCGAAGGGAAGGATTTCGGCGCCGTCGAAGAGGATGCCCGATCCGGGGTAGTTGACCTGGGTCACCGTCATATCGAGCTTGTTGCCGTTTTGTTGAAATTGAACGGTGATGTACCCCCACGTGAAGGAGTAGGTCTCCGTGTTGTTAGCCCCATTCCAAGAGGTGCCGTTGTTGTTCTCACCCCAGCCGTACTGCCCGCTGCTTACGACGTTGCCGGCGAGGTCCGTCGCCTTCATGTGCCAAATATGGAAGGTGTCCGCAGAGAAGGTGGCTGTGTTTTCCAGCACCACACCGTTGAAGGCGATGGTCTGCACACCCTTTGCGCCGTAGGTCACCTGAAGCCCCTGCGCTTGCGCGTGCAAAGTGCCAAGTAGAAGACCGGGCAACAACATCGTTCCTGCAAGGAAGCGGGAGATCGAACCACGGCGGAAGGACCGTGCTTGTAAGACAGAAGCGGCAGAGAGGTGGGTCATAAGGGGCCTGGAACAGCAAAGTTGTGGCGAGTCTAGCGTCCCCCGCCTCCAGAGCTGTATCGCCCAATTGGGGCATGATTGGCCCGATACGGTTGGTCGATCCCGGGTGGCCCGGCTTTGGGCGCCGGTTCAGACCGCCCCTTCCGGGGGAGATGTGGCTCTTTTGTGAGGGGATTGCTGGCCGCTGCGGAACAGTATGCCATTCACCCGGCAGCGTTGGCTCGGGTGGGCCTTTGCGGAGTCGATGGCGGCGCTGATGCGCTGTCGCTGTTTTCCTGATGGGCGCAGCCTTGCCAATAAACAGCAGGTCCTTCGCTACGCTCAGGATGACAAACTCATACAAAGTCAGCGCTTCTACCCACATCTAGAGTTCTGAGTGTTTCGCGAGATGCAGCGCGAAGGCGATGGTGGGACCGCATGCTCGCCGGGCAGCCTTACTGGTTTGGGCTAGACTTCGATTTGCCCGCTGCCATGTCGAAGATCAGCGTCTCTACCCCGTTGTGGAGAAAGGTCGCCTGCGGCTGCTCGCAGAACTCGGCGCGCATGTGTGCGGAGTGCGGGCCGGCTTTGGCGGGCTCATTCGCCTCGAAGCAGCCGGCAAAGGGGTCGTAGGCAGTCGCCACGTAGTAGCGCACGTTGTACTTTGCCAGCACATCGCGCAAGGGCGTTTGCTGTTTTATCAACTCGAGGTAGGGGCGGTCCATCATCAGGCCCTCGGTCTGCAGAATGGGGTCCGGCATGAGGTAAGCCACCCGACCGGCACGGTCCCCCATGGCGTAGACCCCGGGGTGCGTTTGCGCGAACTGTGCGATTTGGAGCGAGGCATCATAGATGTCGACCTGTTGCCTTCGCCACCGTGTCAACCCGAGCGCGGCGAAGACGGCTAACACCAGCAACGCGACCACGGCCGGGCGCTGCAGCACTCGCCCGAACGGCGGGTACAGCACAAAAACTAAGAAACTGATGCAAAGCGCCGTTCGCAGGGGGTAGTAGTACCAGCCCCATAACGTCCAGTCACTCACGCAGCAGAGAATGAAGTAGTAGATGAAGGGGAAGAGGATGACGGCGGGGAACAAAACCCTCGCCATGGGCGTGATCCTGGGTGCAATCCTGGGGAGAAGCAGCAGCGCGAGCAAAAAGATCAGCGTGAACGCCGCCGCGAGGGGGTGGAAGAAGACCTTCCAGGGCTCCAGCGATGGAAGGTGGCCGAATTTTAGCTCCTTGGCCATTCCCGAAATGGGCAGGAAGGTGTGGAACTCTACCCGGTTGAGCGCGAAGTAGAAGACTAGCGGCAAAAGACCAAGCAGCGTACCGGCGACTAGGTCAGGGCGGATGAGCCTGCGCAGAGACGGCGTGATGACGATGCCTGCCAGCACCAAGCCGCCGAAGATCAGGGTATCGATGCGGGAGAGCACCAATGCCGAGAGCAGCAGCCCGAGAAGGAAGGTCTGCCGCCAGCCTCGCTCAAGCCAATCCACGCGCAACAACAGGCAGACCGTGCCCAGGAACAACGGTACGGTTAACGTGACCTCCATGCCGTAGAAGAACAGAGTGACGGAGTACAGCGTGACCGCCGCGCTCAGCGCAAAGGCCAACAGCGGGGGAGCGGCGCATAAGCGTAGCAAACGACGAGCGAGCAGGAACGTGACCAAGGCCGCGACCCAGTCACTGACCGCGAGAAAGCCGAGCACGGCCTTTGGATTCTCGGTGAAGCAGCTTACGACTGTGAGCACAATGAACCAGAGCGGCTGGTAGCCGTTGGTCGGCGCGATGCCGTTGAAGGTAGAGCCGTGGCCATGGGCCAGGTTCTGCGCGACCTTCAGGTAATACAAGAGATCGTCCTGCACGAAGATGAGCCAGGATTCTTTCGAGAAGAGCGGCAAAGCCAGGATGACGGCCAAGCCAAAGAAGAGGAGTACCGCCGCTATGGCTGCCCAGCGTTCTTCGCGAGCGCCGCCGGAGTCGGCGATGCCCGAGGCGAGTATGGAAGGCTCGATATGCCCGTCCACCGTATGCCCGGCGTTTGCAGGTTGCAGTGTAATGACGATCCTTCCTTCCAGGTGCGCAGGGTGAGATTTGAGAGATTCCGGGTTCGGCCCGATGCCCGCACCCAGCAGCAAGCTCATCCTTAGCCAGCGTCGAGCCCATCATATCTCCACTGGACGATCGAGTTGCGTCCCAAGATAGAACACCTGCCGATCGATTGTTGCAGAACGACGGATGATTCCTAGTCGATATTTGTTTTTAGAAGCACTCCCCCTTCCGGAGACTCTAGGTTGCGTTTGTTAGGTTGCGTCTATTCGCTCCCGGTCCGTTGCTTTCGGGGCACGCGTTTCCCAGGCACTTTAGCCTTGCTCGAGGCGGATGCCTCGCCCTCCTGGCCGGCGTGACCGGTTGCCGGCGAGCCATCCGCCAGGTGGCATCGCACGCTGTGCAGCTCCAGCGGGTATGCCTCGGCAGGCATTTCTTCCAGCAAGGAGCGAAGCTCCTGTTCTACCTCCGGGGTGGCTTTGCCTGCAGTCTGGATGGCGTGCAGCAGAGTGCAGAGCGGATCCTCATAGACCTTGATGACGCGGATCGTCTCCAGCAATGTGTGCAATTTGTAGTAGAGCGGGGCCTGCGTCGGTGTCGGCGACGTCCGGCTCTGTTTTGTCTTGCCCATCGATTCCTCCGTTCCTCCCTGTGATGCAATTCCGGTCTACTTACCGCGAGCGCCTGTGGCCTGGCCTGGAGCAGCCGTAAAGCGTCCTATCTTGGGACATTCAAGATTGGGAATGTGTAACGAAGGTGGATCGGGTTAGGTGTTCTTACCGCTGAGGGGAACCTTTACCGGGAAGTTGTCCCGGCGTGATGTGTTCCCCGCATCTGTTTGCGGCCGGGAGACGTTCTAAAGCAGGGCACTTCGTGCGGAGAGAAACTTGGCAATTCTTCCCGTGTTTGAAGTTCCAGGAGCGTGTAACGGCTTTGCGGGGTGCAAAGGGCGTGAAACAGGGAGAAGCGGGCTTTTTGCCGTTTCGGGTAAGGATCGCAATCCCTCATGCAATGCCTCAAAGGATGCAGTGCGGCCAAAGGTACTAACTGGTGGTTACCGTCAGGTCTTGCATTCATGCTGGATTTGGTAGAAGTTGATCGAAGTTTGTTTAGAACGGTTCCCAAGGCAGACCGTGAAGACGCAATCGGGAACCAAGATAAGGTACGAAGTAGATTTATGCAGCCCAGCACAGCCATTCTGACCCTCGGTACGACTTTGCTGGCGTGCGGCAGCGTATCGCTGATGGTCGTCCGCCTAGCCAGCCCACGGTTGAGGGGCGTGGGCTTATTGAGCGCGGCCTTCGCGACGGGCGCTCTGGGTGCGGGCTTGATGATGGTGCCGAAGACGCTGCCGGTCTGCTCGGTTTTGGGCGCCGATCTTAACCTTCTGCTTTCCTTTGTGCTGCTGCATGTGGCCGTTCTTCGTTTGGTGGACGACTCGGATGTCCCGTTCTGGCACGGCGGCCTGATCCTGGGCCTTCAAGCTTTTGTAGACGGTTTTGTGATGCATGGTGTGGTGGGCTGGCGTGCACGCGTGATCTGCCTCAGTCTCCTGGTCGCCGTCCAGGTAATGACGACGGCTGCCGTACTCTGGCGTTTGGCACAACGACAGGTCCGAGCACCGGCTCTCTTCAACTCCGTCATCCTGTTTGCGTTTGCTCTGGTCAACCTGATCCGCGCGGGGCTGCAGATATTTACGCCGCATCTCCGGAACGTGAATTACCTCATGAGCCTGGCAGTCTTCGGACTGTATCTCGGGGTCGCCATGGGTGTCGCGTTTGGCTTCTTCTGGATGACGACCTCCATGCTGGTGGGTGAGTTGGAGCTTATGGCCAGTACCGATCCGCTCACGCGGCTGTATAACCGGCGAGTTTTTCTGAAGTGGTGTGAGAAGGAGCTGCTGCGCAGTCAGCGCTCCGGAGTTCCCTTCTCTCTGCTGATGGTCGACCTGGATCACTTCAAGCGAGTGAACGATAACTTCGGCCATCAGACCGGCGATGATGTCCTGTGTGCGGCCGTCGAGCAGATGCAGGACTCTGTCCGAGGCATCGATGTGCTTTGCCGATGGGGTGGGGAGGAGTTTGCCGTGCTGCTGCCGAACGCTCCGAAGGAGGCGACTCGCTTGGTGGCTGAGCGGATTCGCGAGAACATCCAGAAGGTTACGCATTTGGCGGCAAGGACGCCGGCACAGATGGATCAGGCCTTTCACTTAACGGTCAGCATTGGGGCCGCGACCTACCGCGACCTGGATGACGGGCTTACGGACATGATTCAGCGTGCGGACCAGGCGCTGTATGAGGCCAAGACCGCGGGCCGGAACAGGGTGCTGCTCGCCAGTTAGAGTTGTCCTTCTGATCAGGTAGACCTTCGAACAAACAGCAGGTCCTTCGCTACGCTCAGGATGACAGTTCATGGAGGATTAGCCTTCTGCACCCTCACTGAAATGACGCTTCTAAAGCATGTTTCCTGAAGGTGTATAGCAGCCGCGACGAGACTACAGATCCTTCGCTACGCTCAGGATGACGGCGGATGTCATACCTGCACGCAAATGGCTTTCAGCAGCATGCCCGATGCGTTCATCGCAGCGAACCGCAGATTCCCTGCGGGAATGACGTCGAGGAACCACCTTACGGCGCTGGCAAGTAGCGATGAGCCAACTGGACCGGCTCGACCTACTTGTTACAAAGGGCCACAGCCGAAGCTGTGACCCTTTTGGTTGCCGGGTTGTGATCGTGGAGACGAACGCCGAGGGAACCCGGCGCCTGCCTCCGTGCAGTTAGAGGTGAATGGTGAAAGGCTACCGAGCCGCCAACTCCGACTGATTTGCCCGGGCGCCCGCTTTGAGCGCCTCGGCCTTGTCCGTCTTCTCCCAGGTGAAGCTGTCGCCGTTGCGGCCGAAGTGACCATAGGCTGCCGTTGCCTTGAAGATCGGGCGGCGGAGGTTGAGGCTTTCGATGATGCCCTTGGGGGTGAGCTGGAAGTTTTCACGAATGAGATCGATCAGGCGCGGCTCGGAGATCTTGCCCGTTCCAAAGGTGTCCACACGAACGCTGACGGGTTCGGCAACGCCGATGGCGTAGGCCAGTTGTACCTCGCAGCGGTCAGCGAGACCGGCCGCGACGATGTTTTTGGCCAAATAACGCGCCATGTAGGCCGCAGAACGGTCGACCTTGGTGGCGTCCTTGCCGGAGAAGGCGCCGCCGCCGTGCCGGCCCATGCCGCCGTAGGTGTCGACGATGATTTTGCGGCCGGTGAGGCCGGTGTCGCCCATGGGTCCACCGATGACGAAGCGACCGGTGGGATTGATGTGATATTTGGTGTTTTGGTCGAGCAGCTCCGCCGGGATAACGGCTTCGATCACGTGCTCCTGCACCTCGGCACGCAGCTGGTCATTGCCGACCTCATCCGCGTGCTGGGTGGAGATCACGACGGCATCGACTCGAACGGGCTTGCCCTCGGCGGAGTATTCGACGGTGACCTGGCTTTTGCCGTCGGGACGAAGGTAGGGCATTTTGCCGGATTTGCGCACTTCGGTGAGCTTTTCGGCGAGGCGGTGGGCCAGCGAAATTGGGGTGGGCATCAGTTCAGGGGTTTCGTTGGTGGCGTAGCCAAACATCATGCCCTGGTCGCCGGCGCCGCCGGTGTCCACACCCTGGGCGATGTCGGGCGACTGCTTGTTGATGGCGGAGATGACGGAACAGGTGTTGCAATCAAAGCCTTTACGCGCATCATCGTAGCCGATGGCGCGAACCGTTTCGCGAACCAGCGTTTGCACGTCGAGGTGAGCGGAGCTGGTAATTTCGCCGGCGACGACGACCAGGCCGGTGCAGGTAAGCGTTTCGCAGGCTACACGGCTCAGTGGATCTTCACGCAGACAGGCGTCCAGGATCGCATCGGAGATCTGGTCGGCGATCTTGTCGGGGTGGCCTTCGGTGACGCTTTCGCTCGTGAAGAGGTAACGGTCGGTGGTGGACAAAAGAGTAGTGCTCCTCGCATGAGATAGCCGGACCCGCCCGGAAAGCCGGACGCCCGACGCCCGGATCACTGCGCTAGCAGGCCGGGCGCTCCGCACTGGATGGACGTGCACGGAACGTTGTTATTCTACCCCCGTCCGAAGGCCCGCCAGTACACGCCGGGGTTCAGCGGCGAGCCTCGATGCCACGTGATGAAGGCGGCCGGCGGTGCTATGAACGAGCTGCGGCGTCATAAATCAGGCTGCGGCGCCATGAATCAGGCTGCGTTGCCATGAACCAGCTGCGGTGCCATGAATCAAGCCGGCGGCTGCGGGGTGTCCTGATTCGGTGCGTCTGCCGGGGAGGGGGTGCCGGGGCGATGGAGATGCAATCCTGTCTGCGGCTGCACGACGAAGTGCCACCCGGCGTAGGCCAGCGCGATGAGCAGAAGAACGAGCGCGAGGACGCCCCCCCAGCGGCGGCGGATCGGGGGCATGCTTTCCAGGCGGGCGCGGTGCACGTTTTCGGCGAACTGCGCCAAATCCGGCTCGGAGTCGTCCAGCCCGCCCGCTTCGGTGACCCTGCCGAGCCAATGTTCGGCGTCGAGCCCGAGGTGCTGGCAGTAGCTGCGGATGATGCCTTTGCGGATGACGCCGCCGGGCAGTTCGTCGAAGAGATCGGCCTCAAGCGACTGCAGATGCCGCACGGAGATCCGGGTGACGCGTGCCATATCTTCCAAGGCGAGTTGGCGCCGTTCGCGCTCCTGGCGCAGCTCCCTGCCGACCCGTACCTGGTTATCAACGGAAATCTGCACAGCTGGCCGGCCTCCGGGTTATTTCTGCCTCAATGATCGATCCCGCTTCCGGTCCCTGGCAAGGCAACGGTGGATGCCGGCAGCGACAAAATCTCAAGATGCGCCGCAGGGACCACCTCCGCATGCAATGGATGCAGCCGAAGCTGTAAGTCTTTCGATGATGCGGGCAGATCTTCGGTGTTCAGGATGACATGGGTGACGCCGAAGTCGTGAGCTGCCTGCGCCACGGCATCCAGCCCGTTAATGGGGAGTGCGAGAGCCGTGTATCCCGTGGTAACGGAAAACTGCACGGGATCGGGCGTCATGATGACAGCGGTGGCGGGGAAGGCTCCGGAGGCGGCCAGGGCTTGTGCGGCGGCACGGTCGGCTGTGCCGATCAGGTTGGCGGATTCCACCTCACGCCGGGTCTCGGTGACGCCGCTCACGAGGTAGGTGGCGATCACCGAGACGATGAGCACAGCCCGCAGTCGCCCATCCGGCACCGCTCGGTGAATGCCGATCAGGACCAGCACCAAGAGGAAGGGAAGCACGCCGAGGATGGAACGGAGAATCGAAAAGCCACCGATGGCGGGTAGCAAAACGGTGTACACCGCGAAGATCGTGGAGAGAAAGGTGACTGGACCGGTGAGCTCAGGCAGGTTGCGCGTCCGCGGTGATGCTGCTGCGGGGTCCCGGGTGGGTAAGAGCAGGCCCGGTAGAAACACAAAGGCGGCGTAGCCAATGACCAGAGCAGCGATTCGGTACAGTGCCGTGACCAGGGTGGAAATGCGGAACAGCACGACGTGCTTCAGCCCGTGCGCAAAGAGCGTGTGCCGGCTGACTAGTTCGCCGTAGCGGACGAAGTCGCTTAGATCGTTGAGGAAGAAGGCCTGCGCGGTACCCGAGGGAAACGCCGTACCCAGCACATGGCGGTACAAAACGTGCATGGGGAGGAGCGCAAGACCGAAGGCGCAGAGGATGGCTACCGCGTAAAGGTGGGACGATCCTGCGCGGGGCGAGGCTGGTGTGGAGGACCCAGGGTGGCGCCGCATCCAGAGCACCGCGACCAAGGGAAAGAGGAGTAGGGCGGCGTCATTGCGGATAAGGTAGGCTGCCGCGACGCAGCAGAGGGCCAGGATGTCCTGCAGCATGCCCTGACGGCGGACGGTGAAGAGTGCCAGAAACCAGGCCGAGGCGGCGCCGTAGTAGAGGCCGGAGTCGGGGGTGAGGGAGCCGATCCAGACGGGCGCCGCGACCAGGCAGAGCGCGAAGGCTGCCAGGGCGAGCCGCCGATCGCGGTAGTTTTGCATCGCCACGTGCCAGGCGGCGGCGGCGTAGAGGATGCCGACAAGGATTGTGAGCACGATGCTGCTCTGCAGGGTAACCGACCCGAACGGCCGGAGGACCTGAAGCAGAAGACTGATGCCCGGGCGCCAGTACTCGATGCCGGTGTTGGGCAGGGAGAGGTGCGGCAGCTGGAAGTCATAGAGGAAGCGGGCGTGAAAGCCCTTGCCGGCGGCGAGGGTTTCTCCCATGCCGAGATAGAAGCAGGCGTCGGGTGTGCCGCAGAAGCGCAGGGGCCGGGCCAGCCAAAGGCGGATCAGAGCGACGGCCAAGGCGAACAGGCAGGCGAACCGGATCTCCGGCGAGGCCAGGCGTCGGTCCCTCATGCTCCCTCCCTTTACTGAAATTTGCCTTAATGAATTTGCAGGGTCGCTTCGATCCTACTTGCGCGGCGGGTTCCTCTTACCGTATCGGACATGACCTGTCCGTTGCAGCAGGCCGGACGAAGAGGGGAGCGGGCTGTGCCTTTGGGGGGAGTTGTGCGGCGAAGCGGGGATCCTACACTGAGGGCCGGTGACCCTTCCGTTTCCCACACGTGTGCCGCTGTTTCCCGCCGTCGTCTTCACGAGCGTGCTGGTGATTGTGCAGCTGGCGGAGGGGACCGATCCTCGCTACAGCGCGCTTATTTTTGCCTTTTTCATGCTCAGCGTCTTTGCCTTCAACGTGGCCGAGGGATTGGCCCGTCCGGCGGGTGCGTACATCCTGTTTTTTTCCTTGCTGGTGGTCGATATCGGCACGGTGTATAAGGCGCTGCTGGGCCAGGCCGCCCAGACCAACCTGCAACAGCCGCTGCTGGTCATGGGCACCTATGTGGGCACGATGGGGGCCATGCTGGTAGCCGCGCTGATCAGCCGCAAGTTCGTGACGACCAAAAACGGCTTGGCGGCGATTCTGCATGTGGGCCAGTTCGACTACCGAGCGTCGGCCCTGGGCTGCCTAGTGGTGTACGGGCTAATGATCACGGCCTCAATGACGCTGCCCGACAACGGCGGACAGGTACTGCACTCCCTGATCATCGTGAACCCTTTTCTGCCGCTAGGTGTTTTGCTGGCAACGATCGCGGCGGTGAAGGACAGCGGGGGACGGCGTAGTACGAGCGTGATCAGTGTGGTCGCGATGGCCTATATCTTCGGCGTCGGCATCACCGCCTTCAGCAAACAGGGCATGTTTCTGCCCATAGTTTGCTGGCTGATCGGAGCGGCCTGGGCACGGTTTCGTCTACGCCTGAAACATCTGATCTTCATCATCTGCTTTTGTGTTTTAGCTCAAACGGTGCTGGTGCCGATCTCCGCGGACCGGAACGACGTGGAGACAGGCACGCTTTCTGAACGCGTCGGATTGATCGAGCACTACCTTACCCACATTCCGGAGCTGCGCCGGCGCGCCCGTGAGTGGCAGCCCCCGAGCGATCTGGATTGGCGCAACTATTACTACGGTGTGCCGCAGGGACTGTTCGACCGGATGACGATGCTGCCGAACGACTCGGTGCTGATCTCGTTCTCCGACCAGGGCCACTACTTCGGCTACCGGGCGATCTGGTTTTACTTCGGAGACTGGATTCCTCACCTGCTCAGTCCGAACAAGCTTGCCGGGCTTCACGTCGGGGGAAACGCGTACTCACACGAGATGGGCGGCCTGGCTGACGCGGACACGACGACGGGCATCTCGTTCAGTCCGGCCGCTGAGGCTTACCACATCGACGGCTGGCGGGGAATTCTTCTGCTGCAGCCCTTGATCTTTCTCATGCTGTTTGCCAGCACGAGTGCGGTATGCGGCGATATTCGGCTACAGCCCTGGGGGCTGTTCCTGATCTTGGATTTTGCGCACGTGGCTCCCGAATCGATGCTGGGCGGCGCCATCTCGGCCACCAGGCTCGGAAACATCGGCATCGTGGTCGCCATCCTGTTCTGCGGTTACATCACGCCGGTTCTAGGTATGTTGTTGAGCGGACGGCGGATGCCCATGGATATGGAGATTACTCGGGCGTCGGCCAGCCGATGGAGGGGCAGCCTGCAGGCGGGCTGACAGCGGCGCGAAGACGATGGTTGGTTGAGGCGAGCTGGAAGACGGAGCGGGACCTAGGGCTGGGATGTAGAGCTGGGAGCCGGAGAGAGCGATAGACTGACGGGAGGTAGACTGACGAAGGCCGCCGCCGCACCCTGGGCTGCGCTCTTTTTCAGGTCTCGGGCCTCAATCTTGGGGCTTCAACCTCACCCTTCAATCCTCGGCAAGGCGCTCCCGTTTGAACAAACTGATTTTTGGCAATCTCGTTCACCGTCCGCTCCGCTCTGTCATCAGCGCCTTGGCCGTCGCTATTGAGGTGGTGATGATCCTTTCGATCGCGGCGATCATGTTTGGCATGCTTGACGGCAACCGCGCCCAGCAGACCGGCAGCGGATGGGATATGTTGGCGCGCCCGGGGCAGGGCGGGGTGTTGTTGAACACCTCCAGCGCCTCAGCGGATGTGCGTATCGCGGATGTGCTGCGGCGGATGCCGCATGTTGCCGTGGTGGCTCCGGTGAACATCAAGCTGACGACCGGCAGTTCCCTCGAGAATCTGTACGGGATCGATTTCGCGAGCTACAACGCCCTGAGACCCTTCGTATTTCTGGCAGGAACACCCTTTCAGCAGCCGTACGACATGATCATCGACGACGTGCAGGCGCAAAGCAAAAACCTGCATGTGGGCGACACCCTGAAGGCGCTGAACCATGATTTCCGGGTGTGCGGCATCGTGGAGCACGGCAAAGGCAGCCGCAAGTTCATGCAGCTTTCCACGCTGGACGCACTGGACGGCAATCCAGGCAAGGCCTCCGCATTTCTGCTGCGCACCGATGATCCGCCGAAGTACCAGGAGGCGGTGCGGCAGGAGCTGCTGGGCACCGAGGGGCTGAATGACTGGAGCGTGCAGACGATTCAGGACTTTCTGTCGAACATGACGCCGGAGCACTATCCCGGGTTCAACATCGGGTTGCGCGTGGTGATCGGCATCGCCGCGGTGATCGGTTTCCTGGTGATCTTCCAATCGATGTACACGGCCGTGATGGAACGCACGCGGGAGATCGGCATTTTGAAGAGCATGGGCGCGGGGCAGGGTGCTATCGTTTCGGTTGTCCTGCGTGAAACCGGGCTTTTGGCGATCGTGGGAGTCATTCTGGGGATCGCCATGACGCTTTTATTGAAGTTGGCGCTGGGAGTGCGGGTGCCGACCATGAGCTTTGAGCTGACGGGCCGGTGGATCGGCATTGCCACGGCGATCACACTGGTCGGCGCCTTCTTTGGAGCGCTCTACCCGGCGTTGAAGGCGGCGCGCAAGGACCCGATCGACGCGCTGGCATACGAATAGTTTCTACGGGGTAGATCTCCGGCTGCGGCCTGCGGCAACTACGGACGAAGCTCCTTCTCTCTGCGAATCCGGCGTGGTGGGGGCCGGGACTGGGGCAGTAAGCCGCCGGCTTTGGATTTGGGTGCGCGGCCTGCTGCTGCTGGGCAGCGTGGTGCTGTACGGTCTGCACTTTGTGCATCTGGGCGCTGACTTTCCGCACAACTCCCCCTGGAACGACTGGTCCAAGTACACCGACGAAGGGTGGTACGGCGACGGCGCGATTCGCCATTTCGTGCTGGGACACTGGTTGTTGCCCGGCGACTTCAATCCGGTGGTGGCGATGCCGGTGTGGCCGCTGCTGCTGGCGGCGGTCTTTGCGGTGACCGGGGCTTCGCTGGTGGCGGCACGGGCGCTGGCCGTGGCGGTCTTTGGCGTGGCGCTGCTGGCGCTATACGGGTTGCTGGAGCAGCGAAAGGGAGCGAAGGCGGCAGGGTCTTCCGGCTTGGCTGGGCTGGGACATTCCAGGGCGGCGCCGGCTAGTCCCGCTGTAGCGTCGCCTGATCCCGGGGCGGCGCCGGCTAATGCCGGTGTGGCGGGGGCGCTGGCGGTATTTCTGGCGTGCGCGAATCCGTTTCTGTTTGCTTTCGACCGGCTCGCCATTCTGGAGCCCATTGTGGCCGCGCTCAGCGTTTTAGCGCTTTGGCTGGCGGCTTCCATGCGGCCGGATCCGGAGCCCAAGGCCGGCCGAGGGCGACCGGTTTCCTTGGGCAAGGGGGCAGGCCTGGGCGTTCTGCTGGCCCTGCTGGGGCTAGCTAAACCGACGGCGGTGGCGCTGTTTCCGGCTGTTCTCTACCTGCTCTGGCGCATGGCGGGTGGGCGTCCGCGGGTGGCGGTTCGGCTGGCGGCGGTGCCCCTGGCGGTAGCTGCGGCGATCTGGGCGGTGTATTTTGCGCTGCTGGTGCGCTTTCACCTGCTGGCGGAGTACCGGTACCTCTTTGACGCGAACGCCTATACCGGCTTCAAGCTTCAGCCGCTGATGGACGTGGTAGGCAATACCCTGAGGGACGGCCGTTTCGTCGGTGGGTGGCTTTACGGCCTGTTTGCGCTTGCCATGGCGGCCATGGCGTTGTGCCGGCGGCGATTTTTCCGGGAGCCGCTGGCGGGCGCGCTGCTGCTGTGGTCTGCCGGCAGCCTGCTGCTGCTGGGGTACCACAACAATTTGCAGCCACGGTACTACGTCCTGCTGGCGGTGCCCGTGATCGCGCTGGTGGCCATGGCGATGGAGGAGGCGCTCGCCTGGGCGATGGCACGCCGGTCGACGGGGTGGCGGGTGGGGTTGATTGCGGCGGGCGTGGTCTGCGTGGGCGCCGCTGCCGTTGCGGGGATCGGGCAGGAGGTGGACTACCTGCTTCATCCGGATTACAGCTATCTGCAGGCGGCGCAACGGATTGCGGCGATCGTTCGCGCCGATCCGAGACAGTCACCTTGGGTGCTCTCCGTCTCGGGCTCGGATCTGACGTTGATGACGGGATTGCCCTCCATCGATGACGACTTCGGCACGCTGGATCTGGACGAGCGGGTACGGCAGTACCGGCCGGGGTGGTACGTGGCCTGGAATGAGATCGACGACGACAAGATGGATGCGCTGTGGCCGCTGTACAAGCCGGTGCGCGTGGCCGCGTTCCCGGCGATGGACGATCCTGATCGGAACCTGCTGATTTTGTACCGCTTGGACCCGTACCACCTAGACTCTGACCGTCCGGACCCGTACCGTGCGGATGCGGCCAGCGGAGCGGCTGCCCATCGCGGCAGCCGCCGCCGATTGCCCCCGGCGCTGCGAACACGCTCCGGCCAGCAGCCCGACACGCCGCAACTGCGGCACTGAGGCCGCGCTTGTCCACGAACGTCCTGGATAGGCTGTTCCGGACGCGGCGCGTATGCTGCGAAGGACGCATGCAAGCTAACATCCGAGCCAAATCTCAGACGCATGAGGCACCGGAGAGCGGCCGCCGCCAGGGGCTGGTTCAAGCTGCTGCCCTGACGGCGGCGGCGGTCTGGGCGGTGTTCTGGTGGGTCGGTACACGACATCTTTGGACGCAGGATGGCTACCTGCATCTGGCGTTTGCGCAGTCGCTGGCGGCGGACCGGGGGTTTGAGGTGCAGGGCAGGGCGGTGTTCGGCGATGCCTCGCCGCTGTGGGTCGCGCTGCTGGCTGGGTGTCACGAACTGTTGGGGCCCCTGGCGCCCGGCTGGGTGCTCGCGGGCAAGGCGCTGACCGCTGCTGCGGCGATCTTCTTTGCCGCCGGGCTGTACCGGTTCGTGCAGGGGCTGCTTGCCGCGGCCGGGAACGATGTCGGGACACGCCGTGTGTTGCCGGCCCTGGTGGTGCTGGTCGTGGTGCTGAGTCCATACTGGGGTGCCGCGGCGTTTGCGGGTTCCGAGGTGCCGGCGGCGGCGGGGGTGGCGTGTTGGGGCTGCGCGCTGGTCGCCGGTCCGCTTACCGCGCCGATCCGGCCCGCGCGGCTGCTGGCGGCCTGTCTTTGCGCGGGCTGCGGACCGCTGCTACGGCCGGAGATGCTGTTCTTTTCTGTTTGCCTCAGCCCGTTTCTGTTTGTGCGCTGGGTGAATACGCCCCTGCGCTTCGGATTGAGAACCTTGCTGTTCTTTGCCGGATGGCTGCTGGCCGTCGGTCCCGGCGCCGGATGGCTGCTGTACACCGTGCGAAGGTTTGGCACAGCGCTGCCGAATACCGTGGCTGCGGGCGCCGCCCCGCCGGGGACCTCCGTGCTGGTGCAGGGAGCAGTCCGGGTTGGGATTGGGGCGCCCTGGCTGCTGGTTGCGCTGGCCGGGCTGGGAGTGTGGCTGGGCGTCTATGTGGGCAGGCGGTACACGGGCCGCCGTGGCGGGTCGGCTAAGGGGGATGCGGCCGTGGAGGCGAAGGGCAGCGTTTGGGCGCAGCTGGCTCCCAGCGCGTGGCTCCCGATCGCCTGGGCGGTGCTCGCCGCGCTGTATTACGTGGCAACGCGCACCGCCGTCACCGCGCGCGAGGTGCTGCTGCTCGCGCCTGCCTGCGCGGCTTCCGTCTTTGCGGCTGTGAGCCTGGTCCGGCCGCGGTTTGCGCGTGCGGCGGGCACAGCCTGCGCGGCGTATGGGCTGGCCGTCAGCCTCGTGTTTGTCTGGCCTGCGATCCCCGCGGAGTTGCAGCGGGAGCGGGTGTATGCAGACCTTGCCCTGACCTTGCGGGGGCTGCCGGTTTTTGAACATGTGGCGCTGACCCCGGTGGGCGAGGTGCTGTTTTTGTCGACGGATCGGGTCTCGAACCGAGTTACGGAGCGGGTTGTGGACCTGGGCGGTGTGCTCGATCCCTCCGCCGGCGCGTTCCGGTGGGATGTCACGGATGCGCGCCGTGTCTGGTGGGCGCATGAGCGAGGAGCACGCCTCATGGTGCTCGACCACTCGCCCGAGCCGGGCAGCACGGCCGTCTGGTCGAGCACTTTGCCGGCCGATTCCTGGGAGAACGGCTACCGGAAGTCTGGACCGGGACAGACCCACACCTTTGACCGGCTGGTGCTTTGGCGGCTGCCACCTTCACCGACGCTGCCGGCCCCGGCGGCGCTGCCGGGGCCGGCAGCGTCGGTCGCGACGGCTGCTCGAAGGCAGGGTATGACGCCTTGCTGCCCATGCGAGAGCAGAGGCAGCCGGCGGGTTGCCTCGAACCGGCAAGCTGCGATCCCATTTCGGGAACCAGTGCCGGCCGTTCCCTTCTGGGTTCGGTGGGATAGAGATACTGGCTGGATTTTCGCCGCGGCGGTACACTAGGCGAAACGAAAAACCGTCACAGTCACTGAAACTTCCGAGCGAGCAAGAGAGATGTCCGGAAACGGCACTTTCTCAAAGGGACCGGCAAAGCAGCACAGAGCTTACCTTGCCATAACAGGGCACCGATACCATCGAAGAGCAACGGTATAGGTGCGGAGATCATCGCTCGGCATGGCAGATTCAGGAAATTCTGAAGAGATGGGAGCGGTTCCGCAGCGTTTTTTCATTCCCGACGTTCCGCCGGCCAAGGTATACCGGCCGGTGGCAGGAAGGTCCACAGCCCGTGGTCCAGAACATACGCTACGGTACCGCCTGGTTAAACGCGCTATCGACCTTCTGCTGGCGATAATTTGCCTGCCGGTTCTTTTGCCGGTGATCGGGATGGTGGCGCTCGCGATTCGGCTCAGTTCGCCGGGCCCGATTTTTTTCTCGCATCGTCGCATTCGCGGCCACGGCCGTTTCTTTTCCATGTGGAAGTTCCGCACCATGTGCGTGAATTCGGCTGAGGTTCTGGAGAACTACCTGGCCGCTCATCCGGATGCCCGTGCCGAGTGGAAGAAGGACCACAAGCTCAAGCATGATCCTCGGGTCACCAAGGTGGGGGAGTTTCTTCGCCGCACCAGTCTGGACGAGCTGCCGCAGATCTGGAATGTGCTCACCGGCTCCATGAGCCTGGTCGGCCCGCGGCCGATCGTGGCCGCCGAGGTGGAGAAATACGGCGAGTGCTTTGCCGATTATTGCAAGGTGAAGCCGGGTGTCACGGGACTTTGGCAGGTGTCCGGCCGGAGCCGCGTCAGTTATCCTGAGCGTATTCTGCTGGATCGACAATATGCGCGTACATGGAGTCTCACCGGGGATCTCCGGATCCTGATCCGGACTTTGAGCTCGGTGGTCAATCAGGACGGCGCGTACTAGGACGGCATGTATTAGGACGGCATCATAGAAAAAATGTCTCAAGCTTCCGTTGCATGCGCGTAGCCGTTCTCCATCACTGGTTTGTCACGCGTGGAGGCGGCGAGCGTGTCGCCGAGTGCATCGCCGCTCTCTTCCCGCAGGCAGAACTGTTCACGTTGCTGTGCCGTCCCGAGGGGCTGCCTGCCACGCTGCGGGAGCGCGTTCTGCACACCTCCAGGCTGCAGCACCTGCCCTGGGCCGGAAACTTTCACCGGCAGCTGCTGCCGTTTTATCCCGGTGCCGTGGAGGCTCTCGATCTGCGCGGCTTCGACCTTGTGCTGTCTTCAGACAGCGGCCCCGTCAAGGGGGTACGTTTGTCCCCGGGCGCTGTGCACCTTTGTTACTGCCACTCGCCGATGCGTTACCTCTGGGACGGCTTTGAGACGTACCGTCGTGCGATGGATCCGGTTACGCGGTTGGCGTTTTCCGCCGCGGCCGGTCCTGTCCGCCGCTGGGATCAGGCGGCGGCGTCCCGGGTCACACACTTTGTGGCGAATTCACGGTACGTGGCCGAGCGCATTCGCCGCTGCTATGGCCGGGAGGCCGATGTTCTGCATCCGCCCATCAGCCTCGACCAAGCTCCCGCACCTGGGCTGATCGAGCCGGAAAACCACTATCTCTGTGCCGGCCGTCTCGTCGCTTATAAGCGTACGGACCTCGCCATCGAGGCCTGTGCCCGGCTCGGGCGCCCGCTCCGCATCGCCGGAACGGGACCCGAGGAGTCCCGCCTGCGCCGCCTGGCTGCCAGGCTCCACGCGCCGGTGGAGTTCCTCGGCGAGCTTTCCGATGCCGAACTCTGGACGGAGTACGCCCGCTGCCGCGCCCTGCTGTTTGCCGCGGATGAGGACTTCGGCATGGTGCCGCTGGAGGCCCAGGCCTGCGGCCGTCCCGTAATCGCCTATGGCGCCGGGGGGTCGCTTGAAACCGTTCGCGGCACGGGAACCGCTCGCACCGGCGCTTACTTTTCCCAGCAAACAGCCGAGTCCGCCATCGAGGCCATTCTGCAGTGGGAGAACACCGGCGAGCCGCACTTCGAGCCGTGCGATGCGCGGAGGTGGTCCGCCGAGTTCGATACGCCGCTGTTTTTGGAACGCTATCGCGACCTTGTGCTCCGTTGCGCCCCCGCCGCGGTCGCCGATTGCCTGCCCGCCGCCGTCGCAGCCGAGCACCTCGCGCGATAATACGGTCTGGGAGATTCGCACGATGCAGGGGATGCGCACACTATTGAGGGGGTCGCTGGCGAGAAGTCTGCGCACCCTCTCCGAAGAGGATCGCCTGGCCGCCGCGCTGCCCGTGGTGTGCGGTTCGGCGCTCGCGGCCCACTGCACCGTGGTTGCACTGGACGACTCACGCACGCTGCATCTGCTAGTTTCGGGTGACGATTGGCTCGGTTCGCTGCTCGGCATGCGCGATGTGCTGCAGCGTGATCTGGCGCAGACCGCGGGCGTCGTGCTGAACGGACTCGACCTGCGGGTGGCTCGCCCGTTGACGGCACGGGCTGCGGCGAGCCTGGCAACTACTACCCGGCCTGTCAGGCTTGCCATGGATGCTCAGGGGAAGAGGAGACTTCGTTGAACGACGGTATATTGCACGACGGTATATTGCACGACGGTGTATTGCACGAGGATGTATTGCACGATGATCGAGTGCACGGCAGCGCTGAAGGTGCAGCGGCAGCGGGTTCTCGCGTCTCCCCGGAGGAGGTCCGCCACGTCGCCGCGCTCGCCAACCTCGAGCTTGCCGCGGAGGAACTGCCGCGCATGGCCCGCGATCTCGACGCCGTGCTCGGCTACCTCGCCCAGCTGGATGAGTTGGATACGGCGGATGTTGGGCCAATGGCCCAGGTAGCCGATTCGCTCGGCGCGGTACCCGCGGCTGCCGGCGAATCCTTGCGCCCCGACGCAGTCCGGCCATCTATCGACCGCAGCCTGGTGATGCGCGACGCCCCCGAGACCGATGGACGCTTTTTCAAGGTTCCCAAGGTAATTGAGCGCTAGCCGAAGAGCTGAAAAGTGGAAGCGTCAGCTTCGCTCCTGAGGAGCTGGAGTGCTTGAACGAAGAGCAGATCCTTCGCTTCGCTCAGGATGACAATTTAGGACAAAGTGGTTTTCGACACCTACAACAAGACAGCTCTAACGCCAAACGACCGGCACCGAAGGACACCATCGCCGCATGACAGACGCCGCCTCCGTCCCGACCCCTGCACCAGATCTCTCCTCGACGCGCGCCGCGGTCGCGGAAGGCCGGCTTTCGGCCGTTTCGCTCGCTGAGCAGTACCTCGCGCGCATCGCCGCCGTTGACGGCGAGATTGGCAGCTATCTAGTCCTCAGCCCCGAACGTGCCCTCGCCCAGGCGGAAAGGATCGATGCGAATGCCCGCGCCGGGCGGCCTCTCGGTCCGCTGGCCGGTATTCCCGTCGGGATCAAGGACGTGCTGGCCACAAAGGGCGTGGAGACCACGGCCGGCTCCCGCATCCTGGCCGGCTGGCATCCGCCCTACGATGCCACCGCGGTTGCCCGTCTGGAGGCTGCCGGCGCGGTTGTGCTCGGTAAGCTCAACTGCGATGAGTTTGCCATGGGCTCGTCGAATGAGAACTCCGCCTACAAACCGGTACGCAATCCGCGCGCCCTGGATCGCGTTCCCGGCGGTTCTTCGGGCGGATCGGCGGCGGCGGTGGCTGCGGATCTGTGCATGGCCTCGCTCGGCACCGATACCGGCGGTTCGATCCGCCAGCCGGCGGCGTTTTGCGGCGTGGTCGGCGTGCTGCCCACGTATGGCCGCGTCTCGCGCTACGGCCTGATCGCGTTTGCGTCCTCGCTGGACCGCGTCGGCCCCCTGACGCACACGGTGGCGGATGCAGCCACGGTTCTCGAGGTACTGGCCGGTCCTGATCCGCTCGACGCCACTGCCTCCGACCGCCCCGTGCCGTCCTACACCGCGGAGCTCGCAAAGCCCGTTGCCGGGCTCCGCATCGGCGTCCCGGCCGAGTATTTAGGTGAAGGCCTGGACCCGGAGATCCGCGCCGCCGTGGAAGGGGCCCTGGACGCCCTGCGCACCGCCGGCTGCACGGTCGAGGCGATTTCGCTGCCGCACACCCGCTATGCCGTACCGACCTATTACGTGCTCGCCACCGCCGAGGCCAGCTCCAACCTGTCGCGGTTCGACGGGGTCCGCTTCGGGCTGCGCGCGCCGGACAGCAACACGCTCTCCGCCATGTTTCGCCATACCCGCGAGGAGGGCTTCGGACCGGAGGTCAAGCGCCGCATCCTGCTTGGGACCTACGTGCTTTCGGCCGGCTACTACGATGCGTACTACCGCAAGGCGCAGCAGGTGCGCACGCTGCTCACCCGCGATTTCCTGGAGGCCTTCACGAAGGTGGACGCCATTGTCTGCCCGGTCACGCCGACGCCGGCTTTCAAGCTGGGGGAAAAGACCGACGACCCGCTGCAAATGTACCTCGAGGATATTTACTCCGTCGCGGCCTCACTGGCGGGCATATGCGGCATGAGCGTTCCGTGCGGGACAACGGCAGCCGGGCTACCGATCGGGGTTCAGGTGCTGGGCAGGCACTTCGACGAAGGGACCACCATGCGCGTGGGTGGAGCCATCGAAACTGCCCAATCGGCATTCCGGCCCAGCTAGCGGCATTCCGGCCTAGCCAGGCGGCGGCTACATGCGCTCGCGCAGCGCCCAGGCCCCGAACGAAAGCGCAAACCAAGCGGCTGTCCCGGCCGCCAGCGAAGGCGCGAGGCCGAAGCGGGGTAAGCCCAGCCACACGATCGCGGCAAAGCCCATGAGGCCGAAGCATCCCGCTCCTGCGCCCACCGCGTGTCCGCTCGCCAGGGAACGGGCGCGCATGCGGCCTTCCATGCCCGCCGTCAGCTTGCGCTCTTCTTCCTTTTTCTCCACAAAGCTGCTACCTGACGGATAGATCCCCGGAAACGCCAGGAACAAGCCACCCACGATTGGGCCGGCCCACTTCGTTATCAGCGAAAATACCAGGGTCAGTGCACACCCGAAGAGAAAGCGGGTGAGGTATTCCGTGGGTTTCGTCTTGCCGAGCTTGCTGAAGTCACACCCAATCCGCACCATCGCTTACCTCCTCAACCAGACGGCCCAGAGAACCGCCGCCGCCACGGCCCAGAGTGGCAGCATGGCCGCCGCCCCTACCAACGCTTTGGGCTTGTAGCGCATCTGCACCTGGCTGACCGCCAGCGCGAACAGCAGGTACGCCGCCGCGCCCGCCACCATGGACCGGCACTCCAGAGCGGTGTAGGTGACCCCCTTTGCGTGCAGCGTCAGCACCAAGGTTGCGAGGGCCACGGCCGGCGCCGCGGCGGTGATTCCCGCCAGGCTTTTGGGCTTGATGACATCGCCCAGGATGGCAAAGACGCTGACCACCACGCCGCCGATCAAACATCGAATCAATAAGTCCATGGTGTCCCCCTACTGCCTGAAGCGAGCGATCGCCTGCTTCCAGCAGTCTCCTGGCCTGCTCACCGGTCTGCGTCACCGGTCTGCGTCACTAAGGTCTGCGTCACTAAGGTCTGCGTCACTAAGGTCTGCGTCACTAAGGTCTGCGTTACTGAGATGTGCGTCGCTGAGGTCTGCGCGGCTGGCCGCTACCGTCCCCGCCCGCATCTACAGGTAGGAGTCGCATTCCGTCCTTGAGAGCCATACCACTTTGCTGTTTTTGTCCTTCGCCTTCGCTGGCCCGGTAGTTTGGCCGTTGTTTTCCTCCCCCACAGCACAAGCGGTGGCCGCAGAGACCCCGACAGGGGGCTCAGGCCGCCTCTGTGCGGTGGCTGCCGGCGGCCGCGTGCTGCCGAACGTCTCCATCACCCTGGCTGGCGCAGGGCCGGTTCAGACCCTAGGCCTTACCGGCGCGGATGGCTGCGCGGTCGTGCCGATTCGCGCCGCAGGGCAGTCGATTACCTTGAGCCGTGGGGATTTTGCGGCGGCAACCGTCGTGTCCCCGGCGGCGGGAGCGGTCAGCACCGTAACGCTGCAGCCCGCGACCGTGCAGCAGGCCGTCACCGTCAGCGCCGACCGCGGTCTTCCGGGCGTCGAGGACCAATCCAGCAGCATCGTCACCCTCGACGCGGAGCAACTGGCTGCCCCGCCGGCGCTGGCGCTTGACGACCGCCTGCACCAGGTCGCCGGCTTCACCCTCTACCGCCGCACCAGCTCCTGGACGGCAAATCCGACCACCGAAGGCGTCAGTCTGCGCGGCCTGGGTTCCACGGCCGCCAGCCGCACGCTTGTTGTCAGCGATGAGGTCCCGCTCAACGACCCGTTCGGCGGCTGGATTCACTGGGACGAGATCCCGACCCTGGCGCTAGGGTCGGTGGAGCTTGAACGCGGCGGCGCGGCCGACCTGTACGGTTCGAGCGCCATCGGCGGTGTCATCGCCATCGCCCCTGCCGCGCCGCCGGCGTCACCCCTCACGTTCTCCGCCGATGCGCTTGGTGCGACGGAGAATTCCGGCAGCGGCGATCTCCTTGTCGCGGGAACGACCAAGCCCGTCGCCTGGCTGCTGGCGGGCAGCGGAGTCGATACCGGCGGCTACGTCGCTACCGCTCCCGCCGCCCGCGGCCTAGTCGATACGCCCTCCAACGTCGCCGAGGAGAGCGGCCGCACCGAACTACGTTCCGTCGCCCGCCCCGACGGCGATGCCCTGTTCCTGCGCGGCAACGTTCTTAACGAGGCCCGGCAGAACGGCACCCCCGACCAGACCAACGGCACCCGCCTTTGGCGCTACGAGGCCGGGGGCGACGCGGACACCGCCCGCAACCATGCCGCGCTGCGCCTGTTCGGTGACCGCGAGACCTATCGGCAGAGCTTTTCTTCGATCGCCGCCAATCGCAACAGCGAAACCCTCACCCGCCTGCAGCGTGTGCCGACCGACGAGCTTGGCCTCGCCCTGAACGGCTCCCGTGTTTTCCCGCACGCGCTCTCCGTCGCGCTCGGCGCCGATGCACGCGACATCCGCGCCACCGACTCTGAAAGCCCCATGAGCGCCGGCCTGGTTACCTCCACGATCAATATCAGCGCCCGCCAGCGTGACGTGGGCGGCTATGCCGAAGGCATCTGGCAGCCGCGCGGCTGGTCGCTCGCCGCCTCGGTGCGGGTCGACAGCTTCCGCACCTTCGACGGCCAGCAGACCGCGACCAACACCCACGTCCTTACCGCGGAGCCAACGTTGAACGAGCTACTCGCCAGCCCCCATGCGGGGCTGGTGCGCAATCTGCCGCATGGCATCGCGCTCACCGCCTCGGGCTTCCGCGCCTTTCGCGGGCCGACCATGAATGAGCTTTACCGCACCGGGCAGGTCGGCTCGCAGACTACCCTCGCCAACCCAAGCCTGCAAGCGGAACGCGCCACCGGTTTTGAGAGCGGTGCGGAATTTAGCAGTCTCAGCGCGCACGGTCATCCGCTCGGCTTCCTGCGCACCAGCTATTTTTGGACGGAGGTCAACCGGCCGGTCTCCGCCGTCACGCTTTCGCAAACGGCGACGACCCAGATGCTGCAACGCCAGGATCTGGGCCAGATCCGTAGCCGCGGGCTCAGCCTCGACGCCCGCAGCGCCCCATGGCACGGCTTCGACGCCACCTTCGGGTACCAGTTCGCCGTCGCCACGGTGACGGCCTTCAATACGAGCTCTGCCGTGCAGGCCAACCTGACGGGCAAGTGGATTCCCGAGGTTCCGCGTCAGCTGCTGACCGCCACGCTCGACCAAATGCTGCCGCGTTACGCCAACTTTCACCTAATCGCCAGCTACACCGGCCAGAGCTTCGACGACGCGGCCAACCAGTACCTCCTACACCCGTATGCCCGCTTCGACGTCTCCGCGGACCGGCAGATCTTCACCCGTACCCTGCGTGGCCTTTCTGTATATGCCGCGGCACAGAACCTGCTCAACCGTTCCATCGACGCCGGCCGTACCCCGGTGCTGACCCTGGCGGCTCCTCGCCTGGTTCAGGGCGGCCTTCGCTACACCCTGAGCCGCTGAAGCAGGTTCTCGGGTGCACACAGGGTAAACCGACGACGGGGAGGATGACTGTCCCGCCGCAATGGCAGAAACCGCCGTCGGAACTCCTGCCGTAGTGGCATGACACGCTCTAGGCCGCGAGAGCCTGAGCCGCTGCGGACCTTTACAGGGGCTCGTAGTACGTGAGGGCCGGCTCGGCGCAGGCCAGGCAGAGCCGCTCGCCGGCGACCTCGGTGAAGCGGTCAAAGTTCACACCTTCCCCACAGCGCGCGCACACCGCCCGCTCGCCCTTGTAGCCGGGAAACTCGCTCGGGGGCAGCGGCACGCGCACCCACTGCTCGGCAAAGAGCTCCTCGTCCGGCAACTCGCGGTAGGCGCGCATCTGCTGCTCGTTCTTGCCGAGCTCCGGATAGAGCTCTTTCGCGCGATTCTTTGAGGTCTCCCGTGCCACGACGCGCAGGCCCCGGTACTCATCGCCGCCCAGCCGAGCCTCTAAATCCACAAAGGTGGCGGCCATCTTGCCCCAGTCGCGCAGCTTCAGCGCCCGCTTGCCGACGCGCGCTCCGGTGACCACGCCGATTGCGTCCGTGGCGCAGCGGTCGATCTCCACAAACACCACCGGCCGCTTGCGATCCGGATTCGGCTCGCCGTTGGGCAGGTTTTTCAGCCGAGGCTGGCGAATGCCCAGCTGCCGCAACGCCAGCATCGCCATGCGCACGCCGAGAATCTGCCCGGCGCACAGGTGCCCGTGCGCCCGCTCGGCCTCGCCCAGCAGGATTTCCAACTCACCCGGCTGCGCCTGCGATTCGCTTTTAAATTCCGTCAATGCTTCAGTGGCCATACCCAAGATGCTACGCCGCCTCATCTCGGCCTGCATCCAGATCTCGGTCTGCATCCAGATCTCGGCCTGCATCCAGATCTCGGTCTGCATCCAGATCTCGGTCTGCATCCAGATCCCGGTCTGCATCCAAGGCTGGGGTATGGCTGACAGCGACTTCCTTCCGACGCAGTGGTGGCAAACCGGCGCGATCTACCAGGTGTACCCGCGCTCCTTCCAGGACACGGACGGCGACGGTGTGGGCGACCTGAAGGGCATCACCGCCCGGCTGGACTATCTCGCCGGGCTCGGAGTCGGTGCGGTCTGGGTTTCGCCCATTTATCCCTCGCCCATGGCGGATTTCGGCTATGACGTGGCCGATTACACCGGCATTGACCCGCTTTTCGGCACGTTGGCGAACTTTGACGATCTGCTCGCCACGGCCCACGGCAAGGGCCTTCGCCTGATCCTGGACTTCGTTCCCAACCACACCTCGGACCGGCACCCCTGGTTTCTGGCCTCCCGCTCCTCGCGCGAAAACCCGAAGCGAAGCTGGTACCTCTGGCGTGACCCCGCGCCGCCCACCGGCCCCGACGATCACCGTCCCGCCCGCGAGCGGTATCCCAACAACTGGACCTCGCAGTTCGGCGGTCCGGCCTGGACCTGGGACGACGGGACGCAACAGTTCTATCTGCACTCCTTCCTGCCGCAACAGCCTGACCTGAACTGGCGCAGTTCCGCGGTGAAGGAAGCGATGTTCGACGCCCTTCGCTTCTGGCTCGACAGGGGGGTGGACGGGTTTCGCATGGACGTCCTTTGGCTCCTGATCAAGGACGATCAGTTCCGCGACAACCCGCCTAACCCCGACTACAACCCCACCATGCAGGACAACGCAAAATTTCTGCCCGAGCACAACACCAACCAGCCCGGCACCCACGCCATCGTGCGCGAGATGCGCGCGCTGCTCGACACGTACGGCCCGACCCTGCCGGCAGCGCAAAGTTCCGCACAACCGGCCAAAAACGCCTCCCATCGCGTGCTGATCGGTGAGATCTACCTTCCACTGAACGAGTTGGTCGAGTACTATGGCGGCCGCCCGGCACAGACCGGCGGTACCGAAGACAAGGCCCCCCAGACTCCAGAACTGAACGGCGCCAATCTGCCTTTCAACTTCCACCTGATCCAGACGGAGTGGAAGGCCGAGGCCATCGCCGGCATTATCACGAGGTACGAGAGCCTTCTCCCGACCGGCGCCTGGCCCAACTACGTGCTCGGCAACCACGATCAGTCCCGCCTGGCCACCCGCATCGGCCCCGCGCAGGCCCGCGCCGCGGCGATGCTGCTGCTCACCCTGCGCGGTACACCCACCTGCTACTACGGTGATGAACTCGGCATGGAAGACGTCCCGATCGCGTCGGACCAGGTGCGCGACCCGGCCGAAAAGCGCGAACCCGGCAAGGGCCGAGGCCGCGACCCGGAACGCTCCCCCATGCTGTGGGTCGACACCCCCAACGCCGGCTTCTGTCCGCTCGGGGCCACCCCCTGGCTGCCGCTGATGGCGGACTGGCCCACCCGCAACGCCGCCAAACAGCGCACCGAGCCCAAGTCGATCTTCAGCCTCTACCGCCGCCTGCTGGCGCTGCGCCGGCAGCATGACACGCTGCACGCCGGCGGCATCACGGACGTCGCGGCCGAAGGTACGCTGCTGCGGTATCGCCGCACCGGCGTAGCCGATGGCGAAAGTACCGATTTCCAAGTCCTGCTGAACCTCGGCACCGAGCCCGTCACCACGCATTGCGCCTCGGGTAAAGTGATCCTGACCACTGTTCTCGACGGTGCCGGCTCCGACACGGGTGGCGAGATCACGGTGGAGGGCGGGGAAGGCCTGCTCATTGCGCTCGACGACACTGCGGCTGCAGAACCAGATCCAGAGGCCGACTGAACCGCATTGCCGCCTGCTGCGTATTCTCCACAGAACAAAGTTTTGCCGCTCCAGCCTCGCCAAGAAAGCTCTCTATGACCTACCTGATATCCCGCAACGGCCAGCAGTACGGTCCCTACACCGACGCCGAGGTACGGCAATACCTCCAGACGGGCAATATTCTGGTCACCGACTACGCCCAGCCCGAGGGCTCGACGGATTGGGCGCTGGTCGGGGCGATCTTTGCAAACTGGATTGCGCAAACGCCCGGCATCCCCTCTGCCGTGCCGTCCGGCTTTCCCGCGATGCCTGCCGCAGTTCCCGTTTTTCCTGCCGGAACAGCCTTCTCTGGCGGAGGCGCCGTGCCGCCGACGGGTACCCCGGCCTACGGCGCACCTGGCTCCACTGCGCCCGGCTACAGCGCATCCAGACCGCTTTATCCCGACCCACCCGATCTTCCCTGGTGGCTCGCGCTGATCCTCGGCATCGTCACCGTCGGTTTTTTCTTTGTCGTTTGGGATATTGTGCAATCCGCCTGGCTGCGCCGTGTCGAGCGCGGCAGCTCCGCGCTGCTGCTCTACATCGCCGTGGCGGTCCTGTATTTAATTCGGCTGCCGGGCTCCTGGGCGACCGTACGTTACAACCTGGGTGGAGACAGCACGGTGTACTACTCCCACGCCCCGGGTCTCGGGCTCGCGGCCCTGATCCTGATTATCGTTGCCCGGTTTGTGTTCCGCCGCGAGCTGCTCACCCACTTCAACGGCCCTGAACCCTTAAACCTGCATGTGAACCGTTTGTGGACCCTTCTCTTCGGAGGGCTCTACTTCCAGTACAAGTTCAACCGCATCAATCGCCGCAAGCGCGAGTTGCAGGTGTCGATTCCGTCCTAGGCGGGTGTGGAACCATTACCAGCCGTACCGCTCCACCTCGCCCAGCAGCGCCAGCTTCCGTTCCGGCCCCAAAAAGCTGGCCTCGATCGAGTTCGCTGCCAGCTCCCGCATCTGCTCCAGCGGAAACTCGAATTCCCGGTGCACCAGATCGTACTCATCCAGCAGATTCGCCCCAAAGAACGGCGGATCGTCCGAGTTCAGCGTTACCATCAGACCCTCTTCGAAGTAGCGTTTGACCGGGTGTTCGAACAAGGCAGGGCAGCAGCCGGTCCGCAGATTTGAGGTCACGTTCAGTTCGAGCGGAATCTGTCGCGACACTAGGACTTCCACCAACTCCGGGTCAGCCTGTGCGCTCAGGGCATGGCCGAGCCGCTCGGCGCCGATGTTGATGGCGGCCCAGATGCTGTCCGGTCCGGTGGTCTCGCCGGCGTGGCAGGTCAGGTGCAAGCCGGCGGCTTTGGCATCGGCGTAGACCTCGCGAAACTCCGGCGCCGGCCCGCGTGCCTCATCGCCGCCGATGCCGATGCCGACGACGGACGGCATGTGGGAGTGCAGCGCGGCGGCTTTTTGAAATACCCGCTTGGCTTCCTCCACGCCAAAGTGCCGCACCGCATCGATAATCCACAGCACCGATACCCCAAACTCGCGTTCGCCGCGTAGCCGCCCGCGCTCGGCGGCCTGCATGACCAGGTCCACGTTCAGCCGCGAAAACCGGTACAGGATCCCGAGGGAGAGGTACACCTCCGCGTGCCGCACCCCCTGGGCCGCGAGGTCGCGCACCATGTTGTAGGTGATCGTCTCGTAGTCCGCCGGGGTGTGCAGCCGCTCGGTCACGGCCTTGAAGCTCATTAAGAAACTGGGGAAATCCGTGTAGCTGTACACCGCCTGCGCCTGCTCGATCGTGAACGGCACAGGATCGTTCGTCAGCGAGAGCTGCACCAGGGTCTCCGGGGTAATCGACCCCTCGAGATGCAGGTGCAGTTCAGCTTTGGGAAGTCCGCGCAGCCAGGCTCGGGCTTGGGCGCGGGTCTGGGCAAGGGCTTCAGTCGTCTCAGCGGTCGGTCGGGCCATCGCTCCAGTGTAGCCGCCCGGTTTCGGTGCAAAGAAGAAAGGGCCCGCCGAGGCGGGCCCTTTCGAGACGTGGATAGGGTTAACTCCAGCTGCCCCGGCGACGTCCGCCACCGTTCCCATTGCCGAAGATCTGTAACAGGGCAATGAAGATGTTCAAAGCATCCAGGTAGATGCTGAGCGAAAGCTGGACCGGGGTAAGGCCCGCGCCGCCATCCCGCAGCCGCATGAAGTCCACTAGCAGCAGGACGGAGAAGATGGCCAGCGTCGCCCATGCATACAGACCGGGCGAGACGAAGTGCATGAACATCGAGATCACACCCAGAACGATCAGCCCAATTAGCGCGGCAAAGGCGTAATTCGCCACCCGCTGGTAGTTGAATTTGGCAATCTGCGCAACCATGCCCATAACCGCCATACCCACCGCGGTGGTCAGCGCCGCGTTGAAGACCACAGCCTGCCCACCCGGGAACCGCAGGTAAGAGTGCAGCAGAGGCCCGATCTCCACACCCATCAGCGTGGCAAAGCCGTACATCAGCACCAGCGCCAGGGCCGGCGACCGCTTGCTGGCCGCGTTGATGCCAAAGATCAGCCCGAAGTTGACGATGATGAGCAGAAAGAAGCTGCCGCCCATAAAGTCCGGAGCAATGTACGCGCCGAAGGCCGTGAACAAGAAGGCCACCGTGGTAATCCACAGCACCTTGCTCAACAGGCTGGCAGTCGATTTGCTGTCCAGGACGCGAACTCCGCCCCCGTATGCATCGATCGTTCTCATGGATCCAATCCTACCTTGGGTGCCCGGTCCGCCTCGGGGTTTCACCGCCGAGGTCGTTAGCTGCAACACCTTAGTGTTAGACGCTCAAATCGGGCGAGCGTCGCAGCCGGTACGAGCGGCTACAAAACCGCTCAGGCGATATTGCCGCCCCATCGAATGGAGACGGGCGCACCTTCGGCGAGCAGCACATGATCCGGCTCCCGGCTGTTCAGATTCGCGAACTCCGGCCCGTATTGCAGCCCGAAATCGCAGGCCACGCTGTAACGCTCCACCGGATACACCTCCCACTGGGGGTGCTCCACGGCATACTGCGCGGTGCCGCCGGAGCGCGTCGGCGTGTAGCCCCAGTAATGTTCGGTAATGAACTCGGTCATCGAACCGGCTTCGATCGGCTGCTTGCGGCTGTTTGCCTGCACGGCCACATGCTGTTGCGCACCCCTGTAGCGATTTGCCTGCGTGCGGCGTCCCCGCCAGTCATAGCGGACCTCGAGCGGTTGCTGATGATGCCGGACCGCCCGCGCCTCCGATCCCTCGGTCGACCACCAGTGCCCGGTCCGCGAGGTCATGTAGGCTTCGCCGTACAGGGCCCGAGCCGTCCACGCGATCGCCGGCTTGGGCACAAGCTCCTGCAAAAAGATCACTCCCCGGCGAAACGAGCCGTCGGGCATGGGACGCCGCACGTAGTAGCGCAGATTGACCTCTTCAAACCGCGTATGTCCCGGCGCGGGCACACCTAGAAGGCGTACCCGGTCAAAGAGAAAGCCGACCAGGGAGACAAAAGAGCGGCCCTCGTAAAGATCCAGCTCGACGCCGGGCGGAAGCCGGCGCTGCAGAATTGCTGAGTCAACCTCATACTGCGCCATGAGGATCTTGCGCCACTCGGCGGTGAGAAATGTGAACGACATGGCCGTAAGATGCAGCCGCGGCAGGTACGCTTTGCGTTCCGTCACGCCGGTCCGAACGCACGTTAACCCCGGTAGAACTCGCTCCGCTTGCGGCTGTACAGCGCGTAGACACAAAGGCCGATGATCAGCCAGACGAAGAAACGTATCCACGTGATGACCGGCAGACCCGCCATCAGCAGCCCGCAGAAGATCACGCTCAGCACCGGAAAGACAGGCCCCAGCGGCACCCGGAACCCACGGTGGCGCTCCGGCTGCCGATGCCGTAGCACCAGCACGCCGATCGACACCAGCACGAACGCGAACAGCGTGCCGATGTTGGACATCTCCGCCAGCGAGCCTACATCGAACAGGCCGGCCGGGATGGACACCAGGATGCCCGCCACGACCGTCGAAAACGCCGGCGTCCGAAAGCGCGGGTGCACGCGGCTGAAGGCATCCGGCAGCAGGCGGTCGCGGGACATCGCAAACCAGATCCGTGCCTGACCGTACTGGCCGACGAGGATCGACGAAATCATCCCCAAAATCGCGCCAATCAGGACGAACAGCCGCACCCAGTGCAGGCGGTGTCCGCCGGGCTCCACCGACAGCCGTTTGAGCGCGTTGACGATCGGGGCGCCGTCGCCGACGACGGTGTTCCACGGCACCATGCCCGTGAGCACAAGCGCCACGCCTATGTACAGGATCGTGCACACCACCAGCGTGGCGACGATGCCGATCGGTACGTCGCGCTGCGGATTTTTGCACTCCTCGCTCGCCGTCGACACCGCGTCAAAGCCGATATACGTAAAGAAAATGATCGAACCGCCGGCCAAAATGCCCGAAAAGCCGTTTGGCACAAAGGGGTGGTAGTTGCCCGGATGGATGAAGCCGATCCCGAACAGGACAAACGCCAGGATCGCCGCGACCTTGATCAGCACCATGACATTGTTGGTTCGGGACGACTCGCGGATGCCGATCACCAGCACCACCGTGATGAAAAACACCACGAGAAACGCCGGGATATCGAACCCCGCATGCCAGCCGACGGGGAAGATGTCCTTGCCGGCGAGGTCTTGCAGACCCTGCGGCAGAAACGCGGGCGAGAGCCACTTTGGATCCAGCCGGATGTTCAGCCAGTCCAGCAGATCCACGATGTGCGCGGCAAATCCGACGGAGACGCTCATGTTGGCAAAGGCGTACTCCAGGATCAGGTCCCAGCCGATGATCCAGGCGATCAGCTCGCCCAGCGTGGCATAGGTGTAGGTGTAGGCCGAGCCGGAGATTGGGATCATGCTCGCCAGCTCTGCATAGCAGAGCCCGGTGAACGCGCACACGATGGCAACCAGCACGAGCGAGATCGCCAGCGCCGGCCCCGCGCCCGGCCTGCCGGCGACGGCCCCGTGGTGCAGGATCAGGTCAATGACCGGCGAGCCCTTCCAGTCCGCCAGCTTGCCGGGGTTGCCGCCGATCGCCGTGCCGATCACGGTAAAGATGCCAGAACCGACGACGATGCCGATGCCCAGAGCCGTCAGGGAAACCGGCCCCAGCGTCTTGCGCAGGGACTTTCCCGGCCGCTCGCTTTCGTGAATCAGCTTGTCGATGGACTTGGTGGCAAAGATCTGGCGGGGCAGGGCTTGGGGTCCTCGAACTTTAAAGGATGGACGTGGTGTTACGGAGATTGTATGCGCGAACCGGAGTCTGCTTGGCCCGCTTCCCGCTCGGTCCCCCGAGGAACGTGTTTCCCCCGTCGGGACGGAGCTACGGGTATCGAGACGATGGCCAGAGCCGACGTTTGAGCAGGAAAAAGGCAGAGCCGAAGCCCCGCCCTTTTGCCCTGCTTTGTTGCGCTTTACCGCTTCAGGCCACCGAAGACGCGCGTGACCTCGCGCAGGAACGGCTTGGCCTCGGCCGGGGGCGGTACGTCGCCGTTCAGGATTGCCTTGTAGCTGATGTCCTTGCCGTAGAAGGAGCGAGTACCCTTTTCGTTCTGGTTTACCTCGTCTCCGGTAAGGTCGACGCCGGCGAACAAGCCCTTGTTGCGCGAGTAGGTGAGGAACTCCGCACTGGCGAGCTCGGTGGTATCGGCTTGCGAGTCGCGGCCCACGGGACCGGCGGCGACTGCGGCGTCGCCGCCCAGCTTCAGCTTGGCCTTCAGGAGGTCGTCGCCGCTGTTTTTCGACACGCCCACCAGGACGAGATCCGTGGCCTGCGCGCCCGCCTGCAGACCGAAGCTGACGCCGGCCATCTGGACGAACACCGGTGAACTCCAGCCCTTGCCGGTGTCAAAGCAAGTGGCTACGCCCTGCCCATACTGCGCGCCGCCAAGAAAGGCACCCTTTTTGAAGCCCGGGATCACCACCACGCAGCGAGCCTTTTTGGCGATGCGGTCGGGAATACCCTTATCCGGTACATCGGCGAGCTGATGCAGAATCCGGGTAGCGGACGTAAGCCTGTTGTCCACCTTGGAAGGGCTGTCGGCGGCCAGAGCCACACTGGCCAAGCCTGGAAACAAGCTGGCAAACAATACCAGCCGAGCGCGAATTTTCATTTCTTCTCCTGTTTTGTGAGAATGCAGGTCTTTCACTGTACCGAATGGATCCGTTCAACGGGCAGGGTGCGATTCACGACGTGTCCGTGCCGTACCGAAGCTGCCGTGTCTTCTTGTCCCTGTATACCCTTCGCAAGGGCGTCCCGCAACGGGGAAGGCGCCGCCTGCACCAGGATGCACCGGGATACTTACATTGGCTTATGCTTCGCTGCGTTACACAAAGGAAAGAGGGGCGGAGCCGAAGCCCGCCCCCTCGCGTGTGTTCCCCGAGCGAGCTCGCTTACCGTTTGGATGAACCGCGTACGGCCTTTTTCAGCTTCTGCTTGCGTTCGCCGCGAGCCCAGGTGCGGGCGGTCTTGGGGGTGGCCTTTTTGCGGGCGGCGCGCTTGATCTTTTTGCGCTCCACGCGATCGGTAACTGCGGTCGTGTTTGCCATGATGCTCTTCCTGAAACTGAATTGGTGGGGATCTCACCTTCGCGATGATGGCCGTCGCGAAGGTAGGGCACCCGGGTGTCTCGTGCTGCTGTGCTGAATCCTGTGGCTTGCGGCCTTCGCTACAGCTTTTCCAGCTGGGCGAACTTCTCTACCAGCTTTTTCACGCCGTGCCCTGTAAAGGATACCGTAATCTTGGCGTCTTCGCCGTCCCCTTCGCGTCCCACGATCATTCCTTCGCCGTATTTCGGGTGACGCACCCGCACACTCTTGCCCAGGCCGGTCTTGCCGGTCGCCGCGGGGATGTCCATCTTCGGCCGCCCGGGGTAGCGCTTATCCCCCAGCGAGTACCCGGCGGCGCCGCCCACCGCCGGCTTCGCGCCGCCCTTGCCGAAGAAGGCCGCCGTATTGTCCAGCTTGCCGGATCCTGTCCCGAAGCGGCTGCCGGCTCCCGGTTTGCCGCCGAAGCGGTCGGAGGCGTACTGCCGCGCCGCGCCGGAGCCGGACTCCTGGCTCTCATCCTCGTAGCTGTAATGGCCGTCGCCGTCACTGCCCGCGCCCGGCCTCTTTTTCCCTGGATACGGCGTCGAGTACGCTCCACGCGACCGAAATCCGCCGTACTCGTCGCGTTCACCTGAACCGAAGCCCGGGGTTGAGAGGTCCTCAACCAGCTTGGAGGGGATTTCCTCCAGGAATCGCGAACCTACCGTGGTCTCCGGCATGTCGTTGCCGTAGCGGCGGCGGTAGCGGGCGCGAGTCATGAACAGCGTATCCATGGCGCGCGTCATGCCGACGTAGCAAAGCCGGCGTTCCTCCTCCATCTGCGTCGGATCGGTGATGGAGCGCGAGTGCGGGAAGAGACCCTCCTCCATGCCGGCGAGAAAGACCAGCGGAAACTCCAGCCCCTTGGCGGCGTGCAGCGTCATCAGCGTGACGCGGGCCTCGGCCGAGTACCCGTCCGCATCCGAGACCAGGGCGGCATGGTCGAGGAACTCCGCCAGTGTCTCGCCCCGGCTGGTGGAATCCTGCGCGGCGTTGGCCAGTTCCTTGAGGTTTTCAATGCGGCTGAAGGCCTCGGGCGTGCCCTCTTCTTCGAGCGCCTTGATGTACCCCGAGCGGTCGTTGAGGAACTTTATCAGCTCGGGCAGGGTGGCGGGGTCGCCCGGTTTGCGGAAGGCCCGGTCATCGGCCTCGTTCGCGGCTTCGTGGCCGCCACCCTGCGCCGCGACGATCCGGTCAAGCCGCGCCTGGTTCTTGGCCTTGATGGTCTCCGCGGCCGATTTCGGTGCGGTGGCATCGAGCGGAACCGGGGCGAAGGGGTTGTAGCCGGTTTTGGCCGCACCCAGGAAACTCGGTTTCACGGAGGCTTCAGCCACCGCCGGCTCACTCGCCCCGAAACCGAAGTCGAACCCCGTCCCCTCGCCGTTGGTCAGCACCGAATTTTCCGGCGTAATCGTCGAAATTTCCTCACTCGGACCGAACTCAAAATCAAAGTTAAAGCTCGTATCGAAGTCGGCATTTGCGTCATTCGCGGTCACCGTAGCGGGCGCGGCCTGATCAGGCCCGAAATCGAAGCCGAAGTTGAACCCCGTATCCTCGCCTGCTGCATCCACACTCGGTTCTGTCGCGTCCGAGGCCGCCAGGCTCTCCAGATAGCCCGAAATCTCCTCGTCCGAGGGCGCAGCCCCGGCAGTTCCGGCAGCTCCCACATCCGCGGCCAGCTTGTCCGCAAAATCATTTCCGGTCAGGTGAATCATCGCCCGGGCGTCCTCGATCAGCTTGCGGAAGTTGGCCAGGGCTGCGAGGGCGCGGGCGGGCAGCAGCTTGTCGGCGATGGCGCGTTCGATGGCGTCCCAAGAGCTCATGCCGGTGCCCAGGGCCATGCGCTCGAGGGTTTCCATCGTGGTCTTGCCGATGCCGCGGGGCGGGGAATTCACCACCCGGCCGAGTGCAACCGAATCATGCACGTTGGCCACCAACTTCAGGTAGCTGAGCAGGTCCTTGATCTCCGAGCGGTCATAGAAGCTGAAGCCGCCGACCATGTGGTACTGGATCCCGTAGCGGCGCAGTGCCTCTTCCACCAGCCGCGACTGCGAGTTGGTGCGGTAGAGCACGGCGCAACGGGGGACGTCCTCGGTCTCGCCGGCGGCTTTGAGGTACTTGTTCACCTTGTCGGCGATGAAGATCGCCTCGGACTCGCCATCCGGCGCCTCGTAGAGGCCGATCAGCGATCCACCCTCGCGCGAGGTCCAGAGGTTTTTGCCCTTGCGTTGCGTGTTCTGCGCGACAACAGCAGAGGCACCTTCGAGAATGACCTGCGTGGAGCGGTAGTTCTGCTCCAGCCGGATGGTGCGGGCGTTCGGGAACTCCTTTTCGAAGTCGAGGATGTTCTTGATGTCGGCGCCGCGCCAGCTATAGATGGACTGGTCCTCATCGCCGACCACGCAGACGTTGCCGTGCGTGCCGAGCAGCTTCATCAGCTCGTACTGCGGCCGGTTGGTGTCCTGGTACTCGTCGATCAGAAGGTAACGGTACTTGCGGTTGTAGCGCTCGCGCACCTCGGCCGAGGATTTCAGCAGGCGCACGGTTTCAAGCAGCAGATCGTCGAAGTCGAGGGCGTTGGCCTTGAACAGCTCATCCTTGTAGATCTTGTAGATGTGAGCGATTTTTTCTTCGAGCGGATTTGTGGAGCCCAGGAAGTACTCCTGCGGGTCCAGCATGTGGTTCTTGGCCCAGCTGATGCGGCCCAGCGCGACGCGCGGCTTCAGCTGCTTGTCATCCACGCCGAGGCGCTTTAGCGCGGATTTGACGACCGCCTGCTGGTCGGTCTCGTCGTAGATGGCGAAGCTGCGGGTGAGGCCCTTGCCGTTGACGCGCATGGCTTCGATATCGCGGCGCAGGGCGCGGACGCAGAAGCTATGAAAGGTTGCGAGCGTCGGCTTGGCCAGCGTTTGGCCGAGCGAAGACTGCCCCATGATCTTGTCGACGCGCTCTTGCATCTCCTTGGCGGCCTTGTTGGTGAAGGTCACGGCCAGGATGGCGTCCGGCGAGACGCCGCGCTCTTCAATCAGGTAGGCGATCCGGTGCGTAATCACGCGCGTCTTGCCTGAGCCCGCGCCGGCGAGCAGCAGCACGGGGCCATCGACCGAGGTAATGCCCTCCTGCTGCTGCGGATTCATATTTGATAGGAGGTCTGCCACACCACTATTTTACTTGGGGTGTAACTAAGGTTTCATTTACAACAGGCAACCCGGGTCGACTTAAAAAGATAATGTAAAGTTTTGTGGAAAACTGCGGAAACGACTTGAACATTCTTATGCGCGGAGCGTATATCCATTGAGGCGCCGGTTTCTCCATACCCATGGCCTTGGACAAACCGCCCCAAGTAACCGAAAGAAGGCAGTATCTATGAATCGTCGTATTCTCACAGCCGCCATGGCTCTCTCCATGTCCGTTTTCGCCACCCAGGCCTTTGCACAGGCTTTTGCCTCCGCTCCGGCGACCGGACCCAACACCAGCACCACCACGTCCATGCCTGCCGCCAAGGGCAAGCAGATCAGCTTCCACCTGCGCAATGACTCTGCCGCCGCCGTCACGATCCAGGCCGGCGACCAGCAGATGACCGTTGCTCCCGGCAAGTCGATCGCACTGAAGCTTGCCGCGGGCACCGTCGTCACCACCACCACCGGCACCACGCACGTCGCTGCCGGCGGTACCCTGGCGACTGTGGACTCCAACCTCAGCGGCAACACGCTGGTTATCAGCTAACGCACGCTGCTGACGTACACCGAACGTAGGCACGAAACGGCTTGCGGAAGGAACGGCCGCGCTCCATGGCCACAGCCGCTCCCTCTTTAAGCCAGCACCCTAATAAGGGGAACGTCCTCATCCAGATGGGTGAGGGCGTTGCCCCTTTCAGGGCCCTTACAATCGCTTCCGATGGCCCGATCCGCCAAATCCGCGCGCCGCCCGCGCATCGTTTTTCTTACGCGCGAGCCCGTTCTGCATCAGCAGGGCGGAAGCACGACCTATGCGCTCGGCCTGCTTGACCTGCTTCGCCAGCACGCCCGCGTGACACTGGTCTCGACCGTGGCCTACAGCCGCTCGCCGCGTCTTTTTTTTCGCGTTCGGACGCCTCCGCCGGAGGGCATTCGGCTGCGGTTTCCGGGTTACTGGCGCCTTGGCCCGCTCTATTTTTGCCCGTTGCGGCCCAAAGCCTGGGCTCGTGCTCTGGTCCGCTGGGAGCAGAGCCACGGCGGACGGCAGATCCTGCATCCTGTCTTGCGAAAGATGTTCGGCGATCGCCTGTACACCAACGCCTGGGATCTTACCGCGCCCACGGGGGCGGAGCGGCGGGTCGCGGTTCGCGAGATCGCCGCCGCACAGGCTTCGAGCGTGATTGCCAACTACTGCTTTTGGGGTCCGTTCCTTGGGGAGGGGCGTCTTGGCGCCCGGCGTACGGCCATCCTCATGCACGATCTGCTCTCCGCGCGCATCCAGCGCTTCCAGGAGGCCGGTCTTCCCCTTGATTGCCCCCCTCTGAGCGCGGGTTGCGAGATGCGCTGGCTCAGCGGCGCGCACACCGTTCTGGCCGCGCAAGAGAGCGAAGCTGAAACGATCCGTCCCCAGGTGAAGAGCCGCGTTCTGGTGGCTCCGGTGACGCTGCGTCCGCGCGCGCTCCCCCCGGAGCAGATGATCGCCGGCCGCTGCCTTTTTGTCGGCTCCAACATCCAGCCCAACCGCACGGGTCTCGCTTTCCTGCTCCGCGAGGTCTGGCCGCTTGTACGCGCGGCCGTGCCCGGGGCCACCCTGGCTGTGGCCGGCACGGTGTGCCAGGCGCTGTCCGAACTCGGAACAGAGGCTAGCCTGCGTGCCGGCGGGGTTCAAGGTCTTGGACGGGTCGATTCACTCGAAGGCGAGTACACCCGTGCCGCCGTTTGCCTGGTTCCGTTGCTGATCGGCAGCGGCATCAAGATCAAGCTGCTGGAGGCGCTCGGCTTCGGCAAGGCCATCGTTTCGACCAGCATCGGCGTTCAGGGCCTGGAGGCCTGGGCGGGCGAGACGGTGCTCGTCGCCGACTCCGCGCCGGACTTTGCCGAGGCCATCACCTGCCTGCTCGCGCAGGACGATCTTCGGCAGCAGCGCGAACGTTCCGCGCTTCAACTTGCCGAGAAGCATTTCGGCCTGAGCCGCGCGCTCGATCCGGAGTTTACGGCTGCCCTGCTCTGAGGTTGTAGCGACTTGGGTGTCAGGTGTAGAGCTGCTTTCCTGATGAGGTGGAGTTCTCGAACAAACAGCAGGTTCTTCGCTACGCTCAGGATGACAACTCATACCTTTGTGGAAGAGGGGCTTCGTACACCGAAATCGAAGTGACAAGGCGTGATTGAGACAAGGCGTAATTGAGACAAGGCGTAATTGAGACAAGGCGTGATTGAGACAAGGCGTGATTGAGACAACCTAGGCGAGGTAGGCCCTGAGCCAGGGGTCTTCGGTGTGGGTCAGTTCGTGGGTGGTGCCGTCGAAGGTGACGCGGCCTTCGTTGAGGACGAGAAAGCGGGTGCGGGGATCGAGGCCGTTGTCCGGGATGGTTTCCATGTGGCCGGTCTCCTGATCGAAGCGGTGCGTCGCGAGCGTAAAGGCATCCTGCAGACGTTGTGTGATGAGCAGGGCGGTGGCGCCGGAGACGTCGCGCTGTTTGACGACGAGCTCAATGATGGTGGTGGAGGTGATGGGGTCGAGGCCGCCGGTGGGTGAGTCGTAGAGCAGCAGTTCGGGGCGGCTGATGATGGCGCGAGCGATGCTGACGCGGCGGCGCATACCCCCGGAGAGCTCGGAGGGGAACTTGCCGATGGCGGCGTCGAGTGCGACGAAGTGCAGGGCTTCGACGACGCGGTCGTGGATCTCGGGCTCCGGCACCTTCTCCTCGTGCAGGCGATAGGAGACGTTGTCTTCGACGTTCATGGAGTCGAACAGGGCGCTTTCCTGGAAGACCATGCCGATGCGGGAGCGGAGCGCGAACATCTCCCGTTCGGTGAGTTTGGCGAGGTTCTTGCCGAAGATGCGGACCTCGCCGGAGTCGGGCTGCAGGAGGCCGTTGGCAAGCTTCATCAAGACGCTTTTGCCGCCGCCGGCGGGGCCGAGCAGGACGCGCGTTTCGCCGCGGGCCATGCGGAAGCTGACGTCGCGCAGGACGGGGTCGCGTTCGAAGGTGATCGAGACGTTGCGGAACTCGATGACGGGGGTTTCGTCCGGTGTGGCGACGTGCTCTTCGGTGTAGGCGACTGACATGGGGCTCAACGCTAGCGTCCGTAGATGCCGATCATCATCTTGGTGACGAGGGTGTCGACGATGATAAGCAGGACGGAGGAGGTGACCACGGCCTGGGTGGTGGCCTTACCTACGCCGCGTGTGCCGCCCGTGGTGGAAAGGCCGTAATAGCAGCCGACCGTCGCGATGATGAAGCCGGAGAAGAGCGGCTTGACGAGGCCTTCGACCACATCACCGACCTGGAGGGCGTTGAGTGCATTGTGGAAGAACGCGATGCCGCTTTGTTTTAGCAGGCTGACGGCGACGAGCGCGCCGCCGGCGATGCCGAGCGTGTCGGAGATGATCGTCAGAAAGAAGAGCATGACGACCGTGGCGATGATGCGGGGCGTCACCAGCTTGCGGACGGGGTCGGTGCCGAGGGCGCGCATGGCGTCGATTTGCTCGGAGACCTTCATGGAGCCGAGCTCGGAGGCCATGCCGGAGGCGTTGCGGCCGGAGACCATGAGACCGGTGAGAACGGGGCCGAGTTCCTTCACCATGGAGAGCGCCACGAGCTTGCCGGTGAGGTTCACGGCGCCGAACTGCTTGAGCGTGGTGGTGGATTGCAGGGTTAGCACGGCGCCGGTGAAGAAGCCGGCGAGGATAACGATAGGAACGGAGCCGACGCCGATGGAGTCGAGCTGGATGAAGATGTCGCCCAGGTTGTGCGGGGCGGAAAATATGGCGGCGAGGGCGCGGCCGGTGAGCAGAGAGTAGTCCTGCACCGAGCTGACGAGGCGTTTTGCGTAGGCTCCTGGAGAGGCTAGGGTCATTCGGTCCGCTGGTGGTCAGGGTAACAGAAAGGCTTGTCGCCGCCGTCTGCAGAGTGTGCGTGGGTGGGGCGAGATGCGAAGATAGGGCATGGGCGAGACGATGCTGGCCGCGGTGCTGCATGGACGGGAAGACCTGCGCTTGGAGCGGGTTCCGGTTCCGGTCGCCGGCGCGGGCGAGTTGGTGCTGCGGGTGGAGGCGGCGCTGACGTGTGGGACGGATCTGAAGGTGTTCCGGCGGGGCTATCACGCGAAAATGCTGACGCCGGAGCGGCTGTTCGGGCATGAGTTGGCGGGGACGGTGGTGGAGGTTGGTGCCGGCGTTACGCGTTTCCGGGTGGGCGACCGCGTGGTGCCGCTGAACTCGGCCCCTTGCGACGCGTGCTTCTTTTGCGCGAAGGGGCAGGGGAATGTTTGTGACGATCTGCTGTTCAACAACGGCGCTTATGCGGAGTTTCTGCGGGTACCGGCGCGGATTGTTGAGAAGAATGTGCTGCTGTTGCCGGAGGGTATGCCGTTTGAGCAGGCGGCGCTGACGGAGCCGCTGGCGTGCGTGATGCGCGGGCTGGAGGAGTCCGAGGCGCGAGCGGGACAGACGGCGATCGTGCTGGGCGCGGGGCCAATCGGGCTGCTGTTCGTGCATACGGCTTCGCTGATGGGATTGCATGTGATTGCCGTGGTGAAGCGCAGGGACCAGGTCGAAATGGCGCGGCGGCTGGGTGCCGAGCAGGTGGTGCGGGTTGGGGAGGTGGACGATCCGGTGCTGGCCGCACGGGCGTTGACGCCGGAGGGCCGGGGGGCGGATGTGGTGTTTGAGGCCGTGGCGACTCCGGAGGCCTGGCAGTGGGCGGTGGCGATGGCGCGCAAGGGCGGGCTGATCAACCTGTTCGGCGGGCCGCCGGTAGGCACGACGGTGGCGCTCGATACGAATTTATTGCACTACTCGGACCTGACATTGAAGGCGAGCTTCCATCACACGCCGGCGACGGCGCGGGCGGCCTTTGCGCTGCTGGCTTCAGGACGCTTCCGGTGCGAGACCTTTTTGACCGGAGCGGCGTCTTTGACGGAGGTGCCGGAGGTGTTTCTGCGTATGTTGAGCCGACCGGCCGAGGGAACGGTGCCGGAGATCAAGACCGCGGTATATCCGCGTGGCGCGCCGAGCGAGGCTGGGGAGATATCGGCGGAGACGGGGCAGACCGCATGAGCACTATCCTGGGGATTGCTCCGGCCGGGGAGTGGGGTGGAACCATCGGGTCGCTGGAGGGAGCGCCGGCTCCGTACGGGACGCCCGCGGTGCGGCCCTCGGCAGCCGCGGCGCAAGCCTGGTGCAAGCGCCTAGCCGAAACGCATTACGAGAACTTCCATGTAGCCACTTTTTTTCTGCCGAAGGTCTTGAGGCCGCATTTTTACAGTGTGTACGGGTTCTGCCGGACGTCGGATGATCTTGGCGACGAGGCCGGCAGCACGGAGCTGGCGACGCGGCTGCTGCGGGAGTGGCGGGCGATGCTGCACGAGTGTTTTGCGACGCCGGAGCGGTCGCGGCACCCGGTGTTTGTGGCCCTGCAGCCCACGATTGCGGCGTGTGCGCTGCCGCGCGAGCCGTTCGACGACCTGATCAGCGCGTTTGAGGCGGACCAGGTGTACCCGAAACATGCGTCGTTGGAGACGCTGGTGGAGTATTCGCGGTATTCGGCGAATCCGGTGGGGCGGTTAGTTTTGCTGGTCAGCGGGTACCGTGATGCCGAGCTGATGCGGCTTTCCGATGAGATTTGCACGGGGTTGCAGCTGGCGAACTTCTACCAGGATGTGGTGACGGATTGGGTGGATCGCGGGCGGCGGTACCTGCCGGCCGACGCGATGGAGCGGTACGGCGTGACGGAGGAACAGATCGCGGCGCGGCGGTTCGATGCGAAGTTCCGGGCCATGATGGAGTTCCTGGTGACCGATGCGCGGGCACGGCTGAGGCGCGGACAGCGGATTACGACGAGGGTGCAGCGCGATCTGGCGAGCACGCTGGAGCTGTTTGCGCAGGGCGGCCACGCGATTCTGGACGCGATCGAGGCGCAGAACTACAACACACTGCGGGCGCGACCGGTGGTGAGCAAGGCGGCGAAGCTGCGGCTGCTGGGCGGAGCGTTGCTCGGCAAGGCGCGGTCGGCGGTGCTGCCGGAGCGAGGGCGGCCGGCATGAGCGAGTTGCGCGCAAGGGAAGAGCGCACGGCTGAGCTGGCGGCGGCGTACGCCCACTGCCGCGCGGTGGCCAGGCGCGAGGCCAAGAACTTCTACTGGGCGTTTATGGCGCTGCCACAACACAAATCCGACGCGATGTGCGCAGTGTATGCGTTTATGCGCATGGCGGACGATTTGGCCGACGATGAATCCATGTCGATCGAGGCACGGCGCGCGGCGATGAAGGCGTGGACGGAGGCCTGGATCCGTTCGCGGACGGAGCCGGAGACCGAGGCCTGGGATCCACTGTTTCTGGCCGTAAACGATGTGCAACGACGCTTCGATATCCCGGTGACCTTGCTGGAGTTGCTGGTGGCGGGAACCACGCTGGACCTGCAGGAGGCGCCGGAGGGCGTTGTGGTCATGCTGGCAGGTGAGCAGGCGAAGGCTTACCAGGTGTACGAGAATTTTGACGCGCTCTACCGCTACTGTTTTCTGGTGGCGTCCGTGGTGGGGCTGGTGACGATCCGGATCTTTGGATACAGCGATCCGAAGGCCGAGGAGCTGGCCGAGCGCACCGGCATTGCCTTTCAGTTGACCAATATTCTGCGGGATGTGCGCGAGGATGCAGAGCGGGGACGGGTGTATCTGCCGCTGGAACAGCTGAGCGAGAACGGGGTCAGCCTGGAGCAGCTACTGGCTGCGGCGTCGGGTGGGGAGGTCACGCCAAAGCTGGGGCGGTTGCTGGCGCGCGAGGTGGAACGGACGCAGATTTATTATGCCGCGGGCGATGCGTTGCTGCCCTTGATTGACAAGGATGCGCGGCCGGCGATGCGGGTGCTGGTGACGATCTACCGGCGGCTGCTGCAGAAGATTGCGGCGGATCCGACGGCGGTGTTTGCCAGGCGTGTTTCGGTGCCGACTGCTGAGAAGATGGCGGTTTTGAGCCGTGGCGCGGCAGGATCTCTGATGGCGAGGTGGTTCTGAGTTCCGGGGCTGCGGCTGCGGCGACGAATTTTGCCGGGACTTCGGACGTGTTGGTCATTGGAGCAGGGCTCGCGGGATTGGCGGCGGCGGTGGCGCTCTCCGGCGCGGGTGCGCGGGTGACGGTGCTGGAACGGAAGCCGTATGTCGGCGGCCGAGCGTACAGCTACCTGCATCCGGCGTTGGAAGAGGAGATCGACTCGCAGCATGTGATGCTGGGGTGCTGTACGAACCTGGTGGATCTGTGCCGGCTGAGCGGGGCGGACCGGTTTGTGCGCTGGTACGACCAGATTCCGTTTCTGGAGCCGGCAACGGCGGAGCGCGGCATGCGGCAGAGCCTGGTGGGGCCGGGTGGGCTGCCCGCGCCGCCGCGGGCTACCTGGAACTTTCTGCGGGCACCGATGCTGGGCGCGGCGGACAAGCTGGCGCTGGTGCGCGGCATTGCGGAGTTTTTGCGGGGCTACCCGGCCGATGATGCGGAGCCGTTTTCGGCGTGGCTCGAGCGGACGGGGCAGACGGCGTTGGGGGTAAAGCACTTCTGGGAGCCGATCGTGGTGGCGACCCTGAACGACTCGTTTGAGCGGAGCTCGACCAAGTATGTGGGCAAGGTGATACACGAGACGCTGCTGCGGAATGGAGCGGGTGGGCGGCTGGGGATTCCGGCGCAACCTTTGTCCGTGTTTTACGACGCGTTTGCGAAGCTGGCGGAGCGCAACGGGGCGTCGTTCCGGCTGCGCGCGAGCGTCGAGCGGCTGGAACGGGCCGCGGATGGGGTGCGGTGGCGCGCTGTGTTGAGCGACGGGGCGGTCATCGAGGCGGGGCAGGTGATTCTGGCGCTGCCGTTTGAGCAAACGGCGAAGCTGCTGGGCACGGCACCGGGTTCAGCGGGGATTGCGAAGGTGTGTGAGGACCTGCAGCGGTTTACGCATGCGCCGATCACGACGGTGCACCTATGGTTTGATCGGGCGGTGACGTCGATGGACCATGCGGGGCTGCTGGATACGCGGATTCAGTGGATGTTTAACAAAACGGGCATTCGGAGGAGCGTTGCCGGGACCGGGCAGTACCTGGAGCTGACGATCAGCGGGTCGTTCGCAGAGCTGCGGATGGGGCGTGAGGAGATCCTGCGGTCGGCGCTAGAGGAGCTTGCGAGTTTTTTCCCGGCTGTGCGGGAGGCGCGGCTGGTGAAGTCCGGTGTGCTGAAGGAGGCGCGGGCTACGTTCTCGGTTACGCCGGGCTTGGACCGGTTTCGGCCGGTGAGCGAGGCGCCCGGGGATGGGTTGTTTCTGGCGGGGGATTGGACGCGGACGGGATGGCCTTCGACGATGGAGGGCGCGGTGCGGAGCGGGCGGCTGGCGGCCGAGGCGGTTGCCCGGTCTGGCGGCTCCGGTTTGCAGGCAATCACGGCGGATCTGCCGCCTGCTGGGCTGATGCGCCTGCTGGTCTGAATTTGCAGAGGTTCGGCTAAATATAGGTGCTAGATCCCGCGCTCGCCCCAGTGCGCGGAGACGATCGGCTTCATATCTAGGAAAAGAGCTGTGGAGCCGCGAGACGGCTTCGGGGGCGCGAGCAGCTTCAGCAGTTCACTGCGGGTCATGAGAGGTGCCAGGAAGAAGTAGATGAAACCTCCCCAGGGAGGTTGGTGTGGATGATGAGCGGGTTGGAGAATGAACTCGCCCATACACACCAGAACCCCGGCCAGCCCTAACCCCTGCACGGTCCAATTCAGATGCTTGGATTGGACAAGATGAACTGATGCTTCCACGGCAGGAGCCGGTCAGCGGTTATCCATTAGACCGCGGCGAATAGCCTTGATGCCAGCGAGGCTGGTCCAGACGCAAAGACCTGACGGCAGAACAAGGATCAAGCCAATGGCAAGGCACCATTCCGGAAATGAATCCGGAATCCGTTTGAGTCTGCTAAATAGGGCCAGAAGCAGAAGGTCCAGAAGAAGTAAAAACGCGCTTCCGAGGGAGATGATTACGAGCTGATGGAGCGAGAACCGGGTCTCAAGCTTCATGCGCGAGAGTATAACTCCGTCCATACCAGCTTTTGTCGGGATCTGGCCGAAGGGTTCAGTGCGAAAGTAGAACCACGCCTACCGTGACGAAGCTGACGGCGAGCCAGCGGCGGCGGTCCACATTTTCGCGGAGGAAGAGCTTGGCGGCGACGGCGTTGCCGATGTAGTTGAGGGCGGCGATGGCGGGGGCGGCGAGGGAGAGGTCGACGATGCTGACGGTGTACAGCATGGCGAAGAAGTTGAGCGCCATGAAAAGGGCGCCGGCGAGAAAGCGGGCGCTGCCGCAGACGGCGCGGACTACGCCGGCCAGTCCCCGCTGCTGGCGGATCAGGTCAAGGTCGCCGAGGGAGTGCATGGCGGAGGCGATGAGGCATTCGCCAACGATGGCGAGGATGGCCACGGCGGTGATGGAAGACCAGTCGCGGAGCAGATGGGGGACGTGTGCGGGAATGGTCATCAGCGTCCCAGCCCCGCGTCCATCACCTCGAGTTCGGATCCCGGGTCGGCATGTGGGGTGTGGCTTTCGGCGCTCGTGGCGAGGACACCGGGAAGCGGGGCCGTTTCAGGGAGGATGGCGTCTTCAGTGCGGGGTGGGCCGTTGGCGACGAAGCCGACGGCGCAGACGATGAGGCCGATGCCCGCCCAGCGCGTACCGGAGAGCCGCTCGCCGAGCCAAAAGCGGCTGAGCAGCGCAACCATGACGTAGCCAAAGGCTGTGGCCGGCATGACGAAGGTGAGGTCGGCCCAGCTGAGCGCGCTCATGTAGGAGGCAAAGAAGCCGATGAGGAGAACGATGCCGGCGAGGACGTAGCCGTTGAGGAGGGCGTGCCAGAGGCGGCTGAGGTGGTGCAGGTCAACGGGGCCGACCTGGGACATGCCGCGGGAGAGCAGCGAGTCGCCCACGGAGGCGGTAAGCATGACCAGCAACAGTACGAGATATTGCGAGGTCTTTAGACGGTGCGTCATGGGTGAGAACTCTTGATCGCAGCCTAGCGTAGCGCATTGGACGGCTTGCTGGCGTGCCTTGCTGGGTCTGTCCGATCGGCAACGCATGCCCGCCGGATGGCCAACGGGACGAAAAAAGCGACTGGTTTAAAAGCCAGCCGCCGTCGTTCACTTGGGTCCCGATTGGGCCTGGATTAGGCGTTCATGCTGACCGATTCCTGCTGGCGCGTTTCGTTGTCTTCCTTGGCCTTGCGGACCATGGCGTAGCGCTCCTTGCGGAGCTTCATAAAGCTCTTGGCTTCGACGTAAAGACGCGGCACGTCGCGGTTAACGACGGCTTTCCAAACGACGCGGAAGGCGGCCTTGGGGCGGAAGTAGTACTCGTCATAGAAGCGGTGCACCATCTCCATGACGTATTCGGTGGGCAGGCCGGGGTACTCGATGTGCGCCATCTGGTGGCCGCCATGGTCGTTCATGCCCTTGTTGGTGATGTAGCCGTTCTTGTCGGCGAAATCGTAGAACTCCGTGCCCGGGTAGGCGTGGGCGATGGAGACCTGGACGGTTTCACAGTCGAGCGACTTGGCGAAGTTGATCGTGTTGCGGATCGACTCCTTGGTTTCGCCGGGCAGACCGAGGATGAAGTCGGCGTGGATGATGAGGCCGAGGTCGTGGCAGTCCTTGACGAAGTCGCGGGCGCGCTCGACGGTAGCACCCTTCTTGATGTTCTTGAGGATCTGCGGATCGCCGGACTCGAAGCCAACGATGAGCAGGCGGCAGCCGGCTTCCTTCATGGCCTTTAGGGTGTCGCGGTCGGTGGTGACGCGCGAGGTGCAGGACCAGGTGATGCCGAGCGGCTTGAGCTTGGAGCAGAGTTCGACGGTGCGCGCCTTCTGGATGTTGAAGGTGTCGTCGTCGAAGAAGAACTCCTTGACGTGCGGGAAGTTGTCCCTGGCCCACATCATCTCGGCAGCGACGTCGTCGGTGGACCGTTTACGCCAGGCGTGGCCCGAGAGGGTCTGCGGCCAGAGGCAGAAGGTGCACTGCGCGGGGCAGCCGCGGGTGCTGTAAAGGGAGATATAGGGGTGCAGCAGGAAGGGGACGTTGTACCTGGTGACGTCCATGTCGCGCTTGTAGATTTTGGTGGCCCAAGGCATGGCGTCGAGGTCGTCGACCTGCGGACGGTCCGGGTTGTGCTGGATGATGCCGGTTTCGGGATCCTTGTAGCTGATGCCGAGGATTTCGGGCATGGGCTTGCGGTTGGCAAACTCCACGACGGTGTAGTCGAACTCGCGTCGGCAGATGAAGTCGATGGCTTCGCACTCGTTCAGGGCGCGATCGGGGTCTGTGGTCACCGGCGGGCCGACGAAGGCGATCTTGATGGAGGGATTGGCGGCCTTGATGGCGCGGGCGAGGCCGTGATCGCCGGACCAGCCTACGGTTGAGGTAAAGAGCACGAGAAACTCGAAGCTCTTGGCGGTCTCGATGACCTCGGCGGCCGAGACGTGGTGCGGGGGCGCATCCAGTAACTTTGAACCTTCCAGGAGCCCGGCGGGATAAGCGAGCCAGACGGGATACCAGTAGGACTCGATTTCACGGGTTGCGGGCCAGCGGGAGCTGGCGCCTCCATCGAAGTTTTCAAACGAGGGCGGGTTCAGAAGCAGCGTTTTCAATGGAGCCATATCACTCAGAAGTTTACCACCCAGTAACGACGGGCGCGGCGGTATCGCAGCCAGGGATGCCTGAAGGGAGTCCTCGACTGGAGCGTTTCTCCCGTAGGTGTCGAGCAGCTACGAGCAGAATACAGAGATCCTTCGCTGCGCTCAGGATGACGGCGTGCTGTGCGCTTAGGGCGTGCTGTCATCCATGGCGTGCTGTCATCCATGGCGTGCTGTCATCCATGGCGTGCTGTCGCCTAGACGGAACAGCAATTGGAGTCTCGCGGGACGTCTCTACGGGGCCTTACGGGTGGGGTGCAGGTGCTGGCGTGCCAGGCAGGGATGTGCCGGGTGCGGACAGGACGGGGACTGCCGGGGCCGGATTGGAGACCGGTGCCGAGGGTAAGGTGGAAGGCACCGTGCCGCTGGTGGGGGTAGTGGCCGGAGCCGGAGCGATGCCGGGCGCGGTGCTGGCGTCCGGGGGTGTGCCGATGGTGACCGGCAGCGTGGGTGTGATCGCAGGGGCAGCGGCGGGAGCGGCGGGAGCGGCAGTGGCGCCCGGGATGGTGGCCGCGAGCCAGTCGTCGAGAGAACCCGCCTGGCGGAGGAGGGAGATCTCGGCGCGGCGCAGCTGCAATTCGGCATCGAGCACATCGACCTGTCGCTGGCGTTCGGCGAGGCGGGCGTTTTCGCCATCCTTGGGTGTCATCTGTTCGCCGGTAAGGGCGCCGGCCGGGGCGCGCAGGCGGACGGCGATGGCCTCCAGCTGATCCTGGGCTAGGTCATGGTCCAGGGTAGCGAGCTCGGCCCGGGCGGCGAGCTCCTGGGTGCTGTGCATCAGCTTGTAGCGGTTTTCCAAAAAGGCGATCTGCTGTACCTCCGCGTCGAGAAAGGCACGCTGCGCATCGATGGCGGCTTCACGGGCGCGGGCGCGGTGCACCATGTCCAGCAAAGGCATGGTGAGCTGCACGGCGATGCTGAGAGAGTTGAAGCTGTTCGACTGGCCCGTCGAAACGCAGCGCGGATTGCAGACGATGCGTTGGCTGAAGCCCGGGTAGTAGAAGTCATAGGTGGTGAAGGCGTCCGAGAGCTTGCTGTACTGCGCCGAAAAGCTGAGCTGCGGACGGAGCAGATAGCGCGACTCGCCGTGCGCGGTGAGCTGCTTGGCGCGGGCAGATTCAAAGGCGGCGGAGGTGCCCTCGTTCTGGGCTGGATCCTCACGGGCCTCCTCGTTGGCGACGCGCGGCGCCTGGAGTTGAGGGATTGAGTTGGGGTCGGTGGTCCAGCCGCCGGCCGGCAGCCCGGTGAGGGCGGCGAGGTGGTCGACATCGCCGGCGACTTCGTCATCAGCAAGCAGCCGCTGCAGGTGAATCTGCGCGGCGGTGCGATGGGCCCGGGTGACCTCGATGTGCGGGTCGACGCCGGCGGTGAAGCGGTTTTCGACGATGGTGACCAGCCGGTTGGCGATGCCGAAGCCTTCGTCGAGGACGCGGCGGCGTTCGAGGGCGTTGTCCAGGGAGACGTAGGTGGTCGTCACGTCTTCGGCGACATCGGTGCGGGCGACCGCGAGCGCCAATTGCGCCGAACTCACGCCGGCGTGCGCGGCACGGATGTAGTCCGGTTGCGAGAAGTTATAGACCAGAGACTGTGCGGCTACGCTGAAGACGACCGGCGGCGAGAGCGGCGCGCCCGTGGCGCTGCCGACCCCGCCCGTGGCAGCAACGGCCGGGATGTAGACGTCATGGGACTCCGACAGGACGGCCTTGGCGCGGCTCAGGTCCGCTTGCGCGATCTTGACCTTGGGGTTGTTCTGCAGGGCCAGGTTGACGGCGGTGGGCAGGGAGATTTGCGCGGCGGCGGACGGGGCTGAGGCCGCGAGGAGCAGAGCAGGGATGAGCAGAGCGGCAGGGACGAGCCGAGAAGCAGGGGCAAGCAGAGCGGCAAGGGCGAGCCGAAAGACCTTCGCCGGACGGGTCTGGTGGAGGGAAAGAGAGATCACAGGGCGGCCAGCCCCTTCCGCGCCGGAGCGTACTCGGAGGCGAGGCTGAGTGCGGCGGTGTACTCGGCGCGGGCGGCCTCACGCTGGCTGCTGCGCGCAAGTAGATCGCCGAGCTGGGCGTGCACCCGGAAGACGGGAGCCTGATCGGTGTGGGTACCGTGGGCGAGGTAGGCGCGCAGAGCCGTTTCAGCGGCGGGGATCTCGCCCGCGTCGGCGAGAACGCCGGCGGCCTCGGCGACAGTAGCATCCACGGCGCGGTCCGCCGCGATGGTCTGCCGGGCGACGGAGATGGCCTTGGGATTTTGTCCGTGCCGGCCATAGAAGGCGGCCAAATCGACGAGCGCACCGGGGCGGTGGGCGACATCGGCACCGGCCTGGAACTCGCGTTCGGCAGTTCCGAGGTCTCCATTTTTTTCCGCGGCCATGGCACGGATGCGGTGGGCGGTCTCGGGCAGCGGACGCTCGATGCGGGAGGCGAGCGCGAGCGCCTTGGCGGTGCCGCCGCCGACGATCACAGGAGCCGCGGTGTAGTACTCGCCCAGGTCCACGCAGGCGGCCTCGCTGTTCGGTGCAAGATTCACCGCGGTTTCAAAGGCGGTGCGGACGCCCAGGGCCAGCCGCATGCCGGAGAGCATCCCGGCGCCCGAGGCCTGATGCCCGAGCGCACGGCCGGTCCAGTCCTGCGCCTCACTATCATGTGACAGTCCGTCGTTGAGGGCCATCTGGCACTCCGCAGCGGCTTCTTTGTTCAGTTCTTCAGAGAGCAGCACACGGCAGAGCAGCAGGTGAGCGGCACCGTTGCCGGGATCTGCGCCGAGGGTAGAGCGCAGTATGCTGGCCGCCTGATCGGCTCGACCTTCCAGCAAGGCCCGCTGCGCCGGCTCGAGCGAGGCGGGGAGGCTGGCTGCGCCGGCCGGCAATGCGAGAGAAGGAGCCGATACCACGAGCAGAGAGCCGAGGAGCAGGGAGCCAAGAACGAGTGCGGGGAGCGAGCCGGCCAGCGCCCGGGACCGAGGAGGACGCGGCGCCGACCGCCGGGCTAGGAGATCTTCATTCATTCCGGCTGCGTCCGGACGGCAAGGCCGTCATGAAGATCCGTGTCCGTGGTCGCACCCAATGCCACGAGCGCACCCTGCGGCAAGCCGCCCTGAATTTCCACGCGGGTCAGGGTGACGACGCCGACGCGGACGGGCGTACGCACCAGCTTGCCTTCGACAATCCGGAAGACGAAGTCGCTGTTGCCTTCGGTGTGCAGGGCCTCGCGCGGCAGGCTGAGCACGTTTGTGAGCTGCAATGTGGTGACTGTGACCGTGACGTTGGTGTTGGGCAGCAGCTGTCCGTCGGCGTCGTCGATGCTGATCAGGCACTCGCCAACGTTGCGCGTACCGACCGTGACGACGGTGGTGGGCGCCTGGGTGACGTGGCCGTGCCATTCATGGCCCAGCTTGGCGTCCCAGGTGATGGTCACCGGCTCGCCGGCGCGCAGGGCGCCGATCTCGGGCTCGTCAAAGAACGCGCGCACCTGAAGCCGGTAGAGATTGGCGACGCTCAGCAGCGCCTCGCCGGGCTGCACGTAGTCGTAGCGCGCCACGGGGAGGGAATAGACGGTGCCCTGGATAGGGGAGTGAATGTCCAGACTGCCCAGCGCACTTTTCGCCGTGGCGAGCTCCTGGTTGGCCCGCTGGACCTGCGAGAGATTGTTGGCGAGGTCGCCGCTGCCGTAGCGGCCGTGCAAGCGTGCCTGCAGCTGGTTGATGTGAGCCTGGGCATCAATGACGCGCTGTTGAGCGGAGGCGACCTCGTTGGCGGAGGCGGCGCCTTTGGCCTGGAGCGCCGTCATGGTGCTCAGGGAGGTCTGTGCCTCGTTAAGCGAGCGCTGCGCGGTCCGGATGTCGGCGCTCTCGGTCAGGATCTCTTCATGGGTGCCGCCGGCCTGCGCGTTGTGGAGATCCTGTGAGGTGACCTGTACGGAGTTCCTGGCGGTGGCCATGCGGAGTTGGGCATCGCTGGGATCGAGCAGGAGCAGACGCTGTCCGCGGCTGACCTTATCACCGAGATGGACGAAGATATCCTCGACGCTGCTGGGCGAAGGAGCGTGGGCCTGGAAGTCGTCCAGCGGCTCTACCTTGCCGTTGGTCGGAACGGTTTTCACGATGGAGGCGCGATTCACCGTGGCCGTACGGACGACGACGCGATCCCGCGTGCTGGGCAGCGCGAAATACAGGAGGCCGGCGGCCAGTGCCAGAACCACCGTAATGATGATCCAACGGCGGTTACGATTGCTTTCGGGCTCGGCCATGGGTGCGTGGTTCAGTATATAAGAGCGAAGTTGCTGCCGAAGCCGGCATGTAGGTGGACCTGGTTTCCGCATGCCGTCCAGAAGCGGACTTGGTGCAGGTACCCAGGACGGTTCTAAGATTCCGCTGACAGGCTTCCGGACGCAATTTGTGCGGCGACGATCTCCAACTCCCAGCCGCCGAAGTCCGGGTGCCAGTTGCGCCGAAGCCGGAAGGCCACATCCAGGTGCGTACCTTGCGCCCAACCCTCCGCTTGTGCACGCTCGACCCAACTGCTGCGCCGGGTCCAGGCGGTGGCGCGGAAGCGGTGGTGTGTCTGCGGATCTTCCAGCTGCAGGCTGAGGTGACGCTCCGCGAGGATGCGCACGGGGGCAGTGAGGCGAAGATTGATAGCGAGGAGGACCGGCTCCGGGTTGCCGTTGCCGAACGGTTCCAATCGGCCATAGCTGTTGAAGAAGGGGCCGTCGAGCTCGCAGAGCCGGACGCGGGCGTCGCACGGGATCGCCGGATCCGCTACGGCGGTGGCCAGCGAGGCGGCGAGCCCCTCGAGTCTCGATCGAAGCTCAGAGACATTTTCCGAGGGCAGGGCAAAGCCGACCGCATGCGCATGGCCGCCAAAACGGGAAAAAAGAGGTGTACCGGACTGCTCATGAGCGGCGGTGAGGGCGTCGAGGAGGTGAAATCCGGGGACCGAACGGCCGGAGCCGTGTGCCTGGCCATCCTCATGGGTCAGCACGAGCGCTGGCCGACCGGTGCGGTCGACCACGCGCGAGGCCAGAATGCCGACCACGCCCCGGTGCCAGGGGTTTTCCGGTGAGTCGTCGAGGACCAGGCAGCCGGCGAAGCCCTCGGGCTGGGCCCCGAGCCCGGCAAGCATGGCTTCAATGTCCTTGAGGGCGCGGGCCTCGGTGGCGCGCCGATCGTCGTTCAGGCTGTGCAGCTTTTCGGCGAGGGTCCGGGCCAGGGTTTGATCGCGGGTGAGGAACATCTCGACAACGTCGGAGGCGATGTCCATGCGGCCGGCGGCGTTGATGCGCGGCCCTATGCGGAAGCCGACGTCGGAGGCGGAGACGGGCCGGGTGAGGTCGATGCCGGCGAGTTCCATGAGGAAGCGTAGGCCACCGGAGGCCGGTTGGCGCAGCGCGAGGAGGCCGAGTGAGGCGATGACGCGGTTTTCGCCGGTGAGCGGGACGGAGTCGGCGACCGTGGCGATCGCCAATAGCTTGAGAAAGGACGGCAGGGTTTTGGCGCGGAGGCGGGCGAGGTCGTCGGCGTCGCGGGCGCAGGCTTCAAGGACGGCCTGGGCAAGTTTAAAGGCTACCCCGGCGCCGCAAAGCTCCTTGCAGGGGTACGGGCAGCCGGGCTGGTTGGGATTCAGCACGGCGACGGCGTTGGGGAGGCCGCGGCTGTCGGGCAGGTGGTGATCGGTGACGATGAGGTCCAGACCGAAGCGCGCGGCCTCATCGGCGGCGGCGAAGGCGCGGATGCCAGTGTCCACGGAGACGACGAGGCGAACGCCTTCCGCGGCGGCGTCGGCGATGCGCGATTCGCGCATGCCGTAGCCTTCGCGGATGCGATGCGGGATGTGGTACCGGACGTCGGCAGGGACGCCGAGTGAGATCGCGGCGCGTTCCAGCGCGGTTTTGAGCAGAACCGTGGCGACCGTGCCGTCCACGTCGTAGTCGCCGTAAATCAGGATGGGTTCACGGTTTTCGAGCGCGGTTTGCAGGCGTGTGACCGCCGCCGGCAGGCCTCGCATGAGGGATGGCTCATGCAGGTGATCGGGGACAGGCTCAAGGAAGCGGAGCGCGGCTTCGGCGGTGTCGTGGCCGCGGCAGAGAAGCAGCGTGGCCAACGAAGGCGGAAGCTGCAGGGCACGGGCGAGGGCCTCAACCGCGGAGGCGGGGATACTTTCGGCGGCGACCATCCACGGTGAGGGTGCCGCGAAGACAGGATCAGCCTGGTCGAGGGCAGCAGCCATGGGCGCTCCTACTCGTCGTCGTGGTCGTCGACGATGATGCCGCCCAGCTCCTGCACGGTGTCGAGCAGGTTCTGGAAGCGGTCATACCAGTCGGTGGCGGTTTCGTAGAGGAAGATGACGCCGCCATGCGCGAAGCCGAGCTGCAGGTAGCCGGTTTTGCCGACGTGGCGCATGAGGGATTGGGCCTCTTCGAGGTCGCTGGCGTCAGGGTCGGGGTAGTGCGAGTCGCGGAGGCGGGCGATGAGGGTGGAGACGTCTTCGGGCTCGAGCAGGACGTCGCTCATGGTGATGAACGGAACCTGCGCGGCCTTGGCGTGCTCGACGAAATCCTTCCAGCCGTCGATGTCATCGTCTTCAAAGGCGATGGTGGGGACGTCCTCGGGGACGAAGGCGTTCATGCGGCGAAGTCCGTGCCCGGCGATGAAGGCGATCATGTCGTCCTTCAGCGTGGTGAGATCGTCAAAGGTCATCACTTTCATTTTCGCAGAACAGTGGACCGGGCGGGAGCCAATTCGAGGGAGCGAGTCTGCTAACCTTGATCTGCCCATGATCTTCTCCAAGGACTACATCGGCTATCTGGCGCGGCAGACGACCAAACACCTCGTGGCGGCCAAGATGATCCGGACCGACAAACCTGCGCTCGTGGACGAGCGTGTGACCGCTGCCCTGATCGACGAGCTTTCGCTGGAAGATCGCATCAACGAAGAGGTTCGCGTGATTCTGGAGGCCTTTCAGGCCGACATGCTGAAGAGCGGCGCGAGCTTTCCGGAGATGTTCAAGAAGGTCAAGATGGAGCTGACGCGCAAGTACAAGGCGGTGCTATGAGAATCAGCCGCGACAAGCTGAACAAGATCGCGCACACGACGGCCGACGCGTTGGCGGAGATCGATGAGGTCGAGTTCTTGGAGGATCGGAATACGATCCGGCAGGAGGCTCGCAAGATCCTGGAAAAGCTGCTGATGGAAGAGCTAAAGCTGGACCAGGCAGCACGGCTGAAGATTAGCTCGCAGCGGAAGATCATCCTCGAGGGGTCGCAGGAGTGGGACATCCTCTACCGTAAATACTATACGGACGAGGTCAAGAAGCTGGGCCTGTAGCGCGGTTGAGGGTTTTGTGACGTAGTTCTTTGCGGCTTTGCTTCAAAGCCCTTCCTTGCTATACTCGGGGAGTCGCAGCCGACCGTTCCGGGAGGCTTTGTGGCGATATGGTGTAACTGGTTAACACGTCGCCCTCTCAAGGCGAAGAGTTCGGGTTCGAGCCCCGATATCGCTACCAAAAACTTTCATTGCCTGGCTTCCATTGCTGCGTAGGCTTGTGCTTTCATGCGCTCCTCCCGAGGTGAGCTCTTTGCTTGCCCTTTTCTGCCGTTGGGCTTTGCTCACTTCCAGAAGACAACATTCTGTGAGGGAACGACAATGCCTAGAATTGCGGGATTTTTACCTATTCCTGTAGTTTGATGGAGTTCAAGCGACTTTTCGGAGTTCCCCCAGCCGAAAAAGCGGAACGCGTGTAATGCGCCTTCCGCTTCACCGACCAGGTTACAGTTTGGTGCCCAGGGCTGACAGGAATCGAGGCAGCTGCTTCGGATTTGCTTTATTTGGGAAGCACGTCAAAGCGGCTCTGCGGTGCGCTCCGAATCGTCCGCATGGGGATCTTGAGGTGAGCCTCCGCCATCTTGTCCGGCATGCGCGCAATCCACTGATTCAGCGAGACGTCGGAGTAGAGCGGAGCCTTGAACATTTCCAGAAACACCAGATCCTCGGTGCCCGTGTTCTCGATACTGTGCCCTGCCATGGTCGGAACGTAGCCCACATCGTTGGGGTTAAAGTCCATCGTCCGTGCCTTGGCTCCGGTGGTGACGACCGTCATGCGGCCTTTTCCCTTCATCCAGTACTGCCACTCACTCACGGTCGGGTGCCAGTGCATCTCCCGGATGCCACCGGGCTTGATGGTCACCATGGCGGCAGCAATCCCCTTCGCCACGGGAAAATTGCTGGAGTCGACGATGCGGGTTTCGCCGCCGTCCGTCTTCTGGGTCGCAGTCATGGACGCCATCTTGAAGGTGTACTTGGTCTCGGTGGCCAGGTTGTCGCCCAGGAAACGGCGGTCATCCTCAAGCGATCCCGGCAGCGGTGCCTCGAAGATGTAGAGCTCCGTCGGCGGAAGCTGATCGAAGGTCTTCCGATCCCAGCTGGTATTTTTCTTCAGGATCTCGGGCGGGGTATGGACCAGAAACTCTGAAAGCAGGAAGGTGTCGTCCTCTGAAAACGCACCCTCGTTGAACACGAGCAAGAACTCACAGCCATCGTCTCCGATACCCTGGATCGAATGCGGAAAGCCTGCCGGAAAGTACCATAGATCCCCGGCTTCCACATCGTCGATGGCCATCTTGCCATCCGGTTGCATGACCGAAACCCGCGCCTTGCCTGTCAGCATGATGGCCCACTCGTCAGCCGTGTGCCAATGCAGCTCGCGGAAAGAACCCGCGGTCAAGCGCATGTTGACGCCGGCGATCTCCTTCGAGGGCGGCAACTCGCGCTGCGTTACCTGATGGGTCCAGCCGCCGGCTTGAATACGCTTGGGCGCCAGATCGAAGGAGAACCATATCGGCCCGGGATTGCCATGATCGGTAAACGGAGGCGTGTTGGAGTCGGGATTCTGCGCCAGCAAAGACTTGTTCTCCGGTCCCGGATCGGTGTTGCTCTGCTGCTGCAGGCCGGCCAACTTCTCCTGCCGGGTCTGCGCCATCGCGGTTACCGAGACGAAGCCGGCGCTCGCAAGTGCCGCGGCGCCCATAAAGCGCCTGCGCGAGAGCGGGGCGTCAACGTTCCCGGCAACTGGAATCGGTTGTACTTCTGTGGCTGTCTCTGACATGGTCATCTCCTAATAGTCCGTAGTCCGCGGACGTACTCGACACACTTTATTAGAGGCCTATCGGAGCGATAACGTCTACTGTACTTTTGGATGTCTGTCATTCATGAAATGAATGACAGTTTCTATTGACCGAGATGGCCAACGTGCTTTGCCACCGCAATCAGGTGCTTGACCAGGGGCGTCTGCCGGTCGGCAAGCACGGCGATACCGATCTCGGATTGCACCTTTTCTCGCGTCAGGACCTTGATGGCCAGAATGCGGCGATTGCGTCGCGTCACGCCTTCGGGCAGGATGGCGACCCCTAGCCCGGCCGCGACAAGCGCGATGGCGGTGTCCATCTCGCCGGTTTCTTGCACCACGTTCGGTGTGAAGCCGGCAGCGCGGCAGATTCCGGTCCACCTCTGGTAAAACGCCGGCGCCCACCGTTCGCCGTACGTGATAAACGGTTCTCCCGCGAGATCATCAAGGCCCCAGTCTTTTTTCTTCGCGAGGGGGTGGATCTTCGACAAGACCATTGCAAACGGCTCACGATGCACAAGCGAGACACTGAGATCTGTTTCCGGCAGCGGCAGCCGGACGAAGCCGACATCGATCGTGCCACTTCGAAGTCCTTCCACCTGTTGCACCGTGGGAATGTTCTTCAGTTCGAGGCTCACACCTGGATATTGCTTCCTGAAGGCAAGGACCATCGCCGGAACCAATCCCGGCATGGCAGAGGCGACAAAGCCGATGCGCAGATTGCCGACGTCTCCCAATGAGATACGCCGGACCCGCAGCTCCATCTCCGCAATCTGCTGCAGTAATGCATCGGCATCGACCTGGAAGGCGGAACCGGCCGGCGTAAGGGTCACCTTTCTCCGGGTGCGCGTGAACAGGCTCACGCCGAGATGCGTCTCCAGGCCTTTGATCTGCGTGCTCAGGGCAGGCTGCGATAGATGCAGAGTGCGAGCCGCACGACTGAAGTTGAGTGCCTTTGCAACAGCAAGGAACGACTTTACATGCCTAAATTCCAGAGCTTACCCCTAAGCGAGCGATTGTGCTGTCGAGGCAATTGATTGCCTGACTCTGAGCCGCAGAGTAGCATCCGGTAGGGTTCATCATCCACAGTTTGAATCACTGTGATCCTGAATGAAAGTAACTGCAAGGGATCGTAAATGGTGCAAGGGCATCCTACCGATTGCGAGATGGATGTCACCCTCCGTACCGGCGCTCCTCAAAACCTGCCACCATAAAAGGATGAACATGAAAGCCGCAAAGAACTGGCAAAGGGTAATCACTCACGGCTTGATCGGTTTCCTTCTCGCGTTTCCCTGCGTCGCAGCGGCTTTGTATGTTTATATCCGGTACGGCCATCCACCTGTGGCGGTTGCCGATACACCCTTTCCGGATGAAAAGGCAATCGTCCACATCCCGCTCAACGCCCGCATTCATCGAGATCTGATCGCGGCGCCGTTCTCTCCCACAGCGAGCGATCTCACCTCGGGCGCCACGGTCTACGTCGCCCACTGTGCCGTCTGTCACGGCACTCCAAACCACGACAGCTCGTTTGGAAAATGGGAATACCCCACGTCACCCCAGCTCTGGACAAAGCACGCCAATGGTGTGGTGGGTGTGAGTGACGATCCCGTCGGCGCTTCTTATTGGAAGGTTGACAACGGCATACGGCTTACAGGCATGCCTTCCTTCAAGCACATTCTGACAACGGATCAGATGTGGCAGGTATCGTTTCTCGTCTCCCGTGCAGATCAACCGCTTTCCCCGGCGATCAGCTCAATCTTCGCTGCAAGCGACGCACACCCTGGCATTGAGAGCGAAACGTCTTCCGGCTTGAATGGCTTAAATTCCCGACCTACACTCAGACGACCTACAAAGAATTGATTTAAGGATCCAAAAGCGATGCCACCTTGGGACAACTTCAGTATTGTTCAGTGAGAACGTAAAGGAATGCAGATTTACTTTCTTTTAGGTCCAGCGGCTCTCGTGCTGACACATGGCCGCTCCGCTGGCCCCGGAGTACTTCTTCGCCGAGCAATCCAGGCTCGCTCTCCAACGCTGCGTACCCATTGCCTTGAGGCGCAACCTCCGTTTCACAACTTTATTGTAGGAGAATTCAATGCCACGTCCTGTAAGAACCATGCCGGCACCCGGCGGCACCTATGCTCTCGGTCACGGTGAAGTCGCCCGCATCGGATATGGCGCGATCCAGTTGCGAAAGTATGAGGCCGCACCGGCGAAGGCAGAGGCGCTGCTGCGGCGTGCGCTAGAGCTCGGCGTCGATCATATCGATACGGCGCAGTTCTACGGCAACGGCTTTGCCAACGAGATGATCCGCAAGGTGCTTCCTGCGGGGGGCGGTATCGTCGTTGCAAGCAAAGTTGGAGCCGACCCCGAGCTCCATGGAAAGATCCCGGTTAAGCTGGCGCAGCGTCCGGAGCAGCTGCGGGCAAGTCTGGAGGCGAATCTTCTTAGCCTGGGCATGGAGCGGATCCCTCTGGTCAACCTGCGCAGGGCTGACGTTGGTCCCGGGCTGCAGGCCGAGGGTGATCAGATCGTCGACCTCGATGACCAGATGGCGGAGATGATCGCCATGCGTAGTGAAGGAAAGATCGGAAGCATCGGGCTGAGCGCGGTCAGCCTGGACACTCTGAAACGAGTTCTTCCCGCGGGGATCGCCAGCGTGCAAAACGCATATAGCCTCATGAGCCGAGAGTACGAAGACTTGCTCTCGGTTTGCCTCGATCACGGAATCGCCTGGGTCCCGTTCTATCCCTTGGGCGGCACCTTTCCCGGCTGGCCCAAGGTAACGGAACAGCCCAAGGTGATCGAGCTCGCAAAGCAGCTCGGCATCACTCCGACACAGCTCGGTCTTGGCTGGCTTCTGAAGCATCGGCCCAATATTCTGCTCATCCCGGGAACGGCGGATCTCAACCACTTGGAGGAAAATCTGGCTTCCGGGTCTGTTGTACTCGGTGACGATGTGATGGCTGAACTGGACAGCCTCTCTGCAACTCCAAACCTTCCTAGCGGAGAGCCAGGAGGGCGACGCAGGTCTGAGATGTCTAAAGCTGATCTTGGTGAGAACGCCTGCCCTGGTTGTCCGCGTTGTAGATTCGTTCCTTCGCCCATTCCGGACAGAGCTTGTGAGCTTGAATGCGGTCGGATATGAAAGGTTCAATAGTGAAGATCACAGTACCTGGAATCAATCCTGCGGGGAGCGCGTCCGGAAGCGGCCTCATTCTGAATGGCGTCACAATTGTCGACACGCGCACGGGTGAACTGACGCCGAACCGGGCCGTACTCATCAGGCACGGCAAGATCCAGCAGATCGTTCCCGCCGGAGTTCCACAGGTTGGAGAAGTCGTTGAAGCGCAAGGAAAGTTTCTGGTTCCCGGCTTTCTGGACATGCACACGCATGTACTGCAGGAGGAGGGATATGCCGTTGACACCAGCAGTGCTCTGCTGCTCGCGCACGGCATCACCGGGATACGTCAGATGGCGGGCACAACCGAGATGCTGCGGAAGCGCAGGGCTGGAAGTTTAAGCCTTGGGGAGCATGCGCCCGAGTTATTGACCTTGTGCGGCGAGATCCTCACACCGATGAACGCCGGGACGCCCGAGGCGGGCGTTGCGGAGGTGAAGCGTCAAAAGGGCGAAGGCGCGGACTTCATCAAGACGATCTTTGTGTCACCTAAGACGTTCTTTGCAACTCTCGAGGAGGCGAATCGGCAAGGGTTGCCGTATGACGGTCACATGTCGCCCGGGGTCAGCCTTGCAAAGGCTTCGGAGCGGGGTATGGCTGCCATCGAGCATCTCGGTCCCAATGAGTTAATGCTCATTGCGACCTCCACCAAGGGCTGGCTCATCAATTTCCTCTTGCAAATCAAGCCGCCTAAGCCACCTGATCTGTCGCCCGAAGCCATGCAGAAGGCAGGCAAGGTTATGATTGCCAACCCGATTGTCGGCCGTCTGAATGTCGATCCGGATTCACTGACCAAGACCAGGCGTCTTATCGACTCTTACAGCGATCGCAAGGCGCGTGAGCTCAGCGCCACATTTGTCAAGCATGGCACTTGGCAATGTCCTACGCTGATCCGCAATGCGACGCAGCAGCAAGGGGATGATCCCCTCTATACGCAAAGTCCAGATCTCCGGTACATGGACGCGAGCAAGCGTGCCTTTTGGGACAGCGTTGCAACCATGTTTTCGCAAAAGGTAACGACAGCGGGCCGCGACACCCTGAGGCGATTAGGCGAGTTCCAGTTGAAGTTAACCAAGACCTTCGATGAGTGTGGCGTCAAGATGATGACCGGCAGCGACTTTGGCGGCGGCTGGGTCGTTCCCGGTGTTTCACTGCACCAGGAGTTCGATCTTCTCGAACAGGCCGGTTTGACGCCGCTTCGAATCCTGCAAATGGCCACGCTCAACGGAGCGGAGTTTCTCAAGCGCGAGTCGACCATGGGCACGGTCGAGCAAGGCAAGGACGCCAATCTCGTGCTGCTGGATGGTAATCCGGTGGAGAGTGTTCAAAATTTGCATAAGGTTCACGCTGTCGTTCGTGCCGGCTCGCTCTACCCCAGCCAATCCTTGGAAGGACTGAAAGAACAGGTTGCAGGCAATATTATTGCCGAGGAATCTGGCTTGCACGATGCCGTGGACCGGTCCAATCCTTAGCGATCATCACCATCGAAGAGGACAACACCGGAAGATGCAGTTCTCGCTACTAGGCTGATTGCACGGATAAGTCATCGAGCGCAATGAAGGGCGTCTTACGCCATTCCACCAACCCTGGCGATGGGCCAACAAGCCTTAACATTGCGATTCAGTACCCGCGCTGTTGGCGGGTCAACATGTTCATCTACGCCTCCGTAAACCCGGGCTACACGCAACTGTTAGAGCAGGGTTATCGTGTCCGCACAACTGTGCGCAGCCCTTCGCGCGAGGCGGCTGTGCGCAACCCGGTAGCAGGGTAGATTGATCCGCAGACCGCAGCGTCAGTCAATCCATACTCGACGGCGGAAAGCCGCGCAACAAAAACCATGCCGCCACCGGGACGGGTGTGGCTCGCCTTGCGCAGGCCAAGGCGTCGATCACAACGAGGTCTTGCTAGAGATGAAACAAGCGTTCGGCGTTTCCGTGCGCCATCTTCTCCTTGTCTTCCTGACTGACGGGCAGCGACTCCAGAAAGCGTCTGGCACCCGCAAGAGTAAGGTACGGATAGTCCACCGAGTACAGGATGCGATCCACCCCAATGACCGTCTGGATGAATTGGAACTGCGGGAGTGTCATCATGCCGCTCGGGGTGACGTAGACGTGCTGTTTGAAGGTGTCGGTAATGGAACGCGAAAGTCCTGTGACGGCCTGTGGGATTGAGTCATCGAGTCGGTACAGGTAGAACGGAACCATTTCTCCCCAATGACCACAGATGACCTGAAGGTTTGGAAACTGGTCGAACTTCTTCGACAGGATGAGCCGAAGCAAATGGACCCCGGCTTCGTTGTGCCAGCCCCAACCGAAGAGCGAAAGTCTCGCGGTCACTTGCGTGGCCAGACCACCGTAGTAAGGGGCTTGCACCTGCGGAAGGGGGTACCCTGGATGCAGGTAAAGAGGCACACTGAGTTCGTTGAGTTTCGCCAGGATCGGCTCGTAGCGAGGGTCGTCCAAGAAGGTATCCCCTGGGCGCCCAACCAGCAGCGCGCCCACAAATCCCAGTTCCTTCACCGCACGTTCGAGCTCCTCGGCTGCGGCTTGCGGCTGTCCCCACGGCAGGCAAGCGAAACCGCCGAAGCGTGATGGATTGGCCCGCACAGCTTGGGCAAGCCTGTCGTTTGCCTGTCGCGTGAGCTGAACCTGCTGGTCCGCCGGCGCATTCTGCGAGGGATTACTGTACGACAGAATCTGCATGTCGATCCCATGCTCATCCATCAGCGCAAGACGCCCGCCATCCAGGTCGGGGAGGAGCTTGGTCGACACCTCGAAGTTGAGCGTTGATGGAAGCTTGTCATCGCCATCATCAAGGCTTCCGTTGAAGTCGGTACCGACCTCCGTGAAGTACTTGGCTTCGGACTCCTGTTTCGGCTGACCTGCTTTGAACAGGTCTTGGTCAGAGGTATGCTCCTCGACGCAAATGATCTTCATTCTTTTCTCCGTTGCTGCGTTTGAGCGCGAGTTGTGCGCTCTTGCACTGATGATCGCTGCGAGTGGTTAGACAGCCCTGCGAGTGGTGAGACAGCCCTGCCGCGACTTGACGTGCAGTTATATGAGATGCGAAGGAGAGGGCTGCGCTGCAGACGCTATGATTCCTCGCATGCGGCTGGCGAGATGGCATCGGCTGGCTCCCCCAGCATCTACGGCCGCCTTTATCGGCGAACAAAGAATACAAGCTCGAGGTTCCGGTACCGGTGTCTCTACTGCGAGGGATTGTGCGAGAGATTGATTGCCGTACGGGTTATGCCGACCTCGCAAGAGCGCATAGCGTGAAGACAGGAAACGTCTCACGCGAGCTACGGAACAAGGTAGAACCAATCGGAAAAGGGGAGAGAACGATGTTGCGCAAAGATAGGATACCCGAGCCTGACCACGTGGTAAGAAAGGTCCAAAATCGTGCCGGGAAGGTTTTCTCTAGGTGTCTTGCAATATTTGAGCTAATGCCGCTGCCGCTAAGTTGTTTTAGGATGTGGTGGCCAGAGACGGGATCGAACCGCCGACGCCGGCCTTTTCAGGGCCGCGCTCTACCACTGAGCTATCTGGCCTTCCGCAAGCGGAAGAGGTCGCACACGCCGGAGCGTTACGATTGCGTTTCGAATCCACCTGCCTGGAAGGAGAGGGAATCGACCTTTCTGCACGCATAGCTGCAGGGGTCATCGAGAACGACTGAGTCAGTATAGCAAGCCAGGAGCGGAGCGCAAAGCGTACGACATTTGCCGGTCGCCGGCCTACCCACAGTATGCTGGATCATCACCATTCAGGATCTTGAGGAGTGTTTCGCGTGCCTTTGTTTCGTCCGTTCGCAGCGGCCCTTTATGTCTTTGTCGCCGCAGTCCCCTTCGGTGCGGCCGGCGGCGCGCAGACGGTGGTTTCCGGCAGCAAGAACACAGCGCATACCCCGGTTCTGACCTCTGGCGAGGTCCGCGCCACGCGGGCCTTCAACGCGGCCAAGGCACTTGGTGCGCCGGAGCTGTACGCCTTTTTAAAGCCCATGCCCAAGGGCGGCGATCTGCACATGCACCTCTCCGGGGCGGTGTATGCGGAGACCTTTATCGCGGAGGCCGTGCAGCAGGGGCTCTGCATCGCTCCGGTCGAACACGGCACGCCCGCGGTTCCCGAAGGGCAGAATGCGGTGCGTTTTGTGGAGCCGCAGGCGGACAAGAGCTGCGCGGCGGGTGAGGTGCCCGCCGCCGAGGCACTGAAGCGTCAACCGCTGTATGACGACCTGGTGGACAGCTTTTCGATGCGGGCCTTTGTGCCTACCGAAGGCATCGATGGGCACGATCAATTCTTTGCGACTTTCGATCGCTATGGTGGTCTGAAGAACTTTGCCGGCGAGTGGCTGGACGAGGTGGCCAAGCGGGCGGCGGCGCAGAATGAGCAGTATCTGGAGATCATGCAGACGCCGACCTTTTCCCGTGCGGCGGGGCTGGGGTACAAGCTGGGATGGCCTGATGTGAGCAACGGTGGTTTCCGTGATGGAGATCACAAGCAGGTCTTCGCTAAGCTGCGCGACCAACTGCTCTCGGCCGGACTTCGCGACGAGGTCACAACGGATCGCAATGAGTTTGCCGAGGCAGAGGCGAGACGCGAACAGATTGAGCTGTGCCGGTCCGGTCCACCACCGCCGCCCACACCGGATGGTGCTCACGGCTTCGGCTCACCGTGCCAAGTGCAGGTTCGTTTTCTCTACCAGGTCCTGCGCGGCTTTCCGCCGCAACAAGTCTTTGCGCAGACGCTGCTGGGCTTTGAGGTGGCGCAGGCGGAGCTTGATTCCGGCCACCCGTTGGTGGTCGGGATTAACTTCGTGATGCCGGAGGATGGACGCATCAGCATGCAGGATTACCACCTGCAGATGCTCATGCTGGACTACCTGCATGCGGTGTATCCCAAGGTGCACCTCTCGCTGCATGCGGGGGAGCTGGCGTTTGGGATGGTGCCGCCGGAGGGGCTGAGCTTCCATATTCGCGAAGCCATTGAACTGGGTCATGCCGAACGAATCGGGCATGGCATGGATGTGCTCTATGAGACCGACGCCAACGCTCTGCTGCGCGAGATGGCGCTGAAGCACATCATGGTCGAGGTAAACCTGACCTCCAACGAGGTGATTCTCGGCAAGACGCGGACGGATCATCCGCTGGCGGCGTACCGCGCCGCGGGTGTACCGCTGGCGTTGTCCACCGATGATGAAGGGGTGAGCCGTATCGACCTGACGCATGAGTATGTGAAGGCGGCGGAGGAGCAGAGCCTGGGCTATGTGGATCTGAAGCGGTCGGCACGTATGGCGCTGGAGCATGGCTTCATGGGCGGGGACAGTTTGTGGGCGGCTCCGGATGACTTTGCCGTACGTACGGCGGCGTGTGCCGCGCCAACTACGGCTTTGGCGAAACCTTCCTCGGCATGCAGCGCCTTGTTGCAGCGCTCACCGCGCGCGGCGATGCAGTGGGAGCTGGAGAGGCGTTTTGCGGCCTTTGAAAGCCCGGCCTACTAAGTGTTGAAAGCGGTACTGGCACTTGCAGTCGCGAGAGTGTAGCTGTCCCTGTAAACTCAGCTGAACCGGGAGGACGAGCGTGGTCGTAAAGTCTATTCTGTTTGCCCTGCAGACGATCCTTTTCCTGCTGCTGTTTGCTCTGGGGAGCGTGTTTCTTCCGTTCCTGCCGTTTCTTCCCGTCCTGCAGGTGGTCACCTCGCCGGGGCATGCCTTTGTCTATGACGGGCTGCTGCTTGCGCTTGCCGTTTGGCTGTTGATTCTGGTGGTGGAAGCCGTGCGCAAGCGGCTGCGCGAGGCAGGTCTGTTGACCACAGCGGCGCTGGTGTTGGCCCTGGTGCTGGGATGGGCGATGCGCTTCGGTTTCAAGAGTCTTTAGTCAACCTCCGCGTTACCCTAGTGGCATAGGAGAACCACCGACCGATGCCCGCACCCGAGATTGGCCAACTTGTCGAAGACTTTACGCTGCCGGATCAGGACGGCGCCCCTGTAACGTTGTCCGGCTTCCTGGGCAAGCCCGTGGTTCTGTTCTTTTATCCGCGGGCGGACACGCCTGGATGCACGGTGGAGGCCTGTGGCTTCCGCGACCAGTTCGCGCAGCTGGAGGCGGCCGGAGCGGTGGTGCTCGGCATCTCGCGCGACACGGCGAAGGCGCAGAAGAAATTTAAAGACAAGTTCGATCTGCAGTACACCTTGCTGGCCGACGCCGATCAGGAGATTGTGAAGCGCTTCGGCCTGTTGAAGCAGAAGACGATGTACGGCAAGCCGGTGACGGGCGTGGAACGGACGACCTACGTGATCGGCTCTGACGGCAGGCTGGTGCACACCTTTGAGAATGTGAAGCCGCAGGGCCACGCCGAAGAGGTGCTCGCGTTGTTGCGCAAAGTGTGAGGGCGCGGAGCGCGGCTTAGGGGTTGTAGACGAGGTCCCGTGGCTGGAAGCCAGGCGTGTCAAAAGTGTCATGAACGGCATGGGTCTGCGATTGCGTAGACCGAGCGGGACGCTTAGACTCGCGACGAAGAGAACCGAAGAGAATCATGAGCGACGCTATGCCGAAGGGCATTTCAGGGAAGTTGTGGCTGGGGGGTGCGGTGGTCGCGGGAGCGCTGGCGACCGCGGCCAGCTTCGGCATGCGTCCGGACTCGCAGCTGTTCGGGTGCACGCTGGTGGCGGGCAACGATCCCGACGAGTTGGCGCTGACCTACGATGACGGTCCCAATGACCGCTCCACCCCGGAGTTGCTGGAGGTCCTGGACCGATACAGCGTGAAGGCAACCTTCTTTGTGATCGGTAAGTTCGTTCGTCTGCAGCCTCAACTGGTGCGGGAGCTGCAGGCCGCCGGGCACGTGGTGGGAAATCACACGATGAGTCACCCGTTCTTGGCAAACAAGCCGCTGCGGTTCATTCAGAATGAGCTTATGGGCTGCAATGCGCTGCTGGAGGATACGCTCGGAGCACCGGTCCGGTATTTTCGCGCACCCTTTGGCGCCCGACGGCCCGCCGTTCTGCGCTGCGCGCGCGAGCTCGGCCTTGTGCCGGTGCAGTGGAATGTGCAGGGCAACGACTGGGATCCGATTGGAACGGCGGGAATTGTGCGCCGGCTGGAACGCGGTCTACTCAGCGCGCGTGAACGCGGCCGGGGAAGCAATGTTCTGCTGCACGACGGCTTCGATAAGTTGATGAGCTGTGACCGCTCCGACAGCGTTCGCGCCACGGATTTGCTGCTGGGCAAGGCGCTGAGCGCGGGAATGCGTGCCGTAACGGTCGATGCCTGGGATGAACTGGCAGAATGACTGCGGCGGCGGCGTTGACTCAGCCGCCGAGCTTGGCCGCCGAGCTCGGCTGGGTCTTGGCTCGGTTGTGATGAGAGGTGCATCGTGCCGGTTGGCAGGAAGGATGGTGCGCCCGAGACGATTCGAACGTCTGACCTACAGCTTCGGAGGCTGTTGCTCTATCCAGCTGAGCTACGGGCGCGCGCAAATTGAGCGTAGCATAAGGGGCATTATGATGCACGTACGGAACACGCTGCTTTTGTCCACGTTGGTGCTCGGGGTTTTCAGTTCTACGAGCTTTTCTTCAGCAGCTCTGGCTCAGGGCTCGGGGCCTTGCCCTTCGGCGCCGGTGGGCGACCATGGGCAGCCGGCCGACGGCAAACCGCTGGCCTCGCCGGCAGCCACGGCCGAGACGCGGCTGGGCGGCAAGGCCGTTACGATCCGCTACAACGCGCCTTCGGTGCGCTGCCGCACGATCCTGGGCGGTGTGGTGCCGTATGACAAGGTGTGGCGGACGGGAGCCAACCCGGCGACGACGTTGATCACAGCGACCAATTTGAAGATTGGCGATCTCCAGGTATCGGCGGGGACCTATACGCTGTACTCGATGCCGGAGGCGGCCGGGAGGCCGTGGCAGCTGATCATCAATAAGCAGATCGGGCAGTGGGGCACGGTGTACAAGCCGGAGATGGACCTGGGGCGGACGCCGATGATGGCCAAGCCGGTGACGCACCCGCAGGAGGTGATGAGCTTGAGCTTTGAGGATGTGCGCGGGAAGGCGGCGGTGCTGCACATCAAGTGGGCGGATGTGGATGAGTATGTGAAAATCATGGCGCAGTAACTTTGTGATGAAGCAACACAGAACGGGTCGGCCAGGCAGATCCGTTCTGTGTTTATCCATTTCTAGAGAGCAAGGCCTACCACTCCTTGGCGGCAGTGTCGGGCTGGACGGGGGTGGCGGCGGGTGGGGCCTTCCAGCGCAGGATAGGCTTGCGGGCGGCAGTGGTTTCGTCGAGGCGCTGCAGGCGAGTGGTGTGCGGGGCGGTGGCAACGAGTTCGGGGTTTTCTTCGGCCTCGCGGGCGATCTGCTGCAGGGCGTCCACGAGCAGGTCTAGCTCTTCCTTGGATTCGGACTCGGTGGGCTCGATCATCATGGCGCCCTGTACGACCAATGGAAAGCTGGTGGTGTAGGCGTGGAAGCCGTAGTCGATGAGTCGCTTGCCCATGTCGCCGGTTTTTACGCCATTTTTAGCTTGGAGCTTGTCCGAGAAGACGACCTCGTGCATCGAGCGGGTCTTGTAGGGCAACTCGAAGGTGCCCTCGAGTTTGGCGCGGAGATAGTTGGCGTTGAGCACGGCGTCTTCGGTGGTCTGGCGCAGGCCGTCGGGGCCGTTGGCGAGGATGTAGGCGAGCGCGCGAATAAACATGCCGAAATTGCCGTACCAGGCGCGCACGCGGCCCACGGTCTGCGGGCGGTTGTAGTTGAGGCCGAGGGAGCCATCTGGGTTGGTCCTGACGACGGGTGTGGGCAGGAAGGGTTCCAGGATGCGCTTGCAGGCGACCGGACCGGAGCCCGGGCCGCCGCCGCCGTGCGGGGTGCTGAAGGTTTTGTGCAGGTTGAGGTGCATGACGTCCACGCCGAAGTCGCCGGGGCGCGTCTTGCCGACCAGGGCGTTCATGTTGGCGCCGTCCATGTAGAGCAGGGCGCCCTTGGCGTGGAGGATGTCGGAGATTTTGTGGATGTCGGACTCGAAGACCCCAATCGTGGAGGGGTTGGTGAGCATGAGCGCGGCGGTGTCTTCGTCGACGAGCTTTTCGAGCGCGGCGAGATCGACCATGCCGAGCTCGTGGACTTGAGGTTGGCGACCTGGTAGCCGCAGATGGCGGCTGTTGCGGGGTTTGTCCCGTGGGCGGAGTCCGGCACGATGACTTTTTTGCGCGGGTTGCCGTTGGCCTGGTGGTACGCGCGGACCAGCAGGATGCCGGTGAACTCGCCCTGCGCGCCGGCGGCGGGCTGCAGCGTGATGGCGTCCATGCCGGTGATCTCGAGGAGGCACTCGGAGAGGTGCTTCATGATGCCGAGTGCACCCTGCGAGAGTGCTTCGGGCTGGTACGGGTGTGCTTCGGCCAGGCCTTCGAGGCGGGCGACGGCCTCATTGATGCGGGCGTTGTACTTCATGGTGCAGGAGCCCAGAGGGTACATGCCGAGATCGATGGCGTAGTTCCAGGTAGAAAGCCGCGTGAAGTGGCGGATGATCTCGATCTCGGAGAGCTCCGGCATGACGCCGAGGTCGTCGGTGCGGGCGGCGTCGCCGAGCAAGGAGGCGGTGTCGACGGCGGGAACGTCCAGCGCGGCGAGGCGGTAAGCCTTCTTCCCGGCGGAGGACTTCTCAAAGATCAGATCTTCGTTCTGGTTTACGTGTGTGGTCGCCTTCTTGGGCGTTCCGACGAATTTGTCTGCCATGCTGCCTCCCACGGGTACCGCTGCGGCCTGTGAACCCGCGCCCTGCGAAGGGCTCTCGCTATGGTAAATGGTGGCTGAGGGCATCCGGCGTGCCCTTTGTGCGCGCGGTGATACCCTGTCTGCAAACTCACGTGTAACCGCTTGTTCCAAAGAGGATCATGCCCAGACTGCGCCTGAACGCCACCGCCGCCGTGTTTCTGATTGCCTCCGCTGCCAGCCTGCCCGCCCAGCAGAAGCTGCCCGCCGATGACCTGACCCCGAACTTCAAGGTTCCCGAGCAGCAGAGCGACTACGTCAAGCGCGTCGTGATGATGCCGATGCGCGATGGGACCAAGCTGTACACGGTGATCTGTGTTCCGAACGGCGCAAAGAGCGCCCCAATGCTGCTGACGCGCACACCGTACAACGCTGCCGCGCGAGCGGCGCGGTCGAAGTCCGGGCGCATGATCGAAGCGCTCCCGTTGAGCGACGAGGGATTCGTGGAGGCCGGTTACATCCGCGTGTACCAAGATGTGCGCGGCAAGTATGGATCCGAGGGTGTGTACCTGATGACGCCGCCGCCGGTGAACTCGGGCTACAACCCGAGCGGCGCGGACGACACGACCGATGGCTACGACACGATCGACTGGCTGGTGAAGAATGTGCCGGAGTCGAACGGGCGCGTGGGCATGATCGGGTCCAGTTATGAGGGCTTCACGGTGGTGATGGCGCTGCTGAATCCGCATCCCGCGCTGAAAGTGGCCGCGCCCGAAAGCCCGATGGTGGACGGCTGGATGGGCGACGACTGGTTCCACTATGGAGCGTTTCGGCAGCCGAACATCGACTATGTGCTGGGGCAGACGAGCAATCGTGGCGAGGGTGTCCACGAGGCGCGCGGGCGAGATGATTACAGCAACTATCTGCGTGCGGGTTCTGCAGATGACTTTGCAAAAGCCGAGGGCATGGAGCAGCTGCCGTTCTGGCGCGTGATGGTGGAGCATCCGGCGTATGACGGCTACTGGCAGAGCCAGGCGCTGGACAAACTGATCGTGCAGAAGCCCGTCACCGTGCCTACTATGTGGGAGCAGGGGCTGTGGGACCAGGAAGACATGTGGGGCGCGGTTCACAGCTATCGCGCGCTGAAGGCGAAGGGCACGCCGGACTCGATGAACATGCTGGTGATGGGGCCGTGGTTCCATTCGCAGGTGAACCGTGAAGGACGCTCGCTGGGCACGCTGACGTGGGCCAGCGACACGACCGCGCAGTGGCGGCGCGATGTACTGCTGCCGTTCTTCAATCAGTACCTGAAGCCGGATGCACCCAAGGCGACTACGCCCGCTGCCTTCATCTATGACACGGGCGCGGACCACTGGGACAAGCCCGAGGTGTTTCCCGCGAGCTGTGAGCAGGGCTGCCCGGTGCCGTCACGACCGTTGTATCTGAAGGCGGGTGGAGGCCTGTCGTTCGAGGCGCCCGCGGATAAGAGCGCGAAGTTTGACGAGTATGTATCCGATCCGATGAAGCCGGTGCCGTATCGTCCGCGCCCGGTGGATGCGGCAGACAGCATGGGCTGGCGTACATGGCTGATCACGGATCAGCGCTTCGTGGATGGCCGGCCGGATGTGCTGACGTATGTGTCGGAGCCGCTGAAGGAGCCGATGAAGCTGTCGGGCGAGCCCACCGTGCATCTTGTGGCTTCGACCAGCGGAACGGACTCGGACTGGGTGGTGAAGCTGATCGATGTGCAGCCCGATCGCGTGGCGCCGCCGGTGGAGATGAGCGGGTATGAGCTGCCGATCGCGACCGACATCTTCCGTGGGCGCTATCGCACGAGCTTCGAGCATCCGTCGGCGATCAAGGCGAACGAACCGCTGCCGTATGTGTTCGGGCTGCCGATGGTGAACCATACCTTCCAGCCCGGGCATCGCATCATGGTGCAGGTGCAGTCGACGCTGTTTCCGCTGTATGACCGCAACCCGCAGCGCTTTGTGCCGAACATCTTTGAGGCCAAGCCGGCTGATTACGAAAAGGCCACGCAGAAGGTGTGGCATGAGGTGGGCGAGGCCAGCTTCATCAGCCTGCCCGTGGTGCCGGTCGCGAAGCCCTGAGTCGGCGCTAAAGTGATACGGCGTGCCTTCATCAGGGCGGCACGCCGTATCTGTTGCGCTGGTGGTCGTAACTTATGCTGGAGGCGTTGTTGCCTCAGCGTTCTCTCGAGTTAAGTTCGCCAAGCGCACGCTTGAGGTCGTCCAGTTTCTGCCCCGCCTCTGCGAGCTTGCCCTGTGCGGTGAGGCGCTGGTAATCGGTGAAGGCCTGGCTGGCCTGCACGATTAGACCGTGCACGTCCGTGGGGGCCTTTGCCGCCGCGACTGCATTGCCCGGAGCGGGCGCCAAACCGGTTGCCGCTGCTGTTGTCTGCGGAGACGATGTCTCGGTCGCGTTCAGCGATGAGGTTTCTCCGCCAAACAGCGACGCCAGCGCCGCCTGGAAGGTGGGTCCATAGGCAAGCTTGTCCTGCAGGGCTAAAACTACAAGGCGCAGCTCCGGCATGGGGCTTTGCTGGGCTTGTAAGTAAATCGGCTCGGCGTAAAGCAGAGCCTTGCCGGTGGGGATCACGAGTAGATTACCGCGCAGGACATGCGAGCCCTGCTGGTTCCACAACGTCAGCTGGCCGGAGAGCTGCGCGTTCTGATCGATGCGCGCTTCGATCTGCTGCGGGCCGTCCACGAGCCGTGATTTTGGGAAGTCGTACACCACGGCCGTGCCGTAGTTGTCGCCGTCGCAACGGCCCGCGACCCAGCCGATCAGGTTGTTGCGATTGGCGGGGGTGAAGGGCAGGATCTCAACGAACTCTTCGCGGGTGCCGCCGGGCAGCTTCATCAACACATAATTCGGCTGCATGGGCGCAGGGGATTGCTCGCCATCGTTGCTTTCCGTTTGTGTCGCAACGGTCCAGAGGTCTTCCCGGTTGAAGAACACCTCAGGTTCTGTCATGTGGTAGAGGCCATAGACGGCGGATTGCATTTTGAACAGCAGCTCGGAGTAGCGCACGTGCCGGCGCAGCCCGGCAGGCATCGCGGAGGCATCCTTGAACAGCGTGGGAAAGAGCCGGCGGTACGCGGTAACGATCGGGTCGCTGGTGTCGAAGACGTAGAATGTTGTGCTGCCGTTGTAGGGATCGACGACCACCTTCACGCTGTTGCGCATGTAGTTGATCGAGTTGTCGCCCAATTGGTAATGCGTTGCATAGGGGTAGCTGTCCGAGGTGGTGAAGGCATCCAGGATCCACGAGAGCCGCCCATCGTCATCGACGACGATGTAGGGATCCTGATCGAAGGTGAGCCACGGCGCCAGTGTTGCCACACGCTCACGAATGTTGCGCCGCATCAGCAGCCGGCTTTCTGTGCCGATGTCGTCGCTGAAGGGAACCTTGCCCAGATCGCCGCGATCAAACGCAAGCAGGGCGCGACGGAAGAACCCACCCAGAACGATGCCGCCGTCGCCCTGGTAGGTGGTCAAATTATTCGACTGGCCTTGGGGGTAGTCGAATTCCTGCTGTTTCGTCTTTACGTAGACATCGTTGTTCGTCAGTTCACCGAAATAGATCTCCGGCCGCTTAACCGCGAGCTCGGGTACGGAGCTTTGAACCGGCATGTTGCTGAGGAGGAAGAGCGGCAATCCTTCTGCCGTGAAGCCGTTTACCGGATTCATCGTCAGACCGTAGCCGTGGGTGTAGACGAGCTTTTCGTTGATCCAGTTGCGGCTGCTTTCGGGCAGTTTGTCGACATCCAACTCGCGGGTGGCGAGCATCACCTCGCGCAGATGTCCATCGATGACGTAGCGATCGATGTCGATGTCGGGAAAGTCATAGTAGGTGCGGATCTCCTGTACCTGGCGCAGGGTATCCTGCAGCGCGTGCCAGTCCCAGAGACGGATGTTGTTGAGCGTGGGTTGATTGTTGGCCGGGTCAGCGGCGGCGATGCTGGTTTCCGCAGGGAACTCGTGTTGCGTGAAGCGATCAAGCGCGTAGGCCTGCCGTGTGAGGCTGATGTTGTTGGCGATGTAGGGCGTTTCGCGGACGAGTTGGTTCGGCTTGACGACGAAGTCATCGACGTACCAGCTGACCACACCGAGGGCGACATAACAGACCACGGCGGGCAGGATGGCCGCCGCCAGCGCCGCGCCGCCTTTGTTGGTGAGGCCGCCTGCGGCTGCCACCAGGGCGCCGGCGACGAGCGCGAAGCAGACCAGCAGCAGCCCGGGCAGCGTGATGTGCGCATCGGTGTAGTTCACGCCGTCAAAGAGCGTCCGGTGCTCCAGGATATGGCTGAAGCGGTCGACATACACGTTCAGCGCGAAGACAAATAAGAGAAAGGAAACGGTGAGTAGGAGCCCCCGCCATGGAGAGACGTTTCGATCGCCGTACAGCGCTGCCTCGTCCTTCTGCAGGGTCCGGGCGCCGGCCGTGATGGCAAAGAACAGGATGGCCGAGACGCAGCATAGAAATGCCAGAGTGAGCAGCCAGTTCAGCAAGAGTTGCCATGCCGGCAGCGTGAACAGAAAGAACGTGAGCGGTCTGCCGAAGATCGGGTCCGCAACCCCGCCGGCCTGGCCCCGGGCGGACCAGAACAGAGCCAATGTGGGCCATGCGGATGCCATGGAGGTCGCCGTCAGAAAGGCGATCAACGCGGAGGCGCCCAGGCCCACCCAACGCAGGGTGGGCTCCACGGAGAAGTTGACGGGCGTGCCGTTGAGGACGAGGCTTCGTGAGGCGGGCAGATCGCCCCTGTGCGCCTTGTTCAGGGCTCGAAAGCAACCGTAGAGGATCGCGAAGGTCAGCAGGGCGAAGGTGCCGAAGACGCCCGCTTGCCATACCCTTCCGGTCCAAAAGACGCCGCCGTAGTTCAGGGAGCGGAACCACAGCAGATCGACCCAGTAGGACAGAAGCGTTTGGCCGGAGGCCACCAGGAGTACGACTACAAGGGCAAGTACGATGAGAGGACGGCGAAACCGCCGCGGTGCGCGTTCGTGGTCCCAGGCATCAAGCGTAGTGGGCAAAGTGGTCCGCCTTCAGCTGAACAGAAGCTGTCAGATTCTACAGCCCGTGTCTTTGCGCTGCGATGTATAGCAGCATGTGCGCTGCACGGCATCGAGGAAGGCGTACTTTTCCGGTCCCTTGTGCAGGTCTGCCGCAGGCCTGTGTACAGTCCTGGTTCGTGGATAAGCGAAAGCAGCGGAAATCTCCCTCCGGCGGGAGTAACGTAGGCTCACTCTTGCGCGAATAGGTAAGCTGCCGTCGCGCCGCTTATCGCTATGACTTATTACGAAGGCCTGCTTCGTCCCAAAATGAGCAGGATAAGAACTCGGCCGCAGCAACTCGCCCCTAGCGGACGGGTCACAAGCTGGAGTGGGCAGGGACAGAACCCCTGATCGGCTGGCAAGATGGAACTTCACGCAAGATCAGAACAACCTTATGGCGCTCCAGACGACTGCTGAGATCTTTCGAACCCGCTTCGCTTTGCCCCTCGACCTTCTGCAGGCGGTCCTGCGAGACTGCGAGGTGGCTTTCGGCAGTCTCGCGGACATGGAGGCGTTTGCCGACCGGGTGGAGTCGCCCGGAACGCTGGCCGACTCCGTAGCCGCGACGCTGCGCGCGGTGATGTCGACCGAAGGCATGACCCTGACCCGCATGGAGATGCTGGAGCTTCTCTGCATTGCGGTCAGCGGGACAGACGTGGAGAGTTCAGGCCCCGCCCTGCGCCGCTCCCTTCGCCGAATGCTGGTGTTTGTGAACGGAGTTCTGCTCTCCATGCAGGAGCCCCTGGCGAAAGCGGCTGAGGAGCAGGAGTTTGCGGTCGCTCGAGCACACGAACCGGGTGCAGAGTCAGTCGAAGAGGCTTTCGAGACGCCTGAGAACTTCTACGTGCTCGAAAGCTTCGAGCTTGTGGGCCGCCATGCCCCGTTTGCCGGGACGGCGGTATCGGCCATGTCGGTTGGAAGCTCCGCCAGGGTGGCCTGGGCGCAATCTGCAGAACCTGAGTCAGCTGAAGTGCTTGAACCGGAAACAGAGTGCTTGAAGTGCTGTTCGGAGAGCCAACCCGCGCAGGATGTTGTGGCCAAGGCCTCACCGGTGTTTTCCCCTCGGGTGGAAGCTGCTCCGGAGGAGGTACGGACGTTCGCCGGCGCGGTCGTCGACAAGTCTCGTGCCCCAAAGGACGCTTCGGTCTGCGGAGAAGCCGAGTTTGCCGAAGAGCCGGAGTTTGCGGAGTCAAACTCTGCGGAAGCAGATGAGCCGGTTGCCCGCAGGCACAGATTTTTGTCGCAGCCGGCGTTGATGGCATGCGCCGCCGTCGTAGCCTTTGGTGCGGGCATGCTGGTGCCGCGTTCTACGCCCCCGAAGCCGAAGGCTGTCGCGCCGAGCGAACGAAGCCATGAGGATCGGCAGACCGCAGGGTCGAACGACGTCGTGACCGGGGCTTCGCCGGAGAGTGCCGGAACGCTTCGCCTGGCAGGGGTACCCGATCCTTTGCCGCTGCCTGTGAGTCATCCCGACGCTATGAAGGCTTCTACCGATACCTCCGCAGCGCAGGCACCAGCCAACGTGCCACCTGCGTTCTCTCCGGCGTCGGCGACTCCCTTGCAGCCGGGGAGCGCGGCTCTGGCCTCGGTCGCACCCGGTAGCGCGCTTGCGCATCTTGCGTATTCACCGCAGCCGGAATACCCGGCGTTGGCGAAGCTAACCCATGTGGAGGGCGAGGTCGTTCTGGCGATTGCGGTTTCAACCCATGGGGACGTGGTCGGCACCCGGGTGCTTCAGGGGCAGCCACTTTTGCGGGGAGCTGCCGAGGCGGCTGTTCGACGCTGGAGGTTTCAGCCGTTCCTTGAAGCGGGCAGACCAGCCGAGATACAAACCTCAGTGGTCGTCGACGTGCGGCCCCCTCTTCAGTAGAGAGGCCCGCGCGGCTATGAGCTTACGGCCGCGGCTGCGCCAGGGCTTGGGCGACGGCTGCGCGCGCCAGCGGCTCCATGATGGCGTAGCCTGCATCGGTCGGGTGAACGCCGTCGCTGGACAGGCCGGGGCGCATACCGCCGTCAGGGTCTGCCAAAGCGGGGTAGTAGTTCAGAAACACAAGGTGCTGCCCGGTGGCCAACTGCGCAAGCCAGGTGTTGAGTGCAGCGATCTCCTGCCGCGGATCGACCCCGGGCCGCGATGGAATCGCCGCTGCGGGCAGGACGGAACTGAGGACGACATGCACGTGAGCCGCAAGGGCCAGCGTCACCATAGAACGAATGTTGGCCTCGATCTCCGGGAGCGACTCGGCGCCGGTGTTCCCGGCGATGTCATTGATGCCGCCAAGCAACACCACCGCTGCGGGATGCAGCTGCAAGACGTCTGCCTGAAAGCGAACCAGCATCTGCGGCGTGGTTTGACCGCCGATGCCGCGGTTGATCCAGGGCTTGTCGGGAAAGAATTTGCCGTGTTGGCGTCCCCAGTTGTCGGTGATGGAATCACCCAGAAAGACAACGCGTTGCTCACCGGGAGCGGGCGGCCCGAAGTTGAGATTTTCTGCCCGGTAACGGGACAGCTGCGGCCAGTCCGCCAGTTGATGCTGCATGGAACTGATCTGGGCCGGCGTCAGGGAAGCTGCCGGAGCGGTAAGCTCCTGTGCGGCGGCGGGTGTGGTGAGGGTGGAGACGCCGGCTTGCTGCGCACCGGCGGTCAACGCCGCAAAGGGTAGCAGCAGCGCAGAGATCGCCGGCAGGGCAAAGTTGAGTCGCAGGTGGACCATCGTAGATTTACCTCTCGAGCTTACTGTAGGCCCCTGTCGCGCGCCTTGGCACGAGTCATAAGAAAGCGCGCTCGGGCCAGCCTCCAAAGTAACCTGCAGAAGCTACACAGTTATGCAAAGAGTCTTACACGCCGAACATGGTTAATGTCAGCATCCGTCTGCAGAAGGGCGATGCCGTTGCCGGTTCGCTTGACCCTGCGCAGAGGAAAAAGGGCTGCTCAAGCGTTAACAGGAGCAGCCCTCACCCAAAGGTGAGAATTTAGGCGATACCCATGCCGCCGGTCACACCGTAGATTTCGCCAGTGATGTAGCTGCCCTCCTGCGATGCGAGGAGCACGTACACGGGTGCCAGTTCCACCGGCTGGCCGGGGCGTTTGTAGGCGGTTTTGCCGCCCAGGCTTTCGAGCTTCTTTTTATCGCCATCGGCTTCCTGCAGGGGCGTCCAGATGGGACCGGGTGCCACGGCGTTGATGCGGACGCCGTAGTCTTCCATCAACGGCTCACTGAGGCCCTTGGTGAAGTTGGCGATGGCAGCCTTGGTCATGGCGTAGTCAAATACGTTGGGTGAGGGCTTATAGCCCTGCACGCTGGTGGTGTTGATGATCGACGCGCCTGGCTTGAGGTGCGGCAATGCAGCCTTGGTAATCCAGAAGAGCGAGTAGATGTTGGTCTTCATCAGCGTATCGAATCGTTCGGTCGAGGTTTCAACCAAACCTTCGGTCTTGCCCATCCTGCCGGCGTTGTTGACCAGGATATCCAGTCCGCCAAGCTGTTCGACGGCGTCGGCCACCAGTAGCTGGCAGAAGCCCTCGTGAGAGATGTCGCCGGGCAGCAGTATGGCTTTGCGGCCGGCCTCGCGGACGTATTTCGCGACCTCTTCCGCATCGCTCTGTTCCGCCGGCAGATAAGAGATGGCAACGTCGGCACCTTCGCGAGCGAAGGCGATGGCAGCAGCGCGGCCGATACCGGAATCCGCACCGGTCAACAGGGCCTTGCGGCCCGCGAGACGTCCTGAACCCTTGTACGAGAACTCGCCGCAGTCGGGCTTTTCGCTCATTTTGGTCTGGGTGGCGGGAGCGGCTTGCACCTCAACGCTGGAGGGCGGACCGGGATACTGGGAACGTGGATCCTGCGGGGTGATGAGATCAGTTGGCATGGTGCTCCTTCAGAGTTGCCTGATGGAGCCTGTCCATCGGGGCATGCCATGAGATGCGAGATGCCTTGGCGCCTGTCACCTCACCGCCGGGATTGAGTTGCGGGATGCTGTACAGCTGATGCTTCGGAAATGCTGGTCCTTTGGACGCGGTTGAGCACCGCCGGTCTTTGGACGCCTCATCCTCCGGCGGGATGAGGCGTCGACGTAGCGCGGCACCCTGCATGCCGGTCTATTTACACCTGACTTTCAGGCGGGCAGGCGGGCAGGCAGGCAGGCAGGCAGGCAGGCGGGCGGGCCTCGCCGAGCAGACGTGTGATCGCCTCAGAGCCCTTGGACGGCAGGGTCACTGCACCGTGACGTTCACGTTTGTGGTTTGCGTCAGTCCGGAGGGACCGGTCGCGAGAATCTGCACCGGGTAGACGCCGGCGGGAGCTGTTGCCGGTGTAGGTGCGCTGGGTGTGCCCGAAGAGCCGGAGGAGCTGGAGGCATTCGAGGAGCCGGCGCAGCTCGTGATCAAAGCCGTGGTCACACACAGCAGCAGCACCAACGGCATGGCCCGGAGCGCCATTCTTACGAAACGATGCCGCCGCCCGAAGGCCAGGGTCAAGAAGCCAGGCACGCCGAGTGCGAAGGCCCACGTCGTTTCGCTGGAGGCTCGACCTAGTGAGTGGGGCAGCGAAAGGCGGGCGACTCCGCCGGTGTGGAGCGTCACCGTCGCGCTGGCGGAGCTGTTGCTGCCGGCAAAGACAACGCTGGCCGGTGAGAAGGTACAGGTTGTATTCTGCGGCAGGCTGCTGCAGCTTAGTTGCAGCGTACCTGCGTAGCCTGGCGCTACCCCGAAGGTGAGCACGTCGGAGGCGGTGCCGGCGGGCGCAACGGTGACTGCCGAAGCCGCGGCCGTGACCGCGAGGATGGGGCTGGACGCGGTGGAGGGCGCAAAGCTTGCGTCTCCGCTGTACCGCGCGTAGAGGGTGTTGTTGCCGCTTGGAAACGAGGCTGCCGTATAGCTCGCGACACCGCTCGCCAGCGTACCGGTTCCGAGCAGCATCTGTCCGGCGTAGAAGCTAACGGTGCCGGTGGGAATGCCGCTTGTGGCTGAGCCCACCGTCGAGGTGAAGGTAAAATTGCCGTTCGAAAGCAGGAGGTTGGTGGTCGAGCCGGCGGCGGCAATCGTCAATGTGCCGTTGGTCGCTGCCACGTTGTAGTTGCCCGCATTGGTACCCGTGATGGACGGAACGATGGGGTACGCTCCGGCCGCGCTGGAGCTTGTCGCCGCCGTGCTGAAGGTCTCTGTGAAGGTGTCACCGTTGACGGCTCCGCTCACCGTGCCGGTGAAGACCGGGTTGGCTGTTCCGTAGATTCTTGAAGCACTCGCCGCGTTGAGGGACAGCACTGCCTTGTTTACCGTGAGGGACACGGTACCTGTGGCTGGAGGGTAGGCGGCATTGGCCGGGTTGAAGGTGACGGACAGCGTCTGCGTGCCCGCGCCCAGGACGGTGCCCGCAGCCGGGGAGTAGGTGAAGGAGCCGGCGATGGGCGAAGAGGCATTCAGTTGCGCGGTGCTCAGCGCGGTACCGTAAGTGACCGGCGACGGCGTTGCCCAGGTGAGTGTGGGCGGGGCGGCCGTGACGACAACAGAGGCTGTGCTGGTGGCGCCGGTGTACGTGGAAGAGCCGGCTGTGTCCGGTGTGTAGCTGGCGGACAAGGCGTCAGTGCCGGCCGGCAGTGAGCCGACAGGCAGCGTCATTGCAGCCATGCCGCCGCTGAGGGGCACGGCTGCGGAGGCGTAGCTTCCGCCGGTGAGCTTCACCGAGCCGGTGGGAACCGGGTTGCCGCTACCGCCGCTGACCGTGACGGTCACCGTTAGGGCCTGGTTGGTTGTGACGTTTGCGGGCGACAGGTTCAGCTGCAGGCTCGGCGCACCGGCTTGGGCGGTCAGCAGCGTGGTGCCCGACTTGCCGGCGGCGTAGACACCGTCGCCGGGATAGCTTGCCTGCGCGGCATGCTGCCCCTGACCGAGCGGCGAAACGCCGGTCACGGAGGCGGTGGCTTTTTGGGTCAGCTGCGACGTGAGCACCGTGAGCGTGTTGCTGCCGTTGTTGGCGACGACGACGTCCTGTGTGCCGTCACCGTTCCAGTCGCCCACGAGCAGTCCCTGCGGCTCCGATCCGGTTGCGGTGTTTGCTCCGGCCTGGAACGTGCCATCGCCGTTGCCCAGGAACAACGTTATGTCCGAGCTGTAGTAGTTCGTCGTGAGGAGATCTGCCTTTCCGTCGCCGTTCATGTCGGCGACGGCGACAGCCATGGGGTAAGAGTTGGTGGCGAGGGTGGTGCCGGCGTTGAAGGTGCCATCGCCCTTGCCCAGCAGCACCGTGGCTGTAGAGCTGTACTCATTGCCGACGACAAGATCAAGCTTTCCATCCCCGTTGAGGTCGGCCGCGACGACGGAGACAGGATCATTGCCCGCGGCCAGGTTGCCCGCGGGTGAAAAGGAACCGTCGCCCGCGCCCAGAAGGACGGTGACGTTGCTGCTGTACAGGGTTGCGACAGCAAGGTCCGGGATGCCGTCGCCGTTGAAGTCGCCCTGGGCGATGGAGTTGGGCGAACCACCCACCTGCGCGCTGAGGTTGGCGGGCGTGAAGCTGCCATCGCCGTCGCCCAGGAAGAGCACAACGGTGGCGCTGCCGCTGTCGAGCACCGCGAGGTCGAGCAAGCCATCCCTGTTGTAGTCGCCGACGGTCAAGCCCGCGGCTGCGAAGCCGGTTGGAGAACCGGCGTTCGGGGCCGTAAAGGTTCCATCGCCGTTGCCCAGATACACGCCGACGCCGTTATTGAAGGCCACCGCGAGATCCATTTGGCCGTCGCGGTTGAAGTCACCCACGGCGACTGCACGGGGCGTGCTGCCGGTGGACAGTGTTGCTGCGGCCTGGAACGTACCGTCTCCTTTGCCCAGGAGAACCGTGACGGTGCTGCCGCCGGAGTTTGCCACGGCAAGGTCGGGGACGCCATCGCCATTGAAGTCCCCGCTCGCTACCGAGACGGGCTGGGTTCCGACCGCAGGCGATTGCGAGGTGCCCAGGCTGAGGACCGGCGTACCCCCGCTTAGCACGGCGTTCCCCAATGGAGCGTTGCCATTGGAGGTGTCGGCAAAGGCTATGCTGCCGGAGGGTGGCGCCGGACCCTGTCCCATTACCGCAGCGCTCAAGGTGTAGTTACCCGCTGTGCCACTTTGCCCGAGGGTGGTGACCGACGGTTGAGCGGCGGTGACGGAGAGATTGGCCGCCGGGGAGGTGCTCTCTGCGTTGCTGTTGGTGCCGGAGAAGACAGCCTGATAGCGGTGGCTCCCCGCGCCCGGAACAAACTGCAGCACCGCCGTGCCGGCGCTTGTCAGCTGTGCGCTACCCAACTGATGGAGAGCGTCGCAGGTGCCCGCCGCGGCATCGCAAAAGTTCACCTGACCGGTGGTCAAGGGAGTGTTCCCGGAGGTCACCGTCGCGGTTGCCGTCACGGCCGTCTTCGCAGCTACCGTGGAGACCGGGGTGCCGGCCGAGGTCAGATTGAGCGTGGTTGCCGAGGCGGTTTGCGGCGAGCGCACCGCGACGGCCAGGGTCGCAGTGGCGGTGAGCGAGCCGGAGGTGCCGGTGATCGTCGCGGTTCCGGTCGCCGGCGCTGCCGTGGATGCCGCCGTTAAGGTGAGGGTACTGCTGGCCGCCGAGGGATTGGGTGAAAAGGCCGCGGTAACGCCGCTGGGCAGCCCCGTCACGGCGTAGGTCGCGCTGCCGGAAAAACCATTCTTTGGCGTAAACAGGACGGTGGCGGTTTGCGAGGTACCCGGGGCGAGAGAGACCTGCGCCGGCGCAACGGCGATGCTGAAGTTAAGCGGGTTGATGGTCAACGCAACGGTGGTGGAGGCGGTCTGCGCGCCGGCGGTGCCGGTGATGACCACGTTCGCCGATCCGGGGACGGCGGCGCTGCTGGCCGTGAACGTCAGTACGCTGTTCCCGGTTGTGGGGTTCGGCGAAAAGGAGGCAGTGACCCCGCTCGGCAGGCCGGATGCGGTCAACGTCACCGGCCCTGCGAATCCATACTGCGGCGTGATCTCGACGGTGCCCGTACCGGAGGCGCCCACATTCAAGCTCAGGCTCGGAATCGAGCTGTACAGGCTGAAGTAGGGTGCGTAGATGCTCAAGGGGAAGGTGACCGTCTGGGTCACCGAACCGGAGGTGCCGGTGAGCGTCAGGGTGCTGGTGCCCACGGCGGCAGAAGCACCGACGTTCAAGGTAAGCACGCTGCTGTAGGTGGTGGGATTGGTCGTGAAGGCTGCGGTGACGCCGCTCGGCAGTCCGGACACCGAGAGGTTCACGCTGCCGTTGAAGCCGTATTGGGAATTTACATAGACGGAGACGGTGTTGCCGGAGCTTCCCTGACCGGCTGTCAACCCGCCGGGGCCGTACAACGAGAAGGTGGGGGCGTAGATGCCCAGCGTGAGCGGGGTTGTCACCGTGACCCCAGCGGAGGTGCCGGTGATGGTGAGAGGGTATTGCCCGACCGGCGCGCTCCCGCTTGCTGTGAAGACCAAGTTGCTGGAGCCGGTCGTGGGGTTGGGGGAGAACGCGGCGGTGACCCCGCTGGGCAAACCCGCAATCGACAGGGCTACGCTGCCGCCGAAGCCGTACTGCGCGTTGACCGAGACATACGAACTCGCCGAGGCGCCCTGTCCCACGGAGACGCTGCCGTACGAACTCAAGGAGAAGGTGGGTTTATAGACGCCCAGGCCGACTGTGGTGCTGGCCGTCTGCGTGCCCGATGTTCCCGTAACAGTCAACGTGTACTGTCCGACGGGGGTGGTGCTGTTTGTCGTGACGAGCAGCGTGCTGGTATTGGACGTGGGGTTGGGACTGAAGCTGGCCGTGGCTCCGGCAGGCAGCCCGGCGACGGACATCGTGACGTTGCCGGTGAAGCCATACAGAGGCGTGACATAGAGGTAGCCCGAGCCCGCATTGCCCTGGCCGACGGTGATGCCTCCGTAGTTGTTGATGGTGAAGGTCGGCACGTAAACACCCAGCGTGAGCGTCGCGGTGGCCGTCTGCGTACCGGAGGTGCCGGTGATCGTCAGTGTGCGTTGCCCGAGCGCGGCGGTGCTACTCGCCTGTAACGTCAGCGTGGACACGCCGGTCGTCGGATTCGGAGAGAACGAGGCGGTTACGCCGCTGGGCAGGCCGGAGACCGCCAGATTCACGCTACCGGCGAAGCCGTACTGCGGCGTCACGGCGACCGAAGCGGTGCCCGAAGTTCCTTGCCCGATCGAGACGTTGCTGTAGGTGGAAAGATTGAAGGTAGGGGCGTAAACGCCCAGCGTGAGCGTGGCGGTCGCGGTCTGGCTGCCGGAGGTGCCGGTGAGGGTCAGGGTCGATTGACCGACCTTGGCCGAACTGCTCGCCGCGATGACCAGATTGCTATTGCCGGTCGCCGGATTCGGCGTCCAAAAGGCCGTAACCCCACTGGGAAGGCCCGCGACGGAGAAGGTGACATTGCCGGTGAACCCGTACTGCGGGTTGATGTAGACATAGGCGTTGGCCGAGGTGCCCTGACCGAGACTGAGGTTGCTCGGGCCGGCGACCGTAAAGCTGGGAGCAAATACGCCCAGATTTACGGTTGTCGTGGCGCTGAGAGCGCCTGAGGTGCCGGTAAGGGTTACCAGGCTGTGACCCGCGCTCGCGGCGCTGCTCGCCGTGAAGGTCAGCGTGGACGAGCCGCTGGTGGGATTGGGCGAAAAGGATGCCGTCACACCGCTGGGCAAGCCGGAGACAGCGAGGTTTACGTTGCCGCTGAAGCCGTACATATCGTAGACGGAGACGAACGTCGTTCCGGAGCTGCCTTGGCCGATGTTCAGGCTGGAGGCGCCTGAAAGCGAGAAGCTCGGTCCGTGGATCGAGAGCGAAATGGCCGTGGTTGCCGTTAGTGTGCCGGACTGCCCCGTCACGGCGAGGGTGCTAACGCCGGGCGTGGCGGTGCTGCCGACGGCCAGCGTCAGGGTGCTGGCGCCCGTGGTGGAAACGGGCGAGAACGACGCCGTGACGCCTGCCGGAAGTCCGGCGACGGAAAGATCGACGCTGCCGGCAAAGCCGTACATCGGCAGGACCGTGATCGTGGACGTGCCGGACGCTCCCTGATTGATCCCCACCGTGGAGGGGGACGCCGCCAGGGTGAAGTTAGGCGTGTGCACCGCCACCGTGATGTTGGTGCTCGCCGTCAGGGTGCCCGAGGTTCCGGTGAGGGCGACAGTTTGGCTCGCGGCGGTTGCAGAGCTGCTTGCCGTCAGCGTAAGCACGGACGTCCCTGTCGCCGGGTTCGGGGAAAACGACGCGGTAACGCCCGCTGGCAAGGCGGAGGACAGCGCCAGGTTGACGTTCCCGTTGAAGCCGCCCGCCCCGGTGATGGTGAGCGTGGCGCTGCCCGTGCCGCCGGGGTTGAGGAAGATCGTGTCTTGCGCCGAAGCCAGCCAGAAGCCCGGCACCTGTGGACCGGCAAGGTCGTCGATCAGCTTTTGTCCATTGGCGCTGCCCCAGCCCGTGGTCAGGTCATAGCCTGGGACCGCGTTGAACCATACGGGCTGATTCTGCGTCTGGTTATTGCCCACGGTGATGTCGTGGAAGTCCGCACTGCTGCTTGTGCCCTGCGCCAGGCGGTACAGGGCCGGGTTGATGAAGCCCAGGCCACCGGGAGCGTTGCCGGACTCCGCCGCTTGCTGGTTCACCAGGGCCATAAACCCCGCCCAGCGTGGGGTCGCGAAGCTGGTACCGGCATAGCCCCCAGTGCAGAAGCCGTTTGCGCAGGCGTAGTTATCGAAGTCGCCTTCCATCGCCACATCGGGCACGTTGCGCAGCGTGGCGGAGCCACCATTGGCGGTGTTCGCCAACCCGACCTGCCAGCTTGGGATGGAGATACCGTCCGGGCTGATGCCGCCACCGCTGCCCGCGCCGCCGGAGTTCCACACGGTCTCGGAGACCCACCCACCGGCCGCGCCGGTGGTGGTCAGATGCGTGCCGCCCACCGCTGTCACGTACTGGTCATCGGCAGGATAAAAGTACGGGCTGATGGAAGCGTCATAGGCGCCATCGTCCGCGGAGGCCGTAAAGAAGCTTTGGCCCTGTGCGGCCATCTCCTGGAAGAAGACGTCATCGACCGTTGGATCCGCCGGCGTCCAGCTCCAGGAGCAGCTGAGCTGTTTGGCGACGTTCTCTGAGGCCATGGAGTTGAGAATGTGTGGATCGTCGTTGCCGTAGCCGATATACACCCGTGCCTGGCTGAGGTTGGGCGCCATGCCGATGGCCTGCACGATGTCCAGCGCCTGCTCGGTGTCATCCCCGTCCGATCCAGCGGCCGCGCCGTCCAGCAGTACATTGTTGATCGGAACCTTGTAGGTCTGTCCCGCGTTACTGAACGTGAGGTTTACATCGCTGAGATCGTATCCGCCGAATTCCAGAATGCCGACGCTTTGCCCATTGCCATCCAGGCCCGTACCGCCGTAGTAGGCGGCGCGCATGTCGCTGCCCAGATAAGAGCCGCCGGGTCCGGAACCTGTGACGACGGCCGGCTGCACGCCGCTGGGCGCGTGCGTGGACATGTGCTTCGGCAGCGAATAATTGTCCAAACCGGCGATGTGAGCCACAGGCACATCGAGATCGAGCGAAGGCTCACGATCCGGCGAGAAGAAGGTACGGTTTTCGGTCGGATGTTGATACACGTTCATCCGCACGTGAAAGGCCGCGTTGATCTGCGTGGCGGTGCCCGCGATAGGAACGATGAGCCGGTTTGCAGGAAGTTCCGAAACAGACAGACCATGGGCGCGGGCAAAGGCGACGACGGCTTCGAAGTCGCTCTGCGTCGGACCGAACTGTTCGGTGAATTGCGCCACGGTCAAAAAGTGCCGGAAGTCCGGGCTCGAGGGGTCAGACAACTGGCCCAGCAGGCTCGCCAGGGCCGCCTGGTTGCGCAGCGGCAGCACGATCGAGCCGAGGATCTGTTGGTCCGCAGGCATGTTCCCCACCAGGGCGGCGCGATGATCGGCAACCGCCGGACGCACGTGGTGCTGCAACACCTGGGGCGCCTGCGCATAGGCCGCGGCGTGCGTCGCGAACACGAGAGCGAGAAACGCAGCCCACAGAATCGACAGGCTCGCGCGGCGGCCACGACGGCGTGTGCAGCCAAAGGAATTGGGATGCGGAAGAAAGGACGTTGCTGCTTGACGGCTGAACACGGCGCAAGGGCTCCCAGGAACGATCAGATCCCAGGTTTGCCGGTCGCTGTCCATGCGGATCGACAACGGACAGAGGCTAGCCAGTGATCAGCAATGCTGCAGAGTAATGCGTTTGAACTTCGACGGACAATACCACAGGAGTATGCAACCCTTGTGTAAAGAAGCGTTCGACCCAGCCACCGCAGCAGACGTAAGGCAACGCTACACAGCGGAAGCGGACGAAACAAGACTTTGAAGCGCCTTTCCTCCATCTTTTCCGCCCGTTAGTAACCTGTTGCTGGGTACTCCTGTTGCTGGGTACTCCAGATCGTTGCGCGAGATGAGGGTGATGCGTCCTACGCCACCATGTCTGAGGACGGCATGACAAAATACCCAGGCGGAGCGATCGCATCGAGCGGCATCTTACCGATTGAGGCAGACGGGAAGATGAATCGAAGGGAATTCGGCGTGGCTATGGCTGTGCTTGGGCTTGGATCCAAGGCACATGGGGAACGTACAGCGGTTGTTGAGAAGCTGCAACTCTCACAAAACGGCTGGATGCCGAACAACGACCGTTTGCCGGTGCTGCTGTACCGGCGAGCCTTCAGCGGCGAAGACTTGGCAGGCCGGATGGAAGACACATTGCACCGAAATCTCTGGCCCGCACAGTGGAGAAACGGGGTCTACACCTTTCACCATTACCACTCCACCGCCCATGAGGTGCTTGGATTTGCCGCCGGCAGTGCACGACTGACTCTGGGTGGGGAAGGCGGGCATGACGTGACAGTGGAGGCCGGCGATGTGCTGGTGCTGCCTGCGGGAACCGGTCACTACCTGGTGAAAGCGGCGCCGGGCTTTCTTGTTGTCGGCGCCTATCCCGTCGGCCAGCACTGGGACATCTGCCGTTCTGCCCCGGATGCTGTGATGACTGAACGGATGCTGCGTCTCCCCTTTCCACAAAGCGACCCGCTCTCCGGAAAGGGAGGAGATCTGGTTCGCGCGTGGCCCACGTTGTAGTGCTGCGGGCGGAAGCGATCGGTTTGCCCCTTGCGGAAGTCGACGAGTCTGGGCGGGGCGAGATCGAGGGTCTTTGGTAGCGGTGATCCTGGTGGTCGGTTGCCAGAGAAATCTGCGAGCTGGGATGGTTGCGGACGCCGGCGAGACGGGTTTCGCGATAGTCTGAGCTTCACGTAGCTGCGAACCCACGGCAGGGAGCCAAAGCAGTGTTACCCGCTTCGTGGTTTCGGCGTGGAGCTCACGGCTCCCGATCAGCCGCACGCTCCATTGATCTCGGCGCAGTAACAACCATTTCCTGTCACGGACGAACATGGCAAAGTACGGTACTCCCGGCGAAACACCCAGCAACCCTCCGAGCCGTCGCTCGTTCCTGAAATATTCGAGCCTGGCTGCAGCCTCTTCGGCCTTTGCCGTACCCCCTCTCGAAGCCGCACAGAGGAGCACGGCACTTCCTTCACAGACCCTTCCCGGTCCCGTGGAAGATCCCGTGCAGTTCGTGAACCTGCTGCAGGGAACGCAGTCGACGCCCGTGTTCTCGCACGGCGATACGCTGCCGATTGCGACGACGCCGTTCGGCATGGCGCACTGGACGCTACAGACCGGCGGGGGCACGCCGTGGTTCTTTCAGCCGTGGACCCGTCGCACGCAGGGTTTTCGCTGCACCCATCAACTGAGCCCGTGGTTGTACGACTACGGCTTTGCGACGTTTCTGCCGGTGTCCGGCACCGTGGCTTCCGCTGAGGCTGGCGCGCGCGCCTCTTCCTACCGCCCGGAAGATGCAAAGCTGACGCCGTATTCGCTGGAGCTCTATCTGCTGCGTTATCGCACACGCGTGGAGCTGGTCCCTACGGAGCGCTGCTGCATCGTCTCGGCGGCGTATGACGCGCTCCCGCCGGGCAACACGCCCCAGACCCGTGGATTCATCATCGACATTCCCAGCGTGGCGGGCGAGGTGAACCAGCAACAGGGCGCGCGCACCATACGTTTTGCGAGCAACCAGACCTCGGGCGGTACGCCGCAGGGTTTCGCGACGTACTACGTTGTGCAATTCAGCGATATCTGGGATAGCTGCGACGTTCAGCACCACAAGGACAAAGAGGGAGCCGACCATCAGGTTCTGTCTGTCTACTTTAAGCCGGGCGCGCTACTGGAGGCACGCATCGGTACCTCGTTTATCTCGTTCGAGCAGGCGGCCTACAACCTGCAGCAGGAGGTCGGCGCCGGCTCTCTGGACATGGTCAGGCAGCGCACGAAGGATGCTTGGAACACGATGCTTCGTCGCATCTCCATTGAAGGTGCGACCACAGAGCAGGCGCGCACCTTCTACTCCTGCCTCTACCGTGTGCTGCTGTTTCCGCGGACCTTCCATGAGCCTGTCCCTAACGGAACCGGTGTGCACCACTACAGCTGTTTTAACGGCAAGCTGGAGCCCGGCGTGATGTACGCCGACCACGGCTACTGGGATGTGTACCGGGCCTGGTACCCGCTTGGTACGTTGCTGTTTCCGGAGAAGATCGGCGACATCCTGCAAGCCTGGATCAACGCCTACAAGGAAGGCGGCTGGTTTCCACAGTTTCCCGCGCCGGGTTACCGGGCCTGCATGTCGGGAAGCCTCATCGACTCCCTGTTTGCGGATGCGATCGTGAAGAACGTCGGAAGCTTCGATCGCGAGGTGGTCTTCGCGGGGTTGAAGAAGCATGCGACGGAGCCCGGCGATCCAAACAAGGGCTATGGGCGCGTCGGCGTAGAAGAATATATGCGCTTGCACTACGTGCCTGCCGACAAGATCGAGCAATCGGTGGCGGAGACCGCGGACGCGGCCTACGGTGACTTCTGCATTGCACAGGTTGCCAAGGTGCTGGGCAAGCGGGCGGAGTACGACGAGTTTATGCGGCGCTCCGCGTATTGGAAGAACGTGTATGACCGGCAGGTCGGCTTCTTCCGCGGCAAGAATGCGGACGGGACGTGGCTTTCGCCCTTCGATTCCTTCACCTGGGGCAGTCCGTACGAAGAAGGTTCCGCCTGGCAACATCGCTGGGACGCGCCGCATGCGGTGCCGGGCCTGGTCGAAGCCATCGGAGGGCAGGCCGCTGCACAGCAGGCGCTGGAGCAGATGATGTCCGTGCCGCCGATCTTCCATGTGGGCGTCTATGGTGACGAGATTCATGAGATGTCGGAGATGGCTGCGGTGCCGTTCGGGCAATATGCGCATTCCAACCAGCCGTCGCACCATCTGCTGTACCTCTTTGCGCACATCGGGCTTCCCGACCGCCTGCAGTTTGAGGCCCGCCGCGTCATGGATGAGCTGTATTCCCCTGACAGCTTTGCCGGCGACGAGGACACCGGCTCCATGGCCGCTTGGTACATCCTCAGCTCGCTGGGGATCTATCAGGTATGCCCGGGTGTTCCGGAATACACCTTCGGCAGCCCGCTGTTTCCACGTGCAACGATGCAAGTGGCGGCAGGGAAGACGCTGGTGGTCGAGGCACCCGCGAACTCTTTGCAGAATGTCTATGTACACGGCATAAGCTTCAACGGCGTTCACCGTTCCGGGGTCACGATCACGCATGAGGAATTGATTTCCGGTGGCACGCTCAAGTTCGACATGGCCGCAGAACGTAAAGTTTAAATTTCACCACGCAATAGGATAAGCATGAATTCTCTTTGCAAGAATCTGCTGACTGCGCTGGTCAGCTGTTGCTTTACGACCTTCTGCGCCGGGCCGGTGCACGCCCAGGCGGACCGTGCCGCCGAGGTGAATCCGTTCATCGGCACAACAAACGGAGGCAACGTTTTTCCGGGAGCCACGGTGCCTTTCGGCATGGTGCAGTTCAGCCCGGAGGCCTCGCCTGTCAATCCCAAGCGGCCCATCGCCGCGCCGGGCGGCTATGAATACCGGGCCACGAAGCTGCGCGGCTTCAGCCTTACCAATGTCGAGGGTTGGGGGTGTGCCGGAGGCTCAGGCGATGTTCCGCTGATGCCTGTTGCGGGCGACATCGACGTCTCGCCATCGAAGGACTTTCGCCAGACCTATGCCGTCGCGTTCGATCACAAGGACGAAAAGGCTGAACCCGGCTCGTACCAGGTGCGGCTCAGCAACGATATCGAAGTGAAGCTCGCCGCAGGCATGCGCTTCGGCATGGCGTCCTTTCGCTTTCCTGAAGGAAAGGCCGCCCGCCTTCTCTTCAGGACCTCGGATTCGGAGGCTGGATCGACCGCCGCAACAACGCGTATCGACCCCTCGGCAGGAACCGTTTCGGGGTCGGTCACGAGCGGCAATTTTTGCGGGTATATCGACGAAGAAGATCGCCGGCCGTATTACACCCTCTATTTTGTGGCCAAGCTTGACCGCCCGATCACCGAGACCGGTGCGTGGAAGGATAACGAGCTGAAGCCCGGGGCGCTGACCGCCGCGGGCGGTACGGGCTTCGGTCCGCATGGCTTCGCGGAGGCGGGTCACGGATCGGGTGTATGGGTCGGCTTCGGGTCGGGCGGAGCCGTGCATGTGCGCATAGGCATCTCGTACGTTAGCCAAGCGAACGCCGCACAAAACCTCGAGGTGGAGAGTGACGCCGGCACAACCTATGAGGCCGTCGCGTCCAAGGGGAGATCGGCGTGGAATGGCCGTTTGAACCAGATCATGATTGAGGGCGGAACGCCGGAACAGCACACGGTGTTCACCACGGCGCTGTACCACGCACTGCAAACGCCGACGACCTACAGCGACAATAACGGCGAGTATCGCGGCATGGACGGTGAGGTGCACCACCTCGCAATCGGGCAGAGCGCACAGTACGCCAACTTCTCGGGCTGGGATGTGTATCGCTCCCAGATGCAGTTGGTGACCTGGCTCGACCCTGTCATCGGCAGCGACATCGCCCAGAGCTTGCTGAATCAATCTGTCCAGGACGGCGGTCGTTGGGACCGGTGGACGCACCTTGGTGGGGCGACTCATGTGATGAACGGTGACCCTGCCGCACCGGCCATTGCGGATATCTGGGCGTTTGGCGGGCGCGGCTTTCAGGCGCAGGCCGCGCTGACCTCGCTTGTGCATGCGGCGGAGGTGCCTACCGCGGAGGATCTATCGCATAAGGGCTGCCCCGTGGAGTGCGTGGGCGAACGCCCGGGACTCGATCAGTACCTGAAGTTGCACTACATTCCGCTGGGTGCGCCGGCGTGGGGCGCGGCAGCCGACACCCTAGAAGACGTCAACGCGGACTTTGGTATCTCCGCACTCGCCGGGCACCTGGGCGCCAGCGACATCCAGAGCCGCTTCCTCGTCCGTGCGCAGTACTGGAAGAACATCTGGAATCCCAAGGCAGCGCCCGATGGCGGTTACTTCATGGACCGCAACGCGGATGGCACCTGGCCAACGATGGAGCAGGACGCCGATAGCGATAACGACCAGAACCGCAAGCCATTTACGCCGGCAACGGGCGCCGGCTTCGTGGAAGGGTCAGCTGCGCAGTACGTATGGATGGTGCCGTTCAATGAGGCCGGCCTGTTTCGCCAGATGGGGGGACTGGAGAAGGCGAGCGCTCGTCTGGATCGTTTCTTCTATGACGAACATGGCGCGCCCGCCATTACCAATGCGGGGCCGTTGCATGCCGAGCTGAACAATGAACCCTCCATTGAAACGCCGTGGCTTTATGATTTTGCCAGGCAGCCATGGAAGACGCAGCAGCTTGTGCACCAGGTGCTGCAAACGCTTTGGGTCAACAGCCCCAAAGGCATTCCCGGCAATGACGATCTAGGCGAGATGTCTTCCTGGGCCGTGTTCGCGTTCATGGGTCTGTATCCGGAGATCCCCGGCCGTGGAGAGTTTGTGCTTGGCAGCCCGACGTTCAGGCGGATCACGGTGCAGCGCCCGGGCGGGGCTGTGTACATCGAAGCCGATGCGGCCGCACCGGATGCTTTCTACGTCAGCAAGCTGCAGGTGAATGGGCACGCGAGCTCGAAGACCTGGCTGCCCGAGGACTTCGCGCTGCATGGCGGAAGACTCCGCTTCGATCTTGGGGCCGTGCCCAATCGTAGCTGGGGCACCGGTGCCGGCGATGTACCGCCCTCGTTTGAGCCATAGGTGAGCGCGAAGGGATCGAGAGCAGAGAGGCATTGCGGCAGGGTCGCCGAGGTGCTTCAGGCTTTTGGCCTGGCTTGCCTGCCGCTGACCAGGAGCGAGGCTCGGGAGATGCCTGCAGCCCCTGCCCGGAGAACTCTTTTCACCTTCACGCATCCTGCCTGGCCACTGACTTGCCTGTCCATGGAGCCATGCGATTACCGATCGCATGGCTCCATTCGCCCCACCACGCTTAGGGTGGATTCCTGCGGTTATGTGAAGGCGCGAGGATCATATGCAAACGGCGCCAGTCCTCTCTTGCGCAGTGATGTGACGGCTGGGCGTGTTGCGTGGCTCTGGGCTAATTCGTTCAGTAATGGAAGCGGTAGCGGACCTCGCCGTAGATCTGGCGCGGATCGTTGTAGTGGAAGCCTCCGAAGGTAAGGCTGTTGTCGAGCAGAACGCGGCGGTTCCCGACGTTCTGGGATTGCACGGAGACGTTGATGTTTTCACCCAGGCTCTTGCCGAGGGCAAGGTCGAACGTCGTGTGCTGCGGCAGGTATTCGTTGGGGTACGGAGTCCCCGGTGCCTGGTCGCCGTTGCTGAAGCCGGAGCCGTAGTACACATTGGTCGAAGCGGTAAACCCGTGAGTCAGCTTGCCGTTGAAGCCGGCGTTCAGGGTGTTGCGCTGGTCATGGTCCAGCGGCGTGTAGGCGTAGCCAGCATCGCATTGGACGGATCCGATGGGAGAGCAGATAAGGCCCCCGGTGATCGCGCCGCGCTGCTCCGCAATCTGGTTTGAGTAGGCGAGATGCAGTTGACCAAAGCGCCAGCTGCTCGGCGAGCGCAGCGTTGTCTCCCATGCCCTGACCAAAGCGCCCTGCACGGTCACAGGAAGATAAATACTCGATTCACCGATGTTGGAGTGATCCAGGAAGTTGTTGACCCGATTCTTGAACGTATCAATGTCGAGCAGCCAGCCACGATACGGAATCTGGACACCGAACTGGTGCTCTTCGTCGCGCTCACCATGCAGCGGCGCAAAGCTGGTCTCGTTGCCCTGCGCATATTGCAGCACTGGCCCGGTGACGGTTAATAACGGCGGTGGCTGGTAGTAGCGGTCGTAGGCGGCACGGAGGACCCAGTGCAGCTTTGGGATGCGCACGGCGACACCAAAACGCGGGTCGGTATTGTCTTCTGAGAAGCTGCCCTGGAAGTGCGTCTCGCGCAGGCCCGCAATCAGCGTCAGCCACGAGGTCGCCTTGTAGTTGTCGGAGACATACTCCTCGATCACGCCGCCATTTGCGGCATCGGGCGTGAGTGGAATATTCATGGCGCTTCCGTCGTTGAAGATAGCGCCGAAAAGCAAATTGTCATGCTGGCCGAAGGAGTAGACCCCCGCCTGCAGGGTGTTACGGGCGACCGTGGTGCCTATGCTTGCCTCGCCGCCGGCATAGGTGGAGGCGCGGTCGGAGGTGGTGGCCACCGGCTGGTCGTTCGGGTTCGGGTTGTAGTCGGCCCGGTTGTAGTGGAAGAAGGGCGAGGCCTGCAGCACCGTGGAGGAGTTGAAGGTGTGCAGCCAGGACAAGGCCATGACGCCGTCCGTCTCATGTTGGCTGTCACGCAACCCGCTTGAGTCGTAGAGCTGGTTTTCGTAGTCGTTCGGATCCGGATCGTAGGGGATTTGGAAAGCGTCGCCGCGCAGCTGGGTGACGAGCCGGAACTGGTCCTTCGCGGTCCTGTTGTAGTCGACCGAAGAGAAGCCGCCATAGCCATTGGAAGCATCGTGCAAGACCTGCCCGATGGGCGGAGCGAGGCCGTAGTCGCTCCGATTGCCGTTCAGGCTGGCGTAGTAGGCCAGCTTCTCGGAGTGATCGCCGAAGCTGAGCTGATCGTTCGTTTGGAGAAAGTTCCCGGCGGAGAGGACGAGCTCGGCCTGGCGGTCGCGCTCGAAGCCGTTGCGCGGAACCACGTTGAAGACACCATAGGTGCGGTCCCCGACATCGGAGGTATAGCTGCCGCGCTGAACCTCAACGTAGTCGATGTCCTTGGGATCGATCTGCGCGCCGAGGTTGCTGGCGATGTTGGTATTGGGGATCTCGACGCCGTCGATCAGCCAGCTGACCTGGTGGCCGCCGCGCATGTGCAGCATGTCATGGGTCATGTACGCGCCCGGGACATAGTCGGTGATCATGGCCATGCTGTTGGTACGGTCCGCACCCGGCGTGGAAGCGATGTCTTCGCGGCTGATCAGGACGGTCGGGGTCACCGTATTGACGTTGCCTCCGGGCACGGAGCTGTCGACCGTAACGGCCTGCTCGATGGAACCGATCTGCAACTCGAAGTGCAGGATCGGCGACGTACCGGACGCCAGCGTAAGCGCCTGCCGGCTCGGGGAAAAGCCTGGCTCTGTAACGGTCACCGTGTAATTGCCCAGCGGAATCGAGGGAAGGGAGAAGGATCCATCCTGAAGGCTGGTCACCGTTTGGCTAAAGGCAGAATTGGCGGCATGAACTTCAACCTGAGCACCGGCGATGGGGCGGTGCTGCGGGTCGTGCACAATGCCATGCACCTGACCGAAGATGGTCGCGCGCGCAGATGGATTACTGAATAGAGCGAAGAAAGATACGCACAAAAGCAAGCGGCGCAAAGGCGGCCTCCTGGTCACCGATGGGTGACTTGTCGAAATCCAGACATGGGCAGTACCGGCGCACCCAGAACAACGGGTGGTCGCGCGCGGCTACTGCGAAGGGACGGGACTAGGAGATGAAGGAGGGAGGCCCACGCTTTTGGCGCGATCTATCGCGGGAGATCCGCCATTTGGATTCCGTTTGTGCGACACCCGCCGGGTGGCTCACCAGGGCTGCAAAAACACTGGCTGAAACTCCCGGGGAAAAAACATCAGGGTGGGTCGTCGGCATTGCGTTCGGGCAAAACGGACACTTCTCAACGGGAGCACGGAACTGGGTGCCCTTCGGAGCGGCCGCAGAGCGTTCAGCCATGCTCATCTGGCAGTGGTGCTTTCCAGCCCTGCGGCAGCAGACCGGTACACCTCCATCCACCTGCCCCGCCAGCGCGAAGAGAGGAGGCGCAATGAAGGCGAAGCTGAAAACAGCCAGCAACAGAATGGAGTAGAGCTTGCGCAATACCCTCATTGGAACCTAAATCACGTCGCTCTGCAACGACTGACCACTATGCCGTTCTCCTGCTGAGGTAGAACCCTCCAGCAAACAACAGGTCCTTCGCTCCGTTCAGGATGACAGCTCAGAAACATTCGTTCTCTATATTTCCATCGATAGAACAAAACAGTTCTCATAATGGCATTGCCAAGCTCGCCCTCTCCGGGCAGCTAGTCTTTCTGCGGTGCGGCGCGCTCGCGAAAACGCCGGTACCTGTTCAGCAGGGAGGCCGGCCCGCGGGCTTGCAGGAACACAAGATTGCCTTCAAAGCGTTTTCCTTCGATGATCGCTCCGCCTTCAAGCGAGGCGAGAACGGCGCCCTCCGACTGCGGCAGGCGAAAACTGGATTCCACGATCGGGTCCGCCGCAAGGGCAGCATCGATGGACTTCAGGAGCTGTTCCAGGCCGGTGCCCTGAAGCGCGGAGACATGAATCGTTGCGGGATCGCCGCCAAAGGAAGCGAGTTCTTCGGGCCGGAGCAGGTCCGCTTTGTTCAGCACCTGCAGAACCGGCTTGCCCGCTACGGCGAGCTCGGCCAGAACCGTTTCGACCTGCGATCTCTGCTCTTCGTGCAAGGGGCTGGAGGCGTCCTGCACGTGGAGAAGGACCTCGGCGCGTTCGACCTCCTCGAGCGTTGCGCGGAAGCTGGTCACGAGCGTGTGAGGCAAATCGCGGATGAAGCCGACAGTATCGGACAGCAGAATCTTGCGCCGGGACGGCAGCTGCAACTGGCATAACTTGGGATCGAGTGTGGCGAACATGCGGGCTGATTCGAGCACACCGGCCTCGGTGAGGGCATTGAAGAGCGTGCTCTTGCCGGCGTTGGTGTAACCCACGAGGGCGACCACGGGAACGGGAACTGCCTCGCGGCGCTGGCGCTGTTGGTGGCGGATGCGGCGCACCCCGTCCAGTTGCCCCTTGATGTGGTCAATGCGGATGTTGATCTTGCGGCGATCGGTCTCGAGCTGTGTTTCGCCAGGTCCACGCGTACCGATACCGCCGCCAAGCTGCGACATGGCGCGACCGCGGCCGGCGAGCCGGGGCAACTGATACTGCAGCTGAGCAAGTTCCACCTGGAGCTGACCTTCGCGAGTTTTCGCGTGGCGGGCAAAGATGTCGAGGATGAGCTGAGAACGGTCGATCACGTGGCAGGGGAGCCGCGCTTCGATGTTGCGGAGCTGTGACGGCGTCAGGTCGTGGTCAAACAGAACCAGCGAGGCATTGGTCGAGGCCACGACGCCCACGATCTCCTCAAGTTTGCCCTGGCCGATGAGGCTGGAGGGATCGGGCCGCTGGCGACGCTGCACGAGGGTCGCGGCAACCGTGGCGCCGGCGGAGCGGGCGAGCTCTTCGAATTCGGCACGGGTGGCGTCGCCCTCAGGCCCACCCTCAAGCGGAGAGACCGAATTGCCTGAGAGTTCCTCGTTGCCTTCCGTGAGTCCCGCCGTGATCGCCGCAGCGGATCGTGCGGATCGCGCGGCAGAAGAAAGCTGCTTGCGTTTGCGAACTTCGCCGGTGAACTCAACCACGACCAGCACCGCAAGCTCCTGCTGCGTCTGGGAGGTACGGAGTTCGCGGGCAAGAAGGGCGGCGTCCTGCGCCGCACTGGCTTCGATGAGGCCGCGGCGAAGGGTTTTGCTGCGGTTGCGGCGAGACTTCGTTTCGCCGGAGGTGGCGTCAGGGGACGCCTTTTTGCTGGTCACAGAGATCTCAATTCCCGGCCGAGCTGCCGACCTTCTATCAGACTACCGAAGTATCCCTCTCGCCTCGCCGCCTGTCGCTTGCTGCCTGTCGGCAGGCTGAACGTCGGCAGGCTGCCATGTCATCCGGCTGCATGGGGCGGTCTCTGCTACACTCCGGACACCTGCCGGACGGGAGGTATCTCGGAAGCCGGCGCGAAATCAGGGAGCTTCGATGAGTGGTTCGGGTGAGGCTGCGTCGGTTTTGGAAAGCCTCGACCTCACCTGCCTTTCGACCTTTGAGAGTATCGACACGGTAGAGACTGCCGCACAGGGCATGGCGCAGCGTGCAGGCTTTGATGAGGACACGGCGAGCAACATCGGGCTGGTGGTTCGCGAGGCGGCTATCAATGCCAGCAAACATGGGAATAAGTTTGCGCCCGGTACCGTGTTCACAGCCAGCCTGCAGCGCACGGCGCAAAACCTCACGGTGCGCATCGCCGATGGGGGCGCCGGGCTGGATGTTGCCGCGCTTCCTGATCCTTTGGACCCCGGCAATCTTCTTCGAGATTCCGGCAGGGGCGTCTTCCTGATGCGTGCCATTATGGATGAGGTACACTTCCGCCAGTTAGAACCAGGAACGGAAGTTACCCTCAGGAAATTCATCACATAGGGAGTCAGGCAGCCAAATGGACACAAAGATTCGGCATGTAGAAGGCGTCACTGTCCTTGATCTCGGAGGCAAGATCACGCTTGGCGAAGAGAGTGGAAGGCTGCGCCACGCGGTGCAGGAGGCCGTTTCGGCGGGCTCCAAGAAGATTCTTTTAAACCTGGCGGATGTGAACTACATCGATAGCGCGGGCCTGGGCGAATTAGTGAGTGCGTTCACGACGGTGAAAAACGCCGGCGGCGAGCTCAAGCTGCTGAACCTGACCAAGCGGGTGAAGGATCTGCTGGTGATTACGAAGTTGCTCACCGTTTTCGACGTGAAGGACAACGAGAAGGATGCGATCGCCTCGTTCGCCTAGGCGCTGCCGCACACGGTCCAGCGCACACCGTCGCCCTCCCGCGGCGGTGTTCTGTTTGCGGTGGCCGCATTCGTAGATCCAGACCGCAATATGCCGCGCAGGAATACGACCCACTTGTTTGAGTGGTTTGGAGTGTCAGCAGTGGATGAGCCACCCGCCATGGACGGAGCACGCGACGGTGTTGGTGTTTTGGAGTGTCGGGGAGTAGTCGGGTTATCCATCTGTATTAAAACCCACGTCTCAGAAGCGAGACGTGGGGCACCCGCAGTTGTGGTGGATTGAGATGTGGGCCACCTGCCTGCGCATGGATGAGGCACGCAACGGTTTCCGTGGTTCGGAGTGTTAGAGGGTGGGTGGGCCACCCGTCCCACCCGCCCCACCCACTTCCCAAAAGGTGCTATTCGGGGACGTCAGCGGCGAGATTATCGTACCTGGATGGAAGCAATCTGGCTCTTTCGTTACGCCCGGCAGAGAGCGCGTACTCGGATCAGAATCTTTATTGGATATTCGGCTGCCTTCTTGAACGGTACGGCAGCAACAGTCTACTGGCTGCTTGGGATCGGTACTGTACTTTCGTTCGTCGCACGGCTAGGGAACAATCTAACCAACTTCTTGACGGCTCCTATGGGCATTAAGCCGGATGCTCCGAGCAACGATTTCGGCGACATGTTCTGGTGGCTTCTGGTTTCGACCCTGTTCACGCGAATGTTATTGGCCGGCACGCGGCGCATACATAGAGATTGGCCCGTCGGCAAGCCAGATATTGGAGTTCCACCGGCGCCGGGTGTTGGGACTCCCGCGGTTTAGGTCTCTCCGCCTGTGGCACCACCCTTGTCTCGGCGGATCAGGTGAGTAGGTTACCCGGCGAGTTTGAGACCGGATGGGTAAACCAATCGCCAGACTTGCGGCAAAGGCGGAGTGTGGCAGGGATATGGGTGGCCCCCCGCCCCCCCCCCCCCCCCCGCCCCTTTTAGTATTGGTCTAGTCCGAAATCCATCTGGTCGCCGGGTCTTGGAAAGGCAGACTCAAGTGCGATTAGGAATGCTTCCCAAGTTTTGCTCGCCTTCATCAACGCCGTTACGGCGTATAGGTGAAGGGAAAGTGCCGGGTGCCCGATGTCCGGTGTGAGCCACTGATGATGTTTCGCTTCGCGCTCTCCTAGCTCATCAAGTGGGTTTCGCTGCTCCAATTCTTGTAGGATTCCTGGTGCGAGGCGTTCATAGACAATCTTTTTGGTATAAAGAGCTACACACTGCGGCGGATTTACGTTGCGGCCTTGCCACATCCAGCCCCGTAGCCGGTACATCTCACGGTAGAACTCATCAGGAAATCTTTTTGCCCAAGTCGCGAAAGCTTTCAAAAGAAAACGATCTAATAAGTTTTGAAGTGCGTCTTCTTTCCGGACCTTTTGGAATCCAGTTGCCTCATCAATCACCGCGATTATGCCAACGTTGGCAAGCGAGATCACCAAGTCTTCTGCAGCTTGTGCATAACGCAGCTCAGCCACCTTTCTTATCGCCCCAATCTCACGTGCCTTGAGAAGAAACTTGCAAAGGTCGACAAGCATTCCCGCTTCGACTCCTTTACAGAGCTTGCCGAAGCTGTCCTTGAAGACGATTAGCTGATTGATTTCATTGAGTCGAGGAATGAGCGGACTTGTCCTAAGCAGTGGGTGCTTTGAGAGCGAGTGGAAGATGCCACTTCCGCTCTGCGCTGGATCAATGGCGAGCATCGTCTTTACGGACGAACTCTCAAGAACTCGCCTTCCATCAATAAGGTTGAACGCTTGTAACTCCCACTTGCCGATTCGAACAGCTCCGCTGTGTGTCGCAATGGCTAACATGAGAACTCCTTATTGACATATGGTAAATCATTCACAATCAATAGGCGCTATGTGGAAAAGACGTACGGAACTACCTCAGGAAAAAAGGAATTCCTTCGTTCTCAGTTCTTTGACCTGGTCGCGGAGTTTGGCGGCTTTCTCGAATTCGAATTTTTTGGCGGATTCTCGCATGTCGGATTCTAGTTTGCCTATGTAGGTGTCGAGTTCGGCCTGGGTGGTGAAGTTTAGGGCCTCGTTGGTGGCGTCTTCCGAGGTCAGGTCGGCGTAGTCGGCCTGGAGGATTACGGCCAGGGAGTCGTCGATCGAGCGGATGACGCTGCGGGGCGTGATGTTGTGTTCTACGTTGTAGGCGACCTGTTTTTCGCGGCGGCGGTCGGTTTCGTTGATGGCGCGCTGCATGCTGTCGGTCATCTTGTCGGCGTAGAGGATGGCGCGGCCTTCGAGGTGCCTGGCCGCGCGGCCTATGGTCTGGATTAAGGAGCCCTGGGAGCGTAGGAAGCCTTCTTTGTCGGCGTCGAGGATGGCTACCAGAGAGACTTCGGGGAGGTCTAGGCCTTCGCGGAGGAGGTTGATGCCGATGAGGACGTCGTATTCGCCTTTGCGGAGGTCGCGGAGGAGGCGGATGCGCTCGAGGGTTTCGATTTCGGAGTGCATGTAGCGGCAGCGGACGCCTACCTCGGTGTAGTAGTTGGCTAAGTCCTCGGCCATGCGCTTGGTGAGGGTTGTTACCAGGACGCGCTGGTTGTTGTTAGCGCGGTCGCGGATTTCGGCTAGGAGGTCGTCGATCTGGCCCTTGATGGGGCGGATTTCTACGGGTGGGTCGACGAGGCCGGTGGGGCGGATGATCTGTTCGGTGACTACGCCGGCGGCTTTCGTCAGCTCGTAGGGGCCGGGCGTGGCGGAGACGTAGATGGTCTGGATGACGCGGCCTTCGAACTCCTCGAAGCGGAGCGGGCGGTTGTCCATGGCGGAGGGGAGGCGGAAGCCGTAGTCGACGAGGTTTTGTTTGCGCGAGCGATCGCCGTGCCACATGCCGTGGAGCTGCGGGACGGTGACGTGGGATTCATCGATGAAGAGGAGGAAGTCGCGGGGGAAGTAGTCGAGCAGCGTGGGCGGGGCTTCGCCGGGGAGACGGCCGGAGAAGTGGCGCGAGTAGTTTTCGATGCCGTGGCAGTAGCCGACGGATTTGATCATTTCTAGGTCAAAGCGAGTGCGCTGGTGAATGCGCTGCGACTCGACGATGCGGCCTTCTTTTTCTAGTTGGGCCTCCCAGTCGGCGAGCTCGGCGAGGATGTTGTTGACGGCGGCGTTTTTGCGGTCGGGCGGGACGACGTAGTGGGATTTGGGGTAGATGGGGAGGCGGGCGTACTTCTGCTTGACGGTGCCGAAGAGGGGGTCGATCTGCGAGAGGGACTCGATCTCGTCGCCGAAGAGCTCGATGCGGAAGGCGTTTTCGTCGTAGGTGGGGTAGACCTCGATGATGTCTCCGCGGACGCGAAACGTCCCTCGGCGGAAGTCGACGTCATTGCGCTCGTAGAGGATTTCGACGAGGCGGCGGGTGATGTCGGCGCGCTTGATGGTTTGGCCCTTCTCGAGCAGCAGCAGCATGCCGTAGTAGGCCTCCGGCGAACCCAGGCCGTAGATGCAGCTGACGGAGCTGACGATGATGGCGTCGCGGCGTTCGAAGAGGCTGCGGGTGGCACTTAGGCGGAGTTTGTCGAGTTCGTCATTGATGGTGGATTCCTTCTCGATGTACAGGTCGCCGGAGGGGATGTAGGCCTCGGGCTGGTAGTAGTCGTAGTAGGAGACGAAGTATTCGACGGCGTTGTGGGGGAAGAACTGTTTGAACTCGTGATAAAGCTGGGCGGCGAGGGTTTTGTTGTGGGCGAGGATGAGCGCGGGGCGGTTGAGCTCGGCGATGACCTTGGCCATGGTGAAGGTTTTGCCGGAGCCGGTGACGCCTAGCAGGACCTGGTCGGTTTCGCCGGCGGCGGCGCCGGAGACGAGCTCGCGGATGGCGGTGGGCTGATCGCCCTGGGGGGTGTACTCGGTGACCAGCTGGAAGTCCATCGTTACAGGATAAGCGAAGAGTGGGCGAAGGTTTAGGTTTTCCGGTGGGCGGCTGGCGATGGCGGGTTTGTTGGTGAGCGACGCGCCCCGGGTGTGAAGGTGGTACATGTTCTGGAGGGAGACTCGGCGCGTTGACGATTGAGAATTTTCGCCTGATCGTGTTTCGCGCGGTGGCGAGGCACCTGAGCTTTAGCCGGGCGGCGGAGGAGCTGCTGCTGACGCAACCGGCGGTGACGCAGCAGATCAAGGCGCTGGAGGAGCAGTTCGGCGTGCCGCTGTTGCAGCGTGGGGGCGGACGCATCGCGTTGACGCCGGGCGGCGCTGCGCTGCTGCCGTTTGCGGAGGGGATACGGGAGCTGAGCGAGCAGGCTGTAGCGGCTGTGGCCAAGGCCTACGGGCAGCAGGCGGGGGAGCTGAATCTGGGGGCTTCGCAGACCATTGCGCAATACCTCCTGCCGACGTTTATTGCGGCGTTTCTGCAGAGGAATCCGCAGGTGCGCGTCACGGCGCGGAGCGGCAACACGGATCAGATGATAAGTGCGCTGGTTGCCGGCGAGATCCAGCTGGCGCTGCTAGAGGGGCCGGAGCAGCGACAGGATGTGCACATCGAGCCGTTTATGGAAGACCGCATGGTGCTGGTGGTCCCGGCGCAGCATGAGTGGGCGGGGCAGAGGATCAGCTTGGAAGAGCTGCGGTCACAGCCGCTGTTGATGCGGGAGTTCGGGTCGGGCTCGCGACGGATTGTGGAGCAGGCGCTGGCCGATGCCGGGCTGAAGTTGAAGGATCTCTCCATCCGCATGGAACTGGACTCTACGGAGGGCTTGCTGAACGCGGTCGAGGCTGGACTGGGCGTGACGTTTGTTTCGCGCTGGGCGGTGCGCAACCAGCTTGCCCTGCGGACGCTGCGGCTGGCGCGGGTGGAGGGGCTGAAGCTTTCGCGGCGCTTCTCGCTGGCGTATCCTGCCGGGCCCGAGCCTGCGGGGAGTGTGGGAGCGTTTCGCAGCTTTCTGCTGAGCCACGCCGCGACTCTGGCGCCCAGCCGCGGGACGAAACGCAAGCTGTAGGGCGGTCGGTGGGAGATCGTCACGGCTCTTCCGTCGCTGCCATGCTGCCCGTTGTCCCCGTTGTCCCCGTTGTCCCCGTTGCGCGAGGTTGGCAAAGCCTGTATCCGGGCCATGCGCGCAAAGCGAATGGGGCATAAGAATTTCTGCTTGGACGCAGGTTCCGCGCACGCCGAGACTGGGTTTAAGAGGAACGCGAGATGATGGAGACGGCACCGCAGGAGCTTACGGGAGCAACGGGCGTACAGGATTACTTTCTGACGGAGACGGCGGAGGAGATACACCCTGCCTCGATGCTCCGAGCAGGGTCCGCTTCGGCGCACCTTGGACAGACAGGGCCGGGAGCGCCACAGAAGGCTTTCGATGCGCGGTCAGTCTTCTTTTTGGGCCTTCTACTGGCCGGCAGCGGACTGGTGTCGCCGCCGGTGGCGCTGGTCGGGGGCATTGCGTTTGGGTTCACCGTGGTGCATCCGTACCGCAAAGAGGCCAGCTCGCTGGCGAAGCTGCTGCTGCAGATTGCGGTGATCCTGCTGGGGTTCGGGATGAACCTGCACCAGGTGATCCATGCGGGCCGGTCGGGCTTTTTGTATACGGCGATCAGCATCGGCTGCGCGGTGGTGCTAGGGCTGCTGCTGGGCAAGCTGCTGAAGGTTGGAGGCAAGGCCAGTTATCTGATCACGCTGGGAACGGCGATCTGCGGCGGGTCGGCGATTGCGGCGCTGGCGCCGATCACGGATGCGAGTGAGGAAGAGATTTCGGTTTCGATGGGCACCGTATTTCTGCTGAATTCGGTGGCGCTGCTGCTGTTTCCGGCGGTCGGCTGGTGGTTGCACTTGAGCCAGAACCAGTTTGGCCTGTGGGCGGCGCTGGCGATCCACGATACGTCTTCGGTGGTCGGCGCAGCGGCTAAGTATGGTAACCAGGCGCTGGCGATCGGGACGACCGTAAAGCTGGCGCGAGCGCTCTGGATTGTGCCGGTCTCGCTGGTGACGGCGGCATACATGAGCCGTACGGCACGGCAGGAGGGCCGGCTTGGGCACACGGCAAAGGTCAAGGTGCCGTGGTTCATCTTTCTGTTCCTTGGTGCTTCGGTGCTCAGCACGTACCTGCCGCGCTTTATGGGGACGTACCTGGAGCTGAACCGGCTGGGCAAGGCCGGACTGACGGCGACGCTCTTCCTGATCGGGACCTCGCTTTCGAAGAAGACGCTGCAGGCGGTGGGCATCAAGCCCTTTCTGCAAGGGGTGATTCTGTGGATCGTGGTCGGAACGGCCTCCCTGGTGGCGATCGACATGGGGCTGATTTCGATCTGACCTGGGACCGAACGTGGAAGAATCGCTGCAGGGGGCATGCGTGATGAGTGCAGGCGTGGAGTTGTGGCTGGTGCGGCATGGAGAGACGGCGTGGAGCCTGAGCGGGGCGCACACGAGCTTTACGGATATTCCGCTGACGGAGCATGGGCGGCAACGGGCGGAGGAGCTGAAGGAGTATCTCAAGCCGACGAAGTTTGCGGCGGTGTTTGCCAGTCCCCGGCAGCGGGCGCAGGAGACGTGCCGGATCGCGGGCCTGGGTGACCAAATGCAGGTGGAGAGCGGCCTGCAGGAGTGGAACTACGGGGAGAGCGAAGGCAAGACGACCACCGAGATGCGGACACTGAAGGGAGATCCGCAATGGAGTGTGTGGACGGACCCGATCGTAGGTGGGGAGAGCGTGGAATCCGTCGGCGTGCGGGCGGATGGTGTGATCGAGCGGGCGCTGGCGGCTGTGCCGGAGGGCGGCAACGTGGCGCTGTTTGCGCATGCGCATATTCTGCGGATCCTGGCGGCGCGGTGGATCGGGCGGCCGGCGGTGGACGGGCGGCTGTTTGCCCTGGGTACGGGTAGTGTGAGTGTGTTGGGCTTCGAGCGCGAGACGCGGGTGATCGCGCACTGGAACCGCGAGTTCGAGGAGGAGTGAGCTTCGGGCCGTCGATGGAGCGAAATGGGACGGTCCACGTTACTTTCGTGATCTTTTCGCCTTGGCACAAGCCGTTATGATGAACGGGAGTAAGGACTAGATCTGACGGCCGTACCCGCTGGGTAGATGGGAGTTTGTTTGTCGAAGAGGATGTATGCCGTGCTGGATCCCGGCACGCCTGTAGCTGATCGAGCGAAGACCTGTGCATTGGCGGTTATGGCAAAGGCACCACGGCCGGGCAAGGTGAAGACGCGGTTGCAGCCGCCGCTAACGGCAGAGGGGGCGGCGGCGCTGAATATGTGCTTTCTGCGGGACACAACGCGTAATCTGGCCGGGGTGGCGAGCACGGGTGCGGCGCAGGGGCTGATCTGCTACACGCCGATGGGCGACGAGGAGGCCTTTGACGGTTTGCTCCCGGAAGGGTTTGCGCTGGTGGCGCAACGTGGCGAAGGGTTTGGCGAACGGTTGCTCCTGGCCGCGACGGACATCCTGGCATGCGGCTTCGGGGCGGTGTGTCTGATTGATTCGGATTCGCCGACGGTGCCGACGGCGGCGTTTACGGCCGCGGTAACGGCTTTGCAGCAACCCGGCGACCGGGTTGTGCTGGGTGGATCGGATGACGGGGGATATTACCTGATCGGCTTGAAGCAGGCACATGCCGCTCCGTTTGAGCGCATTACCTGGAGCACCGGTTCGGTGTTGGCGGAGACGGTGGAGCGGGTGCGCGAGGCAGGGCTTGAACTCGTCGAGTTGCCGCTTTGGTACGACGTGGACGATGCTGCGACGTTGCGCCTGCTGGAGGCGGAGCTGCTGGAAGGCAAACGTCCGGGCTTTGCGCAGATCGACGGTTTCGATGCGGCGCATACGCGGGAGTTCCTGCGGGTGCGAGTGCTCGCTGCGGGGGAGGCAAGCCGCGAGGAGGATGTGAAGAGCGGTGATGTACCAGACGGCGACGTGACAAACTTCGCCGCCGGGGATGTGCGCGCATGAGGGATGTTCTGGACGGGACCGGCGGCTGGCGCGCGGGGGACGCGCGCGTGACGAATGCGACGTTGGTGTTGTTGGGACTAGTGCTCGTGGCCCTGGCGCACCAGTTTACGCGGGAGATCGAGCACTTCGTTATTGGCTTTGACAAGACTGCACTCACATCGGTGCTGGTGTACTTCGTTGCGGTGCTGGTGGTGCGCACGCAGCCGGTGAACCGGGCTACGCTCGGCATCATCATTGCCCTCTCGATTCCGATGTTTGTCGCAACTTATCTTACGGACCCGTACCTGTCCTCCGACATCTACCGGTATGTGTGGGACGGGATGGTGCAGCACCACTTCATCAATCCGTACCGGTACGTGCCGGGCAATGCTGCCTTGGCGTGGCTGCGCGCGCCGAATCAGGACGTATTCGATAACATCAACCGTCGCGATTACGCGCCGACGATCTATCCGCCGATCGCACAGATTTGTTACTGGCTGGCCACGTACTTTGCGCCGTCGGTGGCAGCGATGAAGTTGATGATGCTGGGTTTCCTCGCGCTGACGGCGTGGGTGCTGGCGCTGATTTTGCGACAGCTGGGACGCTCGACAAGTGACCTGTTGATCCTGCTGTGGTGCCCACTGCTGGTGTGGGAGATTGGGTGCGCGGGGCATGTGGATGCGGTCGTGTGCGGGCTGGTGTCGCTGGCGCTGCTGTTCCGCTTGCGGCGGCAGCCGGCATGGTGTGGGTTGTTTCTGGGCATGGCGGTGATGACAAAGTTTTACCCGCTGCTGCTGCTGCCGGCGTTATATCAGCGGCGGGACTGGAAAATGCCCGCAGCCGTGGTTGGGGTTTGCGTCGCGGGGTACGCGCTGTACAGCTCGGTGGGCTGGCGTGTGCTGGGCTTTATGCAGGGGTATACGAAAGAAGAAGGGATCGATAGCGGATCGCGGTTCTTTCTGCTGGATTACCTGCATTCCCTTCCGGGTCTGGCGGGTTTGCCCAAAGGTGCTTTTACGGGGTTCAGCGCGGCGGTGCTAGGCGTGCTGGTCCTCTGGGCCTGGCGGTATGCTACGGATGAGCGCGGTGACGGGCTTTCTGGCACGGCACGCCGAGACCGCGATCCCATGCCGGCGTTCGTCAAGGCCGCGGCCATGCTCGCGTTTGCCCTGATGCTGCTGTTTTCACCGCACTATGCCTGGTACAACGTTTGGCTGGTCCCGTTTATGGTCTTGCTGCCGTACCTGCCGCTGCTTGTTTACACCTTGGTGTTCTTTTATGGATACACCACAGCACTGGCGGCCATGCCCGGACCACAGATGTTCCTCCTGAATGAACGAATTTACCTGGTGACTGCTGTGGCCCTAGTGTTGCATTTTGTGTGTACGCGCTCGCCCTTGTGGAATCACCTTGTGACGGAACGGCGGGCGACCCAGGATCGGGCGCGTCTGGTGTTGTTGCGGGAGCGTTTGCCTGACGCGCAGGAGGATGCGTTTGCAAGCGTCCGTTAAACCGAAAATGGGGCCTTTGGGTGATCCGGCGTCGGTGGTTTCGGTGATCATCCCGGCGCTAAATGAGGTGGAGTCGATTGGCTCGGTGGTGCGGTCGATGCCTTGGAAGTGGATCGCTGAGTGCATTGTTGTGGATAACGGCAGCTCGGACGGAACGGGAGCTGCTGCCGAGGCAGAAGGCGCGCGGGTGGTGACGTCACCGCGCGGATATGGTGCGGCGATGCATGCGGGTGTGGCCGCGGCGCTACGCTCGAGCGAGATCCTGATGATGCTGGACGGGGACGGCTCAGACGAAGTGGCGGCGATGCCGCAGTTCATTGGGCCGATTGTGCGCGGCGAAGCGGATTTTGTGATCGGGTCGAGGATCCGTGGGTTGCGGGAACCTGGGTCGATGCTGGGCAGCCAGGTGTTCGCGGCTCATCTGATCAGCACTCTGGTGCGGTTGCGTTACGGCTTTCGCTACACCGATATGGGGCCGTTTCGGGCGATCCGCCGGTCCAGTTTAGAGGCCATGCGGATGAGTGAGATGACCTTTGGATGGAATCTGGAGATGCAAATCAAAGCTGTGCGCGACGGACTGAAGATCGTGGAGATCCCGGTGAACTATCTATGCCGTATCGGCGGCGTTAGCAAGGTCTCGGGCAACTTGAGGGCTTCGCTTCAGGCAGGGTGGAGGATACTTGGGGTGTTTCGGCGGGTGGGACGATCGGTCTGATGTCGGGTGATCTGGCTGTGCCGTTGGTTGACATGGAGCATGTATGTGCAACGCGCGGGGAAGACGTGGTACTGCAAGATGTGTCGCTGCGGATTGCCGCGGGCGAGCACCTCGTGCTGCTCGGGCCGAATGGGTGTGGTAAATCGACGCTGCTGAAGGTGATGACGTGTGAGCTGTATCCGCTGCCGAAACCGGAGACGCGGGTGCGGTTGTTTGGGCGGGAACGCTGGGACACGACGGAGTTGCGGCGGCGCCTGGGCGTGGTTTCGGCGGAGTTGCCGGGTAAACCGATGCTGACCACGACGGGCTTCGATGCGGTGCTGACGGGCTTCTTTTCGAGTTCGACCTTGTGGCCGAACCTGACCATGACCGCGGCGATGCGGGAGCGGGCGGAGCAGATTTTAGGCCTGGTCGGGGCGGAGGCACTGCGGGATAAGTTTGTGGGAGCCATGAGCGCCGGGCAGCAGCGGCGGGTGATGATCGGGCGGGCCATGGCCGGGGCTACCGGCGATGGATTGGGCGCGGTGGAGATGCTGCTGCTGGATGAACCTTCAAACGCGTTGGATCTCGCAGCTCAATACGATCTGCGGGCCATGCTGCGGGAGGTGGCGCAGGCAGGAACGGCCATTCTGCTGGTAACGCATCAGGTGTCAGATGTCTTGCCGGAGATGGGACGCGTGTTGATGATGCAGCAGGGACGGATCGTGGCGGATGGGGCTACCGTGGAGCTGCTGACGAGTGAGCGGATGACCGAATTGTTTAGGCGGCCTGTGGAGGTGGGGGAGCGAGAGGGGGTCTGGTTTGCGCGGTAGTGATGGAAGTGCCTCGTAAACTTGCCTCTAGAGAGCCCCTGGCTCCCTTTCGAGCGTGAAGCCTCCTGCGGCCCGGGCCTAGCCCTGCGGCTGGTGACATAGGGGTCGTGGCCGGCGTGCTTTTCAACGTCAGCTAAGTCTGGCTTGCCCGGCGAGCAAGATCTTCAGGTTACGCGACGGTCTACGCGCAGAAAGTCGTGCAGGAGGCGATCACGATGCGAGTGCGCGGGTCGATGGCGAGGGCGGCGGTGCGGATCTGGCCGATCCGAGCGTCGAGGGTCTCCATGGAGGCGTCGGTTTCGGGGCTGAAGGGGCTGTGTTCGCGCTTCTCGTGGTCGTGGTCGGTAAGGTGCACAAGCAGGAGGCCGGGGTGGAGTGGTTCAGGGAGACGACGAGCTCGGCTGTTTTGGTGACATCCCGGACCTCAACCGGATGCCGGCCTGGGGCGGAGCGCACGTCGATCTGGTGCAAGATGTCGGCGTATGGCAGCGCGAGCTGGCAGGCTTGTCGGTGTGCTCGGATTGCGTACCTCCAGCAGTGCCTAGCCATTATCTGCGCTGACTGTGATGGGCCAGCCGAGGTTGGCGCTCTTCATGCCGGTATCGTCGACGGTGTAGAGGTAGAAACTTTTACGTCGTTGAAGTGCCTGTACCGGGTGCCGGGATTTCGCGGAGGGCGAGAGACACATTTCAGATACAAAATGGCAATTCATACTACGTCGAGGTAGCAGGCGTGGATAGTACGGCCAATGCCGTCACTCTGGAACCGTTCAGCATAGCTCTGCTTGGGACTGGCATGCTCTGAGTCGCGGGTGTGGTACGCAAGCATTTCGTCTAACCTGTGCTGGCCTCTGGGCAGCACAGCGGCTACTCCACCACTGCAAGAGTATTTATGGGTGATGAGATCACTGAGCGTGAAGCGATACAGCCGCTCATGATTAATGCAGGCTTATTCTTGCGCGATTCATTTCAGGGCCATTGCAAGGTTATGCTGATGTAGGTACGCAGAGTCTTTTTGGTGCACAGCTCCGAGAAAGCGAGATCCCCCTGAGAAAAAAAGAGAAGGCAAATAAGGCGAAGCAGAGCCAGAAGTTTTCGCGTCGTACCGTGTTGAAGGGCTTGGCGGCATCGGGTGTAGTCTCCTCAGCAACGGGGACTTTACTCGGGCAGGTAAATCCCAAAACGTATGACTACATCGTTGTCGGCTCAGGCCCCGGTGGTGGTCCGCTGGCGTGCAACCTGGCCAAGGCCGGGTACAGTGTTTGCCTTATGGAAGCAGGCAGTCCTGCAACCGCTCCGGATCTTCTGGAAGAGATCGCCGTCCCGATCGATAATCTTGCTGTCACGGCGGATCCACGTGTGGCCTGGTCTTATTTTGTGAGGCACTATTCCGATCAAACCCAGCAAGAGAAGGACACAAAGTTCGTTCCGGCCGAGAATGGCATTCTTTATCCACGTGCAAGCACGATTGGTGGTTGCTCCGTCCACAATGCGCTCATGATGGTCTACCCCAGCAACTCGGATTGGGAAAACATCGTCGCTGTGACGGGGGATCCGAGTTGGGCGCCTGACCTCATGCGCGGTTATTTCCAGCGCTTGGAACAGTGCAACTACAAGCGGCCGTCTCTGGAAACAGAGCTCGTTGAGCGTCATGGATTCAACGGTTGGCAAACAACGGAGATGCCAGACCCCCAGATCTTTTTGAGCGACCCTCAAACCGCCCGCTTTATTGACGCAGCAGAGACCGTGATTGGCAAGCCGGGGGATGCACACGCCTATGTACAGGAGCAGCTAGACCCGAACAACTACATTTCAACCGAGGAAGACAAGGAGGGACTCTACGTCATTCCCCTGTCCCGGCGAAACGGTGTACGTTGGAGTGTGCGGGACTATGTTCTGGCCACCGCGGCAACCCACCCTAACCTCACGATTCTGACAAACTGTCTTGCCTCGCGCATCTTGTTTGACAAACAGAACACAGCGACCGGCGTGGAGTACCTGCAGGGTGCAAATCTTTATCACGCCTCGCCGCTGTCCGCTACCGCAACGCCGCCGCAAACACTACAGGTATATGCCAAGCGAGAGGTAATTATCTCAGCGGGAACTTTCAATAGCCCGCAATTGCTAAAGCTCTCAGGCGTCGGACCTGAGCAGGAGCTATCGGCTCTGGGCATACCCACTCGCGTCGATCTGCCTGGCGTTGGTACCGGAATGATGGACCGCTATGAGGTTGCGGTGGTCACCGAACTTAAACAGCCTTTGACCCTGTTCGCAAAATGCGGCTCTGGAGCGACAGATCCTTGTCTGCTGGATTGGGAACAGAATAAAGGCATTTACACCACCATCGGTCTGTCTATCTCGGCGATTGTAAAATCCAGTCCCGATCAACCTGTGCGCAACCTGGTTCTCAATGAGAACTATGGTGCCTTCCAGGGGTACTATCCAGGCTACCAGAATGTGGTAGGCAATCCGCTCAATCAGACCTTGCTACTGCTGAAAGCTCATAACAAGAATCGCGGCGGTACCGTAACTTTGAAGTCGACGAACCCGCTTGATACACCGGCGATCAATTTCCACTACTTTGAAGAGGGAACCGATGTTGCTGGGGAGGATCTTCGTGCTGTTGTCGAAGCCGTTCAACTCGCAAGAAAGGTGAATGCGCAAACGGCTGACCTCGCAGTCACGGAAGTCGTTCCTGGACCAGCAGTGCAAACCGAGGCTGATATTGCGACATTCGTGCGCAATGAGGCATGGGGACACCATGCCTCCTGTAGCAACCGGATGGGACCTAAAAATGATCCCCTCTCCGTCGTCGATAGCAACTTCAAGGTGTACGGAACACAGAACCTGCGTGTGGTCGATGCCTCAGTCTTTCCCGCAATTCCTGGCTACTACCTCACTGTACCAATACTGATGATCAGTGAGAAAGCCAGCGACGCTATTTTGGCTGACGCTCGTCTTAAAAGAAGCTAACAGCAACTAAAGAAAGCCAACAACAAAGACAGCTTGCGTAGTGATATGCAAGCTGTCTTTATTGCTATGTAGACATTCAGCTTTGTACCTTGTAACCCGCGCACTAAACACAGGACAAGCTTGCTTTAACTCTGCACCGTAACGGAATGAAGTTGAACCTGGACGAGTTCGGGTTGCTGGACTTTTATAGGGCCTAGGACGGCGGTTTGGGGTAGGGGGCCTTTTACCATGGCTACCTCGTCGCAGGCGTAGAGGCGCGGGCAGGTTTGGCAGTCCTTGTAGATTTTGTCGGGCATGGCGCTGCGTTCGGCGACGCGGAAGCCGTAGTGGAAGAAGAAGTCGGGGATGCGGGTGAAGAGGCAGGTGGTGGCTACGCCGTGATCTTCGGACTCGGCGAGAAGGGCGCGGAGGATGGCGCCGCCGGCGCCCTGGCCGCGGGCTTCGGGGTGTAGGACGATGGAGCGAACCTCGGCGAGGTGCGGGCCGTAGAGGTGGAGCGCGCCGCAGCCTAGGAAGTGGGGTTCGGCGGCGGGGGTGCTGCCCGGGTTGGCCGGGACGTCCGAGTGGTCGGGAGAGGCTTCTGGGAGGATTTCGGCTACGGTGAAGTCGCGGATGTTTTCGCAGATTTCGGCGTAGTTGCGGCGGAGGAGGGTGCCGTCGTGGGAGAGGGAGTTGACGAGGTCGAAGATGTTGCGGGCGTCCTGGAGGCGGGCCTTGTGGACGTGCAACTTCGCGTTGGGCGAGAGGTTTCGCGCGGCGGTTGGGACGCCGGCGGCTGGATTGGGGCTGGTTGGCGCGGTCCAACCCACTGTAGCCGACGGTGAAGCTTTCGGGGAAGATGGGGCACCCGGTCCTGGAGCGCTTGGGGGCAGGTTTGGCGATTGGTTGTCGGTGCTGGGGTCGGTTTCGGGGTTGCCGGTGTTGACCTCGGTGAGCGCGAAGGGCTGCCCGGCCGCGCTGGTGGGCGCGGGCAAGCTCGGCGCGGCGGTGCGGGTCTCCAGGCTTTCGAGCACGGCCGATGGCAGCGGACGCGAGGCGTCCGGAGTGCCGACGGGGGCAGCCGAGCCGTCGGGTTCTTCGGTGGCGGCGTCCGGGGTTTCGAGGTCGAGGGTGATGAGGTCAGGCAAGGGCGTTTTCCCGAAAGAAATTGGACGCTGTAGCTGCTAGGCGGATGCGGGCTTGTTTGAGGGCCTCGGTGACCTGTGCAGTGGCGGTGCCGCCCTGGCTGGCGTGGCAGTCTACGGTGCTCTGGAGTGAGATGGCGGCGTAGACGTCTTCGGTGAACTCGGGGCTTAGTTGCTGGAGATCGGCGAGGGGGAGGGCGTTGAGTTCTAGGTTGCGGTCAAGGCCGAGGCGGACGGCGTTGCCTACGATCTCGTGGGCCTTGCGGAAGGGGACGCCTTTGTTGCTGAGGTAGGTGGCGGCGGCCATGGCGTTGAGATAGCCGGTTTCGGCGGCGGTTTTGAGGGTTGCGGTTCGGAATTTCAAGGCGCGGGTGAAGCTGGGGAGGACCGAGAGGAGGCCGGCGAGGGTGTCGGCAATGTCGAAGGTCTGCTCCTGGCCTTCCTGGAGGTCCTTGTTGTAGGCGAGCGGGAGGCCTTTGATCAGGGTGCTGAGGGCCGTGGAGGCGCCGAGCAGGCGGGCCGCCTTTCCACGAGCCAGCTCGGTGAGGTCGGGATTTTTCTTTTGCGGCATGGCGCTGGAGCCGGTGGAGAAGGCCTCGGGCAAGTCTACGAAACCGAACTCGGCGGTGGCATACAACGTTAGTTCTTCGGCGAAACGGGAGATGTGGAGGCCGAGGGTCGAGGCGGCCTGGGCGAAGTCGAGGAGGAAGTCGCGGTCTGAGGTGGCGTCCATGCTGTTGCGTGTGGGGGCGTCGAAGCCGAGGGCGCGGGCGGCTATGGTGCGGTCGAGTTTCAGGGTGGCGCCGGCGATGGCGCCCGAGCCGAGAGGGCAGAGGTTCATGCGGGTGCGCGCGTCCCCGAATCGTGACATGTCTCGCTCGAGCATGCTGGCGTAGGCGAGCAGCCAGTGCGCGAGGAGGACGGGTTCGGCGCGCTGGAGGTGGGTGTAGCCGGGCATGACCGTGGCTGTGTGCCGCTCTGCCAGGGTTAGCAGGGCGTCGAGCCACTGGGTTAGGCCGTGGGTAGTGGCATCGATGGCGTCGCGGACGAAGAGGCGCATGTCGGTGGCGATCTGCTCGTTGCGGCTGCGGCCGGTGTGGAGTTTTAGGGCTAGTGTGCCGATTTCCCTGGTGAGTTCGAGCTCTACGAAATGGTGGATGTCTTCGGCCTGCGGGGCGCTGGCTACGATGGCGGCGCCTACCTGGGCGTTGGAGGTTTCGTAGTCAATTTGGCCACTGGTAGCGCTGATGCGGTGGGCCCAGTTCAGTGCGCGTTCGCCTACGCGGTCGAGGCCTTCGAGGGTTTGGGTGAGTTCGTCGGCGGTGAGGATGTTGGCGGCGGCTATGGTGCGGGCGTGAGCCTTTGAGGCGGCGACCTCGTGAGGAAGGAGGCGCCAGTCGAAGGGGAAGCTGCGCTGCCATTGCTCGAAGGTGCGGTTGAGGGGCTCGCGGAAGCGGCCTGACCACATTTTTGTGGGTTGTTCGTTAGGCGTAATCATCGGTACTTGTGAGCTTTCTCTAAGGACATCGGGGTTAATCAGCCGGCTTATAACTCGGCCCTGGGTCTGTTTCCACTGCTCGGGTGTTGGCAGCTGATTCAGCCTGCGAGCGGACGGGTGCATGATCTTCGTAGATGGAATCGCACGTAGGTACGAGTGCCGCTTCCTTGCGGCTCGCCAGAGTGCATCCGCTTCGTCACCCAGGGCTATAACTCCTCTTGGGCTTACGATCGTTACTTGCGACGAGAGAAACTCGACGCATTGTTCTTTGAAAACGGCATCGGAAGGAACTTTCCCGCTACGTCCATCGCTCTTCAGGCCCATGTAGGCGTTCGTGAAGAAACAGTTGGATGGATGCAGTGGTCCTGCGTGGCTAAGGAAGTCGAGGAGGTTGGACCAAAGATTGGCGAAGGCGCTGTGTGCCTCTCCGTGTTCCCGTTTTGCTTGTTCGAATGATGGAACATCGCCAAAGTTGTAGGCGATAAACATCAAAGGCTTGTCCGGAAAGTAAACAGGGAGGGCGCCTCCCGCCTGTGCTCCTCTCCAGAGTCCTGATCCACCTGGAAAGAATGCCGTTCCGGCTATAAGGTCGTCCAGCTTCTTTCCGATTTGAGTTACGACGGCAGGATAGACCGAGACCAGGCGAGACATGTCGTCTAGTAGATTCTGTACGACATCGGTGCTCAATCTCGGCATAAGTCGTTATATCTCAGCGGCTAAAGCCGCAGTTGAAGCTACTTACGGTACGGCTGAAGCCGTACCCTTCCGGTTTCGGTTTGGCCCTGAGCGGGTGTGGCGCTTTGGGCTGACAGCAGGTTCCCTTCGGGAATGACAGCAAGAGAAGCAAAAACAACTGCGGTCTAGCGTTGCTCGACTATCCCAGCCTTTGCTGCGCAAGATGGGGCACCCGGTGTAGTTGTGCTCGGAGAGTGTGGCGCTTCGAGCCGAATACGGAGATCCTTCGCTTTGCTCAGGATGACGGCTGTGAAAGGAGAATGTTGTGGGATGACAGCATGATGGAGTGCGCTCAGTCCTATGGAGTGCGCTCAGTCCTTGTTGCCGTTATTTAGCTGGGGCATTTCTGTGCCTTTGCTTAGGGTGAGCAGGCCGGTTTGGGCGTAGGTTCTTAGTTTGGCTCGGGTGTCGGTGATGTCTAGGTTGCGCATGGTGAGTTGGCCTATGCGGTCCCGGGGGCTGAAGGTGCTTTCGGTCTTTTCCATCGAGAGGCGTTCGGGGGAGAAGGTTAGGTTAGGGCTTTCGGTCGAGAGGATGGTGTAGTCATTGCCGCGACGGAGTTCTACGGTGACTTCGCCGGTGACTGGTTTGGCTATCCATCGTGTGGCTGATTCGCGGAGCATGATGGCCTGGGGGTCGAACCAGCGGCCCTGGTAGAGGAGGCGGCCTAGTTTGCGGCCGTTGTCGCGGTATTGTTCGAGCGTGTCCTCGTTGTGGATGCCGGTGAGGAGGCGCTCGTAGGCGATGAAAAGCAGGGCGAGGCCGGGAGCCTCGTAGATGCCGCGGGACTTGGCTTCGATGATGCGGTTTTCGATCTGGTCGCTCATGCCTAGGCCGTGGCGGCCGCCGACCGTGTTGGCTTCTAGCATGAGGGCTACGAGGTCGGGGTATTCGGTGCCGTTGAGCGCGACGGGGATGCCTTCTTGGAAGCGGACGGTGATCTGTTCGGGCTTGATGCTTATGTCATCGCGCCAGAAAGCCGAGCCCATGATGGGGGCTACGATTTTCATCGACGTGGAGAGGTGTTCTAGGTCCTTGGCTTCGTGGGTGGCGCCGAGGATGTTGGAGTCCGTGGAGTAGGCCTTTTCGGAGGACATCTTGTAGTCGAAGCCGGAGGCCTGGAGGAAGGCGGACATTTCGGCGCGGCCGCCCAACTCGTTAATGAAGGCCTGGTCTAGCCAGGGCTTGTAGACCTGGAGCGAGGGGTTGACGAGGAGGCCGTAGCGGTAGAAGCGCTCGATGTCGTTGCCCTTGTAGGTGGAGCCGTCGCCCCAGATGTTGACGCCGTCTTCCTGCATGGCCGTAACCAGCATGGTGCCGGTGACGGCGCGGCCGATGGGTGTGGTGTTGAAGTAGGTGACGCCGGCGGTGGTGATGTGGAACGCGCCGGCCTGGAGCGCGGCGATGCCTTCGCGGACGAGGGGGAGGCGGCAGTCGATGAGGCGGGCCTTTTCAGCGCCGTAGGCAAGAGCTTTTTGAGGGATGCTTTCGTAGTCGGTCTCGTCGGGCTGGCCGAGATTGGCGGTGTAGGCGTAAGGGATCGCGCCGTGGAGCTTCATCCAGTGGAGGGCGGCGGAGGTGTCGAGGCCGCCGGAGAAGGCTATGCCTACGCGTTGGTTGGTGGGTAGGGATTCTAGGATTACGGACATTTACAAGGCCTTTGTGTTGCGTGGTCTCGTGTTGCACTCAGGAGCATGGTGGGCCGTTCGTTCGATGGCTGCTCAACTGAGATCTTTCTGGCGCCGAAATACAGGGTCTCTCTACTTCGCTTCGCTTCGGTCGAGATGACGGGCATGGGTGGTGCTCCGGGCTAACAGCAGGTCCCCTCGGGGATGACAGAGAAAGGCAACGGCAGGGGCAAATGCAGATTCCCTCCGGGAATGACAACGAAAAGCAGGTTCTTCGCTGCGCTCAGGATGACAAGTTCAGGAACTGAACAAAGTCAGGGACTGGGGAATTCGAGTTCCTAGCGGCGGCCTTTTGGGGCTCTGGTGTTGCTGCGGTTGGGGATGCGTTTTGCGCCGCCTAGAAGCATCAGGGTGATGGCTTTTTGGGCGTGCATGCGGTTTTCTGCCTGGTCGAAGACTACGGATTGGGGGCCGTCGAGGACGGCGTCTGTGACTTCGGCGTTGCGGTGGGCGGGGAGGCAGTGCATGAAGACGGCGCTGGGCTGGGCCTTGGACATCAGCTCCTCGTTGACCTGGAAGGGCTTGAAGATGGGGGCGCGGCGGGCGGCTTCGTGCTCCTGGCCCATGGAGGTGCAGACGTCGGTGTAGACGGCGTCGGCGGCTTCAGCGGCCTTGAGGGCGTCGTGGGTTAGGGTGATGGTGCCTCCGGTGCCTTCGGCGATCTCGATGGCCTTGTGGATGATGTCGAGCTGGGGCTCGAAGCCCTTGGGAGTGGCTACGGTGACGTGTGCGCCGAGTAGCGCGCCGGCGAGCATGAGGGAGTGGCAGACGTTGTTGCCGTCGCCGACGTAGGTGAACTTGAGGCCTTCTACGGTGCCGAAGCGCTCTTCTAAGGTCATAAAGTCGGCTAGAGCCTGGCAGGGGTGTTCGAGGTCGGAGAGGGCGTTGATGACGGGCACGTTGGCGTGCGTGGCCATCTCGGTGACGGTTTCGTGGGCGTAGGTGCGGAGAACGATGACCTGCATCCAGCGCTCTAGGTTGTGAGCCACATCGGGAATAGCTTCGCGTTCGCCGAGTGGGGATTTTGTCTGGTCGACGAAGATGGCGTTGCCGCCTAAGGTGTTCATCGCGGCCTCGAAGGTGAGGCGGGTGCGGAGCGAAGCCTTTTCGAAGAACATGACCATCTGCTTGGCGTCGAGGGCGTGGCGGAAGTCTTCGGGCTGGGCTTTGACGGCGTGCGCGAGCTCTAGAATCGCGGCGATTTCGGAGACCGAGAGGTCGGCGATGGAGGTGAGGTCGCGGCCGGTGAGGGCCTTGGCGGTTTCGGTGAAGGCGGTGTCGGACTGGATGCCGAGCGAGGCCTTGGAAAGGCCGCTGCCGTTGCCGTTGGGGCGTGGGTTCATGAGGACGGGCTTGTTATCCATGGGAGCGATCTCCGGCGAGCGCGGGCGTGTCGGCACTGGCCTTCTCAACTTGCTGGGTGTGCTCACCTAACAACTCGTCGAGGGCCGCGATGGCGCGGTCGACGTGCGCGGTTGTGATGAGGTACGGCGGGAGGAAACGAAGCACATTCTCGTGCGTTCTGTTGAGCAAAATGTGACAATCCATCATACCGGAGAGCAGGGACTTCGCGATTTCGGGGTCGGCGATCTCTAGGCCGATCATGAGGCCGAGGCCGCGGACATCGGTGATGAGTTCCGGGTATTTGAACTGGAGCGTGCGGAGCTGCGCGAGGAAGTAGTCCCCGACCTCGGTGACGTGGGGGAGCAGCTGGTCTTGGCGCAGGGTATCGATGACGGCGATAGCTACGGCGCAAGCCAGTGGATTGCCGCCAAAGGTCGTTCCGTGCATGCCGGGGGTGATGGCGCGGGCGGCGGACTCGGTGCAGAGCAGGGCGCCGATCGGGATGCCGCCGGCGAGGGGCTTGGCGAGGGTGGTGACGTCGGGCTGGATGCCGAAGTGGTGATAAGCCGTCCAGTGGCCGGTGCGGCCCATGCCGGACTGGATCTCGTCGAGGATGAGTAGCGCGCCGGTTTCGTCGCAAAGTTCGCGGGCGGTACGGACAAACTCCTCGGAGACGAGGTTAATGCCGCCTTCGCCCTGGAGGCACTCGAAGGCAATGGCGCAGAAGCCGTGCGGGTCGTTTTCGATGGTGGCGCGGAGTGCTGCGGTATCGTTGAAGGGGATGAATTCGACGTCGCCGATGAGTGGAGCGAAGGGCTGGCGGTAGGCGAGCTTGTGCGTGGTGGAGACCGAGCCCATGGTGCGGCCATGGAAGCTGTGCTCGAGCGACAGGATCTTGGTGCCGATCGGTTTGCCTTCGGAGCGGAGCAGGCCGGCGTGGGCGCGGGCGAGCTTGAGTGCGGCCTCCCAGGCTTCTGTGCCGGAGTTGCAGAAGAAGGCGCGGTCGAGGCCAGTGATCTCCGTGAGGCGCAGGGCGAGCTCGGCGGTGTGCCCATGGAAGAAGAGATTGCTGGTGTGGAGGATCGCATTGGCCTGACTGGTAATGGCTGCGGTGATCGCGGGGTGGTTGTAGCCGAGCGCGGAGACGCCGATGCCGGAGAGGAGGTCGAGGTAGGGGGTATTGTTTTCGTCGAAGAGCTCGACGCCTTCGCCGTGGGTGAAGAGGATGGGGTTGCGGGCGTAGGTGTTGAGCAGGAGCTTGGCTTCGGCGGCCTGGAGAGCCTGGACTTGCGGGGTTTCCTGCTTGTGCGCGACGTTTTCTGTGCCGGTTTCTACAAATTCACTCATGCGACCATCACCTCGGTTCCATCGTTGATGCGGGAGCTTAGGAGGTCGGGCAGGACCTCGGCGGAGGTAGCGGGGAGGATGCGGACGCGCTTGACGCCGTGTTGCAGGGCCTCTTTGCAGGCATTGAGCTTGGGGAGCATGCCGCCGGAGACGACGGCCTGGCGCTCGAGCGCAGGGATGTCGGGGAGCTTGAGCCAGCGCATGACGTTGCCGTTGGCATCCTTGACGCCGGGGACGTCGGTGAGGAAGACGAGGGCGTCGGCCTTGGTGGCTACGGCGCAGGCGGAGGCCATTTCATCGGCGTTGATGTTGTAGTACTCGCCGTCGAAGCCCAAGGCGATGCTACTGATGACGGGAACCGCGCCCATGGTCCAGATGGCGTCGAGCCACTTGGGGTCGGTGGCGGCGATTTCGCCGACGAAGCCGAGGTCGTGCTCGGTGATTTTCTTGCGGGCGCGGAAGACGTGGCCGTCGCCGCCGGTGAGACCCATCGCGGATTGGCCGCAGTGGTCGAGCGCGGCGACGAGCGACTTATTGACGCGGCCGCCGAGGACCATGAGGGCGGCGTCGCGGGTTTCGGCGTCTGTAATGCGGAGGCCGGCGACGAATTCAGATTGCTTGCCCATTTGCTTGAGCAGGCGGGTGAGCTGCACGCCGCCGCCGTGCACGAGCGCGACGCGGTGGCCGTCTTTGGCGAGGTCAGCGATCGAGCGGGCGCAGCGGGTGAGGAGGGCGGGGTCTTCGAGTGCGGCGCCTCCGAGTTTTACTACGAATTTCATGGTTGGGGCTCCGGGAGTGTGGGCAGGGGCGAATGCAGATTCCTCCGCTGCGCTGCGGAATGACAAAGCAAAAGGATGTCAGTCCACGAAGGGGTAGTGGTCGACGGAAGGGTGTCGGTCATAGCAGGCCCTCGGTTTCGGGCAGATTGAGCATGAGGTTCATGTTCTGGACAGCTTGCGAGGCGGCGCCTTTGAGGAGGTTGTCGAGGCAGCTGATGATGACGAGCTTTTTGCCGTTGGGGGAGAGTTGGAAGCCGATGTCGGCGAAGGCGGTGCGGACGACGTGCTGGATCTGCGGCAGGGCCGGGGAGCGATGGATGCGGACGAGCGGGGCGTCGCGGTAGAAATCGTCGAAAAGGGCCTGGATGTCGGCCGGGGTGCGGGGTTGAGTGAGGCGCACGTACACCGTGCTTAGGATGCCGCGGGGGATGGGCAGGAGATGCGGGGTGAACTGGATTTGATCGGCCGTTAACTTGAGCTGCTCGAGCAGTTCGCCGGTGTGGCGGTGGCCGAAGACGGCGTAGGCCGAGAGGTTATCCGCCGCGTACATGAAGTGGGTGGTCGCGGTGGCCTTTTTGCCTGCGCCGGAGACGCCGGATTTGGCGTCGCAGATGACCCCGCAGTCGAGATCGGCGAGGTTGGCGCGCGCCTCTCGTGGGATCAGGATCGGGGCGAGCGCGAGGATGACGGACGTGGCGTAGCAGCCGGGGTTGGCGACCAGACGGGCGTGGGCGACGGCCGGTCCATTGAGTTCGGGGGAGCCGTAGACGGCTTCGGCCTGGGTGCGCTCGGCGAGTGCGGGGTCGGCGTCTTCGAATTTGTAGACGCTGCGGTTGGCGGGGTCGTGGAGACGCCAGGCGCCGGACAGGTCGATAACACGCAGGCCGCGGGCGAGGGCCTCGGGCACCCATTCGCGGGACTGCTCGTGCGGGGTGGCGAGGAAGACGAGGTCTACGTGCTCGCGGTCCAGGTCGTCCCAGTGCCAGGGCCCGACGTGCAGGTCGGCGGTATGCGGCAGGCCTGCGAGTTGCGGATGCAGCTCGGTTAAGGGTGTGGGCTTTTCGCCTGCGGGCGCGGGTACCGCCTGCAGGCGGCCGAGCAGCAGCGGTGGCTGGCCGCCGAGGGCAGGGTGACGCAGCAGAAGGCGCACGAGTTCGGCGCCGGCATAGCCGGAGACGCCGGCAACGGCGATGCGGGGCTGGGGGTTGGCGGCGGTGCTAGCCAAGGTAGGGTTCCAGGTGAAGGCGCAGATGGGTGGCCATGGCTTCGGAGGCGCAGACGAGCAGAACCGTGTTATCGCCGGCGATGGTGCCGAGGCATTCGGGATACTCTTCGTCGTCGATGCCGGCAGCGACGGGACCGGCCGCGCCCTTGGCCGTGAGCAGGATGAGCTGGTTGCCGGCCTGGCGGATCTCAAGGCCGAAGCTCGAGAGCATTTCGGCGACGGCGGGCAGAGCGTCGTCGAAGTCGAGGTCTTCCGTGTCCGTGTCGTCGTCCGGCAGGGCATAGCCAGCCGGGCCCTTGAGGAGCTTGAGCTCGCGGATGTCGCGGGAGAGCGTGGCCTGGGTGACGTGGATGCCTTTGCCGGCGAGTTTGCGGCGCAGTTCATCCTGATTGGAGACGGCGGTGCGGACGAGCAGCTCCCGGATGAGGGTTTGACGTTGTGTCTTCATCGGCTACCTCCGCGGGACGGCATCTTGCAGCAGGTCAAAAGCAACAGTGCGCAGGTCTGCTCAGCGCTGTATAAATAATCACTAATTAATGTATAAATATCCAAAGCGGCTGTGTCAACACGGGCCTGGCCAGGTCCGGTCCGGATGCGAGCGACATACTGCGGAAACCCTATTTCAAAAGAACTGGCGTTGCGAAAGCTGCAACGTATAGTGAGTTATGGAACCCTTTTCCTCCACTTCCCAGATGAGGGACGCCGAGCTTCGGTGGAGTTCTATCCCCGCCACGAGCCTCGCTGTGTCTGCCCAAAGTTCTTCGGCGGAGCCTGTTTCCTTGCTCGACTCGCGCTTTGAGCATGATTCCTGCGGTGTGGGTTTTGTAGCCACCACGACGGACGAGGCGACGCACGGGATTCTGGAGCTGGCGACCACAGCGCTGGCGCGGCTGGCGCATCGTGGGGCGGTGGCGGCGGACGGGCTTTCAAGCGATGGCGTGGGCATCATGACGGCTGTGCCGCGCGAGATGCTGTTGCGGGCGACTGGTTTGTCTTTGGGCGAGGGTGAGGGCGAGACGCTGGGCGTGGGCATGCTGTTTCTGCCGGCCGGCGAGGTGCGGGCCGAGGCGGTGCTCGAAGGCGCGCTGGTGGCGGGTGGATTCCGCGTGTTGGGATGGCGCGAGGTGCCGGTGCGGACCGAGGTGCTGGGACCCATTGCGCTGAGCACGATGCCGGTGATCCGGCAGGTGCTGCTGGCGGCGTCTGATAAGGGGCTCGAGTCTTCCATCGAACGCCGGCTGTACCTGGCGCGCAAGGTGTTTGAGCGTGCCGCCAAGGCGGGCCAGACGACGGGCTATCTGTGTTCGCTTTCGACAAAGGTGCTGGTCTATAAGGCGATGTGCCTGGGGCGGCTTCTGCCGGAGTTCTTTACGGACCTGCAGGACGCGGCCTATGTCACACGGTTTGCGATCTTTCATCAGCGTTATGCGACCAACACGCTGCCGGCGTGGCACCGGGCGCAGCCGGGCCGCAAGCTGGCACACAACGGCGAGATCAACACGGTGTGGGGCAACCGGGCGCGCATGGCGGCGCGCGACGCGACCCTGCCGGACGAGTGCAAGCCGGTGCTGACGGCCGATGGCACGGATTCGACCAGCCTGGACGAGGTGATGGAGCTGATCTCGCAGAATGGGCGGACGCTGGCGGAGAGTGTGCGGATGCTGCTGCCGCCGGCGACGGCGGACCGGGTGTCGCCGTTTCTGCGGTACCACTCCGACTGCTCGGAGCCCTGGGATGGGCCGGCGGCGATTGCGTTTTCGGACGGGGATGTGGTGGGCGCGGCGTTGGACCGGAATGGGCTGCGGCCTTCGCGGTATGCGATTACGGACGATGGCCTGGTGGTTGCGGGTTCGGAGGCCGGGTTGGTGGATCTGGATCCGGAGAGGGTGGTCGAAAGCGGCCGGCTGGGGCCGGGGCAGATGCTGCTGGTCGATTTGGGGGCCGGGCGGGTGTATGGCAACAGCGAGCTGCTGAATCTGTTTGACGCGGGGGCGACCTATGCGACGTTGCTGGAGGATGCGACGTTGCAGCCGCTGGGGGACTTTGTTCAGTTACGAGTTGCGAGTGAGGGAGTTGCGGGTGATGCCGGCGACTTGGCCGCGCTGCAGCGTGGGTTTGGGTATACGAAGGAAGATCTGAACCTGATTCTGAAGCCCATGGCGACCACGGGCAAGGATGCGGTGTGGTCGATGGGCGATGACACGCCGCTGGCCTTTCTGGCCAAGTCGCCGCGACCGCTGTATCACTATTTCCGGCAGCGGTTTGCGCAGGTGACGAATCCGGCGATCGATCCGCTGCGCGAGGCGGTGGTGGTGTCGCTGCACACGCGACTGGGGCCGTGGCCGCACCTGCTGGACACGCATGCGCCGTTGCCCGGGCTGTCGCTGCCTTCCCCGTTTTTGTCGCTGGGGCAGGTGGCGGCACTGCGGGCGGGGGAGTATCCGCATACGGATACGCTGCTGTTTGCGGAGGTGCCGTGCCTGTACCCACCGGAGACCGGGCTGGAAGCGGGGGTGCTCGATCTTTGCGAGCGGGCAAAGGCGCAAGTGGAGGCAGGCACGACACTGCTGCTGCTGACCGATCGCGGGGCGAGTGCGGTGGCGTTGCCGATCCCGATGGCGATGGCGGTGGGCGCGGTGAACGAGGCGCTGACGGCCGCCGGGCTGCGCACGCGTTGCGGGCTGGCGGTGGAGGCGGGCGATTGCCGCGATCTGCACCATGCGGCGGTGCTGATCGGGTACGGCGCGGGCGCGGTATGCCCGTGGCTGATGTTTGAGACCGCCCGGAGCCTGCAGGGCGAGGGTGTGGATGGCGAGCGCTTGACGATCAAGGCGCTGGAGGCCGGCCTCGCGAAGGTGATGTCCAAGATGGGCATTTCGGTGGTGGACAGCTACCGTTCGGCGCACCTGTTCGACATCCTGGGGCTGCACCGGTTGGTGGTGGAGCGGTGTTTTCCGGGGACGCCGGCGCCGTTGTCGGGCATTGGGTATGCGGAGCTGGCTCGGCGGGTGCGGTCGAGCTGGGAAGCGGAGGCCGTGGCTGCTGAGTCGGTCCAGACGGCCACGACGCAGAAGATCGACCTGCCGGATTTTGGCTGGGTGCGGTTTCGCAAATCCGAGGTAAGTGAGCCGCACCAGTGGCAGCCGCCGACGGTGAAGGCGCTGCAGACGACGGTGGGAAGCGCAAGAAATATCGCCAATGCCGTCGATCCTGCGGCGCAGTTCGCAATTTTCTCCCGCGATGTGGATGTGCATGAGCCGGTGCGGCTGCGCGATCTGTTGGAGATCCGGCCGGCGGCGGCGGAGCTGCAGGTGGTGGAGCCGGCGGATTCGCTGCTGAAGAGGTTTGTGGCGAGTGCCATGAGTCTCGGCTCGCTTAGCCCGGAGGCACACCAGACGGTGACGGCGGCGATGAACATGATGGGCGCGCGGTCGAATACGGGGGAGGGCGGGGAGGATCCAGCGGTGTACCGGCCGGTCGGCGTTGAGGGTTTCCGCACGTCGGGTGGCGGTGGTGGCGAGATGTCGGCAGCTTACGCGGGCGATGCCGGTGGGACGGCGGTGGCCGAGATCGTGGCCGCGCCGGCCGTGCACGTGAGTTTGAACAACAAGATCAAGCAGGTAGCCTCGGGGCGTTTCGGCGTGACCGCGGAATACCTGGCGCATGCCGAGGAGTTGGAGATCAAGGTGGCGCAGGGCGCCAAGCCGGGCGAGGGCGGCCAGCTGCCCGGGCACAAGGTGACGGGGTTGATTGCGCGGCTGCGGCATGCGCAGCCGGGGGTGAGTTTGATTTCGCCGCCGCCGCACCATGATATTTACTCGATTGAGGATCTGGCGCAGCTGATTTATGACCTGAAGCGTGTGAATCCACGGGCGCCGGTGGGCGTGAAGCTGGTGTCGAGCTTTGGCGTGGGGACGGTGGCAGCGGGCGTGGCGAAGGCGTACGCGGATTACGTGGTGATCGCGGGGAACTCGGGTGGAACTGGCGCGGCGGCGTTGTCGTCGATCAAGTACGTGGGATCGCCGTGGGAGCTGGGCGTGGCGGAGGCGCAGCAGGCGTTGCGCGCCAACGGCATGCGCGGGAGGGTGCGACTGAGGGCCGATGGCGGGCTGGCGACGGCGCGCGATGTGCTGATTGCGGCGCTGCTGGGAGCTGACGAGTTCGGGTTCGGCACGGCGGTGCTGGTGGCCTTGGGGTGCGATATGGCGCGGCAGTGCCACCTGAACACCTGTCCTGTGGGGATTGCGACGCAGAAGCCGGAGCTGCGGGCGAAGTTTCGCGGCAAGCCGGAGCATGTGGTGACGCTGTTCCGGGAGCTGGCGGCGGATCTGCAGCGATTGCTGGCGAAGTTCGGGTTGCCGTCGCTGGAGGCGGCGATCGGGCGCGTGGATCTGCTGGAGCAGGTGCACGAAGGCGGCGATCTGGACCTGGGGCCGATGCTGGCACGTGTGGGTGAGGGGCCGCTGCACTGGATGGGCGAGCGCAACGACCGGCCCCGTGAGTCGGCGCTGGATGAGCCGCTGGATGAGGCCTGGACCGAGCCGGCGATGGCGGCGGTGCGCAGGGGCGAGAGCTTCGCTGTGAAAGCGACGATCGCAAATGCACATCGGTCGGTGGGAGCGCGTTTGGCGGGCGAGCTGGGTCTGGCACGGGCCGCGGGCACCGTGGATGCTGCCGACGTGCGCTTTGAGCTGGAAGGCGTGGCCGGGCAGTCCTTTGGAGCCTTTGCGAATGCCGGGATGACGCTGCAGCTTTCGGGGCTGGCGAATGATTTTGTCGGCAAGGGGCTGTGCGGGGCTGACCTGGTGCTGCGGGCGGTGGGCCGGGCGGCCGCCAACAGCCAGGAACATGTGCTGCTGGGCAACGTGGCGCTGTACGGGGCCACGGCCGGGCGGCTGTTTGCCGCGGGGCGCGCGGGGGAGCGGTTTGCGGTGCGGAACTCGGGCGCGACGGCAGTGGTGGAAGGCATTGGCGACCATGGCTGCGAGTACATGACCGGCGGCGAGGTGGTGATCCTGGGCGAGATCGGCATCAACTTCGGCGCGGGCATGACGGGCGGCACGGCGTGGGTGTTCGACGAGGACGGCGACGTGCTGGGACGGCAGAGGTTCCATGCGGAGTTTCTGGAAGCAACGCCGTTTGCGGCGTGTTCCGCGGAACAGCAGGCCCACCTGCAAGCATTGCTGGAGGAGCATATGCGCCTGGCGGAAAGTCAACGGGCGGCCTGGTTGCTGGGAGACTGGGCGGAGCAGGCGGGGCGGTTCGTCCTGTTTACGCCCAAGCCGCAGGCGTAAGTGTCGTGATTTGGGACAGAGCAGGGAAGCAGGGTGCAACGCGGGTGGGAGGGCTTTGGCTTTCCCGCCCGTGTAGCATGGGGCTGTTGCCTGGGAGATCTACGTTTTGAGTGCAGGGACCGATGTCTAGACCCATCATTGTGACCGGCGCGGCCGGCTTCATCGGCCGCAACACGGTGGCCGAGTTGAATCGCCGTGGCGAAGACGAACTGATCCTGGTGGATGAGCTGGGCAAGGATGACAAGTGGAAGAACCTTGTAGGGCTCAGCTACGAAGACATCGTTTCGCCTGAGGAGTTTCTGGGGCTTATCGAGGATGGGACGTTTGCCGAAGCGCGTGCGGTCATCCACCTGGGCGCGTGCAGTGCAACGACCGAGCGCGATGCGGACTTTCTGCTGCGGAATAATTACCAGTACACACGGGTGTTGTGTAACTGGGCGCTGGGCAACGACATTCGCTTTGTGTATGCGTCCAGCGCGGCGACCTATGGCGATGGGGCGCAAGGGTACGACGACGATGACGAGGTTACGCCCTCGTTGAAGCCGCTGAATATGTATGGCTACTCCAAACATATGTTCGATCTCTGGGCGCTGAAGCATGGCTTCTTCGATCGCATTGTGGGGCTGAAGTATTTCAACGTGTTCGGGCCGTATGAGGATCACAAGGGCGACATGCGCTCCGTGGTTGCGAAGAGTTTTCAGCAGATTCGTGACACGGGCAAGGTGCAGTTGTTTAAGAGCTATCGGCCGGAGTTTCCGGATGGCGGACAGAAGCGTGACTTCGTGTACGTGAAGGATGCCGTGGATGTGACGCTGCATTTTGCGCTGCAGGAGGCAGAGGAGCCGGGCGGTTTATTCAACTGCGGTTCCGGGCAGGCGCACACGTGGGTTGAGCTGGTGACGCCGGTGTTTGAGGCGATGGGACTCCAGCCGGCGATTGAGTTCATCGACATGCCCGCGACATTGCAGGGAAAGTATCAATACTTCACCGAAGCGAAGATGGAGAAACTGCGCGCCGCGGGGTACACGAAGCCGTTCACGCCCTTGAAGCAGGCTGTGGAGACGTACATACGGGACTTCTACCTGTCTCGGGAGAACGGGTGAGCGCGCGCGGAGAACGACGGTGCCGCGCGGCTTCACGAAGGGCTGGGATTTCGGCCCCTGGTGGATCCAGAGGCGACCCACAGGCTCCGGTTCGACCAAGCGGAACAAGCGGACCGAGACAGGGAGTGTCCGTGATGACAGGGAGAAATGTGAATGGGTATGCTGAGGGCGCATGTCTCAGCTCACTGTGATCTACCCGGGGACCTTTGATCCGCTGACCAACGGTCACCTTGACCTGATCGCGCGCGGGGCCAGACTCGGGGACGAACTGGTGATCGCCATTCTGCGCAATACGGCCAAACCGGATCCGCTGTTCAGCGTTGAGGAGCGGGAGGAGATGCTGCGCGAGGCGACCGAGCATCTGCCGAACGTGCGAGTGGCCTCGTTTGACGGACTGATGGTGGACTTCGCACGGGCGCAGGGGGCGCGGGCGGTGCTGCGCGGCATTCGGGCGATCTCCGATTACGAGTACGAGCTGCAGATGGCGATGATGAATCGCAAACTGGCGCCGGAGATCGAGACGCTGTTCCTGATGCCGGCCGAGAGGTACACCTATGTCAGTTCGCGGCTGATCAAAGGGGTAGCGAAGCTGGGCGGCGATGTGCGGGACCTTGTGCCGCCGAACGTGCATGCGCGGCTTGAGCGGATGATCGAAAGTGATAGAAATGAGAGGCAATGAAGCTTGAGAAGCTAAACACGGCCAAACGGCTCGCGACGATGCACATGCGTGTTGATCAGGATGTGAAGGGTGTTTACCTGATCGAGGCCGAGGACCTGGAGGAAGATCTGCCCCAGGAACCCATTAAGTTGCTTGAGGTCGTCGAGGGAACCCCTGAGGTGGGGATCGAACCGATTGGTTTTCCGTCGGATCCAGGCCGGGGGATTGCCTACACTAGCGTGATCGTGGAGATCTCACCTGCTGAGTTCCACAACTTCGGCGGCGAGCGGATACGGTTCGGCGAACGGCCGTGGCGGGTTACCGGTCGACTTACAGAAGTAAACGGGGCATAGTTGGCCGGCACAGGGGAACGCGACGCATGGTGCCGCGCATTTGCAAGGCAAGCTTTATCTGACTTGGCAGCGCGCAGGGTGTTAGTACAAGCCGATCTGCCCGCCTGTCATGCATCGCACTATCTGCAGATGGCAGCAGAGAAGACCTGCAAAGCACACCTACACGCGATGGGGCAGCCTGCAAATAGCTCCCATGCTGTTGTCCGGAAGCACCTGCCCACTCTCGCCCGTGTCCTTGGAGCGGGCCGTGCGCTTTCGGGCAGCCGCTTGAAGGAGCTGAAACGTCTTGCGTATGAGATAGAGATCTTAGCTCCGGCGCTGACTTCGGATGGATCTCGACCGGAGAATCCGGAATATCCCTGGCAGAACCGAGACGGGACTGTTGTTTGCCCTGTCGATCACGACTTTCCCCTGAGACGAGAGCGTGGACTAGCTTCGCTCATTAAACTCATAGAGCAGGCTGCACAACAATATTCTCAAGAGCCAAGCAGTTTAGAGGACAAAGCGTAATGACTCAGGGCAGGAAGATCTTTTCCGACAGGATTAATCGCATCGAGGTTTCCGCCACTATGGCGATCACGGCGGAGTCGCTGAAGATGAAGGCGGCCGGCATTGATATGGCCGATTTCGGTGCGGGCGAGCCGCATTTTTCGACGCCACAGCACATTAAGGAGGCGGCGATTGCGGCGATCCAGAACAACTTCACGCGTTACACGGCGGTGGCCGGCGTGCCGCAGGTTCGGCAGGCGATCGTCGACCGACACACGGCTGATTTTGGATCGGCCTACGCGGCCGATGAATGCGTCTTCACCACGGGCGGCAAATTGGCACTGTTCAATGTGATGGAGGTGCTAATCGATCACGGTGACGAGGTGATTCTGCCGGTGCCGTACTGGGTGAGCTACAAGGACATCATCCAGTACGCCGGGGGAACGCCCGTTTACGTGCAAACTGCTGAAGCGGAGAACTTCCGGCTGACGGCGGCGATGGTGGAGGCGGCAATTACACCGAAGACGAAGGCGATTGTGATTAATACGCCGTCGAACCCTTCCGGCGCGGTAATGAGCGCGGAAGATCTGAAGGCTATCGTCGCGCTGGGGCATGAGCGCGGGATTTATCTGCTGCTCGATGAGTGCTATGTGTACCTGACGTTTGCGGGCGACCCGGTCAGTGCGGGGTCGTTTACCGACTGCAAGGAGCACATGATTATTCTGGGCTCGCTCTCGAAGACATATGCCATGACGGGCTGGCGCGCGGGCTTTGCGCTAGGACCGAAGCAAATCATCGGCGCGATGAGCAAGCTGCAGTCGCAGTCGACTTCCAATACGGCAAGTATGGTGCAGCAGGCGTCCATTGCCGCGGTGACCGGCTCGCAGGCGTGCGTGGCGGAGATGAACGCAGACTACAAAAAGCTGCGAGATCGAGTGCTAGCGGGATTCAAGACGATCCCAGGGCTTACCTGCACGGTGCCGGAGGGGGCATTTTATGTGTACCCGAACATCAAGGCTTTTCTGGGTAAAGGCGGAATTGGGACGGGGACGGCGTTGGCGTCCAAGCTGCTGACCGAGGCGCATGTGGTGACCGTGCCCGGTGAGGCATTTGGGACGGCGGAACACATCCGGCTTTCTTACGCGGTGGCGCCAGAGGTGATTGATAAAGGGGTGGAGCGGCTGCGCACGTTTTTGAGCCGTTTGGGTTAATCACGGATATTTATGGCTCGTTCAGGGCAGGGCACTGGTGGTACCGTGGCTTTCGTACCCATTTCGGGTTACGGCAGACACCTTGGCCCGGCCGCACAAACCGATAGGATAGGGTGCATATGGCTTTGCAGGAACATCCCGAACCGCCCTCGTTTGCCGCCATCGTACTGGCCGGGGGAAGTGGAACGCGCTTTTGGCCTCGAAGCCGCCGGGCACGTGCCAAGCAGGTGCTGCAGCTGGACGGCGAAGGCACCATGATCCAGAGTACGCTGGCGCGGCTGGAGGGTATGGCCGCCGGGCCGAATGTCTGGGTGATCACCAACGACCTGCTGGCGGCGACGATCTCGGAGCAGCTGCCCGATGTGCTGCAGGAGCGGCTGCTGCGGGAGCCGGAGGCGCGCAATACGGCGCCGGCCTGTGCGCTAGTGGCCTTCTTGCTTGAAAAAAGAGCGCCGGCGACGGTGCTGGGTGTATTTCCCTCCGATCATGTGATCGGCGACCCGGAGCGCTTTCGCCTGGTGTTGCGGGCTGGGGTGCAGGTGGCGTCGAGTGGACCGCGGATGGTGGTCATCGGAGTGCCGCCGACACGTCCGGAGACGGGCTATGGGTATATCGAGCTTGGGGCGGCTTCCAAGCCCATACAGGTGGGGCCGGATTGCATCTCGCTCTGGCGGGTGCGTCGGTTTACGGAGAAGCCCGACCACCAGCGGGCGAGGCACTTCGTGCGTGCCGGAAACTATGTGTGGAACAGCGGCATGTTTCTCTGGAGTGCGTCGACCTTAGCCGGGGCTATCCGGGAGCATAAGCCGGAGATGGCCAAGCTGCTGGAGGAGATTGCCGCTGCGTGGGAGACGCCAGCCTTTGAAGAGACCTTTGCGCGGCTGTATCCGAGGTGCGAGTCGGTTTCGATCGACTATGCGGTGCTGGAGCCGCGGTCGGCCAAGGGCGAGGTGGAGTCTCAGCTGTACTGTCTGCCGGGCGACTTTGCCTGGAACGATTTGGGTTCATGGGCGGCGCTCTATGAGCACATGTCCGAGGATGGCCTGGTGCAGAAGAACAACGTGCTGGAGTCGGAGCACGGTGTGGAGATCACCTCTTCTGGCTGCTATGTGTACGCCCCGGGTAAAGCGGTGGCGCTGGTAGGGGTGAAGGACCTGGTAGTGGTGCAGACTGAAGACGCACTGCTGATTACCACGCGCGACGGTTCTCAGGATGTGGGCAAAGTCGTGGCAGAGCTGAAGAAGGCTGGACGGGTAGACCTGATCTGATGAGTGACGCAAAGACGGCAACTGCACAAGGAACGGCTCCCGCCGCCGGGGTTGTTAAGTTTGGAACGGATGGGTGGCGCGGCATTATCGCGGATGATTTCACGTTTGAGAACGTGCGCGTTGCGGCGCGGGCGATTGCACAGTATGTGCTGACCGAAGAAAGACCCGAAGCGGGTGTGTGCATCGGCTATGACACCCGGTTTGGGTCGCATTCTTTTGCACAACTGGTGGCGAACGTGATGTCCGAGGCGGGGATACCCGTCTTTTTCGCGAACAAAGTAACGCCGACGCCGGAGCTTTCGTATGCCGTGCGTGAGCGTGGGGCTGCAGGTGGGGTGATGATTACCTCCAGTCATAATCCTGCCGAGTGGAATGGCGTGAAGTACAAGGCGCACTATGGCGGGTCGGGCAAGCCATCGATCATCGCAAAGATCGAGCAGAACCTGTACAAGCCCTTTGAGCGGGCGATCACACCCGGCCGCATCGAGGAGGTCGACTTTGCGCCTTCCTACGTGGCGGCCCTGAAGGGTTTTGTGGATCTCGGGGCGATTAGGGCGTCCGGATTCCGGTTCTTGATCGACAGCATGTACGGGGCCGGGCAGGGGTATATCGCGGGCATCTTCGACGAGGCCGGCATTCCCTATGTGGCGATCCGGAACGAGGTCAACCCAGCGTTTCCGGGCATCAATCCGGAGCCGATTCTGCCGCACATTGCCCTTAGCCAGGGGATGGTGGTCCAGGAACGCTGCGATGCCGGCATGATCACGGATGGGGATGCGGACCGCATCGGGGCGGTGGATGAGCACGGCAACGTGGTGGATGCGCACAAGATATTTGCGATCATCTTGCAATGGCTGCTGACCCGCAAAGATTGGCCCGGCGACGTCACGCGAGCGTTCAACACCACGAAGATGCTGGACCGTATCGCCGCCAGGTACGGGCGGACACTGCATGAACACGGGATCGGGTTCAAGTACGTTTGCGATCTGATGCTGGAGAAGGACATTCTCATCGGCGGTGAGGAATCGGGCGGCGTGGGCATCAGCCGGCACCTCCCGGAACGCGACGGTTTGTTGAACAGCCTGCTGCTGGGCAACGTGATGGCCGATGAGGGCAAGACGCTTGGGCAACTGGTGGCGGCACTGCAGGAAGAGTACGGCGAGCATCAGTATGGGCGCATTGACCTGCATATTACCGAGGATCTGAAGCAAGGGGCGATTCGGCGGGCTGGCGCCGGCCTGACTGAGATCGCCGGACGGCGGGTGTTGCGGACCGAGACCATGGACGGCATCAAGTTTTTTCTGGACGAAAAGACCTGTACGGAGAAGTCGAACCCGGCCGAGACGTGGCTGCTGTTCCGCGCCAGCGGAACAGAGCCGCTGCTGCGGGTGTACTGCGAGAGCTGCAGCGTGGGGAGTGTGGAAAACATTCTGGCTGCAGCGAAGGCGTTTGTTCTGGCAGGTGAGACGGCTTGATGGACGATGTGAGGGGCGAGACTGTTGAGACCAAGGGACTCCTCTTCGACATGGACGGGGTGCTGGTGAGCTCGATCGAGAGTGTGCGCCGCTGCTGGCGTACCTGGGCTGAGCACTACGGCGTGGAGAAGTTTGATTCATTAGAGATTCCGCACGGCACGCGAGCGGTCGATGTGATGCAGATGCTGAAGCCGGGGGTGGACCTGAAGGAGGGGCTGAGTTTCATTGAAGACCTCGAGGTGGCCGACGTGGCCGACACGCGAGTGCTTGCGGGAGCGCGGGAGCTGTTGGAGAGTCTGCCGGCCCATCGATGGACGGTGGTGACTTCGGCGACACGGCCGTTGGTGATGAGCCGTTTGGGAGCAGCGGGTTTGAAGGTGCCGGAAAGCTTGGTGACGGCGGAGATGGTGGAGCGGGGCAAGCCAGATCCCGAACCGTACCGTCGCGGGGCAGAGGTGCTGGAGCTTCGCCCCGAGGATTGCATCGTTGTGGAGGATGCGGTGACTGGGGTAAAAGCGGGTGTCGCTGCCGGATGCCGGGTGCTTTGCGTGGAAGGAACGCATTCAGCGGAGGCGTTGCACGCCGCGGGCGCGACCTGGGTCGTGCCCACGCTGCGCGAGGTGTCCGTCGTGATGAAGAACGAGGGGATTGGGCTACGGCTGCATCGCGTGAGTCCAGGCAAAGCCGCGGTCTAGCTTCTCTTCTCCAGAACAGAGAACACCCTCCACTATCTTGTGTCCAGCGCTTCTATCTTGTGTCCAGCGCTTCTATCTTGTGTCCAGCGCTTCGCGTCATGGCTTCGTGGCTCCGTTGGTGAATTAACGCGACATCGCCCTTGCATCGGAGCACGTTCCGCGGCTGTTGCCGGCCCCCGTGCTGGGAGCCTGTGCGTGGAAGCGGAGCGCGAGTTCCGGCAACGGGTTGCGGGGCTGCGTACGAACACGCTGGTATGTTTCGAGGCGGCAGCGTTTGTGGATCTGGGGTCGGCAACCGCTCTCGGAACGACGCGGTTAGCGGCGTACGTGGTTTCGGGGGTGGATTCGCCTACGCGGTCGCTACTTCTGCGTGAAAATGCGGGCCGAGGAGATAGAGGAAAATCAGCATTTCATGATTCAGGTGATTCTTGAGTCAGCGACGGCGGATTTCGAAGGATTGGAAGCGTTGGCCGAGAAAGGGAAGGGGGTATTCCCGGGCGCAGTCGCTGGAGTACACCGAAGTGAGCACGGAGGCGGAATGAGGCTTGTACGGCTGCGATCCCAGGTGACGGACCTTTGCGGGACTGGTGAGGATTTCCGTGCGGTTCGGGCGAAAAGCAGATTCCCTTGGCTGCGCTGCGGCATGATCAATCAGGGAACGTGGACCATTCGGCAGACGGAGCCTAACCATAGCTGTTCTAACCGATTAGCCCTGGGCTTCGAGGGGACACGCCTGGCTCAACATTAACCTTGGATACCGTGTATCTCACCACGGAGAGCAAGCCGGCTCCGGATGGGTTCGTGTGTAGTTTTCAGCAGTTATCACCTGTGGCGTCCCTGATGATCCCAAGACGCTTATTGTCTTCAAACCATCCTTGTAGGGGGAGGGCAGGGCTGAGGTACACCCAACCTTGGGATCTCACCACGATTCCCCGGTGACAAGCTGCATGGAGAGAGATCTTGCCGCCGGCGCTCATTCGCCCTGCGATGATCTAGGGAATCTGACATCTAGGGGAATCGGAGCCCTGTGCCGGCCCTCACTGTACGGCCGTCCTCAACGCCGCAAACGCTGCCCTGAGGGTGGTCACGTCAATGGGAGCCAAGCACCGGAGAGCAAATGTAGCAGCTATAAAGAGCTCCTCGCGGACGATGGCATAGCCCAGGATGACAACTCGTAGAAAGATCGGCGCTAAATACCCATAACAAATTAGCTCTACAGCTGCCGACTCGGGCGGGTGAGTAAAACGTCTTCGACGTGACGCAGATCGTCTTCGGTGTCTACGCCTATGGTGTCGGAGGGCGCGTCGGCAACGTGAAGGGCAAGGCCGTTTTCCAGCAGACGCAGCTGCTCGAGGCGCTCTATTTGTTCTAGCGGCGAGGGCGGAAGCGCGGCGAAACGAGCCAGGGCCGCGGTGCGGTAGGCGTAGAGGCCGAGGTGCTTCCAGTAGGGGGAATCGCCTGTGCGATCACGGTCGAAGGGGATCGGAGCGCGGGAGAAGTAGAGCGCGCGGCCGGTGTTGGCCGCGACGACTTTGACCACATTGGGATTAACGATGTCACTGGGTGGGCAGGGGACACGGAGGGTGGTGATGTGAACGGCCGGGTCCTGGAAGGGCTGAAGCAGGGCGGTGAGGTGCGCGGGGGTGAGGAGCGGCTCGTCGGCCTGGATGTTGACGTAGATTGCCGCGGGATGGCGGCCTGCGACGGCGTGGAGGCGATCGGTGCCGCTGGGGAGGGTGGAGGCGGTCATCTCGTAAGGCCAGCCCTGCTGTTCGCACAGGCGGGCGACCTCGTCCGAATCAACCGCGATCAGAATCCGGTCGAGGAGTGGGCAAGCCTGGGCGGCTTCGACGACCCACGCGAGCAGAGGGCGGCCCGCGACCTGGCGTAGCACCTTGCGCGGCAGGCGGGTAGAGGCAAGGCGAGCCGGAATCACGCCGAGGACGGATGTTTCAGCATTTTTGACGGGCGTCATGCTTTCGGCTCCGTGTCGCGGTTACGTCGGAAGGCCCAAAACGCGACGAGAAGGCTGATGATGAGCAGGAGGGCCAGGACCACTGCCGTGACGTAGAGGCTATGCAGCAGGTCGTTGAGCCGGTGGGCGAGTGCGGGGTCGGCAGGGCCGCTGAAGGCGAGCATAGCTGGGCTCGTGGCGGACTGGCGGAAGGGGCTCGTCAGGTTTGACCTCAAGGAACGACAACCTTATGATGGGCTCTGTGCCATTTTGGCTGAACGGATGCTTGTCTGCGTCGGTTGGCTTTGGCGTTTTGGCGGTGTAGCTCAGATGGTTAGAGCGACGGACTCATAACCCGTAGGTCAGAGGTTCGATTCCTCTCACCGCCACCACGAACTTTCCCCGCGGCAGTGATGGTCTGAAGGTATCATTCCGGTACCGGGCTTCGTCTAATGCCCAGGACCGATGTTTGAGTACCATCTCCGGAGTCGATCGTAGCCCATGCCCAAGAGTGTAAAACTTGCCCTGCTTTCGCTTTCCGTTCTGTTGGTGCTGGGGATTTTTCTCGGTGTGAATGCCCGTGGCGTGAGCGCGGCGGGGATGGATGTGCAGCAAGGGGCCTACAAACAGATCGACGTGTACGGCCAGGTGCTGCAGTACATTCAAAGCGACTACGTTGAGGATCCGAACATGACCGTGGTGACCTCGGGTGCCTTGCGGGGCTTGCTGGAGTCGCTGGATGCGGATTCGAGCTACTTGAGCCCGGCGGATTACAAGGCCTACAAGGCTGACACGATGGGCAACGCGCAGGTGGGGCTGAACGTGTCGAAGCGCTTTGGGTATGCGGTGGTGGTTTCCGCGGTACCGAACAGCCCGGCGGAGCGAGCGAACCTTACGGATGGCGACATCATTGAGGCGATCGACGGTAAGGATACCCGCGATATCTCGCTGGCGATGATCGAGCACATGCTGACCGGGACACCGGGGAGCAAGCTGACGCTGGCGGTGGTGCGGCCGAGCAAGGCGGCTCCGGACAAGATCGATCTGACAAGGGCGGTGATCAGCGAGCCGCCGGTGACGGACACGGTCTATGAAAACGGCAGCATCGTGGACCTGCGGCCGGAGTTGCTGGATCGCGAGCATGTGAATGCCGTTGAGGCCAAGCTGAAGGCGGCGGAGAAGAATGGCGGGGCCAAGAAGGTGATCCTGGACCTGCGCGATGTATCCGGGGACGATATGAAAGAGGGGATGCGGTTGGCGAACCTGTTCCTGAGCTCCGGCACGATTGCCACCTTGGAGGGACAGCGTTTTCCGAAGCAGACGTTCACGGCGGAGTCTTCAAAGGCCGTAGACCCGATCACACCGATGGTGGTGTTGGTCAATCGTGGTACGGCAGGGGCGGCGGAGTTGGCCGCAGCGGCGATTGCGGACAACAAGCGAGGCGATCTGGTGGGCGAAAAGACATTTGGCGAGGGTGGAGAGCAGAAAACCTTTGACCTGCCGGATGGGGGCGCGGTGATCCTGACGATCGCGAAGTATGCTTCGCCCTCTGGTAAAAGCTTTGAATCAGAGGGTCTTACGCCTGCCGTGCTGGTTGCTTCCAGCCTAGGCGATGACCAGACCGCGGACGAGGGCGGGGACGACGCGACCGCTGGGCATGGTACCGCAGCGCCGAGCACGGGCAAAAAATCTTCCGTGCAGGTGGACGATCAGCTGAACAAGGCTCTGGAGATCCTGAAGGGTAAGGCTGCCTGAACGCTGTGTCAAAACAGGACGCGGCGGTGCGGCAGGGGTCGTGATAGGGTGAAAAAGCCTTGAATACCCTATTGCACCCGGAGCGGAAGAAGGTCGAAGTGAAGAAGGGCCTTCGTGTACGCATTCGCCGCGGCCGGCGCTCGCCAGTCTGGGATGCGATGCTGCAGTTCCCCTTCGGCGAGCCCAAGGGGGTGGCGCAGCCCTTCGCGAGACGTGCGGCGTGGCTGCTCCTTTTGGGCGCGTCTGCGGTGTTTGGCGTAGTGCTGGCCTTGGTGCTCGTATTTTCCGTCAATTTGCCGCAGATGACGGAGCTGGAGCGGTACCGGCCGAGCACGACGACCGAGCTGTACGACGTTCACGGGAAGGTCTTCGGCACGTTTGCTTCCGAACGGCGGGTGGTGGTGCCGTTCTCGGAGATTCCGCCGGTGCTGCGTGAGGCGATTCTTTCCATTGAAGACAAGGATTTTTACCGCAACGGCGGCGTGAATCTGGTGCGCGTTGTGGGTGCGGCGTACGAGGATCTGCACAGCAAGGGCAAGGCGCAGGGTGCGTCGACTTTGACGATGCAGCTGGCGCGAAATCTATTCCTATCGTCGGAAAAGACATACGGACGCAAGCTGCAGGAGATCTTTATCACCCTGCAGATCGAGCGGCACTTTACGAAGGACCAGATCTTTACGCTGTATGCGAATCAGATCTATCTCGGCCGTGGGACCTACGGGTTTGAGGCAGGGTCGGAGTATTACTTCAGCAAACACGCGCGCCAACTGACACTGGCGGAAGCGGCGTTGCTGGCGGGGTTACCGAAGGGACCTGAGTACTATTCCCCAGTGCGGTTTCCGGAGCGGGCCGTGCGGCGTCGCAACCTGGTGCTTGATGAAATGGCGCGCGACGGCAAAATCACATATGCGCAAGCGCTGGCCGCGAAGACGGTTCCGCTGGAGCTGCACCTGGAGACGCCGCCGAATGCCGAGGCACCCTACTTCGTAGAGGAGGTGCGGCGGCAGTTGGAGCGCGAATACGGCGTGGATGAGGTACACGGCTCGGGACTGCGAGTGTACACGACTCTGGACCTGGACCTGCAGCACAGGGCGGAGACATCCGTTCTGGATGGACTTGCGGTCTACGAACGCCGGCACGGGTGGAAGGGCAAGCTGCCGACGCTGGCGAATACGGACTACAACTCGGCGACGTATAAGCACCCGGACTGGACGAGCACGATCACCAACGGAGCGTACTTTCATGCATTGGTGATGAAGGTTTCGCCGACGAAGATGACGGTGCGCATCGGGCAGGTTTACGCGACGTTGACGCCGCCGGACTGGGCCTGGACTCAGCACTATAAGGCGACTGACTTGGCGAGTATGGGTGACATCGTCTACGTGAAGGTCGTGAGCGGGACGGGCACGCCGGCTCTGCAACTGGCGCTGGAGGAGGACACTGGGGCGCAGTCGTCGCTGATGGCGATGGATAACTCGAATGGCGCGGTGCTGGCGATGGTGGGCGGCCGGGACTGGGCGCTGTCGCAGTTCAACCGGGCCACACAGGCACTGCGGCAGACAGGGTCGTCGTTCAAGATCTATGACTATACGGCTGGATTTGAGGCGGGGATGAAGCCGTACGACACGATCTCGGATGCGCCGGCTACGTTCTACACCGCCAGTGGACCGTACTCGCCGCATGACTATGAAAAGGGGTATGCGGGCAATATGAGCGTGATCGATGCCTTTGCGATCTCGCGGAACATTCCGGCCTTGCGGATCGCGGACCGGGTAGGCATCAAGAAGGTGATCGAGGTGGCGCGGCGTTTTGGGGTGACGAGCCCGCTGCCAAACTTCCTGCCCGTGGCAATCGGGGCCGCGGACATCACCCTGGAGCAGCAGGTAGCCTCGTACTCGGTGTTTCCTAACGACGGCATCCGGATCGCGCCCCATTACATCAGCCGGGTGGTGCAGGCGGATGGAACTCCGGTGGAGCAGCGGACCTCGGGCGTGCGCGAGGTGATCTCGGTGGAGATTGCACGCAAGATGATGATTCTGTTGCAGGCGGTGGTGCAACACGGCACCGGTTCAGCGGCTTCGGCGCTGAACCATGCGCTGGGCGGTAAAACGGGCACGACAAACAACTTTACCGATGCATGGTTTGTGGGATTTTCACCTTCGATCACCTGTGGGACGTGGGTCGGCTACGACAATCGGCAATCGCTCGGAGATAAAGAACAGGGCGCGAAGGTAGCGCTACCGATCTGGATCAATTTCATGGAAGCCGCGATTGCCGACCGGCCGAATGAGCAGTTCCCGCGGGCGAATGCGCCGAAACGCCAGATCGCCGTACCGGCGAATCTCGTCCCCGAGCCGAGCGATGCTTCCGATGCGGGAGACGAGACTCCGAAACCGGAGCCCGCTTCGCCTTCCTTTGAGTCTGCGCCTAAGGAGACGCCGGCACCGGCGGCGAGCCCGGCGGGCAGCGTTCCCGGACCTGTACCGGTGCCTTTAAGTGGCACACCAAGGACTCCGCGACCTGCGGCACCGTCCCCTGTTCCACAGCCGTTGACTGCTGCGCCGAGGCCTCGAGTAGCGGCGCCACAGAATTCGCCTCAGAACTAAGGGGCGTTCTCCTATAATGTGGCACCTCGAACAACAGCAGGTCCTTCGCTGTGCTCAGGAGGACAACTCATCGAGGAGGCGAATAATATTGCTGAGCGCCGGTACCGCCATGATCTATCCCTGTTGGATCTGAAAAGCATCGCAGAGCCGGAAATAGCGCTGTGCGCGCTGAACATCTTTGCCGATTTGGGTGCGGAGCGCTTCGGGCGTGGGAAAGCGCTGTTCGCCACGCAGGCGGTCCAGGAAGATCAGCCGGATGGGGGTCTCCGGTGTGAGTTCCAGCGGTTCGAAGTTGAAAAGGTGAGTTTCCACGGCGTAGGAGTCGGCTCCGAAGGTGGGACGGTTGCCGGCGTTGGTCACTCCGCGAAAGGTGCGGGCGACCGAGCCTTCGCCGATGCGCAGGGTGGTGATGTAGACGCCGTGGGCGGGCAGGAGCTCGGGGTATGCGGCTAGATTGACGGTGGGGACGGCGTAGCGACTGCCGTAACCGCGGCCGGAGGCGGGCGTGCTGTCGACGTCAAAGGGGCGGCCGAGCAGGGCACGGGCGGCACGGACATTGCCGGCGGCTATAAGCTGGCGGATACGGCTGGAGGAGACCGGGGCGCCGCGGCGCAGAACGGGCTCATAGGCTTCGACGCGGAAGCAGAGCTCTTCGCCAAGGCGTGTGAGGCCGTCGATGCCGGCCTCTGCCCCGTGGCCGAAGCGGAAGTTCTCTCCCTCATGGATCTCCAGGGTGCGCAGGCCGTTGCAGAGGACCCGTTCGGCGAACTGCCGCGCGGTGAGGATGCGGAGGTCTTCGTTGAAGGGGAGGACCAGGGCGAGATCTACGCCTGTGGCGGCGAGGAGCTCGAGCTTGCGGGAAAGCGGGGTGAGCAGGGCGGTCCGCGGCTTGCTTTCGAGCAGATGCGAGGGGTGGGGATCAAAGGTCACCACCACCGAGCGGGCGTCCAGGGCGCGAGCACGGCTGTTGACGGCGGCGATGATCGCCTGATGGCCGCAGTGCACGCCGTCGAAGTTACCGATGGTCACCACGGAGGGTGTGATTTCCGGACCTACTTCGGTAAGGGAGCGGGCGATTTGCATGGGTTATCGAATTTCTTCCGTGCCTTCATCGAGGGAGCGTTACGAGATCCATCTGCCTAGGCACTGCAACTACCTTCGCGGGTTAGAAGCGGATCTGAGCGGTAGGGGTTTGAGTCATGACTATGGTTGGATGTCTGTATTTGGCACGCTAGGCGATATCGAAGGTGAGCTGCTGGCCGTCATGGGCTAGCTGGATGGGTTGGGGAAGGGCAGCGTTGGTGGTGTCGTGATCGAGATCGTGGCTGATATGGGTGAAGAACGCCCGTTTGGGCCGTAGTTGCTGAACGAGAGCGATCGATTTGGCCAGGTGAGCGTGACTGGGGTGCGGTTCGCGGCGCAGGGCATCGAGGATGAGGATATCGAGATCTCCGAGCAGCGCAAGGCTATTGGCCGGGATGTCGTTCATGTCCGTGAGGTACGCGGCAGAGCCGAAGCGGTAGCCGGTGATGGTATCGCGACCGTGGGTGACGGGAACGCGCTGAAAGGTTGCGCCGAAGAGGTCAACCGTTGTGCCGGGAGCATCGGAAAGGCGATGCAGGCTGACGCGGGCGCTGGTGGGGTAGCGATCTACCTTGCGAAAGGTATATTCAAAGACCCGTTCGAGCACGGCAGCGGTGTTGTTGTCGGCGTAGAGGGGTAAATCGGCGCCCTTGCCGAAGCTGAGCGGACGGAGGTCATCCATGCCGAGAACGTGGTCGGCGTGGCCATGGGTGTATAGAACGGCATCCACGCTGTTGAGGTTTTCACGCGTGGCCTGAGCGTGGAAGTCCGGGCCGGTGTCGACGAGTACATTGCGGTCGTTGTAGCTGAGCAGGACCGAGGGGCGGGTGCGGCGATTGAGCGAGCCCGGCCGGCGCGCGTCTGTGCAGACCGCGCATTGGCAGCCCAGGGTCGGCACCGCCATGGAGGTACCGGTGCCGAAAAAGGTGAGAATGGCCTGCATTTAGCTTCGTGAGTCTCTGGCGCGTAGAACTGTGGAGATTAGCGGACAATGCGGGGACCGCCGGCGAAGCCGCCTGCCCCGGGACCGCCCGGTCCCCCAAGCGAACCTGGACCGCCGGGCTGGCGCTGGGCAGCCTGACGAGCGAGGGCCTGAGTGATTTCAAGGAAGCCCATGCGCAGATCGAAGAGTGCGGATTGGATGAGTTTGTCTTCAGCTGGCGAGAGATTGCCCTTGCTTTTATCGGCGACGACAGCGAGCATGTCGATGGTTTGACGGGCGCCGAGAATGTCCACGCGGGGCTGTTCGCCGGGTTGGGTGCCGCCGCCGAGGAGCATCAGCGCCTGGGTGTAGAGCGATTGCGTGAGGCGCTCGAAGCTCATCGAAGGCAGGCGGTCGCCACCGGGATCCGCGGCGCGAAGTGCTGTGTCGAGGCGGTCGACAGTCGCCTCGTAGGCTCGTAGTGCGTCTGCCGACTCCTCTTCGGTCGGGCCTGGGCCAACTAACTCCGAATCGTAGGCTGCTTCGGCTTCGTCGGAGAAGTCGTTGGAACCGTTCGGCTCGGCGGAGTATCCGGAGGTCAGCGTCCGGTCCAGGGCGCCGGATTCCGGCAGGTCGGAGAGCTGCTCGAGGGCTGGAGTGGAGATGTCGAGAACGTTCTGCTCGGCTGCCTGGGTGGCGGTGGCCTGGGGAAAGCTCAGGACCGGGGCGGCGGCAGAGTGGTCCTCCGTTTTGGCTGCCGGTGCGGATATTGCGGAGTCGGCGGACGGCTCGGCATCGTGGCGGAGTTCACCTTCGGCGGTGAACTTACGACGATCATTGACGACAAAGGTCGGGGTTTCAGGCATGTCGGGTCTCTCTTGCAGCAAATCTGGTGAGCGTCTCGCAGCTTGGATGCGCGGGCAGGGGGTTGCGATGGAATGTTGGCGAGCGTGACCAGCGGGGAAGGGCCCCTCGCGTTCCCTTGGCTGGTTTTACGGACTCTTTAGGCCCTCATCGCTGAACATCAATATAGGGCCGCACGGTCGGAGCCGGAATAGACGTCCTGGCCCGAAAGCGAATAAGCCGGGCCTCTTTGAGGTTCGGCAATGCGCCGGTGCTGTTGAGGAGCAATATGACTGAGATGGTTGAGTCCGGTTCGAAACGCGAGAGGCATTTCACGGTAGCGGATGGAGAACTCCATCAAACGCACGGTCGGGCGGCCGGTCCGTTGGCAGCTGTTCTTGGCCAGGAGATTCAGGTGCTGGAGCAACGCGACGCTAATCTACAAGCCGAGGGTAAGCGGAGCAAGCGGCGGGATGTCCAGGAGCGCATTGCGGAGCTACAGGACGGCATCGCAGCCGTGAGGCCACCAAGCAGAACACCTACGGGTCGATAGCGGTAGCGAGCGCCGACTCCTTGCTAGGAAGGGCAACCAGAGAGGAAGGCCGTTGTGCAGCGATGTGGCCGGACATATTGGGCCATGTTGCCGGGCCTACTGTTTGGGGCGAGGCGTTGCGGTACCGCCTGAATAGTTGAGCGGGGTACCGGGTACCTGCGCTCCCACGCCTATGTTCGGACCGGATGCCGGTGCGGTAAGGACCTCGCGGCGGACGTAGCCGAGGGCCAGCAGCTCGGTACCGGTGGGCAGATCGACTTGGGCTGCACTGGTGATCTCACCTACTGTCCTCCCCTCTGCTTCGAGGGTGGCGGGCAACGTGGGCAGGCTTCCATGAAGGCGCAGCGGGGTGAAAAGGCGGTTGACCTGACCGCGCGAGTGGATCCGCTCGACGATCTCCTGACCGAGATAGCAGCCCTTGCTGAAGTGGAGAGCGTGGGTTTGGGCGGTCTCTTGCGGGAGCTCGCGGTCACGGATGTCGGTGCCGTACCTCGGGATTGACTGGACGATGCGGAGCTGTTCGAGAGTTTCCGCATCAACTTCCGGGATGTTCTTCGCTTCGAGGAGCCGTTGCAGCGCGTTGAGAGTGGCAAGCGGTGCGCGGAGTTCGAAGCGGGCCCCGTTTTGCACGGTGAGCAGAAGAACAGGGCCGTGGGGCGTGCCGGCATCGGTGAGGCGCAGCGGGGCAGGGCTGGGTAGGTCGAGACCGGCGAGAAGACTGGACGATTCGGGGCCGAGCAGAAGCAGGGAGGACTGGTCGGCGAGAGCCGGGGTGAGTTCAACGTCGTCCATGATGATGAAGCGGTCGAGATGCTGGGTGAGGGTGTCGAGCTGGGCGGCGTCGGTGGCGAGCAGGAAACTAGGTTCGCTGGGGGTATGTTCGCGGTAAAGGGTGCAATCGCCCTGGATGCGCCCCTGTGAGTTGAGCAGAAAGCTATAGTTGCCTTCGCCTGGGGAGAGCGCCTGGACGGCGTTGGTGACCATGCCGTTCAGCCAGCGCGTGGCATCGGAACCGGTGATGCGCAGGAAGGCGCGATCGGTGAGAACGCCGAAGGCGGCATGGTGGAGCGCGGCGTCGAGAAGATTTCGCTGTGTGGCCATCGGTTCCCTTTGATGATTTTAGAGGCCTATCGATGCGGCAACCCCGAACGAAGTAGGTGGGACGTTCCACTTTCCGGTGACCTTCGCGCAAAGGCGACCTGTCTTGCGACAGCCCGAGTCAAACGATCTGCGTACACTTGGGAAGTGAGCAGGAGATCTATGTTGACGGTGCATTGCGGGCTGGGCAGGTGGACGGCGGTGACGGTGTTGGGAGCGGTTTGCGGCGTGGCTGGAGCACAGGTGAGCTCGCCGGAGAAGCCTGTGCCGACGGCCCCGGGAACACCCGGATCGGGAGCGGCTGCGCCCACGCCAGGCAAGCAGGGTGGCGTAACGCCGCCGGTGCTGGAGTCGGGACAAACGAACATCACTGTGGACACGAAGCGGCTGACCAAGGTGCAGGAGGATCAGCTGCTGGCCGACGCCGATGAGATCTTCCGCTTTGCGAGCAAGGATACGGGCTTGCCGATAGAGCATCCCGTGAAGAAGGTGTTCATTTCGCGCGAGGAGGTGAGCAAGGAGCTGCGCAAGAAGTTCGACGAAGACAAGGGCAACAAGAAGATGGAGCAGAGCGAGCTGGTGTTGAAGAAGTTCGGTCTGCTGGATCGAGATTTCAATCTGCGACCCTTCCTGCTGAGCCTGCTGACCGAACAGATTGCCGGCTTTTACGACAACAAGACCAAGACGATGAATCTGCTGGACTGGGTGCCGGTGGATGAACAAAAGCCCGTGATGGCCCATGAACTGACCCACGCGTTGCAGGACCAGAAGGTCGATCTAAAGAAGTGGGAAGACGTTGAACCTGAAGGCGTAGCGAAGAACGTTGCCGAGGACACCAGGCACATCCAGACCGACGAGGATGATACGGCGCGGGATGCGGTGCTGGAGGGCCAGGCAATGGTGAGCTTTGCCGACTACATGCTGCGGCCCATGGGCAAAACGCTGAAGGATGCGCCGCAGATGGCACAGATGCTGGCAGGTGGTTCGAGCGACATGGGGGATTCGCCTGTGCTGGCGAGGGCTCCGCTGGTGCTGCAGGAAAGCCTGCTGTTTCCGTACACGAGCGGGCTGTTGTTTGAAGATGCGGTGCTGATGCGGGGTGGGACCAAGCAGGCGTTTGCGGGCGTGCTGGAAGCGCCGCCTACGGCGAGCTCGCAGATTCTGCATCCGGAGCTCTATCTGAAGCAGGCGCCGGTACCGGTCATGCTATTGCCCGACCTGCATCCCACCCTGACGGCGGCGGGGTATGAGCCGTACGACGTGGGTGTGATGGGTGAGCTGGATGTGCGCATGACGGCGGAGCTGTTCGGCGGCAAGCCCTTGGCCGAGGCGCTGGCGCCGAACTGGGATGGCGGCGTGTACTACGCGGCGCAGCGCAGGAGTGCCACCGCGGCGGAGAAGAGTACGACGGCCTCGCTGGCGCTGCTGTATGACTCGCGCTGGAAGAACGATGACTCGGCGCTGAGCTTTTTCCATGTCTTTGAGCAAGAACTGCCCCGGCAATACGATGGTCTGAAGCGCAGGCAAACGGATGAAACAGGTGATGACGAGCGGGTGTACTCGAGCAATGAAGGGGATATTCTGCTGCGCCGCGAGGGAAGCCGGGTTTGGGTGAGCGAGGGGTTTGCCTTGTCGCTGGCACGTACGTTGCGGACGGCGGTGGATGGGGCACAGGGCGTGGGTCCGGTGCGGCAGGCTTCGGTGCCGTCGCAGGATTTGCTGGGTGGGGTTTCACGGTGGATCGGTGGGTTTGGCGTGATGCGGGTGGCTTTGAACGCGTTTCGATAATTCTCTGTAGCTGAAACCCCGGTACCAGAAGGACCTGCTCATTTGCCTTGTCGGCGGAAGAAGCAGGTCCCTTCCTTGCTAAGAGTCACAGGTTGCGTTGTCGCCAGTTCGTGGTGGTCGTGGAGCCAGCGCGAGGCGATGGAACGGGATACTTACCCTATAGCTGTCGTCCTGGTGGAGTACAGAAAGCAGGTCCTTCGCTACGCTCAGGATGACAGCGCAATTAACCTCTACTCCTGCAACAAATAGCGCTAGGCTGCGTCCTCAATGCCCAGCTCGCGAAGCAGGAAAGCGTAATCAAAGGCAGTTTCTTTGAGGTAGTCGTAGCGGCCGGAGGCGCCGCCATGGCCGGCTTCCATGTTGATGTGGAGTAGCAATGGCTGGTTGGGGTTGGATTTTAAGGTGCGCAGTTTGGCCACGTATTTGGCGGGCTCCCAGTACATAACCTGCGAGTCGTTGAGTGAGGTCTTGACAAGCATCGCGGGATAGGGCCCCTCGCGCAGGTTGTCGTAGGGCGAGTAGGAGCGCATGTAGTGGAAGGCCTCGGACTCGTTGGGATTGCCCCACTCCTCATATTCAGCGACGGTCAGCGGGAGCGAGGCGTCGAGCATGGTGTTCATGACGTCCACGAAGGGCACGTGGGAGAGCACGGCGCGGAAGAGGGCGGGTTTGCCTTCGGTTTCAGATCGCTCGGCGGCGAGATTCACGACCGCGCCCATGAGCAGGCCGCCGGCGGAGCCACCCTCGATGGCAACGCGCTCTGCATCGCCATAACCTTCGCGGGTGAGGAACTCGACGGCCTCCATGAAGTCGGTGAAGGTGTTGCGTTTTTGCATCATCTTGCCGGCATCGTGCCAGGGATCGCCGAGTTCGCCGCCTCCGCGAATGTGGGCGTAGGCGATCACGAGGCCGCGGTCGAGCAGCGGCAAGCGGGCGGCGGAGAAGCCCAGCGGTAGAGGGTAGCCGTAGCTGCCGTAGCCGTAGACGTAGAGCGGGGAGGGGTCGTCCTTGCTGAATTTATCTCGGCGATAGACGACGGAGACAGGGATCTCGGTGCCGTCGTGTGCCTTGAACCAGAGACGCTCGGAGCCGTAGAGGGCGGCGTCAAAGCCGCCGGGAACGTTCTGCTGCTTGAGCAGTGTGGATTCACCGGTGGCGATATCGTAGCGGAAGACCGAGGCCGGGCGAACCAGCGAGACGTAGCTGTAGCGGTAGGTCGAGGCATTGAAGTCGCGATTGATCTCGCCGCCAGCGGAGTAGGCGGGGTCGGGAAAGCGGATGTCGCGCGGGCTTACCGGCTGACCGTTCGCGTCGAGGTCGTAGACGCGGAGCACAGGCAGGCCGCGCTCGCGGGAGTTGGTGACGAGGAAGTTCTGGAAGAGCGCAACGTCATTGAGCGGAGCGGCAGGGTTTTCGGGCAAGAGTTCCTGCCAGTGCTCGCGGCCGGGGGTGGCGACGGGTGTGCGCACCAGGCGGAACTGGTCGGCGTTCCGGTTGCTGCGGATGTAGAAGAACCCGTCACGGTGATCTAGGTCGTACTCCTCGTCATCGATGCGCGGGGCGACCAGCGTGAAGGCGGCGTCGGGGGTGGCAGCGTCCAGGAACCAGCTTTCACTGGTGGTGTGGCTGCCGAGCTCAAGGAGGAGGTAGCGGCGGTCACGCGTCCGTCCTACGCCGAGATTGAAGCGTTCGTCCGGCTCGTGAAAGACCTCGGTTGCCTCGGTGTCCGTATTGACGGCGTGGCGGAAGAGGCGGTCCTGACGCTTGGTGTGCTCGTCTTCGGTGGAGAAGAAGAGGGTGCTGGAGCCGGCAGCCCAGGCCACGGAGCCGACGCGCTGGGCGGTGTCGGGCAGCAACCTACCCGTCGCAAGGTCCTTGATGGCGAGGGTGTACTGGCGAAAGCCGGTGCTATCCGTGGAGTAGGCCAGCAGGCGGGCGTCGGGCGAGACGGCGAGCGCGCCGACGGACATAAAAGGCTGATCTTTGGCGAGCTCGTTAATGTCGAGGATGACCTCTTCCGCGGTCTCGTCGACCTGGCCACTTGCGTCCACGGGACGGCGGCAGTAGCGGGCGTACTGCTGGCCTTTTTCGGTCCGGCTGATGTACTCCCAGGCGCCGTCGCGATAGGGAACGGAGCTGTCATCCTCCTGAATATGGGAGAGGATTTCGTCATAAAGCCTGGTTTGCAGAGGCTCCGTGCCGGCCATCGCGGCGGCGGTGTAGGCGTTTTCGGCTTCGAGGTACGCGGTAACGCGAGGTGCACCCTTTCCGCGGAGCCAGGCATAGTCATCGTGAAGCGTGACGCCGTGCGACGTAAATGTAGTTGGCTCGCGTTCAGCGGTCGGTGGGGCTGGGGGCAGGGAGGGGTCGGCGGAGTTGTTCTGCAGGGGAGTAGATGTCATGGTGCGTTGCACTAGCACTAGGATAACCACCCCTGCGTCATTAGCCCAACTTCATCAGAGCCAGCCTGTCCGCTTGTCGCTTAGAGGGTGTGCAAATCCGTCAACTTCAAGTCATGCAGAAGCTCCAAATGCTCCTGGATCATGCCCTTCGCCAGCTTGGCAAGGTCCAGCTCTTCGCGGTTGTGGCCCTTTGACAGGTAGGAGTTCTGGATGGCGAGCAGTTTCTGGTGGCCATCGATCTCGACCTGGAGGTAGGCCTTCTCAAAGGTGTCGCCGGAGAGTCCCTGCAGCTTCGCATAATTGTTCCTACCGTCCGGATCCAAGTGCGACTTCGCCTCGTCGTCGGAGGGCGGAACCACGGTTCCTTGTGCCTGCGATGCGGGCAGGTTCATGCCTTTGATGATGTCGGAGATGGTGTTTTGTTCGGCAACCTCCAACTTGGCAAACTGCAGCAACTTGGGAGCATGCACCTTGTTCAGCGCTTCACGGCTGACGAGCAGTGAAAGGGAACCGACGGCTGCGGTCTGCTGCATGTGCTGGACGGCCTCCGGCCCCGGCTGCTGGTGGTCAGGCGTCATTTGCATCGATTGAGAGAAAGCGGTGCGGCCCAGGATGGGCAGCGCGGCCAACGAACCCAGATAGGAGAGCATGTTACGACGTTTCATAGTACCTCCGAGAACTGCCGGCTTCGCTGCCGAACGAGCGAACGCACTGTACGTGACGGCTTTCTGATGACGGTCCTTGGGTCCGCTGTTGCCCGCGTAACGCGCGAGACAAAGAAGGTCTAGACAAAGGTTCTATACAAAGGGTCTATGTGCTCGGGAGAACAATCCTGATTTTCTGCGTATGCTTTTGAGGTGAGCTCTGTGTGCAGATCCGGATTAGGGTGGATGTTTGTTCTGCTGGTCTGGGGCGGGATACCAGCGCGTGCCGAGGCGGTGAAGGATCTGCCGCAGCCGACAAGTTATGTTTCGGATTTTGCCGGGGTGATCGACGCCGGTTCCCGCGCGCAGATGGAGGCGCTGGGGGCAGAAGTGGAGCGCGAAACGCACTCTACGATTGAGATTGTGACGATCCACTCGCTCGACGGTCAGTCGATCGATGAGTTTGCGACCGCGCTGGAGGATAAGTGGAAGGTCGGGCCGAAGGACACCGATCGCGGCGTGCTGATGATCTTTGCGATGAACGACCGCAAGCGCCGGATTGAGGTCGGCAACGGGCTTGAAGGTGTTTTGAACGATGCAAAGGTAGGCGACATCGGGCGCAGCATGAACGCCGGGCTGGAAGCGGGCAATACCGGTCAGGCCATTCTTAATGGAGAGCAGCAGGTCGCCAATGACATCGCCGCCGATGCCGGAGTGACCCTGACGCCGCTGCCCCGAAGACCGGCTCAGCAAAGAGCCACGCGGGGCGGGGGTGGATTTGGATTCCTGCCCTTCATCTTCCTGGCTGTCTTCCTGTGGCTGCTGTTTCGCGGGCGCGGTGGACGGGGCGGCGGCGGCGGCTTTGGCGGCGGCAGTGGGCTCGGCTGGTTTGTTCTGGGCAATCTGCTGGGTTCGGCGCGGGGTGGCGGCGGTTTCGGCGGCGGCAACGGCGGTGGCGGTTTTGGCGGCGACGGTGGCGGCGGCAACGACGACGGCGGCTTCAGCGGTGGGTTTGGCGGTGGGTCCGAGGGCGGCGGGGCCAGCGGGAACTGGTAAGTTCAGCCCCGGGAGCAAGCCCCGGCTCCCTGTTTGACGAGGGAAAGAACGAAGCAGCGACTAATAGCCGTTAAGCTACTGATGAGAGCGTGAGGGAGAAGTATGAGGGGTTCGCGGGTAGGCATTATTGTTCTGGTGCTGGTGATCATCGTCGCGTTGCTGGGTTTTGGGAGCTACGTTTCGACGAAGAACCATTTGGTGAGTCTGAATGAAGACGTGAACCAGTCGTATTCGCAGGTGGACATCATGCAGCAGCGGCGGCTGGATCTGATTCCCAACCTGGTGGCCAGCGTGAAGGGTTACGTGAAGGAAGAGGAGACGGTGCTGACGAACATCTCCAACGCACGCGCAGCCGTTATCGCGGCTTCGGGCGACAGGGCCAGTTCGATCGACGCCAACCGCCGTTTGGACATGGCGATTTATCCGTTGCAGCGTTTGCAGGAGCAGTATCCGAATCTGAAGGGGAACGAGCAGTTTATGCGGCTGGAGGACGAGCTGGCCGGAACGGAAAACCGGATCGCCGTGGCGCGTAATCGCTACAACCTCGCCCTGCGCTCCTACAACGTGTACGTAGAGCAGTTCCCCAATTCCATCTGGGCAGGCATGGCCGGCTTCCACTCCAAACAGGATCAGTATTTCAAGGGAAATCCTGCCAACGTGAACGCTCCGACGGTGGACTTCAACCGATAGTTCTGGACCAGATCGCAGCCAGCTGCGCTCAGATTTGGCAGGGGGGGTGCGGCGAGTATGCAGGTCATCGGACGAAATGCGACGAGCGCCTCTGCTTTGCTGGGAACGCAGGTGCTGGATGAAGAGGGCCGGTACTGGGGCAGGGTGCAGGAACTGGCGGTGGATGTGGCCCAGGATGCGGCGCACGTCTCGGCGCTGATCCTGCATCGCCGCGGGGGAAAGCGAACGTCCGTGCCGGTGCATGGGCTGGACCTGCCACGCCGCGCCGGAAGTGCGCTGCGGACGACGGTGGAACCGCAGCCGGTGGGTGCGATGGAGGATGCTCTGCTGCTGGAGCGCGACCTGCTGGATCAGCAGATCATCGATGTGGACGGCCGCAAGGTGGTCCGCGTGAACGATGTGAACCTGACCTGGGAGCTTGGCCTGGACGGCAGCCATGCGGCGGGCCTGCGGATTGACGAGGTGGAGGTGGGGCTGCGGGGAGCGGCGCGGCGTTTGCTGCACGGTTTGCCCGGCGCCGTGGTCGGTCTGTCAGAACACGTGAGCCAGAACACGATTCCGTGGAGTTGCGTGGACCTGATCGAGCGCGATCCGGGCCGGCGCGTGCGCCTGAAGATCGGGCAGGAACGCCTGGCCAAGCTTCATCCCTCCGACATCGCCGACATCCTGGAGGAGCTGGCGCCGGCGGAGCGCGAGGCGATCTTCACCAGCCTGGATGAGGAGACGGCGGCGGAGACGCTGGAAGAGATCGAGCCCCGGCTGCAGAAGGAGCTGCTTGAGGGCATCGGTTCGGAGCGAGCGGCCGATATTCTGGAAGAAATGGATCCGGGTGCGGCGGCGGATGTGCTGGCGGAGCTCTCGGACAAGCATGCCGACGAGATCCTCGAAGAGATGGGCGAGGAGGAGCGTCAGGATGTCGAGGAGCTGCTGGAGTTTTCAGCGGATTCCGCAGCCGGACGCATGACAACGGAGTACTTTTGCCTGCCGGTGCATGCCACGGTAGCCGATGCCATCGCGGAGCTGCGGGTTTTTACCGGAGATCCGGACAATGTGACCGAGGTATACCTGCTGGACCCGCAGGATCATCTGGCGGGCGTGGTGCCGATGGTGCGCTTGCTGCTGGCAAGGCCGGAGGAGCCGGTGCTGGCGCTGGCGCCGGAGGGGCGGTATGTGACGTGCTCCCTCGACGCGGACGAGAAGGAGGTGGCGGAGTTGTTCGACAAGTACAATCTGCGCTCCTTGCCGGTGCTGGACCAATTCGGCAGGGTGGCGGGCGTGATTCATGCGGAACAGGTGATCGCCGGGCTGATGGAGTCGTAAGCAAGTCGTGAGGGAGTCGTAAGTTGGCGGATCGACGTTCCGGCCTGCAGCGGCCGCTGAAGATTCTGTATGCGGCGGGGCTTTCGCCGAACGATTCTGCGCAATACCGGCTTTGGGCGTTGGAGCGGTTGGGCCATACCGTGGTCCCGCTTAACGCGTATGGGTATGAGCCGCAGCAGCCGTTGCTGCGTAAGGTGCTGCATCGGGCGCAGGCCGGGCCGTGGGTCGAGGGACTGAACCGGGAGGTGCTGCGAACGGCGCAGCGCGAGCGGCCGGATGTATTTTGGGCGGACAAGCTGCTTTCGCTGCGGCCCGGTACCCTGCGGGCGCTGCGCGCCATGGGCATTCGCACGGTGAGCTACATGATCGACAATGCCTTTGGACCGCGGCGGGATCCGGGATGGCGGTTGTACATGCAGTGCATCCCGGAGTTCGATCTGCACGCGACGCAGCGGGATGCCAACATGCTGGACTATCGTGCGCGGGGGGCACGGGACGTCGTAAAGATCCAGACCGCGTTTGAACCGACCGTGCACTTCCCACCGTCGGCGGGCTGGGACGATGGCCGGCGGGACCGGGGAGTGTCTTTTATTGGCACCCCATACGACCAGCGCGGAGAGTTTTTGACACGACTTTGGCGGGAGTTTAAGGCTCCGGTGGTGATCTCAGGAGCGGATTGGCTTTGGAGCAAGGCGTTGTCCCCGGAAGCTGCTGCGGCCATATTTACGGGAGGCGAGCTGTACGGGGCGGCTTACCGTGAGGCGATCTGGCGATCGCGGATCAACCTGAGTTTTCTGACGCACTCCAACCAGGACGAGTTTGTGCATAAGAGCTTCGAGATCGCGGGTTGTGGGGCATTCCTGCTGGCGGAGCGCTCAGCGGGGCATCGGCAGCGATTTATGGAGGATGAAGAAGCGGTCTTTTTCTCAGACTTGGAGGAGTGTGCCGCAAAAATCCACCGCTATTTGCCGGATGAGGCAGCGCGGAACCGCATCGCGGCAGCGGGGCATGCCCGCGCGGTGCGGGATGGGTACAGCAATGATGCGCAGGTGGAGCGTATCCTGACCCGTCTTTGGACAGCGCAGACGGCCGACGAGCTACCCACGCCGGCACAGGCAAAGGCATGAGCCGGCTTCCTCGTTTCCGGTGACTCGGGACGGCATCGACAGGTTAGTCTAGGGAAAGCGCACCACCAGCCTGCACTGAAGGCGACGTTGTCCATAGTCTCTAGTGAGGTCAACCGACGATCGGGAAGACTTTGAGTCTTGAACGGTTGCGGCCTATGTTCAGCGTGGGCTGTAGTAATTCTTGGAGCTCGTAGAGGGATGCTTTACGGTTCGGAGCCTTTAGGAAGTGATCTGCGCGTGGTGGTGACGATGTGATGCAGTGGAAGCGGTGGCGCAACAGCATAGTTTTGATCTTCGCCGTGCTGGGGCCCGGCTTCATCACCGCCAACGTCGATAACGACGCGGGCGGCATTTACACCTATGCGACGGCGGGCGCGCAGTTCGGCTACGGTCTGCTGTGGACCATGATCCCGATGGCGATCATGCTGACGTTTGCGCAGGAAATCTCCGCGCGGATGGGCGTAACGACGGGCAAGGGCCTGAGTGAACTGATCCGCGAAGAGTTTGGACTGCGGACGACAGCGATCCTGATGTTTGGGCTGATTATCTGCAATCTCTGCGACGTGACCGCGGAGTTTGCGGGTGTGGCCAGCAGTACGCAGCTCTTTGGCCTGAGCAAGTTCATCACGGTGCCTTTGGCGGCGGCACTGGTGTGGTCGCTGGTGGTGTTTGGGGATTACAAGAAGCTGGAGAAGATCTTCGTCTTTCTTTCATTTTTGTATGTGGCGTACATCGTTACGGCGGCTTTAGCGCACCCAAACTGGAGCTCCGCGGTGCGGGCGACGCTGCGGCTGCCGCACGTGTCGGATCTGCGGACGCCGAGCTACCTATTCCTGTCTGTGGGCATGATCGGCGCCACGGTGGCGCCATGGCAGCAGTTTTATTTGCAGGCCTCCGTGGTAGATAAGGGGACGGGCAAGGGTGAGCTGAAGTTCGCGCAGGCGGATGCGATTGTGGGATCGCTGTTTTCTGTGGTGGTGGCGGCCTTTATCGTGATTGCCTGCGCGGCCACGCTGTTTGTGAGCGGCCATCACGAGATCGCGGATGCAGCGGATGCGGCGGCTTCGTTGCGGCCGCTGGGCGGGGACTACGCCTACCTGCTGTTTGCGTTCGGTTTGCTGAACGCGTCACTCTTTGCAGCGTCCATCCTGCCGCTCTCGACGGCGTACACCGTGTGCGAGGCGCTGGGGTTTGAGTCGGGGCTGACGAAGAAGTTTCGCGATGCACCGGCGTTCTACTGGCTCTACACCGGGCTGATCGTAATCGGGGCGGCGATCATCCTGATGCCAAAGGTGCCGCTGGTGCGGATTGCGGTCCTTTCGCAGGTGCTCAACGGATTGCTTTTGCCGTTCGTACTGGTATTCATGCTGATTCTGGTGAACCGGAAGAGCCTGATGGGTTCACTGGTGAATGGGCGGACGTACAACGTTGTGGCGTGGTCCCTGACGGGACTGACGATTGTGCTGACGGTGGTGCTGCTGGTTGGGCAGGTGTTTGGGGTGAGCTGAGGCAGCCGGTTTTAGCAGCGACGAACGCAGACTCCCTTCCGAAATGGCACAAAACGGGGGATTCAGAGCAGTTTGCCGTCGGCCAGGTCGCGGATGAGGGTGAGATCGGCGGCGAGGAAGTCGAACTCGGGCAGATTGGCGAGTAGCGACCAGCGCATATCAAGAAAGATGCGGTTTTCCAGTTCGCCCGCAAAGCCGTCGACGACGAAGAACTGAATCTCGATCGTGGAGCCATTGCGATAGCTGTGACGGATCATGGCGAGCCGTCGGCCGATGGTGGCTTCGATGCCGAGTTCTTCGTTGAGCTCGCGGGCGAGGGCGACCTCGGCGGTTTCGCCCTGCTCGACCTTGCCGCCGGGGAACTCCCATTTATTGCCCATGGGCTGGTCGGGGCGGCGCTGGCAGACGAGAACTTCGCGATGGGCGCCTTCGCCGCGCAGGATGAGCGCCGCAACGACGTGGCGAAGTGGTTTGGCATTGGCCGTGTGCGCGGCGTCGTTCAGTTTGCGTATGGGCTGCTTCACCGTCATGCCCAGTGTATGACGGCCCAGCCAATGACGGGGAGCGGAGCAGTGGCGCTACTCGGCCAGCGCGACCGCGGCGGGCCAGTAGACGGGCCAGCCTTCCGCGGCGGAGCGGGTGAGCAGGGCGGGCGACGGATTGACCGGGAAGGCCCGGCGGGCGATCGAGAGCATGGCGGCATCGTGAACGGAGTTGCCGAAGACGGCGTCTGGGGCGTTGACCCCGGCGCGGCGAAGGGCGGTGACCTTGCCCTCATCGGTGGGAACGTCGATCACCTGGCCGGTGACGACGCCGTTTTCTGCCATCACCCGAGCTGAGAGTACACGCTCGGGTGGGATGTTGAAGCGGAGGACGCCTTCTTCAATGACCCAGTCGTTGGTGGAGCTGACGGCCCAGATCTCTACCCCGTCGCGTTGCAATTCCGCGATGAGCTGCTGAAGCTCGGGAAAGATGTTGGGTTCGATGTGTTCGCGGAAGAAGGTAGCCGCCGCCGCGCGCATGGTATCGACGGCGAGCCCGGCGTAGCAGCTGACCATATCGCCGCAAATCTCTACCTCGCTGACCGCGCCGCGGTTGTAGCGGTCGTACTGGGTCTGAAGCCAGGCCATTTTTTCGGGGGAGAGCAGGCCGGTGTCCATGGTCCACCGCATGAAGCTGGAGCCGGCGTCGCCGGACCAGAGGGTGCCGTCGCAGTCAAAGACGGCGATGCGGGGTGCCAGCGCGTGGACGGCGGTGTGGAAGTCGGCGGTGGAGAGCACTTGTGCGCGTGCCGGCGGGGTGGGTGCGGCGGACGAGGGGGCTGAGTCGGGCACGAGGAGAGCTCCAGGGGAAGAAAACTGTCTCTTAGTAGAACAGTTTGAGGGTGTTCCCTCAACCGACGGGGAAGCGCGGCGGGCGAGCGGAGGGTATGCTGATGACGCTGCCTATGAGTCTCTTCCTCGCCATTGGATCGCCGACGACCGAACTTTCTGACCGGCAGATCCGGACGCATCTCCAGGCAGCGTTCCAAGCACTGGGGCCAAGAAGGAAGGTGTTGGCGGTGCCGCCGGACTTTACGCGATTCCACTCGCGGGCGGGGCGGCTTACGGAGCTGGCCTGGGAGTTCTACGGCGAAGCGCTGACCGATGTGTTGCCGGCGCTGGGAACGCACAGGCCCATGACGGATGCGGAGATCGGCACGATGTTCGGGCGTACGCCGCAGGAGATCTTTCGGGTGCACAACTGGCGGGACGAGATTGTCACGCTGGGTGAGGTACCAGGCAGCTTCATGGAAGAGGTGTCCGAAGGCAAGCTCCGCTATACGTGGCCGGCGCAGGTGAACAAGCTGCTGCGGAACGCAGACTATGACCTGATTTTGAGCATCGGGCAGGTGGTGCCGCATGAGGTCGTGGGCATGGCCAATGGGGCGAAGAACATTTTCGTCGGCACCGGCGGCGTGATGGGGATTCACCGCTCCCATTTTCTTGGGGCCGTCTACGGCATGGAGCGCATGATGGGGCGGGTGGATACGCCGGTGCGCCGAGTGCTGCGCTATGCCAGCGAGCATTTCGCGCAGGACATGCCGATTGTGTATGTGCAGACGGTGGTCGCGAAGAATGCCGCGGGCGAGTTGGTTATGCGCGGACTTTATGTGAGCGATGACGACCAGGCATTTGAGCAGGCGGCGGCGCTCAGCCTGCAGTGCAATTTTCAGGTTCTGGACCGCGAGATCAAGAAAGCCGTGGTTTTTCTCGACCCGCATGAGTTCCGGTCGACGTGGCTGGGGAACAAGAGTGTGTACCGGACGCGGATGGCGCTGGCGAATGGGGCGGAGCTGATCGTCCTGGCGCCGGGCGTGCATGAGTTCGGCGAGGATAAGGCGATTGATGCGCTGATTCGGCGATTTGGGTACTGCGGAACGCCGAAGGCACTGGCGGCGGCGGAGAGTGATCCGGACCTGGCGGCGAACCTGAGCGCTGCGGCTCACCTAATTCACGGCTCAAGCGAGGGGCGCTTCACGATCCGGTACTGCCCGGGGCACCTGACGAAGGACGAGATTGAGGGTGTGCACTACAAATACGGCGACCTGGCGAAATACATGGCCAGGTACGATCCCGCCGCACTGCGAGACGGTTGGAACACCGTCGACGGCGAGGAGATTTTTTTTGTGTCGAACCCCGGGCTTGGGCTTTGGGCGTATGAGGGGCGTTTACATGGCTGACGGAAAAGATGTTCTGGCGATTGTGGTGATGGGTGTGAGCGGGTCGGGGAAGACGACGATCGGCAAGGTGCTTGCAACGAAGCTTTGTGCGACGTTTGCGGACGCGGACGACTTTCACTCCGAGGCAAACAAGGCGAAGATGGCGGCGGGGCACCCGCTGACCGACGAGGACCGGGCGCCGTGGCTGCAGGTGCTGAATGGCCTGCTGCAGGGCTGGGTGAAGAGCGGCAGACGGGGAATTCTGGCCTGCTCGGCGTTGAAGGCGGGGTACCGGCAGACGCTGGGCGCGGGTGTTGCGGCGGACAAGATCGCCTTTGTGTGGCTGGATGGATCGAAGGAGATGATTGCGGAACGGATGAAGGCGCGTCAGAACCACTTCATGCATGCGGACATGCTGGAAAGCCAGCTCGCCACGCTGGAACCGCCCGCCGATGCGACCCGGGTGGTGAACGATCGAACGCCCGATGAGGTGGCCGGCGAGATCGTGACCGAACTGGGATTGTGACGATTGACTTCGGTGTGTTGAGGTTTAGCGGTGCGCGGCACGTGGACTGAGCGCGGGGAATGTCTGGCGACTGCGCAGTCGAATCAACGGCTGTTCCACAAAAGCAAAGGAGAGCCAGGCGGCCGCGGCGGAGACGGGGAAGGCGACCAGAACACGCACCAGCAGATATGTAGAGCCCTGCGGGGCGTGGGCGACGGCTTCGCCGATGCGATCGAAGAGGGGCTCCAGCAGAATGTGCAAGACGTAAAAGCCGTAGCTGATGCGGCCGAGCCAGCGTAGCGGGGCAAAGCCTAACGCGGTGCGCCAGTGGCCGGGATGCAGCGCAAGCAGAAGCAGAGCGGCAGAGGCTATTTCGACGGCTGGAAGCGCCAGGATAAACTGCAGCGGGCTGGCGAGGAGCAGATTGCCGCAGTGCCCTTCCGCCATGGCGAAGAGGGTAACACTGCCGACCAGGGCCGCGGGTGCCCAGCGACGCGCGAGGTGGGCCAGGGGCGCGGGGCCGAGTAGAGCAAGAGCGCTGCCGAGAGCCAGACCGCCGATGCGCGTCAATAGAAACGGCGACCAGTTCGCGATGGTTTCGGGCGCGCTCGGGTGCGGCCAGAAAACCGCAAGACGGAACAGGCAGGAGAGCAGAAAGGTTCCCCCGCAAAGCTGCAGGGCACGGCGGCGCGTGCGGGCGACGAGCAGCAACGTCGGCCAGACAAGATAGAACTGCGCCTCTACGGCCACTGTCCACAGGTGATGCAGCGGAAGCGGCGCAGGGTAGCGCATGGCAATCGAGAGCAGCGGTGGAAGGTTTTGCGCGAAGGCGGCGTAGACGAGCAGTGACTGCAGATTTTCAGACGAAGCTCCCCAAAGCAGGGCAGTGAGGCCGGCGGCGAGCAGAGCGGCATAGTAGACGGGCAGGATACGCCAGGCGCGACGCTGAAAGTAGCCGCCCAGGGTGTGGTGCTGCTGCAGGTCTGTCCAGAGGAGGCCGGTGATAAGGAAGCCGGACAGGGCGAAGAAGAGCTCAACGCCGACCCAGCCGGCCTGTGTGGCATAGCCGGCGAGGCGCAGCACGGGGCTGTGCGAGCGAAGGCCGCCGCCGTAGTGGAAGAGGTAAACCGCGAGCACGGCGACGCCGCGCAGACCGTCGAGCGCGCCGTCCCGGGGAGCGCTGGGTGCGGATGGTTGCGAATTGGATAGGCCGGTGTGGGTCACGTTTGAGTCGGTGGTGCGGCATCCGGGGTGACTCAGAAGCCCCCGGATGCTCGAGTGAGGGCTGCTACTGCTTGGTCATGGTGCTTTGCACGCCGGTGTCCGGGCCGCAGGAGCCGGTGAGCTGCCAGGAGGTGACGGTGAGCGTGGTGGCGTCAGGCGAGAAGGTGCCGGAGGCCGTGACGGAGTTGCCGGTGGTGCTGTCGGCGTAGGTCATGGTGAAGCTGCCGCCGGTGACCTGCGTTCCCGACACCTGGACGGGGCTGGTGAAACAGGGGTTCTGGCCGAAGCTGCCGGATCCGTTCAGGGTGAAGTTGCCGGTGGTATTGGAGAGGTCCGACTGCTGCAGCTGGGCCGTGACGGTGACCACCGGGCCGTCCGTGTCAGAGAAGGTGCCGGTATAGGTGCCGTTGATCGGGGTATAGGCCTGGGCCGTGGCCGTTGCCGGCTTGGCGAAGGCACACGTGCCTCCCGCGACGTTGTAGGCGGCATCGGTGAGGGATTTACTGTCGGTGGCGAGGTTGCCGGTGACGGTGAGGGTGCCGCCGGCGACGGGGCCGGTGAGGGTGACGGCGCCAGCGGAGGTCGCAGAACCGGAGACCTCGATAGCAGTGCCGGGCGTCACGCAGGAGGAGGCCGACTGCGAGTGCAGGATGCCGGAGATGGCATTCGCGTTCCCGGAGAGCTCACCGGAGAGCGAGGCCAGACGTACCGCAGGCGTGGCAGAGGAGGTGAATTGCCAGTTGCCGGTGGCTATGGCAGGGAGGGCAGTATTTGTAGCCCTAGGGCTAGTCACGGCACAACCGCTTAGCAGGAGTGTAAGGGCGGGAAGAACTGCGGTGAGGGAGGCGTGTAGGAGGCTGCGAGCTGCTTTCGAATGGAGACGCGAAGAGAGGGTAGGCGACATGGGTGCTCCAGAGGGCCGAGTTACAGGGGCCGAACTTGCAAACTTTAAAGGGTGCTCCTGATCTCAATTGGGTGAGAACCGGAGCTTGGTAATGGGCCGAGTGTTGCAAAGAGACATGGGGGCGGTCACTCACACGGAAGGGGCAGCTTTCGGAAGATTAGGCGCAACCCATAGCGAAGCCATGCATCATATTGCTTGACAGTAAGTCACTCACATGCGAGATTGAGTGAGTCAATAGAATTTCAGCGGCGCGAAGCTGCGAAAGCAAAGACGAGGAGCGAAGCAAATGGCGAAGATTATTGGTATCGATCTCGGCACGACGAACAGCTGCGTGGCGGTGATGGAGGGTGGCGAGGCGAAGGTAATCCCGAACGAAGAGGGTGGCCGGACGACTCCGTCAATCGTGGCGTTTACGAAGAGCGGTGAGCGGCTGGTGGGCCAAGTGGCCAAGCGGCAGGCAATCACCAACCCCGAGAACACGATTTACTCGGTGAAGCGCTTCATGGGTCGTCGCCCGAACGAAGTGAATGACGAGATGAAGATGGTGCCGTACAAGGTCGTCTCGCACGGGGACAACGTGTCGATCATGGCGCAGGGCAAGGAGTACACCGCGCCCGAGGTCTCGGCGATGATCCTGCAGAAGCTGAAGAAGGCGGCGGAGGATTACCTTGGCCAGAGCGTCACTGAGGCCGTGATTACCGTGCCGGCGTACTTCAACGACGCGCAGCGGCAGGCTACCAAGGATGCGGGCAAGATTGCCGGTCTGGATGTGAAGCGCATTGTGAATGAGCCGACGGCAGCAGCGCTGGCGTACGGGCTCGACAAGGGCAAAGACGAGACGATTGCCGTGTACGACTTCGGCGGCGGCACGTTCGATGTGTCCATCCTGGAGGTTGGCGATGGCGTGATCGAGGTGAAGTCGACCAACGGCGATACGCACCTGGGCGGCGACAACCTGGATCAGCGCATTGTGGAATGGCTGATCTCGGAGTTCAAGAACGAGAGTGGTCTGGACCTGACCTCGAAGGGCAACGAGATGGCGCTGCAGCGGCTGAAGGATGCCGCCGAGCGGGCCAAGATCGAGCTTTCGACGGCGCAGGAGACGGAAATCAACCTGCCGTTTATTACGGCGGATGCCTCCGGACCGAAGCACCTGGTGCGCACTCTCTCCCGTGCGAAGCTTGAGTCGCTGGTGGACGACCTGCTGCAGAAGTCGGTTGGGCCTTGCAAGCAGGCGCTGAAGGATGCGGGGATTGACGCGTCGAAGATCAACGAGGTCGTGCTGGTCGGTGGACAGACCCGCATGCCCAAGATTCAGCAGCTAGTGAAGGAGCTGTTCGGCCGGGAGCCGCACAAGGGCGTGAATCCCGACGAAGTCGTGGCCATTGGCGCGGCGGTGCAGGCGGGTGTGCTTTCGGGCGATGTGAAGGACCTGCTGCTGCTCGACGTGACCCCGCTGACGCTGGCGATCGAGACGATGGGTTCGGTGGCGACGGCAATGATTCCGCGCAACACGACCATTCCGACGAAAAAGACGGAGACGTTCTCGACGGCGGCCGATAACCAGACTGAGGTTGAGGTCCACGTGACGCAGGGCGAGCGACCGATGGCGAGCCAGAACCGTACGCTGGGCAAGTTCAAGCTGGGCGGCATCATGCCGGCTCCGCGGGGCGTGCCGCAGATCGAGGTGACGTTCGATATCGACGCGAACGGCATTCTGAACGTAACGGCAAAAGACAATGCCACGGGCAAGGACGCGAAGATTGCGATTACGAGCTCTTCCGGTTTGAGCAAGGAAGAGGTTGAGCGCATGGCGAAGGAAGCCGAGGCGCATGCGGCCGAGGACAAGGAGGCCAAGGACAAGATCGAGGCGCGTAACGGTCTCGATTCCATGGTCTACAACGTGGAGAAGATGCTGAAGGATGCGGGCGACAAGCTGCAGGATAAGGGCGAGATCGAGTCGGCGCTTTCGGATGCGAAGAGCACGCTGACCGGCGATCCGAGCGCGACCGAGCTGAACGCGGCCCGCGAGCGGCTCACCACGGCGAGCCACAAGCTGGCTGAGACGATGTACGCGAGCAATGCCGGTGGTGGCGTTCCCCCGACCGGCGGTGCGGCCGCGGGTGCAGGCACAGCCGATGCGGCGAGCCATAAGGACGAGGGCGTGATCGATGCGGAGTATGTTGACGCGGAGAAGTAAGCCCGGCGTTACGGTGCTGTGAAGCAGAGAGGGGAGAGGCTTAGGTCTCTCCCCTCGCTGCAGCGTCTCTTGATAGAACGCGGATTTTTACATCCAGGAAGCGAGTCGGAACGTTTTCCTGGTAAGCCATTTCGAAGGGAGCACGAGCATGAGGAAGCAAGAACTGAAGCAGGGTACCGATCAGGCATGGCCCCAGGCCATCTCGTTCAACCTTGGAGTCGGCGGAATGGGTGTGGCCGAGGTGCTGTGGCGGTGCGAGGGTACGCGCGGGGGCCGGACCTATACCTCCGGATTGTTCGCGACCGAGCAGGAGGCACAGCGGTTTGCGCAGGAGCTGCAGCGGAACGAGCCGGATCAGGCTTTCAATGTGGAACGCATCAAGGCGAGCACCGTCTGGAACTAAGCAGTCTCACCCGCTGTTGGGTTACTAGCGGTAGCGGGGGACACAGATTCCGTTTTGGGATTGATAAAAGAAAGGGGTGGTGCGTGATTGCACCACCCTTTCTTTGTTAGCCGGAGTTTTACCGGCCAAGCGCTTCGAGGTATTTCTCCACCTCCAGGGCAGCCATGCAGCCGGAGCCGGCGGCGGTGATGGCCTGGCGGTAGCGGCGGTCCTGGATGTCTCCGCAGGCGTAGACACCCGCCAACGGTATGCCCATACGGGTCGTAAAGACGTTGCGGTCGGTCTGGATGTAGCCGTCGGAATCGAGGTCGAGATGGCCTTCGAAGGCTCGGGCATTGGGTTCGTGGCCGATGCCGAGGAACATAAACTTCACGGGCAGTTCAGAGTGTTCACCGGTCTTACGGTTGTGCAGTTTGAGACCGCGAACGTCCTTCTCCTCGACGCCGAGGACCTCTTCGACCATCGTGTTGTTCATGAACTCGATCTGCTTGTGCTGCTTGGCGCGGTCGAGCATGATCTTGCTGGCGCGGAAGCTCTCCGAGCGGTTGATGAGGGTGACCTTGCTGGCGAAGCGGGTAAGGAAGAGAGCCTCTTCCATGGCGGAGTCGCCGCCGCCGATGACGGCGATGTCCTTGCCGGAGGTGAAAAAACCGTCGCAGGTGGCGCAGGAGCTGACGCCGTAGCCGATGAGCGCCTGCTCGGAGGGCAGATTGAGCCAGCGAGCGGAGGCGCCGGAGGCGATGACCAGCGTTCGGGTGAGGATCGTATTTTTGCCGCTCTTCAACTCGATGGGGGATTTGGTGAGATCAACGCCATCGAGGTGGCCCATGGTGATCTCGGCACCGAAGCGGGTGGCCTGCTCCTTCATGTTGTCGATGAGCTGGGGGCCCTGGATGCCCTCGGGCCAGCCAGGGAAGTTTTCCACCAGGGTGGTCATTGAAAGCTGGCCGCCAGGCTCATGGCCTTCGAGGACGAGGGGCTTTAGGTTGGCGCGGGCGGTATAGATCGCGGCGGTGAGGCCGGCGCAGCCGGAGCCGAGAATGACGGTTTCGCGAATGGGGGTCTGGTCTGACATGGCTTCGTTTTGATTGTAACGAGACCGGTTTGGATGCAGGGGTGCCAACGGTCGGTGGAGAGGGAGAGGCCTTTTGTGTGCGGGATGCAGGGCGTAGCATTTGAGGATGGCAAATTTAGTGTTGGTCTACGGTATGCGCCTGCTGCCGGCAGAGGAGTTGGCCGGCGTGCAACCCGCACCGGTGCAGTTGAAGAACGGGAATGAGTCCCAGGTGGCGATGCATGTGCTCGAGGGCACCCGGGAACAGATCGAGGCGCAGCTGCGGACCTCGGTTGAGGCATTTTTCGATCTGTATCCGGAGATTTAGTCAGCATTTATAACGCTTTTGGGTCAGATCTGGCCTCAGAGCAGGGCTCGTGTTCCCGCTTGAGACACTTTGCCCCAAAAGTGGGGTGATGATGCCCAAGTTGTCGCTGAATGAGGCAGGACTGAACGTTTCCGCGAATTGTGCCGAAAGAGTGCATGGAGGCAGTGGCTGCCATGCTTTTGGGACGATGCGGAAGGTGGGTTTTGGCCGGCGTTTTGGCTCTTGGTTGTGGGGAGGGCAGCGCCGGTGCGCAGGGGGCGGTGCCCCCGTCAGGGCTGGCGGGTGAGTTTGCCTCGCTGGCCGGCCGGGCGGCGACGATCTTTGTGGGACAGGTGATCTCCATCGAACGCCGCGGCGGGGCGGTGGAGATCACCTTCAACGTGGAACAGGCCATCGCTGGCTCGAACGGATCGCAATACACGCTGCGGGAGTGGGCCGGACTCTGGCCGCAGGGGCAGTACCGCTACACCGTGGGGCAGCGGTCGCTTGTCTTTTTAAACGGAACAAGCACGGCTGGGTTTGGCTCGCCCGTCGACGGTCCGGAAGGTGTGGTGCCGGTGTTGGTTCAGGGCGCCAACGCACCGGAACTGCTGGACATTCGGCGGCTGTCGGCGGCCCTGCTGCGGACGCCGGGTACCCCGCTGGCGAATGAGGCGACCGGGGCGATTCAGCTGGCCGAGGCCTTGCCGCTGATTGCTGCAGGGCTGGGAAACGGTGCGGGACGGCTTCCACGGCCCGAGCCGATTCGGCTGCCCATGCCGGTGCGGGTGGGGCCTGCCGGCGGTGGCGGACTGCAGGGTCAGACGGGCTCCGGTGGAGTGTCGCCGGTCGTTCCGGGACGTGACGGGATCATGGCTCCGGGGGTGATCCATGGATCGCGCTAACCGCCTCCGGGTTCAAGCTTTTCGTGCGCTACGGTTTGCCCTGGAAGCTGTCCGCTTGCCGGGTGGGTGGTGCGTTCTGGCACTGGCACTGATCCTGGCACAGAACGCTCGCGCGGCGGGCCCACGATTTGTAACCGGCTCTGGAGCCTGGGTGAATCCCGGCCAGAGCGAAGGGTGGGCGACCTCGCAGCTGCTGTATTTCACGGATCCCGGCTCTTTGGCCAGCGGTCTAACCCATGCGCAAGCGGATGCGATGGTCGCGGCGGCCGCCGCGGTTTGGAATGTGCCGACCTCCAGCCTGACCCTGGCGCAGGGCGGGCAACTGGCGGAGCATGTGAGTTCGGCGAATACCTACCTGGGCAACAATGGGCCTGTGTTTCCGGCCGATGTGCAGGTGACCAATGAAGCGGCGATCCCGGTGGCGGTGATCTACGACACGGACGGCAGCGTGACGGATCTGCTGCTGGGGAGCGGGGCGAGCGATCCAGTGGCCTGCCGGCAGAATGCCGTAACCGAGAGCGTGGACGACATTCAGCCAGACGGCCACATCCACCATGCGCTGCTGCTTCTGAACGGGCGGTGCGTCGGATCTGCGGCGGAGCAGCTGACGCAGATGCAATACCAGTTGACCCGGGCCTTTGGACGCGTGCTGGGTTTGGCCTGGTCGCAGCTGAACGACAACGTCTTTACGGCAGCGACGACGGTGACGGCGGATCAGGAGACCTACTGGCCGTTGATGCACCCTCTGGACGTACTCTGTGGACCTTACAGCTACCAATGCATGCAGAATCCGTTCACGTTGCGGGCAGACGATCTGAGCTCCCTGAGTGGGCTTTACCCGGTGACGAGCGACAATTTAGCGCCTGGAAAGCAGCTGAGCGGCAACGACGCCGTATTTTCTTGGGGGCGGCTGACCTTTCCAAGCGGGCAGGGAATGGACTGGGTTAATGTGACCGTCCACCGTTTACACGCTGGTGTTCTGGAGTCCTGGGAGGTGGTGTCTGCAACGACGGGTTCAAGCTACCAGGAGGCGTTAGGGAATCCTGTGACGCAGGTGCAGACGACAAATGCAGGAACGGCGTCGGGATGGAACGAGGGGTTTTACGAGTTTCAGGCTGTTCCCATCGGAGGGCTTTCCAACCTGTTTTTCACGACGGAGGCGATCAATCCGCTCTATACCGGAGCGTATGCGCTGGCGCCCTATGTGCGGGTTCCGGCGACGCCGTCCGGCTCGCCGCAGACGGTCGTGGACTACTCGGCGAACGGCTTGCAGTTTGTAAACCTCACCATGGTTGCGAACGACGCTGCCACGGGCGGTGCAAGTTCGAGCGCAGGCGCGGAAACCACCCCGGCACCGCTCGATCCCAGCGGTTTTCAAGCCGGTTTACTTCTCAGCTGGGGGCAAAGCTCGTGGTGGAGCGCCACGGTGCGGGCGGGGCGCACCTGGACGCTGGAGGTGACAGCGACCGACGAAAGTGGTTTGGCGACGGGGAGCAAGGCACAGCCGGTTTTGGGCGTTTGGAGGTCAACCGATGCGACCGGAACGCTGCCGACGGTGGCGGCACAGACAGTCCCGTTCAACTCGATGGTGCCGGGTATGACGCAGCTGCACGTGGGAGCGGCGACAGCGGATGCCGCGATGCGCATGGTGGTGGGGGACCAGTTCGGCGCAGGGCGGCCGGACTTCACCTACAAAGCGCGAATGCTGTATGCGGATGTTGTGTCGCCGACCAGCGTGGGTCAGGGTGGAGGCCTTGTCACGATCCTGGGGAGCGGTTTTCAGCAGGGCAATATCGTGAAGGTGAACGGTGTAGCGGCGACCGTGCAGAGTCTGTCGTCCACCCGGATCACGGTGCTGGTGCCTTCGCGGGTGGCCGCGGGTGCGACGTTTGGGCGCGCCGTAAGCGTAGCGGTGGGGGACCTGGTCACGGGAGGGACTACGTCGGTCGCCGCGGCGTTGACCTATACGACTGGAGCGGATTTGCTCCAGGAGGTCTCCGCACCCAGCGCATTGAAGACGGGCGAGACTGCCACGACAGCTTTCGCGGTGCAGGTGCTGGCAGGAGACGGTGTAACCCCGCTGGCAGGGGCGACCGTCGACCTGAGCGTCACGACGGGGACGGCCCAGCTGAGTGCTTGCGGCGCGGCGGGGAGCTGCTGGGTGACCAGCGACAGCAACGGTCGGGTGCAAAGCAGCGTGACGGGCGTTGCCGGCGGCGCGGTGGTCCTGACCGCCACGGAGATCAGCGGCGGGGCGACGGTTCAGGTCAAGCTGACGGACCTGGATCCGGTGCGGTCGGTTGCGCTTTCCAGCATGACTGCCTTTGTTGCCGCAGGCGGTAGTGGCGGCAACTGGGCCCTTCGACTGAATGCACTTCAGGACGGGGCGGCTGGAGCAGGTGTGCCGATCACCTGGAGTGCGGGGGCGGGCGTGAGCGTCTCCGCAGCGTCGGGCATTACGGGGGCAGACGGAAGTTCGGCGGTAACGGTGAGTGTGGGCTCGTTGGCCCCGGGTGCAACAGGGACGTTGACGGCGTGCGCCTGGGAGACAATCTGCGCGACATGGACGGTCACGAGTGTGGATGCCTCGCAGTGGCAGGTGAGTCTGGTGAGTGGCGCCGGTCAGAGCACGGCATCAGGAGGGACACTGGCGCCGGTTAAGGTGCTGGTGACGGACGCGGCAGGCGATCCGCTGCAGGGAGCGGCGCTCACGGTCTGGCAAAGGGTGCTTGCGTGGGAAGGCCTGTGTGCGGCACCGGGGGCGTGTCCGGCGGCCCCGGTGTTGAATAGTGCGGACGCCGCGGTGAATGCGGATGCGAGTGGAGATGTGTCGATCACGCCGTTGCAGGTGGCGGGGCAGCCGCAGACACTGCAGATTGCGCTGGCGTGGGGCCAGACGGGGTTTCTCACCTGCACGTTGGTGACGACCCCGGCTCCCTAGGGCGTGGTTCACAGCTGGAGCGGCCCGTGGATGGTTGCAGGCAGACGTCAGATTTCAGAAGGGCGGACGGAGGACTCGAAGAATCCCCGTCCGCTCAGTCCGCGGCGGTCGCCGGAGGCTATTTAGATTTCGTTTGCCTCCAGCATGGGCTCGGGCTGCACGGGTAGGCGGCGCGAGGCGGCGAAACCGAAGCATGTGATGTAGAGGAAACAGATCGCGGGCACGATGAACGCCGGCTGAAGACCGATGTGATCGGCGAGCCGGCCCTGCACCTCCGGGATGAGGGCGCCGCCGAGGATCGCCGCGATCAGTAGGCTGGAACCCTTGCTGGTCAGCGGACCGAGATCCTGGATACCGAGCGTGAAGATGGAGGGGAACAGGACCGAGTCACAGAGGCCGACGGCAAGCAGCGTCCACATGGGGGTGGAACGCGGCAGGAACAGCTGGTGATGGCCGAAAAGGTTGATCGATTCTATGTAGACCTGCCCCGTGCCGGTGCTGTGCATGCTTATAAACAGCAGGATTACCGCAGCCAGGGCGGCGATGCCGATGACGAGACCGGTGCGCACTCGTTGCAGGATCGCCGATCCAGCGAAACGGCCGACCATGAGGCCGCCCCAATACACGGGGAGGAAGAAAGCGGCGGTTTGTTCGGGCAGGCCGGCGATCTGCGGCAGACCCATATAGCTGACCGCGAGCGAACCGATGGACACCTCCGCGCCGACGTAGCAGAAGATGCCGAGAGCGGCAAAGAGCAGCCAGGGGTGGCGCCAGATGCTGTCCGGGCGGCTTAGGGCTTCAGAAAACGCGCCGGGGCGGAAGTCCTGCGTGTGCTGCGAGACGCCGGTTTGTGTCTTGAGCTTAATCAGGCCGAGCGCGATGGCGATCAGCAGCAGCATCAATGCCAAGCCGATGTAAGGCAGGCGTACGGAGGAGGCCTGGGTGGCGCGATAGCTTTGCCGAGCGGCCTCCGAGAGGCTGTGCAGGTTGGTCGGCTGCAGCTTGGAGACGCCGCGCAGGATCAGGGTGGCCCCGATAAACGGCGCAATAAAGGTGCCGACGGAGTTGAAGGCCTGAGCGAGGTTCAGGCGACTGGAGGCGGTCGCGGGCGGGCCGATGACGGTGACGTAGGGATTGATCGCGACCTGGACCACGGTCATGCCGGCGGCAAGGATGATGAGCGCCGTGAGAAAGACACCGAAGTTGGCGACGTAGGAGGCCGGAACGAAGGTACCGGCACCGACGGCCATCGTGACCAGGCCCGCGATCATGGCCCGCTTGTAGCCGAACCTTTCGACGATGATCCCGCCGGGGTAGCTGAAGACGAAGTAGGAACTGAAAAAGGCGAACTGCACCAGCATGGCTTCGGCGTAGTTGAGCTCGAAGATGGACTTCAGGTGCGGGATGATGATGTCGTTGAGGCAGGTGAGAAAGCCCACCATGAAGAAGAGGGAGGTGGCCACGGCCATGGCCCGGGTGTCGGTTTTGCGGACGACGCCTTCATCGTAGCCGGGTGCGCTGATGTTTCTTACAAAGACCGCCAACGGGTTACTCCTTCAACTCTCCTGCCGTGTGCCTGGAGAGGCCTGTGGATTTGCTTCATAAGAGTAGCCGCTTCGAGGTGCCTCTGGCGCGTCAGGCGGGCAAACTTCGGTGCACCCTTTGGGGTGAGATGAAGGAGACTTTCGGGCCGGCCGAACACGGAGAGCGCCCGTTGGGCATCTTACGCCGTGTGTGCGACTCACTGTAGGAAGGAAATTCCGATGGAATCGGTCGCGTCCGTCCTGAGAGCTTTGTTTGGGTATTGTTTTCTGGTGTTGATCGTCCGGATCGTCGGACGGCGCCCCGGCAAGCAGCTGACCCCCTTTGAGTTCATCCTCATCTTCTTTCTCGGTGGCCTGATGTTGACGGCGATCGTGGCGCAGGACTCGTCCGTCACGAATGCGTTCTGCCAAATTGTTGCAATCGCGTCTGCACACTACGCATTAACCATGGCGCGCAGCCGCTCTGACGGTGTGGCCAAACTGCTGGACGGAACACCCCTGATTCTGATGGAGAGCGGACAATGGCGTGTAAAAACCATGCGGATGATGCGAATCAAGGACGATGACGTGATGGAGCGGGCGCGGGACCAGGGACTGAAGACCCTGGACGAGATCGAAACAGCGGTGCTTGAGAGGAACGGCGAGATCAGCATCATTCCGAAAAAAAAGGACTGATCTTAGCCAGTTCTCCCTTATCCCCCAGGCGTACATGGACCGGTATTCACGTTTGCCCTCGCGGCAACGAATGTGGTACCTCCACGGAGTGTTACAGATGGCGCAAGCAGCGGAGTACAAAGAGGTCGGCGACGATGTCCCGAAGGTAGATGGCGCGGTAGCGGTCGGGGAAGATTTGAAGTTTCAGCAGCGCTGGTGGCGGTTTGAGCGCGTCATCTGGGGTGTCTTCATTTTGATCCTGCTGGCCGATCTGAGCGGCATCCTGGGCCGCGGACCGCTGGCAAAGACGGAGCGGGCAAGCAGCGACGGCACATTGACGCTGAAGTATGAGCGTGTGCAGCGCGAGAACACGACCTCGATGCTGACCATTCTTCCCGGGCAAAGCACCGTGCACGGGGGAAAACTTCAGGTGTTTGTGAGTGACACCCTGATGAAGCAGCTGGGGACGCAGCGGGTGATTCCACAGCCCGAAACATCGGCGGTCGGAAGCGGCGGCGTAACGTATACCTTCACGGCGACACAGCTGCCGATCACTGTCCAGATGGAACTGAAGCCCGCGCGCCTGGGCACGTTGCACTTTTCGGTGGCCGTGCCCGGCGGCCAAGCGGTGCAGGCTGGAATTTTCGTGCTGCCATAGGTTTGCATTGCCATAGAGACGCTGCCGGTCAGGCGCGGTGGATTCACTTGTTGGGAGGACGTCGTGAGCACCTTACTGCACGCCATCGCTGGATACTTTTTTCTCATGCTGGTTGTACGTGTGCTGACACGTAGGCCGGGTGGCCAGTTGACGCTGGGTGACTTTGTGCTCGTGTTTCTGATGGGCGGCACGATCATCCTGGCAACCGTGGGAGAAGACCGGTCGGTGACAAACTGCGTCTGTGCGGTGTTGATGGTGGGACTGCTGCACCGGACTGTTTCCCTGGTGAAGACCCGCTTTCCTCGGATAGGTGCCGTCGTGGATGGAACGCCACTGGTGCTGATAAAGGGCGGCCAATGGCAGGAAGCCGTGGCCTCTGGGATGCATGTGGGACCTACGGATCTGGCGGCTGCAAGCCGGCTGAAGGGCATCAAGAGCGTGGATAGCGTGGACTACGCGGTGCTGGAACGGAATGGGGGCATCAGCATCATTGAGCGCGAAGATGACAGCAAATAAGGAGCGCCAGATCAGCACCGATGTACCGCAGCGGATGGACCGGCTGCCGTGGTCGAGCTGGCATGTGCGGATCCTCACGGCACTGAGCACGTCGTGGCTGCTGGATGGGCTGGAGGTCACGCTGGTGGGATCGCTTGCGGGCATCTTGGAGAGCCGGTCGGGGCTGGGACTGAGCGATCCGCAGGTGACCGGCGCGGCGACCACCTATCTGATCGGAGCGGTGCTGGGTGCGCTGATCTTCGGGTACCTGACCGACCGGCTGGGGCGGCGCAAGTTGTTCTTGGTGACCCTGGCGACCTACTCGCTCGCCACCGTCGCGAGTGCGTTCTCATGGGGCTTCGGCTCCTTTGCGGTCTTCCGGTTTTTCACCGGGGTGGGCATCGGCGGGGAGTATGCGGCGATAAATTCGGCGGTGGACGAGTTGATTCCGGGCAAGGTGCGCGGCACGGTGGATCTGCTGGTGAACGGAACCTTTTGGGTGGGCGCGAGTGCGGGTGCGCTGGTGGCGATGTACCTGCTTCAGGGCCACGGGATCCCGATCGATCGTGGATGGCGGTATGCGTTTGGGATCGGCGGCTCCCTGGGCGCGGTGGTCCTGGTGCTGCGGCTGTTTGTGCCGGAGAGTCCGCGCTGGCTGATGCTGCGCGGCCGGGAGGACCAGGCGGATCGCATTGTGAGCGATATCGAGCGGCGGGCGACCCATGGCAGGCCGGAAACGCTGCCCGCGATCGAAGGCGAGAAGCTGCGGATCGCGGTGCGCGACCACACACCGCTGCGAGAGATCTTCGCGAACATGGTGGGGGAGAATCGCAGCCGGTCCATCCTGGCGCTGGTGCTGATGGCAGCGCAGGCGTTTTTCTTCAATGCGATCTTCTTCTCCTACGGATTGATTGTGAAGAAGTTTTATGGCGTGTCGGATCAGAAGATGCCCGAGCACCTGCTACCCTTTGCGATTGCCAGCTTCTTTGGGCCGTTGCTGCTGGGGCCGCTGTTTGACAAGGTTGGGCGGAAGCCGATGATCACGGCGACATACGGCATCGCCGGGTTGCTGCTGCTCGTCACGCTGTTTCCGTTTGGGATGGGACGGCTGGGGCCACGCGGCATGGGAATTTTGTTTTCGGCGATCTTCTTTGTGGCGTCCTCGGCGGCGAGCGCGGCGTACCTGACGGTAAGCGAGATCTTTCCGCTCGAGATGCGGGCGTTCGCGATTGCGATCTTCTATGCGATTGGAACGTTGGTGGGCGGAGCCGGCGCCCCGCTGCTCTTCGGCTTTTTGATCAACACGGGCTCGCGCTGGGCGGTAGCCGGGGGATATGGGCTGGGCGCGGTGTTGATGTTGGCGGGAGCGTTCTGCGAGTGGTGGATCGGCGTGGAGGCGGCTGGGCAATCGTTGGAGGCGATCTCGAAGCCCCTGCAGAGCCGTTAGGGTCGCGTCGACAGCGGCCGGTATTTTGCCCAACTTCTCTACTCAGGTTGGTGAGCAGTTTCGACGACGTTTGCAGTAGGGAATGACTTTGCCGCCTCTAGCGACTGATTGACTCCGATGCGGTCAAATTTGGCTTGAGGCTATCCAATAATGCTTGAAGTGTTCGCACTTGCGCCTGAGATCCAGGGACTCCGGCACCCTGCAAACAGCATCCCAATTTGAACAGACGATAGAAGTCGGATTTGTGGCTGCGCCCCTGGGGTGCGGTGCGGATCTGTCGGCGGTCAACGCACGCCTAGAACGTAACAGGAATCGGCATTGAGACCGATGGGGAGCAGTGTATGAGCATCGCGGTGGAGTTGGAGCAGAGTTCCGAGGAGAAGCTGGGGCAATGGGATACGGAGAGTGGTAAGACCGATTCTCTTTCACGAAGCCACCGCATGCCATTCGGTGCGGAGGTGCAGTTGGATGGGCGCGTTCGCTTCCGGTTTTTTGCGCCGGCTGCGGAGAGCGTTGGCCTGGTGTTGGACGCCGAGGAACCGCTCCGCATGCAGGCTGCCGGCGAAGGCTGGCATGAGCTTCTGACCGATAAAGCTGGAGCGGGTACGCTGTACCGGTTTGTGCTTCCCGATGGAACGCGAGTGGCGGATCCGGCATCGCGTTTTCAGCCCCAGGACGTGATGGGACCGAGCGAGGTTATCGCGCCGGGAGACTACACCTGGAAGGATGGAGCGTGGACCGGCCGTTCATGGAATGAAGCCGTGGTCTACGAGCTGCACATCGGCACGTTCACGCCGGAGGGCACGTTTCTGGCGGCAGTGGGCAAGCTGGACCATCTGGCGGAACTGGGTGTGACGGCAATCGAGATTATGCCGGTTGCGGATTTTTCCGGTGCGCGCGGGTGGGGTTACGACGGCGTACTGCTGTATGCGCCGGATGCGAGCTATGGACGGCCTGAGGATCTGAAGGCGTTGGTCGACGCGGCCCATGCACGCGGTCTGACGGTGCTGTTGGATGTGGTGTACAACCACTTCGGCCCCGAAGGCAATATGCTGCCTTCGTATTTTCCAAATCTGCTGACGAAGCGGCACAAAACAAGCTGGGGCGATGCCGTGAACTATGACGGTGAACAGAGTGAGGTCGTGCGCGAACTGGTGGTGCACAATGCGATGTACTGGATCGAGGAGTTCCACATGGATGGGCTGCGCCTGGATGCGGTGCACGCGATCATTGATGAGAGCCCGAAGCACATCCTGACGGAGCTGGCGGAACGTGTGCATGCGCTCGACACGGGATATCCGGTGCACCTTGTGCTTGAGAACGAGAAGAATGAAGCGTTTCGCTTGGCGCGTGATTCGGAAGGTCAACCGGAGAATTTCACAGCACAGTGGAACGACGATATGCACCATGTGCTGCACACCGCGGGCACGCATGAGGATGCGGGATACTACGCTGACTATGAGGGCCACACGGAGCTGCTGGCACGGGCGCTGGCGGAAGGTTTCGCGTTTCAAGGGCAGGCTTCGGTGTGCTCCGGCAAGAACCGCGGAGAAAGCTGTGCGCATCTGCCCCCGGGCGCTTTTATGGCCTTCATCCAGAACCATGACCAGATCGGCAACCGGGCATTCGGGGAACGGATCAGCCAGATCACGAAGCCCGAGGCGCTGCGCGCGTTGATTGCGACCTACCTTCTGCTGCCCCAGGTGCCGATGCTGTTTATGGGCGAGGAGTGGGGAGCGACCCAGCCGTTTCCATACTTCTGCGACTTTCACGGGGAGCTGGCGGATCAGGTGCGGCAGGGACGCAGGAATGAATTTGCGAGTTTTCCGGAGTTCAAAGACCCGAAGAAGCGCGATGCAATTCCTGACCCGCTGGCAGAGTCAACGTTTCTTTCCGGCAAGCTGGACTGGAATGAGCCTGGGCAGGGCGCTCATGCGGAGGTGCTGGAGCGCTACAAAACCCTGCTGCATGTACGCCAGAGAGAGGTGCTGCCATTGTTGGGGTCTATTTCCGGCAATGCCGGCAGCTTCCAGGTGCTGGGGGCTAGCGCGGTGGTGATTTCCTGGGCGACACAGGACGGCCGGGTATTGCGGCTGTATGCGAATCTGTGCGAGTACGAGAAGGACGACTTTCCGGAGACACAAGGGCGCATCCTATGGCATGAGGGACGGCAGCCGGAGGGGAACCGCTATTTCCCCTGGACGGTGCGCTGGGCCCTGCAGGACGCTGCCTAGGCACTGGTAAGGGCCGGGCGCAGGAGAGATGCGGTGAGCTCGGCAGCTTCACAGACGACGCAGGACAGTGGGCAGGCAAAGCGGATTTCCCGCCATCACACGCAAACCTTCGGGGCGGAGTATACGAAGTGGGCCGGAACCCGCTTTCGCCTGTTTGGACCCGCCGTGACCGCGGTTGGGTTGGCGATCGCAGGGCGTGAGGTCCTGCCCATGCAGGCCGACGGGCAAGGTTGGCATGAGTTGACCGTGCCGGAGGCCGGGCCGGGAACGCGGTATCGCTACATTTTGCCGGACGGGACGAATGTTCCCGATCCGGCATCGCGTTTTCAGCCGGAGGACGTGGCCGGACCAAGCGAGGTGATCGATCCGACCCTCTACGAGTGGAAGGCCAGCGACTGGATGGGGCGGCCGTGGGCGGAGGTTGTGCTCTATGAGCTGCACATCGGCACCTTTACGCCCGAGGGTACGTTTGGGGCCGCGGCGCAGAAGCTGGACGAGCTGGCGGCGCTGGGCGTGACCGCCATCGAGTTGATGGCGATTGCGGACTTTGCGGGTACACGCGGTTGGGGCTACGATGCGGTGCTGCTGTATGCGCCGGATTCAGCCTATGGACGGCCGGAGGCGTTGAAGGCGTTTGTGGAGGAGGCGCATGGACGCGGGATCATGGTGATCATCGATGTGGTGTACAACCACTTCGGCCCGGAGGGGAATTATCTACCCAGCTATTTTCCGCAGATCTTCTCCAGGGATCACCAGACGGGATGGGGCCCGGCGCTGAACTTCGACGGCGAGTGCAGCCAGGAGGCGCGCGAGTTTATTTTGCAAAATGCGCTTTTCTGGCTGGAGGAATACGACATGGACGGGCTGCGGCTGGATGCGGCGCATGCCATCATCGATAACGGACCGAAGCACGTTCTGGATGAGCTGGCCGAACGGGTCCATGCCTTTGGGCGAGGCCGCCATCTGCACCTGATTCGCGAGGATGAGAACAATATCGCGACGAAACTCGTGCGCGAGGGCGATGGCTGCCTGACGTGCTATACGGCGCAGTGGAACCACGATATCGACCACCTGCTGGGTGCCGGGTTCATGGGTGGCTTCGACGATCGCAAGGCCGACGACAAGGGCGAGACGGATCGGCTGGGCAAGGCGTTGGCGGAAGGTTTTGTGATCGCAGCGCAGGAGCACGGCAAGGAGTATGAGGCGGGATGCCACGTGCCTCCGAATGCGTTCGTCTCCTTTCTGCAGAGCCATGATCTTGTGGGCAACCGCATCTTCGGCGAGCGGGTCAGCAGCTTGCTGGAGCCGCGAATCGTCCATGCGCTGGCGACGGTGGCGCTGCTGCTGCCGCAGTCGCCCATGCTGTTCATGGGCGAAGAGTGGGGCGCGAGTACGCCGTTTCCGTTCTTTTGCGACTTCCATGGCGATCTCGGCAAGGACGTGCAGAAGGGGCGATGCGAACAGATCAGCAAGCTCCCGGGCGTGTCGCAGGAGGACCTGAAGAACGCGCCTGACTGCCAGGCGGAGTCGACGTTTCGCTCGGCGCAGCTGCGCTGGAGCGAGCGCGGTGAGCCGGAGCATGCGGAGTTCCTCGAGCTCTATACGGACTTGTTGCGGCTGCGCCGCGAGCGGATCATGCCGCTGCTGCGCGGGCTTTGCGGACGTTGCGGGCAATATGAGGTGCTGGGGCCCGGCGGTTTGCGACTGCAATGGACGCTGGCGGCCGGCCGGAAGCTCCACCTCGCGGCGAACCTGTGGCATGAGACGCGGGCAGGTTTCGGAGCGGCAGTGGGCGAGGTGATCCGGGTGCAGGGCGGAGGTGCGGCGGCCGATGAGATGGGTGCGTGGCAGGTGCGCTGGTCTGTGGAAGACCGGGCTGTAGAGTAGGCATGAGCAGGAGGTGAGCACGATTCGAGTGCTGGCCTGTATAGGCTGCGAGGCGGCCTACATCTTAAGCCGTGAGGCCGAAACTTCATGTCTACTTTTGCGCTGCTGAGCCTGCTGGTTACGATCGGTGCGCTGTTCAGTTTCCTGAGCTTTCGCGTGTTGAGGCTGCCAACTTCGATCGGCACGATGATCCTTTCGCTGGGCGCTGCCGCGTTATTGTTGCTGGCCGGTGGCTTTGCTCCGGGCGTGCACGCGGAGGCGCAGCGCATTGTGGGCGGCATCGACTTCAATGCCGTGGTGCTGCACGGGATGTTGTCTCTGCTGCTGTTTGCGGGCGCGCTGCAGTTGAACCTGCCGGAGTTGAGCCGTGAGAAGCTCTCCGTGACAACGCTTTCGATTGGAGCCACGGCGCTTTCCACGATCTTTGTGGCGGTGCTGTTCGAGTATGCGTTGCGGTTGGTGGGCGTGCACCTCAGCATTATGGGAGCGCTGTTGTTTGGAGCGCTGATCTCGCCGACCGATCCGATTGCGGTGCTGGAGATGCTGCGGCGGGTAGGTGCTCCGGCGGCGCTGGAGACGCAGCTGGCGGGTGAATCGCTGTTTAACGATGGTGTGGGGGCGGTGATCTTTCTGGCGTTGGTGAGTGCGTCGGCGGGCGGCGGTGTGCCTTCGGCGGGGGGCTTTCTTGTGTCGCTGGTGTTCAAGGCTGGCGGCGCGATCGCGCTGGGAGCCTTGCTGGGCTACATCACGTACCGATTGTTGCGGCTGGTGGAGAGCTACCGCCTGGAGATCCTGTTGACGCTGGCGCTGGCGATGGGCGGCTATGCCCTGGCCGATGCGCTGAACGTCTCCGCGCCGCTGGAGGTGGTGACGGCGGGTCTGCTGGTGAGCGGAAGGGCACGACGGTTTGCGATGAGTGAAAACTCCCGCGAGCACGTGGAGCGCTTCTGGGAGCTGGTGGACGACATGATGAATGTGGTGCTGTTCTTGCTGCTCGGGCTGGAGCTGCTGGTATTGCCGCTGCGGCGGAGCTACCTGTTTGCGGGACTGGTGGCCATTCCCGTGGTGCTGGCATCACGCTGGTTGAGTGTGGTGATCCCCGTGGGTGTCTTGAACCTTTTCAAAAAACACGTGGAGGGTACCGTGTCGGTGTTGACTTGGGGTGGATTGCGGGGCGCGCTGGCAGTGGCTCTGGCGCTTTCCGTGCCGCAAGACGTAGGAGGGGAGCGCAACTTGCTGCTGGTGACAACCTATACCGTAGTGGTGTTTTCGATCCTGGTGCAGGGTCTTACGATTTCACCGTTGCTGCGACATTTGAAGCTGAGCGGCACGCCGGAGCCGGTGCATCAGACGGCATAGGAGCAATCGATGCGGACCATCACGCTGGAAGAACACTTCGTCACGAGAGATTTCATCAAGGCAACCAACGCGTATGGGGAAGGCATGCCGACCGGGCTGCAGGCCATGCGCGACAAGCTGCTGGATGTGGGCGAAGGGCGCCTTGCGTCCATGGATGAGGCCGGCATCGATGTGCAGGTGTTGTCGCTGGCGGCCGTGGGCCTGCACAAGCTGGAGCCGGCGCAGGGGACAGCCGTTCTGCACGACATGCACGATGAGCTGGCGGCGGCGGTGAAGGCGCACCCTGACCGCTTTGCCGCGTTCGCGACTCCCGGGCTTAAGGAGCCGGAGAAGGCTGTGAAGGAGCTGCAGCGTTGTGTGACCGAGCTGGGCTTCAAGGGCGTGATGGTCGACGGCACGACGGACGGCAAATTCCTGGATGCGCCGGAGTTCTTCCCCGTGCTGGAGGCGCTCGCGGAGCTTGGTGTGCCGCTGTATCTGCATCCGGCGCCGCCGCCGGAAGAGGTAGCCAAGGTGTACTACAGCGGCCTGCCCGGAGAGGTAGGGCAGATGCTGTCGATCGCCGGCTGGGGATGGCACGCGGAAAATGGCCTGCACACGCTGAGGCTGATCGTGTCGGGCGTGATGGACCGGCTGCCGAAGCTGAAGGTGATCATCGGGCATATGGGTGAAGGCGTGCCGTATGCGCTGGCGCGGTCGAGCGGCATTCTTTCGCCGGCAGCGAAGCTGAAGCGCAGTGTCGCGGACACCTTCAAGGAGCAGTTCTACGTGACTACGAGCGGGTACTTCACCAGGCCGCCGTTTGACTGTGCGCGGGCGGTGTTCGGATTTGAGCACATGATGTACTCGGTGGATTACCCCTTCAGTCCGAACTCGCGAGGCACGGAGTTTTTGAAGTCGTTGGCGCTGGATCGCCAGGAACAAGAGGCCTTTTGCGGAGGGCACGCGGCGGAGTTGCTACGCTTGTAGCTCGGGGCATAGGTAGGCTGTGCGATCTAGGCAGTGTAGATGCTCTGTGCCTCTGCGCCGCGCCTCTACACAGAGCATCCACGCCGCACATCTATGCTGGGCATCGCGACCGTGCATCTATAGGGGGATGAGTGAACCTCGTCTTCTGCAAACGTCCGGTGTGGAGTTCAGTTATCGCGAGTTCGGTCCTCGCGATGGTCAGCCCGTCTTGATGTTGCATGGATTTCCGGATGCAGCGAATGCGTGGGATGCGCTGGTCAAGCTCCTCGACCCGAACAAGCGCAAGCTGCGGTTGTTTGTGCCCTCCATGCGCGGTTACGGGCTGACCACCGTACGGCAGGAGAATCTGGTTTCAGGCGAAGAGGCCGCGCTGGCCCAGGACATGCTGGTGTTTGCCAATGCGCTTGGCCTGGACCGGTTCCTGGTGATCGGGCATGACTGGGGCGCGCGGACCGGCTTTGCTTTGTCGGTGCTGGCGCCGGAAAGGGTGATGGGACACCTTGCGCTTTCGAGCCCCTATGTGATGTTCGAGGGGAAGGATCTGCCGCCGAAGCAGGTGCATCAGTACTGGTATCAGTGGTATTTCCAAACGGCGCAGGGTGAAAAGGGTTTGCGCGAGAATGCGCACGATCTGTGCGAGACGATCTGGCGGGTGTGGTCGCCGACCTGGAAGTTTCCTCAGAGCGAGTTTGAGGAAGCGGCCAAGTTTTGGGGGAATCCGCAGTTTGCGTCGGTCGTTCTGGACTCGTACCGGAATCGCTGGGGAAATTCACTGGGCAAACCGGCGTACGCAGCGCAGCAATCGAAGTTGAATGCCAAGCCCAAAGCGAAGATCTCTGTGACGACGGTGTACGGCTACGGCACGGAGGACCATTGTGTGGCGCCGGAGTCGTCAGAGCACGATACGAAGAACTTCAGTGGATCGTATGAGCGCGTGGCGATCAAGGGTTCGGGGCACTTCCCGCATCGCGAGGACCCGAAGGCGGTGCTGAAGCTGTTCGATCGTCTGCTGAAGAAGATTCGATAAGCGGCGAGGCTTATCGGTTGTCAGATTGTAGTGGAGCTTCAACAGCGGATCCCTTCGCTGCGCTACGGGATGACAAGGCGGGCGAGATGTGGCTGTTCTGGAGGATGTATTCCTCGGAGAGACAGCAAATTCGTTGCTACGTAAAGGATGACAACTCCGACAAGATAGGCCTCTCGATTCACAGATTAGCGCTAGCTTTCTTGCCTAGCTTTTCTTGCCTAATTCCTCGAAGAGGGTGTCGCGGTGCTCGAGTGCATAGGCCTCAATGCTTCTGAGGCCGTTGTCGTAGAGGACCGCGGCCCCTGCTGCGAAGGCCATCATGAGGACCGGGCCGATCCAGAGTTTGTCGAGAAAGACGGACAGCAATTCGGCGCCGAAGCCCAGGGCCGCGCAGCCGATCATGACCCCGAGCGAGATGTAGGTACTCAGGGGCGATTGCGCCTTGTTCATCGTGCGGCCGGGATTGACCTTGCGCGGCGCGGCGAGTGAGCGGCGGTTGCCGATGGTCATGCTGACCAGGAGCGTGCCGATGGCCCAGAGCAGAACAGAGGCGCAGTCAAGCGGCGAGGGCCGGCCGCTGACGTAGCTGAGGATGACCGTGACGAGCAGGACTTCAAGGAGGGCGATGAGCAGGCTGAAGACGTTCTTGGCGAAGAAAACCTCGCGCAGGGGCACGGGTGCCATGAAGTAAAACTGGGCGCCGGTGCCTTCAAGACCTAGGGAGTTGTAGCCCAGCGGAGCGACGCCGAGCAGAGCGTACGCCACGGCGGCCAGCAGCACCCAGTGGGAGTCGCCGCGCGAGGACATACGGCCGGCAAAGAGAAAGACCATGACGGCGGGAGCGACCAAACCATAGAAGAGGCCGGTGTTGCGGCGCAGTGTAAGAAGTTCCTTGCCGAGCAGAGGGGCAAGGGTTGGGGGCAGCCAGCCGGCTGCTAGGGCTGCCGGAGCTGCTGGGGCTATTGGAGCTGCTGGGGCTACGGTCGCGGACGGGCCGGGGGTGTGCGTCCCGGTGTCCGATGGTACGGCTTTCTTCACGGCGGGCTGGGTGAGATTGGCGGCGTCGCTGAGGTTTTCCCCACGGAACTCGGTGCGCATCCGTACGGTGTAGATCCAGAGAAACAGGGTGCCGAAGCAGCAACAGAGTAGGGAGCGGAGTAGGAAGTCCGCGGGGTTGCCATGGGCGATAGATTGCAGGGAGTCGGCTGTGAGATTCGGCGGCAGCCACTTCAGTACCGGCTCGGCGCGGTGGGCGAAAGCGATTAGAAAGCTCGCGTTGGCGGAGGCGGCGTAACGGTGGCGGCCGTGGTTGAAGCCCGGGTTATAGCGGGCATTGAGGGCTTGAATCCCTAGCGAAACCAGAAAGATGAAGGCGGTGAAGACCTCGCGGGCGCGGCGGGTGGAGAGCCAGCGGTCCACCCAGGCGAAGACCATCCGGGTGAAAAGAATGTTGGCCAATCCAAAGATGACCAGGGCAAACAGAGCCGGCAGGAACAGGTGTGGGGAGGCGATCGTGATGCCGACGACAATCGCGGCGGAGACTAGGCCGACGAGGAGGTTGCCGGGGCTGAGCAGGCCGAAGCACAACCGGATAAGCACCCAGCGGGCGAGCGGCAAGGGAAACCGGATGAGCTCTATCGGATCGAAGGCCGTGCCGGGCTGGCCGAGGTTGATGTTCAGGATTTGGGTGAGCGCGAAGGCACCCCAGAGAATCCAGCTGATGCGATCGAGGTGTCCGCCGTGTGTGAGGGTGTAGGCAAAGAAGCCGGCCGCGGCGGTGGGCAGAAGGGCAAAGCCGGCAAAGAGGGGCAGAACGACGATCCGGGCGATCAGTTCGCCGGCACCGCCCTTGCGGCGGAAGCCGTTGGCGAGGATGCGCCAGCGCAGCCAGGCGATGGCGCGCAACTGTTGCGACGTGCGAGGCGGCGGTGTCGGTGCGGCAGCGGGTCCGGGTGCGGACGGGTTCAGCTGAGCCATGGGAGTTCGCCTTCGGGAGACGGTGCCGGGGAGTCCTGGCCGACGACGGCGAGGAAGATCTCTTCGAGGGTGAGCTTGCGGGGCGCGTCATGTTGAGCCGGGCCGGCTTCGGGGTTGGAAAGAGCGAGACGGGTCTGGACACCGGTGCGGAGCTCTTCGAGTGAACCTTGGGCGACGATGTGGCCCTTGTTGATGATCGCGACGTGGGTGCAGAGACGCTCGACGATTTCGAGCACGTGCGAGGTGAGAAAGATGGTGGCGCCGCGGGCGATCATGCCCTGGAGCATATTTTTCAGCAGGCCGGCGGCTATGGCGTCCACGCCCTCAAAGGGTTCGTCGAGGAAGAGCAGTTTGGGACCGTGGATGACGGCGGCGGCGAGGGCGAGCTTCTTGCCCATACCGTGGGAGAAGTCGGCGATGAGCTTTTTGCGCTCGTTGGCGAGACCCATGAACTCGAGCAGTTCGGCGGTGCGGCTGGCCGCGGTGAGTTTGTCCAGGCCGTACATGCGGCCGACGAACTGGAGGTACTCGGGTGCGGTGAGACGGCCGAAGAGGGCCATGCCTTCGGGGACGACGCCAATATGGCGTTTCACCTCGACGGCGCCCGTGAGGAGGTCTTCGCCGAAGATGCGAATGCTGCCGGCGGTGGGGGAGAGCAGGCCGGTAAGCATCTTGATGGTCGTGGATTTACCGGCGCCGTTGGGGCCTAGGAAGCCGAAGAACTGGCCGCCGGCGACGGTGAGGTCCAGCCGGTCGACCGCCGTGAAGCCCTGGAACGAGCGGGAGAGACCGCTGGTCTCGATGGCGGGGGTGGACATGAGTCCAAGGTACACAGTTGGCCGCGGCTAGAGGAAACGGAAACGGCGGGAGGGATTAATCCTCATCGTCAGGGGTTAATCCTCATCGTCGTCATCGTCTACGACGTCGGCACCGATGAGTTCGCGGAGTTCTTTGCTGGGTTTGAAGTAGGAGACCTTCTTGGCGGGAACTTCGACGGAGACGCCGGTCTTGGGATTGCGGCCGATGCGCGAGTTACGCTGCCGGGTGCGAAAGCTGCCGAAGCCGCGTACCTCGACTTTGTCGCCGGATTGGAGGGCGCTTACGATGGACTCCAGCAGGGTTTCCACGATCACTTCGCTATCGCGGCGGGTGATGTCACTGAGGGCGGCGACGCGGTCCGTGAGGTCGGCCTTTGTCATGGTGAATGCCTTTCGAGATGGCTGCTGCAGGGCTTCAGTGTACGCTGCCGGCGTTTGCGCCGGACTGTGGATACGACCGCAGCGTAAGAAGTGCGACTCCGCTTTTTACCGTCTGTTAGCAAACGGCTCTTTACGGGGCCGTAACGTAGTGGCAGGGGGTCCAGGCGCAGTTGAGTCAGACCATCGTTGTTCTTGAGGATGATACGGAGATTCGCCGGCTGATCCAGTATCGGCTGGAGAGCGCGGGCTACGCCGTGCGGCTGTATTCAACGCCTGGATTGATCGTGGCCGATGCCGAGCGGCAGCGGCCGGCGCTGTTTCTGCTCGACATCATGGTGCCGGGCGGCAGCGGGCTGGATGTCTGCCGGCAGCTGCGCCGCAACACTGTTCTGGCGGGCGTGCCGGTGATTTTTTTAACCGCACGGGCCACCGAGGACGACCGCGTGCTGGGTCTCGAGCTGGGAGCGGACGACTATATCGTGAAGCCGTTTGCCATGCGCGAGCTGCTGGCGCGGGTGCGCGCCGTCCTGCGCCGCACGGAGGTGCCGGGCGAGCCGGCGGCCCCGGTGCTGCAGGTGGAGGACCTGCAGATCGACTCGGGTTCCATGCAGGTGCGGGTGCGCGGCGAGCTGATCACGACCACCACCACGGAGTTTCGATTGTTGGAGTACCTGGCACGGCATCCGGGGCGTGTCTTCAGCCGCGATCAGCTGCTGGACGCGGTGTGGGGCGATTCGCGGTTCGTAACGCCGCGCAGCGTGGACGTGTATGTGCGCCGGCTACGAGAGAAGATCGAAGCCGAGCCGGAGACGCCACGCTTCCTGAAGACCCTGCGCGGCGCCGGGTACCGCTTCGATATTCCACCTGCCCGCGCAGGCGCCCTGCCGGAGAATGCGCCGACGGCGTAGAGCTGGGCGCATAGGAGGGCGGACGTAGACTTGGGCATGCGCCGCCGTTCCAGCCTGTTGTTGGCCTGCCTGTTCTGGACGGGGGCCGGCTGCTGTGCCCTGAGTCTGCTGCTGCTGTGGCACGGCCGGCTGTGGATTGCCCTGGTCGGCTCGCTGGCCGTGGCTGCGGTGGTGGCGGTGATGGTGTCGCGCTCGGTGCAGGACGAGGCGGATTATCTTTACCGGGGCATCGACCGTCTGCCGGACGGCGTGCCGGCGCCGCCGCTCTCGGAAGGTCTACGGGAGCTGGAGGAGGTGTGCGCTGCCCTGAGCGCGGCGTCACCGCGGCTGGCGGCGCAGCTGGAAGCGGCGCAGGAGAACGGGCGCAAGCTGGAAGCGCTGCTCGACGCCATGCAGGATGCGGTGACCGCCATCGATGCCGCGGGGCGGATCAGCTGGGTCAACCGGTCGATGCAGGGGCTGATGCAGGCCTCGCACGGGTCGGTGCGCACAGGGCACTCGCTGGTGCAGACGGTACGGGCGCCGGAGATCCTGGAGTGTGTGCAGATTGCGCTGGAGACGCGAGAGCTGGTCGAGCGGCGGCCCGTCACGGTGCTGCCGGGGCACATCGTCGAGGTAACCGCGGCGCCGATGCCGGCGGGCGGCGCCGTGATCGTGATGCACGACATTACGCGGATTGAGCAGGTGGAGCGTACGCAACGGGAGTTCGTGGCGAATGTGTCGCATGAGTTGCGGACGCCGCTGACCTCGATCCAGGGTTTTGTGGAGGTCCTGCTGGACGAAGAGGAGGACTCTCTGGCCGTGCTTGGCTCCACGGAGGAGCGGCGGCGGGAGTTTCTGGATGCCATCCAGAAGAGTGCACGGCGCATGGGCCGGCTCACCGACGACCTGCTGGCCCTGGCGCGGGTGGAGAGCGGAGAGCGCAAGATGACCCCTGAACCCACGCCGGTGGGCGCTTTGATGGAGGAGTGCGTGGAGGCGGTGGCGGGGCTCTTCAAGGAGAAGCGCGGCACGTTGGCGATTGCGGGCGAGATGCCGGACGCCGAGGTGCTGGCCGACGCGGACGCGATCCTGCAGATTCTAAGCAATCTGGTCGAGAACGCCTTGAACTACGGCCGCGGCTCGGATGGGTGGGCCATCGTGGAGCTGTCTGCCAAGCTGGTGCCGGCGGTGATCTCGGGCGAGATGCCGTCGGTACAGTTCCGGGTGCGGGATTTTGGGGGTGGGATCGCCTACGATCACCAGTCGCGGATCTTTGAGCGATTTTATCGGGTGGACAAAGCACGCTCCCGGGAGTCGGGCGGGACAGGACTGGGCCTGGCCATTGTGAGACACATCGTGGAAGCGCACCGGGGCCGGATCTGGGTGGAGAGCGAACTTGGGCAGGGGGCCAGCTTCATGTTCACACTGCCGTGTATCTCCTTTGAGCAGAAGGAGGAGGAGTTGCCTGAGAGTGACCCGAAATAGGACACCGAGGCCTTCAGCTAGCGCCTATTTACATTCCCTTAACCTGAGGTTTTCCTCCTATTCAACGTTCGCTGGGACGATAGCCCTACAGAAGAACTCCAATCACCAGATGGTGGGACCGCAAGCCCCTATGTCTGAGTGGATTTGTTCGGACGAGGGATTGATGAAACAGCAGAAGAAGGTTCTGGCGACGCTGGTGGCAGCGTTACTGGCCTCCGCCGCCGGCGGAGCACAGACAGCAGCGAAGAAGCCGGTACACCGCAAGCATAGGGCGAACCGCAGCACGGTGGTGCGCAAGCCGGTTGAGAGCGCGACAGAGCGGCAGTTAGGCCTGCTGCGCGAGCAGGTCACCGGTCAGCAGGCGCAGCTGGATGCGCTTCGGCTGCAGCTGGCGGCCAGCGGTCAGCAGAACGCGCAGGCGCAGCAGAACGTAGCCGATGCACAGGCGCAGGTGGCCACCGCCACGGCTGCCAGCGTGCAGGCGACACAGGCGGCGACGCAGAATGCGCAGGATGTGCAGCAGTTGAAGGCCTCGGTCGGCGATCTACAGACCAAGGACCAGACGTTGACGGAGACTGTGGTCGCCAATCAGGCGACGACGCAGCAGGAGATCAACTCCCCGACGACGATCCACTACAAGGGTGTAACGATTCAGCCGGTCGCCTTCTTCGCGTTTGAAGGTGTTTGGCGCCAACGTTCGGTGAACTCGGACATCAACACGCCGTTCAACACGATCCCGTTCCCGAGTGCAAACGAAGGCCACGTCTCCGAGTTGAACTTCACGGGCCGTCAGAGCCGCCTGGGTGCGCTGTTCACGGGCGACGCGGGTCGGTACAAGCTGAGCGGCTACTTTGAAGCCGACTTCCTGAGCGCCGGCACGACGTCCAACAACAACCAGAGCAACAGCTACGCGCTGCGTCAGCGCCAGATCTGGGGCCAGGCAATGACGGCCGGCGGCTTCGGCGTCACGGGCGGGCAGATGTGGTCGCTGGTAACCGAGGATGCACGCGGTACGGATAACCGTACCGAGGTTCTGCCGAACACGGTGGATCCTCAGTACATGGTCGGCTTCAATTGGGCTCGGCAGCCGGCGATTCGTTTCCAGCAGCGCTTCGGCGACCCGAAGACGGGCACCTTCACATTGGCGATGGCGCTCGAGCAGGCGCAGATCACCAATTTCACGGCAACCTCGGCGACAGCGGGCGCGGTTCCGACAAATTTCTTCTTCTCCGGTGCGGGTGCAAATGGGGGTCTGTACAACGCCTTCAATGGCACGTACGCCAACAACGTCGCTCCTGACGTGATTGTGAAGGGCGCTATCGATGTACCGCACCTCCATGCGGAGTTCGGTGGGTTGGCGCGCTTTATGCGGGATTACTACTACCCGATCACGAGCATTGCGGCGAATGCAACCACCGGCGCGGTGACCTACGGCTACGCCGCGGGATACCAGAGCAGCACGGCGGCCGCGGGTGGTGCGTTCGGTGCGATCCGCGTGTTCCCGTCCAAGTTCTTCGAGGTAGGCATCGAGGCGATGGGCGGCACGGGTGTAGGGCGTTACGGCTCTACCCAACTGGCCGATGCGACCGTCCGGCCGGACGGCGAGTTGGAGCCGATCCGCAACTACCATGGCCTTGGATCACTGGTGACGCACCCGACCAAGAAGCTGGATGTCTACGCCTACTACGGCGGCGAATACGCGCAGCGGACGGTGTACCGGACCTCTACCGGTGCGCTGATCGGCTACGGCGCGCCGAATCTGAACGACGCGGGCTGCTATGCGCTGCCGGTGAACCCTGCTTCCAGCACGGGCGGCACGGATACGCCGGTGACCTGCAACTCGCCGACACGGTACATGCAGGAGGGCACGTTCGGCTTCACATACCGTGTGGTGACCAGCCCGAAATATGGACGCCTGCAATACCAGGCCACCTATTCGTACCTGCAGCGTAATCTGTGGTCGGGGCTAACGACCGGTACGAACTTCCCCACGGGCCCGCGTGCACAGGACAACATGGTCCACGTCAGCATGCGGTACTACATCCCGTAAACCTGGCCGCCAGCGTACACGCCCGGGTAACCCGTCTGAGGGTGCCCGGGTGTGACAGGGCCATCACCCTTTTGCAATCGTGCGCAAAGCCTTCCCGTACCTGTTCCCAGGAGAAGTTCTGTGAAAATAACCTTTGTTTCGGCAGCCCTGCTTGCAGCCGCCATCGCCGCTGTTCCCGTCGCTGCTCAGGATCTGAACGGCGCCGGGGGCAGCTTTCCGAACCCGATCTATCAAAAGTGGTTCAGCGAGTACTCGAATCAGCACGGGGGCGTGCACATCAACTACCAGTCGGTAGGATCGGGCGCGGGCATTCGCCAGGTATCCACGGGCGTGGTGGACTTCGGTGCCTCTGACGGCCCGATGAGCGACCAGCAATTGAAGGACAGCAAGGTGCCGATCATCCACATTCCAACGGTGCTGGGCGCGGTGGTTCCGGTGTACAACGTCCCGGGTGTCACGGGGGATCTGAAGTTTGCTCCTGAAGTGATCGCCGGCATCTACCTGGGCGTGATCACCAAGTGGAACGATCCCAATATTGAGCATGACAACCCGGGTGTGACGCTGCCGGATCATGCGATTTTGCCGGTATACCGCTCGGACGGATCGGGCACGACCTATATTTTCACGGATTACCTGGCAAAGGTGGTGCCGGAGTTCCAGCAGCGCGTCGGAAAAGGCACCAGCGTGCGCTTCCCGGTGGGTATCGGGCAGAAGGGTAACGAGGGCATCGCCGGCATGGTGCATCAGAGCCAGTACACCTTCGGGTATGTTGAGTTGATCTACGCCCTGCAGAACAAGATGGAGTTCGGCCTGGTGCGCAACCATGATGGCAAGTACATCAAGGCTTCGACTGAGGGTGTGACCGCCGCCGCCGCGGCTGATGCCAAAACGATCCCCGCGGATTATCGCGTGTCGATCACCAATGCGCCGGGTGCGATGTCCTACCCGATCTCCTCATTCACCTGGCTGCTGATTCCCAGCAAGTGGGCCGATCCTGCCAAGGAGAGGGTGATGGGCGAGTTCCTGCAGTGGATGCTTTCAAGCGGTGAGGGCGAGGCGCAGGGTCTGAGCTATGCCCCGCTTCCAAAGGCGGTTGCGGATCGCGTCGCGGTTACCATCAAACAGATTCACTAGACAACGGGCTGGCGCAGGGAGGAAGTCGCTCCCGCGCCAGTTTTGTTGTATCCCTGCAATACTTTCCTGCCTTACCGCCCTTAGGTCTGATCTGGATGCCGCCCGCCGATATGCCCGATGTCAATGCCTCCCCAGTAACTCCGGTGACTCCAGAAACCCCGCCGCGCGTTGAGCCGCCGCGCCCGACTATGCCTCCCGTGCCGACGGCGTCGGCCGGCCCTGCACAGGGTAGCGACGGCGGAGACGCCATTACGTCCACGTCCGCCGTGGGGTCGGAGGTTCGCGCCTATCTGCAGGGCCGTTCCAGCGGCAAAGCCGTGGACTCCTCGTTTGCGGGGCTGATGGTGGTGTGCGCCCTTAGCGTGATCTTCATCGTTCTGCTGATTATCTTTGTGCTGGTTGATAACTCGCGCATGAGTCTGCATGCGTTCGGTTTCAAGTTCCTTACTTCCAGCCAGTGGGACCCGGTCAACGGCAGCTTCGGCGCGCTGCCGTTCATCTATGGCACGGTGGTTTCCTCGCTGCTGGCGACCGCGATCGCGGTGCCGCTTTCGATCGCGGTCGCGATCTTCATCCTGGACGTGTGCCCGATTCCGCTGCGCGGCATTGTGGCATTCCTTACCGAGTTGTTAGCCGCGATTCCCTCGGTGGTCTACGGGCTCTGGGCGATCTTTGTGCTGGTGCCTCTGGTGCGGGATCAGCTGGGTCCGGTGCTGACCAAAACGCTGGGTTGGACGGGCCTGTTTGCGGCGCCGAACTTCGGTGTGGGCATCCTGACGGCGAGTCTCATCCTGGCGATCATGATCTTTCCGGTGATCTGCTCAATCTCCCGCGATGTCATGCGGGCTGTGCCGAGTTCACAGCGTGAGGCGGCGCTGGCCCTGGGCGCGACGCGCTGGGAGATGATCCGGATCGGCGTGCTGCGCAATGCGCGTATCGGTATCGTCGGAGCAGTGATTCTCGGGTTAGGCCGCGCGCTGGGCGAGACCATGGCCGTGACGATGGTGATCGGAAACCACCCGGACATCAGCAAAAATCTTTTTAATCCGGCGTATACGCTGGCCAGTGTGATCGCTAACGAGTTTACTGAGGCCACGGGCGACCTCTACCTGAGCGCCCTGATTGAGATCGGTCTGGCGCTGTTTCTGGTGACGATCGTGGTCAACGCCATTGCTCGGCTGCTGATGTGGGCGGTAACGCGCGGGAATTCGGCGAGGGCGACGGCATGAACACGACTCCGCAGAACAATCCGGGCTCCTTTCCGGCGACGCCGGTTCCGGTGCCATCGCTGGCCACGCCCTCACCGCAGTCGTCAAGTGGGTCATTTTCAAGTGGGCCACTTTCAAACGGGCAACGTCCGATGGGTCTGCCGCCGCGTTCTGCGTCCAGCGTGACGTGGCGCAACCGCTGGCGCAGCCTGCTGGATTACAGTGTGACGGGCCTGGCTGTGCTGAGCACAATCGTGGTACTGGTGCCGTTGGTCGCGATTCTGGTGTACCTGGTGTACAAGGGCGCGAGCTCGCTGAACCTGAACTTCTTTACCAAGGTGCCGGCGCCGGTGGGCGACCCGGGCGGTGGTATGGCCAACGCGATCGTGGGTTCCGTCCTGGTGCTGTTGCTCGGCAGTGGCTTCGGCGTTCCGCTGGGAATCGGCGCGGGCGTGTACCTGGCCGAGTACGGGCGCAACAGCCTGTTTGGCAATGTTGTGCGATTTACAGCGGATGTTCTGAACGGTGTGCCTTCGATCGTGATGGGTATTGCGGCGTATGCGCTGATCGTGTCCAAGCAGCACCACTTCTCGGCGCTGGCGGGCGGCGTGGCGCTGGCCATCATGATGGTGCCGACGATCACGCGCACCACGGAGGAGATGCTGGCCACCGTGCCGTCCTCCTTGCGGGAGGCGGCGTTTGCACTGGGTGTGCCCAAGTGGAGGACGATCCTTTCGGTGAGCCTGCGCACGGCTTCGCCGGGAATTATTACCGGCTGCATGCTGGCGTTTGCGCGTGTGGCCGGCGAGACGGCGCCTCTGCTGTTTACGGCCTTCGGCAACCAGTTTTGGAGCTTCAACATGAACCAGCCGATTGCGGCGCTGCCGCTTCAGATCTATACGTACGCGATTTCGCCCTACGAGGAGTGGCACCGGTTGGCTTGGGCGGGCTCTCTGGTGTTGATCGCCTTGATCATGGCGTCGGTAACGGCCGTGCGTATCTTTGCCGGCCGCGGCGTGCTTAAAGGGGGACAGTAGTGGGAGTCGATATACGGGTCCAGGATCTGAATGCCTGGTATGGTCCGGTGCATACCTTGAAGGACGTAAGCCTTCACATCCCGGCGAACAACGCGACTGCGCTGATCGGGCCTTCGGGTTGCGGCAAATCCACCTTCGTCCGCTGCCTGAACCGGATGCATGAGACCACGCCGGGCGCCCGTGCCGAAGGCACCGTGATGATGGGCGACGTGAACATCTACAAGGATGCCTCGCCGGTCGAGATCCGGCGGCGAATCGGGATGGTGTTCCAGCGACCCAATCCATTTCCGACGATGTCGATCTACGACAATGTGGCGAGCGGCCTGAAGCTGAACGGCTACAACAAACGGCGCGTGCTGGATGAGGTGGTGGAGCGGTCTCTGAAGCAGGCGGCGCTTTGGGATGAGGTGAAGGATGACCTGCGGAAGAAGTCGGGGTCGAGCCTTTCGGGCGGTCAGCAGCAGCGGCTGTGCATTGCACGCGCGCTCGCGGTGGATCCCGAGGTGTTGTTGATGGACGAGCCGGCGAGCGCGCTCGATCCGGTGTCGACCTCCAAGATCGAGGACCTCATCTTTCATCTGAAAACGCAGTACACCATCGTCATTGTGACGCACAACATGCAACAGGCCGCGCGCGTGGCGGAACAGACGGGCTTCTTCCTGACCGGCAAGCTGGTTGAATTCGATTCCACTCACAAGATCTTTACCAGCCCCTCCGACAAGCGTACGGAGGATTACATCACCGGGAGGTTCGGCTGATGCGCACACGTTTTCATCAGGCTTTGGATGGTTTGAAGGAGCGGCTGCTGGTCATGGCCGGCCTTGTGGAGCAGGCGATCACACGGGCGACCGCCGCCTACTCCGAACGGGATAACGAACTTTGCGATCTGGTGCTACTGTCGGAGCCGGCGATCAACCGCATGGAGCGCGAGATCGACCAGCTGGCCCTGGATCTTTTGGCGATGGAACAGCCGATGGCTGTAGATCTGCGGTTTATTGTTGCGGTCATTCGCATCAATGCGGATCTGGAGCGCGTGGGCGATCAGGCGGTCAACATCGCCAACCGCGTGAAGGAGCTTGGAACACTGCAGCTGACGGATCTGCCGGTGGATATCCCGAAGCTGGCACAGCTGTCCTCGGCGATGGTGCGCAAGGCGCTGCAGTCGTTCATCGAGGCGGATGCGGAGATGGCGGGCTCGGTGTTGACGCTGGATGATCAGGTGGATGACATGAACCGGAACGCGTATGGATCGTTAAACCGCTACATCCAGGATCATCCTGCTTGCACAGCGCAGGCGTTGAACGCGCTCGTAATTTCTCGTAACCTGGAACGCGTGGGCGATCATGCGACCAATATCGCCGAGGATGTGATCTTCTGGGTCCGTGGCGATGACGTACGGCACGGCGGCGCCTGAGATCTGCGAGGTTACAGGTTAGGGGAAGGGGACGCCAATTGGTGTCCCCTTCGTATTTTTGTAACTCTCTTCATGACGCTGTAGAGATCCTCGAACAAGCAGCAGGTCCTTCGCTACGCTCAGGATGACAACCTATCGAAGGTTCGCCCTCCACACCTGCAGTAAGACAGCTTTAGCGCACGGTGCCGGTGGACATGTCATAGGCGACGACGCCCAGGTCGTTGAGTGTATTCACGGTCGCTTCGAGGTTGCGGCGGACGATGGGCTCGGCTTTGGCTGGGGTATTGTGTGCCTCTTCGACGGCCACGACCCGGCCGTAGGGCCAGGAGCTTTGCGGGATGGCGCTTATGGCTTCGGCGAGCTTTTCAGGGCTCAGATTCAGTTCCTGGCGGCGTGCGCCGACCGGACGCAACATGCCACCCGCGCCGAAGTCCACCGTGTTGGCGTCGGCGAGCAGAACGTGCAGGCTGACCATGCCGGGCTGCACGGTGATGTAGGGGTTCTGCCAGGTCTCGTAGCTGTGCACGGCCAAGAAGCGGCTTTTCGTTGGGGGCGGGATGGCTTCCATTTCTTGACGCTGGGTGGTGACCTCGGCGTGGTGCTCGGCCGCGTTCTGTGCGATCTGGGGTGGGCCGCTGAAACAACCGGCGACAGGCAGGCTAGCCAGCACCATAAGGGCGGAACGGCAAGCAATCGCGGGGGCAGAGGCGAACGTACGAAAGGTGCGGGAGATCACGAAGTCAGGATACCCAAAGATTGTTGTTTTCGCGTGCTCTTGATGGGCTGGCCGGGTGGGTAAGCGACGCGTTGGCTACGCCGTACAGACGATACAATGGAGCGATGATCAAGGGAATGACCAGCATTGTCCCGGTAACGTCGCCGGAGGTGCTTGAAAAGCTGGAGGGCCTGCTTCACGGGCTTGGGTTTGAAGAGGGGCGCGGTTGGAAGGACGAGGGCGGCCGCGGATCGGCTTTTCTGGCGCCGATCGGAAACCTGGAGTTGGTAACCGGGCGAATGCCGGCCGTGCCGCGGCTCCTGATCGAGGCCACGCAGCTGGACGGTGTGTACGCGGCGGTGAAGGCGTGGATAGGGGGCGCCGGGCTGGACGGGGTCACGCTCGGCGAGGTGGAAGCGACCCACTGGAGCTCGCGGCTCTTTCGCCTGACATTGGAGCCTGGCTTCGAGGTGGGTTTCTGGGAGTCTGAGAATGTGCTGCATGGCCGGCCCGTAGCGATGGAGGGTGATCTTTCGGCATCCGGACGGCGGTTTGCGATCGTGGTTGCGCGCTGGAATGCGGTGATCACCGACCGGCTGCTGCAAGGATCGCTCGATGCGCTTTACCGCAGCGGTGTGGCGAAGGCGGACGTCGAGATCGTGCGGGTGCCGGGTGCGTGGGAGATTCCGGCGGCGGCTCGGGCGTTAGCGGAGTCGCAGACGCTCGCCGGCACGCGATGCTTTGACGGCATCATCACGCTCGGGGTACTGCTGCGCGGCGAGACGGCCCACTATGAGGCCATCTATAACGAGGTTTCGCGCGGGATTGGGCAGTCACAGCAGGAGACCGGCGTGCCGCACGCGTTTGGCGTGCTGACCTGCGAGACGCTGGAGCAGGCGTTGGACCGCGCGGGGCTGAAGGCCGGCAATAAGGGTTTTGAGGCGGCGATTGCGGCGATCGAGATGGCGTCGATTACCCAGAAGATTTCCCGGCTCGCGCCGCAAGCACCCGTCGGGGTGAGCCGCTAGTGGGCACACGGCGCAAGTCCCGCGAGATGGCCATGCAGATGCTGTTCCAGGGCGATCTGGGCAAGCAGAAGCCGGAGGATGTGGAACGCCTGTTCTGGGATGCACGCGAGGACGTGGATGAGGAGACCCGGGGGTTCGCCGACGATCTGCATCGCGTGGCGACAAAGCGCGAGGAGGAGATCGATGGACTGATCTCCAAGCACGCGCAGAACTGGCGGCTGGAGCGTATGCCGGTGGTCGATCGCAACCTGCTGCGCACGGCGACGGCGGAGATGCTGGGATTTCCTTCGACACCGACAGCGGTGGTGATCAACGAGACGCTGGAGATCGCGCGACGGTACGCGGCGACAGAAAGCCTGAATTTCCTGAACGGCGTGCTGGATGCGATTGGGCGGGATCTGCTGGACAAGAAGCTCAATGCGAAGCCCGCGATTTAAGGCTCTCAGATTTCGGTTCTAGGTTGATCGAGTCAAGAAGAAGGCCCGCCGTGCTGGCGGGCCTTCCTCTTGATGCGGGTACACGGGCTGTTAGGACCGTGCACGCTTAGGATGGCTGACGATGAGGTTGGGTGTTGCGGTACCGCCATTGACGCCTGCGAGTGCGGGGTTGATAAGACTGGTGTCCGTGCCCGTGGTGCCATTGATGATGGAGATGATGTGCACGTTGTTGTCGCCTGCTGTGCCGGCGTAGAAGGCGGTGTTGTCCGTGCTGAAGACGCCCGCCACGGGTGCGGTAGCGCCATCGGTGAGTGTGACGTTGTTGAAGGTGCCCGCAGCCGGAGCGTAGAGGGGCAGCAGGCCGCCCGCGCCGGTGTAGGTGATGGCAGCGACGGCGGAATTGCTCGCCGGAACCACACCTGTGATTCCGGTTGCCGTGATGGCTGTGCTGAGCGGATGGGCCATAGGGGAGGCGGTGAAGTAGTTTGCTCCCACCAAGAAGGATGGAGCGGGGCAGGCCGCAATCGTTGCGATACCGCTGGGGGTGGCCTGCGCGGGCGCGGTGACCGCGATGTCCTGCAGCGTGGCCGGTGTGGTCCGTGCGGTTGCCCCGAGCACATGCGCGCCGTCCGTTGTGGCCGCAAGGCGATCCGTGGCGGCGGAGGTTAGCTCGATGGCGAGAGGCGTAAACAGATTAGTCGCTGTAGGCGGCGTACCCGTGGAGGAGAGCGTGGTATTTGAGCAGTAGCTGCGGCCTTCCGTCATGGCGCCGGCAAAGTAGGCGCCGTAGCTGGGGACGGTGACAGCGACGTCGGCGTAAGTTTCATCAGACATTGTGCTTTCCCAGCCGACGAAGGTGGAGTAGGTCAGCAGAACTGGACTTACCACTCCATTCACATTGGTTGTAGCTGTTACATACAGCGTCGTGCTGTCGGGGGTCCACTGGGCGCGGGCGCCGGTGCCGTTGAAGGTGCTGAAGACGGCGCCGGCGTTGGTCACGAGCGAGACGGTCTGGCGTGTGGGGTCGGTGATGACGGCGTAGCTGTTATTGGGCGCCACGGCGAGCACGGAACCCTGAATTGTCTGATAGGTGCCGGTGACGGCACCGCTGGCGGTGTTCAGGATCTCCAGCCCGCCGCTCGATCCCATGTAGATCGTGGTGCCGTCCTGGGAGATCACCATCGAGTTGGGAACGAAGTTCAACTTGATCGGCGAGCCGAGCTGGCCGGTGGTGAAGTCCAGGGTGGCAACGTATTGCGAGCCGGTAGAGCCCATGTAAAGCACGTCAGACGCGGTCCCCGGAGCAGTGACGAGGATGCCGTTCGAGGTAATCGGCTTGCCGTTGCCGAGGTAACCGATCTGGCTGAAGGGCGAATCATTGCAGGTGGGCGGAACGCATGCGGCGGTGATGGTGGCCGAGCCCGGAAAGGCCGGGGTCACGGTGCCGGAGCTGGTGGGGAAGTTGATGGGGAGTGTGGAGTTGAACTCAAGCGCCGTACCGGTGAGGATCGTGCCGTTTACATCCCTAACCGTGGCTGAGAAGGCCTGAGCATTGTTCAGCGCCACCGTTATCGCGTTTGCTCCCGGGTTGTTGACCGCGGAGAGCACGATCGAAGCGGGCGGGCAGGTTGAAAAGAAGCCTGCGTTGACGGCCGAGGAAGAATTGGCCACGGTGGCCGTGATGAGCGAGGAGCCGGGCTGGTTCGCCGTGGCGACGCCGTTGGCGTCGATGGTGGCGGTGCTGGTAGCTCCCTGCAGGGCGTAGGTGATGTGGCCGACCTGGCAGGTGATGTTGTCGGCAGGATTGGTGGTGCCGTTGGCATACACCTTGGAGAGGAGCTGGGCGCTGGTGCCCTGGGAGACGCAGGCGCTATTGTTATAGGGCGCCGCCGTGACGGTTGTGCCATTGGTGCTGAGGCTGCAGCAGTCTGAGCCCGGATCGACCATGGGCGTGGCACTACAGTTTGCGGGCGGCGTGGCCGTACTTTGTAGCACGACACCGGTCACCACCGGGTGAATAAACACCTCAATGGGGTTGCTAGTCGCGCCTGCAGCGGCGGCCGTGATAAACGCCGTGTGATTGGTGTTGCCGGCTGCGGGTGGCGTGCAGACGGTGTAATCCAAGATGCCACCGCCGGTGTTGCGGTTCCAGGAGCCGCCGCAGACCGTCCCGTTGGTGGGGTTCACGTCGGCGATGGTCATGTCCGTAGTTGCGAAGGTGTAGCGGGGGACGCTGACGGAGGAGCCGACGCAGTCAGCGGCTGTTGCCGACAGCTGGGTGCCGATCTGGCCATCGTTCAGGGACTCACCCGTGGCTGTGAGATTGGAGGCCAGGGTGATGGTTTTGACCTGTCCCGTTTGAGGGCCGTAGCCGGAGCCGTTGCAATAGGTTACCGCGGTACCCTTGCCGCAACCGGCGACCGAGATACCCAACGGGACAGCACAAAACAAAAGAGCAAGGAGACCAACGAACCGCCGCATTCCACCTCCCCGCTTCGCGCCGGAGGGCGAAGCGGTCCGACCAGACGCACTCCTTGGAGGGACGCCAATAATGAGTGTAGTTTCCACCGATACCGTAGGCAACTCGGCCTGATGTTTGGGTCATCCTCGACGAGCAAGACACCCGGATTCCGGGCGGAATCCGGGTGTCTTGGGCATTTTTGCAGCCAGGAACTTATTGTCCGCCGGTGCCGGTGCCGGTGCCGGTGCCGGACGCCGTGGCTTGCGGGGATGCGGGCATGTTGTCGGCGAACCACTTGGCGGTGCGTTCGGCGCGGTCGCGGATGTGTTCGGGGTTGCGGAAGCCGTGACCCTCGTCCGGATAGACGACCAACTGTGTTCTTATGCCGAGATCGCGCAGGGCGTGCCAGAACTCGAAGCTCTGCGGGGCGGGGCATTCCCCGTCGCGGTCGCCGACGATGATCAGCGTGGGGGTTGTCACATTTTTGATGTAGGTAATGGCCGATGATTTGGCGTAAACCGCCGGATCGTCGTAGACGGAGGCACCGAAGAACGGAATCATCCATTGGTCGATGGAGTTCTCGCCGTAGTAGCTAAGCCAGTCGGAAAGCCCGGCGCCGGCGACTGCGGCTTTGAAGCGGTGCGTCTGGGTGACCGAAAACATGGTCATAAAGCCGCCGTAGCTCCAGCCGGTGATGCCCTCTCGGGTGTGATCGACGGAGTACTTGGCTTCGACGAAGTCCAGACCGGCCTCGATGTCCTTCAGGTCGCCGTAGCCGAAGTCTTTACGGTTGGCCTCGGTGAAGGCTTCGCCCTGGCCGAAGCTGCCGCGAGGGTTGGGTTGCAGCTCAAAATAGCCCTTGTCGGCCCATTGGCCGCCGCCCCAGCGTGCGGTGATCGAGGCGGAGGGGCCGCCGTGCACGGTGACGATGATCGGGTATTTTTTGGCCGGGTCGTAGTTGGCGGGGAAGGTGAGCCAGCCCTGGACGTGGAACGCGCCATTGGTCCAGTCGACGGATTCGGTGCGGGCGGCGGGCTGGGCGCCGTCGTTGAGGTGGGTGAGCTGCTTCGGTCCGGCCCCGGAGACCGTCCAGATCTCCGGGGCCTTGGTGAAGCCCTGTTCGGTGAAGGCGAGGGTGCCCTGTTTGGCGGAGGCGTAGGAGACGGCGTCCTTGATGGGACCACCGCCAACCGAGACCTCGCCGAGATCGAGCGTGGCGCCCGGCTCAGCGGTCTTGCGTGCCACGTTCCATCGGACGAGCTCCGTATGGCCGCGACGGTCTTCTACGAAGGCGAGCGTGTTGTTGCTGACCCATTCCTCGTAGCTGGGTGTGCCGTCGATATTCGGGGTGACGTCGGTGGGCTGGCCGCCATTCGCGCTGATGGTATAGAGGTCGCCGCCGGTGGAGCCCTGGTCACTCATAAGGCCACCAATGAACGCGATTTGTTTGCCGTCCTGGGACCAGCGGGGGACAGCGATCTGTAGGCCGTGCAGGGCAGATTGGGTCGTGGAGGGGTCAAAGATCACCTGCGGCATCATGCTTCCGACAGTGTCAGCAGGTGGCACGCCGCCGCTGAAGGACTTCCCTCGAACGACGCTCACTTTGTAGAGCTTAGCTACCCACCAATTGTTCTCCCCGGGCGGGTTTGCGCCGATGAAGGCGATCTCGCGGGAATCGGGAGCCCAGTTGAATTCATATAGGTGCAACCTCTCAGGAGTGATGAAGCTGCCCTGGCCGGACGTGGAGTCGACCGCGTAAACACGCTGCACTTCCACGCCGTCCTCGCCGATGACGCCCGCGTAGGGCTTCATGGCATCGAGCGCACCGGCGGTGCGAGTGGCGTTTTCGACGAACAGGAAGCCGATCGCCTCGCCGTCCGGTGACCAGGCGATCTGTTGCATGTCGCCAATGAGGTGGGTGAGTTGGCGAACGGTGCCGGTGGCGTTGGACCAGAGATAAATCTGCTGCTGGCGGGGCACGGTGGGGTCGGCGGCGGGGGCGGTGCAGGCGCCGAGGAAGGCCAGGCTGGCGCCGTCGCGGGACCAGGCGGGATCGGCATAGGCGCACTTGGCGCCGTCCGGGACGGCGATGATCCTGGGTGCGGCTTCGGGGTGGTCGACCTCTGTGAGCTGCAGCGTGGCGCCGTCGCGGCCCCGCAGCGTCCAGGCGACCAGCTTGCCATCCGGCGAGAGAGCCACCGCGCCAGGAGAGGTGATGCGCTGGCCGTTGGCCGAGCCGGCTCCGCTGCGGTCGCGCTGCCCCTGCCGCTCGGTCTGCGGGGCGTCGCGGGCGACCGGGTCCTTGGGCCTGCCCGTGACCGGGGGCGTGCCGGGTTGTTGCGCAGGGAGCGAATGGCAGGCCAGAAGCAGAAGTGCGGCGGCGAGACCGCGACAGCCGAGGCAGTTGGAGGCGGGTGGGGACATGGCAGTCATTGACCGCAGCGTAACATCCACTCGAGCGGCGGTCTCGTGAAAGGCGTCGGCGGAACAATTGGCCGCGACGAGCTGAAGTCGAGCGCTTGATGAATCGATGTTCCGCGAAGCTTCAATCAGGAGTTATTGGAGCGCACTAGACAGTTTGCGGCAGAGTCGCAAACTGGCGGATGGAGTCGACATCCGCTGCCGTTGACTCTCAGGATGCTCCTTGCTACAGTAAGAAGGTTCCGCCTCCCTGGGGAACTTGCCTGTCTGAGTGCCCGCGATACCTTCCTCCCCGTGCTGTAGTGCTGCAAGGGATCCCAAGAGGACCGGCTATGTGGGCCGAAGCGGACGAAACGGAGTCGGGAGAGCGCGCTTCTGTATAGGGCGCATTGCACTTGGCCACCGTCGTCTGTTCCAAGCCTGAGCAGTTTTGCCGTACCAGCACCATGTGCCGTTTGTTTTGTGTTTGGCCGCGTGCAGGATTCAGAAGTTCGCCGGAGCGCCCCGTGGGCTCCGCCCTTGGTGTGTGCCGTGTATTTGCGCAGTGGCCCGAGGGGGAAAGCGAATGAGCTGCCCTGCAAGGCGTCCGACAAATTGAAGTCGGATAGCTCCGGGGAGCAAAATCCACCGGACTGGCAACAAGGAGTTTCGAAGTGCCTACATTCCATCAACTCGTAAAACAGGGCCGTACCCCGACCCGCTACAAGACCGCCTCGCCCGCACTGCAGGGCTCGCCCCAGCGCCGCGGCGTTTGCACCCGCGTGTACACCCAGACTCCGAAGAAGCCGAACTCGGCGCTGCGTAAGGTCGCCCGTGTTCGCTTGACGAACGGGATCGAGGTCACAACCTACATTCCGGGCATCGGCCACAACCTGCAGGAGCACTCGATCGTGCTGATTCGCGGCGGCCGCGTGAAGGACCTTCCGGGCGTTCGGTACCACGTGGTGCGCGGCACGCTGGATTCCGTTGGTGTGGCCAAGCGCATGCAGAGCCGGTCAAAGTACGGTGCCAAGCGTCCAAAGGCAGCGAAGTAAAGCAGTTCTGAAGTAAGGCGGTTCCAAGGTGTACGTTCGAAGTCATAGGTTTTCCGGGGAGCTATCCGGCCCAGGCGAGTACGCCTTCCCGGCAGCGAACGTAAACCTGAAACGCACAACCAGCAGCCACTAGGCCCAGACGCGTGAGAGGTTCACCGCGCTGGGGGAAGAAGAGAGAAGAGTATGCCGAGAAAAGGTCACATCGCTAAGCGTGAGGTCGCCGAAGACCCCATTTATCAGTCCACCCTGGTCACGAAGTTCGTCAATAGCATGATGTGGGGCGGCAAGAAGTCGACCGCGCAGAAGATCTTCTACGAGGCCATGACCAACCTAGAGCAGAAGGGTGGCGATGAGGCCCTCAAGCTGTTCAAGAAGGCTGTGGAGAACGTGAAGCCGATGCTGGAGGTCAAGAGCCGTCGCGTCGGTGGCGCGAACTACCAGGTACCGATCGAAGTCAATCCCGAGCGCCGTACTTCGCTCGCGATCCGCTGGCTGGTGAGCTTCGGCCGCTCGCGTGGCGAGAAGGGCATGGTTGATAAGCTGACCGCGGAGCTGCTGGATGCAGCCAACGGTCGCGGCGCGGCGATGAAGAAGAAGGAAGACGTTCACCGCATGGCTGAGGCCAACAAGGCCTTCGCGCATTATCGTTGGTAGTTCTGGCCGGTAACACCGTCTAGCACCACGGTCCGGGGGATTTCTCTCCCGGGCCAAACAAAGTTTGATTAACCGCGAGCCTCGCTCGCAGAAGAGATATAGACCGTGGCACGGACAATCCCCCTCGCTAAATGCCGCAACATCGGGATCATGGCGCACATCGATGCGGGTAAGACGACGACGACTGAACGCATTCTCTTCTACACGGGTGTGAACCACCGTATCGGCGAGGTGCACGAAGGCACCGCGACCATGGATTGGATGGAGCAGGAGCAGGAGCGCGGCATTACCATCACCTCCGCCGCGACGACCTGCACCTGGAACGGCATTCGCATCAACATCATCGATACTCCCGGTCACGTGGACTTCACGGCCGAGGTGGAACGGTCGTTACGTGTGCTCGACGGCGCGGTCGCCTGTTTTGATGCTGTCGCAGGGGTGCAGCCGCAGTCGGAGACGGTGTGGCGCCAGGCGGATAAGTATAAGGTTCCGCGGATCTGCTTCATTAACAAAATGGATAAGGCCGGCGCGGATGCGGTGTATGCCACCTCCACGATCGTCGATCGCCTGGGCGCGCGCGCTGTACCCATCAACATTCAGATCGGTGCGGAGGCGAAGTTTGCCGGTGTGGTCGATCTGGTGACCATGAAGGCAATCTTCTGGCACGATGAGACCATGGGGGCGGAGTACTCCGTTGAAGAGATCCCGGCCAATCTACTCGAGACAGCGAAGGCGGCTCGTAATGTGCTGATTGAAGCCGTCGCCGATGCCGATGATGAGATCATGAATTGCTTTCTGGAAGGCATCGAGCCCACCGAGGCGCAGCTGAAGGCCGGCATCCGCAAGGCGACGATTGCGATGAGCATGTTCCCGGTATTGTGCGGATCATCGTTTAAAAACAAGGGTGTGCAAACCTTGCTGGATGCGGTGGTGGACTATCTTCCAAGCCCGCTCGATATTCCTCCCATGATCGGTCATAACCCCGACGACATGGCCGAAGAGATCATCCGCAAAGCGAACGATACAGAGTCTCTCTCAGCGCTGGGTTTCAAGATCATGACCGATCCGTTCGTCGGACAATTGATCTTCATTCGCATCTACTCCGGGACCCTGCGGACTGGTGATACGACGCTGAATCCCCGTACGGGCAAGACGGAGCGCATCGGCCGCTTGTTGAAGATGCACGCCAACAAGCGGGAAGAGATTACGGAGATTATGGCGGGCGACATCTGCGCCGCTGTGGGATTAAAGAATCTGATTACGGGCGACACCATCTGCTCGGCCAAGGATCCGATCGTTCTTGAGTCGATCGATTTTCCCAAGCCCGTCATCGAGGTTGCTGTCGAGCCGAAAACCAAGGCCGATCAGGAAAAGATGGGCGTGGCGCTTTCAAAGCTGGCGCAGGAGGATCCGACGTTCAACGTGCGGACGGATGTCGACTCTGGCCAGACGATCATCGCCGGCATGGGCGAATTGCACCTTGAGATCATCGTCGACCGCATGATGCGCGAGTATAAGGTCGAGGCTAATGTCGGTAAGCCGCAGGTGAACTATCGCGAGACGATCCGCGGCAATGCCGAGGCGGAGGGCAAGTACATTCGTCAGACGGGTGGCTCGGGTAACTACGGCCACGCAAAAATCCGTATTGAGCCCAACGAGCCTGGTAAAGGCTACGAGTTCTCGAACGACACCAAGGGCGGCACGATTCCAAAGGAGTACATCAAGCCGATTGACCAGGGCATTCAGGAAGCGATGCAGGGTGGCGTGCTGGCCGGTTACGAGATGGTAGACGTCAAAGTTTCGCTCTACGACGGAAGTTACCATGATGTCGATTCGAACGAAATGGCGTTCAAGATCGCCGGTTCCATGGCCTTTAAGGAAGCCGCACGCAAGGCCAAGCCGGTTCTATTGGAGCCTGTGATGTCGGTAGAAGTAACCGTGCCCGAGGACTACATGGGCACGATCATTGGCGATCTGAATAGTCGGCGTGGACGCATTGAAGGCATGGAGATGGTGGGCAATACCCAGGCGATCCGCGCCACTGTGCCGCTTTCGACCATGTTCGGTTATGCCACGCATATGCGTGGCGCAACTCAAGGCCGGGCGAACTACTCGATGCAATTCAAACAGTATGAGGAAGCGCCGCGGTCTGTATCGGAAGAGATCATCGCCAAGTCGACCGGCAAGGAAAGGTAGACAAGGTTTCGCACACAGGCCGCGTGCTGGAGCCGGTTGCAGTTAGCCGGCGCGCGCAGAACAAAACCGGATTCTCAGGGCATAGGAAACACGGAGAAGGATCATGGCGAAGGAAAAGTTTGACCGCAGCAAGCCGCATGTGAACGTGGGGACCATTGGTCATATTGATCATGGCAAGACGACGTTGACGGCGGCGATTACGAAGGTGTTGAGCAAGCACAACCCGAAGAACAGCTTTCGGAGCTTTGACACGATTGATAACGCGCCTGAGGAGCGTGAGCGCGGTATCACGATTTCGACCTCGCACGTGGAGTACGAGACGGCCAACCGGCACTATGCGCACGTGGATTGCCCGGGCCACGCGGATTACATCAAGAACATGATCACGGGCGCAGCACAGATGGACGGTGCGATCTTGGTGGTAGCGGCCACGGATGGCCCGATGCCGCAGACCAAGGAGCACGTGCTTCTGGCGCGGCAGGTCGGTGTGCCGTACATTGTGGTGTTTCTGAACAAGTGCGATGCGGTGGAAGATGAAGAGCTGACGGACTTGGTGGAGATGGAGGTCCGCGAGCTGCTTTCGAAGTATGACTTCCCGGGTGACGATGTGCCGGTGGTGCGTGGCTCGGCGCTTGGCGCCTTGAACGGCGAAGCGCAGTGGGAGGCCAAGATCGACGAGCTGATGGATGCGGTGGACAAGAACATCCCGCAGCCTGATCGTCTTGTAGACCTGCCGTTCCTGATGCCGATCGAGGATATCTTTTCGATCTCGGGCCGCGGCACGGTGGTGACCGGCCGCATCGAGCGCGGCAAGGTGAAGGTGGGCGAGGCGGCTCAGATTGTCGGCTTCCGCGACACGCAGGCGACCACGGTGACGGGCGTTGAGATGTTCAAGAAGCAGCTGGACGAGGGTCTCGCGGGCGATAACGCGGGTCTGTTGCTGCGTGGTATCGCGAAGGAAGACGTGGAGCGCGGGATGGTGTTGGCCAAGCCCGGCTCGATCACGCCGCACACGCAGTTCAAGGGTGAGATCTATGTGCTCAGCAAGGAAGAGGGTGGCCGTCACACGCCGTTCTTCAACGGCTACCGTCCGCAGTTCTACTTCCGGACCACGGATGTGACGGGTTCGGCGAAGCTGCCGGAGGGTACGGAGATGGTGATGCCTGGGGATAATATCTCGCTGGAGATCACGCTGCACACGCCGGTGGCGATGGAGAAGGGTCTGCGGTTCGCCATCCGTGAGGGTGGACGCACCGTGGGCGCGGGCACGATTGCCGAGATCATCAAGTAAGCCGCCAGGGATAAACGAGGGCTGCCGATCCGTTAAGAGGCATGACGGCCGGCAGTCACTCCGAACTGATCTTTGAAGAATGCGCAATGCGCAGAAAGTAGTGCAACATGGCACAACAACGTATCCGTATTCGCCTGAAGGCGTATGATTATCGAGTGCTTGACACCTCCACCGGAGAGATTGTCGACACGGCAAAGCGAACAGGCGCCCAGGTAGCCGGACCGATTCCGTTGCCGACAGTAAAGAACAAATATTGCGTTCTGCGGTCGCCCCACGTGGACAAGAAGTCACGTGAGGCGTTTGAGATCCGGACGCACAAGCGCCTAATTGACATCCTAGAACCGACACAGCAAACCGTGGACGCCCTGATGAAGCTCGACCTGCCGGCGGGCGTGGATGTTGAGATTAAGACCGTAACCAAGTAGAAGCACAACCTACAGTGCCCGGATCTACCGGCGCATGATGAGGAGAGAAGCGATGCCAGTAAGTGGAATTTTAGGGAAAAAGATCGGCATGACGCAGGTCTTTGATGAAAAAGGTGATGTTCACCCTATTACAGTATTGAAGGTGGGTCCCTGCGTTGTAACGCAGCTGAAGACTCTTGCCAAGGACGGCTATGACGCTGCCCAGGTTGGCCTGGTTGAGTTCGTCAAGGCCTCTAAAGTGAACAAGCCAATGACCGGGCATTTCGGCAAAGCCGCGTCGCCTCCGGTCAAATTCATCAAAGAATTTGTGCTTGAGACGGCTATGGATGGAACGAACGATGTGAGGGCCGGTGATCGCATCCAGGTGGACCTATTTGAGGGCGAGAAGTTCGTGGACATCATCGGCACCAGCAAGGGCCGCGGTTTCGCGGGTGTGGTGCGGCGGCATGGCTTCGGCGGTGGACCTAAGTCACACGGCCACATGTTTCAGGTGCAGGGTTCTATCGGTGCCTCCTCATTTCCGTCACGTGTCTTCCCGGGGCAGCGCATGCCGGGGCACTTCGGCACGGACCAGGTGACGGTGCGCAATCTGCGCATCCGCGGGATTGATGTGGAGGAGAACCTGCTGATGGTTGAAGGAGCGGTTCCGGGTCCCCGTGATGGCTATGTGCAGATCTCAAAGGCGAAGGCACCGCCAAGGGAGCGCCGTGGCTTTGCTGGCTCCGGTACAGTTGATCCGTTGAAGGCTTCGAAGAAAGCCTCCGCGAGTAAGAAGAAGTAATGTGAGGACTGGTTCAGGTTCCCTGGACCAGTCCGAAAACTACCAGTGCTGCACGGGACGTTACCGGGAACGCAGACGAACAAGAGAAGTGCGAATCGCATCGATGGTTCGCAGGAAAGCAGTTAGACGATGGCGAGTATCAAAGTACACAATCTTGACGGGGATTCTGTTGGCAGCCTGGAGCTGCACGAGGAGATCTTTGCCGAGGAGATTAACGAGGCGTTGCTGTGGGAGGCCGTAAAGCACTATCGGGCCTCATTACGGCAGGGAACGGCCGCGACCAAGAATAAGAAGCTGGTCTCGGGCTCAGGTAAGAAGCTTTGGAAGCAGAAAGGCACAGGCCGCGCTCGCGTTGGTAGCGTCCGCTCGCCAATCTGGCGCCACGGCGGCACGGTCCACGGACCGCAGCCCCGGAGCTACGAATACCAGTTTCCGCGCAAGAAACTCTTTGGCGCGTTGCGCTCGGCGTTGAGCTCAAAGCTTGCCGACGGCAAACTGACCGTGGTGGAGAACTTCGAGGTAGCTGAGGCGAAGACTAAACTGTTCCGCCAGGCGCTGGATCGCTTCGACGCAAAGAAGACGGCATTGCTAGTTGAGAGCTCTCAGCAGTTGAACGAAAAGGTCTATCTCGGCTCACGGAATCTTGCCGGGGTAGAGCTGGTATTGTCTTCCGAGGTGCACCCCTACGATCTGCTGCGTTACGAGCATGCCATCTTCTCGCGGGCGGCCATCGAGGCGCTGCAGGAAACTTTGATGAACAATCTGCCGAAGCGCAAGCGCGCGGCACAGGAGGCTGCGTAATGCCCACCCTTTATACGACCATTGTCCGTCCCCTGATCACGGAGAAGGCGCTGACGACACGAGAAGCCGAGGGCTCGCTCGTGTTTGAGGTGTCTGTGCACGCAACCAAGACTGAAGTAAGGCAGGCGGTAGAGCGGCTTTTCAATGTGAAGGTCGCTTCTATCCGGACCGCTAACGTTGAAGGCAAGGAACGTCGCCGGGGTAAGTTCAGTGGCTACCGACCCGATTGGAAGAAGGCCTATGTGCGCCTGAAAGCGGGCGAAGAGGTGCCCGACTTCGCTGCAGAGGTCTAACGCGGAGAGTGGGGTGTTACGACCAGTACTGAGAAGCAGTCAGGCTGCCTCATTCCAGCAAAGTTACAGGAATCACGTATCGCGCCCGCTGATCCGGTGCGTGGCAGTTAAGGATAAAGAAGATGCCGATCAAGAGTTTCCGCCCGATCACGCCAACACTTCGTTTTCAGACGAAGTTGGTAAATGACGATCTCACGACAGATAAGCCGCACAAGCCCTTGCTGGCGCCGAAGACGCGCACAGGGGGCCGCAATTCCTCCGGTACGATGAGCATCCGCCACCAGGGTGGCGGCCATAAGAAGCAGTTGCGGCTCATCGACTTCAAGCGCGAGAAGTATGGCGTTCCGGGTACGGTAGCGACGGTCGAGTATGACCCCAACCGTTCAGCGCGCATTGCGCTGATTCATTACCGAGACGGCGAGAAGCGGTACATCATCCAGCCGGTTGGCTTGAAGGTGGGCCAATCGGTCATGAGCGGCCCGGAGGCCGATATTCTGGTTGGCAATGCGTTACCGCTTCGCAATATCCCGGCAGGAACGACGGTGCACAATATCGAGCTGCGTCCCGGCAAGGGCGCACAGATGGCGCGCTCGGCCGGTGCTCAGGTCCAACTGGTGGCCAAAGAGGGCGACTACGCTCTGTTGAAGCTGCCTTCCGGCGAGACGCGCCGGGTGCTGGTGGACTGCATGGCGACCGTCGGCCAGGTGGGGAATACGGATCACGAGAATGTAACCATTGGCAAGGCCGGCCGCAACCGCTGGAAGGGTATTCGTCCGGCTAATCGAGGAGTTTCGATGAACCCAGTCGATCACCCGCACGGCGGTGGTGAAGGCAAAACCTCCGGCGGCCGTCATCCGGTCACCCCATGGGGCCAGCCGACGCGTGGGTACAAGACGCGCAACAACAAGCGGACTGACGTCTTCATTGTGACGCGCCGTAACAAGGGTAAGTGAACAATTATTCGTTTCGGGGAGGCCCTCAGGGCGACCCTCATGCTGAAGATGTTTATGGCTTCAGTGCAGCGCCCGGAGGAGTTCACGCAAAGGTTGGCGTGGAAGGTAGGGCAAAACCAAGTCGCGGAAGGTTCCTCACGCGATTCGTTCCAGCGAGTACAGGAGTTTCACGATGGCACGCTCTGCAAAAAAAGGTCCTTTCATCGATACGCACCTCATGGTGAAGGTCGATGCGATGAACGCGGCCAATGATAAGAAAGTAATTCGGACCTGGTCGCGCCGTTCTACAATTCACCCCGATATGGTGGGCCACACGATCGCGGTACACAATGGCAAGAAGTTCATTCCGGTCTACTGCACGGAAAACATGGTGGGTCATAAGCTCGGGGAGTTTTCGGCGACCCGGACGTTTAAGGGCCATACTGCCAAGGGCGGCGATAGCTCGAAGGCCAAGTAACCAAAACGGTTTTCCGTATAAGTGAAGGCCTGTATGGGCCGATAGGGAGTGAACATGGCAAATACAACGGTAGTGTCCGAGTTTCGTGCAGAAGCCCGGTTTCAGCGTTCCAGCCCGCAGAAGACCAAACTGGTGCTGGATCTGATCAAGGGCAAGCGTGTCGAGGCGGCGTTGACGATTGTCGCTTTTACGAACAAGAAGATGGCTCCTGTCGTCGAAAGCGTCCTTCGTTCTGCGGTGCAGAACGCGGTCTACCTGTCCGAAGAGCGTGGGCTCGACATCGATGTCGACAACCTCTACGTTAAGACGGCCGTGGCCAATGAGGGCCCTCGTCTGAAACGCCTACGGCCGGCCCCGATGGGCCGAGCCTTTCGCTACCAGCGCCGCCTCACTCACGTGATCATCACGGTAGCGGAGAAAAAGCCGGTGGAGCAGGGAACGGGCAGCTCCTCGACGGACGCTGGAGTGGCCCACAGTCCTGCCCGCAGAGCCAAGGCCAAAACTGCCAGCAAGAAGGCGGGAGTCAAGAAGGCCGTCGCGGCGTAGGCAGTTTATAGGGTCTCGAACAGGCCGCACCGGTCAAGGCCGGCTCACGGCAGAGAAGAAGGAAGCTATGGGACAAAAAGTTCATCCGTATGGGTTTCGGCTCGGTATCAATAAGCCGTGGAAGTCGCGCTGGTTTGTAGAGCGCGGTTACGACAAGTTATTGGTTGAAGATGTCAAGCTCAAGGCCGAGCTTCGTGAGAAGCTGAAGCAGGCCGGTGTGAGCTCGGTAGAGATAGAACGGCCAGGTAACAAGTTACGCCTGATCATTCGCACTGCGCGTCCGGGTATCGTCATCGGCCGCAAAGGCGCTGAGATCGACAAGCTCAAAGCGGACCTGCAGAAGCGCACCAGCCGTGAGGTCTTCATTGACATTCTGGAGGTGAACAAGCCCGAGCTTGATGCGCAGCTGGTATCGGAAAACATCGCCCTGCAGCTTGAAAAGCGTGTCAGCTTTCGTCGTGCGATGCGCAAGAGCGTGGATTCGGCGCTTCGATTTGGCTGCAAGGGGATCAAGGTGCGGGTTTCGGGCCGTTTGAACGGCAACGAGATCGCTCGCTCCGAGTGGTACCTCCAGGGACGGCTGCCACTGCACACACTACGCGCGGATATCGACTATGGTTTTTCCGAAGCCAAGACGACGTACGGTGTTATTGGCGTGAAGACGTGGGTCTATCGTGGTGACATTTATGAGCAGCGCAAGCGTCGTGAACCGGCCCAGGTCACAACCGGCGCCTTCTAACGAAGGTTGTCTTGTGTTCTCCAAGGGTGGGGGCTAACGCTTTCCAAGTCTCCCGTCCTCTGCTATTATTGAGGAGTTTGGCCCTGAGTCTGTCGTGCATTCTGATGACAGAGACCTCGGTCGGCGTCTTCGCGACTCCGTAGCGATCTTTGGCTGCCCATCGCGGTTTCGTCTGTCCCTGGATTCTAATTGGGTTCCACGCACAATGCTTTATAGGCACCGCACCCTGTGCAGGTGCGCAAGGATCTCATCATGCTTTTGCCCAAGAAAGTGAAGTACCGCAAGCAGCAGCGCGGCCGCATGCGCGGCAAGGCGTGGCGTGGCTCTGAGATCGCCTTTGGCGATTTTGGGTTGAAGGTGTTGGAGTGTGGTTATATCACTGACCGTCAGATCGAGGCCTCGCGTATTGCGATGACTCGTTTTATCAAGCGCGGAGGTAAGGTGTGGTTGCGCCTATTCCCGGATAAGCCGATCACGAAGAAGCCGGCCGAGACTCGTATGGGTAAGGGCAAGGGCGCGCCGGATCATTGGGTGGCTGTAGTGCGACCCGGCAAACTTCTGTTCGAGATGGAAGGCGTTCCCATTGAAGTGGCAAAAGAGGCCATGCGCCTGGCCAGCCATAAGCTGCCGTTGAAGACGGTGTTCGTGGTTCGTCCTGGGATTGTGACCGAGGTCGCTGTCAAATAGGGGTTTAGATTGCTGTATTGGTCGTTCAGGCGGTACAGATTTCTGCCGTTTATGGGCCGGTGTCCAGCAGTGGGCGCTGGCTTCAGAGGATAGGGGATATGGAACTGGAAAAGATGCGACAGATGAGCGCGGAGGAGTTGAAGGGCGAGCAGGTCAGGTCGGCCGAGCAGCTCTTTCGGATCCGCTTCGCGAAGGGTTTGGGCAGGCAGGAAGGCCTCGGAAAAATCAAGGACCTGAAAAAGGACATCGCCCGAATGAAGACACTTGACCGCGAGCGTGCGCTCGCCCAGCAAAAGGCAGGAAAGTAGATATGGCCGACACCACTGTGAGTCAGACGGCAGACGAAGCGCCGGCATCGGCGCCGCGCCGTAACGAGAAGGTCGGTTTGGTTGTCTCGACGAAGATGCAGAAGACGATCGTCGTTGAGATTGAGATGCGCAAGGCGCACCCCAAGTACAAGCGGGTAATGAAGTCGAACAAGAAATTCTATGCTCACGACGAGCAGAACTCCGCACGCCTCGGCGATGTGGTGCGCATTCGAGAGACGCGGCCGTTATCCAAGCTGAAGCGTTGGTCTCTCGAGGAGATCATCCGCCGCTCGTCGCTGGCGATTGCCGACGAGAAGCCCGCGCCAGTGGCGTGAGGTTCTAGCTTCGGTGGCTTCACTTTTGGGGCAAGTTCCCCTAGAAATTCAGGAGATCTACGATGGCAGTTCAAATGCGCACGATGCTGGACGTGGCCGACAACTCCGGCGCGCGCAAACTCCAGGTCATTTTGCCGCTGGGCGGCGGCCTTGGAAAAAAGGCTGGGCTTGGTGATGTCGTCACCGCTGCGGTAAAGGAAGCTTCGCCGGACGGCACCGTGAAGAAGGGGAAGGTCGTGAAGGCGGTCATCGTGCGTACGCGCAAGGAGTACCGGCGCCGCGACGGAACGTACATCCGCTTCGATCAGAATGCGGCCGTGGTGATTAACGACGCGAATGAGCCGGTAGGAACTCGCGTATTTGGACCAGTGGCCCGCGAGCTACGCGAAAAGAAATTTCTGAAGATTGTGTCATTGGCGCCCGAGGTAATTTAGACGAGCGTGCAAGGCACGGATTCCGGCTCCGTCGACTGCCGAGGCCAGCAAAAAGAGGGAAGTGACGTGGCAAAGATTAAGCGCAACGATCAGGTACTGGTGATCGCAGGCAAGGACAAAGGGAAGCGCGGACGGGTTCTGCGGGTAATCGTCGACAAGCATCGCGTGTTGGTGGAGGGTGTCGGCATAATAAAGAAACATGTGAAGCCGAATCCGCAGCGCAACATTGCCGGCGGCATCCTGCAGCAGGAAGCTCCAATTCATGTGTCCAATGTGATGCTGCTGGACTCAGACGGTAACGTGACGCGGGTGGGTTATCGCGTGGATGGTGAAGCGAAGGTCCGGGTGGCGCGTTCGAACAATTTGGATATCGTTGAAACCAAATCGTAGCTTAGGCCGTACGTAGCGGAGTGCTGGCGAAGCGAAGATTTAGGCCAGTAACATGAAGAACCACGTAACGGTAAATGGTGGGGTTCAGGCCATTCCGGCAACCGTGGAGAGGGAGAATAAGATGGCGGCAAGGCTGAAAGAGAAGTACGCAGGCGAGTTGAAGGGTCAGGTTCAAAAGGAGCTTGGCATTCAGAATTCGATGGCGGTCCCGAAGATCGACAAGATTGTAATTAACATGGGGATTGGCGAAGCGACGCAGAACAACAAGATCGTTGATCCGCTTGTAGCGGATCTTGGCGCGATTACCGGGCAGAAGCCGGTGATTACGAAGGCGAAGAAGTCAATTGCTGCCTTCAAGCTGCGTGAGGGTATGCCCATCGGTGCGATGGTTACGCTGCGGGGCGATGCGATGTATGAGTTCCTGGATCGGCTGATCTCGGTGGCATTGCCGCGTGTCCGCGATTTTCGCGGGGTAAGTGGCAAGAGTTTTGACGGGCGCGGGAACTACACGCTGGGTCTGCGTGATCAGCTAATCTTCCCGGAGATCGATTACTCCAAGGTTGAAAAGACGAAGGGCATGAACGTTACGATCGTCACCACAGCCCAGGATGACAATGAAGCGCGCGTACTTCTGCGTTCCTTCGGTATGCCCTTCCGCCAAGGCGTGTAGGGCGGGACGAGTCAGATGGTATTCGATCGATGCCATCGGGCGGATCACAGTTCAGAGTTTGAGGTTAAGAGATGGCCACCACTGCAAAACGCGTCAAAGATGCTCGTACCCCGAAGTTCAAGTCCCGCCAGCACAACCGTTGTCAGCTGTGTGGCCGTCCGAGGGCTTTTCTGCGCAAGTTCGGCATCTGCCGTTTGTGCTTCCGCGGACTGGCACTTAAAGGTGAGATCCCGGGTGTCGTCAAGTCAAGTTGGTAGAGACTTACCATGACCTGCCCGGCGGCCACTCCATAGCCACCTTGCCCACTTATCCGGCACCCACAAATGCCACAGACATCTCCGCTGGTTCTCTGAGAGCTCGTCAAGGGCTAAGAGCGAACGGGAGATGAAAGGAAAGCGATGAATCTGACCGATCCGGTAGCGGACTTTCTAACACGTATTCGTAACGCTCACAATGCACGGCACCAGAAAATGGATGTTCCTGCCTCCAAGCTGAAGGCGGAGATTGCTCGCATCCTGAAGGAAGAAGGCTATATCGTCAACGTGAAGCCGGTGGACGAAGAGGGCCGTAGTGTCTTGCGCGTGTACCTGAAGTACGGCGCTAACAATGAAGCGGCTATCCGTGACCTGAAGCGGGTGTCCAAGCCTGGTTGCCGCGTCTACATCGGCAAGGATGAGATCCGCCGGGTGCAGGGTGGTCTGGGTATCTCGATCATGACCACACCTCGTGGGGTCATGACCGGACGCCAAGCCCGCCGTGAAGGCGTTGGTGGCGAAATTCTCTGCGAAGTATGGTAGTGCACTGGATGGATTGACCTTAGAGGTCGGCCATCGTCATGACGGTGAAGTAAAGACAATTGACCGCCGGCTGCAGTGGAACGGTTCTGGCGACAGAGACGCGACTCGCAAGCCATCAAAGGAAACAAGATGTCGAGAATCGGACTGAAGCCCATTCCGTTGCCAAAGGGTGTGAAGTACACCATGAATGCGGGCAACGTTGTCGTTGAAGGGCCCAAGGGCAAAGTAACGGCCCTGGTACCGCAGGGAATCAACCTGGTCGAGAAGGACGGGATCCTTTCGGTCGAGCGTCAAAACGACTCGCAGAAGGCTATCCACGGTTTGGCCCGTGCGCTGGTGTTTAACGCGGTCGAGGGTGTGACGAATGGCTGGAAGAAGGAGCTTGACGTCGTCGGCATCGGCTACCGGGTGGAGTTGAAGGGGAAGGACATGGTTGTGTTTACCCTAGGTTACTCGCATCCGATCGAGTTTCCGCTGCCCACCGGCATCGATGTAGTCATTGATCCCAAGCAGACTCACGTAACGGTATCGGGCATTGATCGGCAGAAGGTTGGCCAAGTGGCAGCGGATATGCGCTCGCTGCGTAAGCCGGACCCCTATAAGAACAAGGGTGTGCGTTACACCGACGAGAAGTTGAAGAAGAAGGTCGGCAAGACGGGCGCTAAGTAAAAGATCTGTGACGGCGGTGATACGCCGGCACGTTACCGAACGTCGCCAGAGGCTGGCGACGCCCATAGGAAGGAAAGCAAGCTATGATTCTAATCCCAAAGCGCAATGCAATTCGTCAGCGGGTCCACGACCGCATCCGCAACAAGATGTCCGGTACGGCCGCGCGCCCTCGCTTAAATGTGTACCGTTCGCTGAACCACATCTACACGCAGCTAATCGACGATGTGAACGGCGTCACGATCGCTTCAGCCTCAAGTGTGATGAGGAAGGGCTCGGAGGCAGCTGTGGGCGGTAATGTGGAGGCGGCCAAGACTGTAGGCAAGCTGATTGGGGAGCGTGGTCTACAGGCTGGCGTGAAGAAGGTTGTCTTTGACCGCGGCGGATACCTTTATCACGGACGTATCAAGGCCCTTGCGGATGCAGCCCGCGAGGCGGGGTTGGATTTCTAAAACTTTGATGAGCTTATGGGGTATCAATCCCTAAGTAGCGATGCAACAGCAGCAACCGTAGAAGTTGCAACCCTGGACCGGTGTGCCAGGGGGAAAACACAGAGGAACACATGGCAGCAATCGCAAGGAAGCGTGTTGACGGGAACCGGATGAACCTCAAGGATGAGGTTGTCAGCATCAACCGGGTAACCAAGGTGGTTAAAGGTGGTAAAAACATGAGCTTTGCAGCTCTTGTGATCGTGGGTGATCCGGCCGAGGGCGTGGTCGGCTACGGTTCGGGCAAGGCGAAGGAAGTTCCGCAGGCCATTCGCAAGGGTATTGAAGCGGCAAAGAAGAACCTGATCAAGGTGAACATGACACAGACCTCGATTCCGCATCAGGTGCTGGGTCACTACGGTTCTGGCGAAGTTTTGCTGAAGCCCGCGCCGGAGGGTACGGGCGTGATTGCGGGTAAGACCGTTCGCGCGGTGATGACGGCTGTGGGTGTGCAGAATGTGCTCACTAAGAATATCGGGTCCGCCAATCCGCACAACGTGATAAAGGCGACTTTCGATGCTCTTGTGCAGCTGCGCGATAGGGCCGAGGTTGCGGCGCTGCGCGGAAAGTCAGTCGACGAGCTGTAATCGCTAGTACAAGTGGGCCAAGGGCCTGGAGAAGAGATATGGCAAGCGAGACGATGATCAAGATCCAGTACTTTCGTTCAAAGATCTGCACGCCAGTGAAGCATAAGCTCGTGGTCAAGGGGCTTGGCTTCACGCGGCTGAACCAGATTGTGGAACGAGAGGATACGCCTTCTATCCGCGGCATGGTGAAGAAGATTCCTCACCTGGTGCGAATCTTAGAGTAGTACCTGCCCCGTTCTGCGGGGCCAAGAAGCGAGTCGGCAGATTGCCGGCGTTGAGCGAGGGACAAGATGGCAAAGAATCTCAGTAACTTGAATGCACCCAAGGGTGCCAACAGCAATAAGAAGCGTATCGGGCGCGGTATGGGCTCAGGTATGGGTAAGACTTCGACGCGCGGTCACAAGGGCCAGGGATCGCGTTCAGGTTCGCGCCTGATGCGGGGCTTCGAGGGTGGTCAGATGCCGTTGCATCGCCGTCTGCCCAAGCGTGGTTTTACGAACATCTTTCGGACGGAGTACCTGGTTCTGGGTCTGGATCGGATTGCCGAGTTGGCTGCCGAGGTTGGTGCAGGTGACCTGACGTTCGAGGCGTTACAGTTGCGTGGCATTGTGAAGGGCCGTAACAAGCTGGTAAAGGTTTTGGCTAATGGACAACTGACGGGACCTGTCACGATTCATGCGCACAAGTTCTCTGCTGCTGCCATGAAGGCGATTGAGGCTGCGGGCGGCAAAGCGATTGTGATCGGCGCGGAGCCGGCAACCGCCGTTTAGTTCGAGAGAGAAGGCCGGAGCTTTTCGCTCCGGCCTTCGTGTATCTGAAATACTCCGGTAGAATGGTAGCGACAGTTGCTACATGGCTATTTCTTCACGGTCGCAGTCGGGACTTCAGCTTTTAAGGCCAATCTTGATGCTTGAGAAATTCGCCAACATCTTTCGCCTGCCGGACCTGCGGAAACGCATCGGCTTCACTCTTGGCCTGCTCGCGGTCTACCGTATCGGCTTTCACATCCCGACGCCCGGCATCAATGCCGGAATGCTGGCGCAGTTCTTTAATCAGAATGCCGGTTCGGCACTGGGCTTGCTGGATTTGTTTGCGGGTGGCAATCTTCGGAAGCTGACCATCTTCGCCCTTGGAATCATGCCTTACATTACGGCCTCAATCATCTTCCAGCTGCTGACGGTGATCTATGAGCCGCTGGCGAAGCTGCAGAAGGAAGGCGAGGTCGGGCGGCGGAAGATCACGCAGTGGACGCGTTATGTCACGGTTCTGCTGGCAATCGTGCAGAGCTTCTTTATCGCGCTGACTTTGACCGGTCAGAACATGACGACGATTCCGAAGGCGGCGTTTGTGCCCCTATGCATGATTACGCTGACCTGCGGAACGGCGTTCATCATGTGGCTGGGTGAGCAAATCACGGACCGTGGTGTGGGAAACGGCATGAGCCTGCTGATATTCACCGGTATCGTGGTTGGCCTGCCAGGAGCAATCAGTGAGTTGGCCAACAAGGCGGAGACACATGCGTGGGGCGGATTTACCCCCCTTGCCATTCTGCTGCTCGTTGTATTAATGATCGCGGTGGTCGCCTTCATTATCTTTGTCGAGAAGTCGGAACGGCGCATACCCATTCAGTCGGCGAAGCGGGTGGTGGGCCGGGCGGTGCAGGGTGGGTCCAGTTCGTTTCTGCCGCTGAAGGTGAATTCCGGTGGCGTGATGCCGGTGATCTTTGCGGCTTCCATCTTGTCGGCGCCGCTGTTGCTGGCGAATGTAAGCCTCTTTGGTTCCGGACCACTGCGGGACACGACGTATCTGGGTCCGGTGTTTCGGGCGCTGGGGCCCTCGGAACCCTGGTACGAGGTTGTGTACATCGCGGCGATCATCTTCTTCGCTTACTTCTATATTTCGATCATCTTTCGGCCAGACGACATCGCCGACAACATGCGTAAATACGGATCATTTATCCCGGGAGTCAGACCTGGCAAGCGGACCTCAGACTTTATTAATGATGTGCTGACGCGCATTACGCTGGTTGGTGCGATTTACCTCATCATCATCGCCATCATTCCGCAGATGATGATCTCAGGTATTCATTTCAATCACCTTTGGTTGGTGGGCGGCTTCTTTGACCGATTGCCGACGTGGGTGACCAACGGTCTGGGTGTGCGCTTTTACTTTGGCGGAACTAGCCTGTTGATCGTCGTGGGCGTGGCAATGGATACGGTGCAGCAGATTGAGGCGCAACTGATCATGCGTCACTATGACGGGTTTTCGCCTCGGGGTAGCCGTCGGCTGGCGCGCCGCTGGTAGGTAGAGATGCATTCGGTGTGTCGGCTTGACTCAGATCCCTCGCCCGCATTAGTCAGTTTGGTAGAGTTTGCAAGGACTTGTGACTGTTTTGGAGACAACTCAATTGACGCCTGCTGGGCCGTTTGTACCTGGGCCCATCCTTCTGCTGGGGGCGCCCGGCGTGGGTAAGGGCACACAAGCCAAGCAGCTGATGGCGCGCTTTAGGATTCCGCAGGTGTCCACGGGCGACTTGCTGCGCGAACACCGGAAGCTTGGGACGAAGCTGGGCCAAGTCGCCGATAACCTGATGGCACAGGGAAAGTACGTACCGGACGATCTAGTAAATGACATGGTCGCCGACCGGCTCGTAAAGCCGGACACGCGCTCCGGGTATATCCTCGACGGCTATCCGCGAACGCTGAATCAGGCGGAGTGGTTGGACGAGTACATCACGAGGGCGGACGCAGGGCCTAAGCTGCCGGTATTGGCCATTCACCTGACCGTGGAGCTGAGGGTGTTGCTGGAGCGGATCACCGGGCGGCGCATCTCCCCGACGGGCAATATCTATAACATTTATACCCAGCCACCCAAGGTTGAGGGTATCTGTGACATCGACGGTGGACCGCTGGTGCAGCGCGCAGACGATCGCGAGGACGTCTTCCAGGAGCGGATGCGGGTGTTTCGATCGATGACTGAGCCCGTGGTGGACTACTACCGCACGCACGGCAACCGCTTCGCCGAGGTGGATGGGGACCGTCCTCCTGGCGAGGTAACTGAGGCGATCCAAGCGACGTTGTTGAGGATGCGCGCGAGCGACAACGCGTAACCCTGGTGATGCGGGGAACGCTGTCGGAGGATAGAGCGATGTCGATATTGATCAAGTCTGCAGGGGAAATCGAGCGTATGCGAGTCTCCGGCCGCGCGCTGCGGCAGGTGCACGATGCGGTAAGGAGCTGCGTGCGGGTGAGTGCTTCGACGATGGACCTGGAGCGGGCGGCGGTGGCAAAAATGGCAGAGCTCGGCGTCGTTTCAGCTTTTAAGGGATATCACGGCTATCCGGCTGTGCTTTGCACCTCCGTGAACCATGAGGTGATCCACGGGATCCCTAGCGATAAAACCGTGCTGAAGGACGGGGACGTTGTTTCGATCGATTGCGGCGTCGTGGTGGATGGTTATTATTCAGACGCCGCGGTGAGCTATGCGGTGGGCGAACCGGCGGAGACGACCAAGAAGCTGCTGCGGGTGACCGAGGCTTCGTTGTATGCGGCGATCGACCAGGCGCGCGCGGGTAACCGGCTCGGTGATATAGGGTCGGCGGTCCAGCGGATGTGCGAGGCGGAGGGCTATGGCGTGGTGCGCGAGTTCGTGGGGCACGGCATTGGCAAGAGCCTGCACGAGGAGCCGCAGGTGCCGAACATCGGCAACCCGGGCAAAGGCCCGCGACTTAAGCCTGGGATGGTGCTGGCGATCGAACCGATGATCAATGCGGGGTCGGCCGAGGTAAAGGTCCTGGCCGATGGATGGACGGCGATCACGGTGGATGGCAGTCTGAGTGCGCATTTTGAGCACACGGTGGCCATCACGAAGGATGGACCTCTAATTCTCACAGAGTAGTGGCTACCAAGAGCCAAACCCGAGTACGTTGCGTGAGGGCCTGGAACGAGCTGTTCCTGACGGTCGAACTCATCGAGCAAACAGCAGGTCCTTCGTCACGCTCAGGATGACAGCTCGTGCAAGCTTGGCCCTGTATACCTGCATCACAACGGCTTTTGTTCACTTCGAAAAGATTTGAAGGCCCGGCAGTTCAGTTGCCGGGCCTTTTTCTATTCGGCTAAGAACCGGCCGATCTCGTCGAACTCTTCCGGAGTGAGGCGAAATTTACCTGCGGGCAGCACGCCCTCGACCTGCTGGGGTGAACGGCTTCCAACGATGGCGGCCGTGACAGCGGGATGGTGCAGGGTCCAGGCGATGGCAACTACGCCAGCCTCTACGTTGTGGCGGGAACCGATGGTCTTTAGTAGGTCGGCGAGCTTCAGATTGCGTGAGAGCTGTGGCTCTTTGAACTCTTTGCGATTGCGGCGATGGTCGTCCTCGGGCATGTTGTCGATGCGCTCGCGGGTCATTGCGCCGGTGAGCAGGCCGCTTTGCATAGGCGAGTAGTTGATGACACCGATGTTGTGCTGTTGGCAGAAGAATAGAATCGCTTCTTCAACACCGCGGTTCAGCATGGAGTAGGGCGGCTGCAGGCTGGTAATCGGGGCGATCTTCTGCACGCGCTGCATCTGGGCGACGTTGAAGTTGGAAACGCCCAGGTAGCGGATTTTGCCTTCTTTTTGCAGCTCGGCCATGGCGGTAAAGCCCTCTTCGAGTTGTTCCTCCGGATTTGGCCAGTGAATTTGGTAAAGGTCGATCGCTTCGACGCCGAGCCGCTGCAGGCTGGCCTCGCACTCTTTGCGGACTTGCTTTAGGGAATTGACGATCTTGCGATCTTCGCCCCAGGTCATGGAGCACTTGGTGAACAAGAAGGGTTTGTGGCTGGCCTTTTTGACGGCCTTGCCGACGATCTCTTCGGAGTGACCGAGGCCGTAGACGGCGGCGGTGTCAATCCAGTTCATGCCGCCTTCAAGGGCGCGGTGGATGGCGTTTACGGAATCATCGTCATCCTGATTGCCCCAGGCGTACTGCCAGTTGCCGCCGCCGATGGCCCAGGCGCCGAAGCCGATGGCGGTGAGGTGCATGTCGGAATTGCCGAGCTGGCGGGTTGCGCCTAAAGCGAAGGAGGTCTGCGGAGTTTGTAGCGAGGTGCCCATTGTTTTTTGGATGCGATTGCACAAATTGCGGCTTTTGCGATTGCCCTGACAGCGGACCCGCCGGAAGTTCGGCTCGCGCATCGAATTAGAGGAAACAGAAGACACACCAGGAGGTGCGAGGTGACGATGAGCGCATCAGGGCAGACAAATGGAACGCGAGCCGAGGGCAATGGTGCTTTTGGAGCCAATACGGGCAGCCGCGGGCGCCGACCGCGGGTGGTGGTGATCGGTGCCGGCTTTGCAGGCCTTCACGTTGCGCAGGGTCTAGGTGACGCGGCCGTGGACATAACGGTGCTGGACCGCAAGAATCACCATACCTTTCAGCCTTTGCTGTATCAGGTGGCTACGGCGGTGCTGTCGCCCGCGGACATTGCGCAGCCGATCCGGACGATTCTTCGTAAGAACCAGAATACGGAGGTGCTGATGGATGAGGTAATCGGCATCGACCCCAAGGCGCGCCGTGTGCATACCCAGAGTGGGGCCGAGGTGATCTATGACTACCTTGTCGTCGCCTCCGGATCCACACACAGCTACTTTGGCCATGATGAGTGGGAGGCGCTGGCGCCGGGCTTGAAGACCTTGGAGGACGCTAGTGAGATTCGCCGCCGGGTCTTGCTGGCGTTTGAACTGGCCGAACGGCACAAGGTGGAAACAGGAACGCATCCGCCGCTGAACTTCGTCGTGATCGGCGGCGGACCCACCGGGGTTGAGCTGGCAGGAGCGATCTCCGATATCGCGCGGCTTTACATGGTGAACGATTTCCGGCACATCGATCCAAGCATGGCCCACGTGCTGATTTTGGAGGGTTCGCCCAACATTCTGGGATCGTATCCGCCGGATTTGCAGAAGAGCGCGGTCAAGCAATTGGAGGAGCTCGGCGTGAAGTGCCGTACGAACGCGCATGTGACCGAGGTTGCGCCGGGCTACGTAAAGGTGGGCGACGAGCGGATTGAGAGTGTATGCACACTTTGGGGCGCGGGAGTGCAGGCATCGCCCCTGGGCAAGATGCTCGGGGCAGAGACAGACAAACGCGGCAATGTGCCCGTGGACGGCCATCTAAACCCGGCCGGCAGCCCGAACATCTTTGTTCTCGGTGACCTGGCGCACATCGAACAGGACGGTAAACAGGTGCCTGGCGTGGCGCAGCCGGCGATGCAGATGGGGGACTACGCGGCCAAGCGCATCAAGCTGCTGGTGAAGGCGGATGGCTCCGCGGAGACGCAGAAGCCGTTTCGTTACTTTGATAAGGGGGACATGGCCACGATTGGGCGCAAAGCCGCCGTGGCGCGGATCGTGTGGCCCTTCCATGCGCATTGGAGCGGCTTCATGGCTTGGTTTACGTGGCTCACGGTACACATCTTCTTTCTGGTGGGTTTTCGTAACCGGCTGGCCGTGGTGCGTAACTGGGCCTGGACCTACCTGCGGCGGCAGGACGGTGTGCGGCTCATTGAGGGCTCGCAAGATTTGCCTGGATGGAACGTTCTCGCTGGTTCGACTGCACCGGAGACCACGACCACACCGGCACGCACTGCGGCGCAGGCGGCTACGGTGGCGGGTGTGAATTAACCGGGACGCCGATGATGGCGCTGGTCCTATTTCCCCCGTTGCTCTGCCCGAAGTTTTTAACACATTGCAGGATTCAGAGGACATGGCCGCGCCTTGTCGACGTACACGGTACGTGAGGATCTTGTGTCTCTTACAGGTGAGCTGCAAGACGAGAGCGATTGTGGTCCCGGTCTCAATAACGACGTCTTCGGGTTTTTGAACACGGCTCTATCGCTGATGTGCGTCGGAGTCGCATTCTTTTGTCCGGAGCCAACTTGTTTGATGGCAAGATGATCTGAAACTGCAACAGCCTCGCTGGCCGGAAGTGACGTTGCTTCCCCTAGCCTGCAATCTCAGGAGAGACCATGGCATTGAAGGACGTTCTGATCGACGAACTGCGCGATATGTACAGCGCAGAAAATCAACAGGTGAAGGTGCTTCCCAAGCTTGTGAAGGCTGCGAAGAGTCCGGAGCTGAAGCAGCTGTTCAAGCAGCATCTGGAGGAGACCAAGGAGCAGATTCAGCGGCTTCGCGAGGCCTTTGAGCACATCGGCAAGAAGGCCACCGGCAAGCATTGCGAAGGCATGGAAGGCGTGCTGAAGGAGTCAACCGAGGCGATTGAGGAAGATCTCGAGGGAGCAAGCTTCGATGCCGGTCTGATCGGTGCGGCTTTGCGCACGGAGCACTACGAGGTGGCCGGATACCATGCGGCAATTGCGATGGCCAAGGCGCAGGGCATGAGCGAGGTCGTTTCGCTGCTGAAAGAAAACCTGCAGGGGGAGATTGACGCCGCCAAGGGAGTTCAGGCTGCGGCCAAGGCTATCTTCAAGCAAGCCACACGCGAGGAAGAGGAAGACGAGGATTCGAAGCCGGCGGCAAAGAAGTCTCCCAAGGACAAGGAGTCTGAAAAGAAGAGCAAGGAAGACGAGCGGCAGGCCGCACCCGAGGTGAAAAAGGGCAAAAAGGGCAAGGCCTCGGCGAAGTCGACAGCAGCCTCGGCGAAGTCGACAGCAGAGGATGAGCCTGATTCTGCAGAGTAAGGGATGGACTCGCTCTTACGTGCCGGGCCGTTGGATCCGCTGTAACGCAGCTTCCCTTTAGGAATGACAACAAAACGATAGAAAGAGCACGAGAAAGCCGCACTCCGGAGAGTGCGGCTTTTATTTGTCTGCGCTGGCGTTAGGCGTTGATCGGCTCGCCCACGGCGTCGTGCTTGGCGACCTTTACGGGGGTGAGCCAGTTGTAGCGGTCGGCGACTTTGCCGTTCACGATGTCGAAGAAGGCGTCGTGCAGCATGCGGGTGAGCGGTCCCATGCTGCCGTCGCCGATCATGATGCGGTCGACGGAGCGGAGGTGCGAGACCTCGGCGGCGGTACCGGTGAAGAAGGCCTCATCGCAGATGTAGAGGAACTCGCGCGGCAGGGGCTGTTCGACGACTGGAATGCCGAACTGGCGGGCAAGCACGAGGAGGGAGTCACGCGTGATACCGTTCAGCACGGAGTTTGCCAGGGGCGAGGTGTAGAGGGTGCCGTTGCGCACGAGGAAGAGGTTTTCGCCTGAGCCTTCGGACAGGTAGCCGTTGCGGTCGAGCGCGATGCCTTCCACATAGCCGTTGATGTCGGCTTCCATGCGGATCAGCTGCGAGTTCATATAGTTCGCGCCGGCTTTGGCGAGCGAGGGCATGGTGTTGGGAGCGAGCCGGTTCCAGCTGGAGATGCAGACGTCCGCGCCGGTGGTCCCGGTGACGTATTTGCCCCAGGGAAAGTTCGCCACATAGACCTCGGTGGGCGCTTTCAGGCCGTTGACGCCCATCTCGCCATAGCCGCGGAAGGCAAAAGGGCGGATGTAGCAAGGAGCCACGCCGTTGGCCTCGACCAGCTCCACGACTGCGTCCTGCAGCTGTTCGAGCGTGTAGGGCAGGGGCATGCGGTAGATCTTGGCGGAGTCCTGCATGCGGCGCATGTGTTCGGGCAGGCGGAAGATGGCGGCTTCATCTTCACCTTGCGTGTAACAGCGAATGCCTTCAAAGACCGAGGAGCCGTAGTGGATCACGTGGCTCATCACGTGCGTGGTGGCCTTTTCCCAGGGGATCAGTTGGCCGTTGTGCCAGATGTTGGTTGTGGGTTGCAATGGCATGGTCGAGTGGCTCCTGAGTCTTCTAGCGTGTGGTTCTTCTGGGCCTAATCCCGGTCGAACGGGCGTTTGCGGTAAGCCCTGATTATAACGATGGCCATGAAGACTTGCGGTAGGATGCAACAGGCGCTTTCCCCGTTATGCTTGCTCCCCATGTGACCCTCGCCCATCTCGAAAGCTCGGCCTACGTACGGTTTTCACTGCTGGCGCTCAGCTCCATCTTTTTTTTGGTCGATCCGTTCGCCGCCCTGCCCACGTTTCTGGCGGTCACGGCGGGTCAGGATCCTGCCAAGCGGGTTCGCACGGCGCGCAAAGCCTCGCTGACCGCGATGGTGATCCTGTCTTCCTTTGCGGCAGCGGGGCAGTACATCTTCAAGGCGTTTGGGATCACACTGCCGGCCTTTGAGATTGCCGGCGGCATCATTCTGCTGCTGATCGGGCTGGATATGCTGCAGGCCAAGCGGTCGCCTACGCAGGAGTCCTCGTCCGACACGGAAGATGCCGCTCACAAGGATGATGCCGGGATAGTTCCCATGGGCATACCGATGCTCGCCGGGCCGGGCGCGATTACCAGCGTAATGGTGCTGGTGGGTCAGGCGCAGGATCTGCGCGAACATCTGGCGATCTACACCGCCATTTTGATCACCTGCGGCAGTTCCTTTCTGGTCTTGGGCAGTGCCGCGCGCGTGGCCAGGGCGATGGGTGAAACCGGCATTCGCATTCTGGTGCGCATCATGGGCCTGCTGCTGGTGGCGCTCGCGGTGCAGGACTTTGTGAACGGCCTGGCCGATCTCGGCGTATTGACCAGGCCGTGAGAACGGGAGATCAGCGCAGGTAATTGGTGTGGACGCGCTTTATCGAACAAGGAATGCGGAAAGGGCCGCGGCAATGCCCGAAACACCCAGTGCGAGCGCCACGACCACGTAGCGCCACTGCCGCGTGAGCAGGGTGACGGAGGCCAGCACCACACCGATCTGCAGCAGAGCCTCGCCGAGATCGAAGCGTGCGGCCTTGCGCTCGGCCAGAGTCACGTCGGCTTCGAGCTTGTGCGCCTCGCCGCTGTCCTCGTTCAGCTGCTCCTGCGTATGGGCCTGGCGCTCCTTGTACTCGGCGAGCTTGGCAGCGATCTTTGACTGAAGATCGGCATCGGCTAAGGTCTGACCGCTGCTACTCCGGAGGCTGAGCGCATCGGTGGCGAGGCCGACCTCGAACTGCCGGATGTGCCGCGCCTGGTACTCATTCCAGCGGTCCGTGGCACGTGCCTGGGCGAGAACGGCCTCCGTATGCTCGCGGTGGCTCATCACGGTGACCATGGCCACCAGCACCGCCAACACGCTGATGATGAGCGAGACGTGCGTCAGACTCTGCTCGCCGGCCTCGCGCATCTGCTTGCTGAACTCTGCGATCACTTCCGCTTCCATCTTGCTGCTCCAGTGTCAATGTTTGGGCTCGGACCAGACATGATCTGGTTGTTCCGTTCAGGGCCGCCACGAACCTGCGGGGCAGCCGATCACACGCACGGTTGAGTTTGCCACGAGCACAGGCCCTCTCCATACCCAGGAGTCAGGGTGCGACCAGATGGAGTCGGTGAAGTTGGCAATCACAGCACGTAGTTTCAGGGTTTTGCAGATAGCGGCGAGGTCGGCCGCTGTGGCAACGCGCGTCGCCGCTCCATCCTGGGCCGTATTCGCAGCACGGCTGCGACGCACGCCTTGTTCGGTGTTGCCGTAAAGAAAGAGCAGGCTGCCGTAGATCGGTCCGCAATGGGCGTAGTCGCCGCCGAAGCTGGTGCCGCAGCCCGTGTCCCAGCTGGCGACCTGGTGCGTGTTGAAGTACAGCTCCGGCGCCGTCAGCGGACCGATGGGATTGAATTGCACGGCTTCGGTATCTGGAGCGCTTGGTGGGACCTGGCGGTCGAACTGCCGCAGTGCCGAGCGGATGTTGTAAAGGCTTTCGGCGAGGTGGTCTTGGGTGAGGATGTCCATCTGTTTGTGCACCAGTCCCGAGCCCACCAGAGGGAAATAAAGGCGGATCGAGAGCGCCTGATAGATCTGCGCGGCGATCCCCAGCAGCGCAAGACAGGCAGCCGCTGCAAAGCCGAGCCGAGGCCATGCGCTCTGCAACTGATGCCGTTGCCGCCACTGTACGCGAACCCAGTTCGCGGCCCATAGCTGCAGGCAAAGGCGGAATAGGAAGCCCGCATCGAAGCCGAGGTCATTAGGCCCGTTGGTAGCGATTGAGGAAAGGAAGTAGCAGGGCAGGCCGGCCCCCACCAGGAGCGCCCACCATGCGCAACGGCTGGCGGAAAGCCGCCCCGGACGCAGCAGGTCCTGCTGCACGGCGGCGCCTAGAACAAAGAGGTAAAAGCCCAGCTCCATAAAATCCAACAACGCCACCAGGGGTTGCCGCAGCAGAAAGGCCGGGATGGGACCGTGGGAGCCATCATGACCAAAACGGGCGATTTCTCCGCCGGCAAATGCGTCACTGCGCCAGGCGAAGCCCATCAAGCCGTGAGCGGCGCTGGAACCGCTACTCAGCTCCGCGAGGTAACCGTGTGCCATTAGCAGTGCGATCACGCCCGAGCCTGCCAAGGCGCCGAGTGAGGCCCAATGGCGGCGCCGCAGCAGATCGACCGACCAGAGGGTTAGCCCTACTGCGAAGCAAAGGGTAGGAAACAGGGCGAGTCCCGATGCTGTCGCGAAGAGCAGACCTGCTAGAAACGCAACGCCCAACCACTCGGCGGGTGCGCGAGGGGTCCCGTCCGGTTCGGGCGATTGGAGTCGCAAAAGCAGGAGCGTTCCAGTCAACAGGCTGCCAAATCCCGCTATGTGGTGCGGTGAGGCCAGAACCATGCCCAACAACGAAGGCGTGCGGTCCATGCGCCACCACTCCATCTCCATCAATGGGTGGTACGCGCGGGAAAACCACATGACAGCGGTAGGCAGGATGTCCAGCCCCAGAACCGTGAATAATCCGAGCAGCACAAGACAGGCCTGAGCCCAGCGCTGCCGCACCTCAAGGAGATACTTGAGCGCAAGAAAGCAGGCGGCCAGAAAGGCCCATCCGGCCCAGATGCAGCTGGCAGCTAGAACAGGTTGCGCGTGGAGGCCAAGCGAGCCCGCCACCTGCGCGACCAGCACGTACCAGAAATAGTAGTACCGAAGGTGGGGAGCGTAGCCGATACCGACAGGCGAAAGCGTCGAAAGGCCATTCAGAGGCGGCACACCACTGCGGATAGCGCCTTCTGCTATACCGACGCGAATGCTCCAGTCCGCAATCAGCGTACTGAGATAGAGGTGGTGCGGCGTTTGGATATCGAGTGTCTCTGCAAAGCAGTACAGGGCGAAGACGACGAGGACAACCTGGAGCCAAAGCATGGTCCGGCTAGCTTCGGCCGCAGGCTCGCCTGGGCTTTGTCTACGTCTCCAACGAAAGAGGAAGACGAAAAGGGCGACAAAGGCCAGGACCACGAAGAGCGCATTGACACTCATTCTTGAAACGACTCGCTGCAGCCAGACCGAAATGGCAACCGCTAGCGGGACCCCCAGCGCGATCGTCCACAATGTCCGCTCTCTTGGCGAACACCGCCGGAGTTGCCGCAAGCTAACCGCGGCAAGGTAGCCCGGCGGGATTGCACAAACTCCAAATACGCTAAAAGCGATCAGCGCTTGAACATCTTCCGCAACGGATGGGGTGTCCAAAGGAGGGATCATCCCTCCAGTGTAGCGAGGCGAAATCCTGGTTCCCTGCCACTCGGTCTGCAGGAAGCAGCTTGAACATTGCGCGATCTGATGAGCTTTGCTACTCTAAGCAGGTCGCCGGCCGATTTGGTTTTGCGATCCGAAGACCACGAACTTCATTGTGGGATCGGCAGCTGTTCGCAGGAACTTCGGGGCGAGCAGCGCAGTACAAGTGTTTGACAGGCGGCGAGTACAACTCCTCGCACAAACCTAAGCAACTGCAATCTATACAGCTGGAGCTCAGTGCTCCGCGGCCGCCAACTCTGTGGGCCGAAAGATATTTGGATATCGAAGCCGGACGTTAGAACCTCAGGGAGAGCGAGCAAGTTCATGCTTGTCTCAGGCTGCACACAGGAAGTACGCAGTTGACAGGTTCTGTCGCATTCGATAGTCTAACCAAGTCGCGGAAAACACTGCAGTGAGATCAGCACGTGGTTGAATCCATCGCCCGAACGCAACGTTCTCCCAGTAAACCAAGCGCATCAAGTTCGAGGACACAAGGTAGTGGCTATGCCCGCCTAGTCCTTGATCCAAAGCTGCCCGCCAAGGCGGAAGTAGCTCGGATCTTTGACAACATAGTTGAACGTGCCAATCGTGAGATGACGCGAAATTTGGTTGAGTCATTCTCACAAGTTATACCCTCACATTCTTCGAGAGTGTGGGGTGCTTCGGACCGGGGACCTCCGTCCTGACGGGTCTTGGAGCAAACCAAGATTAAACGAGAGTTTGATCCTGGCTCAGAATCAACGCTGGCGGCGTGCCTAACACATGCAAGTCGAACGAGAAAGGGCAGCAATGCCTGAGTAAAGTGGCGCACGGGTGAGTAACACGTGACTAACCTACCTTTGAGTGGGGGATAACCTAGGGAAACCTGGGCTAATACCGCATAATACCCACGGGTCAAGGCGAGCAATCGCGCTTAAAGAGGGGGTCGCGGCAGATTAGTTAGTTGGTAGGGTAATGGCCTACCAAGACGATGATCTGTATCCGGCCTGAGAGGGCGCACGGACACACTGGAACTGAAACACGGTCCAGACTCCTACGGGAGGCAGCAGTGGGGAATTTTGCGCAATGGGGGAAACCCTGACGCAGCAACGCCGCGTGGAGGATGAAATATCTTGGTATGTAAACTCCTTTCGATGGGGACGATAATGACGGTACCCATAGAAGAAGCCCCGGCTAACTTCGTGCCAGCAGCCGCGGTAATACGAGGGGGGCAAGCGTTGTTCGGAATTATTGGGCGTAAAGGGTGCGTAGGCGGTTTCGCAAGTCTTATGTGAAATCTATGGGCTCAACCCATAGTCTGCATGGGAAACTGCGAGGCTTGAGGATGGGAGAGGTGAGTGGAATTTCCGGTGTAGCGGTGAAATGCGTAGATATCGGAAGGAACACCTGTGGCGAAAGCGGCTCACTGGACCATTTCTGACGCTGATGCACGAAAGCTAGGGGAGCAAACAGGATTAGATACCCTGGTAGTCCTAGCCCTAAACGATGATTGCTTGATGTGGTGGGTACCCAATCCTGCCGTGTCGAAGCTAACGCGATAAGCAATCCGCCTGGGGAGTACGGTCGCAAGGCTGAAACTCAAAGGAATTGACGGGGGCCCGCACAAGCGGTGGAGCATGTGGTTTAATTCGACGCAACGCGAAGAACCTTACCTGGGCTCGAAATGTACAGGAATCCGGTGGAAACATCGGCGTCTCGCAAGAGATCTGTATATAGGTGCTGCATGGCTGTCGTCAGCTCGTGTCGTGAGATGTTGGGTTAAGTCCCGCAACGAGCGCAACCCTTATCTCCAGTTGCTACCATTTAGTTGAGCACTCTGGCGAAACCGCCTCGGATAACGGGGAGGAAGGTGGGGATGACGTCAAGTCCTCATGGCCTTTATGTCCAGGGCTACACACGTGCTACAATGGCCGGTACAAACCGCTGCAAACCCGTGAGGGGGAGCCAATCGGAAAAAGCCGGCCTCAGTTCGGATTGGAGTCTGCAACTCGACTCCATGAAGCTGGAATCGCTAGTAATCGTGGATCAGCATGCCACGGTGAATACGTTCCCGGGCCTTGTACACACCGCCCGTCACATCACGAAAGTGGGTTGCACTAGAAGTCGGTGGGCTAACCCGCAAGGGGAGCAGCCGCCCAAGGTGTAATTCATGATTGGGGTGAAGTCGTAACAAGGTAGCCGTAGGAGAACCTGCGGCTGGATCACCTCCTTTCTAAGAGAGAAACGCACGACGAGCTAACGTCCCGCGATTGCGGGCGGCGAAAGCTGAGTTAGCTTAGTCGAGCAACATGTGCTTCGGTGCATGATCTTGTACTCAACCTTCTCTTTTCCGTGCTCATCAAGAGCCGATGGTCAGACGCAGCGTAGCTGCGTTGCACGTTCAACTGTGTCCTCGAAAACTATTGAGATGAGCTTCAAAGCCCGGTGCAAGATCGGCCGGGCCGTCGAGCACCAATGCTGATCCGTGAGGTGAAGCGATGCCCGGGCCTGTAGCTCAGTTGGCTAGAGCGCACCCCTGATAAGGGTGAGGTCGGAAGTTCGAGTCTTCCCAGGCCCACCACTCTTCCTTCGGGTATACTTGGCCGAGTGGGGCTGTAGCTCAGCTGGGAGAGCACCTGCTTTGCAAGCAGGGGGTCAACGGTTCGATCCCGTTCAGCTCCACCAAGTTCTTCTCACATAAATGATGTGAGACATTCCTGAAGTTTAGGATCCTGCGTGGATTTTAAACCTTGGGTGTGAGCTCAAGCACATTTTAGTAATGTGTAGCGACGCAAGGCGTTTGCTTGATGACGATTTTTGACAACTGCATAGATTGGGTAAATATAACTACAAGGCTGAGCAGCTTTGCTTGTCCCGGTGTTTTCGGGGCGGCAAGCTGATCATGCAACAAGAGTGTCTTTAGATATTGAAATATTGGAATATCAGGCGAAGTAAGAACTTATTAGGTCTGTAGAGTTCAGAGCTTTGGTGTGGCGGGTGTTTTCTGCTGTGCTGGAGTAAATTCTATGGTCAAGCTACTAAGGGCGCACGGTGGATGCCTTGGCAGAAACAGGCGATGAAGGACGTGGCAAGCTGCGATAAGCTTCGGGGAGCCGCACACAGGCGTTGATCCGGAGATTTCCGAATGGGGAAACCCCCATGCGCAACCCGCATGGATGCCCCGCTGAATACATAGGCGGGTGCAGGCGAACGGAGGGAAGTGAACCATCTCAGTACCTCCAGGAGAAGAAAGAAACCTCGATTCCGAGAGTAGTGGCGAGCGAAATCGGAGGTAGCCCAAACCCGTGATATTTCGGTATCTCGGGGGTTGTAGGGCCAGCACTAGTAGAGTTACCAATTCAGTCTCTAGTCGAAGACCGTTGGAAAGCGGTCCCAAAGAGCGTGACAGGCGCGTAGACGAAAGGGATCTGGACTCGAAGCTGGTACCTGAGTAAGGCGGGGCACGAGAAACCCTGCTTGAATCCACGGGGACCATCCCGTAAGGCTAAATACTCGTTTCTGACCGATAGTGAACCAGTACCGTGAGGGAAAGGCGAAAAGCACCCCGGAAGGGGAGTGAAATAGTACCTGAAACCGTGTGCCTACAAGCAGTGGGAGGACTATGGCCCGTAAGGGCAATGTCTGACCGCGTGCCTATTGCATAATGAGCCGGCTAGTTATTCTTGTCAGCAAGGTTAAGCGTGAGCGAGCCGCAGCGAAAGCGAGTCTGAATAGGGCGATAAGTTGGCAGGAATAGACGCGAAGCGGGATGATCTACCCTTGGCCAGGTTGAAGATGGGGTAACACCCATTGGAGGACCGAACCGGTGTTTGTTGAAAAAAGCTCGGATGAGCTGAGGGTAGGGGTGAAAGGCTAATCAAATTCCGTGATAGCTCGTTCTCTCCGAAATAGCTTTAGGGCTAGCGTCGGGTGATTTGGATCGGTGGTAGAGACATGGATGGACTAGGGGGCTTTCCGGCTTACTGAATCCAACCAAACTTCGAATGCCGATTACAACCAGCCCGGCAGTCAGACTGTGGGGGCTAAGCTTCACAGTCGAGAGGAAAACAGTCCAGACCGCCTGCTAAGGTCCCCAAATTATAGTTAAGTGGGAAAGGAAGTCGGAACGCTCAGACAGCCAGGAGGTTGGCTTAGAAGCAGCCATCCTTTAAAGAAAGCGTAATAGCTCACTGGTCAAGCGGTCCGGTGCCGACAATACAACGGGGCTAAAACTATATACCGAAGCAGCGGATGCACACATTTATGTGTGCGTGGTAGGAGAGCATTCCCAAATCATTGAAGCGTGACTGAGAGGATACGTGGAGGTTTGGGAAGAGACCCTGCCGGCATAAGTAGCGATAATCAGTGTGAGAACCACTGACGCCGAAAGTCTAAGGTTTCCTGAGGAAGGTTAATCCGCTCAGGGTTAGGCGGTCCCTAAGCTGAGGCCGAAAGGCGTAAGCGATGGAAATCCGGTTAATATTCCGGACCTCCCGACGAATCGTTATTACGATGGGGTGACGCAGAAGGATAAGCAGGACCACATATGGCTATGTGGTTTGATACACGTGAAGTGGGTTCCGATAGGCAAATCCGTCGGGGCATAACCATGAGGTGTAAAACAGTAGGCCGTATGGCTGAAAGCTGCTGATTCCACGCTGCCAAGAAAAACCTCTAAGGAGAATCGTTGGGAACCGTACCCCAAACCGACACAGGTAGACGAGGAGAATATCCAAAGGCGCTCGAGTGAAGGCTCGTTAAGGAACTCGGCAAATTAGACCCGTAACTTCGGGAGAAGGGTCGCCCCCATGGGTGTAAAAGCCTGAGGGGGCCGCAGTGAAACGCGTACGGCGACTGTTTAACAAAAACACAGGTCTCTGCAAAGTCGAAAACGACGTATAGGGGCTGACTCCTGCCCGGTGCCGGAAGGTTAAAGGGAGCGGTTAGGCGCAAGCCGAAGCTGCGAACTGAAGCCCCGGTGAACGGCGGCCGTAACTATAACGGTCCTAAGGTAGCGAAATTCCTTGTCGGGTAAGTTCCGACCTGCACGAATGGAGTAACGATCGTACGACTGTCTTAACGAGTTGCTCGGCGAACTTGTAGTACCGGTGAAGATGCCGGTTACCCGCAGCTAGACGAAAAGACCCCGTGCACCTTTACTATACTTTTACAGTGGGTTACGGCCATTGCTGCGCAGGATAGGTGGGAGGCTTTGAGACCGGACTTTTGGGTTCGGTGGAGCCAACGGTGAGATACCACCCTGCGATTGTTGTGATCCTAACCTGCTTCCCTTATCGGGAAGAGGAACATTGTAAGACGGGTAGTTTGACTGGGGCGGTCGCCTCCTAAATTGTAACGGAGGCGCGCGAAGCTACACTCAGGTCGTTTGGAAATCGACCGTCGAGTGCAAAAGCATAAGTGTGGTTAACTGTAAGACCTACAAGTCGAGCAGATGCGAAAGCAGGCTTTAGTGATCCGGTGGTTCTGTATGGAATGGCCATCGCTCAACGGATAAAAGGTACGCCGGGGATAACAGGCTGATCATTGCCAAGAGTTCATATCGACGCAATGGTTTGGCACCTCGATGTCGGCTCATCGCATCCTGGAGCTGTAGAAGGTTCCAAGGGTTAGGCTGTTCGCCTATTAAAGCGGTACGTGAGCTGGGTTCAGAACGTCGCGAGACAGTTCGGTCTCTATCTGCTGTGGGCGTAGGAGATTTGAAGGGGGCTGTCCTTAGTACGAGAGGACCGGGATGGACGAACCTCTTGTGTTCCAGTTGTCCTGCCAAGGGCACGGCTGGGTAGCGAAGTTCGGTTATGATAACCGCTGAATGCATATAAGCGGGAAGCATGCCCTGAGATGAGATCTCCCAACCCTTAAGGGTAATGAAGGGCCCAGGAAGACGACCTGGTTGATAGGCTGGAGGTGGAAGTGCAGTAATGCATGCAGCTTACCAGTACTAATCGCCCGTTCGGCTTGTCCATAGAATTTACTCTGCGCAGCGAAGCTGCCACGATCTGGTATTTCGATACCGAGGTCTAGAGTTAATCTCTTGGTGCAAGCCCTGTAGTTATAGCTACAGAACAACGAAGTACGTGTTGCATCCCAATCTATGCAGTTGTGAAGGATCGCCCAGGGCGCGACTTCGACAATTTGCCGGTGAGTTTACCGCGAGGGTCCCACCCGTTCCCATCCCGAACACGGAAGTTAAGCCTCGTCGGGCCGATGGTACTGCACGCGCAAGTGTGTGGGAGATTAGGTCATCGCCGGCAATAGACTCAACGAAAGCCCACCAGCCCTGCTGGTGGGCTTTTGTGCGTGCGGGCAGCGACCTGAAAAGTGGTCCGATGTTGGATCTTGGGCCTTGGGCGATAAGAAGTAGAGTAGGTAGATGCACATTGGCCGTGACGGTTCAGCGACACTAGACGGGGCGAGCTCGAGATGAAGCGGACGAGCTACTATCTCCTGCTGGCCGTTCTGGTTGCCGTCGTGAACGATGGATGGTCTGACCGGCCAAGCCCGGGAATACATCAATGTATGCTGATCCCGTTTGAGTTGCTATTCTTTGCGGGTCTAGTTGGTTTGCTTTTCAAGCGTGAAATAGTTACGACAAAAGCGATCCCTGTTGGTCCGCTTAGGGTGTATCTTCCTGTGTGTTTTGCGTTTCAGGTTTTGTCGCTTGCAAGTTTCTATTATGAATCGAGACATTTCGAGCGATTTGGATATCACCTGTTGTGGAGCTGGTATTTGATCGTCATGGCGTTTGCGGTTCTGAGTGGAGCCTGTTTTCTCCGGTTCAGGTCGGCAGCGTGGGTGGTTGGAGGAGCCGTCGTTTGTTACGTGGCCGGTCAGCTTCTGGCGATCCGCAGTTTTCCACTAAATTACTTGCGTTCCGACATGCTTCCCGTGGTGCAGTGGGCGGACCAGCGCCTGGCACATGGTTTAAATCCGTACACGACGATGCACGTAGGAGATCGGCTTTATGATTTTCCGTACCTTCCGGGAGTTTTGGTGGCGTACCTGCCGATGATCGGGATGGGACTGGACCCGCGCTGGCTCAATGTGGGCTGTGTCGCGGTGATGGCGATTATGTTGTACCGGGTCGCGCTGCCGCAAGCCCGGCTAACCGCGGCGGCGCTGATCGCAGTGTTTCTGCTTTCACCCTTTCTTCAGTACCGGCACGATCTGTACCTTGCGCCTCACTGGCTATTGTTAGTGACAGCGGTTGTTCTGCTCCAGAGGCGCTGGTTCAGCTGGGGAGCGGTTGTTTTTGGTCTCAGCATGGCCGTGTACCAGTTGAGTTGGGTGCTCTGGCCGTTTCTGTTGCTCTATGCCCTGCGAAGACGAGGATGGTTGGAGGTGCTGCGCATTGGCGGTTTTTCGCTATTAGCCATGGCGGCGGTGACAGGGCCGTTTTTGCGGTCGGCGATGCAGCGCATTGCGAGCAATACGGTGGGGCAGTGGAGCCGCTTGCCGCATGCGCTGGCAGAGCCGATGAACCTTTCGTACTGGGTCACCTATCTGGTCAGGCCGGATCAGCTGAAGTGGGTGCAGCTTGTTGTGCTTTCGTGCGTGTTCTTCTACTGCCTGGAGAAGGGGCGCTGCCGGACGCTTGAGGATACGCTGCGTTGGATGGGAGCTGCATTGTCCATATTCATTGCGCTGAATGTATTGGTGGACGGCTACTTCTACCTGACTCTGCTGCTGTTGTTGCTGATGTATACCCTTGCGGCTGAGGGAGTCTGGGCTAATCATGAGGCTGAACCGATCGCAAATGGATTTGGGCCGGCAATGGTTTGAGTTTTTGGGCTGGCGGCGCCTCACGATTATGCTGTAGCGGAGAGTGCGGATCCCACTCGGGATAGCAAAAGGAAAGTGGACCGAGCACTAAGGAAGTCGACCCGGGTACGCGTGAGCCTCCGGGGAGGCTATTGTTGATACGAGCTGTGTTTTGCCGGTGCGTTCACACCGGAGGCGACCTTTCCTGTGCCGGGTATCTCAGTCCAGCTAAAGGAGTCGTCTGCGGCAGCTGTGTGGACCCCGATGTCATCGTTGCTGGTTTCGATGTTCACATCCGGACCACCGCCGAGCACCTTTCCGTCCAGCAGCGCGGTCGAGCCGGCCTTTGCCGTAGGCAGATTGTAGTCATTGTGGATCTCCGCATCCTGCGCCCTGGCATGCAGCGTGAAAGGCTGGTGCGCGGGTAGGGAGAGATCCACTGTGCCATTCGTATTGCTGACGTGGACCGGCTGGAGTAGCGCTGCCAAGGTCAGTGCCACTGAGCCGTTGCGATCTGTGATCGTCGCTGCGCCGCGAACGCCGTCCAAGATCAGGTTTCGGTCGGTGGTCGCGAGAGTGAGTGGCCCCTGCAGATGCTTCCCGGTAAGGTCGCTACGGCCTTCGACAACCAGGCTGCCGGGAATGCCCGCACAGTCCAAGCGCGTGAAGCTGCTCTGAAAGCTGACGTTCCCGCGGATTCGCTCCATCTGGGTTGTGCCGAAGAAGTCCCCGTGTAGGGACAGGCCGCCTTCGATGTCACTGAGGGTCATGTCTCCGCTGTGCCCATTGATCACGAGGCCGCCACCGAGGCTGTGCGCGGTGATGGTGCTGTCGTCGTCCAGCGTATCCACACGTACGGGACCGCGCAGTGCGGTGAGCTTGACGTCGCCATTCGCGGCGGCGATGGTTGTGGTGCCGTGCAGCTCCTCCACGCTGACGTCCCCGTGGCCACTGCGAACAGCTAGCGAGGCGTTGTGGGGCAGTTGCACGGTGAGATCGGCGTCATCCTGGCCAGTCGACGCGGCCGTGAGGGTTAGGTGATCGCGATCACCGTGAAACCTAGGCTGTTCCCGCGCATGGCGGGAGTTCAGGTCATCATGCTCCAGAGTGAAGAGGTGTTGATGGATCGAGACGTGAACCTGACCGTCTTCGCTTGAGCCTGTCACGGTTACATCGCCGCGCGGGTCGTCGATGGTGAGTTCGCCGCTGGGACCGAGGGGTGCACTTTGTTCGCTGGTGAAGTCGCTGTGCACGCCGAGCAACTCTGTCCAGTTATTCCGGCCGCTGCCGATCAGCGGCGAGCTGAGGACGTCGCGAAAGAAGGAACCACTGCGGCGCGCGAGCATGAGACCGGCGCCCGTGATCGCGAGCAGCAGAAGCAAGGTGGTGGCGGCTCCGCCGAGGATGCGGCGGGGAGCTGGAGCGCCTCGGATCGAAGAGATCCGCTGGTCGAGAAGCCATTCCACGATCATTAGAAGGCCCGTGCCGATCAGAATGGCAGGCCACCACAGGCTCAGCCAGGTAAGTACAGCGTCCCAGTGCAGGCGTCCGAACTGGAGGAGCAGCAGGAAGATTCCCAGAATTACGAGCAATACCGGACCAGAGATGGAACGCCGCTGCAGGGCACGTCTCTGGAGCTGCGCCTGAAGACGGGCCTGATCGTTTTGCAGGCGGCCCTGCTCTTTGGCGGCCCGATTTTGAGCCTTCTGTGTGCGGCGATCCGTTGGGGCAGGTGGTACAGGTGTGTAGCCAAAATTGGGGGGTGGGGTGCTCATAAGCACGCTCCTTGGGCGTGAAAACAGCAAATGAGTGCAGCTTCAGCGTGGAACACTAGCGTAGGGGAGCGCTGCCCGGGGTCGGTGTCCCGTCTTTGTTCGGACTGGATGCTGAGCCGCCGTGGAGAGGAACTACTGCCGGACGGGCGCGTCCCACCAGCAACAGAGCGCCCCAGACAATGAGAACAGCAGGCCAGCTGTGACGCAGCGGAACGAGGTACGCATTCTGCAAAGCGAGCAGGATTGCCACCGTCAGCAGTACGGCCGCGCCCACCAGACCTTCAGCGAGCGTCGCGAGGTTAGCGGCTGGCCCGCCGTTCCGGTTCTGCCTAGCCGCTGCCACTCGGCGGCTCCCGATCCAGAAAGCAACCAGCGCCAGAAGAGCGGGTACCAGCCATCGCCCGTCGACTCGCCAGCCGGGAGCGAGGTTTGCGACGAGGAACAGCACGCCAAGGACGATCAGCCACACAGCGCCGGCAGGGAATCGCTGTGCAAGGGACAACGGAGCCATCGGGGTAACTGGCGGCGGAGTCGGTACGCCCGTATAGGTTGGCTGATACCGTGTGTCGGTCTGGGCTCCGTAGGGGGCATCGGCAGCCTCGGCATTCTCGGTAGCCGTGGGAATCACCGATGCCGGCGGATAGGAGGTCTCAGGAATCGGTGTGGTCCACGCGGCCGGCGTGAGGAAGGAATGTATGCCCGTGGTTTGAGCGGCTTGTGAAGCCTCCGTGGCTGACGACGCTGCGGGCGCCGCGGCATAGGGGGCAGCTTCCGCAGTGGTTTGAGCGGCAGGAGCTGCGCTGCGGCCGGCCGGTGCTGGATGGAAGGTGTTAGGCGGCGCGGAAACCGGAGGGCTGGTGCGGCTGAAGCCCAAGCGATCGCCGAGATCGTTCCAGCCAAAGGGGTCCGGCAGCGGCATGCCGTCGCGTCTTGCCAAAGCCGTATGGTAGGCCTCAAAGGCCTGGTAGAAGATCCATCCCCAGACAAACCACCATAGAACCCAGTTCAGGTTATCGGCCAGGCTAGTCAGCACGACGAAGATGACGAGGTGAATGACGCCCTTGGCGTACTGGCCGTTGTACATGGCGCCCACACCGGGAATGAGACCCAGAAAACCGGCCAGCACAGGGTTCGCTTCCCCTGCCATCGGCGGCGCAGCGGCACCGGGGTCCACGGCCGGAGAGCGGACCGGAGAGTAACCGCCGGTGGTCGCGCCAGGTATGTTCTCCGGGAAGGGCGAACGCTTCCGAAGGGCGCAGGGTTCGCAGAAGATGCCTGAGCCGACCGCACGCACGGTGTTGGCCGTCAGGCCCCGGCCGCACTGCTGACAAAAGACCACGGTGGACTGATCTGCGTGCACCCCGGTGCTCTCGGATGAAGCGGGGGGGACGGTTGTCGGATTGTTGCTTTCGTCCGTCATGCGGATGTTCTCCCTTCTACCTCTGCGGGTCGCAGGAGGCTTGTGAATGACGCTGTTACTGCTGCGATCTAGGCGGTGCCGGGGTATTGTCGGCGGTCAGCCAGTCGTTCACTCTGGACTCGACCCTGTACACGACCCGAATACCCTGCAGGGAGCGCAACATGCTGGCACCCTTGCCGGCCACCGTCCGTTGCAGGCGGATCGCGTGCAGGTCCTGCGCATGCAGCTCCGAGACGGAGATCCCCAGCATGTTCAGGGTGAGGCAGATCGAAAAGAAGGCCATTGCCACCGTCATGGTAAGCCGTGGTTGCAGGGCAGGGAGCTTCCGACTTTCCAGGCCGAACCAGCGCGCCAGCCATTGGCGTAAAGGGCCTGGATCGTCTCCCCACTGTGCCCCGAGCGGTTGCACCGCGGGTACGGACCAGACCGCCGCCGGCACTGGGAGCAGCTCGGCCGCAATGGTTTCCGCCAGTGTGGGTGCGCCGGTCGTGCGGGCCAGGATGCCGGCGACTAGGTCGTGGGGCGGCTCCGGGGTTTGCTCCTTCAGCAGGGAAAGCCACGCAGCGCCACGACGTGCTTCGGCGAGTTCGGCCTCGCACGAAGGGCAGCCGGCCAGATGCAGCGCGAGGGCCTGAGCCTCAAAGTCGTCAAGTAGATCCTCTGCGGCCTCGGGCAGCAGGGCGCCCCAGGCCGCGCAGCCGACAGCTCGACACCCGGCGCTTGGTGCATCCGTACGATCATCCTGAAAATCCATGGGTTTCGACATCGCTACACCACTGGCCCTTCTGTCCCACCCAGCAGGCGCGCCAGTTCGGCACGTCCGCGGCTGATACGGCTTTTGACGGTTCCCTGGGGGATGCCGAGCACCTCGGCGATCTCGCGGTAGTCCAGATCCTGCAGATCGCGGAGGATGACCGCCTCGCGCAACTCCGGCGTCACGCGGGCAAGCGCGGCCTGCACCCTGGATCGCAGCTCCAGGCCGGCGACATGCTGCTCCTGGCTGCCGCGTGGATCGGGCAGCCGCTCCGCGCGGGTCGCGGCTTCGCTCCCCTCGCCCATCGGCTCGTCGAGCGACTCACTGGCGCGCTCCAGGCGGGAACGCCGGTAGTGGTCGACCAGGAGATTGCGCGTAAGCGCGGTGAGCCAGACGTCGAGGCTGGCACGGGCCGGGTCAAAGCTCTGTAAATTGCGGTAGACCTTCAGGAAGACGTCCTGGGTGAGGTCCTCCGCATCCGCCGCGGAGCCTGTGAAGCGGTAGCACAGACCGTAGACCCGGCGCTGTTCGCGACGCACCAGCGCCTCCCAAGCGGTGTTGTCACCGCCGACGCAGCGGGCGGCCAGAGCGGCAAGGTGCGCCTGCTCGGCGGCGTGCGCTACGCGCGTCGCATCGACGGCCGGGGCCATGGAGTCGCCCACCCGGCCGCGGGAAGCACTCTGAACGGGAAGGCGGACCGTCGGCGTGGAGGTCACCTCCGTGGGAGCTTCTGCTACAGGCCGGTTGTGTGCGGAAGGCACAACGGCGGCATTTGCCGGGACTGCGCCCGGTGCCCCGGACCAAGCCTCGGGGAGAGCAGATGCCGGCCGCTTCGAGAGGGGCATCATCGTCCTGAAGACTGCCGGCGGATTGAAGACCATCGAAGCCATGCAAAACAGTACGCAGCCGGCCGTGCTTTGGTTCCCGGCTGCCTTTCTGCATCTTCGCGCTTACTGCTTGATCACGCCGCAGGCGATCCGGTTGCCGGAGTTGCCGCTGGGATCGGTCTTCATGTCGTCGGCCTTTTCGTGCACCATAAGCGAGGTGCCGCCGTTGGCGAGCAGGGAATTCGGCGCCCCGGGCTGCAGCGTGACACCGGTCAGGATCCAGGTCGCGGAGCCGCGGTGATCCTCGCCCACGCTGAGATTCGAAGGGGTATCGCCGGCATGGTGGCCCATGGGGTTTTGGAAGCCGTGCTGCTTGCCATCAGGGTTGAAGTGGCCGCCGGCGGTTTTAAAGTCAGGCGCTTCGCAAATAGGGTTCTGATGAATATGCACGCCGTGGTCGCCGAAGGAGATGTTTTCAACCGAGACCTTGACCTGCACGCCGTTCTTCTTCTGCTTCAGCACCGCATTGCCGGCGGGCTGGCCCTGGCTGTTGATGAGCGAGACCTTGATCTCCTTCACGGGCTTGGCGTCCTGTGCCGTAGCAACGGCGCACGCCATCGCGAAAAGCCCTGTCGTCATCCCTGCCTTCATCCATGTACTGAAGTTTCGCTGCCGCATGCTGGAGCTCCTTTGTTTGCTGCCTGATGAGTCAACGTCAGCATACGCCAGCGCGGTTTCGCGCCTGTCATGGGAGATGCCGGCATTTCCACCGGCTCGGCGGATTACCATCGAAGGTGATGGATGTCCCGACCCCCCAACCGCATCATCCGGGAGTGCTGGAAGTGATCACCGGACCCATGTTTTCGGGCAAGTCGGAAGAGCTGATCCGGCGCCTGAAGCGGGCCCGCATCGCCCGCCAGCGCGTGCTCTGTTACAAGCCCGACATCGATCTGCGTTACCACCGCAACCACATCGCGTCGCACTCTGCGCAGACCCATGAGGCCGTTCCGGTGACCTCGGTGGAGCACCTGCGGGACACGCTGTTTCCGCAGCTCGGCGAGGTGGAGGTGGTGGGCATCGATGAGGTGCAGTTTCTTTCGCCCGATGTCGTCGCGCTGGCCGCCGAGCTGATCGCGGACGGTAAACGCGTCCTCCTCGCCGGACTCGATATGACCTTTGAGGCGGAGCCCTTCGGTCCGGTGCCGGCGCTGATGGCCATGGCGGACAAAGTCACCAAGCTTTCCGCGGTGTGCATGGTCTGCGGTGGAAGCGCCATCCACACGCAGCGCCTGACGCAGTCGCAGGAGCTCGTCGTTGTCGGAGCGACGGGTCTGTATGAGGCGCGTTGCCGCGCCCACTTCCATCCCCACAGCGATCCCCACGGACCGCAGCAGATGGAGCTGCCGGACGGATTTTGAAGCCAGTGCAGCCGAGCACCGAGAACGTAGCAGCGGAAGACGAGCAGCTGGTTCAGGCGAGTAACTGGAGTTGCGCGCCGTCGTTGCGGACCCAGCCCTGTGCTGTCAAAAGGCCGGAGGAGACGCCGGGCTGAAGGTGCGCAGGGCGTCGACTAAACGTTTGACGGCGCCAGAGTCGATCGCCTGCGCGGCAAGCGGAACGCCGCCGGGCAGATCCGGCGCGTGGCCCGAGGCGACGAGGACCGCTGCCGTATTCAATAAGACAACGTCGCGCCGGGGTCCCTGCTCGGGAGCTGCTCCGTCGAGAGCGAGTACGTTCTTTAAAATATCGGCGTTCTCGCTCGCCGTTTCGCCGCCCTGCAGCGTCCTTAGCGGGGCACGTGGAAGACCCACGTCCTCGGGGGCGACCGTGTATGTTTCGATCCGATCGCCCGGCCCGGCGGCTTTGACCTCGGTGGCTTTGACCTCGGCCACCGTACTGGTGCCGCTGAGGCTGAGTTCATCCAGACCGCCGTCGCCGTGCACCACAAACGCGTGGCGAACCCCAAGCTGCGCCATCGCCTGCGCCACGACGGGCACAAGCCGAGCGGCATAGACGCCCATCACCTGCCGGCGTGCGCCTGCGGGGTTCAACAGTGGGCCGAGCACGTTGAAGATCGTACGCACCCCCAGCGCACGGCGAACAGGCAGGACCGCTTTCATTGTGGGATGATGCGCAGGTGCCAGCAGAAAGCAGAAGTTGTGCCGCTTCAGTGCCTCGGCGGCTGCCTCGGGCGCCAGCGTGATCGGCACACCCAATGCTTCCAGCACATCCGCGGAGCCGCATTTACTGGTGACGGCGCGGTTGCCGTGCTTGGCCACCTTCGCGCCGACGGCGGCAGCCACAAGCGCGGCAGCGGTTGAGATGTTGAAGGTTCCGGTGCCGTCGCCGCCGGTGCCACAGGTGTCGACAAGCTGCTCCCGCTCGGCTTCGCTAAGCGGGAGGGTCGTGGCGGCGTTGCGCATGGATGTCGCAAAGCCGGCCAGTTCGGCGGCGGTTTCGCCGCGAGCGCTCATGCCGCCGAGCAGGGAGGCGAGCTCCAGATCGGAGGCCTGCCCCGCAAGAATGCGCCGCAGCAACGCCGCAGCCTGCTCCGTGGAGAGCGTCCCCTGTTCTTCCACCACGAGACGGAGTTCCGCCTGAATGCCCATCCACCTGAGGCTACCAAAGTGCGAAGGCGGGAGATGAAGAGAGCCCGCAACCCGCAGCGCGTCTGGCTCCGCGTCTGGCCCAGCGTCTGGCCCAGCGTAGGGCCCATCGGCTACTATGGCCTTGTTCGAGCAACCGGCTCACGGAGCGCGCATTGAAGATTCACGAGTACCAGGCCAAAGAGATTCTTCGCCGCTACGGCGTCAGCGTGCCCGAGGGGCAGGTTGCCGTCAGCTTTGAAGAGGCCGATGCCGCGGCGCAGCAGCTGTTCGGTGCGGGCCATGGAGTGGTCGTCGTGAAGGCGCAGATTCACGCGGGCGGACGCGGTAAGGGTGGTGGTGTCAAGCTGGCCAAGAACCGCGAAGAAGCGCAGGAGCACACCAGGAAGATTCTCGGCATGCAACTCACTACGCACCAGACCGGGCCGCAGGGCCAGAAGGTGCAGCGGCTGCTGATCGAGTCCGGCTCGGCCATCGCGCGTGAGCTCTACCTCGGCATCGTGCTCGATCGAGCCACCAGCAAGGTGGTCTTCATGGCCTCGCAGGCCGGTGGCATGGAGATCGAAGAGGTCGCGCATGAGAATCCCGAGGCGATCTTCAAGGAAGTGATCGAGCCAACGATTGGCCTGGCCGGCTACCAGGCGCGCCGCCTGGCGTTCAAGCTCGGGCTCGAAGGTTCGCAGATCGCGGAAGCCGTGCGCTTCATGATGGGCATGTACAAGGCATTTCTCGAAACCGACAGCCTGCTGATGGAGATCAACCCGTTCATCGTCACGGAGGACGGCAAGCTGGCGGCGCTCGACTGCAAGATCAACTTTGACGACAACGCCATGTTCCGCCACAAGGATCTGAAGGACCTGCGCGACCTCGCCGAAGAAGATCCGCTCGAGGTCGAAGCCTCTAAGTTCGCGTTGAACTATATCAAGCTCGACGGCAGCATCGCCTGCATGGTGAACGGCGCGGGCCTGGCGATGGCGACGATGGACATCATCCAGTACGCCGGCGGCTCCGCAGCAAACTTTCTCGATGTCGGCGGCGGCGCCAACCAGGAACAGATTGAAAATGCCTTCGGCATTCTGCTCTCCGATAAGAACGTAAAGGCGATCTTCATCAACATCTTCGGCGGCATCCTGCGCGTGGACGTGTTGGCCACGGCAGTAGTGGTGGCAGCGAAGAAGCTCAATGTGCAGATCCCGATCATCCTTCGTCTCGAAGGCACCAACGTGGAAGAAGGCCGCAAAATTCTGGCTGAGTCGGGCTTGAAATTCGAAGTTGGCGCGACGATGAAGGAAGCGGCAGATCTGGCTGTAGCCGCGGCGAGAGTTTAAGCAGGGGGACGGCGGAGCAGCCTAATCTTGACCTTAAACATATCTTTGAGCTCTTGGAAAGTACCTCAGGCCGCGATTGCCGAGGAGGAAAGGTACTGCAATTTGTTTCCGCCCGTAAGCTGTTTGGACTGGGTCTCAGCTATGTGGATGCCCATCTCCTGGCTGCCACGCAACTGTCACCCGGTGCTTCGCTTTGGACAAGAGACAAGTGTCTTGCCAAGGCTGCCATGGACTTATCCCTGGCTATCCCTCCGATGTAGCTACATATTTGCTGTAAGTAGTTTTGAGAAATGGAGAACAATCGTGGCAGTACTCGTAGACAAGAACACACGCCTCATCGTGCAGGGCATCACGGGCCGTGAAGGAACCTTTCATGCCAAAGGCTGCGCCGAGTACGGCACGCAGGTCGTTGGCGGCGTGACGCCGGGCAAGGGCGGCACCACGCATGAGGGCTGGCCCGTGTTCAACACCGTGGAAGAGGCCGTGAAGGCGACGGGCGCCAATGCCACCGTGATCTTCGTGCCGCCACCGGCTGCGGCCGACGGCATTCTCGAGGCGGCAGACGCAAAACTGCCTCTGATCATCTGCATCACCGAAGGCATCCCCGTGCTGGACATGGTGAAGACCTGGAATCTGGTGAAGACCACAAAATCCGTGCTCATCGGGCCGAACTGCCCCGGCGTGATCTCGCCCGGCAAGGCCAAGATCGGCATCATGCCGGGCCGGATTCATAAGGAGGGCAATGTCGGCATTGTGTCGCGTTCGGGCACCTTGACCTATGAGGCCGTGTACCAGCTGACGACGCGCGGCATCGGCCAGTCGACGGCCATTGGCATCGGCGGCGATCCCATCGTCGGCACCACCCACATCGATGCGCTCAAGATGCTGAATGAGGATCCCGAGACCGAGGCCATCATCATGATCGGCGAGATCGGCGGCACCAACGAAGAGAAGGCTGCCGAGTACATCAAGGCCAACGTGAAAAAGCCGGTGGTCGGCTTTATCGCCGGCCAGACCGCGCCGCCGGGACGCCGCATGGGCCATGCCGGCGCGATCATCTCCGGCGGCGAGGGTACGGCGGAGAGCAAGATGGAAGCCATGGCCGCGGCGGGCATTCACGTGGTGAAGTCGCCTGCCGAGATCGGCGAGACGATGGCTCGGGTGCTGGGCCGCTAACTTACTCAGAAGTAAGTGGTTACCAAAAAGTAAGCGGCCCAGGCGGCCGCTTTTCCTGCATCGTTTCGTGTTTCTGTTTCATCTCTTCAACAGCAACCGGATCCATCCATATCTATACCGTGGGGCTTGCCCCCATGTCCCGTCGTGCTCTTGAAAGGAAAACCATGATGCAGACCCTCCGCTCCTCGTTCGCCACCGCCGCGCTGCTGGCCAGCAGCTTGCTCGCCGGGGAGACCGCCTTTGCGCAACGTGCGACCTACGCGATCGATCCGCAGCACTCGCAGGTGGACTTCGGCATCAAGCACATGGCCATCTCCACTGTGCATGGCCGGTTTGCCATTTCCAATGGCACGATCGACCTGGATGAAAACAATGTCGACGATTCGTCGGTGAAGGCGACCATCAACGTCCTGTCCGTCGACACGGGCGAGGCCGCACGCGACAAGCACCTGAACAGCCCCGACTTCTTCGATACCGCCAAGTTCCCGACGGCCACGTTCACGAGCACAAAGATTGCCAAGACCGGTGACGGCTACGACGTCATGGGCGATCTCACCCTGCACGGGGTAACCAAGCCGGTGACGCTTCACATGGACGCCCCCAGCAAGGAGCAGATCGGCATGGACAAGTTGCCGCACCGCGGCTTCACTGCGACTGCAACCATTCATCGCCAGGACTTCGGCCTCGTCTGGAATGGAACATTGAAGTCGGGCGACAACATGCTGGGCGATGACGTGAGAATGACGTTCGATATAGAAGCGGCACGCAAGTAGTCCGGCTCTAGGCACTCGCTAACTCTATCCAAAGAACGTCTGACGCTACCTTCGTTTCTGTCGCAGCCGGCCCGCTACCGTGGCTGGTTGCGATAGAAGGCGTAGGCGATCGCGAAAAGCACAGCCAGGAGCAGAGCGAGTTCAGCATGGGGTCGGTTGCCGGCGTACAGGTTGACCCCAAAATCCAAGGTCCATGCCAGGCAGCCGGTGAGCCAGATCCATGCGAGTCGACGCATAGAGACTTAGACGCCGCTTCGCCGTTGCGGGTAAAGCTTGATCGTCGTCGGGCAGTCACACCGAAGTATTCGCGCGAGCCCGCTACGGCGTTGGGTACACTGAGGGGGCTGCAAGCTAAAAGCAGACTTACAGGAGATTTTGTGTCACAACGTACCTTCAGCATCATCAAGCCCGACGCCGTTCGCAAGGGCTTCACCGGAGCCATCCTCGCACAGATGGAGAAGGCCGGCTTCAAGCTGGTCGCCATCAAAAAGATGCACCTGTCCGAGGAGCAGGCCAAGGGCTTCTACCACGTCCACGCGGCGCGTCCTTTCTTTGCTTCTTTGACGGAGTTCATGGCGTCGGGGCCGATCTTTCCCATGGTGCTTGAAAAGGAGAACGCCATCGCCGACCTGCGCAAGCTGATGGGCGCGACCAACCCGGCCAATGCTGAGGAAGGGACGCTGCGCAAGCTGTTCGCGGAGTCGATCGAAGAGAACGCAGTGCACGGATCGGACGCCGAGGACACGGCTGCGTTCGAGATTGATTATTTCTTTGCAGGCTATGAACTGAAATAGGTGAGAATTCGAGCGACATCCGCTCACCTCCGGGTGAGCGGATTGGTTTCCGGGCGCTACAGCTTCAGCAATTGCAGGATTGCCTCAGCAACAACTTCAGGCGAGCCCGCATCCGCCGCGGCTGTATGGTGCGCAACGGCAGCATAGATGTCCAGGCGATCGCGATAGCGACGGGCAGCGGCCTGAAGGTCGCCGAGAAGCGGTCGATCGACGGAGCGAGCTTCCATAGCCTGTTTTTGGCAGCGCTCATACAGAACAGAGAACGGCGCATCGAGATGCACCACGGCCGTACCTGCACTATCTGCCAGCAACGCTCGCACAGCCGGCGTCTTAGGGGCTCCGCCGCCTAAGGCGATGACCCTGCGGGAACCGGACAGCAGGTGGGCCAGGTCATGGACCTCAGCGGCGCGAAAGGCCGGCTCCCCGTGCAGCGCGAAGATCTGCGGAACGGAGAGCCCGAGCCGGGCTTCAATGCAGGTGTCGAGATCGGCAAACTGCCAGCCCAGACGCTTGGCAAGCAGGCGGCCTGCCGTGCTCTTTCCGGACCCCATGAAGCCGGTCAGCACAAGGCGTTGGACAGCCTGCGAAACGGGGCCGTTGCGGGGGCCGGCAGCCGGTATGGCGCCGCCAAGCGGGGACTCAGCCGGCAAGATCGGCGACGCCGCCGTCATCGGCGGCCTCTTCCTGCAGCTTGCTGGCGATGTTGGACCAGACCGCGTCGCTCGGCTCGTGCGAGGGCTCAAAGAGACTTTTGGCTGTCTCGGCGATCGTCTCGAGGTCGCGCACCAATGCGGCACAGTCGGGATTGGCACCCAAAAAGCGTGCCAGGCGAGGGTCCTGGCTGACCTTGCCGCCGGCCAGGAACAGTTCGGGAAGGTACTGCTCGAAGTCGGCCGTCGTCATCGAGTCAAAGTTGATGTTGTTCAGCTCGTTCATTGAACCATCTCCCGAGGATTTGCCAGCACGACTGGCGGAAGCTGCTCAGGATGACGAAGCAGCTCGCGTAAGCGCAGGCGGGCTTTGTGGAGCTGACTCTTGCTGTTGCCTGTGGAGCATTCGAGCATCGTGGCGATCTCGTTGTGCTCGAAGCCTTCGACATCGTGCAGGACGAAGACCATGCGGTAGCCGGGGGGCAGGGAGGCGACGGCGCGTTCCAGAGTGACGCGGTCGACGGAGCCCGAGAGTTGCGGATCGCGGGAGCCGAAGTCACGCTTGGGCGCGTCCTCCTCGGACGGATTGATCGTCTCTTCGAGCGAAACCAGCTGCAGGCCCTTCTTACGCAGATGCATCAGCACCAAATTGACCGTCAGACGGTGCAGCCAGGTGGAGAAGGCACTTTCGCCGCGGAAGCTGCCCAGCTTGCGAAAAAGATGAAGAAACGCCTCCTGGGTCATGTCTTCGGCTTCAGAAACGTTGCCGAGCATGCGGAGGCAAAGGGTGTAGACGCGCCGCTTGTGCAGGGCGTAGAGCTTGGAGAAGGAATCTGGGTCGCCGAGCTTGGCGCGCTCGATCGCTTCGGCTTCGCCGGCGATGGGCGGATTGCGCTTGAACAGGCCCGGAGTTGTTTTAGTTTGCATCTGCTTTGGCCTTGACCTTCCATGGGGCGCGCCGGGACCGTCCTTTTTAGAGTTTCCTCCAGCGTCGCTGCCTCCTACAAGCCTACCGCACTCCGGCGTTTGTGGGTCACCGAAGCGGTCGTCCGCCTTAAGGGAATGGCCGGTGCGGGTAGCCTCCCCTGACATCCGCTAGCTGCCCACAAAACGAGCATAGAGCGAGCGCGCAAGTCCTTTGTCCGTGGTGCCCTGGACCAGAGCGCGTCCATCCGGGAAGATCGTCAGCGTGTAGGGACTGTAGGTGAAGCGGAGCAGCAGGCCATTGGCCCGCACCTCACCCAAAGGGCGGAGCCGCTGGGCAAGCACCGCTAGATCAAGAGGACGGTTGTGCTCATGAATCTGGACGGAGTTGCGCCCACAAAGGGTGATGTGGGGCCGCGCGTCTCCGGCGAGGGCGCGAAACTCGCGTGCGCCGCACACCCGGCAACCGGAGCGGGGTGTGCCGGCCCCGATCTCGGATCGTTCCCCGCTCCAGAGATCAAAGGAGAGCAGCGTGCGGCGCATGACCTCCGACTGACCGGTGAGAAATTTCAGAGCCTCTGTCACCGCAAGCGAGGCAGCGAGGTTCACGGCGGTGCCTAGAATGCCGGCGGTCTCGCAGGTCTCCACCTCGCCGCCTGGAGCCGCGGGAAAGAGGCAGGCGAGGCAGGCCGTCGGCTGCGCGCGATGGAGCCAGGCAGGCTGCAGGCCGGTGGCCGCCGGCCTAGGAAGGATGTTCATCGTGGCCGCGTAGGAGCCCACGGCAGCCGTATAGATCCAGGGAATGCCGTTTTGGACGCAGAGGTCGTTGAGTAGGTAGCGGGTTTCAAAATTATCCGTGCAGTCCAATACAATGGACGCTCCCCCTAGAAGGGTGGCGGCGTTTGCGGGAATCAGATCCGCAATGTGCGCTGTCACCACGACATCGCGATTGACTGCGGAGAGGTGCTGCCGGGCGGCCTCCGCTTTGGGAATAGAATAGAGGGCGTCCTCTTCGGTGAAGAGCACCTGACGCTGCAGGTTGGAGGGTTCGACAAAGTCCCGGTCAACGAGGGTAAGGCGGCCGACACCGGCGCGTGCAAGCAGCCCGGCCGCGGCAGCGCCCGTGGCTCCGACCCCGATCACAGCGGCGTGCCCGGAACGGAGCGCCTCTTGACCAGCGGCGCCGATGCCGGCGAACAAAATTTGCCGCGAATAGCGTTCGCCTGGTTCGATCGCATCGCGGGTTGGCGGCGGCGGACCTCCTGGGCTATCCGGTTTCGGCCCGTGCATCAGGTCCCGCACCGGGTAAGCGGCCAAGGTAGCCGGAAGGGGAAAAGCCATAAGGCAAGTATAGGAGCAGCGATGGGCTCACGGTGTCCGCTTTGATCCTTCCCAAAACAGGAACGAAGGATGGGGGCGTGACTCAAGCCGGCCAACCCGGAGGGCTGACTGGGCGTCCTCTTGTGTACTATCCTGAGCGTCTCGGTCTTGATTTTGGCACGGTGCCGATCCGTCTAGTTCAGCGGACCGAGCGGACCGATTCAGGTCTTCGGCGACGGAAGGACAGTAGTGACAGGGTTGGGAAAAATCTGCGTGGAAGGCCAGATAAGGCAGAAGGGGCCATATCAACGGCTCTTGGACGATGGACAGCCTGGTGATCGCCGGTGGCGCCAGCACGCCGCAGAGCGCGGTTTAGCGGAGCCGTGTCTTTTGAGGTTCCGATCCACCTCGACGCGGCTCAGCTCCTTGCGACTTACCTCCTTGCGGCTTACCTCCTGGTTGCTGGCCTCAGTCACCCTGATAGGCACCGGGTCGGTCGCGCTCGCGCAGAGCCCGGGCGTCCTGAATAATCAGTCAGCCAGCGAGCCTGCGGCGCAAACGCCTTCGGCTAACCCCACCGCACCCATGGCCGTTCCCCAGGCGAGCCAGGAAGCCAACCCGTCAACTCCGACGGTGCGTCAGGCTCCCCCAGTCGTGACAAACCCGCTGCCCGCATTGACGCCGTCGCTTTGGGATGAGGGCGGAGCCAATGTCTCGGCTATCCGCTTTGACGGCGTGCGGTTCGGGGAACAGGATCCCCTCCTGAAACAGCTCTCCCAACATGCGCAGCAGCCCCTGGACCCGGAAAAGGTTCGCGCTGATCTGCACCGATTGTTCAGCAGCGGCCGCTATCGCGACCTAAGCCTGAACTTGGTGAAGACGGATGCCGGTCTGCAGCTGATCTACGCCGGCGTACCGCGGTACTATATCGGCCGGGTGGACATTGCGGGTGTCTCGTCCGAGCGCCTCTCTTCGCTCTTTGAGTTCGCAACCAAACTGGATCCGGGAACGCCATATACCGAGACAGAGATCCCCTCCGCGCTGAATGGCGTGAAAGAGTCCCTTGCGGAAAATGGTTTCTACCAGCCAACGATCGATGTTGCGACCAATATGGACGACATCGGCCACCAGATCAACTTCACCTTCATGATCCAAACCGGTCCGCAAGCCAAGGTGGGCAAGGTTACGATTACAGGTAAGGACCCGGGCATCAGCGTGGTGGACTTCCGCAAGGTGGGCGGACTGAATTGCTCAAGGCTGGTACTGCTATTTCAGCATGACTGCCAGTTGAAGGTCTCGCGGGAGACGGTCAACGATGCACTTTCAGGCGTGAGCTCATCCTTCAAGAAGGAAAACCGTCTTGAGGGGACGATCAGTCTGCAGACGCAGACCTACAAGCCGCCTACACGCGAGCTGTACTACCAGTTTCAGGCCGAGCAGGGACCTGTTGTGAATGTCGTCATCAACGGCGTCAAGGTCTCCAACGCGCGCAAGAAGCTGCTGGTGCCGGTGTACGAGGAAGGTGCCGTCGATAATGACCTGTTAAATGAGGGCGCGTTCAACATACGCGACTTCGAACAGCAGCAGGGCTACTTCGATGTGCAGGATTCGGTGAAGCTGCTGGGGGCGGGAACCAACAACGTCACCGTGCAGTATGACGTCGTACCCGGGGAGCGCCATAGCGTGGTCTCCGTCAACATCACGGGGAACCGCTACTTCGACACGGACACGCTGGACGAGCGCTTGCGCGTGAAGAAGGCGAGCCTCTATGTGCGCAACGGGTCGTACAGCACACAGTTGGTCAATGCCGATGTGTCGTCGATTCAGTCGCTGTACCGGGCCAGTGGATTCCTGGAAGCGAAGGTGACGTCGTCGGTCAAGGACAACGAGATCACGAAAAAAGGAAAGACCTACGCTGAGATCGCGGTCACCTACACGGTCAGCGAAGGGGCGCAGCAAAAGTTCGGCACGGTGGACCTGGCCGGCGTGGATTCTTCGCGGGATGGGGTCGTGCGAGGGCTCATGAGCTCCGAGACGGGGCAGCCGTTTTCGCTGATCACGCTGGCCAACGATCGCGACGCGATCCTGAGTTACTTCCTCTCGCACGGCTTCGACCATGCACAGGTTGAAGTGGATCCGAAGGTGGATGCAGGCGATAAGACCCGTACGAATGTCACGCTGAACGTCGTGGAGGGGCAGCAAGCTTTTATCGACCATGTGCTGATTTCGGGACTGAATCGGACGCGCCGCTCGCTGGTACAGCATGAGGTGGAGGTGCATGCGGGTGATCCGCTGAACCAGGCTGCGCTGCTGCAAACGCAGCGGAATCTCTACAATCTCGCGCTGTTTAATGAAGTGAATACAGCCGTTCAAAATCCGACCGGGGACGCGCCTGAAAAAAATGTGCTGATCCAAATCACAGAAGCCAAGCGCTGGGACGTGACCTACGGCTTCGGCTTTGAAGCTCAGCTGAATCAGCCCGGCTTTATTCCAGGGCAGATGCTGCAGTCCGGCGCGACAGGCACGGCCGCGCAGAACGGGCAGGCCGGTGTAAGCCCGCGGGTGTCCCTGGATATTTCGCGCATTAACTTCCGCGGTACGCAGCAGTCGCTTACCTTGCACACGGCCTATGGCTTGCTGGAGCAGTTGGCGACGCTCAGCTACAACGTCCCGAGCTTTCTTGGCAGAAGCGCTTTCACGGGGTCCGTCTCGGGGGGCTACTCCAATGTGCAGAACATCACCACGTTCCAGGCGCAGACATTGCAGGGCGACTTCCGCGTGACGCAGAGGGCGGGCCGCGCCGACACGCTGATTTATGACTTTCAGTACCGGCGTATCAGCGTCAACGCAAACAGCCTTGAGGTTTCGCCGAACCTGATTTCGCAGCTGTCGCAGCCGGTGCGCGTGGGCGGCCCGGGCATCACGTATTTCCATGACACACGGGATCCAAGTTCGCTGAACGCTACCCGTGGGCAGTTCTTCTCGCTCAATGAGTTCCTCGCGGACTCAGCCTTCGGGTCAGACACCAATTTCAATCGTTTGGACATGTCGCAATCGACGTACTACACCTGGGGCAAGCGCCATAAATACACCTTCGCGCGCAATCTACGGGTAGGCTTTGAGAACGTCTTCGGTTCGGCCAGCAATGGAACGGCAAACGCGCTGGGCATCTCCAACTGTTCCGGCACGCTGGCGGCAACAAACGCCACGTGTAACCCCGTCCCTTTGCCGGAGCGCATGTACGCCGGTGGCGCCACGTCACATCGGGGGTTCGGTATCAACGATGCGGGTCCGCGTGATCTTACGACCGGCTACCCCGTGGGCGGATCGGGCGTGGTGGTGAACAGCTTTGAGCTGCGGCTGCCGCCACCCACGCTGCCGATTGTCGGCGACAGTGTCTCTTTCGTGATCTTTCATGACATGGGCAATGTGTTCCGTTACCCGTCGGACATGTTCACCAGCATTAAGAATTTTCATCAGCCCAATGAGGCCACGTGCCGCAACATTACGCTACCGGCCGGGACCACCCAGACCACGGCGACCGGGACCTGCAACTTTAACTACTACTCACATGCCGTAGGTGTGGGCGCCCGGTACAACACACCGGTCGGCCCGATCCGGCTGGATCTGGCTATCAATTTAAATCCGCCGGTGTATCCGGTGTTTTACGACTACACCACAAGCGCTCCCTACGTTGGGCAGGCGAGTCATTTTCAGTTTTTCTTCAGCATCGGACAGGCGTTCTAAAGATATGGGCCAGATCCTCCATCCCGTCTTCCATCGTTTTGCCATCGCGGCGGCTTTCTGCCTGTTCACAGCGACGTTGGGGCAGGCGCAGACGCCGGAACAGCAACAGGGCACACCGGACACCGTCCCTGTGCCCGCAGCGGTACCGTCGATGATGCCGCATGAGCCGGGCGAGATGGTGGACAGAATCGTCGCGATCGTAAACGGGGAGCCCGTTCTGGATTCAGACGTGAATGAGGAAAAGCGCTTCGAGGCCATCCAGCCCTATCCCAACACCGCCGGGGAACCGACGCGCGACCAGGAGATTGAGCGCCTGGTCAATCGGGATCTCATCCTGCAGCAGGCCAAGATTCAAACCGAGATCAATGTGTCCGACCAGGAGGTTGAGAGTGAGATCGCAGGTCTGCGCAGGACACTGCCGGCGTGCAAGCAGTTCGGCTGCGAGACCGATGCCGGGTGGAACCGCTTTCTGGCCTCGCACGGATTCGGCAGCGCCGAATTCCAAAACCGCTGGCAGCAGCGCATGGAGGTTCTGGCGTTTATCAATGCGCGCTTCGGCGCGGGTGCTTCGGTTTCCGGAGCGCAGGTGCGCGAGTTTTACCAGAACACCATGCTGCCGCAGTATGCGAAGGCTCATGTGAAGCCGGCGACGCTGGCCTCGGTCGAAGGCCGCATTCGCGACATCCTGCAGCAGCAGCAGGTCTCCAACTTGCTGCGCGACTGGCTGCAAAGCCTTCGCGCCCAGGGCAGCATCACGGTACTGCACCCGAATGAGGAGGCACCATGAACGACTCCTCGCGTCATGCTTCGCCGGAACAGAACGGCAGCCGCAAGGGTCCTTTACCCTCTCCGCAGCGGCGGCATACCACCTTGCGCTTCCTCGGTTGGGCCGCACTTTCGCTTGTGCTGCTGGTTGCGATCCTTGCCGTGGGCTTCTCCTGGTACGTCAATACAGCGGACTTTCAGCGCCGGGTCGGCACTGAAGTGAAGGGTGTGTTGGAGGACTCCACCGGCGGCAAGGTCGACCTCGGACATATCTCGCTCGATCTTTGGCACCTGGCAATCGAGGTGGATAACCTTGTTATTCACGGCCTGGAAGGCCCGGGCGAGGCGCCCTATCTTTCCGCCCAGCGCATCCTTGTGCGCTTGAAGATCAACACGGTTATCTCGCACACGGTCGGCAAGGGTGCGCAATCGCGTATCGGCCTGAACTATCTCGCCGTGGATCAGCCCCATGCGCACCTGATCATCGACAAGGATGGCAAGACCAATCAGCCTGAGCCAAAGCATCCCTCCACCAGTACGGAACCCGTGCAGGATTCGTTGTTGGATCTCCAGGCCCGACAGGTGCTACTCAACAACGGCCTGATCCTGATCAACGACCGCGCCATTCCGTTCGACGCAGCGGCCAAAGACCTCAATGCGCAGGTGAAGTACCTGCCAACAACGGATCGTTACGGCATCGGAATTGATCTTGCCGATCTGGAAACGCACAGGGTCAAGCAGCCGGTTGCGCAGTCCCGGCTCCATCTGGACCTACAGCTGGGACGCGACATGGCGCAGCTTGAGGATCTGGACTTCTATTCGGGCAACAATACCCACCTGGGTGCGCAAGCGTTGATCGAGCATTTCGCCAAGCCGGAGTGGCAGGCCCAGGTGAAGGGCGGCATCGACCTCAGGCAGCTTGGCTACCTGGGTGGCATCGACGGGTTTATCTCCGGTGTGGTGAACCTGGACGTGCAGGGTCGCAACTGCGAGGTTACGCCGCAGACTGCACAGGGAAATACCAGCTTCTGGGAGCGCCGCGGCAAGCGCACCAAGCCGCTGAACGAGCCTGTGCTGGCGCCCAGCGAGAACTGTCAGGCGGGGTATCTGCTGGTCGGCGACATCAAAGCGCAGAATGCCGGCTATGTAACGCCGGATGTTCATCTTCACAACCTGAACGCCGCGGCGGCATTGCATGTAACGCCAACGGAGTTGCTCTTCAGCACGCTGACCGGCTACCTGCCGGGCGGTGGCAGCCTGGCCGGGGAGTTGAAGATTGAGAACTGGCTGGGGGAGGTGCCCGCTAGTGCACCGGCGACCTCTCCCACCACGGTGGCCGCCGCGACAACGGCAAACACAGTCGCAAAGGGCGTGAACGCAGCCCCGCCCGTGCAGAGTGTGGCGATCACGCCCGTGGAACGCGCGCATGCGGTTGCGAAGGTGACCTTGAAAGACATCACCCTGCGCACGGTGCTGGAGATTACCGCCTCGAATGAGCTCAACGACCTCGGCCTGGACACCGAGGTAAGCGGTCCGCTGACAGCGGAGTGGGGCGGTCCGGCCACAAGCATCGCGGACTCCGTCCAGGTCACAACGGATCTTGCACTGCGGCCGCAGGGCGAGCACCGCCGCGGCGTAGCGAACGTCCCTGTGAGCGGCCGGGTACAGGTCCACTACGACGGTAAAACCGAGGTCGTAAACATCCAGGGCATCAACCTGCAGACGCCGGGCACGACGCTCGCGGCCAAGGGGGTGCTGGGGATCAACAAGGGTGATCCGCTTACGAATCTTTCGCTCAACTTGCAGGCTCACGATCTCGGCGAGTTCGATCAGACGCTGCAAGCCCTGGGCGTGGCTTCGAATGGGAGGAAGGGCAGCGCCGCTCTTCCGATCGTTCTGCATGGCTCGCTGGCCTTCAACGGCACCGCCAAAGGACCGCTCCGTGCCATCGATGTAGCGGGGCACCTTGCGGCGAACAGCATCGAGGTGAAGCTGGGTACATCGACGGATGTTCTGCTCGATTCAGTCGTGGCCGATGCGGAATATCGCGCCGATGCCGGTTTATCGGTGGCGCAGTCGACGATCACGCGCGGAACGGCCGTGCTGAACGTCGCCGGCAGTGCGCGGCCGCATCGCGTCGTACGTCATGGCGTGGTCTCGTATGAGTTCGACAACGAAGCCGCGATCAATGCAACCGTGAAGCTGGCGGACGCGCAGATTCCGGACCTGCTGCAGATCGCGGGGCAGGGCAACAACATCAAGCTGACCGGCACGGCCAACGCGACCGCCCACGTCACCGGCACGCTGGGTAATCTGAACGGCGCAGGCAACGTCACGCTCACCAACGGCGTAGCGTACAGCGAGCCGTACCAGCTTGCCTCCGTTGACGCCACGGTGCAGGGCCAGCAGATCAATGCAACCCGTCTGCAGATCAACGCGCAGGACGTACAGGCCAACGGCGCAGCGGCCTACAATTTGACGACCGAACAGGCCAATGTGAGCCGCCTGGTGGTGGAGTCGAGCGGCCAGCAGGTTACCGGTTCTGGCAGCTACAACGTCAAGACCGAGCGCTTGACGGCGCAGATCTCCGGCCAGAACATTCGCCTGTCGAAGATTGCGTATCTGGCCAAGAACTACCCTGGCGATGACGCCCTGGTAAACCTGAGCGCAACTGCCGACGGAACGGTGCAGCAGCCCAACCTGCAGGCGCAATTCAGCCTGGCTGATCTCACCGTGCAGGAGAAGGTGCTCGGTTCGCTCACGGCCATGGCGCACACGACCGGCTCCACGGCGTTCTATGACGTCCACTCCAATTTGGTGGGAGCCCAGATCGCGGCCGATGGTCAAACTGCGCTTACCGGCAACTATCAAACGCAGGCCAAGCTTACCCTCTCGGGTGTGAACGTGGCCAAGGCGGTAGCACTCTACTCGCCCGGGTCAACCGATGCGACCTCGGATATTGCGGGAAGCATTGAGCTGAGTGGTCCAGCCGCCAAACCCACGCAGCTGGCGGCCAGCGCGCAGTTCTCGAACTTCAGCGTCACCGTACAGGGTGTCACGTTGAAGGAGGCTGAGCCCATACGGATCGGCTTGCGCAAAGGTGTCGCCAACGTGGACAGCCTTCACATCGAAGGACCGGATACAAGCCTCACGGCGCATGGAACGGCCGTGGTCTTCGGCGACACCAATCCCTTGGGCGGCGAGCTGGATGTGCACACCAACGGGGCGGTAAACCTTGCCATCGTCCACACCTTTGCTCCGCAGCTGATTACCTCCGGCAGGGTTTCATTTGATGTAGGCGCTGCCGGGCGCATTAAGCAGCCGGAGTTGGTGGGCCGCGTGCGATTCGACAACGCCAATCTGGCCATCGACGGCATTCCGAACGGCCTCAGCAACATAAACGGCACAATGGCCTTCAACGAAAACCGACTGCAGGTGGAAAACATTACCGGCACCTCGGGCGGTGGCAAGATCGCGCTGGGCGGCTATGTCGGCTACCAGAAGGGTCTTTTCTCGGATCTTGTGGCCACGGTGGATAATGTGCGCATCCGCTACGCCGGCCTGAGCACGACGGCCAATGCGAGCATTCGTCTCCAGGGCGGCCAGCAGGCACTGTTCCTTTCGGGCAACGTGCAGGTCACGCGTTTTGGTATCGGCCCCGATGTGGATTTTGCTCAGTTTGCCGGAACCGGCGGCATCTCGGTGCCACCCGATCCCACGTCAATCTTGAACAAGATTCGGCTGGACGTTCACGTCACGAGCGCGCCGCAGCTAAACTTCCAGAACAGCTACGCCAAGATCGCCGGCACGGTCGATCTGAATGTGCGGGGGACCGCCGCCGTACCCAGCGTTCTGGGTACGATCCGCATCACCGACGGTAGCGCAACCTTTGCCGGCACCAGCTATGAGCTGGAGCGCGGAGTCATCTACTTCTCCAATCCTGTACGCATCAATCCGACCGTCGATCTCGACGTCACGACGCATATCGAGAACTACGACATCACCGTGGGCGTTCATGGCGATGCGACAAACCTGAGGCCGACCTATCGCTCCTCGCCGCCGTTGACCGAGGCCGACATCTTCAACCTGCTGGCTTTGGGCAAGACGCAGGAGGAGTCGCAGATCTCCAATCAGCAGGCGACGCAGGCGGGCACGGATCCGACGACGAGCGCCATCCTTAGCGGTGCGCTGAATGCGACGGTGTCCAGCCGCGTCAGCAAACTGTTTGGCGCCGGCTCAGTCAAGATCGATCCCGCCTTTGTGGGCACGCTCGGCAACTCCACGGCCCGCATCACCGTGCAGGAGCCTCTGACCAAGCAGCTGACGCTGGTCTTCGCCACGAATGTGAATGAGTCGGCGCAGCAGCTTATCCAGGTGCAATACCAACTCACCGAGAACACGTCCGTGGTGGCCACGCGCGACGAGTCCGGAGTCTTCTCGATTGTCTACAAGATCCGGCAGCGTTACCGTTAGCGCCTGCGCCTCCCGGGGTCCGGCCAGCGTCTAATTAACTGGTCGGGTGCTGCCTGCGCGAGGGCGTGCGCCGAGAGGGTTGCATCGTCAAAGCCGGTGGTGATGTAGGGCGTTCTCAGTCGGGAACGAGCTGCAGGTTGCAGGGCAGGACTCGGAACAGTAGCGTTTGAAGACGGGAACACGCTGCCATGGCCGCTATTACCAGTCGCAGCGTGGAGGAGAAAGATGGAACGAGTGCTGCGCAGTACGCGTGTCACGCTCGAGATGATCAAGTGGGAGCATTCGGTTTTCGCTCTCCCCTTTGCTCTCACTGCGGCCGTGCTGGCTGCCGATGGTTGGCCGTCGTTACGGGAGCTGGTCTTGATCGTGCTGTGCATGGTGAGTGCACGCTCGGCAGCCATGGCCTTCAATCGGCTTGCCGATGCGAAGCTTGACGCTGCCAATCCGCGTACTGCCATGCGTGCGTTGCCGGCGGGCCAGTTGAGTTCCGCCTTCGTTGCCGTCTTCGTTGTGATCGCGTCGGCCATCTTCATCGGCAGCGCGGCGATGCTGAACCGACTGACGTTGCTGCTGTCGCCTGCGGCGTTAGCGGTGGTCCTGTCGTACAGCTACATGAAGCGCATCACGCGCTGGTCCCACCTGGTTCTGGGCTTGGCTCTGGGCATCGCACCGGCAGCGGCCTGGATCGCGGTGCGTGGCAGCCTGGATCCGCGCATTCTTTTGCTCGCCGGCATTGTTCTTCTGTGGGTGGGCGGTTTCGACGTGCTGTATGCGTGTCAGGATTTTGAGCATGACCGCTCAGCCGGTCTAAACAGTGTTCCGCAGGCCTTTGGGATTGAGGGCGCCTTCTGGATTGCGCGTGCGATGCATCTCGCGACGGCGATCCTGTTGTTTACGTTTGCGCACGTCTTTGGCCTTGGCGTGATCGCGTTTGTCGGGCTGGCTATTGTGGTTTTGCTTCTGGCGTACGAACACGCCATCATCAGCCCTCGCGATCTGCGCCGCATGAACGCCGCTTTTTTCACGCTGAACGGCATTATTTCGGTTGTGTTCTTCCTCTCTGTCGCCGCCGACATCTTTTGGCGGCGATGAACGAGGCAAAAGGGCTCACTAAGTGAGCCCTTTTGCCTCGTTTCGCAATTCCCGGCCTTAACTTTTCTTGAGATTATCCGCCGCGTTTTGGATATGCTGCTTCATGTTTGCAGCTCCAGAGGTAATCGAGTCGCGCAGATTATGCGATTCATCGGCTGCAGAACTATCATGGCGTTCCGTCGCGTCGTGAGTGGCTTCCTTCACCGAACCCCAGGCCTGCTCCCCGTGGCCTTTTACTTCCTGTGCCGCGCCGCTGTTGGCGGTGGATTGGTCGCCGGTTGCGTCGCCAAAGGCCTGCTTGGTCTTGCCGGCGAGTTCATCGAATTTTCCCTTGATTGTGCTATCACTCGTGCTCATAACCACTCCAAAGTAGGTTGTTGGTCTTGTAGGTATCGCATGCTAGCTGGGAGTCGTGCTTGTAGAGCGAGTCCCGGCTGCATGAAGGCGAGATTGCGAGAGATGGACTAGACCCGACGGCCACCTAGTAGGCTGAAGACGAGTGAGATAACCGCCAGGATTAGCAGCAGGTGAATCCACCAGCCGACGACGTGAAAACCCACGAAGCCAACTGCCCAGAGAATGACGAGAATGATGGTGATAGTCCAAAGCATAGAAGATCTCCTGAGTTTCCTACGCGCCAAGCGCAAGTGGCAGACCGCGGTGCAATCGGCGGCTTTGCTATGGTAGGTTGCTGCGCCCCGATGCGAGGTTGTCCTTTGTCCCTGTTTATTTGTCGTTCGGGTTGCTTCAAAATTCCTCTCCTTCGGAGTTGCCTTTGACTAGCCCAAAATCTGTCTCGATTCAGGGTGAACCTGGCTCCAACAGCCACATCGCAACACGCAAGATGCTTGGACCAGCGATTCAAATTCTGCCCTGCCGCTTCTCTGCTGACGTCGTGAACGCGGTGATCTCCGGGCGCGCCGACGCGGCGGTTTTGCCCATCGAGAACAGCTTGCATGGCTCCGTGGCCGAACACTACGATCTGCTGCTGAACTCGCCGTTGCGGATCGAGGCGGAAGGAATGCTGCGCATTGAACACCACGTGATTGCGGCGTCCGGGGTCCGGGTCGAAGAGCTCACCGAACTGCTGTCGCATCCGGTCGCACTATCGCAGTGCAGGACCTTTTTAGCGGGGTTTCCGCAGGCGCAGGCGCTGCCGTTCTACGACACGGCCGGCAGCGTCCGGCATGTGGTGGAGCATCGGCTCAGGCATGCGGCCGGGATCGCACCGAAGCTGGCGGCCGAGATCTACGGTGGCGAGGTTCTGATCGCCAATATCGAGGATCACCAGGAAAACCTCACCCGTTTTCACCTGCTGCGTTCGGCCCACCTGCCGCCGCTTTCGTCTTCGGAGATCGCGAACAAGCTCAGTGTGGCCTTTGCGGTAGAGCACCGCCGGGGATCGCTGGTCGCGGCGCTGAAGGATCTGGCCGCAGCAGGCGCCAATTTGACGAAGATCGAGTCTCGGCCGGTGCCCGGCCGGCCGTGGGAGTACGTCTTCTTCGTCGATTTTCGGTATGAGGGCGTTGCGGTTGCAGAAGCCGTGCTGGATCTGCTGAGCCGGCGCTGCGTTTTTGTGAAGGAACTCGGCCGCTACCAAGCGACGGAGGCCTGACCTGCAGACGGGGCCGGTCTAAGCAGGACCGCCGCCGTGATGCATGGCGGCGTAGAAGGCATAGCCTATCGCCGCGACCACGGCGAGGGTAACCATCACGATCAGAAAGATGAACCAGGTCGCGCGCCGGCGCATGGCCACCGACGGCTGAGTGATACCGAACGTGTTGATGAAGGCGGCCGCGAGCATTTCCAGGAACCGCATGCCGCCATCATACGAGCCAACCCCGATGCATTGCTGCACTAAATGGCTGCAACGTTCCCCGGTAGGCGGCATCGAACCACTGTCTGTTGTTCGTGTTACCACGCTTGCTGCCTCTGCGATACGGGCATAGACTAATATGGAGCTTCCGTCTACCTGAGACTGCGAAGCGAGGAGATCCAATATGGCCACTGCCGCCGTACCCGCCCCTGAGGTTGTGACCGGTCCCGCTCCGGTGAAGTCCAATCCTGTGAACCTTACCGATGCCGCCATCGTGAAGGTGAAGGAAATCATGGCCACGCAGGATCCGCTGCCCGCCGGTCTGCGCATCGGCGTCGTCGGCGGCGGCTGCTCCGGTTTCCAGTATTCAATGAGCTTCGAGAACGCCGCCGGCATGATGGACAAGGTTGTTCGTTTCGACGATCTTAAGGTCTTCGTTGACGCTACCAGCGCCATGTACTTGAACGGTTGCATCGTTGACTATGTAGAAACACTTGAGGCCGCTGGTTTTAAATTTGAAAATCCCCAGGTGAAGTCCACCTGTGGTTGCGGTTCAAGCTTCAGCGTCTAGCCTCGGATCTTCGAATAAAAGGCCCCGCTTCCGCGCGGGGTCTTTCGTTTTTCTAAACCACTTCTGATTGCTGAGCCGCTTCGTGGCGCGAACGGGTGAGGCCAAACGGGATGCGTATCGTCTAAGCTCTGAGACAGGCAGACCGCTATGACCGAATTTTTGATTCGATTGGCCGACGAGCGTGGTCGCATCCTGGAACAGACCCACGCGGCTGCGAATGCGGAGGAGTTGCGAGCGCGGTTTACGCAAGCAGGGTACCTGGTCTATTCAGTCAAGCCGCGCTCAGGCTTTGCGGGTTCCAGCAAAAAGAAGGTTAAGCTCGACATCTTTCTCGTCTTTAACCAGCAATTCCTTACTCTCATCCGAGCCGGCTTGCCGATTCTGGGCTCCATCGATCTTCTCGCGAAAAGGCAGAAGGACCTTTCCTTCCGGGGGCAGTTGGAGGATGTTGCCAGTCGTGTGCGCACCGGCGAATCGCTCTCCGGGGCCTTTGAGGCGCAGGGTGGCGTTCCGCTCGTTTACACCACCACTCTGCTGGCAGGGGAGCGCTCCGGCAATCTGGAAGAGGTGTTGCAGCGGTTTCTCGACTTTCAGCGGGTATCGCTAACTTTCCGCAAAAAGCTGCGTAGCTCACTGATCTATCCGGTATTTCTGATCATCATGGTGTTCGCGCTGTTTTTCTTCCTGATTACCTTTGTCGTGCCGCGCTTTGCCGATCTCTACAACCAGCTCGGAACTCAGCTGCCGGGCCTGACTCTGGCCTTGCTCGCCCTGGGCCAGGGTTTGCAACGCGACGGCTGGTGGATCGCCCTTCTCGTCGCAGCCGTGGTGTACGGGGTGTATCGCTGGACCAAAACAGAGGCGGGTGCGATCTTTGTTGATCGCGTCCGTATCAAGACACCGTTGATCGGCCCGGTCTGGCTGAAGTACCAGGTAGGGCTATTCTCCCGTACCTTGTCGACGCTACTGACCGGGGGGCTGCCGTTGGTGCCTAGCCTGGAAACGGCGGCGCGCTCCATCGATTCCCGTCAGATTGCACTCGCCGTCGGCACCTCGGTGGAGAGTGTCCGGGAAGGGAAGGGTCTGGCACTTTCACTGGAGACGACCAAGATCTTCCCGGAGCTCTCGGTGGAGATGGTGGAGGTCGGCGAGTCTACCGGCGCCCTTCCGCAGATGCTGAATTCCGTCGCTGAGTTCTTTGAGGAAGACGTCGAGACCTCGCTCGCGGCCATTATGAGCCTGATCGAACCCGTGATCCTGATCATCATGGGTGTAGTCGTGGTCATCATCCTGATTGCGCTGTATTTGCCGATCTTCAGCCTGAACGGGGTAGGTCAATGACTCAATGTGACTATCGCGAGATGGTCACGGGGGATGAATGATGAAACCATGGGTGCAGCTCGTGACGGCGGACAAAGCGATCCAGCAGTCCGCGAGGTTCTTTTTAGCTGGTAAACCGCTGCCGTTCTCAGGAGTCCAATACCCATGGCCGCTACCGCACCTCCCGTTGCCAATCTTTACTCCAGTGAGCCGTTGTCCGAGGCCGAGCGCGCGCAGCTGCTGGCGCGCCGTTATCATGCTGAGTTCGTAGATCTGAAGAACTTCAAGATTCAGCACGAGCTGTTCAAGACCGTGCCGGTCGAGATGATGTTCCGCTACAACTTTGTGCCGTTGGAGCAGTCCGGTAACCGGTTGGCGATCGCGGTGGCCGACCCCTCGAAGTTGATGATGCTTGATGAGATCTCCGGCTTGCTCGGAACGCGGCTGATCACGCGGGTCGCGACCATGTCGCAGATCACGGAGCTGCTGAAGAAGTCCGAGCAGTCACAGCGTGTGTTGGACGAGGCTACCGAAGGACTGGCGTTCGACGTGCTTGGTGACGAGAGCACGGATGAAAACATCTCGATCGAGAAGCTGGCCGGCGATGACGACATCTCGCCAATCATCCGGCTGGTGGACACGACGGTGTACACGGCGCTGGAGCGGCGCGCTTCGGATATTCACCTCGAGACATACGACGATTCACTGCTGGTGAAGTACCGGATCGACGGCGTGCTGCAGCAGGCGATGGCGCCGATTGCACGGGAGCATCACCAAACGATCCTGAGCCGCATCAAGGTGATGAGCGAGCTCGATATCTCCGAGCGGCGCGTGCCACAGGACGGCCGTTTCCGCGTGCGCTACAAGGGGCGCTTGATCGACTTCCGCGTCAGCATTATGCCGACCGTACATGGCGAGAATGCCGTGCTGCGCGTACTCGACAAGGAGTCGATGTCCGAGAAGTTCAAGAAGCTTTCGCTCGATGTGGTGGGCTTTGCGGCGGAGGATCTGCGGCGGTTCCGCAAGTACATTAAGGAACCGTACGGGATGGTGTTGGTGACCGGACCGACGGGTTCGGGCAAGACGACGACGCTGTACGCGGCGCTGAACGAGATCAAGAGCGAGGAAGACAAGATCATCACCATCGAGGATCCGGTCGAATACCAGATCCGCGGGATCACGCAGATTCCGGTGAACGAGAAGAAGGGTCTGACCTTCGCGCGCGGGCTGCGGTCGATCCTGCGGCATGATCCGGACAAGATCCTGGTGGGTGAGATCCGCGACGCGGAGACGGCGCAGATTGCGATCAACTCGGCGCTTACGGGGCATCTGGTGTTCACGACCGTGCACGCGAATAACGTGGTCGATGTGCTGGGGCGGTTCTTGAATATGGGTGTGGAGCCTTACAACTTCGTGTCGGCGCTGAACTGCATTCTGGCGCAGCGGCTGGTGCGGCAGATCTGCGACTTCTGTGCGCAGGAGGTCACGTACACCGACGCGGAGCTGGTGGAGAACGGTCTGGAGCCGGCCGACTGGCAGGGTTTCCGGTTCCGCGAGGGAACGGGCTGCATCGAGTGCGGTGGAACAGGGTTCCGTGGGCGGTCGGCGATCCATGAGCTGCTGGAGCTGGACGACGAGGTCCGCGAGATGCTGCTGGAGAAGCGGCCTGGATCGGAGATCCGCAAGAAGGCGCGGGAGAAGGGCATGCACTTTCTGCGGGATTCGGCGCTGGAGCGCGTGCGGGCCGGGATTACGACGCTGCGGGAGATCAATAAGGTGACGTTTATCGAGGCGGGGCGATGAGTTATAGGTTCTAAGTTGTAGGTTCTAGGTTGGGAGTGCCCGCCCCGGGGTACTTTTTGCTTAAAGTCTTGAGGCGTTGGGGTTTAGATCTTCTTTTGCTCAGCGCTGCGGCCCCCGGGTCTCCCCTGCGTTCAGGGACGTTGGGGTTAATGTAGCAAAGTCACCGTGGGTACTGTGCAAGATCAGGTCTTTCCTGCCGCCTGGCCCGAACGGGGGATGGGTGGGACGGCTCCGGAGGGTGACGTGAGTGGTTTCCGGGCGTCCAAGGGTGCAGCACCACTTGCGTTCACAGACCTGCACGATACTCTCTTGAAAGACCTTAGATGATTCTGTCGCCCAAAGTTGAAGGAAACCGTCCGCGCCTGGCCTGTGAGATCGCCGCCGGCGGTGTGGTCGCGGCCCGTTCGGCGGAACCGGGTGGGCCGTTGACGGCGGCGGCGCGGGTGGAGCTGGCGGAGGGTGCAATCGTTCCGAGTCTTCGACCGGGCAATGTGGCGGACCGGGTGGCGACAATCGCGGCGGTGCGCCGGGCGCTGGAGTCCATCGGGGCGCGATCGAACGCGCGCAACGCGGACCTGACCCTGGTGATCCCGGACGGCGCGGTACGGGTGCTGCTGCTGGACTTCGATTCGCTGCCGGGCAAGATTACCGAAGCGTTGCCGATCGTGCGCTTTCGGTTGAAGAAGCTGGTGCCGTTCGATACGGATGACGCGATGGTGACCTACCAGGTGATGAGTTCGACCCGCAGCGCCGTGCGGGTGCTGGCGGTGGCCATCCCGCGGGGTGTGTTGGCGGACTACGAGACGGTGGCGCGGGAGGCCGGCTTTGAGCCTGGGGCCGTGCTGCCCAGCACGCTGGCGGCGGTGGCGGCTTTGGCGGAGACGGAGACCGGTGCCCTTGCGGTGAACGTGTACACGACCGCGGTGACGACGGCGATCGTACGGGACGGCGTCCTGTTGCTGCACCGGACGGTGGAGCTGATGGAGCACGCGGAGCACAGGGGTTACGCGGCAAAGACGGAGCACGCCGAGGCAGCGCTGCTGCCGGCGGCACTGCCTGCCGCGCTCTTTGGGACGTCCCCGAGCTTGGGGCCCTTGCAGTCTTCGAAGCTGGCGGTGGCTTCGAATGTGGAGTCCTCCAATCTGTTTGCGAAAGGCGAGCTGCTTCCCCTGGTGGATGCGGAGGAGACGGCCGAGGAGTGGGCGGCGCAGGAGCCGGTGCCGGAGTTCGGGCGCAATCCGTACGCGGATGCGGTCTCAGCGGAGTCGGCTGTAGAGGATAGCTACGGTGTGAGCGGGATGCCATTGCGGGGCGCAGCAGGCGTGGAGAGGACGCGTGTTGGATCCCTTGGAACGACTGGATCTCTTGGAGCGACTGGATTCCCTGGAACTACTGGATTCCCTGGAACGAGTGGGTCCCTTGAAGCGACTGGATACGCTGAAGCAAATGGGTCCCTTGAAGCAAATGGATCAGTCGGATCACATGACTCGTCCGAGTCGTGGAAGGCGTACCTGGCGAATCCGGACGAGGCGGATAGCTTCGGGGAGGCTTCCCCGGTAGGGCGTTCGCCATATGCCTCGCCGAGCGTGAGCGATGACCTGCAGGCAGAGATCCACAACAGCTTCCTGACCGGTGCGCCGCCGGTGAATACGTTTGAGGACGGCTTTGCCGGAGACGATCGCCGTTCGCTCGACGATTTGGCGGCTCTGGGCAGCGATCTGGGCAGCGATGACGGTGAAGAGACCCCGGTACACACGCTGGCGCCGGATGCGCGGGCGGAGGAGATTGCCAGGGCCGTTTCGGTGGCCGTGGCGTATTTTGAAGATCTGCTCAGTGCGCCGCCGGAGGTTTTGCTGAGCGCGGGACCGATGGGAGCGGAGGAGCTGAACCGGACGCTGCAGGAGCAGGGCTTGCTGCAAGAGATGGGACTACGCAGCCGGGAGCTGGTGGAGAGCGCTGCCCTGACCGCGGAGGCGACGACCGCTGCCGTGCCGCGCAGCTTGCTGGCCGGCGTGGTGGGGGCGCTGCGGAGCTAACCATGCGCATCTCTGTCAATTTGGCAACACGGCCGTTCATTGAGCTGAGGCCGTTCTTTCTGCGGCTGCGGCTGATGATGGCGGCGCTGGTGTTGGTTGGGCTCGCCCTGGCGGTGGGCGCGCATGTGATCAGTGCGAGGGCCGAGACGCAGCAGATCGAGATGGACCGGCTGCGCAACCTGACGATTGCGACACAGAACGCCAAGCTGCAGACCGAGCAGCGGATGCGCCAGCCGGCGAACGCCGCCGTGCTGGACCGGGCCCACTTTCTGAACACAATCTTTCTGCGCAAGAGTTTTTCCTGGACCGCGGTGATGATGGATTTGGAAGACGTTCTGCCGGTTGGGGTGCAGGTCACGTCGATTGAGCCGGCGGTGACGGTGGACGGAGCGGTGACGATCCGGCTGCGGGTGGCCGGGGAGCGTGACCGGGCGGTGCAGCTGGTGAGAAACCTGGAGCGGTCACGGCGGTTTTTGCAGCCGCGGCTGGGGAGTGAGTCGGCGCAGGCGAAGGAGACGGCGGGAGCGAATGGGCAGAGGATCAATCCGGCGGCTCCGAGCGCTGCGAATCTGACCGGCGTGCCCCTACCGCCGCCGGGTGTGGAGTTCGAGATCCTGGCGGTGTATAACCCGCTGCCGGCGGGAGAACCCTACCATGCCGGGCGTGGGAGAGTTATGCCGGGCGGAAGCCAGGCGCCGGCAGCGACCGCGGGAGCCGCGGCGATGCAGACGCCGATGGAGAGCGGGACGGCTGCCGTCGTGGCACCGGCCAATCGGGCGGCGCAGGCGACGCCGGTTCAGGCGCCCGTTGCCAACGGCGGGGTGGATACAAATGCGAGTGCCCGCCGCGGCTATCCGCGGGACGGTGTGGTGTTGCCGGCGTATGGACGGCCGCCGCGGCCGCAGGACGGGCGCATTCCGCCGCAGCCGTCCGGGGAAGGAGGACCGCTATGAGTTCCGTGGCGCTGATTCCTCCCCCGAACAGTTCGTCGTTGCTGCGGCGGTTGCCGCGGCTGACGACGCAAGCCCGGCAATTGCTGACGGCGGTAAACCTGCATCTTGCGGGCGTGGCCGCGCTCCTTGTGCTGGATCTTTACCTGATTTTGCACCTGCTGTTCGCCTGGCAGGCACTGACGGCGAGCGGGCCGGAGGCGATGGCGCAGCAACGAGCCCTGCTGCGGGCGGCGCAGACCGCCGGGCGTCCGCTGGAGGGGATCGACGCCAAGCTGACGATTTCGACGGTGCAGGCGGATGCGTTTTACGCCGACCGGCTGCCGTATGCGTATTCGCAGGTGCTTTCAGAGCTGGGCGTGTTGACCAAGCGCGAGAATGTGCGGCTGGGACGGGTGCAGTACACGTACCTGCCGGTGCTTTCGGGCGACTACGGGCTGACCGAGGTACGCATGGATGCGAGCATCTCCGGGGATTACCGGCCGGCGATCGGGATGATCAACAGCCTGGAGCGTGACAAGATGTTTTTTGCGATCACGGGCATCACGCTGACAGGGCAGCAGACCGGGCAGGTAAACCTGCGGCTGCGGCTGGTGACCTATCTGCGCGCGGCGGCACCGGGGGAGCAGCCGGGTGAGCTGTTGCCGACATCGAGCGATACGGCGGCGGCCGCTGCCGCGGGTGTCGAGGCGCAGGCCGGAGCGGCACGATGAAGACAGGCGCGGAGAACCGGAAGAAGACGGTCGCGGTCGGCATTTTGGGCGCAGGCGCGCTGTGCGGTGTGCTGTACAACCTGTTTGCGCTGTTTGGGCCGAGCACGCCGCCGCCCACGGTGGCGCCGCCGACCTCCGCGCCGGCACCGGTGTTGCGGCGGCCGGGCGCGCCAGCGGCGGCCGCCGGGTCAGGGTCGCGGGGTGGAAGCGGTGCCGTGGCGGGCGTGGCGGCGCAGAAACTGGCGATGGGCGGGGCTAGCCTGGATCCGACGCTTGATGCCACGGCCATGCTGCGGACGGAGAGCCTGGTGTACACGGGGTCGGGGCGGAATATCTTTTCGGCGACGTATACGCCGGCGGTTGCGGCCATGACCCTGCCGCGGAATGTGCCCTCGGCACGAACGGGCGCGGCCCAACCCGGGATTGCGCGGGGTCCCGTGGGACCGGCGCCGCCCCCGCCGATTCCGCTGAAGTTCTTTGGAACGGCGCAGCGGGCGCGGGGGGCCAAGCAGGTGTTTCTGCTGTCGGGTGAGGATGTGTACCTGGCGTCGGTGGGCGACATCGTCGCCAGACGGTACAAGATCGACCAGGTGATGCCGTTCGGCGTGCAGGTGACGGATCTGGTGAACAACGTGACGCAGACGCTGCCTTTGCAGCAGCAGTAGGGTCGACCATGCGCAGGTTTCCACAACGCGGGTGCAGCAACCGGCTCGGACGCGGGCGGCCGGCGGCCGGGGGCGAGGACGGCTACATGCTGGTGGCCGTGGTGGTGATGGTGGCGCTGGTGCTGATTGCGCTGTCTGTCGCGGCCCCTGTTGTGGCCAAAAGCATCCGGCGGGAGAAGGAAGTGGAGAGCGAGCACCGGGCGGAGGAGTATGTGCGGGCGATCCGGCTGTATTACCGGAAGACGCACACGTATCCGCCATCCATGGACGCGCTGAAGCAGAGCAACAATATCCGATACCTGCGGCAGGAGTATGTGGACCCGCTGACGGGCAAGGCGGACTGGAGGATCATTCACCAGGGCGAGCAGAAGACGACGGTGAAGGGGTTTTTCGGGCAGGAGCTTGGCGGGCTGGGGACGTCTGGGGCGGGTGGCGCGAGTCTGGGGTCGGCCGGCGGGATGAGTTCGGGATTTGGGAGCTCGATCGGGGGCACGGCGTCATCGACTGCGACGATCGGGGGGACCTCGGCGCTGGCGAGCGGGTTTTCCGGGGCTAGTGTGACGACGGGCGGGACCAGCGGGACGGCCGGGGTAGCTGGAGCCGCCGGGGTAGCTGGAGCCGCCGGGGCTTCGGGGAGTACGGGCTCAAGCGGGGGACTGGGGAGTCTTTCCGGGAGTGCCTCGGGCGGGGTTGGGCCGATTATTGGGGTTGGGCCGGCGGCGAGTGGGCCGTCGATCTCCGACCCGAACCAGCAGGCAACGTATGAGGCCTGGGAGTTCTGGTACGACCCTCGGATTGAGCAGCTGTACCAAAAGGGACGGCAGAACTCGGGCGCGGGGACGGGGGCGCTGAGCTCGCAGTCGGCATCGAGCTTCGGGTCGAATGTGAATGGGCAGCCGAATAGCGGGGCCGGGACAGGGGTGGGGTCGGGGCTGGGCTCGGGATTGGGGAGCGGGTTTGGTGCGGGTGCGGGGCCGACGGCTGGAGCGGGCACAGGTACGGGGAGTACGTCGACGCCGGGGAGTACGAGTTCCGCTCCGCCGCAGTAGTCCTTGGCGGGAGGTTGCCACGGGCTGCCAACTTCGCGGGTCGCGAGCGACGAGTTGCGGTGTCGGTTAGTGCTTGACGAAGTAGAAGATCCAGCTGGCGGCAATGACGCCGCCAGTGAAGAGCACAAAGCAGAAGGCGCCGAAGCGGAGCATGAGCTTAGGCTCGGCGCGCTGGGTGATACCGAAGACGATCGAGGTACACAAGGCGAACAGGATGGCGGCGCTGAACTGTGAGACGTAGGGCGAGAGCATCAGGAGGCCTTTCTGCCATTGGCGAGCGAGTGGGCATCCACGGCGGCGATGAGGTTCAGCAGGCCGCAGGCGACGAGGTATTTCGTGCCGTAGTCGTTGAGCGTGGTGGCGGCGGAGGTGCCTCCCCAGCTGAACCAGCGGGCGAGCAGGTAGAGCAGACCCATGCCGAGCTGGCCGACGAAGCCGAGCATGTCCAGGACCTCGCCGGTGTTGGGGGTGTAGATCTTGCCGACCAGGCCGAGGCCGATGAGGTACATGCCGAGGATCGCGACGAAGAGCAGAAGGGCGCGGATCCATTTGCCGACGAGCAGGTGGCCGGCGCCGGGAATCAGCCAGCCGAGAAGGAGGGCAAACATGGGCAGGCTGGAGCGCTCGCCGGGGATGTGTTGCGCGATCTGGCGATTGGTTTCGGCGGAGGAGGCGGCGGGCATCTGGGACATTCTACAGCCTCCGGTCAGCCGATACGCAGGAGTTCGGTCTGGCGTGGGCCGGTAACGGCGGCCTTGCCGGGGCGGGTGATCATGTTCACCTCGCTGCGGATGCCGAACTCGCCGGGGAAGTAGAGGCCGGGTTCGACGGAGAAGCAGGTGTCCGGCAGCAGCAGGCGTTCGTCGTGGGTTTCGAGGTTGTCGAGGTGGGCGCCGTTGCCGTGCAGCACCGTGGCGATGTTGTGGCCGGTGCGGTGGGTGAAGGCCGGGCCGAAGCCGGCGTTGCGGATGATCTCGCGGGCGGCGTCATCGGCCTGCCAGCCGGCGATGGGCTCCTTGGCGGCGTAGGCGACTTCGATACGGCGGATGGCGGCGTCGCGGGCGTCGCGGACGGTGCGGAAGATGAGCTTTTCGCGCTCGGTGGGCTCGCGGCCGATGACGGCGGTCCAGGTGATGTCGTACCAGACGGCTTCGGGGTTGTCTGCGAGTTTGGCCCAGCAGTCGATGAGGACGAAGTCGTCGGTGCGGATGAGTCGGGAGCTTTCGGGGGTCGGCTCATAGTGGGAATCGGCGGAGTTGGCGCCGGCGCTGACGTTGGGGCCGTGATCGGTGAAGAGGCCTTCGGCGGCCATGCCCTTGAGCATGAGCTGAACGACGGAGAACTCGTCGGTTTGGCCGCCGTCGCGGGTGGCGTTGCCGATGTGGCGCCAGGCTGCGTCGAGTACGCCATCGAGGCGGCGCTGGGCTTCGAAGTGGGTTTCGATCTGGGCCTCGGTGAGTACGGCTTCGAACTGGCTGACGAGATCGGCGGAGCTGACGACCTGTTTGCCGAAGTTGCGGACGAGTTCGACGGTGCCGGCGTCGACCATGGAGACGTACATGATGGCGTTGCGCGGGGAGTACTGCATGGCGACGGTGTTGGCGCCGCCGAGCATGGCAGCGAGACCGGCTTCGAGTTCCTGCCAGGAGCTGTATTCGCGTTTGGGGCCGGGCAGGGTGTCGAGTTTGCCGGATTCGATGCGGTGGACGAGTTTGCGCGGATCGCCGAAGGCGGGGACGAGGTAGAACCAGCGGCGGGAGACGAAGCTGGCCCCGTCCAGGCCGAGGATGCGGTAGGCGATGGGGTCGCGGTGGTGGTGGTCGTAGAAGAGCCAGCCGTCGACTTTGGCCTCGCGCAGGGCGGCTTGAATCCGCTGGATCCGGTCGGTTTGCAGGGGGCTCATGAAGTTCATGGAGCTATGGTACCCGCGCGCCGGCGGGTGCTGTTGCGTGTCGTGCCGACCCGGCAGATCACGCAGCGTCCCCCGGGCCTGAAAAAGCTGTTTACTGCTGCCGGGGCTTATCTGCCATCTCAGAAGAGAGAACCCCTGCACCTGGAGCTTCCGTGAAGAGATTGCCTGTTTTGCTTGCTGCCACCGCTTTGTTTCCCGCGGCGCATGCTCAAACCGCCGCCGCAGCTCCCCAGGAGAAGACCGATGCGCGTGAGCAGGAGATCCGGGAGGTGCGGGCAGAGCTGGCGCGCCTTTCCCGGCGGCTGGATGCGCTGGAAAAGGGGGAGACGAGCGAGGGTGCGGCTCCGATCGGCGCTAGGCTGGAAGGTCCTGCGCCGGGGGGCACAGGGTCCGGCAGTTTTGTGACGGGTTCGGCTGGTGTGACGGCGCAGCCGAACCCTTCGAATTCTTCGAACCTTTCGAGCTTTTCGAGTCCTTCGAGCACGGCGAACCCGGTAAGCCCGACGCCTCCGGCGGCTAGTACGACGACGGCTTCAGCGGCGAGTGTGCCCGCGCCGGAGAGTGCGTCCAAATCAGTTTCACGCTCGGTCTATGGTGCCATTCCCGCGACGCTGCAGGGTGGGGCCACGCTGAATTACACCTTTGACGGCTACTACGAATACAACTTCAACAAGCCACCAGGACGGGTGAACGATCTGCGCGCCTATGACGTGCTGAGTAACACCTTCAGCATCAATCAGGCGGCGGTGATCTTTGCGCTTGACCCGGATGTGGAGAAGGGGCGGCGGTTCGGGGTGCGGTTGGATCTGCAGTTTGGGCAGGCGACGGAGACGCTGCAGGGGAACTCGGCCAATGAGCCGCGGCCGGAGATCTACCGGAACATCTTCCAGGCCTATGGGACGTATGTCGTGCCGGTGGGCAAGGGCGTGAACGTGGATTTCGGCAAGTGGGCGAGTTCGCTGGGAGTGGAAGGGAACTATACGAAGGATCAGCAGAACTACTCGCGGTCGTTCTACTTCTATTACCTGCCCTTTTACCATGCGGGGGTGCGGGCGTCGTACCCGCTTAACGACAAGTTCGCGGTGAACTACTGGATTGTGAACGGAACCAATCAGTCGGAGCCGACCAACGGGTTCAAGGATGAGCTGTTCGGCTTCGTGCTGACACCGACGACGAAGATCAGGTGGACCAGCAACTACTACCTGGGGCAGGAGCACCCGGATAATGCGCCTTCTACCACCTGCACGGGGCCGGTGCAGCCAGGACTGTGCGTGGTACCGATCTCACCCGCGCCGAATGGAAAGCTGCATATCTTCGATAATTACGCGACATGGCAGGTGACGCCGAAGCTGGCCTTGACCGGCGAGGGCGACTACGTGATTGAGCGCCTGTGGGCCACGGCCGGGCCGGGTGAATCGTCGGCGCCGTCCCATGTGTCGGGCGGGGCGGCCTATGCGCAGTATCAGGCGACCCCGCGAAGTGCCTTTGCCGTCCGTGGCGAGTACCTGTCAGACCGGGGCGGGTTGTTCAGCGCTGCGACGCAGGCGCTGAAAGAGGGGACGGGAACGTACAAGTTCAGCGTGGCAGATGGACTGGATGCGTTTGTGGAGTTCAGGCGGGATTGGAGCAATGTCCCGTACTTCACCACGCACAATGTGGGCTCGCCTTCCGACCACCAGACGACGGCGACGCTGGGGCTGGTTTGGTGGTACGGCGGCAAGCAGGGGACCTGGTAAGAGGGTCTGAATCGTGAAGATCAGGTGAATCCGCTGTCGCATTCTGGGACAGCGCTAAACATTGGAAGAAAGCTGCCGATATGGTGGAGAGATGGCGATTCGGAACAGGGCGTGGGTCGGGGCAGCGGTGTTGTGGGTGATTGGGTCGGGTCTGGCGAGGGCGCAAACCGCGGTGAACCTGCCGAGCAGCAAGCAGGTCGCCACGGTGCTGCCGGGAGCGCCGGCGAAGATCAACAGTCTGCCGATGTCGATGGTGATCTCGCCGGATGGGCAGTATGCGGCGACGTTGAATGCGGGCTATGGCGTAGCGGAGTCGCAGTACGACCAATCGGTGCTGGTGGTGAATCTGAAGACCGGCGCGCAGGTGGACTTTCCAGATAGCCGCACGCAGGCGCGGGTGTCGCACCAGACGTTTTATCAGGGGCTGGCTTGGAGCCGGGACGGTAAGCGGTTGTACGCGTCGCTGGCCTCGCTGACGGCGCCCGAGGGCGGCAAGCCGGGCGAGACCGGGAACGCGATCGCGGTGTACACGGTGGCTGATGGGAAGCTGACGCCGGAGAAGCTGCTGCCGGTGCCGCTGCAGACGTTGGCTGCAGGGAAACAGCAGGCGGTGTTTCACCAGGCGCTGGCGGCGGGCAAGGCGATTTCTTATCCGGCAGGCTTAGCTCTGGTGGCGGGTCCAATGGGTGGGGCGGATCGGCTGCTGATCGCCGATAACCTGTCCGACGACGCGTTGCTGATGGACACGGGGACGGGCGCGGTGGTGCAGCGGTTCGACCTTTCGAGTGCGGCAACGGTGCCGGCGGCGTACCCGATCACGGTGACGGCGACGCGGGATGGCCGGCGAGGGTTTGTGGCGCTTTGGAATGGGTCGGCGGTGGCCGAGCTGGACCTGGTGCATGGCCGGGAGCTGGGGCGCGTGGCGCTGCTGCCGCCGAAGGTAACCACGGCAGCGAGCTCGCACCCGGCGGCGCTGGTGCTGAGCCCGGACGAGCGCACTTTGTATGTGGCGCTGGCGAACCGGGATATGGTGGCGGCTGTCGCGGTGCGGGCAGGAACGGGAGCGATGCGGGTGGCGGGCTTCTTCGATACGAAGCTGCCGGGGCAGACGCTGTTTGGCGCCGTGCCCGATGCGGTAGCAGTTTCACCGGATGGTGGACGGCTGTTTGTGGCGAACGCGAGCGCGGATGCGGTGGCGGTCTTCCAGACGCGTCTGTTGAAGCACAAGGGAGAAGGGATTCCGGCGGCTCGGCCGATGGGTTTTGTGCCGACCGGCTGGTACCCGACGGCGTTGGCCGTTACGCCTACGGAGTTGCTGATCGCGACGGCCAAAGGGCAGGGAACGGGACCGAACAACTTCCCGCAGCGGAACATGCCGAAGGACAATCCGCGCTACAGCCGCACCTACATCGGGACGCTGCTGTATGGTTCCTTCGCGCGGGTGCCGATGGCTGGGCTGGATGCACAGCTGGGGAGCATGACCACGGAGGTGATGGCGGAAAACCGGATGAAGGCGGCGGAGGAGCAGATCGCCTTTCGGGGAGGCACGAACCCGATCAAGCACGTCATCTACATCATTAAAGAGAACCGGACATACGACCAGATTTTGGGGGACGAGGCGGCGGCGAACGGGGACAAGTCGCTGACGATGTACGGCCGTTCCATCACGCCGAATGAGCATAAGCTGGCGGAACAGTTCGGTATTCTGGATAACTTCTACGACTCGGCCGAGGTTTCAGGCGACGGGCATGTTTGGTCGAACGCGGCGATTACGTCGGACTATACGGAGAAGACGTGGCAGCAGAGCTATCGCGGCGGCGAACGGGCGTATGACTATGAAGGCGTGGTTTCGCACGGTCTTCCGGTGCTGCAGGGGATTCCGGATGTGAATGAGCCGGCGAGCGGCTATCTATGGACGAACCTGGCGGCACATGGAAAGACGCTGTACCACTTTGGCGAGTACATCGCGACGACATTTTGCGCGGAGACGCCCACGGTGACGCGGCAGGCCTCGCCGCTGGAGGGAACCCCGGAGGATACAGCTACCGGATGTCCGCTGCCGGCGATCCACAAGGGCGATCCGATTCCGGCCAACTATGGCGGCGGGGTGAGCCCGTATCCCTGGCCGATTCCGCTGATTGCGTCGAACACGGCGACCAAGCCTGAGCTGCAGGGGCACTTCGATCCGAAGTACCCGGACTTTCAGCTGAGCTTTCCGGATCAGCTGCGGGTGCAGGAATTCCTCACCACGTTCCGCGGTTGGGTGAGCGAAAAAGAGGCCGGGCACGACACGATGCCGAACTTTATCCAACTGCGGCTGGCGAACGATCACACGGCGGGGACGCGGCCGGGGATGCCGCGACCGGCGGCGTCGGTGGCGGACAACGATCTGGCCGTGGGACAAGCGGTGGAGGCGCTCTCGCACAGCCCGTTCTGGGATGACACGGCCTTTTTCATCCTGGAGGACGATGCGCAGGACGGGGCCGATCATGTGGACGCCCATCGCAGCATTTGTCTGGTAATCAGCAAGTACTCGCCGAAAACACAGGAGGGGGCGCCATTTGTGGACCACCGGTTTTACACGACCGTGAGCACGATCCGGACGATGGAGTCGCTGCTGGGTCTGCCGCCGATGAACAACAACGATGCGTTTGCGCCGGTGATGTCGCCGCTGTTCAGCGGGGCGGGGGATCAGGCGGCGTACACGGCGGATGCGAGCAATCGCGAGAACGGCCTGATTTACCAAGCCAACACGCCGCGGAGTCCGGGAGCCAGGGAGTCGTCCAAGATGGACTTCGAGCATGCGGATCAGGCGCCGACGGCGGTGCTGAACGCGATTTTGTGGAAGGACAGCATGGGGGACAAGCCGCTGCCGGCGCAACTGAAGCATCCGGCGCACACGACACACAAGGAGGATGATGACGACTAGTCTCTGTTTGTGGACGGACGTCGTCTGCGGTGTTTGAAGTTAGCTCCGCGATGGCTTAGTGCTGCTGCGGGATATTGCCGTTTTGCCCCGATAGGTGAGGCTGGCGATGTTGCGGGCCTGCAGCAGAGCTCGATCGCCGGTGAGGAGAGCTTCGGCGCAGGCGAGGGCACGCTGCAGGGGGTCGCCGGCGATGTGACGCTCGGCGGGGCGTGCAAGGTGGTTGTACCAGACGTCGGCGAAGGCGTAATCGAGGCAGATGCGCTTGAAGCAATGATCGAGGCGGATGGGCCAGCCGAGAGCGGCGGCGCGTGCGGGAAGAGCGATCTCGGTCAGGTGCTTGAAGCGCCGGACGCTGGCATGATCCGCTACGGTTTGTGGGGATGATGGCCGGGGCATGGATCCGCACGCGCCGAGGGAGAGGCGGCCTTACTCCCTGGTATTTGTACTCAGATGGGAGATTATAGGCCGGCGCCGGCTGTCGCTCGTGTCCGGAAAGACGCAGGCCGCACTCGGTGCGCAGAGTGCGGCGGAGGAGAAGCCCAGATCGGGAGAGTGCTTCGCCGAGCAGGCGGGCTGTCTTCAGTGGCTTCCAGGCATCGCTGCGAGTGCATCGTCATCTGGACGATGCCGTGCGGCAGATCGGGTAGTGAACGTAGGTGATGTCCTTGCCGGCTTCGGCCCGCTTTTTGGCAGAGGCGTAAGCCACATCCCGCAGCATGTCAAAAACCGCGGGTGACGAGCGGGGATTTGGCAGGTTGCAGATTCTTCGCGTCCATTGGAGCGACGGAAGGCCGGCGGTAATCAGTGCCCTGCGGCAGCAAGGACAAGATGAAGAGCAGGACACCGGCCGTCTCGACATACCTTCCGGATCGGTTCTCGATTCTCGCGGGTGTATCGCATGCCATTTTGGCTTCTCTTTCCCTATCGGCGTTGCTTATCGGCGTTGCTACGCGACCGAGAGTATCAGCCTCCTCCAATGGGAGAACCTGCGAGAGTAGGTAGGGCAGGACGACAAGAAGAAACGCCGCATCCGGGGACGATTCGTCAAGGCCATCGCCTGCCTGCGCACTCTTTGGTCCGAGGTCCCATGCCGAGGCACTGCCGACAGGCTTGGCGGTAGGCAAACGGAGAGCCGGTCGCTACCTACTCGTCGTGGCGACAATACCGCAGGATTAGGAGGCTTCCGGGGGCAGCAGGACCAGCGTGCACCAGGTTTGTGGCAATCCGGGTATGGGGGAGAAGAACAGATCCAACGCTGCTGCTACAAGCAGCCGACGGGCCCACGAATGACACGCGAGAAGAGGAGACCATGTTGTAGAGGGCGAGTTCCAATCAGGCACATGGCCGTCGGTTCAGATTCCCATAGCCAGTGCACTCAGGGGCTTCGTTGAATGCAGAAGTTGGCTGAGGGAATGGGTGACAAAGCCATCCGCCCTCAACATGACAAGGCCGTGGAGCTGTGCCCAGATGAGCAGGGCGTCCTGCTCAACAACCTCGGGGTGCGAGATCTCTGCTATCGCGCAACGCAAACGATCAAAGGCTTTGTCCGCAGCAAGCGCAAGAGCGCTTCCCGGTCTGGCTGCCGGGACTAAACGCGAGGCGAACATCAGCCGATACAGTTCGATATTGGCTTCCCCGTACGTCACGTACGCCAGAGCCATCGCATGCAGCGCCTCTTGCGGCGCACGCCGGGTCGTCGCTTCAACTAGGACCTTGTCAAACTCCTCGAATCCCTCTTCGGCCACACTCTCCAGAAGCGCATCCCTGTCTGCGAAATGGCGGTACGGTGCGGGCTGAGTGACCCCGGCAAGTCGAGCGAGCGAGCTCAGGGATACGGTGGACGCGCCGCAGCGGGTGATCTCTTGGCGAGCGATGCGCAGCAACTCGCGACGCAGATCGCCATGATGATACTGTCCTGTTTTCCTGGAGCGACGATCTGCCTGGATGGCCATGATGTGAGTATTCACCTTCCGTGTGGTGATCGCCATCGCTTATGTGATAAGCCAGTACATGGTGGTACGTGATTATCTATCACATAGTTGCCAAGACATGGGTCGGCTCACACCGAGAACCCTCCGTCCGTTCCTCAAGGAGACGACTGTGGCAGAGATGAAGGCAGCGCGTTATGACAGATACGGAGCGCCGGATGTGCTCTACGAGGGCATGATCCAGGTGCCTGCGCCGAGACCGGGAGAGGTGCTTGTTCGCGTTCCAGCCTGCAGCGTAAACGGCATCATGTGATCGTCCGGGCGGGCACTCTACGCCTGTTTACCGGCCGCAGGTTCCCTAGCGGTACCGGCGATGATTTTGTCGGTGAGATTGCGACGCCGGCTGGACAATCAGCCGGGTTCCGTATTGGCGATCGCGTTTGGGGAGTGATGCCACACAACGAACTAGGGAGCATGGCAGAGTTCATCAGCGTGTCTCCAGACCAGTTGGCGCGCAGCCCGTCGGGGCTAGATCCTTTGGGGGCCGCCGCGCTACCCGTCGTGGGCGCAACCGCGATCATCGCCCTATGTGATCTTGCGAAGCTGAAGCGGAACGAAAGACTGTTGATCCGCGGCGCTAGCGGCGGTGTGGGCAGTGTCGCGGTCCAGCTCGGGCGAGCAGTCGGTGCCGATGTGACCGCATTGGCCGGCGCCTCTTCTCTCGACTTCGTGCGGCAACTCGGGGCCAATCATGCCTTCGATTACGCCATGACCCAACCTGGCGACCTTGGATCCTTTGATGTCATTCTCGACACTGTGGGCAGCCACACCAGCACCTATCGCCGTCTCCTTGCGCCCCGAGGACGGATGGTCGCCCTCCGTCCTGATCCGAAACGACCTGTGTCGTCTTTTCTCTACATTCTGGCCTCAACGGTTTTCGGCACACGCCGCGTACAGTTCTTCAGCGCAAAACCCAAAACAAGGGTGATGAACGACCTCACTTCCTATGTGGAGAGAGGCGCAATCCGACCCATTGTGGACAAGGTATACCCGCTTTCCGAGATAGCCGCCGCCCACCGTGCTTTCGAAGAGGGCGGACGGCGCGGGAAGCAAGTGATTCGCTTGGCGTAGACGCTGCACGGCCGATGACCCGAAGCGTCTATCCTTCCGGATGTGGGAAGGTCACCCCGAATTATTTCAGGTGTGCTCAGGATGAGCGGACAATCACGCGCAAGCTGTAGTTCAGTCCTTGTGTGAAGCTTCTGAAGTGAATTTCGAGAACCAACAGAGAAGCGGCGTACATCTCACGCTTGCTGCCTGCGAACTACATCTTGACATCCGTTTCCCATATAGTCTTGCTTGCGAGGTAATTGATGTTGTGCAATCCCGTGGACTGAGTGGTGAGATACGCATTTTTCGTTACTTATCGCAGTCATGCGCGAGCAATGTCCACATGGTTCTGGAGGCGAACGCTGCATGCTTTTCAAGGATGTCTAAACTGGCACTCGAGAGGCCGTGCAAGGCTTCCTCGAAGATACCGGCGCGAAGCAGTCCCTCATAGGTAGCGGCATCCTGGACCGCATCTCGCCTGGTCCAGTCTTTTTTTTGGAAGATGCTTCTCAGATAAGCGATCAGAATGCCTGTCCTGCCCCGTGCGATGGTCTGTTGGTACTGCCGTCCGAGCTCAGGGAAACGGGCGGCATCGCGTGTAACCGCACGATAGAGCGCCAGCTCATCCTCTGAAAGTAGGTGCCGGAGATACTCCTTGCCCGCTTCGAAAAGTCCCTGCTGTGTCCCTTTCGAGAACCATCCGAATCGTTGCCCAAGGGCGCCCGCCGACGGGATGTCACCTGCAAAGAGATTGTCGGTACAGGCCCCAACCATGACCTTGCTGAAAAGTTCATCCTTGTTCGAAAAATGTCCGTAGATCGTCTTCACGGAGACGCCGGCGGATTTTGCGATGGCATCCATGGATGCCCCAGAAAAGCCGTCGCGAAGAAAGTTCTCACGAGCCGCAAGAACGATGGCGCGGTCCTTTTCAGCGATCAGCTCTGCCTTGGCCGTGCGTTGAGGGCCGGGTTTCGTGAAGCTTTTTGCCACCCCTCAAGAGTAGACAGTTCTTCCTGAATCGACAACGAACGTTTTATCATCTACGGTTGAAAGAGGGGAAACGTTCGTTGTACCAAAGTGCCGTTTCGACACGATCCCCAACGGCTGGAGGAACGAGATGAAGATCGGGATTATAGGAGCAGGCAACATCGGATCAGTTCTGGCGCGGCACTTCCGGCAGCTAGGCCATACTGTGTTGATCGCAAACTCGCGTGGACCTGAGACGCTGTCTGAAATTGCCCGGGAGACAGGTGCCGTTCCCGTGCCTGCTTCGGAAGCAGCAACGGGCGTCGATTTGGTTGTGCTCACCATTCCCCTAAAGGGCGTGCCATCGTTGCCCAACGGTCTGCTCACCCATCTGCCGGTGACCGCGCCGATAATCGACACGGGAAACTACTACCCGCCGCGAGACGGCCGAATCCGTGAGATCGACGAAGGCCTGGTGGAGTCCGAATGGACCTCCCGCAACCTGGGGCGCCCAGTGATCAAGACATTCAATAACATCACCGCGGACAGCCTGCGGCGCAAAGGTCTTCCCAAGGGCGCGAAGAACCGGATTGCGCTCCCGGTGGCGGGAGATGACGCTCCATTGAAGCAAGTGGTAATGAACCTCGTGGAGGCACTCGGTTTCGATGCTTTCGATGCGGGCCTTCTGTCGGAGTCCTGGCGCTACCAGCCGGGAACTCCGGCCTACTGCCCCGATCCGACAATCGAGCAGTTGCCGTCGCTTCTGCAACGTGCCGACCGTGAAAAGGCACCGAAGAATCGAGATAGTTCCTCGAAGATGCTGGGCAATGTCGCTCTTGAGTTTCCGCAACCGGAGTTGGTCCGCGTGATCCGGCTTTCTGCAGGCCTAGACACACTCAGACCCAGAAGTTGGATGGCACTCGTTCGCCTGCTCTTTGCAGTCCTGGGCTCCCGACTTACAGGTAAGTAGTGGAACTTGCAATAGTGGGGAAGTGAGGCGGTGACAGGCCTAAGATCCTTCTTACATGCCGACAGTCTCAAACCGCTTTCCGGTGGCTAGGAGCGGTTTAGGGCTGGGCCTTGGAGCGAAGAGTGACCTCGCCAATGTTGACGCCTTCAGGCTGCTCAAGAACATAGGCGACTGCACGTGCTACGGCTTCAGGAGACATCGTGAATTGTGCGCTGGCTTTTAAAGCTGTTCCTTGAGTTCCGGGTTTCTGACATGCTCGCTGAACGCGGTATCTGTGAAGCCCGGCAGGATGGTACTTACCCGAATGTGACCTGCAAGTTCTTGTCGCAGGCCGTCTGAAATAGCCAGCACAGCCGCCTTGGTTGCGGAATACACAACCTGGTTGGGCACGGTTTTGCGAGCCGCAGTAGAGCCGTGTGGATGAAGTGACCTGAGTTTTGCTGACGGAAAATAGGCAGGGCGGCGGCGATACCGAACAAAACTCCCTTGATATTCACGTCGACCATCGTTTCCCAATCATCGACCGCGAGATCGTCGAATGGCCCAATCGGCATCGCACCTGCGTTGCTGAAGAGAACATCAAGCCGACTAAAACTCTGCTGAGCAAGTGCCACAAGGCTTTGAAGGTCCTCCCGTTTGCTTACGTCCGTCATCCGGTATACGGCTTGGCCTCCGGAAGCCGTGATCTCTTCTTTCAGTCTTGATAGCCCGTCTTCATGCCGCGCGCCAAGCACAACCTTTGCGCCAGCTCGGGCCAAATACAAGGCTGTAGCCCGTCCGATGCCGCTGCTCGCGCCGGTAGTTGCAATGACTTGCCCGTCGACCATACTTACCCGGATGTCTCCTGGAGCTTCAGGGTTCAATCTTTGGCCCTGGCTCAGTCAGCTAACCCTCTGAACGGTTTGGATAGAGCAATCTGCGAGCGAGAGCTTCGGCTGAGCCTCTCGCTTCAGGGATGCCGACTCCCGCGATAGCACCCTCCACACTCAGTGTGGCGAAGCCGTGGGCCATCGTCCAGATGGCCAGCGCCAGTTGCTGTGCGGACGTTTGAGAAGGTTCAATTTGCAGGGCTAGGATCGCTGCGACCTCGAACGCCTTCGCGCTTGACGCCTGAACCTCTGGATAGTGCGTTTTGTCGATTCCCGACTGGAACATCACGGCGAAGAGATCCGGGTGACGCTCCGCAAAGGAGACGTACGCTAGGTATATCGCGAGAAGCTTCGCCCTTGGCGGCGCAACGGTTTCCGCCGCGGCCCGCAACTCCGTCTCCAAGGTACGGTTGCCCAACAACACGATCTCAATGAGAAGAGCATCCTTGTCCTTAAAGTGGTTGTAAGGCGCGCTCACGCTTACACCGGCCGTGCGAGATGCTTCGTTCAACGTGAACCCGCGCGGACCTTTCTTGCGGACAAGCTGGAGCGCGGCCTCAATCATGGCGGCCTTCAGATCGCCGTGGTGGTAGGACCTCCCTTTCTTCTCCATCAGGTGCATCCTTTTAGGCGTCGAAGCGTCTTACAGGGTATGTGAACAACGTTCATATTGGAGTTTATCATGATCAAGATGACTATCCTTCTTCGCCGCAAGCCGGAGATGAGCCACGAAGAGTTCGTCGCCTATCACCGCAATCAGCACGCACCCTTGTTCAGCGCGCTGGCGGAGGTTAAGCAGCACGTGCGGCGCTATGTGCAATGCCACGCAACTGGCGATCCGCTTCCTGGCCTTCCGGACAACGGCATCGACGGCTCGACCGAGCTTTGGTTCGACGACGTTGCCGGCATCGCTGGTGTTTTTCACTCCCCTAATTACATGGCGACGATTCGGCCAGACGAGGAGAAGTTCCTGGACCTGCACGCCTGTGAGTTTCTGGTGGGAACCGAGCACGAAGTTGTTCCCCTAGCGCACGCCTAACAGCCTCGGATCGAGTTCGGAGAACACGATGATCTTTACCCACGAAGTTTCCATACCGCTTGCGGCCGGTGACATACACCTCGACGAGTGGCTGTTCAACCTTTCGGAGAAAGACTACAAGGCTTGTGCCCGAGGGCACCGCGCAGTCGGCACCAGCGGCGGAGCGCACTTCGAGGGCATGGTCAACGTCGAGTCCATGGCTGGAGCTCTGATCATCCAGCACTACAGGACAGAACTGCTGGAGGCAAATCACGTCCGTCTCTTCTCGGCGAAAAGTCGAGCCTACCTGATGCATCTGCTCCCCTTCCACCTGCAGGTCGGCTGGGAGATGCAGGTGTCCGGTGTGTCGCCGAATGGGTCGAGACTTCGCTGCACCATCGACGTACGGAATCCACTCTGGGTTCGCTTCGTCGGATTCTTCAATGCCACCAACTACTGGATTCGTCGACACCTGATCGAGGAGACCCAGGGCTTTGCCCGCGACCTGACATTCAAGGACCAAACGCGCCGCATAGAAGGTGAAAAGATCGGTTCTGAAGAGACCGGTTTCTGGGAAGCAAGGCCGGTACAAGCCTAATTGTTCTCGCAGCGGCAAAGCAGCGCCTGGCTGCCTGCTTGCCCGCAGGAGAGCCATGCCCGCCGGCCCTTGATCCCGTCGAACGGCACCGTACCGTTGCCGCCCTAAAGATGGAAGACCGGAACTGGTTGAAGCAGGATGGGAGTCCATTGCCGATCGACCGTGAAACGTTTCTTATGCAAAAGGCGAAGTTCTTTAGGCCCTGGACCCTCACTGTTCGCTGGCGGGGACTTCCTGATTGCAAAAAGCAATAGCATCACAAGACTAGGGCACTGCCGCCGATGACAATCGGCCGCCGTTCCGCTCATGCATAATGAGGTTTCGCTCGATGAGGTCGAGGGCCTTGGGATCTGATTAGGCTCTAGACAATGAATGTAGATCAGGGCTAAACGCTTTCCCCGCACCGTGACATTGTGACTTCCGACGATGCGACTTGGGATCCGCCCATGCCCTGGTCCAGTTGATGATTGTGGAGTACCAAGCCGGGGTCCGCTCGATCTTCAGATCGGCAATCATCTTTTCGGAGTCCGCGCGATAAGGCTTGCTCAGTTGCTCCTTGTCGGTCTCAGGCGGTTGTTATGGCCGGCTCGCCCTGACTTTTCGGATGCTGTTTGGACCGGCCTAGCACCCACGGACAAAGACCGGAGACAGAAAAGGCCGGGATTGCTCCCGGCCTTTTCTGGTTCTGTTGAGGGTTAGACGCCCGCGCCGACTGGCTCCCGTTCCTTGGCGGCGGCGAGTTCGGCCATCTGCTGCTGCTTTTTCTTCTCGGCGGAGTTCTGTCCGAGATCGGCAGCCAGCTTTTCAGTGGTGAAGGCTTCGATCAGGTCGCCGACACGGATGTCCTTGAAGCCGGCGAGATCGATACCGCACTCCATACCCGTACGGACATCGGCAACGTCATCCTTGAAGCGCTTGAGCGAGGCGATCTTGCCCTTCCAGACCTCCTCGGTGCCGCGCATGACGCGTATCTGCATGTCGCGCTTGATCTGGCCGTCGCGTACCATGCAGCCGGCGATCTGGCCGACCTTGGTGATCTTGAAGACGTTGAGGACTTCGGCACGACCCTCGTAGTTCTCGCGGTAGACGGCATCGAGAAGTCCGAGCATGGCCTTGGTCATCTCGTCCTGCAGCTCATAGATGATTGAGTGCAGACGGATTTCGACGTTTTCGCGATCGGCGAGGTCCTGCGACTTCTTCTCCGGCCGAACGTTGAACCCGATGACGACGGCGTTCGATGCCGAGGCCAGCAGGATGTCCGATTCGGTGATGGCACCGACGCCGGAGTGCAGGACCTTGATGCGCACCTTTTCGGTGGACATGCGTACGAGCATATCGGCCAGCACTTCGACCGAGCCCTGCACATCGCCCTTGAGGATGAGGTTGAGGTCCTTGACGCCGGCGAGCTTGATCTGCTCGGCGAGGCCTTCGAGCGAGACCCGCGAGCTCTTGGAGAGCTGTGCTTCGCGCTCCTTAAGTTTGCGGTACTGCGCGATGCCCTTGGCCTTGTCGCGATCGGCCATGACCAGGAAGGTATCGCCGGCGTCCGGGATGCCTTCAAGACCGAGGATCTCGACGGGGGTGGAGGGACCGGCTTCGGTGATGGCGCGGCCGCGATCGTCGAACATGGCGCGAATCTTGCCGAAGGTGTTGCCGACGATGTAGCTGTCGCCGGTACGCAGGGTTCCGTTTTGGACAAGGATGGAGGCGACCGCACCGCGACCACGATCCAGCTTGGCTTCAATCACCGTGCCGACCGCGGGGCGCTCGGGGGTGGCTTTTTGCTCGTTGACGTCGGCGACGAGGCAGATCATCTCCTCGAGTTGGTCGAGGTTGAGGCGCTTTTTGGCGGAGACTTCGACGAACTCGGTGTCACCACCCATGCTGGTAGCCTGCACGCCGCGGGCGGCAAGCTGCTGCATGACACGGGAGGCATCAGCCTCGGGCTTATCGATCTTATTGACCGCGACGATGATGGGAACCTTGGCGGCGCGGGCGTGATCGATGGCTTCGAGGGTTTGGGGCATGACCCCGTCGTCGGCTGCGACGACGATGACGACAATGTCGGTGACCTTGGCGCCGCGGGCACGCATGCGGGTGAAGGCCTCGTGACCCGGAGTGTCTAGGAAGACGATCTCACGGCCAAAGGCCGGGGAATCGGGCTTGGTGACGTGCACCTTGTAGGCGCCGATGTGCTGAGTGATGCCGCCGGCTTCGCCGCCTGCAACGTTGACGGTATCGCTGTCGGTGGAACGGATGGCATCGAGCAGGGAGGTCTTGCCGTGATCGACGTGACCCATGACGGTGACGACCGGGGACCGGACGATCTCGATCATGTTGGAGGTGTCTTCGAGCAGCCCCTCGAGCGCCTCGTTCTCCATCTGGTCCTCGATCGTGATGATCGTGGTGTCGGCGCCGAAGGAGCGTGCGACCTCCTTGACCAGTTCGGAGTCGAGCGACTGATTGACGGTGACCATGACGCCGCGGATGAGCAACGTAGCGATGAGATCCTTGCCGCGGACATCGAGCTTTTCAGCCAAATCCTTGACCGAGATGCCTTCCGTGACCGTGATGGTCTTGGTAATCGGCACCGCGCCCATGGGGATCTGCGCCGCACCCATGCGGGGGTTGTAGCCCTTGATGGCTACTTCCTTGTTTTTCTCATAGCGCGGAGCACCGCCACCGGGCCGGCGTGTATTGCGGGCCGGACGGTTGGCGGCGGGCGCTCCTTCGGCCGGCGGCAGCAGGCCACCGGGACCGGTTCCCGCGCCGGGACGTCCACCCATACCGGGACGGGCGCCGAAGCCGGGACGCGGTGGGAAGCCGGGACGACCGCCAGGGCCGCCGGGACCACCGCCCGGACCGCCCGGGAAGGTGCGGGTAGGGTGCATGGGGCGCCGGGCGCCGGGGGCGAGCATGGGCCGGCTGCCTGGGGCACCGGCAAAGCTGCCCGGGCCGCCGGGACCGCCGGGTCCACCTTGGGGTGCCGGGCCACCGGGACCACCGGGACCACCGCCGGGACCGGACGGACGCGGGCGCTCAAAGATGGGCCTGCGTGCAGCGTTGGCGGCACCCGGTGCCGCGATGTAGGTGGGACGTGGGCCTGTCTGCGGCATCACAACGCGGCGAACCGGGGCTGCGGGGACTACCGGGCTTGCCTCCGGCATTGGAACTGCAGCCTCCACGGGAGCAGAAACCTCTTGAGGCGGAGCCGGAATGGGTGCCGGAGGCTGCGGTACCGCGCCGGCTGCCGGGGGTCCGGCTACCGGGCGAGCTGCAGGTGGCGCAGCAGCACCGGCTGGGGCGATACCAGGTTGCCGAACAGGCACACCGGGCACGCCAAGCGGCGGACGCGCTACGACGGGACCTTGAACGGGACGCGTGGCGATCGCCGGCGGACGCACGACGGCAGGTGCAGGGCGGGGCTGGGGTGTGATGAGGCGACGCACAGGGGCGCCTGGATCGGCAACCGTGCCGAGTGCCGGCGTGGTGCGCGTACCGGAGGTGGCGGTGACCGGAGCTGCCGGCGCGGTGCGCGCACCAAGCCTCACGACCCCTGGAGATGTGCCAGGACTAGGATTGGAGGGAGCAGAGCTGTTCTGAGGCGGCTTAACGCCAGCACCTGCGGACGACGTTGCGCCTGTGCCGCTCCCCGCAGAGGGACCTGCCGGGAAAGGACGCTGTGCGACGACGACGGGTGCTGCCGCAGCCGACGCGGCGTTCGGCGTAGCCGAGGCCGAACCGGGGGCACCGGCGACCGGCAGGGGAGGGCGCTGCGCGGGAACAACCACGGGCGGGGCTGGGCGCGAGGCGGCAACGCTGGCCGGGGTGATGAGACGCGGCGGCTGAGCCGGTGCGTTCGGACCCGCCGGACGAGAGGGTTGCGCAACGAAGGGAGGCGCCGTGGAAGGAGCGTTGGCGGGCGGGCGATTCGAGGGAGGAGCCACGGTCACCGTAGGCCGAACAGGCAGCGGCGGCCTCGAGGCAGCGTCTGCCTCTGCCTGTTTGCGCTCAAGAATCGCCTTGAGGGCGTCCCCCGGCTTGGAAACATGGGAAAGATTGAATCCCTGCCGATTGTCTCCCTGTGGGCGCGGCGCGTTGCCGGAGGACCGGCTGCCACGATTTACCCAGCCGCGCACCTTCTCCGCTTCATCTTCTTCAATGGAGCTGGAGTGGGTCTTCTTCTCAGCTACGCCGACGGCGGTTAGAGCATCCAGAATGGTTTTGCTCTTTACTTCTAGCTCTCTTGCCAGATCGTTAATACGAACTTTGCTCATCCGGTCCTTTTAAGTAAATTCCCTTAGCGCGCCTAGCTGGTCATTAGCAGCCCCATTCGTGTTCGGGATAGAAATTGGTTCAAGGGTATTATCCCCCGAAATGCGAAAATTGCCAGCCCCTTCTCCGAGGCAGCCCATGCCGCCCGGAGAAGGAGAGGTAGATAGCCGTATGAATGCCCGCGTTTAGGCGGTATTCGGGTTTGAGCAGCCTGGAGCAACGAATAAGAGCAACAGCAGATTTCCTTCGGAAATGACAACCAACAGAGAAATCCTCTACACCGCCTCCACACTGACGGCTACGTTGCTCTAGTCGCGCTGGTTGCTGATGCCCTCGTCAGAAAACTCCTGGGAGTCGTCCACCAAAGTATCGATGCTGTCATTGTCCATTTCGATCCGCTCTTCGCGGGCATCGGCGGAATCATTGGCATCGGAGCGCGAAAGTGCGTCTTCGGCGGCGGCGATGTCCTCGGTGGAAAACTCGCTGATCTCGTTAGCTTCGGCGCCGTCACCGGCTTCGGCGGCCAGGATCTCCTCTGGTGTCTTTGTCATGCTGTGAACTTCGTCTCCAGCCTCATCTGATGCGGCCGCGGCAGCCACGGCTTCTTCACCCAGCGGAAGCACGGGTTCAGGTACGGCGGGATCGCTCGGGCGGGCTTCGCCTTCCTCGTACTGGCCGAAGTAATGGCGCACCGAGCTGGCGATCCGTTCGACGGAGCGTTCGCCGATGCCGGGGACCTCGCCGAGCTCTTCGGCGGTCATGTCGGCCAGCTGCTCGACGGTGGTGATGCCGGCGGCGATCAGTTTTTCCATGACCGTGTCGCCCAACTCGGTGACCTGTTCGATGGGGGTCTGCGCGGCGCCCTGCATGGCCTGCATCTGCTGCTCGACCTCCTGGCGCTTCTCTTCCTCGCTCTTGATGTCGATCTTCCAGCCGAGGAGTTTGGCGGCGAGACGGACGTTCTGGCCTTTCTTGCCGATCGCAAGCGAGAGTTGGGTGTCATCGACGATGACTTCGAGCTGCTTGTCGGTGAGGTCGGTGATGGAGACGCGGCTGACCTTGGCGGGCTGCAGCGCTTTTTCGGCGAAGGTGGTGATCTCGTCGGAGTACTCGATGATATCGATCTTTTCGCCGCGGAGTTCACGGATGATGGACTGCACGCGCATGCCCTTCATCCCGACGCAGGCGCCGACGGGATCGACGTCCTTGTCGCGGCTCTGGACGGCTATTTTGGTGCGCTCGCCGGCTTCGCGCGCGATGGCGCGGACGCTGACGGTGCCGTCGTAGATCTCGGGAACTTCCGACTGGAAGAGGGACTGGACGAGGCTTGGCGCGGCACGGCTGACGATGACCTGCGGGCCTTTGGCGGCACGGTCGACGCGGAGCAGGACGACGCGGATGCGCTCGCCGAGGGCGAAGGACTCGAGGCGCGACTGCTCGCGCTTGGGCATGCGGGCCTCGGCCTTGCCGAGGTCGAAGATGACGTCCATGGGCTCGAGGCGCTTGACGGTGGCGTTGAGGATCTCGCCGATGCGGTCGCCGTACTCGTTGAAAATGGTGTCGCGCTCGGCCTCGCGGACCTTCTGGAAGATGACCTGCTTGGCCATCTGGGCGGCGATGCGGCCGAGTGGGGTGGTGTCCTTGTAGAAGCGCAGCTCGGCGCCGGCTTCGACCTCGGGGGCCATCTCGCGGGCGGCGTCGAGGGTGAGCTGGTTTTCCTCATCTTCGAGCTCCTGGCCTTCGTCGAGGACGGTCTTGAAGACGTAGGCGCGGATCTCGCCGGATTCGCGATCAAGTTCGCCGCGCATGTTTTCGGCCGTCTTGTAGAACTTGCGGGTGGCGAGCGCGATGGCATCTTCCACGGCGCCGACGACGATCTCCGGATCGATCCCTTTTTCGCGGCTCAACAGTTCAATCGATTGATACAGTGCGCTTGCCATCGTGTTGTGTCCTTCTATGGCAGGCTCGCCTGCCGATTCCTGGAATGGTTTGTCGTTTTGGCGGACGCCTATGCGGCGTCCGGCTGGAGCGGCGCTAGATTTCGGCGAGGAGGTTGGCCTTTTCGACGTTGTCGAAGCCGACCTGGACGGTGGGGGAGGCGGCTGCCGTGCTCTTCTTCGCCTTGCCCTTCTGCTTGACACCCTGCAGGTCCAGCGTCAGGGTGGTGTCGCCGGCTTCGGTGAGGCGGCCGGTGAAGTGGCGGTTGCCATCGATGGGGCTGAAGGTCTGCAGCTTGACGAGGCTGCCGCGGAAGCGCTGGAAGTCAGCGGGTTTAAAGAGCCGGCGTTCGAGCCCCGGGGAGCTGACCTCGAGGGTGTACTCGGCGCCGGGAATGAGATCTTCGACGTCGAGCACCGTGCCGAAGTCGTTGGCGAAGGCGGCGCAGTCCTCGTGCGTGGTGCCGCTGAGGAGTTCGACGGGAACGCCCTTGGGCAGAAGGGAGGCTCCCTCTTCGGTGGCGGCGAGTTCGGCCAGTTTGGCGCGGCCGGCGGCGTCTTTTTCGACGTAGACGCGGAGGGCGCGGTGCTTGCCGGCGCCCTGAAATTCGACTTCGACGACCTCAAGCCCGAGGCTGGAGGCGACGCGGTCGGCGGCGGCACGGATTGGTTCGATCGGAAGAGCCATGTGTGTCTGAACTTTGTGGCAGCGGTAGAGCGGGCGCCGGCCGGAAGAGGCGGAAAAGCTTCCGAGCAAATAAAAAGTGGGCTTGTGGCCCACTCACCTTGTCCGCCGGCCGCAGGGAAAGCTGCGGAACACGGAGGGCCGGATTCGTCTGCTCAGTGAAGTATAGACCTTGTGGAAACGACGGTTCAAGCCGGGGGCGTGGCTGGAGAGTAAGCTGAGCTGCGGCTTGCGATATATTGCAGATCGCGATATTCTGATTGCAATTCGCTGAAGGCGCGTGTGAATATGCGAATTTACGGAATCTATGAATCTCAGTGACAAGCTTCGTTCTCTTCGCGAGATCGAAGGACGGCTGCGGGGGCTGGAGCGGCCGATGACGCAAGGGGAGCTGGTGCGGGCGTTGGTCGAGGAGCAGGGTGCGTCGCTCAGCCAGAGCTATCTTTCGCAGATCGAGTCCGGGGCACGGCCGCACCTGACAAACACGTCGCGGCAGCTGTTGGCGCGTTTTTTCAAGGTGCATCCGGGGTACCTGGTGGACGATCCCGCGGGCTACCACCCGGAGTTGCTGAGCGATCTGCGCCAGGAGGTCACCGCGGATACGAAGCTGGATACCTGGTTGGAGGGTGGGGCGGAGCGGTTTGGCGGGGATCGGGAGCTGGGCGCGGCGCTGAGCGCGATCGCGCGGCAGGAAGATTCGCGGCGCTGCCTTTTGCTGCTGGAGAGCCTTCTGGAGACCCCGGCGTTGGCCGATGAATTATTCGAGTTGCTGCGCCCGGCGGTGCTGACACCGGCGAAAGAAGGCCGGTATGCTTTAGATTACCGAGAATCTGCTTCCGGCACCCGCACCGATCGCCATCGCTCTAAAGGAGTCACCCGATGAACCCCTACCTTGGTCATTTTGACTGGGACATCTTGTACATGACGTGCTTTGGGGTGGGTTTCGTCCTGAGCATCGTCGGCTTCATCAGCGGCTTCATTCACTGGCACATCGGGGATTTTCGTTTCGGTCACCTGCATTCGTTGAAGGCTTCGGCTGGCGGGCGTGGAGGTCAGATTGCCCCGGTGAACGGGTTCACGATCGTGGCCTTTCTGTGCTGGTTCGGGGGAACGGGCTACCTGCTGGCACACGGACGCATGGCGGGGACGCTGGTGCTGAGCTTTTCCTTGCTGAGCGGGCTGGTGGGTGCGGGGATCGTGTTCTGGTTCTTTGCCAAGGTGATGCTGCCGCGGGAACGCAGTCTGGAGCCGGCGGATACGCCGATTATCGGGGTGCTGGGCCGGGTGAGTTCGCCGGTACCGGCCGGCGGCGTGGGCGAGATGCTGTACAGCCAGGGAGGCGCGCGGCGGTCCATTCCGATTGCGGCCGAGGACGGTGTGGCGATCGGGCGCAATGCGGAGGTCGTGGTGCTGCGGTATGCGCGAGGGATCGCCTATGTGCGGCGCTGGGATGAGATGCAACAGATTCTGCTGGGGGATGCGCCGGCGTCGTTGACCACGGAGCTGATCACGGAGCGGACCACGGAGCTGGGCAAAGAGCCGGGCGGCGGCTTGGGGAGTGGGCTCGCGACGGATCCTGCAGGTGAGTGAGCTACGGAGCTTGTGAGCTGCGGAGCTTGTGAGCTGCGAGTTCGTGGGCTCTGAGTTTGGAGAGTTTGCCTGCCGCACCTGAACGCAGAGGCGCGGTCTTGAGTGAACGCACGTAAAACCCAAGCAGATGCAGGCACCTCTTCTGGAGAGAGGAAGCCATGTCCCAGACCGTTTTCGTAGTGGTTGGCCTGATTGTTCTAGTCACGTTGATTCTGGTGGGCGGGTTGGCTCGGCTGTTCCGCAAGGCGGGGCCGAACGAAGCGCTGATTGTGTACGGCATGCGCGGCAAGCGGGTGGTGAAGGGGCATGGAACCTTCATCTTTCCCCTGGTGGAGCAGGCGCGGCTGCTGTCGCTGGAGCTGATGCGAACGTGATGCAGCAGAGGGTGATTGCCGAACAAGTAAAGGTGCAGCAGATTGAAAAAGAGGCGCAGGTGAAGGTGCAGGAGGCCGAGATCCAGCGCAATGAGAAGGAGCTGATCGCGACGGTGCTGAAGCGGTCGGAGATCGATAAGCGGCGCGTGGAGAATGTGGCCAATGCCGAGCGGGCGCGGTTGATTGCGGAGGCCGAGGGCCGGGCGCAGGCGATCCGTGTGCAGGGCGAGGCGGAGGCTACCGTCATTTTTCAGAAGGGCGAGGCCGAGGCGAAGGCGATGAACGTAAAGGCCGAGGCATATCAGGGATGGACGCAGGCCGCGGTGGTCGATAAGCTGCTGACCAATATGGCCGACGTGGTGCGGGCGATGGCGGAGCCGCTGGCGAATGTGGACAAGATCACGATTGTGTCCACGGGCGATACCAAGAGCACGGGCGCGAGCAAGATTACGGGCGATTTGACGGAGATCGCGGCGCAGGTGCCGGCGTTGTTTGAGGCGCTGAGCGGCATGAAGATGAGCGAGCTGATGAGCAATGTCAAAGGAATGGCGCCGCGGCCGGATGGAACGCCGGCTGCGGGTGCGAGCCCGAAGATGTTGGACGGCGTGCCGCCCAAGATGAACTAAGCGAACCGAGGGAGGAGCCGACCGTTCGCGTTCGCGGCTGGCGGGCTGCTCGTTGCACACAAGAAGGGACAGGGGTGAAGGCGATGGCACTGATGGAACGGGTGGCTACGTTGCTGCGGGCAAATTTGAATGATTTGATGGATCGAGCGGAAGATCCGGAAAAGATGTTGAAGCAGCTGGTACTGGATATGGAAAATCAGCTGTTGCAGCTGAAGACCCAGGTGGCGATTGCGTTGGCGGATCAGCACCTGCTGGAGAAAAAGGCGCGGGAGGGGGAATCGGCAACGGCGGACTGGCATCGCAAGGCGGAGCTGGCGGTGAGCAAGGGCGACGATGCGCTGGCGCGCGCGGCACTGGAGCGAGCGATTACGCAGGAGAGGACCTTGCACGCGTTTCGGACGCAGGTTGCGGAACAGGCGGCAGAGTCCGAGGCTCTGCGCGGAACCTATACGCGGCTGGGGGGCAAGCTGGCGGAGACGCAGGCCCAGTGCGAGCTTTTGATGGTTCAGCACCGGCGGGCGCAGATGGTTTCTCGGGCCACTGAGGCCCGGTCGGCGGCCGAGAGCGGTGTGGCGGGTGCGAGCCGCGAGCCGACGATGCAGCGGGTGCAGGTGAGGATCGATGGAACCGAGGCGCAGAATCATGCGGCCAAGCAGCTGCTGGCGGGCGAGGCGGCCGGTTCGCTGGAGGATCGGTTTCGGGCGTTGGAGCAGGACGATCGTGTGGAACAGATGCTGGCCGAGTTGAAGAACAAGCAGAATCGGATGCTGGCGGCGGGTTAGGTGAGTGTAGAGGTCGTGACCGGGGTGAATCTGCCGCAGGTGAATGCTACGCGGTACATCGCTTCGCTGCGTGAGGGGGGATCCCTGCCGGCGCTGGTGGAGGCCGATGACGGGCGGCGCTATGTGGCGAAGCTGCGCGGTGCGGGGCAGGGTTCACTGGCGCTGGTGGCGGAGATCGTGACAGGCGAGTTGGCCCGGCAGCTTGACCTGCGGGTGCCGCGGATGGCGCTGGTGGAGTTGGACCCGGCGTTTGCGAAGAACGAACCGGATGCCGAGGTCCAGGATCTGTTTCGGGCGTCGAGCGGTCTCAATGTTGGCTTGGAGTTCCTGCCCGGGGCGACGACGTTCGATGTGGCGGCGGGTGATTCGATTGCGGCAGCGGAGGCGGCCCGGATCTTGTGGCTGGATGCGTTCACGCTGAACGTGGATCGCTCGCCGCGGAACCCGAACCTGCTTGGGTGGCAGGGGGAGACGTGGCTGATCGACCATGGGGCGTCGTTGTACTTCCATCACAACTGGGCTACCGCGGCGGGCAAGACCTGCACGCCTTTTGCGGCGATTCGGGACCATGTATTGCTGCCGTTTGCCGGGGAGGCGTGTGCCTCGGCTGCGGCGTTTGCACACGAACGGATTACGGCGACGGTGCTGCGAGAGGTCTTCGCGCTGGTGCCGGATGCCTGGCTGCTGGCACCGGGCGATGAGGCTTCCGTCGAAGAGAGGCGCGCGGCCTATCTGGAGTTCTTCTATGAGCGGCTGGCCGGGGCAGCGATCTTTGAAGAGGAGATAGCCCGTGCCTGCGCCGTATAGGTATGCCGTGGTGCGGATTGTGCCGCGGGTGGATCGCGAAGAGTTCGTGAATGCCGGGGTGATTGTATTTTCGCCGGAGCGGCGCTACCTGTCCGCGGAGGTGCGCGTCAGCGAGGACCGGCTGCGGGCGCTTTGGCCTGCGCTGGATGTGGAAGGGGTGCGGTGCCATCTGGAGGCGGTGCGGCGGATCTGCCGAGGGGATGCAGCCGGCGGACCGATCGCCCGCATGCCGCTGAAGGAACGCTTCCATTGGCTGACCGCGCCGCGCAGCACGGTGATTCAGATGTCGCCGGTTAGAACGGGGCTATCGGATGCGCTGGATGAGGAGTTGCGGCGGCTGATGGCGGAGACGGTCTCCTAGCTCGGCCGGCGTTGGAAAGTGCAAGAAGGCCCGGACTTTGCGTCGCGGGCCTTCCGGTTGTAGTTGTTTCTTCATTATGAAGTTTCCCCGAACCAACATCAGGTCCGTCGCTGCGCTCAGGATGACAACCCAAGAGCGGACAGCAGATCCTTGGCTGCGCTCACGATGACAAATGACACGGGATTAACCGTCGATGCCTTAAAAAACCTTAGTTCTTGGGCTGTTTGTCGACGCCTTTGGCCGGGTTGGAGGCGTTGACGAGGTCGGGGGTGGAGACGGCGCCGAGCTTGACGAGCTGGGCCTCGGGGTCGATGCGCTTGGTGCGGATAAAGGGGGTTAGGGTGACGGACTTGCCGGTCTTCAGGGCTTCGTGGATGCCTTCGATGACGCGGACGTCGGCGAAGCCTTCTTGGCCGTCGGGCTCGACTTCGGTGTTGTTCAGGATGCAGTCCGAGAAGTACTTCATCTCGCCGCCGAAGTGATCGGTGTTCTTGAAGCTTTGCTTGCTCTTGTCCTCGCCGACCGCCAGAGTCTGCTCGAGTGGCTTGCCGAACATGTAGCAGGGGTCGAGCGTGATGCTGCCTTCCGTGCCGATGACGGCGAAGCTGTTGTAGGGGCCGCCGTAGTAGCTGAGGCTGAACTGCGCGAGGCGTTCGTTGGGGAACTTCAGCGTGACCGCGACGGTGTCGGCGAAGTCCTGGTCGAAGCCGGTTTCAGGATGGTTCACGCCGATGGCGGAGACGACCTCGGTGGGTTCGTCGGAGAAGACGTAGCGCGCGGCGTTGATGGGATAGGGACCCATGTCGAGGACGGGACCGGCGCCGAGGCCGGAATGGGCGCGGTGGTTAGAAGCGCCAAGCGGCTGCGCGAAGGTGGAGCTGAAGGTATGAACCTGGCCGATTTTGCCGGAGCGGATCTTCTCGATGGTGTCGAGCGTGGCGGGCTCGAAATGGAGGCGGTAGGCGACCATCAGCTTGGCGGTGCCGGCCTTTTCGGCAGCGAGAATCTCTTCGCACTTGGCGGTAGAGACCTCCAGCGGCTTTTCGGTGAGGACGTGGATGCCGGCCTGGAGGGCGGGAACGATGAATTCAGCGTGGCGCCAGTTGGGAGTGGCTAGATAAATGGCGTCGAAGGTGCCGGATTTCAAGGCCTCGGCGAACTGCTCGTAGGTGTAGGTGGCCTTGACGTCATACTTTTCACCCAGTTCTGTAGCTTTCTCGGAGTCCGAGGTGACGAGCGCAGTGATCTCGGAATTGCCGGTGTGTTCGACGCCGGGCATCATGTCTTCCTGTGCGATGTCGCCGAGACCAACGATGGCGTAACGAACCTTCTTTTCTAAACCGAATCCCAAAGCTTCCTTGATTCCCATAAATCTCCTGTGCAGGGGCGCAGAGGCGTCCGTGTGTTTGCTCGATGTTGGATGCAGAGACCGTGTCCTGGCCGAATCACGGTTGTTGATCAGCCGACAAGGTCTGTTCCGAGGCGGCTCCCAAGCGTTGCGTTGTGAGCGATTAGTTCTTCGCTAGCGTCTGCGCGAGATCACGGAGGCGAGCAAAACCGGCAGGGGAGAAGGCTTCGTGGGTAGACCAGCGGACCGCACCGTTGGAATCCACCAGCAGCAGATAGGCGGCCTCGGGTTGATCCGCGCTGTAGCCGGCGACCCGCTTCCATTCGTTTTCATGATCGAAAAGCGGCAGAAAGTTCGGTTTCAGGACGTCCGGAACCTGCTTGCGAATGGAGTGCAGAGCGAAGGAATGGGCGAATGAGGGGATCTCGGCGAGCATGGCCATGTCAAAGAAGCCAATGGCGGGAGCGTGAGCCAGCTGCGTGCGCACGGGCTTTTCCCAGGCGGTGGTGGCGTCCGCGGAGTGGCGGCCGAAGCCGAGGATCAGCACGGTTGCACGGCCGGGGAGGGTACCGGGGAGATCGACGGAACGGCCGTCGAGGGCGGTGGTGTGCGTGGCGGGAATGCGCGGCGCAGAGGCTGGCTGCAGAGCAGAGGCCGGCTGTGAAGAGGCGGGCTGCGGAGAGGCGGGCGTCTGCGCCAGAAGAATGGGTGAAAAGAGAACAGCCAGCCACATGCTAGCTGCCGGAGGCACCAGAGTCCGCATACAAATTTCCAATCAAAGAATCACGGGGTTTGTCGTACGACTTGCAGGCAGGGTTGGTACGTTCGCTGCTTTCGTCTGTCCATGAGGTGCGCTGAGCCGGGAGATAGTTTTCTCCGCCTTGGCAGATACTTTGCCGCGATCAAAGTCTGAGCTAGTGCGGGACGACGCCTGGTTTGGGGCCGGGCTGGGAGCCGGGATGTGAGTCAGGATGCGAGCCAAGCTGCGAGCCGGGCTGCGAGCCGGGATGCGAGCCGGGATGCGTGGGCAGAGCCGTAGCGCCAGGAGGGTCGGTCCTTGGCAGGGCGTCCAGAATATCCGGGGAAGACTCTGTCTCATGCGCCATGGGCAGGTTGTCTCCGGCAGCAAGGGCATGCGCGTCGGGCAGATTGACCGCGGCGGTCAGGATAGCGCGATCGCCGTGCTGGGCGGTTTTCAGGGAGCTGAGCAGGTCGCGCATGGCGGCTTCACGAGGCGTGCCGGGGTGGACCTCACTGGCGACCCCGCGAACGATGCCCAGGATGCCGTTGACGGCATCGGTTGTGTGCTGCGCGGCGAGGGCGTCGGGCGCGATCTCTTCCACCCGAAGATGCAGGGCGCCGCTGTAGCGGACGCTGGCGACGAGTTCGGTGTCCACAGGGACGGGCAGCTGGAAACCCAACACCGAAAGATCGCCGTCCTGGCCGAAGGGAAGGCCGATTCTGCCGATGCCCCAAGCGAGCGCCAGCAGAGGGACCTCATGAAAACGGGCGGCAAGCAGGGAAGAGCCGGGCTGCCAGAGGGCGGCGGCGTTACCGCGGTCCACCATGGAGTGGATCTGTTCAAAGGCGGGCGTGTTGGAGGCGGCGACGGTGTCATAGCCGAGCTGGGTGACGCGCAGGGTGCGGCCGTCGACCGGAATGAGAAAGATCTCATGGCCGGCATAGGTTTCGGTGCCGTGTGAGAGCCGCGCCAGGTAGGAGCGCAGGCGGCCGCTATCGAAGTGCCCGACGAAGACCTCGGAGTAGGCGACCGGGCCATTGGGGCCGTGGGGATCGGCTGTGCGATGGAGGGCAAAGGCGGCGCTTTCGAGGTCGCGTTCCGGGTCGATGCCGGTGGCGTCGATGAACTGCTGCAGGTCGCGGCTGCGGTGGGGGGCGACGAGGTTGCCGGGCTCGTCCCAGTGCGTGATGGTGCGCAGCGGGCGCAGATTGACGTAAACGATGGCGTCGCTTTCAGGAAGAAGGCGCGCGGCCTCGGGGGGCGCCTTGGCGCGCAGAAACACGAGGATTGCCAGGAGGGCGATCAGCCCCAACCCTACCCACAACGGCCATCGGGAACGTTTCTGACTCATGCGTTATTCGCGTATTGAGAAGGTAAAGATCTTGCCGGCGTTGGAAAGGCCCGGAGCGTTGGATGAGCCGGGGGGCAGCACACCATATTCCCCTTTTTCGATGTCGATGGGCACGGTGAAAACATACATGTCTTTGCCAACCTTTTTGGGGTCAAACAGAATGTCGTTGCGCTGTGAGCCGGTCTCGGAGTGAAAAAGGCCGCCGGTCTTGACGCGAAAGTCCCGGCTGCCGGAGTGCTGGTCGAAGCGCAGCAGATCGTACTCCTCGGCTTGTGTGCCGGCCGGGGTGTAGATCAGGAGCTGCACGCCCGTGGGCAGGATGAGCGCGGATTTGGGGCCGTTGAGGTGGCCGTTCATGTCCTGCTTGACGAGGCCGTCGGTGGCGGCGTTCTTGAGCCAGCCGCTGGATTTGAACTGGACGCGTTCTGTTTTTAAGGTGATCCACTCGCCGTCTTTGGACTTGTAGTACACGCCGATTTCGTCGATGCCGGCGGACAGGGGTGCGAATTCGATTTTGCTGGAGCCGGGAGCGTGGAAGGCGAGGCCGGCGCTGCGGGCCTGCATGGCGGCGATCACCGTTTGCGAGACGCCGGCGTTTTTGAGGGAGATCAGGTCATCGGGGGAGGTGTCGAAGGCGCCCGGCTGGGTCTGGATGGTGCCGATGATGACGCTGTCGTCAAGCCCGGCTTTGCTCATGCGCACGACCGTGTCATTGGTGAGCGCGTGCGGGCGGCTGGTATCTGGATTGTTCTGGAGGGGGCCTTCGGTTGCGGTGCCGGTCTGCGCGCCCGCCGGGGCCAGCCCCACGACGAGCGAACCCGCGAGGAGCGTACCGGCAAGGAATCCATGAGCCAGGAAAGCAGAGGCCAGGATGCGTCGCGCGCGAAGCTGCATGCGGGTCATGCTACCACCGCGCCGCAGAAATAGGCCTGCCGTGTGATCCGTATTGCTCCGTGTTGCCGTGCGGTCTGCAAGCAGGTGCCTTCCAAGCATGTTCAGTAGACGAGGGTAAGGGTGCGGAGGTAAACACCGCGAAGGATGTAGAGAAAAGCGCGGAATTGCGCTGAAATGGGACGTTCAGCGCCTTTGCCGGGCCGGGGCCTTGTGGTATTGTTTCCTAAGCGTCGAGCTCGTATAGGCGGTGTTGTGTGTTGTTGGGCTGGCGTAGCTCAGCTGGTAGAGCACCTGATTTGTAATCAGGCGGTCGGGGGTTCGAATCCCTTCGCCAGCTCCAGTTCGATAACGCAGAGACAGATTTGGTTGAAACTGTCAGTCGTTCCCGCCTGCAGTGCTTCCTTTGTGAACCCATCGTTTGATACGAGCCGCATCATTGCTGCACGTATCGAGGTGATTTCCTGGATGGCTGGGCGATGGGCAGGTAGGGCACAGGTGGCCGAGTGGTTAATGGCAGCAGACTGTAAATCTGCCACGCATTGCGTTACGGAGGTTCGAATCCTCCCCTGTGCACCACAAGTATCGTCGTTTGGATGTGTTTGGGATTTGGGTTGTCCGCGGGTGTTGGGCATCGCCGGGGGCGAGGGAATGGAACCCGGTAGCAGCGGCCGGATGGCGGTCGCCCTTGTTGTGCTGGCTCTTCTGGCCGTCCTGGTGTGGCGTACGATGGAGCCAGGTAGGTACCAGCAGCTCACCTGGCTGCTGATAGCGTTTTTCGCGTTCCGGGTTGTGCTTGCACGGCTCAAGGCGCGGTAGAGTAAAGAGGGCGATCCGCAGTCTTGGGATTGCCGCGGTAGAGGCTGATGTAGCTCAGTGGTAGAGCACTCCCTTGGTAAGGGAGAGGTCATGGGTTCAAGCCCCATCATCAGCTCCAGATTTAGCGCCGCCGGGGCATGGGTTCGCGGTGGCGTGTGCTGCGGGAGTAACTCAGTGGTAGAGTCACAGCCTTCCAAGCTGTTGGTCGCGGGTCCGATTCCCGTCTCCCGCTCCAAACCTTGTAGAGCAGAAGGGCAGTAACGGACAGATGGAGCAGGCAGGAACTGGTTCTGTGGACCGCACTCGCGCACTTTATGAGCGCCCGGCGCTTAGCGTGCAAGATGAAGGCACCTTCCGCGAGGTGAAGAGTGCGGTGGACACGCGCTTCTCGGAGGCGGGGGTCCGTGAATTTTTGCGTTCTCTGGAAAAGGCCAATCTGCGCGTCCGCAATTATGAGGCAGTGCTGGCGGCGGGGAAGCTCGGACCCACGGCTGCGGTGGGATACGCAAAGCTCTCGCCCAGCGATCAGGGGCAGATTCGCGAACTATACCTGGCCTCGCTTGAGCAAGTGGCCACTCCGCTTCGCGACCGCTACTTCAAGCTGTACGCCTACTACTAGGATTTAGGCAGCCGGCGCGAGTGCCGCCAAATCCGAGGTGACTCACCCTTGGGTATAACCGGATGTTGGAAGACAAAACTTTGGGGCCGCGGCCCCTGGCAAAACACGGAGAAGGATCATGGCGAAGGAAAAGTTTGACCGCAGCAAGCCGCATGTGAACGTGGGGACCATTGGTCATATTGATCATGGCAAGACGACGTTGACGGCGGCGATTACGAAGGTGTTGAGCAAGCACAACCCGAAGAACAGCTTTCGGAGCTTTGACACGATTGATAACGCGCCTGAGGAGCGTGAGCGCGGTATCACGATTTCGACCTCGCACGTGGAGTACGAGACGGCCAACCGGCACTATGCGCACGTGGATTGCCCGGGCCACGCGGATTACATCAAGAACATGATCACGGGCGCAGCACAGATGGACGGTGCGATCTTGGTGGTAGCGGCCACGGATGGCCCGATGCCGCAGACCAAGGAGCACGTGCTTCTGGCGCGGCAGGTCGGTGTGCCGTACATTGTGGTGTTTCTGAACAAGTGCGATGCGGTGGAAGATGAAGAGCTGACGGACTTGGTGGAGATGGAGGTCCGCGAGCTGCTTTCGAAGTATGACTTCCCGGGTGACGATGTGCCGGTGGTGCGTGGCTCGGCGCTTGGCGCCTTGAACGGCGAAGCGCAGTGGGAGGCCAAGATCGACGAGCTGATGGATGCGGTGGACAAGAACATCCCGCAGCCTGATCGTCTTGTAGACCTGCCGTTCCTGATGCCGATCGAGGATATCTTTTCGATCTCGGGCCGCGGCACGGTGGTGACCGGCCGCATCGAGCGCGGCAAGGTGAAGGTGGGCGAGGCGGCTCAGATTGTCGGCTTCCGCGACACGCAGGCGACCACGGTGACGGGCGTTGAGATGTTCAAGAAGCAGCTGGACGAGGGTCTCGCGGGCGATAACGCGGGTCTGTTGCTGCGTGGTATCGCGAAGGAAGACGTGGAGCGCGGGATGGTGTTGGCCAAGCCCGGCTCGATCACGCCGCACACGCAGTTCAAGGGTGAGATCTATGTGCTCAGCAAGGAAGAGGGTGGCCGTCACACGCCGTTCTTCAACGGCTACCGTCCGCAGTTCTACTTCCGGACCACGGATGTGACGGGTTCGGCGAAGCTGCCGGAGGGTACGGAGATGGTGATGCCTGGGGATAATATCTCGCTGGAGATCACGCTGCACACGCCGGTGGCGATGGAGAAGGGTCTGCGGTTCGCCATCCGTGAGGGTGGACGCACCGTGGGCGCGGGCACGATTGCCGAGATCATCAAGTAAGTTTAAGTTCACCAGATTGGGGCTTCTCCATAGGGGGACTGGTCCGGGGCTCTGGACGCCTTCTTGATGCTTGCTCCTATGGATGAGCAGGGCTGGGTGGTCGTACAACCCTTTCACTAAGTCGGAAATTGGTGGATAATAGGGACACGATACCGATGAACATGCGGTGTCGTGTCCCTTGAAGAAGGGAAGCAGGTGCGGGAGCTCCCACCCTGCATCGCGGCGTGCCGGGCTCAACCCGGTGAGCTGCTTGCCAGCCGAGGTGGCTGGCCAAACTTAGGAGATTCTCATGCGCGAAATCGTCACTCTGCAATGCCCGGTGTGCAAGAACCGGAATTATTCGACCACCAAAAACAAGAAGACGACGACCGGCCGCCTTGAGTTTGCCAAGTTCTGCAACACGTGCCGCAAGCACACGGATCATAAAGAGACGAAGTAAGGCAGGAAGTAGGGAACAGGTAAGAGGGAGCGATGAGCCTCTGTTCCCTGATCCTGTCATCCAGTCTTCGTTCTACTCCCACAGGGGAATAAGCTCAATGGTTAAACTGTCGGTCTCCAAAACCGAACTTCTCGGTTCGAATCCGAGTTCCCCTGCCATTTCTGCCTTGAGTTGAACCGAAGTCGTTTTATTTTTGTCTCTGCGCAGCAGTTTCGAAGATTAGGATTGAAGACCAGGAGTTGCACCATGGCGGACACCGCTGTTGTTGAAACCTTGCCACAGCAGACTGCCGGCTCGCATGAGCCAGCTGGCGGACCGGCTCGCCTCGTTGAGTTCCTAAAGGATACGCGGCAGGAGATGCACAAGGTGGTGACTCCCACCCGCGAAGAGGTGCAGACCAATACGATCATCGTGATTGCCACGGTGTTTATTTTTGCGGCTTACTTCGCTCTAATCGATAACACGCTGGGTCGGCTTATCGACCGGGGCTTGCTCAAGCTTACCGGCCACTAGACATACGTTTTCGACCAAAGAATTACCAGAGATCCGCGCGATCTGTGAGACCCTGACGCACATGGCACAAGAGTTCGAACAATCTGAACAGGGCACTGAGCCCATTGACATGACCCCGGATGCCGGAATGGCCGCGACTGATGCCGGCGACGGCGGCGAGTTGCCGGTCGAGGGTACGGAAGCGACTGAGGCCCTGCCCGAGAATCCTTTCAAGTGGTACATCATTCACGCCTACTCCGGTTTTGAGCGGAAGGTGAAGGAGTCACTTGAGAGCCGTGTGCGCGCGTATCGCTTAGAGGATCGTGTCGGCCGGATTGAGATTCCTACGGAGCCGACCACCGAGCTGCGGAATGGAAAGAAGTACATGATAGACCGGGTGTTTCTGCCGGGTTACGTATTTGTCGAAATGGCGTTGGATAACGACCTCTGGCATGTGGTGAAGAATACGCCTCGCGTGACGGGCTTTCTGCAGACCGGCGACCAGCCCAATGCGCTTTCCGAGGCTGAGGTCAATGCCATGTTGAATCGCGCGGACGTCAGTAAAGATAAGCCTAAGATGAAGCTGAAGTTCAGCAAGGGCGAGCAAGTTCGGATCACGGAAGGACCGTTTGCGAACTTCAATGGGGCCGTGGACGATATTAATGAGGATAAGCAGACACTGAAGGTGATGGTCTCGATCTTTGGCCGGCCTACCCCGACCGAGGTCTCCTTCGCCAGCGTAGAGAAGACCGAAGAGTAAGATTTCGCGGTTCCGCTCTGCGGAGCAGGGGCCGCACACAAGATTCAGGAGAATCAGCCCGGCCGCTTCACCGGACCTTCTAGCTCCTGCCTGTAGCAAAGAATTCCGCGAGAGCTGGTTTTCCAGCCCGCGATTTAAAAGGATCACAGAATGGCACCGAAGAAGATCAATGGTTACGTGAAGCTCCAGGTGATGGCCGGCAAGGCCACCCCGGCGCCCCCGATTGGCCCCGCGCTCGGTCAGGCGCAAGTCAACATCATGGAATTCTGCAAGCAGTTCAACGAGCGCACGAAGGAGCCGGGACTGACTGGCATGGCGATTCCGGTTGTTATCACAGTTTTTGCAGACCGGACGTTCACTTTCATCACCAAGACCCCGCCGGCACCCGTGCTGTTGATGAAGGCGGCCGGTGTGCAGAAGGGCTCCGGAACGCCGAATAAAGACAAGATCGGCAAGGTCACCGAGGCGCAGATCATGGACATTGCGAAGCAGAAGATGCCCGATATGAACGCTGCCACGGTCGAATCCGCCGCGAAGACCATCCGCGGAACCGCCCGGTCGATGGGGCTCGAAGTCGTCGCCTAGGCTTTCGACGATCAGTTCAAGTAATCTCGGGCGCATCGGGTTTTACCCGGTGCGCCCATTCTATTTGCCTTCAGCTGGATGGCTTGCTGGCGGTCACGGGCCAAGGCTTCGGATTGACATCCTCGGGCGTACGACCACGACCAGCAAGCGAGAAGACCACGGCATGCATCCAGTTCAAGCAAACAGCGACTGCTGACAGGCAAAGCTGCCGGAGGGACCTGCTGACTGAACAGATTTTCTCACTGCCGGGCGGATGGCGCGGGTGAGCAAGGCATCCGTGGAGCGTCGAGGAAGACCGTGGCGCTCACAGGCATTACTGAGCAGTGCCGCCATCTGGCGGCGGTACGCCGCGTCCGCGAAGTCAGCTGTCGCGAAACGGCGGTCGTAGTCGCCGGCCAGATGCGGGAAGTGTTCGCGAACGAAGCTCAGCCAGGTGGGACGCGAACACGACTTCAAGAAGAGTGGATGGCCGCCTAAAAAGCTGGCGCCTGCGTCGGCTGCGGCTTTGGCCACACTGTCGACCGAGGCTTTGGCGTCGTTGATGCCCGGCAGCAGTGGGGAGCAGAGCACGCCGGCTTGGAGGCCGGCCTCCCGTAGGCGGCTGAGGGCGGCGAGGCGAAGATCCGGTCGCGGCGCCCGGGGCTCCAGTTTGCGAGCCAGTTCCGTGCTCGTGGTGGTGATGGTGATGTGGAGCACCAATTGATTGCGAGCACTGATGCGCTGTAGCAAATCGATGTCGCGGACGATGAGGTTGGACTTCGTGATCAGGCCGATGCGGTATCCGGACCGGCGGCTGAAGACCTCAAGCAAGCTGCGCGTGAGGCCGACGCGACGCTCGATGGGCTGGTAGGGATCGGTGGCCGTGCCAATGGCGATCTCCTCCCGAGGATCGATGCGGCTCAGCTCCTGTTCGAGGAGCCAGGCGGCGTTCTCCTTGAGATAGATCTCATGCTCGAACGCCTTGGCCCAGGGCTGCTCCGGGCCCTCATAGGTGCCGACTGGAACTTCGTCGATCTTGCCCGGTTGCAGAAATTGATGGGTATAGCGGGCGTAACAGTACTTGCAGCCGAACTCGCAACCGCGGTACGGGTTGATGGACCACTCGAGCGAGAGCTGCCGTTTACTGACAGAGCGGTTCAGCAGCGAACGGGAGCGCATGGCAAGGAAACGGATCCGGTGGCCGTCATGGGTGTGCTCGGCTTCAGCGGCTAGGCGCGCCATTCCAACGGGCTGTGCGGGGAAAATCTGGAACAACGTTGGAGCGGTTCCCGCGGTGTGTGGCTGAGTCGATTCTATGTTCGCCATTTCTTCGCCCCCGTGGAGATGACTTTAGATTGCTTTAGCAGCACGCGTCAAGCAGAAAGTGTGCGGTTACACTGCCCCTATGGAACCGGTGCCGAGGTCGAGGGAGACGACGCGTGACCTGCTGCAGGCTTTGTTGGATCATTTTTGGGAGGCTCGGCGTAAGCGCTGGCCGAGGGAGCCAAAGGTTTTTCCGGCGGGCTACCTGATCAGCTATAGCAGCCTGATCCAAAGGGCTGGTGTGGCGGTGGAGGCACGGCGGATGGGTGGGCCGCTGGCTGAGATCAGTGCATTGTGCGACCTGCGCGGATGGCCGCCGCTGGCCGCGCTGGTGGTGCGGCAGGACGCCGGTCAGCCCGGGGTAGGGTACTTCCGCCGGCCTGGAAGCCCCAAGGTGGATCTGGTTACGGAGGAGCATCTGCACGGCTGGGAGCGGGACGCACGGGCGTGCATTGCATTTGAGGCGATGCCCCGGCGTGCCCCGGCCATCGAGCAGAAGGTGCGGGTGAAGCGGCGGCAAGTGCTGTAGCCTGGAGCGCTTCGCAGGATCCCGATTTGGAATCGATTTCCAAATCGGGAAGAGAGACGAAGAAATGGTGACTGCTTTCGTATTTACGCGGGAGACTTCATCGTAATCTGCTGGAGAGGTCTTGAAGAACTCTACGGGAGGTGAGCGTTATGTCTTCTGCTGCCCAGCCCGCGCGGCTCGTAACGCCTTTGCAGGTGTCTTGCGCGGCTGCGTGGAGCAAGCCTTCGATAATGGTGGAGGGCGTGCCCTGGTATCTGTGGGTGGGGGCGCTGGCGGTAACCTCCGCTTCCGTAGGAGGTTCGTGGGACGTATCCTGGCACCGCTCCATAGGACGCGATAGCTTCTGGACTCCGGCGCACATGGCAATTTATCTGTGCGGCGTGCTGGCGGGGATTATCGGAGTGTGGCTTGTGTCCCAAGCGACCCTGAACCGCGATCCTGCGTTACGGGCGGCTTCGGTATCTATCTTCGGTCTGCATGCACCGTTGGGTGTGTTCCTTGCAGGCTGGGGCGGTCTGGCGATGCTGACCTCCGCGCCCTTCGATAACTGGTGGCATAACGCCTATGGGCTTGACGTAAGGATCGTGTCCCCTCCACATACGCTGCTTATTCTTGGGGTGCGGGCGGTCGGGTTTGGAGTGCTGTTTCTGATTCTGGCTTCGATGAACCGTGCGGCGGAGGCGGGAGCTGCGAGTTTTCCGGCTTTGCGACGATTGTTCCTGTATGTGGGCGGGCTCGCGGTTGGCGGCCAGATGTTCTTTTTGCAGGAGTTCACCTCTGACGTTCGGCTGCACACGGTACTGGCGTACGTCGCCGTGGCAATCGCCGTGCCTGTGCTGTTTGCGACGTTCTCTCAGGCATCACGCTTCCGTTGGGCTGCGACCACGACGGCTGCTGTTTATACCGTGTTTCTCGTCAGCGAGATCTTGATCTTCCCGCTGTTTTCGGCCCAGCCGAAGCTGGGGCCGGTGTACTACCCGGTCACCCACATGGTGCCGGCGAAATTTCCGGTGTTGATCTTGCTACCGGCGTTTGCACTGGATCTTCTGTGGCAACGGACTCGGTCCTGGAAATTGTGGCAGGTAGCGCTAGTCTCCGGCGCGGTATTCATTGCTGTGCTGTTTGCCGTGCAGTGGCCGTTTGGGGATTTTCTGCTCTCCAAAGGAGGCGAAAACAGGTTCTTCGGCAGCATCTACCATGATTACGGAACGCGGCCGGAGAGTATGGATCGATTGCGGCGTTTTGTTCGACCGGACGGAGGTCCGGTGCTCGCCTGGGGGCTCACGCGGGCGGCTGTGTACGCGACAATATCCACATGGGTTGGTTTGTGTTTCGGCCGGTGGATGAGCAGGGTGCAGCGGTGAAGGGTGCCGGGGGGCGTCGTGGCCCAAGCCGAGATTCCGTGATGGTGTACCTCCAGCGCCTTTTCTGTTGGGGGGCGCTAACGATTGCTCTAGCTGCTCTGCTGCTCTTCAGCCCTGGGGCTGCGTGTGCGCATATCGGCTCGAAGGACGTGTTTGAGCAGATCTCTTCGGGTCCTTACAAGCTGTTTGTCACGATTCGGCCGCCCACGGTAGTTCCCGGGGTGGCGGTGGTCGAGGTGCGGACGCTGGGTCCGCAGGTCAGCGCGATCCGTGTGACGCCGGTGCCGCTGGTGGGGGAGGCGGCCAAACACCCGCCGACGGCGGATGAGTTGAAGCGATCTGCCGCTGATCCGGGATTCTTTTCCGGTACCGTGTGGCTGATGGCGACCGGATCATGGCAGATCCGCTTTCAGGTCGCAGGGGCCGGCGGCGCAGCCGAGGCGAGCGTTCCGGTTCCAGCGGTGGCCCTTTCGGTCCTGCACATGCAGCACTCCCTGGGGCTGATTTTGGCAGGGCTGGGGCTGATTTTAGCGGTAGGTATGACCGGCATTATCTACGCGGCGGTACGCGAGGCACGGCTGCCCCCGGGTGAATCGGCATCGGCGAACCGGACGCAACGCGCCCTGGTTGCCGGTGGCGTCACGCTGGCGATGCTGGTAATGGCGGCGTGGTTCGGCAATCGCTGGTGGGATGTGGAGGCGGCCGATTACGGCGAGGCGGTATTTCGGCCGTTGACGATGCATCCGGTGCTGCGGGGCGCAACGCTGGACCTGCATATCGACGAGGGACGGCAGGATGCCAGGGGGCAGCGGCGATCGAATGCGGACCTGCTGCTGGATCATGGCAAGGTGATGCACCTGTATGCGCTGCGCTGGCCGGAGATGGATGCGGCTTACCACCTGCACCCGTCCGAGATCGCAGCCGGGGAGCTGCGGTCGAGCTTGCCGGCGATGGTGCCGGGAACGTACCACCTTTTTGGTGATATCGTTCATCGCAATGGTTTGCCGGAGACCCTGACGGCAGCCTTGGTGGTGCCTCCGGAAATGTCGCATGGAGCGCTGGATGCGGAGGACGCGGCGGCAACGCCGGCCGCACTGAGCCGAGGTGATCTGGGCAGCCGCTACCCGCTGCCGGATGGGTACACCATGGTGTGGGATCGACCGGCGACGCTGTCGGCGAGTACGGCGGAGCTGTTCCGCTTCAAGCTTTACGACTCGAAGGGCGAGCTGGCGACCGATGTTGTCCCCTATCTGGGTATGGCCGGGCACGCGGCGTTTGTGAAGACGGACGGTTCCGTGTTTGCCCACACACACCCGGAGGGTTCGGCCGCGATGCCGGCGATGATGCTGGCGAATGGCGGAACGAGCGACATGGCAGCCATGCCGATGGATGGGATGGGCGGGGATGGAGGCGAGCAGAAGGGAACCGGTAAAGCCGCCGGCCCGCTGGATCCGATTGTGGAGTTTCCCTATGGCTTTCCGACGGGAGGGCGCTACAGAATTTTTGTGCAGATGAAACACGGAAGCACGGTGGAGACGGGTGTGTTCGATGCCGAGGTAAGAGCAGCCCCGTAGATGCTTCTGCGGTCCATGCGGGGTGCTCCATGCCACTGGCATCGGCAAACGCAGATTTTCCTTCGAGGAGGACGAAAAGATCGATGAAGCGCAGATTTCTCTTGGCATGACAAAGGACCGCAATGGAGAGCTCCTGCGGGAATGACAAAGGGATGATGAGGCGAAGGAGATGGAACCATTGGCTAATAAGCCGTGAGTCTTAGGGGAACTAGAGAATTTTATTTGCGATGTCGAGTCGAGCAGGCAGCAGGTCCTTCGCTGCCGTCCGAATGACAAGTCGTAGAAGATTGACCTTCTACCCTATTGCTATGGCTCTAGTTTATTCGCACGACAAAGGAGTTTGTGCCGCTGTCGGGTGCGCCTATCCAATCGGCGATGCCGGTGGCTTCGGGACGGCCTCGGGTTACAGGGTCAATGCGGACCCAGAAGCCGGTTTGGCCGGTAAACTCGGAGACGCGGGCACCACGATACCTTTCGACCAGGGCGGCTTTTAGATCGAGAGCGTCGTTGACGGCTTTGAAGGGGCCGGTTTGTACGCACCATCGGCCGATGGGATCAGCCTGGGGATGCGGAAAGGCGTCGAGGCGGACCTGTGCGATACCTATTTTGTACAAGCCGATCTGCTTGGCGGCAACTTCGGAGAGATCGAGGATGCGACCGGGGTAGAAGGGACCGCGGTCGGTGATGCGGACGAAGGTCGCCTGGCCGGTTTGCACGTTGGTGACTCGCACGGTAGAGCCGATCGGCAAGGTTTTGTGAGCGGCGGTGGGCGCGGAGGCGTCGTAGCGCTGGCCGTCGGCACCGGTGTGGCCGTGGGCGTAGTACCAGGTGGCGAGGCCGGTTTCTGTGAACGTAGGAGCGACGTGAGTATCGTCGAAGAATCCGTCGCCGGCGGCAAGTTCAGGGGTGGAGCGCGAGGGGCTGCGAGTTGAACTGGGCGGCGGAGGCGTGGAACGGACTACCGTGGTCCCGTGACGGCAGCCGGCCAGGAGTAGAGATGCCGAGGTTAGGATGCCCAGAAGACGGGCCCGGCGCTTGCTGAACGAGCTCAGCGAGCTTAGCGTGCTCGGCGAACTCGGCGAACTCGGCGTAGTCAGCGAGCTCGGCGTAGTCAGCACAGTCAACCATTTCAACGGCTGCGGTCCTCGTGTTTGCGGCGTTCGTCATCGAGGTGTTCGGCCATCTGACGAAGCTTGTCGGCCACGGTGCGCAGGGCGGAGGATCCATTGCGACGGACTTCGGGCACGACCTCATCGTCGAGGTACTTTACGGCGCGGCGGACCTCTTCCTCGATGCGGTCCCCGGCATCGCGTAGGTGGTCGTCCAGGCCTTTTCTTTGTTCGGTCATCGGTTCCTCGCTCAAGGATGAGGATCAGGCCGGGACAGGAGCAAGTCAATGCGCCTCTTTGGGACGACTCCCGTCGGTAACCTGGCGCTGAACCGCCGTAACGCAAGAGGAAGTACAACCGGCCCTCGGATTTCTGCGTCTTGTTAGAAAAAGATTCCATGGCAAGCGGTGCCGCTCCCGGCGACTATCTTGGCCGGGAGATTGAAGTTCCTATGACGACCTCTTCCCCTTTTTCCCTTGGCGGTCAAGCATGCCTCGGTGTTCGTACCGTGTTTCTTGCAGTGGGCAGCGTATGTCTGGCCGCGTCCGGTGCTGGCGCACAATCGGCCCTGACAACGACGAACACTGTTCCTGCGCAGGTGGTGGGATCGCCTGCCGCAGGGGCGATGCTCGTTGCCGAAGAGGCTCCTGGCCTGAATGGCCTCACGCCAGCCACTAGTGCCCCGGACTCTTCTTCATCGCTCGATGCGTCGCTGCCAGAGGCACCCTTGCCGCAGCTGCACAAATTGGAAACACCGCCTGCCACGCCGGAGACGGCACAACACGTGGCTCCCATCGGTACCTCGAGTATCCCAGCGGGTTACCGGGCGCAGCCGTTGAATGTGCATAACAAGATCGTGCTGGGGGCACGAGATCTCTACTCGGTTGAGAGTCTCGGGGCCATTGTGTTGTCCGCGGCCTACGCCCATGTTACTGACGGTCAACCCAATTATGGAGTGAACTCAAAGGCCTTTGCACAGCGTTTGGGCGCAGCGGCTGCGCGTGAGACGTCACAGGGTGTGTTCACGGAGATCGTGCTCGATCCGCTATTTCATGAGGATCCCCGCTACTACGTGAAGGGGCCGAGTTTCAACGTCGTGAGCCGCACGATCTACGCCATCACGAGGCCGGTGGTGACCAAGACGGATAGCGGAAGGTCGACGCTGAATGCGGCTTTGCTGATCGGCTACGCCGGTGCCGCGGCCTTGACGCCCCTTTACTATCCCCAAAGCAATCGCAACTTCCATGATGTGGCCGCTACCTACGGTGCATCGCTCGGTGGGGCGGCACTTGGAGCTTTTGTCAATGAATTTGCCGATGACGTGCTGACGGCGTTGCATCTGAAGCGTCTTCCCTAAAGGTGGGTGTCTGGTGCCCGATGTCTGGTGTCGGGCGTCTTCCTGGACGTCAGGCACGCGTTTCGCTACCTTCCAAGCTTGAACCGGACAGGGGCCTTGCAGCCACGTGAGTGGACCAGCAGAGCGGGTGGCAGGTAGTCAAAAGATCTTGCTGCCCTCTTGCATGCAGACCGGTTTTGTGTTTATGGCGGCCGGTGTGGCGCTGCCCCTGAAGGCCCAGAAACTCCCGGACTGGCCCGGTACCGTCCTCACGAGCAAAGTCGAGGGACACCTGAGCGGGGGGCGGAGGTTCTGAGTCGATCGAAGCGGGCTAGCAGGGGTTCAGACCCAGATTTGTATGTGCCGGGCGTGCAGAACGATGCGATTAATGGTGAAACGGGCTCGATCGGCCTGGCTACGGAACCTTTGGAACGATCGTGGCAGAGTTTCTGCCGGATGCGGCCAGGCATACTCACATTCACGTGATCTCTGTGCGGAAGATCCTGAATCAGGTCAGTACCAACGGTACGGCACCGAATGTGCAGTGAAGTTGCCGCCCGCGCTAGCCGTGGCTGTTCGGCCTTCTAATAAATGGGGTGCTGGAACAAGCAGCAGGTCCTTCGCTGCGCTCAGGAGGACAAGTGAGAGGACGCGGGCTCTCCACGGACAGCAAAACAGCCGAAGGCAAACAGCCCATCTTTCGTCGGCGAAGGATCGGCTGTTTGCTTAAGAACGGCTATCTCGGATGCTGCTCCTAGGGGGTATTGGCGGCTTGACGGGCTGCGGTGTCGCCGGTGATGGTGGCCGCCGCGGGTAGCTGGGCGTTGTTCCAGCCGCCGCCGAGAGCCTGGATAAGCTGAACGGCCGCGGTCATCTCGGACACACGAAGGGTGACCTGGGTCTGCTGATTGGTCAGCAGCGTGTTTTGCGCGGTGATGACGTTGAGGTAGGGATCCAGGCCGGTTTTGTAGCGATCCTGCGCGATATCGAGATAGCGCTGGGCGGCGCTGACGGCCGCGGTTTCGCGGATGTCCTGGTCAGAGGAGACGCGGAGGGTGGCGATGTAGTCTTCGACCTGCTGGAAGGCGGTGAGGACGGTCTGGCGATAGCTGGCGACGTCGGCGTTGTACTGCGCGTTGTACTGGGCGATGGTAGCGCGGCGCAGGCCGGCGTCGAAGATGGTCTGCGAGGCGGCCGCGCCGAGGGACCAGAATAGCGCGGGGGCGGTGAAGAGGCTGGTGATCTGCGAGGCTTCCACGCCGCCGCTGCCGGTGAGGTTCAGGCTGGGGTAGTAGGCGGCCTGTTCGACGCCGATGAGTGCATTGGCTTCGGCGAGGGTGCGCTCGGCGGCGGCGATATCGGGACGGCGCTGCAGCAGACCGGAGGGGACACCGACGGGGATGGCAGGTACGGGCGTGGTCAGCGGACGTACCGGCATAGAGAAGCTCGGAGCGGGCTTGCCGATGAGGGTCGCGATGGCGTGCTCGTAGATGGCGCGATTGGAGGCGATGCCGGCGCCGGCCTCCTCGGCGTTGCGGAGCGTGACCTCGGCCTCGGCGGTCGATTCGGGGCTGTCGATGCCGGTTTGGACGAGGACCTGGGTGAGTTCGAGCGCCTGGCGGTCGGCCTGGATGGTTTTGTTGTAGACATCCTGGAGGGCGTCCTGGCCGCGCAGCTCGAAGTAGTAGACGGCGAGATCGGCCTGTTCGGTGAGGCGCTCATTTTCGAGGTCGGCGGCGGAGACCTGGGCGGCGTACTGGTACTCGCGGATGGTGTTGCGGATGCGGCCCCAGAGGTCGGGCTCCCAGGAGACGTCAAAGGGCAGATTTAGCTGGGTGAAGGTACCGCCGGTGGATGCGGTGCTGGTGCCAGAGCTGCTGCCGGTGGTTCCTGTCCCGGTCCCCGTTCCCGTACCGGTTCCTGTGCCGGTTCCTGAACCGCCGCCTGCGCCGGTTGTGTTGTAGCCACTGAGGGCGCTGGATGACTTGGTGCGGCCATAGGTGGGGCCGGTGGTGAGGGTCGGGTAGAGCTGGGAGTGCTCTTCGCGGACGAGCGCGCGGGCGGCCATGAAGTTTTGGAAGTACAGGGAAATGTTCTGGTTGTTGATGTCGAGCTGCTCTTCGAGACCGTTCAGCTCGGGTTCCTTGAAGATCTCCCACCATTTGCCCTTTATCGACGCATCCTGCGGGTTGGCTGGCCGCCAGGTGCCGTCGGACACGCCTTGGAAGGCGTCCGGCGTGCCTTCCTTAAAGGCGGGCGGTGCGGTGGCGGCCGAGGTGGGGAGCGGGGAGACGTACTTGGGGCCGACACGGCAGCCATCGGCGAGCAGGGCGCAGACGGATAGGGTACAGACAGACAGGGCGGCGATCGTCAGCCGGGGAGCGCGTGAGCTGCGCGTGCGACGGCGGGTATGGGTCATAGAAGTAGTCCGTTTCATGCGCTTGCCTCGCTGAGCTGGGGGACGTGTTGGCTGTGCTCTTTCCCGAGGAACTTGAGGCGCATGTTGTCCATGAAGAGATAGATGACGGGGGTGGTGTAAAGCGTCAGGGCTTGGCTGACGAGCAGGCCGCCGATGATGGAGATGCCGAGCGGGCGGCGCAGCTCCGAGCCCATGCCGGTGCCGATGGCGAGTGGAACGGCGCCGAAGAGCGCGGCGACGGTGGTCATCAGGATGGGCCGGAAGCGCAGGATGGACGCTTCAAAGATGGAGTCCCGGGTGTTTTTGCCTTCGATGCGTTCGGCGTTGAGGGCGAAGTCAATGACCATGATGCCGTTTTTCTTGACGATGCCGATGAGCAGCACGATGCCGATGATGGACATGACGTTGAGATCGGTATGAGTGATCTCCAGGGCGAGCACGGCACCGAGCGAGGCCGGGGGCAGCGTGGAGAGGATGGTCAAGGGGTGAATCAGGCTTTCATAGAGCATGCCGAGGACGATATAGACCGCGACGAGGGCGGCGAGGATGAGGTAGGGCTCGGTCTTGAGTGAGGCTTTGAAGGCCTGCAGCGTGCCGGAGAACTGACCATGCACCGATGGGGGGAAGTTGAGACGGCGCTGGGCGGCTAGGATTTCCTGGGTGGCCTGGCCGAGGGCGACGCCGGGAGCGAGATTGAAGGAGACGGTGATGGAAGGGAACAGCCCGGTGTGATTGACCGCGAGCGGCGAGGTGGACGGGGCATACTTGACGGCGGTGTCGAGCGGGATGGCTCCACCGCCCTGGGTTGGGACCAGATAGGTGTGTTTCAGGCCCTCAGGGGACTGCCAGTACTTGGGCGCGACTTCGAGGATGACGTAGTACTGGTTGAGCTCGCTGTAGATGGTGGAGGCTTCGGATTGGCCGAAGGCGTCGTAGAGGGAGCGGTCGAGGAGTTGGGGCGTCAGGCCGAGGCGGGCGGCGGTGGGCCGATCGTAGTTGAGCAGGGCCTGCAGGCCGTGGTCCTGCTGGTCGGTGTTGACATCGGTAAATCCGGGCGTTTTCTTTAGGGCGGCGAGCAGTTGCGGGCCATACAGGGCGAGATCTTCCTGGGTTTCGGCCTCCAGCGTGTACTGGTACATGGCGTTGCCCTGACGGCCGCCGATGCGGATGTCCTGGGTAGCCTGCAGGAAGGTGGCGGCACCCGCAACCCTGGCGAGCTTGGGGCGAAGACGGTCGATGATCTGCGAGGCGCTGGCGTCGCGTTCATCGAGCGGCTTGAGCGCGACGAAGGTGAAGCCGCCGTTTGTGGAGCCCTGCCCGCCGGTAAAGCCCATGACGTTTTCCACGCCGGGGTCCGCCTTGATGATGCTGACGGATTGCTGCAGGGCCTTGCGCATGGCGTAAAACGAGGTGTCCTGCGGACCTTGCATACCGCCCTGCATAGCGCCGACGTCCTCCGTGGGAAAGAAGCCCTTGGGGACCTTGATCAAGAGAAAGACGTTCAGTGCCAACGTCACGAAGAAGAGGATGAGCACAAGGGATGGATTGTCGAGGACCCAGAGGAGGCTGCGGCTGTAGCCGCGCACAATCCTGTCAAAGAGGCGTTCACTCCAAAGGTACAGGCGGCCATGGTCGATGTCGTGCTCGGGTTTCAGGACCCGCGAGCACATCATGGGCGTGGTGGTGAGGGAGATGACCATCGACATGAGGATGGCGGTGGAAAGAGTGATGGCGAATTCGCGGAAGAGCCGGCCGATGATGCCGCCCATCAGCAGCAGGGGGATGAACACGGCGATGAGCGAGATGCTGATCGAAAAGACGGTGAAGCCGATCTCCTGCGCGCCGCGCAGCGCCGCCGGAATCGGTGCCATGCCATCTTCCAGATGGCGCGTGATGTTTTCCATGACGACGATGGCATCGTCGACGACAAAACCGCTGGCAATGGCAAGCGCCATCAGGGACAGGTTGTCCAGAGAGAAGCCGGCGAGGTACATCACCGCGCAGGTACTGATGAGGGAGACCGGCACGGCCACCGCTGGGATGAGGGTGGCACGCACGTTGCGCAGAAAGAGAAAGACGACCAGGACGACCAGGATGACCGAGATGATCAGGGTTTCTTCAATGTCCTTGACCGAGGCGCGAATGCTCAGGGTGCGGTCGATGATGGTGACGAGGTGTTCGCCCGCGGGAACGGTGGCTTTCAGCGAGGGAAGAATCGCCTTCACGGCGTCCACGGTGGAGATGATGTTGGCGCCGGGCTGACGGAAGATGAGCATTTCGACCGAGGGCTTGCCGTTGAGGAAGCCGGCTTGGCGGATACTCTGTTGCGAGTCGGTGATCTGGGCTACCTCGTCCAGGCGGACGGTGGCGCCGTTATGGTAGCCGACGATCAGGGCTTTGTAGTCGGCGGCCTTGGAGATCTGGTCGTTGGCGAGGATGTCGAAGGTGGTATCGCCGTTGGAGAGCTGGCCTTTGGCGGAGTTGGAGTTCTGGCCGGCGATGACGGTGGCTACCTGCGGCATGCTGATGCCGAGGCCGGCGAGCTGGTCGGGGTTGACGTCCACGCGCACGGCCGGTAGGGAGGCACCCACTACCTGGACCTGCCCCACGCCGTTGACCTGCGAGATGCGCTGCATGATGACGGTGGAGGCTTCGTCGTAGAGGTGCGGGATGTCGTAGACGTCGGACTGAAGGCCGAGCACCATGATGGGGGAATCGGCGGGATTGACCTTGCGGTAGCTGGGGTTGGCGGGCAGGTTGGCGGGCAGGTAGCTGCGCGCGGCGTTGATGCCGGCTTCGACGTCGCGCGCGGCGCCGTCGATGTTGCGGTTCAGATCGAACTGCAGAACGACGCTGGTGGTGGACAGCGTGCTGGAGGAGGTCATCTCCGTGACGCCGGCGATGTGCCCGAACTGGCGTTCAAGCGGCGTGGCGATGGAGGAGGCCATGATGTCCGGGCTGGCGCCGGGCAGCGAGGCGGCGACGGCGATGGTGGGGAAGTCCACCTGCGGGAGGGGCGAAACGGGCAGCACGGAGAAGGCGATGGCGCCGGCAATCGCAAGAGCGATGGTCAGCAGCGTGGTGGCGACGGGGCGCTCGATGAAGAGGCGGGAGGGATTCATGCGTGCGCCTGCGTTGGGAGTGCGCTCGTCCAGCGTGGGCTAGTGAGGAGTGCACTCGTTCTGCGTGAGCTTCTCTTTTGTGCGCTCTTCCTGCGTGGGCTTCCCTTTTGTGCGCTCGTCATGCGTGCTCCGCCTGACGCTGGCCTGCGGCGTGCTGGTTGGCGTGTTCGATGGTGCTCTTGTTCGGCTTCCTGCCGGAGAGGCGGGATCCCAGGTTGTCAAAGAAGATGTAGATGACGGGCGTGGTGTAGAGGGTGAGGACCTGGGAGAAGAGCAGGCCGCCGACGATGGTGACGCCCAGGGGCCGGCGGAGCTCCGCGCCGATGCCGGTGCCGAAGGCCAGCGGGATGCCGGAGAACAGGGCCGCGAGCGTGGTCATCATGATGGGGCGGAAGCGCAGCAGCGACGCCTGATAGATGGCCTCGGTGGCATCCATGTCGCCATGACGCTCGGCTTCGAGCGCGAAGTCGACGATCATGATGCCGTTTTTCTTGACGATGCCGATAAGCAGGATGATGCCGATGATGGCGACGATGTCGAGATCGAGGTGGAAGAGCTCAAGCGCGAGCAGGGCGCCGACGCCGGCGGAGGGCAGCGTCGACAGGATGGTGACAGGGTGGATGTAGCTTTCGTACAGCACGCCCAGCACGATGTAGACAGTGATGAGCGCGGCGAGGACGAGCAGACCCTCGTTGGATTGCGAGTTTTGGAAAGCGGCAGCCGTGCCCTGGTAGTTGGCGACGATGCTGGCGGGGAAGTCGGCGTTCTTGACCAGTTTGTCGATCGCATCGAGGGCCTGGCCGAGGGAGTAGCCGTGAGCGAGATTGAACGAGATGGTCACCGCGGGAAACTGGCCCTGGTGATTGACGGACAGCGGCTCGCTGACGGTCTCCATGTGCGTGAAGGTGCCGAGCGGGACTGCGGTGTTGTAGCCGGTGGTAGCGGCGCTGCCGGTACCCGAGCTGCCACCTGAACCGGAGCTGCCGGCCGGGGCGGTGGTGCTGCTGGTGCGCGTGGTGCCATTGGAGGCCGTGTTGGTACTGGACGAGGTGCCGGTGCTCGAACTGCCGAGGATGCCGGTCGAGGAGTTGCCAGCGGCCGAAAGCGAGGCCGTGCTGCTTACGGAGCTGGTGCTGGAGGAACTGCCGGAGGATGTGCTCTGAGAGGACAGCGCGGAGGTGGTGGCGCTGGAGGTTCCCACGCCCGTGGAGGCGGTTCCGCTGAGCAGGCTGGTCGTGGCCGCAGTGGAGGCCGCACCGGCTCCCGAGGAGGAGCCAGCCGTGTTGGAGCCTCCGGCGGCGGCCGGCGCCGTACCGTTGGTGGTGGTGGACTGTACGTATAGGTCGTTCAGGTTGCCGGGATGCAGCTGAAAGCGGGGCTCCGCCTCAAGGATGACATGGTACTGGTTTACCTGCGTGTAGAGAGTATTGATCTGGCGCTGGCCGTAGGCGTCGTAGAGGGTGTTGTCGATGGTTTGCGGCGTGACACCGAAACGTGACGCGGTGGCGCGGTCGATGACCAGTTGGGTGGCAATGCCGCCGTTCTGCTGGTCGGTGACCACGTCGGCCAGCTGCGGGAGCTGCTGCAGACGTTTAACGAAGCTTTGGGTGACGCTGATGAGCTCGGCTTTATTGGGATCCTCGAGCGTGTACTGGTATTGTGTGCGGCTGACGCGATCGTCGACGGTGAGATCCTGCACCGGCTGCATGTAGAGCTTGATGCCGGCCACTTTGGCCAGCTGGGGCTGCAGGCGGTCAATGACCTGCGTGGCGCTGAGGCCGCGGGTTTCGATGGGCTTGAGATCGATCTGGATGCGGCCGCTGTTCAGCGTGGTGTTGGTGCCGTCCGGGCCGATGAACGAGGAGATGTTTTCGACGGCGGGGTCAGCGAGCAGCACCTTGCCGATCTGCTGCTGCTTTTCCGACATGGAGGCGAAGGAGGTGTCGGCGGCCGCCTGGGTGATGCCCTGGATGATGCCGGTGTCCTGAGTGGGGAAGAAGCCTTTGGGGATGGTGACGTAGAGGAATGCCGTGAGCAGGACGGTGGCCGCGGCGATGAGCAGGGTGAGGACCTGGAAGCGAAGAACAAAGCGCAGGCTGCGGCCATAGGCGGCGATGGTGCGCTCGAAGAAGCGTTCGGAGATGTTGTAGAACCAGCCCTGGTCTTGCGGTGCCTTGTGTTTGAGCAGGCGGGCAGACATCATCGGCGTGAGCGTGAGGGAGACCACGGCCGAGAGGATGATGGTGACCGCGAGCGTGATGGCGAACTGACGGAAGAGCCGGCCGGCAACGTCGCCCATGAAGAGCAGCGGGATCAATACGGCGATGAGCGAGACGGTGAGCGAGAGGATGGTGAAACCGATCTGCTCGGAGCCCTTGAGGGCGGCCTCCATCGGCGGATCGCCCTCTTCGATGTAGCGGGAGATGTTTTCAATCATCACGATGGCGTCGTCGACAACGAAGCCGGTCGAGATGGTGAGCGCCATCATGGTGAGGTTGTTGAGCGAGAAGCCGGCGAGATACATAACGCCGAGTGTGCCGATGAGCGAAAGCGGCACGGCGACAGAGGGAATCACCGTGGCAGAGAGGCTGCGCAGGAAGAGAAAGATGACCAGGACGACGAGACCGATCGCGAGGACGAGTTCGAATTCGACGTCCTTGACCGAGGCGCGAATTGCATCAGTACGGTCCGAGACGATTTGGACGTGAACGGCCCGCGGAAGACTGGTCTCCAACTGGGGCAGCAGCTTTTCGATGTTGTCGACGACCTGGATGGTGTTGGCGCCGGGCTGGCGCTGAATGTTCAGGATGATGGAGGGGGTGGCATTCACCCAGGCGGCGAGATCGGCATTTTCCACGCCATCGACGACGTGGGCGATGTCGGTAAGCATGACGGGGGCGCCGTTGCGGTAAGCGATGACCACCTTTTTGTAGTCGCCGCTGGTGAGCAGCTGGTCGTTCGCATTGATGGTGTAGTCCTGCGAGGGACCGTCGAAGTTGCCCTTGGCCGAATTGAGGCTAGTGCTGGTAAGGGCGTTACGCAGGTCTTCGAGATTGATGCCGTAGGCGCCCAGCGTGGTGGGATTGGCCTGAATGCGAATGGCGGGCTTTTGGCCGCCGGAGATGGAGACGAGCCCGACGCCGGAGATCTGGGAAATCTTCGGGGCCAGACGGGTGTCGGCGAGGTCCTCGACCTTGGAGAGCTCCATTTCATTGGAGGTGAGCGCGAGGGTCAGGACGGGAGCGTCGGCGGGATTGGACTTGGAGTAGATGGGCGGAACGGGCAGATTCGCCGGAAGGTAGCTTTGCCCGGCGTTGATGGCGGCTTGCACCTCCTGCTCGGCCACGTCGATATCCAGCGAGAGCTGGAACTGCATGACAATGACGGAGACGCCGCCGGCGGAGGTGGAGGTCATCTGGCTAAGGCCGGCGACCTCGCCGAACTGGCGCTCGAGCGGGGCGGTGACGGCGGAGGCGACAACGTCGGGGCTGGCGCCGGGGTAGAAGGTGAGGACCTGGATGGTGGGGTAATCGACCTCCGGCAGCGCGGAGACGGGCAGCTGAAAGTAGGCGATGGCTCCGGTGAGGAAGATCGCGACCATCAGCAGCGCCGTCGCAACGGGCCGGAGAATAAATGGGCGGGACGGGTTCATGGGGCGGTGTTCCCACCGCTGGTGCCCGGCGCCTTGTTGCCGGTGGTCTGCCCATGTCCTGGACCGTTGCCGCGAATCTGTACAGCGGCGCCTGCCTCAAGCCGGTCAAAACCACTGGTGGCGAGCGTGGTATTGGGCTCCACGCCCTGCACCGCGGTGGTGCTTTCTTCGCTGGTCAGGGTCTTGATGGGTTGAACGGCCACGGTGTTATTCGACTTCACGATGTAGACGAAGGCAGCGGTGCCGTTGTGCTGTACCGCCGCCGAGGGTACGAGGGTGACGTCCGTGAGGGTTTTGACCCGCAGCCGAGCGTTCACGAACTGGTTGGGGAAGAGGATGCTCTTCGGGTTAGGGAAGTTGGCGCGGAATTTCAGGGTACCGGTGGCGGTGTCGATCTGGTTGTCCAGTGAGTTGAGACGACCGGTATCGAGCTTCTTGTCGTTGGAGCGGTCGTAGGCTTCGACCTGCAGTTGGTGACCGGCGCGGAGCTCTTGCTCCACCTGCGGAAGGCTATCTTCGGAGACGTTGAAGACGACCGTGATGGGTTGCAGCTGCGTGATGACGACGAGTGTGGAGCCGGTGCCCGAGAAGACGGTATTGCCGGGGTCGATGAGGCGAAGGCCGACGCGTCCGGTGATGGGGGCTGCGATATGGCAGTAGGCCAGCTGCACGCGGTCATAGTCGACGCTGCCCTGATCGGAGAGGACTGTCCCCTGATCCTGTTGGACGGTCTGCTGCTGATCTTCAAGCTGCTGCCGGGCAATGGCGTTGCGGGCGAAGGCGGCCTGATAGCGGGCGAGGTCGATTTTGGCCTCGGCGAGTACGCCCTGGTCGCGGGTCAGTGTGCCGAGCGCCTGGGTGAGGGTGGCCTGGTAGGGGCGGGGATCGATCTCCACCAGCGATTGTCCCTTGTGGACGAGCTGGCCTTCGCGGTAGTTCACAGCCATCACGCGGCCGGTGACCTGGCTATAAACCGTGACGGTGTAGACCGGGGTGACGGTGCCGAGGGCGTCGTCGACGATATCCATGTTGCCGGTTTTGGATTGGCCGACGGTGATGGCGGCGGGGCCTTGCGCGCCGCCACGACCGCCGGCGCCACCGGTTTGAGCCTGACCCCCGTTACCGCCGGAGGCCCCCCCGGTCTTTGGGGTTTTGGTGTTATCGCTGTTGGCGGTGAAGCGATGCACGAGAAAGACTGTGAGGCCGAAGAGCAGGAGCGCGGCGAGCCAATACCACTTATGCCTGCGCTGGGCGCGCTGCGCGGCGCCGTCCACCCGATGATGCGCGAGGTCGTAGTGCTCCGGATCGACGGAGTTCCTGGCCTCAAACTGGTTTCCGAGATCGCCGCCATAGGATGGCGAGTTATGCGCCACAAACGACGCGCCAAGCTCTGTGCCGCTTGCGGTCCGAGCCCCATTCTCCTCTTCAGTCATCTCACGCCCTTGTCGCAGATCAACAGGGCGCCAGGCAATCTGGCGCCAAGCCCTAGCTTCATTCTCAGCCCCGACAGAAGAAAGACGAGGGCCGCCTGGGAAAAGTTTTTAAGTCCACGCTCCAACTGCTGGCAAAGAAGGTTCGGGCAACACCTGTCGTGCTGAAAACGGGAGAAAGCCGTCGCGCGGGAGGCTTGAGAGAGGAGCTTACGAGATCCCGGCTTTGAAAAGGTAGGCAAGTCAGACCGGGGCGACCCTCCTTCCGGCAGCGACGTTCATCCTAGAGGTATGGCTACTGCACTGGTCTTCAACCCTGGCAGCAACTCGCTGAAGTTTGAGCTGGTAGACGTGAAGCCGGGGTAGGCGCGGGCGGGTGAGGCGCGCAAGCTGGCAAGCGCGGCCCTGGATGATGTCGGCAAGGAAGGCAAGCTTTCGGTGTACGACGGACGCGATACCGTCTCCTCCGAGCGTTGCGACGTGGCGGACATGGAGGCGGCGGTGAGCGCGGCGCTGCGGTGGCTGCAATCGCGGGAGGATCTCCATGAAGGGATGAAATCGCTGGCCTTCGTGGGGGTGCGCGTGGTGCACGGAGGCGCCGAGTACGCGGGGGCCGCGGCGGTCGATGACAAGGTACGAAGCGATATCGAACGGCTGGAGGAGCTGGCACCTTTGCATAACCAGAGCTCGCTGGCGGTGCTGCGGGTGCTGGACCGAAAGTTGAAAGGCGTACGGCAGATGGTGGCCTTCGATACGGCGTTCCATCGGACGCTGCCGGAGATGGCGTGGCGCTACCCGATCGAGCGTGAGACGGCGGACCGCTACGGTGTGCGTAAGTATGGCTTCCATGGGTTGTCGCACCGTTACCAGTTGGAGCAATACGCGGCGACCGTGGGCAAGCGGGCGGAGCAGGTCACGATTGTGACGCTGCACCTGGAGAGCGGCTGCTCGGCGTGTGCGGTTTCGAAGGGCCGATCGGTGGATACGACGATGGGACTGACGCCGCTGGAAGGACTGATGATGGGGTCGCGCTCGGGCAGCGTCGATCCGGGCATCCTGCCCTACCTGATGGAAAAGCAGGGGGTCGGCATCGACGAGGTGATGACGATGCTGAACAAGCGCTCCGGCATGCTGGGAATCGCGGGCGGAACGCTGGACACGCGAGAGCTGGTCAAGCGCGACGACCAGCCGGCGCGGCTGGCATTGGAAATGTTCGGCTATCGCGTGCGGCTGGCGGTGGGTGCCTACCTGGCGGCGCTGGGCGATGCGGAGGCGGTGCTGTTCGGTGGGGGCATCGGGGAGGACTCACCGTGGCTGCGGGCGGCGGTGTGCCTGGGGCTGCGGGGTTGGGGTTTGGAGCTGGATGAGGGGGCGAACCGGTCGATTGAGGGCCAGGTGCGGATTTCGACGCCGAGTTCGCGGCTGAGTGCATGGGCGATGCCGGTGGAGGAGGGCCTGCAGATTGCGCATGAATGTCTGCAGGCGCTGGGGTGAAGGGGAGTCGGTGGCTTGCATTGAGCCTTGTTGCGGATGGAGGGGAACATCCGGTCTTTTGCGTTGCTCAGGATGACGAGTTGGGTGGAAGGGGGCCTAGCCGCAAAGAGGCTTCGTAAGAGGTTTCTTCTTAGGAGGTTTCCCCGGCCAGCTTGAGGAACTCCTCCCTGACGTCGATTAGCCGGGGCAGGCCCAGATCCTGCAGGCGCGCGTTGACGGGCTTGGCGGCCTCGGAGTGGAGGTCATCCTTATACATCTGAACCACCTTCTCGGCGGAATCATAGCCGTGAAAGCGGCCCATCTCGTCCTGGGTACGGCGTTTGAGGTCTTCGAGGTCTTCGCGCTGCTTGGTGCCGAGGTCGCGCTCCGAGGCGTGCAGGACGGGGAGGAAGATGTGCTTGTCGAGGAAGTCGAGCAGTTGCGCCTTGTTTGCCATGGGTCTCCAGTCACTTAGGCGGACTGCCGAAGCGTTTGTCAGTCCGCCGCCATCTGCTTGGATGCTGGTGCTGCAAGAGGGCGCTGCGTGCGCTTCCAAAGGTATAGGCCGGCACCGGCAATTCCGGCACCGGCCAGCAACGCTGCTCCCAGGGGATAGGCGGCATCGGGTTGGGTGCGGCCGGTCTCTGGGTAGCCGTCCTGGTTTGTGGTCATCTGCGGGCTAAGCGCCATGGCGAGCACCTCGGCGGTGTGCATGGCACGGCGTGGTGTGCCGTGGGTGATCTGCTGGCGGCAGCTGAAGCCGTCGGAGATGACGAGGGTGTCGCGTTCGGCAGCGCGGATGGCGGGGAAGAGCACGCGCTCGCCGATCTTCAGGGAGAGATCGTGATGGCCTTCCTCGTAGCCGAAGGAGCCGGCGAGGCCGCAACAGCCGGAGTCGAGCACGTTTGTTTCGAGGCCGGTGGCTTCGAGCAGGCGCTGCTCCGGGCTCATACTCCAGAGTGCCTTGTGGTGACAGTGGCCGTGGACGACGGCTTTGCCCCTGAGTTTGCCGGGCCGGTAGCCGACCTGGTCGAGGAAATCTGGGAAGAGGATGACCTGTTTGCTGAGGCGCTGGGCTGCGTCGTCGTTCGGGAACAGGTTGGTGAGCTCGTCCTTGAAGACCGAAGCGCAGCTGGGTTCAAGGCAGACGATGGGGGTGCCGGCGTCGATTTCACGGGTCATCGTGGTGAGGATCTTGCGCAAGTAGCGCTTGGCCTGGTCGAGCATGCCGAAGTCATAGAGCGGACGGCCGCAGCAGAGGTGCTGTTGGGGGACGCGCACGCGAAAGCCGGCATCTTCGAGCACGGCGACGGCGGCCTGGGCGGTGTGCGGCATGAGGTGATTGTTGAAGGTGTCGGCCCAGAGAATGACCTCGCCGCGGATGTTGTTACTGGCGGAGGAGGGGTTTAGGTCGCGAGCTTTGAACCATTGCTTGAAGGTCTGCTTCGGCCAAGCGGGCATGTCGCGATGCTGCGTGATGCCGCCCAGTTTTTTAGCGAGCGCGGCGATGCCCGGCGTCTGGGTGGCGAGGTTCGCCAACGCGGGAAACTTCGAGGCGACGGTGGCCCACTTGTCAATAAGGCCCATGGAGTAGGCGTAAACGGGGCGCAGGCGGCCTTCGTAGTAGTGCGCCAAGAACTCGGCCTTGTAGGTGGCGACATCGACGGAGACGGGGCAATCACCTTTGCAGCCCTTGCAGGCAAGGCAGAGGTCCATGGCCTCCTTGATGCCCTCGTCGCGCCAGCCGTCCTGTATGGCTTCGCCCTGAAGCATTTCGAATAAGAGCCGGGCGCGGCCGCGGGTGGTGTGCTGTTCTTCGCGCGTGACCTGAAAGCTGGGGCACATGGTGCCGCCTTCGAGCTTGCGGCATTTGCCGACGCCGAAGCAGCGCTCCGTGGCGTGGGCAAAGCTGCCGTGGTCGTCGGGAAACTGGAAGATGGTGAGGACGGGCTTTGGGTGATGATCCGGTCCGACGCGGAGATTGGAATCGAGCGGAAAGGGGTCGACCACCTTGCCGGGATTCATCTTGTTGGTCGGGTCCCAGATGGCTTTGAACTCGGCGAAGGCCCCACGAGCTCGTCACCGAACATGATGGGCAGCAGCTCCGCACGGGCCTGGCCGTCGCCGTGCTCGCCGGAGAGCGAACCGCCGTAATGGACGACGAGGTGGGCGGCCTCGGTGACGAAGCGGCGGTACTTGGCGACGTGTTGGGCGGTGTCGAAGCGAAAGTTGATGCGGCAGTGGACGCAGCCCTGCCCGAAGTGGCCGTAGAGCACGACGAAATAGTCGTAGCGGTCGCAGAGAACGTAGAAATCGCGGAGATAGGCCCCGAGCTTTGCGGGTTCCACGGCGGCATCCTCCCAGCCGTCCCAGGTGTCTTCGGATTTGCCGGGAACGCGGGAGACGCCGAGGCCGAGCTCGCGGACTTCGAAGGCGGCGCGTTGCTCGGCAGGGTCCTCGAGCAGGCGCAGGCCGATCTGATCGGAATCGTGGTGCTCGGCCCAGGCTTTGGCGTTGCGGCCCATTTGGAGGGCAGCTTCAGGCGAGTCGGCGCCGAATTCGACGAGGAGCCAGGCTTGGCCATCGGGGAAGTACTTGATGCCGGGCATGTGTTTGCCGGCAAGGCGGGCGTTGGAGATCACCTTGGCGTCGAAGCCTTCGATGGCGATTGGGTGCAGAGCGGCGAAGCGAGGGGACTGGTCGGCGGCTTCGAAGACGCTTGGGTACGCCAGCAGCAGGAGAACGCGATGCTGCGGGCTTTGAACCAGGCGAGTCTTGGCGCGCAGAGTGATCGCGCAGGTGCTTTCCGTGCCTACGAGCGCGCGGGCCACGTTGAAGCCGTTTTCCGGGAGCAGGTAGTCGAGGTTGTAGCCGGAGACGCGGCGCGGGATGTCGGGATAGCGCTCCCGTACGAGGCCGGCGTAGCGGTCGCGCAGATCGCGCAGCCGGGCGTAGATTTCGCCCTTGCGGCCGCCGGTGTCAATGATTCGCTGTAGTTCGTCTTCGGTGGTAGCTCCGACGGTCATGCGGGTGCCGTCGTAGAGCAGAATATCGAGCTCTTCAATGTTTTCGCTGGTCTTGCCGCCGAGCACCGAGTGCGCGCCGCAGGAGTTATTGCCGATCATGCCGCCGAGGGTGCAGTAGGCGTGGGTGGCAGGGTCCGGGGCGAAGGTGAGGCCGTGTTTTTCAGCGGCAGAGCGCAGATGGTCGTTGATGATGCCGGGTTCGACCCAGGCCCAGCGTTCTTCGGGGTTCAGTTCCAGAAGCGTGTTGAGGTATTTGGAAAAGTCGAGCACCACGGCGACGTTGCAGGTCTGGCCGGCGAGGCTGGTCCCGGCGCCGCGGCCGAAGAGGGGGATGCCGTACTCGCGGCAGATGGCAACTGTGGCGATGACGTCATCGACCGTGCACGGAATGACCACGCCGATCGGGACCTGGCGGTAATGCGACAGATCCGAGGCGTAGAGCGCGCGCGAGGCACCATCGAAGCGGACCTCGGCCCCGGTGGCTTCCTGCAGCCGACTGGCCAGCTCCTCGGCCAGCGAGTGGGAAATCGTGGGGATGGCAGGCGGCATGCGGCTCCGAATGCTGATCGCCCTGCATGAGTACCGCAGCCGACAGCCTGGCATCAGAATGCCTTGGGAGAATGGCCTTTGTCGAACCGGCCTGGCACTCGAGACGAACTTAGCAGGCCTCGCACTTTAGTCGAGTTCAGTGTGCCGTGGTCTGGGTTTGCGATAGATGCCGACCGCGTTCCTTGTCCACGTTAGAAAGGGAATCGCAGCGGCCACGGCGTCGACCGTGGTTTCAATGAAGTCCGGCTGCAGTACCTCTTCGCGGGTCGGTCTTCTGCTGAGGAAGAATTGCTTGTGCCAAAGATAGTCACTGCCCGGGGCGCCTTCCTCGAACTCTTTGGGAAAGCGCTTGTAGAGGTCGCCACTGAGGCCGGTCCAGTACTTGCGGAAGTTTTTCGCTGTGAGAATACGCTTCAGCGTTTCGTGGTCTGACCCGAAGCGGGGACGGAGCTCTTTCAGCTGCCGGCTTGACGGCATACATAGACCGCAACCACAGATATTGTCCTCTTCGGTAGCCCCGAAGGAGAGATAAATGCCGGGGTTGGACTCAAACATGGAGGTCGCGGTTTCAGCGAAGTAGGCCGTGGCGTTGGGGCGCAACAGGGGACCTTCCTTCTCTTTTAACTGTCGCTTGAGAGGCTTGCTGATCCTCCGTGGTGAAAATACAACACCCGGCAGCGAATCGGCCAGCCGTTCTTTCAAGGACAGGATGAGATGCGTAAGCGGAACTTCTACGTGCTCGGCGTACTGTTTCCGGTGGGCGTCAAACCACTCTTTGTCGGAGCTGTGGCGACGGGCACCGTCGAAATAGGTGAAGGTTTTTCGGCTAAAGCTGAAATCAGCCATAGGGTCATTGTGCGCCATGGGGACGCAACTTTGCCGCCGTCTCCGGCGGGGCTTTGTTGAAGTGTAGGAAAGGGAAATGGTGGAGGCGGCGGGAGTCGAACCCGCGTCCGAAACGACCGTCAGCTAAGAGCGTTCATGCTTTTCCCAATGTTCATCTTTGTCTCGTGATCGGCGCTTAGAACGGGCGAAGATGCGCCGGCCACCAGCCTGATTGATCTCGCCCTTGGCGTCCAGACGGAACTCCTTGGGCCAGCCTACTGTGCGACGATCGCTTCCGGCCCGTAGGCGAAGCTGGGGCGATCGGCTACTTAATTAATTAAGCAGCAAGAGCGAACTGAGGTTCGGCACTTATAGTTTTGTGAGCGATTACGGGTGTCCACACCCCGGCATGCCTCTTAGCCGCAAGCAATCCCGTCGAAGCCGTGACGCCCCCATTCTGGTGGGCCGGCCGCAACTATGCGTTGGGCTGGTATCAAAGAACTAAATGTATTATAGCCGTCGCCGATGCTCCGCCCGGTGTGTCCAGCCGATGTTCCCGGCCCGTAGCGCAAAAAAGCGGCACGGGGGTGAGCCCGTGCCGGGAGGCCAGTGACGCAACTTGGGCGCGGATAGCGGTCCAGCTGTCCGGAACAAGCTCTCGGTCCATATGGTTTCCCATACAGTTCGATGATTTAACGTAACACTTCCTCCAGCGGCTGCCAAGTAAATTGATTTGAGGTCTTCTCGATTTGGCTAAACCTTCGATCGGGCAACGGTAACGGCCTTCTTTCGCGCCACCCAGCCTGCTTTGGTCACCTGACGGCTACGTCCAAGAGCGAGCGAGCCCGTAGGAACATTCTCCGTAATGCAGGAACCGGCGGCCACGTAGGAATTGGATTCAACTGTGAGCGGAGCCACAAGGGTGGAGTCGGAGCCGATAAACACGCCGTCGCCAATGGTTGTGAGGTGCTTATGGACGCCGTCGTAGTTGCAGGTGATGGCTCCCGCGCCGATGTTGACACCTTCGCCGATGACGGCGTCGCCGAGGTAGGAGAGGTGATTGGCCTTGGAGCCGCGGCCGAGCTTCACCTTTTTGGTTTCGACGAAGTTACCGAGATGGGCTTCGGGGCCGATCTCGCTGCCGGGGCGCAGGTGAGCGTAGGGGCCGAGCAGGGCGCGGTCGCCGACGGTGGCGTCTTCCAAAACGCACCCGTTGCGGACCAGGACGCCATCGCCCAGCGTGCTGTTCTGGATGACGGCGTAGGAGCGGATGCGGCATTCCGCACCGATGTGGGTGTTGCCCAGCAGTTGCACGAAAGGCTCGATGATCGTATCCGGGGCGACTTCGACGGCAGCGTCGATGACACAGGTTTCGGGGCGGAAGATCGTGACGCCGGCAGCCATGAGGCGGCGAGCGGTTTCGAGACGCAGCGCGGCGTCAAGGTGCATCATCTCGGCGATGGTGTTGGCACCGAGGACCTCATCTACATGTTTGGCGGCCACGGCGACTACGCGCTCGCCGGCGGAGCGGAGCAGGGCAGCGATGTCGGTGAGGTAGAACTCGCCATGGGCGTTGGAGGTGGTGAGTTTATCGAGCTGGGCGAAGAGGGCCTGGGTGTCGAAACAGTAGATGCCGGAGTTGATCTCGGGAGCGCCGAGCTGGTCAGGGCGGAGGGATTTCTGCTCGACGATGGCTTCGACCTCAGGGCCGTCCGCGGCCGTGCGCAGGACGCGACCGTAGCCGGTGGGGTCGGGCGGGATCGCGGTCAGGATGGTCATCGCGGCGTGTTCGCGCAGGTGGGTTTCGCAGAGGCGGCTGAGGGTTTCGGGGCGGATCAGCGGGACGTCACCGGAGAGCACGAGCAGGTGCTCGGGCGGCGGCGCACCTGTGGCGAGCAGGTGCGCTTTCAACTCCTGGATCGCATGGCCGGTGCCGCGCTGCTCGGTTTGCGTGACAAAAAGCACGCCGGTGGAGGCTACGGCAGCGCGGACGCGGTGGGCTTCGTGGCCGATGATGCAAAAGATCTGGTCGGTTGAGGCGATTGTTTCGGCGGCGGCTATCACGTGGAGCAGAAGAGCGCGGCCGCCGACCTCATGCAGGACCTTGGGACGCCTAGACTTCAGCCGCGTTCCCTTGCCCGCGGCCATGATGGCTACACCGAAACCTTGGAGGCTCATACGAGGGCTATGGTCTCATGTGCGGGTGTCGGGATGGGGAACGAACGATGGCGCCGACGTTGTAGAGAGGCCGGTCTATGTCTCAGAACGTCTCAGAACGTCTCAGAACAGAGCGCCAGGACGGCGTCTCCGTAGCGGGCGAGTTTGTCGGCGCCCAGTTCGGCGACGTTACCCAACTCCTGCAGACTGCGCGGATTTTGGAGAACCACCTTGCGCAAGGCGGTTTCGCTCAGGACGAAGAAGGTCGGCAGACCGGAGTTGGCGGCCTGTTCACGGCGCCAGTCGCGGAGCCTGGACTCCAGGACGAGTTGCTGCGGAGACAGCGCGACCGGCTCGGCGAGGGGCTTCGGCTTTGCGGTGATCGGCTGGGCGACATGGATCGTTTCGCGGATCGGGGTTGACGTCCTGGCAGGCTTTGCGGGGGTTTCTACCCTCTGTGCAGTTGAAGCCGGCGGGCGGGCGGGCGCTTTCGACAGGGTCCCTGGTGCCGATTCGGACAGGGATGGCTGCTCACCGCGGCAGAGCGCGAGAATCTCCGCGCCGAAGCGGTCGAGCTTTTCCTGCCCGACGCCCTTCACTTCGCTCAGGCTCACGAGATTTGGGGGTTGCTCGATGGCCAGTGTGCGCAGAACGGAATCGTGGAAGACGGTGAAGGCGGGGGCGCCGCGCTCCTGTGCCTTGCGACGCCGCCATTCGCGAAGTTGCTCGAGCAGCGCCTCCTGGGTCGGGGTGAGCGGCTGCTCCGTGGCGGGGGAGGAGGTCTTGCCGACTCGGGATTTGGTGCTGCGACTCTTGGCGGGAGGATCGCCGGCCTCTCCGCGCAGCCAAACGGTGTCGAGGGCGGCGTCGTCCACGTCGCGGCCCTCCGGGGTGAGTGAGACCTTGCGGTAGCTGATGTCGCGACCCTCTTCGCCGCGGAAGCTTTCGGTTGCGACAGAGATGAGGCCAGCCTGCGCGAGGCCGCTCAGGAGGCGATCGAAGGTCTTGCGATCGCCGTCCATCCGGGCTTCAGCGGCGAGTTTGCCGGTGGATCGAGGGCTTGCTGCGAGGGTGCGGAGAATGCTGCGGAGGTCTTCACGCTCTGACGTGGAGGCCTGAGCGGCGGGGGAGGAGATGGAGCGTTCGGGAGCACAGCCGTCGCAGAGGCCGCAGGGCTTGCCGACGTCGTTCTGGTCGCCGAAGTGGCGGATGAGGGCGGTCATGCGGCAGCCGCTGCCTTCCGCGTAGGCGACCATGCGGTCGATCTGGGAGCGACGGTTGGTGACCTGTGCGGTGTAGTCGCGCTGCCAGCGGCCCTCGCCGGTGCGGCGGACGCGACCTTCGAAGTCGGCGGTGGCGGCGCCCTGGCCGACGAGCTTTTCGATGCAGCGTTCGAGGGTTTCGCGGTCGAGTTTTAGCTGCGGGAGGAGTTCGTCACAGAGCTGTGGGTCTTCGCGGAGGACACCGGCGACGAGTTCGAGATCGCTCACCTCGGGATAGCTGCGTTCGAGGAGGAAGTCGAGCGTTTTGCGGTCAGCGAAGCTGTGGAGCAGGATGGCGCGGGAGGGTTTGCCGTCGCGGCCGGCGCGGCCAATCTCCTGGTAGTAGGCCTCGACGGAGCCGGGCAGGGCGGAGTGGATGACGGTGCGGACGTCGGCCTTGTCGACGCCCATGCCGAAGGCGACGGTGGCGACGACGACCTCGAGTTTACCGGCGAGAAAGGCGGTCTGCACGCGCTCGCGGGTACCGGGGTCCAGACCGGCGTGGTATACGGCGGCGGAGAGTTTTTTGCCGAGCGCGGTGGCCAGTTCTTCGGCCATTTTGCGGGAGGAGGCGTAGACGATGGCCGGGCGGGCTTCGGGCTTTGAGAGCAGCTTCGTGATGAATTCGGTGCGCTGCGGCTTGGAGAGCTCGGCGGCTTCGATCTGAAGATTGGTGCGGCGAAAGCCGGTGATGAAGACACCCGGGTCCTTGAGGTCGAGGGCGCGGAGGATGTCCTTCTGGACGGTGGGCGTGGCGGTGGCGGTAAGCGCGATGATCGGGCTGGGGCGAAGGGCCGGCAGATGTTGGCCGAGCGTTCGGTAGTCAGGCCGAAAGTCGTGTCCCCACTGCGAGATGCAGTGCGCTTCGTCGATGGCGATCAGCGCGGGTTTGCGCTTGGCGAGCATCTCCGGGAAGCCGGGGACGCGGAGCCGCTCGGGAGCGATGAAAAGGAAGTCCAGGTTGCCGTCGAGGTAGTCGCGGCAGGCCTGGCGAGCGGCCTCGCGGGGCAGACCGGAGTGAATGCGGGCTACGCGGAGGTTTAGGGCCGAGAGCTTGCTTGCCTGGTCGTCCATGAGGGCGATCAGCGGCGAGATGACTAGCGCGGTGCCGCCGCGGGCCAGGGCGGGCAGCTGGTAGCAAAGACTCTTGCCCGCGCCGGTGGGCATGACGAGAAGGACATCGCGGCCGGCGGCGGCTGCTTCACAGACCGGCTGCTGATGCGCGCGAAATTCCTTGTGGCCGAAGACGCGATGCAGGAGCTCGGGAAGGGAGGCGTGTGCAGCCATGGCCACGGTTATCTTCGCATATTCTTCGTGTGCGACACAGGCCAGGAACCTGGTTTTGAACCAAAAACGAGGGCCAGTTCCGAATTGGAACTGGCCCTCGTTGTGTTCTGAGCGGACTAGGCCGACATCAGTTTGTCGGGGGTGATCGGGTAATTGCGAACACGCTTGCCGGTGGCGTTGTAGATGGCGTTGGCGATGGCCGCCATGCCACCGGTGGCACCGATTTCACCGATGCCGCGGGCACCGAGGGGGTTGAACTTCATGTCGGGGATATTTAGGACGGTGACATCGACAATGTTGATGTCGCGGTTCACGGGTACGTGATATTCGGCGAGATTTTCGTTCACTGCGCGGCCTGTGTTCGGGTCCTGGTGGGTTTCTTCCTCGAGCGCGAAGCCGACGCCCCAGACGAGACCCCCCATGAGCTGGTTCAGACCGGTTTTTTCATTCATGAGCGTGCCGATGTCGTAGGTGGCGACGAGGCGACGCACCTTAACCATGTGTGTGGTCTTATCGACGGCGACCTCGGCGAAGACCGCACCCCAGGAGTTCGAGGTCATCGAGGTGTGGTCCTGTGACGGTTCGGCTGAACCGTCAGTTTCGATGGCCTTGTTCCCGTTGCGGGCGATGAGCGCGGTCACGTCTTCGCCCGTGCCGGGGCTATCTTTCAGAAATACGCGACCGGACTTGACGGTGACCTTTTCCGGAAGCACACCGTGCACCGGGCTTTGCGGATCACCGATCGCCATGTCACCGACCTTCAACATGAGTTGCTGGCAGGCGGCCTGGACGGCTGGGCCGACGGAGGCTGTGGATTGCGAGCCGCCGGAGACGGGGGCCTTCGGCAGGGCTGAGTTGCCGAGCTCGACCTTGATCTTCTTCAGATCCATGCCCAGGGCTTCAGCCGCGACCTGCTGCATGATCGTGTACATCCCGGTGCCTAGATCCTGTGTTCCCGAAGCGACCAGCGCCTCCCCATTGGGAAGGAACTTTGCCATGCAGTTGGCTGAAGAGCGGTTGGCAGGATACGTGGCTGTGGCCATACCGTAGCCGATCAATTCGTTGCCTTCGGTCATCTGACCGGGGGTAGGGTTGCGTTTGGACCAGCCGAAGCGATCAGCGGCCTGTTTGTAGCAGTCGTCGAGGTGCTTGGAGCTCCACGGCTTGTCCTCGCTGAGATCTTTTTCCGCATAGTTGACCATGCGGAACTGGATGGGATCCATCTTCAGTTTTTCGGCCATCTCGTCCATGGCGATCTCGAGGACGGCCGTGCCGGGAGCCTCGCCGGGAGCGCGCATGAAGGTGGGCACACCGTAGTTCATCTGCACGCACTTCAAGCTGGTGTCGTTGGAGCCGCTCTGGTAGAGGATGCGGCTGGGTCCCATGGTCTCTTCGATGAAGTCTTCCATGACCGAGGAGTGAATGATGGCGTCGTGCTTTATGGCCGTGATCTTGCCATCGGTATTGGCGGCAATTTTGATCATATTGACGGTGGTGGGACGAGCACCGACCGGTCCCCACATCTGCTCGCGGCCAAGGACCAGCTTAACCGGGCGACCGACGAGCTTGGCGGACATGGCCGCGAGAATGACGTGCGACCAGGTGGAACCCTTGCAGCCGAAGCCGCCGCCGACGACGGGATCCATAATGTGGACATCATCCTGGGCAAGGTTCAGGACGCGGGCGAGGGTCATTTTGTCGCCGTTCACGGCCTGGGTGGCGTCGTAGACGGAGAGCTTTTCACCCTCCCACCAGGCGATAGTGCCGTGCGGCTCCATCGGGTTGTGGTTCTGGATGGGGGTGGTGTAGGTTTCTTCGACTTTGAAGGCGGCGCCGGCGAGGGCCTGTTCGGCATCGCCACGCTGCTGGCGGTTGGGGTCATGGCTGCGGGTGCGCGGCGGTGCCGCTTCGCCGAGCCGGCCCATGAAGTCGAGCTTGGCGGGCTGAGCGTTGTACTTAATGTCCAGCAGACGCGCGGCACGGGTGGCTTCGACGAGGGACTCCGCGACGACTACCGCGATGGGCTGGCCGTTGTAGTCGACATTGTTGTCCTGCAGGATGGTAAGCGAACGCTTGGTGGGCGGCTTCGGCGGACCGACCTGCAACTTCGGTGCGTTGGAGGGTGTGAGGACCGCTATGACGCCGGGGGCGTGCTCGGCGGCCTTAGAGTTCATGGAGGCGATGGTGCCGCTGGGGATGGTGGACTGCACCATGTAGGCGTAGGCCATCCTGGCGCGGGGAAAGGGACCGCTGAATTCGGCGGCGTATTTGATGGTGCCGGTGACCTTTTCCACGCCCTCATAGCGATGGGGCGGCTGGGGCATGACGGGCGGTTTCTGCTGATCTGTACCTGATTGCATTAGGCCTGTGCTCCTTGCGTTACCTGTCCCTGCTTCGCCTGATTCAGGGCACGGACGATGCACTGCTTGGCGAGCTGGACCTTGAATTCATTGTCTT